>CANMYO010000022.1 GCA_947502145.1 uncultured Paracoccaceae bacterium | reverse complement strand
TCCCCACAAATCAAAGAAGCCTCTCAATCGCAGATCAGGCGCTATGCCGTAAGTGTGGGGGCGGCGTACCGCTTACGCTTGAATAACAACGGTCATGAATGAGGGACGGGCTATCGAGGCTGACTGACAACTGCATCAACTGCAAACACACCGACTGTGTGGCTGTTTGCCCGGTTGATTGTTTCTACGAAGGACCAAACTTTTTGGTCATCCACCCAGATGAATGCATCGATTGCGATGCATGCGTTGA
>CANMYO010000021.1 GCA_947502145.1 uncultured Paracoccaceae bacterium | reverse complement strand
GTTGATTGTTTCTACGAAGGACCAAACTTTTTGGTCATCCACCCAGATGAATGCATCGATTGCGATGCATGCGTTGAAGCTTGCCCGATCGACGCGATTTACAGCGAAGATGATTTGCCCGAAGAGCAGAAACACTTTCTGGAGATCAACGAAGAGCTTGCCAATTCCTGGCCGCAGATTACCGATCAGAAAGAGCCACTTCCCGACGCTGAGGCATGGAACGGCAAACCCGGAAAACTCGAACACCTCATCAAAGA
>CANMYO010000020.1 GCA_947502145.1 uncultured Paracoccaceae bacterium | reverse complement strand
CCCGAAACCGCGCCCGTGTCTCGGCCAAATCACCCACTGGAGAGGCCCTGAAATACATCGCCAAATACTGGGACGGCTTATGCCTGTTCCTGAGCAATGGCCGTGTCGAGCTCGATAACAATCCGGTCGAGCGCACCATCCGTCCCATCGCCCTCAACCGCAAGAACGCGCTCTTCGCAGGACACGATGCCGGAGCACAAAACTGGGCCGTCATCGCGTCACTGATCGAGACCTGCAAACTCAACGGGATCGAGCCTCACGGCTATTTATCCGACGTCCTGACCGCCATCGCCGAAGGGCACAAACAGACCGATATCAACCAACTGCTGCCCTGGAACTACGTCAAACCGGTGTGAACGGCGCACCGCTTAC
>CANMYO010000019.1 GCA_947502145.1 uncultured Paracoccaceae bacterium | reverse complement strand
ACCGATCAGAAAGAGCCACTTCCCGACGCTGAGGCATGGAACGGCAAACCCGGAAAACTCGAACACCTCATCAAAGAGCCAGTGCAATGAAAACAGCCAGCGCTGCACTTTATGATCGGGCGAAGAGGGTGATGCCAGGGGGGTGTAGCCGGAATACAATCCTTAGAAAGCCCCATCCAATTTATGCAAGCCATGCGAGCGGGTGCATTGTTACAGACATTGAAGGCAAAGAGCGGATCGACTTTGCAAACAATGTCGCCTCGCTCATCCACGGTCATGCATACCCACCCATCGTCTCTGCAATTGAGCAGCAGCTTCGGTTGGGTACGGCCTACACAGTCGGTACCGAGGCAGAGGTTGCCTTCGCTGAGCAGATGATTGAGCGATGCGGAAGCTTTGAAAAAATCCGCTTTGTGAACTCAGGCACAGAGGCTGTTATGAGTTGCATCAAGGCAGCGCGCGCCTTTTCCGGGCGTGCAAAAATAGCAAAGGTCGAAGGGTCCTACCATGGGCTATACGACTATGCAGAAGTCAGTCAAACAGCCAAGCCGGACAATTGGGGCCCGGCTGACAACCCGAGCTCTGTACCTGTTTCAGTTGGGACCCCAAAAGCGGCTCTGGACGATGTGATCGTCATCCCATTCAACGACACGGAACGCGCGCTATCGATCCTCGACAATCACAAGGACGAG
>CANMYO010000018.1 GCA_947502145.1 uncultured Paracoccaceae bacterium | reverse complement strand
TAGGGTCAGGACCCATTGATTTTCGTATGGTGACGTGATTCATCGGTCGAAAATCGAGCGGTGATATGAGCGATCTATATTGGTTGGATGATGCGCAAATGGCGCGTTTGGAACCCTACTTTCCGAAATCCCATGGCAAACAACGTGTGGATGATCGGCGTGTGCTGAGTGGCATTATCTTCATCAACCGCAATGGCTTACGCTGGCGAGATGCACCCAAGGAGTATGGTCCGCATAAGACCCTGTACAATCGCTGGAAGCGATGGAGCGACAAGGGCGTCTTTGCCCAGATCATGATGGGTCTGGCCGCCGAGCATGGCGAGGAAAAGACCGTCATGATCGACGCCACCTATTTGAAAGCCCACCGCACCGCGACCAGCATGGCCGTCAAAAAAGGGGGCGTGGACGTCTGATTGGTCGGACCAAGGGCGGTATGAACACCAAACTGCATGCCGTCTGTGACAGCCAGGGGCGTCCGCTGAACCTGTTCGTCACGGCTGGTCAGGTCAGCGACTATGTCGGCGCACGGGCTTTGCTTAGCAGTCTGCCGAATGTCGATTGGTTACTTGGTGACAGGGGCTATGACGCTGACTGGTTCAGAGAAGCCCTGCAAGACAAAGGCATACGGCCATGCATCCCGGGTCGAAAGCAACGCAAGAGGACCGTGAAATACGATAAGCGGCGGTACAAGCGTCGTAACCGGATCGAGATCATGTTCGGCAGGCTGAAGGATTGGCGACGGGTCGCAACCCGATATGACCGCTGCCCCAAAGTCTTCCTCTCGGCAATCGCCCTCGCCGCAACCGTCATTTATTGGTTATGAGTCCTGACCCTA
>CANMYO010000017.1 GCA_947502145.1 uncultured Paracoccaceae bacterium | reverse complement strand
ACCGCTGCCCCAAAGTCTTCCTCTCGGCAATCGCCCTCGCCGCAACCGTCATTTATTGGTTATGAGTCCTGACCCTAAGATGGATCAGAGTTTCATTTAGGCTGCTAATCTCATTGGTTCAGTTATGCTGACATGTGCCTCATTGGGGGTCAATATTCCATGCGTCGAATGCGGGCGTTCGGAGTTGTAGTAGGTCAGCCATTTTCCAATACCCACCCGCATCTCTGAACCCGTCTCGAATGCATTCAGATAGACGCATTCATACTTCAGGGATCGACAGAGTCGTTCGATCATCCGATTGTCGCGCCATGCGCCTTTGCCGTCCATGCTGATCTTGATGTTTGCATCGACCAGCACGTCGATCCAAGCGCCGCTGGTAAATTGGCTGCCCTGATCTGTATTAAAAATCTCTGGCTTACCGTGTTTGGCGAGAGCTTCTTTCAAGGCCTCCACACAGAAGTCCGCATCCATGCTGTTCGACAGCCGCCAGGCCTGCACCTTGCGGCTGTACCAGTCCATGATCGCCACGAGATACAGAAAGCCACGTCGCATAGGGATGTAAGTGATATCTGCGCCCCAGACTTGGTTGGGGCGGTCAGTTACCGCTTTTCTCAGCAGGTTTAGCAAGATCTTGTGCTGCGGATGCTTTTGCTTGTGTTGGGCTCCTGATAGATCGGAACCAGACGCATAAGTCGCATCAAGCGCCGGACCCGATGGTGGCCACATTGGTGATTGTTGCGCTTCATATGGCGGGCCATTTGACGCGCCCCGTACCACGGCGTTTCCAGGAATTGCTTGTCGATAATCTCCATGAACCGCAGGTTCTCGGCGCTCTCGCCGACGGGCTGATAGTAAAGCCGTGACCGCGACAACTGCAACAGTTCGCACTGTTTACGAAGACTTAATGCATGATCTCGGTTCACCATTTTTTGCCTCGCGTCCCGAACAACTGATGCGAGGCGTCCGCCAAAAAATCCCGTTCCACAACAAGCTGGCCGATCTTGGAATGGAGCTTGTCGACGTCAGCGGCACTCACTGGCTCGGGTGTCGAACCTTTGCGAGTAAAGGCAGTCGCCATATTCTCTATCGCCGCGCGCTTCCAAGTCCCGATCAGCGTTGGATGCACGCCATACTTCTTGGACAATTCCGCCAGCGTCATCTCTTCACGGATCGCTTCAAGCGCAACCTTGGCTTCAGATTCTGGAAAGTGGTTCTTTCGTTTCTTCATTCTGGATCACTTCTTTCGTCATGCGATCCATCTTAACGACTGGCCCGAATCTCCGCGACCACCTCTCATCTGAATGGGTGATGTTAGCGGCAAGAGCCTCTTTTTTGCGGCCTGCTTCCGATCTATTGGCTGATAGTCCGGTGAGAATACGGAATTGACAGATAAATACGTATGAGTTACGACTTCGACCAATGGAGCCAAGTGGAGGCCGATTATGGATGCAGTTGACCGGAAAATCTGCGAAATCGTTCAATGCGACGGTCGCGCGTCGAGTGCGGCGATAGCCGAGGCTGGGGGCGTGCCGACCTCAACCGCCAACGATCGTCTACGCAGGCTTGCCGCGAATGGCACGATTCTGGGCTGGCACGCGGCCCTTGATCCGCACCGTGTTGGTGCGGGTCTTGCGGGCTTCGTTTTGGTCGACATGGGTTATGAGGGGGAGGCCGAAGCCGTTGAGACCCTCTGCGCGCGGTCCGAAGTGATGGAGCTGCATCACATTTCGGGCGCGCATTCCTATCTGCTCAAGCTGCGCGTGCAGGACATGGACGCCGTGCAGAGTTTCCTTGCGGAGGTGGTGAAGCCTCTCGCAGCGGTCGACCACACCGAAACGTTTTTTGCCCTGAAAACCCACAAAGAAACGTCGGCGATGCGCGTCGCGCCTGCAGCCGATGGAGAATGAGATGATTGAAGAATTGTTGAAAGGCGTTGGCGTCGGTGTGGCCGTCGCAGCGCCGGTGGGCCCGATTGGCCTGTTATGCATCAAGCGTACACTCGCTGATGGAAAGGCCTCCGGTATGGCCTCAGGGCTGGGGGCTGCGAGCGCCGATGCTGTTTACGGATTCATGGTTGCAGCGGGCCTCGCAGCAACAGGCATTTTGGTCAGCTATGTCGAACCTTTGGAGATATTCGGCGGGTTGTTGATTGCGATCCTCGGTGCGCTGTCCATTCGCGCATTCCTCAAGGGGGCTGGGGCAAAAGCAAAACCAGCTGACGCTAAAGGCGGGAGGGGACTGGTTCCGGCGTTTGCGACCACCTTCGCGCTTACGATTTCGAACCCGATGACCATCTTGGCCTTTGTGGCGCTCGTTGCAGGTATCGGTGCCTCTGCCGCATCCTCGCCTGGTGCCGCATATGTGCTGGTTCTCGGGGTTTTCGCGGGTTCGGCGCTTTGGTGGCTCTTTCTCGTAACCGCAGCCTCCACGGCGCGGTCGAAAATCACGCAAAGCGCCACGCGGTGGCTCGACCTAATCTCTGGCCTTGTGCTCCTGATCTGGGGCGGCTGGATCGCTTTGGAGGCGTTGGCATGACACCGAAACACATAGCCATCGCGGGCTGCGGGTTCACCGGCACAAGCACCTTCTACCAGCTGATTGACCAGTACCCGGTTGAGCAGATCACGATATTCGAAAGCACTGGTGAGTTTGGGCCCGGCTATCCTTATCGCGCTGATGACTGCCAAGACTATATGCTGAATAATACCAATGACAGCCTATGCCTAGTACCGGGAAATCGCCGCGCCTTCTTAAGCTGGCTTGAAACTAAGCCAGCATATGCAGGCAAGGTTGACCCACGTGGTCATTTGCCGAGGTCCGTTTTCGGGGAGTTTTTGCGGGAAGCTTTCGAGGCGACGCGTCTGTCAGCCGCTGTCAAAGGGATTAAGGTAAGGCTTGTCCCGCACGAGGCCAAATCCATAGCAGAATTGCCCGATGGCCGGGTTCAGATCACTTGGTCAGATGGGGGAACGATTGCTGATGCAGCATTGCTCACGACCGGTCGCTCACCCGATCACGACCCTTATCCAAGCCCCCCGGCAGAGTCAGGAGCGCTTTACATCGCAAATCACATTCGTACGGACGCGTTCGACCACATTGCAGCCGACGCAACGGTGCACGTGCTTGGGGCCTCACTCTCGGCTTATGACGTTATCAATAGGCTGTTCTCAGAGGATACAGGATGTCGTTTTGTCGAGAAGGCGGATGGGCAACTCACATTTGTTCCCGATGGCAATGATCGGCACGTGGTACTGTGTTCTCGCTCCGGGCGGTTGAAGACCTTACAAAGTCGATCTCCAATGAGGATCGAGCGACACCACCTAACACCGGATGCGCTAACGCAGGTGTCTGGCAAAGGGCAGGTCTCGCTTCAGGACGTGAAAATTGCCGTTCATGCGGAAGCATCAGAGCATCAAGTATCGTTGCAAGCGGATGCTGTGTTTTCGCCATATGAAGGATGCGAGACGGAAGAACAAGTCAACGAACGCGCGGGGCACTTGCTTGCCAAAGCAATCGATGACGCCTCCGGGCAGGCAGGCGAAAACTTCCTCGTCGATCTTTTCTCGGATGCCCAGATTGACCTTTGGGCCGGGTGGGCTGCACAAATCCTGTCCCCCGACGCGGCAGCGCACTACCGCACAGACATAGAAAGTGCATTCCTGAGTTACTTCGCTCCCTGTCCGATATCGACGGCGCAAAAGCTCCTCGCCTTGCATCGCGCCGGACGATTGACTGTTCGTAGGGGTGCGCGAGATATTGTCTTCAATCAGGCTGAAGACAGCTACCAGATAGGGCACGCTTTTGGAGCCGACCGGGCAAAGATTCTTGTAAACACAACCGGCAAACTTGTACGCGATGTCGAAAGCACGAAGCAGCCCGCACTGGTTCAATCATTGGTCAATGCGGGCTTGCTCAGCAGGGATGATCACGGCTTGGGGGCGTCGGTCGATATGATCACCTACCGATCCAACGGAGCACGTAACATCTATGTCGCGAATATGATGCTTTGGGGTCCGGGGTTCTTCACCAGCTCGGCCTTCATGATGGCACTGGTAGCGGAGCAGGTCGTGAAGACCATGTTCTCAACTGAAAACCAAAAGGCATCACCTCAGTTGGAGACCATCTGACATGTTCATATTAGAACCTATAAAACTGAAAGGAAACGAGTGACGTGATGAGCCTCATCTGACTGGTCCAGTTTGATTGTTAGTGCATCGATCTCTTATCCATCGGTACGATGGTCTCAGGTGCTGGTGGCTTGTCGCCCGATGCACTGTGTCGTTTTTTGTGTTGTAGTGTTTCCTCCATTCTTCAATCAGGATTTGGGCTTCGCGCAGCCCTCAAATAGCGCAACAGGTGAATATAGCGGGGTCTCAGGTCCTTTCAGTGGTTTTGCACCCAATCACACCGCAAGGGAGACCGACAATGACCGATGCCATTTTTGGTCCTCCATTTCCTAAACATAGTGGTGAACCAGTTCGAGTGTGGAGGCTCAAGTTAGAATATCGCACTAATTCATCGCTGTTGTGTCGGCGGCCGCTTTAGAAATACTGTTTGTGGTCACCTGGGACTCTAATTGTGATCTTCACCTTCACTGGATCATGTGTTCCGGCATCGATTTTCGACATTCAGCTAGCCCTCAGGTGACGCCTTCGGCGTAAGCCACTCAAACAACCCGAAATGGATCTGGATCAATCCGCGCCCAAAGCGATGGCAACCGCAGAGCCCATGCCCACGGCTTCAACCTCATCACGAGAATTGACTCTGTGGCCCTGCAAGGCAAGCCTGGCGGATGCCCCAATCAGCTCGAGCAGCAAGATCGCCACCATCGTGGGATTTGTTGACATGGACGGACGTGCACGCTTCATTGAATGGCCAATGATCCGGCCAATCTTCTCGTTTTCTTGAAAACAAAGTTCAGAAAGCTCCGGTGCACCTTGGGCGCCCATCCAGACAGCAGGCAAAACTGGATCATCCAAGAATAGCTGAAAATAACTGCTCACCAGGGATTGGATTGCGTCCACCAAGTCGTTTTGTCTTTTTACAGGTCCAAACAACCGTTGGACAAGTTGGTGGATGTCTTCGTGGTGAAGCTCAATAAGGGAGACCATAATCGCCGATTTTCCTGAGAAATACCGATAGATCGCGCTTCGCTTCATTCCTGCTCGCTGCGCAATGTCGTTCATGGTCAAACTTTCATAACCACCGTCGAGAATGCCCTGTCGGGTTGCTTCCAGCACCTGATCAACCCGTTGAATGCTACGCGATTGCGTCGGTTTACGTCGATAATAGGCTTCTGATTGATCAACTTTCATCATTCTGCGTGGGATCTTTCGAATTGCTGTTTTGTGAAAATGTCACAAACATGACAGGTTGTCATCTATTATAACATAACATAGTGTCACGTTTGTATTGGAATCACACAAACTGTGGAGAGACCCATGCCTGAAACGAAAACCCAAGCGGCACTAACCTTTGACTTTGACGCGGAATCCCTCTGGATGTCCTTGGGGCAGATGTCTCCCCAACCCATGTCGCGTGGGAAATATGGCGCGCAAGTTGGGATCGAGCGCATTTTGGCCCTGCTTGAACGTGAAGCAATCCCAGCGACTTTCTTCGTGCCGGGGGAAACAGCGCGACGTCACCCGGACAAAGTTCGTGCAATCGTCGACGCCGGTCATGAAATTGGACATCACGGCGACGTACATGAGGCCCCGGCAACCCTGTCGCTTGATGAGGAAAGAAAGTGCCTGACGCGGGGGATGGACGCGCTGGTCGATGTCACCGGGAAACGTCCAATTGGCTATCGGTCTCCATCCTGGGACTTCAGCGACAACACGCTCGACCTACTGAAAGAGTTTGAATTTGAATGGGACAGCAGCTTGATGGCCGACGATTTTCGGATTTACGAGTTGGAAGATACCGCGGGCAACGGCACCGGCATCACCGAATTGCCGGTTTCGTACGAGCTGGACGATGCACCGTATTACCTCTTTGCGTTTATGCCGATTTACCTGGCCGGTATGAGCGACCCGGACAAAGTCTTGCGTATTTGGGAAAGTGAGTACCGGGGTGCCGCAGGAATATCTGGCCTGTTCAATCTGACAATGCACCCGCAGATTACAGGACGCTACTCCCGAATGCAGGTCTTGGAGCGACTTATCAAGACGATCAAAGACAGTGGACAGGCCGAATTTGTGACCTGCTCGGACGCCGTGTCGAACTTGAAAAACCGCTGAACATGGTTGAAATTCAAGGCGTTCCCTTGATCGAAGCGGCCGGGTCTCCGGCCGCAATCGGTCACGCTATCGGCGAACAGAGTCGCGACCAAATCTCATCGATGATTGGTCTCTACACAGAGATATTTGCGAGGCCCAAAAAAGAGGTTTTTCGCGCTGCGGAGCATTTTCGGGTTCAAATCGAAGGCTTTGCCCCAAGATTGTCCGAAGAAATTTCGGCGATGGCAGAAGCTGCAAATGTGGATCACCGGTGGCTATTTGCCCTTAATGCCCGCAGCGAGCTTCTTTCAGCGCTTGCGGTCGGCGAATGTACGTCCGTCCATTTTAACGGCACGCCTATCCTTGGCCAAAACTGGGATTGGCTTGAACAACTCGAAGATCTGATGGTGTTGCAGCGGATAACCGACGCCACTGGCCACACAACGTTGATGCTGACTGAGCCGGGCATCGTTGGCAAAATTGGCTTGAATTCGGCTGGGATCGGAGTTTGCCTCAACTTCTTGCCGACTTCAAATCACACCCTTGGCGTTCCAACTCACATCGTGCTGCGTCACGTCTTATCAGCGAGAAACTGGTCCGAATTAGAAACCATCATCGACCGTGCAGGTTGCGGGCGTTCCGCAAATCTGTTGATCGCTGACGAAACAGGTCAAAGCATGAATATTGAATTTGATGGGGTGAATGCACGAATACATGCACCGGGTCCAAAGGCGACTGCGCATACAAACCACTATCTCGCGTCCGATATTCAGGTTGCGGAGGTTCTTTTTGAGAATTCGGACGCTCGACTTAGCCGAGCAAAGGCGCTTATCGAGACATCCGGCGGTTCTGGTCTGGAACACCTGAAAGCAATACTTTCCGACAGGTCAGATGCCGATCATCCCATTCTTGCACCATATAGTGAGGTCCCGGCCTTTCGTGGGAACATCGGGACAGACTGTTCGATCGCTATGGATCTGGAGCGACGACAGATGCACTTTCGACGTGGAAATGACCCATCCGTCGCCTTCGCTTGCATAGAAATTCACGAGACACCCACAGACAGCAATGGGGGACTTTGATATGAGTCCTGACACAACGGATCCTCATTCATGGCAAGATCGAGAATTTCTCCTCATCGTTGCGTTGTTGATGTCGAGCACGGTTCTGGCCATCAATATGATCCTTCCAGCGTTCGAACAGATAACCTTGGAGTTCGCGCTTCCCACAGCGACGCGTGCGGGGCTGGCGCTTGGCGCCCTCTATGCTGGTCTTGCCGTTGGGCAGATTGTTCTGGGCCCCTTGTCAGATACTATCGGGCGGCGAAACACGCTCTCCATCGGTCTGCTGACCTTCATGTTTGGAAGCGTGATTTCGGGGCTATCACCGCGCTTTGAAATCTTGTTGGTTGGGCAAATCATTTTGGGCTTTGGTTTAGGTGCGCCACGTGTCCTGACGATCGCAATTTTCCGGGATCGCTACTCCGGACCTCGAATGGTTCGAGCGATGTCCCTCGTGATGACGATGTTTGTGATTACACCAACCTTTGCGCCGTCTCTTGGGCAAGAAATCGTCCTAAAACTTGGGTGGCGGTCGATCTTTGCTGCTTACTTGATTTTCGGGCTCGTGTTGCTGGCCATTGTCCAGTGGCGCCTTCCTGAGACGATGCACCCCAGTTTACGCCGCGCTTTTGACTTTGTGTCGGTTAAAAGAACCTACCAGACGATCGCCACAAACCGACAGGCGTTAAGCTACGCCATGGCTTTGGGGATCATCACCGGCCCGTTTGTGGCATATCTCAACCTATCCCAGCAGATTTTCGAATTCCAATACGAACTTGGCACGTTTTACCCGCTACTCTTTGCAATTCTGTCACTTTGGCTTGGTGTGGCGTCACTTATGAATGGGTTGCTGGTCACGAGAACAGGCGCAGAACGCATTGTTACAGTTTTGATCCTGCTGCTAATTTTTGGGTCAATCATCGCCTTAGGTGGCATGGTCTATTATGCGGGTAACATCCCGATTTCCATGTTTGTCGGATACGCGTCCCTCTTTCTTTTCTGCCTCGGATTTTTGATTGTAAACCTCAATGCTCTGGCGATGCAGAGCCTCGCTGCGTATGCGGGCGCCGGGGCTGCTTTTGTCGGGGCGCTCTCCACATTGCTCTCTATCCCAATCGCAATCTTGACGGGCGAGTTGACTCAATCGTCGACCATGCCACTTGCTTTGTGTTTCTTTATTTCAGCGAGTGTGGCGTTAGGTATTCATCTCACTAGTACAAAGAGAACAAGGCATGTCGCCCATGGCCCAAAATGACACGGGTCTAATCCACCAAGTCCTGAAACCATCTTCCGATGGATCAGTGGCCTATCATGCTCTAACATTTAGATTGGACCAACTGACAGGGCACGTCAGCCGAATTGCTGTGAAACCCGATTTTTCTGCCGTTTGTAATTAGAGTTTTCGCTCGTATTTTCCTTTGGCTGGAAAGGAGCGAAGACGATGAAAGCATCGAAGTTCACGGACGCCAAATGACCTCAATCTTTAGGCAGTGGAGTGGAATAGCCACATCAGCAAATGTCGACGCATATCCCAAACACTTCGAAGAAAATGTGGGGCAGGAACTTGAAGGATACAGCGGGTTCATAGGAGCCAACTTGATTGCGCGAGACTTGGGGGAAACTATTGAATACACTATGATATCTCATTGGAAATCGATGGATGCGATAGAGGATTTCGCTTGTGCAAACGATGAACACGCTGTTGTCAAACCCGACGCGCGCGCAGCACTTCAGAGCTTCGACAGCTTAGTCACACATTACCAAGTGATCCCCTCTTTTGGTCCTTCCTAGGGTCAGGACTCATAACCAATAAATGACGGTTGCGGCGAGGGCGATTGCCGAGAGGAAGACTTTGGGGCAGCG
>CANMYO010000016.1 GCA_947502145.1 uncultured Paracoccaceae bacterium | reverse complement strand
CGTTTTCATGATCCCCCGTACATATCAACACGCCAGTATGGGCGGCTGGTTCGGGGTTGGGTTGTTTCGATTAATTTGGAACCTAGTGATCCGGCCCCCGTTTGACAGGACACCTAAGCGGTTTCGGTTTTGGCTCTGATGAACTCGCGAGGCGATTTCCATTTCAGGCCGCTGTGTGGGTGGTTTTCATAATAGTCTTCGATCCAGTCTCCCATCAATGACAGCACCGTTTCGGCGTTGGGCAATGGGTTCACGCGGACGTAGTCGCGTTTCAGCGTCTTCACAAAGGCCTCCGACTTGCCGTTGGATTGGGGGCTCTTGACCGGCGTGAAGCAGGATTTCAGTCCCAATTGTTGCGCGAAGATGTGGGTGCCTTTGGCCGTGTAGGCGCTGCCGTTGTCGGACAGCACCTCTACCTGTTCAGGGGCGCGGTGTGTGCCGAACCGGCTTTCAACAGCTTCCAGCAGCATGTCGCGCACATCCGATCCGCTGATCCCGGCATTGGCCACAGACCGCCACGAGATGATCTCGCGGTCATGGGCATCGATGAGGAACGCCAGGCGGATCACGTCGCCATTCCAGCAGGCAAACTCCAGCCCATCAGAACACCAACGCAGGTTTGACCGCATCATGATGACTTTGCCATCGTGGTTTCGCTCGGTTCGATCAAAGCCGGATCGCTGGAGAAGCAAGTTGTTGCGCCCCATGATCCGGTAAACCCGCTTGTGATTGACCGCAGCAAGGCCCTCAGAACGCAACTGTCGGTTCAGAATGGCCGTAACTCGGCGGTATCCATAGGTCGGGCGCTTCGCCACCAACGCCTGGATACGTGGCAGGACCACCGCGTCTTGGGCTTTATGATAGCCCCGACGCGGCTTTGCGCTCCCGTTCACCCGATCATGCAGGTTGGAACGGGAGACCCCCAAAACATCGGCAACGGTCTTCATGGCAAATCGTCCCGTTTCAACGGCTGCGCAAGCAAGGTCGGTTTTTTTGCCCGTGATTTGTCGAGGGCTTCTTTCAGGATTTCCACTTCCATCGTCTTGCGCCCGAGTTGGCGTTCAAGTTCCCGGATATGGGCTTCCATATCACGGAGTGTTTTGTTCCCGGTGACGCTGTCATCTGCGGCCACGGCGATGCTTCCCCCTTCAAATATGAGTTTGCGCCAACGATACAGCAGATTGGGAGCCACGCCATTGCGGCGCGCAACGGCAGAGATGCTCTCTCCATCATACATGGTCTCTTCAACAATCCGAAGCTTCTCAGCCGCCGACCAACGACGACAGCGACCGCCATCGGTAATGATTTCAATCTCAGAAATAAGCATGTGCTTAAGGCTATCCCTAAGCCTCCTTGGTCAGGCCAAGGTATCCGGTCGAAATGGGGGCCAGTTCACCTGGTGGCTATGGCACGCATTCTATGCGCTGAACAAAGGTGGCAGAAATCTATCGCAAAACAGGCAACCTGCGTGCCGTTCAACTTTTACTTGGTCACACCAAAGTTGATAGCACGGTCCGTTATCTGGGTGTCGAATTGGAAGACGCCCTGAGTTTAGCTGAACGGATCGACATCTAAGAAGTTTGACGAACGGTAGGAGCCGTTCGTCACCTCGAAGCGGTCGCGGTTGCTTGACACCTTCTTCGGCGGGGTTGAGCCCTCTTTGATCGATGCTGCGGCCTGTGTGAAGGCCGGCTTTCAACAAAATTCATGTTGTGAAAGAGCGCGGGTAAATTGCGTCAAGAGCGCGTGGCGGTTGAGGAGCTTTCAGCAGTGACGTTTCGCGACATGTTCGAGACCATTAGACAGAAAATCAGATACTGTTCTGATTTTCGGACTGGTTTGAAGTTCTCGGTGAGTAACAAGCCAGATTGGAAACTCAATTGTTGGCAGATCACTCAGCACTTTCTCGACTGTGATTTCAGTCTCCCCTAAGATTTCGGGCAGCATCGAAGTCCCGTGACCAGACTTCACCGTTTCCCAAGTGACCATGCTTGAGTGTGGTTGCATCACAAAGTTCGTTGGTCGAAGTGGGATGCCCATGTTGTTCAACTGCGCAATCATGCGTTCGGGATCGGGGATAGCCACAAAGTCAAGATCGGCCACATCTTCTTTTGACCGTGGTCGTCCTGCCCGATTCAGATAGTCGCTTGATGCATAAAGGTTGGCTCGCAAATCGCCGACATGGGTTGCTATGAGCTCCTGTTGAACTGGACGCGCATGTCGAATGGCGATGTCAGCCTCACGGAGCAAGAGGTTCTGGATGTCGTTTGAATCTTTGATACGAATAATGGTTCCCGGAGCCTGGCTTCGCAATATGGCCAACAAGTCAGGCAAGATGGCCGCAGACATAAGGTCGGTGGCGGTTAACACGACTTCCCCTTTAATGTCTTGCGACTGACGGTCGGCTGCCATCGACAGGAGCGTTGCAGCCTCGCTCATAGAGCGTACGTGGACTAAGAGTTCTTGCCCCGCTGCGGTCAGTGTTAGCCCTTTAACAGTGCGGTCAACAAGAGTGACACTGAGCGAAGCCTCGAGAGCCGAAACCTGTCTGCTGATTGTTGGCTGAGTTGTATTTAATGCGCGCGCCGCGGCACTGAACGAGCCCTCTAAGGCGGTGGCGTGGAACGCTCTCACTTGGTTCCAATCGAAAGATACTGCCTCCCAGTTCATCGATCTACGTATATAAAATCAACATATTTAGTCAATAGAATGCCCATTGGTGTATGGGTACACTGCATACACGACGGCATGAAGCCATCCGCAGCATTCAACGTGATGTTGTCAAGACTAGCGCACCTACGCGCAAGAATTGTTCGAAGAAGCGGAAAAAAAAATGCCCAAGGGATTTGACCGAGCAACGGCTGTCATCTGCACAATAGCGATACTGAACACGATGGGGCTCGGCCTCATTATGCCGGTGATGCCAGAGCTGCTTGCCGGGTTTCAAGGTGGTTCAATTGCCAAAGCTGCGGCAATTGGCGGATACCTGTCATTGGTTTTTGCGGCGATGCAGTTTGTTTTCAGTCCGATCTTGGGCGCGTTGTCCGACAGATACGGTCGTCGTCCAATCTTGCTGGGCTCATTGGCACTCGCTTCGGCGGATTATCTCATGATGGCAATGGCACCTTATCTTTGGATGATTTTCGTTGGCCGGATGTTGTCTGGGGCCAGTTCGGCAACGCTATCAGTTTCCAATGCCTATTTGGCTGATCTCTCGTCCAAGGACGACCGCACGAAGCTCTTCGGCTACGTCGGTGCGGCAGCGGGAATTGGCTTTGTCATGGGGCCCTTCATCGGTGGGCTACTGGGTACCTACGGACCCCGCGCCCCATTTTACGCCGCCTCGGCATTGTCATTCGCGGCTTTGCTGGGAACGATACTTTTTGTTCAAGAGTCGTTACCCGAAGAGAACAGACGGCCAATCACTTGGAAGATCATCAACCCGCTTGGTCCCTTGTTGTCCCGTGTGCAAGGGGTACCCTTAGCTCTATTCGCGGTATATTTTTTCGATGCCTTGGCAGGTTTTGTCTTTCCGGCAGTCTGGGCGTATTTCGGTGCTGCGCGATACGGCTGGGACAGCACCACAATTGGTCTTTCCTTCGGTATCATTGGCATCTGCTTTGTGTTGACGCAGGCCGCAATCTTGGGCCCGGTCGCCAAGCGCATTGGCAACCTGAATGTGGCTGCGCTGGGGTTGTCGCTTGGCGTTGCGGGGTTCCTAACACTTGTTTGGCTTCAATCTGGGCTGTTCGCCTTGATCCTTCTGCCCATTTTCGCGTTCAGAGCAATTGTTGGTATCGCGATTGTTGGCGAAAGCTCTGCGCAGGTCGATCCTGACAGACAGGGCGAGTTGCAAGGAACGTTTGCCAGCCTTGGTGCCTTAGCGTCTTTGGTGTCGTTCCCAATGATGACCCAGCTTTTTGCCGCGCAATTGTCAAACGGAGGATCGGCAAATACTTGGCACTCCGGGGCACCATTTTTGCTTGCCGCCGGCCTGGGGAGTTTGGCTTTGTTGCTCTTGATTGCGACTGTCAAACCCGGCCCCACAACAAAAGGCGACGAAGCGCAGCACGATCATGTTGAAAACACAGGAAAGACAAAATGAGCAAGACGGAAAAGTTCTGGGATCAATCCGCGAGCAACTATGACAACACAGAAGAGAAATTCGAGTTCATTCATAGTCGCAGCCGCAAAAACACAAAAAGATATCTGAAGAGCACCGACAATGTGTTGGACTATGGATGTGGAACAGGCACAACCGCCTGCGCGATTTCCGGCTTGGTCAAAAGCGTGCGCGCGATTGATATTTCATCCAGGATGATCGAAATTGCAAAGGGAAAGGCCGCAGCAGCTGGCGTCGTCAACATTGGTTTTGGGCAAGCCGACATCTTCGATAAAGAGTTCAAGAATGGTTCATTCGATGTGGTGTTGGCATTCAACATGTTGCACACCGTGCCGGATCCGGAAAGTGTTGTGCAAAGAACGGTTGAGCTTCTGAAGCCTGACGGGTTGTTTATGTCAGTGACACCTTGCTTGGGCGGCAAAAAGTCAGCCTTGGTTTCACTGCAAATCCTGCTGGTCAGAGCGTTGTTGAAGTTTGGGGTTATTCCAGTCCCCATTCGACAATTCAAAAGTGCAGACTTGGACGATCTGTTGGCTGATGAGAGGCTGCAGGTCATTGAGACTGAGATGATTTTCAAGGGTGCCTCCAGCTATTTTATGGTTGCAAAGAAGGTATCCTAGTCTCGCGCTCTGAAGGCCCGGTATGTCAACGAAAGCAAGGATACCCTCCGCCATGTTATGGTGGCGGGTTTTCTTTTTAGAGATGCGTGCGATCAGGCACGTCCGACCGAGCTGAAACAGCTGCGCAATTGTCAGGGTCATCAGAAACGCTAGTGTCGCTCATGGTGAAATCCAGACGTTCACATATGAACTGAGGATGTCAGCAAAGCCCGCTCTACTGAACTTGGCCAAGACTACAACATAAACTCGGCCTGGATCTGAAAAGTTCGACGCTTGAAACAATAATTGCGTGACGCGATCCCTTGATTGGATGCCGACAGCGACGGGGCAACAATGCGCAACATGCCACATCCATGTTGTTAAACGTTTTGGAGTTGTTTCTCTCGCATACCAAGTGGTCCAATCATAATGATGACCGTGTTTCGACTGGACAGCGGATTAAGCAGGTCAAACCCCGACAGAGATCCAACGGATTAGAATTAAAGCCGTAATTCCTATCAACACAGCGAAATTAACGTATTCTTTCCTTGTAACGCACCGAACGGCAAAGAATATGTAGGGCAAGCCGACGAGACCGAGAACCGGCAAGAACTGACTGACATAGACAAAATAGATCGCGACAAGTTGGAGCGCGCCGATCAGGACGATCCATTTGTACGCAACCCCCATATCGGCAGAGGCCTTTCGCTCAAAGCCGGTCACTTTTGCCAACCCGCTTCCTGCCAAAAAAAACATCAGCACCCAGTCAAATATTGTTCCTACGATCATGGACTTCCACCTATATGTTTCTGAGTAACTGTATCTATCTGCAAATATTTCGCTCGGTATAATTTATGTATCAAGTGTTACATTGCATGACAAGAGAAACCTTGTTGGAGGAAGATATCTTGGTAGTGGAGAACGCTCAGGTGAAGGACCGTCTCTTTCTTGCGGGCGCAAAGCTTTTTGCTGAAAAGGGATTTGACAGTGTTTCGGTGCGCGAGATTTGCAAAGAAGCACAAACAAGTTCGAATATGGTGCATCACTACTTTGGAAGCAAAGGCGGGTTGTTTGATTCAATCGTTTTGTCTTTTACAGAAAGGGTCTTCGCGGTTCCCATTCGGCTGCTCGGAAAAAAAATCGAGACAAAAGAAGAATTCGCAACCGTGATGGAGCTCTTCTTTCAAGAGACGCTCTGGGCATTGATTGAGCAAAGAAGAGTGCTGCACGTGATCATGAAGCACGATGTCGCGGCACCTGCTATGGAAAAGCTGGTTCAGAAATTTGTAATCTTCCTTTCAAATTCTCAGTCAAGCGGGTTTGTGCAACGCGGTTTTCAACCTGACCTCGTGAGTGGATTTTTGATGGATCGCCTTGCGTCACAGGTTCTTTACGCCGACCAAATCAAGAAGGGCAGCGGGCATGATTTGTTTGGGGATGTCGACTATCGAAAACGATGGGTGAAATCAAATATCAATCTGTTCCTTTTTGGGCTGGTTGTGCGCTGACATTATGCGAGCTTCAGCAGGGATGATATGTAGCCAGCTCCTCTGTGTGCTGCCTGACATCAGCGCGAATTGGACCCACACGGAAATAATACATCCGTCTTCGTGGTGGTGGACGACAAGTCCAAACCCACTGCCGTCGGTATCTATGAATGGCCGCTTTCGGGACGTGAGCTGCATCGCAGCATGAGGGCTGCTGCGACTGCGAGGAAATGCTGCGTGAGCAATAGCCGCGCAAGCAAAAGGCTGGTTTGTCCGCTATACCGATCTTGGCGCATAATGCAGCTAAGGTTGCGTTAGAGCCCAATATAGACCGATGCTGCGGGGCGAACCAACGTTAACTCCTAAATGTGCGCTCGAGAACTTGGCGAAATCACAGGCTGTATACTCAAGAGGCTTAGAAACAAGAGCTTTGAGCGTCTCGGGGAAAATTGGTTCTCTATACTAGGCGACTGATAGGAAAATCATGTGATAGCTTTAGCCGAAATGAACTGACAGCATCACCCGACTTCAAGCCCGGTGATGCCGATGGTTTAGTCGAGCGCTGGAGCAACGTGCTCGGCGACCTGACGATGCGTCGCAAACCAAACATCATCGTGGGAGGCGATGTGTTCTAGCAGCTGTTCCAGAATGAGAATTCGAGAGCGGCGGCCTATGATCTGTGGGTGTAGAGTGATTGTGTAACTTGTCCCTTCGGCATAAGCGCGGTCGAACTCGTCGATATACATGGCCAACACATCCCGCGCCGGCGTATGTGAAGGGCTAAGACCATGCAGCAGGGGCCAGTCATCCAACAGCCAGCTCACCGGTAGCTCGACAACGTCCAAGGTCTCGCCCTCCGCGATCAATTGGTATGGTGTGTCGTCGGCCATCATCGAGCTGTCATAGACGAAGTCCAACTCGTCAAGGAGCGCCATCGTGTCCGATGATACCTGCCACATCGGCGCGCGGTACCCGACCGGGCGCGTTCCTGTCGCCGCCTCAATCACGTCTAAAGACCGACGGGCGGCGTCGATCTCCGCCTCCAGCGGGACCGCCTGAGTGGGGGCGTGAATCCACCCATGTACACCGAACTCATGAATGCCCGTAGCGCCAATTTTTCCGACGATTTCGGGATGAGTTTCGAAGTTTGCGGCCGGTATGAAGAACGAGGCTGGAACCTCGTGCTTCGAAAGCGCCGCGAGGATGCGGTCCAGACCCACTCTCGCGCCGTATTCCCCTTCGGAATAAAGGCTCGGGCCAGGATTGGGTTGCAGGCCGACAACATGGGCAGCTTCGAAATCGACATCAAACGACATCATTACAGCAACCTTCGCTCCGTTCGGCCAGTTGGTGGGCAGCAGGTTCTTTCCAGCGCGCACTTCGCCAATCGTGGCATGCAGCGCGTCGCCGGTCAGCTCCCAAGGCGCCGTTTGTCCTTCCTGGGCCGTTGCAACGGTTGATGGCAAGGTAAGCATTGATGAGATCAAGCAAGAAACCGCCAAAGACTTCAGAGGTTTAGGTGACATGATAGGTATCCTTTCAGGTGACGTGAGATTAGGGAAACTGGATTGTGACTTTGCCGCTATGCGACCGTGCGGCGAAGCGAGCATAGGCGTTGCCTGCGTTTTCGAAGGCGAAAACCTCCGCATCGGGGATCGGTCTAAGGCCTTTGTCTTGGAAGAAATTCATCACTTCGCGCAGCATCCGGGTGTTGCCAACGAATACACCGTCCACGGATAGGGATTTGAAAATGATGTTGGTGGGATCGGCCATGCCGTCGACTCCCGCGAGCACTCCCACACAGGAGATGTGGCCACCAAAGGCGACGGCGTTCAGAGATTTCTGGAACGTCTGCGCCCCGCCAACCTCGACGATCACATCAACGCCCTTGCCATTTGTTAATCGCAGTACCTCCTGATCCCAATCGGGTGATTGTTGGTAGTTGATCACGTGGTCGGCTCCGGCGTCCCGAAGGATCACTTCCTTTTCACTGCCTCCGGTGGTGGCAATGACAGTCGCGCCCGCTGCCTTAGCGATTTGCAGGGCAAACATCGATACACCGCCTGTGCCCATTGTCAGAACCGTTTGACCGGGTTTCACATCGCCTTTTTCGCACAGGACATTCCACGCCGTGACACCGGCACAAGGAAATGCGGCAGCATCGTCAAAACTCATCTCATGCGGAATTTTGACCCAGGCATGGGCAGGCAAACATACAAATTCGCTAAGCATACCGGACAGCTCGCGACCAAGTGCGCGTTCGTTTCCTGTTGGTGCGCCATCTTGCCAATCGGGGAAGAAAGCACCGACAACGCGATCACCGGGTGCCAAATCCTCAACTGCTGACCCAACAGAAACCACCTCGCCTGCACCATCGGACAGCGGGACATACTCGGCACCGTCATTGTTGAGTGGCAACCACCCCAAACCCAAAACCAGATCCTTGTAATTCAAGGTCGCAGCCTTGATTTTGACGACCACATCCATATCGTTCTCAGGTGTTGGTTCTTGACCTTCCCGAAGGACCAAGTTGTCCAAACTACCGGTCGGTTCAATTGTGAAATACTTCATTTTTGGACCTTTTCTTTTTGTCTCCGAACGGAGATAGGGAAAAGGGTGTTGACTAAATAGATACGGATTTGTCACCCTTGGGCGTCGTAAAAGTTGACGAAATGATCGTGAGGAAGACGTGAAAACCAAGATCAACCTGGCCCGAACTCTGATCGCCGCTATTGATGCGGGCAGTATTGCGGCAGGCGCACGAGCGCTAAACATGACACGCAGCGCCGCAAGCAAGAATGTCGCGACCTTAGAGCTTGCGCTGGGAACGCCTCTATTGCGGCGCAGCTCCAAGAAACTGTCGCTAACCGAGGCGGGCGAAATCTATGTGCGTGGTCTGCGGTCTGCCCTGGCAGATATTGATGCCGTCGAAAGCGATGTTTCAGCGTTTTCAGAAACGCCGACCGGAGTGTTGACGATCGAATCCTCGGTCCTGTTTGGCAAGTTCTTTTTGGCAGAAATAATTCGCAACTACCTGCGCGCCTATCCGAAAATGACGATTGATTTGCGATTGAGCGATGGTCAGGCAGATGTCGCATCAGGGGAAGTTGACATCTATTTCAGAACCGGTCGCGTTAGGCACATGGATATGATCGCAACAAAGATTCTTGATATCAGGTTCAAGACCGTCGTCGCACCTGAATACTTAGCAAAAAAGGGTGCGCCGGAAAATGTAGATGCCCTGTCCAGACACAACTGCCTGAACTTCAGGTTTCCTGCGGACCATTCGGTTTTTCAGTGGCAGTTCAAGCTTGATAATGAAGTCATTTACCGTCGGTTTGCGGGCAACCTCATCTCGACGGATGCCCAGGAATTGCGCAAGTCGGTTCTGGCGGCTGATGGCATATCCCAATTGCCGAACCAGCTCGTCGACACCGATATCGAGCAGGGCGCGCTGGTCGAGCTTTTTCCTGAAACCGTTTATGTTGTTAAATCCTTGTATATGTGCCTGCAACGAAGCCGTCGGAACGACGCAAAGCTATTGAGTTTCAGCAAGTTCCTGAAAGCCACCTCTATCGCCTTCTAAGTCAAACGCTCGGACTCTGAACAAACCGGACCACCCCCCCGTGTGGCGTTGTTGATGCTCTCGTGACGACGCAGGTGGTTGTCGTGGTCGACGAAGGCCTCGGTCTGGGCTTCGAGATCGCCTGGCAGGAAATCATTTTACGGAAAGATGCAGTTCTTCAGAGATTGATACTAGCGTTCGATCGTGCCTTTGATTTGTGGGCGATATGACGCACTGTGCCGCTGCTTTAACCTTTGTCTTTCGATCATTGCCGCCAGATCACCGGAGAAGTAGCTTGACCCGTTGTCGCTGAGCAAATGCCTGATATGTAAGGTTCTGTGTATCCGTCACGTCATCCGTTCGCATTCTGTTGCGGAGGCTTCACGACACGATGTAACGGGCTAAGTAGTCGAGGACCGCGCTGAGATAGAGCCAGCCCCAGGAGAGGTGGTCCTAGATCTTCGACCAGCTTGCAGCTTT
>CANMYO010000015.1 GCA_947502145.1 uncultured Paracoccaceae bacterium | reverse complement strand
CCGCTGCCCCAAAGTCTTCCTCTCGGCAATCGCCCTCGCCGCAACCGTCATTTATTGGTTATGAGTCCTGACCCTAGCCAAATCATGGGATTTCGGTGGATGCGAACAGCTAACAAGATATACTGCCGGTTGTGAGGTGCATTATCGGCCTCAACCTACTGCCGCCCAGGAGATTCAATTGAAAATCAATTTTGTAGAAGTTCAAAATTTCAGAAAGTTAAAGTCGGCGCATATAGGATTCGACACTCAAACCACCATATTTGTCGGTGCCAATAACAGCGGTAAAACCTCTGCGATGTTAGCTCTGCGCTACTTCCTATCCTCGGCAAAAGCACATGAACCGAGGCTGACGTTCAGAGATATCACAATAGAAAACTGGACTAAGATTGACGCACTTGGCAGGGCATGGGAAGCTGATCAATCCGAACCTCAGGAACTAAAGGAACTCTTGCCAGCATTAGATGTATGGCTAGATGTGCCGTTGACCGATATTCATCATGTCGTTCACATACTTCCCACCATCGACTGGAATGGTGGCCTTTTAGGTGTGCGTCTACAGTATCAACCAAAAAAAATCGAACAACTGAAGTCAGATTTTCTGACGGCCCGATCACGTGCAACCGATGCCGCGAAAGCCAAATTGGAAAACGGTGAAGCCAACAAGCTTCAGCATTGGCCAGAATCTCTGACGGATTTCTTGACCAAGCGGTTGCATGGTCTTTGCGAAATCGAAGCCTATCCGCTCGATCCTGCCGCGAAACAAAACCCTGAGTTCGGCGTAGCAATTCCGCAAAAAACTGAGTGACGATATTCCTCCTCTGGCAAAGAATCCTTTCCAGTCACTAATACGGATCGACCGCATAGATGCTCAGCGCGAGTTTTCTGATGCAGGCGGTCAAAACAATCGAAGTTCTGACGAAGATGGCAACGATATTGGAGGGCGTAGCTACAAGAGAAAGCTCTCTGTCCAGTTACGTGAGTATTACGACCGTCATGTAAGCCCAAGTAACGACGAAAAAGAGTTAAATGCAGATGATATCAAAGCCCTAGTCTCAATACAGGAAGCAGAAAGGTCTTTTGACAAACGTTTGAAGACTGGTTTCTCAACTGCCTTTAGTGAGCTGGAAGAACTAGGATATCCAGGAATTTCCAACCCGAAACTGTCAATAAATACGCAACTTCGAACCACAGATGGCCTGAGACATGGGTCAGCGCTCCAATATGAGATTGCTGATCCCAGCGGAAACGGCTCAAGACCTTTAAGGCTTCCAGACGACCATTCAGGCCTTGGATATCAAAATCTGATTTCCATGACTTTCATGTTGATGGGATTTCGAGATGATTGGATGCGCGTTGGCAAACCGGATCAGGACGCGTCTGAGAACAAAATTCCACGCCTGCACCTTGTACTTGTCGAAGAGCCAGAAGCTCATCTGCACGCTCAAGTCCAACAAGTATTCATCAAAAAAGCTTATAGCTTACTTCGCAACCATGAGGACTTGGGGACTAGTATTGACAAAGGTTCAACTGGTCAGTTTTCCACCCAACTAGTTATCAGTACACATTCAAGCCACGTTGCTCATGAAGCTGACTTTGCATGTTTGAGATACTTCAGACGGCGACGCGCGGAAACACGTGCTCAAGCACCGACTACGACGGTCGCCAATTTGTCCACTGTGTTTGGAAGTGAAGACAGCACCACAAAATTTGTTGCGAGATATCTAAAGGCAACGCACTGCGATCTGTTCTTCGCCGATGCCGCGATTTTTGTTGAGGGACAAGCGGAGAGAATCTTGGTCCCGCAATTCATTCGGAATTTCTTCCCAGACTTAAATCGCCGCTATGTAACCCTTCTAGATTTGGGTGGAAGCCACGCACACAAATTTAAATCACTGGTGGATACGCTCGGATTGTCCACATTGATTATCAGTGATCTTGATGCTGCACAAAAAACCAAGATTACCGATAAGAACGGTGTCGAGACAACAAGGTCAAAGAGTGCAGCTCCCGCTATTGGAAAAGGCCAGATTACGACAAATCCAGTTTTGAAAAGCTGGCACCCTCAATTGGAAGACATTGATGATCTAATAGAACTTCCTGATGCCAATCAAATTGTCGGTGCGAAGCATGATTATTCTCTTTATGTCGCGTATCAGAAGCCCATCAAGGTCTTCCAAGGAACATCTGATGAGGGCACACTGATACCACGCACCTTCGAAGATGCTCTGGTCTATTCGAACATAGCTACTCTATCGGGCATACAAGGCTCCTCAGTATCCTCCAAAATCAATGGAATTGTCGCAGACAGCCAGACACCAGAAGAGTTGAAAGAGAGTTTGTTCGAATTGCTAAAGAGCGCCGAAAAAGCTGCGTTCGCATTGGATTGTTTGATGATTGACGATCCCTTGAGCTTAGTTCCTCCCAAATATATCTGTGGAGGCCTAACCTGGCTTCAGGATTATCTAACTGAAACTGCCAACGACGTTGTGACGGTGGATAGCAATGAATAAGAAACCTGCACTTGGGCCTATCGACACTGATGCGAACGTCGATGCAACGATAACCAAATGTCTTGATCCAAACAAACCTACTAGCTTTTTCCTGTATGCAGGTGCAGGCTCCGGAAAGACTTACTCTCTTGAAGTCGCCTTGAAAAAGTTCAACGACAATCATAGAGAACGGTTTCTTCGGAACGGTCAACGGATTGCCGTAATTACTTTCACCAACGATGCCCGCGGCGAAATAATGTCTCGCGTCGCAAAAAGGCACGGTGAAAATGACACTCTATTTGTAATATCCACGATCCACAGTTTCTGTTGGTCACTGATACAAAATTTTCACTCTGATATTCAGCGCTGGTATCGAGAAAAAATACCCGCTGAGATCGCAGAGTTAGAGGAAAAACAACGCAACGGGCGAGCCGGACAAGCTTCGATTGATCGTGCAAGAAGTATTGAGCAAAAATCAGCCATGCTGGAATGGTTAGAAAAACCGCGTGAGTTTACCTATAATCCAAACGGGATTAACAGTGGCAAAGCATCACTCACTCACGCCGATGTCCTCAAAATCACTGCTGATTTCATTTCTAACAAGCCTTCAATGCAGGTTGCGTTCACCAATCAATTTCCGTTTCTCCTCATTGACGAAAGTCAAGACACCAGCAAGGTCCTGATCGATGCTTTCTTTGAGCTAGAGCACAGAAATCACGAACATTTTGCCCTCGGATTGTTCGGAGACATGATGCAGAGAATTTACGCAGATGGGCAACCTAACCTAGGGAAAAGCATCCCAGAACGCTGGGAAACACCGATCAAAAAAATGAACCACCGGAGTGCACAGCGCATTGTAGAATTGGGAAACTCTATCAGGCGTGATCGCGATTCTATCGACCAAGACCAAATGGCCCGAGACGATAGTGAAGTTGGTGTCGTTCGACTCTTTGTCGCCGATAGCGGTACCGCAGATCGATTGGAAACTGAGGCTTCGGTGCGCAAAAAAATGTCGGTTTACTGTTCCGACAGCCTTTGGATCGATAATAGCATAGCTCAATATGCCATTCCCCAAACAGTCAAATCTCTTACACTAGAGCACCATATGGCCGCCGCCCGCATGGAATTCGAAGATGTATTTGACGCACTCGACAAGAATAGCTCGCTTTCGACCGGGTTGCGTGATGGCACTCTAGCTGGTGTTGCATTTTTCTCAAAAATCATCCAACCGATGATCGAGGCTCACGAGCAAGATTCCAGCTTCGCAGTCATGTCTCATCTTAGAAACAACAAATGTCCGTTGTTGGATGTTCAAAAATTGCAATGCTCGCCCTTTGCAAACAAGCCTTTGAAGCCAATACAAGACGCTATATCCGATATTATCGGTTTGAACCTATCAAACTCCTCCACACGCTTCATTGATGTCCTAAGAGTCGTTGCAAAGCATAATTTGTTTTCAGTTCCAGAAAGCCTTCAACCTTTCGTCCATACACAGGAAGAGTCAGATCATCTTGCAATTGAAAGTGCCGATCCAAAGTCCACTCTGGCCGCATGGAGGCGATTTCTCGAAGCGCCGTATTCTCAAATTTTACCGTATTCTAGGTACGTTGCAAATGAGGGTGAGTTTGGGACTCATCAAGGAGTTAAGGGCCTGGAGTTCGAACGCGTTCTTGTAGTTTTAGACGATTACACCGCCCGTGGATTTTTGTTCAACTATGAGAAAGTGTTTGGCGCAAAAGAACTATCTGCAAGCGACAACAAGAAGATCGCGCTAGGCGAAGAAACGGGGATCGATAGAACAACCCGCCTTCTCTATGTGACTTGTACCCGTGCAGAAAAAAGCTTGGCCTTGATCGCATATACAGAGAACCCGGATGCTCTCATTGCGGGAGCTATCAAACGAGGGTGGTTTCAGTCCACCGAAATAGAAAAACTTTGATGAAAGAGGAACCCTCTTTCATGGGGATGCAACGGGGGCTTTGCCCCCTTGCCAAGAAGGTGCGGTGTCATACACCTGCACACATCTTGCGGAACGTATCTTCTTCTACTTTTTGCCAGACTACTGTTGCTGCCACTATTGATCGAGAAGATGGTTCGAAGAATTCGCAGGGCTTGATGTCATCTGACACAGAGCACGTATCATTTCTTGAGGCTCTCAACCAACCGAAGTGCTCTGAAAAAGCGGCAAAGTACACCATGCAAAAAAATTCACAGCATGGTACAATCTTCCCAATATAAATCAGACATTTATCTGGAAACCATGAATTTACAACACCAAAGCATTTTAAAGTATTGGCGCTCTTCTCTTGCGGATGGCGCTTTGGGTAAAGGTCGTTTCAGTGAACGCGACCGAAAAAAGTTGACGGAACTTCCAAAAGACGCTTTGCGCGATGGCGTTCTGCCCAAAAATCAAGTGCGTAAACTGTTTGAGGGACAAAAACCTGATACCAAGTTCGTTGCAGCGCGGATATGGCCGATGGTCACGGCTCGAAAAAAGTTGCATGGCGTTACGATATCAAATGGTTTTCCTGATTTCGTCGCCCCAGTCGTCTCGGAGGCGATGATTGATCGGGAAGGAAATATCCGACCGACTCGCAGCGTTATTGCTCGAGATGTGCTAACACCTCTTCCTAACGATGTGTTTGCCCTTGGTAGCGTGGATGATCTCGACAAATTTCTGGCAGCTACACCTTTCTCACCCAACGAAAACACACCCGTATGGAACCAGTATCTTGAGCACAGCCGGGCGATGCTTGATGCGGTATCACCCGGGTGGCCTTCTACTGATCAAAACTACGTCTTCGCTGGAGTTGGGTTTCTAGAAGTAGCAGAAGATTCTGCTGCCACAATTGCGCAAGTTATCGGCCTTTATGACAGTGTCATAAGTTCAAATCCTGACACGCCGCTTTTGGAAAAATTAGCCGGTAAAAACACCAAAACCCAAGAACTCTGTCCGAAGACTGAAGCAGAATTTAAAAATCGTTTGGGGCATGCGAGCAATGAATTTCCGCTTGCGGATCATCAGCGTCAGGTTCTGTCATACCTTTCAACAAGTTCAACTGGAGACGTTTTGGCCGTCAATGGCCCGCCAGGAACAGGCAAAACGACGATGCTCTTGTCGGCGATTGCTGATGCCTGGGTCCGTTCTGCGTTGGAAGAATCAGAACCGCCAGTCATTGTCGCTGCTTCGACAAATAATCAAGCCGTCACGAACATCATCGACGCTTTTGGAAAGGACTTTTCTGAAGGTGAAGGACCATTCGCAGGTCGTTGGTTGCCCGATCTAACGAGCTATGGTTTGTTCCTGCCAGCCAAGTCCAAAGAAGTTGAAGCGGCGAGAAAATATCAAACTGAGCGGTTCTTTGATGGGCTTGAAAGCGAGGAGTATGTCGCGCGGGCCCATGAAACATACCTTGTTGCTGGACAATCGGCTTTTCCAGAACTCGAGAACCCTGACGTTGAGAAGATCGTTTCGGAGCTTCTGGCAAGAATTACTCTAGAGGTAGCCAAACTCAAAGACGTGGATTCCGCGACAGATCGAGTTGCTTCGACGTCATCAAAAGTTGCCGATTTACTTGGTACTGAACCTGAAGCGAAAATGGAAAAACTGGACGTCTTGCTGCAAGAAAGTAGTGAGAGCCAAAAAGAACACGAGTCATGGGACGCCGAGTGGACGAAACATCAGGCAGATGAATCCGTGTTTCTGGAGATGTTTAGTTTCATCCCAGCGGTCGCTCGAAAGAGACTTCTGAAAGCGCAACTCACATTTGAGACCATCGGTTGTAAGGTTGATTTTTCAAGCACCCGTTCGGTCAAAGATATCAACAAGCTCCTCAAACGCGCTGTCCAAAGCGCAATGAAGTCGGCTCAATCTGCACGCAGCGATTGTGAGGCCGCGCGTTCTGCTTTGGAGAACCTGACGAAGGCACAACAGATTTGGGCTGAGGCTATTTCATCCTTGAACTTCGCAGACGTTGAAGGGGCGAACTTACAGGACGTGGATAAGTATGCAGACTGTAATAGTCGATTTCACCTTTTCCGTCTTGCTTGTCATTATTGGGAGGGGCGATGGCTCCTCGAGATGGAAGAAAATCTGGATGAAATCATAGCATCCGGCCGAAAGACCGGCAAAAAATCAACCGTACCACGCTGGCTGCGCCGCATGATGTTGACACCGTGTGCGGTCTCCACATTTGCAAGTCTTCCAGGAAAAATGAGCTATCGGCATAAGTCCGGTGATGAGTGGCAAACGGGCTATCTATATAATTTTATAGACCTTCTCATAGTTGATGAGGCTGGGCAGGTACTTCCCGAAGCAGCCGCGCCTTCATTCGCTTTGGCAAAACGTGCCTTGATTATTGGTGATACGCAGCAAATCGAGCCAATTTCGTCTATTTCCAAGGCTGTTGACATAGGCAACCTTCAAAACGCCGAGTTTTTAAAAGCAGAATACGCCGAAGACGAGTTATCAGCCTTGTCAAATACGGGGATGCGAAGTGTCGACGGCAGCGTCATGCGCCTTGCGCAACAGGCCTGCGCCTTTGCCCCCTACCCGGAACTGGAGCGCGGACTTTATTTGTTTGAGCATCGACGCTGCTATGATGAGATCATCAATTTCTGCAATAAACTTTGCTACAAAGGTTCACTTATACCCAAACGAGGCAAGACACCTACTGATCAATCTACTCCGTCCATGGGCTATTTGCACATCGACGGTCTTGCAGAACAATTTGGCGGCAGCCGAGCAAACCGAACAGAAGCATCAACCATTGCAGACTGGCTGTCAGAAAATCGGAAAGAGCTCGAACAGCAATATCAGAAGAAACTTGAAGACATAGTCGGTGTTGTCACACCTTTTGGACGGCAAGCGCAGGAACTAAGAAAAGCGTGCTCTGAGGTCGGAATTGGCACTAGCATGACGATTGGGACAGTTCATTCGTTGCAAGGTGCGGAACGCCCAGTAATCCTCTTCTCACCTGTCTATTCAAAACACGCCGACGGCCAGTTTATTGATCTATCTCCGAGCATGTTAAATGTGACTGTGTCTCGCGCGAAAGACAGCTTCCTTGTTTTCGGTGACATGGATGTGTTCTCAACAGCTCCGAAAAGTTCGCCGCGATCCACCTTGGCCGATTGTTTATTCTCTGCAACCGGAACCGCTTTGGATTTCACTGCGCAGCCACGCCCTGACCTTCGGAGCAATAGTGGCCCACTGACAACATTGAGAGACGCTGAAGAGCATGATCGCTTTCTAATGCAATCCCTATCGTCAGCCAGCGAGCTAACTATCGTGAGTCCATGGATTATAGCATCAACAATGAAGCGAACAGGACTACTGGACGCGTTAGATGCGGCGGTGAAACGCGGAGCGAAGATCGATGTGTTTGCTGACCCATTGCTGAACCAACTGAAATACAGCGATGGGACCACTCAATTGGAAGCGGCATTGAAGGTTCTGACCGAAATTGGTGTGCAGGTTCATCAGGTTCGGCAACTTCACAGCAAGATTGTCATTGTCGACACAGATCAGCTTTGCATTGGTTCCTATAATTGGCTCAGTGCAGATCGAAAGGGCAAATATGCTCGACACGAGACATCGATTTTGTACAACGGGTCACATCTGCATGGAGAAATCGATTTAATTCGGCAAAGTCTCGGCACACGAGAGAATATCAAATCGGTGAGGAACGGATTCTCCCGACGATGAGCCCAAACCTAGACTGTTCAACGAATTCATAACGTTACTTAGGATCGCGTCATAGCCGTTTGGTGTCACCTGGCACACATCTCGCAGTCAGCTATCTTTCGCCCTCTGCGATCCTTAGGAACGCGCTCTAATCAATCAAGAGCTCATTGAATATTTCCCTAGTCGGCTTTTCAAAATCATCATTAAATGTTTCGTCATCACAATGTTCAAGATATTCCGCTAAGACTTGATTGTGGTATCTTTTCATCCAATTGTATTTCCTTCGAACCTTCGAGCTTCCAGCCTCAGACAAACCTTTTTCGATTAGGTCTTTGTGACTATTAAGAAAGCGAACCCAATCAACAAAACCATCATCGAACTCAGACAAACTTGCCCGAAGATAGTCGATGAAGAACATCCCTGCTTCATCTGATTTTAGGAGGCTTTGAATATGCCGCTCTTCTTCGGCAAAGGAATGTCCCTCTCTCCACAAGGTGCTGTCCGTTCGGTGCCTTTCAATTACATCCTCGTGAATCACAATGCGTGGGAAAATGACTTCATTCTCCTCCATTTCGTAGGCTTGCACTAACCCAGGCCCAAATATCGGCCCATCTAGATTCATACCAAGGTGCATGAAGCCAACAGTCGAAGCTCCTCGGATCAGAATACCTCGATTTAGGCAATCGATCCGGATATGAAGTAGGTCAATGATTTCCCAAATTAGAGGACCACTCGGATATTGGGTTTCGGTCGTTCTAACTCTTACGATTGCGTCAGATATGATCTCAGTTTTCGCTTCACTCTGAAGCCGAACTTCATCAACTCTCTGAGCGGGCACAATTTCTTCTGTCTCCGAAAGTCGGCGAAAATTCTGCAAGATATCCGATATTTCAGCGCCACTTCTCGTGTTCAGTAGGTGCCGAAAACCCAATATGTCAAAAAATGTGACAACACATTCTTCATAGTCTGCATCCGCTTCAAAATCTGTCATGAAAATTGTCCTGTCCCATAGCAATCTGCAGGGTTAAATCCGTTTGTGGCTTAGCGCGAGATTGTTACCTTTGTGAGTACTTTCGTTCAACACACTAAGGTTGCAACTTTTTTCATGACCACGCGCAATGACTCGACGGGCAATCTCAACTGCGGTCTCGGCATTTTCTGAACAGCTCTTCAGTCAGTTCTTTCGATACGGCAAGAGCATTTAGAGCATCATTTGGGCCTACTAACATCGAACGTTCTTTGTGAGACGATGAATTGCGCAGAGATCGGGTTGCTTGCCATCGAACCGCACCCTTCTCGTCAATGAGCTTGAGTTTTTTGAAGGTTTCGATCAACCAAAAGAAATTCGTCTTTCTAGACGTCTCAATCTCTGGAATTTCTCGAGCTGCAAGCCGTGCGGAGCTTTCGCCAAATCGGAACAATTCTTCGCATCCCATTGTGAACAACGGGTAATGATAGCACCCATAAACCATACATGCTTGGGCCCGACTATAGATCTCGACCAGTTCTTCGGGAAGAGTTGGAGCAAGTTGAATATTTAGGATCAACTGCACCCAATCTTCAGTGGTGTGAGATGAAAGGCCAATCCCCCCCACCGTCCAAAAATTCAGGCGCGGGTCACGATCCAAATGGTTGTCAACTGTTAGTCTGTTTTTCGTGATTTTTGTCATCTAAATATCTTGTTTTAGAGCAGCTTACCATTTTTCGGCAAGCATCCAACTTCAAAGACAGCCTGTGCTCTCCAGACGTGTGGATATATAGCGACCCGTCATCCAATTGGTCCGGAAACACACCTACTTCAAGGAGTAAACGTTCGAAATGGCGATTGATGAAATAAATTTCATCAAGGTTCGTCCAATCATCCATTCCATGATTGAACGCCGCGAGGTCTTTATGAAAGAGAGTTGACCACTTGGATAACTCAAGCTGCGCTAGATATTGGTCTAATGCTGTTTCCACTCTGTGTGGACCAATGATTGATGAACGTACTGCGAGATATCGTGCCATTGCCGTCATAAACCCAGAAACCTGCGTCGAGCAGGTTTCAAAGTAACGCTCATGATCGCCGCTTGCTTGATATCTGGATTGTGCTTTAAGCGTTTCCACTATCATTCGCTCAAGCTGGTCGCGCGCTAACCCAGCGTAGAACTCGAGAGTGTCCCAACTAGGGCTGAGAAGACGAGTGGAAAAATATGTTGCCAACAACGCATCATTATACTGATAGAGCCAACCTTCATAAGTATCGGCATGAGGTGAGAGGAGTGTTCCGGGGAATTTGCCTTCAATCAGAGCGTTAAACGCAGCTGTTCCTAAGCTGTAGCAGATAACTGATACAGCTTCATCCTTGAGCTCTTCATCCTCGCAGATCAGATATTCGGCAAAATACCCCCTAAGGACAATGTGCGTTTTGATGCCGTCGGTGCGTCGCACAGCTAGAGGCATAGCAACACCATTTGGATTCATACCGGCCGAGGCGTCAATCGTACGTGTAACTCCTTCACCACGGTCTAGCTCTTGCAGGGCCGCCGCATAATCTTCCGCAAAAGAGATACCATCAAGCCGATGAGCAGGAAGAAACCTGGCGAAGGACTTAACAACTTCGTTGAGAGAAACTGCTACTGTTTTCGCATAGGCTTCATCCCCAAAATCCCTGAAGGATACTGAATATGAGCATTCTGTGCTCACGACCAAATCATTCCAGGTGACCGGTAAAGTCTCCTGTTGTGTGTTCCTCGGTATATCTGCGACGAATTCTTCGACAGCATCCCGCAGAGAGGATGACGTTAGCTTGGAAATTTTTTCACGCGCCATACCACCAAGCTCTGCCAAATGACCAAAGGGCACGTCTTTTTTACAGTTCGCTAAATAAAAGGTGAAACAGCAAGCGCGGGCAGTTTCGTTATAGATTTCAACGACATTATCCAATTCCAGACTGGCGCTCCCGATTGCTAGCTTGGACGAGGACAGAGGTATTACAACTCTGGTCAGGCTCTTGCTGTCTGCCAGCATATAAGGTCCCCACCCCTCGGCATCTTCAGCAATGGCAACACAATCAGCTAAAATAGCATCTCCAGAGGGGAAATCGACAACTTTCCATTCGAAACTTTCAAGCAATGTTTTCCTTGGCGCAGGCACGAGTTCTTTCTCGAGAACGTTAACGTGTGCTCTTCTACCCATTCCGTCAAGCTGGGTTTGGAAACCATTCAGAAAGGTGGAAAATTCATCTGACGCCCTGTGCTGAACAAGATCAATATCTTCCCGTATGGCGTGATACAAAAGGCGTACAACTGCTTTAGAAGTTAAGTTTGTGAGAACACTCAGCATGTGTTCTTCGAGCTGTTCTATTGCTAACGCTTCAAATTTGTAGGGTACACGATGCCTGGGCAGTTCAATTCCTTTGAGAATTTCTTTTGGGTCGTGAATAAGTGTGTCAATTGAGGAAACAAGTTCCACCGCCCCCAAATCAATAAATTCTCGCAAATACGCTGCGCGCAATGATAAGTGTGCGATAATCTCGCTGATTGGGTGTGGCGGCACCCCTTCGCCAGACCCAATCGAACGCACTTTCTCAACATGAAATTTCAATTCATTTTCATAGTCGGTGATTAGGTCATCCAACGTCGGAGCGTCTGTTTCTGCTGGCTTTGAGTAGAAGTCTCGCGTTGCCGCAGCATCGTCTCTAGAAACCGGTACAGGCTTGGGAAGTCCGCGCCGATACATCCAAAGCTTGTCGCTTCCGTCAGGAACAACAAACTCCTTAAGGAAATGTCTAGGAATGAAATGCTGCTTTCGACCGGCCATTCAACGAACTCATCAATTCTAGTTTTTGTGAATTTTCCCTGTGATATTTATCGGCCAAGCGGGTGACACCTATTCGAGTTCTTACCCATCGCCCACAGGCTCTTCATTCATATTTTCAAATTCAAACTCATAATCATCATCAGCAAGTGAATATTCAATGTAACCAACATCAACTGAGCTCGGTGCCCCTAAAAGCTCTAAGTTTTCGATCTCATATTCGACCGATTTTTCATCTTCGTCATCATTCAGAAAGTGACTAATCTCGAACAACAAAAACGCCTCAAACTCAATTTCTCGTTCGACTGAAGTTGACCCCATAGGCACATAGTCTTTGTCTATTGAATCCCTAATTGAAAAGCTTATCTCCGCATAAACGTTGGCAACGATATGAGCTGGAACACGAAAGGCGAAGCCTTGAGTGCCAACTCGAACTATATCAATCTCGGTATTTCCGTCCGCGAGTCCATGGATTTCAAAGTCCACGAGAGACATGTTCGTGCCCTCGTCTTCACCGGGCATGGGGCCGTCAAACTCGAGGTAAGGAAACTCTGATTCCACTTCGGTCTCGAGCGAAGAGCGAAGACGATGCACCAAGTCCGTATCATCAGCGTGGATTAATCCAAGAACTGCCTTGGCCAGAGGGACCGTCTCTTCCGCCAACTCGTTAAGTAACGTGAGCGCTTTCCCCAAGTCATCGACAACATCAATATGCTCACTTTGATCGGCAAAAGTCTTCCAATCACCGTCATTGCTCACGGCAAGAATACGTTTCTGGTTTTGAATTGCCCAGTTTTCGAGCGACAGAAGCGCTATGGCATCTGGGAACTCGTTCTTCTTACCTTTGCTTGCAAAAGGCGGCTCATTCTTGAAATACTTATCAAGGATCGCCTTCATGTCAGCTTGATCTGCGGCAACAATTTCACCGCCAGTTGCGTGCAAAAAATCCTCAAGTTGCTTCTTTGCGTGATCCGACGGCTTGACCATAGTTTCGAGAACGCCGCTTAATGCACTCTGTTGTGCCTCTTCAAGCTGGCCATTTGACAGACCCGATTTTATTGCTTTGCTTAAGGCATCGTGCGGACTTTTGGCCTTATCTGTAAGAGCTTTGTGAATTTCACGAAGGTTAATTTCAGACAGCAAAAACTGAACTAACCCACCCTCGAATTGATTGAGTTGGCCGACCAGACCTGCGTCAAGCTCAAGGTTGTTGGAATACACAACTTGGGTATCAATGGTGAGGGCATCATATGTCATCCAAGCAACCTATCTAACAACCTGTAATTGCGCTATAACTTTTTCGTCGAAGACACTTTCTTGACCAAACTAGAGGTATAAAGCTGTTGCCAGCATTGTTCGGTGGCGGCAATAAAGTAGGTAAGTGGCATTGACATTCGTTCAGGATTGTGTGATTATATTCCTATCAACGCCATGAAAGTGTTCAGACTTTCTTGAAACCGCGCTGATAATCACCAGATATTGATAAGGCCCTGCTCAGGTATAACTCCTGCTGCGATGGCCCTACGTGCATAGACGTTGAACCATGTGTTCCGCTGCGCGTTCTGCAACCATAAATAAATTGAAAGGCTGACCGCCTCGCTGCGGGCAGAAAGCGTACCTGCATGCCACCACATCTAGGGTCAGGACTCATAACCAATAAATGACGGTTGCGGCGAGGGCGATTGCCGAGAGGAAGACTTTGGGGCAGCG
>CANMYO010000014.1 GCA_947502145.1 uncultured Paracoccaceae bacterium | reverse complement strand
GATCGCTCATATCACCGCTCGATTTTCGACCGATGAATCACGTCACCATACGAAAATCAATGGGTCCTGACCCTAAAACGGGACAAAATTCGTAATTCGCGGCTTGTATCATAAGGGACGCATTGAGTGACCACTAGCCTTTCGTCTGTGAATAGTCGGTCCCAGCAGCGTGCTGCTTGACACATAGGGTAAAAACTATGTAGCTAGTTGCCTATGAATGAGATCATTAAAGCTTTGTACAGTGATAAACGGCGGCTCGTACTGGGTTGGTTACGCAATCCCAAGACACACTTTCCACCGCAAAAGGACGGTGATCTTGTGAAGGACGGCGTTTGTGTTGTCTTCATCGCCGAGAAGTTGGGCGTGAGCCAGCCAACTGCAACCGAGCACATGAAGGTGCTGCACGCCGCAGGCTTGGTGACGCCTAAGCGGATCAAGACATGGACCTTCTACCGGCGCGATGAAGCGGGCATAGAACACGCGCGAGATCGCGTCATGAAACTTTTTAAGTGACAGGAAAGGACAAGTAATGAGCGATGCATCGGCAGTTGGCACGGGCGTTGATACAAAGGTGGTTGAAAAATACGGCTATCAGAACCACAACGATATCGCGTTCGGATTCCTGAAGCTGATCGACGTGGAACAGCTGCGCGATAGTGTGAAGGTTGAATGGTTCAACCAGACGCTCTGCCAAGTAAATGGCTGTGTGGTTCGTCTGGGCGTTGTGAAGGGCGAGTATCATTGGCACCATCACGATGAGGAAGACGAGTTCTTCTACGTGGTGTCGGGAAAGCTGTTCATCGACCTAGAAGACGAGACCATCGAACTGAAGCCGAACCAGGGCTTTACCGTGCCTCGCAAGGTCGTTCATCGAACGCGCGCACCCCAAAGAACAGCTATGCTTATGGTGGAAGGCGTTGGCGTGGAGCCAACTGGAGACACAGGGTGAGGACTGTGGAAACATTTCCAACACTTGATGATGTAAATGCCGCGGTCGCAGCGCTTCGTGACGTTGCGTTTGAAACGCCACTTGTGCGCGTGCCGTCTTTGGAGGAACGCACTGGTGCGGCATCGGCCTACGTAAAAATGGAAACGATGCAGCGCACGGGCTCTTTCAAATTCAGGGGCGCCTACTGGCGCTGCCTGCAACTTAGCCCGGAAGAGCGCATACGCGGCGTGGTCGCCTATTCCTCGGGCAACTTTGCCCAGGGTCTCGCCGCAGCGGCGCAGCTACTTGATGTGCCTTGCACAATCGTCATGCCGCACGATGCGCCCAAGGTAAAACGACACAAAACCGAGAGTTACGGAGCGACTGTCATTCAAATTGATCACGGCGACCGTCCCAGAGAGGAAGTCGCTAGCGAAGAAGCCCGGCGCATCGCCATTAACGAAAGGCGTGTGCTACTGCATCCGTTTGATGATCCTGCGCTTGTGGCGGGTCATGCCAGCCTTGCTATTGAGGTGCTTGATGAACTGGACCGGTTGGGGGCGCCTGCGCCAGACGATATCTTTTGTTGCGTCGGCGGGGGTGGGTTGTTCGCTGGCATCGCGCTCGGGTGTCGCGTCAAGGGAGTTCGCACATCGTGCATCCCCTGCGAACCAATGGGTTATGACAGTTTTCGCCAGTCGCTGCTCGCCGGCAAACCGGTGCGGGTCAGCGGTCACGGTGGAACACTGTGCGACGCCCTGCAGGCGACCCGTCCGGGCGATGCGCCCTTCGAAATCGCTCGCGCTGCGGTACTTGGCGAACCGGCTACTGTGGACGACGACGCCGTCCGTGACGCCATGCGTTTCGCCAACGATACACTCAAGATCGTCCTTGAGCCGTCGGGCGGTGTAGCGCTCGCTACACTTCTTGGCAGTGGTGACAAATTCAAAGGTCGAAACGTCGTTGTCGTGTTGACAGGAGGGAACATCGAGATCGCGTCATTCGGACAGCTTGCCGCATAGTCCAAATAAAGCCCTTCCGTCAGGGTTCTGGTAACTGCTGGCACCATTTTGGCAGAGGCGCCGTGCACAATAGCAGCCGTTCGTGTGGTGCGCAGCATGCGGCACTCTGGGCTTGAAGCTGCCATGCAACGCTTTCGGTCGGACGTGTTCACGCGCCCTCGGCGCCTTGAACGCGATTATGCGGGACAAAGATGCCGTTTACCACAACTGTAAATGTAGATGCTTTCTCGAAACCGGAATTGAACGATCAATCCCACTAACCGGCAAAAAAGCCAGCTCCGGGTCGCCACGGAATATCGGTTGAGCCATAATCAATCCCCATCGAGTGTAACGCGCTGGTGACTTGGCTACGGTGGTGCGTTTGGTGATTAAAGAGTTGCACGACCATCACCCAACGCGGGATCGCGGGCAGGTCATTTCCTAGTGGATCGCGCTTCGTCGTTCTCCCTGCTAGCCAGCCTTCAGTCCATTCATGTGCGCCTTTCGACAGAAAATCGTCCTGCTCAAGGCGAATGGATTTCAGTGTTTCCCAGTCAGGCCATGCCACGTGATCGGGCGCATAGCATTCTGGCAAGGTGCCGCTCAAGAAGTTCTGGATGTGGTGATTGATCACACATATATGGTCAAGCGTATTGTGGATCGAGCCAAAGAACATACCGCGATTCCGCATTCTTTCCTTTGGCCCAATGTCGTCACAACACTGATAGACGTTGTCGTTCTGCCACCGCGTATAGGTCGCCATCTCTTGGATGTATTCACTCGTGATCATTGCAATGTCTCAAATTTGTCCGTTGGTTTGCGAAGCTCGCTTGAAAACAAATATCCGCAGAGCGTACTTATTCATCGCTGGTTCCCAACAACAATCTTGCCAACAACCTTGCGCTGTTCGAGGCTATGAATTGCATCAGCAACTTCGTCTAACGGAATGGTTCTTTGGATCGCCGGTTTAAATTTACCCTGGGCAATCATCTCAAGCACGATGGCGATATTCTCTGCAACCGGCACTTCTTGGGTCACAGATGTAAATTTCTGAGCGTTTTTCGCAAACAAGCGACCAAAGAGCTTAATCTGTAGCATCTTGTAATAGCTTCCCCCAACCAAAATGTACCTTCCATCATTAGCGAGCACGTTCGAATAGGCTCCCGGGCTTTGAAAACAGGCGGTGTCAATGACAACGTCGTAAATACCTTGCCCCAAATCCTCAATTGAGGTTTTCGTGTAGTCAATGATCTCATCCGCACCCCAGCTTTTGACAACTGCGACCTTTTCTGTCCTGCATATCGCCGTCACGTGAGCTCCCAGAGCTTTGGCAATCAACACGGAAAATGATCCAACACCCCCCGATGCGCCGTTCACGAGCACACGATCGCCGGAGCGAACCCCGCTCTGGGTCAGCGCCATCATGGCAGCTTGGCCCGAAATAGGGACTGTAGCCGCTTCGTTGAAAGAAACCTCGTCCGGTTTTCTAACTATATCATTAGCTTTTACGACAGCGAATTCAGCGTATCCACCGCCAAAGCTTTCTCGAATATCGGCGACAACGGCGTCCCCTAAATCAAAGGAGTTGACCTTTGTCCCAAGGGCCTGAACAGTTCCGGCCACGTCCATGCCCGGCGTTTGGTACTTCTTTGCCGGTCTGAAGAGCCCCAGAAATAGACGAACGATAAGGTATTTCGCTCTCACCATGTGATGATCTGCAGCGTTGATTGAACTGTTCTCGACTTTTACCAATACCTCGTTAGCTTTTGGACTAGGGATGTTCAATCCATGCTCCAGAGCTAGTACTTTCTTCGGTTCACCATATTGACGATACATGATAGCGCGCATTATTTCCCTTAACCTTCAGGGGGAGCCCCTTGTTTGGCGACACTGGTGACTCGGTCGCGTGTGGTTTCACTAGACAAAGTGAAGTTTGCGAGCCGAAAGATGAAATCTGAAGTGTAGCGTTCGTCCGCAACACACTCTTTTTTCCAAATTTCCGTACGCCAAGAAACCACATTTTGGCGTTTGTATTTGCAGACGTCAGCTCAACTGCTTTGATCACTAAGCATACGCAAAGCGATGATCAATTGACGAAAACTGCTTAGGGGGTATACAAAATTGTATGAACTGGAACTCGATACTGTTTGACTGGAACCAAGTGAGGGCTTTCCTCGCGACCGCAGAGGAAGGCTCATTCAGCGCGGCAGCACGAGTATTGAACACCACACAGCCCACGATCAGCCGCCAAATCACTGCGCTGGAAGCCAAGTTGAAGGCTGCCTTGTTTGAACGCAACGTGACCGGGCAAACCATTACAGTTGCCGGTCAGGAACTGCTCGATCACGTCCGGGTGATGGGAGAGGCTGCGGCATTGATTTCTATGGTTGCAGACCGCCAATCGCAGGAAGTGGCAGGGAACGTCGTTTTAACAGCCACTGACCTGATGTCGGCTGCAATATTGCCAAAAATTCTGAGATCGCTTCGAGAAACCGCTCCGGGGATCACCATTCGCATCGTCGAAACGAATGACAATCAAAACTTAATGAAACGTGAGGCTGATATCGCAATTCGTCATATGCATCCTAAGGAACCAGATCTCACCGCACGACACGTTGGAGACCTACGCGGAAATTTGTATGCGGCGCGTGACTACTTCAACCGAAAAGGCCGACCTCGCAATTTGAGAGAGGTGGCAGATCATGATTTCATCGGCATCCCCGAGCCCGCCCATTTGATCAAAGCGTTGCAGAACATGGGCGTCCCGATCCACGCCAAGAATTTTGTTATCCAGCCACAGTCAAGCATGGTCACTTGGGAAATGGTAAAGGCAGGCCATGGAATTGCAATGTTACCTGAGTTCCTTGGCGAAAATGAACCGGACATCGAGGGAGCCCATCCCAACCTCCCTTCGTTGGAATTTCCCATTTGGTTGGTTACACATAGAGAGCTTCAGACAAGTCTAAGGATCAGAACCGTGTTTGACACTTTGGCGGTCCAGCTTCGAGCCATAGCTGGGTCGCGACATTGAACACTCACCGTTGGGCAAAATTCGCTTTTAAAGTTGGGATTGATGTCAGATGGGCTTTCAAGTCAGCATAAAGCCTGACATTCGCCGGCCCGCTGCACGTGTTGATTGACGTGCTCTTCGATCGTCTGAACAGTTCGGTTAATTATATCTAAATTTTTGGTCGAGACCGAGGGCATTTGCACGATAACCCGAGCGATAGGTGCGACGCTCTGTGGCTTACTATTTCAAGGAGATTGCGAATGACCACCCTGATCTGATTGCCGGCTTGGCCCGAGATCGGCTCGTCGGCGAGGACAAAAACCGACAGAAACTTATCTGCCATGCCTACATATCTCCTCTAAAACAGGGACACAGCGGTGCCCTTGAAGTTTTCGGTTTTTACACGCCGGAAATCTCGGAAACTTCAATAGAGCTCGCAACTGATGCTGCCAATCGATTATATTTTCATACCCAGAAGGCGGGGGCGCTGTAATCGAAGGTCTTTAAGTGGACCAAGGTTAATTTGAAGACCCCCAGCTACAAAAGTTATCGCGCCGTCATCCGATGAGGCCCATCTCAACGAGGCATTACTATCCAGGTCCCCATGCTCTGAGCCTACAGATCAAAGGCGTAGACTTCGGCCACGCGGAATCTCTACTCGAGATCTAGATCACCACCTTTAATGAGCGGTCTCCTCCGTAAGGTAACACCCAGAACTATGGCCCCAAAAATTCGATCACACGCGAAGCCGTGCCGGTGTTTAAGCAGCTATACAGATAGTTGGGCTAGCAAGAAAACTTGGATCGTCAATGGATGAATCTCATTTTGGGATGCATGCGCGTTCGAGAATCCCATTCTGAAACAAGCTATCCATTGCACTTTGCAAAAATCCTTTGTTTTACCGACACTTAACCGGCGCGTCCATTTTGGCACACAACCTGCTTCCTGTAGATCAACTACATAGCTTGGGAGGAGCGAATGGGATCAGGACCAAAGATGTCGGTGTTAGACTGCGGCCCGCTAGCATTGGAAAAATCAAAATTGGTTGCGTTCGCTGAAGGAATGGTCAGCGTTCCGACAACAGTTGCGGTGTTTCAACACCCAAACCATGGAGTCATCTTGTGGGACACGGGCTGCAATCATGCAGTTGCCGATCCCGAAGAAGCCGAGCTCTATTGGGGTGAAGGTATTCGCGACGCGTTTGGCGCACATGGATTCACAAGAAATCACGCCGTGGATCGGCAATTGGATTTCATGGGTATCCAGCCCAAAGACGTGCGGTACGTGATCTACTCACATCTTCATCTCGATCACGCGGGTGGCATGTCCTACTTTCCAAACGCAGTGCATATCATGCAGCGTTCGGAGCTTCAGTACGCGCTTTTCCCGGATGAGTGGATAAGGCCTGTCTACGTCCAAAATGACTTCAAAGACATTCACAAACTCAACGTGCTTCAAGTCGATGGAGACCATGACGTTTTCGGAGATGGAACGTTCATACTGATCAAATCACCGGGCCACGCACCCGGAATGCAGTGCCTAATGGTTACCCTGCCCCACCGCGGCCGTTTCATCTTGGGCGCAGACGTCGCACATCAACGCGATCAGTTTGAAGACCTCACTCCGATGCCGTGGGATTGGAGTTGCAATGCGATGACGGCGTCTCGCAAAAAAATCAAACAATTGGAGCGGTCCGGAATACCGCTCTTTCTGTGCCACGAGCCAGGTGAGTTCGCTGCTCTGCCGCAGGGCGGCAAGTACTGGGACTGATCTAAGGAACAAAGAACGTGCGCCCGACGGGGTGAGCACGCTGGGAGGATAACATGAAGACAAAAGTGAAAAACAATGCGGCAGATTTTGATGTCATCATTGTAGGTGCAGGATTTGCCGGGATCTACCAACTGTATCATCTACGCAAACGTGGATACAAAGTTCGCCTTATTGAAGCCGGGAGCGATCTTGGAGGTGTGTGGCACTGGAATTGTTATCCAGGAGCTCGGGTCGACAGCATTGGCGTCATCTACCAATTTTCTGATCCTGAACTGTGGAAAGACTGGGACTACGACGAAAAGTTTCCAGACTGGACCCAGCTCCGCAAATACTTCAGCTATGTCGACAAAAAGTGGCGCATCCGAAAGGACTGCCAGTTCGACACCCGCGTAACAGGCGCAACTTTCGACGAAAAAGACAAAGTCTGGAAAGTTGAGAAAAGCGACGGCGAGACAATCACTTGCCGCTACTTTGTCCCATGCTTGGGCTTTGCGTCCAAGCCTGTTGTTCCAGAGTTCTCCGGTAAGGAAAAATTCCGCGGCGAAGCCTTTCACACCGCTCTTTGGCCTCAATATGGGTTGAATATGTATGGCAAACGCATTGCCATCATCGGCACCGGCGCCAGCGCGGTGCAGGTTCTCCAGGAAGCTTCAAAGGAAGCCAAGCAGGTAACCGTGTTTCAACGAACACCCAATTTGACCATTCCGATGCGTCAGAAAAAGCTGTCCAAAGCTGACAACGCAAAGATGAAGGCTCACTACCCAGAAATTCTGGCAACTCGGGGCCATACATTTGCTGGGTTCGAGTTCGATTTCTATCCGAAAAGCTATGAAGAAAGCTCTGAAGAAGAGCGTCAGAAAGCCTTCAAGGAGATCTGGGAAACGGGTGCCTTCAACTGGTGGCTTGGCAACTTCAACGACGTTTTGGCCAATCCCGAAGCCAACAGAGCTCAATATGATTTCTGGCGGGATGAAACGCGCAAGCGTATTCACAAGCCTGAACTGGTTGAATTGCTCGCGCCGACTGATCCACCCCACCCTTACGGCGTTAAACGCCCTTGTTTGGAGCAGCACTATTATGAGTGCTACAATCAAGAGAACGTCGACCTGGTAGATGTGAAAACCAACCCAATCGAACGCATCACCGAAAAAGGCATTGTTGCAGGTGGCAAGGAACATGAGTTCGACGTCATCGTCTATGCGACAGGCTTTGATGCGGTCACAGGCGGCCTTACACAAATCGACATCCGTGGAACCGATGGGCGGACACTGGGTGAGATGTGGGCGGACGGGATTTCAACGCATCTGGGTATGGCCGTTCCCCGCTATCCAAACATGATCATGATGTATGCACCGCAAAGCCCGTCAGGTTTCTGCAACGGACCGACCTGTGCCGAATATCAGGGCGACTGGGTTATCCAGTTCATTGAAGACATGGATGCCAAGGGCGTGTCTCGTGTTGAACCTACACCGGATTCCGCAGAGGGCTGGGCCAAAGTCACAAGGGACATTATCGACCAAACGCTCTTTCCCAATGCGAACTCATGGTACTTGGGCGCAAACATCCCCGGCAAACATCGCGAAATTCTCGTCTATCCTGGCGGATTGCCAGCCTACCTCGAGAGTGTCGAGAAAGAGCGCGCGGACGGCTATCCCAATTTCAAGCAAACCGCCTAAGGGAGAAATGAAATGTCTATGACGTTCTTGACCCCGCCCCGCATCATCTGTGAGCCAGGCTCAATCAGCCAACTGGGTAGCCTTTGTTCGGAACTTGGTGGTTCCAAAGCCATGGTCATCACCGATCCAAGGCTTGTGAAACTGGGCTATGGTGATGTCGCTATCAAAATGCTGGAAGATGCCGGAGTAAGTGGTCTTCTTTATGACAAAGTCGAAGCAGACCCTCCCTACTCTGTTGTTTTGGACGCGGTTGCGGCGGCCAAACACAATGACATCGATCTGGTTATTGGGCTTGGCGGCGGAAGTTCGATAGATACTGCGAAAGTCGTCGCTTTGTCTGTGAACTCAGACCAAAGCTTGGATGATATGGTAGGCACTGATCAAGCAACCGGTTCTCGGTTGCCATTGATGGCCATCCCTACCACAGCCGGAACAGGTTCAGAGGTTACTTTTGTATCCGTACTTACAAGCGAAGAAGGTCTGAAAAAGGCAATATACTCGCCTAAACTGCTTCCTGATATTGCGCTACTAGATCCTGAGCTCACCCTGGACATGCCACCTCATGTGACTGCGGCCCCGGCGCTCGATGCAATGGTCCATGCCGTGGAAGCATACACCAGCCGCACCCGGAAAAACCCAATTTCAGACGCGCTTGCGGTCAAAGCAATTGAAATGCTCTGCGCAAACTTCAAAACCGTCTTGGAAGATGGCAAGAACCTGGAAGCGCGTATCGCAATGCTGTTGGGTTCGACTCTTGCAGGGATGGCATTTGTGAATTCATCCGTTGCGGCGGTGCATGCGCTTTCTTATCCGCTTGGGGCGAAGTTCCACATTCCTCATGGGCATTCGAACGCGCTCGTGATGGGGCCTGTTTTCCGCTTCAATATTCCGGCTGCAAAAACGCAGTACGCCGAACTTGCCGCGATCGTTATCCCTGAACGTCAGTTTAACAGTGACGAGGATGCAGCCGAAGCATTCGTGACCTACCTCGATAACTTGCTAGCCGACAGTGGACTTGAAACGCGGATGTCAGCCCTTGGAGTCAGCGAAGATGATATCCCCGACATGGCACATGAAGTCACTGAAAAGATCGCGCGGCTGATTGCCACGAACCCACGTGACATGAATTTTGACGAAGTCTGCTCAATGTACGGCAGCGTTCTGTGAGGAAGTGAAATGAGTCGTTTCAAGAACAAGATCGGAGAGTCCTGGCGGGGGAGTGATTTCCGGCCGAATATCAACCCGTCAAACCTTTCGGATGAAATCGGGTTGTTTGCACGCGCTTCTGTCAATGACACGCATGACGCAATCATTGCAGCGCGCGAAGCCTTGCCAAATTGGTCGGGAACGGTCCCCTATGAGCGGGGCCAGATTTTGCGCAAAGCCGCAGACCTGATCTTTCAACGAAAAGAAGAGCTTGGCCGCGCACTTAGCCGCGAAGAAGGCAAAACACTCGCCGAGGGTATCGCCGAGGCAGGTCGCGCCGGGCAGATTTTCGACTTTTTCGCAGCGGAAACCACTCGAATTTCCGGTGATGCGCTCGCATCGGTCCGCCCGGGCGTGGACGTTCATATGCGTCGCGAACCAGTGGGCGTAGTTGGCATTATTACCCCTTGGAACTTCCCGATTGCGATTCCGGCCTGGAAAATCGCTCCGGCGCTTGCTTTCGGCAACACCGTCGTTTTAAAACCTGCGGAACTCGTGCCGCATTCAGCTTGGTCTCTTGTCAGTATCTTGCATGAAGCCGGCCTACCCGACGGCGTTCTGAACCTCGTTTCCGGCCCGGGATCTGTCGTCGGTGAGGAGATTGTGCGCAATCCTGATGTGAACGCGGTCTCCTTTACGGGCTCCGCGAATACTGGGCGGCAGATCGCCACCAAATGTGCGGAACGTTTCTGCAAGGTTCAGCTGGAAATGGGCGGGAAAAACCCCTTGGTTGTGTTGGAGGACGCTGACATGGACCTAGCAGTAGATTGCGCCATCAATGGTGCATTCTTCTCGACGGGGCAGCGATGTACGGCGTCTTCGCGATTGATCGTGACTGAAGGTATCCACGATGCCTTTGTAGCCGCGATGACAGAGCGCATGAAATCACTCGTGGTTGGCGATGCTCTTGAGGCTGAAACAGATATTGGACCGGTTGTTGACCAAACTCAGCTTGAGACTGATCTAAGTTACCTCGACATCGGCCAGCAGGAAGGCGCAACTCTTGCCTTTGGTGGCAACCGACTCAACGGGGACCGCAACGGGTTCTTCCTCTCCCCTGCCCTGTTTGTCGACGCAAGCAACGACATGCGCATCTCTAGGGAAGAAATATTCGGCCCTATCGCGAGTGTCATACGAGCAAAAGACTTCGATGAAGCCTTAAGCTTTGCGAATGACACCGACTTTGGACTGACCGCTGGCATCTGCACCACGCAGCTTAAACACGCAAAAGCCTTCCAAGACAAAGCGAGGGCAGGCATGACAATGGTTAACTTGCCGACTGCGGGCGTCGACTTCCATGTACCCTTCGGCGGAACACGGCAATCCAGCTACGGCGCTCGTGAACAGGGGCGCGCCGCGGTAGAGTTCTACACCACTATGAAAACATGCTATAATAGTGCTTAATATGTTGTGAAATTGCCAATTTAAGAGACTAAAATTATGAGTAACCAGGATCTATCGAGACTACAGTCTCGTGAATATCGCTATGATCTAGAGAAGCACTGGGACAAACTGCTCTCTGGTGAGCAGATCCTTGATCCAAAGGTGCGGCCCGTTGTTCTTGAAAGCTGGCGTCGGTGCAAAGCGGAAGGCATTGACCCATCCAAAGCAGTTGCGCCCTTGGTTGAACTTGATGCGAATGGTGGCCCATCTGTGAGTGAAAATCGGATGCGGAATATCATCCAAAAATCGCTCAAGTCCGTTGGCCACTACCTTGAGGAAACGCAATCCGTTCTAATCGGCACTGACCGCCAAGGTCAGTTGTTCTTTGTCGAAGGCGATGACGCGCTGTCTGACAACCTAGCCGAAAACGCCGTCACGACCGGGGCAACTTGGGATGAGATGGAAATCGGGACAAATGCCATCGGAACAGCGCTCAAAGAGCAACGGCAAGTTCTGGTCCACGGGCACGAGCACTTCTGTGTTGCCGGAAAACAGTGGAGCTGCGCTGCTGACGTAATCCGAGACCCATCAGACCATTCAATTCTGGGGGTTGTGGACCTTACCGGACCGGTTGAAGCAATTGCATTGCGTGCACCGGCATTGATTACTGCCCTTGTGGAGCGCATTGAAAGCGAACTAGCCAAGCTCGATCTTGCTGACCAACTCAGCCTAATCGATCACTACCATGATCATTCTGGTTTTGAGACTGGTCTATTGATGGTTGATCGTCGCGGCAAAGTCATTCGACGCAATAGCTGGTCCGATCTTGATCACGCAAAACTAACACAAGGTGGATTTGTACCTGGACTTCAGGGCCTTACGCCAGATCAGTGGTCGTTGGACCTGGCTCATGAATCTTTGCGTGATGGCGAAATGGAGTGGATTCATTCCGACAACGAGTTGATCGGTGCAGCCATCCATGTAGGTCGCAAAACAAAGCGCAGAAGGACTATTGAAGCGCCAGAACCGCTTCAGAATTTCGTAGAAGTATCGCCTTCCTTGAGTGGCATCGTCGATCAGGCTGCGATCTTGGCGAGCAGTGATGTCCCGGTCCTCGTGACCGGTGAAACTGGGGTCGGCAAAGAGGTTTTGTCGTCGGCAATCCATCAATCGAGTGATCGGAGTGATAAACCCTTCGTGGCAGTAAACTGTTCGGCGATACCAGCTGACCTCATCGGTGTTGAGCTTTTTGGCTATGTCGAAGGTGCATTCACCGGCGCACGACGTGGCGGAATGCCCGGTCGGATCGAAGATGCTCAAGGTGGAACCTTGTTTCTTGACGAAATCGGCGACATGCCGCTTGAGACCCAACCTTATCTTTTGCGAGTACTAGAATCCGGCCGCCTTACTCGAATGGGCGAAAGTCGCAGTCGAGACATCAATGTCAGAATAATTGCTGCAACCCACCGACCTCTTGAAGAATTGGTCGAAAGCGGAGCATTCCGCTCTGACCTCTTCTATCGCTTGAATGTCGCACGGCTACATTTGCCTGCACTTAGAGAACGGCCCGGGGATATCCTACCACTGGCCAATCGGCTGCTGGACCAGATTAGTTCGGAAAAGAAGTTCTCTGAGATTGATGAAAAATTCGCTCATTTTCTGACGCATCATGATTTCCAAGGCAATGTCAGAGAGCTGAAGTCGATTGTTCAGCGCTACGCTTTAGGCTTACCTGTGATTCCGTTTGATCCAACGTCGCCCCAAAGTGACGATCTTGGCGCATTAAACAGGCCACTGACTTTGGCGGAGATTGAGCAGCGGGCGATTGAAGAAGCCTTGGAACGCAACAGCGGCTCGGTTGACAGAGCTGCAGCTGAACTGAGCATTCCCCGTTCTACTCTATACAGGCGCATCTCCAAAATGCGCTCGGGTATAAGTGGTGGGCAGGACTAGTTCTAGGGTTCATCTGGCCCAAAGCGCGAAGCTTCTCTCCAGCTCGAGGGTGATCTCATTTGTACAATATTGCGCTTTACCGGCCGAGGAACTGGCAGCCCGCATAGTCGAAGACGCTGCAACAAACCCTGAAATCGATGTCAAATTCAAACTAAGCGACCCGAAACCGCAGAGTTGGCGGCCGGCTCAACTGAGTAAGAGTGCTCAAGCACTCCTAGGGTTAACCTCGAGTGGCCCCTCTCTTGACGAGCATGTCAGACAACAAATTGGCTGGCTTGTACCAAATGCAAAGAACCGCCGCATCGCGATAGCGTGGTTAGAGCATCTAGACCCAAGTGGCTGGGTTACAATCGAAGTGAGCGAGATCGCACGTCAAACGGGCTCAACAGAAGCTGACGCGGAATCAGTTTTGAAGTTGCTCCAGAACGCTGAGCCATCAGGTCTATTTTCAAGAACACTGTCAGAGTGCCTCGGATTGCAGCTCGCTGCGCAAGACAAGCTTACTAAGCCCATGATTGCACTTCTTCTCAACTTACAGATGTTGGCGGATGGAGAACTGAGTGAACTGGCAAACGCGTGCAGTGTAGATCAATCTGAACTTCCTAAAATGATCAGCACGATAAGAAACCTGAACCCGAAACCGGGAGCGGATTTCTCTGCCGAAGCGCCACTTCCACCTTCCCCAGATTTTTTGCTCCATCGCGATGACAATGGGATGTGGCAGCTTGAACGCGGGAGCTTCATCCAACCAAAACTGAAACTAAAAGATTTGCCAAAAGCCAATCTTCAATCTCAGGCCCAAAAAACAATACGTAGTTATGACGATCGCGAAGCGCTGATGTTCAAAACCGCGAGCGCCGCGCTAGAGCATCAAGCGGCATTTCTTGACGGGCTTGTGCCATACCCATCCGTTCTGACGGCTGCTCAACTTGCAAAAGACCTAGGGGTTCACGAAACGACGATTGGCAGAATACGAAAGCACCTTACAATTGGAACAGAGGTGGGACAGGTACGGCTGAATACTCTGTTTTTTCGGGGCATCGGTCAGGGCCCGATTGGACCAGTCAGCGCACCGGAATTGCAGTGGCGTATCGAGCAAATCACCAAACAGAGTTCTCTGAAGACGAGTGACCAAGAGATAGCTGATCGCCTAAGCCAACTTGGATTGGTGGTTGCCAGACGAACGATCGCAAAGCACCGGCAGCTTATCTCCTAGGGTCAGGACTCATAACCAATAAATGACGGTTGCGGCGAGGGCGATTGCCGAGAGGAAGACTTTGGGGCAGC
>CANMYO010000013.1 GCA_947502145.1 uncultured Paracoccaceae bacterium | reverse complement strand
AGATCGCTCATATCACCGCTCGATTTTCGACCGATGAATCACGTCACCATACGAAAATCAATGGGTCCTGACCCTAAACAAATTAGAACATCATTGTGCCAAGAAGCTGAACTGCAGTTGCATCCTTAACTTTTGGGGAAATTGTTGTTGGGCCAGACACGCTAACTTGGAATCTAGACTTCATCACTCCAATTCGACGATGTTGGTAACAACAGTATGTTTCAGCACAAGATGTGCCTCAAGCCGACCGGGCGCGATGTTGCTGTTGGAAGCCAGAAAGGATCGTCCCTAGGCGCCGTGCCACACATCCCGAAAGCGCTTCTGTCTTTAAAAGTTTCAAAGCTGTAGGCGATGCTGTTTAAGGCCCCCGAACCCTGCAAATTTTTGAAAAGTTATCGGAATTTCTCGCTTCCCGCACTGTTGAGCCAACCATTGATCTCACCTATTCCTTCGACCAAAGTCGGGATGCTGTCGATCATCAAGAAACGCTTGCGCGGAAAAAGTATTGTAAGTGTTACCGATTGAGAAATTGGACGAGGCATCTCTTTAGATCGTTCGCCGAGGAGTTTTGAAGCTGACGTTTATCCAGAATGCAGTGTATATGTTTCTGGAGTTCTAGCTGGTCATTTGATTTTCCCCTCTGGTTTAGAGCAAATGCGTGTTCGCGAAATGGTGTTTTTGTGGGGCATGAGGCTTTCGCCGCGCTTGCTCCAACGTCTGCCTATTGGGGATTGGAGTCCTACAGCACCGTTGTGGTGCCGTAGGAAAATAAGCTAGGCCGCCAGTGTTTTGGTCATGTCCAAACATGCGCCGTCCAGCATTGGTTCCATTTGTTCACGCGCTTCAGCGGGTAGCAAATCCACGATCCAGTTCAATCGCGTTTCGCCATGACTTTCTTCCAACTGCATGGTGGCAACATGAAAATCCATGTTCAACGGTGAACTGGTGATGGCATAAACCACGCGTTTCAAATCGTGATCTACACTCACGATCTTTTCCGTCAACTCGCCACCGCCATCAAGTGTACAAACGCGTGAGTTACCTTCTTGTACGCTGGAGGTTAAGAACCCGATTAAATCTGAGATACGGCCTGTATCTGAGACTTTTTCCCAAACTTTAGCCATTGGGGCGTTGACCGTGATGGTTTTTGAAATTGTTGTCATTGTCGTTCTCTCCTTATCAAGACAAGTGTCTAGTATCTCTAAGCTAGACACTTGTCTAGCATTGAGTTAAAGTTTTCCGAAGGAGAAAAACATGGCACGTGCAAAAAGCTATGATCGAGAGGTTGCCGTCGAAGCGGCCATGCTCGCTTTCTGGAGAAAGGGATATGGCGCTCTTGGTGTTCGCGAAATCGAGAGCGAAACTTCTATCAACCGGTTCGCTCTTCAAACGGATTTTGGCGGCAAACAGGGCCTCTTCCTAGAGGCTTTGCAAAGGTACCTAGAGATATCAGCTGATACAGCTCTGAAGCCTCTACAGTCGGGTGGACTTAATGCGTTGATCGCATTCTTTCGGCAACTCGCGCAAGGAGATGCCGAAGACCCTCGTGATGAAGGCTGCTTAATGGTCAACACCGTTATCGAAAACTCATATTTGGAAATCGACGAAGTTCGCGATGTCACAACCAATCACTACAATAATATGCAGCGGATGTTTGAGCTGGCGCTTGGTTGGGCTCAGGAAGCAGGAGAGATTACTCGTGATTTTGAGCGTTCGTCCGCTGCCAAAATGTTGCTGACATTCGCCATGGGCGTCGAGGTATATGTTCGAATGAATGGTAGTGTGAGCGCTGCTTCTACGCAGGTTGAATTTCTTGTTTCCCAAATCGAAAGCTGGCGGTTGAGAACATAGCCGTTCACTCGCGTCAGATGTGAGAAACCTCGCTGGAGCGTGAGCGGGCAAATGTCGCGGATCATCCATAAAATAGTGGAGTCAAGGGATAACGACTTTTTTGAGAGTCTATTCACCGAAGCTTGAGGCGTACCCCTCTGATATCCGTTTGGGCCATTTTTTCCCGTCGCAAACATCTTCAACAGGTTAGGCCGTCAAGAAGTATCAATGCCTTTGCAGCGATCTCATCTTTCTCTGCCGCACCTGACTGGCCGAGTTTGTTAGTGCATGATAAGCAACTGGCCCCTCGGAGTGATGATTTCAAGAACTGGTGGTAAATAGCCCAATACACTTTGGGCTTTTTTGTGTTGTAGCGCTCCGTCTATTTTTCCGAATTTGAGCTTCTGGCTGGATGTAGGATACCTCGCCATTGAGAAGTTCATCTCGTATCCGCCCGCTGAAACTCTCGCAATATCCGTCTCCCAAGGTGATCCGGGCTCGATGTAAACTGCCTTCTGATCCGCAGGGGTTTGCTAGAGGCTAATGGATTTGAATCACGCGGTCGTGGTCAGAGGTCCAGAGTTGCGTGATAATTTGCCTTTGCACTCATCTGAGCAATACTGACTCCCACATGACGTGCACCAATGATGGCAACTCTCTTGATATTCACGGATCAATAACCTTCTTAAATTTCGTCTTCGCGTTGCCGAGAAAGGGGGCACTACGTTCAGTGGATAGGGTGCTGCGGGAAAAGTTAATCGGTGTCCGAAGACCCTGAATCCCTTCGGGCGAGATGTTTAACTGCCGATGTAAGACCTGAGGTTCGTTGAGTGCGTCTTCCACAGTATTTATGGGGCCGCTCGGCACGCCAGCCTTTTCCAAAGCCCTGATCAAGCTAGCCCTGCTCCAAGTTTGAGTGATGAGACTTATTTCGCTGCAAAGCTCGTCTCGGTTTTCAACGCGGGATGGATTGGTGGAAAACTGAGGGTCATTCGCAAATTCGGATCGTCCAAGGACTTCGCACAGCGCATTGAACTGGCGGTCGTTTCCGCACGCGATGATCAAATGACCATCTGAAACAGGAAAGACTTGGTAGGGGACGATGTTAGGATGTGCGTTGCCCAAGCGTGTAGGGTTGGCCCCGCCGAGTAAGAAGTTAGTCGCTTGGTTGGCCAAGACACCAACTCCGCAATCCAGCAACGAAAGATCAACATGTTGACCTCGACCCGATACCGCTCTTTCAGCTAGGGCTGCTTGAATGCCAATGACCCCATAAAGCCCGGTGAATATGTCGATCCAAGCCACACCGATTTTCTGAGGTTCTCCATCTGGAGAACCCGTAAGGTCCATAATCCCGCACATGCCTTGAATTAAGAAATCGTAACCAGGTTGTTTGGCCCGTGGTCCAGATTGGCCAAACCCCGTGACGGACGCATAGACAAGCCCCGGGTTGGCTTTGGAAAGGCTCTCATAGTCGAGGCCAAACTTGTTCAACCCACCGACTTTGAAGTTCTCAACAAGTACATCAGCTTCGCTGATAAGTGTCTTGAGTTCGGCGAGTTGGTCTGGATCGGAGAAGTCACAAGTCACTGACGTTTTGCCGCGGTTGGCCGCGTAAAAGTAAGCGGCACATCGCTCGGTGTCGCCTTGCTCGTTGGGGCGATCGACAAATGGAGGACCCCATCGGCGCGTATCGTCACCTTCTGGAGCCTCGACTTTGATGACCTCAGCCCCCAAATCAGCGAGGGTCTGACCGATCCAAGGACCGGCCAGAATGCGCGCCAATTCGACGACCTTCAGGCCCTGTAACGGGGCATCAGACATGTTTAGCCAAATGCCTGGATATCAGTGATCGCACGTCCCAAAATGAGGGCGTGCACGTCATGCGTCCCCTCATAGGTGTTCACGGTTTCCAAGTTCGCTGCATGGCGCATCACATGGTATTCGATTTGAATGCCGTTGCCGCCGTGCATGTCGCGCGCTTGTCGGGCGATCTCGAGCGCCTTTCCGCAATTGTTGCGCTTGATCATTGAAATCATCTCCGGCGCAAACCGATCCTCATCGAACAGACGACCTACCTGCAACGCCGCTTGGAGACCCAAAGTGATGTCCGTCTGCATGTCGGCGAGTTTCTTCTGAAAAAGCTGTGTCGCAGCAAGCGGGCGATTGAACTGCTTTCGATCAAGACCGTATTGCCGAGCGCGGAAAAAACAGTCTTCGGCAGCGCCCATGACGCCCCAGGCGATGCCGTAGCGGGCTCGGTTTAAGCATCCAAATGGGCCACTCATACCCTCGACGCCGGGTAGCAGGGCGTCTTCACCTACTTCGACATTATCCATCACGATTTCGCCAGTGATGGAGGCGCGGAGTGACAGCTTCCCACCAATCTTGGGAGCGCTTAGGCCCTTCATTCCTTTTTCCAAAACGAAGCCGCGAACTTTACCGCCGTGAGCTTCGGACTTCGCCCAAACGACGAAAACATCTGCAATTGGTGAGTTTGATATCCACATCTTTGAACCGTGCAGGCGGTAGCCGCTGTCAGTCTTCACGGCCCGGGTTTTCATGCCAGCGGGGTCAGATCCTGCATCGGGTTCGGTCAGGCCAAAGCAACCAATGAACTCACCGCTCGCGAGTTTTGGGAGGTACTTTTGCTTCTGTTCTTCCGAGCCATAGGCGAAGATTGGGAACATTACCAAAGAGCTCTGTACCGACATCATGGAACGATAGCCGCTATCAATCCTTTCGATTTCGCGTGCTACAAGGCCATAGGATACGTACGAGGCGCCGACACCACCGTACTCTCCTAGCACCGTGACACCCAGCAGACCGTTTTCACCCATTTCTCTGAAAATTTCCGGATCGGTGTTTTCGTTCAGGTAGGCGTCTTCAACACGCGGGAGTAAGCGATCGCTTGCAAAGGCGGCGGCGCTGTTACGGATCATGCGCTCTTCGTCGGTCAATTGGCTATCAAGCAGAAGGGGGTCGGACCAGTTGTATCGTGTGCCTTTGGAAGCGGTGGCCATAGAGATTCTCCAATTATATGCATTTTAGGTCTGATAGCAGTGGAAAAAACACAAAGATAACGCTATTGACGTATGTTATCATGTAGAGAATGAATGAAATGCGGCCTCGTCGGTTCCTCCCTTCAATCCAGCTCCTGTTAGCGTTTGACGCTGTATTGCGGCATGGCTCTGTCACAGCTGCTGCAGAAGAGCTAAACTTAACGCAAAGCACCGTAAGCCGCTTGATCCTATCTCTAGAGAACCAATTGGGGCATGAGCTTTTTCAAAGGCAACGTCGCAGGTTAATCGCAACCAGCGCGGCCATCGCCTATCAAAAAGACATTTCAAAAGCTTTGGATCTTATCCTCAAAGCAAGCATGGGTCTGGTGAGCAATCCCGAAGGAGGCACGCTGTCACTTGCAGTTCTACCGACATTTGCCACGCGATGGCTTGGTCCAAGACTGTCGCTGTTCTTGGAAACCCACCCCGGTATTTCAGTGAACCTGTCTACCCGCTTTGGGCGGTTTGATTTTGAAAGTGAGGCGTTTGATGCAGCCATTTGTTTTGGAGAAGACATTTGGCCAGGCGTTGCCGGTACGAAACTATTCGATGAGCGGGTAACGGCTTGCGTCTCTCCAGACTTTGCCGAGGAGAACCGCGTTGATTCACTTGAATCGATACAACAGCTCCCAATGCTCTATCTGGAATCGAGACCGCATGCATGGCGGGATTGGTTCGAAGGCCAGGGGGAGGCTACAAATCCGGGTGGTGGTATGATGGTTGACCAATTCTCAATGATGATCCAAGCGGCGATCTCTGGTTTGGGGGTAGCATTGCTGCCGCACTACTTGGCCGAGGTTGAGATTGCGGAAGGTCGGCTTGTACCGGTTCTGCGTTCAGCTGTTCCAATGCGTGGAGCTTATTGGTTGGTCTGGCCAGATGCAAAGTCTGGGGACGCGCCACTATCCGAGTTTAAATCGTGGCTCTTAGCGGAAGCGGCGGGACCATAAAACGTTACTGGCCAAAGTTGGCTCCGAGCCGTAGCGATGTTTCTTCGGCGAGCCGTTTTACCGCAGCAATGTTGGCCTCGCGATCTTCGCTTTCTTGAGTATGCGTGGTGAACGTTAAGGAGACCGCCGCTATCGGTTCATTGTTGAAATCAAGTACGGTTGAGGCAAGGCTCACGTGGCCATCAACAACTTCCTCGTCTTCAACTGCATATCCTTCCACACGGCATCTTCGGACCTGCGCAATGAGCTTATCGGTGTCTTGAACTGCTTGCTTTGTTATCGGCGAGGGGAAGCTATCTTCAAAACGATCTTCTATTTCGCGGTCTGAAAAGTGGCTCAGAAACGCTTTTCCTGATGCGGCAAATGGTACTGGAGCGCGCGATCCAACACGCAAACCAGCGCGCGGAACCGCTGACGTATTTCGCAGGGCGATGACCATGACATCGTCGCGTTCCAGGAGGCTGAGAGTGATCGCGGCTTGGGGTAGTGGGCCGAAGCTGTCCAGCACTTGCGTGAATTCCGCCGTTACATCTGCGCGTTGGGTAAACGCACGAGCCCAAAGCATGATGTGTGGTCCAACGACGTATGTCTGGTCGCTGCGCCGCGCAAGCATGTCGAGCATGGTCAATGTCGTGCAGAGATTATGAACGCTGCTTTTGGGGAAACCGAGCGCGTCGGAAATCTGCTGCGCACTCACCGGCGACGGCGATCTCGATATCAAATCTAGAATGGCCGCGCCTCGGGCCAAAGCGGGCGCAGGTGTGTCCGGCAGGGAGAAATCTGCCTGGCTTTCGCCTTGTGGTGCTTCGGTCAGAATAACAGCCCTCAGTTAAAGTCGTGTCTTTTCTGGAGATTGCATCAATTGCGGCGATTTCACAACTGGCTTGACAGGTTTCGAGTCTGTGGGTAGCGTCCCGATAAATAGATAAAGTTCGAAATATCGAACTATGGTCAGAAAGCGCCGGATCCAGATTTTGGTCCTTGGCTGGGGGCGAAGACAAAATGCGGATGAGTGAGTGGGCTGCATGGTTTGCCAAAGCATCGGATGACGACCCGGTGATCGCCGCCCGTGGACAGGGCTTCACCTGCTCATACTTGCTCGACATGGGCAGCAGTCGTGCGTTGATTTCGATGGTCGAAGGGCGCGTAAATCGTATCACACCTGACCCCGGAATGCTGGAACCCTATGACTTTGCGTTCCGAGCCAGCGGTGCCACTTGGCGCGAGATTTCTCGGGCCGTTCCTGAACCAGGCTGTCAGGGACCCTTTGCCGCCGCAGCGACAAGAGACTTCAAGATCGAAGGCGATATGGCGGTTCTGATGCGCAACCTTGGAAGTGTCATCCGACAGTTTGAACTCTTGCGAACTTCCGGAGTGCCCCTGTGACCAACGTTCTCTCAAATTCAAAAGGTGTGTGAAATGGCCAAGCATGCACAAGCTGTCGGTCGCTATGTGACCATTGATGTGGACGGAATTGAATACGAAGTCTTCTACCTGCGGAATGGGCAGGGTCAGCCCATCGTTTGCCAACATGCTGCGGGTTGTCACAATCACCAGTGGCGCGGTCTGTTGGAAGACAGCGAAATCACACGTCACTATGATGTCATAGCCTATGATCTGCCGCGCCATGGGAAATCGGATCCCCCCAAAAACAAGAATTGGTGGGAGGCTGAATATCGACTGACAACTGGACACTTCACAAAGTTTGTCTTGAGATTCTGTGACGCGCTCAATCTGGAAGCCCCAATTTTCATGGGGTCGTCATTCGGTGGCAACCTAGCTCTGCAACTGGCACGGTATCACTCAGATCGGTTTAGAGCGGTCATTGCACTCGCAGCGCTGGATCACTCGCCTGGTTTTTTCCAGAGCATTTGGCGGGACCCGCGTGCGAACCCATCACATGCCGTGCCGCATATGCTCTGGGACAGTATGGCGCCCCAAAGTCCTGAACAAAGTAAGTGGCAGGTCATGCACCAAGCCTCTCAGGGTGCAGAGGTTTTTCACGGGGATCTTTATTTCTATTCGGTGGACCACGATCTTCGTGGAGAACTTGACCGCATCAATGGTCAAGCCTGTCCAGTCGTCATGATGTCTGGAAGCTATGACTACTTCGCGCCGCCTCATGCTGTGGAAGCCGTGGCTAAGCAAATTCCAAGCAGTGTTTTCATAGAGCTTGATCAGCTGGGGCATCTGCCGATGGCCGAAAACTATCCGGCCTTCCAGCGATATCTCAGTGAAGCGCTGAAAATCATTGAACGCAAATCACGCAGCAAAGCGGCGTGACGCAAAGCAAAGACCAGAATGTGGCGGGTTCAACCGGCGCATAACAAATGACTTAAACAGGGAGGAACTGATGAAAGTCAAATTCACATTAACAACGGCCGCGCTGGCTATTGGCCTGACCGGGTCCGTAGCAATGGCGGAAGGTGTCGACGAACTAGACGCTGGCTTGGTCGAGCGACTCTACAACGAAGAAATGCTTGATCCGGCCCAGCCAATTGGCGCGTCGCCTCTGCGTGACTTCGTCGCTGAAAACCCGCCGCCTTGGAACATTGGGTACGCGTCCTCTTACGCCGGGAATACCTGGCGCGCAGATGTTATGGACGAACTGCTCAATGACATTGCACCTGAGTGGAAAGAACTTGGTCTGTTGGGAGATGTCATCGTCACAGAATCCAACCTCAACGACACAGTTCAAATTCAGCAAATTCGTCAGCTGGCTGACCAGGGTGTCGACGCAATCATCGTTTGCTGCTCCAACCCAACGGCGCTTACGCAATCGGTTATGTATGCCCACAGCAAGGGTATTCCAGTGTTCTCTTTCACTGGATACCAATCTGCTGATGTCGTCTTGAACTCTTCTGTCAATTTCCAGGTTGGTGGTTTCGCAGTTGGTCAAGCGGCTGCAGAAGAGCTTGGTGGTAAAGGCAAGGTACTTGTTGTTGAAGGTGTTCCCGGTACGTCTACTTCGGACAGTCAGGACCGCGGGATCAAAGCTGGTCTGACGACTGGTACAGAGATCGAGATCGTCGACACAATTGCTGGTCAGTGGACCGACCAAGTTGCCCAAGGTGAGCTGCAGAAATGGCTGGCGACCCATCCTGGTCAGATCGATATGATCGTCGGTCAATCTTCGATGGAAATGGGTCTTCTGCGGGCTGTAAAGCAGTCTGGCCGAGACATCCCAGTATCGATTGGCGGTGAGCTTGGAGCTCTCTGCACTTGGCGCAAGAACCCTGACATCACGCAAAGCGCCGTACAAACTTGGCCTCCGCGGGATGAAATCCAGCTGATCTGGAACCTGATGATGCGCACGCTGCAAGGGCAGGGGCCTAAGGTTCAATCGGTCATGATGGAACCCGTTCGCCTGAACTATGACCAGATGGCTGAATATGTGCCTGAAGACTGTGACGAAAACAGCCAGAACTGGCTGCAAGTTGGCGCTGATCTCTGGGGCGGAAACCTTGACCAGTTCTTTGTGAACCCGGCCGATCCGCGTGCTTTCAAACCATAAGTGAACCAAAGTCTGCCGTCACGCACGGCGGCAGACTCCCTCTTTTCAAGTGAGCTGAGATGACCACTTCTCCACCCCCTTCCCAGACCGCGTCTATGCAGCCGGTGACCATCTCTTTGACGGATGTCAAAAAGTACTTTGGTCCAACCCGTGCTCTTGACGGTGTGTCGCTAGAGGTGCGCGCAGGCGAAATCCACGCGATTGTTGGCGGTAATGGGTGTGGCAAAAGTACCTTGGCAAAGGTGGTGTCTGGCATTTTGCCCGCAGACACCGGCGGCGTGGCGATATTCGGTGAAACACCCTCCACCCCCGCAGAATCCCGCGAATTGGGCATCGCATCAGTTTTTCAAGAAGTCCTGGTCGCCGATGAGTGTTCAGTCGTGGACAACCTGTTCATGGGGGCCGATGACCTATTTAGCAAAACCATCTCTTTCGAAGATAAGGTCGAACGGGCCGAGAAAATCATGGAAGAGCTGGCCGGTGAGTGTGTGGACCCTCACCAACTCGTTGGGAGCCTGCCACTTAGTCTGAAACAGTGGATTACGATCGGTCGCGCGATGTTGGCAGAGCCCAAAATTATGATTTTGGATGAAAGCTCCGCTGCCTTGGATCTCGATAGTACACAGAGGCTCTTTGGGAAGATGCGTGAAATGCGCGATCGGGGAGCATCCCTCTTGATCGTGACGCACAGGATCGCTGAGCTTATTGAAATCTCAGACAAAGCAACTGTTTTGCGAGATGGCCGCGATGTTGGCGTCCTAGAGAAAAGCCAAATCACCGAAAGTAACCTGCTGGCTCTTATGACTGGTGATGATCCGGCCAAGTTAAGCAATGCTGGATTACCGGTGAAACCAGCGTCTGCTCGAACAGCAATGTCGGCTCAAGGCCTTGCAGTTTGGCCGGACGTGGAGCCATTCGATTTTGAATTGCTTAAAGGTGAGGTTCTGGGTGTGGCCGGCCTAGATGGCCAAGGGCAGTCAGAGTTTGTCCAGGTATTGGCTGGGGTAGAAGCACCCTTGGCCGGACAAATCCATGTCTATGAGCCTGACGGAAGCAAATCGATCATTGATGGTCTGTCATCGGCACAAGAGTCTCGTGTCGCGTACGTTTCGGGAGACCGTAAACGCGAAGGGATTTTTCCTTCTCTATCCATCTTTGAAAACATGATGATGCCGCTCTATCGGCTGCGTAGCCTTGCCGGTAAATTGGGCATCATTGATATCCCTTCCCTTCAGGCCGCATTTGACCGCGAAACAGAGAACTTGCTTATCAAGTTTGGGGAGCAAGGCGACCGCATCACCTCACTTTCAGGCGGTAACCAGCAAAAGGTGCTGATCGGTCGGGGATTTGCTCTCAGACCGCGGATCATGATCTTGAACGATCCAGCACGGGGCATCGATGGCAAAGCTAAAGCAGAGCTGCACAAGCATCTGCGGACGTTCGCGTCAAACGGCAATGCAGTAATCTATATGTCGAGCGAGCTGGAGGAATTTCCAAGCTTCGCATCGAGAGTGTTGGTGTTTCGCAATGGGCGGGTCTTTGACGCATTTGATGGCGACACGCTCGACAATCATCAAGTCCTGGAATCGATGTTCGGGCAAACTGACGGCTCCGGTCTCCTCTTTGGTTTCAGTCTGACCCGTTCCAGTATGGAAGGAGTGTCTGGCACTTCTGCTCCTATCGTTCAGCCTGAGCACACCTTGCAAGAAGAGCAGGCAGCCGCTGAACACCTCTCCCCGGAAGAGCCAGACATTCCCTCCACCCCAAAGCCCATCCGAATTGTTGAGTTTGGACAGGATGGTCGCATTGTTTCAGGAGAGCCGTCCGCATGACCGATCTTGCGTTTGAAGCAGCTGATGCAGAACAAAAACGCCCGGGTGACACTTCTGGCATTGGGCTCCTGATTCCGATCAGCTTGCTTTTTGCCTTGCTTATGCTCGCAGCTCTGCGCTCTCCATTCTTAATATCGGCGAGCGGCTTTGGGAGCGCCATGATCGTTGTCGCGCCACTGATCCTCGCGACCTATGCGCTGATGGCTACGGTCATTGCAGGAAGAGGCACAGTTGACCTAGCCATTGGTCCCCTGATTGGATTCATCAATGTTTCGCTGATCCAATTGACGTCGTTGGGTATGTCGCAAAGCCCGTTTGTCGTCTTCGCATTCTGTCTTTTGGCCGGTGTCGCCTATCAAGTCATCATGTCCCTGATCATTATCTTCGTCCGGGTACAGCCGATCATTGTATCGCTGAGTGGTTATCTCGCTTTGACGGGTATCAATATTGTTATCCTCCCTCGTCCTGGAGGCATGGCTCCGCAATTCATGGCCTCATGGGGTTTTGGGACATCAATTTTCTCACCCATCCTGCTGATTGTGGTTCTGGCGACAGCGGGCTGGCTCTTGTTCAAGCGAACAGCATTTTACACCCACCTGCGGTTGATGGGATCGGATGAACGGGCCGCATACACATCTGGAATCCCGATCACCAAAGTGCGCATAGGCGCACATGTCATCTCAGGTATTTTCGCAGGACTGGCTGCGATTTGCTTTACCGCGCTGATCTCTTCGGGAGATCCGACACAAGGGACGAACTATACTCTCTCTGCCGTGACGGCCCTTGTTCTGGGTGGCGCGTCTTTGGCCGGTGGTCGTGCAAGTGTGATGGGTTCGCTCTTGGGGGCGGTGAACATCTATCTCATTTCCTACAGTCTCTCGACTTTCAATTTTGGTACTTTGCAAAGCTACGTCACTCAGCTGTCCTATGGGGCAATCTTGGTAGCGTCGCTGCTTTTGACCCTTGCTTTGCCGCATATTCAACGCCGCATTCACAACTTTTCGCCGCCGCTCTTCTTCGTTGCATTGTCTGTTCTGGGATTGGGCGTCGCTCTGCATGCCGTCTTCGACTACGGTGATTTGCCAGAGGCAGCGACGGCTGCAGACGCTATGTTGTTTGCTCCTTTGGCTTTCGGCGAGGCGGCCTCAGCAACAGGCGGGCTCCTAACCTACTGGCTAGCTGTGGCGTTTATCGCGATCACGATCCCCGTGCTCTTGCGCATGCTCGTATCGGGCGCGGGGCGCTCAAATCTACACGTAGCTGTCTATGTCATTCTCGCAGCTATGATCTTGTTGCTGACATTCGCCCTGTCAAACGCCGGAAGTGGCGTCCTTAGCTTCATGGAGGTGAACTAATGTCCATGCAGGATGCAAATGCAGTGCGCATGAGTCTGATCTTACGGCTGATAGGTCTTGTCCTGTCTGCTGGTATCGCTACAGCAACTGTCGTTCTGGGCGTTCAGCAAGGTATGGCGTTACAACTTGTCATCCTTACGGGCCTGGCAACCCTTGCCGTAGCGGCCTGGGTGTGGCGCTTCCTCGCTCTACAATTCATACCCCGCGAAAACCTTAGTCTGAATGAAGATGTTCCGCTGGCTGAGGAATTGCGGTCAGGGTGGAAAAACCATCGCTACGCAATCATTGGCTTGGGCATTTTAGCCACGCTGTTTGCGATTTTGTCCGTCACGGTGAACGGATTCTTCAACATTTACACAATCATCTCCGCAGCAATCTTGTTGGCGATCTTGGTTTTAACCTTCAAGTTCAGCCGCTACATGGCGCAATACAGAAGCTCTTTCATCGGCTTGATGGTTCTGGCTGGCCTATTCTCCGTTGGCTCTATGACTGTTGAAGGGTTTGCCTCTGGCGGGAACGTCAAGTCCATGCTGGTCTTTGCGGCGTTCCTAGGGCTTGCATGCGTTGGTCAAACTCTTGTGGCGCTCTTGGGCGGCCTCGACCTGTCCGTACCGTTTGTCATCGGAAGTGCAAATGTCGGGCTCGCTTACCTATTGAGCCTTGGTGTTCCCTCATATTTGGCGTTTGCCATCATTCTGATCGCCGGTGGCCTGGTGGGTCTTCTAAATGGCGTTCTTAGTTTCAAGCTCCAAGGCCAAGCGTTGATCGTGACTCTTGGTGTCGGTTTTGCAATCGCGGGTATCACGCAGATCGCGACAATACTTGGTTCCCAATACGCCGGTTCATTGTTTGGCGCTGTTCCCGAATGGTTGAGCAACATGGCGGCCATGAATGGCACAACCTTGGGTATGAAATTTCCGGCGGTCATTCTGATTTGGATCATAGTCTCGATCATTGTGATCTTGGCTCTCCGCTACTCTGTCTATGGGCGCTATCTCTATGCACTTGGCGTGAACCGAACGTCGGCCAGCCGCGTCGATATCTCGGAGCGGCGCTACTGGTACGGCGTTCACGTTATCAGTGGAGCGTTTGCGGCATTTACCGGGGCCTTGTTGCTCGGGTGGAGTGGTGGCGGGTTCATCGGAATTGGCGATCCCTATCTCTTCATGACGATTGCTGCAGTCGTTGTGGGTGGGACATCGCTTTTGGGTGGCGTCGGAGGCTACGGGTTCACCGTCATCGGTGTGCTCGTCCTACAAGTGTTGACCTCGTTCCTTGTCGGAATTGGGCTCAGCTTTGAATGGCAACAATTCATCTTCGGTCTGCTGATCCTGCCAATGGTCGCGCTCTACGCTCGGTCACCGCATATCAGGACTCAAATCTAACGCATGTGAAAAGAAATCGGAGCAAAACAAATGTCGATAACTTACATGAAAGCCGGTGATCTCGTCGCAGCCGGATATGGTGCTTCGGTTCTGGGGCTCATCGCAGCTGCTATCTTGATGCTCATTGGAACGTCATGGGTAAAGCGGGGTTGGAAACTTCCAATCATCTTTGCTGCACTGGCAACACTGGTCGGAGCGTTTTCCATATGGGAAGCACGTGCTTCCTGGATTGCGACACAAGAAGCCCCCGTAGACTACTTCTACGCTGGGTGGTTGGTATCCATGCCGCTACAGATCGCGGCGCTTTACTTCATGGTGAATCAAATTGGGAAGCAGTCCGTTGCCCTGTTTTGGCGCCTTATTGGCGTAACGGCACTGATGGTCGCTGTGCGCTATCTGGGCGATGCAGGCTTCCTCAATGACACCTTGAGCTTGCTTTTGGGGCTGATCCTTTGGCTCTACGTCTTGGGTGAGCTGTACTTCGGGCGGATGGACGAGACAGTCCAAAAAGCACGCATCGTTCCATTGCGCCGGGCATTCTTCTGGCTCCGTTTAGCAGTTGCGGTCGGTTGGGCCATCTATCCGTTGGTGCAATTCCTGATCAGCTCGGGCAGCGGAATCTCGAATGGCGCAGTCGGCTTTACGCTTAGTATGGCTGAGTTCCCCAATCGGATTGCCTTCGGTCTAGCGCTGCTCACGATCGCTATCATCCTCGCTCCAGCAGACGAGGACCCAAGCAAATGAAAAACCTGAAAACACCTGATGCGAGCGCGAAAAAGCTCTGCACAATCTCTAAAGAAGGATTAGGCAAATGAACGGTGCGGACATTATCGCAATTGTAATCTTGGCGGCTATCGTAACCGCGGTGTTCGCTTATCTTCTCCACTGGCTCTATCGACGCTCCAGCAAAGACGTCTCATTTGTCCGAACCGGACTTGGCGGGGAGAAGATCGTCATCGGAGGGGGTACCTTTGTGTTGCCGATCGTTCATGGGCTGACTGAGGTCAACATGAACACCTTGCGGCACGAAGTGATGCGTACCCGTGAAAAGTCTCTGATCACCAAAGACCGGCTGCGGGTTGATCTCGGGGTGGAGTTCTTGGTCCGCGTTGAGCCGACCACAGAAGGTGTTGCGACAGCGGCGCGGACGCTTGGGAGCCGGACAATGAGCTCCGAAAACCTCCGCGATCTCGTTCAAGGCAGATTTGTGGATGCGATGGGCGACGTCGCCTCTTCCTACACCTTGGAGGAATTGCACCAAAACCGTGAAGATTTCGCACGCGCCATTCTGGACTCTGTTTCACCAACAATGGGAACGAATGGTCTGGAGGTCGATAGCGTATCGGTGACACTGGTTGATCAAACTGACCAGGATTGGTTCGATCCGACCAATGCCTTTGATGCCGAAGGTCTGACGAAACTGACCGAAGAGATCGAAAGCCGTAAACGCATTCGCAATGAGATCGAGCAAGATACCCTCGTATCTATCCGTCAAAAGGATCTCGAAGCAGAGCTTAAGTCACTGGAAATCGAGCGTGAAAGCGAAATGGCCCGAATTGCGCAAGAAGCAGATGTCACGCTAAAGCGCAGCGCGCAACGTGCCGAGTTGGCACAAGCTGCTGCTGAGCACGAGCGGGCGACTGAAGAAAAACGGATTGCCGAACGCGAAGCGACTGAGAAAGCCAAAATCGCTCTGGATCGGGAACTGGAGCTTCTCAATACTCAACGCCTCATGTCTCAAGCTTTGGAAGAGCAGGAAAAAGACATCACCGTTGCCAAAAAACTCAAAGAGCGGGCAGACAGTCTGGCAGCGGCCGAAGCGGCCAAATCCAAACTCGCTGAAAGTGAAGAGAAAACGCGTACGGTACGCGAATTGGAAATTGCGAACCGCCGCCGCGCCATTGAGGTGATCGACGCCGAGCAGCAGGCTGAAGCAGAGGCCGCCAAAGCGCGCATTCTGGCAGAAGCTGAGAAAGTGGCGGCGACGGATAAGGCTGAGGCTGATCGGATTGCTATGGCCGCAATGAAGGAGCGCTTTGCAGTTGAAGCGGAAGGCAAGCGCATTCTCAATGAGGCTGAAAACCTACGCTCCGATGAAAGCCGCAAGAGCGAAATCAACGCGATGTTGGTCGAGAACCTGCCTTCGATCATCCGTGAGAGTGTCAAACCGATGGAGAAGATCGACGAGATCAAGATTCTTCAGGTTGATGGTTTGGGTGGTGTTAGCTCCAATGGTGAAGGCACGGTCAGAGAACCAGGCAAAGGCGGCAACCCAGCTGAGCAGGTTGTTACGTCCGCTCTGAGATACCGGACGCAAGCGCCATTTGTTGATCGACTGCTCCGTGAAATTGGCCTGTCGGCTTCAGACTCTCGTGACGTCGATCCGCTCGAGGACCTGTCAAAGGTGATGTACAGCGAGCGTGACCGCAACCGCTCATCCTCAAGGTCTAAGAAAGACTAAGAAAACGCTATCCCGGCGCGAAACTGTGCCGGGATAGCCTCTTAAATTGGCTCGAGGCAGGGATATGAACACAGATACTGCAATAGAACGTCGAATTGTTGTCTATGCTGTCTGGGTGGCACTAGGGCCGTTAGGTTTTTGCCTTGTCCTGCTAGGCACTCAGCTGGACAGTCTGCTCGTTGGGCTTGCTGGTGTTCTTTCTCTCGCACTTGGCTTCGTTGGACACCTCATAGCGAATGCTTGGTTTGCCCAGAGCTTTACGAGAGGTGAAGTGGCCTTTGGAACAGCGATGCTTACCTTTTGGGTGATCGTGTTTTTGATCGGTTGGGTCAGCTTCGATTTCTCATTGATAGATATGTATATCGCGCTTGCGTTGGCCGTTACGGTCGCAGTCTGCGTCCTAGGCCATCTGCTGGTTCGCCATGGTGCGCGCGGCGCATTCTCCCGTTTCCATGGCCACGTACCGGACTAAGGAAGAGTTAAATGATCTCACTAGATTCACCTGTCGTTTGGCTCTTTGCTCTAGGGAGTGGGTTTTTTGCCATCGTCTTGTACTGGGCCCATGTAGCCCAGAAACAAGGCTCTTTGAGTAGTGCGTTCATTGATACGCGTAGTTCGGTACCATCTTTTACCATCGCCGTAATCATTGCTGCCGCCAGTTTTGTGCCTTTCTACACCATCGGCTTTTCTCAAGGGATCGCACAGAACGGTTACGCATATGCCGCCATATGTCTTGGAACGATAATCATTCCAATGGCTGGCCTGTTGGTCTTCAAGCGCATCTGGGCGATCTCCGCGAATTTTGGAACACGTACCCAAGCGAGCCTTTTTGACGAAGTACTCGAAAACACGCCAATGGCTGTTTTATCTGCAGGAATTGCGTTGTTCTTTGCGATAGCGCTGTGCGGTCGGCTCATGACGGGTTTTGCATTGCAGTACCACATGTTGACCGACGGAACGTTTGACGCTGTTTATTCTCTGTTTCTGATCGCTGGGGTCATCGCGGTTCTAACTGTTATTGGCGGTATGAGAGGTATCGCCTACGCCGGAACAGTGCAAACAGCTTTGGGACTTATGGTTCTAGTGCTGTTGACCGTGTTCACACTTTATAGTGTCGGCGGTGTGGATGCTCTGCTAAACCGTGTCATCGACCTTCAGACAAGTGAGGAAGATCCGTCCCACTTGTTCAAAGTGTCTGGGGTTGTTCAATTCACTCTGGGCATTGGCGCAGAGGGAACTGCCGGTAGTTCTTGGACAGCCGCAATGATCTTCTCGACGTCAATTGCGTTCCTTGGGCTTCATGCCGCTCCAGTCTTCTACCTGTATGCAGTTTCTAGCGAGGGGAATGGCGCCTTTGGGGCAGGGCTGACATGGCTTACAGCCGCGCTCTTTGGAGGCATAATCGCGGTGCTTATGCTGATTTTAGGAAGCATCGGTCTAACCGGTGGAAGTCTGGTTAGTCTAACGAGCGTTCTGCAGGAAATCTCACGAACAGCGCCGTGGTTTTCGGCAGTGATGTTCTTTGGCTTACTTTCCTTGGTTTTCGCATTTGTTGCCGCCTGCTTCCTGGCAGCAGCGCAACTGTTGATCGTAGACATCTACAAACGTTACTACCACTCTGGGCTAAGTGAAGAACTCACCACAACGTCAATTAGGGTACTGATCGTCGTTTTGGTCTTAGTGTCGGTTTTGGCTTCAATAACAGCCCCTGTATTAATGGCCGAACTTACCGCCATCTGTCTGCCGCTCTCGCTTCAGTTGCTGCCAGGCTTGGTTGCATTGACACATCGGTTTGGGATTGCTCAGCGCTCTGTTCCTGTTGGAGCATTTTTGGGGGTTGCGGTCGTTATGGTTACAAGTACCTTTGGTATCCGCGCGCTTGAGTTCATTGGGCTCGATCTTCCTTGGGGCCCTTCGCCTTGGACAATCCACCCAGCTGGATGGGGCCTCTTTGCGAACTGCGCTGCGGTGGGCGTGATCTCCGTCATTATGCGCTATCGAGAGCCGGGGATGATGTGGAAAAAACTGGCGCGGATGCGGGCGGTATCATTCCCGCAAATTTCCGAGTCTCGCCGTGTTATCTCGGCCGCTTGGTCTGTTGCATTGGCTTGGCTCTTTCTGGCGATCGGACCTGGGATCGTGATTGGGAATAGCATGTTCGTCAGAACTGTCCGGCGCTCGGAAGAAAACATACTCGGTATGCCATCCTTGCTCATTTGGATCCTTCTTGCTTGGTTCTGTGGCGTCGCGCTGCTTTGGTTCCTAGCTTACCGAATGCAACTTGCGTCCTCGAGCACAACACCAGTTGAACAGTTGAACCTACAGTACAAAGCCACATCTGGTTCATCTATGGGTAGCATGCGGACCGACAGGATGGCCGTCACAATTTGGATTTCTCTCGGAATTGCTTCCGTTGTGACTATTCTATCGTGGGTGTTCTCTTAGGGTCAGGACCCATTGATTTTCGTATGGTGACGTGATTCATCGGTCGAAAATCGAGCGGTGATATGAGCGATCT
>CANMYO010000012.1 GCA_947502145.1 uncultured Paracoccaceae bacterium | reverse complement strand
ATGTACCGCAGGCACTAGAAGCCGACCTCTCCTACAAGTGAGGGAACCGCTGGTTCCCCCACGCAAGCCATTCCGGTCTGTTGGGAAAGGGGTGTCCCCTACAACAGTCCCTGCGGGCTGCGTTGCCGGGTGATCCCCCTCCCCTTTCCCCTGTGACCTTCAGGCTGGCGCGGGCCCCCCTCCTGCCCTCGCCGGGCGGCAGGGTTTCAGGAGAAGGGCCGCGTGTCGCGGTCCTTTCCGGAATCCCCGCCTGATAATGTCCGGGGTTGTGGTGGGTGGTTTTGGAGACCGCAGGGTCTGCGCCGAATATCGGAGAGAAGGTAGCCAACATGACGAAGCTCTCAAAAACCATGCAACGGGTCTGGAAATCGGCGCAGCTCTATATTGGGTTCCATCGCGATCAAGATGGCAAGCGTCGCGACGCCCCAAAGGTCTGGCCACCAAAAAATGCGCGCTCCACCATTCACGCCGATCCGACAGAGCAAGAGACTTTTGTCATGCTCAAGAGCGTAGATGGAGACGACGCACAGGACGTGCAGATCAAACTGCGTCCCGACATGATCGTCTTGCGCAGAGACTGCCCGGACGCCTGGGACGGGATCATTGCTGATCAACACTCTGTCAAAGTGAAGGTCGGAGGCGTCTCAATCCGCGTAAACTTCGATGGGTCGATCGCCCGCGAAGATGGCGACAGCACGACCTGGGTGGAAGCCGATGGCGGCGTCCTCAAGAAGACGGAGTTCGTCGAAGCCGCAATGTCGCCCGACGGCTCTGAGCTCACGCGGCGAATCCCGGACAATCTGACGGCCATCACGCGATCAGGCCTTGTCTCTAGGGGTCGCTAGCGAGGCTCCTTAGGGTGTCTGCTCTCTGATGCCAAAATAATCCCGTGCTCGAGTCGAGTTCGCGCGAAGTTCCTTGAATGCGTGCCGCGCCCATCAAACCTATGGAAAAGAAAAGGCGCCATCTCGGGAGGAGAGATGGCGCCCAATTCTTGTCGGGCGCGCCGCGGGAAGAGGTGCAGCAGCAACCGAAAATTGCAGCGGGTTCCTAGGAGGAGGATGGAAAGCCAACTGCCGATGAAGTTAACATAGGCGTCTCGCTGCACTGGAATAACGGCTTATGCTGCAATGCAGCTATACCCAAGATGCAATGCTATACGCCATGTACAAGGAGTATCTTTCTACCGTAATGCTACGCAGCGCGGGCATGGCAGTCGATATGCATTAAGCCGTGAAGCCCCCTGCCCTTTCGGCTTCCCAAAAATATCTTCAAGGGCGAGCGGGACACATTCGTAACTGCTAACACTTGCGAAGGGGCGCACTCATCGACCCATCAGGGAATCGCTGCAAGAATCGTCGGGATAAGGATCGTTTTCGTGCCGATTCTTGTGGCGAGTCGCGTATAATCCCAGGCCTTTTTCCAAGTTAGAGTCTGTTTTGAGCTGCTGCCGGTCTAGAATGATGCTGGGTGAAGGTCTGGAAAATAGTTTGCAAAATCTTGCGGAGATCCTTGCCCGTGAAATGAAGTTACGCACAAAAATGTAATGGTAACAGTTCCTTACGAGCTTTAGGCGGGGTCTTGGTGCATAATCCTAAAAGATATTGTGGCACTAGTTTGCAAAAGCGCAAGATGTCGTAGTTACGCTCAATGATTGCCCGTCTGCGTGCATCTGACCTACTACTAGACGGAAGGTTACCATTGATGTAACTATCTGACGCAAAAGGTCCGTCAAGAAGCCAGTTTACCGTCAGAGCAGAGAAATGCCAGCAGATACACTAAACACCGTCGGCGCATCTGACGAAGATGCGGCAGAAAAAATCGTAAGACATGCCGAGATGCTTTCCAAGCAACTGCAGAGTCTCAGGGAGCGCATGTACCCCCCGCAGGCTCAAAAGAATCTGCGACGATTCATGACACCCGAAGTTTCTAAACTGACTGGAATCTCGGAGTCATCGCTGCGCACCCTATCGATCGAGGGAAAGGGCCCTACCCCGGACCGGCTGGAGAACAATCACCGCGCCTATACGCTTGGCCAAATCAATGAGCTTCGGGAGTTCTTCGCTGAAAAGAACTCAAACGATGCGGTCAACTACCTGCCTCGCCGGCGCGAAAACGAACATTTGCAAATCCTTGCTGTGGCTAACTTTAAAGGCGGTAGCGCCAAGACCACGACGAGTGTGCATCTCGCTCACTACTTGGCCCTTCAAGGGTATCGTGTTTTGGCCGTCGACCTGGACCCTCAAGCCTCGATGTCGACGATGTTTGGTGCTCAGCCAGAATTTGATGTCGACACCAACGAAACCATCTATGCGTCGCTTCGATATGACGAGCATCGCAAGTCAATTAGAGATGTCATTCGCTCAACCTACTTCACAGGTCTCGACCTCATTCCTGGCAATATCGAAGTCATGGAATTCGAGTATGACACGCCGCGCGTACTCGCAATGAAAGAGTCCTCATCTGGCTCGGTTTTTTTCGAGCGGCTGAACGAGGCCATACGGGAGGTGGAGGACGACTATGACGTCGTTATCCTCGATACCCCCCCTTCCCTCGGCTATCTGACACTTGCTTCTCTCTATGCTGCGACGGGACTACTCGTGACAGTCCATCCGGCGATGATGGACGTCGCTTCCATGAACCAATTTCTTTTGATGATGGGAGATCTTGTTGGTGTGATCAAAGATGCTGGTGCCACGATGGACAAGGACTTCATGCGGTATCTCGTCACGCGCCATGATCCAAACGATCAAGCGCAAGCCCAAATCGTAGGTCTATTGCGCCATCTCTTCATCGAAGATGTGCTTATGCCGACCGCGGTTGAAAGTACTGCTATCGAAGCAGCGGGCTTGGGCAAGCGCACCATCTACGAGGTCGAACCAGGCGAAGTGCAGCGCAACACCCTTAAACGCGCCCGTGAATCTATGGACGCGGTCAATGAGGCTTTGGTTGGATTGATCCAGTCGTCATGGGGGCGATCATGAGTAAGCGAAAGTCCATCGTCTCTGCATTTGGCGACATTCGAAGCACAGAAGGTGCGCGTTCACCGGATGCCAAGGACATGCCTGCTGACGACAGGCCGAAGACCAATCGGGTTGCTGCGGGCATCATTGGAACGACGCAGCGAACTCTCACACAAATCCGGGAAGAGAGAGACGCTCTCCTGGATCAAGTGGCCAATGGTAACCGCATCATTGAGCTTGAGCCGTCGCTCATAGACGCATCCCCGTTTAGAGATCGCTTGCCAGATGATGACGACAGCGAGTTTGAAGGCTTCAAAACAAGCATCTTTGAAGAAGGTCAAAAGGTCCCGATCACAGTCCGCCGCCATGGCGAGACACAAGATCGTTTCCAGGTCGTGTACGGACATCGCCGATTGCGTGCGCTCAAGGAGCTTGAACAGCCAGTTCTGGCTATCATAGCAGATTACTCTGACAGAGACCTGGTGATCGCTCAGGGCATCGAGAATGCGAACCGTCAGGATCTATCGTGGATCGAAAAGGCTCTCTTTGCCGATGAGATGCAGTCAGCCGGAATCAAGCCCAAGGACATTAAAGCTGCTTTGGGAATTGACGATGCAGAAGTTTCGAAATTCAGAAGCGTCCTCAAAGGCATTCCGAAGCATGTCATCGAAATGATTGGACGGGCGCCTTCAATAGGTCGTCCGCGCTGGTTGGAGCTGGCAGCATCGATTAAAGGACCGCCTGATCTCAACAAGATTGAGCAAACCTTGTCAGCTGACAAGGTTTTGGAAATGACGTCTGACGAACGGTTTCTCGCAGCGCTAATGAGTCTCGCGGTCGTCGGAACCTCAAGGGCCTCTCACGAGCAATCCAGCCTGGATCTCGGCGAGGTCGGCTCAATGACGGTCGATGCCAAATCGGTGAAGATCAGTTTGGACAAGAAGCATAGCGAAGGCTTCTCCAAGTTCCTCGAAAAAGAAATCGGTGAGCTTGTGGAGCGCTACAAGAGGAGCCTTTTGAAGTGATCCGCAACCTTGTCAGCTGACAAGGTTTTAGCCTGGTTCGTGCGGACAATTCAGAACGAACCAACAATGAAACGAGCAGATAAGAAGGAATACACAGGCAAAAGAAAAGCCCCCAAGCGCAGGGCCTGAGAGCTAATCCAAGAATAGTTTGGTCGCTATCAAGATAGTTCTCTGATGAATCACTGTCAACGGTGAACGCTCCTGAGCGAACGGAATTCTTTTGCCTTCTTTCGAGTAGAGGAGGTCAAGAAACATCATGACACATACAGGTTGGCGCAAGCCGACACCGGGTCTTCTGATTGCAGAAATGCATGCTGAAGCCGGTGAACAGTTAGCTATATCCAAATCAAAGGCTGTTGCTGCGGTCAAACGCGTCGCGGCATCGCTGGGACTGAGGACAGGGGACATCGTGGTCCTCGATACACTATGTGCGTTTACACAGGCGCAGGATTGGGAGGCGGGTAGGCGGCCGATCGTCTGGGCCTCAAACGCGTACCTCGAGGAAAAGACGGGTTTGGTCCTGCGAAGCCTCCAGAGGCATGTGAGGCGGCTCTGTGAGGCTGGCATCATCGCGATGAAGGACAGCCCCAACGGCAAACGCTACGGACGCAGAGATGCCGATGGCTACATCGTTCAGGCCTATGGCTTTGATCTCGCACCGTTGGCAGCCCGTACAGAAGAGTTTGAAGCGCTTAATGCGCAGCAGATTCAGGAACGTGAGGCCAGTGCGGCCCTCAGAAGCCAGATCACGATCAGCCGGCGTGTGATCCGCGCCAAGATCGAGAAGGCCCGTGAGAGCCAGTTGAGAGGCCCGTGGCGTCATCTTGAGGCGGAGTTCGCAGAACTGCTCCAGAGCCTTCCTGGGCGCTCTGTGGCGCTGGATACGCTGAATTATGTCTCATATGTCTTTGCCGCCCTCAAAGAGCGGGTAGAAGAGGCCTTCGCAGCGGCTTTCGATTGGCCTGAGCAGTCTGATGCTGAAACCTCTTCTCAGGAGGTTAAGACAACTGCTGATGTTGTTCCTTTTACATCAAATATGTCACCCAAGGATGACTCAAGTGACATGCACATACTAACTACAAATGAACTTCATCTTGTAAAGAGTAATTGCTTTGAAAAAAAGCACGCGGCTGACGCTGCGCCTGGAAACCCAGCTGACAAGCCTGTGGAGGGGGCAGAAGATGTTGATCTTGATATCAACTGGAGCACCCATACCCGAAAACGCAAATCAGATGTGGATATGCCGATGATCATGATCGCTTGTCCGCAGTTTGCGGAGTTGGCGCGATCGATGGAGAACGGCTATCTCAAGGATTGGAATGATTTTCACCGCGCGGCGGGCAAGATCAGGCCGATGATTGGGATTTCAGAGGATGCCTGGGGGGTTGCCAACAAGGTTCTTAGTCCACAAGTGGCCGCGGCGGTGGTCGCTTTGATCTTCGACAAGCAGTCGGAAGGGCAGATCCAATCGCCTGGCGGTTATCTCCGTGCCTTGGTTGAGCGCGCACAGGCTGGCGAGCTGCATTTGGACCGGACTTTCTTTGGCCGGTTAAGCGAGGCGAGGGCAGGGTGATCCTATGAAAACACGATACAGAAACACCGATCTGGACCTGCATTCAACTGAACCTCTTGATCACTTGAACAGGCACCTTGAGGCCGCCGGATTGGTGGTGCTCGGTCATCACCCGGACGGGAAGTGCAATTGGGTGAGCCTTCTGGAAATTATCGGTGAAGAAGAAGAACGATTTCACGTGAATGCCGACGCCACCGTTGTGGCGATGTTGGATGTGTTGGAGCAACTTCCGCCGTCGGAGCGGCAGATGTTTGATCAATGCACGCTGCGGGAGTTCAATGCGGCCTATGATGTCGGGGATAAACCACTGGACTTCAACGAAGGCCTGAGTGCGAAGACGATATCAAGAATGGCCGCCCTCAATATGTCGCTGAGGATCACGCTGTATCCAGGCGACGAGAGACGTATTGCAAAGCTTCAGAGGCCGGCGGCCTTTGTCAGATTGACCCGGAATCGATCCCTGCGGCGCTGATAGCGACGTGTCATCTCAGCCGACGCATGGCCTAGCTGTTTCTGAACATGGCGCTCGTCTGCTTCTGCGTAGGACGCAAGGCCTGCGCGCAGAGAATGGCCTGAGAACAGGGCGAGGCGCTCCTTTTCCGGAACATCGGTTCTGATCCCGGCTTTCAGCATCGTTTTCTTGATCAGGCGGGCGACGTGTTTGTCCGACAACCGGTCGTCCTGGACCTTGGAGTTGTCCCGCAACACCCGCCGGAAAACGGGCCCATGATCGATCCTGGCGTAGTGCAGCCATTGCTCCAGCGCGTGGACAGGGCAGGAGTCATCTGAGGAACCGCGGCCAATCGCAACCTCCTTCCACCCGGTCTTGGTTTGCAGGATCACGACAGCCCCTTGGTCTTCGATCTCGATCCATCCTTTGCCATCCATCGTGTCGTCCCGACTCACATCCAATGTCACGATCTCTGACCGCCGGAACCCACCCGCATAGCCGATCAGCAGGATCGCCCGATCCCGCAGATCCCGCAGACTGAAGGACAATGTGCCAACCATCTGGAGCAGTTCATCCGGGGCGATCGGTGCCTTTTGCATGGGCGGCTTTGCATGGGCCCGTTTGATGCCGGCGAGGACCGTCGCGATATGTGGGTTCTTTCGATCCAGAGGCTTGCCACGTTGCTGATAGCTCCAGGCGAGACCGGACAGGCGCCGCTCAATCGTCGAGACCGCGAGGGCAGGGGAGGCGTCCTGCGGTGCCGCTAGCTCTGTGATGTAAAGCCCGATCAGCTGCGGATCCGGTGTGAACGGATCGGCGCCGCGCCGTCGACACCAGCTTGCGAAGTGCTTCCAGTCGGCCAGATAGGCTTTGTTTGTGTTCTCGGCCGTCGCTTGTGCGGCATAGTCCCGTGCCGTCTCGGCGAGCCGCTCAAGAGAGCCGGAGGCGGCGACCGAGTTCGGTACACTGATGGCGCGACCTCTGTCGTCGCGCTGAGCGTCACTGGACGGGGCAGGGGGGTCAGCGCGCGATTTCTCGGCCATTTTGGTACCCTTTATTGCGAGAATGCTTGTCTTTCCGCAGCTTACATTTTTACGTCCGATAATGCAAACTTATTGGACATAGAAAAGAACCGCAAGGTGGGGCGGTTTATACATTATATTGTGGGCAAAAGCGCCGTGGCGAGATAGTCTTGTGGCATGACCTATCAGCCCACAGCTATCAACGACGACCTGATGAGCCTACCCAAACTCCCGGCATGGGTCACCACCGGGCGTGGCGAAACCCTTGAAACTGTGGCCTTTCGGTCAGGGGCGGCGCTCATGGTGCTTGATCAGCTTGTAAGCAATTCCCAGTATGGCGTGCCCATAAAACTACTTGCGAACCGGCTGGCGTTGAGCGCGGCAACCGCGACCTCGAAACTCGAAGGCCGCCTGGCGCGGGAGGCGGATATCCGCGACGCCTATCATCTGACACCGGTGGGCGAAGCACGGGGCCCGGATGGCGACCTGCTGGCGTTCTGGCGCGAGGCTGTGCGCCTCCGAGCGGGCGGGTCGGTTGAAATCGCCGACCTGATCGGCGTGGACCTTGCAGTCGAGGCGGGTGTGTGGCTGGACGCTGGGCAAGAGCGCGCCCGGATCCGTGGGCCATTGGCAGGTTGCGTTTCCGTTCTTGGTGCTGTGCTTGCGGCCAACGACCGGGCGGAGCGGATGGCCTGCGTCCTCTCGGACCTCGTTCTGGCGCAGGCGATGAACTGGAAGCAGGTACTGCCGGTCTCGGCGCAGGGGCTGACAAAGGCGGTGCTGCGAGACCTGGTCGCAGACGGGCAGGGGGCCGAGTTGCCGCTGCAGGTACGGATTTTGGAGAGCATAGAGGAGACCATCCGGTTGGCACGAGACCTCGCCCGCCGCGGCGAGGCGCTTCGCACTGTCGCCCCAAAACTGCGAGCGAAAGGATCGGATGCGGCAGTTGATTTCTTTCTAACGGAAGATGCAGTGGCACCGGCCTCAATGCTCTCGCCGCGCATCCGCGGGACCTCGATCCCGATGACCGACCGCGCGGCGCGGCGGTTCTGCGACCGTCTGGTCGAGCTCGGGGTCGCACGGGAACTGACCGGGCGGGCGACGTTTAGGCTTTATGGGATCGCATCATGACGGTCGCTGCCAAGAAGCGGAAGCTGACAGACGAGGGTGGAGCCGTCTTTGACCGGGAGCTCGACGATCTTCCCCAGGAGTTGCGCTGGCGGGAATGGATGGGGCGGATCGAAGCGGTGCTCTTCGCGAGCGCGACACCCGTTAGCCGCGATGATCTTGTGCGCTTGGTGGGGCAGGGGGTGTCTGTCGAGATGCTGATTGAGGATGTTCAGGGAGAGCTCGTGGGTCGACCCTACGAGTTGGCCCAGACCGCAGGCGGTTGGATGTTCCGGACTCGAACCCAGTTTGCAGATGCGATCAAGGCCGCCGCTGATCTTGGCGACCAGTCCTTGGCCTTTACCGAAATAGAGATGGGCGTGCTCTGCGCCATTGCCTACCACCAACCGATCGACCGGGCGGGGCTCAAGGACATCTTTGGCAAGGAGGTCAGCCGGGACCTGCTAGCACGGTTGCGGTTCAAGGACTTGATCGCAAGCGGGCCGAGGTCACCGCGGCCGGGCGCGCCGCATACGTTTGTGACGACGGCTACGTTCCTGGTGACGTTCGATCTGCAGAGCTTGCGGGATCTGCCGGAGCTGGAGTTCCATCGTAAATAGATGTGAGCAGATTAAATAGGGGAAGACGAATGATTACCGAATGGGAATGGATCGTACCGTTCAGGGGACGAAGCCACTCCGGATCCGTCGAACAGAACTTTCTCTGCAGAGCGGGCAATGTCTACGTCATGGACAATCATCGTGCAGCCCTGTGGTGCTGGCTAAATGAACTCGATCTCACTGCACGCCATTCCCTCATACACATCGACCGTCATCCCGACGCGCTTCAGAGCCGTTTGGACGAGTGGCTCAAGCATTTGCCAAGTTGGACGGCTGGGATCGATGCTTATCTCGGGAAGACCTACAGAAGCGACGAATTCGATTGTCCTGTCATCCGCTGGGACAATTATCTTTCAATCTACCTGCGGGAGTTCGGGGACAGCCTCACGACCTTCCGATGCCTGACCCATGAAGATGGGGACCCGCCGAACTTTGGCCAGCCGATGTACAGCTCTCCATGGGAATTGCCCGAGAACCTCTCGTACTGGCTTGCCGAACGGGAGGCGCCGTGGATCGTTAACATCGACCTGGACTATTTCTACTGCCAGTTTGAGTCGGACATTCGCATGATGGTCTCCGATGAATACATTGACGCCGTGGCTACAGGCATCAAGGATGCGATGGATCGTGGCACGATCGGAGTTCTGACAATTTGCCTGACGCCGGACAGCTATACACCAGGCTGGGCGGCGACCGAGGCTCTGGCTGCCAGGATTTTGTCGCGACTCGATCTGGCGTTCCAGCTTCCCGATGTTGTCGAACCCATTTAGCGAGAGAGATATCTCCAGCCACAGTTTACCTAGCCCACAATCCTTTGATACCTTGACACCATGAGCCGCATTGACCCCGCCAACTTCCGGCAAGACAGTATTTCCGACAGGTACGTCTGCACAAAGTGCTTCGGCGACGAAGACCTCAAGGGCGTCATCCGGAACGATGGAGGCTCCGGCCGGTGCAGCTATTGCCGCGCGCGCCGCCGGAAGGTCCTGCCACTCGAAGATATTGCGGAGTTCATCGAAGTCCGTATGGGGACTTTCTACGGCACCGCCGTCAATCAGTTGCCCTACAATTCCCGTGAAGGTGGTTACCTGGGGTCGCATTGGGACACGCAAGAACTACTTTTCGACGAGATTGGCCTGGCTATCGAAGCTCGAGATCACGACCGGCTGATGGACGATCTGCTCGGCGAGATCGAAGACGATGTCTGGTGTGAGTACGACTGGCTTTCTCTCGAATTCGACGACAGCATGGCGTTTAGCTGGAGCGATTTTCGACGCATTACGATGTCGGAGCGAAGGTTCTTTTTTCACTCTGTCGGCGCAAGCGATGTGTCGCACCCGGATGAACGCTCTGCCGGCATGTTTCTCGTGGAACTTGCCGAGCTCATCGAAGAACTGGGTTTGGTGCGCTCGGTTCCTGCCGGGCGGTCGTACTATCGGGTGCGGAACCAGACCGTTCCGCCGTTCGAACCCACGGCTACCGCCCTTGGCCCGCCGCCTGCCCGCATCTGTCTGCAGTCAAACCGAATGAACCCACCTGGGATCCCCATGTTCTATGGCGCGGAAGACGGACCCTCCGCAATCGCCGAGGCCCGCGCAGACGAGCCTGTTCTGGCGCGCTTCCAAACTGAGATTCCGATGACCTTGGTCGACCTCGCGGAGCTTCCACGGATCCCGGGGTTCTTTTCGACTGCGCCTCGGCGACATCTTCAAGGCCTGTCGTTTCTGCACCAACTGACTCGAGAGATGGCGGAGCCGGTCGAGCAGGACAATCGAGTGAATGTCGACTACATCCCGACCCAAATCGTTTCGGAGTTCTTCAGGGACTGGTCCTTCTCGGAAGGTAGTCCCCACGGCATTCGCTACGTTTCGGCTTTGGGGTCTACGGCTGCCAATGTCGTACTGTTTGCAGGACCTGATAACGTCGTTGATGCTGATACGCCCGATGGCGGGGATCCTGCTTGGCTACGTCTTATCGAGATTGAAATGTCGTAACCGGTCATTTCGCGATCTAGAGGATTGCGTGCCTCTATGCAGTTTGTAGGTATCGAGGATCAGTCGGATTTGAAGCAATACGATACTGCTGCTATGGCTAGCAAAGCCGAACCAGAAAATGCAATTATGACTCAGTTCAAAGAATTTTCATCGAACTGGACCTTTGTACTTGTTGCCTGTGGATAACCTTCTTAACCTAATGGAAAAAAGTGATAATTGGTGAGGCAGGCAATCCATGGACGAGATCAGATTCTACCGTGCGAGTGAAAAACCATACGGAGCGTTTAGCAATCTGTACAAACGAGAAATCGTTTTCGAAGATGAGATATTCGCAACAAGTGAACACGCGTATCAGGCAGGCAAGGCACGTAAGCCTGCCGTAAAGGACTGGTTGATGAGCGCTCCCTCGCCATCATTATTGGCCATGGCTGCCCATGGATTGTACTACTGGGACGTTGCGCCCGGTTGGTCGAAAACAAAATATGATCGCATGCGGAGTATTCTTCGTGCGAAATTCACCCAACACGATGACTTACGTGAGCTACTGCTGTCGACTGGAAATGCGCGACTGGTGGAGAGTGCAACAGTTGACAATCCGGTTAACCGGCTCTGGGGCGAGGTGAACGGAGAGGGCAAGAACATGCTTGGCGTCATGCTGATGGAGCTTCGATCTGAGCTTTCGAAAGATGAGGCATTCAACAAAGTGAAGAGCGTTGCAGCTGAGTGAGGCAAACCGAAATTAGAGAGTTTCTGGCACCTGACTGAGAATAGATCGGGCAAAACCCGCTCCGCGACTCCGAAATAGTCCTCTTGCGCCTTCATAGGCGCAGTTTTCTGCGGCAAGTCTTTGACCTGCTTTGACACCGTCCAGAAGGTGTTCTGCCGATAGCTCGCTTATTGGTGGAGTTTCCGAGAGGAGCCGATCAATCAGTCCTATGCTGACCATATCACCCGATCCACATGCGTCGCGAACTTCCGTTGCCGGTTCAGCCTCGCACCAGATCTTTGTCGTAGCATCGGATATTTCTAACCCGGCAATGCCATGGGTCGTGATACGGATTAGGGACGTGGCGTGATGTAGAAATTCACTCAGCTCATCATCTAGTCGATCGACCGATGACTTCAGGACTGCTGTAAGCTCCAAAGCCTCAGAGAACAGAGTTGGGTCTTGTATCGCCGAGGGCTCAAAAACCACAAGTGCACCGCTGTTGTTCGCCAATCGCATCGCATCCAAGATCGAGCGGGAAAGGCGATCTGTATAAAACACTGTGCAACGCGTCAAAGCGGTTCGCGCTTTGTTGAATTCGGAAAGTCCTATTGACTCATAGGTGGGAAGATCGACATCTGTTTCAGGGCATCGAAAACTAAAGACATGTTCTGCAGAACGAGTGTCGATTTGTTCGGCAAGTACCGGTGATCGAAGACCATTGTGGCGATGGATGAAATCGATCACTGCCCCGGCGTCCGAAAACTCAGAAATCAAACGCTCACCTTCGTCGTCGTCGCCAAGCCGAAGGACAGGAGCAACATGTCGATTGAGCATCGCCAGAGACACGAGCACATTTGCGCAACTGCCACCGAGCGCCTCTTCGGAAAGCTCACCATCTTGATAGATTTTGTCGAGAACAGTGAATCCGGTCCCTGCTACATCTAACCGGTAGTACTGTGATGTCATATCGTGCATGTTCACGCTTCGTACCACCTTCATGTGAAAAAGTCGAGGCCAAGAGAAGTGACATCAAGCCGAATCCCGCCTGCTGGAGAGGATATCACTGCACGCAAGATTTTGAGAAGGGCGTCCGGGCCAGTATGTCTAGCGCCGTAGAGCGACCAACAGCCCTGCAAATCAGGACAGACCCGATCCACACTAAGACCAAAGTCTCTTGCTAATAGATCGTAGTCGTTCCCGATTGTCGTTCCACTGTCGCCAAGTGAGAACACAGCCTTTCTATCCCCAACCTTCTTTTGAAGTGCGTGCACAACGTTCAGCTTGTTGGAGGTGATTGGAATGACATCGAAACTATGGCCTGAGGCCACAACCCTTGCTGAATCTTGTGCGATGGCAGGGCATCGTTCTAAGTCTTGCAAAAACGCTGCAGGATTATTGATGTCTTTGTGCGCTATGGACAGTTGGATTTCCTTTGGGTCTAAGTTCTTTGTCCGCATCAATGATGGGTCGTTTGCGAGCCATTGCGCAACGTCTATGATGACAGGATCTTGCTTAGGTCGTTGGATGTCCAAGTCTTTGTCGGCAGAAATAATGTGCCCGCCATTAAAGTAACCTACAACAATTTTAGAAAGCACTTCATCGGGAAAAACTGAACGCAACTCCTGACCTAGAGAGCCCCCGCGGCCCGATGCAAATGCGATTGCTACGCCCAGACACTGTAGGCGTATTAGTTCGCCAATGATATCTCTTCGCGGTGGTTGAAAGCGCTGATCCGTCGAGACCACCGTCCCGTCGTAATCAAGGACAAGGGCGCCAATCTCACCAGTTCTTAAAGTTTCAAGCTTCGTTGCGAACGCTTTGCGAACGTCGTTAGTGGTGTAAAAGACAGTTTCGCTCTGCGCTGCTGCTCCGAGTTTTTGGCGAACCGGAGCAGGTAGCTCATTGGCAAGCTCGGATAGCGAGGTGTCTTCGTAAATGCTCCGCCCAAAATCTGCGATACCAGGTTTGGCTGGATCAACGGATTTTGCTAAACCCATTGCTTCCAACCAAAACAGCCCATCGATGATACCAAACAAGTTCTGCTTCCTACCGCAATCTCGGTAGGAGAAGGTCAATGGAGACTGTGCCGATCCAATTGCCACCTCAATACGAGACCACGACGCCTGCGAGTGTTGCCCTGTCAATGCAAGGATAAATGTATCTTTGGTGTGGTGATGCAGCCAAGCATGCCGCCCATGCGCGAAGTTTCTCATATCAGTGACTTGGACGGAACTAAGTGCGGTTTCCCACATTGATGTTTCAAGTAAACATGACACTGGCCGCAACGAAGGATCCGCAATCAAAATCACGGTGGATGCGACTGGAATTCGAGCGAACGATGCTGCCAATTCGCTTCTTTTTTTCGTATCCTGACATTGCAACAAATGAGCCTCAAGTTGAGACACGAGACCAACCTGGGGCTCATTTCCGTCAGAAAGCACGCTTGCAGCGAGGAATATCGCTGTGCATGTCGAGATCAAGGAATGTGTCGCTAGATACCCATCCTTTTTATCAGCAACCGGTACGACAAGGACCTCACCTTGATTGTTCCGAACCCATTCTGAGACATTGCCCTCTTCATTGCACGTGCACAGAACAATGTTTGCGCATCCTCGATCACGCGCAGCCTTTGCAGCAGCGGATATGTCTGCATTGTTGGCGCTGGCACTAAACAGCCAAACGACCGTATTCCTTAGATCGTCTGTACTGACAACCAAATCCATAGGCGTTTGAACCTGCACTCGGCTTGAACCAAGGGTTTCTAGAGTGCGATCAAGATAATAGGCAACGACGTGGGATCCACCCGATCCAACGGCGACTACGGGTCGGCCGATACTTTTTCTAATTTGTTCCGCAAGGGGCCGTGCGTCAAATACTCGATAGAGATCAACTGTATACTTCAAAGAATCGAGCTTTGCACTATATTTTGGTGTCGTCATGACATGCTATCTGACGGTTCGGACGGCGAAAGGGTCGACTGATAGTTATTGTAGAGCGGACCAGAGAGAATGACGTGCACAAATGACAGCTCGTCTTCAGGTCCGTCCCATTCATCACCACCTGAGCTTCCTACGGGAGTGTCATCAATCGAGTAGCTGTCGGTTTCAACATAGTGAACCGACATGTTATGGTTCATAGCCGCCATCAGCGCACCCGCTGCAACGACTTTGCTCCCAATCGGTGACAGAACAATTTGCGGTGAGTAAGTCCCCTGCATTGTCCTATCAAAACGCATCTTCAATCGTGACAACCTTCTATAACAGTCGAGAGGGTTCCACTCGGAGGCATGAACAAAATCTCGCGCGTCTACATTCCATTCATCGGTCAATACCGATTGGTATTCTGTCACAAGGTTATCACCGCGGCGTGGATCCCGGGATGGAAACGGCAAGATTGGGCATACTTTATAGAAATCTCCCAGCAAATTTCCGATTTTTTTGAGAGTACCGAGCCGACCATGTGCTAGCTGTGGTATCCAAATTTTCGCAACGTCCGAGTCGTCATCGCTGACATCGGGCGAAAATCCCTTAACCGGGCTTGGACGATCGGAAGGATCGCTGAAGATCCGATCGTCGAGTTCGGGATCGGAAGTGATCATGATATGAAACGCACAGCCTTCATGTGCTTCGCAGTCTTCCAGAAGCATCCGAGCAGCTGGAAAGGCGATACCGATTGATAACGCACTGAGATCTAAGACGACGTCTGTGATATCCTCCCCGACGGGTCTGCTAACCAGTTCGCGTGCAATCCGGTGGCCACCAACTGGAGCACCGTCATCATCAAATATATCGACCCTTAGCACTTCGCTGTCAGGTACAAGTTTTCGCAAAAGAGTCTCGTTGTTATCTGCTCTTGCTGTGAGTGATCTGGCTGGATTTGGGCGTTCCTCACGGATGAAAATCGCAGAAAGTCGATCCTGAAGTACACTTGCAAGCTTCTGAGCGATTTCGTTGGCTCGGGGGTCAAAGCCTGCTGCAGCCAACAGGAGAACTCGTCTTTCCGGATCGTCGAAGTAGCGATCAATAAATTTGGCCACATCCTCGTCGCGATGCATAATGCAGTTGGCCCAATGTTCACGCATCTCTAGATCCCATTGCGTCTCGGAAGAAGCCGACTTTCCGTTTGACGAATCCGCCTCTGCTGAGACGAAGCCCGGTAGCGAGGCAGGCAGTCCCGGTTAATTCCATCAAGCACCAGAGTTTTCCGCCTTGTCCGTAGTTGCGTTCGATCGTGATTGCTCCGTGTGCAACGGCTTGCTTCAGCACCATTAGCAACTCATCATCAGAAGCGATTTCGGAAAATTCTTCCTCAAGAATGGCGACAGCGTTGGCACCTGGACCAAGGGGGGCATTTGGAAGGAGAGTCTCCACAAGACAAACCTCAGACATGGCAGCGACTATGCCATGAACGGGCGTCGCAAGCGGAAAAGCCCAGTCTTTCATAATTGTTTGCGCAGTTCGTCTTAGCACTTCTTGTTGAGTTGCTGCAGGCAATGCGAGGCTCTTTCGTCGGATGAGCCGTGTTTCGACTTCCGCAACGAGGTTTCCAGTGTAGCGAAGGAACACCTCAGCATTTTCATTGCTCGCGTCGCAAAGCGCATCAATACCATAGTGGAGCGGCCGTCCAAACTCGTGATGCAATTGGACGCGTGCTCCATTCCAGATATCGGGATCAGCCTTCAAAGGCGTTGCGGGCTCTGGATCGTTCTCATCGTCAAAGAGAGATGGCGTCGTGTTCTGGCGACGCTTGTCATAGCGACAGAGTAGGATCCGGCACATAGCTGCAAAGACATCGTCTCCAACGTCAAATGCATCTTTAGTTTCGGCATAGTCCGCGACCAGTTTTTCTATCTCCGTTCGGCGTTTGTCGGAAATTTCAAGGTCGCTTTGAACCTTATCTACTGACTCTCGTAGGTCCCGCAGTTTAGCGGCGCTGAGATCTGGTGCTGTCTTCGGAAGAAGATTTGCGAGTACTGGAGTTTCTCTGTTGGAAAATGTTTCTACGCGTGGAAGATATTTGTTTGCGATGTCTTGTGCCATTTTGCGAAACTTTCTTCGCGCGACGCCCTTGTCCCCGTCCACTTGCATCGGCACATCTATGAAGTCCCGGTCCTTTGCTCGATTATGTGTGGGCTGGAAGTTGGTACGCAAAACGGCGCCTGGACTTAGAGCATCAAGCCTCATCATCATCCATCGCCCAAAACGCATTTCGCGATGCGAAAGTGTTCCAAATAATGCATCAAGCTGTTCATGATGAAGCTCGTGCATATCGTCAAGCATTGCCAACGGATGGAGTTGAATCCAATCACCATTCCATTCAATCTCGACAGCTTCTATCGCGTCAAAGGGTGCATAGGGGGAGGTTGCATCTTGGGGAAGTTTTTCCAGTTCTGGTGGTCGCAAACTGGCTCCGACGTTGTATATGGCGCGCTGTACTTCCAATGCCCGTGCTTTCACACCCTCGGCAGTCAAACCTCCAATCTGGTCAAGGTGTGCTTCATATGAAGCCCGTGGTACAAAACGAATGCCCTCGATGCCCCTAACGCCTGATGCCGAGAGCCCGCGGATCATTCCCAACATCGCGCGTGCTTGAAGTAGCCAAAACGCCAGCTTGGTCTTGACGGCAGGTTCATATGGCAGTTCCCAAAAGTCACGGTACTCTGACTCCATCGGAACTCTGACCGCAGCAACGCGCGGGACCATCTGGTCAGTTACAAACCCGGCGTCAGATAGAGCCTTGGCAAGTGGTTTGTTCGTTGCGTTGCCGAGATCACGTAGGATCGTCTCGACCATACGAAATTCAGCCAGCGTAGCGAGCATTGTCTTCCCGGTCCCTGGAGAACCAATTATGCGAATTGGATGAGAAAACAGCTCGTTTTTGTGGGGGCTATTTGCCAAGAATGTTGTTAGCGGCGAAGGGCTCACGACCGAAAGAAAGGCTTCAGGGTCGCGAATGTATTCCGTCGCACGTCTCAAAAAAGGATTTGCCATCTAGCCGTGCCTGTCGCGTCTGTGAAAGAGTGACCGCGTCCTCGGTGCTGAGGGATGGCCAGTTTCGCTCCAAAATAGAGGAACAGTATTATTGGGTGTATTGTGCTCCAAAATCAGCGGTAGAGCGCAGCTACCGTATCCATAGCATAAGGTAAGAAGATTGGCCTCTTTGCAGTGCTTCTCCAGCCGAATATATTCACTTGGGTCATAATATTTCTCGCAAAGTTCAATGAACTGTCTGTCCTCAGAAAAGGTTTCAACGAGACCATCAGCTTCCCTTTCCACTTTCCCACCTGGTCGAACTTGGCCGGATACTTGACCCAATGGAAGTACGCTGGGCAGGAGTAGGCCTTCGCCAATCGCGATGTTGTCATCAAAGCTTCTTGCTGCCAGTAGAGGAACAACCTGTTCGATCCGCTCCTGCAAAGCTGCCCTAGCCTGAATAGTGGAAATGTAGTGATGGATATGGAGTCGATAGTTGTCAGCAATTGGAAATATCTCTCCTTGCTCTGCAAGTGCTTTCCGAGCGTGCATGACCATTTTCTCGAATTTTGGGAGCTTTCCTTTGGGTGCGCCATCTTTAAGCCGAATAAATGTCGTTCCGGATGCTGTGAAGTCATCAACCAAATAGACATCTTCGAACTGCGCATCGGGTCCTAGCTCATCCCGAAGATCTGAACCCAAGCTTAGCCATTTATCGAGATCGACATTCATCATAGGGACGACTTGTTCCTGTGATAACTGCCCAGCATTGGTGCGGCGAAGGACATCAATCCGGCTTCCATCACTCAGGCCAACGAACAGACACTTTCTTCGGCGCATGTAGAAAGCATCAGAGTAAGTTTTTTCAGACCAGACTTTGTACGGTTCAATTCCATGTTCCTGAGCAACAGACTGACGAAGGAATGGCGTTACCACTTCTGGCAAGAATGCCTCGATTAATCGCTGCATTTCAGCCGCTGAGATGAAAACCATACGAGATTTTATCAGTCTGTATGCTGTATCGCGGTCCGCAACATCAAATTGACGCATCCAATCGACCAACGCTTCGATGAATCCCGAACCAGCTGCAAAATCAGCATAGCTGTCGTACTTGACTGCTGCCATAAGGCGCAGCCAGTCATATTCCTCAGTAGTCCGTACATCATCCCAGCCCATCACGTCGGCCACAAGGTTGAGTGCAAGGACATTTTTCATATGTGGAAACTCGGAAGCTGCTCGAAAATTTATGTTTTCCTGACTGTCCGACCTCGGCTCAATTATGTCAAGATTTGTGGAAAATTAGGCCGCAAGGCTTGGCCGTCGATTTCATGGCGATGTGCCAAAATTTTTCCAAACCAGGGGGTAGGCACATGCAATAGACACCGGCAGCCACTGCGTTTTCTACCACCGCTACCATATCGTTTGGCCGCGCAAGTATCGCTACAAGGTGTCGCGCAGCGAACCTGGTCGAAGTACCAGGCATGCGCGCACCACAATCTTAACCCTTATTGATGGTCGATTTGGATGTGCGCGCCGACTCTCTTTTCAGCAATTGAGATGCTCACTTTCGGCCTACTGGTCGAACCCGCAAGCGCGCGCATAGTAGCTTCGCTCAACTCCCCAAATCCCTCTCGTGGAAAACGCGTCAAGCTCAGCCTTTTCACTTGGACTGGCACCCGGGAAAAACTCTATCCCAGTAAGCGCTTCGATCTCGCTAAGCGAAGCCGAGTATGGCGTGAAGTCATAGTCATCTTGGTCGGTGTATCTGCAGTTGCGAAAACCCATACTCGGCGTCTTCCCACCATTTGATGCCATGATTGACCGAACCCGAGTGTAGCTAGGTTGCGGGAAAATATAGGAGCGAACAAAAATCTCTTCTTCGTCCTGAAATACGATCACTTTGAACAAAGCATGCGGAATTGGAATTGGGATTTCATCTGCTTCGCCAATTGTTTCGAGCTCTACACCTTCATAGAATATGGGGCCATTCATCGCCCATGCCCAACCGTACTTGTTGGCCAAGGCCCCCGTGTAGCGTTCAAGCGCCAGCCAGTCTCCACTGTTCATGGGTCCATATTGAGGTACAGCATTGAAGAAGAAATGGGTGTTGCAACCGGCTTCGTCACTCAACCGGTTCACCAGGCTTCTCGTCGCCATGTGTCCGCGGTTCCAAACATGGCCTTCACCGGAGTATGATCGGTCGATCTTCTTGCCGTCAAAGCCGAATACGCCGTCAATGAAATCTGTGTCCTCATGCTCGTACCAGGGTCTAGGTCGTTTCAACCCCTGCGCATATAAGAACATGCCCTGATCGATGTATCTCCTGACTTCATGTGCGACCCACTCAGGTTGCACGGTGACATCTTGGGTTGTTGGGTCACCATCGTCATCATCAAGACCATCAAAGGATGCAACGAAGCCACCATAGTCAAACCGAATATCTCCAGCTTCGTTGCTTTCGATCCATTTGGTGTGTTCGTAGCCTTGTGATGCTTGAATGGGATAGGGTTGTCGAGGGCACGCATCTTGTGCGAATGCCGATGATGCCATTGCTGTCAATGTAGCTGCTATTCCAATTGCAATCTTCATATTGGCCTCACTAAATCTAAAAAGATAATGCCCTCAGACTAATCCTTCAAATGAAGCCGCGCAATCCGGAGGTCACAGTAGCTATGTCGGGCTATTTGAGATGCTGTAACTGTGCGTCAATCAGTCGGTTTGGAACAAAAACTGACTTGTCGGCACGCCAGAAAGTTAGGGCAGTACGCAACAGTTCATTTTCGCAAAGATCAAGTAAGCGGAGCTGTTCAGTTACCCATAAAATGCCATGCACCTGAAGCGCACGTTCGCGCGCAACTCGTGTTAAAAGCCGATCTCCTGTTAGCAAGATGCCATCATCAAAATGATTGGTCGTGACAATACAAAAACAATCGTTAGCGGACAGCCGACCGTGTTCCCGTTTAATGGCGAACGCTTCGCCAACTTCGTCGGGTGGTACATCGTAGGTGACCAGACCATCGCCGTCCAACATCGCCCATTCTTGTGGAGTGAAATCGAGAAGCTCACTTTCTCGGATGGGCAGCGGGACGACCACCTCGACAGGAAGTCTGCAAAGGACATGCAGCAAGCGGCCTTTGCGAAGATCAATCAGGCAGCTTGCATCGTTGATGATTACACGTGCCAAGAACGCTGCTACCCTCTAATATTGTCTTCGACGGTCGCCAGCGACAAGCGAAGCATCTGCGCAGCTCTCACTGGAGAAATCAGTTGTTCTCCCAAGGCGCGCCAAACAAGCCGTTCAAACCTTTGTGGATGTTCAAACGCTCCGAAGCCTTCATCGTCACGAATGGGATCCGGTTCGCTACTGCGCCACTTCCTAGCATAGGTTCGAAATGCATAGTCGATGCTCGACTGTGGAAGAATGCCTACTTGCCCCAGGCGCATCAGCATGGCTGCCGCAGACACACCATAAAGCCGCTTCAGTCGCATAAGCTCCATATGAGTCATCCCACTTCGGGCCTGACCTGCTTCTTCGATTAGATGATCAGTCGGGATCAAGAAAGCGCCAGCAAACCGGTTCATCGCTTTCTCAAGCTTAATTGTCGCATTGCCAGTTTGCCTGACGACACGGTGGGCCAGCTCATGCGCTAGATTGAAGCGTTTGCGCTCAACGTTGGTTCGGCTCGAGACGACAACAACATCAGTGTTTGGAAGATCACCACTGCGTTTTACCTCGCAAGCCAACCCATCAAAGCGCTCGGCAAAGTCCGCCTCAATCACCTTGATGCCTTTGTCTTCCAATAGTCGCGACATACTTGGAATAGGGTCATTCCCAAGCTTCCACTGCTTCCTTAGCGCGCGAGCCTTCTTGTCGAGATCATCCCATGCATCGATGCGCTCGGTGACAAGATCGCCAAATGGATCGCCGGGCAGGTCGATTTCAAGGATATCCTCAATCGCCAAATAGTCTTCCAACTTCTCAATGACGATAGCCTCAGCGTGAGCGCGGTCCTTTGCAGAGGTGCTCGAGTGCTTGCGAAATTCGACTCCAACAAGCGCTTCAACCTGACCGCCCATCAGAAAGTCGAGGGAAACGCCTAGCGCTTTGCTGAGGCCGACCAATACCGACGATGACGGGTTCATTTTTTCAGCTTCATATTTGCTGATGGCCTGCGCGGTGACCTTTGGTGAAGTGCGGTCGGCCAAGCCTTGCATCGACAGGCCAGCCTTCTTGCGGGCCAATCGCAATCTTTGTCCAAACATGCTTATCCTCCGGTAAAAACCGACGGTTGATAAACGACGGTTTATGATATAAACGTAAACCATGAATTGATGAATCAGTCAAGGAAAAAAGGACTTTGGAGACCGATATGAGCAATAAAAATCAGCATGTTGTGCCGCATTCTAAGGGTTGGGCGGTCAAAGGCGCCAGGAACGGAAAGGCAACGTCTGTCCACTCAACGCAGCGATCTGCTATCAGTGAAGCACGTGGCATCGCACGCAACCAAGGATCCGAAATGCTGATCCATGGCACCAATGGGCGCATTCGTGAACGCAACACATACGGCAAAGATCCGTATCCACCAGAAGGCTAAGAACACTATGAAACGTATCCTAAGCATCGACGGCGGCGGCATCAAAGGCACGCAGCCTGCCGCATTCCTCGCACAGCTTGAAGAAGATCTCGATCAACCAATTGGAGATTATTTCGATCTGATTGCAGGCACATCAACAGGCGGTATCCTTGCCATCGGCCTCGCAATGGGGATCAGCGCGAAGTCCCTCCTCGAACTATATGAAACACGCGGGCCAACAATTTTCGGGCAAGCCGAAGAAAAGAGTTGGTTAGGCCGTAAGTCACGCGATGCGCGTGCGGCCATGCGTCATTTGGTTAAACCCAAACATGAATTGTCCGTTTTGCGCGACGAACTCCACGCAGTTTTAGGCGACCGGCTTATTGGAGATGCTCAAACCCGCCTTTTGGTACCGGCTTGGGATGCCGATCAACGCAGCGTCTACATTTACAAAACAGCGCACCATTCCCGTTTGACCACCGATCATCGCAAACCTGCATTGGATGCCGCACTGGCAACGTCGGCTGCGCCGACATATTTTGCGTCTCACAAAACGGTTGACGACATTGGACTGCTTGATGGTGGGACATGGTGCAACAACCCAGTTGGGGTTGCGACCGTTGAGGCTATTTCGATGCTTGGCTGGAACCCAAGCGAACTCAATATCCTCAGTCTTGGCTGTGTCGACGAAGTTTATATGTTGCCCGAAGCGCCGGGCAAAGCAGGCCTTGGTGTCAAAGCACTCAGCCTATTCATGGATGGGCAATCACGTGGTGCCCTTGGCATCGCACGTCAGCTTACTGGTGATCCGCATACACGCACTGCTGTTCATCGGTATTCACCCACTGTTCCAGCTGACTTCTTCGGCCTCGATGACACGCGCAAAATCCAGCGTCTCAAAGGCCTTGGCGCATCAAGTGCGCGCCATGCCGTTCCAACACTTGCACCCATTTTCTTTCAACAAACAGCCGAGCCATTCGTGCCCGTGCATCACACAGAACGGAGCGCGGCATGAACCAGGTCTTTCGCACAACACTCAATGACACATCCATTCAACGCCGGGCACAGGTCTTCACCATCCTTGAAGAGATCTGCCAGGATTTAGAATGGACACAATCTCAATTTGAACGTGCCCGTACGAGCTATGAAGCAGTGGCTGATTGGCTTGCTGGATCCAGCGATCCGTTGCTAGCATCCCTTCACGTCTACCTCCATGGATCGGGCGCTTTGGGGACGTCGATCAAGCCAATCGGGCGCGATGAATTTGATGTTGATTTGATCAGCTTCATTGCTGGTCTTGGACCTGAGATTGCCCCAGGACGCCTTAAAGCCGCAGTCGGTGCACGGCTGAGTGAGCATGCATACTACGCGTCAATTCTTGAAGAGAAGAAGCGTTGTTGGCGTTTGGACTATGCGGGAGAGTTCCATCTCGACATATCGCCAACAATCGCAAATCCGCGGTGTTCCAACGGCGGTGAACTTGTGCCTGATCGCAAGATGCGGAACTGGCATGCGACGAATCCGCAGGCCTACCGCGCGCTCTTCGACAAGCGCGCCGCCATGGTCCCCCGTATGACGCAATCCATCATCGCCATGCAAAAGGACTCGGCATCGATTGAACCTTTCCCGATACGGCAGTCTGTCAAAGGTATCTTACGGCGGACTGTTCAGCTCTTGAAGCGCCACCGCGATCATCACTTCCTAGAATTCTCGGAAGAAGTTGCCCCTATTTCCGTGATCATCACGACCCTGGCAATGAAATCGTATGAGATGTGTGTTCAGCGCCATGTCTTTGCAGACGAGCTCGAGGTTCTGGTCGACACGATCCGTTTGATGCCGGTCTTCATTGAACGCCCCCTTGAAAATGGTCGCCAGATTTACGCCGTTTGGAACGAAACCACACAAGGTGAGAATTTTGCCGAACGGTGGAATGATGAACCAGCGCGCGTGCAGGCTTTCTACGACTGGCATGCGAAGGCCCTTGCTGATTTCGAGGGACTACGGGACATGGTCGGATTGGATACAATCGTAGGGACCATGAAGGATAGCTTTGGCGAAAAGCTTGTCGCCCGCTCGATGAACCGGCGTATGGAAAAACTCGGCGACAGTCGCATGTCAGGGTCGCTCGTTCTGGGGGCAGGAATCGGACTAACAACGCAGAAGGCAGTCGCAAGTACACCCGTTCCGAAGAACGAATTCTTTGGAGATTAGTCGCAATGAAGTTTGCCTCTGATATGAAGGAACTTACGCTGCCGCAGCAATTTCTGTTTTTGAAATCGTCAAAGACAATTGGTGGCGATGGTATTTTGAACCCTCGCCGCCTTAAATGGCACTTTGAAGCTCAACCCACGCCGCTCTCACGCAGTTACCGCGTCAGTCTTCTCTTGGAGCATGGTGCCACGCCCGACGTCAAAGTTGTTGATCCTGACCTTCGTGTGCTTTCTGTAGGTCGTGATCTGCCCCACATCTACCACAATCCGGATCGTCTTTGCCTATACCTTCCCGGAACGGGCCAATGGGATGCTTCCAAGAGGCTGGATTTAACAATTGTTCCTTGGACCCACCTTTGGCTGGTCTATTTCGAAGAGTGGCTTTCCAGTAATGTTTGGAAAGGTGGTGGTAAGCACCCTGGTGATGAACCGGAATCTGACGGCAATCGCGCGTTGCGCCGCCGCATGCGGCATGTGCGCTAGGGCGCAGGACAACGAAATTCTCTATGATGGTGTGGTGAAAGCTTCGCAGAAGTCACATGTCAAGATTAATGCTAACATAAAAATTGATTACTAACATAGTGAGTGTTAGAGTGCAGAACTATGTTAGTAAGTGATGACAAAGCACAAATCACCAACCGCCTGCGTGACTATCTGCAATCGGCTCTACACCTGCGCCTAGAACTCAAACCTTGGCAGGAGCAGGACACCCTGCCGCTCTTCCTCTCAAAGGAATTCGAGTTCGCACAGGCGCATCTTCTGTCAGTGCCTTGTCTCTTCGCCTATGTGTCAGACGATAACGACATGACCCCAAGGGAGTTGTCCAAACGCCTTGATCGTATCAAAGCAGATGTTGATGGGGTGGTGGTCTTCGTCTTCGAACACATGTCAGCTTACGCCCGCGCACGCATGATTGAAAAAGCTCTCCCCTTTGTTGTGCTGGAAAACCAAATCTATATTCCGGACCTCGCAATGGACTTGCGCGAGTACTTCCGGGCCCGCGCACCATCCTCCACTTCAAGCCTGTCACCTGCGGCCCAGGTGGTCATCATCCGTCACCTGTTGAAGGGCAGTCACGACCAATGGACCCCAAGCAGTCTTGCCAAAAAACTTCGCTATTCGGCGATGACAATTGGGCGGGCGTTTGAGGAGTTGAACGCTAACCAATTGGCGAAGGTTGAGGCCATCGGCCGCAGCAAAAACCTGGTCTTCCCCAATGATAGGCAAGAGATATTTGCGCTGGCCCGGCCCATGATGCGCACGCCGGTGACGTCCACACATTTTTTCCGGGCGCCCGGGCTGCCCAAGGGGCTCTACGGCACCACTCTTCCGCAAAATTTTCCATATGGTGGAGAGATGGCTTTGTCGGAGCAATCCATGCTCAATCCGCCGCGAAACCCACATTTTGCAGTCGGCCCTCGGGACTGGAAGAAGCTCCAAGCAGAAGAGTTTGGCGTGGAAGTCGATCACTCCGACAAAGGCAACTACAGCGTCGATGTCTGGCGATATGATCCGGATATCGTTACAGGTGAACGAAAGGCTGACCCATTGTCCCTCTACATGCAGTTTCAAGACCATGCAGACGAACGTGTTGTTGGTGCAGCCGTTCATTTGATGGAGAAATTTGAGTGGTTCCAGGCATAGACAAGTTTCGAGAACACTTTGCAGGCCAAGAACAGAACTATGCATTGATCGGCGGCGCTGCGTGTTCTCTCATTTTCGAAGAAGTTGGTGTCAGCTATCGCGCCACCCGAGACATCGACATGGTCCTATGTGTTGAGGTCGTCGACAAGGCTTTCGGACACGCGTTGAAAGCGTTCCTCGACGCTGGCCATTATCAGGCGCGAGAACGCGGGGAAAACCGACGAGAATTCTATCGTTTCCATCAGCCCAAGGACGACAGTTAC
>CANMYO010000011.1 GCA_947502145.1 uncultured Paracoccaceae bacterium | reverse complement strand
AGGGCACAAACAGACCGATATCAACCAACTGCTGCCCTGGAACTACGTCAAACCGGTGTGAACGGCGCACCGCTTACATTCAAGCTACGAGGTCTCGGAACCTTCTGGCTGAAGGACGATCCGGCCAAGTACCTCACCTGAGCGCAATTCTTCGAGCGTTTGGTGAAGACATTTCATCGATCGGCATTCGACGGGCAGTGGTTTGAACTTGCCGGCCTTCGCCATTTCAACGAGTTCGCCGAGTTCTTGAAGCGTGCCCGTATAAGTGCCAATGATCGACGTTGCCATTAGCGGTAATAGCGGGAGTTGAAGCTCCATCCGACCACCTTGCAGGCCGACAAAGATGATTTTTCCACCCTTGAGAACAGAGTCCATTCCCAGCTGCAGCGTTGCAGGCAGGCCGACGGTATCGAGAACACCATAAAGACGCCCATTTGTAAGTTCTTTGAGTTTTTCTGCGGCACCTTCCTCACCGGTATTTAGTACGATATCCGCACCAAGCTCTTTCGCCTTTTCGAGGCGATCATCTGCAATATCACACGCGACAATGTTCTCTATCTCGAGCGCCTTGGCGATTGCAACTGCGGTTAATCCGAGGCCTCCCATACCGATGATCGCAGTATGGCTCTTCGATTTGAGCGGCATCAATTGCTTAAAGGCGCTGTAAACAGTTAACCCGGAACACGCGAGCGTGCTGGCCCAGGCCGGATCAATGTCGCCAATCCCAACCAGATACTTGTCAGCTGGGACTCTGATGAAGTCCCCATATCCGCCATGACGAAAGATTCCCAAGATACGTGGTTCCTGACAATGGTTTTCTACACCATCCATACAAGTCGGACAGTTTCCGCAACCAATCCAAGGGTACACCAGACGCCTCTTTCCGAGCAATGTCGGATCCGCGTCCGGACCTGTTTGAACGACTTCGCCAACAACTTCATGACCCATTGTGAGGGGCATTGGCATAGTTGAGTCTGCGAACTCCAACCGTTCTCCGGCACCGAGGTCTTGATAGCCATCCATAATGTAGACGTCTGAGTGGCAGACTCCTGCATGGGTTACACGCATGATGACCTCTGAACCGGACGGCTCTGGTACAGAGTGGGCTACAGGAACCGGCGGGTAGCCCCATTGAACAAGCTGATAAGAAGTTGCTGTTTTCATTTTTCGTACTCTCAATAGTTCATGATTACTTCTCATTTTATCCTGATCCTTCATCCATGGATTGGATACTAATCGAAGAAAAAGGGAGCGACGTCATTCGAAATTGACGTCGCTCCAGTTCAGGGAGGTTTCGCTATCTGTCGCCGCAGTCCAGGTGCGACTTAGTCGGGATCAACTCTCTGGATTCCATCCCCCGACCTCTTTCACTTCAAGAAACTCTTCGATGCCCCAGACGCCGCCCTCACGGCCATTGCCCGATTGTTTATAGCCACCAAACGGGCACCCCTCACCCGCTGACCGGAAGTTCCCATTCATTTCTACCATGCCGGAGCGAAGCTGCTTAGCGACCCGGTTGGCGCGTACCGGATCTTGCGTTTGAACATAATTGGTCAGCCCGTATGGAGTATCATTTGCCAGCGCGATTGCCTCTTCCTCTGTTTCGAAAGACATCATCGAGAGCACAGGGCCGAAGATTTCATCGCGCATCACAGTCATCTCATTGGTGCAATCTGCGAAAACTGTAGGTCGTACAAAATAGCCACGATTGAGGCCCTCAGGTCTGCCGGGTCCGCCTGCAATCAACTTAGCACCTTCCTTGATGCCAGCTGCGATCATATCCTGGACCTTGTTGAACTGTGCTTCATTCACCAGCGGTCCAATGTGGGTTCCGCGCTCAGATGCCAGATTGACTTTCTGGGCCTCAGCCGCAGCCTTGGCTTCTTCGACGGCACGGTCATAACGTGAACGGTGGACCAGCATGCGGGTTGGTGCGTTACAGGACTGCCCGGTGTTGTCGAAGCAATGTGTTGCACCACGGGCGACGGCCTCGTCGTCAGCGTCCTCAAAAATGATATTTGCCCCCTTCCCTCCAAGCTCGAGCGTGACGCGCTTAATTGTATCCGCCGCGGACTTCGTGATCAGCTTTCCGGCGCGAGTCGACCCGGTGAAGGATATCATGTCGACGTCTTGGTGAGCTGAGAGTTGTGATCCAACGCCGGCACCGTCCCCATTGACTAGGTTAAATACCCCCGCCGGCAGACCCGCTTCATCCACATATTCTGCAAAAAGAAGCGCTGATATTGGGGATTCCTCGGATGGTTTTAGGACCATCGTGCAGCCAGCAGCTATGGCAGCGATAACTTTCAACGTCACTTGGTTCATTGGCCAGTTCCAGGGGGTGATGAGCCCGCAGACGCCAACTGGTTCATAGAATATTCGGTCGTTGGGAGCGTCTGCGCTCAGCGGACGCTCGAATTCGAATGTTTCCAGAGTTTTGATGAAAGCTTCAATGTGGACTTGTCCGATAACGGTCTGCAATCCTTCGCCCAGGTCGATAGGTGCACCCATTTCTTCACTTTGCGCCAACCCCATCTCCTTGGATCGACTGATGTAAATCTCGAGTATCTTATTGAGATACTTGATACGTTCGGCCTTCGATGTATTACTCCAAGAGGCAAAAGCTGACTTGGCCGCAGCAACGGCTGCATCCGTGTCTGCTTGGCCACCAAGTGAAATAGTCGCATACGCCTCTTCATTTGATGGGTTGACGATTGCGTGGTCCGTTCCGTCAACTGGATCTACCCAAGACCCGTTGATGTAAAATTTGCGTGCATCCCGCATTGGTTGTTCTCCTAGCGTATCGTCTCAAGACTATATTTTTGAGGAAATTTCGTTGCAGGTCAGCAAGGTAACATCGCCATCGAGAATAGGCTTTGCGATTCCGAAGAACCTTGCCACTACATCAGAGTTGTTATGAGCGTCCATTGCCGCTTGGTCTGCGAACCGTTCATAAGTCGTGAATGTCCCGGGAGCGCCTGGATCTTCAGAGATGAAAAAGCCGAGCGTGTTAGGTTCGTTTCTTTTGACGTTGTCAGCGACTTCCAGCAACGCCTGTCGCATCGTATCCGCGTAGCCGTCCTTGGTCTTAATGATGGCTGTGATGGTGAGCATCGGTATGTTCCTCCACTTTTTTGTCACCGAGCGGGCTCAAAGGCCCGCGAATTCTTCAATGAGATCGGGTTGCAGGATTTCGTCTGGGGTCAGTTCTTTCGTGATCTGCCCTTTCTGCATGACAAGAACTCGATCCGAGAGAGACCGAATGAACTCAAGATTTTGCTCAACCAGAACAAAAGAAATCCCATAGGCGCTTTTGAAGTGATTTAGCCGTTCTTGTATTTCCTCGATGATTGAGGGCTGAATGCCCTCTGTGGGCTCGTCGAGCAGGATGAGTTTTGGTGAGCACGCTAGGCACCTTGCCAATGCCAGCAGCTGTTGTTCGCCGCCACTGAGAACTCCACCTCGCCTATCGAGAAGTGGTTTCAAGCGTGGGAAGTCGTCCAACAGCCGAGCAATTAACTCCTGCCCATCGGTTTTGTTTCTCGCAGCCGCGATCTGGAGATTGTCCATTACGCTGAGTGCCGGGAAAATCTGACGGCCCTGAGGGACATAACCCAGCCCAAATGCAGCTCTTTTTTCGGGTTTCCACTTCGTGATGTCATCACCAAGAAACGAAACTGCGCCACCAGTAGCCCTCAAGTGCCCCATCAGTGTTCTGAGAAGAGTGGTTTTACCCATCCCATTATGACCAAGGATTCCAACAAACTCGTTTTCGCCAACGCTCAGGTCGATCCCAGTCAAGATGGGGATCTTCCCGTATCCACCGTTGAGGCTGGTGACCTTGAGAAGATCAGGCTGCGGACTTTCCGAGATAGACATCACGTACCCTTTCATTGCTAAGGATTGCGTCTGTCGTGTCTTCGACCAAAATTTTTCCCTGGTGGAATACGGTTACCTTCTGGCCAATCATACGAATGAACTGCATATCGTGTTCGACAACGATAAGGGCATGATCTCTGTTCAACTCATGAATGATCTCTGCGAGGCGGACAGTTTCTTCGCTGGAAAGCCCTGCTGCGGGCTCATCCAGTAGAATGAGCTCTGGGTCCTCGGCGATGACCATGGAGAGCTCGACGAATTGGCGTTGGCCGTGTGCGAGCTGGCCGACGGTTACATTTGCGATATGGTCGATCCCCATGCGGACCAGTGTCGATTGAACGATTTCGTCGCGCTCTCGACGATCCTTCGTGCTGCGAACGGCGACCCAGACATTCTCACGAACAGAAAGGCCATCGAAGACATTGGGGACCTGTGTTTTGATTCCAACGCCACGTTTCGCGATAGCAGAGGTCTCTAGACCTCCAATCGGCTGACCCTTAAAGAAAACAGTCCCAGACGTCGGGGCGTACTGCCCCGTCACAGTCTTGAAAAAAGTGCTTTTGCCCGCACCATTGGGACCGATGAGACATCTGAGTTCGCCTTTTGCCAGCGAAAAGTCGACTTGGTCCAAGGCTTTCACGCCACCGAAGTGCTTGCAAAGACCAGATGTTTCTAGAAGCGTATCTGTCGTCATAGAACCCGCCCTCCAGATTTTTCTCGAGAAATCTTTAGGCGTTCGAGAACCCAGTTGAGGCCGTCATCCAATAAAGGCAAGATTCCGCGTGGAACGAGTAGGACAAAGACGATCAAGATGACGCCGAGTGCAATGTTGGGGTCTACGAAACCTGTTTTACCAAGGTATGTCGTAATCATCAGTAGGGAGATGCATCCAATCACTGGTCCGACCAGAGTGCCGAGACCGCCAACAATCACCCAGATCAGAATTCGCGCGGTGCTCGCCATGTCGAACATCGTTGGAGCGACGAATACAGCATTGGCAAAAAGCATGCCGGAGATGCCGGCTAGTCCCGCGCCAATCGAGAAGAAAATCAACTTGTATGGTCTTGCATCATAGCCGAGCAGTTCAGCACGGGTTTCGTTCTCCCGAATGGCAACAACTACGCGCCCAAAGCGGCTTGCAAGAACGGCTTTGCACAAGAGATAGCTGAAGAATAATAAGACTACGGCAAGCCCATATAATGCATGCGGAGAAAGGACTTCTTCCGTGAGCGGGTTTTCAAGAAGTGGTGTGCCAGGCATTCCATTGAAGCCACCCAGCTTTGCTTTGCCGATTGCGTAAGCATCTCCACCAGTGCTGTTTACCAGTTTGAACAAAATCAGCGTCACGGTAAGTGTAATGACGCCCAGATAAACATCGCTGAGGCGGCCATAGAACATGAAGTATCCGAGAGCGGCAGCGAACACAGTCGGTACTATGACTGCCAGCAGGGCACCATAAACGGTAGCATCAAAATTCCAGGCTCCGACGGCGTAGGCATAGCCGCCAAGTCCGAAGAAGGCCGCCTGACCAAAGCAAAGGATGCCGCCATAGCCCCATATGAAAGCAAGGCTCAAGGCCAGGATCGCAAGGCTGACGTAAATCGTAGAGGAGATGATCGTGTAGAACTGAGCAAATTTCGGAAAAACAATCAGAGCGAAGAGAGCTATGAGAGTGACCGCCGTCAATTCAATATATGTTCTTTTCAGGATCATCAGATAGACCCCCTAAAGAACCTACCGGTAATGCCATTTGGCAGGAAACGAAGAAGCACGATTGCAGCGAAAAGCAAAGCAGCATCTCCAATCACTGGTGTGGTTGCAAATGTCGCTAGTGTGCTGAAGGCACCGAGCAATCCAGACGCGCTAATCAATCCTACAAGAATGGCCTCACCGCCAGATATGACAGTTATGAATGCCTTGGCCACAAAGGCTTTCCCCATGGTTGGCAACACGCCGGACAATGGGGCCAGCAAAGCACCTGCGAGTCCGCTGAGGGCCGCACCGATCGCAAAAGTAATGGAGTAGACCCGAGACGGGCTGATACCCAGTGACGATGCCATCTCTGGGTTCTGCATCGTTCCCCGAGCGATCAGGCCCAACTTAGTGTAGCGCAACACACAGAAGCCAATGATCATTATGCCAACAGTCACAGCCACGACGAACATTTCGTAGAAGCTGACGCCGTATTGTCCGACCTTGAAACTTCCAAAAGGTGCAGAGATTCCAGCGACAGAATTCCCAAAAAGCATCGTTGCGGCACCTATGAGCAATAATGACAACCCCCAGGTCGCAAGCATCGTGTCGATCATCCTACCGTAGAGGAACCTCACGACTAACTGTTCAGCCAGAAGCCCAACAAAGCCCACAACAAATGGTGCAATTATGAGCATGGAGATGACAATTGGGATGCCAGCTTGAGTGGCAAACACGGCCGTAAAGCCGCCTAGCATGATAAATTCACCATGCGCTAGATTGATGACCCGCATCATCCCGAAAACCACCGCCAATCCCGCGCAAATTAGCGCAAGAGAGGCGACGGAGTAGAGGACCTGCAGGATTAGTACGATGACATAATCCATGTCTTTGTTTGCCCTCTGGCTTAGTTATTCATCAGGGGATTCGATGGTGAAATACTGATTTTCGTTCGGGTTCTCGATCAGATTACACACGGCCTGCGTATCAGTAGGAGCCAACTGGGCATGGGTTTCCAGAACTTGGAACGCGTTATCCTTAACCTCGGCGATGTGAACGTCACAGATGCGGTGGTGGGTCTGTGGATCGATCGTCGATAGGCCACCAGGTCCATCAAATGGTGTTCCATCTTCCAAAGCCTCGATCACGGGCATCCGTTCGAGGGTACCTGCGCGTTTCACGGCCTCAGCCCAATGATAAACTGCATAGTAGGCCGCAATCGATAGCTCATTGAGATAAGGAGCATCGTCTCCAAACTTGTCTTGCATTCGTCCGAGGAACGCCTTGTTTGCCGGCGTATCAAGTTCATGAACGTAAGAATACGCGGCATGCATCCCGTCCGACTCTTCTTTTGAAAGGACGATGTGCTCGTTGCCTACGCCGAAGTCGGTTGAGAACATTGGGATTGAGCCGGCGAGGCCGGCTGCGGCCCATTGGCGGAAGAAGGACATGTGATTGCCGCCGACCAGCAGAGAGTAGATGAGGTCTGGTTTAGCAGCCTGGATGTTTTTGATGGCCGGACCAAATTCAGTAACTTCAAGAGGGAAATACTCATCGGCAATCACCTCGCCTCCGTTTGCCTCTACATAGTGCTTGACCCAACGCGCTGAAATCCAGCCGTAGTTGTAGTCGGCGGCGATGACGTAAACCTTTTTGCCTGCAAACTTGTTCATGACAAATGGAACAAGCTTTTCGATTGTCTGCGCAGGGGTGGTGCCAGTGCAGAAGTGGTTCCGGTCACAAACACCGCCTTCATAAAGGCTCGGATAGAAGTAAAGAGTATTGAAGCGATTGAAGATTGGGCGGATGGCTTCTCGGGAAGCGCTGGAGATACCGGCAAAGACAACAGGAGGCTGAATGCGCGTTGCCACTTCTGTCGCATACTGAGTGTATAGCTGAATGTCAGACTGCGGATCGAAGCTGTTCAGCTCGAGCTGTTTTCCGAGCAAGCCGCCACTTTTGTTGATCTCTTCGACTGCCAGTTGGAAGCAGGCCAACTGTGCCTGTCCATAAATGTCAAAGCCGCCGGACAGATCGCTAATGTTGGCGATCTGAATAACGTCGTCTTGAGCGAATGCTTTCGTCGCCAGTCCAGGTGTCGCCAGCGCGCCAAGCGTCGCCGCACCACCTTTCAAAACGGATCTACGTTTCAAGTTCATATCATACCTCCCAGGTCGATTGGTTCTAATTCTCTGACCGGGCCCGCCGCGAGATTTGCGTGGACCGGTGCAAAGTAAATAGTTCACTTTTCACCTTTTTAGTCAATAGGTGAAAGTGAAACTATTTCTAACTTACTGGATTTTGGGATTTATTTTGCTGAGAAGGCCTTTACCAGCTCATACTCGTGCCCATCTGACCGCATTAGAAAGGAGTCCATAGAGGTTCCATTCGGTCGCACTTGAACACGACCTCGCGCGCCCAAATAGCTGAAATCCTTGTTCACGAACATCAGCCTTTGGGGATCAAGGCTGCTTGCTTTCTGTGCTAAGGCGTTGAGAGCCAAAATGCTCTCATAACACGACTGGCTCAATGAGCCTTGGATTGGCGCAGTGTCACCGAACGCCTTTCCGTACTCACTCAGAAACGATAGGTTGCCATCGGTTTTGAGCGTATTGAAGTACCCTGCAACACAATAAAGATTCTGAGAGCACTCTTCAGAGATACCCATTAGCGTATTCTCTTCGATGGCACCGGAAAGTCTAATGACTTGGTCACTCAGCCCGGCTTCTGCAAACTCCCGATTAAAGGTGATTGAGTCCGCGCCTACCAAAGACTGGAAGACAATGTCAGGCTTTGCCATGCCAATTTCGCCAAGCGTTACGCCGTGATCGTTGCATGACAGAGGGAGGTATCTTTCGGCAACCACCTCCCCTCCCGCATCTTTGACAAGATCTTTCAATACTTTATGGGTAAGTCTTGGCCAAACGTAGTCGTTTCCGAGCAGAAACCATCTTCTAGCACCCATGTGCTTTATCATCCAACGTATTGCATCGCCATATTGCTCCTTAGGAGTTTCCCCAATCGTAGCAACACCCAAGGAGCTTTCTCCACCTTCGTACTGGGGAGCAAAGACATAAGGAACAAGGTGGGAAAAGTGATCGCGGATGGCTACCCGCACGTTGCTTAAATGTACTCCAACAAGTGCATCGACGTTGTGTCGTTCGACAAGTTCAGCCACTCTTGGCAAGACCTGCTCAGGGGGGCCGCCAGCATCGGCAGCAAAAAGCTCGACTTCTTTTCCGAGCAGACCGCCATTCGCATTGACATGTGCTGCCGCCAGAACCGCACTATATTGGCAAGATGGCCCCCAGATTGCATCGGTTCCAGAGAATGGAACAAGAAGTCCAACACGCACTTTATCGTTTCTTCTTTTGCGGAAGTCTGGCTTACAGTTGTTGAAGTGAGAGTCGCTATAGCCAAAAATAGGATAATTTGACTGCAAGGTTTCTATCGGCAGTTCACTCAACATATCTCGCGCTCCTCAAGCACCGCTGTCGCACATCGAAACGCAAGATGTGAGAACGGGGCTTGTCAAGGTAGCAACGTAGCGCATAAACGAGAAAAAAGAAATAGTTGAAAATTGAAGCATCAAAAACGATACTATGACTGTGAACAAGGATGAATCCATAAACGACTACCTCGCCCATCTTGTGGCGCAGGCGAACCGCCGTTTGAACAAGGCATTGAGTGCTGAGGGTGTGCCACTTGATCAATGGAGGATATTTCGCGTCCTCTATGAGTCAGGCGGCATGACGATGCGCACTCTTGCCGACGCGGTCACGCTCAACCGGCCGACGATGACCAAGATCGTTGATAAACTCGTCACAGATGGCCTTGCGTATCGCGTACCTGATCCAGATGATAGGCGAAAAGTGCGGATCTTTCTTTCAGACCAAGGCAAAGCACTTTACAGGCAGCAAAATGAGCTTGTGTCTTTGCACCAAGCAACTGTGGAAGACAGCTACGGCTCGGAAGAAACGCAGCAGCTCAAAGATTTGCTGGAGAGCTTTCTGAAACGTATGTCATAGACTTCAAAGCCGATAGTGGACAGATCCAAGTCGAACATAGCGAGGACCTCATTTAGCAAATCAAGGATGCAAGATTCAGCAAATCTTTGTCTCCATTCCTGGCTCCTATCAGTTGCACATTAATAGGGCGCGTTTCGATTTCTAACCGGCTCGGCAAGGAAACGGCGGGGTGTCCTGTATGGTTAAATAGGCTGGAGTACAAAATCGTCGATTGAAGCTTGGAAAGAGTTTTTCCGCCGATGTTGAAGCTAACGTCGTTCCGCTTGGGTGTATCGATTGGCATGACGGGAAGTAACAAAGCATCAATACTTTCAAAGCAATGATCAATGGCAACTCGTGCGGCAGCCCTTTGTTTTTGTGCCTCGGCTAGACAAACTTCTGACACTGCCAAGCCCAGCTTAATCGTTTCGCGAGCCACTTCCGGATAAGATGTCCATTTTTTGGGAAAATGCTCTAAATGATACTCTGCTGCTTCCTTAGGTAATATCTTCATGTGAAATCTAGAAACTGTGCTTGGCTCTGGCAACGTAGCATCAACAACAGAAAACCCCAAGTCGCGACATCGCGTTTCGACCTCATTGACAGCCGAACAAACAATAGGGTCAGCATTCTGAAAGAAAGCTCTCGGAACACCTATAACACATTTTGCTGGAGGTTCGGCTTTAGCCGTTGATGAGAAGTCTGGGTCAAGAATGTGCTGCAAAATGTGCAGATCCCCTATTGTTCTGGCTATTGGGCCCACATGGTCCAACGAGTGAGCAAGTGGCATAGTACCGGTTGTCTCCACCCTGCCCCAGGTCGGCTTAAAACCGAAAACGCCACAACAAGCGGCGGGGATGCGAATGCTGCCGCCAGTGTCAGTACCAATTGCGCCAAATGCGATACCTGCAGCGACTGCGGCCGCCGACCCTCCGCTCGATCCGCCGACGGACAGGCTGCGATCAAGCGGGTTATATACTTCTGGGGTATCGGTCGAAAAGGCTCCGGGATCGCTGTGTGTGACGCCAAGGATTACGGCCCCAGCCTTTCTAAGTAATCGAACAACTGCCGCTTCAGTCGCTGGCCGGTGATCTAATTTGGTTTTGAGACCACCACTGCAAACGGCTGGGGGGGTATCGATTAAATCTTTCACAGCGATCGGGACACCATCTAGCGGACCTAGAGACCTTCTGATTTTTCGTCTGCGATCACTCTGCTCGGCCTCCTCCAGAGCGGTGACTGTCAGTAGTTGGCTATAGGCATTAGTCTCGTCACGTATCTGGCTCGCACGCTCCAACAAAAACCGCGTCACTTCTGTCGACGACACACTCCCTTGCAGTAGCTGTTTCGAAAGTGAGTAAAGTGAGCTAAACGGTCCAACATTCATCATTTTTCGTCCAGTAGCTCGCGCTCTAGTCACAGTAACGCAATGGAGCAGTGCTGATTAAGTGATTGTCCAAGCTGGAATCCTCAAAGGATGCCAATCACTTTCTTTGCAAGAGATGTGCCAAGATCTGCATTGTTCTCGAGACTAAAGTGGATCCCGTCGCTGCCGCAGGTCGAAATGCATTCCCCTGCGTCAAAAAAATCGACCTTTAGATAGTCAGCGAGCGCGGCGTATTCTTTCCCTAGTTGTTGTGACTTTGAAATACCGCCACCGTACATACTTTGTAGGTATGGATGGGACATGCTGCCCATCGGTGGTGGCGCAACTAATAGACACTTCGGTGGGGGATAGGCCGTTCCAACGCCTCCTGCTTCAGTCAACACCTGCAGAACCAACTTCATCATACCGTAGCTGATGTCTGATACTGTCCTTTGATAGACCGGGCGTGTATCGTTAGTTCCCAGCATCAAAATGACTAGGTCCAATGGAAGATGACTGGCCAGGATCACGGGGAGATGTAGACTTCCATTCAATCGTGGGTCATTGGGATCATCTGCGCTCGTTGTTCGTGCGCTCAAGCCCTCTTCGATAACTCTAAAACCATCGCCAAGTGTCCGAGCCATAACGCCTGTCCATCGATCTTGGTAGTCGTAACGCGTTGTTGGACCGCCATCCTCTCTTGGAACCCAGCCCCAAGTCAGAGAGTCGCCAAAACAGAGTATGTTCTTGATACTTTCTTGTTTACTCATTGTTCCGCTCCACGTGGATCAGCTCTGGCTGCATGCAGATTGTCTTGAGTTCCGGAATCGGTCATCAGCTTCGACCGAAGAGTCGCTGTTGCTCCGGCTAGACCCCGGGGTAACAGTAAGACAAAAATGATCAAAACGACACCGATCAGGGTGTTTTGTATATCCCCCCACCCTTTCGCAAACTCCACTAGGATCATCATCAATACCGCACCAAAAACTGGACCCCAAGTTGATTTCAGCCCGCCAACGACGATCATTGCAAGGATGAAAACCAGGTTGGAGAACTCAAACAAGCTTGGCCCTGCAAACCGAAAATGTGCCGCATAAACAGCGCCAGTCAGACCTGTAAAGAATGCTGTTATGACAAAAGCAATTATGTGAAAGCGTGTACGGTTTAGACCACGAGCCGCAGCATAAATCTGTGAATCTCCAAGTGCTCTAAATGCAAGGCCGAGGCGACCATGGATTACCAATATTGACGCGACCAACGAAAACGCAAAGGCCCCGAGAACGACGTAATAGTTGCCAACGATCCATTTGCCTTTAAGCATTGAACGGAAACCAAGGTCGTCGAACCCAAAAAATCCTTGCCCACCTCCGAAGAAAGGAAGGCACCGCCCTCCGACAGTCGTGAAACATTCCACTTCGGTTCGGATAAGTGAGTCCACCATGAATACAATCGCAAATGTAAGAAGAGCAACGTACGCAGTCTTCAACCTTAGGCAGGCGAGACCAATAACGAGCGCTGCAAGAGCTGCAACGACAGCTCCAACCGGCATGGAGAACCAAGGCGACCAGTCCAAGTGCACGCCCAACATACCTACCGCATATGCTCCAATCGCGAAGAATAGCATTTGCCCTAAGGAGAATACACCCGCATGGCCAAGTAGGACGTTCCATTGAATCGCAACGGACGCCCATATCATGAACAGAATGATCTCTCCTAAGAAATACCGCTGAGTGATAAATAGAGGCAGCATAGCCATGAAAGCTACAGTGAGTACGCATCCCAAGAGATGGCGTTTGAGGATGCTTAGGTTTGTCATGCTCGAACGACTCCCTGTTTTCCAAACAGACCAGCCGGTCTAAATATGAGTACAATGATGACGAGACCGAGCATCACCGGAAAACCGTAGCGAACACCAAAGTAGTAGCCGATAGCTGCTTCCATGAGGCCAAGTGAGATCGCCGTAAAACCTGCACCGGTTACGCTACCAAGACCCGCAACAACACAGATAACGAAGGCTCTGATGAGGGGATTTGCACCCATGCCCGGAGACAAGCTTGCCAGAGATGATATCAAGATTCCTGCAGCAGCTGCCATGACGCCTGCGATGACAAGAACCTGCAGATAAGTAAGTTCTGTCTTTACCCCCATAAGTTTGGCGGCATCTTGGTTCATCGCAGTAGCGCGAATAGCCAGGCCAAAACGTGTTTTGGTCAAAAGCCAGCCCAATGTTCCGATGAGTATCCCAGCAAAGAGCACAATCGCAATTGATTGGTAGGTAATCGCTGTGTTTCCAATAAGCATTAGCCCCTCAACTTGAACAGGTTGCTTGAAAGGGTAAGCACCGAATTGTTTTAGTATTAGATCTTGTAAGAGGATAGCTACCCCTGCTGTCGCTACCATAATGGTGGTTGTAAAGTCTTCTCTGTGCAGCATGTGTGAAACGATCGCGATATGCATTGCTGCGCCAACGATTCCGCCTGCTAAGAGACCCACCAGTAATGCCAGTGGTAGCGGGAAGCCCCACAATTCGGCAGCTGCGTAGCTTCCGTAGGCACCGATCGTCATGAACAAGCCGTGAGCCATGTTGAACATACCCATCGTTCCAAAGGTAAGGGCAAGCCCGACCGAAGCCAAAGCGTACATTGAGCCAAGAGTCAGGCCAGTGATCATGATTTGAAGTATTGCGTCCATTTCTTCACCCCCCGAGATATGTTTTGAGAACATCACCAGATGCGGAGAGTTCTTTGGCATCACCAGACCAAGCAAATTTTCCACCGTCCAGAAGATAGAAATGGCTCGCTACCGAGGCCACGCGACTGGGATTTTCTTCAACGACTATTATCGACCGGTCACCCTTGGCCAGTTTGCCCAATGCGTCATAGATTTGTTCAATTATCAGGGGGGCGAGACCTAGAGATGGTTCATCGATCATCATCAAATCACCATTCGACATCATTCCGCGACCTATTCCGACCATTCTGCGCTCGCCGCCAGAAAGGCTATCGGCGCGCTGTGTTCTTCGTTCGTCAAGTCGCGGGAAGAGCTCGTACACTTCCTTGAGGGTTTCCATTGTCGCGCCGACATCGGATCGAGAAAAAGCGCCCATTAGCAAGTTTTCTTCCACGCTCATGCCCATGAAAAGTTGATCGCCTTGTGGGACCAAGACCAATCCCTTCCGAGCTCGCTCGGGGGCACCGGAACAAAGTGGTTCTGATTTAAAGGAGCACTGACCACTCCAAGTGGGCAGAAGGCCAGAGATTGTCTTCAAAAGAGTGGATTTTCCGTGGCCATTCGGCCCGATTACTGCCACGATCTTACCGGTCTCAATCTCGAAATCGATTTCCCGAAGTACTTGTAGATTTCCGTAGCCCGAGGTCAGCCCTTTAACTGAAAGCAACGTACTCAAAGACTCGTTTCCTTAAGCGATTCTGCTTCAGATCCAAGGTAAACTGATTTCACGGTTTCATCAGAAGCGATCCCTATTGGGGTGCCATCATAAATGAGTTTACCTTGATGCATGATCAATGCGCGATCTGCGACAGCCATCAGGAAACGCATCACATGTTCGATGAATACGATCGTGATACCTCTTGCCTTAAGTAACGACATGAGTTCAATGAATTCGTCTATTTCACTAGGTGTTAACCCACCAACGGGTTCGTCTAGAAGCAGAATTTGTGGACCATGCATTACCGCAGTAGCGACCATGAGCTTCTTGCGGTCCAAAGCCGGGATATCTGCAACGAGCCGTTCCGACAAATGCGACAGATTGAATTCATCGAGAACCGATACTGCCTTCTCCTGGTCGGTCTTCGAAAATAGCAATCCAGGTCGCATGATCGGATCTCCGTACACGGCTGACGCCAAAACGTTTTGCATAACAGTTAGCGACCCGAACCCATCAGTAACTTGGAACGTCCTCGCCATGCCGCTATGAAACGACTTGTATGGCGGTACGCCAGAAATGCTCGCCTGGTTAAAGAGGACCTGACCACCGCTGACGGCAGTCAGGCCAGATATTAGGTCAAAGAAGGTGGTCTTGCCCGCACCATTTGGACCCCCAATGCCAACGGTTTCACCAGAGCGGATCTTCAAATCTACTCCGTCTACTGCGCGTAAGGCACCGTAGTGGCGGCTAACGTTCCTGCATTCGATGATGCTGGATGCTGTCTTACTACCTTCCAACTCAGTCTTTCCCTATTCTGAGATCCAATGAGGTTTACGAAAGTCGATCACGTTGTAAGGTGGTGGCGAGATGATCTTGCCATTCTCCTCGTACGTCTCGATCTGACTGAAAATATGTGCCATCCCGAGTGAAGGATCGTTCGTTTGAACAGGGAATGAAAATGCCTGTTGCGGCTTCTGGTCGAATCTAATCGCCCCGGTGGGGCCACGGTAGATCATTTTGCGCAATACATCAGCAATGCGCTTGTTCTGTACGTCATCGTAGGCTTCACCGACGCCGCCTGCAATTGCTGCAGCCTGCGCATACATGTGCAATGCTTCGTAAGTTTGAGCGCCACCATTCGGAGAGGCTTTATCACCAAACTTCGCGAGATAACGTGACGCAAAATCGCTTCCAATTTCTCCCGAAAGCACACCAATGTTGGTTGCATACAGCACGTCGTTGGCTGCTTCTTGTGCAATGTCGCGGAATGCCGCGAGAGACGCACCATATTGAAGGTAGACAAGGCTGTTCGTTGGGTTGGTCAGGAACTGCTTCATGAACTGTGCCTGATCGCCGGGAAAGAAGTGAGTGATCACGATGTAGCCAGGCTCATCTTCACGAATTTTGGCGAGCGTCGGACCCCAGTCGCTAGTAGGCGCCTCAACAGTTTCGTAGAGAGAAATCTCAAATCCGTACTTTGCGGCCTCATCACGAATTGAGTTCGCAATGTTGATCGAATAAGGGATTGGGCCTGTTACAAGCGCTATTTTTTTGTTTGAGCCAACGAACTGCCCAGAATCTGCCAGTGTCTTGATGAAATCGAGATATGCAAAACCGTAGTAAAGTTCAGATGGGCAATACATGAAAGACTGCCAGTATCTCTCCGGGTCAGTGCTGACCATTTCGGTATGCGCTCTATTTGTATCAGCATGCAAATAAATGACCGAAGCATCAGCCGCGACATTCTGTAGCGCGGTTCCCGAACCAAGGTTGTAGCCAGAAATCAAAACACTGGCGCCGTCGCGATCAATTAGACGCTGCCCCGCACTTGTGACTTTATCATCCCCTCCCGATTCAGAATCGGCAAAAGCCAACTGAATTGGTCGCCCCAAGATCCCGCCGACTTCGTTGATTTCTTCTGCCGCCATCTCCATGCCCTGCTTAAATTCGATGCCATCAGCGGCGATAGCGCCAGTCAGTGGCGCTGGGCCACCAACTACAACAGGTTCAGCATTTTGAGCAGCAGCAGGCGCGGCAATACCACCGAGAGCGGCAGCGCCACCAACTGTACCAAGTCCCGCCCGCTTAATGAATTCCCGGCGCGACGCGTTAAGATTGGATGATTGTTTGGACATTTTGTCCTCCCTGTTATCTGGAGTGTCACGGATATTCATCTGATTTAGCATTAGTAACCATCGACTGGAGCGTCGGGCTCCCCCGGCCCCTCCAAAATCTGACAGCACCAAATCAGATGCTCCACATTCCCATATGGCTCACTCTCGATATATACTAAGGTAACAATATTCAGTTAGATATAAATCAAAGTGAAGGGGCGCGCATGTCGACCTTTGTTGCCGACTATTTTTTTGACCTTTTGGAAGTTTTTGCATTAGAGCTTAGCTTTGGTGTCATGAGTTCCATGTTGTCGGATTCCGCGATGAGCAGCTCGTGAAACTTGCGTTCAGCTGGCGTTCTTGCCGCCGACTTACGTCGAATGATTTCATAGCGCGACATGTAGCCGTAAACTTCGTTTAAGAGAGGTTTAATCTTCCCATCACTGGTGAACTGTTCAGCATAATGCACTGGAAGGAATGCCAAATATTGGCCGGACAAAACGAGATGAGCAAGGCCCTCTATATTGGGAGCTCGCGCAGAGTAATTAAATGGTTTCTCACGGTCGCGTAGTTGATCATAGGATACATATCCACGCTGAGCGTGGCTATGGGCTTCGATCTCACTTACACTGATTTGTTTGTCAGTCTTTGAGAATAGAGGATGACTGTGACCACAGTACAGTTGAACTCTTGAATCGTAGAGCGGAAGATATTCTAGTTGTGCCAGCCGGCGTGGGAAGAAACCAATGCCCAAGTGCGCCTCACCACTCAACACCATCTGTTCAAGTGTGTTGGGAGGCGCAACATGCACAGTGATGTCCACACTGTGATCCAGTTCACCAAACTGTCTGATAACGTTTCCGAGTTGAAAGCCGGGGTGAAATATTGAGTTGTCAATGATAGCAATCTGAAGTTCTCCCACTAGCTTCTCGAAGCCAAGAACTAGACTGTTGAAGTCTTCGAGGTGATTAAACAAGGCATTTGAAGCATCATACACGCGCTGGCCATCACCGGTCAGGGCAAACCCACTCCTCCCGCGTTGACACAGCTTGAATCCAAGTCGCGTTTCAAGATTTTTTATGTGGATGCTTATCGTTGCTTGACTGACATTCAATTCAGTCTGAGCCAATGCAAAGCCACCACAGCGCGCGACAGTACGGAACACGCTAAGTAGTTTCAAATCTACATTGCTCATTGATGATAGGGCCATGCCGCCTCTCACTTTGATTTATATCAAACTAAATATCATTACTTCAAAATGTTACATATTTCTAGTCTCTGTTAATTCACCGTGAAGACCTCGTTCTCAGAGAACTTGAAGAACGTTCAACAGACTGGAGCCACTATGCAGACACCCCAGCAAAATACACTCGAGATCAATCCAATTCGGCTTTGGGAAACGCTCGGAGTATCGGCGACGATCGGCCCCGGCATATCATCTGGCCTTAGTCGCCTCGCATTGAGTGACGATGACAAACAAATGCGTAATCAATTCGTTGCCTGGTGTGAAGCGGCTGGATGCACAGTTTCTTTCGATGCGGTCGGAAATATCTTCGCACGGCGTGACGGAACAGACCCCACTCTATCGCCGGTCATGATCGGCTCACATCTGGATACGCAAATCGCCGGTGGGCGCTATGATGGCATTCTTGGGGTGTTATCAGGCCTTGAGGTAGTTAGAACCCTGAATGATCTGGGGATCGAAACGAAGCGCCCGATCGAGGTCGTCAGCTGGACAAACGAAGAAGGTGTTCGCTTCCAACCGCCGATGATGGGTGCCGGCGCCTTTTGTGGTATTCACGACACAGACTGGGTTCTCTCTCAAGAGGACGAGAATGGTTGTGTTTTTGGCGAAGAGCTTCAGCGCATTGGATATGCTGGTGCCAGGACCGTTGATCTCAAAAACATTGATTCATACTTTGAGCTTCACATCGAACAAGGACCAATCCTTGACGATGAAGGTATTCACGTCGGCATCGTAACCGGAGGATACACATCCTTTGGTGCCGAAGTACTGATCAAAGGTGAGAATGCTCATTCTGGGCCGACGCCTATGCGTGATAGAAAAGATGCACTTGTTGCGGCGTCTATCATTATTGCCGAGGTGAACAAAGTCGGATGGGACTACGAACCCCTCGGCCGAACAACTTGCGCACGACTAGAGGTGTCACCGAACAAATATGGGATAATCGCAGACCATGCGAAGGTGACAATCGATGTTCGACATCCTGATGCAACTGTTGCCCGCGAAATGTATCAGAGTGCGTTATCGTTGTTGCCTGTTGCCAGCAAGCAGTCGCGGACGGACCTCGAGGTCATCAAAGAGTGGTCGTTTGGGGATGTCAGCTTTAGCGACGACTTAATCAATCTAATTCGGACCGTTTCGGCAGATATCAATGTCAGTCACAAGCACATGCTGAGTGCAGCTGGTCATGATGCTTATCATCTTTCAAAAGCTGTACCGACGGCCATGATTTTCACCCCCTGTCTTGATGGCGTTACGCACAATGAAGGGGAACACATCGAGCCTGACTACACCATCCCGGGCGTGAATGTGTTACTCAATTCCGTCGTCCGCCGAGCTAATTCTTAAAACCGAAGGAAAACAACATGTCTTTGAACGCTGACATCCAAGCACGAAAGAACGACAATATTGCACGCGGCGTCGGTATGATGACCCAGGTATATGCGGAGCGGGCAGAAAACTCTGAAATCTGGGATGTCGAAGGAAACCGATACATCGACTTTGCTGCGGGCATCGCAGTCGTAAATACCGGTCATAGGCATCCAAAGGTGATCGAAGCGGTGAGAGAGCAACTTGATCGATTTACACACACATGCCATCAGGTCATACCGTACGAGAACTACGTAGCTTTGGCAGAGCGGTTGAATGCTGCGGTGCCCGGCGATTTCGACAAGAAAACGATCTTTGTAACTACGGGTGCTGAAGCGGCTGAGAACGCCGTCAAGATTGCACGCGCAGCCACCGGCCGTTCTGCAGTTATCGCGTTTTCTGGCGGCTTCCATGGTCGGACCTTCATGGGAATGGCCCTCACTGGTAAGGTCGTACCATACAAAAAGGGTTTCGGCGCGATGCCGGGCGACGTCTTCCACGTCCCCTTCCCTGTCGATCTTCATGGCGTTTCTGTGGCAGACAGCATTGAAGCACTCGATAAACTCTTCAAAGCAGATGTCGATCCTGCACGTGTCGCCGCGATTGCACTTGAGCCTGTCCAGGGCGAAGGTGGTTTCTATGAAGCCCCTAAAGAACTGATGATGCATCTTCGCAAAGTCTGCGACGCGCACGGTATTCTGTTGATCGCTGATGAAGTCCAAACAGGTTTTGCGCGCACTGGCAAACTTTTTGCCATGGAACATCATCACGTGGCCCCTGATCTCACATGCATGGCAAAGGGCTTGGGCGGAGGTTTCCCAATCGCTGCTGTCACTGGGCGCGCTGACATCATGGATGGTGCAGAACCTGGCGGCCTGGGCGGTACTTATGGGGGCAGCCCAATCGGTATTGCTGCGGCTCACGCTGTACTTGATGTCATCGAGGAAGAAGAACTTTGCGAACGTGCAGATCAACTTGGCAATCGCTTGAAACAACGCCTGTCCGCTATGCGCGATGCAATCCCAGAGATCGCCGAAATTCGCGGTCCTGGCTTCATGAACGCTGTTGAGTTCAGACTCGCTGATGGCTCTGCCCCACATCCTGATTTTGCCAACGCAGTAAAAGCTGAAGCGATGAGGCGGGGCCTCATCCTTTTGACCTGTGGTGTTTACAGCAACGTTATCCGTTTCCTCGCACCGGTTACGATCCAGGACGACATCTTCAACGAAGCGCTCGATATTCTCGAGGCGTCCATGAAGGCAGCCAAAGGGGGAAATGTATAAATGGCATCCTCCAATGTGTTGCAACGGCTCGCGAAGTCGGACTTGCTTATCAACGCCGGCTTCGTCGGCGGTGAATGGACTGAAAATGCCTCAGATGGCGCTACCTTCGATGTGAAAAACCCTTCGACCGGTGAAGTTATCGCGGTCTTGCCAGATCTCGGTATCGGCGAAACCAACATAGCCATTGATGCAGCTCACAATGCACAAAAAGACTGGGCTAAAAGGACTGGTAAAGAGCGCTCCGCCGTCCTTCGTCGCTGGCACGACTTAATGGTGAAAAACGTCGATGATCTTGGCGCGATCCTAACTGCCGAAATGGGGAAACCCTTTGCGGAAGCTAAAGGCGAGATCCTCTATGGTGCGAGCTTCATCGAATGGTTCGCGGAAGAGGCAAAGCGCATCTATGGCGATATAATTCCGGGTCATCAGCCGGACAAGCGTATCATGGTCATGAAGCAGCCTGTTGGCGTGGTCGCATCGATAACACCATGGAACTTCCCCAACGCCATGATTGCCCGCAAGGTCGGACCGGCGCTTGCTGTAGGTTGTGCTTTTGTCGCCAAGCCCGCAGCAGAGACGCCGTTGTCAGCTCTTGCTATGGCCAAATTGGCTGAGGAAGCAGGACTGCCGAAAGGCCTTCTTTCTGTAATCACGTCAAAACGGTCTTCTGACATCGGCAAAATGTTCTGTGCCAATGAGAAAGTGCGTAAACTGACCTTCACAGGCTCGACTGAAATCGGTCGCATTTTGATGGAACAATCCGCCCGCCAGGTCATGAAGACGTCCATGGAACTTGGTGGAAATGCGCCCTTTATCGTTTTCGACGACGCCGATTTGGATGCAGCAGTCGAAGGGGCGATGATCTCCAAATATCGCAACAACGGCCAGACCTGCGTTTGCGCCAACCGCATGTATGTGCAGGCCGGTGTCTATGATGCTTTTGCGGAAAAACTGGTTGCGGCCGTTGAGGCCATGAAAGTTGGTGACGGTTTTGACGATGGCGTATCAGCTGGCCCGCTGATTAGTAAGGCGGCAGTTGATAAAGTCGAAGAACACATTGCCGATGCATCCGGTAAAGGTGCTAAGATTGTGACTGGTGGTAGACGCCACAAGTTGGGTGGGACGTTCTTCGAGCCAACGGTCATGACTGGCGTTACTGGCGATATGCTCATTGCAAGTGACGAGACATTTGGTCCAGTCGCACCGCTCTTCAAATTTGATACTGTTGAGGATGTCATAGCGCAAGCCAATGACACTATTTTCGGCCTTGCCTCGTACTTCTATGCCAAAGATTTAACCAAAGTATGGCGTGTTGCTGAGGCTCTCGAATACGGCATGGTCGGAGTAAATACTGGGTTGATCTCAACGGAAGTCGCACCCTTTGGTGGTATCAAACAATCCGGCACGGGCCGCGAAGGCTCAAAGTATGGCTGCGATGACTACCTTGAAATCAAATACGTATGCGTAGGCGGCGTTTGATCGCTAAGTGGCTTCAAGGCTAATTCTGCACTCCCTGTCACGAGGCTGACTTCTCCCAAGCGCTCGCGGCAACCTAGTCGGTGGGCGGCCTCAATTTTCCCCGTCCACCGACACATTTTTTGGATCAGAACAAGAAAATGAACTCAAACATAACCTTTCTGGATAGTGTAGAAACCTACATCGCCAATGCTATGAACCACATGGATTTACCCGAAGGGTTGAGCGAACGCATCACCCAATGCAACTCAACTTATACGGTTCGGTTTGGGGTCCGATTGCGCGGACGGATGTATTCATTTACCGGATGGCGATGTGTGCACAGCGAGCACTCCGAACCCGTAAAAGGCGGAATCCGTTACTCCCCAGATGCACATGCCGAAGAGGTTGAAGCCCTTGCAGCGTTGATGACCCTCAAGTGTTCTCTTGTTGACGTTCCATTTGGCGGCTCAAAAGGCGCGCTGAAGATCGATCCGGCAGAATGGGAGCCTCATGAATTGGAGAAGATCACACGCAGATTTACCCAAGAACTAGCCAAGCGAAGTCTCATCGGATCGGGCCAAAACGTGCCTGCCCCAGATATGGGCACAGGCGAGCGTGAAATGGCCTGGATGGCTGATGAATATCGACGGTCCAATCCCACTGATGTTGTGAACGCGAAAGCCTGTGTCACTGGGAAGCCCCTTTCCAAGGGTGGAATTTCCGGGCGGACTGAGGCAACAGGTCGTGGCGTCCAATATGCCATAAACTCATACCTCGACGACCAGAAAAGCCCTGGCGTTATGGGTGAACGAGAACTCTCAAAAATGACTATCGTTGTTCAGGGTTTTGGGAATGTTGGCTATCACGCGGCCAAGTTTCTCAGTGAAGACGAGGGGGCAAGAGTCATTGCTGTCATTGAACGGGAGGGAACCGTTACAAATCCAGATGGCCTCAATGTTGAAGCGCTGAAGGCGCACTGGCGGCAAAGTGGCTCGATTATGGATTTTGAAGGTGGTTCTTCTCTTCCGGGTTTGGATGAAGGTCTGTACCTGCCCTGCGATATTCTCATTCCAGCCGCAATGGAAAATGCCATCACAATGGCAAATGCAAAGGAGGTGAAGGCGAAGCTCGTTGTGGAAGCAGCGAATGGACCCGTCACATCGGATGCTGAAGACGTGCTTCTAAGCAAAGGTGTGATCATACTTCCTGACCTCTTCGTCAACGCGGGCGGCGTTGTCGTGAGCTATTTTGAATGGGTAAAGAACCTGACCCACATTCCTTTTGGCTTGATGGAGAGAAAGCGGCGGTCTCGCCGCAATCAGGTCATTGCATCAGCTCTGGAACAAATGACCGGCCGAAACTTCCCGGACAGCGACCGGTTTGAATTCTTCGAAGGTGGTCAAGAAATTGATCTTGTTCGATCTGGCCTTGAAGATGTCATGAGCAGCGCTTGGACGCGAGTATCGAGCTGCCTCGAGCAAAACGATAACGTCAAGGACTACCGAACGGCTGCCTACGTCGCTTCGATCGATCATATCGCGTCAGCTTACGAGGCGATCGGCATATGAGGAAAGCTCCCCAATCAACAAAGCCTACCGAGCTGCCACGAATTGTGGTCATTGGCGGTGGTGCCGGTGGCCTTGAGCTGGCCTCTCGACTCTCACGTAGCTTAGGCAGAAAAAAGTTGGCCAATATCACTTTGGTTGATCGTTCACTTTCACACATGTGGAAGCCGTCTTTGCATGAATATGCGGCAGGAACCAAGGGCACCGACAGCGAAATTAGCTTCTTAGAGCACGCGAACCGCCACGGTTATCAGTTTCGGCTTGGCCGACTCCAAAACATCGACTTTGACAAGAGAATTGTGATGCTTGGTTCGGTTCACGATTCCAACGACCTCCAGCTGTCACCCAACCGTCAGATTCCCTTCGACTATCTTGTCTTGGCGATCGGTAGTCGCTCCAACGATTTCGGTTGCAAAGGGGTTTCTGAGCACTGTTGGTTTCTTGATACCCCCGACCAGGCCAAAAGGCTCCAAACAGAACTTCTAAATACGTGTTTGCGGTTTGAGACAGGCGTCTACGATGACAACAAAGCAGAACTCAATGTATGTATTGTTGGGGGAGGCGCTACGGGAGTAGAGCTTGCAGCCGAATTGCGCGAAGCATCCGAGCAACTTGGACTTCACGGGATAGACAAGCTGAAGCAACCCCGCAGCTTTAGAATCTCGCTCCTTGAGGCCGGTCCTAGACTGTTGGCGGCCTTGCCAGAAGACATCTCCGAAAAGGTTCAAACTCGCCTGCAGGATCTAGATATTCAAGTTCATACTATTGCACGTGTGGCTGAAGTCGGAGCAGATGAAGTCGTTCTGGAAGATGGGAAGCGCATAGCCGCCGATATGACGATCTGGTCTGCTGGAATCAAAGCTCCAGAGATACTAAAGTCTATCGCGGGGTTGCCTCTCGGGTCGCTCGGGCGCATTTCGTGTGAACGTACGCTTCAGGTCATCGATAAAAATAGCGTTTTTGCCATGGGTGATTGTGCTGACGTTCCTTGGATTGAGATTGGTCAGGCATTGCCGCCTCGAGCTCAGGTCGCATCTCAACAGGCGCATTTCATGTGCAAACAGCTAAGCGATGCTGTCAAAGGAGCTGGCATTTCGGAATTCGTATACGTCGACCGAGGATCGCTGGTCTCCATAAGTGACCGCTCAGCGGTCGGGGCCTTAATGGGCAAAGCCTTCGGTACATTCACTGTAGAGGGTTGGCTTGCACGCCTAAGCTACAGATATCTCCATTTTGTCCATGAGCGGACAGTTCAGGGCGCGCGGCGCTCAATTCTACGCTGGCTGCTCTCCTCTGCGATGAAGAGGGTCAGGCCGCAACTAAAATTACACTAATAAGCTACTGCCCACCTTTGAGCGGTCTTGATTTTTTGGAGACCTCTTGAGGACAAATCGCCAATACAAACTGAGGCAGGCTATGGAGCCTAAATTCACTTCCCGAACCAATTTTTTTGCAAGTTACTAACCAAGTGGGAAGCCCAACGTTGACTCAAGTCGGTCTACCTCTTGCCGATGCACGCAAGCACCAAACAAACGACCAGGAAAGCTTCATGGCGACCATACTCGCCCTGATCCGCATCCAACAACTCTTCAATGATATCCCATGAATAGGAAGTCAGATATGTCGAGTGCTTCATCGAACGAGCCTGATATTGAAGGTCGTTCTATTGCGCGTCTTAGGAGTGCGGAGTCTGGCGAAGCCGTTGGCTTTGTGATCCTGCTCGAAACGGGAGAGGTTGCTCCACTTTGGGTGCGCCCTCGACCATCCGCGATAAAGATCGAGCCCCTTCCCGGTGAAGACCTTAGTGATTTCGAATTTGATTGGTGAACCCTTCCTGGTCGAGCGGTGCCGCAGATTGACAGAGTTTCCGCACATGATATAGTATTGTATAGTAAGATATATTTTAGTCGCTATCCGTGTATGCTCTTTCGAGGGAGCTGTTCTTGCAATGATACGGTCCATCCTAGTCCTTTTGGCCTCTTGTGCGCTATTCCAAGTGTCGCTTACAGATCGTGCCCGCGCGCAGACCTATCCGATAGATTGCGCTATTCTTCTCTGTCTTTCAGGAGGATGGCCCGCGTCTGTTCCATGCGCACGCGCTCGGGCAGAGTTCATCCGCCGGATAACACCATGGCCGGTCGAACCACCTCTGCAAATTTGGCGTTGTCCCATGGGTGCGTCTTTTGAAAGTGATCCGAACCAGGACACACGTGCACGTCTCTACGACATTGTCTTCCGGTCATCCCCTCCCCTACCCCGCCATAGCTTCCCAGTCGACGGCAGTGCTGAGCAAGATTTCGTCGACGCTATCGGACTTGACCCATCAAAATTTACATTCGGGCCAACCACGCCGATAGGCGAAAGCAATCCTCGTCCGGTCGTGGTAAAGCCGCTTCAAGCGGTTGTTCGAAATTCAGACGGTGTTCCGTCGCCACTGCCCGATGGGTTCGCCGTTTACCTGACACAAGATCGCGCCGATATCGACATTAGCGGAGCAGAGTTCAATTTCGTCCGTTCCATTCGGGTTTATGATGTTCAGGCCAGACAGTACGAAAGTGGACGTGAAGGCGACTGTAATCATTTTCAGTCGGTCCGTTTCGGGTCCTATGGCACACAAGGGGACTATCGTTGGTCCAGGTCATCCGTTGGCGCTCTCCCAGCGGCTTTCGTGGGCCTGGAAAGATTTGGTACCCACTGCCCTTCAATCTTTGTGCGCGCAGTGTTTGTAGATTGGAGTGACTATGAAGGAAACTATGGCTGGGAACGTGTAGATTATTGAGCCTTGGAGGTATCTGGCTAGCTGTAATCGCAAGAGCTGAATGCACGGCATTGTACAGCAACTAGATCAAACCACAGACGATGTACCGTAAGCGGTACGCCGCCCCCACACTTACGGCATAGCGCCTGATCTGCGATTGAGAGGCTTCTTTGATTTGTGGGGAG
>CANMYO010000010.1 GCA_947502145.1 uncultured Paracoccaceae bacterium | reverse complement strand
CTCTGGACGATGTGATCGTCATCCCATTCAACGACACGGAACGCGCGCTATCGATCCTCGACAATCACAAGGACGAGGTCGCAGGGCTTCTTCTTGATCTTCTTCCTCACCGAATTGGTGTCATCCCAGCCTCTGCTGACTTTGTAGAAGCACTCCGAAATTGGTCTCAAGCGAACGGGGCACTCTTGATCATCGATGAAGTGATCACGTTTCGGACGAACTTTGATGGGGCTCAAGGTGGTTACCACGTGAAGCCGGATTTGACGGCCTTGGGCAAGATGATCGGTGGTGGTTTTCCTGTTGGAGCCATTGCGGGTCGCGCAGACGTCATGGACGTGATGGATCCGACCAAGGGTCCTGCCAAGTTTCCACATTATGGTACCTTTAGTGCAAATCCAGTGACGATGACCGCTGGCAGTATTGCAATGAGGGACTTCGACCGCGATGCGGTTGATAAGCTGAACGCTTTGGCAGCTAGGGCTCGTGACCAAATTGGGGAAGCCATCAAGCTCGCAGACGTGCCTGCATGCGTGACTGGTGCAGGGTCCATGTTCCGCGTGCACTTCAAAGAAAGCCCGCCGAGCGATTATCGGTCAGCGTTCGTCGGGCAAGAGGAACAGGCGAAGCTTGCGACGTTTCTCAACTACGTCTTCGACGAGGGTCTTTTGATGATCGAGACCGGCGCAGGGTTGCTTTCAACTCCAATGACCCAAAGCAACATCGATCGCATGACCGAAATCATGCTGGGTGCATTTCGAGCAGTAAATGCAATGCCCAAAGCAGCGTAGTGGAAGAAGAATAATGGACAAGACGATAGGGAGCCTGGCCGAGGCCGTATCCAAAATAGACGACGGGTCGGTAGTCATGATCGGTGGATTTGGCGGTTCCGGTGCTCCCATTGAGCTCATTCACGCGCTGATCGATCGCTTTAAGGCAACACAGCATCCAAAAGAGCTGACTGTTGTCAATAACAATGCCGGGAACGGAAAAATTGGCATCGCAGCTATGATCGAGCTGGGCATGGTTCGCAAGATGGTGTGTTCGTTTCCACGCTCTTACGATCCAAAGGCCTTTTCTGAAGCATACTTGAGAGGCGACGTTGATCTTGAGCTTGTCCCACAAGGGACCCTCGCAGAGCGCATACGTGCTGGTGGCGCTGGTATCCCGGCGTTTTTTACGCCAACGAGCTATGGCACCGAGTTGGCAGAAGGCAAGCAGATCCAGGAATTCGACGGCAAGCCGTTTGTGATGGAGCGCTGGTTAAAGGCCGACTTCTCGCTCGTTAAGGCCGACAAGGCTGACCAACACGGTAATCTCTGCTACCATCTAGCCGCTAGGAATTTTAATCCGCTGATGTGCATGGCAGCTGAGCACACGATTGTACAAGCCCGTGAAATCGTAGCACCAGGACAGATTGATCCAGAGCACATCATCACCCCCGGCCTCTTTGTCGACGTCGTTGTCGAGGTTCCTGAACCAATCCAAGAAGAAGACATGATTAGAGCAGGGGAGGAGTACGTATGACACTCCCGAAACTATCGAATGCCCAGATGGCATGGCGAGCAGCGCAGGACATCACCGATGGAGCCTATGTGAATTTAGGCATCGGTCTTCCAGAGCAAATCGCTAAGTTTCAACTTGAAGGTCGCCATATAACCTACCACACTGAAAACGGAATTCTTGGATTTGGCCCCGCGCCTGAGAAAGGCCGGGAAGACTGGGATCTTATCAACGCCGGGAAAAAAGCGGTCACGCTGAAGCCAGGAGCTGCGCTCTTCCACCATGCCGACAGTTTCGCGATGGTCCGCGGCGGGCACCTGGATCTGGCTGTTCTGGGTGCATATCAAATCGCTCAAACTGGCGATTTAGCCAATTGGCGTGTTGGGTCGAAGGGTGTTCCAGCTGTTGGCGGAGCAATGGATCTTGTCCATGGCGCGAAACGCGTTGCGGTTATCACAGATCATGTAACTAAGGACGATAAACCGAAACTCGTTGAGAAATGTACCTTTCCGCTGACGGGTGTTGGCTGCATCTCACGCATCTATACTTCCCTTGCGGTGGTCGATATCGAAGATGGTCGATTTGTTCTGAAAGAGAAGGTTCCATCACTTACTTTCGATCAGCTCCAGTCGCTGACTGGCGCCAAACTGCATACGACGGGGAACGTGACGGATTTGATTGCACCGGAGTTAGATCAATGAACGAAGCCTATATCTGCGATTTCATCCGAACTCCAATTGGGCGGTACGGTGGTTCACTATCATCTGTTCGCGCAGACGACTTGGGAGCAGTTCCTCTCAGAGCGCTTCGCGACAGGAATCCATCTCTCGACTTGGAAGCCGTTGACGAAGTTATTTTTGGGAATGCTAACCAAGCAGGTGAGGACAACCGCAATGTTGCGCGAATGTCTTTGTTGTTAGCTGGTTACCCTCAAACCGTACCCGGCACGACGATTAATAGACTATGTGGCTCCGGGATGGACGCGATCATGGTCGGAGCCCGATCGATCAAAGCAGGTGAAGCAGACATCGTCATAGCTGGCGGTGTCGAAAGCATGAGCAGAGCGCCATTTGTGATGCCCAAAGCAACCACTGCGTTTAGTCGCTCAAATGAGGTCTTTGATACAACCATTGGCTGGCGTTTCGTCAATCCGGAGATGGCAAAGAAGTATGGCGTTGATGCCATGCCGAAAACTGCCGAGAATGTTGCCGAAGACTATGACATTTCTCGGCCTGATCAGGACGCGTTTGCATTGGCTTCACAACAAAAGGCGGCCAAGGCACAAACCAACGGTCGTCTGCTCCAAGAGATTGTCGCCGTTGAGCTTCTTGGCAAGAAGGGGCAGGTCGATCAATTCACAAGCGATGAGCACATTCGCCCAAACACGACGATCGAGGACCTTCAGAAGCTGAAACCCTTCGTTAAGTCGGATGGCACGGTTACAGCTGGCAACGCATCTGGGGTGAATGATGGGGCAGCTGCCATCATTTTGGCTTCAGAAAAAGCAGTTCGAGAGCAGGGTCTCACGCCGATAGCGCGGCTTGTTGCGGGCCAGACCGCAGGTGTTGCTCCTCGAGTGATGGGTATAGGGCCAGTACCCGCATCTCAGATGTTAATGGAGAGATTGGAGCTCGACATAGGCAGTTTCGACGTCATCGAGCTGAACGAAGCGTTCGCGAGCCAAGGGCTGGCCTGCATGCGGCAATTGGGGGTCGACGATAAAGACCCACGCGTTAACCCAAATGGTGGAGCAATAGCATTCGGGCACCCGCTCGGAATGTCGGGAGCTCGACTGGTCGGAACGGCCGCTCTGCAGCTAAAGTTGTCTCAGCAGAAGCGGGCCCTTGCGACAATGTGCATTGGTGTCGGGCAAGGCATTGCGGTCACAATTGAGACATGAATGCAGCAAGCGACCAAAAGTTTTCTCGATCCGGCTAGCCGGTATCTGTCGTTATTCATGACAGGAAACAACCGTCTATACGCAATGCACAAATGCACGATGTTGCCAAAGGCAAGCGAACTATTCGCTATTTGCGGAAGTATCGCCGAAACCATCGGGCCGGTTTCAGATCCTCTTACTGGATTTTGAAAACGCGAGAGTGGCTGCCGCCAAATCCTCGAGTGCTGTGCCCACTGCCTTAAAGTAGGTGATTTCATCCTGTGTTTTCCGACCCGGGTGTTGAGCCGAGCACAGACTAAACAAGTCACCAGCAATCATGCTTTTCGACAAAGTTCCGTTTTCAAGCGGGTGAATGATGTCACCGGCTTCAGCCAAGACAGCAACAGTGTCCACAAAGACTGTTGCCGCCGATACTGCGTCATCATCGGCTTCTCGCATTGCAGGGGTAAAGCCTCCTATCAAATCGAGGTGCTGGCCAGGTTTGAGCCACTTGCCCTTGATGAGCGGGTCTTCTGCCAATGTTGCACAGGACACGATGTCGACCTGAGAAACTGCTTTCTCCAGATTTGAAGCAATTTCGGCGTCGAAACCGTTTGCGCGCAGGTCTGCTTTGAGCTTTTCTGCGAAACCGAGATTGATATCCCAAACCAAGACCTTCTCGATGTTCCGCACTGCCTTGTAAGCGTAAGCCAAATTGCTTGCCACTCGACCGGCGCCGACCAACAGAATGGACTGCGCGTCTTTCTTGCACAAATAGTCCGCGGCCAGTGCCGACGCAGCGGCTGTTCTTCGAGCTGTAAGCTCGCCACCATCTAGGAAAGCAAGGTGCTGGCCTGTCTTGCTGTCAAACAGCAGATAGCTCGCAGATAGGGCAGGGATCCCTCTTACATTGTTCCCTGGATGAACATTTACGAGTTTTACTCCGCCGAAACCGGCCGTATCCCAGACCGGCATTAGCAACAGTATCGCTTCGGGTTCATCATCCAACGCAATGGGATGTTGATGACGTAGAGGAACCTCAGCCCCAACTCGGAACTGGTGCCGGAGAGCCTCGATCAGATCACTGAACGTCAACGCAGAACGAACATCATCTTGGTCCAGAAATTTAGGGCTTGTCATTTGTCAGGTACTTTCGCAGTCCGCGATATCGTGGCGGAAGGGACTAGGCCGGTCGTCGCATGACGGCCGGCCTTGTTCATTTATTCAATGAACGTGCTAGCTGGATAGAATTTCTCCAGCACCCACACACCATCCTTCGCGGCGCTCACCGTGTATGGGCTGGTCACCGTACCGGTTTCGTCAAATGCAACTGGCCCAGACGCGCCTTCGTAGTTGATCTCGGCACCTTGTTGCAGTGCAGCTCGGCCTTCCGCGAAAGTTGTGACGACGTCACCCTCGTGTGCAACGTCGCGAATTTTGGAGTTGATGCCTGCTCCAGTGCATTCTCCGCTCGCTTCCATTGCAAGGGCAACGAGGTTGGCCATGTCATAGGAGTTGGCAGAGAACGGGCCAGGGTCTTCGCCATCAGTCTTCGACTGGTGCAACTCGGAGTACGCCTGATACTCAGGAAGCGATGGATCGGAGTCGGCCTGTTCTACAAAGGCGCGATCATTCAAGAGCTCAGCACCAATCAGATCGAACACCTCAGGAACAGCCAAGTCAGCTGTGAAGAGCCACTCGCCTTCAAAGCCACCTGCCGTAGCTTCTTTGATCACAGTTACGCTCGAGTTTTGACCGCCGGCGAGGTAAATCGCATCAGGGTTATGAGCCAGAACAGAAATGAGCTCGGCTTGGTATGAAGGCTGACCAGGATTGTAGACAATATAGTCGGTCAGCTCGATTCCGGCGTCTTCAACTGCACTTTTTGCAATCTCGGCTGGAGAAATCGTCGACTCTTCGTTCTGGATCAGGAACGCCACGCTTTTGTAGCCACGTTCTTCCAGCCAAAGGCCGGATACAGCGCCATCACCGAGGTCGGATGCAACTGTACGGAATACGAAATCGCCACCGAGCTCATTCAGTGTGATTGTTCCCGCATAAGGTGACATCAACATGGTCTCAGTGCGTTTTGCGAGATCGGCAAGTGCGACCATAACCCCGGAGGTCGGCCCGAGAATTGCGACGGCACTTTCAGACTCGATCATCTTTGACGCTTCACGGATCCCGGTCTCTGGGTTACCACCCGTGTCCGCAACAACTGTTCGGATGGGGCCACAAGAGGTACCGCCCTCATCATTGATCTGGTTGACCGCCAGCTGAACGCCGTTCGCGACAATCTTGCCAAATTCACCCAGCTCCCCAGTCAAAGGAACAAGCACACCAAAGGTGACACCCTCTTCAGCGGATGCGGCCTGCGGCCCTAACGCCATCGAAAGCGCAACAACTGAACTGGCCAGCCTCTTTTTGAAAGTTAGTTTCGACGTCATTTTATTGACTCCCATGTTAGAAGGCCGATTAGCTGTTTGCTTCAAAGAGCACCTCTTCCAGCCGGCCCGGCTCTAGAAGAGTTTTCGCGTCCCATCGTTTGGCTGATTGGCCAGGTTCGAGGGTGTATGCTGTCTTTGAGATGCCGAGGATTTTCTCTGGGTTTTGTTCAACAACCCAGACGATGCCCAACCCCGATGCCGCCAACTCTTTCATCCAATCGATGATTTGATCGACAAACTTCGGTGCGAGACCAGCGGTCGGCTCATCCAACAGCAGGACCTTTGGTCCGGTTACGAGGGCTGTTGCAATGGCAAGCGTTTGTCGCTCCCCACCAGACAGGGTTGAGGCGTCTTGGCTCGCGCGATCAGCAAAGATCGGGAAACGAGATAGAACTTCCTTTGTTCTGGCGTCGCTTCCTTCAAAGTTCAGGCCAGAGAGTTTCAGATTGTCACTGACCGAAAGTTCACTGAAGACATTGTGTTCTTGGGGGACGTAGCCAATTCCGCGCTGTGTCGCCTCAAGAGCCGTGGCGTCACGGAAAGACTTTCCTTGAATCAACCGATCTCCGGTGTCGACGGGGAGGTGACCACTGATTGCTTTCATCAGTGTCGACTTGCCCGCGCCGTTCGGTCCTAAAAGGCAGGTAATCTCACCTTCTTGAACGGAGAAGTTTTGGTCACGCAGGATCTGGATTGCACCGTAACCTGTCGCCAAGTTTTTACACTCAAGCAGCATGTTCATCTCCCAGATACGCAGATACGACTTTTGGATTTGCTTTGATGTCTTGAGGCGTGCCTGCGGCAAGCAACTCACCATTTTGCAAGACGACGATTTGGTGCGCGATTTCCAAGAGAAAATGGAGATTATGCTCAACAACCACGAGCGTCGTACCTTTCTCGTGTAGGTCGAGAAGGAGCTTTCGGAGCCTGTTTTGAAGGCCAGGGTCGACACCAGCGGTCGGCTCGTCGAGTAGCAAAACATCTGGGTCACGAACCAGCTGACGTGCAACCTCGAGCATCCTCAATTCGCCACCAGATAGGTTTGTCACTTCGTCATTAGCCCGTTCGGCAAGACCAACAGTGTTCAAAGCGAGTTGTGCTTTCTCGAGAGTGTCTTGTTCGTTGGATCGCCAACCTCCAACTAATGCAGTTCTCAGCCATTCACCTGGCGAGCTGGCACCAACCACGACATTTTCGAGCACGGTCAATGTCGGAAAAGAGCGCGGAGTTTGAAACGTTCGGGAAAGGCCTGCGGCAGTGATCTCTGAGGTCTTCTTGTTGCTGAGGGGCTCCCCATTGTAAAAAACAGATCCCGCGGTTGGCTTAAGGACGCCGGATATCAAGTTGAAAGTAGTGGATTTTCCTGCGCCGTTTGGTCCAATGAGCCCGGTTATCTTGCCCCGCGGGACCTCAAAACTGACTCCGGTGTCGCCACCTACAGCTTTTAGGCCGCCAAACTGTTTTCTCAGTCCTCGAACCTCGATAATTGAGTTGCTAGGCGTCACTGTGCTGCCCTCCATGTTTTGATTTTCTCAAAGGGCTGCAGCCTAAGAACGAGGATGAAGATTACGCCTGTCATCATGTGTTCGATGGAAGATGCGATCTCGGCTCCGCGTACGGATTCGAAGTGAAAGTTTCGAATGAGTTCCTCAAACGCGACCAAAGCGATTGTGCCAAGAACGGCACCTTTGATCGTCCGCTCACCACCAAGTACGAGCGCAATCCAAACGAAGAAGGTAACTTCCGCGGTGAACAGCATCGGATTAACCAGTGTGGTGATCATAGCGTAGAGCGCCCCGGCGAACCCGATCGGCAGGGCAGAGATGAGAAACACCTCAAATCTCATCCGCTGGACATCTTTGCCAACAGATTGTGCAGCAACCTCGTCGTCACGGATGGCGTCGACAGCACGACCGTATGGTGAGGCCAGGATGCGACGGCACAAGACAATCGTGGCAATCAACAGAAGGACAGCTGCAAGCGCGTAGCCATATTTGTCGGCTAGTCCAAATTGCGTGAAATCGATCCGCTCGACATTCGACAATCCAACGCTGCCATTTCCCAACCTACGCTCATTGAGCAGTACTGAGTGAAGTACTTCCGCAAAAGCGAAGGTCGTCAGGGCTAGATATTCGCCTCTAAGCCGGAGTGTTGGCCATCCAGTGAGGACCGCAAAGAGGAGCGACGCAATGCCTGCAGCCAAGAACCCAATATACCACGGAAAGTCGAAGCCAAATACATAACGATCAAGGCCCGACGGGGGTTCGTGGGTGAAGATAGCATATGTGTATGCACCAACAGCAAAGTAGGCCACTGTGCCGAAATTTATCATACCGCCACGCGCATACTGGATGTTTAGGCAGACTGTCATAACAGCGAAAAGGCTGCCGAACGTCGCCGTGGCGAGGATTAGTTGCTCGATATTCATGTTGATTTTCCTGACAAGCCTTGAGGGCGCACGAGCAGGACGACGATGACCAACGCAAAGGCGATGAGTGGTCGGTAACCTGCAGGAAGCCAGAGAACGGACATATCCATTGCGATCCCAACCACCTGACCGGCGATCAGGACTGAATAAAGCGATCCGAGACCCGCCAAGATGGCAACGGCGATGATCGTAAGGATTTGCTGGAACGCAATGTCTGTAGAAAGAGTTGCGATGAGCGCGAGAGAGACCCCACCTAGTCCGGCCAGACCCGATGAAAGTAGCCAGGTCGCCCGTGAGGTCTTTACGACATCGATACCGCGAGACGCTGCCAGCTCGGGATTATCTGACATTGCGCGTATAGTGAGGCCGGTCGTGGTCTTGCTCATAAAGAGCGCCAACGAGAGGCCGGTAACGGCAGCCATGGCGATAACGGCCATTTGGTAGTCCGTAATTCTGACACCGAAGAACCGGTATGAAGTGGCTAGAGGGATATCCATCGTGCGGACACCCGTCCCGACGACAGCATCGAGCCCCCCGCCGAGGACATAGGCGACACCAACAGAAGATATCAGCACTACGGCAGGGCCAAACTTCCGGATCGGGTCATATACAACCCGACCAATAAATAACCCTAGAACAGCGGTGATACCGACGGCGATGACCGCGGAGGGAATGAAGTACCAGCCCGCCAGATTAACAAGCGACCAGAGTATGAAGGCGGATATGCCCAACAATTCTGCATGAGCAATATTGAGGAACCCCTCAACCTGCCGTGTAAGTGAAAAACCTAATGTGGCCACGATGAGGAAACATCCCGTCACCACGCCCGCCACCAGGTATTGAGCAATCAAAATACTCAAGACTTTGCCTCCCATCTTTCGAACCAGTCCCAAAAACGACTTGCTGGGTCTCCTTGCCCGGCTAGTCGTCTCTTTGGTTCGATCCCCTCTTGCGGAGACGGCCAAGCATCTCCTTGCGGATGGGTATGCAAAATTATAGGCGGATACGCAACTTAATTTAGCATTTAGAAATATTGTTCCGGATAAGTCATGATTGAAACTCCGAGAAATCCGTGTAATCTATGGCAAAAACGAAGGGAAAGCATCATGTCACAAACCGCCGCTGCATCTTTCGCAGAAGAGAAATATTCTGAACAGAACTTCTCTCAGACTGCCAAAGAAGCGCGCAAATCAGCAGGTCTGACACTTGATTCACTGGCCGAACGGTGCGGCGTTTCGAAGTCGACACTTTCGCGTATAGAGAACGGCCACTTATCACCAACTTACGATGTCATTTGTAAGTTGGCGAATGGCCTTGGTGTTTCGGTTGAAAGCCTGTTCGCGTCCCCTAAAGAAGAGCTTTTCAGGGGGTGGAGGTCTTTAACTCGGACGGGTGACAGGGTCACGCGTCAGACGCCTCACTATGATTTGGAGCTTTTATGCAGCGACATTGCCCAGAGGAAGGTCTTGATGTTCGCAGCTAAGATTACCGCCCGATCGATCTCTGAATTTTCCGAACTGGTTAAGCATAGGGGGGAAGAGCAGCTATTCGTCCTTGATGGTCAAGTCGAAGTACATACCGAGTTTTATGATCCTGTCGTACTCGGGCCGGGTGACAGCATGGCGTTTGATAGCCGGATGGGCCATGCCGTTGTCTCGATCGGGCCCAGGGACGCTGAAGTTCTTTGGGTAACCGACGGTCACAGGCCGATTACGGCTGATCAGACAGCCTCTGAGTGATCATTTCTATCAACAACCGACCACATAGCAGGGATATCATTGCCATGCCTATCATCAAAGTAGAGATGCTGACCGGCCGTACTGACGAGCAGAAGCGCAAACTCGCGAAAGCTCTATCCGAGACATTCGTATACAACGCGGGCGGCGAAAAGTCGTCGGTCAGCGTGATTTTCGCGGAAGTCGAACCGGCCAATTGGGCTGTAGGTGGAAAACTCCTTTCAGATAAATAGTAACTAGAAGCGGTAAGCGAAATGCGCCTCCAAGAAACACTAGCAGATTTGGCCGCTACAACGGCAAACCGGTATGACCCGGTAACGGTCAAGGCGATGCAAGACGCGGCTGCTGAGTTGATAGATCAAGGCGTTGGCAAGGCCGCTCTTGCGGTAGGCAACGCTGCCCCGGATGCAGTGATTGAAGACGACCAAGGAATCCCGGTCTCGTTTCGAGACGTAGTTGCAGGTCGCCCAACGATTGTTTGTTTCTATAGGGGAGGGTGGTGCCCATACTGTAATCTCGAGCTGCGCGCGTATCAGGCCATTTTGCCGGAGATCGACAAAGCTGACGGTCAACTCATTGCCATCTCTCCGGAGCGTCCGGACGAAATCGTCGCCACAAGGGATAAAAACGAGCTAACGTTCGGAAGCTATACTGATGTTCAGTTATTGCTTGCTGATGCGTTCGGCATTTCCTTTGAATTCCCCAAAAAGCTCATTGACGTTTACCTGTCGCTCGGAATTCGGCTGGAAGACGTTAATGAGTCCGGCAAGTGGAAACTACCTCTTCCTGCAACCTATGTTCTCGATGAGACCGGGACGATTGTTCGTTCCGATGTCGATTTGAATTACCGACGCAGAATGGAGCCAGCAGATGCTCTTCATGCACTCAAAGATTTAGGTCGTTCGTCCACGAGAGTGGACTAAGCGATCCCACAGATGACCAAGGTCTTCATAAATGGTTTTGGGCGGATTGGCCGTACTGTCCTTCGGGCATGGGCGCAGGGTGCGGCACCTGAAATCGAAATTGTTGGGTTGAACGACAAGTCATCGCCAGAGACATGCGCCCATCTGTTTGAATTTGACAGTACCTTCGGGCCCTATCCTGGAATTGTTCAATTGAATGGTGACATGTTGATCGTTGATCAGCACTCTCTCCCAATCCATACGACAGAAGATATTCTAAACGTTGATCTGTCAGATATCGATGTTCTGATGGATTGCACGGGCACGGTGAACACGCACGCGCTTGCCACTCGCGGGTTGATCTGCGGAGCGAAGCGTATCCTGATTTCAGGACCGTCAAGCGCTGCACAACTCACTATGGTACTTGGAGCAAACGATGATCTGCTGGAAGATCAGGAGCTGGTATCAAATGCATCCTGCACAACAAATGCTCTCGCGCCTCTTGTAAAACTAATCGATGACAATTGGGGTGTCATAAACGGATGGATGACAACAGTGCACTGCTTCACCGGGAGCCAGCCGAGTATTGATCAGCCACGAAACGACTTGGCAAGAAGTCGCGCCGCTTCCCTTTCGATGGTTCCGACAACGACCTCGGCCGAGCAGCTACTCGATAAAGTGCTGCCCCAAACCAAAGGGCGAATTGAATGCGCCGCAGTTCGGGTCCCAGTCGCTTCCGTTTCAGCAATCGATTTGACTGTCACACTATCCGAGGCAGTAAGCTTAGAGGATGTGAATAAGGTCTTGGCGACCCAGACTGGCATCATTGGATCAACGGCTAAGCAGCTTGTTTCCAGCGATCTGCGAGCCAGGCCCGAGAGTATTGTCGTCGCTCTTCGGGAAACCCGTGTGACGCGTGCAGGTTTGGTGCGCATTTTTGGATGGTACGACAATGAATGGGGTTTCTCACATCGGATGTTGGAGGTGGCAAATCTGATGGGCAAAACAACACTCTAAGGGATTCCGTCAAAATCGGCATTCGCGCACGGCTCGCCGGATTCAACGAAAGAACCCATCTTGTAAATTCGCTGTTGCTGGCGCTAACCACAACGCATAGCGCAAACTCGATCTGGTCAGCGTTATGTAATTTATTTAACATAAGATGGATTATGCGTTATGTTAGTTGTAGCCGGTGGATTCACAAACGAAGTGCAAATTCTTTACGAATACAGAGAGTTGCATGGAGTATGAAGAATGGGAAGCCACTACTGTCACCTGAAGTTGGACGAACGCCGCAAGCTCGCAAAGTGGCTTGAAGCCAAAATGCCAGTCGCTGAGATCGCGGATAGATTGGGTCGCGACCCTTCTACGATCTACCGGGACATCAAGCGGAACCGGTATTCGGACAGCGAACTGCCCGAGCTGAACGGCTACTACGCGCTGAATGCTCAGGACATGTACGAGAAGCGCCGCGCCATCCATCGAAAGATGATCGTTCACCCGGAACTCAAGGATGCCATCGAAGATCGGTTGAAAGCTGGTTGGTCGCCCGAACAGATCGCAGGACGCATGCGACTTGAACGCCATCCGATCCGTGTGAGCCATGAGACCATCTATCGCTTCGCCTATTCCAAGGATGGCCGCGACGAACAGTTCTATCGCCACCTTCCCGAACATCGCCGCCGCCGCAGACCTCGCGGCTATCGCAGGCACAACCGGACGCACATCTTCGATGTCCAAAGCCTGTCGCACAGGCCTGAGCGCGTTGCAGAACGCACCGAGTTTGGGCATTGGGAGTGCGATCTGATGATGTTCCGCAAGGAGCATGGAAAGGTCAACGTGACGTCTCTCGTTGAACGCGTCAGCCGCTATGCCGTTGTCATGCGCAACGAGGATCGCCAGTCCAAACCGATCATGGAGGCGCTGATCCAGGGGCTCGCTCCCCTGCCCGCCGATGCGCGCCAGTCGATCACCTTCGACCGAGGCACTGAGTTCTCCGCTTGGAAACATCTCCAGGCCGGGATCGGCGTGGATGCGTGGTTCTGCGATCCGCAAGCGCCGTACCAGAAAGGCACCGTCGAGAACACGAACAACAGGCTGCGGAAGTACCTGCCCCGTTCAACCGAACCGACGGCGCTGACAAATCGATATTTGAGGTCGATTTGCCACCACCTCAACTCCACGCCGCGCAAGTGCCTCGGCTACCACACCCCGGCCGAGGTCTTTGAAAGCAAGCTGATGGAAATCCAGAACCGGTTGGAATAATACGACATATCAAGAACTGCACTTCAGCGTGAGTTCACAGCCGCAAAGTTAAAATGTCACCCGTGAGCAATTCAAGAATGTCACTCTGCCCTCAAAAATCATTGAGGGTGAGCAGACATGGGATGGGTGATGATGAGCGAGCGCGAGTTGAACCGCGTGGAGGTTCTGGCGCAGGTCGATGACGGGCGGCTGAGCGTCGATAACGCGGCCAACATGTTGGGCCTGACGCGCAGACAAATTTTCCGGCTGTTGAAGCGGTATCGCCAAGACGGTGCATCTGCGATCCAACACAAGGCGCGCGGCAAACCTCCGAACAACCGCATTCATCACGCCAAGCGTGACTATGCGCTGAGCTTGATCAAAGAGAGCTATGCCGACTTTGGCCCGACCTTGGCGGCTGAGATGCTGGCCGAACATCACGGCTTCAAAGTCTCGCGCGAGACGGTTCGCAAATGGATGTGGCCGCATTCAAGTCCGGGCCAACGGAGTTGTCCTGCCCCATTCGATCCTCAACCCCGAACGCAAGATCACCCACGCGGCGATCACCGAGAACAAACGGCTCAGCGCTGTTCTGGAACATATAAAAGCCGAACAGGACAAGGTGCCGCCAAAGGTGAAGGTCAAACCAATCAGCGCCAAAAATGGCTACGTTAAGACGGGGCGACGTCCACCTGGGGGTCCGTCCAAGATGGAGCCTTATTACGCCCGCAAGCGCGCAGAACGAGAGGCCCGCGCAGCCAGCCAGAGCTCCGATATTTGAAGTCTACACTCTGTCAGGCTGCGCTACCGTTAGCGCCTTTGGTGACACTTCTGCTTTGCACAACCGGTGACATTTCTGAATGGCGTTTACATTAGTACTTTTGACATATTTCTGTCCCACCCTCACTCAGGTTCGGCCCAAACCAGCCCTCCACTGGCTGGCCCAGATGCTTCAGTCGCAGCCCGCATTGCCGCCAATCGCCGCAGACGCAAATTTCGCGAGCGGCCGAACTCACAGATCGCGATACCTAGTATGGTTCATGTTCCCAATGTCTGTTAGTTTTAGCATCACGATAGATAGACATTTTGTGTCCAAGTCGTAGTTAGCTAAGTCATAGATTAACTGTATGAGAGCAAGGCTACGAACCCTGCCGCATACGGGATTTGCCCGCCTGATCACCAGTTAAGAAAGGGCCAGAAAATTGAAGACCCTCTTATTGCAGGACCAAGCTATTTCACCAACCATTCACCATACGCATCGATGTCGATCATCGGTACTGTTCCACTGAACTGAAGCCGTGAGATCAATTTGAACATGAAAGCAGTCGCGGGTTTGCCTTCGTTAACCATTTCATATGTCCCATCATCGTTGCGCATGAAGTGACCATGAGAGGCGACACATCCTAAGTCGAGCTGACGGTCATGTTTTCCTGTATCTAAGGCCTTCTCAAATGATGATCCAAGTGCGGGCTTCCAATCACTTTCCAGGGTCAATAGTCCGCCAATAATCGGAATGAGAGGTTTGGCTGGATAGGTTCCGCCCGCATGTGGGATCGGAAGGCTTGTGCGATGAAGCTTCCTGACTGAGGCGGCCTTCCCTTGCGCATAGTCTACCAAGCCTGCATTCGCAGTCTGCTTAGCTTCGAAGACGGCGTAGACGCTTTCAGCTGGGATGATAAGCTCGCCCTCGAAGTTGAAAATGAATGGCGAATACTGTCGGTCAAAAACAACGACATCCATTTGTTCGCTAAACGTGCCGCGGCTGTCTACCACGAAAGCTTTTGCTACCTGATATCGCTCAGGGAGGTATGTTTGGAGCAATTCTAGCCAGATTTTCTCGCTGGCGTCCCCTTTTGACACAGGGTGCGACAAGGCCTCTCGTGCCAGGGCAAGTCGTCGCTGAATGTCTTCGTGCAAGGACGATAAGATGACTTCGAGTGACCAGTCCGCCACGGCGTTCTCCTTAGATCAAGACAGTGGGAACTTGGGGCCAAAGAACGCACGCCAGGCTTTAAGCGCTTCGCCGTTTTTCCCGGTTCGTGTCAGGTTAAGGGCGTTTGCAATGTCCCTATTTGCCTGATCAAGAACCCCCTGCGCACGGGCGACCATCGCTGCATCCATACGGTCACTGACATTTGACCCAAGTCCAGCTGGATCAGGCCAATCTTCATGAATTCGGTCGCGTAATGTAGCAAAAAATGCTTGGATTTCGCGCTCATGGGAACCGCCCCAAGGTCCATGCAAACACCCCATGGCCATCACTTCAACAAGGAACGATGGCTTTATCGGTTTTTCGCCATGACGGGGGTTTTGGTTCCAGTACTTTATCATGCGCACTAGCCCCTTCCATTCGTTGCTGTAGGCTTGGTGTGCTTGCACTGCTTTGTTGGCATGGATCTCTGGATTTGTTCCCATCCATTCGCCAGTCATCCTATTGGGGATCAAGTAGTTTTTGCCGTTAACGAAGGCCGGCACCGCATCGACGCTAACCACCCGGTAGTCCGTGTTGTCGTCTGAATCGACAACAACACCAAAATCCACGCCTACAGATCGGCCTTGTTTCCTGACGGCCTTGTCACCGTACACGTTTGCCAGTGTCTTATGGACAGCAGTCAGAATGACGTCCGGATGTTTGTCCAGATAGTGTTCTTCGTCTTTTCCCATGACAAAGAAAATATCGACGTCTTTGAGCGGTTTGGCCTTCGTCCATCGCGCATAGCTGCCAGTCAGGTAGCTCTTATCAATCCGATAGGCAGCATCCATGTGACCGCGCACTTCCTGCTGTCGTTTGGATGCGTTCTTTTGTTCTTTGTCGTTCAGTTCCAGCCTTGATTTGAATTTCTTGAAGGCTTCGGCGACTGTGATCATGATGCTGCCCTCCAATAAGATGCTGAAGCACCAAGCCCGTTATGTTCAATTGTCGAACCGAGACTTTGACGTACCATGCCTTCCGTCGAACGATAGCTGCAGGAGCCCCATCCAGCGACGTCGGGGCTACCCGGTTTCAAATCCAGAATTATACTGTACTTCGCAGTTGATGGCGCCACCCCGGCTTTGTTGAGTGCAAATTTGATCTGTTCGGTATCCATCCAAAATGACGCATCGCCAGACGCCCAATCATAGCGCACGTCAATGTCCCAACGCCGGATGAGACCACCCGTGCTTGGGTTGTAGATTTCGAGGGTAATCGCCCTCAGATGCTCAGTTTGAAGCCATGTCTCGATACCACGCATGTATGTCGCATAGTCACCAGTGAGCTTGGAAGGATCCAAGCCACTACCGCGAATGATGTCTTTGAGGGTTTTGACGATGTTGTCAGCCACATAGGTGACGGATTGCGTCCGAGAATAGGTGATGACGGCTGTTATAGGTTCAACCTCTCGATGTCTACTTCAAGTGCACCGGAGCTTTCGTTCGTGACACTCGTCTGTTTTTGCTTTTCAGTCTTATCGCGCGCCGTCACCCGAGTGGTCTTTTCGGCAAGCGCGGTTTGAACCCAAGACAGATCATCTACGTCACAGGGGAGCGATATTGACCAGTTCCCATTGAGCGGATCGAAGCCAAGCACATCTTCGCTCGCATCTGATCCGTCGATCGCGTCGTCATCAAACAGACAGTAAATCCGGGTCTGCGGACCGTCACAGCTCACGGTGATCGGAGCCGCTTCACAGGCTTTGTCGCCAATGATGCTGCTTGCGACGCCCTCAACGCTTTCAAGTTCCGCGCGGGCATCGGTGTTTGAAGCAGTCAACAGATTGACAATCGCTGCCCAGGTCGAAAGCGTGTTTCGATGTGGTGAGCTGCGAAATGTTCTACGTACAACGGTTGCCATTATGACGCTCCCTTTAGCTTGCGGTTTTGCTGCGCAACCATGGCGGCACGGGAAAGTTGGTTGATGGTCACCGACTCTGGATCAATCGCGACGCGAGTGTCGGATGCCAAAGCATTCGCGACAGCTTTGCGGATCGAACGACCATCAAGACCAACGAAATGGGCGACGCACTTTGCAAATTCAGGATCTTTTGCAAGGGCTGCTATCTTCGGATACGTGGCCCCCAGACCGGCCAAGCAATCTTCCAAGATTGTTCTGCAGGCTTCCGCATTGGGCAACGGAACCTCGAGAACTAAGTCACAGCGGGATATGAAGGCGCTGTCCACCGCTTCCGGAAAGTTACTTGTGGCGACGAAAAGAAGATTCTTGTGAGTTTCGGCAAGTAGATCAAGCTGAACCAGCACTGCATCAGTAGCGCGATGAATGTCGACCGGGTTCGCATCCAGGCTTAGCTTCGCGCGATCAACTGCAAGGGTCTCAACTTCATCGAGAAGAACGATTGTTGGTCCGGCACTCGCCAATTCAGAGATCGTCTGAGAAAACAGATCCGCAACAGCACGTTGGGTTTTCCCCATGGCTGAACTGGTCAAGCCGTGCGCTTCCACTTCCACCAACCTGAAGCCGCTACCTTTAAAGACATCTGCCGCACGGTTCGCCAATCCCTTCGCAAGCGAGGTCTTTCCTGTCCCGGGTGGCCCAACGAGTAAAATGACGCCGTGAAGCGGCAAGACAGTCCTGTTGACCTTATGCCTGACGGAAAAGTTCAATACGGCTTGCGAGACAAGACGCTGCCTCAAATCGTCGTCCACAATGATAGAGTCCCAAAGCTCAGCAAGCTTCGGCTCTGGGAGCGCTGTGATGCTCTGAATGCCTTTAGGCAAGTCTGCTGAGGATATGTCCTTCATGTGTAGTCTTTTTGCTCCAGGCCTTCGAAAAGGATTTGCCAAAGGTACGGTTTACAAATTTGCCTATGTACCCGCCTTGTGATACCATATGGCGACAGAAAGCCGCAATTTCAAGCATTGCGGTTTACAAAATATCAATCATATGGATGAAATGTAAATCATCCTTTCTGGGAGGACGATATGATTGGCAAACGACTTAAAGGAGCACGGACTGCAGCAGGTCTCTCGCTGCGTGCCCTCTCCGACGCCATCGACAACAAGGTTTCCGCTCAAGCCATTGGCAAATACGAGCGAGATGAAGATATGCCACGATCGGGTGTTCTGATCGTGCTCGCACGTCAACTGGGCGTCTCTGTGGATTACCTCATCAGCGATGATGAACTCGAACTAGAGGGCGTTGAGTTTCGAAAGGCTGCAAGTTCGTCGGCGAAGGAAGTCGCGACAATTGAAGCAAAGACTTTGAACATGGTTGAAAAGTATCTCGCTGTAGAAGGTTTGTTGAACCTATCGAGCCAGGAATGGGATGCGCCACGCGAAGCGCCTTATTGGGTCGGTGAACCCAGAGACGCCGAGGATGCGGCCCGTAACTTGCGAGCGGCGTGGCAGCTCGGACATGATCCGATCCCCATGCTTTCGGAGCTATTGGAAGAGCGTGGCATCAAGGTAATGTCGCTAGATGTGGACCGAATTGATGGTCTTGCAGCACAAGTGCGCCGCAAAGACACACGTTCTACGCGTGTCATTATGATCAAACGACATACATGGTCAGAACGGAAACGGTTTAGTCTGGCTCATGAGCTCGGTCATATCGTTTTGAACGTCGCTGAAGGTTGCGATTCAGAGCGTGCAGCAAATCGGTTCGCGGGCGCCTTCTTGATTCCTGCGGAAGTACTGCGACAGGAGATGGGCGCACGGCGGACCGACATCAGCATTGGTGAGTTGATCAGCCTCAAAGATCGATTTGGTGTCAGCATTCAGGCAATTGCCTACCGCTGTAAGGATTTGGAGATTATCACGCAGGCAACGTTTGCGCGTTTGTTTGAAATATTCACAGATCGTGGCTGGCGAAATGAGCCGTTTGAAGAACCTCATTCCATCAAATGGGATGTCGAAGAACCTGACCGCTTTCAGAGGCTGTGTTTTCGCGCATTGTCAGAGGGTCTCATTGGGTTGTCTCGAACAGCAGAATTGCTCGAAATACGGGTAAGAGAACTAGAAGAGCGGCTCGACTTCGTGGCATAACGAATATGTGCAAGTTCTTGTTTCGGATACGTCTGTTCTGATCGACATTCAGAGAGCCTCGCTTTTGGCGAGGCTCTTTTCGCTCCCCTATGATTTTGTTGTCCCAGATTTGCTATATGAGACAGAACTCATCGAATGGATGGGACCAGAACTCTTGGAATTGGGTCTTCAAGTCATCGAACTAGAACCGCATGAAATTGTACAAGCGACTACCCTAAAGCGAGCAAAGGCAGCCCTTTCTACCCCAGACGTCTTTGCATTTTGTTTAGCAGCGGAGCGTGGATGGACCCTGCTTACTGGCGACGGCGCACTGCGCAAGGAAGCCGAACGGCAAGAGCTATCGATGCATGGCGTACTCTGGCTTTTTGACGAACTGGAGCGACATGAAGTGTGTGAACTTGATGTATTGCGGACTGGATTAGAGACATTGCGTGATCATCATCGCTGCCGCCTTCCTGCTGACGAAATTGAGAGCAGACTTAATCGATATTAAGTAGACTGTAACAACCGACGAACGTCCGGTTTTTACCATTTCCAATTTCATCTTTGCACCTGCGGCGAATGACCGGAACTGCCCTCAGGTGCTAATTCCGTCGAGCGGTTGGGTTCCGAGGAGATCACTCAAGGTGCTGGGGTCTAATTGATTGGCCCATCCTATCGTGACGAGCCGAGTTGGTGGTGGGTTATCAGACGAACCGTTGCCGATCTCGCGGATATTTACTCGGGTTCCGACCAGCTGTATCTGCACCGGCGCTTGGGGACTATCCTTTAAGTAGATAGTCCCCTTGGCTCTCAAACAAGTCTTGCTCATTTCAACGGTTAGGTTTTCTAGCGACGTCTGCGAAAGCGGTTCGAAGTTTGCAAAAGAGTAGCTCTCGTAGATCGCTTTTGTATCGTGTTTGGCCTTGGAAACAGCAGAAGGATCCGAACAGATCCGCGACCTTCCAAATATCAGCTCAGCAGGAACATTGCCGTAAGAAGACTTTAGACAATCAGAGCGGGGCGCAGATTGGGCCAACAGTCCTTCAATGTCGGACACAGCTTGAGGCGATCCGAGATCTATCTTGTTCAGAATGATCAGATCGCTGGCAGCCGCATGATCAATGAGATCTTCTGTATCAGCATAGTTCAGATTGCCAAACTGATCAGCATCAATGAGGTACAACCGTTTCTTCATGTGTGCCATGCCGCTACGATTTAGAGCATGAAGACTTGCATCCAATGCCTTGGGGTCGGATACACCACTTGCTTCAATGACGAAGAAATCCGGCGGGTTGGTTTCGCAAAACCCGACAATGGACTTCACCAGATCGTCGTTCAACGTGCAGCATACACATCCGTTAGATAGGGAAATCCTGTCTGTCTCCTCTGCCTCAATCAGATCGTAGTCGATATTGATCGCTCCAAAATCGTTGACGAAGACGACAATCCGTTTCCCGCTGGCATTCCTCAGAAGGTTGTTGATCAAAGAGGTTTTCCCAGCCCCGAGAAATCCACCAATTGAAACGGTCGGAACCGACATCTTAGGCTCCCTTCTCCCAGACCTTCTCCCCGGCAAGCCAAGTTTCGAGAACATCTATTTTGCTTACATCATCTGCGGATACATCGAGTGGGTTTTCGGCAAGTACAGCAAAGTCTGCGTATTTGCCCGGCGTAATGGAGCCCAGCACATCATCTTTCATGATTTGATAGGCTGCATCGATTGTCACGGCACGCAACGCTGAGTAAGCGTCCATGCATTCGCCGGGCCCGACACAGCGCCCATCCCCTGCCCTCCGGGTCATCGCTGCCTGCATTAACTCGAGACATGATGGATCTGTCATTGGTGTGTCGGCATGCAATGAAATTCGCATGCCTCGCTTTGCGGCCGATCCTGCTGGCACATAGTGTGCTGCACGATCAGGCCCAAATAACACGTCTTCAATCGGGACGCCCCAATGCGTGATGTGATTAATGAAGAAGCTGCCCAAGACGCCAAGCTCAACACAGCGTTCAATCTGATCATCTCTCATCAGCGCACAGTGCTCGAGACGAAATCTGTGATCCGGTCGTGGCGTTTCTGTCAATACGGCTTCCAATATATCCAACACCATATCGATTGTTCGGTCGCCTTGCGTGTGGATGGTCATTTGCCACCCCTGCCCCACGTAGTTGCGCACCATTTTTTCAAAGAATGCATCCGGATAGTTGGTGCTGCCGGTATGCTCTCTGGGTAGTCCCATACGTTCGAGCGTGACCTCGTTTTCAAGGTAGGGTTCAGTCAGCCAAATATTCCCAATGAACGGCGAACCATCTGCATGGATCTTCACGCCCGCTATCCACAGACGATCGGTGCCGTAGTTCAACGGTTCTACGATCATATCCGGGGTCACTGCTTGCTGATAAGCTGCAATTCTTGGGAGCGGCCATCCTTTGGACAACGCGTTGAGATAGTACGCCTTATAGAATGGTAGGTAGAGGTGCTCTGTTGTGGTGGTGATACCGTTTCGAACGAATTGCTCGATACAATCCTGAAATTCCTCACTTAAACGCTCGTCGCCCCAAGCACTGTAGAACGTTTCCAGAGCAGACCATGTAATTGCCTCCGCGATCTTACCGGTCGGAGTTCCGTTGTCATCGCGTTCAATAACCGAGCCTGTTGGTGTTGCAAAATCCGCGTCTATCCCACAAGCAGCAAAGCCGGCGGAGTTCATATAGAGCGCGTGGCAGTTCGAAGTTTGGACGCCCAGTGGGTTGTTTGGAGCTACCTCGTCAAGCTCTGCTCGGGTCAACGCGCGGAAGCCTGCATGGAGTTGGGCGTCCAATCCAAAAAACAAGAGGTGCTCACCAGGATCTGCTGCAGCGACCCTTCGCTGAATTTTTCCAAGAACCGCCTCAAACGTCGGGACCGTCTCTGCCCGGACATCAACGACTGGAGCACCACGCGTTTTTGACGCCCACAATGGGTGTGAGTGCGCATCGATCAATCCAGGCAGCAGCACCGAGCCGTTCAGATCAACGCGCTGAGTGTCAGCAGACGCCAAGGCCTCGGCTTCTGCCATGTCCCCAACGAAGATGATACAGCCGTCATCGATAAAGACAGCCTCAGGATGTTGGTGGTCTTCGTCAACGGTCACGATCGGTCCACCGTGAAACAGGACAGTCGTCATTTTGCCTCGGTTGCGGTGTAGGTGTGAGACATTTCCCCAGCACGTTTTTGAGCCGCCAAAAACTCATCGTTTGAGAAGAGCGGTACGATCTTATGGTACTTCGACATCCCACTCGCATCTGCCAGCATCATATTGGCCGCCACGGTGGACATGTCAGGCATCTCATAGATGAACATCATGTCATATTCGCCCACTGTACCGTATGCGTGAAGTACCTTTCCACCCATCGCGCCCACCGCTTTGCGAGAAACCTCGGCCCGGTCACTTGGACTTGCGATCATGTCTGCCTTTTTATCATTCTCGTATTTGATGAACATTGCCACAGTCACCGTCATTTTTATTACCTCCGCTTTCCTTGAATAATTCGGTCAAGGATCATGGCACAGAACAGGATCGCAAGCCCTGCCAGGATACCCTGCCCCTCTGATGCGTATTGCAAGGCTTCAAGAACATCCTCTCCGAGGCCCTTCGCACCAATGAGCGATGCAATAACGACCATGGCCAAGCTTAGTAGGATGGTTTGGTTGATGCCTGCCATGATGGACGGCATTGCCAACGGAATATCAACTTTCCAGAGGAGGTACCGTTTGTTAGCCCCAAACGCCATTGCAGCTTCCCTGACACTTTCTGGAACGCCGCGCAGCCCAAGCACAGTCAGGCGGACAACTGGCGACCCCCCAAATATCATTGTTGCAATAACCGCAGCAGGCTTACCTGTTCCGAAGAACGCGATGATTGGAATAAGGTAGACGAACGCAGGCATCGTCTGCATGAAATCTAGTATTGGTCGAACAACGGCAAAGAGGCGCGGTGATCTCGCGCATGCAATCCCAAGCGGGATGCCAAGTGTGATCGAGATACAGGCCGCGGTTCCCAGCAAGGCAAGCGTTTGCATGCTCTTGTCCCAAAAACCAAGATAGCCCAGATACGCCAATCCTGCACCGGTAAAGATCGCAGCGCGCCAGCCAGCGCTCAAGCCAGTCAAAAGCAAGATAAACCCACACATGACCGGCCAGGGAGTCTCTACGAAAATGGTTTCGAGTGTGTCCAAAACACTTCGAATGCCAAATACGAGCCCGTCGAAGAACCACTCTGATTGGATTGAAGCGTTAGTAATCCAAGATTTGATACTTTGGGCCACAGAGGATTGGATTGCTGGATCGGCGGGGAAGCCCTGGAGCGCTGGTACGACTTCGGGGAAACCGAACTTGAGCGAACAGGTGATGTAAGTGATTAGCGTTAGGATTGCGGCGAGCGCCGTTTTTGGATGGCTGAGCCCATGACCGAGAGTACGGTCAGACAGCCATTTCGCATACCGCGCCTGAAGAGCCGGGTTTGCAAGCACTGCTTGGACTGACTTAATTATCAACAGGGCTGCGAGACCGGACAAGATCAGCGTGAGAGCTTGCGCATTTGCCGCTGCTGCCTGTTGTTTGATCCCTTCGATTGCGCCTTCGAGAGACGAGATGGTATTTTCAAAACCAGCTACTCGATCTGGCGCGCTTTCTTTTGCGTCTGCGAGTTGCTCGTATCTTCTTTCCAGCGTTGCCTCGATCCCGGGCAAACGAGCAAGGATTGGAGCTCCAAGGTCACCCCAGATGCCTCGAGCTAGCTGGACAACTGCGAGAGTCTCTAGCGCAACAAACGGCAGGAAGTAGCTCCAGAGGCTCCGCATGCCATACCAAATTGAACCGAGCAGGAATGCCATCCAGTTCCAGGTGAACAAGAAACCCCGCTTGTCCCCGATATCTTTGAACTGCTTTGCATAGTAGGTTTCATTATTTGAGACAAAGGCCTGTACATCAGACCCGTTCTTGGGCGTCTCAGTTGTCATGTGTTCTGCTGTTGCACTCATGAGTCTTCAGTCCCCAGGATCACGCCTTTCAAAATATCGTTCTTGATAATGACCCCTTCGGTTCCAAGATCGTCGTCTTGTACCAAGATTGGGCCACTGCCATCAGCGGCCTTAATGATAAGTTGTCGAAGAGTATCGTTGCCTGACACGACCACTTCGTTGCCGGTCAGCGTACCATTTTCGGCTTCAAATTCAGCTTTTGGCCGGGCAAGCGAGTGCGCCCGGATCAAATTGATGCGTGAAATCCCGCCGACAAAGTCCATGACGTAATCATCAGCCGGGTTCATGATGATCTCTTCAGGAGTCCCGGTTTGGACAATTACGCCATCCTTCATGATGGCAATCCGATCTCCGATGCGCACAGCCTCTTCTAGATCATGTGTAATGAAGAGCGTCGTTTTGTTCATTTGTGAGGCTAGCCGCATGAATTCTTCTTGCAGCTGCCGTCGTATCAGCGGGTCCAGAGCACTGAATGGTTCATCCATCAATAGGACTTCCGCATCAGCTGCAATTGCTCTCGCCAAGCCGACCCGCTGTTGCATGCCCCCGGAAAGCTCGTGAGCAAACTTGTCTTTCCATTCCGACAAGTCGACGAGCGCGAGTGCATCTTCAGCTGCTTTCCAGCGTGCGTTCTGAGAAAAGCCACGGATCTCTAAAGGCATCGCTACATTGTCTCTAACCGAACGATGCGGCATGAGCCCGAAATTTTGGAAGACCATTGCGATGTGTTCGTTGCGAACTTTGAGAAGCTCTTCTTCATTGAGAGCCATGATATCAGTACCGCTGACAGTCACTGAGCCATCGGTCGGAGTAAGCAAACGATTCACGTGGCGCACCAACGTCGATTTACCGCTCCCTGAAAGCCCCATGATGCAGAAAATCTCACCGCGCTTCACTGAAAAAGAAGCATCGGCGACGCCGACGACACAGTTGAACTTTTCCAGGACTTCAGCTTTTCCCAGACCCTCGCGTTTTACGGCCTCCATTGCTTCCGCGCTGCGAGATCCGAAGATTTTCCAAACACCAGCGAGGTCGATAACCACGTCAGCAGCAGGAGATTGTGAGTTTTGAGCAGTCAAGAATACCCCCTTCGCACACGAGCGTGCGGCAAACTGGCCGAATGATAGTTGGAATTTAGCGAATGTTAAGGATGGCGCAGGGACGGGAGAAGGCCCAACGCCATCCAAAGGGACAACCTTTAATTCAGGCCAAGCCACCCATCGACAATGTCGGAATTGGCTTCGACCCATTCACGGGCAACTTCTTCACTGGAACGCTGCTTAACAACGATCTCATGAGTGAAGTTGTTCACCGTGTCGGTGTCCATATCGATATTTGCCAGGAATGCAGCGACTGACGGTGTCCGTTCATTGAGGGACACAGAATAGCCAACGTGGATCGTCTTCGGCTCGTCAGCGGTCTCGACACGAGAGTTCTCGAACCAGTTCGCATCCTCTGCAGGTTGCTTCATATCGTAGTTGGCTGGGTCATACGCAGGCTCTTCAAGGCGAACCATGTCGAAGACAAACCAGTTGTAATGAGGCGCGTAGCAGTAGAAGGCGTAACCTTCTCCTTTATTGAGCGCGTCAGAGATTGAAGCCGTAGCGACCTCTTCTTCTGCTTCGATCGGAGAAAAGAAGTTTGTGATGCCGTAGTCACGGACCTTCACGGAGTTGATCTTTGTTGACGCCCAGCCTGGTGCGCCAACCCAGATATCGCCCATGCCGTCCCCATCGCGGTCCATCAAGGCTGCAACTTCTGGAGTTGCAAGGTCAAAGACAGTTTTGATGTTGTTCGCCTCAGCAAACTCGCGCGGGGCGCAGAACGCTGAGAAACCCTCATAACTTCCGTTGCTAAGCGCAACGGTGCCATTGGCATCGACATACTCATCGGTAAAGTTGGACTGATTTGGCAGCCAAACGTCCGGGTGAACATCGATCTCCCCTTTTCCCCGGTCCATCCCAGCGAAGATTACTGCGTTTGTGCCGGGGACCAGTTCAGCTTGGCCACCCAACTTATCTTCGACGATGACTTTGATGAGGCCGGCCATTGCGCGCCCACTCGCCCAGTTAGGTTCAGCAATGCGAACGAGCTCTTGAGCGTAAGCACCCGCTGCCGTTGTGATTGTCAACGCTGCGGAAATCGCAACGGTCTTAAATGGTCTCATGTCAGACCTCCCATCCAATTTTTTATCTAACATGTCAGTAAAACCTCCTAACATGTCAAGATGAAATTTCAGATACTCTTGCTAACATGTCAATAGACTTGGTAGTCTGACCGAACTAACGACAACTCCTACCGCTGAAAGAAACCGCCATCATGGCTAACGCTCAAACCATCGACAAGAAGCCTATTCCATTGAAAGACGAGGCATTTACGGACATTGAACGAATGATCGTGAATGGGGTGCTGAAGCCTGGTCTGTGGGTTTCAGAAACCGATCTCATTGAGGTCTCCGGGCACACACGTGCCCCAATTCGTTCAGCAATCCAGCGGCTCGCAGACAACGGGTTGCTCAGAATCGCACCCAGGCGAGGTGCCCAGGTCTGCCCAATCGATCACACAGAACAATTCCGCTCGTTAGAACTGCGTCGAGCCGTTGAATGTTTGGTTGCAAAATCCGCAGCCAAGCGCGCATCGTCAGACCAAAAGGCGCTCTTGTTGGATATTTCGAAAGGTTTCTCGGAGGTAGCCGCAACAGGCGACCAAGACAGTATGACAGAGCTGGACGCTAAATGTTTCAGCACAATCACATCGGCAGCCGATAACAAGTTTGCATCACGGGCCTTGATGTCGGTCAAAGGACTATCAAGACGGTTCTGGGTTCTTCACCAAGCTCAGTACGGCGATATGAAAAGGATGGCCGCAGCGCATGCTCAAGTTGCTTCTTCGATTGGCAACGGGGATGAAGCTGCTGCAGTCGTGGCAGTTGGCAAATTGATCGACTACGTTGAGGAGTTCACACTTGAAGTCATCGGGTTTCGTGCATCGTCAAACTAACTGAAAAGCGCACTCGAGATCACGCAAAGAGAAGGCGTTTCCTGAACTTCTCCCGTCCTTCTGTGAAGTGGTCTCGTTGCCAACTGTCATCGGCAGAAAGAAATGCAGCCTGTCTGGCGTCTCGTCCAGCGTTCCGTATTGCTACTGTTCGAAAGTAAAGGTGCCGGTGAAGGCGGTTAAATTTGGTGACCAAGCCAAGTGCCCCTTGGCTGCTAGAGGGAAAGTGTCAAAGAGTGCTGTGCACAGCAATTTTCGCACGGGCTATTGAGTAATCCTCTATCCTTTTGACAGGGTTTAACCAGCTCGATGAAATCGGAAGCTCGACAGGTCGCTGTTTTGCGGCACTCAAAGACCGGTGTACTGGTTGGCAGGCTGTACCTCTGGGATACCGGTGAGGCAATTCCCATGTGGTTGAATGAAGAGATCTCGAACGCAATCGCGGACCCCCTATCCGGCGAATGTCCTCATTGGGCGAAATGGGCGCTGGGGTCTTAGAAAAATTTTGAAAAGTGATTCGAACTCAGATCCGATGATCCAGATCGGTCTTCTGTTCCGCCACATTGAAAAGCGTAGTGGCATCTGTGCCAATAGCACGGGCCAGAACAATCATCTCAATGACATCAATCCGACGCTCACCGCCTTCAATCCGTGCGATGAAGGACTGGTGACATTTCAGCTTAGCTGCGAGATCTGCTTGCGTTAGACCAGCCGCTTTCCGGGCTGCAATTAGGGCTTCGCGCAATGCCTCATGTCCTGAACTTCTGATAGTTTTTGTCACGCGTCACAAACCTCTTGTGACTGCGCTAATCTAGAATATAGATTATCTAAACTTCAGATATTATAGATGCTGGAAACGCGCGGTGCGAGCTTACGCTGAATTAAGAGTAACGTATGGGCTATTGGGATGTATCTTGCAAAAATTGCCAGTATTGCTCGCTCACTTCTCGGGCCTCCTCATACGCTCGCGCACGCGCAGTGTCCAAGCATCGAAAGTAGTCCTGAACATCCGCGATGTAGTCTTCAAAGTCTTTTTTGATCAAATCTGCAAATTCGAGAAGGGCTATCGGATCGTCGGGAACAAAAGGAACGCGCGGTGGGTAACACGTAATCGCGTTAGCGGATGTTGTAAAAACCAACCAAGCGATTGCCCCCAATATGGAGCAGTTGCGGCACAACCAGAGGTTCAGAAACCCCATAAAAACTTGATATTTTGCACTACACATGCCTATTGGATATGTGACCACAGTGTAGCCGCACATGATTAAATATATCTTGCGGTCAAGTATATACTATCGTAACTTCAGGCTTCAAGTAGGAATGCCTGAGGCTGCGTCTTTGAAGAAAGCGCGAACCGGGCCAT
>CANMYO010000009.1 GCA_947502145.1 uncultured Paracoccaceae bacterium | reverse complement strand
ACGACCGGCTTTACGGCGGCAAGGGCCATGACCTTCTGGCCGGGCAGGACGGTGACGACACCCTCTGGGGTGGCAATGGTCGCGACAGCCTGACCGGCGGAGACGGCGCGGACCAGCTTTATGGCGATGACCTCGCGGATGCCCTGAACGGCGGCGCGCAGGATGACTGGCTTGCCGGTGGCAGCGGCCATGACACGCTGACCGGCGACCGGGGGCACGACCGGCTGATCGGGGATGCGGGGGATGACACGCTTTTCGGCGGCACCGGCCATGACACGCTGTCAGGCAGTGCCGGGGCGGACAGCCTCATGGGCGGCAGCGGATCTGACAGGCTTTACGGCAATGCCGGCGCGGACCGGCTTTGGGGCAATGACGGCGACGACATGCTTTTTGGCGGGGATGGCGACGATGTCCTGTCCGGCGGGCTGGGCGCGGATCACCTTTGGGGCGGCAGTGCGGCCGACCTTCTGCGCGGCAATGACGGGGCCGATACGCTGCACGGCGGGGCCGCAAATGATCGGCTCGAAGGCGGCAACGGCGATGATACGCTTTGGGGGGATGCGGGCGCGGATCAGTTCGTCTTTGATGATGGCGACGATCTGGTTGCTGATTTTGACCAGGGCAGCGACCGCATCACGCTCGACTATGATCTGTTTCCCGGGGTGCTGACCCCGTCGGAAATCCTGCTGATCTACGGGTCAGTCTCGGGCACCACGGCAAGGCTCGACTTTGGTGATCACCTGCTCACGGTGCAGGGGGTGACCGATTACAGCACCTTCGCAGACAGTATCGACCTGATCTAGACCCGGTTTACCGGCCCCGAAATGGCTTCGCTGCCGTCTGGGCAATCAGCTTGAGATCAAGGCAGAGATTGCGCCGGGCCTGATAGATCAGATCCAGTTGCGCCTTGCGCGGGATGCAGCGGCGGCGATAAACCCGATCGGTTTCGGCGGCATCTTTGCAGGCGGCCAGCAACCGTTCTTCATGGGCGTGAAAATGCAACGAGGCCAGCCCGGTGATCCCCGGACGGCTTTGCAGCACCTGCGCATAAAGGTCGGGGTAGGCTTCGACATAGCGGCGCAGCGGCGGGCGCGGGCCAACCAGTGAAATATCGCCCTTCAGCACATTCCACAGCTGCGGCAGCTCATCCGCCCGGGATCGGCGCAGGGCCCGGTGCAACCCGGACATGGTGGCCTGTTTGTTGCCCCCCGTGACGCCACCATCACCAGCGCCCACATGCATGGTCCGCAGTTTGATCAGGCCAAAGCCCTCGGTGGGGCTGCGCATCCGTTCCGAGATGTAAAAGACCGGGCGGCCTTCGCGCAGCAGCAGAACGCCGATCAGCACCAGCAGAAACGGCAGCAGCAAAAGACCCAGACTCAGGGAAATCACCACATCCAGCAGGCGCTTTGACAGGGTCACGGGGCGGTTCTCCAGCCGGCGGCGCGGGCCTCGGCGATCAGCACCTGCGCATCGGCACGGGGCAAGGGCACCAGCGCCATCAGGCGGCTGACGTCCAGTTCCAGCGCGGGCAGCACCCCGGCGCCAGCCGCCTGCCAGTTCCAGCGCTGGCAGGCGGCGGCCAGCAGATCCCCCATCGCCAGGGTGCCCGGCTGGGCCACATTCAGCACATCGGGCAGCGGCCCTGTCCGGGCCAGCAACCCGAGGATCACCCGGCTCAGCCCCACGGCGCTGATATAGCTGCGCCGCGGGCTGCTGCCATCGGGCAAGCGGTCCAGCGTGACCCGGCCCCGCGCGGCATTCATCAGCAGCATGTCGCAGCCCGCCACATTGCCGATCCGCAGGGCCGTGGCGCGCCCGGCAATCGCCTGCTCCATCGCCAGTTTGGCCGCGCCATAGGCATTGGCGGGGGCGCAGGGCGCGGATTCCGGCACAATATCGGGGTTTGGACCATAGACCGCCTGACTCGAAGCGACCAGCACCGGCACATCCCAGGCCGCACCCAGATCGCAGGCGGCATGTGCCAGGGCCACCTCGGTTGGCGTATCCGCCCCCCGTGCCAGTTGCACGATCCCGGTGACACCGGCCGGACGGGCCGGGGCGGGGTGGTGCAGAATATCCCATGAAAAGGCGGGGGCGGCAGGGGGAACAGACCCCGGCCGATGCTGCCAGATCGCACCTGCATCCGCAGGCCAGACGGCCGCCAGCGCACGGCCAACCTGGCCGGTGCTGCCCAATATCAATGGTCCTGTGCCTGTCATGCCCTGCCCCGCGCTTGCGGGATCGGGCTTATATCAGGATCAGGTCGTTTGAAAGATGATCCAGATTGGTGACCCCCTCGACGGTCAGCCTGTGACCGTCATCAAAGGTAAAGATCGCATTCCCGTTCGCGATCCGGCCCGCGTCCATCACGTCCTGCTTGGTGACGTCCGCGCCTCCCAGAACATCGCGATCCACTTCGATCGTGTCGATGTTGTTTTCAAAGTCGCGGATCACATCCTTGCCGGATGCAAAGACAAAACGGTCTTCGCCCTTGCCGCCAACCATGATGTCATCGCCCTTGCCGCCGTTCAGTCGGTCGGCGCCATCACCGCCCCACAGCTTGTCCTGCGCCTTGCCGCCGTTCAGCACATCGTTGCCCTTGTGGCCCCAAAGGCTGTCATTCTGATTGTTCCCGCTGAGGTAGTCGCGGCCATTGCCGCCGCGCAATTCATCCCGGCCCCAGCCGCCAGCAAGATCATCATTGCCGTCCATGCCGCGCAGGTCATCATCGCCATCTTCGCCGCTCAGATCGTTCTGGCCCTTGTTGCCCGTCAGCCGGTTTGCCGCGCCTGATCCGCTCAGGTCCAGGTTATCGCGCCCCAGCAGCCGGGCGTGGGCAATGCCGCTGCCCAGATTGGCCGACCCGGACAGATCCAGCGACCAGGCCCCATCGGGCACTTTGACCATGTCCAGCTTGACGTTGCCGTCTGTGGTATCCAGCTTCAGCTTGGCATAGACCTTGCCGCCGATCCCGACAGTCACGGATGTATTGGCGTGTTTGTCCACTTCAACAGCATAGCCACCCGACCCGGCGGTCTTTTCGGTGTCACCCTGCGCACGGACCCAGACATCCTTGCGGGCCTCGCCGATGGAATAGAACTTGTCCTTGTCACGGTCGATATAGGCGACACCGGTGATAAAGACCTCTCCGCCTGACTTGGCGAATTTCTCGGTCAGCATCGAGGCGTTGTAAGTGTTGCCCTGATAGCTGAACTTGCCCGACACCTGCGCCAGCCCCACCTCGCGGATGTCTTCTGCAAAGGTATTGGCCCGGTGCCCTGACGACCGGTAAAGCCCGGCGTGATGCTGTTCGACGGCCCGGCTCATGCTGATGCTGCCGGTTGATCCGGTCCAGGCGAGGTTTTCGCGCCATGTCCAGCTGCCGGCAAAATTATAGCCCGCATCCTGCATCCGCTGACCAGGGTTGGACCCCCCTGCCCCGGTGTGGCTGAACGTGTCCTGATTCAACATCCAGTTGCTGTGCCGCACCGCCGCCGTTTCCAGCTGGGTATTATGGGCCAGCACCTGTTTGCTTGAACTGTCGATTGTCCCAGAGCTCAGGCCGCTGTTCAGGCTGACGCCATAACGGGCCGCCTCAGCGCCCGGATCCAATCGCGCACGGTTGATCAGTTCCAACAGATATTGTTCGGCAGCCGAAATGGCCATGTGTCGCGCTCCTCGTCATCTCATCCCATCCTCACCCCCCCGGGTTAGGCCGAATGTGTTCAAGGTGCATATAGAAGGGTGAACTTGGGCATGGGCGCGGCAAGGCTCAGCCGAAATTCTGACGATTTCCGCGATATTTAGCCTATGACCCTAGGGAAATAGCAACAATACCAATCAAATAGGCGGATTATTGCAGGTCGTTGAACAGTCCGATCCCGGCGCCAACAAGGTTAAAGATTGACCGAACTGCGCCCAGCGGGCTTTCGGTGACATAGACCAGATCGCCATCGGCGATCTGGAACTGCCCGGCACTGAACAGGCCATCGGCAGTTGTCAGGTCCAGCGCGAAAACCACGCGCCGTTGTGGCGGGCCCGACACGCCGTCGCGCACCAGCCGCGCAGGATATTGGCGCAGCACCAGAATGCCCTGTGGATTGGCCCGGTTGTCCGACACCCCGCCAATGATCGCCAGGGCGTCCAGCGCCGTCACCCGGTCCTTCGGGAACAGGTGGCGGTCTTGCCGGTTGGCCGCCCCCAGTGACAGGAACGACCTGTCTTCGGGCTCCACGATCACCCGGTCCCCCCCAACCAGCACGGTATCAAGTGCCGGGTTCTCAAACAGGCTGGCCACCGAGGTGCCATAGGTCGTGTTGCCACGGAACAGGCGCACTTGCGGGTTCACCAGATCCGGACGCACGCCGCCGCCTTCGGCGATCAGCTCCAATACGGACGTATTACGATCCGGCAGCGGGATCACACCGGGGCGTGTCACCCCGGAAACCAGATTGGCAGTATTGCCGCGCCCCGGCACCACGTTGACCTGCACCTGTGCAGAGGGCGCGGTGGCGGTCAGCTCTTCCTCGATACGCACGCGGGCGGTGCTGGGCGACATGCCCGCCACCCGCATATCGCCGACAAAGGGGATAAAGATCCGCCCATCAGCAGCCACCTTGATATCGGGCAGCCGCGTGACCCGCTGCCCCAGCGATGTCAGCAATGAGTTTTCTTCCGCGTCCCAGACCGACACCTCAAGCAGATCGCCCGGCGCAATCAAAAGCGACGCCGGCTGGCTGCGCGCATCAATCCAGGGGTAGGCGCGCGCACCGCTACGCGGCCATTGCGTCACGGTGGGCAAGACATCGCGGGTCACCTCAAAGACGGCAAAATCATAGATCGGATCGCCCTCGGGGGTGGTCTCGCCCGAGGCGGCCAGCACTTCGCCTTCAAACCCGGCGCTGCGCGGCGTGGAACAGGCGCTGAACGCGATGCCAAGCAGCAACAAGACCCATGGTCGCAACGCTTTGATCATAAATTCCCCTACCGGCCTTGCCCGCCCCGCATCTCCGTGCGGATGTTGAGGCAAAATGCCCCTGTGCAGCCGCAAAGGCAATCGCTGTCTGCGCCCGTCAGCGGAACAACAGCGGGGCGTTGCCGCTTTGCGCCGCTTGCCGAATTGCGCTAGACGCCGAACCAACAGCAGGCAGGTCACGGGAAAGACGATGGGTGAACAGATTATCATGGTAGGCGCTGGCCTGTCGGGGGCCGTCATCGGGCGGGCGCTGGCCGAGGCGGGCCATGACATCACCGTGGTCGACAGCCGTGATCATATCGGGGGCAATTGCCACACCGCGCGGGATCCGCAAACCGGGGTGATGGTGCATACCTACGGGCCGCATATCTTTCACACGGATGACGCCGAAGTCTGGGATTACGTCAACGAATTTGCCACCTTCCTGCCTTTCAAAAACAGGGTCAAAACCACGGCAAAAGGGCAGGTTTTCTCGCTTCCCGTCAATCTGCATACGATCAACCAGTTCTATAACAAGACCCTGCGCCCAGAGCAGGCCCGCGCTTTTATCGCCCAGCAGGCCAGCGACATTGCCACGCCGCAGAATTTCGAAGAACAGGCGCTCGCCTTTGTGGGTCCCGACCTCTACGAGGCGTTCTTCAAAGGCTATACGCAAAAGCAATGGGGCTGTGATCCGACCGCCCTGCCCGCGGCGATTCTCAAGCGGCTGCCGCTGCGCTTCAACTATGACGACAATTACTTTTTCCACGCGTTTCAGGGCATGCCCAAGGAAGGCTATACCGTGATGATTGACCGGATTCTGGATCATCCGCGCATCACGGTAGAGCTGAATCGCACCTTTGATCCCAAAGAGGCCGCCAATTGGGACCATGTCTTCTGGTCCGGCCCGCTGGATGGATTCTTTGGCTATGAACTGGGGCGGCTTGGCTATCGCACGCTGGATTTCGAAACCTTCCGCCATGACGGCGACTATCAGGGCTGTGCGGTGATGAACTATGGTGACGCGGATGTGCCCTATACGCGCATCACCGAACACAAGCATTTCAGCCCCTGGGAATCACACGACAAATCGATTCTCTACCGTGAAAGCGCCCGCGCCTGCGGCCCCGATGACATCCCCTATTATCCGATCCGGCTGGTCGATGAAAAAGCCCTGCTGGCCGATTACATCGCCGCCGCCGAACAGGTCGATAACGTCACCTTTGTCGGGCGGCTTGGCACCTATCGTTACCTCGATATGGATGTGACCATCCGCGAAAGTCTGGACAGCGCCCGCGATTGGCTGGCCGCACGCGCGGGCGGCACCCCTGCCCCGACATTTTCCAAGGCGCCGCTATGACACTTGCAGCCATCGTGGTGACCTATCAGCGGCTGGCAGAGTTGCAGATCACCCTAGCCCGACTACAGGGCGAACAGGTTGATCATATCATCGTCGTTGATAACGCCAGCACGGATGACACGCCTGGCTGGCTGGCCGCGCAGGACGATCCGCGCCTGCATGTGCTCTCCCTGGCTGAAAACATGGGGGGGGCCGGCGGGTTTGAGGCCGGCATGGCCGCAGCGCGTGATCTTTTTGATCCCGACTGGGTTGTGCTGATGGATGACGATGCGCGTCCCGAGCCCGGCGCACTTGCTAAATTTCAGGCCAAATCCCCTGAATTAGACACTGATATTGGCTGCGTGGCGGCGGCTGTGTTCTATCCCGACGGCACGCTTTGCGAGATGAACCGCCCGTCAAACAACCCGTTTTGGCACTTTGGCCTGTTCCTGCGCACTTTGGTGCAGGGCAGCCGCAGCGGCTTTCACCTCGCGGATGCGGCCTTTGCGCCCGACGCCCCTGCCCGGCCGATCGATGTGGCCTCTTTTGTGGGATACTTCGTGCGCCGCGACGCGGTGGCCCGTGCCGGCCTGCCAGAGGGCGGCCTGTTCATCTATGGCGATGATGTGCTTTATTCGCTGCGCCTGCGCCGTGCCGGGATCAAAATGGTGCTGTTGCCTGCGGTGCGGTTTGAACATGATTGCGGCACCATGGGCGATGGCTTTGTCTATCGCCCCCTGTGGAAAATCTATTACCACTGCCGCAACGGTGTCAGCATTGCCCGGCAGGCGGCCGGCCCGGTCGTGTTCCCCGCCGCGCTGGCCTATTACACGCTGATCTGGTGGCGTCGCGGGCGCAAATGCGACGGGGCAGAACGCAAGGCCTATCGGCGGATGATGTGGTCAGGGCTGCGTGATGGGCTGCTTGGCCGCCGCGGCCGGAATGACGCCCTGCATTGAATGACTGGCAAGCGTTCCCACGCCGGACTATCCTGCCCCCTGAGGCCACGAAAGAGACCCCATGACGGACGCCGAGACGCCAAAGCAGAATCCTAAAAGAAATAATAACAACAATAAGTTAAAGGATAACAAGCCGCGCCGGAAACCCGCGCAGCCGGCCTATGTGCCGCGCCCCCCGGCCAAGCCTGCACATGTCAAAAAACGGCACTGGGGCCTGTTCCTTGCCTTTCTGATCATGGTGCTGGCCCCGATCGGGGCCTCTGCCTGGTATCTTTATACCCGTGCTGCGGACCAATATGCCTCGACCCTTGGGTTCACTGTCCGCTCTGAGGATGCGACCAGCGCTGTCGATATTCTGGGTGGAATCGGGCAGACCTTTGGCGGCGGCGGCGGCCATGACAGCGATATCCTTTATGAATTCATCCGCAGTCAGGAACTGGTCAGCGCGGTGGATGAAAAACTGGACCTGCGTCAGCTGTTCAGCCGGCACCGGGACCGGGATCCGCTGCTGACCTTTGATCCGGCCGGGTCGATCGAGGATCTGACCCACTACTGGCAGCGCATGGTGCGGGTGTCCTACGACACCGGTTCCGGGCTGATCGAATTGCGGGTGCTGGCCTTTGACCCCCACGAGGCCCAGCAGATCGCCGAAGCGATCTACGACGACAGCTCTGTGATGATCAACGCGCTTTCGGCGATCGCACGTCAGGATGCGACCCGCTATGCGCAAGAAGACCTCGATCGCGCGATTGAACGGGTCAAGGTCGCGCGCGAGGCGCTGACCGCGCTGCGTCTGGCCAATCAGATCGTTGACCCCAGCGCCGATATCCAAAGCCAGATGGGCCTGCTGACAACCCTGCAGGAACAACAGGCCGCAGCAATCATCGAATACCAGCTGATCGCCGACACCGCCCGCGATGGTGACCCGCGGCTGGAAACCGCCCGGCGCCGGCTGGATATCATCGAGGCGCAAATCGCCGAGGAACGCCGCAAGTTCGGGGCAGGGGGCGCCGGCCCCGGCGGGCAGGAATACGCCAAGGTGATTGCGGAATTTGAACGCCTGACCGTAGACCGGGAATTTGCCGAAACCACCTATGCGGCCGCGCTGTCGGCCTTTGACGTGGCCCGCGCGGATGCCAACCGCCAGTCGCGTTATCTGGCGGCCTATATCCAGCCAACCCTGGCCGAGCGGCCCGAGTTTCCGCAGCGGGTGCTCCTGCTGGCGCTGGTGGGGCTGTTTTCCTTCCTGACATGGGCCATCGCCAGCCTGATCTACTACGCCCTGCGAGACCGCAATTAGGGCCGCCTGATGATCCGATTTGACAATATCACCAAGATTTTCCGCACCCCGGCGGGGAACAAGGTGATTGCCGACAACATCAACATGACATTCCCCACCGGCAAGGCCGTGGGCCTGCTTGGGCGCAATGGTGCGGGAAAGACCACATTGATGAAGATGATCGGCGGCACCATCAAACCGGATACGGGCCGGATCGAGCGCACCGGCACAATCTCCTGGCCGGTGGGGTTTGCCGGCAGCTTCAACCGCGACATGACCGGGTCGCAGAACACCAAATTCATTGCCCGCGTCTATGGTGTCGATACCGAGGAACTGGCGGATTACGTGCAGGACTTTGCCGAACTCGGGCACCACTTTTACAACCCCGTGCGCAGCTATTCCGCCGGGATGAAATCACGGCTCGCCTTTGGGGTGTCGATTGGCATTCCCTTTGACACCTATCTCGTGGACGAGGTGACATCAGTGGGGGATGCGGCATTCAAACGCAAAAGCCGCATGGCCTTTACCGATCGCATGAAAACCGCAGGGGCCGTGGTGGTGACCCATTCTACCGCGCAAATCCGCAAGCTTTGTGATGCCGGGGCGATCCTCGAAAATGGTCAATTGACCTATTATGACGATGTCGAAGATGCGATTGAACAGCATCACATCAACATGGGATCGGACGAAGACGAATGACGTTTCGCGCGCGAAACATGTCAATAATAGACTCTATTTCAGGGCTTTTAGAGTCTTAATCAACCGGGCGACATAGGCTGGATCAGCCGTGCGGGGGCCCGAAATCTCGATCCGACCGTTGCGCAATTGCCTGAGCTTGAGCCCCCTGGACAGCGTGACCTCAGCGGGGGGATTGGGATTCTTCTGCGCAGCCCGCGCCGTGCCGCTGATGGCGTCCGACAGGATCGCCAGCTCTTGCGCGGCGGTTTCAGGGGCGGAGTCTGTCAGGGTTGCGCGCAATGTGGTGCCGCCGTCCGGGGTGTCATTCAGCCATTTGGCCAGGGCCAGACCCTGTTTTTCGCTCAGCGCGGTTGGAAAGCGCAAGACATCGTCCAGCCGCCGCACCAGACCGACAAAGCTTTTGATCTTGGACCGGCGCGCCCGTGGGACAGCACCAAACAGCGCCCCCAATGCGGCGGTGTCATCGGCAAAGATCCCCGCATCTGCAGCCCGCGCCACGATCCGGCCGCGTTCATAAAAGGACAGCCCCGATCGAATTTCATTTTCCTCGACCATCGCCAGATAGGCATCTGCCCCATCGTCGGGGCGGCGCACAATCGCCAGAATAGAGTCTATTTCAGGCGATTTGGCTGAAATGATCCGCAAAGCCGCATAGCGGCGAAAGCCTGAAATCAGCCCGTATCCGCCGCCGTCCAGCTCTGCCACTTCAATCGCGGTTTGCTGGCCGCGGGCGCTGATACTGTCGACCAGCACTTGCATCTCTGCCGGGTCCAGCGCCACGCGATCACGCACCAGATGATCCGGATCAATCGCATCCAGTGGTAATTTCTGGATCAGCCGGCCTTCGCTGCGCGCTGCGGTCAGGGCGCTGGCCACCTCGCTCAGCGCGGCAGAGGCTGCGGCATCATGGGCCACATCCGCAATCGGCGGACGCGTTGTCAGGGCAGGGCGGGCGAGGGCGGATTTGGTTTCCGGGGCGGCGCTGTCCTGCAGTCGCGCCGGGGTCAGCCGTTTGCGTTTTGCCATCACGTCAACCTTTCAAAAGGGGCAGGGTGCCAAGGCGCGGTTAATGTCCTGTTTACCCCGCGCACTGCGGGGTTTCGCGCGCGAAACATCATTCCGCCGCCTCCGGTGTGGCCGCGCTACCCCCCGCAGCGGTGGCCTGCGCCACCTCATCGCGCCGCCATGTTCCCAGCAACAGGGTCTTGAAAGCCGCGTAGGTGGCATCAAACGTCTCGCGGCCCCGGGCATATGTTTCGCGGTTGAAATCGCGGTAATCGGCCTCGTAAATGCCCTGCACCTGTTCCCCCGCCTGCCCGATCAGGGCGGTGAAATCCTGCCGGTGCGGTGACAATGTCGGGCCAAGATAGGCCTGCATCAGCGCGGCAAGCTCGGCCTGCTGGCTGCCGTCATAGCGGGTGACAACGGCCCGCACCGCATCCCAGGAAAACGCCATCTCTGGCCGCCCCAGGGCCCGCGCGGCCAGGTTTTCGCCCTCTTCAATCGAATTGAAGGTGGTGTGCAGCATGTCAAAGAACCGGCCGGTGCTGTCAAATTCCAGAAATGACGCCCCCACCGGCACCAGCAGGATATCCGCGGCCGCCAGCCCGTTGATCGTCAGATAGCCAAGGGCAGGGGGGGTATCGATGAAAATGACGTCATAGGCGTCCAGCACCCCATCCGCCGCCAGCACATCCGTCAGCGCATCCCACAGTTTCCAGCCACGCCCCTGCATCCGCCAGACCGGCACCTGAAATTCCGCCCAATACAGGTTCAACTGCGCCCCGATCAGGTCGATATTGGGCCAATGGGTGCCTTGAATAAGATCCTGTGCCTTGACCTTCAGCGCTTCATCAAGGGTTTCATCCAGCGGCACCGGCGCCTCGCCCCGATCCTGCCGGCGTTGATTGTCGCGGCGCAGATGATCCGCATAATGGCGGGCCAGCAACGGGAACACCGTCTGCCATTCGTCAGCCACCTTGCCGCCAAAAACACTGGTCATGCTGGCCTGGCTGTCCAGATCGATCACCAGCACCTTGTAGCCATCCAGCGCCGCCGACATCGCCAGATGTGCCGCCGTGCTGGTCTTGCCCACGCCGCCCTTGAAATTAGCCACGGCCACCAGTTTTGCAGGCAGGCCGGCGGGGCGATAGGGCAGGTAGCTTTTGGCCTTTGATCCCTGCGCGCCAAAAAACGCCCGCAGGCGCTGCACCTCATCCAGGGTAAACCATTTGGCCCCGCCCGCGGTTTCGGTGCTGCCCTGTGGCAAATCGGGGTTCTGTTTCAGCACCCGCCGGAAATGCGCCTGTGCCACCGGAATCAGATAGCGGGTGATTTCCCATGTGGAAAACTTGCGCAGATGCCGGCTGCCATCTTCGGCCAGTCCGCGTCCGGCCAGATCGTCACGGCCCGCTTCGCAGGCGCGGGCAATGGCGGCAAATCCATCCGTTGACGTGGGCCCGTCAAGGGCGGCCATCGCGGTATCCGGGTCAAGACCGGTATAAGGGGGCAGGCTGCTCATCCTCGCCTCATGTGCTGTGTTTTCGTCAAGATAACACAAAACGCAGCACATGGAAGAAAAGGATGCACATGACTGAATTTTTCTAAGACATATAACGGCATTTGCGGCCTGGCGGGCCCCCTCAAAGGGGCAAAAGAAAAAAATGACCGTTAGAATCCGTTAGTTGATCGTTACGCATCTGTGCTGCGCGGGCAAGCCTTTGGAGTCCTTGTGCAAAAAGCGGCACCAAAACACCAATGCGATTCTGAAACCCCGATCTGGCGACTCTGATCCCCCGTTCTGGTGATTCCGAACCCCCGTTGCGGCGATAGACAAGCGCCTGTGGATAACTTTAGGGTGTCACTGAAACCCCGAAGATAAACAGGGGTGATTCCAAAGGGCAGATCAATGGCAGTGACCCCCGGCATGCGCGATTTTTTCGTCTGCGATATCTTTGAGCCGTCGCCCAAGGGGGATTTGGGCAGCATGGAACATCCGATGTTCGCGCTTTCGACCCGGCCCGATCGCACGATCCGCCAGTATCAGCACAAGGGCACCACGATCACCGTGACGCCCAGCGTCCGCGGGCGGGCGACAATCCATGACAAGGATATCCTGATCTATTGCATCAGCCAGTTGATGGCGGCACTGAACGCGGGGCGCGAGATCAGCCGTCGGCTGACCCTGACTGCCCATGATCTGCTGGTGGCGACCCGGCGTGATACCGGCGGCGATAGCTATGCCCGTCTGCGCGAGGCGTTCGAACGGCTCGCCGGAACCCGGATCACCACCAATCTGGTCACCGGCGCGGAAGAAACCACATCCGGCTTTGGCCTGATCGAAAGCTGGGAGATCGTGCGCAAGACCCGCGGCGGCCGCATGGTCAGCGTCAGCGTGACCCTGTCGGATTGGCTGTATCGGGCGGTGCAGGCGAAATCGGTACTGACGCTCAGCCGGGATTACTTTTCGCTGCGCAAACCGCTGGAGCGGCGGGTCTATGAGCTGGCCCGCAAACATTGTGGCCAGCAGCGCGAATGGCGCATCGCGGTGGCCACCCTGCACACCAAGGCGGGGTCGGATGCGCCGGTACGGGTGTTTCGTGCGGCCATCCGGCGGATGATCACTGCTGATGTCCTGCCCGATTATGAGCTGGCCGAGGAAGAGGGCGATATCATCCGTGTCACCCGCCGCCGCCTGATCGAGGATCTGCCCGGCCTGCCGCCCTTTGATGCGGAGACGCTTGATGCGGCCCGCGCCCTGGCCCCCGGATGGGACATCTACGCGCTTGAGGCCGAGTGGCGGGCTTTCTGGGTGGCGTCGGGGCGGCAAAGGCTGCGGGCGCCAGAACGGGCGTTTCTGGGCTGGTTGCGGGGTCGTGTCACCCGCTGACGCGCATCAAACCTGTGTCACCCGTTGACGCGACGAAACCCCAGTCACCCGCCGGGGCGTCAGAACAGCCGGGCGCAGGCCACGTCAAACCCGCCAGACAGCTGCGCATACCGGGTATTGGTCAGGATTGATCCGGCGCTCGGGCGGAGGGCCAGGAACAGATAGCCGTCTTCCGGGGTGCTATAGCTGAGCGGAATCGCCAGCCGCTGCATCGCGGTGCCTGCGGTGATGCCAACCGTGTTCTGGCTATAAAGCGTGTCGCGGCTGGTCTCGCCATTGGTGTTGCGGCTGCCATCCCAGGCCCCGTGCTGGAAATAGATTCGCAGATCCAGATCGTCCGGTTCGGCATTGTTGAGGTTTCCGGCCAGATGCAGCCCGTGCACCTGTGATCCCGCGGGCAGGAAAAGGCCCCTTGCGTCCCAATCGACGTTGGGTTCTGCCCCGGTGCCAAGACTTTGCGACGCATTCCATGACCCGCCATTGGCGACCGGGGCGGTCCAGCGCAGATCGCTGTAAAGGTAGTGGCGATATTGATAGGGCAGAATCTGCCGCACCGGGCTTGTCGGCATCGTGACCGCGCCATTGGTCGCGTCAATACGCAGGGCTTCGGTGAAACTGCTGCCATCAGGCGAAACCTTGATGGCAAAATCATCCGTTCCCGCCAGACCCATTTCCGCGCGGCCGGAAAACCCGGTCTGATACAGCAGGCTTGCGGTGTCAGCGGTGGCGGATTTGTTCAGCTTGAGCTGATGCCCCGCGCCATCGTGGTTCAGCAACGTGGCCTCTGCCGCGACCACCAGCTTGTTGATGGTGTCGGATGTGGCGTTGATCCCAACACCGTCCAGATTGTTGAAATCACTCAGGCCGCTGCCGCCGCCGGTCGCGCTTGCCACCCAGTTTGCCCCGGAATAGACCCTGATTTCCGCCTCAGTCAGGCCCCAGGCGCGCCAGCCGGGGCTGGGGATCACAAACAGCCAGCCGCCACCGCGCCAGCTTGCAATCTGGCCGGTCCGGCCGGACCAGGCGCCGCTGGCCCCGGCCCCGATGGTCCAGGCCTGCCCTTCACTGGCGGTGCCCGGCGGGGTGGTGGCATCAAATGCCTGCACCACCAGTTGCACCAGCAGGTCCAGAAGCTCGACCGCTTCGTTATGGGTCACGTGTTTTTGCGCCTGTGCGGCCTGAATAAGGGGCAGCGCGAGGCTGGGCGAGGTCTGGGACATGGGGCTACACCTTTGGTCAACGAATGCCTGCGTAGTATCGCGGCAACACAGTGAACGCGGGCTTGTGGCACCGTGCGATGGGGGTCACAGGGGGGTGCAACATCAATTCGTCCAATTGTTTTTTGAACGCTTTGCGGTAAGATTCACGCAAAACAAAGACGACAGGCGGCAGGACAGTGAATATTCAGACCTTTGACAGCGTCAAGGCGCAGGTCAAACTCGTCATTTGGGATCTTGATGAAACCTTCTGGAAAGGCACGCTTTCCGAAGAGGGGATTGAACCCATTCAGGCGCATATCGACATGGTGCGCGCATTGGTGGATCGCGGCATCATGTGTTCGATCTGTTCCAAGAACGATTTTGATCAGGCGCGTGAGGCGCTGGAAAACCTTGGCATCTGGGACATGTTTGTCTTTCCCCATATTGCCTGGTCGCCCAAGGGGCAGGCGATCGAAAAGATGGTCAGGGATATGGGCCTGCGCGACGAAAACGTGCTGTTCCTTGATGACAACCACCTGAACCTGGAAGAGGCGCAATTCTTCAACACGCAGCTGATGGCGGTTGAGGCGCATGGCGACATGACCGGCCTTCTGGCCCTGCCGCAGCTCAAGGGCAAGGACGACACCGCGCATTCCCGGCTCGCCCAATATCGGGTGATGGAGCAAAAGCAGTCCGAACAGGCGGAAACCGGCCTGAGCAATACGGAGTTCCTCAAACAGTCCGACATCAAGATCAAGATCATCACCGATGTGGAAAACCACATGGACCGGGTGCTTGAGATCCTGAACCGCACCAACCAGCTGAACTTTACCAAGGTGCGCGCCAATACCGATGCCGAACGCCGCGACCTGAATGACCTGCTGGCCGTCTCCGGCATGCATGCGGGCCTGATCGAGGTGCGCGACCGCTATGGCGATTATGGCATCGTCGGGTTCTTCTGCGTGCGCACCAAGTTTTCCGGCACCACCGTGCATCATCTGGCGTTTTCCTGCCGGACGCTGAACATGGGTGTTGAACAATGGGTCTGGAATTATCTGGGCCGGCCAGAGTTCAAACACGTCGGCCCCGTGGCGGGCGCATTGTCTGAACCCGAAACGGTCGACTGGATCACCGAGGTCACCGATTTCGACACCGGCGAAAATGAACTGGAAGAACGCCGCCTCTGTCTGGTGGGTGGCTGTGATCTTTTGCAGGTCTCGTTTTATTGCGGCACCAACCGCGATGAATTTGTGAACAAGCAGGACGATCAGGGCATGTTGGTGCGCTATGACGATGTTGGCTTTTTCATCAATCCGCGCGATCCGCAGCTCAAGCATTCCAAGCCGATGCAGCGCTTTGCGGGCTATACGCTGGACGAGATGAAGGACCTTGACCGGTCGCTGACCGAGGCGGACCTGATCCTGTTGTCGATGTACTTCTCGATCCCCTCGGACAACCTCTTTACCTATGGCGGTGAGGACTGGGGCGGCAAATATTATGCGACGATCCCGCCGCGGCGGATGAAAAAGCTGATGAAAGATCCCGATCATGCGATGCGCTTTGCCAAGGAAATGTATCACCGCCGCCTCCCGCTTGAGGAACGTCTGGCCCTGACCCGGCGCAGCTTTGAACATGCCGACGCCCTGCGGCAGCCCGATGCGCCGCTGTTCATCCTGTCCGCGGTGACCCAGCATGGGCAGCAGGCCGAACGCACATTGGCCATGCGGCAGGGTTTCAACGCCATGTGCCGGGATTTCTGCGCCGGGCGGCCCAATACCTATTTTGTTGATATCGACACGCTGCTGGACGCGGACGAATTTGCCGACAGCGATCACTACACCCGCACCGGCTATTTCAAGATCGCCGAATTCGTCAACCAGAACGCAAAATCAACCAGCTAAGCCCCGCCAGAGGTTACAAAAAGAGGCAGCAGAAACATGAGCAAAATCGACCATACGCGGGGTCATGTGACCCCCGTGATTACAGACAGCACCGACATCACCTACGATTTGCTGCTGGAAGAGATCGCGCGCCGCGCCAAGACCTGGGCCTGGTGGGACGAGGACCGGGGCGATGAGCTGCAAGTCAATTTCACCACCCATGGGCCGATGCGATTTGACATGCGCAACCCCGAGGTCGCCGCATGGCTGCGCGATGCCCACAAGGATGGCTGGACGATTGAACCCTTTTCCTGCCTGGTGCTGGAAACACTGGCGGATCTGTTTGACATTGAAACCGCGCTCGATATTGGCACCCATTACGGCTTCATCTCGCAGTTCCTGTTGCGGATGCCGCGCATGACCCGCGTGGACGGGGTCGAAATGAACCCCGGTGCGGCTTTGGTGGTGGCGGAAAATCATGCCAGAAACCCCGATTTAGACCCTGATAAGCGGTATCATATGCATCAGGTTGGTCTGTCGGATGTGACCGCCCGCGATCAGACGATCTGGTATGAGGGGATGCGGCTGGCCTTTGCGCCACAGGGCCGGTTTGTCGAGGCAAAGCTTGATATCCTGTCGCTTGCCGATCTGATCGCGCGCATCGGGGCGGTGCCGGGGCTGATCAAGATTGACATCGAAGGGTTTGAAGGCCGGCTGGTGGATGATCTCAACACGCTGCTGGACCAGCATCGCCCAAAGGTGCTGCTGGAATTGCACTGGGATGACATCGTCGAACGCCATGGCCACAGCCGGCGCGACATCATGATGACATTCCTGAGCCGCGGATATCGCTGTGGCCGCCTGCAATGGCATCAGAAGATGCCCAAGGCGGGCTTCATGCAAGAGGTGACGCTGGACAACCTGGACGAGATGTTGGGGAATAAGAATCACGCGATGTTTGCGTTGTTCTAAGGCCCGGCCAGAAGGGGCGTCATGACCCAGATCACCCCTGTGCTTCTTTGCGGCGGGGCCGGGACCCGGCTCTGGCCGCTGTCGCGCAAAAGCTATCCCAAGCAATTTGCGCCGCTTCTGGGTGCGGACAGCCTGTTTCAGGCGTCGGCCCGGCGTCTGTCGGGGGATGATTTTGCAGATCCCATTGTGGTGTCTGCCGACCCGTTTCGCTTTATCGTCACCGAACAGCTGGCCGCCGCCGGGATCACCCCCAAGGCGGTGCTGATCGAACCGGAGGGGCGCGATACCGGCCCTGCGGTGCTTGCAGCGGCCTTTCACATGGCGACCCGTGATCCGGATGCGCTGATGCTGGTGGCGCCGTCAGATCATGTGATCCCGGACGCGGATCTGTTTGCGACCGCCCTCGCGGCGGCACGTCCCGCGGCGCTGGCCGGGCAAATGGTTACATTTGGGGTTTGTCCGGATCGGCCAGAGACCGGTTACGGCTATCTGGAACTGGCGCAAAAGCCCGATTTAGACACTGATCCCACGGCGATGCCGCTGCGGGGATTTGTGGAAAAACCTGATCAGGACCGGGCCATCGCGATGCTGGCCGAGGGGCGGTTCCTGTGGAATGCGGGCCTGTTCATGTTTACAGCCCAGACAGTGCTGGATGCCTTTGCCAGCTATGCCGCACCGATGTGGGATGCGGTGGGTGCGGCGATGACTACGGCGGCGCGTGATCTGGGCTTTGTCCGGCTTGATCCCGGTCCCTGGGCGCAGGCCCCGCGTCTGTCGATTGATTATGCGGTGATGGAAAAGGCCGATAATCTGGCCGTGGTGCCCTATGCCGGGCGCTGGTCCGATCTGGGCGACTGGGCGGCGGTCTGGCGCGAAACCCAGGTTGACGGTGTGGCGCAATCCGGGGCGGCGACGGCGATCGGATGCCGCGATACGCTGCTCAGGTCCGAAAATGACGGCCAGGCGATCGTGGGGATCGGCCTGAGCGATATCGTCGCGGTGGCGATGCCCGACGCGGTCCTGGTGGCGCATAAGGATCGCGCGCAGGATGTCAAAGACGCGGTGGCGGCGCTGAAAGACCAACAGGCCCCGCAGGCCGAAAGCTTTCCGCGCGATCACCGCCCCTGGGGCTGGTTTGACAGCCTCGCAGCGGGGCCGCGGTTTCAGGTGAAACGGATCGTGGTGAACCCCGGCGCGATCCTGTCCCTGCAAAGCCACCATCACCGGGCCGAACACTGGATTGTCGTGGCCGGGACGGCGCGGGTCACGGTGGATGACACCGTCACGCTGGTCAGTGAGAACCAGTCGATCTATGTGCCGCTGGGGTCAAGGCACCGGCTGGAAAACCCCGGCAAGCTGCCCATGGTGCTGATCGAGGTGCAGACCGGCAGCTATCTGGGCGAGGATGACATCACCCGTTATGAGGATATTTATGCCCGTGATTAACGGAATATCTACAGTTGTCATGCATCGGCCACAAAAGGCCATAGTTCTGTCCTAGGACGACGCGACACATGGACAGGCCCACGGCGCAACCCTAGGATTTGCGGCAAAACGGGGCAGATGCGCCCAAAGCGCATATCAAGACGGAGACAGGGCCATTAACGCGACCGATACAATCACCTGGGGCACCAGCCAGCCCGATAATACCGTCACCGTCTATTTTGTTCCCTTTGGACAAAGCCGGACGATTTTCCCGGGCGAAAGCTACACCTCCGAAGGCTTCAACGCCTATGAAAAGGCGCAGTTTGAAAAGGCCTTCAACCGGATCGAGGCGGTCACCAACCTGAAGTTTCAGGTCGTCACCGGCGCAACGGCGGGGGCCAATGCCGATTTCCAGATGGTCAATGACATCAACGAAGTCAGCAACAGCAATGATCCGTTTCTGGGCTATTTCAACCCGCCGGGCGAAACCTATGAAGGTATCGGCGTCTTTAACGCAGAGGCCTGGGACCGCAGCGCCGGCGGTGATCTGGACATCGGCGGTTTTGGCTTTGTGACGATCGTGCATGAACTGCTGCATGGCCTGGGTCTGGCACATCCCCATGATAATGGCGGCACCTCCTCGGTGATGGCGGGCGTGACCGAAGATTTTGACGACTACGGCCGCGACAACCTGAACCAGGGTGTCTATACGACGATGTCGTATAACTCGGGCTACCATCTGGGCGGCTTTGGCGCGAACCCCTCGTTCAACAGCAACTACGGCTACGAGGCCGGGCCGATGGCGCTGGATATCGCCGTGCTGCAATCGCTTTACGGGGCCTCCAGCAGGGCCACGGGCAAGAACACCTATTGGATTGATGGCAGCAATGGCGCGGGCACCCACTGGAAAACCATCTGGGACACCGGCGGGGTTGATACCTTCCAGTATAACGGCAACCGCGATGTGGTGATTGACCTGCGCGCGGCCACGCTGCTGCAGGAACCCGGCGGTGGCGGCTTTCTCTCTGCTGTCAAGAATATCGCCGGCGGGCTGACCATCGCCCATGGGGTGGTGATTGAAAACGCCAATGCCGGGAGCGGCGATGACAAGCTGATGGGCAATGATGCTGGCAACCTGATGCGTGGCAACAACGGCAAGGACCAGTTGAACGGCCGTGCCGGCGATGACCGCCTGTTTGGCGGCAGCCAGAACGACATCATCAATGGCGGGCGCGACGAAGACCGCATTGGCGGCGGCAATGGTGCGGACAAACTTTATGGCGGCATCCATGCCGATCGCCTGTCCGGCAACAACGGCAAGGACCTGATCTATGGCAACGATGGCGGTGACCGGGTCAATGGCAATAACGGGCATGACACGCTCTACGGTCAGGACGGGCGCGACTTTCTGGGCGGAGGTGACGGCAATGACTGGATGTATGGCGGCGAAAGCGTCGATACGCTGACCGGGGCCGATGGCGATGATCGCCTGTATGGCGGCGGCGCGCGGGATGACATGACCGGCGGCAAGGGCGCGGACCGCTTTATCTACAACACCGTGGGCAACAGCCGGGACGGGGTGCAGGATCGCGATGTGATCACCGATTTTGGCCGCGGCAACGATGTGATCGTCCTGCGCAACATCGACGCGGATACCACCCGCGGGGGCAATCAGAACTTCAGTTTCATCGGCAAACGGGCGCTGGATGACGCGGGCGACCTGCGGGTGTCACAGCGCGGCAAGGATTGGCTGGTGCAGGGCGACACCAATGGCGACGGCAAAGCAGATTTCGAGATTTATCTGGAAAATGCCGATCGTCCCTATGCGGATGATTTTGTGCTTTGATCTGACCGGCGCGCTTGGTTGACATCAAATTGGGGGATCGTTACCGCCTTCGCGATGACGATCCTCATGTGATGTGGCAACGGTGAAAATGAACGCCAAGTTTTATACGGCCTATCACAAGGCAGCCCCCTCCTTGCACAGCACCTCGGTTGTTCCGATTCATGTCGGCCGGGCTGGCGCGCGCGCGCCGCTTGCGGGGATGATCGGTGATGATACCGGCAACAATATCTCCGCACGCAACAGCGCCTATTGCGAACTGACGGCGCTTTACTGGGCCTGGCAGAACGATACCGACAGCAGCCATATCGGGCTGATGCATTATCGCCGGGTGCTGGATGTGGCCGGGGCCCATGACGGCCCGGATGCAGAAGTGTTCCTGTCCCGGTTTGATATCCCGACATGGACCAGACAGACCGAAGATTTTCTGGCCGCCAATCCCGACGTGGATGTGATTGTGCCCAAGCCGCATCTGGTGGGCTTTGATCTGGTGCAGCATTACGCCAAACGCTCCCAGCCGCAGGATCTGGATCTGGCCCGCGAGGTGATCGCGCGCGACTATCCCGACTGGCTGGGGGATTATGATGCGGTGATGACGGATCGGGCATTGCGCCTTGGCAACATGGGCCTGCTGCGCCGTGATCTGTTTGAGAGCTACTGCGCCTGGGTCTTTGATGTTCTGGACAAGGTGGACAGGGCCGGGGGCGACCGGGCGCATTACAACCCCTACCAAAGTCGCTATCTGGGGTTTGTCGCCGAACGCCTGTTTTGTGTCTATATCGCCCGGTTGCAACGGCAGGACCCCAGCCTGAAGCTGCGCGAAGTACATATCCTCAACACCTCAGAGGCGCTGGTCACACCCTATATTGCTGACGACAGCCTGAATGAGGCCGACCAGATCAATGTCGCCTTTGCGGCGGATCGTCCCTATCTGCCCCATGCGGCGGCGATGCTGCGGTCGATGCTGGATCACGCCACGCCCGAGCGGCAGATCAATCTGTTTTTCCTGCAGACCGATGTCGACCCCGCCGACCGGGACCTGCTGGCCGAGGTGATCGCCACCCGGCCCCGGACCACATTGCATGTGATCAATGCAGGCAACCCCTTTGGGGACAGCTACCGGTCCCAAAGCCGGGCGCCGTCCAATGCGACCTATAACCGGTTCCTGCTGTTTGATCTGCTGCCCGGTGTGGACCGGTTGCTTTATGTGGATGTCGACATGATTTTCCGCGGCGATGTGGCCGAGATTTTTGACACCGACATGGGCGATCACCCGATTGGCGCGGTCAAGGATTACATCATGACCCGCGCCGTCACCGGGCCGACCCCCACCGCACATCCCGACATCGCCGACATGGGGCGCTATCACCGCGATGTACTGGGGCTGAGTGATGCGCAGATCAGCGGCTATTTCAATGCCGGGCTGCTGTTGTTCAATTTTGCCGCGATGGACGTCAGGGCTACGGGGCAGGCGCTGATCAAGATGGCGCAAAGCGGCAAATACCTGTTTCGCGATCAGGACATCCTGAATGCCTATTTCAAGGACAGCGTGTTTCACCTGCCGGCGCGATTCAATGCCTTCAACTCCAAGTTAGAGACCTATGAGCGGGTGCCGCAGGCCAATTACCGCGACGCCATGGCCGGGCGTGCGGACCCGATGGTCATTCATTATGCCGCGGGCGATCACAAACCCTGGTCGGGCGTGGGGGTCGGGCAGGCCCAGCATTATTGGGCCGCGCTTGCGCGCACGCCATTCTACCCCGAGGTGCTGGCCAACAATGCGATCGCGGGGCAAGGCCTGCGCGCGAAACGGCATCGCCGACGGCAGCAGCTGGTGGCCGCGGGCCGGGCCATTGCCACCCGCGTTCCTGCCCTGCGCGGACCGCTCTTGCGGGTCTATGACGGGTTGCGCCGCATGACTGGACGCTAGCACATGGCCGACCGGCTTGTTGTTCATATCGGTGATTTCAAAACCGGCAGCACGTCGATTCAGCGCAGTCTTGCCCAGATGCGCCAACAGCCCGGGGCACAGGTGTTCTATCCCGGCCAGGCCCCCAGCCACGCGCGCCTTGTGCGGGTGATCCGCTCTGGCCGGGCAGGGAAGGGCACCCAGCAGCGGTTTCGCAGGCTCGCCCGTGACATTACCCGTGCGCCTGCGCCGGTTGCCGTGCTCTCGGCCGAGCATTTTCAGATGGTGTCGCCTGCGGATCTGGCGGCATGGCTGGACAGATGGTTGCCCGACCTCGCCGCAGAGGCGCAGATCATCTGCTATGTGCGCCCCCATGCCGAGTTCCTGATCTCCACATGGGCAGAACAGACCAAGCTGGGGGTCAATCACGCCACGCTGGAGTCATTTGTACCGCGCTTCCTGGGGGCGCGTGCGATGACCTATCATGCGCGGTTTTCTGCATGGCAGGCGTGTTTTGGGGCCCGGTTCAGCCTGCGCCCGATGATCCGCGCGACCTTGCAGAATGGTGATGCCGTGCAGGATTTCTTTGGGCAGCTGGATCTGCCCGACCTGATTCTGCCGCAGGTGTCGCCGCAGTCAAATACCTCTTTACCCTTTGAAGATGTTGAGTTTTTGCGCCGCTTTCACAGGGTCCTGCGCAACAGTGCACGGCACAGGATGAAGCCACAGGCGCGCAACCAGTTGGGCAATCGGCTACAGGCGGCCCTGCAGACCAGCCCGCTGCAACAGGCGCATAAGATCACCCTGACCCCGGCAGAGCTGGATCAGGTCCGCGGGCAATGTCTGGCGGATGCACAAGCCATGGATGCGCAGTTCTTTGACGGCAGCCCGCTGGCCACGGCCCTGTCCGAGGCAGACCGCCTCGTTGCGCCGCGGCCTGACCTGCACCGTGCGGTGCGTCTGCGTCATCTGCGCGCTCTGGTGCGCACCGCGCCGCGATTGTCCGGGTTGGCGGTGAAACTGGCCCTGACGCAGGGCGTTTAGGGTCTAGCGCCACATCTCATCGGGAATCTCTGCCCGGGCCATCAGCCCCCCGGCGGCCAGGGCCCTGACGGTCTCGGCAGAGGGGGTGAACCAGGCGTCATAAAGCGCGCGCAGCCCGTCCAGATCCGCAGCGGCCAGCCGGTCGCTGATCTGCTGCATCTGCCAGCCCAGCCCCACCGGGGCGGCATTTGCGGCGATATAACCCGCCCAAAGCGCCCGCCATTGATCAAATGCCGGGCAGACCTGGCGCAGGATCACCGCCTCTGTGCCCAGATGCGGGGCCCCGCCGCGCCGCAGGTCTGCCGGGTTATGCGGCGCGGCATGATCCAGCGTCAGGTCACAATGCACCAGCGCCTTGCCTGTCGTGACCCCCCAGAACCCGCTGTCCTGAAAGGCGGGCTGGTCGATGTAGGTCTTGCGCAGCAGCAGCTTGTCGCGCCGGCTTTGCCGGGGCAGCAGGCGGTGCCAGCCGTCGGGGCTGTTGATTGCCTCTGCCGGGGCCAGCCGCAGAGTGCCTGCCCCGGGGGGCGCCTGCGCCAGCAGCGCCCCGATATCGCCGTAGATCACCTCGTTCGGGTCCAGCAGCACGCACCACACGACCCCGTCACCGCAGATCACCTCCCGCCCGCGCCGCAGCGCCGCCTGCTGGCGCTGCCGCAAGTCTTTTTGGGCCAGTGCCGCAGGTTCCGCCAGCACCGTCAGCCGGGGGTCAGGGGCGATGCCCCTGGGCAGTGCTGCGCCATACAGCAGCACACGGGCCAGACCCAGATTCAGGTGATACCGCAGGCATTTCAGTGTCTGTTCCGGGCTGGATTGGCCAAAAACAATAACCCCAAGCGGGGCCGAGTTGCGGGTTTTCGCCGGCCGCAGGGGGGGCAGGCTGCGCCCCGGCGGGGTCACCGGCCAGGTCTTGTCGACCAGAGCGCGCGCGGCGGCCAGCTTGAAGCGCTGATCGCTGATCGGGCGGGTTGGCACCGCTTGCGGGTCAAACCGGAAGGCTGTGGCAGGGCCGCTGATCAGCGTGGCGGCGGCGGTCTCGTTCCAGGGGCCATATTGCGCCGCCAGCAGCTGCCACTGATCCTGCCGCAGCAGGCGGCCGGGGCCGGGATCGGGGGCGGCCACCCACTCTGGCGCGCTGCGCAGGGTATGGCTGATCTGCTTTTTCTGTTCCGGGGTGATGTCATCACGCATGTTCACCGCGCGCTGCACATTGATCAGGTCGGGGCGCAATGACGGATAAATGACCCGGTCCGGTGCCAGATCAAGCTGTTGCGGCCCCGGCAGGCCCAGCACGTCACAGACATCGGCCAGCAGCCCCACACCGGCGCGGGCATCCTCATAGGAGCGCAGAATCAGATCCTCCGGCGCAAAACACGCCTGCCAGGGGGCCAGCCGGGACGCGAAATCCAGCCAGCGATCGCCAAAGTCGCGCACAAAGCCGCCGGGCCCGACGGTCAGACGGGGCCGCGCCCAGCACAGCATTTCCTTATACAGCGATTCCGCATAGTGATCCTGCCGCCGCAAATAGATCAGCGGTTTGACCTGTCCCAATTGCCCCAGGGTGTCCAGCACCCGCAGCGGGTCAATCGTGTGGGGGGGCTCCAGAAAGGTTTCAGAGGTCAGCAGCACCGCCCGGGGATTTTCCGTGGCAATCTCGCGCGCCAGACTGTCCAGCAGCGCATCAAACAGATCGCTGTGCGCGCCGCGCAGGCCCGCACCAAACATCGTGTGCCCGGACAGGGAATCCGGGGCACCGGGGCGCGCCAGACGTGTGATCAGCCCGGTTTCGGGGAACAACACGCCATGGCGACCCAAGGTGTCGCGGTTCTGCAGAAACGTGCGCTGCAGAAAGGTCGTACCTGTTTTATGCAGACCAAGATGCAGGAAAATGGTCGGCATGGTTGGTCTTTCTTACGGGCGCTGACGCGCCACGCCCCGGGTTATTTCCACAGAGAGACGCAAGGAATCTTCGTCGTGTCGCAACGATCCGCGTATTTCGACGCGATTTCACGGACTTCGTCCATTACGCCATCGCTCAGCTTGATCGGGTCAAGACCCAGGCCCAGGAACCGGTCGTTGGCCACATGCAGATCGTTTTCCGCCGCTTCGTTGCGGGGGTTGTCCAGATAGGCGATCTCCGCTTCCATCTTGTCGGCGATCATCTTGGCCAGATCGCGCACCCGGTGGGTTTCGGTCATCTGGTTCAGGATGTTCACCCGCTCACCGGCCTGCGGCGGGTTGTTCAGGGCCAGATCAATACACTTGCAGGTGTCAGAGATATGGATGAAGGCCCGGGTCTGGCCGCCTGTGCCATGCACGGTCATCGGGTATTTCACCGCCGCCTGCATGATGAACCGGTTCAGTACGGTGCCGTAATCGCCGTCATAGTCAAAGCGGTTGATCAGGCGTTCGTCCATGCGGGTTTCGTCGGTCTGGGTGCCCCAGACGATGCCCTGATGCAGGTCGGTGATCTTTACGCCGTCGTTCTTGTTGTAAAAGTGAAAGAACAGCTGATCCTGTGACTTGGTCATGTGATAGATCGAGCCGGGGTTGGTCGGATACAGGATTTCCTGCTCGCTCTCGCCGGCGGGGGTGTCGATCTTGACCTTCAGATAGCCTTCGGGGATCTGCATGCCGGCGGTGCCATAGCCGTAAACGCCCATCGTGCCCAGGTGGACAAGGTGAATGTCCTGTCCCGATTCGACAATCGCAGCCAGCACATCGTTGGTCGCGTTCAGGTTGTTGTTGACGGTGTAGCGCTTATGCGCGGCGGACTTCATCGAATAGGGCGCGGCGCGCTGTTCGGCAAAGTGGATGACCGCGTCGGGCTTTTCTTCTTTGAACAGGGTCAGCAGACGATGATAATGTTCGCCCACGGTAAAGTTCTGGAACTTAATCTCTTTGCCTGTCAGCTCTTTCCAGACTTTGATGCGCTCGCCGATGGGGCGGATCGGGGTCAGGCTGTCGACCTCCAGCTCAAGATCAATGGCGCGGCGCGACAGGTTGTCGACGATAGTGACGTCATGGCCCTGGTTGGACAGGTACAGCGCGTTCGGCCAGCCACAGAAACCGTCGCCGCCAAGGATGATAATCTTCATATTTTGTGCCTCACATAGAGCCCGATTTATTTGATTGCAGTGTGCTTAGCTACCTTGTGGGCGGAAATCAAACCGGAACATCGGCGGGGCCCGCAAGGGGGGTCAATAGCCAAACAGTTCAAAATCCTTTTGGTAGATCGCCTCGATCCGCTTGCGCCGTTCCGGGGTGACGGTGGCATAGCGGGGGGCCTTGCGGCTGCCGCGTTTGTTGCGGTGGGGCAAGGGCACCTGCGGCAAGCCGGTGTCGGCATGAACACGGGCCATGTCTGCGGCCATGTTTTCGATCCGGCCGATGAAATCGTATTTGATCTGATCCATCATCAGCACCAGATGCTGGGGCCGCCAATGGGCGTCCATTTCTTCGGGTTTCTGGATTTCCAGCGCGGTGATGAAATCGTCAAACGTGACCGTCTCAAGCGGATCCTTGCGCCCCAGAACCGCATTCAGGGCCTTGCGTGTGGCCCGTTCGGGGATCTTGTCGCAAAACCCCGACCGCGCCCGCTCGACCGGGTCACGCACGATGGTGAACCCATATAACCCGTCCGCCTGCAACTGGTTGATCCGGTCCCAGCCGATATCATCGGGGAAGGGGATGCGCCGGTCGGTATGGGGGTTCTCAATATCGGAGTCGGCTTCGCCGGCATGGATCCGCTCCAGCATCGCCTTGATTGACGAACAGCCGGCCTTTGGGTTGGCGACATAGCCAACCTTGTGGTCTGGCAGCAGGTAAATCTGCCGGATCCGGTGATGTTTGCCATAGCGTTCCAAGATCGCGTCGCGGTTGAATTTCATGAAACGTCTCACTCTGTGTCAGAATGCGTCATTGAGCGCGGTTTGCGGGCTCTTTTGGCACGCAACTTCGCGGTTGGAAAGCCCGACCCGCCGATCGGTGCTGCTGCGTCTTGCCCGCAGGGTCGGAAATGAATAACGAGTGCTTAATTCAATAAGCACGGGGCAGAGCATGCAGCAGTTGCGGGGAATACGGCTTCGGGCCAGGCGGATCGTCGGGGCGGCCCTGCGCAAGTATGGGCTCGACAAGCGTTTGGGGCTCTCACCGGTGGTTGATACCTTCACCTGGCCCCCCGAAGACCTGCAGATGACGGATGCGCCCGCCTATGGAGAGCAGTTGCACGCGCAGGTCATGGCCGCCCGGGCCGTGAAACCCAGCCATAACTGGGGCAAGGTCTATGACATCGTCAAAGCCGAATTCGACTACCCGTTTTATCTGTCCAACAACCCCGACATTGCCCAGCTGCACCTTGACCCGGTGGCGCATTACCTCAAGGCCGGCGCCCGCGAGGGGCGTGACCCGGCGCCGTGGTTTTCCTCGGCGGAATATCGCAAGGCCTATCAGCCCCGCCCCGAGGATCGGGTGGTCAACCCGTTTTATCACTATCTGACGGTGGGCCGCAGCGCAGGGCACAGCCCCCGTGCGCCCCATGGTTATGAAGAATTCTGCGCCACAATAGGGTCTAACCCGGTTGAAACCAGCGCAAGGGTCAAGGCCCGGATCGAAGACGTGCGCCAGCGTCTTGCCCATGGCACCCTGGGAGAGATGGTGCAAAAGGCCGCCCGGCACGACCCCCTGGTCGCGCACTCCTGGCATGCGGCCATGAAGGTCCGCGTGCCCCCCTCCAGCAATGCCATCGGCACCCGCCGGATCGCGCATCTGCGGGATATGTTCGCACAGGTGGACCATCAGCGGGCCGATCTTGTGATCGTCGCCGAAGGGGGCGCCAGTGCCAGCCAGCATGATGTGCTGCACCAGACCCTTGTGATGCTGGCCACGCAGGTGCCGGCTGACCGGATTGTTGTGCTCTTTTCCAAGGGCGGGGCGGCCTTTGAAAGCCCCGTGGACGGGGTCCGGGTGGTGGATTTCAACCGGATGCGGCCGCGGCAGCGCAATTACGAATCCGGCCGGTCCCTGATCGAGATCATCCGCGCCCTGCGCCCGGCCAATGTGGTTAACCTCAATGCCCGGCTGTTCTGGCTGGCGCTGCCGACCTATGGCCGTGCGCTGGCCGCCTCGTCGCGGATCATCCACCTGCTGCATATCCAGGCCACGGACTGGACCCAGAAAAGCGAAGAACAGGTGCTGGCCGGGTTCTACCGCGCCTTTGATACCGACTGTCGGATCGTGACGATCGGGCAGGACCTGAAAGACCGGCTGCAGGAACAATTCCTTGTGCCCGAAAACATCGCCGATCTGGTGACGGCGGTTGATGTGCCGATGATGACGGATGACATCGACCTGGCCGATCCCACCGGGCAGGACATCCTGTGGGTGGGCAACCACCGGGTGTCTCTGGCGCCGCAGGTCAGCAGGCAACTGGGCCGCGAGATTGTGGCCTTTGACCCGAACCTGACCGAAGACACCACGGTTGGCGCGATCACATGGCGCGCGATTCCCAAAACCGGGCTGCCGTTGACATCCGCCGGGCTGGTCCTGCTGGATTATCCGTTGAAGACGCTGACCGGCTTTGCGCTGGATGTGATTGCAGCCGGGGTGCCGCTTGCGGGTCAGTTTGCGCCGCAACTTCAGGCAGCTCTTGGCGATAATGTCGCACCGCTGCCAGACAGCAACGATCCTGAGGTGCTGGCCAATTACCTGACGGCGGTGCTTGCGGATGCCAGCACCTGGCGTGACCGGGCCATGGCCCTGCGCCAGCAGGTGCAGGACCGCGACGCCAAGGCCGCCAAGGCGGCATTTTCCTTCCCGCTGGAGGTGCAGAAATGACCACGCCGCACGATCTGTCGATCATCGTCACCGCCCATAATGAAACCATCGTCTGTGGCCCGACCATGGCCTCTGCGGATGCCGCCATCGCCTGCGCCCGCGCCGCCGGGTTCACCGTGCAGCCGATCATCGCCCTGGACAGCGCCACACCCGAGTGCCACGCCTATTTCCACCAGTCCCGGTTTGACCACTGGGACCGCTGGGAGATTCAGCAGCGTGACCTGGGGCGCACCCGCAACGAAGTCGTGCAGCGCGTCGACAGCCACAACATTGCGTTTCTGGATTCCGACGACCTGTTCAGCGAAAACTGGCTGCGCGGCGGGCTGGAACTGGTCAAGGCGGGTCAGGCCCGCGGTGAAACGGTGATCGCCCATCCAGAGCTCAACTGGCTGTTTGATGGCGAAGCCTCGGTCTTTGTGAAGATCGACCAGGATGACCCGCTGTTCTGCCCCGAGCATTTTGTCTTTACCAACTATTACGACTCGCTCTGCCTCTCGCCGCGTCAGGCCCACCTGGATTGCCCCTATGTGCATCGCGACATTCCCAACGGGCTGTCGTTTCAGGACTGGCAATATAGTGTCGAGACGATGGACAAGGGCTATATGCACCGCTCTGCCCCGGACACGATCATCTTCAAGCGGCGGCGCGACAATTCGCTTGTGACCGAAAGCCGGGGGCGCAAGGCGATCGTGCGCGCGATTGAACCGTTGGCGATTGACCGGGTGCACCAGCTGGGCCGGTCGCCGGAATAGACACTGAAATTCTCTGTATTAGACACTGATAACCGAAAGACGCTTATGAAAAATTCCAGCCCCTTTGTTCTTGTCGGCGGGTTCGGCTTTGTTGGCCGCAACATCCTTGAAAACGTCGCCACCAACCCGGATTTTGCCGGGCTTGACCCGGTGGTGATCGACAATCTGACCAACCCCGCACCGGGGTACGAGGATCTTGACCTGCCCCATCACATTGGTGGCTATCAGGACCAGGCGGCGATTGATTACGTCAATGCCATCGAAACGCCCGAAGGCACCGGGCGGATCTTTGTGTTTCTGGCCGGCGAAACCCGTGTCGCGGAATCCAAGGATCGCCCGCTTGATTTCATCGACGCCAATATTGTCGAACCGTCACACTTTGTCATGAACGCGGTGCGGCCCGGCGATCAGTTCATCCTGATTTCCACTGCGGGTGCGCTGTTTGACGGCTCTTTTGAAGTGCGCGTCGACAGCCCGGTTGGTCCCAAGAACTTCTACGGGGCCACCAAGGCCGCGGAAGAGATGATTCTCGAGAAACTTGTCACCCTGCGGGGCGGCGAATTCCGCGTGATCCGCCTGACCAATGTCTTTGGCAAGTTTTCCGACAACAAGAAATCCGCCGTGCATGCCTTTACCCGCGCCGCGATTGCCGGGGATCAGGTCACGATCAACGGCGACGGTGGCCAGTCGCGCGACTTCATCTATGCCGGTGACGTTGGCCATGGCATCGCGACGCTGGCCGCCAAATTGCGCGCCGGGGACAAGACGGCGCCGGTCAACATGCTGGGTTCGGGTGTCTCGACCACGCTGATGGATGTTGTCAGCGCCATCGAAGAGGCGACCGGCAAGCCGCTGGCCTATGAAAAGGTCCCGGCCAGGGAACTGCTGGCCACCGAGCCACGCGACGTGATCGCAAACGGCGACGATGTGAAGGTTCTTCTGGGCGATCACATCACCTCGTTTGTCGACGGCCTGCGCGAAACCCACGGCTATTACCTTACCCGCCGTTAAGATTTCGATCTGCATGGGGTGTTGCCGGGATGTGCATGGGATGTGCATCCCGGATTTTGACCGTACGGTGGGGGTGGCAGACTTCCCCGATAATGAAGATTATGTCAATTCGCGATGATCCCACGGGGCTTGCCTGACCTGCCGGATCATGCTTTGCAAAGGGTGTCATGACCCAGCCACCACCGCCCCCGCAGCTGGCCCCGCCCAGCTTTCAGAATGCCCGCACCATCGTGGCGCTGATGCTGCGCGAGATGTCTTCGACCTATGGCAGTTCTCCGGGCGGTTACATCTGGGCAATCCTGCAGCCGGTCGGGATGCTGTTGATCCTGTCGGTGGCATTTTCGCTGCTGGTGCGCTCCCCGTCGCTGGGCACAAGCTTCCTGCTGTTTTACGCCACCGGGCTTTTGCCCTTCACCCAATACGGCCAGATCGCACAAAAGACCGGCGCCGCATTGCGCTATGCCCGCGCCTTGCTCGCCTATCCTTCGGTCACCTGGGCCGATGCCATTCTGGGCCGCTTCATCCTGAATGTGCTGACCAGCAGCATGGTCTTTTGCATCGTCATGTTTGGCATCCTGATGTTTGAACAGCACCAGGCGATTATCGACATGCGTCCGATCCTGATCGGGCTTTTGCTGACCTCAATGCTGGGGCTGGGCGTGGGGTTGGTCAATGCGGTGCTGGGCGGGCTCTACCCGATCTGGGACAATATCTGGAGCATCGTTTCCCGGCCGCTGTTCCTCGCCTCGGCGATCTTTTACATCTACGAAGATCTGCCTGAAACCGCGCAGAACATCCTGTGGTGGAACCCATTGGTGCACATCAGTGGCATTGTGCGCAGCGGCTTCTTTCCGACCTACCATCCGGATTACGTTTCGCTGCCCTATTGCTTTGGCGTGTCGATGGTGCTGACCTTCTTTGGTCTGCTCTTCATGGGCTCCCAGCACACTGTTGTGCTTGAGCGTCGCTAGCCCAGTTCGGCCAGCACCCAGGCTTTGACATCATCCAGCAGGGCCACCGCGGCCGGGGCGGTTGCGGCCTCGGTGTAGATCCGTAATTCCGGAGCATTGCCCGAGGCACGCAGGTGGATGATATCCCCGGTCGTGGCCCGCAGCCGCAACCCGTCCATGCGGTTTGCGTCAAGAAAAGAGAGATCAAACTGACGCATAAAATCTTGATTTTTCTGCGCAGAAAAATCAATTTTTGCAATTAAATCCGATGTTTCTGCGGGTGCGATATCAGTCAGCCTGTCGCGAGCGGTAAAGCGCTGCGGCTGCGCCGCGCACAGCTTGGCGATGCCGCCAGCCTGCCGTGCTGCGACCAGGGTGGCCAGCAGCGGCAGCAACGCATCCCGGGTCATCAAACGCGGCAGCGACCCCGCCGGGCCGTGGGCATCAAACCCCAGAATGAACCCGCCATTGGCTTCGTATCCCACGACCCGCGCGGGGGGTTTGGCCATGGCTGCAATCACATGGGGCGATCCGATCTGCGTGCGTATCACCCGGTCAAAGATGGTCTCTGCGCCGCTGTTGGAACTGATCGGTGTCACCGCCATCTCTGCCCCCAGAACCTGCCCGGTGATCTGCCCCAGCACATCGCCGGGCACCACATCGCCCGCAGCATTCGTCAGCAAGGGGCGGTCGCCATCTGCATCGGTGCTGACGATCCCGTCAAAGGTCTGGGCCGCGCTCCAGTCGCGCAGCTGTTGGCGGGTGCTGTCTGATACCGCTTCGGTGTCCACCGGGACAAAGTGCGCTGATCGACCAAGCTCTGTCACCGTCGCCCCCAGTGTGCGCAGCAGGTCTCCCATCAGGTCCCGCCCCACCGCTGATTGCGCGTATAGCCCCAGATGCAGCCCTGTCAGGCTGGCACCAAAGGCGCGGCGATAACGACCGGCGTAGGCTGCGCCCACATCCTGGCGGACCCGCTGCACGCCGCCCCCCTGCCCCGCGGGCTGCCCCAGGGCTGCAAGGATCGCCGCCTCCTCTGCCTTGGTGATCTCGCCCTGCGGGGTGTAGAACTTCAGCCCGTTGCGATCTGCCGGGATATGGCTGCCGGTGACCATCACCGCCCCGGCCCCGGCCTGCAATGCCGCCAGCGCCAGCGCGGGGGTCGGCACCGCACCGCAGCGCGTCACATCCACCCCGGATTCCACGGCCGCATCTGCAACCACAGCGGCCAGATCAGGTGATGAGGGGCGCAGGTCATGACCAATGAAAAGCCCCGTCCCAACCGGGCAGGCCCGGCAGAACGCGCGGATATGATCCCCCACCAATGCCGGGGTCAGGGCCGTGACAAGTCCGCGCAGGCCGCTGGTGCCAAACTGCGGCACCACGGGTCAGGGCTGCCCGACGTCACCGCTGGGCACGACAAAGGTTTCGCCCCCCTCGACCCAGCGGGCCACCACCGCACGCAGGGCGGTCTCATCGGCTGCGGCAATCGCGGTGCGCAGCGCCTTGAGTGCGGCGGCAATTTCGATCTCGCTCAGATGATCGGCACGCTCCAGCATCACCTTGGGATGTGGCGTGGTGGTCAGACCTTCACCGATCAGCAATTCTTCATGGACCTTTTCGCCCGGGCGCAGCTTGGTGATCTTGATCTCGATATCACCCTGCGGATTGGCCTCGTCGCGCACCGCGTAACCGGCGGCGGTGATCATCTGCCGCGCCAGATCGTAGATCGCGACGGGTTCGCCCATATCCAGCACAAAGACATCGCCACCCGTGGCAAAGGACCCGGCCGCCAGCACCAGACGTGCCGCTTCGGGGATGGTCATGAAATAGCGCGTCACGTCGCGATGGGTCACCGTTACGGGGCCGCCCTTTTCGATCTGCGCATTGAACAGCGGAATGACCGACCCGCTCGAGCCCATCACATTGCCAAAGCGCACCATCGAAAACAGCGTCTCGCCGCCGCCCTTCTGGCCCCGGCGGCTGGCCAGATCCTGGATCACCATTTCGGCCATGCGTTTGCTGGCCCCCATCATGTTCTTGGGCCGCACGGCCTTGTCTGTGGAAATCAGCGTGAACCGCGCCACCCCGGCCTCAACCGCGGCCTGCGCCAGAACCTGGGTGCCCAACACGTTATTGGACATGCCGACCACGGCATTGCGCTCTACCATCGGCACATGTTTATAGGCCGCCGCATGCAGCACGATCTCAACCTTCTGGGCGGCCAGCGTGCGCGCCACCAGCCCGGCATCCGTGACCGAGCCCAGCACCGGAACGATTTCGATCTTGCGCTTTTTCAGCAAGCCGCGCAGTTCCATATCAATGGTATAAAGCGCCAGTTCGCTGACATCCAAAAGCACGATCCGGGCCGGGTTACAGGCCAGCACCTGACGGCACAGCTCTGACCCGATCGAACCGCCAGCGCCTGAAATCAGGATATGGCGCCCCGCATAGGTGTCAGAGCCGCCGGGCAGCTCCGCATCCAGCGGCGCGCGCCCCAGAAATTTGCCCGGGGCCACCGGGGCCAGCTGATCCACCAGCTGTTCCTGCCCGGTCAGCTGCGCAAAGGACGGCAGCGCCTGCACATCCAGCCCCATGTCCTCAAACCGGCGCGACAGCTGCGCCAGCTTGGGCCGTGACAGCCCCGGCATCGCCAAGAGCACCCGGTCGATCTCGCGGGATTTGATCAGCGCATCAATCGCCACCGGGGAATAGACATTCAGCCCACGCACCATGGTGGATTGGATCGCTGGGTTATCGTCGACAAAGGCCACCGGCTGAATCCCGTCATCGGTGCGCAGCGCGGCCACCAGTTGTCGCCCCGTGGCCCCGGCGCCATAGATCAGCACCCGGCTCTGTTTCTGCCCGCGCCGGTAGATCGACAACAGCAGTTGCAGCATCAGCACCCGGCCTGCGACACTCATCAGGAAATAAACCAGCACAAAGTTGATGAAGGTCGCCAGCGGCGTGCCATATCCCGCCATATCGTCCAGAATCGCCGTCGACAGCCCCAATAGCAGCGCGTGCAGCCCGGTCATCATGATGGCGCGGGATTCGTAGGCCTTCAGCTGCACCCGGTGAATCCCCGTCACCAGCACCAGCAAGGCGGCGATCATCATCAGGAGCGGCAGGCCCGCCCAGTGGTTCAGCAGGCTGACACCCTCTGGCAAGCCATTGTTTTGCAAAATGAATGCCGCCAGCAGGGCAATCGGCACCAGGGCCACGTCCAGTGACAGCAAAATCAGGCGCTTGGCTTCGCGCGAAAGTGAACTGACAATCTGATACATCCGGTCCCCTAAATTCAAAGGCGCGGTGCTCCGCAGCGCTTCGAACGGGGAATATCTACCGCGCCCGATGACCCAAGGTCCAGCAGCAGGCACAAAATCCGCCGGTTGTGCGGGATTTGTGCCTTTTGCATCCCGGTGCGCCTGACCGCGAAAAGTTCCCTGCGAAATCGCTCAAATCCAATCTTTTCACAGTTGAAACAACTCTGCGCAAAGCGCCAGCCCCGCGCCGCAATTGGGCCACGCCGCAACCGCAGCCAACCTGCACAGTCCAGGCCGACAGTGTTTTTGCCCTGGGGGGGGCGTGATGAGTACCCTAGCCTTCGCGACCCGCGTCGACGTGGCCGATTCTGACGACTGGTCGCATATCACCGACCTTGAGATTCTGCGCGTGGGCGGTCAGGACCGGCTTTATGCCGCGACCCGTTTTGATGGGGTCATCACAAGCTGGAACATCAACGGCGCCATCCCCGACAATCTGGACATCGAGGGCTTTGACGGCGGTTTGACCCCCGGCAGCATTGGCTCTCTGATGCATATCGAAATCGGTGGCGCCACCACCCTGCTGACCGGCGGGGCGGCAAACGGCGGGCTGCAGATCAGCCCGGTTGCGGGCAATGGGACGATCGGCAATGGCGCCACGATCGCCGGCACCACAGGGGCAATCGGCGGGCTTTTGAACGGCGTGACGGTGACGCTGAACAATGGCCAGCAGGTGGTCTATGGCGGTCTTGCCGGGGCGGATGGTCTGGGCCGGATCCGGTTTGACAGCAACGGGCAGTCCCTTGGGGCGGTGATCACCAGCGACACCGCGGCAACCTATGCGGCGGATGTGTCGGATGTGGCCGCGCTCAAGATCGGCGGCCAGCAATATGTCTATACCGCCAGCCAATCCGAACATGGGCTGACCACCTGGGTTGTGGGCGGCACGGGCGGTGTGGCTGCAGGCCCTTCGCTGGGCATGAACGAAGGGCTCTGGATCGCGGCCCCCACCGCGCTGGACACCGCCCGCGTCGATGGCAAGGATTACCTGATCGTCGCGGCGGCCACCTCCAATTCGCTGTCGGTCATCCGGGTCGACACAGACGGCAGCCTGCATGTCACCGATCATATGCTGGACACCCGCGACACCCGCTTTGGCGGGGTCACTGCGGTCGATGTGATCAGCATGAATGGCCATACCTATGTGGTTTCCGGCGGCGCGGATGACGGCATCAGCCTGCACCTTTTGCTGCCCGGCGGGCAATTGATGCACCTGGACGCCTTTGCCGATACCCCGGCCGCCAGCCTTGCCAATGTCAGCGCGATTGAAACCCATGCCAATGGCACGCAATTGCAGATCTATGCGGCCTCTTCTGCGGAAACCGGCATTACCAAGCTGACCTATGGCACCGGGCCCGGCGGCCAGACCCTGTCCGCTCCTGGGGGGGGTGGCACGCTGACCGGCGGCGATGGCCGCGACATCCTGACCGGCCGGGATGGCAACGACCGGGTGTTCGGCGGGGCCGGACATGACTACATCCGCGATGGCGCGGGCCGTGATACGCTGACCGGCGGGGCCGGCCGCGATGTCTTTGTGCTGGCCAGCGATGGTGAGACTGACGTCATCACCGATTTCACCCTCGGCGAAGACCGGCTGGACCTGTCAGGCTGGCCGATGGTGCGGGCCAAGACGCAATTGACGCTGACAATCACCGCCACCGGGTTTCAGGTGACATATGGCGATGAAGTGCTTGAGGTACATGCCGCGGACGGCAACCCGATTGACCACCGTGACATCCCCGAATCCGACCTGATTGGCGGGGCGCGGATTCCCCAGGTGATCCTGCCCGGCCACCCCGGCCCCTTCACCCCGCCCCCTGATTTGCCCGACCGCCCCGACGCCGCCCCCGGCGATCCCGGCGACGGCGACAAGGGCCCGCCGTTTTCCCTGCCCGGGATCACCATTGGCGGCCAGTATTTCAAAAACCCGCAGATCCTGTCGCGCAATGGCCGTGATCTGGATGGCAATGACCGCAACAACGTCCTGCGCGGCAGCGATGCCCGTGACCTGCTGTCAGGCGGCGGCGGGCAGGACCGGCTTTGGGCCGGTGCGGGGTCTGATCGCGGCTATGGCGAAGGGGGTGGCGACAGTGTCTTTGGCGGCACTGGCGATGACCTGCTGTCCGGCGGGCGCGGGCATGACCGGCTTTATGGCGGCAATAACGAAGACTACGTCATCGGCGGCGGCGGGCGCGACCTGATGCATGGCGGGCGGCAGGATGATGTGCTCAGCGGTGGCACCGGCGATGACACGCTCAAGGGTGAACGGGGCAACGACCGCCTGACCGGCGGGGATGACAGGGATCGCCTTTATGGCGGCCACGGGCATGACCGGCTGACCGGCGGGGCGCAGAATGATCAGGGCTGGGGCGGCAGTGGCAACGACCGGCTTTTTGGCGGCAGTGGCCATGACGCGCTGTCGGGGGGCATCGACAAGGACAAGCTTTACGGCGGCAAGGGCGGGGATGAGCTGCGCGGCCAGACCCAAAGCGACAAGCTTTATGGCGGGGCCGGGCAGGACCGGCTTTGGGGCGGGGATGCCGCGGACCAGCTGTGGGGCAACCAGGGCCACGACCGGCTTTACGGCGGCAAGGGCCATGACCTTCTGGCCGGGCAGGACGGTGACGACACCCTCTGGGGTGGCAAT
>CANMYO010000008.1 GCA_947502145.1 uncultured Paracoccaceae bacterium | reverse complement strand
CTCTGGACGATGTGATCGTCATCCCATTCAACGACACGGAACGCGCGCTATCGATCCTCGACAATCACAAGGACGAGCCGAAATCCGGTGCAGTCGAAGATAAAAATCGAGGCGCAGAATTCGGCGCATGTAATTTCAAAAACCTAAATGAATACTCTCGAGCTCAGGGAAGCGTGGGCCTGCAGTCAAACTCACGAGTTCCGTCGCTTCAGCAGTTCAATCTGCACCAATACTCGCCATCTTATGCTGGCACTCGTCTGCAAACATTTGACCTCTTTGACTTGGTTCTCATCGAGATTTGTCTTTGCCGGTTTCGCGAAACCCAAAAAGTACAATCTGCGCCCTTCTAAATGTTGATCTGAATGACAGTGTGGTGCGCTTAGGCAAAAAAAAGTTGATGACCAACGGGAAGAGGTAATTCGTCATTGGCCATCAACCATAGTCGACCCGGGAGGAGGGCCAGGGAGAAATTTCACAGCGATCTTTCTAACTTCGTCCTTTGACCGCCTCGAGCGTTTGCGTGATAGCGTCACGTGCGTTCTTCATGTCTTCAGTGCTCCCCGACATGAATATCCGACCAGACGCACCCATCATTTGAACGTCGTTGATCACAGCATTTGGTGCTGCACGTTCTGCCTCGTTGGCCGCAACGCATGCAAAAAGGGCAGGGGCCATCTCGTAGATGAGCAGAGAGACGCCCGGGACCAGGATCGAGGCATCGCGCGACCGGTTGAGGATGATGGCATGTTGATCCGACAGGTCTTCGATAATGTCATGGAAGAGGACCTTTGGTGCCAACTGGTCCTCGGCCTTTGCGCCGAGACCATTCAGGATGGCTTGTCCGGCATTCTCAAGTTCATCCATGTTGTCGGCATGAAGCTCAAGAAGGCCAAAGTTTCGTTCAGTGAACAAGATCCCAGGTTCCAGATCGGGCGACTCTTTCAGGGCGAGATCGACGATCCGGTGAATCGAGAGCGCCGGGGCCACCTCAATGATCAGACTGTGCTGACCTTCGAAGGGAGGGTAGCCCCGCGCGCGCAGTGGTGTCGCAAGATAGGCCGCAAATTGAGGCTGCAGATCTTCGATCGGCAAATACACTCGCAGTTCAGTCATGGTGTCGGCCTTTCTCGGGCGTCGTTACTTACTTCAGTTTCGCAGCTTCAAAGTGCTTGCCAAGGTCTTCGTGAGGACGGGCAATCACATGCATGGAAACGACCTCGCCGATGGAATTGGCTGCCTCGGCACCCGCTTCTGTTGCGCTCTTGACCGCGCCAACATCGCCTTTGACGACAACGGAGACGAGACCACCGCCAACTTCGTTCTTGGCAACGATGGTCACGTTTGCCGCCTTCACCATGGCGTCTGCAGCTGTAAGCGCAGCGACATAGCCCTTCGTTTCGATCATACCGATAGCTTGGTTAGCCATTTTGGTTCTCCTTAGTGGGTAGTTGGGCGTCGCCCGGTTACGTGTCGTCGATGGACCCGATGATGAGTGCATCTATTGGTGCTTTGAACTCCGTGAAGTGACCGGCCGCGACCGATCCTGTGGTGATCAAAACGTTCTCTCCGGGTGCGCAACCGAGCGGATCAAATGCAACAATCTTGTTGCCTGCCACCTCGACTTCGAGGAGGGCGCCTTTCGGAAGAGTTTCGAGGTGCCTGGATGACCAGACTTGTCCTGTGACTTTGCCTTGGATCATGCGGCTTTCCTTTCGATCTTGATATTCCGTCTCCGCAGTTCGTCATTCGCCAGCGGTGTAAGACGGACGGTTTGTCCCAATGTGAGTGCGCGGGTTTCCTGAGGGAGCCTCTCGACGTCCTTTTCTGTCAGAATTCCTTTATCGAAGGTTTGCCGCACACCTGTTGCCCCCGCCGGTTGGAGCGATGGCATCGGACGAGGCGTTGAGGAAGGTGCAGGTGCGGTGACCATCGGCGGTGCTGTTGCCGGTGCAACCGTTGGCGGGATGTATTGCGAAGCAACAGAGCGACCGGCGTTCATTGTGAATTGCAAACGCCCGGTCAAAAACTCGGCGCGCTGTGCAGGATTATCTGCAATCGAAATCATATGACGCGCGAACGCATTTAGTTCGTAGTCACTTGAGACAGCAACTGGCTCACGGACAACTGGCACCTGTAAAGCGCTGCCCATAGAAGCCCGAAGTGCTTGGATCTCATCGGTGAGGATCTCGCGGATCATATGGCGCAGGTCGCTCATCAATGTGCCCCTGCAGTGCGAAGGGCTGCTTCTGCTGCATTACGGGCGTTACGAACTTCGGCCTCATCGCCAGCAAGATAGAGACGACCATTTGGGCCGATCATGCGGTAATCGATGACTTTGATGTTCGCTTCTTTCTCGGCTTCGTTACACGCTAGCATGGCGTAAGACGCCGACTGACATTCGAGAAGATAGAGACTGTCTCCACCGAGAATCATCGACCCCATGCGATTACGGTTCATCAGAAATGCGTGTTGATGATCGACGCGGGTCACGATTTTGGATGCCAAGATTTTGGGTGGCGCGACGTCTTCCCGGCTGACGCCGAGCTCTTGGAGCACCGCGTCAGCTGCTGCTTGCACTTCGGCCGTATTCCGTGAGTGAAATTCCAACGTGCCGAATTGGCGCTCAACGACGAGAAGTCCGGCTTTGACATCAGCGCTCTTAAGGGCGGTGTCAGTGAGGGCCTCGATGTCGAGACCGGGCGCAATTTCGATGATCTGTGCAGCCATCCGCGACCTCGGCAGGCTGCCGCGCATCCATGTTGCGACATACGCCAAGGTTTGTGGCTGCAGTTGATCGATAAAGATAAAGGATCGTAGATCGGGCATTGTTACCTCAGGCCGTTAGGATTGCTTTGAGCTCTTCTTGGATGAGCTGGCGCAACTCGGCGCGCATCTCGCCACCGGCTTGCGGCGCTGAAGGCGCAGTGGAAGGGAAGGTGTGAATGGCGGGTAGGGGTGCTGCCACGGTATCGCGAGCAAGACCTTCAAAGACCCCGAACGGCTCGGCGTCCGATTTATTGTAGGCAATCCGGGCCATGTTAATGAAGTTTTCGGGCTTTAGGTTAGCGCCTACGGATGATCCGCCTGCAAAGCCTGTGCCAATAGTCATGCTTGGACCGAGATGCGTTTCAAAACCAGAAGCACCTAGCGAACAGCCTACGTTGACAACGATACGCAATGCAGGGACGGCGTTTGCGTAAGAAAGGATGCGTCTCTCGTCGGTCGAGTGAATGACGGCAGAGTGGCCCTTTCCAGATTTGCGCATGACAGATCGCGCTGCGGCAATACCTTGGTTGATGTCGTCAACACGTCCAAATGCGAGGACGGGGCAGAGCTTTTCACGAACGAGAGTTTCCTCAGGCTGAATGAGCTCAACGGGGGCAACCAGAATTTCCGCACCTGGTGCGCGGAAACCCGCAGCTTCCGCGATCAGGCTGGCGTCCTTTCCGATCATGTCGACGTTGAAGCCACTGTCGGTGAAAAGTAGCTTCCGCAGGGCTTCGACTTCTTGGGGTTTACAGACATGTGCTCTAGCGTTTTTTAGCTGCTGGAGCAGTTGATCGGCCACGCTCTCGAACGCAAGGATGGTACTTTCGTTCGTGCAAAGAATAGAATTGTCGAAGCCTTTGGAGTCGACGATGTACTTCGCCGCTTTGCGCAGATCACAGGTGTCATCAACCAGAACAGGCGCATTGCCTGACCCAACGCCGATGGCGGGGTTGCCGGAGCGGTATGCCGCTTTCACGACTGCGGGACCGCCTGTCGCAACAATCAAGTCGACGTCGTCACTGGTCATGAAATGATCGATCAACGGGATCGTCGGTTCTTCGACCACCTGGATCAGGCCCGCAGGCGCGCCTGCGGATTGAGCAGCGACGGCAAGCGTTCTGACAGCATCCGCGCAGACTTCCTTGGCGCCGGGATGAGGGGAGATGACAATCGCGTTGCGCGTCATCACGGCGAGAAGAGCTTTGAAGTAGACGGTGGCGACGGGATTTGTGACGGGTGTAAGTGCAAAGACGACGCCTGCGGGGCGGGCCAGTTCGACCGTTTTGGCTTCATGGCTGATCCGCGGAGCGACGAAGTCAAGATCGCCATACTTTTCGAAGATTCCGCGTGAGCAGCCTTCGTTCTTCATGATCTTGTGCGCGACCCGCCCGTAGCCGGTCTCGCGGACGGCCCATTCTGCGTAGTCCTTGGCCTTGGCGAAACCTGCTTCGGACATCGCCTTGACCACCATCCGAACAGTCTCGTTGTCCATTTTTGCAAAGCTGTCTGCCGCCCAGCGAGCGGTATTCAACATCTGACCTGCGCGCGCTGCCGCGACATCAGGGGTCAACATTCTAGGTGTGGTATCGCTTCCAGACATCACGCGGCCTCCGCTTTAATGTTTCGGTGCAGATGCGAGCTTCTTGCGAAGCGTCGGCATTGCAGCACTGAAACGATCCAGGATTTCCTGACAAAGCGGAGCATCGAGTACGACACCTGGCTTGAATTGCAGAACGCGTTTGTCGAGGGATGAAAAGATGGCCCAGACGCCGTGCTCATAAAGAGCCTTCGACGCGTATACGGCACCTTCCGGGTGCTCAAATTCGAGGCCGAGAATGACGCCCTTCTGGCGAATGCCGCCAAAGATGTCGCTGTTTTGGGCTTGGATCTCGCCCAGACCGTCCGCAAAAAACTGGGCCACGGCATGAACGTTCGCGACGATCTCGGGCCGCTGGAGCATTTCGAGGACTTTCAGTCCAACGACGCAGCCGAGCTCTGAGCCACCGGCGGTCGTGATATGGGCGGCCCCGTCTTCCTTTTGCCAAGCGGCACAGCGGTCCGTCATGCAGGCAACACTGATCGGGTAGATTCCGCCACTAATGCCTTTTGCAGAGACGAAAATGTCTGGCTGAATGCCGTAGGCCTGCCAGCCCCACATATGCCCGGTCCGCATCAGGCCGGTTTGCACCTCGTCCGCGATGTACATGACATCGTATTTGCGGCAAAGCGAGGCACAGCCTTGCAAATACTCTGCCGTGGGCATTGGAAAGCCATATGTTGCGGGGATCGTTTCAAGGATGAAGGCTGCGACGTCGCCTTTCTTAAGCTCTGCTTCAAGCGCATCGAGGTCTTTGTAGGGGACTTGGGCAAATTCTTCGGGGCGATCGGCCAGGAAAATCTTACTAAACCGGTCATCGCCTGTTGCAACCGACAAACCAGAGTGGCCGTGATACCCTTTGATGATGGAGACAATCCGTCGCTTCTGGGTGGCGTAGCGTGCGCTCTTGATGGCCAGCTCGACGGCTTCCGCACCACCTGCGCCAAAGACACAGTAGTCCATACCCGGCGCTGTCTTGAGGAACTCTTCTGCGAATGCGGTTCGTGCTGCAGATGGGAACCAGTGGTTGCCGATGTCGAAATGGTCGAGCGCCAGCTTTAGCGTCTCGACGAGCTCGGGATGGCTGTGACCGAAGTTGAAGGTTCCTCCATTGATGTGCAGGTCGATCAGCCGGCGGCCTTCGATATCATAGAGATAGTAACCCTCGCGCCTATCGATCACCAGATCGATACCTTCACCGCGCCAGAAGTCTACCTTGCCAGGATTCCAGAACTTCTTCGCCTTCGCGTAAAGCTCTTCCTTATCTGCAAATGAAAAAGCGCTGTAATCGAACATGGCGTTCCCTTTCTGACTGACTTACAACAAACATATTTGTAAGTCGGGCACAAGCGAAATCTATTTCACCTAAATTTGGCTATATTTTGTTGATGTTTAGCCCGACTTTCCACAAAGATGCATCCACAGATTGGTTGCGATTCACAGAGGGCATTGATTCTCTGCAGTCAGGTGTGGGACTTGCAACATCAAGGCTGGTAAAGCTAAAAGTAATTCTGACGAGGAGGCCAAATGAACAAAATCGATAGACATGAGGCCATCGTCCGAGACCTCGAGCGAGAACCGGCGCTCCGCGTAAACGAACTTGCAACGCGGTACGACGTCTCTTCTGAGACAATTCGGCGGGACTTCTCCGAACTCACAGAGCGCGGGCTAATCAATCGTACTTATGGCGGGGCCGTCAGAATTATCTCCAAGGAGCCTGCACTAAGTGAACGTGAGCACCTTCAGGTAGCTGAGCGTGAGCTAATCGCTCGAATGGCCGTCGACATGCTCGAGACAAATGAGGTGTTATTGGTTGGGGGAGGGATCACGACGCGCTACTTTGCACGTGCGCTTGCAGTTAAGAACGAGCCCTGCACGGTTATTACGCCATCATTCAATGTCGCTCTGGCGCTAGGGGGCAGCTCAAACATTAAGACGCACATGCTCCCGGGTGAATACAATGGAAGCGAGGGGATGGTCGAAGGCTCTGAAACAATCGAAGCGTTACTGCGGTTCCGAGGGTCAAAAGCGATACTTGGTGCTTCCGGGCTAACGGCTGCCGGTCCAAGTGATGCCACGATTCCAGCCGGTCGCATTTACCAGATGATGTCAGAGCGCGCGGCTCGGACATTGATCTTGGCTGACAGTAGTAAGTTCGAAAAGTCCGCCTTGATTGAATACGCGGCCTGGGGGCCTAACATCACTTTAGTTTCAGAAGTCGAACCGCCTGAAATTCTAAAAACCGCAATCGAAACAGCGGAAGCAGAAATCTTCACACCAAACGCTGTTCAGTAGGATACTAAGAGCTGCTCAATCACGGTTTGACGGAAAGTTCGAAACGTCCTGAACTAAATCGTCCTTAGCCAATCGTCCCACCGAGGATCATCAAATAGCATGCGCGCACGTGCATACTTCCAGATGCCATACTTCTGATAGTCGAAGTCCCAGTCGGAAAGCTGGCGCTGCTGAACTGCCCAAGACCCCCATTTCATGTCTGCAACAGCACGCGCCACCCAAATTCGAGCAACAATTTCTGGGCGGACTTCACCATAGTATCGCTCGATTAGTTCAAGCGAGGTCTTCTCGTCGACAAAGACCTCAGCCAGAAAAACAGCGATCTCATAGGCTCGCTCATTATTTGAAGCGAACTCAAAGTCGATGAGTTGCATATCGGTGATCTGATCATTCTCTAGCTTCACCATGAAGTTTCCCGGCATAGGGTCGCTGTGGCATGGGACCAGATCTAGGCCAGACGCAAAAAAGGCGTCTTTAGCCTTTTGGTACTGCTTTTTGAGCCAAGGGAAGTCTGTCGGCCGCATCGCACCAAGCTCGTTACCTTGTTCGAAATGCTCGTCGGTCATCTCAAAGATATCTTTGGTCGTCGCGAGAGGTGAACCACCGTGGAACTTAGAATATAGATCCATAGCGGCTTCAAGAAAGTCTTTGCGCGCAAAGTCGGCATTCGTCGAAGCCCGGTGCTCCGTCAGAAACTCCACAACTTCCAGACCCGATTTGGGATCATAGTGAAGCACTTCTGGTGATATTCCCAATTCATGTGCCTGCCGTGACGCCGCTATTGACTGATCTCGGTTTACGAAAGCTTCTGAGCCGATGCCATAGACCTTCATGAAATGGGTCTTGCCCTGGTGGATCGCAAGCCAGTTTGAGTTCATCAGGCCGCCTACGAGGGGTTTGACCTCCACAGATTCAGGGGACCAGCCAGGAACGGCGCGGATGGCGTCGTCTAGTTGCTGTTGTATCTTATCGCTCATCTTAGAAGTCCCTCTACGCTGCCAAACGAATGCGGTTGTTGGCTAGCGACCGCTTTACCTGCATCTCCAGCCGCAAGAAGCGCCAGGAAGCGTACTTGCCGAACTCTAGGCTCGTGCGCGGGGAGTTTGCAGCAAGGATTGAACCAATGAGACCCCACCGCATGTCATCAGCCAAACCATAGATTACTGCCCGCTGGAACAGGCCTTCATCGAAACTGCCATGCCATTCTTCAAAACCTGGACGCGCATCAGCTTCACATTCAAAGAACTCAGCCATGTAACATCCAATGTCCTCAAAAGGGTCGCAATTGGCTGCGAGATCGAAATCAATGAGTTGTACCTCGTGATTTTCTCTGATCATGAGATTGGCTGTATTACCATCCCGGTGACATGGCTTGACGTCTTTGCCCAACGCCCCAATTTTGTCCTGGGCGTCTGACATGAAATCCCTGAACACCTGAAAGTCGTTATGTGTTCGAATTCTCTGGTCGTCGACAATTCCACACAGGGCTTCAATCTCTGAAAAGATATCGGAGGTCTTGTCGAGCTTGGCGCCGTTCTGAAAAGTCTGCTTCGCAGCGATGACTGCCGCTCGCGTTTTCTCGGAGGCGGCGTCGTGAAGTCCGCCCGCTCGCCAGGGCGAGGCAAGATCCTCAAAGGCGATTATGTGATCTGAAACCCAGTGCTTGATGACCGTCGGCCCAACACCCAGTTTTGCAGCTTCAACAGCAGCCTGAATTGCACTCCCAGTATCGACGTAGAACGATGTGTCAGCGTGGTAGTGCTTGAGGATGACCGACTTATCGCCATTTTGGGCGTGCCAGACATCTCCCTCCACACCTCGCCAGGCAGGGGAGGCAAGAACGGTCAGAGGGCTTTCAAACGACGTTGGCACTGCACCCAGAGCCTCTTCGGCCCGGTGCCGTGAGACCAGCTCGCGTTCTTCCTTTTCTCCATCTGTCATGGCTGTTCTCCAAGTCTTCTAGGCAATCGGGTTCGTTGGCCACTTCTGTCCATCATTGCCAAAAATGTTCAATTCTTTTTCAAGCATAGCAGCTAATGCGATGACGCGCGCGTCATCGAGCCGTCTTCCAACGAGCTGTATGCCAATTGGGAGTCCGCGCTCATCAAAACCACCGCAGATCGAGACGGCCGGATTGCCTGCTTGATTGAATGGTGCAGTGAAGGTGGTGTGACGCAAGGGCATCGCCGGGTCCACCCCGCGATCTTCTGCTGGAAAGTTGACCACAGGCATCACTGGGGTCAGCAAGATGTCAACGTCACTTAGGAGGTCAACGCAAAACGCTACACCGCGTTCAATGCCAGCGTCGATTTCACGAATGTCTGTCGACGACCAGTGCTCAACTTCCTTGAACCATTTGAACAATTGATCAGGGGTCTTGGAACGCAGCTCTTCGTTTGCACCAAGGTATTCCTGCCAACCTCGCAGCTTAAGAGAGTTGTCGATCGGCAAATAAAGGTCAAAGTCTGCGCGTTTCTCGACATCGGCAACCTTGCCAACGATCGAACCCAAAGCGCGCTTGGCTCTTTCGACGCATTTGCGAACAACGAACTCTACGTGAGGGCCGAACCCAAAGTCAGCGGTCACACCGACGATAACTTGATCGATTTCATTTGCCGCAGCGTAGGGCATCGAATAGCGATCCGCATCGTCTGGACCAGAGAGCAGCGTCGCCCAAGCGTCGAGATCGGCTGCGTATCGTGTGATTGGACCTGCAGATCTGACAGTTGATGCCGGAGCATGCGGGATGACGCCCTGAGTGGGCTTTAAAGCTGCAAGTCCGCAATGTGCTGCTGGCAGACGTACAGATCCGGCGATGTCCGAACCAACAGACATCATCCCAATTCCAGCAGCTATAGACGCACCACCTCCGGCACTTGACCCACCTGTGTTCCAAGCCAATCCCCAAGGGTTTCGTACAATGCCGTGGGATCCGCTCACTCCAGATGCGCTCAAACCGAAGTCAGGCATAGCCCCTTTGCCGAGGATAATTGTACCGGCTTGCTTCAAGCGTTTCACTGGTGGTGAATCTTTCGTCGCCAGAACGCCGTCGCCATGGATAGCGGAACCATGATACCATTTCATATCTTCGGCGTTCACGCTGTCTTTGATCGTGACCGGGATACCGTCGAAATCGCTATGCGGCGTGCCGTCCAGATAGCGTTTTTCGGCGGCCTTTGCTTCGGAGCGAGCAGCATTTGCTCGCACGCCAAAGAGGGCGTTGATCGTGCCGTTGGTCTCCTCGATTTGGTCTAGTGCAAGATCAGTTACCTCGACAGGACTCACTTCCCGCTTGGACAATAAGGATTGCAGGTCGCGCAATGAAAGGTGGGCAAATTCTTGAATGTGCATGGCGATCTCTCCTTCAACCCGCGCGACGGGTGCGGATAAGATCAAGCGCTGCAGCAAAGATCAGGACACCGCCTTTGATCATTAATGCGGCCTCTGTCTGGACATTCATCAAAACGAGTCCGTTGTCGAGCATGCCCAACAGAACGACGGCCAGAGCGACGCGCAGGAGCGAGCCCTTCCCACCTTTAAAGGGCACGCCGCCTAGCAGAATTGCGGTCAGAACGAGAATTTCAAAGTCGACGCCGAGAGATGCAGAGGGTGCGGAATTGATCCGTGCGATGGTCATCAGACCGGCAAGAGCGCAAGCAACGCCTACGGCAATGTAGAGCAGCAACACCGTCCACTTGACCCTCACACCGACAAGGAACGCAGCACGATCATTGATCCCGATTGCAATGATGCGCCTGCCAATAGGCAGAAATCTCATCACTAGAAGTCCTGTAACCAAGACCCCGATCATGATCCAGGTCAGATAGGGGAGACCAAACCATCGCCCATATCCAAGAATAAGAAAGGCCTCTGGAAAACCAAATACTGGGTTGGGAGCGAACCATTGCGCGATGCCGCGAAACAATGTGAACGATCCGAGTGTCACGATGATCGCATCCATCCCCAGAACTGCGATCAATACACCGTTGAAGAGACCCGCGAAAATCCCGATGCAAATTGTGAATGCGACCGCACCAGGAACTCCCATGGTTTCAAAGGAAAGACCGGCTACAACTCCGCAAAGTGCCATTAGCGAGCCGACGCTAAGATCCACACGGCCTGACATCAAAAGCATGGCTGCGGGAATTGTGATTGTCATCGCAGCTGCAATCTGGACCGAGATATTGATCCAATTGCGAGCGCTGAAAAACACTGGCGAGTTGGCGTAGAAGAAGAGTGCGATCAGCACAACGGCCAGTGGCAGGGCGGCAGATATTGAGAATTCCACCCAGTCAATTTTTTTTCGTTGTTCGTTCACGGTGGTACCTGTTTCGTTGTCTGGTTTGCGCGATGCCGAAAAGCTCCGCAGTGAATGGGCATAGTCGGACATCGTTAAGCCGCGTGGATGGCGGAGGATGTTCTGTGAGCGAGCTCAACAAGCTCATGCTCGTTCTTTGGGCTATCGATCAGGGCGACCTGGCGTCCGTAACCTAAGACGAGGGTGCGATCTGCGAGGGTGAGAATTTCCGTTGGATCCGAGGTCGCGAAGAGGACGCATGCGCCTTGGTTCAACGCTTGCCTCAACGTTTCATAAAGTTGATTGCGCGCGCCAATATCGACACCTTGGGTTGGCTCATCGAGCAAGATGATCTGGTTATCGGCGTCTTGATTGAGAAGCCAGCGACCCAGCACGATCTTCTGTGCGTTACCGCCGCTGAAGTGGCTTGCAAGCAGAGCGGGATTGGGGGGATGGACTGACAAACGGCTTGCCAAATCGGAGAATAGTTCTCTTTCTCGTTTTGGTTTGCGGATCAGTGATGGAAGGATGCTTCTGCCGTAGTGCGGCATCAGCAGGTTGTCCGTTGCAGACAACGTACCAAATAAGCTCTGTTCGGTTCTGTCGCTGGCGACAAGGGAAATGCCTTTGTCCATGGCTGCCAGAGGATTCTTGATCTGCGTCGGTCGACCACCGAGCTTGAGGGACCCGCCAGTGTGTGCCCGCGCTCCAAAAAGGCTTTCCAGCAGGTCGGTGCGGCCGGAACCCAGTAGTCCATAAATCCCAATGGCCTCACCGGGACGGACAGAGAGATTGATCGGACCTGTGAACGGCGAACAGTAGTCTTCCAGCTCAATGCTAGCAGGACCATTTTTGCGTATACTTGGTGCTGAGAGTTTCATTGCCGATGAGGACGGCGCAATGGCTTCGGCAAGTTCGGTCGGGTTTGTGTCTTCTTTCTGTTTCGTCCAGATGACACTTCCATTTCGCAGCACCGTGACCACGTCTGCGATTTCATCAATTTCGTCCAGAAGGTGAGTGACGTAGACGATTCCAAGGCCCTCACTGTGCGCCAGCTGACGTACAACATCATGCAGCGCCGCCATTTCCTTTTCGCCGAGCGCCGCTGTTGGTTCGTCTAGTATCAAGAGCTTTGGATGCACGTTGAGTGCACGCGCGATCTCAATGATCTTCCTCTCGCCCGTACTGAGATCATCAAGCATCGTGCGCGGGTCGATCGAGACACTAAGTCTTTGCAGGATCGTCCGTGCTTCAGCAATTTGCGCTGACTTATCGACACAGCCGAACTTTTTGAGTTCGCGGCCGAGAAAGATATTCTCGGCCACGCTCAGGCCTTCGAAAACCTGAAAATGTTGGTAGATGATGCCGACACCATGATCGAGTGCCTGACGCGGTCTGAGAGCGTCGAACGCCTGTCCGTCGAGCGTGATCTCCCCGGAGGAAGGGGTCACTGCGCCACTCAAACATCCAAGGAACGTCGACTTTCCCGCGCCGTTTGCACCAAGGAAGGCATGGATTTCGCCTGCTTTGAACTCCAAATCCAAACCTTTGAGAACTTCGACGCTTCCGTAGGATTTGCGCAGATCAGCGACGGCAACCAAAGTATTCAACATCATCTTTCCCCTCGTCTACGACTTATTCGTCGTAGTTAGAGATCAGGGCATCCAACTGCTCTTGATCATCTTTCGATGCCCATACGGTCGGTGTGTACGCCGAAGTCGGCCCGTTTCCGTTGATCGCATTGAGCGCCTGATTGACGATGTTTGCACCGAGCGTGTTGATGAGAATGGCCGCTGAACCGCGATAGGCACCGCCCTCGTTTACAGCTTGGAGGCCACCGACGTCGCCGTCCTGACCAGCAATGAAGAGTTCATCTTCATTCAAACCGCCGACTTTCGCGGCACGTGCCATGCCCACTGCTGAGTTGTCGTTCAGGCCGATCATGATGTCGAGACCAGGGTATTGGCTGATAACGGTTTCTGCGATTTGAAGGCCGCTGGCCTCATCCGCTGAATCCTGGGTAGCAACGATTGTGATACCGTTCTCTTCAAAGATGCGCTCGACTTCCGTCCAGCGCGGCGAGAGCAGCGGGAGGCCAGTCAGCGTGGTCACGAGAGCCTCAGGATTTTCAACATTGTTTTCTTCAACCCAAGCAACGGCTGCATTGGCGACAAGCTGGCCGGACTGGCTGTGATTGAAGCCAACAAAGCCGTCAGAACCGTCCATTTCACCTAGATAAGTGAGCCACTTGATGCCAGCTTCTTGTGCCTGGCTTTGCAGAGGCGCAAGTGCGGTCGGATCAATCGGCGTTACGACGATGGCGTCAACGCCGAGGGTGATCCAGCTGTTCACGGCGTTCAACTGGCTTTCGAGGTTGTTCGCCTGTGTGTTGTCATGAAGTACTTCCACGCAGCCGAGCTCTGCCGCGCGCTCGTCGGCAAAACGGCGCACCTGCCGCACAATTGCCGCTTCGGAAACCGAATGACTGTAGGCGATTTGGTAAGTCTTGCCGCCGTCACAAGCGGCAGATGCCGGTGCCGCGACTTCTTCCATGGTAATACTGGCGATGTCTTCTGCTGCTGCCGGTACTGCAACTGACAGAACAGCGATTGTTGCAACGACGACAGAGAATGTCGGCCGTGTCTTTTGGTTTGTATATTGGGACATTTAGAGATCTCCTGTTGAACATTTTGGTTCTATAGCAAGCGGATCACCGACCATTTGAATGAACGCATTCTCCACCCTCATGCCCCTTCGGTCTGATTCGCCTATAGTGACCAAAGTCGGGCATTTTAATGACCATATACAAACATTCTAACCGATCAACTGCTTTTTCGCCACAGTCTTGAAATCTTGTAACCATATAGAAATTACGGGAAAATCTGACGTGCGACGCGTTACTTACTACTGAGGGCTGGGGCAGAATCTAAAACTTTACTGGCCAATACTGCCCGAAATCGGGCAAACAGGAGGCTGAAACCCACAAAAGAGACCGCAGTTTGGGCATGTGGTTATTCAACTCGAGGTAGGAAATGTTGGAAAAATCCCTTCCAAAGAAGAAGGTTCGACAAGCAAAGATTGTCACTGAACTTCAGGTTTTTCCGCAGATGAAGGTGCAAGAACTCGCGGATCGTCTTGGTGTGTCGCAGGAAACGATCAGACGCGACTTGGCGGAACTTGCAAAACAAGGGAAAATCTCACGCACCTTTGGAGGAGCGGTTGGCCTCTCAAACACAGTTCCTGGCATAGACGAACGTAAGAACCTGATGATCAAAGAACGCGACTTGATGTCGCAAATCGCTCTTGCTCTGATCGAACCGAACGATCTTCTGATGGTTGGTGGAGGATCCACAACGATGCGATTGGCTCTGGCAATGTCGGCGATAGAGTTCCCAGTAACCGTGGTTACCCACTCGCTGCCGTTCGCAACCATCGCATCGAAAAACAAGTATGTTAGCGTAGAGCTACTTCCCGGAAATTTAAATCCGGATGAAGGGCTGACCGTCGGATCGAACACTTTGCGGGCTATCTCTAAGTTTTCAGCCCATAAAGCTATCGTGGGTGCGTCCGGTGTGAATGAACATGGGCTTTACGCTTTGCTGGAGCCTGGCGAGGTCTATGGTGCGATGATCGCCGCCGCAGAACGCACCTACATGTTCCTTGACAGTACGAAGTTCGAAGCGACGTCACTTGCCCAGTATGGTGAGTGGTCACCTAAGATGTCTCTGATTACAGATAAACGTCCAAATGACCGTATACGAATGGCGCTCGAAAAAGCCTCGGTCGATATATTGTTGCCGAGCTAACGTACGGCATCTGAAACTAGCCAGATTTTCCACTCCTGGTTCCGGTTGGCCGGACTGTGTACGGAAAAAGCGCCCAAGCGTAGGTCCGACGTATCTTGTCAGGCCGAGTGCAAGGATAGGTTATATTGCACCGGGAAAGCCAAGGCAGAAGCCTTTGTGGAAAGTGTCAATGGACGACTACGAGATGCATGTTTGGGCACGGGTCATAAGAAGTTTGTTTGGTTCTCATTGCGTTTTCGAACGGTCCTTTGATGAAGTGGGCCTAGGCCCCTATGTCGTGAACTAGGGCACAGATTTAAGGCTGATAAGGCAAGGATGAGTGATGGAGCACGATCCGTAACGTGCCTTCCGCATCCTTCTTGTAACCAAAGGTCTTGTCGACTTTGGTCACGTTCCCGTCCTTGTCCGTAAAAGTTACCCAGCCCATCCACATGCCAACATTTCCTTCGATGAAAGATGCAGATGTCTCAGACGTGACAGACCGCCAGCCTTTGATCCCAAAGCCGCCATCCAGCGGGTATGCGTCATCATGACCAACGAAGTAGGCCAAGGCACCATGCCGCGTCGGACGGAAAGTCTGCTCACCGCTGGCCATCGTCGGTTTGAAGAGAACCGGCCCAAGGCTGTAGCCATACGCAGCATCCAACGCGCCTTCGGCAACCGCAAGTGCAGCGTCGATCCCGTCATCCTCAAAGGCATTCGAAATCGCGATCAGCGCGTCGCCCCAAATGATACGCTCTTTCGCGAGTTCTCCTTCGGTGATTGACATGGAACTTCTCCTGTATACGGCGTTGCAACGCGACAACTTTCACCGTGATCTAGTGGCATCGATGTGCTCACGCTTTGGTCGACTGTTGTCCCGTTCTCACGCGTCTTCCCTGGAGATGAATTTCCACATTGCTGGGAAAAACATTGCAGCAAGACCAGCCTTCAAGAGATCAGCGAGTAAGAAAGGGTACATTCCAAATGCGAGAACAGGCTTATCCCACCCAACAATCGCACCCAACCAAAGCAATCCCGGTACGTAGATGATGGCCGAGGACAGTACGGCGGCAATGAACGCTGTGACGACACTTTTTTCCCATCCGCGTTGCGCGAGCGTGCCAGCAAGTCCTGCGGCCAAGATAAAGCCAAACAGATATCCTCCTGTCGGGCCGACCATGTATGCGATCCCGATACCTTTCTCGGGCGTGCCGCTGAAAACAGGCATGCCGAATGCGCCTTGCGCAAGATAAAGCAAGACGGCTGAAACCGCGAGCTTTGGGCCGAGCACCAAACCCAGACCGATGATCGCGAATGTCTGCATGGTCATTGGGACAGGGTAAAACGGAACCGAGAGCTTGGCGCCTACCGTTATCAAGAATGATGCCAAGACGGCGATTCCAACATTGGTAAGATACTTAGTTTTGGGCTTGCGATTGGTCGCCAGGAGTTCATTTAAGAGCATTGCGCTACCTTAGTTTTATTGTTTGTGAGTTTGATACAGCGCCGCTCTAGAAAAGCTTGACAGTTTGCAGCCAAGGTTTGACATTTCAAGTCCTACGCAGCTCAGCAGGATAGCGAAAACCTATGGTCCAAACCAGGGTGTTCGAAACTCCAACGAAGACTCGGCTGCAACGTATGGTCAGTCACGACTTTGGTCGTCACTTGCGCCGAACTCCGTTTTTGAGAAATGACACGATCTCCCTTGCGAGTATCTTCTCATGAAGCTCACTTCTCATTGAATTCAAAGCAACGCTAACCGTATCCTTTGGCAGGCGTGCATCACTTTGAACGAGGTCCTTCATGAATTCAGATGTGAACTCTGGATGGGGTTGGAAGCTGATGGCCCGATCCCCGTATCGAAGTCCCGCAATCTTACAATGTTCAGAACTTGCAATTACTTCGGCACCAATCGGGACTGTTTCAACCTGATCTTGGTGCATTGCGTTCAGGCACATCGTCTTGACGTTGATGGTGTATTCAATGGCCCCAGCATTCCAGCCAGCAGATGATTTCCTCACCGTTGCGCCAAACGAATGAGCAAGGATTTGATGGCCAAAGCAGATTCCGACCTGTGGAACAGCGAAATCAAATGCTCGCCGCAAGAAGGCTGAGAGTTCGTCCATGAAAGGCAGCGCATCGTAGACCCCATGGGCCGATCCGGTGGTCAGCCATGCATCACAATCGGTGACCGTTGCCGGAAAGACGCCGTCAACAACAGGATAAACTTCAAAGCTGATCCCATGGCCGTCAAAGAGCCTGATGAACATGTCAGCCATGGAACCATGTTTACGCCGCAGATTGCCACTCAAGTGACCTGCCAGCAAAATGCCAACCCGCATTGGTCAGCTCATTTTCTCTAAGTAAGCTTTCGCCAAAATGACGGTATTCTTACAGAACTCGCCCGAAAGCTCTTTGACAACTTCGACTTCGGGATGTGTGCCCATCCAAGCTAGCAAAGCAACACGACGGAGCATGATGAAAGTGTCGATTTCATTGTAGTCAGCCTCAGGCAACTCGCGGAACTTTCGGTATCCAAGCACCCAAGCTTCCTTCAGAGCGGGCACCTGAGGGTGGTCTTCCATGAACGAAATTCCTGCAGCAAAGTCGTAGAGGTACCAGCCGATCCCGCAGTCATCGAAGTCGATCACAACGGTTGTGTCACCATCGATCAGCAAGTTGGCGAGACGCATGTCCGCATGGATAAGTCCATATCGGTCGTTACTCTGGCCGAAGGCGTAGAGTCTTTGGACAACTACTTCTTCAAGAGCCTCTAGAACTTTCCTGTCGTCAGGTCCCACATTGGGTCCATTACGCCAGTCACCCCATGTTGGCTTCGTACCATACACAGTCTCTGTGTTCCACGTTAGGCGCTCAAAATCATGAGGCCGTTGCCACTGTAGGGAGTGATTGTGGGTTTGCGCCGCGATTTCCCCCAAGTGTTCAAACAGGCCAACGAGATCTTCGTCTGGATTTGGTTCCTTACCCGACACGAATTCGAACATAACCATGAATCGAGGGGCAGGGAGGCGCGGGTCAAAAACGGTTTGGATCGCATTCCCATCTTTCCCTAGGATATTGGCTGGGGTCTGTACAAAACCTTCAACGCGCATGGCTTTGGCCCAGGCCAACTCGCATTCAATGGCACGTTCGGTATGATAATTCTCTCTGTGGACGCGCAAGATATGGCGCGCACCGTTAGGCGCTTCAACCATGTAGGTTGCATTCTCAGATACGTTGATTAGCCGTGCTCGTGATCCGGCGGGCAGATCCCAAAGTTGAAGAGAGTCATTTGCAACAATGTCGAGCACATTGGATGTGGCGATTGTGTTTTCAGCTGTCTGTGTCATTTTTTCTCTTTCGGTGACCGCTCAGATTTCATCAATGGCTTCAAGGGACTCTGGGAGGATCTGGCCGCCATCGACGATCAATTGTTGACCAGTGATGTATCCCGCTTCATCGGAGGCAAAGAACAATGCGGCATTCGCTATGTCCGCGACGTCGCCCAGCCGTTTCATTGGGATCGAAGAAGCCATCGTATCGAGATACTCTTCCCCCAGTCCATCTAACCCTTCGGTGTAGATATTGCCTGGCATGACTGCATTGATTGTTGTGTTGTACTTTGAAAGCTCCATCGCTGCCGTTTTTAGGAAGCCAAGTTGCCCTGATTTGGAGGCTCCGTAGTGAGACCAGCCAGGAAAACCAGTTACTGGGCCCGTGATCGAAGAAGTCAGAATCACGCGACCTGAACCAGCGGCCTCAAAGGCGGGGATGCAAGCCTTCACACAAAGAAAGGATGATTTCAGATTTGTCGACAGAACGTGATCCCAGTCGTCCGGCTCCATATCCACAATCTTCGTTTGAGGAAAGACACCGGCATTGGCGCAAAGAACATCAACGCCACCATAAGTTTGTATCGTGTTCTTCACGAGGTCGTTTACATCGTTCCACTCGCTCACATCGGTTGGTACGTGCCGAGCAGTGCCTCCGGCGGCCAGTATGGCCGAGCATGCCGTGCCAGCAGCTTCACTGGACCGGGATGCAATTGTCACCTTGGCCCCCTTACTTGCGAAGAGTTCGGCAATACCCCGACCGATGCCTTTTGAGCCTCCGGTCACAATAACGCTCTTTCCTGCGATAGGTGTAAGCAATGATACCTCCGTCAGCTGGCTTCACTGCCCCGACGCAAAAGGCGCGGCAGGAAGAGTGCAAGCATGAGAACGATGAAGGATGCCACGACCGACATGATGCCGACGGTCGGGACAAGTGGTGAGTAACCGGAAACCATTTTTGCGTAGAGCCACTCAGGCAACGTCGAGTCTACGCCCGTCGTGAAGAGCGAAAGGGGGAAGTTCCCCCAGCTGAGCAAGAAGGCGAAGAGGCCGGCTGACACGACACCGGGCATCAAGAGAGGGAAAGTGACTTCTTTGAGAATGACGAAAGTCGAAGCACCCATGTCGCGTGCCGCCTCCTCGAGGGCGGGATCGAAACTATAGGCACGGATGGCAACGATCAGAGTGCAGATCGGAGCAATCCAAACCAAATGCGCAACCACTGCCGTCTTCCAAGAAGGCAAGACGCCAATCGCGTTGAACCACATCAGAAGAGATAGCCCGAGCACAGCCTGGGGGAAGAAAATCGGCAACAAGATGATCTTCTGAAAGAGACTTCGATACTTCCACTCGTATCGGGCAAAGGCGAGAGCACCAAAAAACCCAACCACCATAGAGACGATGGTCACGATCACTGCAATTTTTAGCGAGGTGACGAGCAAGTCGGAGACTGTTTGGCTCTCTAGGGCCCGGCCGTACCATTGCGTGGCGTATTCGTTAATCGGGAAAGTCAGGTACCTAGATTTAGATACAGATGCAAAGCCGATCGCGACGATTGGGAGGTAGAGGAAAATCAGCGCGAGAATGCCATATGCATAGAGCGCGAAGCGAGTTGTAGCAGACGTTTTCATCAGCGCTTTTTCCCCATGATCTGATCTATGTTGATCAAGTTGATTCCAAAGATCGCAAATCCACCGATCACTGCGATTAGGATGACGGCAAGTGCCGAACCAAGTGGCCAGTTTTGCCCGTAGGTGAAGGCGGTCTCGACTTCATCGGCGATTACGATAATTTTCTGCCCACCGAGAAGCTTGGACTCGGCTATGGCACCGGCAGCCAGAACAAAACTCAAAAGGGAGCCTACCATAATGCCGGGAGCCGCAAGTGGAAGGTCCACTTCTTTGAGAATCTGCCAGCGCGTTGCACCTAGATCAGATGCAGCTTGGCGTGCATCGTCAGGAACCATCGAGATCCCTTGTGCCAGCGGGAACAACATGAATGGGAAATAGACATACACGAGACCGAATACGATGATAGGCACGTTGTAGAGTGCCCCGTCTATGCCGACTCCAAACCAAGCCTGGAGGTGGCCATCAATCAGTCCACCTTTCATCAGCGTCAGAACCCAACCAAACAACCGGATGTTTTCGGAAACGAAAAGTGACATCACGACGGCAATCGTGATCACCAAAGTGAAACGCCCAAAGACCTTCGCCATGCCATATGCCAGCGGCCAGCAAACGATAAAAAGGATGACAGTCGAACAGAATGCGAGGCCAAGCGACCAGAGCAACGATTTATAGTAGCCTTGTTCGAAGAAGTAGGGGAACGACGAGAAATCCGGGACATGCGCTAAATCGAAAACCTTCTGCGGCATCACGGAAAAGAGAACGACAACGACGAGAGGCGCCAAAAAGCTCACCGCCAATACGACGAACATCGGTAGAGCGCTGAAAAACCCGAGTTTGCGATCAAGCTGTTGCATGGAGGTCCTCTCTGATCATGTGAGAGTTCTCAGCATCCCATCCAAGCGTAACCTCGTCATCGACACTGCCCATGAAGCGGTCTTCACGAAGTTTTTCGATCGTCAAACGCGCGCCGCTTGACGTTTCGACTTCATATTGAATTCTAGAACCAAGCGCGAATTCAGCTCGCAGTATGCCACGGACAACGTAGTCGCACGTATCACCAGGGTTGAGAAAGCGGACAAACTCTGGCCGAACCATTAAGGTGCCACGCATCCCTTTTTCGAGGGCGCAGCCAAGTTCTGATGCTTGACCATTGAGGTGTACCTCAACTCCATGACCATGGAGCGACCCGCATGATGTGCCTTCAACTTCAAAAAGGTTCACTTCGCCCATGAACTCCGCAACGAAGCGACTAACGGGTTTGGCATAGATTTCGTCAGATGTTGCAATTTGTTCAAACCGCCCAGCCTTCATGATGGCGATGCGATCCGACATCACCATCGCTTCTTCCAGTGAATGGGTGATGTAAACGAATGTCGTCCCGGTGCGGGCGTGTAGTTCTTTGAGTTCTTTCTCAAGGGTCTTGCGCAGCCTGTAGTCAAGTGCCGAAAGAGGCTCGTCGAAGAACAGGATCTCTGGGTCGAAGGCCAAGGCACGAGCAAGTGCGACACGTTGTTTTTCACCACCTGAGCATTGCGTAACGCGCTTGCTGTAGTAGCCTTGAGGTAGCCGCAACAACTCTAGAAGCTCTAGTGCTTTTGCCTTTCTTTCCGACGGATCAACACCACGGATCTTAAGCGGAAACTCAATATTTTGACCCACGGTGCGATGTGGGAACAAAGCCAACGATTGGAACACCATGCAAGTCGGGCGCTCGTTTGCCGGCATATGCTCGATCTGTTGATTACGGAGCCAAATCTGCCCACTTGTGGGCTCATCAATGCCGACTAGGAGCCGGATCATTGTGCTTTTTCCTGAGCCAGATGGCCCTACAATCGTGAAGAACTCCCCGTCTTTAATTTCAAGATCGGTTGGGTGAAGCGCCGTGAAGCTACCAAATTTTTTGGTAATCTGCTTCAGCGTCAAAATAGTGTCGGACGCCATGAAGGCCCTCCAAAATACTGCTTGGTTGGAATGGATTAGCTCCGGTGCGTCCGCGCTAGGTCACACCGGAGCCAGAGTTTGAACTGTCCTCTATCCGCGCTTTGCAGCGTTATAGAGTTCGTTCAATTCGTCGTAAGAAGCGACCACCCGATAGTCGGAGGAGCGCGAAAGGTCGTCACTCAACGAGTCCCATTGGATGGCATCAAGCTCATCTGCGTTGAATAGGCTCATGACCTTTTCATCGCCCATTTGAGATACAGGGTTGTAGGTGCCTTCCGCGAATGCGACTGCCTTCGAGATCTCTGGTGATTGGACGAATTCAAGGAAGTCCTCGGCGAGCGTTGATGGATCAGGATTGTTGACAGCAGAGGTCAATTCAACCCAAACCAGTCCGCCTTTGCCGTCGACAGGTCCGCGCTTTGGTGTGATCGCACGAACGTTAGTCGCGCCGTCAAACCGCGCAGGAGAAGCTGTGTATGTACCGCCTGTGAAATAAGCGTCGATTGTGCCGTTAATCAAAGCAGTGTTCATTGCAACTAGGTCGTCAGTCTTCAAAGCAGCACCCGCAAAAATCGCATCTGCGGTCTGCTTGAATTTCTGAAGATTATCGCCCTCGACTGCTTCAAATGGGTCGATACCCGCTGTCATGCACATGTGCATGATGTTCCAGTTATCGTAGGTGAGGACACCGTACCGACCGCTCATTGCTGCATCAAGGAACAGATCCCAGCCCTGGTCCTCTGCCATGTCAACGCTGATCTTGTTTGTGTTCACGACGAAGCTGAAGGGACCGTAGCGCTGTGGCATGCCGATCAGTTCGCCGTCATCAGCGAAGGCAAGCGGGTAGGGCGCCTGGAACTCCGGCAACATATTCTCGAAATAGGGCAGGAAACGTTCTTTGTTCAGCGGTTTGATTAGTCCTTCTGGGTACAACTGTGCCTTGGCCCATGGTTGGTTCACATTGATAAGGTCCCAAACGTTCACTTCGCCCGCACGAAGTTTATTGATCATGTCAGGATCAGAGGTCCCGCTTTCTGCGCGGACCGTTGAGCCACCGTTGGCCCGACGGAAAGGGCTAAGAACTTCGTCAGAGTTATACCCTTCCCAGCACAGAATATTCATTTGGTCGTTGCGGTTGGCGAGAGCTGAAGTTGGCCCAAGCGCTGCTAGCCCGGTCGCACCCATCATCCCCGCGGTAAATTGACGTCGGTTGATTGTCATAGTCTCTGGTCTCCTTGTTGAGTATTTTTGTCTTTTTGTTGGAGAAGCAGAAAATCGAGGTTTTCTGCGCAGCGCTTGACAACAATGGAGAGAAGTTTGACATTAACGAGTGACCGAAGTCGGGCATCCACTCAGTGCCGGTTAGCGTTCTCTGGCTGAAATCGCTCTTCAGCCTTAGACGAAATGTTGGAAGTCAAAATAGTAGAAGGGGAGCGGTGTGCAAACTTCAAGTCTATCATCGGCTCCTCGCGTCCTTGCCTCCGCTGCGGCAGGGATTACCGATGCTATCGGACGCCACAATGGAGACGTCGATCGCATTTTTGGGAATGCGGCGATACGCACAGACGCTTTAGATAGCCCTTATAACGAACTGAAACTAAAGCAATTTTGTAGTCTTGTGGACGAGGCAGCCAAGCAAACCGGATATGACAACTTTGGCTTGGAGTTTGGTTCTCGCTATATGCCCAAACAGCTGGGTGCTTTGGGTTTCGCCGCAATAAGCTGCCCAACGTTGTCTGCCACCCTCAAGTGCTTGGAGCAGTACTTCCCTGCGCATCAGGGCCAGACAAATCTCCAACTAGTCCAGGACAGCGGAATTTTGTGGCTAAACTACCGGATCTTCGATGAAAGGATTGAGAATCGGAGGCAAGACGCAGAACTGTCGCTGGGCGTTTTTGTGAACATCTTTCGACATGCACTGGGAAGAAACTGGTCCCCGCTTGAAGTAAAATTTGAGCACGATCGACCAGATCATATTCTTGACCATGAGAGTTTTTTTGGTTCTTCGGTCCATTTTGGACGAAGAACAAATTCGCTCGCTTTCCGCCGCTCTGACCTTGACGCTCAAATGCCGGAACAAGACCCATACTTATTTTCAGTTATGGAACCTTTTCTTAAGTCGCGATCTAACCTTCATGAGGACGTAATTGACTTTGCCGCTCGTGTACGAGAACAGATCAAGTCATTGATGGACGATCGTGCTCCGACAGTTTCTGAGGTATCGAATGCTCTCGGATTGCCGGAGGCGGGGTTTCAGAAGCAGCTGAAGACAAGGAACCTAACATTTAACGATCTCATGCGAGCGGCACGGCAAGAACTCGCTCTCCATTTTCTCAAAAACAAAGACCTACCCTTGACGGAGGTTGCTTTTCGGTTGGGCTACTCAGAGCTATCCGCATTCTCACGGGCATTCAGATCATGGACAGGGCAAAACCCCCAGAGGTATCGTCGGCTGAATGACGAAAGCTGATGCAGAAAGCTTCTTCCACCTGCTGAAATGCGAGCGGATCAGGTGGCGAACCTACGTCACACACGACGCAGCAAGACAGGACGTGTTCGACTACATCGAGATGTTCTACAACTCGACACGCTAGCACACCAGTAATGGCATGCTTTCGCCAGTTGACTACGAAGTGAAACAGCGCAAAAATGAACAGGCAGGCGTCCAGAAAATTGGGAGCACCTCATTGAGTGCCGAAGAACGCGACCTGTCTTGCTTCTAGTCTCACGTTTGTTTTTCTGAAACTGAATTTGTTTCTTTTGCAGATCTCTCGCAGATATCCATGGAAACGAGCTTGGCCTTCCAAGTTTAAGCGCTCTGACCTATTGGGGTATCAACCTCTCAAAGACCGATAGCACGATATGCTTCGGCAACCCTGTTGATCGATAGTGAAAATGCGGCACTTCGCAGATTGTGAGACGGATCATCTTGGTCGTTCCATTTCTGCGAGAGCTGCGCATACGTGCCTCGCATCATGTCGTCGAGGCCGGATCGAACAAGATCGATCTCATGTCGGCCGCGAAAAAACTCCGGTTCGACCTCCTTGGGTATGTTCTGGCCGGTCATCATTTCCAGCGATCGAGCAAGAATTCGGTGGTCTTTTTCACTGTGGCGACGCTCCATGAGGCCGAAGGGGATGTGGGTTAGGTTCTTCACCCATTCAAAGTAGCTCACAACCACTCCACCTGCATTGGCGAATAGGTCAGGGATGACAACCACACCGTTTCGGCCGAGCTGCTTGTCTGCTTCGAACGTTGTTGGCCCGTTCGCGGCTTCGACGACGAGTCTTGCCTTGATTTGCGCCGCGTTGCCCTCGTGGATTGCGGCTTCAGTTGCCGCCGGGATGAGGATATCGCACTGGTCTTCGAGCGCTTTGCTCCCATCGGCATCAAATTCACTGTCCGGGAACCCTTTGACACCTCCGGTTTCCGACAAATGGCTCTTCAATTCTTCGATATTAAGACCATCCTTGTTGCGGCAAACACCATCGCGTTCAATGACAGCAACGATTTTGCAGCCGTCTTCCTCGCTCAAGAACATTGCCGCATGATATCCGACGTTCCCAAGCCCTTGGACAACAACTGTGCGTCCTTTTAGATCGTCGCCTTCAAAACCTGCCTTCCGTGCGTCTTCGATTGTTTCAAAGAACGTCTGAATTGCAAACTGAACACCACGACCTGTCGCTTCTGTTCGCCCTTCGATACCATTTCCGGCAAGAGGCTTCCCGGTCACACAGGCCATACCATTGATGTCGTCTGGTCTCAGGCGACGGTATTCGTCTGCGATCCACATCATTGTTTGCTCGTTTGTTCCCATATCTGGTGCGGGCACGTTGGCTGCCGAGCCCAGGAAACCGTGTTTGATCATTTCCTGAGCAAAGCGACGTGTGATTTTTTCGAGTTCAAGTTCGGTCCATTCGTTGGGATCAATCCTGAGTGCTCCTTTTGCGCCACCAAACGGGAGCCCCATGAGGGCGCATTTGTAGGTCATAAGGGCTGAGAGCGCCTCTACCTCATGTTGATCAACAGAAGGAGCATAGCGGATGCCACCTTTGGCGGGGCTGTTATGTGCAGAGTGTACAGCCCTCCACCCTGAGAACGTATACATTCTTCCGCGCAGCCTTACGCCAAATCGTGTGCCGTAAGTATGATTGCAGACGCGGATTTTCTCTGCGACACCTTCGGATAGGTCGAGGTTCTTTGCAGCTTCGTCGAACATTGCTTCAACGTCTTGTAGGAATTTGCTTGCCATCAGTTCTTATGTGCTTTGCTTTTGGGGAGGGAAAATATCGTCAGGAGCAATGACGGGGCGCAGGTCCAAGGACGCAAGGTATTGGATAGGATGCTGCGCTTTGGCGCCACCAAAACGCTTCACTTGCGATCGACAAGAAAAGCCGGTCGCTAGAAGTACGTCCGTTTCGCGCATTGCGTAGGCAGACCAATGCCGGTCATAGAGAGTTTTTGATATCACTTGGTTCTCCACTTCGTGTCCGAAGAAGCCGGCCATTCCGCAGCATCCCGTCTCAACGACAGAGAGTTCCGTTCCAGCGGCCCGGAAAATCTGAACCCAGCGTGCTTGAACCGCCGGATCCGCCGATCGTTCCGTGCAATGCGCGATGAAAGTGGAGATTACGTTGGACCTGTTTGGGTCTTCGGTCGCGATGCTGCCATCACGCAGCTCATCGGCGAGAAACTCATCAATCGATTTCAGGCTGGGGCATGATAGTCCCAGTTTCAGATATTCGTCCTTTCGCATGGCTGAAACGGAAGGCTCAACCTCGACCATCGCATCGTAGTTTTCAGCTATGCGATTGAGGTGAGCGAACCGCGCGCGCGCGGTTTCCTGGAAAGCCTTCCCATAGCCAAGCACAGCCGCCGCTTTCCCGTTTTTCAAACCGGATAGGACCGACACGTTGTAGCCTAGGTCACAAAGGACCTTGTGGGCATCTTCCAACACGGCACCATCAAAATTACCGTTGAACGTATCGTGGATGAGAAGAACGCTTTTGCCATTGGGGTTCCTCTTAAGACTTGGACGGGACGGCGTGTCAAACGCTGGCATATCCGTCAACCCGAGAGCCCTTAAAACTGGTGAGGCGACCTTCAATCCGACATTCGCCAATGCAGGCATCTTCGACAGTGGTGCTAGGATGCTTTCCATATGTCGTGCTAGCTTGTGTCGGGCGGGGCGCGAACGACTTTTAAAGTACTCGTTGTAAAACCGAGATTTCATCTCTGGAATGTCGACCTTAACCGGACAACGCGTGCTGCAGGCTTTGCATGACAAACAGTACTGGAGACTGAAGTTCAGGTCGTCTGCCGCCTGTTTGACAGCGACCGCATCGTCTGAGTTTCTGAGCCGCAGCCATGCACGAAAAAGCGCCGCACGACCCTTCGGAGAGAACCTCCGATCATTGGTCGCCTTATAACTAGGACACATGGTGTCATCGACGCTCTGATTGAAGCACTGACCATTTCCATTGCATTTCACGGCATGGTCGAAGGCCTCAAGATCGGTAGGCTTGATCTGTGCATCCAGAGTTCCGCGAAAGGGGACCCCATCTATCTCAGAGAGGTGCTGATCGACAGATGGCGCTGCCAGCTTTCCTGGATTCAGCAAATTGTCCGGATCAAACGCAGCCTTAATCTGGCACATCACGTCATAGAGCTTTGGCCCGAATACGTTCGGCACGTATTCACCTCTAAATCCCTTGCCATGTTCCCCCCAAATGACGCCGCCACACCGGCGCGCAAGCGCTTCAATCTCGTCTGAAACACGCCTTATCATCTGGGCGTCGTCGGGAACTCGCATGTTGAGGGCGGGACGTACATGAACACAGCCAACGTCGGCATGTCCAAACATTCCGTAGTCAAGGTTGTGAGTGTCCAAAATATCTCGAAAACCAGTAACGAACTCGCGCAAGTTTTTGACGGGTACAGCGGCATCCTCAACGAACGGTGTCCCCTGTTTGGTCGGTGCCATTCTCCCAAGCAAACCCACACATTTCGAACGCAGCGACCAGATTTGTGCAATCGTCCGGCTGTCTTCGACGATTGTGCTGCTCAGTACTGAAGGTGGGTTGGTTCCAGCAAGTGCCCTTAACGCATCTAACTTACAGTGGAGTTCTTCCTGGTTACTTGCTTGTACCTCAACAAAATTCAGGCCGTAGACGACAGTTCCTTGTGCAGTATCCAAAACAGACGAGATATCTGTCCAAACATCGTCCTCTTTTGCCAAAGCGATGATCTTGTCATCAATGAACTCAACCGCAGTGGGTTCAGCGTCGTTTATTCGGTTTGCATCAGCGAGCGCATCCAGTGCATCGGAATAGGCAATAACCATCAAGGCCCGCATCGACTTTTTTGGCAACAGGCGCAACGTCACGCGTTTGGTAAGCGCCAGAGTTCCCTCGGAACCTGCCAGCAGTTTTGTAAGAACCATCCCTCCGGAAGAGGGGAGGGCCTCTTGCAGATTGTATCCTGTCAAACCTCTGTTCATGACCGGAAATCGTTGTTCGATTTCAGCTCGGTGTAGCGTACAGAGGTCACGAACAGTCTGACAAATCGACCCTTGCAGCGTTTCCGGACGGCACACTTCCTCCAAAGCGGCATCATCTAGAGGTGAGACAGCGAAATCGCTGCCATCTGACAGCACCACATCCATATTCAAAATGTGATCAGAGGTTTTGCCGAACACCCGCGAACCTTTACCGGATGCATCGGTTGCGACCATTCCTCCGAGCGTCGCTTGGGCCGCGGTTGAAACGGTCGGACCAAAGAAAAGACCATACTCACCAGCGGCTTGATTTAGCTGGTTCAGGATAACACCAGGCTGAACAACAGCGGTGCGAGCAACCGGATCAATGCTCTCAATTGCAGTCAAATACTTGGAGCAGTCGACAACAATTTGATCTGTGAGCGATTGGCCATTGGTACCTGTTCCACCTCCCCTAGCAGCAACTGGGAGGGCGCAGCTCTTAGCGACCGTCATCACCACATTGAGGTCATCCGGCTCTTTGGGAAATACCACGGCGCGTGGCAAAAGCTCATAGACGGAATTGTCGGTTGAGAACACTGAACGAACGTCGTGCCCCAACATGACCTCGCCTTTGAATCCGGAGCTCTGCAAGGCCGTTACAAAGCTTTGCAGAGCTCCTGAAGCTGGAATGGCTTTCCCCTGAAGACCCATCAGGCAACCTTATGGTGATGCCGAAGATGATCGCGGCAAAATGCCAGAGACGCGCTTTGCGTTGTCGCATATAGATCAAACTCGTCCGCGACAGGCTTTCCAAGTGCATCTTCGAAATGAGTACGGCTGGAAGCGGCTTGATGGTCGTGTCTAGCCTCGTCACCCAAATTGGATTGGAAAATTCCCGCTGCACTCACAGGCAAGAAGTCTTCGTAGATAATAGGGCTCAGAAGCACGGCACCCGATGCCAATAACTCTTCAACACTTCCTTCTGGGTCGACGCTGGCATTGTCTCCCGGGATATACTTGAAGAAGGCAAGGCCTTGTTCATGCAGTTGCTCCCAAGTGTCAGGGAACCTCGTAAAGACAGCCTGCAAAGTCTGGACGTAGGCCTCTGTATTCGATCCATCACCAGCGGGTAAGATCTGAGAGCGCACCTCGGCCAACAGTTGGTCATAGAGCTCTCGCCCTTTTTGCGTAAGTGCGGCACCCCGCTGTTCGATCTCACCAAATCGGGCGGTATGATGGCCAGTTGCCCAGCCCCCTCCATCGGTCGGGAACTCAACAGCTTCATCAAGCGCTTTGAAAGCTGTCTGACGCAGCAGAATTGGACAATCGCGCCGTGGGGGGCCTTCGACAATCGCCTTCGCTGGTAGATTGGCCGCGACCATAGCGGCCTGAGCCGCATCAATGTCCAGGGTCCTTGGCGTTAGGTGATTGATATGAGGCCCTTTGAACGAAACGATGTCTGCGATGAGCCGGTGCGATGCGTTTAGTGCTTCAAATGTCTCGGGGTCGATGCAAGCTTTAGAGTGCCAACGGAACGTCTCCAAGACTTCAGCGACAAACTGATGGCTATCCATGTTGTTGAGACCACCATCCCGTTCGGCCTGCTCGGTAAGTTCGACGGCGCGATCGGTAAAGATGCGGCGTTTCTGGAGCGTCAGGCGAGCCTTTTCACGCAATTCTTCGTCTTCAATGAGCTCGAGCCGCAGCAAGGATGTAAAGACGCGGAATGGATTTTCGGCCAAATCTTCACGTGCGATCGGACGAAATGCTGTTGCATGTACAGGTACAGAGGCGACTGATAGATCGTAGTAACCAACTGGCATCATACCCATGATGGAAAACACTCGACCGAGCATTTTCAGTTCGGCTGCAGTTCCTACACGAATGGCACCGTGGCGTTCTTGTGTGATCCTTTGTGTGTCTTCACCGGGAGTGAAGTTCAGTTTTTGCGCGTTTTCACTGGTAAGAACGTCGGCGTTGATCTGAGTGACGATATCAACCAGTGCTCCGTAGGCTGGTACCTCGGATTTGTACATTTTTGACATTGCGGCGGAAAACTCCGCACGAATCTCGTTCGGGCTTTTGAATGTGTTAGTCATGGGAGGGGTCCTGTTTTGGTCTAGATACGACCGTTCAACAAATGAGTCATGATAGACCCAAATTCATAGTAAGCGCCCTTGGCGAGGGACCCGGGCTCGGACGCCGGCGAAGTAATCTCGACAGGCAACTCAGGCATACTCGTGGCCCAGCTTGCAGCAGCTTTACCAAACAGGGTTCCTGGGGAAATTCCGCGCCCGCTATACCCGAAGATTGAAAGGCCGTTCGGGCCACGGCTTTCAATTTTTGGAAGGTAAGTCGACGTCATCGCGATCCGGCCAGTCCATTCATGTTCGAACTGAACGTTGGCCAACTCAGGAAACAGCTTTTTAGCTTTGCGTTGAGCCCAATTTTTGTGGGTACGCCGACCTACGCCTTCCAAATTACCCAGACCGCCGAAGATCAAGCGACCTGATTGGTCCATACGGAAGGAAGACATGATCAATGCTGTATCCCAGCACCCTTCCTTTCCAGCCAAGATTTTGTTTCGCAACTTTTGAGGCAAAGGAGTGGTAGCCAGCTGGAAATAGTGGGCAGGGATGATGGCGTTATCCTTTGCGCCATCAACTCCGTACGCGTTCGTCGCTTGTATGAGCTTTGCCGCACTCACTTTGCCATGGTCGGTGGTTATGTCCCACCCACCTGGCAATTGTTTGAGAGCCAGCGCGGAGGTGTTCTCAAAAATCGATACACCTTGCGCGGCCGCGGCTCCTGCAAGACCTTGTACGTATGCCAAGGGTTGAATCGTTCCAGCCCTAGCATCCCATAGAGATCCGAAGTAGCTCGACGTTCCGGTCCGCTTTTCGGTCTCTTCGGCATCCAGAAGTTTAACTGGCGCATTGCGCGCGATTTGCTGCGCATATCTGTTTTCAAGGTCTTTGAAGCCAGAAGGAGAATGTGCACAGTGAAGCGTGCCTTCGCGGGTTGCTTCACATTGAATTTGGTGTTTTTCGATGAGGTCGAAGACTACACTTGGGCCGCCTGCAAGATAGCTGTTGAGCTTACTTCCTGCTTCTTTCCCAAGTTTGCCTTCGACCTCATCAGGAGGAGTCCACAGACCTGCGTTGACCAATCCCACATTTCGCCCTGAACCACCGAAGCCGATTGTGCGGGCTTCCAACAGCACGACTTTGGCTCCGGCGAGAGCTGCGTGATACGCAGCTGAAACACCGGTGAATCCACCACCAACGATAACGACATCAGCGTCGATTTGGCCTTCCAATACAGGCCAAGTTTGGTGGGTTGGGGCAGTTTGTGCCCAAAGTCCAACGGGGGCGAGATTGGTCATTTTCGAACTCAGATCTCGAAGGAAATACCCTGCGCGAGCGGCAACTCACGCGAGTAGTTCACTGTGGCTGTCTGACGTCGCATATAGCCACGCCATGCGTCCGATCCGCTTTCGCGCCCGCCGCCTGTTTCTTTCTCACCACCGAATGCGCCACCGATTTCAGCACCGGATGGGCCGATGTTCACGTTGGCAATGCCACAGTCGGAACCTTGAGCGGACAAGAATTGTTCGGTTTCCCGAACATCGGTTGAGAAGATACAGGACGACAAACCTTGCGGCACCGCGTTCTGGAGCGCAATCGCGTCTTTGAGGTCCTTGTATTTTACCGCATAAAGGATCGGCGCAAAGGTCTCTGTATGCATAATCGAAGACTGCTCTGGCATCTCTGCAATCGCTGGATGCACATATGCTGCATTTGGATAAGTTTCTGTCAGCGCCTGTCCGCCACCATGAACTGTACCGCCCTGAGATTTGGCCTTCTCAAGTGCCTGCTCCATAGCATTCAATGCTCCATCGTCGATCAGCGGACCAACAAGTGTTCCGTCATCCAATGGGCTACCGATTGCGAGGCCTTCATAGACTTTTGCCAGTCGCGGGATCAGCTCGTCATACACATCTTCATGGACGATCAGGCGTCGCAAAGTAGTGCAACGTTGTCCGGCTGTTCCAACAGCCGAGAAAACGATCGCACGAACTGCCATCTCGAGATCCGCAGAAGGGGCGACGATCATTGCATTGTTGCCACCAAGCTCGAGGATCGTCTTGCCCAAACGCTTGGACATGTCAGCCGCAACAGCTTTACCCATCGGCACGGATCCCGTGGCTGAAACCAAAGCGACGTCTGGCGAAGCCGTGAGCATTTCACCAATGTCACGTTCACCGATGAGAGTTTGAATCAGCCCATCAGGGGCATCATCACCAAACCGGGCCATAGCCCGTTCGCAGATAATTTGAATAGCAAGCTGCGTCAGGGGTGTCTTCTCTGACGGTTTTGCAATGACAGGATCACCGCAGACTAGGGCCAGCGCAGCATTCCAGCACCAAGGAGCAGCTGGAAAATTGAATGCTGTAATGATGCCGCAAGTACCGATTGGATGCCAAGTTTCGCGCATCGAATGTCCGGGGCGTTCTGAAGCAATGGTGAGCCCATGCAACTGACGAGATAAACCGACAGCATAGTCACAAATGTCGATCATCTCTTGAACTTCGCCCAGACCTTCTTGGTAGATCTTCCCGCATTCAAGGGTAACAAGGCGACCGAGATTCTCTTTCTCATTTCTCAGCTCTTCACCAAGCAGACGGACAAGTTCACCACGACGTGGGGCAGGGACATTCCGCCATGTCTCGAATGCTTTGGCACCCTTAGCTATCACGGCTTCAGCATCTTGAACGGTGTCCATTGGAACGCGTGCAATTTCGCTACCGTCGACAGGCGTAGTGACTGACAACGTGCCTCCTGTAGTGTGCTTGCTTGTAAGCTGGCAGGCGTCCAGAATTTCTTGGTATTTCATATGATCCTCCTAGTGTGGCAGTGAAAGCCGTTTGACGGCTTCTAGAATTCGGGCGCAGCCGTCATCGAGGTCAGCCTCCGAATAAGCGAATGACAAACGAAAGTGGTTTGAGTGGCCGAAAGCCCGTCCAGGCACGATTGCAAGGCCTTTAGTGGCAAGTACAAACGCGCAGAAATCGGCGTCGTTTTCGATGACGAGACCTGCAGGGGTCCGGCTCTTCAGCAGACCGGCGCATGACGGAAAGACATAAAACGCTCCGTCTGGTTCCGAGCATGAAAGGCCCGGGGTCGCGTTCAGCTTGCGCACCACGAGGTCACGACGTGACCGGAAAATGGCCAACCGCTCTGCAAGGTGTGTATTGTCACCCTGAACGGCTTCGAGAGCGGCAGCTTGCGCAATTGAGCATGCCCCGGATGTTGTTTGACCCTGAACGACCGTCATCGCTTTGATCAGTTCGGCTGGACCTATTCCCCACCCGATGCGCCAGCCAGTCATTGAGTGCGCCTTTGAAACGCCATTGATCACAATCATGCGGTCAGCGAGATCTGGTGCGGCCTCCCGAAACGATGTGAAAGGCACGTAGGAGAGCAAAGCATAAATTTCGTCCGAGATGATCCAGACGTTGGGGTGCTTGCGAAGGACTTTAGCAAGCTCTTCCAGCTCGGAGCGGGAGTAAACGGCACCCGTCGGGTTCGACGGTGAATTCAACATCAACCAACGCGTACGGGGCGAAATGGCTTCGTCAAGCTGTTGCGGCGTTATCTTGAAACCTTGCTCAGCTGAGCATTCCGTTAACAGCGGGCGGCCTCCCGACAACTTCACGATGTCGGCGTAGCTTGTCCAAAAAGGAGTGGGGATAAGCACCTCATCGCCCGGGTTAAGCGTGGCGAGCATTGTGTTAGCGATGACCTGCTTTGCTCCGGTCGACACAATGACGTTTTCGACCTTTGCAAGATATGAGCTTTCCGCAATAGCGGTGCGAAGGTCTGGAGTGCCTGCAGTTGGCGGATACTTAGTCTGACCGTCCACCATAGCGCGCGCCGCAGCCTCACAGATGTGATGAGGTGTTGGAAAGTCAGGTTCACCAGTACTTAATGCAATAATGTCATGCCCTTGCGCTTTCATTTGCAAGGCGGACTCCGAAATCCTCACAATTTCTGAAAGCGCAATATTTTCAATTCGTTCTGACTTTTCCAGCACTTTTCAGCGACTCCACAACAACTTTATCCTTGTATTTGACATGTAGCAGCCGAATATGAGAAACGCGTTTATGTGCTAATATATGCAAAAAGCTGATACCTATGCCTCAACCCAAGCGCTTTCTCCCTCCCATTTCCGCTCTTAGAGCTTTGGAGTCCTTCGAGAGGACCAAGAATGTTTCTGAGACCGGCCGGGAGTTAGGTCTTTCACAAAGCGCGGTCAGCCGGCAGTTAAAGGTTCTGGAGGAATACCTTGATTGCGATCTCTTCGTTCGAGATCGCAAGAAAATATTGCTGACGCCTGCGGCGCAGACCTACAGCGAAGAAGTTCGAACGGCACTCGACGTGATAGGGGCGGCGAGTCTGAGACTGAAGGTGAACCCAACGGGTGGACAGCTAAACCTGGCAATCCTTCCAGCCTTTGGCGTCAGGTGGCTTGCACCAAAGCTGCCAGGTTTTGTTGCCGCACACCCCGAGGTAACGATCAACTTGAGCACAAGAGTGATCCCTTTCGACTTTGCGAATGAACCGTTCCATGGAGCGGTTCACTTCGGAGCGAAGGATTGGCCAGACGTCCAATATCTGAAACTGATGACCGAAACAGTAGTCGCGGTTGCGTCGCCAGCCTTGAGCGAAAATCTCCCAAGCTCCGATGTCATGGACATTTTCGAACTACCACTTCTTCATCTGGAAACACGGCCGAACGCTTGGGAGATTTGGGCGGACAAGTTGGGGTTCCAGGTCAAGCCGCAACAAGGCATGCTTTTTGATCAATTTGCGAGCATGATTCAAGCAGCAACAAACGGCCTGGGCGCTGCAGTTATCCCGACTTATCTCATAGAACGTGAGTTGGCAGAAGGCAGCCTTGTTCAACTCGGCAATGCGGACCCTTTGAGTATCGGCTCTTACTACTTTGTCTGGCCGAAAAACGAGGCGTCCTATCTCCCTTGTGAGTTGTTTCAAAACTGGTTGGGGACATTTTCCGATCAGTATGTTGTGTGATCATATCTTGTCAGATGTCGTCCAATTCGAGACAGAACACCTGTGAGCGGTTGGGAGTGCCCACTCACAGGTGCCTTGGTGCGCCGCGTTGTTTCACTGTGTTTTGGCTTCACGATGTGAAGGTCGCTGGCGCTTGTCGATCACCACTATTCGTAGATCAGACCTGGGAGCCAGGTCGTCAGTCCAGGGAAGAACCACAAGATTACAAGCGCCGATAGCTGAATCCCGACGAAAGGTATGACCCCCTTGTATATTTGCGGCGTTGTTACCTCTGCCGGCGCAACGCCTCGCAAGAAGAAGAGTGCATAGCCGAAGGGTGGAGTTAGATAGGACGTTTGAAGGTTCACGCTCATCATTACGCCCAACCATACCGGGCTCATTAGGACACCAGGCGCGACTTCCATCTGAAGAAGGATTGGCGCCACGATTGGAACGACGATGAAGACGATTTCGAGGTAATCCAAAAAGAAACCAAGCAAGAACATAAAGAGCATGACCACTATGATCGCTGAAACGGTTCCGCCGGGCAAAGACTCGAGCCAGTGCTCAATGTACTCATCTCCACCAAACCCACGGAAAGCCAGAGAGAACATGGTGGCACCGATCAAGATTACGAACACCATCGATGAAATTCGCATCGTCGTGCCCATAACTTCGAAGAGTACGGGTTTTCCGTTCTCCGACAGCGTGCGATAGGTCGTTATGACAGCCGTCGACATCGCAATCGCAAAAACGACGGTGGCCAGTCCGGCAATCACGATCGCGATGATGTCGCGAGTTTCCAACACATCGACCTGAAGTCTGAGATCGAATGACATCGCAAGACCCAGCATCAATGCAAAGCTCACGACACCAGCCAGAACCAATTTTTGCACGGATTTGTTGAGTTTGAATGCTGCTAGTAGAATGGCTCCACTGCCACCGACTGCGGCAGCTTCTGTTGGGGATGCGATGCCCGAAAGGATTGAGCCAAGTACTGCTACGATCATCAAGATCGGGGCGACTAAAGAGACGATAAAGTTAAGGAGAAACCCGGGCTCGGACCAGCCAGTATCTTCTTCGATTGCTGGTGCAACGTTGGGATTAATCAGGGTTCGAATGAAGATGAAGCTCATATAGAGACCGACCAATAGAAGGCCTGGGAACAATGCGCCGGCGAAGAGCTCGTTCACTGAGACCGTATCAGGCGAAAAGATACCCTGTTCGAACTGCGCATTTTGATATGCGATTGCCAGCTGATCTCCGAGGATGACCAGAATGATTGATGGAGGAATGATCTGTCCCAAGGTCCCGGATGCAGTGATGACACCGCAGGCCAGGGAAGGATCATAGCCACGTCGGAGCATGACGGGCAGGGATAGCAAACCCATTGTGACGACCGTAGCACCAGCAATGCCGGTTGATGCCGCAAGTAAAGCTCCAACCAAACACACGGCGTAGGCGATGCCGCCAGGTCTTCCGCCGAACAGACGCGCCATGTTTTCAAGCAGTTCTTCAGCCAGTTTTGAGCGTTCAAGCATGACCCCCATAAAGACAAATAACGGGACGGCGATGAGCGTCTCATTTGTCATGATCGAGAAGACGCGCTGTGGGAATGCGATCAGAAGTGTTGGATCATAGACGCCCAATGCGGCGCCGATCAGTGTTACAATGAGCGACCCTCCAGCCAGCGTGAAGGCGACTGGAAAACCCATCAGCAACGTGATTGCGACCAGACTCACAAGAACGATGCACATTAATTCAGGTGTTATGAAACTCATTTTACGTCTTCCTGGGCGTCGTCGCCTTGTAGAATTTGGATGGCCTTAAGAGCTTGCGAAACAGCTTGAAGACTGAGGACGAAGGCGAAGACCCAGATTACAGTTTTGAGGAGGTAGATGTACGGAAGTCCGGTGAGCTCGATTGATCCCTCGCGGATACTCCAGCTGTTGAGAACGTAGCCCCACGACAGGTAAACAATCGCAATACAGACAGGAAAAATCAGAAAGATGATGCCAAGCAGGTTTACCCAAGCTTGGAACTTTTTTGAAGCAGCGTTGTAGAAGACATCAATCCGAACATGCTCATCCGCGAGATACGTGGATCCAGCGGCGACCATGAAAACGATGCCATGCATGTACCAAACGGATTCCTGCAAGGCGATAGAGCCATACGCGAAGACGTATCGCATTATCACAATGACCAATTGCACCAAGACCATCGCGAGCGTGAGCCAAGCGATCGTGCGTCCAAGCCGGGCGTTAAATCGGTCAATAGCCTGTGAGATTTTTTCCGTTTGTTTCATCTTTGGGTCCGTAATCAAGAATACTCACAATGGCCTTCACGCCGGGTAAAACCCGGCGTGAAAGCTGTCTGTGACGTTGTGCGCTTATCCGCGGCGTTTTGCGTAGTATGCACCATCGCCAATGTCTGACCATGGAACGATTTTTTCGCGGAATTCACGATAGCCGTCAGCGACCTTTTGAGTGGCAGCGTCAGTTGCGGCAATTGATGAGATGATGTCAGGCATTGCTGCCGAGACACGATCATAAACCTCTTGCGGGAACTCGACCAGGTTCACACCGTGTTCGTTCACAAGGGTTTCCAGAGCAGTGGCATTCTTTGCCGCATATTCTGAAACGTTGTATACGTTTTCTGCCATCGCACAGTACTCAAGCAGAGCACGATCTGCCTCGCTCATGGCGTCCCATTTTTCCTTGTTGACGCCGACAGAGACAATCGAACCTGGATCGTGGAAGCCGGGGAAGTGGTAGTTCTTGGTGACTTTGTAGAAACCAAAGGCCAAGTCATTCCATGGGCCAACCCATTCGGTCGCGTCGATTGTGCCTGCTTCAAGCGCAGGAAGGATCTCGGAGCCCGGAAGTGTGATCGGTGTGCCGCCGAGTTCTTTGAGAACGTCGCCACCAATGCCCGGGATCCGCATCTTCAGACCTTTGAAGTCGTCTAGAGACGTGATCGGGTTCTTGTACCAGCCACCCATTTGGTGTCCGACATTCCCACATGCCAATGGTTTGACATTGAATGGTGCAGAGACCTCGTCCCAAAGCTCTTGCCCGCCACCATGATAGAGCCATGCGTTGGCTTCAATTGTTGTGAAACCAAATGGAACACCCGCAAAGAAAGCCAGCGCTTTGGACTTCCCTTGGAAGTACTGCTCTGAAGAGTGGTACATGTCCGCGGTGCCTTCTTGCACGGCATCGTGCACCTTCAGGGCGCCAACAAGTTCACCCGCAGACAAAATGTTGATCGTGATGCGGCCGTCGGATGCCTTCTTTACGCGCTCCGCGAAATTGACGGCGGCGGTCCCTAGTCCAGGAAAGTTCTTGGGCCAGGATGTTACCATCCGCAGCTCTATGCTGTCTTGCGCAAGGGCAGGGGTGGCTAGGGTAGTGGCTGCTGCACCCCCTACCGCTGCGATAGCGCCTTTTCCAAGGAAGTTTCTTCGATTTACTTTGGTCATATTGACCTCCCATGAGTTGAGGATTTTGAATTCTGGATCATTGTTGACCTGACGTTCCAGAAAAGTTCTTGTAGGCTAGCGCCGCTGCTGCCAGGTCCTCTAAGGCAGTTCCCACTGCCTTAAATAGCGTGATTTCTTCGTTTGATTGACGGCCGGGATCGTCGTTCCGGCAAAGTGAGAAAAGATCGCCTGCGATCTGTTCTCTTGATAGTATTCCGTTCTCAATCGGGCGGATCAGGTCACCTGCTTCAGACAAAGCAGCATCGGTGTCGATATAAACACGCGAGCGTTTGACTGCCGTGTCATCTGCCTCGCGCATGTCTGGCGTAAAGCCACCGATCAAGTCCAGGTGTTGACCCGGGCGCAACCAACGCCCGTCAATGAGAGGATCAGAGGCGAGTGTCGCACAGGATATGATGTCGACATGTTTTGTTGCTTCTTCGAGGTCTGAAACAACAACGGCATCAAACCCATCCTGACTGAGTTGCGTCGCTAGCTTTGCGGCGAATTCTGGATTGATGTCCCAAACTAGGACCTGCTCGATAGGTCTCACTGCCCGATAAGCGTAGGCCAGATTGCTGGCTACGCGACCGGCGCCAACAAGGAGTTGGGAATTCGAATCTTGGCGGCAGAGATAGTCCGCCGCCAAAGCAGAAGCAGCAGCCGTTCTGCGGGCCGTTAGCTCCCCACCATCTACAAATGCTACGTGCTCCCCAGTTTTGCTGTCGAAGAGCAAGTAGCTTGCAGACAACGCTGGAATTCCTCGGGTGTTGTTGCCTGGATGAACGTTGACGAGTTTGACACCACCAAATCCTTCCACGTCCCAAACGGGCATAAGAAGCAAAGTGGCCTCCGGCTCACCCAGAACTTGAATCGGGTGCTGGTGACGCAATGGTGTTTCGACATCGCGATCAAACTGTTGGCGCAACGCTTCAACCAAAGCATCGAATGGCATCGCATTCGCCGTTTGCTCGAGATCAATTAGGATTGGACCTGACATTTTTTTTCCTTTTTTAGGCGTCCAGAACTAGATCGCTTGTCGGCACTGCTTGGCAGGTCAAACAGCGGTCATCTTCGGAGTATTCGAGGTCGGTGCGATACATCGTCGAACCTGACAGAATTTTTTGCGTGCAACTTTCGCACTGGCCGGCACGGCATCCACTTTGAAGCGACAGGCCCAAGGATTCACTGAGTTCCAGAATTGACCCGGAGGCTGGCGTCCAATCAACGGTTGCGCCGGAACGCACGAATGTGACGCTAAACGGTCCGTTCGGGAGTGCGTTTGTAGCCGCAGGTGAGACAAATGCCTCTTTGTGCAAACGGTCCATTGGGAACCCGGCTTTCCGCAGACCATGCTCGACAGAATCCATCATTGCGGGAGGGCCGCATTGGAAGATTTCTGGGTCTGTGCCGAACGTTGGCAGCAAGATTTGTTCAATCGTAACGAACCCTGTTGCCTGGCATCGCGAATGTAGCAAATCCTCGTCCAAAGGATTGCCGTAAACATTAACGACCGAAAGAGTGTCTAGCTCCGTTTGAAGCTCGGTTATTCTTTCCGCAAATGCATGCGTGGAGCTGTTTTGGTTGGCATAGACCAGGTGAACGACAGGAGGAGCGTCGACTGTCAGCAAGCTCTCCAAATAGCTGATGAAGGGGGTTATTCCGATGCCGCCTGCGACAAGAACAACTGGTCGTTCTGATGTGATCGGTGGAACGAACCGGCCGGAAGGCGCTTTCAGCCAAACAGAGTGGCCGACCTGAAGTGAGCTATGGACTATTCCGGACATCTTTCCATCTGGAACGTCAGGCTGTCCAACCGGGGCATCGACCTTCCGCACAGCGATATCATAGCTGTCTCGGTTTGCTTGCCTGGCTGGACCGGTCAATGAATAACAGCGAATAACTTCGGCCCCGGTATCAGGGTCTCTGAGCTTCAGTGTGATGTGTTGACCGGGCAAGTAGTCGGGAAGGGCCTTCGCAATTCTCGGCGATACGGAGATTGCTTTCACACCATCCGCGAGATCTTGAACATTCGTAATAGTGGCGTCGACGTAGTCTTCCCATCCGTCCTTTGGTCGATCAAGATTCTTGAGTGGCTCCACAAAGCACCGTGTCGAGCGCATCGCGGGGGCACCGCTGATAGGGTCGCTAACTGATCCAGAAATGAGGTTGTTGTAGTTCGCGCCTTCAGCCGAAAACGCGTCGTAACCAGGCTTTCCGATCTCTTGATTGGCTTGCCACCAACCGTACGAAGCAACGGCAACACTCGGGTGCAATGCGGCGTTGATCTTGAGCACCATTCGCACCTCACCATAGGCGGTCTTGATGCGAGCAATTTCACCTGGTTCCAGCTTGTTTCGCTGAGCAAAATCGCTGGACACTTCTACGGTTGGCTCAGGAGACCGTTGTCGAAGTGTTGGAATATGCCGCTGCGCGGAATGTGTATAATATCCGCTCTTTGCGGTCGTTAGGATGAGCTCATCTAGTTCAAGTTCAGGGCCAACTGCGCCGATTGATGGAAGCGGATCGTGGCCGTACCGAAGAAGTAATTCTGAGTAGAGTTCGACACGACCTGTATCTGTGTCAAACCCTCGCTGTGTGTTTCCATTCGCATGCTCGTACTTCTTGGGCTCGTAACGGAGAGGCAGTCTAATACCGTCGGGTTCCTTCCGTAGTGCATCAACGGTCAGTCCCGTTGGTTCCAAGACGTGATTTAACGCAGCATCGATATCGCCATTGTAGAACGTCTCGCCCATTCCCATGCGACAGGCCAGATCAAAAACGATCTCCGTGTCAGACCTTGTGTCGCCTATTGGTGGAACGATTGGCTGGCGCAGCTGGATAAGCTCTTCTGCGTCCTGGCTAACCTCAAATCCGACCCTTAGACCTTCTCGTTCCCACATTGTGCTGATGGGAAGAAATATGTCGGCTAGTCGAGCTGTTGGCGTTTCAACAGCATCGCAATGGACGTGGAAGTCGAGCTGCTCCAATGCCTCTTTTGCCCGCATCGACTCGGGATGGGACACCGCAAGATTTGCCCCGAACACCATCAACCCGCGGACCGGGTAGGGGTCCTCATCAGTAATGGCATTATATAGATCACCTGCGGTAATCCATCCTTGAGAGGGGGGGCCAATTGGTCGTTTGTCGAGACCTATTGCTTTTACGAGCTGGCCATCGGGAAATTGATCCCAACCGGTTGCCGGATTTGTGGTGTGCTTGGTATAAGCGACGTTTCCGCCAGGTTTGTCGTACGAGCCCTTCAGAGCCATCAATGTTGCAATAGCCCTGTCGGTTTGCGTTGCGTGCGCATGCTGCCCTACGCCTGTCCAGGCATAATACGCGATTGCATCGGCCCTTATGAGAGTGTCGGCCGCGGCCAAGATTTCGTCTTGGTCAATAGTCGTTTCAGCTGACACCCGTGCGAGGTCGAACTCTGCACACGCAGCCTCATAAAGGCTGAAGGCTGGCCTACAAGTGACGCGTCCAGAATTGAGCGAAATGTCTGCGTCGCATTTCAACAACGCCGATAGCAGGTACTTTTTATCATCTGTGACGTTGCCCGACAGGACTCTCGGCACGCCGTCCTTGTCCATGATGACATACCCATCGCCATGGGCATCGCCGAGTTCTTTTCCACGGAGGAACTGACCGTTGTCTTGACGGACCAGAAAGGGTGCGTTTGTCCAAAGCCTAACGAATTCGTCATCGTATGCTTCTCTTTGGAGTAGGATGTTTGCCAGGCCCATCGCAAGAGCACCGTCGGTCCCTGGCAAGACCCGTAACCAGTGGTCGGCATCTCTTGCGAAACCTGAGTCGCGCGGATCGACGGAGATGATCTTTGCCCCTCGCGCTCTAGCTGTAGCGATTTGCGTTGCCTGATCTAGCCAGACCGCACTAGGGTTAAAGCCCCATAGCAAAATGGTGTCTGAATTCGTGTACTCTGGGTAGAGAACACCCGTTCCAAATGTGAACTTGTGGGCGTGGTCTTTGTGCCAATTGCACAGCTCTGTGGCATAGGCAGTATTTGGGCTGCCAAAGGTTCGAATGAACCGCTCGATCCAATCGATACTGTCACTGACGGTAGATCCACTTGGACTGGTTATGGAAAATGCGACCGCTTCAGCACCATACTCATCTTTGATTGCTGAGAGCTTGCTTGCGACTTCTGAAAGAGCTTCTTCCCAAGAAATCGTCTCCCATTTTGGGTCCGCGTCAGTCTTGGAGGTGGTGCGTCTCATCGGCTGCAGAATTCGGTCCGGACTGTAGAGAATTTCTGGAGCAGCCTTCCCTTTCAGGCACAACGCCGAACCGGTAGGGTGATCCGGGTTTGGCCCGGCGGACACGAGTTTGCCATCTTCTACGAAAAAAGTCGCTCCACAACGTGATCTACACAGTGCACAAAACCCCGATTTCGCTAGCTGATTTGGCTTGCTTACTTCTGTGCTCACTCTGTGTTCCCGACATCGTTCTCATTTTGCCTGGAAACAGCGGTAGGACGAATTTTGGGCCATGTTTTTCGGCAATGCAGCAAGATCGTGGATCGTGGTCAGCTACCAAGTCCTGCGGCTACGCAGGCTTGCCTAACATCTCCTCCCCCAGAGATTGCAACATGGCCGAGATGGTCCTGATCCACCGCGATTTCCACGTTAGCGATCAGATTGACCAAATGTTAACACAATACTATTTTTATATTTTGAATAGTAATATTGGCAAAATCAATAACACTGGACTGTCTCTCACCACACCATTGATTTTGATGTTTTTTATATCATAGCGTGTGTTATAGATTTTCCCCATGGATATCACGCTACGACAGATTAAATATTTCATTGCTACAGCGGAGACGGGGCAAATTTCAAAGGCTTCTGACGTCTGCAATGTTACGCAGTCGTCGATCACCATAGCGATACGAAAGCTGGAAGATCTTCTGGGCTACCAACTGTTTGTTAGGCAGTCCAAGGGAATGCATCTCACATCGCAAGGAGAGAAGTTTCTGCGGCATTGTCACTCGATCATGCAACATGTCGAAGATGCCGTGGAGTTGGAGTTTGACCAAGAGCCGCAGGAGGCGGGCAGCGTCAGAGTCGCTGTAACCGAAGCGATCTCGGCTTACTTTCTTCCACCGATCTGGCGAAAGCTGAAAAACCTCTACCCAGAAATACACATCGAAGTCTTTGAGGTTTCGCGGAAAGAGATCGAAGAAGGCCTGCAACAAGGGAACTTTGACGTTGCCATCATGTTGGTCTCAAACCTGTTGGTAACAGGGCCATTCCATGTCGAAGAACTCATCGCATCACCGCGAAGGCTTTGGTTGTCGAGCCGACATCCATTGGTAGACAAGGAAACCGTCTCCATCCACGACATTGCTGAAGAGAACTATATCTTGCTCACCATGGACGAACATGAATCCACCATTCGTCGTGTCTGGGAAAAATATGACTTCTCACCGAACGTCATGTTCACCAGCTATTCGATGGAGGCACTCAGAAGCATGATCGCCAATGAGATGGGAGTCGCGATCATCTCCGACATGGTCTACCGATCCTGGTCGCTGGAAGGTCGACGGATCGTACGAAAAGATCTTTTAGAAGATATGCCATCGATGGACACAGGTATTGTTTGGCCCAAAGGGGCTACCTTGTCTCCGGCCACACAAACTTTTCTCTCACTGCTGAGATCCGAGACGCTGGCTTACAAAGGGTTTCACTGAACAGTGCGCCATCCACCGGCGTCGATGCGGCCAGGCAAAAAGTTATCATAAAATTTGCTCGTTAATGGCTTGCACCATCCAGTTTGACAGTAAGTCAACTTCTGGATTTCGCCGATTGCTAGGTGTCACAAGATAGTAGCTGTTGCGTGTCGTCACAGTTGCAGAGCTCAATGGAACAAGTCTCCCTGAGGACAGTTCGCCCTCGATCAGATAGGTTGGCACCAACGCAGCTCCCAATGCTGCGACGGCCGCAGCGATAACCATAGAAAACTGATCAAAATACTTACCCGAAAGCGCGGTGTCGTGTTGCAGCCCAACCTCTTCAAAGTACTGGCTCCAGACAGTGGGGCGTGTCTCCATATGCAGGAGAGGTACGCTGACGAGCCGATCAAGCGAAGAGATGCTGTGTACATCAATGAAAGACGGGGCAGCCACTGCAACCATCGTCTCACTGCTGAGGAGACGCATGTCAGTATCTGGCCAATTCTCGTTTCCAAAGTGAACAGCAAGATCGAACCGCTCCCGTGTCATATCGAAAGGTTCTAGGCGGGTTGAGAAGCTAAGCTCAATATCAGGGTGCAACTCGGTGAACTCTGGCAGCCGTGGGATCAGCCATCGGCTTGCAAAGCCTGGGAGAACCGCAACTCGTATTGCCGTTCCTTGCTTGCCCGCCGAAATAGCTCTCATGATGGTTTGTTGAAGATTCTCCAGATCTACTGCGACATCGTCTGCCAGTTGCTGCCCGGCTTTCGTCAATACAACGCGCCGCCCGACCCGCCTGAACAGGCTGGCACCAATAACGTCTTCAAGATCCTTAACCTGGCGGCTTATGGCGCTTTGAGTAAGATCTAATTCTTCGGCTGCTAGAGTGAAACTGCCGTGGCGCGCAGCGCACTCAAAGCTCCGCAAGACAGAATGCGAAGGCATGTAGCGCCTCTGTACGTTGAGCTTTCTCGTGTTCATTTGAACCTGGATGGCTTGTTTCGAACCAAAATATTGGCATGCAACCTACATTCCTACAAGTCGCCAAGAATTGGCTATCCATGAATCCTACTCATGGGTTGGTGAGTAATGGCCGTTTGTCAGGGCAGGGGGGAAAGAGCTCTATTGGCGACTAGCTACGCCGACCTGAGTCAAAATTCGATACTCGGGTGTTGGATCAAACAACGCAGCCAAGGGAGAAATGCATGCTACCTGCGAAGTATGAGCCGTCCGAGAAAGAAGCCGCCTTCTTGTCGACAGTGACCAATGGAAAGTACGATCGGCAGATCATCAACGGCCTAAAGAAATTCGTCGAAGGCACAGCGCCGCAAGACATGAAGGACTTTTACTCGCAAGACGAGTTAGACGCGATCATGGAGCTTGATGGGACGAACCGAGACCTCCAGGCTCGTATGCCGATCAAGATCACACGCCACTATTTTGAGCAGGCCATTCGCTCCAAGTCTCTTCAGACACTTGTAAAAGCCAGCCCCAAAGAGACTTATGACCTAGATGGTGCCGAGGATCCCGGCAAACAAATGTCTTACAGCCCGATCGAGGGCATGATCCACAAATATGAGCTTGCGCTCCTCTACGTGGCATCGACCTGTTCTGCGCACTGCCGATTCTGCTATCGCGAAGAGCTGATTGCCAAAAAAGAAGTTGAACGTCCAGATGGGACGGTTGCTCCAAAGGGTCTGGCGCAGATCAAGGAGGTCGTGGAGTACATCAAAGAGCACAATCGTATTGTTGCTGAAAATGGTGGCATTCATCCTGAAACAGGGCGTGAGAAGCTGCGGGAAGCCTTGATGTCAGGCGGCGACCCAATGGTGCTGGGCAACAAGAACATTGCGCAATGGCTTTCAGCCCTTGCACAGGCTGGCATCGAGAACATTCGAATTGGCACAAAGGAACTTGCGTTCTATCCCGAACGCTTCGATGAGACCTTCTTTGCGATGCTGGATGCATTTCATGAAGCGTATCCTGAGATCAGTTTACGCATGATGGTGCATTTCAACCACCCCGACGAATTCCTGAAAAAGGATCCTGACGGCGGCTACTTGGATCAGCCCGGAGGTGGCCTGCAGTGGGTGCCTGCAACCAAGAAAGCTGTCCGCGAGCTTCGCAGCCGTCCTTGGATTGTCGTAGAAAATCAGTCTCCAATTATCGCCGACATCAACGATGACCCGGATGCATTGCGGATCCTTCAGCGGGAATTGAAGCGCAATGGCGTTGAGAACCACTACTTCTTCTGTGGTCGTGACATCGTTGGCCACAAGGCATTCAACGTGCCGATCGAACGCGCTTGGGCCATTCTCAATGAATCTCAGCGCGGCTTGTCAGGCGTTGAAGCGCACGCTCGCCTTTCGATCACGCACTATAAGGGAAAGACAGAGGTTGCCGCGATCACCGACACGCCAGTTCCAGGCGTGAAGGGAGGTGAAAACGGTGTTGTCGTCTTCAAGCTCCTCCGCGGAGCGGCCGATGCGTCCAATCGTGCGAAAGTAACTATCGTGGGCAGAAACCCAGAGGCTATTTGGTTTAGTGGGTATGATGATCGCGTCGTCGTCGATGAAGCGGAACTCTACTCAATGTACGATATCCCTACGGTAAGCGAACACCTCGCTGCTGCTGAGTAACTCTCCCTGAGACTGACCCGGGCGCTCAGCGTCTGGGTCGCCCTTTTTCCAGGACAAATAAGATGACGTATGTCGTGACCGACAACTGCATCAACTGCAAACACACCGACTGTGTGGCTGTTTGCCCAGTTGATTGTTTCTACGAAGGACCAAACTTTTTGGTCATCCACCCAGATGAATGCATCGATTGCGATGCATGCGTTGA
>CANMYO010000007.1 GCA_947502145.1 uncultured Paracoccaceae bacterium | reverse complement strand
TATATACTATCGTAACTTCAGGCTTCAAGTAGGAATGCCTGAGGCTGCGTCTTTGAAGAAAGCGCGAACCGGGCCATGAACTGGGACATCGAAGCACCAAATGTGGTTACGGAAGCACGTTTCCGCGAACTCGTGGAAAGTGGTTATAGCGCAGAAATCCTGTGCCAGGAGTCGGCACACAAGAAGGGCCCCAGCTACTACGGTGTCTGGATCATGCGTGTCGTCTCTGACGAGGGTGTGGAGAAGTTGCTGGTCACTGCCCGCACCCGGACGACCCATAACGACATCAAGATTCGCGAGTTTAAGACCATCACGGGTGTGGTCTCCTTCCTCATCGGCATCGGTTTCTCTCATGCCGATGTCCCGCTCGAAGAAGGCCAGCGGACAACGCACAAGCTGGCTGCGACCGACAAGAGCGACAGCAAGTAACCTTCTCCTTTTCTGGATTCTGACAGGTTCAGCAACAGCCCAGATGGTGCTGGTCATGGAGAGCGACGGCTCTCTGACCCCGTCTAGCTCCCAAGATAGCTTTGCCCTCAATTACAATGACGGCATCGGACAGGGTTCGGCGGCTAATGAACTGCCGATCCTCGGTGAAGATGAACCGGCTGTTGAACCTGACGCGTTGCGTTTTGCGGCCCTTACTCGCCCGGCTCCTCTGCCCCGCGCCGATGTTCTGGCGGCCATCGAGGCAACCGCGCTTCGCTACGCTGGCCATCCAGGGCTGCGCCGTGCGGATCTCTCAGTTCGAGACTGGCTGACCCTCTACCGCGCCAATATCGAGGTCGAGAGCGCCTATAGGCAGGATGCGATCTCGAGTGCGGGCGCCCTTGGCCTCGGGCAGTTGATGCCAGCGACCGCGCGCGATCTCGGCGTCGATCCTCATGACATGCGTCAGAACCTAGACGGGTCCGCCCGCTATCTGGCGCTGATGCTGGAGACCTTTGGCGATCCGCGTCTGGCACTTGCTGCCTACAATGCTGGCCCCGATGCGGTCGTCGAGCACAGTGGCATTCCCCCTTATCGCGAAACGCAGAACCACGTTGTTCGTGTGCTTTCAGTATTTGAACGGTTGGAAGGAGAGAATTCATGAACAGGACATTACAACTGGCTTTGGCGTTGGTGGCGCTAGTTATTGTCGCCGCAGAGCCCGCCATGGCGCAAAGTATCGATCTGTCGCCCATCCAAAGCCTGCTGCAGGGGATCGTGGACGCACTGACTGGACCACTTGGTGTCGTCATCGCCACCCTCGCTGTGATCGGCGTGTTTCTGAGCTGGTTCTTCAACATCATCGACCTGCGCCAGGCCCTCTGGGTGCTTGTTGGAATCGCCGGAATTGCCGCCGCGCCAACGATTGTCGCCGCCGTCTTCTCGGGCGGGTAACTCCCTGATGGCGGAGCGCTCTCCCCTTTTTCTGGGCCTTGTGCGCCCGCCAAAGCTTTTCGGGCTTCCGATCATGTATGCCATGGTCTGGCTCTTTGGCTCGGTTCTGCTCTTCGTCTGGATTCAGAACGTTGTCGTCCTGGGCATCGCAGCCGTTCTTTACCCTGTCCTGTGGAAAGCGGCTGACTGGGATCCGCGCTTTATCGACGTGATGATGACCGTCTTGCAAGAGACACCGCCAACCCGCAATCGCTCGATCCATGATGGGGATAGCTATGCCCCGTGACGACACCGTGGATCACCGCACCCTTCTACCGGAGTGGTTTGAGCGCGAAAGCAGGTTGGCGCATATGTTGCCTTATGTCAGCCTTGCCGACGATCAGACTGTGCGTACGCGGGTCAACGAACTATTCCAGTGTATCCGGCTGCGCGGCGTAAACAGCTATACCACCGACGACAGTCATCTCGACAAGGTCCGGGCCCTTTTTGCCCGCCTCATTGCGCAGCTTGGTCCAGAATTCAGCTACTACGTGCACAAGGTCTCGAAGGCCATCACACCGGACTTGAGCCCTATCTCAAGCGACGACTTTGCTGGGGCCCTGGACACCGAGTGGCGCAACAAGCTCTCGACGTCGGGCCTGCGCGACAAAACTTTGACACTGACGGTCATTCATCGACCTCCGTCCAAAAGCGCCCTGCCCTTTCTAAACCGCAGCAATCCCAACAGGCTCAAAGAAGAAACCCAAAAACGTATCCGACGATTGAACGAGGCTGTCGGTGTCTTCCTGTCCGGGCTGTCTGAGATGGACCCTCATGTCCTTTCGGCGTCCTCAGGTGAGCTCATCGGCTTTCTCGGGGCGCTCAACACGGGCCAGGAAATGCCGCTGTTTCCGGCAGGCAAATACGGGTTTCTCTCCTACAATACCGCCAATACCCGCGTGACCTTCAAAGGCACGCATTTTGAACTTTCCGAGGGTGTGGTTGGGCAGCGCTACGGCAAGAGCTTCACGATCGGTGAGTATTCCGAGCAAACGAACTGCACGATGTTCGATATGCTGAACCTGCCGGTCGACATGATCGTCACCCACTCCTTCACCCCGATCAATTCAAATCTCATGGCTGGACGCATAAAACGCCAGAAGCGGCAAATGCAGGCGTCTCAGGATGCAGCACTCTCGCTCCTCGAGGCGCTCGACATCGCGCACGATGATTTGGAAGCGAAACGACAAAGCTTCGGCGAACACCACATGGTTGTGACCGTCTTCTGTAACACGCTGGATGAGCTGGAAACCCTCGGGGCCGAGATCGTCAACGCGGCCGCTACTGAGGGCATCAAGATGATCGGCGAGCGTGCTGCCGCCAAGAGCCATTACTTCAGCCAACACCCCGGCAACCAGCCCAAGCGGGTTCGGGCCAGTGCCGTGACAAATCGAAACTTTGCCGATTTCGCCGCCTTCCATCGCACGCAGCTCGGCAAATCGAATGAGCATCTGCCGTGGGGCAAGGTGATTTCCATGTTCCCAACCCCGGAGCAAAGCGCTTACCGCTTTTCTTACCACGAGCAAGGTAGCCCGGATAAAGAGCCTACGAGCGGGCATACCCTGATCCTCGGGCGACCGGGATCAGGGAAATCCGTTCTTTCGGCCTTCCTGATGACCCAAGCACGGCGAACTGACGCGCGGGTGTTCGTCTTTGACTATCGCGCGGGCATGGAAATGGCTGTCCGCGCCAACGGTGGAACCTACACAGCGATCAAAGCGGGCCAGCCAACGGGCCTCAATCCACTTTGGACGGAGACCGATGAACGCGGCACGGCGTGGTTGTCTGACTGGCTTGGCACCCTTCTCTACAGATCGGACCGCCCACTCGCACCGGCGCAGACGAACCGCATTCAGGAAGTTGTGCGTCAGAACGCAACGGCGGCTAGTCCTGAGTTGCGAAACTGGAAGGATTTTTCATCCCTCTTTGTCTCCACCGACGACGAGGGCGATCTCCACGAACGGCTTCAGGAATGGACCCAAAACGGTCGATATGGCTGGATCTTCGGCCAAACACTTGAAGACACATTCTCTCTCAAGGGTGACACAGTAGGGTTCGATCTCACCGGCATTCTCGACAGCGAGAGCGAACGGGAACGCATGGCCGTCTTGAGCTACCTCTTCCGCCGTGTTGAACGTGAGATTGAAGACCGCCGTCCAACGATCATCATTATCGACGAGGCCTGGAAGGCGCTCGACAACGTGTATTTTGCGGAGCGCCTGTCAAATTGGCTGGTGACGGCAAGGAAGCAAAACACCGTCGCCGTCATGATGACGCAATATGCCAGCCAACTAGAGCGCACCCGGACGGGCAAGACCATCATCGAAGCCGTCCCGACACAAATCCTTTTGCCCAACATTCGGGCGCACGCATCCGACTATGCGATGCTGAACCTCTACGAGAAGGAACTCGATGTCCTTCTCAATACCGGTAGCGACAGCCGCCTCGCGCTCATTCGCGACGACGGTGGTTCGGTGGTTGTTGACGCCGATCTCTCTGCCCTTGGCTCACACCTGACCATTCTCGGCGGCATGGAAAAAGGTGAGGCGCTTGTCGGTGCCGATTACCGGGACCGCCCCGATTTTTGGAGACTCTCATGATCCGTATCGTTGCCAAGATAATCCTGTTCGCCGTCTTCCTCGCAGGGTGCACAGAGTACAGCGAACCGCAGACCAATTGCTTCAATTTCGTCGCTCCGGCTCCGGGCGAGAAAGACTGCAGTTTCGAACCGCTTGGCGGGCCTTTGGATGGAGCGACTGAGATTGAGTAAGCTCGTCCATATCCTTGCGGTACTTGCGGCCACCACTGGCACCGCTTCCGCGCAAGGTGTGCCGACAAATGACAGCGGGCTAACGGCCCGCGACATTGTTGAGACCTCAGATCGAGAGATCGATCTCGCTTTGCAGTCCGACAAGCTGGCAACGCGGGAACTTTTGGCCGCCATCAAGCGCGAACAGCTGGCCACGCTTCAAGCCATACTGGATGCGCAAACCAGTTTCGACGGTGCCGGCGTTGGCCCCATGGTCACGTCGCTTGAAGGTGGGAGTGGCTCTGCTGATCGATCCGCGGAAGCGGTCTATGGCACAGCGGCGATTGACCCCAATCCTGGCGGTCAGCAGATGTTTGGGGACGCGGCCCAAAACATCGAGCAGCTTATCATTCAGGTGGCGCAGGAGACGGCAGGGTTTTCTGGCGTGGGCCGCGCGAGCCTCTCCGCCGTGCAGTGGCGCGCCCTCCTCCAAGCCCTCATCTGGCAGGAAAGCCGGTTCACGATCGGAGCCCGCTCGCCCGTGGGTGCTTTTGGTCTCACACAAATCATGCCCGGCACAGCCAGCGATCTCGGTATCAACCCGGAATACTACAACAGCCCCTATCTGCAGGTGCATGGTGGCGCGCGGTATCTCTCAGCACAGCTTGATCGCTTTGATGGGAACATCATCAACGCTTTAGCCGCCTACAACGCAGGACCGGGACGCGTGATCGAGTATGGCGGCGTACCGCCATTCAAGGAAACCCAACACTACGTCACCGTCATCCCGCAAAAATACAATGCGTACCTTGCTCGCATCGGCGGTATCGAAGCCCTCGGCACCATCGATCCAGCCCTACTGGCCAATGCCAATCTCTCAATCACCGGTCACGGGGCCGCCTTTTATGGGAGCAATTCGCCCGCAGCCATCCGGCAAGCGGCCCTGAGGATCCGTGACATCGTGGAACGGATCGAGACAACCAGCGACGTCCAAGAAAGCGTCGCGCTCAACACCTATGCACGCGCAGAATTGGTCCGCCTTATTGCGGCGCGATTGCGCCTCAAAGCAGCTCGTACCCAGCCATTGAGTGCGGCGCAATTGGCGCAAGCTTCGGTGCGAATGGCCGAGCAAGAGTTCATGGATTTCACCTTGGAGGAATTGGATTGATGTTCAAACACATAGTGAGACTTGCTCACTTCACGAGCTGCATGTTTGCAGCCATCCCAGCCACAATGATCACGCCAGCCTATGCACAAGGCGTCCCGGTCGTCGACACGCAGAACATCGCACAGAACATCCAACAGCTGCGCCAAATGATCGAAGATGAAATTCTTCAAAACGAGCAGCTCACGCAGCTTCGCGAGCAACTGGCCACACTCACGGAACAGCTCGCGGAGCTGCAACGCACTTATGAAGCGTTGACGCGCTTGGCCGAGCTTCCGGAGATCATCCGCACACAGATGGAAGACGAGTTGAACGGGCTGCTCGATCAAGAGTTCGGAGACATTCTCGCGACCATCGATTCGATCAAGACGGGGGATTTCTCCGGCTTGACCGGCTCCGGTGCAAGCGAGATTGAAACCCAGATGGACCGTGTTCTGGCTGATTTGGGCTTTGACGAAGACACCTTGAGTGAAATGGCCCGCAGCGGCAACGCTGGCGCTGAGCGCATCGCAACGCAGGCCACAACCGGCGCATTGGTCTCGGCAGCGGCCCAAAACAGCTACGAGGACGCAGGTCAATCGCTTCAACGCGTCGACAGGCTTGTTGGTCTGATCGACGACATGGACGAACTCAAAGAGAGTGTCGATCTCAACACGAGAGTGACCGCTGAACTGGCCATCGCGCTCGTCGCCATGTGGCAACTCGAAGCGGTTCAGACAGTTGGAGACGGCACCGGCGGCGTGATTGATGCCGCGACAATTGCCGAAGAACAGCGGTTCATGGAGTTCACCTTGCCGGACTTGCGCGCCGATTGATGAGAATGGGGTTTCTTGAGTTTTGAGTGACGAACGCGCGATCATAGAAGAAGAACTTGTCTACGGGGCGCTGCGTCGGGAGCGCCTCTGGCAACGTCTCGGTCTTTTCGGACTGATCTTTGGTGTTCTGGGATGCCTGAGTGCCGCAGCCGTTGCGGTTTTGGATGTCGATCCGCCTCCCGTCGTTGTCCCCTACGACCCAGAGACCGGCTTTGCGCTACCTGAAGCCTCAGTCGGTGCAACGACAGTCACGGCAAACCAGGCCATTATTGAAGCCGAAGTCTTCCGCTATGTGACCGATCGCGAGGTCTATAATCAACTCGACAACGATGTCCGCGTCCGGAGCGTTCTGCGCCGGTCAGATGCTGCGGCCGAGGCTGGCGTCCGCCAGATCTGGAACAGCGCCAACGAGAATTACCCACCAACGGTTTATGGACCAAATGCCCGGCTTGATGTCGAAATCCTGAGCATCAATCTGATTGGCAATAACCGCGCCACTGCCCGACTGCGCAAGCGCCTGACGTCAATCAACGGCGTTCAGGCCGGTCTCTTTACTGCAACCCTTCTCTTCGAATTCCGCCCAGAAGAAAGCCGCTCCATCGATCAGGTTTGGACCAATCCGTTCGGCTTTACCGTGACCGAGTATTCGATCCGTTCCGATAGATTGGAAAACTAATGCGCCAACAACAGAACCTCCCTGACTGGTTGTCGCCGATGCCCCTAACCCGTTTGGTGCATCGGAACATTGGCGGCACCGCTTTTTGGGACAAGTGGTGGGCCGCGGGCAACCTCACCATCTTGACGCTGTGCTTTACGCTGATTGCATCGACAGTCTTGGCAGAGGCGATCCCGCGCGGCGGGCCACGTGATGCGAGGGTCAGGGTCGCCACGTATCAAGAGGGTCAAGTCTACCGGCTGAGTGTTTCGCTGACGCATGTGACCACGGTCGAGTTTGGCGAAGGTGAAACCATCCGGTCCATCATTGCGGGCGACACGGAAGGATTTGAAATTGACGGCGTACCCGGCGGTCGTGCCTTTGCCATCAAACCGCTGGCGCGCGCGGTCCACACCAATGTGACGGTCTACACCAGTCGGCGCAGTTACTACTTCAACGTCAAGGAAGCCTCACAACCCACCTTCTATGTGGTTCAGTTTAGATACCCTGAAGATAATCGGCGCGCGTCAAACGCTGTCGCTGCCCAGGCACCAAACTACAACTATGGGGCCAATGAGCGGATCGAAATAACACCAACGCGCGTGTGGGATGACGGGACATTTACATACTTCCAGTTTGGTAGAAACGCCCCCGTGCCCGCCATTTTCCGTCATTCGAACGGACGGGAACGCACGGTCAATACCCAACAAGTGCAGAACGGGGTGATCCGCGTCTCGGGCGTGAATCCTGAATGGGTGTTGCGCCTTGGTGAAGCCGTTGTCTGCATCAGCGCGACACCCCCTGCTGGCGTGGCGTCCTGATGGCCGACAGATCTGACACCGATCTGGAACGCCGACTTGCCGCCCTTGAGCAAGGCAGTGTAGCATCGACACCCGCATCTCGGCGTCGCTCGCCGGTTCTGGCGCTTCTGGTCGTTTTGCTCATCGCAGGCGCCGGGGCAGTAGTCTACTTCCTGTCTCAACCGACTAAGGAAGTAGCACTTCCGACGGCGACCCCGGATGAGTTTCAGCAAGAAGGAGATGGTTTCGGGGAAATCGATCCCTTCGTGCCTCCTCCGCCACCTGAACCTGAAATCGTAACCGTCACGCCAGAGCCAGCTGAACCCAATGCAGACCTCATCGAGCAGTTGGCCGCATTGCAAGCTCAGATCGATGCGCTTCAGAATGCACCCGAGCCAGTGCTCGAAGAGGACACGAAGGCTGCCGAGGCCATCAACGCGCTGACGGAACAGATCGCCGCTCTGCAGGCCGCCTCTGAAGACGCGCAACGCCAGTTTCAGGAAGAACTCTCGGCAAGAGACATTGAGCTGGAAAAACTGCGGATGGATCTCGATCTCGCAAAACTCGAAGCGTCTACGCCTGCCCCCGCACCAGCCGGGCCGACTGAAGAAGAACTTCGGGCGCGAGAGGAGGAACGCTTGCGCCGCGAACTGGAAGCCCGCCGTCTCGCCGATCTTCAACAAAGAGCCGAAGAAGAACGCGCATTTCAAGAACGCCGAATTGCCTCCCCGACGATCGCCTTCGGTGGGAGTGGAACTGGGAACGCCACTGAGCTCGCGGAACGCACGTTTGGCGATGTGACTGACTTTGTCGTGAACGGCGCACTCCCATCGACGGTGACTCAAGCGGAAGTCATCGCCAATCCATCCAACACAGTTGTGCAGGGCACCATGATCCAGGCGGTCATGGAGACAGCACTGGACAGCTCGTTGCCCGGGCAAGTGCGCGCGCTGACCTCGGAAGACGTCTACGGCTACGACGGCGCGCGCCTACTCATTCCGCGCGGATCACGTCTCATTGGCCGATATCGCTCCGGAGCTGAGATCGCCCAGAAACGGGTCACGATTGCCTGGGACCGGATAATCTTGCCAACCAATCAATCCATTCAGATCAGCTCCTTTGGTGGGGATGATCTCGGGCGGTCCGGGGTCACCGGATTTGTCGACACCCGCTTTGCGGAGCGTTTTGGATCTGCAGCGCTTATTTCGATTGTCACGGCTGCGCCGAGCGTTGCAGCTTCCAATGTCGAAGACGATGCCGCGGCCGATGTTCTGGAAGATATCGGCGACGATCTGGCGGATGCCACGGACAGCGTGATCAGCGACTACCTCTCCATCGGCCCCGTCATCTACCTCGATCAGGGCGCGCGCGTCACCGTCATGGTCGACCGAGACCTGGAGATATTTTGAGCCATGTCTCTGAGCTATCTGCAAGCATCACTGGACAAACTTGAAGACGCCGCACGCGATGATGTGATTGAGATTTGCATCAACCCGGACGGATCTTGTTGGGGTGAATTCCATGGCGATCACTTCATGCGGCCTCTGGGACAATCCTTGACGGAGACCGAAATTAAGGACCTCGGAAACCAGATCGCCTCAGATGCCAGCACAACCATGAGCAAGGATCGCCCAATCGTTTCAGTGTCCATCACCTATCGCAGCAGACACATCAGGGCTCAGGTTGTCACACCTCCGGCTGTCGTGTCGGGCATGTCGATCAGTCTACGGTTCTTCTCGACTCTGCCGCTCGAGAACATCCAGCTGAAGTACCTTTACGGCGAAGAACGCAAGCTTGAGGAGCTTCGCAACGAGACCAATCGCCAACTTCGCGAAGTCGTTGCGCGTGGCGAAATTGATGAAGCGCTGGAATTTTGCGCTGAACATAAACTCAACATGATTGTGTCCGGCGGAACCTCGACGGGAAAAACCGTGGCCGCCCGGAAGATCTTGTCTCTGGTTGGGGATGAGGAGCGCATTGTAACGATCGAAGAGGCCGCAGAGCTGCTTCCTAAGCAACCAAATGCCGTCACGCTCATCGCAAACCGCGATGCCCAGTTCCAAACGGCTGATGTTCTGCTCACCGCGACGCTGCGCATGCGACCGGACCGCATCATCCTGGGCGAAGTCCGGGGTAAGGAAGCCATGACTTTTTTGGAGGCGATCAACACAGGCCATGGCGGCTCTATGACGACACTGCACGCCGAAACACCGCAATTGGCGGTTCAACGCCTGGCCATCGCCGCTCTAAAGACCGAGATTCCAATGACTTACCAAGATATGGTACTCTATATCGAAAGCTCTATCGACGTCATAATTCAAGCCGGGCGGAAGGATTCCGAACGCGGAATCACCGAATTTTACCTGCCGGGCGCAAGCCAATCTGAGGAGGTTGCCGCATGAAGAAGTTTGAGCACGAATTTCGGTTCATTGAGATCAAAAAGCAGAAACATTATGACGCAATGCACGCGAGCTTAAACGAAGCCGGAGCGAACGGTTGGGAGGTGGTGTCTTTTTTTCCTGAGACACATGGTATCTCGCAAGGATATAGCGCTTTCCTTAAGCGAGAAGTGTCCGCTGCAGCTGTTGGCGGGGCAGGCTTGTGAAAGATCTTCCGAAAGCCATTCTTCTCGGGTTGGTCCTGATACCAACCTCCGTTCATGCAGAGCGCAATCTTGTCCCAACTTTGGAAAACACCCCCGATTTTTGCATCGATAGGCCTGAACTTCCTGAGTGGGTGCGAAACATAGACATCAAAGAAGCACACAAAGGGGTGCTTCTACAGGACATCTATCGTTTCCAAAATATGCAGCGCATCGTCGAAGGTGAAGAGTGTTCTTGCGGGACTCAGTTTCCAAGCTGGGACGCTGCTCAAGAGGTTTACTTTGAACGATACGCCAACTCCGAACGTTGGGAAATCATCGAAGCTTCTTCTGACTTTAGTCGAAAAGCCAATGAGCTAAGACGAACGGCCAAACCGATCTGTGAAGCTGAAGGCAACTGGTGAACTAGCAAATGAGCGTGGTCACGTATTTCGTTGAAACATCACAAGGCTACCTCGACACGGCCGCCGAGACCCAATTTGGGGCAGTCGCGGCAACAGTCGGAACTATGCTCGTTCTTGGAACCACGCTCGCAATAATATTCATCTTCGTAAACATGATCTACCAATACCGCGCTATGGACGGGCGAACTGCGTTTTGGCTGGCAGTCAAGATCGGCTTGATTGGAATATTTGCTACGAACTGGGTTCAGTTCAATGCGTTTTCTTCCGCAATTTTAAGCGGAATCGACAGTATCGCTGGCTCACTAGTTGCCTCAGTTGGCGGAGGAACCCCCGGCCCTTCCGGAACGTTTGCGGAAGAATTCGATAGGCTCATAGCAGAACTAGGTGAGTATCTTAATGCGGCTGGTTCTGAGCTCAACTGGATGGCCGGCGCTCTCTTGGATGTGCTTGGCGTCTTACTGCTTTCGATACTAGGCGGGTTGGCAGCATTTGTTCTTGTCGCGTCGAGATTGATGATCGCTTTGCTTATTGGTCTCGCACCGATCATGATATTCTTGACACTCTTTGATGCCACAAAGGACTATTTTGCCCGTTGGCTTTCTGCCCTTGTGTCGTTCGCACTCTATCCTGTGATCGTTGCTGGGGTGTTCGCCACAATTACTGGTGTAGCCTCCGCCCTTATTCTTGAGCTGGGCGATCCAGAAGGAGCTTCGAACATAGGCGCTTTGATACCATTCTTTATGATGGTCCTCATGGCTAAGGGGTTCATAATCGCGACGCCGTTTATTGTACGTGCCATCTCCGGAAACATTATGATGCCAGCAATTACGGGCGGGCTTGGGGGAGCATATGCTTTCGGCAGAGCCGCTACGGGTTCCCCGCTGGCCCAAAATCGTTACCTCGTTGGTTCTGCTACTGGTTCGGAGTACGCGGGCCTTCGCGCAAGGCAATACTTAGGTATCGCACCAATGCCTGAACGTGGTGGCTTTGGAGCAGGTTCCTCGCGTCCACCCGTGCCGAGTGCTGATCAAGGGACAGGTACCGGCGCTCAGATGCTCGCTCAACTTGCAAGACTAGGCAGGCTTGGACGGCGTTAGTTCTATTGAGCCTCCCGCGTTGCCCAACACAAATCATCGAATGCATAAGCGTTGCAGACAAAGCCGCCGTTCATTTGGAGGGCGGCAAATTGAATGACTGAGCCCATTATTGACGAATGCTGCACCCTCGCCGAAAGGCTGCTTTCGGGGGAAGGTATCCTGTCTAGTTCGACTCGATCAAATTGAAGATTGCGCCATCTCGAGTTGAGGCGTGTGGGCCGAGGCAGTTTGCTCGGCCCAATACCGTTATTGATCTTGCGTCAGCAACCGCCCGCCGTGCGGGTTATCGATGACCATTTTCCAGCTGCCGTCTGGCTGACGGCGCAAGACCGCGATGGAGAGGCCGGACTGCTCCAGCTCTTGGCCATCCAGCGTTATTCCTGTCATCGACCAAGGCGCAATATGCATTGCAATATCGCCGTTCACGATGACTTCATGACCTGCATATTCGAATACCGGTTTGACCGTCGCCATACCGGCAAACATTTGCTCCAATTGTTCGGCATCTGAGACGGGTGATCCGGGTTCAAAAACGACCGTCGCTTCGGTTTCATAACTCGCCATAACGCCCGCTATATCGTTGCCTTGGAAATTGCTTGTCATGGTTTGGATTGCGTTCAGTACATCTTCTTGATCTTGAGACATGGTTTGGCTTTCTGCTGTTGAGATTTGGGGAATGGCCAGGGCAAGCGCCGTTAGCCATGCAAATGCATGTTTCATCGTCTTTCCTTTTTCGTTTGGGTTTGGTTGGGGGGATTTAGCCTGGAGGCTCAACCAGTTTGAGCACTTCGGCGGCGTAGTCTTTGGGTGACGTCAGTGGGCCCGTCGCACGTTGCAGTTTGACGGAAACAAGATCGGCTTGGGTTTGTGACGCCAGCGCCTGAATCTCATTAAATCGAGGGGCATCTTGAAGGTCGGCGGATGGGGACGAGCCGATGCGCCTCATTACCATCGCTGCCGGCAGGCGTTTTCTGCATGAACAGGGTGCAGTTGGCGAGGCCAAGCCGCAAGTTTTCGCCGTAAAGTCCCGCACGCTTGCGCGCGCCCGGGAAAGACGTTTTCGGTAAGTGCCGGGGGTAATATCCAAGACATCTGCCGCTGCCCCATGTTCAAACTCCAGCACGTCCCCCAGAACATAGGCAGCGCGGTGCTCCCTATCCAGGCACAGCAACATCGCCATCGTACATCTCAGCCGCAGCTCGTTCAGCATGACGTGGTCTTCAGGTGCCGCATTGTGTTCGTCGGCAATCCCGTCCAGCAGATCATCTGCAAACATCTGAAATGATAATTCTGGATCATTTGCGATGATCTTTCGCGCGGTCAAAAGGTAGTTTGTTGCGACGCGGTAGGTCCATGTCTCAAAGCTGCTATCGCCCCGAAACGTCGATAATTTCGTAACAATACGGATGAGGATTTCTTGAGTTGCATCTTGCGCGGCATTCGGATCAGCCAGCATGCGCAGGGCCAGCTTGTGAACACGGTCCTGAACCCCGCGCACAAGACCTTCCAAAGCTGTGGCGTCGCCGTCCTGCGCCAGTTCTATGTCTGTCTTGTTTATGCGGGTCATGTTTTCCCGATCCCCTTTTGAAGGTGTCATATTCTATTAGACGGTTCTCCAAGGCGATGTGTGACCAGAAAAGTGAGTTGTGGGTATAAAAGTTCAACAAGCTGAGGAAGCAGACGTTCAGTTTGAATATAAGAACGGAAGCAATGTCCCGCACACCGCACACAGTTTTCTCTTGGAATTTAGGTCTGCTTTGCTCGCGTGAGGCAACAGACCGATCCCAAACCCCCAATATTTGCCGCATAGTCCACGACAACTAGGAGTTATGGATAGCTGTGCGCCCGTCCAGATCGTCATCGGTCACTGGCTCAGGCAATACAACCACACCAGACCGCACCAGGCGCTCAAAATGCGCCCACCAGTGCCGGAAACCCTACTAAAGAAAACCCTGATCAGTGGCCCAGAGACAGAGGGCTAGACACCGGGAGAAAGCTTGAACAACGCCCAAAACCGAAAGATTGACACAATTATAGCGCGTTTTTCCTTGGACACCGACGATAAAGTGTTAGATCTCGGACGTGGCTGGGGTCTGATATCGACAAGATCTGAGAATTGCAGATAGAAAAGGACGGCGACATACCCGCCGCCCTCCCATCAGCTTGACGCCTGCCGGATCAGTTTACACCAGCGATGGACTTCAGCCGGTCCATGACTTCATCGCCAACCAGCTCGTTCCCCAACTCGGCCCAAACCGGCTTCATCGCTTCGGCCCAAGCAGCGCGTTGTTCTTCGTTCAAATAGTGAACGCCGACACCTTCGCCCGCAATGTATTCTGCTGCCGAACCGTTGATCTCGGTGTTCTTCGCCATGTTCCAGGTCGTAGCATCCGCCAAGGCAGCTTGAACTTCCGTTTTCACATCGTCCGGCATCTCGTCCCACCACTGCTTGTTCGCGCCTACTAGGTAAAACGAATATTGGTGGTCCGTCATCGTGATGTGGTCAACAAACTGATAGGTCGAGGAGCCGCGCCAAGAGTTCGGTGTCACTTCACCTGCATCAATAACGCCTTGTTGCAGCGCGGTGGGTGCCTCGGACCAATTGATGCCGACGGGATTTGCACCAACGGCTTCCCAAGTTTTGACGAAGATCGGAGCTGATTGCACCCTGACCTTCAGGCCCTTCGCGTCACCCGGCAAAAGGATCGGTTCCTGTCCTTTATATCCAAGATCGCGGGGGCCGTTCATCCAGACCGCAACAATCTCGATATTTTGGTTGTTCAAGCCGGGCATGATCGCCTCCCGAATGGTCGGATCGGCAACGGCTTCCTGGATTTTCTCAGGGGTGTTCAGCATGAAGGGCAGCTGCAAGGCGGCAACCTTTGGCTCCACGGTGCTGTAGATACCGGCCGTGGGCGAGATGATATGTGTGCCACCAAGCTGCAGGCCCTGGATCTGGCTTTGCTGGTCAAAGAGCGTGCCACTGTGATGCATCTCGACATTGATCTTGTCGCCGAGACGTTCTTCGAGCTGCGCGGTCAGGTAATCGAATGTCTGGCCTTTGAGGCCTTTGTTGTTGTTGTCATTCGACATGATCATTTGCACTTGCGCTGAGGCTGTTCCTGCAACCAAGGCAAGTGTGGCCGTCAGGGCCAATGTTTTCAGGGTTTGAGTAAGCATTTTCTTCCTCCTTAGAAAATTGGACGTGGGGTGTTTACCCGCCTCATCGGGTGAGGCCGGGCAGTAGTAATGAGAGTGTCGGTATGTAGGTCACCAGCAGCAGCGTGATGATCGTCGCGGCCATCCAAGGCAGCGTTGCGCGGAATACTTGCAAGGGTGGAATGCCCGAGATTGAGCTCGCCACGAACAGGTTGATCCCAACCGGCGGCGTAATCAGCCCAAGCTCGATATTGACGACCATGATGATCGCGAAATGCACGGGATCGATGCCCAAACTTTCCGCCGCAGGCACCAGCAAAGGTGCAAAGATCAGAATAGTTGGCACGCCTTCGAGAAAGAACCCCACGATGACCAACAGCAGGTTGACGCAAAGCAGGAACACAATCGGCGACAGGTTCATATCCAGAACGGCCTGAGCCATAGCCGCAGGCAGGCCGATTTTCGTCAGGAAGAACCCAAAGAGCAGCGCATTTGCAGTGATCCAGAAAATCATACCGACGCGAGGACCGGTTTCGGCCGTGATCCGCAATACGTCGCGTACCGACAACTCGCGGTAGATGAACATACCGATCAACATCGCCAGAACGGCGGCCACGGCTGCAGCCTCGGTCGGGGTGAAGATCGCGCCGCCATCGTAGTAGATGCCCATCAGATCAAACTCGGGGAACCCGTAGATGCCAAAGACGATGAAGACAGGCAGCGACAGGGCCGGCAGGCTGGTGCGGAACGCGCGCGACAACTCCGTTCCGGTTACGCGCGATTTGACGGCGATGCCTTCACGGACGGCAAGGAACCGCGCCGTGAACAAAAGAAGCGCGCCATAGATGATGCCGGGGAAAATTCCTGCAAGAAACAGCGCCGGGATCGAGGTCTCGGTCACGAAGCCGTAAAGGATCAGCGGAATCGACGGTGGAATCAGGATGCCGATGGAGCCGGACGTGGCCAATGCACCAACGGCATATTTGGGTGAGTATCCCTCTTTCATCAGAGAGGGGTAGAGAATGTTGCCCACGGCTGCGACGGTGGCCGGGCTTGACCCGGAAATCGCCGCAAAGAAAATACAGGTCAGAACGGTCGTCATGCCGAGACCCGCGCGAAGGTGCCCCACCAAGGCCTGCGCAAGCGAGACCAAGCGTTGCACCAGCCCACCCTTTTCCATCAGCCCTGCGGCGAGGAAGAAGAACGGGATGGCCATCAATGTGAAGTGGTTCAGGTTTGAGAATATCTTCTGCCCGACAATACCATCAGGGATTGGCGAAAAGATCATAGAGGCTATCAGAGCGGAGCCGCCAAGTGCCACAGCAATTGGCGCGCCGACCGCGATGATCACGAAGAAAATGATTATCAGTGTGACAAAGGCCATCAGTCCACAATCCCCTTGTCTGTCAGGTCGCCGACTTTCTGTCGGAAGGTGGCATCAGGCGCATGGCTGGCGGGGTCGGACCACAAGGCCCAAGCCAATAGGCCGTAGCGAATGAGCATAAGAAAGGTGATGATCGGGACGATCAGGAACGGATAGACTTGTTTGATCCCCAGTTCCGGATGGGTCGCATTGATCATGTCGAGGAAGTTCGCGTAGAAAATGCTGTCCCACAGGAAGTAGCAGGCCAGCAGGAACGCGCCCCCGATGGCCAGAAAGTTCAGTACTGCGCGCGCCTTCTCTCCAACAATGCTTGGCAGTAACTCGACGCGCGGATGATACCCTTCACGCACAGCGCGAACTGCGCCAATCAGCATGGCCCAGATCAAAGCCGTGACCAGCCCCGCCTCAAGCCAGTGGATGCCGGTGTTGAAGACATAGCGCAACACCACCTGTAGGAAGGCAAACGCCAATCCAATCAAGGTCAGCACCACCATGGCCCAGATCTCGATTGTGGACAGCAGCCTGTCAAACTTCTCGATCACGCTTTCCTCCCTTGTGCCGGTCTGACCGGCTGAATTCAGTCCTGATGGGAAAACATCGTCTTGCCAGCGAATGGCAGTTCCACCCGCAGGATCGACGATGTTTCGGCTTCTGTTATGTACAGATGGCGTCCCTCCGGACCGCCAAATGCACAGTTTGCGGTCAGTAGTCCTTCGGGCGATCTGATCCGCATCATCGGCTCTCCTAGCGGTGACATGACCCATACGGTACCCAACCCCATATGGCCGATGATCAGTTCGCCTCCTTCTCCGAGCGCCAGACCGTCCGGACCTGCAAGCCCACCGGACAATTGAATGAACGTGCCGGTCTTAACGACGGTCCGGCCACCCGGGAGAAACCGCACGCGCCACACCGCATTCATGCGGGTGACGGCGAGATAAAGCTGTTCTTCGGTTTCATTGAAAACCAACCCGTTCGGGCTTGGGATGTTGGAAATCAGGCAGTCCAGCTCGCCGGTGGTCCTGTGACAGAACAAGCGGCCATAAGGCGCGTGCAATCCGCTTTGCCCTTGATCGGTAAAGTAGAGGTCGCCGTTTGAGGCGAAATGCAAATCATTCACACCGAAGAATTGTTCCAACCCTGGTCGGGTCAGGAAGTCCTCGATCTTGCCTGACACCGGGTCCAGGACCAAGATGCCGCGCGCATGATCGGCAATGAAGATGCGCCCGTCTTTGTGAATTTTCAGCCCGTTTGGCTCGCCATCGTAGTCAGCAACGACAAAGAATTCGCCCTTCGCGTCACATCGCAAAATCCGCCCATGGCAGATGTCGACACAATAGAGGTTCCCGTCGCGATCAAAGGAAGGGCCTTCGAGAAAGGCGCGGAAGGTCTTTCCCGGGTGTTGCACCTTGCCCCAATCAGACGTCGACTGAGGTGCCAGTTCTGCGGGCACACGGGCAAACAGGTCAGCCGTCGTGTCTTTTGGTGGTGGAAAGAACATGTGCCCCCAGAATTGCTTTTATAAAACTGTAAATGCAATATAGAGGCTAGATCAACAAAAAAAGGTAGTCCTTTTATAAAATGACCACTCAATTTGCCATTACAGACGCGCATACCCATGTTTTTCTTCCAGAAAAATTCACACTGGCGAAGGAGAGATCCTACACGCCCGGGTCCGCAACCGTAGCCAATCTTGAAGAACATCTGATTCGAGTCGGCGCAAAAAAGGTAGTTATTGTTCAGCCAAGTCCACATGGGGTCGACAATCGCCCGACCCTTCAAGCGCTACGAGAGCTGGGTCACGACAAAGCGCGAGGCGTTTGTGTCGTCAACCCACAAGCAACATCCAGAGATGAATTACAGGCATTGTGGGATGCTGGCGTCCGTGGCCTGCGGGCAAATCTGAAAACCGCTGGCGTGAATGCCGCCAAGGATGCGGAGCGGCAGCTCGATACACTATCGCGCGCCATGAAAGAAACGGACTTCATTTTGCAGGTATTTCTCCCTGTGCAGGTGACCATCGCGTTAAGGTCTACATTCGAAAATCTGGGGCGCCCGGTCATTCTAGACCATTTCGGCGGCCTCAAGACGTCGAGCGTGACATTGGCCTCTGACGTGTCGGGCCTTTTGGGTGTGCTGAGCCTTCCCAATGTGATCTTGAAAGCGTCGGGCGCGTGCCGCGTTAGGGACTATGCTGTAACGTCAGCAGCACTCGATAAGATCGCCCCGGAACTGTTCGCCGCCGCGCGCGGGCGTGTGATCTGGGGCAGCGATTGGCCACATACTGGAAAGTCCTCCGATCGCGCAAAACGGCATTTGTCGCAGATCGAACCTTTCATGGACGTTGATGATCAAACCAGCTTGAAAGACATAGAGAAATGGTCTGGAAATCATAAGGTTTTTCAGGAGATCACCCGAGACACGGCAAACGCGCTCTTTGGGTTTTAGGAACCTACCGCAACCGTCGCTGTGTAGCGGAATGAGAATGGCTCCACGTAAAATGACTCCCCATGCAGGATGACCTGCTCGTCATCCGAAAAGATCGTATGTGATCGAACCAGTAATGGCGCACCAACCGAAATACCCATATCATCCGCTTGAGTGGTGTTGGCACAAACGGCGCGCAGGGCGGCATCAATGCGCCCGATACGAAGCCCCAATCCTTCCTCGACGATCTGGTGTCCCCCCTGCGTTTCCAACGCGTGAAGCGAGACGTCCCAGGTGATCTCAGGAGAGAGATATCTCACCTCAGAGCCGATGCAGGTCTCATCGACAAACCTCAGCCGATAGAGGCACATGACAGGGGCACCGGGCGGCACGCCGATTTTCGGGCCTACATGCTGCGGAACCGAGGTCTTTGCGTAAGAGACCAGCCGATAGGAAACCCGGTCGCCAGACACGGCCATTTCGCTTTCAAAAGACTGGATATTGTGAATGTCGAGGGCCACTTTCACCGAAGCGTCATCGTCAATGCGGGCGGCAAATGTCCCGCTTCCGGCTTTGCGTGTCACCATGCCTTCATTGGCAAGCCGCATCATCACAGCCTGAACAGTAGAACGGCTTACCGAGAACTCCGCGGCGATCTTCTTTTCCGTTGGCAATCGCGCGCCAGTTGCGATCTTTCCACTGCGGATACCGTCCGCGAACTTGTCATAGATTCTCTGCTTGGCTGACATGCCCCTGTCCCGACAATACGTGTGTTTACCCATCTCCGTCGCGAGACAGCAATCATTTCAACTCAAATGAGTAGCCAAATATCAAGGGATGACAACTATTGATTTAGCTTAGGCTCGACTCAAGTATGCTGGGCAGAACACCGCCGCGTTTCAGGAGATCAACATCCTGCTGTGTTTCCAAGGCAGCGCGGCAGTGGATCGGCACCTCAGATCCTTCCGGTCGGACTAGCCGAACGGGTAATTCACTTCGGACAGATACTTGTGTCGCACGCGCGTCGATTTCAAATGTGTCTGCAGCAGAGATGCCTGCGCTTTGCGGATCAAAATCACCTTCGATCTGAAGCGGCAGAATGCCCATGCCGATCAGATTGGTGCGGTGGATGCGTTCAAAGCTGCGCGCGATCACGGCTCTGGCGCCAAGAAGCGCGACACCCTTTGCGGCCCAGTCGCGGCTGGAACCCATGCCGTAGCGATCCCCGGCCAGCAGGACAGTGCTTTGCCCGCGTCGCGCCAGCAGATCAGCCGCTTCAAATACGGGCAACACTTGTCCGTCTTCCAGCACCGTTTCAAATGGCGCTAGTCCCTGTTGCAAATGGTTGCGCACCAATCTGTTGGTGAACAACCCGCGCAACATAACCTCCCAATTTCCACGATAGGCGGCATAGACATTTAGATTGTCAGCTGCGGCACCGCGCTCAATTAGCCACTGACCGGCGGCACTGTCCGCAGAGATCGCACCAGCCGGAGAAATGTGATCGGTGGTGATGTCATCGCCCAGAACCATCAAAGGTTTCGCAGCATACTGCCCCAGCCGGGTGGTCTGTCCGGCAGATGCAAATTTCGGGCACTGCAAGTAACGGGAGGACTCATCCCACGGAAATTGAAGGGTTTGCGGCGCGTCAATGGCGTCCCAAGCAAGGCTTTTGCTGGCCGATGCAAAGGCGCGTGGGACGTCTTTGGCGCGATACGCCTCGCTCAGGTGTTGCGTGGTCTCATCGGGGTCTGGCCAGATATCGGACAGGAACACCTGCGCGCCATCAGGTCCGACACCCAACGAATCCGTTTTGATGTCGCCATGCATGTCACCCTTCAATGCATAGGCGACCACGAGCGGAGGCGAAGCCAGAAAACCCAGATCAAGTTTGGGATGCACGCGACCCGGAAAATTCCGGTTACCAGACAAAACAGCCGCAACGGCCTTACCGTTGCTCAAGGCTTTTTCGGCGGGGGGCGGCAAGCTCCCGGAATTTCCGATGCAGGTCGTGCAGCCATGACCGACCACATCAAATCCAAGAGCCGACAAATCCCGGTCCAGTCCGGCCCGCTTTAGCAGGGCCCGTGCTGACGGCGATCCCGGCGCGAGGGACGTTTTGACCCAAGGGGCCGAAGACAGCCCATGCTTTCGCGCATTTCGGGCTAGCACTCCAGCCGCCACCAGAAGCGATGGGTCGGACGTGTTGGTGCAACTTGTAATGGCGGCAATTCCGACAGCGCCGTCAGGGACTTCGTCATTGATGTCGATAGCCTGGGTCAGTTCGCGCCCTATCGCTGATGCGATCCTTGTCGCAGCCTCGCCGGGTTGGCACCGATCCTGCGGGCGGCGCGGACCGGAAATAACCGGCGAGATCGTTGAAAGATCAAGCGCAAGCACCCTGTCGTATTTCGGTTCAGCCTCCGGGTCAAACCACAGGCCCATCGCCCGAAACACGGGCTCGATCTGCGCACAATGCATCGCGTCGCGACCTGTGCGTCTGAGGTAGTCCACCGTTGTCTGGTCAACCGGAAAGTACCCCGTGGACGCGCCGTATTCAGGGGCCATGTTGGCAACAATCGCCCGGGCGTCGGCGTTCAATGTCGACACGCCAGGGCCAAAGAACTCTACAAATTCTCCCGTCACGCCCATCTCGCGCAAGCGGTGTGTCACCTCCAGCGCCAGATCGGTGGCGAAGCTTCCGGCTGGCAACTGCCTCGTGAGGAAAACGCCAACGGTTTTTGGTGCTGCCAAGGACACGGTTTGGCCGAACATGACGCTTTCTGCTTCCAATCCGCCGACGCCCCAGGCCATCACGCCTATTCCGTTGATCATGGTGGTGTGGCTGTCAGTTCCTAAAAGCATGTCAGGGTGCGCAAAACCCTCCGCATCGACCTCAACGACTGACGCGAGCTGCTCAAGGTTGAGCGTGTGCATGATCCCCGTTCCAGGCGGATGGACCCTTACGCCATCCATCGTTTGCGAGGCCCATTTCATGAACGCATAGCGTTCTGCGTTTCGCGCGTATTCGGTTTTCGCATTCGTTTGGAAAGCGTCCGGACTGCCGTAGGCATCGACGGCCAAGGAGTGATCCACAGACACGTCAACCGGCAATGCCGGCGACAGGACGCCGGGATCACCGCCCGCCTTGGCCACGGCATCACGCAGCCCTGCAACATCCGCCAAGGCGGGTGTACAGGTTGTGTCGTGCATCAACAGCCTGTTGGGCTGAAACGAAAACTCGTACCCGCCGCAATTCTGTCTGCTCAGCGATTGCAGCATCGGTTCAATCGCACCGCCTGCCCGAATGTGGTTTTCACATAAGAGCCGCAAGACCACAGGCAAACTGGTTAGCATGTCGCCCAGGATACCTGGCAAATCTGTTACCTGAAGCTGCTGGCCGCCGGTCTCTACTGACAAATACCTCATTTTGCGTCCTTCGGAGGTTTGATGAGCCATGACTGCAAAAGCGGGGCCAAAGCGAGGGCAAGCATGACCCGAAAGACATGATGCACGCCGACAAAAGCCACGTCACGATCATAGCTCAGCGCGACAATTGACATTTCCGCGAGCCCGCCGGGCGCATAGGCGAGAACCAATGCGACCGGATCAACGCCTATACCTCGTGCGACCAGAAGCGCTGCGGTGAAGGCCGTGTAGATTTGAACTCCGACAACCATCAGGGCTGCTCCAAACGCGGCGGTCAGGCTTTTGAGCGGGACTCCCGCGAACCGCCCGCCGACGTTGATCCCGATGAACACTTGGATCACAATTGTGATTGACCCCGGAACGTTGAAATCCGACACCCCTGAGAGGTGTAGCGCTGCGCTAATCAGCAATGGCACAATCACGATGGGCGCGGGCAACCTGCGCCAGCCGCGCGCGAAGAGGCCCGCCAGAATGCAGATCACAATCCACAGCCAGTCCTGTCCCGTCAGGCTCGCAACATTCGCCGATACGTTGCCAGTGGCTGGTTCAATCGTCGCAATCTGGCTGATCAACACGGGGATGAACAAGATCGCCAGGGCAATCCGCGGCGCGTGTATGATTGCAACGCGGGCCTGATCTGCGCCCGCTTTGTCAGAAAGCAACACCATTTCTGCAATGCCCCCGGGCATTGCGCAAAGAGCGGCGGTTGCCGCCTCAAACCGCAAGACTTTTCGCAGCAAAAGGAACCCAGCTGCAAACATCACCGCAAGAGACAGGATCAAACAAAGCAATGTCGGCCACCAGGTTCCGACGGATGAAATCAATTCACTGGTAAAAGCGGCCCCCAGCATCACGCCGATGGAGGCTCGAATGATATTGAGCAGCAAACCAGGGGTTTGAACTGGCAAACGGGCCTGCGAGGCCGCCGCTGTCGCCAGCATGGCCCCGATCATCCAACCCAGAGGCAGTCCGGTGCGGGAGACCACCCATCCAGCAATGCTTGCTGTGGCTATCGTCGCGAGAATTGCGCTGTATGAACCAAGTCGTGAAATCAGACCAGTTGCTTTTTGCTGAGCAACACCCCGTCTGCATCGCCGTACACCCAATCATTCGGCTCAAACGCGACACCGCCAAATCCGATCTTTTGACCAACTTTGCCCCAGCCTTCCTTTGCGCTTTTTACTGGGCTTGTCCCGAGTGCAAATACCAGCGTATCCATCTGGTCAATCTCGTTACTGTCACGTATCGCTGCATTCAAGATCAGACCGGCCCAGCCATTCTTGATTGCCAACCCGGCCAGAATGTCGCCCAGAATTGCAATACGGGTGGACGCGCCCCCATCTACAACCAGCACACGCCCCTCACCCTGAGTTTCCAGCTGAGCGCGCACTTCAGTGTTGTCCTCGAAACACTTCACCGTCTGCACCTGCGCCGCAAAATGGGTGCGGGTCCCGAAACGGCGAAAAGGCAGATGCACTAATGCAAGGTCTTTCGCGTGGCTGTCAATCAGATCAGCAGTTTTCATATCGGCCTCACATATTTGAGTAAGTTGCTTTTAGGTCGGCCACGTCGGCCTCGCTCAAGAAACGCATCTTTTGACCGCGCAACGCCACAAGAAGCTTGGCGGTTTCTTCCAGTTCTTCTGCTGCGCACACGGCAGAGAACAAGTCCTTGCCCGAAACCACAGGACCGTGGTTGGCGAGCAGAACAGAGCTATAGGCACCCTTCAGATCGCGGATCAGATCACCGGTTTTCGGATTTCCCGGCTTGACATAGGGTACTAGTTTCACTGTGCCGACCCGCATCACGACATAGGGTGTCAGTGGTGGGACGCAGTCATCAGGATTGGTGTCTTCCAAACAAGATAGCGCCGTCGCCCAAGTCGAATGAAGGTGCACCACGGCGCCAGCTTGCTGGCGGGTTTCATAAAAGGCCTGATGCAAAAAGACCTCTTTGGTTGGGCGGTCGCCTGCGACATGGTTGCCCTCGAGGTCAATCTTGCTGATCCGGTCAGCGTCAATCGCGCCTAATGTCGAGTTGGTCGGAGTCATCAGAATGCCATCGGGCAGACGGGCCGAAACATTGCCTGCTGTACCAACAGAGAAGCCCCGGTTGAACAGGGACGCACACAGGTTCGACATCTGTTGGCGGAGTTCTGCTTCGGAGTTCACTTTTGCCCCTCCATCATGCGCAGTGCCTTGCCGAAGAAGTCTGGCGCGCCGAAGTTGCCTGATTTCAGTGCAAGCGAGATCGGTTGATCATCGCCCAGCGTCAGAACCGGAACGCCCGGATCGATCTCAGCGCCGATGCGCATCGCGGGAGCGCCTAGTTCGTCGGCTACGGCCTGCGCCACTGCTCCAGAAGTTTCGCCTCCTGCAACCACGATCCGGCGATACCCGCGCTGCACCAGTGCACGTGCCGTATCGGCAAACAGACCGTCCAGTTTCGTAGCTACGGCCTCGCGACCAAACTTGGCCTGAATCTGTTTCACCTCTTTCGGGGTGCCAGAAGAATAGACCAAAGGTGCCTTCCCCGCATTGTCAGCGATGAAAGCCAACAAGTCGTCGATGGTAACCGTATCGTTCATGACACCAGGCACGTCGATGGCAAAGGTTGGATGAGCTTTCTGGTGTTCGACCAACTGGCCACGCGTGGCCCCAGAACAAGAGCCCGCCAGAATGGCTTCGGGTCCGGACGTACCCTCGACGGTCGGCGCGTTGGGTTCGGCCATCCCGTTGCGAATGAAGTTGCGCGGCAGGCCTAATGCAATGCCAGAGCCGCCCGTTACAAATGATGCCCCCTGAAGCGCTTCGCCCAAGATCAGAAGATTCTGATCCGTCACGGCATCGGCCACGAGAAATTGTTCAGACGCGTCAGAAATTGCGGCCTGCACATGATCAGCCCCCTTAGATACAATTGAAAGAGGCACGTGGCCGATCGAATTATTGGTTTGCAGACGCAACCAGCGACGTAAGTCGGGATCGGTCATTGGGGTCAACGGGTGGTTCTGCATCCCGCTTTCGCTCAATAACACATCGCCCACGAAGAGGTGCCCCTGATAGACCGTGCGTCCGGTTGTCGGGAAGGCCGGACAAACGACAACACCTTGCGCATTCAGCGCCGCGCTCAGAGCGTCAGCAACCGGGCCTATATTGCCCTTAGGCGTGGAATCGAAGGTGGAGCAGTACTTAAAAAGGATTTGTTTACAGCCCTGGTTTAAGAGCCAATCAAGCGCCTCGAGGCTTTCGCGCACTGCATCTTCAACCGCATTTGAGCGCGACTTTAAGCTGACAACCCCGGCGTCGATTTCAGATGCTTCGGCCCCAGTCGGCACACCCGGATATTGGACGGTCCGTAGCCCGCCTTCACCGTCAACGCCTTTAGCCAAAGTGTTGGCGACATCGCTGCCACCCGTGAAGTCATCTGCGATAACACCAATCAGCATGGCTGAACCTCTTAGTTCTGTTCGATCCGGCGCCGGATTTCTTCAATCGCAGCCTCCGGGCTGGTCAATACCGGAATATCTGTACGTCCGCGCACCGCCTCCGCCGCTCCAGCCATGGAAAACTGTGCCAGCAGAATGACATCGGCGTCTCTAACTGTGGCGGCGGTGTCGGCAATCAGACGATTGTGGGCACCATCGTCGCCTGCTTTTTTTGCGTCCAGTGCGCCGTCGCAGAAGACCGAAGATATCTTTGCAGTGCTGCCCTTTTCGCGGGCCGCCTCGCGGAATTCATCCTCCATCCCACCGGCTGCTGGCGGGAAGGTATAGAGCATCACAACACGGTCCCCGTGGGAAAATGCCATATCGAACATAGCTTCGTTGGGTTTCATGACAGGGATAGTTGATTCAAAGTCTGCTCGCTCGATGGCCGAGCCAAATGCTGAACAGGTAAACAGAACTCCATCTGCTTCCGCCGCTTCCGCATAACGCGACAAATCGACGATCCGGCGAAGAAGATCACCAGACAAATGGGCCGATTTCGCCCGATCAACAGCCAACCCCTCTTCGAGAATCGAAATTGTCTCAGCTTCGGGCCACAGCTTCGCAGCCGCTTCTTCGATCGGATCTATTGCCACTTTTGTGGCATGTATTAGGGCAACTCGAGGATGTTCGGCCATTGGATTTCTCTTGATAACTCGGCGACGCTGTAAGAGAGCAGCGCCGCCGGTAAATGCGGGCGATTTGTCCGCAGGGAGGAACTCTAAGCAGCGATGCTTTCTCTTGCCACCGTTTCAGCGACAAGGGAGCCGAAAGCATCACAGTTCACGGAGCCACCCAAATCGCGGGTTCGCTTCGCTGGATCATCAATCACTGTATCAACCGCCTCTGCAATCGCGTTACCAGCATCCATCAACTTCTGGGTGCCGCGCTGTTCACCCAGCCAGGTCAGCATCATGGCAGCTGACAAGATCAAAGATGTCGGGTTGGCCACGTTCTGTCCCTGGATATCTGGTGCCGATCCGTGTTGTGCCTGGGCGCAGCACAGTCCAGTTTCTGCATTGGCATTGATCGACCCGGCAAGACCGAGGGATCCAGACAGTTCCGACGCCAGATCCGACAAGATATCACCGTAGAAGTTGGTAGCGACCACAACGTCATACACTTCGGGTTTGCGCACCAGCAAGGCAGCGAATGCGTCGACGATCAACTCCTCGGTTTCCACCTCTGGGAAGTCTTTTGCCACCTCGCGAAAACATTCCAGGAACAGCCCGTCGGTCATCAGAAAAGAGTTCGCCTTGTGGATTGCAGCGATTTTCTTCTTGCGCTGCATCGCCAATTTGAACCCTTCGCGACAGATACGCATAGAACCATGTCGTGTGATTTTGCGCACCGACAGCGCCATGTCGGGATCGGGCATCATCTCACCAACGCCTTTGAACATGTTGCGATCGGGGTAAAATCCTTCAGTCGCCTCTCGCATAATAACCAAATCCATACCCGGAGCTTTGTTTGGGATAAATTCGCGCGTGCGTGCAGGGCGCACGTTTGCATAGAGGTCAAGGCCAATGCGGAAACCAGCAGAAACGTTGCGACCTCCCTCAGCCAAAGGTGGGTAGTCCATGTGGGACTGAGTGCCCAGGATTACGCCGTCAAATTCGGTGCGTGCCCGGTCCAACACGCTTTCTTGCAAGGTGATACCGTGCTTTTTCAAACTGTCGAAGCCTGAGATCGCTTCCTCAAAAGTCAGCCCTAAATCAAAGCGATTGTTTGCAGCTTCGACAACCTCAAGGGTCGCTGCCATGATTTCCGGCCCAATACCATCGCAAGGCAGTGTCATAATACGCATATCAGTCTCCTATGATTGGCCAGTTAGCCAAGTTCTTTGGGGGGGGGGGCGCCGGCTTAGTCACCGACGAATTCTTCTTCGTTGCGGGCGGCTTCCATACGTTTCTTCATTCTGCGACCCATCAGCATGGGCAGAACGAAGCCAGCAATTGCGATAAGCCACAGGATGATCGCCAGAGGGCTGCCAACAAGGATGAACCAGTCACCATCGGAGATTGTCATCGCGCGGCGCAGGTTCACTTCCATCTGGTTGCCCAAAAGGATGCCGAGGATCACCGGCACCAACGACACGTCCAACTTGCGCAAAACCCAACCAGCGACACCGAAGCCAACCATCAGCATCACATCAAATGTCGAGCCTGTGATCGAATAGATGCCCACGAAGGAAATCATCGCGACGATCGGCATCAGGATCCGGGTCGGAACCATCAATACTCGGGTAAAGATGCCAACCAGCGGGATGTTCATCGCAAGCAGAATGAAGTTGGCGAGGAACAGCGATGCGATTAGGCCCCAGACAATGTCCGGGCTTTTCTGGAACAAAAGCGGACCCGGTGTAATGTTCAACTGTAGCAGTACTGCGAGCAAAACCGCTGTGGTTCCCGACCCCGGAACACCTAATGCCAACATCGGTACAAGCGCGCCACCGGAGGCCGCATTGTTGCCAGCTTCAGGTGCCGCAACGCCCCGTGGATCACCTTTGCCGAAGGTTTTGCCGTCGCGGTCAACTGCTTGCTTTTCTAGTGAGTAAGCCAGAAACGAGCCCAGCGATGCGCCTGCTCCCGGCAGAACGCCCGAGAAAAAACCCAGACCCGTGCCGCGTGCCATCGAGGGGATGCAGCGCTTGATCATTCCGAAATCGGGCATGATGCGGCCAACCTTGGTCACTCCGGCCGAGCCAACGGCACCACCGCGATGATGTTCAAGGAAAATGAACACTTCACTCAGCGCGAACAGGCCGACGATTGCGATCAGGAAGTCGATACCATCGTAGAGATGAATGTGGTCGAACGTGAAACGTTGGGAGCCAGTTTGGCTGTCACTGCCGATCATAGCAATGCCAAGACCAAGCGCTGCTGCAAAGGCTGACTTCGCTTGGTTCGTCGATGAGATCCCACCAAGCGTTGCGAAGGCAACAGTGAACAACACGAAATACTCCGCGGGACCGAACAACAGCGCAATCTTAACCAGCTGGGGAGCCAGAATGACCAGACCGCAAGTTGCCACGAATGCGCCAACAAATGACGCAACGCCCGACAAAGACAGCGCCTCGCCTGCCTTGCCCTGCTGAGCCATTGGATAGCCATCCAAACAGGTCATCATGGCCGGTTCATCGCCGGGGATATTCAAGAGGATCGAAGAGATACGACCGCCATACATTGCGCCGTAGTAAACACTGACAAGCAAGATCAGCGACCCCGTCGGGTCCAGACCCAGTGAGAACGCGATCGGAATCAAGATCGCGACACCATTTGCTGGGCCAAGACCCGGCAGTGCACCCATCAGCGTTCCAAGAAAACACCCGACAACCGCCAGTAGGAGGTTTTGCGGGGTGAGTGCGATTGCAAAGCCGTCACCAAGAAGAGAAAGGATTTCCATGTCTAGTGCTCCTCAGAAACCAAGTGGACCTTTGGCCAAGGCAAGGCCGAGGATCAGGTGGAAAACGACATAGATACTTACCGATGTGCCGACGCCTGTGACGAGGGACCAAAGGGGTTGCGTCCCTAAGCGCCATGTCAAGTAAGCGGTTGCAAATACAGTAGAAATCAAGAAGCCAAATTCGGGAAGCGCCCAGCTGTAAATGAGCATGACAACAGCGGCGAAGACGATTTCAGCGAACTCGCGCATATGCGGCCATTCCGGTTCGTCATCGGGACGTAAAATGAAATAGAGCGAGCAGAGAGCCACGATAGTGCCAACGATGTAAGGAAAAGCACGGGGCCCAACCACATCAACCATAAAGCTGTCTTTGATTGTTGATGCAGCCCAGATGTAAAAGATGGCCAAAGCCAAGCCGAAGCCGCCAAAAATGCGGTCACTCATGTTTCCCTCCCAAGAATTAAGTGAAGTGGGCTGACCCGATGCAGCGGGCCAGCCCTGATGGCATTAGTCGATGATGCCAATCTCTTTCGACAATTTGGTTACATCTGCGATACTACCAGCCACGAAGTTGTGCATGTCGTCGCCAAAGTTGTTGAACGGAGCGATTGCGGCGGCTTCGAGGGTCTCTTGGAAGCCCGGGTCCGCAACCATGGTCTGGATTGCATTTGACCAGAACTCTTTCGCTTCGTCCGAGGCTCCTGCGGGCATGTAAAGCCCTCGCCAATTTGCACCAACTACATCATAACCCAGCTCTTTTGCGGTCGGGATGTCCGGATAGTTGGAAAGACGCTCTGGCGCCATGATGCCGATGATACGGATATCTCCAGACTCTAGGAAGCCCAGCATCTCAGAGAAGTCACCCGACAGAGCTTCAGTCGCACCTGAAAGTAGGCCAGTCATTGCTTCACCGCCACCATCAAACGAGACGTACTTCAGTTGCGTAACGTCTTCCATGCCAGCTTCCCGAGCAACGAGCATCGGCTTGATGTGGTCGAAGCTTCCGACAGACGAACCACCAGCAATACCAACAGAACGCGGATCTTCAAGGATCGCATCCATCATATCGCTGAGATCTTGGAATGGTGAATCTGCACGGACAGCAATTGCGCCATATTCAGCACCGAAGGTCGCTAGAAAGTGCACATCGTCTTGCACGGCCCCCTCATAAATGCCCTGCGCGATACGTGCGCTTGTGGACATAGATGCAGCGACGATCAGATTGTTGTCTTCGTTGCGCTCTTTGGTGACGTGCGCAAAGGCAACACCGCCACCGCCGCCGGACATATTGGTGACCTGCATCGAGTCTTCGATCACACCCAGATCAAACAGATACTTAGCAGTCGTACGGCAGATGAAATCCCAACCGCCGCCCGGATTAGAAGGTGCGATACATTGCGGGCTTTCAGCTTTGAACTCAGCCGATGCCCCGGTTACGCTGGCGAAGGTTGCGGCGATCGCAACAACGCTGGCGCGTGAAAAATTCATGAACATTTGATGTCCTCCCATTGGTTTCTCCCATGCGCGATTCTTGCGCTGAGAGCACGATTGCATATTAAGGCCCAAAAAGCCAATATAGTTTTGCATTTATAGACTAACAAAACCAACACAAGCGGGTCTAGGATACCTCCTCCTCCATAAATCATTTAGATTCCGTGACTTAAAGAAGCACTCATCTTCCAACGAGGGAAACGCGAGGGTCCATTTGGCCAAAAAGTATCTAGAAGCGAATGATGGATTTTCACTATCACAGCCTAGAAATGACGAATTTTCGGTTTTACATTTGCCAAAATCCAAAAAGATTGGCCTTTTGATTGCTGAGACGTGTAATAGTGTCAGCAAGCCGTCCAATCAGAAAGGTGACCAGAAATTTGCCCAAGAGCGACTTATCGCAAAAGATATCGAGCCGATTGATTCACGATATCGTGGCCGGTTCCCTCATCAACGGACAGCACATCAGCGCACAACAAGTCGCTGACAGGTACGGCGTATCAAGAACGCCGGTGCGGGAGGCGCTCATCTCGCTGGAACGCCAGGACATTTTGGTCCGCCAGGAAAACCGCGGCTACTTCGTCGCGGAAGACCTGCCTGCAACACTCTCGGACAAGCTGGCAGAGTCAGGGACAAGTCAATCGGACGACTATCAGATCTTGGCTGACGACTGGTTGACCAATGAGATTCCGGAGGAAGTGACCGAACAATTCCTGCGCCAGCGGTATGACTGGACCAAAGCCAAGGTTGGGGATTTGTTGGTGCGTGCCGCGCGCGAAGGCTGGGCAGAGCGCAAAGAGGGGTATGGCTGGCGCTTTCTACCTGTCGCCAAAACCCCGGAAGCGTTTGACGAAATCTACCGGTTCCGCATGGCCATCGAACCTGCCGCGATGCTTGAGCCTTCTTTCGAACTGGATCGCAAGGTCCTGTCAGAACAGCGTCGTATTCAGGAAAGCATGCTGGAGTTGGATATTGACTCCGCACATGGCGAGTCGCTTCTGGAAAACGGTTCGATGTTCCATGAAGAACTGATCAAGCTGTCGGGCAACCCGTTCTTTCATATGTCGCTTCAACGCGTGAACAGGATGCGCCGACTGATGGAGTACCGCGCCGAAGTGAACCGCGAGCGGCTGATTGAACAATGCACCGAACACCTGGAGATTTTGTCGCTGCTTGAAGCCGGCGATATCGCTGGTGCGTCTTACAGAATGCGACAACATCTCAGCGGTGCGCTCAAACGCAAGTCACCACTGGCCTGGAATTGGGCCGCCGACACGAGCAACCAGGGGGACGCCAGCGGTGACAGTTGATGCCGAGTTGGAAGAGCGCATCACGCGCATCGCCCTTGTTGCCCATGATCAAATGAAAGATCGCATGATCGATTGGGCAAAAGCGCATGCCGATGTCTTATCGAAATTTGAACTGTTCGGAACCGGCACGACAGGCGGCCGCATCGCTAACGAAGTGAAGCTCAGGATCACTCCACTCAAAAGCGGCCCGCTCGGTGGTGACGCCCAGATTGGCGCAATGATCGCCGAAGGCAAGCTCGATATGCTGATCTTCTTTATCGACCCGATGTCCGCGCTTCCTCACGACGTTGATGTCAAATCCCTTCTGCGCTTGGCGACGCTCTACAACACCATACTCGCCATCAACGAGGCTACCGCATCTCGCGTATTGAATCATGTTCGACCTGCAGGCTGATCGATCATCCAAATCGCTGATGATGATTTTTGGAAGACAGCGGTCCTCTTGCGGGACGGAGCAGATGCTTAACGAAGTTTCGCCCTGTGTGCGTTAGTAGGTATTCGCGCCAACTCATCCGAGCCTAGGCAGAATCGCTGATTTCGTTTTTCTATCTATGCCTTCCTTCAAAAAGCGCAACACCCGTCCTTGGCGCGGTGGCAGAGAAACGGCGACTTGTCTAGCCTAGCCGCCACTTCGCGTGAAGGCATTTGCCCCAATCCCGGCAGAGAATGTCAAATGACCGGCTAGAACTCCAAAGTCATATGTGCCGCAATCTGAATAAACATCAGCTTCGAAATTCCACTGCGAAAGTGCCGAGCTGGGTCGTAAAAGCAGCCTCGACCAGTTTCTCAATCGACAACACTAACAATGATCTTGCCGCGCGCGCGTCCCGATTCTAGATGATCAATAGCATCCCTGATTTCGCTGAACGAATAGACGCTATCAATGACCGGTTCGATAGCACCAGAGGCGAGCATTTCGGTGAACTTTTCAATATCCTTCAAAGTTCGCGTGGCCATGAAGACCATCGCTTGCTGTTTGGAAAACTTGAAGGACAGAAGTGCTTTGAGCATGTGTGCCACGGGGCCTAGGAAAAATCCTTTCTGGCCTCCAACAACAACATAACGCCCGGTCGGCTTGAGGCACTTCTTGTACTGGGACATTCTTTTGTTTCCGACATTGTCCAGAATAACGTCATAGCTGCTGCGGTTGCGGGTGAAATCCGCCTTGCTGTAATCAATGACATGATCAGCCCCGAGCCCTTTGACCATATCGACATTTGTTGGCCCACAGACACCAGTTACCTCGGCACCAAGTGCCTTGGCGATTTGCACCGCGAAGGTTCCCACACCACCCGATGCCCCGTTTATCAGGATGTGTTGGTTCGGTTGAACATCGGCATTGTTCACGAGACCCTGAAGGGCCGTCAGCGCTGCGACAGGAGCCGCCGCTGCCTGATCAAAAGACAGGCTATCCGGTATTTTCATTATTTCGTTTTGCTTGGCGCAGACGAATTCGGCGAAACAGCCGTCGGCAAAGCCGAATACCTTGTCGCCTGACTTAAGACGGCTGACGTTTTCACCAACATTCTCGACCACGCCCGAAACATCGACGCCCAAACGGCTGGCCTTGGGACGTGTCAATCCGCCCGAAAGCCGCACAGGAAGTGGTGTCCCCGTCATGTTGTGCCAGTCATAAGGGTTCACCGACACGGACCGCACGGCCACCAGAACCTCATCGGGGCCGCAGGTCGGGCGAACAATGTCCTTGAACGTAAGCTCTCGTGCCCGACCATAGTGTTCATGCGCGACGGCTCGCATATTCGGTTCGTGGTCAGTCTGGTTCGTATGCATATTAAATCCTCCGACAATTTTCTCCTCGACGTACACTGTACGTTGACACAAATTCAACTAGACGTACAATGTACGTTCGTCAATACAGAATTTACGAATGAGAGATAGAATGAACGCAAGATCATCTAATAAAAGGAAATTTCTGGATCGGCCACGTATCCTTGACGTAGCGATCGGTTTCGCGGACGCGCATGGCGTTGAAGACATGACCATGCGCAAAATAGCGGGTGAGCTGAATTGTGGGGTGATGTCTCTTTATAATCATGTTGCCAATAAGGAAGAACTCCTGACGGACATGCTCGATGCGGTTGTCGGAAAGATCGACCCGCCCGATATTGAGGAAGATTGGAAAGTTGCGATGCGGGCATCGGCGCAATCTGCAAACAAGGTGCTCCTCAGCCATCAATGGGCCGTAGGTGAATGGAACTTGCGCATGCCGGGCCCCAACCGGACGCGGTACATGGATTCCATTCTGGCAGCGTTGACACACGCCAACTTAAACGCCGCGATCATCTATCGTGGGTATCACGCAATCACGATGCATATCGTTGGCTTTTCACAGCAGCAAATCGGATACCAGAAAGTGCTCGACCCGGATTTTCACGAGGTGGCTGAGGGCTTTTTGAGCGGGTTGGGAGAGAACTACCCCTACTTGGCCGACCACGTGCGTGCCCATCTCGACGAGCCGGAAGAGTGTGATGAATTTCTGTTTGTGCTCGACCTCGTACTTGACGGGTTGGAAAGAGCGGCCCGTTGCGCATCGGGCGGGGCATAACAACTGGTTCGGCATAAGCGATATGTTGCGGTTGGGGCCCGAGCAATGACGACGGCGCGGAAGGCTACCGGAACCTTGACCGAATAAGGTAAGGTGTTGATCCAAAAAAGCGGAACCAACCCGTAATCCGAATGGAGCGAAAGCTCGGTTTGCTCGCCTTTTGACCAAATTGGCAGGACGCAAAGCCGGGCCGGCGCATGATCCGGGATGATCCGCTCCAACCCGTAATCCGTCGGGACATCTTCTCTTGAGGCAAAGCGCTGCCGCCAAAGCGCTCTTGTCCGTTGGGCGGCATCGGCGATTGACTGCTCAAACCAATGGCGCAACCCGACGACTGTTAGCGCGCTGGCCTTCGGCAATGTTCCGCGCTCGTTGCTTCGCACCTAGTGTCGGCTTCGAGCCCAACTTTGACCGATGCTGCGCAAATAACGAATGTCGTATTCCCCCCTAACAAAACATCAGCCCAAGTGCGCTAACCTTGACTCCGCGGGTCATGATCGTTTGTCCGAGTAAACTCTCGGTTGAACCATCATGGCACCAGCAACTGCCACCAGAATGGCAGTCCATACCCAGATTGAGTGGGTTTCGCCGAGCAGCAAGACACCCCATCCCACACCCGCAATTGTGACAACATACGCTGCCTGACTGGTGAAAACCGGGCCGAATCTAATCACAAGTGCCATGAACAAGAAGTAATCGAGTACCGTAACTATCGCGGCCCCCAGAAGTGCTAAGTCGGGCATTCGGGCCGACATAAATGGCGCGTGCAAAGTCCCCGTTGCTAGTGTCAGCGGAAGGAGTGTGCCAGCTCCAAAGACGAACATCAGCAGCAACAACGTCTCGGGTCGAGCATCTGGCGGCACCCTCAGCGCAAAGAAGAGGTGCTCGGCCGCGTAGCAAATGACAACGCCGAGCGGCAACACTAACCAACCGGCATCACTACCTTCGGGTAGACTGGTTTCCGGGATCGTAACCATCAAGGCCGCGGCGGCCCCAAAGCCCAGTCCGACACACCGGACAAATGAGGGTTCGTCATGACCCAGCAAGATTGCCCCAGCGAACGTAGCAATGGGAACAAAGGAAATAGCCATCGCTATGATTCCGGCGGGCAGTTCCCTGGCCGCAACGAAGAACAAAAGCGCAGGGATCGTAGTGCTAAGTGTTCCCCAGACAAAGCAAAACCAGAACGCAGACCGCCCAATCCGCATGTGGCCCCAGTGTTTCCAGAAAACAAAGGGCGCAAGCAATGCCGCGGACAAGGTAACGTACCAGAACGCAAGGCTGATCGGACTTTGTCCAGACTCAGCAGCGATCTTGAAAAGAGAAAAAGAAGCGCCAAAGATCACGCCGGATAGAACCAAAAGGGACCAGCCAAAGAGAAAGGCGTTACTTTGCGAGCGTGACATGGATCCTGCCTAGATAATCGTTGGTGCCTGCATAGCGGACATTTGTAGCGAACCACAAATAGCTGCAAACTCCCGCAAGAGCCGGTTGATAGCTCCATTTTGAGCGGCACGTGATCCGGCCCGACAGAAATCGAACACGCTGCCAAGCTCGCTCAAATCCGCGCAACGGACACGCCACCGACCTCGCCTTCCAGAACGTCCAAGTCACTCAGCGCTTCTTCGACCTCCGAGAATTCTCTGTCAGAGGGCGCATCGACCTCCAGCTCGACATGTCCGTCAAAATCCAACTCAAACTGCCGCAGATCATCCGCAATTACAGCTGCGCGCGCATGTGGCGCCGCACTTGACGGACCGCCGTTGATTACCGCCACTCCATTCACTTCGTCGAGCCCCATCCTGGCCTCGAAATCCCCTTCCGACAAACCAGAGCCGTGCGGCGACGTTGGCTTAGCCTGGACGCTCAGAGGGACTTTTGCAGCTGGCTGAGGTCCGGGACGTTCCGGGAACGGTAAATCCCCCTGCTGCGCGGCATGAATGCTCTTGAAGAACGGGTCCTCAAAATAGACGACCCGTTTTGCACGAACGGGCATCTGCGCATCGACAACCACAACGATATCGTCGAGCGGCAAGCGGCGCGCTTCGTCTTCCGGAAGCAGCGGCGTCTCTTCTGTCCGCTCAGATTGGCTGCGCCCCTCAAATGGGTTCTTGCCAACGGCCCGAGATCTGGTCACCACCGTCTTTGTGGTTTTACCCACGGCCTTGCTCAGCTCTTCGACCGTCTTTTCGTCCGATGGAGTAAGGTAGAGCTTCACGCCGGCGTTGCCCTGAAGCGCCCGACGAGTGTTCTCCCCATAAATTTCGTCAATGGCAGGGATCGTTTGCGTGACCACTGCCAGATGCCCACGGTAGTGCCGCAACACCTCGATGCTTTCAGCCACGATGGGCATCTTGCCCAGCCGGTTGAACTCGTCGAGCATGATCATCACCGGCCATGGTTCATCGGGGCCCGGCTCCTTGTCCTGCAGCGCTGACAAAAGGTCCGAGAAGAACAATCTAATGAGCGGTGCCAGCGGCTTCACCATCAAAGGCTGGACCACGAGATAGACGCTGAACGGCTTCTTCCGGATCGTCCGGAAATCAAAGTCCGAGACAGAGGTCGCATCGTCTATCGCCGGATTCTGCCACTGGTCTAGGCCTGAAGTCATCAACAGCGATACATAAGAGGTCAGCGTGTCATTGTTGGTGGACGCCAGCCGCGTGAAGATCAGCTTCGCCGCCGCGTTATCGACCTCATGACAGCGCGTGAGATACTCTTTTTGCTTGTTCCCGCCTGAAGCAGCGATCCGGTAGATCTCGCCAAGGGTCGAACGCTTGCGCTGGAACGCCAGCAATCCCGCTGCGACAAAGAGATCGATACCGCCCTTCAAAAGCCCCTGCACACGATCATTGTCATTCTGCAAAAAGAGCGTTGCCAGGAGCTGCAATTCCATTTGCTGCCGTGCCGGATCGCTCAGCTCATAAATGCGCAAGAGCGGGTTATAGCGGTGCGTGCGTTTGTCGTCCCAGTCTGTTGGCGCAAACCGGTAGACCGTATCGCCCTGCCCCGCCCGGTGACGTGCTGAGGCTTCAAAGCACTCGCCCTTTACATCGAGAACGACGGCCGACCCTTGCCAGGTAAGCAGATTGGGAATGACAAAACCCGTGGTTTTGCCTCGCCCGGTTGGGGCCACGATCAAAGCATGCGGATAGGTTTTGGAACACAAAAACTGGCCGCGCGATTTCGGCTTCCCAAGCTTGCCAATCACAAAGCCTGTCCCCGGCGCGCCAAAGAACCCATTCCGTCTCAACTCGCGGCGCGTCTGCCAATGGGTGTACCCAAAGCGGGTCAGCGCGGAGCCAGAGAGGGCCAGACTGACCATCAAACCACCAACTCCAGCGCCCCCCATGATCAGATTGATCAGCTGGAAATCATCCGGCCTGATGGCGCGGAGCGCCAGATAGTTTTGTGCGATGAAATAGAAATCAATGTCGGACTGGAACCCAAGGTCTTTGAAGGTGAGCACCGCAGAAGCCATCACGTAACCCATGGCGATCGCCACAAGCGTGATCAGAACCACGCCAACGGCGAGACGCCCGCGGCCCATCAGTGCGTCTCCCCACGCTCAGAGTCCCCATCCCGGAGATCAGCGCGGTTGAGCTCATACTCTCGGTCGGCGATCTCCTCGACAACCGCCCTGGCCGCTTCGCTGTTCGCCGTATCAGCATTGGACTGCAGATACACCTTCGCGGCATAGAGCCGATCGAGACGGTCCTCAATTTGGCTTTCCAGAACGTCGACCTCGCCGTCCCGCAGCCGATCAATCTGGTCGTCTTCAAGGTCGCGTTCCACCGCATCGCGATAGAGAAGGCGCTCCTCAGCATCGGCAAATGGGGAGGTCAGATTGCCATCGCGCTCATGCGCGACAACACGCCGGACATCCGCATCAACCACCTCGCCACGCTCCAAAGTGATCGGGGCTTGTACCTCGGTCGTGACCCGATCGCGCTCTTCTACGAGCTCCTCCCGGGTCTCTGCCACGAGCCCATCTTGCCGCAGAACCTCGTTCCTCTCGAGCGTGATCCCAAGCTGCACATGGGCCGTGTTGAGCCTGTCGCGTGCCGTTTCCAAATCCGCGCGGCGTTCCAGGTTCAACCCGTCGGTCTCTGCGACGCGGGTCAGATCATCCGCAATCCATTGCCGCTCAAGCGCTGCATTCTCCGCCCCGGTTTCCATCCTAGCGATCACCACCGAGGAGCTGATCCCGGTCCCGCGCAGCGCCGTATCAACCTGGGCACGGACACTTGGATCTTGTAGCCGCTCCACCTGATCTCGATCGATATTGGCCTCCGAATAGACCCCACCATCTGAGGGTCGCTCAGTAAGAGTGACTGATCTGAGACCTAGTGGCTGCATATGCGCAAGACGCGCCTGGATTTCATTGAGGCTGCGTTCAAGACGCGGTCGTTCAACCTCCGGCTTGTCGTCAATCATACCCTGGATGCGCGTCACCTGATCGGCATAACGCGTGCGGAGATCGTCGAATGATTGCTCCTCGGCCATGTATACATCTCCTTCCAAATTGAGCCTGCTGCCCTTTGCCAAAACCTCGCCCGCCCGGAACAGGGCGTCCGCGATATCTTCCCGGTTCTCGGATGAGGCTTCAGCAGCCAGTGAATGATAAACGGCGCGAGTATTGGCGATCTCTTCGAGCGCCCGCTCAAGGTCTGCGCCAACCCGGGCCCGGACCGCAGGAGGACGTCCTTCCTCCTTCGCGCGGTAGACCTCGCGGGTTCTGGCTGGGTAGTGCACAACCCCCCGATCCAACCGCCGTGTCGCCTCCAAACGCACGCCATATTTCTCGGCCTCTTCGACCATGGCGAGCCGGAAATCGTCGTAGTTGAACCGGTGATCTCGACCCAGATAGAAGAACTCGCCCTCCTGCGACCGGCGGTTCAAAACGATGTGGGCATGCGGGTGATCGCGGTCCTCATGGACCGCGATGATGTAATCAAAATGTCCCTCGTCGGTCTGAAAGAACCGGTCTGCGACCTTCGCCGTAATGTCGCGTACATCCTCGCCGCGGGTCCCTATTGGGTAGGACAAAAGCATATGTGTGGTCTGTCCCAACTTCGGTTTAAACCCCGCACTCCAGCGCTTCGCAAAGCGCTCTGTGAGATCCTTGATCTCGCCTTTTTCGAGCCGCGCTTTGCCGTCCAAAAACCCGCTCGAATCGACGATATGTGTGGACTTCGTGGTGAGGTATTCGAACTGATTTGTAAGCTGCGATTTGCTATGCGTCCCACCCCCGCGAATGGCCTTGAAGACGGCCGCGCGATGCCCCGCCGCAGCCCGAACAAGCTGCTTTTGCTTGGACGTATGCAACCCCTGCATGGAGCCTCGGATCCGGCTCCACCCGTCCCGGAAAATCTCTCCGGTGACGGCATCTACCGCATCATTCAGCCGCATGGGCAAACTCCCTCAATGCGGCTGTCGCCTGCAGCTTCATGGCGTCGCGGCGACGCCGCACAAGGAGGTCAATTTCGTCTGCGGTATCCAGGACGAACCGCGCCAACCCCCGCATCTGCGCAAGCCGCAAATCTGAGAACTCATCCGCTGCCCGCTGCCCTTGCCGGTTGGCTTCGACCATCTGCTTTGTGAGCTGTACGACCCCGTTTCCAACACGGTGCAATTCTTCTCTGTAGCGCGCCATCTCAGAGGCCAAATCAGCATCCGGAACGAAGGTCCCACCAGCCCCTTGGATGAGCCGTCGCAGCCCCTCTGTGCGGGTCTCAATCCCTGCTTCGCTCAGCACATCCTCGAAGGCTTCTGCCTCGTCCAAAGTCAACTTCACGGTCACACCGACTGTCGCTACGGCAGCATCCTTCTGCCGCTCGGAATCTGCCTTCAGCGTGTAGCGCACCGCCCGGGGTGTTACGCCAAACCGCTCCGCCAACTCCGCGGTCGATACACTCGCTTTCGCTTCGCGGACGATCTCCATGCGTTCTGCATTGGTAAGTCTTTTCGCCTGGGACATGCGGAAGAAAGCCCCTCTATTTCCTGCCACCTTCATTTAAGGTTGCCTCTCATCCTACATAACTATAGTCTCGAGTCAACGGCTATACTGTTGAATCATCCCTTGAGGCGGCCTTAAATTCCGTTTCTGCCGAGCGCCAAAGGCGCGAGGCCGCGTGTTTTCACCCCTCTTACCCCTTCGTCCAACGCAAGCTTGAAAGCGTTGGAAACAGGGAAGTTTTCAAGACTGCCACAAGCCCTTGGCTTCCCCTCTTCGGTGGGCGTCGAAGTCTGGATTTGTGATCCGGAGGTGGCGAATTCTTTCGAAAAATCCTCTGTCGTAGATCGAAGAATTCAGGCGTCCGGCTTCCCCGAAGCGAGCGTCCGGAGACGGACCAGTTTCACCCGGGTAGCACCTATCATCTGACCCGGGGTTTGACTTCCAAACTCCCTCAAATCGTTCTCCGAAATCGGGCTCCAGTGGCCCCATATCGCGACCCCTGTCGCGTCCCCGGAACGGGGAAAGGGCCGCCCGCAGGCGGCCCATCCTCAAAGAGGATTTACTCTTCGTGTTCGCGGGAACTGGGCGGGAACATCACCAGCTCTTGGACCGCGACGGGGAAGTCCAGCTTGAGGCTGAAGAACTCCGATCCGTCTCCGTTCCGGGTGTTGCGGAACATGGCGCCGACGCGTTGGAACCGGGTGCGCTCCTGGCCGTCGTTGTCGGTGTATTTGACGGGAACTGTTGCAACGTAGTGATTGGTCATTTGGGTCTCTCCTTTTTTGCGATGAGGATCTACCAGCACGGGGGCTGAGGACAGGCGCAAGGGCAAATGCGGAGGGTCCGCGGCACCGCCGTGGAAACCGTATTTGTCCTTGCCGGAGCGCAGCGGAGGGAACGACCCGGACGACCCCGTGCGATCCGCATCAATGAGCAAAAAAGGAGAGACCTGGATGTGCAAGATTTGCGCTGGTGCAACGGGTCAGTCATGTATCCGATTTTGGTCAGGCCGGACGAACCGAAACGCGCGCTGTGCGCCGGGGTCTCTCACCCAGAACCGCCGACGATGAACGCTCCTGCCGTGCTGGTCGTTTGGGGATCGTAGGTTTCGACCTGGTACTGCGCGCCGCCATTTGCCCGGCAAGCCGAACTTCCTTCGGAGAGGTCTTGGCCGCCTGTGGGTGGCCCGCGCGTCGCGACAGATTTCAGAGCGCTGGTTGGTGAGACCGCCGCTTGCGTGAGAGACAAAAGCAAAGGGCCGCCCGAAGGCGACCCACTTGAACTTAGCTCTCAGGTTTTGACTTGGCCGTGTCGCTAACGCGCATCACGGTCAGACCCTTCGCCTCAGCTTTCTGTCCGAGGTTGAGAGCTACGCCATTCCCTCCGAAGAGCACGACCCCGGTTGGGGCGAACTTATCGTCGAGCATCTCATCGTTGCATTTGAACGGAGCTGCGCGACCATGGGCAGACCAGCGTGGATCGAAGCGCGCTTGCGCAACACCGCGCGCCCGGGCCCACCGGGCTGCGATCATCTCGGCGCCGTTCTTGCCGCCCTTGTGGCAGATGAAGATGTCCTGATTGCGGTTTTGTTTGATCCGGTCGCGGACCTTGTCGAGGGTCGAGAAGATGACATCGATATCGGTCCAGTCTGTCGCACCTGAGACGATCAACGGAACGCCTTGGACTTTCGATTTCTCGGCCGTCTCGCGATCATGCTGTTCGAGGAGTTGCTTGGCCTCAAAGACCGCGCCTGTTTCTTGGGCGCGTGCGCTCGCACGGGACCCTGAGGCGGGGATGAACGCATGGCCAGTTTCGGCCTCATAGCACTCAGCGGCAGCTTCGCTCATCGTCTCGATGGCGCCCACAATTTCCCGGAGCTGGAGGAAGCGCGCCTGCGCCTCTTCAAGAGAGGTCTCGCTGATCTCTGAGCCGTCATGGCTTTTTGCAAGGGCACCGATCTTATCTGCAGTGCGGTCCAACTCGTTCGCGATTGCAACCTTGCGGCGCTGCAAGATTGTGGCGAACCCGTGTGCAAGCGGCTCAATCTCGGCCTCAAGACCTGTACTGCGCAGCTGGCCCAAAAGGGTCTCAAAGGTTTCTCGAATGATTTGGTCCCTGAGGATGTCATCGGAGGGAATAGGAAGCTGGGCGTCCTTTTCGGTTAGCCCAAAGAGTTCGATTGTCTCATAGGTCGTCGCTTGATCGTAAGCCATGTGGTCTCTCCAGTTTTTATGATGGGCCACCACGTGAGGGTGGTGGCATGGCCGTACGTTCGGTTTCCAAATCTGAGCGGGTCAGGGACGGCGCAGCCGCCGGCGGGCCGGGCGGAAAAGTTTTCTGCGTGCGCGGGCCTAGGCAAGCGCGGCATCACCGTTGGCGCGCCCAGGCAACGCGCGCATGGGTTTCGGAAAAGTTTTGCGATCCTTGAGGCGGGCTGATTTGGGGGCCATCCGGAGGATATGCTTCCGCGCTCATGTGTGTGTGGTGTGACGGGAGGCGGTACCGACCCGAGCAGGCAAGCGACGCGACTGGACGCGACAGACGGATGAAGTGGCGGGATCGTTTTGCCATTTGGCAAAACAGACCAGAGCGCAATCCGGCGGAGCGGCCAAGGCGCGGCGCGCTCGCGAGGCGGGCACGCCGGGATGCCGGGTACAACGCCGCGGTGAGGCCGCATGGCCGAATGCGCGACAGGCCATGGGCCTGTTCTTACCTGCGACACGGGCAGCCGACCCGGTGAGGCCGTCAGGCAAACCAGACGATCGGACCGCTGAACCAACACGACAGCTGGCGGCCTTGTCTCCTTTCACCGGCGCGACAAAAAGAAAAAGGGCCCGCGCTGACGCACGGGCCCTCGCCTCTAGACCGGCCGGGATTGATCCGACGGCGCAAGTGTCGTTTCAATGTCGACCTCGATTTTGAGAATATGCGACACCGAGAGAACGACGCTGAGCTTAAGTTTGGCTTGTGTGCCCAAGGCGTTCAGGATTGCGCGGATTTTCTTCAACAGTTTTGTCATGGTGGTCTCCTTTTGGTTTGGGTGAATGACGCAGCCCAAGTGACGCACCAAGGAGAGAGGCCGCACCCACGCGGGTCGCAACGCAGTGGAGAAGGGCGCAGCCCTTGCGGACGCACGACGGTGTGTCATCGTCAGGGCGCAGTATCGGTCCTTACCAGAAGGAGAGTGATGGCTGCTTTGAAAAAGGTCGCGCGCGAGACGCATCGTTGGAGTGAGTAGCGATGAGCGTCAGGTTCGCGCCCGGGCGAAGATCGTGACCCGAACGGGCGGAGACCTTGGGCTCCGGTCGGCGGAGCCGACTAGAACTGGTCGCTGAAGGCGACTCCCCCGAATGTCGTCGATCTCTACGAAGAGCAGGCTCGCCGAAAAGCTGATTTCTGGTATTCTCGTCGTGAGTTTTCGATCTGATTTGGATCGTCGGGCTGAAACAAGCGTGGCGCAGATCGACGCGGCGCAGACGAAAGAGGATCTTCACTTCGCCCCGTCTAGCTGCCTCGTAAGGCTTGCTGGCGACGGGCAGGGTCAGTATTCAATTCGGATCAACCAGCAAGGGTGGGTCTGCCTCATACGGGAAGGCGAAGACGCCGTTGATTTGGAGAGTGTGGATTATCACTGGGAGATGATCATGGCGACAATGGCATTTCCAGCGTTTACCGGCGCTGTTCTCAAGAAGGAATTTCCGGGCGCAATAAAGCCGACAACAGAGAAGGTCATCGTTTGATGGACATCAATGCAATACTGCGAGAGGGCATGACAGCAATTAGTAGGTTGCTGGATGAGCGCGCTGGCACGCCGAACCCTGTCGCGGCACTTGCTCTAGCGAAGGCTCTACAGAGCTTACATCCAAATCCGAGGATTCTGGCCAACGCTGCCGATGACCTAAAGCAGTTCCGTCACAAACATCCTGACGTGGTAGATGCCTTTCTGCCCGAGACCTTCAAATGGGTGGATCGGCAATGAGCGTCTTGGACAACTTGCAGCAACACTTTGTGGTTTCAATGACTGTCCAGGGCCGACCCCTTGAGTTGCGATATGAGAATCCCGCCGCAAAACTGGAAAGAGAATAAGATGCCGTGGTCGTCTTCTCGCGCGCCTCGTTGAAACAAGAATAGGGAGCCAAGTTCCCTTGGCTCCCTTGCCCAAGCGATGGAGGTGTCGCGGGGCCTGCTCGATTTTTCTTACGGCGAAGGTGAGGTCTAGGCGACCAATGATAGTCCGTCGCTGTCACCCTGGTCTTGCTCACCGCTGTTGACAAACGGGATGATCGAGAAGGTCTGACCACCGCGTTGCTCTTCATTCTGCACAGCGTTCACGCGCAAATCACCATCGGCTGTGTTGATGAGGATCGACACATAGTCGTTGCCGGTGCGGGTGCTCTTGGCCATCCAGGCCGACCCAACCCGGATGGGCGTGCCTTTGGGAGAGCTAACTTCGATCCGGTAGTCAGGATGTTTCTCATCGGTTTTGTAGTCGTTTTCAATGAGCATGAAATCGAGATCGAACATCATGTTTGCCACATAGCCGGCGAAGGCGTTGTCCGCATCCATCGCCGTCAACTCACCCGAGATGGACCCGGATTTCATCGTGCCTGTTGAGACGAGCGGGATGATCTCAAATTGATCGCTCTTGGCCTCCAGCGCCTCTTTAGACTGTACGGCGTTCACGCGAAACGGACCGAGACCCACATCCATTTGCATCGAGATGTAGGGGTTGCCGGTTGTGTTGCCCGTCTCGTTCCACGCAGTGCCGATGCGGACTTTGCGGCCGGATTTGTTGACGGCGGTGACGTCATAGTCGGGGCTGCGCTCCGACATTTTTGCACGCGTCTCAAGCTGGATGGCGATGTCAAAACGCGTCGAATGGATCATGCCTGTGAAGATCACGGCGTTGGTTCCAGCGGTCTTTGTAAGTGTTCCTGCGAACATGGGATTTCCTTTCTGATGTGCCGATCACTGGCTTAGGGCCCGATCCGGCGGGTTGCTTTCGACCCCGTCTTGGGATCACAAACCAGAAAGCCTGCTTTCCTCTTTCCCTGACCCGAGCTGCAGCAAAGTCGAACATTCCCATTCTCAGGACGCCGCTTGCCTATCGTGCCCGACCCCATGGTCACGAATAGGTCTGATGGTCAGTTTCGCTTCGCTCTGACAGCTATTGCACCAGGCATGATCGTGTACGCTAACAACCTCCCACGTCTGCGACTCTGCGTTCCAGGCCGCCCAGCAATCACGCTGAACGTCCTCGCTTGCGCAGTCACTGCAATGGAGAGTTTCCCCAAGGTCTGGGCGCGAAACAAAGAACGCGTCTTCTGCACCGTTCAATCGCGTACCCGACTGATCAGTTAGTCCAATGCTGTGCGCATTGGGCTGAAACGTGATCAGGTACTGGCCGAGAGCATCTTTGTGCACGACATAGCCTTCATTGGACCAATACACCGATTTGCCTGCATCGACTGCGGATTTGATTTGATCAAGGGTCATTTGGGCCTCCTTCATGGGCCTTGCGACCGCGCGCTCGGATGAGAGCGGGCGGCCTCTGCTGGTTGATTTTGGAATGTGTCTGCCCGCGTGGGTCAGGCGGCTGTCGGCAGCTGCGCGGCATCACTGCCGGTGATCTTGGACAGGATGTTTGCCGTATCGACACCATCTCCATGGGGGACAAACACACGCAGCTGGAAGGCGATAATTTCCGTGAAGCAGCCGAGCGCTTTCAGACCCTCTATGGTGCCCGCATCCGCTCCGTCGATCTCAAGGCGCGGGCTGCCAGCCACACGTCTGCGCGCCAACGTCAATCCGCGCCCAAGATCGACAGGGGCGGTTGAGCCAAGCGCGGCTGTCAGCATGTCATTTGGGGTTCGTGGGGTGCCAACGAGAAACCGCGCGCGCAGTGCAGCGGCACCATCTTCGCTCACGGTGCGTCCTATCATGCTCGCCTCACCTTCTGGCATGACACGATAGATGCGCTCGTTGCCGGACGGAATATCTTTCCAGATTGGCAGCAGCAGACCTGTGAGAAGAAACAGCTTGGTTGTCGTGGTCTTGGGCAGGCCTGCGACCTCTTCGTCCCAAAGCCGCACGAAATCGTCGCGCTCAGTCTTTTCCCACGCCGAACTTTTGAACTTGCTCTCCTCGATGTAATTCGCGCCGGTTGGTCGGACCACCTTGCGCATATGCGAGACCACATCTTCGTCATACATCTGCATCGGTTCTGCAGAGATTAATGCGGCGCGCCCAGATGCCCGGTTCACCATGGGGATTTTCCGGATGTGCCGACGGCGCGCTTCAGAGGCCGTAGAGAAGACCACCGGATCGGTCACATCAAGCCCGACGATCCGCGTCACCGCGCCTGAGCGTGGGCATGTCCAAAGGTCTTGAGCCGAGGTTTGCGCGATAGTCTCTCCGCGTAAGGTCTCAACGCCGAGATCAAGTGTCCCGGCCGCCCGGGCGCGCTCGGTTTGATCGGCGATCCGGTTTGTGAACTCTTCAAAGAGCGCGTTCTGAAGAGCGATCGGCAAAGCAAGCACGCGATTGAGAAAGCGCTGGATTGGGGGCAAGTCTTCAAGAAGCACGCCGTCCTTGTCGATCAAACGCAGCGCGGTCCAATCGGTGAATGTATCGTAACTCATGGAGGATGCGGTTCCGGCCGCGAGATCGGCAAAGAAGCCGCGCAGAGCACCGCGCGCAATCGGACTTTCGAGATTGTCTTCCTCTCGAAACATGCCTTGCGCGCCGGTTTCACGCTGACCTTTGGTGAGCGCGCCGAGTTGGTCCAATCGCCTTGCAATGGTTGAGGTGAAGCGTTTTTCGCCGTGGACGTCCGTGGTGCAGACCCGGAAGAAGGGCGCGCTCACTTGCGCCGAGCGATGCGTGCGCCCAAGCCCCTGAATGGCTGCATCGGCGCGCCAACCCGGTTCAAGCAGATAGTGACGTCTGCGCTTCTGGTTCTTGGCTGTTTGTGAGGCATGATAGGAGCGTCCCGTACCGCCAGCGTCAGAGAAGATGAGGACGACCTTGTCGCCATTCATGAAGGCCTGGGTTTCAGCGGAGTTGCTGCTCGCGACGCGTTTTTCAATATAGAGGGCACCGTCGCTTGACTTGAGCGGGCGAAGAGACCGACCCGTGACCTCGGCGACGGCCTCATCGCCAAAGGCCCAAAGGACCTGATCGAGCGCGGAGGGGATCGGCGCGAGTGTCATCAACTCGGTCATCGCTGCTTCACGCAGGGCCAGCGCTTCCCTTGAGACCACAAGGGCCCCTGTCGCATCGCGCAAGGGTTCTGCGACCATATTCCCATCGATTTCAACGAGCTTTTGAGCATGGATCGGAAAGGCCTGTTCGAGATAGGCCAGCACATAGTCGCGCGGCGTCAACGCCCCTTCGACCAAGGCATCATCGGGGTCCATGGCCTCAAGGCGGCGCTTGAGAAGGCTCTCGCCCGTGGAGACCACCTGTAGCACGCAGGCATATCCCTCTCGCAGGTCAGTGCGAATGGCATCGATCACGGACGGTGCCTTCATGCCCAGAAGCAGATGGTTGAAAAACCGCTGCTTGGTGCTTTCAAAGCGCGACCGGGCGGAGGCTTTTGCTGCAGACGCGTTGGTATTGCCCGATGCGTCGTTGACGCCCGTGGCGGTAAGCGCCGCTTCCAGATTGTGGTGAATGGTGCGGAACGCGCCCGCATAGGCGTCGTAGATTTGTGTTTGAGCCGGGGTCAACGCGTGTTCGAGAACGTCGTACTCGACACCATCGAAGCTCAGGGCACGTGCTGTGTAGAGACCAAGCGCTTTCAGATCGCGGGCCACCACTTCCATGGCAGCCACACCTCCAGCCTCCATCGCGGAGACAAAACTTTCGCGGCTTGGAAAGGGGTACTCGGCCCCCTGCCCCCAAAGACCCAGGCGGGAGGCATAGGCAAGGTTCTGGACACTTGTGGCACCCGTTGCGGAGATATAGAAGACCCGCGCACGAGGCGAGGCCAGCTGCAAACGGAGCCCGGCCAATCCTTGTTGGGAGGGTTTTGCGCCGCGTCCGTCTTCCGAGCCAGCGGCGTTTTGCATGGCATGGGCTTCATCGAAGGCCAGCACACCCTCATACTCATCTCCCATCCAATCCAGAATTTGGTTGAGCCGTGTGGACCCACATTTGCCCGCTGAGCGCAGCGTGGCGTAGGTGACAAAGAGGATCCCATCACCCATGGTCACGGGTTGGTCGGGTTTCCACTTGGCGAGCGATTGGATATCGGCGGGCGAGCCACCTAAATCGGTCCAGTCGCGGACAGCATCTTCGATCAGCGTGGCAGATTTGGAAATCCAGACCGCCTTGCGCCGCCCGGCAAGCCAGTTGACCAGAATGAGCCCTGCGCATTCCCGACCTTTGCCACATCCGGTGCCATCACCCAGAAAGTAGCCCAAACGGTAGCGTCTGGCCTCGGGCTCATCGTCAGATCGCGTAAGCCGCGTCTGATCATCGTTGATCGTGAAAGCACCAGGAAGGTCACGGCGATGCGCATCATCAGCCATGATGATCGTCTCAAGCTGCGCCTCTGAAAGGTGACCCTCCTCGATCAAACGCGCAGGCAACCGCAGATCATTTGGCTCTGAAGCCTGTGGCAGTGGTGGTGAGACAGATGCCATGGCGATGCTCTCAACCAATGGTGTCGGATGCGCCTGAGCGCCTGCGATATCCAAACGTTGTGGACGATAGCGGGCGTATATATCGGAGACCGGCACATTCTCGCGGGGCGTGACCAATCCCTGGAAGGCCAAGGGGATGGCCGCATGACGCGATGCAAGTGAAGACGTGCGCCTAACAGGCTTTCGCACAGGCCCGGGCGACATGCCCGGGCGCGCACGATGAGACTGTGTCTGCTTGACCGCAATGCTCTCGTTGATCGCAGCGCGCGATGAGGCCGCTGCGTCGACACGCTCTTGAGCCTCATCGAGGTTTGCAGCACGCGCGCATTCAAACACCACCTCGTCTGGTGTCTTATCGAAGACGATGAGTTGGGTCTCCACGCTGGTTCCCAATTTGCGATAAATCTGGCTGGGCATCTCAAGCGCGAGACGTGGTTTCACGATGGCTGCCAGTCGTGACCAATGGGCACTGTCTCGGTCGGGCGTGAAGCCCATCGGCATAATGGCGACAAGGCGACCGCCGGGCGCGAGCCGTTTTGCCGCGCTGATAAGGTGCTTGGCGGCGATGTGCTTGTCGCGAGATCGGTCGACAGAAGACGCAAAAGGAGGGTTCATCAAGACGACACTGGGCGCCCTTTTGTCCTCAAGGAGATCGTCGAGATGCTCACCGTCGAAACCCGTTGCCGCGCTCGAAAAGACAATATCGAGAAGCATGCGTCGAAACGGGTCGATCTCATTCAACATGAGAGAACAGCAGGCCGCATTCGCAAATCCGGCCAAAGCGCCGGTGCCGGCCGATGGCTCCAGAACAACATCGCGCGAGCGCAAAGCGGCTGCGCGCGCCACTAGAGCTGCATAAGGAAGTGGTGTCGAAAACTGTTGGAGGCGGACTTGCTGCTGTGATCGCCGCGTCTCCGTGAGAAGGCGCGACGCAACTGCGAGGCCATCGTTGGCACCCGCTGAGCGCGGTTCGACAAGCAGATGTCGCACCGCGGCTGCCTGCATGACGTCATAGGCCATCCGCCACGTCCAGGTTCCGGATGCATCGCTTCCGCCCAGAGCATCACGCATGATTTGGGCGAGGGTTGAGCTTTTCAGCGGTCGCTCGGCGATGATCTCAGAGACGGTAGATACAGCGGCTGACAGCTGTGCTGCTGGTGGAACCGGCGTGTCGGGCGATGTGATATCGATTTGGGTGGTCCTCATGTCAGGGTTGATCTGCCATGACAAAAAGCCCCCTTTGCACTTTGGTGGGTGCGAAGGGAGCCAGGTGGACCTGCCGTTGGAAACAAGCGCTAGTCTTGCAAGCTGTCGAAGAACTCGGCGAGAACCGGGCTTGCACCGGACTTTGCCGAAGAAATGAGTTTGGACCCCGCCAGCGTCTGTCGGGAGAGACGCACAAGCACGCCTGTTTCCGCGTTACGGTAGAAGCGCCGCTTTTGCCGCCCGCGGCGGTAATGGGTCACGGTAACAACCTCACAGGATGATCCATCCGTAAGGGTTACTGCATTGGCGAGTTGGACCCGATCGCCCTCGGCATAGTCAGGGATCGCGGCCCAATCCCGGCACCTTTGGCGCCATGCATGCGCATAGCTGTCGGGATCTTTGAGCTCGGACAACAGTGTCAAGAGACCGAGGGGCGCCTGCGACTGAACCGGGCCAGCGCTTTCCTCCATGTCTTTGTAGCCCCAACATCCATCATCGTATTTCGTGAGGAAAACGGCTCCGAACGTAAAGGATCCATCCTTGTCGGTGACATAGGTCGCGTCCTCAATCGGCGTGCCGTCGAGAGACGAGACGCGGGCGGCCGCATACCACGTGGACCCGACCTTGCTGGCTTTGACGAGAGTTGTCTGTCGCGTCTCCGTGGCAAAGGTGCAGAGCCGGGTGATTTCGGCCTTTTCGTCGGCATAGCATTTGACCCGCGCGTCGGTGTAAAAGAGCTACCCCACTATGCTGCCCTCCTGTCATCAATCTCAGTGAGCGCATCAAGAGGCACACGATAGGGCATCATCTCGTCAAAGTCTTCGCAATTGCCTTGGTTCTGGACGATGGCTGAGATGTCATCGGCGTCTTGCAGGATGACGCGGAACGTCCCCCCGAGCCCGGAAGGGACGTCATACGCGCCGCCAATGAGGTAATCAGCCGCGCGCTGGACAAAGACGCGGATCGTGTGGCCGTCGGTGGCGAGACGAATGGTTTTTTCGCCGCGGTCGATCAGCATCTGCACATCGCCCAGGATGTCCGTGTAGAACTGCCCAGTCAGATCGCGAAACGCGGCAGCCCGCGCAGCCATCCAATCTGCGTCACAATACGGATTGATGCCGTGGGCGAAGGCAAAACTTGGGTCGGCTTGTGCTGTCGTGACAACCCGAGTGGTCGACCCATCGATCCCGTTTGAGCGGAGATGAACGCCGTTGCCGACAATGAGGATCAAGGCAGGTGAACCGATAGGCCCATTCCAATTGGGCAGAAAGACGGAACACGAACGGGCATGGGCGATTTGGTCCGCAACTGCGGACGCAGGAAAGGTGAGGATGGCCATGAGAGGCTCCTTCGAGATGAGAGAATTGTGGGCTGGCCCCGCGACAGGGTGAGGCCCTGTCGCGGGGCGCAAACGAGATCAGGCCGCGTCAGCGAGGTCTGCCTCTTCGGCAGGGGCCTGGGCATCTTCATCCGTAACGGACGCCACGCCAGCCGTCTGCATCATCGGCGGACACCAAGCCGCAACGGCTGTCCGTTGCGCGTCGGTGAGTGTTGCGAATGGCTCTGCAAAGAGTTTTTCGAAGAAGGTGACGATCTCTTTCTTGCTGGAGGATGCCAACGTAACCGCCTCCTGAGTGAGGCCCAAGTCCTCGTTCAGGATTTTGAGAAGCCAGGCTTTCTTGAAGCGGTTGAAGAGTGCCGCGTTCGGCGTCCAATAGGCGCGGATATCCGGCATGATCTCCACCTCGAAATCATGCATCAGACTGTCGCTTTGGGGGTTTCGTGCAAAGCAGGACTGCGTGGTGCTGGCCGTTGCGAAGGCGACGAGCTTGGCCTTTTCGGCAGGTGCCAAGGCGCGGAACAGTTGGAACTGGTCTGCAGGTGATTTGGTGTCATCAGCCCAGGACAGGTCGAGCGCATCTTGGGCTTCGCCAAATTGATCAAGCGAGGTGGTGTCGATCTCCTCCATTTTGGCATGCGTGCGATAGGCCGTGCTCGCAGAGACTTTGATCGCATGGGTCACACTCATTCCGCTGCGCAGGACATCACAGACGAGCTTGAAGAGCGCGAGGTCCAAAGTGGCTTCCGGATGCAGAGCCATGGCTGCGCCAAGAGCCATTGCGCGTTCGGTCTTGAGGTCATCTGCTAGAGAGTTCGGGTAGACGATCTCATCGCTTGAGTCCGGCCCAGTGGCCGTCTTGGCGCCTGCTTCAGACGTGCTTGCCTCTGCTGCATTGTCTTCTGGACGTACCAAGCCAACATGGAGCTGCACCTGACCATGGGCCCATGCAGCGATGACACCAGACCGGTCGAGATCTTCAGCGCTATAGGCCTCTTGCAGCCCGCGCATTTCTTCTTCGAGATCGTCCACTTTCTCTGACAGCGCACCATAGGCGTCATCATCAAGGTCTTCGTCATCCATTTCGAGCTGAAGCGTTTCAATCTCTGCTGCGATCTCCTCGAGGCGCTTTTGACCCGCCTCGTCCGGTTCAACCGGGCTCGGATAGACGCGGCCATAGTCTGACATCTCGGCGTAATCGAAGCGCAGCACGGCATCGGCCCAGGCAAATCCGGATTGAGAGCGGGCCTCCTCGGCGGCGGCGGTCAGCTTTTCCAAAAGGATGGTGTTGACCAGATCCGCATCTTCGAGGACCGAGTGCTCTTCGAGCAGATCGGCCGCGATGGCCCCGCCCCGGGCCTCGTAGTCTTCGCGCACAAAGGCCCCGATGTCGTCGCTAACCTGGACACCGCGCGCCTTGAGCGCTTGGCGGACGGTATAGGCCTGAAGATAACTGTCCTCGGATGTGAGCGCATCAAAGACGGATTTCTGCACCTCTTGGCTCGGATGATCTGCGAACGCCTTCATCGTGTCGAGCGTGATCGATTTGGCCCGTGCCGCATCCCGGATGTCTGGGTGAATGAGCCCGTACCGCAGCCGACCTTTGACGGCAGCAACGGTTGTGCCGAAGGTCATTGCGATGGTCTCTGGAGTCTGCCCGTCGACCTCCATCATGCGCGCGAAGGCTTCGAACTCATCAATAGCACCCATGGGGGCTTGCGTGATGTTTTCGGCAAGGGAAAGTGCTGTTGTGACGTCGCAATCCTCCGCGACGAGACGGCAATCGATCTTGGTCCGCTTGGTGAAGCCTTTCGCCGCTTTGTCTGCGACTAGTTCTTGCAGCGCTGCATGACGACGCCCGCCAGCGAGCACGCCGTATTTGCCATCGATCTTCTGGATCAGAAGAGGCTGAAGCAGCCCAAGGGTGGCGATGCTGGCCTTGAGATGCGCAATGTTTTCGCTGGCATAGGTCTCAGGCGACTTGGCCCGAACGTTGGCCGGGTGTTGGATGAGATCCGCGATGGCAACGGATTGAGATTGTAGGGATTGTGTCATGATGTTTCCTTTTGATGCGTTTCGCCGACCACTCAAAGGCCGACCCAATCCCCAATTCCGGGGATCAAAGGAAAAAAGGCCCACTTTCCCTTTTGGGGTCGGTGGGCCAGGCGGGAGAGAACTTGGAAACGAGGGAGCTACCAGTCGCGCGCCATCATGATGGTCAGGACGCACGTGGTCGTTGACGGATCTTCCGGCGTCTCCGCACCAAAACGGAAATCCGACGACGTCTCATAGAGATCAATCTTCCAGAACAGCGTCTCGCCTTGGAGTTCAAATGATCCGAAGTCATGCCATCCGTTCGGGTCATTGTCTGGCTCAAATGTGTCAAACTCGCCGACGGCCTTCACGGCCATGAGCGCAAAACCGTCACCTGCTTCGGCAACAGAATGCGTAACCACAAGACGGCCTTGCACAGGGTCCTGCGGCGTTTCTCCGAGGCATGCAAACCTGCGAAAACCGTCATTCTGTGATGCGATCGTTGTGGGGTTGGGGCGGTCATTAAGAGCCTGAGCTTGCGACATGGGGTCATCCTTTCTGATGCATTGGAAACACAACTTCCCAAAGCCCCCTTTCCCTTTTGGCCTTGCACCAAAGGAATGATTTCTTGTTTCGGGTCATGTGAAAGTGACTGCGGGAGTTCTGAAACCAGATCTCAGGCGGCCAGGTCTGAGGTCTGAGACCGACCGGCGCTGGACGCGGCGACCAGCCAGTCATAGGCGCGTTGCGCGTCGGCTGCATGTTTGAAGATGGCGGACTTGTCTGACCGCAGGACCCGCAGCCAATTCTCAAGATAAGACGCGTTCATCTCGAGCGTGTAGGCTGAAAAGCCAAGCTCCTGCCCCAGAAAACAAGACGTCAGCTCGGCCACAATCTCCTCTCGCGCATAAGCGGTATTTCCGAACCGCGAATAGCCGAAGGTGCGGTTCAACCGATGCGGAGCCTTTGTCGCATGGGCGAGTTCATGCGCCCAAACGCCATAGAAGGACCGCGGATCCCCGAACCGAGAAATCTCGGGCATATAGACCTTATCGACCGTGCCCATGTAATAGGCCTCTCGACCCGTGAAGGTGGTGGGGATGTCGATCGCATCAAAGAAGGTCTGCATGTGTGGGATGGGTTCATGCGCTGGCAGGTTTGGAAGCGGCACAGGCTCAGGATGGAACCGATCCGGCAAGCCCTCAATTTGGTCCGCATTGAAAACCCGATAAGACTTCTGAAACCGAAAGCTGTAGCCCTTGTCGTCTTCTTCGTCCTTGGCGCTACCGTCTGCTGGGTCAGGTTTGTAGGCCTGCCCATAGTATACAACGAGAGAGGATCGCTCCCCTTTTCGGATTTTGGCGTCGAGCTGATTGGCTTGCCGCAATGTCATCCAATAGGGCGACGCATAGCCCGCAAGCTGGGTCCGCATCGTCAGCAGGAAGTTGTTGATCCCCTTATAGGCCTCGCCGTTTTCGCGGAGGGGCCGGGAACTGGCCCCAGTGGTCCAGGGTTTGCGCCAGGGCAAGACCCCACGCTCTAGAATGCGAATGAGTTCGTTTGTGATGGCGTCTGAGGCGTCCAATTTGGGCGTGCGGGATCGGGCCATGGCTGGCCTCCTTTCGGTGGTGTGGTTTGTGTTGTGCTAGGACTGGTGGTCGCGAGGATCGTTCAGGATGCGCGCACCCAGAGACTCGACGAGATCAAGGTAGGTGGACAATGACACCTTCGAAGAGAGACCAGCGTGCGCCGGATCAGTCGTTTCCTCCGGATCGACGCGCGGCAGCGCAAGCAGGCTCACAAGATCGGAAATGGGACGCAGATCGATGAAGGGTGTTCCGAGATCGACGGCGAGTGCAGCCAAAGGAAACCGTTCTATTGGTGCCGCTGTTGATACGGTAGTCCACCCTAGATGGAGAGACGTGCTGCGGCGACTGCAGATGATATGCGCTTGGGGAAGCGTGGTTGCGAGACGGAGGTGGTCAAGATCGCGCTGGATGGTTGCGCGTTCCAGTTTGCGCGCCAAGTCAACTTGATCGCTACGGCGCAGCTCTTTGTGCCGCCACCACGCGGCAGCGGAGGCGCGCAACGCGCGCAAAACTTCTGTCTTCATGGGAAGGTCTTTCGTCAGGACTGACAGGCCGGAAACCGGCCCGGACTTTTCAGAAACACCCCCGAAAGGACAATTCTGTCAGTCCAAAAACAGGAAGGACACTTTCACTTTAGCAGGGAAAGAAGCTCAGCCTCGAAAACGACTTGGCGCTGAACAATAAGTCCAGGGTCTCAGCTTAGAGGCGCTCGGTTGATCACTAAAAGCAGAGGCATGCCGTCAACATAGCCGACAACGGAGGCCAACCAAGCGAGAAGTACTTCGGCCAAGAGTATCTTCTCAGCGAGTTTTTGGACCACACTGCGTTGTCGCGCTCTCGGTGTCTTTATGTTTGAATACACCGTCTACGATCTGTTCAATTGGCGAAATTCACACGAATCCAAGATCAAAAACATCCATTTGCACTGTCACAGCTATGGGACGTTCGACAGCCATATGGCTTATTTGATACCTACAATTGTCTCCAAATGTGCATAACTCTGTTGATAACTTGTGAACATGCCATTTTTCCTCGCAAAGGAGGGTTAACCTGCATGTTTTTTATTGATGGTTGTATCCGGCTTGCCATACTCACCCAAAGCTCTCGGACGAAACTATAGCTTCGGCAGTCAAATAGGATTAGTGTCCTCAAAACTAAACGACAGGGACAGATTTGGAATTTTCAGTAGGGGATGCGCGGTCCCTTGTTTTGGAGCCCGCGCAATTAAGTGAATTAGGCGACTTTGGATTTTGCATTGGTCCCTATGGTAACAAGGTCGGGTTTGCATTCCAGCAGAGGCGCGCATTGAACATTTCTTACGCTGCTCATCTCAGCGAGGTTATCCGACCCGGTTCGAGAGTTGCTGTTTTGGGAGGCGGTTTGGCCGGAACCACCGCGTGCGTGGCGTTGGCTGGTATGGGTTTGATGGCAGAGGTCTTTGAAACACGCGATCGCGTCCTGAAGCTGCAGCTTCAAGCGCTGCATCGCCTCCTTCATCCGTGCTACAATTCATGGCCGATGACGGAACGGTTTGCTTCCAGTACTAGCAACCCCTTTTTGAATTGGTATGTCGACACGGCGAAACGTGTGACGGATGCGCTGTACGAAGAATGGGAGACTCAATTCGCGCCGGAATTGCCAAAGCCCAAAACACGATGCGCGATCAAGAAGGTTGAAATTTGCAGCATTAACAACGACGGCGTCATCGTGCACTATGAGCAAACGCTCGAAGATAACACTGTTGAGTTGAAAGACGCCAAATTCGATGCTGTTTTTGTAGCGCTTGGTTTTGGCGATGAAGTCGATCTAGATCTGAGTGACGAGTCCACATACTGGGTTCCGGATGCAATTGGGACTTTCCGCGAGAAAGAGGAGGATGTGAAATTCGTCGTGAGCGGGACTGGGGACGGCGGGCTCATCGACTGCGGCCGTTTCATGTACCGCAAGGTCGAGGGTGGCAAGCTTCTGATCGAGGTGATTGCATCCCTTCGTCACTACACCTACCGAAAACCTCCAAGCGACGTCTCCGGTTTCGACGAGTACAAGCTGTCTCCCACGGAGGAAAACATCCGCAATTTGGAGCGCCGCATCGAGTCCAAAAACAAAGCGCACGATCCAGATATCGGCAATCCGGATTTGCATTTTGGTACACCCAAACAGAACGCCATCGCCCGCGAGCTTTCCGAGGGTTATCAAGAGATCGTTGCTGCGCTTCCTTCAAGATGCCGCAATATCCTTGACGCAGCACTTTACAAACCAGAGCGCGTCACGCTCATCGGCAATCTAGAAACGCCGTTTTCTCCAAACTCTGCGCCAATTAACAAACTCCTTGTTGCGCATGCGTTGAGTGTGCGTCCCGAAATCTATGTGCAGGGGAGGGTTGAGAACTTTCGGGGCCAGCCCTATATCCGCCGCCCGGACAATCGGCGTCGCAAGATCACGGCAGATAGAAAGGTTGTGAGGCACGGCACAAAAGCGCCCATTCGTGAGCTTTTTGACAGCTTTGACGTTGAGGCAGCGAGAAAGACACATACGTTACAGAACGTGATTGATGTGAAACTACCACCGGCGGCGTTTTCATCGGCCTTGCCTGATGTTGTGCGGGATCAGCCCGACGATTTTGAGTTTATTAAGGCTAGGCTGGCAAAAGCGGAGTCATTCGCGAAAAAGGTCCTCGGCACTGCTGTTGAGCCTGATTGGGACAACGATAGCGGGAGTGGAACATTCGTGGTCGAAACTAATGACGCCTACCTAAAGTCTGCAAGGAAGACAGGCGGTTTTGATCGCGAATTATTTGGCGTACCCCTCATTGCACAAAGACGGAACGACCAAGACGCATACACGCCTGCCGTGAAGACGCCGGGTGTGACTTGATGTTGGGTCCTGGCAGCTTAATCGCTCTTGAAAGCGGCTCGGAGGCAACGGTATCTCTGATTCTATCCAATACTCACGGGGAACTGTTTGGCTTAACATCCCGAGACTTCCTTCAGAATGCTGAAGCTGGTGTTTTTGTTGGCGGCAAGGAATCGGCAAGACAGATTGGAACGCAGGCTGCGCGTTGGCACTCCAACCACGAAGTGTGGCAGGGCGCTCGGGCGATGGGTTGGTTTGCGATCGACAAGAAGACGCAAGTGTTGGCTGAGAACCATTCAGCTTTTGAAATTGCCACGACAGACAGCGTGTTCGCTCAAGACGTCTGGTTTCGAGCAAGTGACGACACAATTCGCACCGGTTATGTCAGAAGAATAAATACGTCATTGGATCTTAATTATCCCGATCAGACATCTCTGAACCTAAGGAGTCGCCTCGTTGAAGTGCAAGCGACTTCAGACGTTGGATTTGGAGCAGCAGGAGATGCTGGTGCGCTCATCTACACAACAAGCAACAAACTCCTAGGTGTGCTTATTGGATTCAGAAATGGCCGCACACTCGTTGCTCCGTTACAAGATCTATTTGCCGCTGAGGACTTTAGTATTGCATCGCTTGACCAGATTGCGTCTCACAACAAAACGGCAAATCAAAAACCGTTTGAAGAAGTCTTGGTCGACAGGATTCGCAAATCTAGACGCCCATGGTGGGAAATCATAAGGGGCCTCGCTGGACAAAGTAACTCCGAGTTTTCCAGGTTGCGCCGCATTGGCCTTGGCGAAATGGAAACCTGTCAGAACCGAATTGCAGTTTCGATTTTTCAGATTGTTGGCGCTCCAATTTATGTCGATGGTTTGGTTCGATTGCACTTTGAGAATGATGCGCCTGGTCGCCACGCCAATGAAAACTGGTTGTGGCGCGCGACGTTCGAACGGATGCATCTGCTCAATATCGCCGAAAACAAGGAATGCTTCATTGTACCTGGTACCACCGAAGAAATTTGCCCTATGCCCAATATTGGAGATTTGCCGGTTGTTTCACCCGTCGCACAATATGAGAGCGGCAGCCCGTTAACACTTGAGGCGTTTGCGGAATTGAGCCTTACGGATCAGGCTTCTCGATTGCTTGGAGAGAACAAGATCGCAACCGCACGCGCCGCCCGTTGGGTCAAGTAATGACGAAAGACTATAGAAACCGGTTGCTCCGCTACAGCCAGAACATTGGAGCACTGGCTGAGGAAGTTAGGTTGTGTCAGCACGATCTTCAATCCCAGAACGACGGTGCTGTCATTCACTATGCAGTGGATACAAACATCCTTTTCTTTGGTGTTTCACCCCACCGGCGCGCCGACTTGGGACACGTCTTTTATGATGATCGGCTCGAGGATGAGCGAACACTTGCCCTGAGTCTGAGGCGTTTCCTGTTCGAACGATTGTGTAGTTTTGAGCGGCCGTTTCTCATTTCTCATGGCCACGATGCTGAAGCTAGGTGGGCGTTCGAAACGATGCTGTTGCGTGGTGTGCACGAGCAGATTGAACTGGAGGAAGAACTCAACGACATCGGCGAAGATTTTGCCGTTGCGCTTTCGAGAGCTAGCGAACCTGCTGAGCTGCTCGAGAAGGCTCTTCCGAAGCTCGCGAATTTGCTGGCACACGATAGTGGGCCCGGGCAGGACTATCGCAGATTTGCTGAGATCGTAGAGACAGGACGCGTTCAGCGTCTTGGGTTGGCTTTTTCAAACGCTCCCTATTTCAACAGCCTGTTCTCTGAGGAACCGGAGCTCTACGGCAAATTCTCTGTGCCCCGAACTCTTCGGGATCAGATCACAGAAACGCAGTACAGGGTTGACTGGGGTAAAGTGTTCGAAGCGCAGGGTGTGAGTAAAAACCAATACGCGTTGCGCTGTGACGTGTCGGCACTCGCAAGAATCCAGCTCATTAACGAACGTTTGGCGGGGACCGACCACAAGGTCGTTCTGATCACAGCGGACTCCGCTCTCATTTCGACATGCAAGTGTGTCGAAATCGCGCCAGGTAAGACCTTCCGCGACGAATTCGTCCGCCACCCAAAGGCGTTTCTTGCCGCTCAATCTGTGTTGGCTCCTGACGAGGAACCTCAGGGCGACGAGCTAAACGTCTCAAAGACGGTTACGCTGCTCGATGATTGGATTACATTGCTATCTGAGATGATGCCAGCGTTGGAGGAATTGGAAACCGACGGTTCGAAGACCAAAGGTGACGAAAAAGACTTCGATGCACTCGCTTCCAAAATCAAGTCAGGCTGGCGAGAACACGTCGCGAAGCTTGAAGAGGCGCATGCAGCTTCAAGCAACAAGTACAAACAAATGATCCACAGAATCTCAGAAGCGGGCGACCAAACAGAAGTTCTAACAGCAATGCGAGATGTCGCTCGAAAGAAAGTGGCTGAGGTACATTCGTCGTGGTCCGAGTTCTTTGAGCAAGTCCTGAGTACTAGTTACTTTGTGTTTGATCAGACCAAACTTCCCATTCGGCCCCGCAATGTTCCTGCCATTTACTTCGGTCGATTTCATAATGCCTATAGTACCATCAAACGGATTGCCGGTGATCCCAAAGAGAAAGTATCACTTGACGACATTCGAGCTTTGGAAGGCCAAGATGACGGGGGATACTCTTATTGTCTGAGCTTTGCATCACTATTTGCAAGCTTGGGTAAATGGCAAACCGCCGAGTTGATCGCTGATCAGGCCCTTTTGCGCCGATCAAATGATACAGCGACCGCAGAGGACCTCAGTGGCCGTGAAGCCTATTACGTCAAGTCGATTGCGCAGCGACTGCAGGCCAAAACACCTGCCCAGTTGACTGGGGCAAAGACGTCACTTCATCACTCCGAAGCTTGCCTTGACGAGGAGACAAACCGGGCGTCGCGAGAGTGGTTGAGGGTTAGGTTTCGCAGCGAAGAAGCAGCAATCGAACTTGCTGAGGTTTTCTTAATGACCCAGGTTGATGAGAAACCCAACAAGACTAACCTGAAGAAACGCATTCTTGAGATCAGCGACAAGATCGCCGCAGCATTGATACAAGCTCACACAATACCCGATGACTGGCTCCGTCATCAAGTTACTGAAAGCCTGTTGACCAATCTATTCATCGGCGCAGCGGTTCTCAAAAACAGAAACGTCAAAGACAGCGAGATGACCGAAAAAGTCAACAAGGTTACGTCTGTCTATGCCGACTACATCACCTCGAGTGCGGACTTTGAGGGTGGATGTCGATCTTATCTTGGACGAGCTTACTTTCTTTTTGGGAAAGCTACATACTTTCCCGCAACAGATGCGGACAAAAGGCGTTATGAAGGCGAATTGATCGAGTTGGAGAGGCTATACCGAGACTTTAAGATGCTTAAGGTGATGCCTTACGACGATGATCGATTTGGACAACTCTTCGACCTTGTTCGCAAGGCAATCACAGTAAGAAATAAGATCTAGATATTGGTCGCGATACGATTCCTGCCGGCTTTTCGCGATTTCTGACTTTCTGTCAGTTTTCCAAATTGACAGCGGCGAAGGCTCCAAACGTGGATCTGGCGATTACCTGGCGCCAAAATTCACTTGATTTGGAGTTTCCTGCATTTGCGTTACTTAGAGACGGTAAATTTTAGAGAGAAGCTCGTAGCCTTCGTCACGTTCAAAAGGCACATCAAAGTCTTTGGGTCTAAAGCTCTCATCGCTGTCCAGATGTGCAGTGTAAGCTCGAAGGTCGTTCTTCAGTGGTTCTGAGACCTCAATGGTTGATGTTGGCGTAAGCAGCTGCAAGAGACGAAAGACATCATTACGGTGTTTTTTGATGTCAGAGCCCTTAACCTTCTGGCCTTCCTCGCGCCTACGGGTTAGGTCGACGAAGGCCCGTGCCTTGAAGGGGATCAACAGCGTTTCATCAAGAACATGGATGCCATCGAGGGTGCGGCGAGAGGCGACAAGCGCTTCGTAGTAGTCCTTCTCAAGAAGGATTGCCGATAGGCTGAGCATGTCGTCTGAAACAGCTATTGTCGCCAGCTCGTCGTCGTCTCCGAGATTGATGGCCGCGTCTGGACTTGAGAACAGTTCGAGCATCTCGGGGTAACTGGTAAGCGGTACGCCGCCCCCACACTTACGGCATAGCGCCTGATCTGCGATTGAGAGGCTTCTTTGATTTGTGGGGAGTTTCTCGATGGAAGCTACAAGCGAGTTTCTGGCAAGGGTGCCGCGCCGTACGGACGGCAAACGAGATTGGCCTGCCGAGTTGAAGGCGCGGATCGTGGCGGAGACGTTGATTGAGGGCGAGACGGTCAAGGCTGTAGCGAAGCGATACGAGTTGATCCCAAGCACAGTGTCGGATTGGCGGCGGATGGCGCGACAGGGCAAGCTGGTTCTGCCAAATTTGGAGGGCATGGACTTTGTGCCGGTTGAGATCGAGACGGCTGTACCTATACCTGTAGCTCAGCCTCTGCCCGCCACATCCTCCAACCCGATTGATGTGATCAAGGACGATGTCATCGTTCGTCTTGATGCCGCAACTCCGGCGATACGGATCGCCGAGATCGTAAAGGCGATAGCCACGTGATCACGCCATCCCACAAGGTCCGGATTTTTGTGGCCAGCGAACCGGTAGACTTCCGCAAGGGGCATGACGGGCTGGCTGCATTGGTGCAGAGCCAGTTGCGCCAGAAGCCGTTTGATGGGTCGGTTTATGTCTTCCGCGCCAAGCGGGCAGATCGCCTGAAGTTAATCTACTGGGACGGCAGCGGGCTGGTTATGGCGTATAAGCGGCTTGAGGATAACAACTTCAAATGGCCTGCGATCAGGAACGGTGTGATGCGTCTGGAACCGGCCCAGTTTGAGGCGCTGTTCGCAGGTCTGGATTGGCGGCGGGTGCAGCCCTTGGAGGTGGCAGCCCCTGCTGCGGCAGAGTGACTCATAGGGGCGTTTGCACGGGTCATTCTGGCCTTGTTTTGTTATGGCATCGGGCATGACCGCGCCTGATGAATTGCCCGATGATATCGCCGAACTGAAGGCGATCATCCGTGCGCAACAGGATCAGAATGCACGGCTTGAGGCCTTGGTTGCCTCGTTCAAAAAGGCGCTCTTCGGGACCAAATCCGAGAAGATTGACCCGGCCCAGTACGAGCTGGAGCTCGAAGATATCGAGACCGCCATCGCGCAGGTGGAAGCTGAGATCGACGCTGACGAACGGACTGCCCCAGTGCGTCCCCCAAAGCCGCGTCAGGCCAATCGCGGGTCACTGCCCAAGCATCTGGAACGGGTTGAAGTGGTCATTGTGCCCGATCTCTCCTGCGCCTGCGGGGCCGAGCGTCATGTCATTGGCGAAGATGTGAGTGAACGGCTGGACATCATCCCGGCCCAGTTCCGGGTGATTGTCACGCGTCGCCCCAAATATGCCTGCCGGTCTTGTGAAGGCGGGATCGCCCAAGCTCCGGCACCCGCCCACATCATTGCAGGCGGCATGCCAACTGAGGCTACGCTGGCGCATGTGATTGTATCAAAATACGCGGATCACTTGCCGCTTTATCGGCAGGCCCAAATCTACAGCCGTCAGGGGATCGATTTGGATCGCTCGACCCTAGCCGCATGGGTGGGCAAATCGGCGTTCGAGTTGACCCCGGTCTATGAGGCGCTGATGGCCGATTTGAAAGGCTCCACCAAACTCTTCATGGATGAAACGCCCGCGCCGGTTCTCGCGCCGGGGCGCAAACGCACCAAAACCGGGTACTTCTGGGCCCTGGCCCGCGATGACAGGCCTTGGGGCGGCGATGACCCACCGGGCGTTGCCTTCACCTATGCGCCGGGACGATCCGGCCAGCATGCAGACAATATCTTGAAAGGCTTCAGCGGCACCCTGCAGGTGGACGGCTATGCTGGCTATAACCGTCTGCTCAAACGACCGGCGCAAGATGTGACACTGGCATATTGCTGGGCCCATGCCCGTCGCAAACTGCATGATGTCACCCAATCCGGCGCGGCTCCGATTGCGCAGGAAGGCTTGGCTCAAATCCAAACGCTCTATCGCATCGAAAAGGACCTGCGCGGCCAATCAGCCGAGCAACGCCGCGCGAAACGGCAAGAGCGCTCAAAACCCATCGTTGACGCCTTCGAACTCTGGCTCGCCCGAAACCGCGCCCGTGTCTCGGCCAAATCACCCACTGGAGAGGCCCTGAAATACATCGCCAAATACTGGGACGGC
>CANMYO010000006.1 GCA_947502145.1 uncultured Paracoccaceae bacterium | reverse complement strand
AACCGGGCCATGAACTGGGACATCGAAGCACCAAATGTGGTTACGGAAGCACGTTTCCGCGAACTCGTGGAAAGTGGCGACAGCGCTGAAATCCTCTGCCAGGAGTCAGCACACAAGAAGGGCCCAAGCTATTATGGGGTCTGGATCATGCGCGTCGTCTCTGACGACGGCGTGGAGAAGCTGCTGGTCACAGCCCGCACTCGGACGACCTATAACGACATCAAGATCCGTGAGTTCAAAACCATCACGGGCGTGGTTTCCTTCCTCATCGGGATCGGCTTCTCCCATGCCGATGTCCCGCTCGAAGAAGGCCAGCGGACGACGCACAAGCTGGCTGCGACCGACAAGGGCGGCAGCAAGTAGTCTTCTCCTGTTCTGGTATCTCGCGGGACCAGCCACAGCCCAGATGGTGCTGGTCATGGAGAGCGATGGCTCTCTGACACCGTCTCGCCCTCAAGACAGCTTTGCCCGCAATTACATTGACGGCGCTGGACAGGGGTCTGCGGCTGATGAGCTGGCGATCCTCGGTGAGGCAGAACCAGCTATTGATCCTGACCCGTTACGTTTTGCAGCCCTTGCCCATCAGGGACCCCTGCCCCGTGCTGATGTTCTCACCGCCATCGAAGCTACCGGCCTTCGCTACGCCAGTCATCCCGGACTGCGCCGAGCGAACCTTTCTGTGCGTGACTGGCTCAATCTCTTTCGCGCAAATATCGAGATCGAAAGCGCCTATCAACAGAACGCCATCTCAAGCGCGGGTGCCATTGGCCTCGGGCAGTTGATGCCAGCAACGGCGCGAGACCTCGGTGTCGAACCGCGTGATCCGCTGCAGAACCTCGACGGGTCCGCTCGCTATCTTGCGATGATGCTGGAGACGTTTGGCGATCCGCGTCTTGCGCTCGCAGCCTACAACGCTGGACCCGATGCGGTTCGCCAGTACGGCGGCATTCCCCCCTACCGAGAAACCCAGAACCACGTGGCCCGTGTCATGGCCGTCGTGGCCCGATTGGAAAGATCAGATTCATGAAATACTTATCTAACCTATTTATTGCCTCTCTCGCGCTTTTCCTGCTCGTCGCAGAGCCCGCCCTTGCGCAAAGCATCGACCTCTCACCAATCCAAAGCCTCTTGCAAGGCATTGTCGATGCGCTGACCGGCCCGCTCGGTGTTGTCATCGCCACGCTCGCGGTCCTCGGCGTCTTCTTGAGCTGGTTCTTCAACATCATCGATCTGCGACAGGCGCTCTGGGTGCTAGTCGGCATCGCCGGTGTCGCCGCCGCTCCCACCATTGTTGCTGCGGTTTTTGCCGGTGGCTGAGCGCGCGCCTCTTTTTCTCGGCCTCGTGCGACCGCCCAAGCTCCTGGGTCTGCCCATCATGTACGCGATGGTCTGGCTCTTCGGCTCGGTGCTGCTTTTCGTCTGGGTCCAGCACATCGCGGTGCTGGGCGTGGCCGCCCTGCTCTACCCGGTGCTTTGGAAGGCCGCGGACTGGGACCCGCGCTTCATCGACGTGATGATGACGGCGCTGCAGGAAACCCCGCCCACGCGCAACCGGTCCATCCATGGCGGGGACAGCTATGCGCCCTAGTAGAGCCCTAGATGAAGCCGTCGATTTCCGGACTATGACGCCCGACTGGTATGCCCGCGAAACCCGTCTCGCTCATATGCTGCCCTATGTGAGCCTGGTTGATGACCGGACCGTGCGCACGCGGGTCAACGAGCTTTTCCAGTGCATCCGCCTCGACGGGGTCAACAGCTACACGACGGATGATGCCTATCTCGACAAGGTGACCGCGCTCTTTGCCCGGATCATCGCGCAGCTAGGACCGGAGTTCAGCTACTACGTTCACAAGGTTTCAAAGGCGATCACACCGAACCTTGAGCCGATCATTGAGGACAGCTTCGCGGGAGAGGTGGATCGACTCTGGCGCGCGAAACTCGAGACCAGCGGCCTGCGCGACAAAACCTTGACGCTCACCGTCATTCATCGCCCGCCTCCGAAAAGCGTCCTGCCGTTCCTGAACCGCAGCGCGCCGGATCGTCTCAAGGAATCCACGCAGAAACGTTTACGTCGTCTTGGCGAGGCTGTGAATGTCTTCCTGTCAGGCCTGACGGAGCTGAATCCGCGCGTACTAACCGCCAAAAGCGGCGAGTTGATCGGGTTTTTGGGGGCGCTCAACACGGGAACGGAACTGCCACTCTATCCGGCAAACACCTACGGCTTCCTGTCCTTCAACATCGCCAATACCCGGGTCACGTTTCACGGAGATCACTTCGAGCTATCCGAAGGCGTCGTGGGACATCGCTACGGCAAGAGCTTCACCATCGGCGAGTACTCCGAGGCGACCTCCTGCACTATGTTCGACATGCTGAACCTGCCGGTCGACATGATCGTCACGCACTCCTTCACGCCGATCAACTCGAACCTTATGGCGGGCCGGATCAAGCGGCAAAAGCGCCAGATGCAGGCCTCCCAGGATGCGGCCCTGTCGCTCATGGAAGCGCTCGACATCGCCGCCGATGATCTCGAAGCCAAGCGCCAGAGCTTCGGTGAACACCACATGGTGGTGACGCTCTTCTGCGATACGCTCGACGAGCTACAGACCCTTAGCGCCGAGATCGTCAACGCCGCCGCGGCCGAAGGCGTGAAGATGATCGGCGAACGGGTCGCCGCCAAGGCGCATTACCTGAGCCAGCATCCCGGCAACCAGCCCAAGCGCGTGCGCGCCAGCGCGATCACCAATCGCAACTTCGCGGATTTCGCGGCCTTCCACCGGACCCAGCTCGGTAAACCGGCTGAGAAAACCCCTTGGGGCAAGGTCATCACCTATCTGCCCACACCCGAACAGAGCGCCTACCGGTTTTCCTATCACGAGCAGGGCAGCCCCGAGAAAGAACCCACCAGCGGGCATACCTTGATCATGGGACGGCCCGGGTCGGGTAAATCGGTGCTTTCGGCATTCCTCATGACACAGGCCCGTCGAGCCGGTGCGCGGATCTTCGTCTTCGATTATCGTCTCGGTATGGAGATGGCGGTCCGCGCCAATGGCGGGCGGTACGCGTCTTTGAAAGCCGGAAAACCTACCGGGCTCAACCCCCTTTGGACCGAAACTGATAGTCGCGGCACCGCTTGGCTGTCGGACTGGCTCGCCACCCTGCTCTATCGCGCCGACAAGCCGCTCACGCCGGCCCAGACCAACCGCATCCAGGAGGTCGTGCGCCAAAATGCGCAGGCGACGAACCCGGCCCTGCGGAATTGGCGGGATTTCGCATCGCTCTTTGTGTCCACAGATGATGGCAGCGATTTGCATCAGCGCCTGCTCGAATGGACCGAAGAGGGCCGTTACGGCTGGATATTCGGGCAGACACTGGAAGATACGTTCTCGCTCGAAGGCGATGTTGTCGGTTTCGATCTCACCGGTATTCTCGACAGCGAGGCCGAGAAGGAGCGCATGGCCGTCCTCTCCTATCTCTTTCGCCGGGTCGAGCGTGAGATCGAGGACCGCCGCCCCACCATCATCGTGATCGACGAGGCCTGGAAGGCGCTCGACAATGCTTATTTCGCCGAGCGGTTGTCAAACTGGCTGGTCACCGCGCGCAAGCAGAACACCGTCGCAGTGATGATGACGCAATACGCCAGCCAGCTCGAACGCACCCGGACCGGCAAGACCATCGTCGAGGCCGTGCCGACGCAGATCCTGCTTCCGAACATCCGCGCCAATGCCTCGGACTACGCCATGCTGAACCTCTATGAGAAGGAACTCGATGTGCTTCTCAACACAGGCAGCGACAGCCGCCTTGCACTAATCCGCGATGATCAGGGCTCGATCGTCGTCGATGCCGATCTCAGCGCGCTCGGGCCCAATCTCACCATCCTCGGCGGCATGGAGAAGGGTGAGGCGCTGGTCGGCGCTGATTACCGCACCCGCCCGGACTTTTGGAGGCTTTCATGAACCGTATTCTGTTGCTTCTCGCCGCACTCGGCGCTTTGGCCTCCTGCGCCCAGTACCAGGAACCGCAGGCCAATTGCTTTACCTTACTGGTCTCGACGGCCCCTGTCGCGCCGGATTGCACTTTCACGCCCCTCGGCGCGCCGGAGGGTGACGTTGAGGTCTAAGCTGCCCCATATCCTCGCGCTTTGCTTGCTGCCCGGTCTCGCCTTGTCCCAAGGCGTGCCGACCAATGACAGCGGGCTGACCGCGCGCGACATCGTCGAAACAGGCGATCGCGAGGCTGACCTCGCAGTCCAGGCCGACAAGCTTTCCGTGCGTGAACTCATCGCCGAGATTGAACGAGAACAATTGGCCACCCTGCAGCGCATCCTCGATGCCCAGACAAGCTTCGGCGGCCAGGGACTGCCGGCCATGGTCGTGGGGCTGGAGAGCGGCAGCGGCGATCCGGACCGCTCCGTCGAGGCGGTCTATGGCACGGCTGAGATCGATCCCAATCCCGGCGGCGCGCAGATGTTCGGAGATGCGGCGGAAAACATCGAGCAACTCATCATCCGCGTGGCTCAAGAGACCAGCGGGTTTGCGGGCGTGGGTCGCGCGGGCCTCTCCCCAGTTCAGTGGCGGTCCCTTCTGCAGGCGCTCATTTGGCAGGAAAGCCGTTTCACAATCGGCGCGCGCTCGCCGGTCGGGGCGTTTGGCCTCACCCAAATCATGCCTGGCACAGCGAGCGATCTCGGCATCAATCCAGAATACTACAATAGCCCCTACCTGCAGGTGCATGGCGGCGCGCGCTATCTGGCAGCTCAACTCAACACCTTTGACGGCAATATCATCAACGCGCTCGCGGCCTATAACGCCGGACCCGGCCGCGTGTTCGAATATGGGGGCGTGCCGCCTTTTGCAGAAACCCAGCACTACGTCCGGGTCATCCCCGAACGCTACAATCTCTATCTAAGCCGCATCGGTGGCATCGAAGCGCTCGGCACGATCGACCCCGCGTTACTGGCCAATGCCAACCTCTCGATCACCGGGCATGGCGCGGCGTTCTATGGCAACAACTCGCCCACCGCGATCCGACAGGCCGCCCTGCGCATCGCGGACATCGTCGAGCGGATTTCCACAACGGAAGACGTGCAGGAGAGCATCGCGCTTAACACCTATGCGCGCGCAGAACTCGTGCGCCTCGTCGCAGCCCGCATCCGGCTACAGGCGGCGCGGACCCGCGTTCTCTCCGCCGAGGAGCTGGCGCAGGCCAGCGCTCGCATGGCCGAGGGCGCATTCATGGAATTCACGATCAGGGAGATCGAATGATGGGACGTTTACTCATGAGAACGGCCTTGGCCACGATGCTCGGGATTGGCCTGCATCTTGGCACCTTCGCCCCTGCCCTCGCACAGGGCGTTCCTGTCGTCGACACCCAGAACATCGCGCAAAACATCCAGCAGCTCCGGCAGATGATCGAGGACGAGATTCTGCAAAACGAGCAGCTGACGCAGCTCCGTGAACAGCTTGCCACTCTCACGGAACAACTCGCGGAGCTGCAACGAACATATGAAGCGCTCACCCGCCTAGCTGAACTGCCGGAAATCATCCGCACCGAGATGGAGGACGAGCTGAACGGCCTGCTCGATCAGGAATTCGGAGACATCCTCGCCACCATTGAAGCCATCAAGACCGGAGACTTCTCTGGCCTCTCTGGCTCCGGCGCGGGCGAGATCGAAACTCAGATGGACCGGGTCCTGGCCGATCTCGGCTTTGACGATGACACGCTCTCGGAAATGGCCACCAGCGGCAATCCCGGCGCCAATCGCGTGGCAACACAGGCAACAACCGGCGCACTCGTCTCGGCGGCGGCCCAGAACAGCTACGAGGATGCCGGCCAGTCGCTGGAACGCGTCGACCGGCTCGTCGGGCTGATTGACGACATGGACGAACTCAAGGAAAGCATCGATCTCAACACGCGCGTGACGGCAGAACTCGCCATTGCGCTCGTCGCCATGTGGCAGCTCGAAGCGGTGCAGACCGTGGGCGACGGTACGGGCGGCGTAATCGATGCCGCGACGATCGCTGAAGAGCAGCGCTTCATGGATTTCACCCTGCCGGACCTGCGGGCTGACTGATCGTGAGGAAATGAGGGTGGCTACTGAACAGGAAATCATCGAAGAAGAGCTGGTCTATGGTGCCCTGCGCCGTGAACGGCTCTGGCAGCGCCTTGGCCTAATAGGCCTTGTTTTTGGCATCATCGGCTGCCTGAGCGCAGCGGCTGTGGCGATCCTCGATGTCGATCCGCCGCCCGTGGTCGTACCCTATGATCCCGCCACCGGCTTTGCGCTGCCCGAGGCCTCGGTGGGCGCGACGTCGGTCACAGCCAACCAGGCCATCATCGAGGCGGAAGTCTTCCGCTACGTGACCGACCGAGAGGTCTATAACCAGCTCGACAATGATCTGCGCATCCGCAGTGTTCTGCGTCGCTCGGACGGGGCTGCCGAGAGCGGGTTGCGCCAGATCTGGAACAGCGCCAATGAGAACTACCCGCCGACGGTCTATGGCCCCAATGCGCGGCTCGACGTGGAGATCCTCAGCATCAACCGGATCGGCACCAACCGCGCCACGGTCCGCCTGCGCAAACGCCTGACATCCATCAATGGCGTTCAGACAGGCCTCTTCACTGCCACCCTTCTCTTCGAGTTCCGCCCCGAGACCCGTCGCTCCATCGACGAGGTCTGGACCAACCCTTTTGGTTTTACGGTCCTCGAATATTCCATCCGCTCCGACAGATTGGAGAATTAGCTTGATCAGTAAGTTCTTTGTTGCTGGCCTAGTTGCCCTGCTGCCGGTCCTCGCCCATGCCGAAGCCATCCCGCGCGGAAGCCCCAACGACAACCGCGTTCGTCTTGCCACCTACCAGGAGGGCCAGGTCTATCGCCTCAGCGTCTCGCTCACCCATGTGACCACGGTCGAATTTGGCGAAGGCGAAAGCATCCGCTCGATCATCGCGGGGGACACGGAAGGCTTCGAGATCGACGGCGTGCCGGGCGGCCAGGCCTTCGCGATCAAGCCAGTCGCGCGCGGCGTCCACACCAATGTGACCGTCTATACCAACCGCCGCAGCTACTACTTCAACGTCCGGGAGACCCGCAGCCCGACCTTTTACGTGGTCCAGTTCCGCTACCCCGAAGACAATGCGCGGCCCACGCGTGCCATCGCGGCCCAAGCGCCGAACTACAACTACGGTGCCAGCGCGCGCACTGAATTCACCCCGACCCGCGTCTGGGATGATGGGGCCTTCACGTATTTCGCATTCCCGCAGAACGCGCCGGTGCCCGCGATCTTCCGTTACGCGAATGGCCGCGAGCGGACGGTCAACACGCAAGCCACCGAAGATGGCGTGATCCGGGTTTCCGGGGTGAACAGGCAATGGGTGCTGCGGATCGGGGAAGAAGTGGTTTGCATTGAGGCCACTTCACCTACGGGGGTGGGATCATGAGTGACACTGGAAACACAGACCTCGAAAAACGTCTCGCCGCCCTCGAGCAAGGCAAAGGCGCGAGCTCACCCCCTGCCCCACGGCGCTCACCGCTGCTCGCATTGGTCGTCGTCCTCGTGATCGGTGCCGGCGGTGCATTGCTCTATCTCCTGTCCGAACCCGAAGAAGAGGAAGCTCTGCCTACGGCCACGCCGGACGTGTTCCAGAACGAAGGCGACGGGTTTGGCGCCATCGAAACTCTCCCCCCACCCGAACCCGAAGTCGTTCTGGTCGCACCGGAACCTGTGGAACCCAATGCCGAGCTTCTGGCGCAGCTCGCCGCCCTTCAGGCCCAGATCGAGGAATTGCGCAACGCCCCTGAACCGGTCGTCGAGGAAGACACCGCCGCCGCAGAGGCGATCGGCGCGCTGACCGCTCAGATCGCTGCGCTGCAAGCCGCCTCGGAAGCCGCACAGCAACGATTCCAGGACGAACTGACGGCGCGGGATCGCAGCCTTGAGCAACTCCGCATGGATCTGGAACTTGCGCAGCTCGAAGCCAACCGTCCCATTCCCGCACCTATCGGACCTACAGAGGACGAGCTGCGCGCGCGGGAAGAGGAACGCCTGCGCCGCGAGGAGGAAGCAAGACGGCTGGCGGAACTTGAACGCCGCGCGGCAGAGGAACGCGGATTTCAGGAGCGCCGCATCACCTCGCCCACCATCGCCTTTGGTGGCACCTCAGGCGCGAATGAGACGGCCCTAACCGAACGCACCTTCGGCGAGGTGACGGATTTCGTGCTGAACGGCGCGCTGCCCACGTCGGTGACGCAAGCCGAGGTCATCGCCAACCCCTCCAACACCATCATCCAGGGCACGATGATCCAGGCCGTCATGGAAACCGCCCTAGACAGTTCCCTACCCGGCCAGACCCGGGCCGTCGTGTCCGAAGATGTGTTCAGCTTCGACGGCTCTCGTCTCCTGATCCCGCGTGGGTCTAAACTGATCGGGCGCTATCGCTCTGGCGTCGATATCGCGCAGCGCCGGGTCACCATCGCCTGGGACCGGATCATCCTGCCTGACAATCAAACCATCCAGATCAGCTCCTTCGGAGGCGATGAACTTGGCCGCTCCGGCGTGACGGGTTTCGTGGATACCCGCTTTGATGAACGTTTCGGCTCAGCGGCGCTGATTTCGCTGATTTCCACAGCGCCAAGCGCCGCCGCGGCAAACGTACAGGACGAGACCACCGCGGACGTGCTCGAAGACGTGGGCGATGATCTTGCCGATGCCACGGATAGCGTGATTGGCGACTACCTCTCCATTGGCCCCGTTATCTATGTCGACCAGGGGGCGCGCGTCACGGTGATGGTTGACCGTGACCTAGAGATTTTCTGAGCCCATGTCGTTGAGTTATCTTGAAACCTCGCTCGACCGAATCGACGCTGCCGCCCGCGACGATGTCATCGAGATCTGCATCAACCCTGACGGTAGCTGCTGGGGAGAATTCCAGAGCGATCACTTCATGCAAAAGCTGGACCAGGCGTTGACCGCAACGGAATTGAAGGACCTCGGCAACCAGATCGCTTCTTCCGCCAACACAACGATGAGCAAGGACCGCCCGATCGTCTCGGTCTCGATCACCTACAAAGGTCGTCCGATCCGGGCACAGGTCATCACACCACCCGCCGTGCTCTCGGCCATGTCAATCAGTCTGCGGTTCTTCTCAAGCTTGCCGCTCGATAGGATCGCGCTCGATTTCCTCTATGGCAAAGAGCGCAAACTGGAAGCACTCCGCCTCGAGAAAACTCGGGAACTGCGCGAGGTGGTCGCCGCGGGCGTCATCAACGATGCCCTCGCCTTCTGCGTCGACAACAAGCTCAATATGATCGTCTCGGGCGGCACCTCCACCGGCAAGACCGTTGCTGCGCGTAAGATCCTCTCACATGTGCCTGCCGAAGAACGCATCGTCACCATCGAAGAAGCCGCCGAGCTTCTGCCGACCCAGCCAAATGCCGTGACCCTCATCGCCAATCGCGACGCGGAATTCCAGACCGCCGATGTCTTGCTCACCGCGACGCTGCGCATGCGCCCTGACCGGATCATCCTCGGCGAGGTGCGCGGCAAGGAGGCCATGACGTTCCTCGAGGCGATCAACACCGGCCACGGCGGGTCCATGACCACCCTCCATGCCGAAACCCCGCAGCTCGCCGTGCAGCGCCTCGCCATCGCCGCGCTCAAGACCGAGATCCCGATGACTTACGCCGACATGGTTCGATACATCGAAAATTCCATCGATGTGATCATCCAAGCCGGACGTCACGACGGCAAACGCGGCATCACAGAATTCTACCTCCCCGGCGCAACCGAGATTGGAGCTTCCCAATGAAGACATTTGAATATGAAATCCTCTCCTTTCCAATGGTTCACAAGACTGCGCTGATCGAGATGCAGGCCACCCTCAACGACAAAGGCGCGGATGGCTGGGACGTTGTTTCGATCAGCAGCTCTGAGTTCGCCAACATCGGGCATACCGCGTTTTTGAAGCGTGAGATCACAAGCGAACAGCCTTCAAAGACCGCGTGATGATGCGTTTCAGGTCCCAAACTATCGTCACTGCGCTGTTGCTGGGTTTGATTGCCCAACCCTCTCTTGCGGAGAACAACCTCATCCCAAGCATGGAGCGAGACTACGACATCTGTCCAAATCGACCGCTTGAACCCGAGTGGATGCAGCAGATCCCGCTCCGCGAAACCTATCAGCGTGTTCTGGTACAAGACATTTATCGTGCACAAAACATGGAAAGGGTCGTAGCGACAGGCAAGTGCACCTGCGCCATTCGCTTTCCGGCTTGGGATGAAGCCGTAAGCACGTTCCATGACAACTACGCGGATGTGGAACGGTGGGACATGTTGGAAGCCTCAGACACCTACAACCGACGCGCCAACGACCTACGCCTCGAGGCTATGACTATCTGTGAAGCTTCTGGAAATTGGTGAGGTCTTTGAGAGATGAGCGTTGTCACATATTTCGTTGAAACCTCCCAAGGCTATCTCGACACCGCCGCCGAAACGCAGTTTGGCTCGGTCGCAGCAACAGTCGGTACCCTTTTGGTCCTAGGAACGACGCTGGTCGTGATCTTCGTCTTCCTGAACATGATCTACCAATACAAAGCCATGGACGGGCGCACCGCCTTTTGGCTTGCGGTCAAAATCGGGCTCATCGGGATATTCGCGACCAACTGGGTGCAGTTCAACGCCCTCTCGTCAGCCATTTTGAACGGGATCGACAGCATCGCCGGAGCGCTTGTGGCCTCCGTCGGCGGTGGTGCCCCCGGCCCATCCGGCACCTTCGCCGAAGAATTTGATCGTCTGATTTCTGAACTCGGTGAATACCTCAATGCCGCCGGATCAGAGCTCAACTGGATGGCTGGCGCCATGCTCGACATTGTCGGGGTATTGATGCTCTCGATACTCGGCGGGCTCGCGGCCTTCATCCTAGTGGCATCGCGCTTAATGATTGCCCTGCTGATCGGGATCGCGCCCGTGATGATCTTTCTGACACTCTTTGATGTCACCAAGGACTACTTTGCCCGGTGGCTATCCGCTTTGGTTTCTTTTGCGATTTACCCGATTGTTGTCGCAGGCGTATTTGCGACAATCACGGGGGTGTCCTCAACACTCATCGGCGAGCTTGGTGATCCCGAGGGTGCTACGAACATCGGGGCCCTCATTCCGTTTTTTATGATGGTGCTGATGGCAAAGGGGTTCATCATCGCAACGCCGTTTATCATACGAGCAATCTCCGGAAACATCATGATGCCGGCGTTGTCGGGAGGACTGGCTGGCAGCTATGGCTTCGCCCGCGCTGCCATGGGAAGCCAGCAGGCCTACAATCGCTTCCTTGTCGGTGGAGCAACTGGGGCAGAATACGCCGCTCTTCGTGCAAGGCAATTCTTCGGGGCACAACAGATGCCTCAGCGACCGGGCATGGCGCAAGTCTCGCCCGCCGCGAATAATCCATCCACAGGAACGGGGTCGCGAATGTTGGCGCAGTTGGCAAGGTTAGGCAGACTAGGGAGGCGATAGAAATGAATGATCCAACTACATCGTGGATCAAGTTTGAAGACCGCGTACCGACCCACGAGGAACTCCAATCTGATAGAGTGGTTGGCTACTTCAGCATCCAAAACCTCTCTGGCGAAGTGACAACGGATCACTTTGGCAAGCTGTTTTGGGTCGAAGAAGAACAAACTTGGGCGATTGAAATATTCTGCAATGCGTTACGCCTGACTGCTCCGGGCCAATTCAACTACGAACCTGTCAGGCCGAGCCATTGGTGTTTGGTACCAGCTCTACCAGATCATCCAGACATCAACGGTTTCCCTGAAGCTTAAGGCTTTTTCTCAGTAGGCCAGGCACACCGAAAGAGGTCATTCATTCTCGAGTAAACGATGATCACTCTGCGGACTAAACCGACATCCGCGAATTTGTTTTGATGTCCGCTTCTATCGCTTTGCCTTCATCCGATCGGAGATGATTGAAAACAGCCAAGCACAGGACTCGAAAGTTAAGCGATGTTCATGACTTTGGGGATCGAAACCCAACCACTGCAAGGGTAAACTCCTCGACGTAGTCGATCAGCGAATTCACTGCATTCTCGGCGAGGTCGGCATCACCTTGCCCAACAGCTTTTGCGACATCGGCATGCGCCTTTGCCATCCGTTTGATGTCGCCATAGCGCTCTTGATTGAGGACCCAAAACCGTCGTGAGAGGCCCTTCACTGAGGTCAACGATCTTCCGGCGAATTGGTTGTCGGCTGCGCTGACTAAGACAGCAAAACTTCTGGCATCCAACTCCGTCATTTCGACTTGGTTTCCGGTTTCGCTGACGTCTTCGAAGCCGCCTGCGATCTCCAACAACTCTGCTTTTTGAGCATTGGTTGCGCGTTGAGCGGCCGAGCGCGCAACCAGCCGTTCCACAGCGCGGCGAAGTTCAAGCGATCTGAACTGCTCGGTATGGTCGATTGGACAGACTTGCGCCCCTCGGCGGGCGACGATTCTCAGCAAGCCCTCGTCTGAGAGCCTTTGTATCGCAGAGCGGATCGGTGCGCGGGTATGGCCGGATGCCTCAACCAAGTCGGTTTCAGACACCCATCTGCCCGGCTCCAATTCTCCGTTCACGATCATACGTTCCAAGTCTCGAAATGCCTCATCTTTCAACGGCATCGGTGTAATTTTCGCGGTCGCTGTGTCGGGCATCTCTATCTCACGTGTCGGTGCAAACGTTGAACAACCATATGGCAGTATCTGACATGTTAGCAAGCGCATCTGACATTTCTATGTTGACATGTTATTAAATACTTGCTGACATGTCACAACAAAATCAGAAAATGGGGAGGTCGACATGCGACCATTCAAGACACTTGCAATCTCAACGACACTCGCATTGACCACAGCCGTCGGTGCCTATGCTCAGGAGCTGGTTCGTATCGCAGAACCAAACTGGGCAAGTGGCCGCGCTATGGCCGGCCTCATCAAGGTGATCGTGGAAGACAAGCTGGGAGGACAAGCCGAACTTGTTCCCGGAACCAACGCCGTCATATTTGCAGGCATGGACCGGGGCAAAGGCGAGATTGATGTCCATCCTGATGTATGGCTGCCAAACCAATCCAACTTTACTGACGAATATGTCGATGCCAATGGCACGGTCGCACTGAGCGGCGGAAGCTATGAAGGGTTCTCGGCCTTCTGCGCCCCACGCGAGTTTGCTGAGGCCAACAACATCACGACTGTGTTCGATCTCGCAACGCCAGAAGTCGCTGCACTTATGGATCGCGATGGCGATGGCATGGGCGACATTTGGGTCGGCGCGCCGGGTTGGGCGTCTACCAAGATCAATTCGGTAAAGGTCCGCGACTATGGTATCACCAACTTCTTCTCTCCAATTGAGGCAGAAGAAGAAGTGGCAACGGCGTCGATCTCAGATGCTCTGAACAAGGGTGAAGGCTATGCATTCTATTGCTACGCGCCGCACTATAACTGGTTTGTGTTCGATATGGTGCGCCTGGAAGAGCCAGAATATGACCCGGCGAATTACGACATGAAGCAACCCGCAGAGGATGCCAACTGGTTCGAGAACTCGCGTGTCGAAACTGCTGACGAACCCAAGACCATTCACGTCGGTTACTCTCGTTCGCTTGAGACACGCACACCAACTGTTGCGTCCTTCCTGGCGAATATCGACATGGATACTGAAACAGTGAACAATTTCACCCATGAAATCGTCGTGAAACAGCGTTCGAGCGAAGAAGTTGCGCGCGAGTGGGTCGAGGCAAACTCAGATATCGTCGATGGATGGCTTGGCCTAAACTGATCCTCGATTGATCCCGGGTTGCCGCCAACTCATTCTCCCTGTCGGCGGCGGCAATCCGGACTTCTGCAAAACATGATAAAAACTATCGCCGAGCAAACTGCGCGGTGGAGGAGGCCCCGTGGACGGCATACTTAACAATAGCAAAGCAGGCGATGCGGTCATCGACTTGCAGGGGGTATGGAAGATTTTCGGTGCTCGACAGGATGACGCAATGGAGGCGATCCGTACACGCGGTCTGACCAAGCCTGAGGTGCTCGAGGAATTCAACTGTGTGGTTGGCGTCGCCGACGCCAGCTTTCAGGTCCACAAAGGCGAGATATTTTGCATCATGGGGCTGTCGGGCAGCGGTAAGTCGACACTGGTCCGTCATGTAAACCGTCTTCTCACGCCTACTGCCGGATCGGTCACCGTCAACGGCACTGACATTATGGCCCTGAACGATCAAGACCTCCTCAAGGTTCGCAATGAACATATCGCGATGGTGTTCCAGAATTTCGGCCTGATGCCGCACCGCTCGGTGCGCGACAACGTGGCCATGCCGCTTGAAATCCGTGGGTACTCACAGAATGCCCGCTGGAAGGCCGCAGAAGACGCACTGGCTCTCGTTGATCTCTCAGAGTGGAAAGACAAATTCGCTCACGAGCTGTCGGGCGGGATGCAGCAACGCGTTGGCCTCGCCCGCGCGATTGCCGCAGATGCAGAAGTCCTGCTGATGGATGAGCCATTCAGTGCGCTTGACCCGCTGATCCGTCGGCAGTTGCAGGAAGAGTTCATGCGACTGGCCTCACAAATGAACAAAACGACGCTGTTTATCACGCATGATCTGGAGGAAGCCGTCCGCATCGGCGACCGCATCGCCATCATGAAGGACGGCGTGATTGTCCAAACCGGCACACCCGAAGAGATCATCATGAACCCCGCTGATGATTACGTGATGGATTTTGTGGGTGGCATATCTCGCATCAACCTGATCCGGGCGCACTCGCTGGCCAGACCAAGGGCCGAGTTCGAGGCGGAGCACGGTTCATTGTCCGGCAATGAAGCCGTTGTCTCTGGCAACGATACCTTGCGGCAAGTGATCGTGAAAGCCGCAGACAGCACCGGACCAATCCTAGTGAAAGACGAAGACCTCGGCACTGATGGGGTCATTACAAAGAACGACATCCTGAACGGGGTGATCCTGGGGACAGAAGATTCATGAGCGCAGTGGCAGATCATATACCGGCTGGGGCTGACAAAACCGGCTCAGATGTTGAAACATTCGTGACAGCGAACGAGATCTACTACGCAGGTCAGTTTCAGGCCATTGGCGACAAACGCGGCTTTTCCTTCACATGGAACTGGGCGGCGTTCCTTTTGGGGTCCATCTGGTTCGGCATGCGGAGCCTTTGGAGCCTCTTCTTGCCATTTGTAGCACTTGAAACGCTGGCTGTCGTGCAACTTGCTCGCGGCATTTGGGGTGATCTGGGTGCACCTATCCTGGCGCGATTGCCCGGCATCGAGACGACTTTGGCCCGGCGCTACGAGCAGCTGGCGGATGCCAAGGAAAACGCGCCGGATCGTGTGGCCGGATTTGAAAACACGATCACCTCTCTTGAGGGTGCCATCGAAGGCATCAAAGCTGATGCTGCAGCAGCGAATGCACAAGCGCTGACCCTGATCTTATCGGGTATCGTGGCTTTGCTTGTTATCAAGTCAATCCAAGCCGTGCTGGCCAATCCGGCCCTACAAGCGCGTTATTCCAAATGGCTGTCCGACCGGACACTGGGACACGGGTTGAGCTGGCCCAAGACGGGCTTGGCCGCCACCCTGACGATCATCACCTATGTGACGTGTTCGCTCAAATTCGGCTTTCCCGATGTCGTGCCTGCACTGCAAGGTTTCCCGGCTGATCCGTCTGTCCAGTCCGGGGTCGCACAGGCAATCAAGGATTGGATCACCAATGCCTCCCTTAAGTCTGAATGGTTCTTTGACGGCCTTGTTTACGGTATTCGCTCCGTCCTCGACACGCTTGAGACGATCTTTGTCGAAACCCCGTGGCCGGTGATGTGCGGCTTCATACTGCTTCTGACCGGGCTTAGCGCGGGGTGGCGTGCCGCGATCTTCACGGGCGCGGGTTTGGCCTATCTTGGGTATCTCGGGTTCTGGGACAAGAGCATGCAGACGCTGGCCCTGCTTGGCACCGCCGCATGCATTTCCATATCGCTGGGTATTCCCCTTGGGATCGCCTGTGCACGAACGCCGCGTCTGTACTCGGTTGTGAGACCGATCCTGGACTTCATGCAGACGATGCCTGCCTTCGTTTATCTCATACCCATCATCGCGTTCTTTGGCACGGGCAAGCCTGCTGCTGTCATCGCAACCATGATCTTTGGTGGATCGCCTGTGGTGCGTTTGACTGTTCTCGGCTTACGCGGCGTCCCAGAAAGCGTGCGCGAAGCCGCAATGGCCTTTGGGGCAAACAAACGCTACCTGCTGTGGAAGGTGGATATCCCCTTGGCCATGCCGTCGATCATGGCCGGGATCAACCAGACCATTCTTCTCAGCCTCGCTATGGTGGTGATCGCCTCACTTATCGGTGCCAAGGGCTTGGGCGAGGACGTGTTGGAAGCGCTGCAATACGCCTCTGAGGGCCAAGGCATTCTCGCCGGTCTCGCGATCTTGTTCTGCGCAATGATCCTGGACCGCATTATTCAAGGCAAACGGAGGTAAACCCATGACCGTCACAGTCGCCATGTTCATCAAGTACGAGAACGATAAGAAAGCCGAAATGATCCAAAGCCCGAGTGATCGAGCAGAGGTGTCCCGCAAAGCGGTTGGGGCCATGGGTGGCAAACTGTTGCACGCCTATGGCACCTGCGGTGAGTTCGACATGATGTTTATCTATGAGCTGCCCGATATGGCTGCGGTCGCGGCCAATATGATGCTGGCGGATGCCAGTGGCATGTCGAAACATCACAAAATTGTCCCTTTGTTTTCCAATGATGAGTTCATGCAGGCCCAAGCGCGTGCAGGGCAAATGACCGACACATACGCGGTCGCAGGCGAATGAGCGCAAGCACGCTCTTCTTTGGTGGTGAAATCGTAACCGTCGATCCTGAGAGGCCAAGCGCGGACGCGGTATTTGTTGATGACGGCACGATTGTGCACGTCGGACGCCTGAGCGACGCCGAAGCAATGGCTGACGAAAACACCGAACGCGTCGATTTAAACGGCGCAGTTCTGCTGCCTGGATTCATCGACGCGCATTCCCATCCGCTCTGGGCCGCCAAGACGCGCGGTGCGCCCGTCGTTGATATCCGGGCCGAAACGGTGCCCACCTTTGACGCCGTTCTGGCCAAAATCGAACGCCGCGTTGCAGCAGCCACACCCGGTGAGCATCTCCTGTTCTTTGGGCTCGACGCGCAGTTGCATGACGGGTTTCAGGCGCTGACACGCGACTGGCTCGATCAGATTGCCCCCGATAACCCGCTGGGTGTGCAGACCTCGAACTGTCACGCGCTTTATATGAACTCTGCGGGATTTGCGGCTTGCGGGATTGCAGCCGACACGCCCACCCCCACAGGCTCGGTGATCGAACGTGACCCCAGCGGCAGGCCTAACGGCAAGATCGCTGAAGCCATCACCTGGAAAGCGCTCGAGACCTTTTATGAAGCTTGGGGCGATGATCGTCTGAATGCCGAGTTCAAAGCCACGATAGATGATTTCATTGCCAACGGGATCACCACGACAACCGAACACCTCTATTTACCGTTCTACCGCGCGTATTATGACGCCGCTCTGAAACAAGGCTGGCCCATGCCGCGCATCGCCGCCTACCAGCAAGCCGTTACGCCTGACATGGCGGTGGAAGACATGAATATCGGGCCGGACCGCCTTTGGATGGCTGGCGTCAAGATTCACGCGGATGGCTCGCCCTTCATTGGCAATATCTGGTTGACCGAACCCTATTTGGAAAACGACATCACGCGGGCGCGCATGGGCCTTGGGTCTGGGCACACGGGCGGGGTGAACTATCCCATGGAGTTCTTTGAAGCCATGGTGCGCAACTATGTTGGCCAAGGCTGGCAAATGACGATCCACACGCAAGGGGACCGCACAATCGACATGGTTCTCGACCTGCTCGAGACGGTTCTGGCCGAACAGCCTCGCCCTGATCACCGGTTCCGGTTGGAGCACTGCGCCCTGATGCGCGATGATCAGATCACCCGCTGCTTGGAGCTGGGAGTGATCGGCAGTTTCTTCATTAACCACATAACCCATTGGGGCGGCCCTATTGAGGATGTCCTCTTCGGCCCCGAACGCGCGGCGCATTACGTGCCAGCAGGTGGTGCTGCGCAGGCGGGCATGCGCATTTCTCTCCACGCGGACACACCCATGACCGATCCGTCGTGCTTGGAACTTATGCAAGCCGCGATGACACGGCGCGCGGCAGACGGTCGGTGCGTTGGACCCGGCCAGCGCATGCAAGCTATGGATGCCCTGAAAGCCATCACCATCGACGCAGCCTACCAGATTAAGAAAGAAAACGTTCTCGGCTCAATCACACCCGGCAAACATGCGGATTTTGTCATTCTGGCTGAAAACCCACTGAATGTCGCTGCCGATGCCTTGCGAACAATCGAGATTCAGCAGACTTGGCTCGCTGGTAAGAAAGTCTGGACCAATGCCCGCATCTAACTCAGTCCCCACCCTCACAATCGGCGGCTTTCTGGGGGCCGGGAAGACAACGCTGGTCAATCATCTCCTGACTCAAGCAGACGGGAAGCGCGTGGTGGTCTTCGTCAATGATTTTGGTGCGATCAACATCGACCACGACCTGATCGAAACCGTAGAAGAGGATCGCATCGCCCTGTCCAACGGGTGTGTATGCTGCAGCCTCAACGATGATCTGCTCCGTGCCATGGTCACATTCTGTGAGAATGACCGCCCGGACCTCTTTGCCATTGAGGCCAGCGGTGTTGCCGACCCCAAAGCATTGTCCGCAACGCTGCAGACCCTACAGCAGGCAGGACAAGCGCATCTGCAATGCCGCATCTATGTGATGGATGCCGCGCAATTCGGCGGTCTGGACTATGCAGACTCCGAAGACCTGATCGACCATGCCGCAGCAAGCGACCTGATCCTGATCAACAAAAGCGACCTGGTTCCAAAATCCCGCATTGAAGAGATCGCCCAACTCTTGGCCAGAAGCGCACCAAACGCCCGTCGCAGGACCACCTCGCAAGCAGAATTGTCCTGGGCCGATGCCTTGGCGCTTCATTCGAGATCACCATGGGAGAATGTCGGGCAAGTATCTCGCCACGACGTGAACTCTCGGTTCACCACCGCCGCTTTCAAGAACGTCCCGCCGCTTTCAAAAACCCGGCTGGATGCGGTAATCGACCTTATGAAAGATACCTGCTTGCGCGCCAAAGGCTCCCTAAGGGTCGATGACCCTCAGCCATTGGGCTGTCGTATCCAATTGGTTGGCCGGCATGTGGATTTGACGACAGTTCCAGAAGGGGAAGACTTATTGCCCCAATTGGTTGTCATCGGCTGGTCCTCCAGGCTTGTAACTAGCGAATTCAGTGAACTGCTGGGTGCTGACGCCGTTATCTCACCCTGATTTTGGGTGATTATTTCAATGTCTGCTCAACTGAGTTTCTCAGACATTCATTCTAACTGCAGCATCAGTGACTATGGCTCGTTCAGGACCTTTGCTGCGCCTATCCCCAATGACTGCTTAGCCAACTCTGGCGTTTTCGCTTGCCGTGTCGGTGCCCTCCGCCATCTTAGTGACCTCGCCTTCTAACTGCTCGAGATCGCTTAGAGCGAGTTCGACCTGACTCACGTCTTCTTCGGACGGACTGTCGAACTCCAAGTGCGCCTGCGCGTCGAAATCCATTTCGAATTGCCGTTGATCGTTTGCAATCACGGCTGCGCGCCCTTGGGGTATGTCACGTCGTCGTTTTGTCGTTGTCGAAGTGGGTCTATGGCTCCATGACGAGGCCTCGCCAGCTTTTACCTCAGACGTAAATTGAGACCCCACAGTGTCTGACGCTGCTGCTCTCTTACGGTTTGGAGCATCGCCACTCGGTCTGTCCTCTGGGCCAACGGGAAACGGCATCTCCCCCTTTTGCGCTCCATGAATACTCTTGAAGAAGGGATCATCGAAATACTGTATCCGCTTTGCCCGCACAGGCATCTGCGCATCTACCACTAAGACGATCTCATCCAGCGGCAACCGGCGCGCCTCATCCTCTGGCAACAACGATGTCTCCTCGGTCCTCGTCGACTGACTCCTGCCTTCAAATGGGTTCTTCCCGATCGACCGCGACTTGGTGACGACTGTCTTCGTGGTCTTCCCAACAGCCTTGCTGAGTTCCTCGACCGTCTTTTCGTCTGAAGGGGTCAGATAGAGTTTAACACCCGCGTTGCCCTGCAAAGCGCGTCGCGTGTTCTCCCCATAAATTTCATCAATGGCGGGGATAGTTTGGGTGACGACAGCAAGGTGCCCTCGGTAGTGCCGAAGCACCTCAATACTTTCCGCTACAATCGGCATTTTGCCCAACCGGTTGAACTCATCGAGCATGATCATCACCGGCCATGGCTCGTCTGGACCCGGCTCTTTGTCTTGCAGGGCAGACAACAGGTCAGAAAACAGCAACCGGATGAGCGGTGCCAATGGTTTCACCATCAGGGGCTGAACGACCAGATAGACGCTGAACGGCTTCCTGCGGATCGTGCGCAAGTCAAAGTCAGACACTGCCGTCGCCTCGTCAATCGCCGGGTTCTGCCATTGATCCAAGCCAGACGTCATTAGGAGGGACACATAGGATGTCAGCGTATCGTTGTTGGTCGAGGCCAGCCGCGTAAATATCAGTTTTGCGGCTTTGTTCTCGACCTCATGAGACCTTGCCAAATATTCCTTCTGCTTGTTCCCGCCCGAAGCTGAGATGCGGTAGATTTCTCCTAAGGTTGGCTTCTTGCGCTGGAAGGCCAAAAGACCTGCTGCGACGAACAGATCAATGCCACCCTTCAGCAAGCCTTGGACACGATCATTATCGTTCTGCAGAAATAGCGTTGCCAAGAGCTGCAACTCCATCTGCTGACGCGCTGGATCTTCAAGATCGTTAATCCGCAAAAGCGGGTTGTAGCGATGCGTCCGCTTGCCCTCCCAATCGGTCGGTGCAAACCGGAAGACCTTGTCACCCTGTGCAGCCCGGTGGCGCGCTGTCGCCTCATAGCATTCACCCTTCACGTCCAGGGTCACAGCTGATCCTTGCCACATCAGCAGGTTCGGGATGACAAAGCCTGTCGTCTTACCTCGCCCCGTCGGGGCCACGATCAGCGCATGGGGGAACGTCGTTGAGCAGAGAAACGGTGCCTTGGATTTTGGCTTTCCAAGTTTGCCGATCACAAAGCCGGTGCCGGGCTTTCCGAAGAAACCGTTGCGCTTCATTTCGCGGCGCGTTTGCCAATGGGTGTATCCAAAGCGGGTGAGCGCCGAACCGGACATGGCAAGGCTCATCAAAAAGCCTGCCACCCCTGCCCCGCCCATGATCAGGTTGATCAGTTGGAAATCGTCCGGCCGGAACGCCCGCAGCGCCAGATAGTTCTTGGCGATGTAGAAGAAGTCGATCTCCGCCCCGAAGCCTATGTCCCGGAATGTCAGCGCCGCCGATGCGATCACATAGCCGATGGCGATGGCGACCAGCGTGACCAAGACTACCCCGATCGCGAGCCGGGTTTTGCCTATGGTCCCCATCAGTGCGTCTGGCCGCGGTCGGTTTCACCATCGACAAGATCAGCGCGGTCGCGCTCATACTCGCGGTCTGCGATTTCTTCGACCACGGTTCGCGCGGCATCGCTGTTGGCCGTCGCTGCGTCTGATTGCAGATAGGCTTTTGCTGCATAGAGACGATCAAGGCGATCTTCGATCTGGGCTTTGAAGACATCCGCATCGCCGTCTCGCAATGCAGCCACTTGCGCGTCATCCAACTCCCGCTCAACCGCGTCGCGGTAGTCCTGGCGTGCGTCGTCATCGGCGAAGAGCGATGACAGACTACCGTCCCTCTCGTGTGCAATGATACGTTGAAATTCTTCATTGGCATTGGGTCCGGCCGCGGTCTCCCGCCCGACCTCTCGTGCCGTGACGCTGTTGCGATCAAACAAGTCCTCGCGGAACTCCTCAATCACACCGTCTTCACGCAAGACCTCCTCGCGCTCCAGAGTGATCCCCAACTGAACATGGACGCGATTGAGTGTTTCTCGCGCCTGCTCAAGATCCGCACGACGTTCCAAATTGAGCCCTTCGGTCTCCGCCACCCGCGCCAGATCGTCCGCGATCCACTGGCGCTCGAGCGCTGCATTTTGCGCACCTGCCTCCATGCGGGCCACGACGACGCCAGTGCTGATCCCAGTCCCCTGCAGGGCCGTAACGACTTGTGCCCGTACATCTGGGTCTTGCAAGCGATCCAGTTGCTGGCGTTCGATGTTCTCCTCAGAATAGACCCCACCCTCTGACGGTCGCTCTGTCAGTGTGACCGACCGAAGCCCCAGCGGCTGCATATGTGCCAGACGCGCCTGAATCTCATTTAGACTCTTCTCCAACTTAGGACGCTGAACTTCTGGCGTCTCTGCGATCATGCCTTGGATCCGCGCAACCTGATCCGCATAGCGGGTCTTCAGATCATCAAAGCTCTGCTCTTCGGCCATGTAGATGCCTCCTTCCAAATTGAGCCGCCCGCCCCGCGCCAACACTTCGCCTGCGCGGAACAGGGCGTCCGCGATATCGTCCCGGTTCTCGCGCGAAGCCTCTGCCGCCAGCGACTGGTAAATCTCACGGGTGTTTGCGATCTCGGCCAAGGCTCGCTCCAAGTCCGCACCAACGCGCTCTCGTTGCTCCGCCTCACGGCCCTCGCTCTTGGCGGCATAGACCTCGCGTGTTCTCGGCGAATAATGAATTACACCACGATCAATGCGGCGGGTGGCTTCAAGACGGACACCGTATTTCTCGGCTTCCTCGACCATCGCCAGGCGGAAGTCGTCGTAGTTGAAGCGATGGTTGCGCGCCAAATAGAAGAACTCTCCCTCCTGCGACCGGCGGTTCAAAACGATATGCGCATGAGGGTGATCGCGGTCTTCATGAACAGCAATGATGTAATCAAAGTGTCCTTCGTCCGTCTGGAGAAAGCGTTCAGCAACGTCTGAAGCGATGTCGCGTACGTCCTCTCCATCTGTCCCAATCGGAAACGACATCAGCATATGCGTCGTCTGTCCGAGCTTGGGTTTGAACCCCGCGCTCCACCGCTTGGCAAAGCGCTCTGTCAGGTCTTTGATTTCGCGATTGTTGAGCTTGGATTTCCCATCCAGAAACCCGCTGCTATCGACGATATGGGTAGACTTGGTGGTCAGATATCCAAGCTGGTTCGACAGTTCTGATTTGGAGTTTGTGCCTCCACCTCGGATCGCTTTGAAGACCGCCGCACGGTGCCCGGCTGCAGCCCGAACAAGCTGCCGCTGCTTGGACACGTGCAGCCCTTGCATCGAGCCCCGAATACGGCTCCAGCCATCCTGGAAGACTTCACCGGTAACCGCGTCGACAGCATCATTCAGCCGCATGTGCAAACTCCTTCAAGGCGGTAATAGCCTCAAGCTGCATCGCGTCCCGACGGCGCCGAACGAGCAGGTCGATCTCATCGGCACTGTCGAGAATGAAGCGTGCCAGCCCGCGCATCTGGGCGAGACGAAGCTCGGAGAACTCGGGACCAGCCCCCTGCCCTATCCGGTTCGCTTGCGTCATCTGCTTTGCGATCTGTGCGACAGCATTCCCGACGTCATTTAGAGAAGCCCGATAGCGCGCCATCTCAGCAGCCAATTGGACGTCCGGAACAAAGGTGCCACCTGCCGTTTGAATGAGCCGCCGCAGCCCTTCCGAGCGCGTCTCGATCCCCGCTGACGCCAGCACTTCATCGAACGCATGAAGCTCCTCAGGTGTGAGCTTCACGGTGACAGCAGCTGTCGCGACGGCCGTGTCCTTTTGGCGCTCCGCATCCGCTTTCACAACGTAGCGCACGGCCCGCGAGGTAACCGCAAAGCGCTCCGCTAGCTCTGACGTCGACACACCCTCCGAGGCCTCGCGGACGATCTGCATCTTCTCTGTCTCTGTCAGGCGTTTCGATCGGGACATGCGGAAGAAAGACCCCCTATTTCCTGCCAACTTCATACAAGGCTGCACCTACCATACGAAAATATACTAAAATGTCAATACTATACTTACGGTGAATTGGGGCGCAGGCAGCCTTGTATTCCGTTTCACGCCAAGCACCGCAGGTGCGAGGTCGCACCCGAAAGGGTGCCACAGGAAGCATTTTGTTGCGGACATCATTTGACATCCGCCAAATGACCAACCATGGCCTCGCAGGGCTAATCTGACTTGGACCGCAGCCCCGAGCGGACACTTTGAGAGGCCGCACAAGTTCGTCAAAGAAACCTGTGACAGCACCATTGCCTCGGTCGCAAACACCGACATATAGAAGCACCCGCCATGTCTGACGGCTGCTTAGATTTCAGGTAAATTCAGGCAGCGTCGCCATCGTGATCAGTAAGAGACATTGCCTCTGTGACGCTGACGAACAGAGGAGTGATTAAGTACTCACCACCTGGCACATTTGGCGGTGTGACAGCAACGATGGCGGCGATGGCGGATACAGGTTCACAATCTAGAAAGCACGAGAACAAAGCAAAGTTATCATGGTCTCCTGATGTCAGCGCCTCGAAGGCGCTGACATGATCAGGGCGGATATTTGTACTCATGCCAGGATTCCTCCGGCATCGCGGGCACGTTCAGCGTATACGCTGAGAGGGGCATCTGCTTGGAAGTGCAAGTCGCGTTCGATCGGCAAGCCAAGGCGACCGCGATGAGCCAAAAGTATACTGATCCGGACAGAGCCAAGTTCGGGAAATCCAAGGCCGAGATCACAAAGACCAAACGCGATATCTGGATCATCGGGTTCGGTCTCAGAGAGGAGCCAGGTCGCACCTCCGTCAGGTGTGAAGAGTTTGACTACTGGCGCGTGGTCGATGGTGTCTTCGCCAGCTTGGATGCGGGTGAAATTTGCGTGGCCATTGGCGGCAAGTTGATCGAGAATTTTCTGTGGCAAGAGGTTCATGAGACTGTCCTTCGGGCATTTGGTTGTGAAGTTCGAGAGGGCCAGCAGCCCTCTCGTGAGGTCGGCGTTCACTCGACGACCGGTGCATCGTCGGGGTCCGCCTTCGGCTCGAAGAGAACCAATTCGCCGTTGATCGGATTTGCGAAGAGCTGGATGGTCATGAAGGATTTGGCCCCTTCGTTTTGAGGGAAGGCGACGCCAACTTTGTGAAAGCGCGTCTTGCCGTCTTTGCCGGTGTCTGGGGTTGTGACTGTGTAGTATTTGGTCATGTCGGGTTCCTTTCGTTTTCGATGCAAACGAGAAACCGAGACCGGTGGGACTGGCTGTCACGCAGAACTTTGCTCCGCGCGGAATGGACGCGCAGCGGACAGGGGAAAGTTCTGCTTAAAGGGAGCCTGCGACCGACGGACAGGTTAGGTCACGGAGATTGCATAAGGAAGAAAACGAGAAGAAACCTACTGAGCAAACCATGGCCACGACACCACCCAATCGGCATGATGGTTTGGGCGTGGTTCATAACGGCGATCGTTGATCCGCGAGTTGTGCCTGTCAGGAATGAAACTCGTACCTGCGACCTGGCTATTTGGCAGATGTTCGAGCCCCGATCCGTTGGCGAACGCCGATTTGTACAGGAAAAGACCTTCAGCCCGCAGAATAGACGGGCCGGAATTGCATCCCGACGAAGACTACAAAACATCTGCAGCGGAAAAACTATGAGTTCCTTCCGACAAGTGGCGACATCAATGTCACGAGCGTTCCCTACAAGGCGAGTGCCGTCTCCATTCTCTCATGTTCAAATGCAGGTGCACATCGCCTCAGCGCAGCGCCGGTTATGCCATGCTGACGGAGTGTTTCGGTCCATATCGTAGCAATCGTGTTGGCGATGTTTCTCGCCATATCCTTGGCATCGGCATTTGAGATGTCAAAGAAAGGTGCCGCATCGATCACCGCTTCCACGGAGGGCTCAAAACCGTGAACATCGCTGATCCCCGTTTCGAGAGTAGGTTGCCTGCGCGGCTGCGGGTTGACGTCAAACATCGGTGACAGACGCCAGCGGTTGTCACGGACATAGAGAAGACCATGGTTTTTTAGATGGTCATCTGTGTTTGTGATTAGCACGGTGAACAACAGGCGTTGCCACAGTTCCCGAATGTCCTTTTCCGGCAAGACGGACATTTGCCGCAAAGCATCCACGATGTCGGTGTAGTAGCCGTGGGCGGACCCTTTCTTGCCCAAGGCCGTCCGGGCCGACATGTAGGGAAAGCGGCCACTTTCGCGACGATCAAAGCGCTTGATGAGGCCAACTGGATGCTGGCTAGCTGCCAGCTCAAGCCGCGCCTCCGGTGTCCGAATTCCTACCGCGCGGGCCATTGCAAGTGTGGCGATTTCCAACCGTTCTACTGGCCATGTGTCGTCAATTGAGGTGAACTTCGCAATCCAAAGGTCCGCACCATCCTCGACATTGGCCTTGGGACGCGCACCTCCAAGGGAACCTGCCGCACCGACAAGATCACGCGCTTCGGCTTCCGCGCCTTCCGGATCCCGTTCATACCGCGCTGCGATCGCGCGCAGTTCTTCGATGTTGGCCAAGCGTGGCACAGGAGGTTGATCCGGATGGAACAACTCTCCTTTCTCGTTAAAGAACCGCAACGCCCCGTGGCGGGCCTTGTCTTCGGCCGCAACCAGATAGTCGAATTCCGTAGCCCCCTCTCCACGCACGCGACGAATAAGCTTGCGTCCCCAACTATCAGGCGATGTGTCCGTGAAGGGCCCAGCAAGGACATCTCGTCGACGGCTTTCGCGCCCCTCTGCAGAGAAATGAAATGGCGCACGGCTGCGCGGCATGTCCGGGGCAAGATCAAATCCTATCGGGTTTTCAAGCCATCTCTCGTCATAGATGAACGTGGAATGTGACCGCCGACCGTCGGTTTCAAAAATCAAACGTCCGATTGGGATACAGGCATTCCCAAGGACCACAGAAGCTTCAGCCATCAGAATGCTGTCCCTTCGTCGTCATCAAGCTCGGTTGATCCCTTTGACGGGTCTCTTAGGTGATCGGGAATGGTCTCTATTCCTTTACCGGTCCGCATGGATGCCGATGAGCCGCGCTGCCGGATGCGCTCCGGGAGTTTCTCACGGTCCAGCCCGATGCCAGTCGAATCTGAGGCAGGATCGGCGATCTCAGCCAGACGGTCCAGCATGCCCAAAGCCAGAAGCGCCATGGCAAAGGTCTCAAGCCGGACACCGCCATCACCTCGCTCCAGCTTCGCAAGGGTCTTATCGCTGACGCCAATCCGGCTACAGAAATCCGCAACCGACATGAGACGCCTTTTGCGCGCGGTCTGGATATCGCGACCAAGCTGCGACAAAGCGGATTTAACTTGTAACGACTTCACAACACTCTCCAAGATTTACATCGGATTTTGTTCCGATTTATAGTTGTTAAAGCGGACTTTTGTCCGGCATAAGGCGTAGCCTTCAAAAAATCAAGGCTTTCCGTCTTAAATCCGCCAAAACTCCGATCTAAGATATATAAGAAGAATTATACTCCGGCTTAGTAACTCCATCCTAGAAATGTATGACTGACTGAGGCTTCGCTCCTTCCCCTGCCCTATGATCGATCGCATAGCCCTCGGGCGTCCTCTTGACTAGCTCCGGTCCATCTTCAACCAGTGCCGCAGATTCACTGTCCAGCAAAGCCGTGGATATCAAATGGCCGTCGCCCCATATCGCGCTGCGGCCCCGCTCAATCGGCCAAAGAAACTGCGTTCGAGATGCAACTCCCCTGCCCCGGCCTTCTCGACCATACCGCGCAGATATCCACCTGGAGAGGTGACTTCACCCGTGCTGTGTTTTTCAAAGACCAAGACCAAAGCGGCCGTTGCCACCTGTTTGCCCAGCATTTCCTGCGCACTGTTCCACGCATGCTCAGAAATACCTATCATAGGCCTGAGTTGCCCTGCGACCCGGTGCAAATCGCCCCAATCCTTCAGGAATCCGCCCATACTGCGCGCCCAGGACGCAAACTCAGGACAAGCTTGCATGATTGTTGGCAAATCGACCGCTGTCCGTTTTTTGCGAACCTCAACAACCCAATCCTCTAACGCGCTATCAACACGCTCCTCCGGTGGCGGATTGGGCACCACGTCCGCCGCTTCCTCTTTTTCTGAGGAATTACTAATTACAGGAATGAGTTGTTTTGTAATTAGTATATGAGGGTCGGAAATGACCTCCCTGGGGTCCATTTGTTGAGTCTTGTTAGACACTTGTTCAACATCACCAGGGCTGTTTTCCACAACTTCTTCCCCCTGTAGAGCCTTGAGGTAGGCAGCTTCCACACGCTCCTGAAGCTCTTTGAACCATGTCAGCAGGCCCATAAGCCGGTCCGATCCTTCGTTTCGGCGTGGCAGACGGCCAAGAAGGTCCTCGAACAGACTCGTAAACTGCACCCACGGGCCGCTGAGCGCCCCGCTGACGGCTGCTTCGATCCGTGCGCGGATCATGCGCCGCGCGACCGTGATTTGGCGTTTCAGCCGCTGGCACAGCTCTCGTTCCGCCTGCAACTGGGCATGCAGCTGCTCAAACTCGTCCACACGGGCCGACAATGGCGACAAATCAAAGCCGTAAGCCTCGACGATGACGCCCTCAGCGTCCCTCTTGCCCCATCGCTTCCCATTGGGGCTGTCTTTGAAAGCAATGGCCCCTGCCTCCGCTAAGCGTCGCGCATGGCGCTTCAGGGCGGAGAGCGAGAAACCTGTCTGTTCCATCAGATAGGCGTTGGATGCCCAAACGATGGGCCGCCTGCCCTCTTCCCAGTCCTGAGCCTGTGTGAAGGCTCCTAACGTGTCCAGGAGCATCATATCACCAGCCTTGAGGCCGATATGTGCTCCAACGCGCTTAACCGCAACAAATGCTCGTGTTTTGGGTATAGCTACCCGTTCACCGGCTTGGGCAAGTTGCTCTGCAACCCCAAGACCCGGTGTCGGCTTGCGCCAACCTGTGTTTTTCATGAGTCCTTCTTCGCCTCCTCTGCTTGATTGGAGACAAAAGAAATCCGTTCACCGAATCGGTGTTTCGTTGACAACGATTTGCGTGGAGTGCTAACTATCAGTTGCAACACAGATAGAATGGCTCTCTTACCGCAAGGTGGAGGGCTTTTCTTTTGCCGTTAAATCACTTCATACATGATCCTGTTTCTTGCCTCGTTTGGGATCGAAGAGCACCGTCTTCGCGGCTCCTGCCTCTTACTTCGATCCATGTTTCTCTAAGAACTCCGCGATGACATCTCCCAACCCATTGAGGATATCCTCATCCAGTGCCAAGCCGGTGGCAGCAACAGACAGCCGCCCCCCCTGCCCTGTCACGCTGAGTTTTCGCGACCCAACCTTACGTTTAACTGTCAGCTTTTTGGGTTTCGTCGGTTTCTTTTTTACTGACTTGTCAATCTTGCCAGAAAGGTCATTGAGGACCTTTTCTAGGTCGCGATGACTGAGATCGTAGACATTTTTGCACGTGTGCAAAATCTGATCTTTCGCCGCAAAAACAGCCCTACCCCGCGACACAGCGCTGTTGTGAACGCCAACTCGGTGCGAAAACTCAGTAGCTGAAAGCTTCCCATCGGGTGTCGTGCCCTGAAGTTGATCAAACATCTCCCCAATGGATACGAGACGCTCGAATGCACTGAGGTTTTCACGCTCTTCGTTTTCACGAAAGCGCATGAACAGCATCTCAAACTGTTCTTCCTTCGAGCCGCGTTGTGATTGAGGGACAAGCAACGCCCGCAGTGGCAAGCCAAGCGCTGCCAAGATTGCGTGACGGCGGCGTCCAACAATCAATTGAAACTTCACGCCCTCAAGGTTCTCCGGCTCACGTTCGTCTGGACGCCAATTGGGATCTGCAGGCCAAACATGGATTGGTGTATCCTGGCCATTCTTGGCAATACTATCCTTTAGCGCTTCAAAAGCATCTTGATCGCGCCAGTCATCTCGGCGGTCCGTCCCAATCACGTCGATGATCTGAGATGGGTCGATACGCAACTCCTGACGGCCAGAAAGGATCCGCTCAACGACCTGCGTACGTTCGGTCTGCAAAATCTGTTCCGCGTCCGACAACGCGCCCGCTTTCCATGCACTTCCAGAGCCGCCTAGGCGCGGTTTTACGCCAGCAACAACGGGCGACGTTCCTTCAACAGTGCTCTCAAGCTCAATTTCGTCTCCAGCTTCGACCACTGCCTCATCAACTCTCTTTTTCTTGAGGACCGAGCTGCTCAATGTTCTTTTCATTCAGTTTCCTCCTCAAAATCATAGAAATTCTTCATCCACGCATCCGCATAACCACGCTCTAGACCCGGCCACAAACGAGAAACAATGGCGTCGTTCACGGCATCTGCGTTTTCTATGAAACGGTTGATACCCTTCTTCTTGCCCGGAGTATCTGGCTCGTATTCATAGACAGATTGATAAACATCCGAAGCATTTGAGATTGCATCGGAGCGCAAATAGAAGACGGGGAGAACCTCATCCGGACAGTTTTCAAGCAAGTTTCCAACTTGCGTGAGGTCCTGTTCATTTGTGCGCTGTACGATAGTCGGAAGGAGCATATGCGCCGCACCGCCCATATCGATACGATCAGTCGCAAAAATATGGCGCAACATTGTTAGTAGACCGGTTACGAAGGTCGACAACGTTGCGATGTCAAAGCCCTTCATCGTCTGAGGAATAATCAGTGATGTAGACGCCATCACGTTGTTTAGCTGGAAGAGCGTCAAGGCAGGCTGATAATCAATGATTATGCAGTCTAACGTCTCGTTTAGAGCCTGATCCAACTTCGATCGATCGACTCTATTGTCTCTCACCAGCTCATTTGGTCGCGTGACGGGAAGATGGCCTTCTTTCCAGCGATCAATGGAGTCTCGCAAAAACCTATAGAACCGTTTCTCAGGCGTCCCGGCACGTAAAAGACGGGCAATTTGGATCTCGCCTTCAGAAGTCTCACCATGTGCAGGAACCAGCCTTACGCCTGGCCACGATGTTTTCTTGAAGAACCCGTCTAAAGTCCCAGCGTCATAGTCTGTGTAAGGGATAGTTTCATCCGTTTGAAACAACCCGGCAAAATCGACCATTGTTGGTGTTTCGGGGTCGGGCAAAGTCGGCATCTCTTCGCCGCCAACAAAGTAGAGCGTAATTGTACTTTGTGGGTCAGCATCCATGACACCAACCCGCATTCCATAGTTGAGGCTCAAGTACTGCGCAAAGTGAGCCGCGCTCAATGATTTCGCAGTTCCACCTTTCTGGCTCGCAAAGGAGATAACCGGCAAAGGGTCGTCTGGCTTGCGCCATGCTAAGAAGTGCTCCGGCCGTTTGGCAGAGGCTGCCATAAGTGCGCGGATATGCATCAGTTCAGTGAGCGTGAAGACACGTTCACGACCAACATGTTTGCCCGCCGGGAAATCTTCATTGTCCTTGGCAAACTTTGTCAGATGCTGATGGCTGATATCGAGGAAGCGTGCGCATTGGCGCATTGACCAAGAGCGCTTGATGCGCTCTCGCATTGTAAGTTCCTTGTTCACCGAAACCATGGTCCGGCCAAGGCCTCGCTCAAGCTCCTGAAGAAATTGTTCTATGCTGCCGCTCATAACACCGTCCTCATTCGATTCTCTTATGGAACCGATTCCGCAAGTTAATAGCACGGTTTTGAAGGTTTTGTATAGATATTGTACGCCTACCCGATATCTGACGCACAATATGGACCATACTAATAGAAAAAGTGAACAACGTTTGGCAATGACCTCTGGCATTTTGCACGCGTGCAAAATGCCAAAATGTAAGTGTTGCTGGCCGGAGAACCGGCCAGCAACTGGGCCTACTAAACCTCCTTAGGACCCCAAGGGATGATCGCTTGCAACGTATCATCATCTTGGTTCGCGGCTTTGCCAAGGTTTGCATTGAACGCATAGTCCCGGACCGTCATCGAAAAGTAATCTGCGCCGGTGTCGCGGTTTTGTTTCTTCCAGATGCCGCCACACTCAACGAGGCGACCACGTGGTGAACGGCCAAGGACGCGGTGCGTCGGTGCCATAGGGTTGTCGCTGATGATGGGCTCCACGGTGATATCGAGATCGAAGGTCAGAGTTGAAATTGAGCCGGACCCTTTGGCGGTCTCGATGTCGGTGCTTTCGAATTTGATGCAGTTGGTGGTCATTGCTTTGCTCCTTTGGTTGGTGTTGCAATGATGGTCACCTTGCAGAGGCCTAAGAGCCGAACACACCATCGGCGCAGCTAAGCGGAGAAGGGCAGGGGGACAGAATTTTGCCGCGCGAGGAATGCCCAAAGGGCAGGGGACAATTCTGGCAAACGCCCTTTGTGTTCGGGTCGGCCTCTGCGACCAACATTTTTTTGCAACTCCGACGCAAGGTGCAAATCGGACCACGCAGCAACTTCGAACTCCGGCATTGAGTCCCAAGGCAGATATCATGTGAGGCTTTGGCGCTGAACGTAGGGCACCGCTCTTAAGCCTATAAAATGAAAAACTGAGGCCGTCAGTGTACCGCCGACGCCATAGATCTGAGCTCGCAAGGAAGAGGCCGATGGTAAAACACCACCGGCCTCATTCGTGCCTACCCTTTCAGACGGCTTCTATGGACAGAACCAGCATGTTCATCTGATGCATCCTCGAGCCACCACGCAGAACTGAAGATATCCATCGGTGAAGCACTACAGTGAGGGCAGTGCCAAAGATTTTCAGCGACAGATTTGGCTGGCAGTCTTTCATCGCAATGCAAACAGAACCATGTGTCGCTCGAACTGCCATTGATCGGATGAACCGCGAAGCCATTTGCATCTGGCATTGTGGACCGTCTCGGCCAATCCGAAGCAATCCGCGCTCGCACCTGTTCCGCCTTGGTATTCGCAATTTCTAGTGCACGCGTGACGAAACCAGGATCGTGGATCGGGTTCATTTTGAAGCGCTTATCGGTCACGCGAACACAAGGTTCTTTGGATGGTGCCTCAGGCACATGAACCATCCAACCTCGTCCACGAACGAAGACTTCGTCCATGGAGACTTCGATAGAATAGTCATGTGGCCCTATCTGCCCCTGACTTTCTCCACCAGGGTCGCCAAACATCTCGACGGTTTCATCAGGATGAGCCTGCTTGAGAAGGTCTCCGACTTTGGCAAAGTCGTCAGGTGTCGGAAGCCAACCGTTCTTGCAAGCCGTCATTGCTGAATACCAATGGGTATGTCCGAGCTCTTGCGCCACGATATTGAGCGCATCGTGATGTTCGATGCGTTTCGACCTCGCAATTTTCTTTGCGAGTTTCTTAAGGTCTTTGATTTGCTGGTCTAGTGCCATTGATCCATTCCAAATTCCGGATCTGACTAGGTGCCCGCTACTAATCGATCCGCTTCGAAGGGAACGGTGAAAAAGAATTAAAGCACTGCATAGCTTTGGGTCGCGGACACACAGGCCTGTGCGGAAGGCCAACACTAACATCGGGTTTCATATCGTGATCGTCAAGATACAGGTCAGCAATAAACTGAGATCGACATGCATCGTTCACACGATGCTCCCGCGCGGACAGCGCCGGTCCGGTGGCAGGGCAGGGGGCTTGTCCTCTTGCCCCGCCGCCGGACAATTTTGAGATTTTCAACAGAACCTCCAACCAGCCACAAAAAAGGCCCCGCCGAAGCGGGACCAGTTGATCCTTCCCACGAAGGAGCCGTTAGGTGCAGTCAGGCACCCATTTGTCGAGTTTGGCTTTTTGATCTGCCGTCAGCCCCATCAGCTTTTGCGTCGTTGCATTCGTCATCAGGTTTTCCATCTTCTCGGCCTTTTCGCCTTTCTTGAGTTTGGCAAAGGCGGTCAAGCGTTCATCATTGGCGCTGCACTCCAAGAATTCACACATTAATTCAACAGGATAGCCTGCTGACACGCGCGAAAAGAAGTTCTGTGCAGTGGGCGTCCAGTGCCTGCGGATATCGGCACCCGCCTCTGTCTCAATGAGCGCGAAGAATTCTTGACCGCCAGCCTGATAGGGCAGGGTGCGCGCAATGGCTTCCGTGATTGTGACGTTACGCGACTTCTTGGAGCCGTCGCGATAGGTGGCAAAGGCAGCGCAGAGGTCTTCAACGCGGGTCCCTTGCTGCCAATACTCGCTTGCATCGATCCCATGGTTCAAACGTGGTTCCGCTTCAAAGCCATCTTCGATGCTCGGAGCGTTGTTTGGGCGATCCATACGCATACCAAAGATACGCTCAAAACTGCCAGAGGCGTCGGACAACCCAAATCCCAAAAGATCAAGGACAAGTTCGGGCTTCGTCAGGATTGCGGCCTGCACGGATGCCAGACGGATGGCTTGCATGTCTGCCGTCAGTTTCTGCGAGTAAGGAGATTTCGGCACATCGGACTTTGTGCTTTGCGGGGGTTTCAAGATTCCTGCTTCGATCGCCGCCTTCTTGTCATCGTGGCGCACCAAACCCGCCGTCACTTCGACTTTGCCAGATGAATTTACAAGCAGAATGCATCCCGCATGGGCCTTCTGATCTGCTGAGTAGTCGCCGTCCAGAATGGTTTGCAACTCGGACAACCGAGCCTCGCCATCTTCGTCCAAGACGCCGCCATTGGCGAGGTCCGCGAGTGCGTCGTATTCCTCGGCTTCTGCTTCGGTCAGTTCGCCCTCAATTGGATAGACCCGTTCCAGTTTCATCTGATCGAGATCATAGTAGTTGAGCCACGCCTCGGTGCGCGCTTCGGCCCAAGCCCAGCCTTGCGCTTCGACCAGTTCATTGCGGGCCGTGTCCAGCGCCTCACCGAAGAGACGTTCCAGAAGGGCAGGGGAGGCGAGGAAGACTTCGTCGGAGAAGAGGTCACGAGTAACACTGCCACCTTCGGCTTCGTATCTCTCAACGCCCACGAACTTCGCACGACGATCACTGGCCTTTATGGCATCGGGATGTAGCGCGTTTTTGATCGCCGCCTCCGACACGGCTTGCCCCTTAACTTGATCCAAGAGGCTCAGGGTGAGTGCTTCATCATCGGAAAGTGTGAACGCTTTGGCAGTACCCAGGCCAATCTCACTCGCCGCGAGCGCGTCCAACACAGCGTCTGGCAGACCCGCAAGCGCCAGCCGTTGATAAACGCGCGCCTCTGTAACGGCAAACGCGAGTGCAATCTCCGGCACCGTTGCATTGCGGGCCTTCATTCGGCCAAAGGCGCGGATTTCGTCCGCTGGGGCCATGTCTTCACGGACCGCGTTTTCGGCGCTGGCCCAATCTTCGGCCTCTTCGGCGCTGGAGGCCAGCTTTACAGGCACAGTTTCGAAGGAATGGTTTTTGGAACGCTCTGCAATCCGTTCAAGGGCGCGAAGACGGCACCCACCAGCAACGATGCCGACATTACCGTCCGCATCCATGAAGCCTGCAAGGTTATGAATGAGGCCAAAGCGCTCGATGCTGTCGGCGAGGCTTTCGATATGCGCCTCTGAAACCGTTGTGCGTGGGTTCAAATCAGAGATGGACAGCGCGTCCAACGGGATTTGCTGGATCACGGCGCTGGCGGTGTTTTGGGTGATGGGTTGCTGTTTGGTCATGAGATTCGTCCTTTGATGTCTTGTGGAGCCGCTCAGCGCGCCTGAGAAGGCGTGGGGCGGTCATTTGAGTGGAATTATGGGGAACGGACCGCAGAGGCGCGCTGACGCGCCTCTGCGGCGCTGGCTACCACCAGCAGGAATAGATCACGGTCGATCCTGCTTGCATCTGGGTCCGTGCCCATGCGCAGAACTCGAGATCGTAGTCGCGATATTCACTGGCTTGTTCGTCTTGGAACTGATGCCCGTAGAAAAAGCCGCCCTCGCAATGGGGCAGAGCGCTGTCTTTGACGGCCTTTTCCAAGCTGTCGATGTCGGACGCTTGCAGCACCAACTCACCACAGTTGAGGTCAGTAGCATCTAGCCCCGTGCGCTCAGTGTAGAGGCCTTCCATAAAAGTTTGCAGTTGAGAGTGCTTTCGCCATGTGAACTTGGCGCTTTCGCCTTCTTCGCCGCTATCGGCGGTCTTGATGTATGCGTATTGGTCGAGGCCCATGTTTGAGGCTCCTTTCCTTCGTGGTTGGAGCGGTGCTTGGCTCGTTTTGCCGACCTCAAGTTGTGGTCTGCGGCTTGGCCTTGCTTTCCGCCATTGGGCGAAGGCCTCCCTGTCTCTGACGTTTGGAAGACCCCCGCGTCTTCCGAAGGGCAGAGCAGGAGAGGGCACAGCCCGACCTGCGGCCGAACGGCGGCCTGACACTGGGGGCCGGAGCGTTGAATTTGGGAGGGACCCGCGCCGGAGCGCGGGAGGAACCGGAATTCTGCGTGAAGGCTGACGCGTAAGCGGCACCTGAGCCCCTGTTCAGGGCGCCGGTCGGATGGCAGGCGGATATTCACAATAGGAAGCTGCCAGCCTGGTTAGAGCGGAGCGGAGACTTGGCTGACGTCTGATTCAAACGAGCGCGGTCCTGCCCGTGTTCTCAGATGCCAAATGCACGAAGGATTGAATCCCGCATGGGCGAAGACGCGTTTTGGGCGGCTTCGGGCGCAGCCGAGAGCCTGGTCAGCGCAAGAGGCGCTGGGGGGCCAACCTATTGTTGCAAAGATTGACATTCCACTTCGGTTTCACTATCTGCATCTATGAAACACATATGGAACAAGTCAGATGAACACAGTTGTCGTCCCATTTCCAAAAGGTCAGAAGCTCCGCACGCCGCTGGCGCAGTTCTTCCGTATCGGCGATTCACATGTGAAATTCGGAGAAATGCATGCTTCAGGACATCTGCCCCTGACACGGGTCGTCTTTGAAGCAGGGCGTCTCAAGCGTCAAAGCGGACTTGCGACGCAGCTCAAAAGCGAAAATGTTGAAATTACGCTCGATACAGGCGCTGCCGAGCTATCCAGCCTCGCACGGTTTGGAACATTTGTGCGTCATGCGGATTGGCTCGTAGACGTACCGGACAAGCCGCTTGGACCTTCTGATTTCAATGGAAACACCATCGAGCGCATAGCTGAAACAGCCATCAAGCTTGGCGCAGATCGCATTCTAGCGCCCACGCATTTCCTCGGTGATCGGCGTTTTGACGGCTGGCTTTCTGTTGATGCCGCTTCTTGCACCAGATTGCGCCGTGCGTTGGACACCCTAGGCGGCAAACATATCCAGATCGACTATCCCGTAATGCAAACCGTTCAAGGCTTGATCGACTCGACCTCCCGAAAAGCACTTGTTGAAACGTTATCCAACCTACCAATTGATGCCTTGTGGATGCGCTTGTCTGGGCTCGGTAAAGATCCGGGTCCTCAGAAAGTCCGGACGCTCATCCGGATGTTGGGCGGGCTGCATAATTTGGGCAAACCCATCATTCTTGACTATTGCTCTGGCTTGAACGCCGAAGCGGCAGAGGCTTTTGGTGTTGCTTCAGGGGCGGCAGGCGGCATTCTTGAACTTGATCAGTTCAACGCACGTGATTGGCACAAACCACCTGAAGAGCGCGATCCGGATGCTAAGTTTGGTCGACCGCGCATCGTTCAGGTTCCCGGATTGGGGAGAGGATTTCGGGCTCATGAGTTCGAGCTTTTGGCGCGGGCGAGGGGAGGGCGCAAGCTACTGTTGCAAAGCGAACATGTGAGCGCACCCAGCATTGACGAGATGGTAAGGACCCGAAAGCAAGTTCAAGCGCTCCACATCGCGCGCTCACAATCGGCGCTAGATGATGTTCCGGACCTAAATAGAGCCGGCCATTTCTTGTCGAAGACGGTTGCGCCGGCGGAGCGTCGCGCGAAGGACATCAGTTTTTTGAAGCCAACCGAGGCGCAGGCCCTCGCCGCAGACGTGGATTTGGAAAGCTTGCTAAAACGCACGCGAACACATGCAGAAACCATGGGCAAGGTTGCGGATGCCCTTGAAAAACTCCATGAGGAGCGCGGAACAGAGTCGCCTCGTGCGCGGGCCTGCGATCTTAACATCGCGCAACCATCGCTGCTTGGCGACCAAAGGTAATAGATATGCAAAGTGCTGTAACAAGATACATTGGCGAACTTGCCGAAATCGGGGGTCTGAAAGGGACCGACATTGCCAACATAACTGATGTGTCCAAGGCAACTGTCTCCCGTTGGAAAGCTGGCGATTTTAAACCCCAGCCGCGCAATGAACTCATCCTTTCAGATCTCTATTACATCGTTGGTCGCCTCAACGAGTACTATGCTCCTGAAGAAGTGCGTGCGTGGCTTTATGCAAGACATCCTCAGCTTGGTGGTGAACGTGCAATGGATTTGATCCATAATGACCGTAGTCTCGAAGTCTTGGCGGTAATTGATCGTCTCGACAACGATGTCTTCGTATAGAGTCCGCAATGATCAAAGCCCGGCGCGACAACGCTCTTATTGACGCTCTTGAAGCAATCGAGCCCGTGGCTTTCTCCGGTCCTGTCTGGAGGTTGGTGCGCGATGGGAGAGATCCATTGCAATGCAGCGCTTCCGGTGGTCGGTGGGATGACGGCAGCTTCGATGTGCTCTACACGTCGATGTCACAGATGGGTGCTCTCGAAGAAATGCGCTTCCACCTAATGCGCGGCCAACCCGTCATACCAAGCCGTGTCAAATACCGGATGTTCCAAGTTGACCTAGCGCTCGAGCGCGCACTCCAGTTTCTGGACCTGGCCGCGCTCGGCGAAGTTGGCTTGAAGACGGATACCTTTGGCCGATTGTCTTATCAGCAAAAGAATGACGAGTATCCTAGAACACAAGAGATCGGCGAGGTTGCTCATTTCTTGGACTTTGATGGGTTGATTGTTCCATCTGCCCGATCAGATACGCAGAACCTGGTCGTCTTCTGCGACAAAGTCGAAACGCTTCACGAGAGCGCATTTAATGATCACGGCATTATAGATTGGGTGGGCTGAAAACGACGTGAGGCTATCGAATTTAAGAACCAAGGATCATTGAGACGTTCCATGTACGCGTAGCGGCCCGTGCAATAGACACAATGCTAGGTTAGGTTCGATAACTTGGGCCGCCCAGCTGGACGGTAAGAAAGGGCGGAAAGCTGACCTTTGCTGCGGTTGCGAAACTATCATGCGGTGTAGTTGAAAGCCGACCTACTCGTTTACTGACTATGTAGTTGGGCTGAACATCCCCGCACCGCAGCTGAAAGTGCAAGCTATACTTTGAATTATTTGCTGCCACGTCCGAAGAACCCAAAGTATCACATCGGCTTTGTACATCACGATGCGCAACAGAAGGGAACCGGCGGCAGGCTGGACAAACGACGGGCATTGCAGCAACGATCTCGACGTTTCATTATCAACTAAGTCATGGTTTCTTGAAAATTAAAGAAACCAATGGTGTTATGCTAGCGAACCTAAGCGAAGAGTTAGTGATGCCCCACCGTGACGTAGCGCTGCAAATCGAAGTACCGGAGAGAGTTCGAACATCCTTGCGCGTTCGAGCGGCCCAAGATGGTGAGACCATTCGGATGTCTGTACTTCGTGCCCTCCGCGCTTACGGAATAGACGTTGAAGATGAGGATTTAGTTGATCGGCGTGGACGGGACTCGAGCGATAATGATTGACGGTGAGGCAAACCACTTTGGAGACTGCGATGCTCCCTCACTACGAGTGTTCGCACGCGGTCTCATGCACCGCCATTGCACAAGCCGGGGGTGCGTGGACTTATGAGTGACACCGCTATTCCAAGGTCTTTAGAGACTAGAAAATTTCGTACGCGAGCGCGAACGGTTGATCACCTTGGACGTGAGCAAATCGCTGACAGTCCGACGGCGGTCTCAGAGCTTTGGAAAAATTCCTGGGATGCCTATGCCCGCAAAGTTACTTTGCGTGTCTACTCAAGCGATGCGGCTGTGACCCTCCTGGCGGATGACGGACATGGCATGTCCTTGGACGACTTGTTTGAAAAGTGGTTGGTAATAGGAACAGAAAGCAAAACTTCGTTCAATCTGCCGGTCCCGAAAGAAGACCGCAATGGTCTACCAGTTAGACCAAAGCAAGGTCAGAAGGGAATTGGCCGCCTTTCTAGCGCCAAACTTGGCCCTATTCTCTTAATGCTGTCTCGCCGCCGAGATGGTTTCCTGATTGCTGCGCTTTTGGATTGGCGGTTGTTCGAAAATCCATACATCGATTTGGACGATGTTCCTGTAGCAGCTGGTGAGTTTGAGCAGATCGAGGATGTTTTTGCGGCTTTGGATGATATGTCGGACAAGCTTGCAGCCGGATTAGTCGCGCAAAAGGATTTAGCCAGTTGGCGTGAAAAAAAGCCCGTACTGCTAGATGTGTGGAAGAGGTTTGATGATGATTGGACGAAAGATCGCTCCGACGAGCCGGGCCTTGCCCCTTCTGCGAGAACACTCGAAGCGCTCAAGCGGTTGCCGTTTACGATTGAACACCTGGAAGAATGGTCCGGTTTTGGGACGGCACTGTTGGTAAGTGAAGTAGACGAGGCTCTACAAGCACTGGGCAGACCGAAGGACACTGATATTGCGGCGCAAAGCGCGCGCGATCGTTTTGAGCAGACGTTGGCCAGCTTTGTCGATCCATATGCAGAAGGACAAGCAAAGCCAGAGTTTGATTATAGAGCTGACGTTGTCGACACTAGGGACTTGGATCGAACCCCACGGCTGATCGTCGGCGCGGAGCGTGGAATAGATCGAGCTAGGGTGTCTGGTCTGGAACACCAGATTGAAGGGACCGTAGATGAGAATGGCGTATTCAGGGGCCGCGTACGGGCCTTCGGAAATTCGATTGACGAAGTTGTAGTTTTCGAACCACCCGCAGAACTCAAGGTACCAAATCGGACCAACAGCAGGGTGGGTAGTTTCGAACTATTCATCGCGACCATGGAGTGGGAGGACAAGAGCTCGACGCATCCAACAGGGCAGCACAAAGCATATCAAGATCTGGCTTCGGACTACGGCGGCCTAATGATCTTTCGTGATGGGCTACGAGTGCTTCCTTATGGCAGAGAAGACAACGACTTCTATGAGATTGAGAAACGCCGGTCAAAAAACGCGGGCAGGCATTTCTGGAACCACCGCCGAATGTTTGGTCGCATTGCCTTGACGCGAAAGGGTAACCCTAACTTGAAGGATAAAGCTGGGCGCGAAGGTGTTATCGACAATGCTGCATCCCGTGTTTTTCGAGAGTTAGTTATCAACGTGCTCGAAACAGCGGCACGACGTTTCTTCGGATCCGCTTCAAAGCTTCGCAAAGAACGTCTTCCACAGATTCAAGAGGACAATCGATCCGCCAATGCAGCCGAAGGCGAGAAGAAACTGCGTGATCGAGAACGTCGAACCTTCAGGGCCGAGGTTGAGCGTGCAGAAAAGATGTTGCCGGGTCTTATCGACGAAGTGGAAGAAGCAACCGGTGATCTCGACGTTACTTCCGGTCCTAGCATTGTTCGCGAAGAAGCGCGACTCGCCGAGATGCGTAGGCGATACGAGGAGGCGCTGGTGCGCGCCAGGTCAACCCCAAGTGGACGTTGGGCAACGCGCTTTGATGAGGTTCAAAAGCGAACAAGGGAAGCCGCAGCCGCAATTTCTGGATATGAGGCAACGCTGAGGTCTGCGATCGAAACGGCCATTCCAGATAAACCGGAAGACATCCTGCGAGAGCGCACCGATGCGGCCATATCCTCGATGCGAAAACGCATAGGTGAACTGCGAACAAACGTTGAGAACCTTCAACGTGACCAAAACAAGACGGTGCGCGAGCTGGCAGAAACGCGAATGGACGCGTTTCAAGATGAGCTCAACGATGTCGCGCGGCGTTTTTCAGCAGAGCTTTTAACGTTTGAAGAAGCGCTTGAGGGTGTTTCTCGTCGTGAAGAAGACTGGTCGAAAGAAAACCGAGCTGCCTTTGGTCTTTATCAATCTGCGCTCGAAGCGGTCCAGGAACGGATTGACCTCCAGACACTGGCAAGTGTCCGTATGAGAGAACTTGGCGAAGCGAACAGAGAAGTAGAGCGCCTTAACTCACTAGCACAACTGGGTATCGCAGTTGAGATCGCCGCTCACGACCTAGCTGATTTTGAAGAAATGATCTCTCAAGGTTTGCGACGGTTACCAGCTGAGGTCCAGGACCATCGGGCCGTGAACGACATACGCCTGGGAGTGGAAGGTCTCACAGACCAGCTGCGCTTTCTTTCACCAATGCGCCTGTCTGGTGAGAAAGTGCAGAAGTGGATATCTGGAGAAGAAATCGCATCGTTTGTCGAGCAATTTTTTGCCCCATCCTTTGCGCGTGCGGGCATCTCGTTCGCCGCTTCCAAAGAGTTCCGCGCCGCTAGGGTCTTCGAAAGGCCATCCCGCGTTTTCCCGGTGTTTTTGAATCTTGTAAACAACAGTATTTACTGGACTGCTACCCAACCACCTGCCGACCGGCGGATACAACTGGATCTCGTCGGAGACCTAGTTGCCGTTTCTGATACAGGGCCTGGTGTGGATGCTGAAGAAACTGAGCAAATTTTTGACCTGTTTTTTACACGCAAACAGCGTTCGGGCCGTGGCGTTGGGCTTTACCTTGCTAGAGCGAACTTGGCTGCTGGCGGGCACTTGATACGCTATCGGACAGAGGACGACGATGTGCCCTTGAAAGGCGCAACATTTCTTATCGAATTCCGTGGTTTAGAGACACAAGATCAATGACAGCAGAATTACCCATTAGTTACGGAGCATTGATTAGAGAGGCGTTCATTGAGCCGATCCGGTCAGTTTTGATCGTTGACGATCAGTATCCCACAGTGGATGAGATATTGGGGGCGGCGTCCGCCAGCGTTGACGCGGATGGAGCGTTATTGGTCAAAACCGCCAAAGCCTGGGCTAGAGACCCGGAGGCTGTAGGAAGAGTTCTTGGCGAATTCCGCCAGCCAGACGGACCTTATCTGCTTGACGTACATGACGGAAGCCAGCCGCCGGAAAAGCAGGACCTCGCCGAAGTTCACCGCCTTCAACAAACTGACTTGCTCGTTCTGGACTATGAACTCGAGACAGGTCCCAACGTTGGTAAGGCCGCATTGGCGATTGCTCGAGGGGCGCTAACCAATAGGCATTTCAACCTTATCCTCGTCCACACGGAAAAAGAGCTCGACGCTGTGTTTGGCCATTTCGCCTTGGGCCTTCTCCAGCCTTGCTCATCACTTATCGAAGACACTGCCGAAGCAACCAACGATTTGGCGGATGAGGTCGAAGCAATTCTGGAAACGAAAGCCGACGCCCTTCGAGATCGGTTTGATGTCCCACAGTACTTGGATGCTCGGAGGTCTGCGAACGCATTCAGGCGTTTGATTAAGGGTGAGGCGCCTTGGGGTGATTTATCGAGCTTTTTGGAGAATGAAGATCTCCATCGAAAGCACTGGCGGGCTTTGTTCCAAGAACTGCTTTCCACATTCGAAGCGGACAATGAAGACCGTTTTTCTAGCGACGATATTGGATTAAGAGATTGGAGCGCAGGAGAGCCTTTTTGGATACGCTGCGATCAAGGCTTTATCGCGTTCAAGAGGAAGAGCAAAGAGCCACTGTTGCCGGTGCTTCTTGAGGCGCTGGAAGCTTGGAAACCACTTCCGTCCCGCCTTGTTTTGACAAAGCTCAGAGCAGAGATGAACAAACGGGGTGTCGAGGTTCAGGATGATGCTCTTGGGGACAGGCAAGTGGGAGCGGCCTGGTATCACGGGGTTCTTTCCGCGAATTCTCAAGACGCCGCTGTCACGGTTGAGCGAATAGCGCGAAATCATGCAGAACAGCTCCTGGATCATATTGTTCCGGAGGTCGGAGCATACGCCGCAAGGATTGCCGCGTTGGATGCTGATGCGGTTCCTTTGAATGCCGTGAAAGAAAGGTTCGAGATCGATCTCCGCGACGACAAAGAGCTGATGAAGGCACGTATGGGTCACAACGCCTTCAAGGGCAGCAAACCCGTTCGAAGCAGTCATCTTGAGCTTGGCCACATATTTAGGATCGACGACAAATTTTGGATGTGCGTGACACCCGCATGCGACATGTTTCCTGGCCGTGAACGCGGAATTGAACGTCGTCCTGATAACGTAGGTGGGTATAAGAAATTCAATGCTTTGGCCCTTGAAGCAGCAAAGGAGGCGACCGCGTTAAACGATCCCGCCCAAGGTGGTTTTCTGTTCGCCAACATCGCAGCAGTACAAGGAGGGGAGACCACGCCAGTTGCGTTTTCGGTTGTCGATAGTCCAGCTGCCTCTCCCGCCGCGGTCTCCATGTATGCAGAAAATGATGGAAGACTGGCTGGAGATACGTCTGAGGTCATGGTGCGTTTTGTTGCGTCAAATGCCGCCGCTGACGACGACGGACAAGCGGCTGAGCCCACCTTGGTCCGCAAATCTGCTACGGTTTGCGGGCATTTGCGGTACGAATACGCTCTCGAAGTACAAGCACGACTGAATAGGTCATTGGGCAGGATTGGCCTTGAATATGAAAAGGCCGAACTGGAAATCCCAGTTGAAGGTTCCGATTAACCACTAAGCATTAACGACGATTGCAATGTTAGATCAGAAGAGCGATATCCATGTAACCCTAGAAAGTGGCAACAAGCCGCTGTTTGCAGTAGATTTATTTGCTGGAGCGGGAGGGTTTTCCCTAGGAGCAATCCATGCCGGTTTCGAGCTGAGGGCCGCAATTGAGAAGGACGGACATGCGAGCCGTACTTACAGAAACAACATTCAGAACGTCAGTAATCGCCGAATTGCTGTCTTCGAGAACGACATTAGCGAAGTAGGTCCAGCGGAACTTATGTCCGAGTGCGGGCTGATATCTGGCGAATGTGATTTGCTGCTCGGAGGGCCGCCTTGCCAAGGTTTCTCATCGCATCGACTTGGCTCAGCAGGAGTCAATGATCCCCGCAACGAGTTGCTTTTGCGCTACTTTGCGTTCGTCAAAGCTCTTAAACCCAAGTTCTTCCTAGTGGAAAATGTTCCAGGTCTCCTGCACTCAAAGCATGCAGAATATCTGGATCGCTTTCTCACGATCGCTGAAGAAAGCCAATATCATGTGATTGGCCCAGTAATTCTCAACGCTCGTGACTTTGGGGTTCCTCAAAATCGAAAGAGGGTCTTCATCCTGGGGATGTCGTCTGAGTTCAGCTTTGATGAGTTAGAATGGCCGCCGAGTCCCACACATGCGAAGCCTGAAACAGCAAACGAGATCGGTTTGCCGGCTTGGCGGACGGCAGCGGATGCGTTTGTTGAAACTGAACGGGATGAAGACCCAAATGCAATCCACATGAACCATACACAAGCATTGATAGACGTGTTCAAAAGCACGCCAGCCAATGGCGGCTCACGAGCACAATCCAACCGAGTACTTCCATGCCACAAGGGGCACAACGGCCATAAAGACGTATATGGAAGAGTCGATCCAAGTCGACCTTCGCCTACGATGACGACAGCTTGCATCAACCCTTCCAAAGGACGTTTTGTCCACCCAACAGAGCATCATGGAATAACGGCTCGGCAGGCCGCCCGGCTACAAACTTTCCCTGACTCGTTCGATTTTGAAGGAGGATTGATGGCGACGGGTGCCCAAATAGGCAACGCGGTTCCTGTTCTGCTCGCTGAAGTTCTTTGCCGAACAATCAGAGAGAGCCTCGTAACACTCGACGTCGGATGCTTCCGCTCGTCAAGTTGTTGAGTCGACTAGAGCGATGAAAATCGTTCTCGACGCAAAACGAGGGTCGGCATACGACGACGAAGTCGCTTCACATTATCATTTTCCTTCGAGGTACTTGCGACAAATAGAGAAGGCACTAAACGATTGGATTGTTTTTCGCCGACCTCGCGATGGTGGCGAAGGCATTGCATATTTTGCCGTAGCAAGAGTCATCGACATTCTGCCAGATGAAGAGAGCGATGGATTCTATTATGCGATTATCGCGGACTATCTACAGTTCCCCAGTCCTGTGCCGTGGAAACCTGGCGGAGGATATGCTGAGCGGGCACTACGCGAGATACGCGATGTCTCTCAAGTTGGTATATACCTTCGTGGGCGGTCCGTGCGCATGCTTGAGGATGCTGACTTCAATGCGATCGTCGATCTTGGGCTTCGCGAAATCTTAGATCCGGAAGGCGCGTCCAGATGGTGGCCAAAAGGAGATGCTCAAGCGGAAAACACAGCGATTTCTAGGTCGCGAGAAGAACGGCTTACCAATCGAGCAGTGCGCGATGCGTCGTTTCGAAAGATCGTTTGCGAAGCATATGATGATCGATGTGCTGTAACGCGCCTTCGGATTGTGAATGGGGGCGGTCGATCCGAAGTACAAGCCGCCCATATTCAACCCGTTGAGAGCGATGGACCCGACGTCGTTCAAAACGGGCTCGCGTTATCGGCGACAGCTCACTGGCTCTTTGACCGCCACCTCATAACGATCGACCCGGCGTTCAGGTTGATTGTTGCTCATAACCGCATTCCATCAGATTTCCATCATTTGCTCGAGCCATCTCTTACTAGGGTTCACCTCCCGCAAGACAAGCGATTGTATCCTTCAGAACGGTTCCTGGGACATCATCGCGATTGTTTTGTCTCTGCAGGTTATTGATTGACCGGTTCGTGATGTACGAATGTCCGCAATGCGGGCTGCGTTCGCGGCATTCGAGCTTCGTGCTCAAGGTCCGCTAAGGGCCGTCACTTAGAGCGACCGCTCCAACCCCACTTGAATTTCTACGATGCGGCTGATGACCGCGAAGAGCCCATTTCACCGGATGCTGCGGTCAGCACGAAGGTCCGCTTTGACGAAGGTACGGTGATTCAATCGGCCAGTGCGACGATCAGAGTACCCAGCTGAACCCCGTCGCCTCTTCCGACACTTCCCACAGCTTTTCCATGACCGCCTTGTCATAGGCATGAGGATTGAGCGTGCCCTTGCCAACAGGTCCGCCTGTTTGCATCAACCCGGTCGGGCCGTAAAACGCACGCTGCTCCAGCCCGTCCTCGGTCGCGCACATGATCTCGGGGTAAGCCCCTTTTTCGGCCGTTTGAACCATCGGCGTCTTGCTCATCAGCCACCAGGTCATCCGCGTCAGGAAACCTCCACTGGTGCTGATCAGTGATGTCGCGGAGGCACCCGGATGGCAGACGTAGACTTTGACATCTTTGCCGCTCCCTTCAAGGCGATCCTGCAACTCGTATGCAAACATCATCTGCGCCAGCTTGCTTTGGCTATAAACAGGATTGGCGCTGTAATTTTTGTCCCAATTCATGTCATCGAACTGGATGGTCTTGATCCCCAGGTTGTAGCCAAGGCTGGCGACAACGACGATGCGGCCTTTGCTGGCTTCGATCCGGTCAAACAACATTCCGCACAGCACGAAATGGCCATAATGATTTGTGCCAATCTGGCTTTCAAACCCATCAACTGTGAACTTCTGGGTAGGCACCTGTGCGATAGCCGCGTTGCAGATCAGCGCATCAATTTGCGGAACGGTTTTCTTCACCTCTTCTGCGGCAGCCCGAACGCTTGCCAAATCAGACAGGTCCATTCGTACAAAGCTGACATCGGCCTCCGCACCGAATTCGTCTTTCAGGTCTTTCACCGCGGCGGCTGATTTCTCTGCGCTGCGGTTCAGCATCACAATCTTTGCGCCTTTTGATAGAAAGGTGCGCGAAGCTTGGAAACCAGCACCCGCGTTGGCGCCGGTGATCACATAGGTTTTCCCTGCGAGTGAGCCGAGGCGTTCTGGCGTCCAGCCTTTGGGTCCGAATGTCGTATCTGCCATCGTGTTGCTCCTTATGATGTCGGCACATCAGCCGCGCGGTGCCTGTTCGCGTCTTAAAGGTGTAGATAACTCTCGCTAGCTCCGTGAAATAGGCGGGATCGTCGCGAATACTTGCCTGATTGTATCAGTCGGGTTGTCAGGGCGGATTCTGCCGCACTAAATTGGCTGCATGAGCAAACAACGTATCAAACAGCTTATCGAAGCACGCATTGACCAAGACGGCCTGACGGAAACCGGCATTCCGGGCGTGCGCCTGTTTCGGGCAACGCAAGCGATCCCTTGTGTCCCGGCGGTGTATGAACCCAGCGTCGTTGCCATTGTGAGTGGTTCCAAGGAGGCCGTTCTGGATGGCCACAGATACACCTACGACGATAGCAAGTATTTGTGCTGCCCGATGTCGATGCCGGTGAAAGCCGGGACACCTAACGCATCCGTTGATGACCCTCTTTACGGTGTTTTTATTTCCCTGAACCAACGGGTCATGACGGAACTGACGTTAGAGATGGAAAATGTCGGTGGCGCGCTTCCTGCGCTCAAAAGTGACTTGCGCGCGCAGGGGATCAAACTGGCAGAGTGGGATGAAGGTTTCACCGATGCGTTGCAGCGACTGTTGCAGCTTGGCGCAAATCCAACCGACGCCGCTGTTCTTGGCGATGCCCGGCTACGTGAACTCTACTATGCGATCCTGCAAGGCGAGGCTGGCTTGTTTGCACGACAAGCCTTTGGTGCTGGTAACGCCATTGCACGGTCCATTGCGCATGTGTCGTCCCATTTGGATGCGCCAATCTCTATTGATGATATGGCGGCTCGCGCAGGCATGAGCCGCGCCGTATTTCATCGCAAGTTCAAACAGGTCACAACAATGGCCCCGATCCAGTTCGTGAAATCAATGCGCCTCAACAACGCAGCCATGAAGATTGCAGGGGGCATGACCGTGAACGAGGCGGCAATGGACGTAGGCTACGTCAGCCCGTCGCAGTTCAGCCGAGAGTTCAAGCGGATGTATGGGCAGTCGCCACGGCAATGGTCTGAGGCACAGCAACTTCCGGTGGGGGCAATGTGAGGATTTGCGATTTGGCTGAACAATGATGAAAGCGAAATGCCTGCGCGAATGTACGCCTTTAGGACGCCACAGCGCTCTTCGGTCGTAGGTACCAATACCAAACTCGATAGGCCTCAAGCACAGCCAACGGACCAAAATGAACAAGTGCCGGGCCAATACCGTTCCAATTGTGCAATGCAGCCCAATGAACCAGCGTTAAGACGGCGGCAGCGTAGGTCGTACGTTGCAAAGTCTTCCAGGCTGGTCCCATGCGACGCACGAAGTAGTCCATCGACGTGACTGCCAATGGGATGAAGATCACGAAGGCAAGCCAACCCGTCCAGATGTAGAGCTTGGGTAGATCGGCCAACACGCGGGCCGCTGAACCCTCGTCCGCCAAGTAGAGGACTGTATGCATTGCCGCATAACCGAACGCCGCCACGCCAAAGTAGCGTCTGTTTTTCTTGAGCCACTGAGGTCCGCGCCATCCGCGCAAGAGCAACACCAACGGGGATGCCAGCATCGCGATGATCATGAAACGTGCTGAAAACTCCCCGGTTGGATGCAGTAGCTGGTGCACAACTCGTGGATCATCGGTCGTCGCAAGTTGGGCGGAAAATCCTAAGGCTGGAAGTGCGAGGAGGAGCCAAAGCCAATATGGGGATAGACGAGACACGGCAGAACCCTTTCCGAAATAGTGCGCGCTGAATGGAGCGACGAGAATTGAACGGGCCAGTCAGCGCTTTCCGTCGCGCCAGTCCCATCATTTACGTGATCCGCCAAGCCTTACTGAGTTTGGCCTGGCGCGACCTGCCCGGTGACAAAGGTGTAGGACGCCCGCACCAACTCGATCACGACTTCCAGCTCTTCTTGCGTTTGTGGTGTGTAAATCATGACGAAACCGGCAAAATTCGCACGCTGTTTGGCCCACGGATGTGGCGTTGCCCAACCTGCAGAAACTGCGGCCCGAGCAAGGTCTGGCTCCAATGAGGCATGCAGACTGCCATCTGGATGCAGATGCGCGAACTCGCGGCCTCCGACAATTGCGTCTGGATTTGCCAAGTCAATATCGCTGGTCAGTTGAAAACCGACGGCGCCGGGAAGAGACACCCTCGTGGGGCCAAGCTCAACACCTGGCAGCTCACTGACACTTTGAAGCAAAGCATCCGAAAGACCTCGGTCTGCTTTGATACTACCTAGTTGGACGTGCGGAATACCACTTGTCGTCTCGGGCCGCTTTGCGTCTCTGATCGGAAGTTCGATGTTGTTAGCGACTGCCGGTGTGCAAACCAGCACAAAGCATATTGCGGCTGAAACTCTCGAAAGCGTGGCCATTGGTATCCCCATCTGCTGTTGGCGCTCATGGCGCGGGACGGATGATACCGCCCCACGGTCTCAATCAGGGTGGTGGCAATCAGCCGTTGTAGGCTTGGCTGACGGCATAGCTGTCTTCGAACCAGTTCCACAGAACGACTTTGCCATCCCGCACTTTGGCCCGCAGGGCAAAGGTGAAATCACCGATCTCTTTGCCCGAATGTGTGGTGATGCCGTTCATGTCGCCAAAGACTGCGACGGTATCACCAGACGCCAAGACGTCCGTATTTTCCCATTTCGTTGTTTGGAAGTTCTGACCAAAGATTCCGAGGAACGTTAGAATTTCATCCTTGCCATTCCATGGTCCAATCCAGGGGATATTGCTGTCCCCCTCGTTGTGCCAGACCATATCGTCGTCCATCAGCGCAATGAGCGTGTCCATATCGCCAGATCCCATTGCCCCCATAAGAGCCATGACAGTATCCAGTGTCGCCTGGCTTGTGTCGTCAAGTTCCTGTGCGCTCGCGTGGTTCGCCAATGTCATGGCGATTGCACCGGCGACAGATGCCTTCAAAACAGTCCTACGTTGCATTTCGTTCTCCTCAAATGAATTGGCGCACCGATTGCCGATGCGCCAAGGTTTGTGACTACTTGCCTGCGAGCTGCTGCAACCCGGTGGCCCAATCCTCGACGTGGTAGGTGCGAATGATCTTGCCGTCTTCGAGCTGGTGAATGTCGATTGTCATGATGTCAAAGCTTCGGCCTTGACCATCAACGCCAAAGAAGGGGGCAACAGGTGTGCCAGTCGCACGGCTGCGCACAATCACTGTGTCGCCGTCCTCGTGCATGTCTTGAACAGCCCAGTCCAGATCAGGCATCAGTTGGGCAAACCCACCCATCTGGCCGAGAAAGCCGTCGCGGCCTTCGTTTTCACCAGAATAGTTCCCGATGCTTTCCCAGTTTTCCGACGTCGCATTGCGGAATGCCTCGGCCAGTTCAACGTTACCCGGATCGCTCAACAGGTCGTAAAATACCGAAACAGTATCCTTGTTGTCTGCGAGAGCGGCTGTGCCGGATGCTGCGACAACGGCCAAGGATGCGGCGCCGACGAGGTTCTTAAAAGTCATGATTAGTCCTCCAAAATCTGGTTCCGAGGCCACATCACGGCCCCCACGCAACTCACATACCGCTTGAGTCTGTTCTCAATAACTGGGTATTTGCAGATGGAACTGATCGGCTGAGGTGAACAATGATTGAGAAACTTCGTAGCATTGCGATCTTTGCAACGGTTGTGGATCAAGGGTCTTTTCGTGGCGCAGCACAGCATCTTGGTCTTGCGCCGTCGCGTGTCAGCGAGGTCGTGTCGCAGCTTGAGGTGGACCTTGGTGTGACGTTGCTCTATCGAACGACCCGACAATTGTCGCTCACCCACGAAGGACGCCTTCTGCATCAAAAAGCGCAAGATATGTTGGCGGCGGCAGAAACCGGGCTGGATCAGATCAGCCCAACAGCACGCGTTCCAACCGGGTCTTTGAGGGTGTCTGCACCAGCCTTCATATCTCAAACAAAGTTGATGGAAACCTTCGCAAAATTCGCGCGTGAACATCCTCACGTGGATATAGATATCCAATTTTCGGATCGGCGCGCAGATATCATCAAAGATGGGTTTGATGTCGCGATCAGAGCTGGTTGGCTGGAAGACAGTGAACTCATGTCGCGCACCATCGGACACACCGATCGGTTCTTGGTGGCCAGTCCAGAATACGCGGGATCGAGAACGGCCCCGACTACTCCGAGTGACCTTGAAGACTGGGACTGGATCAGGTTTGCCATGCGGCCTGATCAGACTGACATGACGTCCAACGACGGTACAGTCGCTTCGGTCATCGGACAATCGAATGTAACTGTGAACTCTGCCGAAGCTCTTTACGAATTTGCGACTCGAGGTTTGGGCGTAACTGCCATCCCAGAACATCTCGCGTGCCTGGGGTTTGAACGGGGCGATCTGGTGCATGTTCTCCCCGAATGGAAGCTTCAACCATTGGGCCTCTACGCAGTGTGGCCAAACCAGTCGCGCCGCGAAAATCTGACGACATTGTTTGTGCGGTTCTTGGTGGGCGATGGAAAAGCATGAACGCGTCTCGCGCCACGATTGGCAGAAGCTCTTGAGGCAGAGACTGCGCGAACTCAGTATTCGCCCAGCCGAGGACATCAGCGTTCCACACTCTCGACGATGCCGTCTTGAAACAGGTTCCGCTGATCATCAGTTCCGTATCCAATCAGTCCCGTCGACGCCATGATGTTTTCATTGAAGTCGAATACCAGTGTGATGAAGTCCGGTCGGTCCGCCTGATCCCAGCTCACAAGAAATACACCGTTGGCCATTTCCCGTGAGCGGTAGGATATGTCCTTTGCAGAATTGCCCGCCCGTCGGCCTCTGACCCATTCATAGCTGGCCAACCCATCTTCAAACGTCAGAACCATGGCTGCCCCATTGGCCGTGTAGGACCAATTGATCGTCGTGCCGTCAAGAACGTGTTCGTCCGCAGCCTCTTGAGCAGTGGTCACGGATACGCTGCCCAACAACAGCGCCGCGGCCGCAATCGTCATCAAGGCTCTGAAACCCATGTCAGTTCCCCACCACATGTTCGATGACGCCGCCCTGAAAACCAAAGAAGGGGGTTTCTGCACCGTATCTTGCAAGAACTGAGACTGAGCTGGTGTTGGACCTGAAGTTATAGACCATGGTGACAAAGGTTTGGCTCGCTGGTTCGTTCCAACCCACAAGGTAGATGTCTGTGTCGATCTTCTGCGACTTATACGGGACAGTTACCGTTGGGTTGCCCGCCTGCCGCCCCACTGTCCAGCTATAGATTACCTCTCCATCCGCAAACGCGATATCCGCTGCGTCTGCATTTTGATTTTGGAATGTGAAGCTCACGCCATCCAGCAAGTGTTCGTCTCGATCAATACTCGTTGCCTCTTGCGAAAGCGCTGGTGTAGCCAACGATGCCAAGAGCAGGACAAAGGCGAGTTTCTTCATGGGATATCCTCCGGTCGCAAATTACTGTCGGAAAAGCGGACAACTCGACTGCTGGGAGATTGGCAGCGCATTGTGCGGCGCTTGTTGCTATAACTTGTCTTTAGTACACAAGTTACAACTATGCAACAAAATGTTCTATAAGCTTTGATCAATGAAAACCACTGAAGATCCGCGCTACATCGCAACCCGAAATCTGGCTTTGGATGCAGCATTCAAAATATTTCATTCCGAAAGCGTCCTTGCAGTTACACATGCATCAGTGAGTGCGGAAACGGGTATTTCCCGCAGCACGCTGTACCGTCATTGGCCGCATGTTGAACAACTTCGCAAAGACGCGATGCTACGGGTCGCAAGACCACCAGTTATTGCGCCAAGGACAAATGGACCGCTCAAAGCTGATCTGAATTGGATGCTGGGGCTCTTGATGGCCGCTCTGAATGAAACGCCTTGGGGGAAAATTGCCCCACAGATGATTGCCACTGCAGCAACTGACGAAGACGCAAAATCAGCCATCAACGGCTTCATGGCAGATCGTAAAAGAGATATGATGTCCGTCTTCGAGGCTGCCGAACAAAGGGGAGAGCTCGCGCCAGATGCTCCCGTCGAGAACCTGATCGAAATGGCGATTTCTGTTCCATATCACCGAAAACTCGTCGCAGGACTTCCTTTGGACTACGATTGGTTAGATGGGCATATCGAGGTCCTGTGCCGCTTGGCTCTGCGGCCAGGAGCGGCTGATTGAGTTGCAGTGGTGTCCGCTGTCGGCGGCGGTCAAAGCGGACATTGGCGCAGCTGCAGCGAAATGGTGCTTTTCCCGCAGACCGGTCGTCCAGCTCCCATCAAATCGAGGTGTCGCAGCGAATGGCAGGTATGCGGGCTGCGGCTGCAGCATCAAGAGACAGGGTCGGATGTCGGCTCTGGGCCGTCCTTTCTGTAGGCTACAGCATCTGATGGGCAAAGATGCTGCGCCCGATCTAACGGCGGTAGAGAGCCCTTAGTCACCGATGCTGCACGATGCACGAATGTCTGCCCTCTCGTGGTGTTGCCAAAAGCGTGACAAAATCAAAGGCAGTTTTGCCAAGGGTATGAGGCGCAAGATTTTTCAATACTCTCGGTGATGGTGCCGTGTGTGACAAAAACAACCGTTTCTGGCCTATAGGTATTGGCAAAGGGTTTTTGCCCATCGTTGGGTTTTCTCATGGCAAGCGAGTAACTGTCGATGAGAAAACCCGCACCGAGACTTAACGTTTCCTCGACGGTCAATGTGACGCTGCCACCTCCTCTCCCAACCAGGCGAGAAAAGCTTCACTCGCAGGCGTCTTAGCGTGGGGCGATGGTGGCAAAAGGAAATACGCTTCACTTAGCGGAGCCACGCCTGCGAAGGGGCGGACCAGTTGCCCTGTTTCCAGAAGGTCACGCACCAATGTGTCATGTGCCATCGTGATTCCTGCACCGTTCAGCGCTGCCGTGATGGCGATGACATATGTCGACACAAGATTGATTTTTCTGGCGTTGCCGAAGTCCCGTCTAGTCGCGGCGCACCAAGCTTCCCATGTCCCGGTCGTACCCGCGCAGTCAAAAAGGGTAGCTGTGGCCAAATCAAAATCGCCATTCTGATAGCCAGGCGCGCAGACCGGGTAGAAATTATCAATGGGCAAGCGCTCTGCTGTCCCGGAGATTTCTTCCGACCTGCCAAACCGGATCTCCAACGCGGCGTGGGCGGCGTGGCGCGCGGGATCCCAAATGGGTGTGACAATATTGAGAACCAACCACGGGTGGCGTTCATAAAGTCGATGCAGGCGAGGCGCGAGCCAAAAGACAGAAAATGCCATATTGCACTGAATACTCAGGACGTGACCCTGCGCACCACCGGTAAAAGCTTTGGTGCTCGTGGCGATCAGGGCGAAGGCTTCACGAATACTTGGCAGATAGTTCGCACCATCCTCTGTGAGTTCCAAGACGCGGGTCTTTCGAACGAACAGATCGCGACCCAGAAAGGACTCCAGACTGCGCACATGCTGGCTGACCGCCGATTGGGTCAGGTTCAATTCCGCCGCCGCACGGGTAAAATTCAAATGCCGAGCGCTTTCTTCGAACGCGCGCAACCACGTGAGCGGAGGCAATTGTGAGGGCAAGTCTGTCATCTGCGATTTATCCATTAATATTCTTAATGGTTATACCCTGGATTCATCGTTTGTCATATAAACCCCAATTCTGGAAACTCCCATACAGCTATTTGGGAGGCATTGATGCTCAAGCCGGTACATTCTCAGAACCTGACCCATTGGGCCGAGCGCGTTGATATGGCGGCGGCGTTTCGCTGGACCGTTCGGCTGAACATGTATGAAGCAGTTGCGAACCACTTCAGCCTGGCCGTCAATGATGATGGCCCGCAATTCCTGATGAACCCGAACCAGCGCCATTTCAACCGGATCAAAGCGTCAGACCTGTTGCTCCTGGATGCCAATGATGGCACGACCATGGATCACCCCGAAGCGCCGGATTCAACGGCATGGGGGCTGCATGGGTCGGTACACCGGGCCTGCCCGCATGCGCGCTGTGTCATGCATGTGCATTCGATCCACGCGACGGTTCTGGCCTCGCTGGCTGACAGCACGCTGCCGCCCATCGACCAGAACACGGCCACCTTCTTCAATCGCTATGTGATCGACAACTCCTTTGGCGGGCTGGCGTTTGAAGACGAAGGCGCACGCTGCGCTTCCATGTTGTCGGACCCGAAGATCAAAGTGATGATCATGGGTAATCACGGCGTTCTGGTGATCGGGGACAGCGTCGCGGACACGTTCAACCGGCTTTACTATTTCGAGCGGGCCGCAGAGACTTATATCCGCGCCCTGCAAACCGGGCAGCCCCTGCGCATTCTCAGCGATGAGATTGCAGAAAAGACAGCGCAGGAACTGGCCGATTACCCGGGTCAGGCCGAGCGTCATCTGAACGAGCTCAAAGCCATCCTCGATCACGAAAACTCAGACTATGCGAGCTGATCTATGCCAGATTACATCCCGACAAATGCCGCTTCTTCCGGTGTGAAACTCGACAAGAAAACCCTGAAATCCATTGCCGCGCGCTCGGATCGACCCGGCCTGACCTATCTGGCGCAATGGGGCCTGTCGCTTGTCCTCAGCGGAGCGCTGGTCTGGGCGACATTGGGTGCGCTGTGGATGTGGCCGGCAATGTTCATTCTGGGCGTGTTTCTTACCGTGCCCTCCTACAGCTTCAGTCATGAATGCGCCCATGGCACGGCGTTCCGTACCCGTTGGCTGAACGAAACAGTGCTTTGGGTGACCTCGCTGCTGTATATGGAAGAACCGCTGCATCGCCGTTACACCCATACCAATCACCACACCCATACCTGGCATGTGGGCAAAGACAGCCAGATGCCGTTCGACACCCCGATGGGCTTTGGCGGCTGGCTGACCGAAATCACAGGCTTTGGACTGCTCAGGTTTCACATGGCCGTGTTCTGGCATCTGGCCACACGTCAGTATTCCGACACGATGAAAATGGTCACGCCGGAAAATGAGTTTCCCAAGATGACCCGCAACGCACGGATCATGCTGGCGATCTACGCATTGATTGCCGTGACGCCTTTTGCTGGCGTCTGGTGGCCCATCTGGTTCATCGTCATTCCCCGTGTGCTGGGTGCGCCCGTGATGCTGCTGTTTACTCTGATCCAGCATGTCGAACTGCTGGAGAACTCCCAGTCCATCCTGGAAAGCACCCGATCATTCCGTGGCAGCTGGCTGGCGAATTTTCTCTATATGAACATGAGCAACCATGTAGAGCATCACCTCTATCCCAATGTGCCCTTCCACGCGCTACCCGATCTGGCTGAGGCTGTGAAAAGTCAGGTTCCCGCACCCGATCCCGGTTTCTTGCGAACAAATTGGGAGGTGCTTGTGGTCACGCTGCGCCGGTCTCTGGGATTGTCGACCAAGGCCCCCAGCATTCGGCAGGCCCCGCATATGATTACCGCCGGTGGCCCGGTCAAGCGTGTCGCGCAAAGGACCATGTGAGCGATGAAGCGTATATATGATTTCAGCCGCAACCCGGCGAAGCGAAACTTTACGGTCTCTGACCTCAAGTCTCTGAAAGTGTCGGGCCGAAAACTGTCCATGGCCAACCCGGCGGACCGCGATCAGATCGTCGCTTGTGTCGAGGCTGGGATCGACCTGTTCGTTGTGGGCACCGAACAGATGGAAGATGTCCGGGAACTCGCCCCGACGAATTTCACCGGCGCGGGGTCCAGTTGGGCCCAGTTCGGTTCGGATGATGAGATTGTCGCCCATGCATTCGAAGCCATGAGGCGCGGGGCCGATATGTACTATACTCTGCGGTCATTCGACGTGATGGAGCGTATGGCAAGCGATGGCATCCCGGTGCAAAGCCATATCGGCCTGATCCCGACATTCAGTCATCATTATGGCGGGTTGCGCGCCTTTGGCCGCAAGGCGGAAGAAGCGTTGCAGATCTGGACCACGCTCAAGCGGATGGAAGATGCAGGTGTTTTTGCCGTCGAGGTCGAATGCCTCGCCGAGGAGGTACTGGAGGCCGTCAACAACAAGACCAGCGTCGTAACCTTTTCACTCGGCTCCGGCCCGCATGGTGACGCGATCTTCTCCTTCCTCGCCGACATCTGCGGTGAGGCAAGCGAGGAAGAAAAACCCCCCAAACACGCCCATACCTTTGGGCAGGTTGGGCGGTTGCACAAGCAAGTTCATACGGAACGCGTGGCCGCGCTTGGCGAATTCCACCGTGAAGTGACTGCGGGCAACTTCCCCTACCCACCGACCAATATTGCGATGCATGAAGGCGAGAAGGACAAGTTCCTTGAAGCCCTCGATAAATGGACGCCCACACATCAATAAAAATAGATGCCGAGCGTTACAACGCTCTTGTCCCTCCCACCTCAAACTCTGGACGAAACAATGAGCCAATGGATAGACGCTTGCGCTACTGACGACATCGATGAAGAAGACCTGATCGCCTGGGAACACAAGGGCCAGAAAATTGCGATCTACAACACTGAAAAAGGCTTTTTCGCGACCGAATTGATGTGCACGCACGAAGAGCAAAGTCTTGAGGACGGGCTAGTCATCGACTGTGTGATCGAATGCCCATTGCATGGCGGGCGGTTTGACATCTGTTCAGGGAAAGCCTTGTCAGCGCCCGTATATGAAGACCTGAAGACTTACCCGGTCGAAATTCGCGAAGGACGAGTTTTTGTGCAGGTCGCGTGAGTGGAAATGTCCTTGTTGACATTCCCTAATCTCGCCGCGTTCATTTTTCGGGTCTTCGCCAACGCTCCATAGCCCCACCACATTTGCCAAAAATCGTACGTTTCTGTCACCGGCGATAACGACCGTTTTAGGCAATCACAGAATTTCGGTAGCGGACACTGGCGCAGCCGCAGCGAATTCACCCTTAGTCCCGCGATCTGTGAATTCGCCATTGCTCCGAATTTGCAGTTGCAGCGAATGTCTCCTCTGGCGGGCCGCACCGCAGCATCGTGACGGCAGGTCGAAGGTCCGGAATGGGCCGATCCAGACGAGATTTCAGAAGTTGACGTTCTACTCTAAGCACGGTTGGCAGAATTCAAACTTGCATTCTCGGCCCGACAACGCGCGTTGGGAGGTCTACACTTGCCCGATGAGCCCGACCTGGTGGTGTTCTCCTATGAAGCCGGAGTCACCAAGCCAGAGCCGGAGATCTACCGGTGGGTGCTGAATGGTCTGGCGCTTGAGTCAGGCAAGGTGCTGTTTGTTGGAGATACCGTAAAAGCCGACATCGACGGGCCCCGTGAGGCAGGGATGAAGGCGGTGCATGTGGATAAGCTAGCTGCGGAACCAAGAACTACTGCTCAAGAACTAATGTAATGGTTGAGATCAAGATCAGGCCGATGATCAAGCTTTTTCTGTGCACGTTTTTTTCTCCAATCAGGAGCACAGACAGCACGAAGCCCACGACCAAACTCATCCTCCGGAAAATCGACAGGTAAGTTACGTTGGCAATTGGGTCTGCGATTGCCAAGAAATACAGCCACTCAGCAAAAACCCAAGATAGGCCTGTCAACGGTATCCAGATTGACCACCGAACCTGTCTCGCGCTAGCGGACCCAAACGAGACGATAAACAACATGACTGCTGCGAGCAGAAGCCTATGGATGGCCGACCAAGCCTGTACATCAGCAATCGGAAGACTAAGATTCTGGACAATATATTTATCATAAACCGTTGTAACTGCTGATAATATAGTTGCGACAAGCATCATTGCCATCGGCGCATTCCGTAGCGTAACTATCCCCTCGGATTTTCCAATCCTGGAAAGCAGAAAATACGCGCAGACTGAAACCAAAACAGCAGTCAGCTGCAGCGGTGTCAGAAACTCGCCGAAAACGAGCATTCCTCCAACCAATGTCCAAAGGGGGCCAGATGCCCGGACCACGCCAGAATATGACATCGGCAGCTCGCGGACAGAGTAGTAGGCAAACAACCACGAACCCGTCATCGCGAGGCCCTTGACCAGGATTACCAGCTGATCGACGATACTCGTATTTGACACAAAGACCCGAAAGCCCGTTGCACTAGTGATCGGGGTGAAGAATGGCAACCAAGCTACGGCCCCAAATAGTGCAGACCAGAAGACAACTGGGAACACAGTGTTCCCAGCCATTGCTCGTTTGGTCCAATAGTCATAGAAGCCAAGTGTGATCCCGGCCAGAATTCCAAAAGCTATCCAACTCAACACTCGCACTCTCGAAGTTGACAATATTTTCAATTAGATGGTCTGCCGATGACGTCCCTGACAATATGACAGACCCGTTCGGCAGTCCGGCGTGTAGCAGATGTCTGAACGCCGCGATGCGCCTCTCCGAGCCCATGGTCGCAAGCTTGCCCATCTCGAACGGCCTGTTAATGATCGACTTCATGTTGCTCTTTCGAAGTCGCCCGCCCAAGTGAGCAAAGGAACCGTTACTTTCGTTCAGCGGATACTGGAGCCATTGGAACAAGCCTGTATCGATGGCTCTTTCAGCCGCTGCCACAGAACTGACGGATGCACCAAACTCACGAACACCAAGGCTTTCGGCATATAAGAGGAATTTTGCCACGGCAGGTGCGCACACAACATCTTCTGTCGCCTTGTGAATTTGTAGGATGTCAACGCGGCCTAGGCGATCAAGACTCCTATCCAAGCTTGCACAAAGTGCATCGAAACTGTGATCCACAAATGTCGTTTCCCTTGCGTCTTGCCAGTGCTCGCCAGCTTTTGTAGCAACAATTGCTTCTTTGAAGCCACTCGCACTTGACGAGAGCGCAAGTCCAAGACGGTCCTCGCTTTTTCCATAGGCGGGCGCAGTATCAAAGAATCGGATCCCTTTGGATCGTGCCAAAGAAATTAATTGCAGCGCCTTGGGCTCAGTTGGGGGGGACACATCGCGTACGCCCCAAGTTCGACCAAGTGATAGAAGGCCCAGGCCAAGTTCAACTTTTTCCATTGGGCTATCTCTTTGGATGAAAGTGGGATTGGGGCAGCATTTCGCTTTCGGAGAAGTCGCCCTGGGCGGCAATGACATGGCCCCCCAGAACATGAAGGTTCTTAGCAATACCAGAACCCTTCAGGAGTCCGCCGCGCTTGTCTGGGTCTGGTCCCCTGAAACTGTCGCCAGAATCCAGTTGGCAGCTATCGACCTGAATGTTGCCGAGAACCTGGGAGCCATTGCCCAGATATGTCTCGCCAAAGATTAAGGGGTTATTCAGGTATCGTCCTTGGTTGCCAAACCGAATATCAGCACCTGGTCGATTTGCTTTTGCGGTAAAGCCACCCTCACCGAATTGGTTCTCGTCGCCTATCCAGATTTTGCCTTGGGTGGCTTCCAGCAGGCAGCCAGCATAGAAGATATTTCGATTGCCGATAGTGATCGAGCTTTCGCCTGACCGATGCAAGATCGTACCAGGAAAGAACACATTTCCGGCACCAATTTCGAGGTGCGTTGCGATCAGCGTTGAGAACGGGTCGTACACATGATTTTCCGTTTCGCTCAGGTTGATCGTATCCTCTATTGAGAGGAATCCTCCATTACGTCGGATCGCATTAAGCTTTTCCAAGTCCATGGTTTTTACACTCCCTCAGCCACTGACTGGAAAGTATCGCAAGGCCTGTGTGACACTATTCCGTCATCGATGCCCTCGTGAATTCGTGCAACTAGAATGTCTGTGAGATAAGGGGCTTCAGTGAGCTTCCCTGGAAGCGCCAAAATGTGATCAGGTATTGGTTCCCTGATGGCTATGTTGAGTGATCGGGCGTCCTCTTGCTGATCGGCCAGATCTACCTTCACACAAGCCACATCCAGAGCTTCATTCGCGCGCCAGTTCGGGAAAATCCGCTTGATGCCCTCACGCAAGTTACGCGCTCTCTCCTTGATTACCCCATAATCTGGATATTCGCTCAGAAGCGCATCCTCATTGAAACCCACAACACTTACCTGTCCATGGTGCATCATCGCGGCTTCTTGCGGATCGAGATAGAATACACCCATCGATGCGAGCCTCTTGGTGACAACCAGGTGGCTTTTCCAATATCTGATTGGAACATTGATCCCGTGGTGCTTTTTCATTAAATCGGCTGCACCACCACCAGCGGCATAAACGACCTTCCGGCCTACGATCCTTTCACGCTGGCCGGTGCTGGTGCATAGCTCAAGACAAGTTCCATCTATTTTTGTGATCTTCCGATCTAGGAAGAACTCGCATCCGGAGCGCTTCGCTTCCGACACGAGCTTACGGTACAGTAGGCGCGTGTTGATACTGACGTCATTAACTTCGAAGAGCGCCGCGGGCCTTGAAAGATCGGCTTCTGGGCAGCTCACCTTTGCCTCACGGCGGCTGATTTCTCGGAAGCTGACCTTGGCTTCCTTCCAACGAGATTTAACTTCTTCCGCCCGATCACCGTCTTTGAGCATAGCGATCGGACTCTTGTCCATATCTTCGATGGCTTCTGGACAAAAACTCTTCAATTGTTCATGCCCGTAAATGCACCGCTTGGCCACCTCGACAGCCGTTTCTCGCGACGCAATTGATGCTGCATGATAGGTGCCTCGATGTAACCAGCCTTCATTTCTGGTCGATGGACCCGAAGCCAAGAATTGATGATGCTCTACAACTGCAACTGACAAACCAATTTTGGACAACTTATACGCGGCCATTAGTCCAGCGACACCGCCACCAATAATAATAATATCTTTCATTACAACTACTTAGGATTCACTGGGAACTTGTCAGCATCTAGAATTTTTTGCAGGGAAAGTACAATCATAGATAGAAGAAATGAGCGGAATCCTGCCTTTCGTGACGGATCGTAAGGAATTTTGACAATAAACTTCTGATGAATGTTTGCTGAGCTTCGGTCATACGTTCTTAATCAGCGGAACGTCATTCTTGCGGCTGAAAGCTACACCGGTTCACCAGCCAATTCGTGGATCGACCGAATTCGTCGCAAACGGACCGAAACCACGCTTGAATTCGATTGGGAGCCATTTCGATTGCGGTCCAAGAAAAAGCTCCTTGCCAATATCTATAGGCCAAAAACGGTCGTTTTTGTCCGGACGCCTCGCCTTACCCCGGATCAACCGCTTAACTAGGACAAAAACCCCCGGCAAAACCCTTGTAGTTTTGGCAGGTTTCTTTTTCGGTTGAGGAGGGGCCTCCACAACCATCTGTCAATGTCTGCTTTCGGGAAGCTGCAACGCAGCATCGAACCTCACACTCAGCGTCCGGTATGGGCCGTAAGAGCTTCGGGTCTGGTGCGTTTTTGAATCAGTATGGTCAGTAGTTGACCTGCTCAAAACCGTAATTTCCTTCATAATCACGCCAATCGACGAATACAGATCGATGATAAATGCTTGGACAGTTGTATCCCCATCGCTCTAGACCTGTATGCGCCTCTGGGAGGGCAGGCGGTGACGAGCGCGCCCACGAAAAGTCGCCCTGGGTTCCGTAGGTGCCCAGGTAAACGGTAGCTGAACGGTTGCAATCACCGTCACGGTCGGACTCATGCTGGCGGGCATATCGGACATCATAAACGCGAATGGAACGCACAAAGTTGAACTCTGGGCCGCTGATATCGATGTCAGCGCGATCTTGGACCAACTGGAGCGCAAATCCTTCCGGAAGCAGGTTCGGATTTGGTCCGGCAAGTTTCAGAACGGCATTTTCAGAAACCAGGGGTTCGATTGCGGGCGGCAAAAGCGGCCGCCGGCGATCCTTCGTGGTGAACAAGATATCGTAGAGTCGAATGCGACCATCCGACGGTGCAGCTGGACCATAAGATGCGCCCATCGGACACCGCCAGATCTGCAATGGTGGTTCAATCGGCCAAGGAGTGATTCGGCGAATGAATTCGGCGCGAGCTCGGGCGCAAGGTGCGGATGCGGGCCAACCGCCGGACAAGCACAGCAGTATGGCGCAGTCGATCTGGTAAGTCTGGGCTTGCACACGATTAGAGGTGCCAATGAACGAGCCAAACAGTGCAAGAATAATCAAAGTTGTGTACGTTCGAATTGTACGAAGCATGTGAAGCGTCCCATTAGGTAGGGTGCATACAGCATGCCGTCGTTAGTATATTTTTGCAACTCACAATATATCTTTGACGTGTTGCAACCAAGTAGAAATGTCACCGAGTTTGCAAAGCAGAAGTGTCATCAAGAGAGCTGACGGGAGCAAGGCTTAGCAGCCCGGAGACCTCAAATATCGCAGGGCTGAAAAGCCTTGCGGGAACATCGTGAACAGTTAGCCTGCTGGTCATGATGTCGAATTTGTCTTTCAACGTTGTTGCGCCAGATGGGTGTTTGCTTTGCCCTGTTTGCGGGTTTCCAGATTATTCTCATCAGCCCGCTTATTCAGAGCATGGTGGTGAGATCGGAATGACTATTTGTCCGTGTTGCATGTGGGAGCCAGGCTTTGATGACAATCCTTTGGCATCTGCAAAGGCAAAAGATACGATCCTTCAATCGGTCATTGCCTATCGCGCCGGATGGTCGGCCACCAAACAGTGGCAAGGACAACGACACCGACTTCCAGAAGGTTTTGACGGGGAAGGCCAGTTGGCTAAACTGGCAGGTATAGCTCCGCATTTGTTTTGAGAAGTTCATGCTTCGGATGAAGCCTCAGCTGCCCGTTCTGCGCGCCTTCGTTCGTAGTATGCTTCCATCTTTGACGGTCGTCCCGGCGGGCGGCGTCCGGTCTTTTTGTAACCATTCTTGGCACTGACAGGTTTGACCTTGGGCGGCGGCACGGCCTTCTCTTGTTCCTCTTTGATGTGGGCGAGGACGGCGCTGAGGTGCTTGTACTCCGTGATGGCAGCGTGTGTGACGCGCTGTTGGTGCGGATCGAAGATGCTGCAGGGCAGGGCGACGCCTTTTGCGCGCACCTGGATGCGTCCGTCTGGCATCTCGTACACGTCCACGTATTTGCCAACCAAGCCGCGCGTCAGATCATTGACCTCTAGCCGGATGCGCTTGCGGTCGTACTTCAGAGTCAAATCCTTGGTGACATAGCGTTTGTCACGCAGGCAGAAGACTTCGGCGAGGCGATCTGGCTCGATGTTCAAGGCCCGGTGCAGGTTGTCCGGTTTGGCCGGAGCCTTTGCGAACTTGGCATTATAGCGCTCCACGAACCCATCAAGGAACGCGTTGCCGTCTTCCATATTGGAAACGCCTGCGATCCGTAGCTCTTTGACGAGCCGATCTTGCAGCGTCCGGTTTGCGCGTTCGACACGGCCTTTGGCCTGGGACGAATTGGCGCAGATGATCTCAATGTTCAGCTCCGCCAGAGCGCGGCCGAATTGCGTCATGCCTGTCATGTGCTCATTGGGCTTTGGAACACGGAAGACGGTGTGCTTGTCGCTGTAGAAAGCGACAGGGCGACCGTGTTTGAGCAGATAGCTTTCCAGTGCCTCGAAATAGCTGAACGTGCTCTCAGACGTGACAAACCGCAGTTCCATCAAGGTGCTGGTCGCATCGTCAATGAAGACAAGCAGGGTGCATGGATCGCCCCGATCTTCAAACCATCGGTGATCGGAGCCGTCGATCTGGACCAGTTCGCCGAAGCATTCCCGACGCAGACGCGGTTGATGGAAGGTGCGCCGCTGTTTGCGCGAGAGCCAGATGCCATCTTCCTGCATCCATTTGCGGATCGTCTCACGCGACACTTTGAAGCCATGATGTTAAGCCAACATCTCAGCCGCCAAGGTCGGCCCGAAGTCGGCATAGTTCTCCTTAACCAACGCCAGAGCATAATCTCGCTTGGCAAGATGGATACGATTGTTCGGAGGTTTGCCGCGCGCCTTATGTCGGACCGCTGATGCGCCGTCTTGTCGATATCGCTTCAACAGCCGGAAAATCTGACGACGTGTCAGGTCCAATACGTTGGCAGCATTGTCCACAGACAGCCGTCCATCATCAACCTGTGCCAATACTTCTACGCGGTTCAGCTCGCGCTCGCTCATAATCACCCATCCCATGCCCGATCTCTCTGCCTGTTATCGTTGCGGGCGAGAGTGACATTCCTGAATTGCAGATGGGTGACATTTTAGCTTTGCCGCTACATTGACTTTTGTCGCGTAAGGTTTATTATGTTAAGTCAAAAGGTATCAATGACTTTAATTGCTTCGATTCAAGGCGTTCTTCGAGCAGTTTTGCAGCTAGCTTAGTCGGCAAACGTCACTGTCGGAAACTGTTCTGGCTGGTGGGTGTCGTATTTACCGTGCGGTTTCAACACCCAAGCCGGATGCGGACTAACTTCCTGTCCCGCGTTCATCAGTTTTTGGAACCGGCCAAAGAAGATCTTCCATTCATCGCCATCCTTTGGGGGAAGTGAACGCCCATCGGCCAGAGCATTCATGCTGGCCCACGGGATGGCAATCTCGGCCGTCCAGCCGTCGTCAATATGACTGTCGTCATTGATCTTGCCTTGAACCTGGACGCCAACTTCAAGACCCGCCATATCCCAATTTCGGAAGGCCCAGCGTGTTCCACGGGGGTGCGTCCCATCCCAAAATGACTCAGGGTTTCTGTCGAAATCACCACCGAACGTATAGCATCCATCGGCGATGACATCGAACTCCGGAAGGTCGAATTTGCCTCCTCGTTTGTAAGCGTCGCGCCAGACGAACATCATCTCGTAGATGGTCCCGAGAGCGTTCAGCTCAAGTTCGTAGTAACAATCGCCGCCATCAATGAAGATCTCGACGTCGTTCTCTTGGAAAATGATGTCGTCGCGATTCTTTAGTTCTCCGGAAACAAACGGTTCCTCGACCCAAAACCCAATATAGAGATGTTCATCCGTCCAGATACAGGCCGACCGTGTATCGTAAAAGGCCGGCCCGCCTGTTGCCATGTCCACAAAGCGCTGCGATTTGGTCGCGTTTTGCCAAGCTCTCTTGGTCAGGTCACCATTGATTTCAAGGCGTTCATTGATCTTTTGCGCTGTGTAGTCTGTGGCCTGTGACGTCATCTTGCTCTCTCATTGCGTGATTACTAAACCGGTTTACTAACTTGATGATTAAACCGGTTTAGCGCTAATGTAAACCGGCAAGGGTAAGCGGGAGGCGAAGATGGTTGGAATACGAGACGTAGCCAAAACCTCGGGATCGGCTGTTGCCACGGTTTCTCGCTACCTGAACGGCCAAATCACACTCCGACCAGAGACAAAAAAACGGATCGATGATGCGATCGCAGAACTCGGCTATCAGCCGAACGTTATGGCGCGACGGTTGGCATCTGGATCGAGCGAAACGCTCGGTTTGATGACGACCGACATTGAATACCCGTTTTTTGCTGCAATCGCGAGCGCCGCTGAAGCAGAGGCAAGTGCATCAGGGTATCAGCTTGCTGTCTTCAACTCACGCAACAGCACTGAAAAGGAACTTGAAATTCTTCATGCCGTTGAGAGACGGCAGATCGACGGTCTGATTGTTCTTACCAATCATACGGACACTGGGGGTCTCGCCGAGCAGATTACCAAATCTGGTAAAGTGGTTCTCATCGATGAGGATGTTTCTGGTGCGACAGCACCACGTGTTTTTGCAGATAATCGGCACGGCGGACGGTTGGCGGCAGAATGCCTTCTTAGACACGGACACACAGAAATTGCATTCGTGTCAGGACCGCGTGGCATGATCAGCGTCGAAGAGCGTCTCGCAGGTTTTGTCGAACGTCTCGAAGAAGATGGCGTTGAGCTAAACGAGGCCCTGATCAGATGTGGAGATTATTCGGAGGCATTCGGATCGACGACACTGACAGAGATGATGTCTGCTGGACCCAGGCCGACTGCAGTGTTTGCCGGAGCGGACAACATCGCGGTTGGTATCCTGAAGGGCGCGCGTTCTGCAGGTATTGGTGTACCCGATGACCTGTCACTCGTTGGCTTTGATGATGTGAGTTACGGTGAACTACTCGATCCGCCACTAACCACAATACGGCAGGATGCACACGCCTTTGGACGAGAGGGTGTAAGGGCGTTGTTGCGCGTCTTGGAAGGCGGTTCTGCCGACGAAATAGAACGAGTTCGGGTAGAGCTGATTGAACGTGGGTCAGTTGCTCAGCTCTAGCGTTGCGATCTGGGAGATTTGCGAAACGCTGCAGGTGACATCCCAACAGAGTCGTGGAAGGCCTTGTAAAATGCCGACAACGACGCAAACCCACAATCCATGGCAATGCTGACGATTTTCCTTTCCGTTTCAACAAGAAGCATCTTGGCATGGACGATCCGGATTTCCCGAACATGCTGCATAATCGATTTGCCAAGGATCTGATGGAATAGTGCTACGGCATATCGTTCGGAGACGTTGGCTGCTTCAGCAACATCACCAACGGAAAGTTTGCCTACAAAGTTGGTCGCAATGAACCGGAGCATGACTTCGAAATGCTGGATTGAGCGCCCGCCAACCGATTTTTCTGCCTGACCATCTTGAGGTTGATAGATGGTGTCCCACCCCTCCATACCCATTCTCAGAAGCCGGGTTTGGACTTCATGACAATGCAGTTTTTGCCACTCCGCTCCTGCTTGCTCGGCCTCATCAGCAAGCCGTGTGGCCAAGGTCATGTCTCCGTCCATCTCTTGCTTTGTCATCACAACTGATCCCGCGAGAACCGCATTCGAGAATTCTGAGGGAAGCGACCACTGAAGAAACTCCGCCAGAGCCACATAGATGTTGGTCATCTCTCCCCCGCCGACAGCACGGAGCTTGCGGTGAGGATGGGCACCCCAAAAGACGCAGAAACGGCCCTGGGGCACTTCGAACTCTGCATCTGAGAACGAGTAGGTGAGATCACAACCTCTGAGGAAATTGATCTCAATAGATGGATGAAAGTGCGCAGGCTCGGGACCAGCTGTCGGCACGCGACGCTGCAATGCAATCTTCGGCGCGGGCGTTGGCAAATCCCAGTCAAGCAGATCGGGATGGTATTGGTCTTTCGGGCTCGCCATGAAGTTGTTTCCTAACAGTTAGATCCTCGCAAATTTGGCGCTTTGCAAAAAAATGGAAGCAAATTGCGTATTTCAGGAAGAACCGGTTTAGTCAACTTGCTTCGGTGGTGTCACAACAAACAGGGAGTCTGTGATGACACAAACAAAGACAACGAAATACCTGCTCGCCGCTGCAGCGCCGCTTGCCGTGATGGCGACGGGTGCGGCCGCTGCAACCTTGGATGAGGTGCGTGAAGCAGGTAAGCTGAAATGCGGTATCCACGAAGGTCTGGCTGGTTTTGCAGCACCCAACGCGGAAGGCCAATGGGAAGGTCTCGATGTCGATATCTGCCGCGCCGTCGCCGCTGCAGTCTTCGGCGACTCCGAGGCTGTCGAATATATCCCGGTGACCGGCTCGACACGTTTTACCGCTCTTGCCTCAGGCGAGATCGACATGCTGGCACGGACCACAACCTGGACGTTCTCGCGAGACACCGATCTGAAGAACGAGTTTGTGGGCATCAACTTCTACGATGGTCAGGGCTTTATGGTGCCCACCGCTCTCGGCGTTACCTCCGCTCTCGAACTTGATGGCACAACCGTCTGCGTGAATACCGGCACGACCACTGAACTGAACCTGGCTGACTACTTCAGCGCAAATGGCATGAGCTATGAGCCAGTGCCAATTGAAACCGGCGCAGAAGCACAGCAGCAGTTCCTATCCGGGTCTTGCGACGTGTTTACGGGCGACAGCTCAGGTCTGGCAGCAAACCGCGCGACATTCCCGAACCCTGACGACTACGTTGTCCTCCCCGAGATCGTTTCCAAAGAGCCGCTTGGGCCAGCAGTGCGTCACGGCGACAGCGAATGGGAAGACATTGTGCGCTGGTCTTTGAACGCGCTCATCACTGCTGAAGAGCTTGGTGTGACATCTGCGAACGCGGAAGCGCTTGCTTCAGAACCGCAGGCAAACGCAGAAATCAACCGCCTGCTTGGCACCGAAGGTGACCTTGGTGCGATGATCGGCGTCGAAGCGGATTGGGCCAAGACGATCATCATGTCGGTTGGCAACTATAGCGAAGTGTTTGAGCGCCATGTTGGTGTGAACACTCCGATTGGTTTGGAGCGGGGTGTGAACGCGCTCTGGACGCAAGGCGGCCTACTGTACAGTCCTCCCTTCAGGTAAGACCGCTTTCTCCTGCATGGGCCCGGACACCTCTTCGCCGGGCCCATGTCTTTTTTCATCTCATTTTCATGCCTAACGTTGCGCTTTGAGGCGTAGCGGCGAGCCTTGGGGCGTTCCGTCATGTCTGCCGAAACACAATCATCAGCGCCAAAGTTTCGGATCGGTCAACTGATCTACGATACGCGCTACCGCGCGAAAACGATCCAAGTCATCGCGGGCTTTATCATTCTTAGTTCCATTTGGTGGCTCGGCGCGAATATCGCCGGCAATCTCAGTGCGCTCGGAAAAGACTTTAACCTCGCCTTTCTGTCGAACCCTGCGGGCTATGATATCAATCAAAAGCTGATCGAGTATGACAGCAAGATGTCCCACGGGCGCGCTGCGTTGGTCGGCATCATGAATACGCTACTTGTGTCCGTCTTAGGATGCATCGCAGCGACATTCATAGGTGTCTTTGTCGGCGTTCTTCGCCTTTCGGACAATTGGGTCATCAACCGGCTTGCGGCTGTCTACGTCGAAGCATTTCGAAGTGTCCCGCTTCTTTTGTGGATCGTATTTATCTTCGCGATCCTATCCGAAGCTTTGCCGCAACCACGCGATTTTCGCGGCGAAGATGCGACGGCCTCGATGCAGCTCTTTGACTCGGTAGCCATTACAGCACGCGGCGCTTACGTCCCGCGCGTTGCCTTCACTAACTCGATCAGCGGAAATGAGGTTGTTGCTGTCAAAGATGGAATAGTTGAGGTTGCATCCGGTGGCGCTGATTGGGCGCTCATTTTCGCAGCGCTCTTGATGGGCAGCACCACCGCCTATTGGTTGAAAAGACGCGCCGATCGTATGCAATCGCAAACTGGGCAGAGGCCGCTCACCCTACCCTTACAGATCATGGTCGTGGTCGTTCCGACAGCCCTGATACTTTGGTTCTTGGGTGCAACGATGGTCCAGCCTTATCTAAAGGGGTTCAATTTCGCCGAAGGCACCTTCATCCGCAAGTCCTTGCTGGCCTTGTGGCTGGCGTTGTCGCTCTACACTGGAGCCTTCATTGCCGAGATTGTTCGCGGCGGCATCATGTCGGTCGACAACGGACAACGAGAAGCTGCACTTGCGCTTGGATTGCGGCCTGACAAGGTGATGCGTCTGATCATCTTGCCTCAGGCTATGCGGGTCATCATCCCGCCGTTGATCTCGAATTACCTGAGCCTCGCCAAAAACTCATCGCTTGCCCTCGCCGTCGGCTACATGGACGTTCGTGCAACGCTTGGCGGGATCACAATCAACCAAACGGGCCGCGAGCTAGAGGCAATGCTGCTCCTTGGTCTCTTTTATCTGGTCCTATCGTTGCTGATCGCCAGCGTGATCAACTTTTATGATCGCTCAAAGCAGATACAGGAGCGATAAGATGACCGTTCCGAACAAACCAGCTTTCGTTCGCACTGAAATCCTTCCAGCCAAGGCACCGCCGGTGCGTGCAACCGGTATCACCTTGTGGGTACGCAAGAACCTATTGTCGAGTTGGCTAAACGTCATTCTGACGTCTCTCGTCCTCTATGCGTTGATCCGAATAACATATGGTCTTTGGCCATGGTTGGCCAACGGCGTCTGGGAAGCGGATTCACTCGCGCACTGTCGGGAGATTTTGGCCGCCTCGGGACTCGGACCGACTGACGGCGCTTGCTTTGCAGTGATCAACGACCGTTGGCACCAACTGCTCTTCGGATTCTATCCATCAGAGCTGTATTGGCGTCCAATCCTCGCGATGATCCTGTTCCTTGGCGGCTTGGCTCCGATCTTGTTTTTCTCTTTGCCAAGATCACTACTGACGTTCTCATGTCTGGCGCCATTTGCCTGTTTTTGGCTGCTTTGGGGTGGCTCTGCCTGGGTGCCATTGGCTGCAATCGGTGGCTTGGTTATTGCAGGCCTAGCAATCCGCGTCCTAAGCAAATGGTTGTCCTCCACATTGGCGGTTTGCGGAGGTATCGCGATAGGATTGATCTTCTACCTCATTGGTTTTTCCTCATTCGTTTCCTTCGCCGAGGGCATCTTTCCCCTATCAATCCAACAGGTCGCGTCGCGTGAGTTTGGAGGCTTCATGTTGGCCGCAACCATCGGGTTGTCCGCCATCGTCCTCTCGCTGCCTCTTGGTATTCTGTTGGCACTAGCCCGGCAATCAGATCTGCCGCTGATCAAGTGGTGTGCGATTGTGTTTATCGAAGTGGTACGCGGTGTGCCCCTGATCGTATGGCTCTTCACAGCCCAGCTCTTGCTGAATTATTTCCTGCCCCCCGGAACCAGCTTTGATCTAACTTTGCGGGTCATCATCATGGTCACCCTCTTTGCCGCTGCATATATCGCGGAGGTTATCCGGGGCGGTTTGGCCGCCCTGCCAAAGGGCCAATACGAAGGAGCAGACAGTCTCGGTCTGAGTTACTGGCAAGCAACCCGAATGATCATCCTGCCGCAGGCGCTGAAGATTTCGATCCCCGCTATCGTGAATGAGTTCATTGGCTTGTTCAAAGACACAACCCTCGTGGTATTTATTGGGCTGCTGGATCCAATTGGCGTCGCACGCGCGATCCAGGCGACACCGGAATGGAACGGCATCTACTGGGAACTCTTTACCTTCATCGGGCTTCTCTTCTTTGTCGTTTGCTACGCAATGGCACGCTACTCACTTCATCTCGAAAACAAGCTGCGCAGGGGTCACAATTGACGGACGTATCTCAAGTACTGGTGGCCTCAGGTGCCATCGATCCTCAGCCGAGCGTAGAAATCGTCGGGATGAACAAGTGGTATGGGAACTATCACGCCCTCAAAGACATCGATCTGGTCGTCGCAGAGGGAGAGCGCCTTGTTGTCTGCGGTCCATCAGGGTCGGGCAAATCAACCATGATCCGTTGCATCAATGGGCTTGAAGATTATCAGGAAGGCTCCATCCACGTCGATGGAACCCTCCTGTCCTCAGATGTGAAAGACATCGACAAAGTACGCTCTGACGTCGGTATGGTGTTCCAACACTTCAATCTCTTTCCACATCTCAGCATTCTCGAGAACTGCGTGCTAGCGCCCACCTGGGTGCGCAAGATGCCTCAGAAAGAAGCCAAAGATATTGCGATGCACTTCCTCGAACGGGTCAAGATTCCAGATCAGGCGCACAAATATCCTGGTCAGCTTTCAGGCGGTCAACAACAACGCGTGGCCATCGCACGTTCACTTTGTATGCAACCTCGCATCATGCTCTTTGATGAACCCACGTCTGCACTTGATCCAGAGATGATCAAAGAAGTCTTGGACACCATGATCACCCTGGCCGAAGATGGCATGACGATGATTTGCGTGACCCATGAAATGGGGTTTGCCCGTCAAGCAGCTGACCGCGTGATCTTCATGGATGCTGGACAGATCATTGAAGAAAACGCTCCTGACCAGTTCTTTGATGATCCTCAGTCGCCCCGAACCAAAATGTTTCTGAACCAGATTTTGGGTCACTAAACCCTGCACTATTGAAAGGCCCCGCAATGCAACCGATCGTAGCAATCGTCGCTGATACCAGAGAGTTCGATAACGAGGACTGGCATTGCGTGCCCGACCAATACATGACCGCGTTGACAAAGGTCGCAAATGTCCTGCCGATGTTCATACCGGCTTTGGGATCGTTCGTTGATCACGACTCTCTCCTGGATCGTGTAGATGGCGTTATGATGACGGGATCAAAGGCCAACGTGCATCCATCATACTATGGTCAGGAACCTGATGAACGGTTCGAGCCCTATGATCTAAAGCGTGATGAAACCTCCCTACCCCTGATCCGGGCAGCAGTTGAAAAAGGGGTGCCGCTCCTTGCGCTCTGCCGTGGAATTCAGGAGTTGAACGTTGCTTTTGGTGGGACAATTCGGCCGATGATCCATGAGGAAGAGGGCAGCTTGGACCACCGAGCCGCAGACGTACTGGATCGAGACAAGCAGTTTGAGATCGATCAAGAGGTCACAGCGACAAAGGGCGGCTGTATCGAAGAAATACTCGGACCTGAGTTCAGAACCAACTCACTGCATAGCCAGGCAATCGCAAATATCTCTCCAAGATTGGTTGTCGAGGCGACTGCATCGGATGGCACAGTCGAAGCCGTGTCAGTCAAAGATGCGAAGGCCTTTGCTGTAGGCGTACAATGGCATCCGGAATACTGGTCGGAGACCGACAGCACCTCTCGGAAGTTGTTTGAGACCTTTGGCGATGCGGTGAGGAGAAAGTCGACGGTAATCACCTAGTTGGCCTCGGTTTTGCAGGAATTAAAACAAATGGCCCCATTTTTCTTAAACGACATTTTCTCTACGTCCATCCTTCCACATTGGCACCAGAGCGAGCCACTCATGACAAGGAGTAGCTATGTTCGATCATGTTGAGTTCAGTGTTGGCGATATATCCGCAGCCTATGGATTTTACTCTCCGATTTTCACAGCGATTGGAGCAAAGGTAGCGTTTCTCGACATCGAAATCGGGGAGCTTGGTATTGAGATGGACGGTATCGTCGCGTTTCTAATCACCGAAGGGAAAGTAACCAAACCCCATTTGCATATTTGCTTTAAGGCCAACGGGAAGAAAGCTGTGGAGACGGCTTATGAAGGGGCGATCGCAGGCGGTGGACGCTGCAACGGCGGGCCGGGATATCGAGACCACATCGAACCGGGGTACTATGCCGCTTTCATTTTTGATCCTGACGGGCACAATATTGAAATACTCTTCAGGGAGCCTCAGCCTTGATTTCGGTTTTCTGTGCCGAAGCATCGTGCAATTCGGTCGGGAACACTCATTATAAGGCTACTGAAGATCGACTGGCTATATGCCCCTAACCACATTGAGCAAGCTGCGCAACTCATCAAAGCGGTCGTTTGCTAAGGTTGCGGTATCCTGCACTTTGGGCTCTCCATCAGCTTTCGCCGCCCGAGGCATGAATATCGGCTGATCGCCTGTGGGCGGCCTGATCTGACTGGTCCGTTTTGATTGTTAGTGCATGATCGGCCTTTGGTCCATCTGGACGATGGCCTCGGGGGCTGGTGGGCGGTAGCCCAATGCACTGTGGGGTCTCTTCGTGTTGTTCAGGCTTCGATGATGATTTGCGCCTCCCTGAGCGAGTAGAAGACCTCCCTGTTTAGCAATTCGTCCCGGAACCGGGCGTTGAAGCTCTCGACGTAACCGTTCTCCCAAGGGTTGCCTGGCTCGATGAAGGCCGTCTTGGCACCGACGGCCTCGATCCAGGCCCGGACATCCTTGGCCACGAACTCAGGACCGTTGTCGCTTCGCACGAATGCCGGTGGTCCGCGCAGGATGAACAGGTCGGTCAAGACGTCGATCACGTCGGTCGAGTTCAGCTTACGCTTCACACGGATTGCCAGGCATTCCCGGCTGAACTCATCAAGGATGTTCAGCGTGCGGAACGCCTTGCCGTCATCGGTGCGGCAATGGACAAAGTCATAGCTCCAGACGTGGTTCCTGTACTCCGGCCTGAGCCGGATGCATGATCCATCGTTAAGCCAAAGCCGCCCCTTCTTCGGTTGCTTCGGTGGTACCTTCAACCCCTCCCGCTTCCACAGCCGTTCAACACGGCCAACGCTGACCTGCCAGCCAGCGTCTCTCAGCAGCGCCGCAACTCGGCGGTAACCGTAGCTACCGTACTGCCTGGCCATCTCGATCATGTCTGCGACAAGCCGGTCTTCATCTTCCCGGCCCTGCGGTTCGTATCTTTGTGTCGATCGATGCTGCCCCAGCACCCGGCAGATCCGGCGCTCCGATACCTTCATCTCACTTCGGATCAAGTCGATGCAGGCACGCCGGCGGGCGGGACTCAGAAGTTTCCCCGGGCGGCTTCCTTCAGGATGAGCTTGTCCAAAGTTAGGTCAGAGACGGCCTTCCTCAGCCGCTCGTTCTCCTTCTGAAGCCGTTTGAGTTCCTTCAGTTGGTCGGTTCCCATCCCACCATATTGCTTGCGCCAGCGGTAATAGGTCTGCTCGGTTATGCGAACCTCGCGGATCGCATCCACACGCTGCATTCCTTGGCCGACAAGCACATCAACCTGTCGCAGCTTCTGAACTATCTCCTCGGGCTTGTGTCTCTTGTTCGCCATTCTCGGTCCTCCGTTTCCTAAACATAACGTCGGACCAGTTCAGAAGGGGCATTCCAGCCATGTCCTGCGGTCTCTACCGCGTCAATTGCTAGTCCACGGATAACGTTTGAAAGTTCACGGAGCGTTGGCTTGTCATCTAACACTTTGTATTTCCTTTTGGGCCAAGATGAGCTTTGAAAGGCCGCGTCCTGGCACAGTTAAATTCTACAGCATCCAAACGCGCGCTGAGGTTGATTGCGCAGGTGAGTACAGCCCCGCTAGGCCGCAGGGGCCTTTTTCCACTTCACCTTTGGCACCTCGCCGGATGCGCGGAGGACCGGATAAGAGACGGCGGTAAGGTGACTGTTGATCCGTTTCAGGTCTCGGATGAGGTCGATATGAAGGCTGCTTGTGCGCACCGTTTCTGGCGCGCCAGAGGCCAACCTTTCCATGTGAGCCGCAACGAATTCCTGTTGTAGCTCACGAATGTCCTTCTTTGAGTCGTACAGTTGACGCGCGAGATCCCGGTCCTCTGTGAGGAAGGTGTTCACTGCGAGGCCGAAGTTTTCCAATATCCTGTCAAAGATGGCCGCGATTTCTTTCTGGCCGTCCTCTGAAAACTGAGTGTTCAAAGATCGTTTGCGTTCCGCAAGGTTCATCAAATTGCCGTCGACGACATCACCTACATGTTCCATGTTCGCGGTGAAGCTCAGGACATCCATTGCCTGTCGGGTTTGGGCCTCTGACAACGATTGTTGAAGAACTTTCGCTACATAAAGTTTGATGGAGTTGAACAGCGTATCGAGACCATCCTCCAGGGTTGCCACGTCTTGCTCTTCCGCGCCTGGAGCGCCTTCTAAGATCACTCGTGATCGCTCAACCATTTCCTGCGCAACCTCGGCCATTGCGAGCGCTTCTCGTTTCGCCAGGGCAAGTGCCTTGGTTGGATTCTCTACCTGCTTGTTGTCCAAATACTTTGTACGAATTTCCGAACCGTTGTCCGGATCCTCGGGCACAAAAGCAGATACGGCCCGCAAAACTAGAGGCGCCGTAGCCATTCCAAGAGCTGCTACGCCAAGATTGAGCACACCATGTAGGTACAGGGGCAGAGGCAAAACAGTCTGATCCAACAGCACCGGTATAAACTGCCAACCATAAAACAAACCGGCGGCGCCGAGACCTCTGAGCATCAGGTTTGCGCTGACGGCAAGCCTCGCTTCTCTGCGCGCTCCAAGACTTGCGATGAATGGTAGAAGGCCGCTCCCAATGTTCGCACCGACAACGAGATAGACAGCGGCTTCCACGTCAATCAAGCCAGTAGAAAGACTCGACACAGTCAGCAGCACGATGGCGAGGCTTGAATGGGCCAAATAGGTCAAAATGATCCCGGCCAGAAGTGCAAGAAATGGCTCGGAAAGTATCGATAGTATGATAGCTGAAGCGCTTTCGCTTGTCGCTAGTTCAAGAGTGGTGGCTTTGATCATTGAAAGCGCGAGCAAAACGAGTCCAATGCCACCTAAAGCGCGGAAAATTCCCCGTCGCTTCCCGTTCTCGGTGTTCAGAAAACCAAAAATACCCACGGCCAGGAGTGCTGGTGAGAGCACTTCGATGTTTTGAGAGGCCACGATAGCAGCGATAGCAGTGCCCAGATCAGCGCCTAAGATGATCACGAGAGCGGTAAATGTCGCTATTGTTTTCTTAGCAGCGAAAGAAGCGGCAATCATCGCCGTTGCAGTACTGCTTTGCAGTGCGATTGCAGCGAACATACCGGAAAAGAAGGGGGTGACCCTTTTGTTTGCGGAATCTCTGGCCGCAGACTTGATTGCCGGCCCATAGGCGCTCATCACGCCGTTTCTTACCATTCTGAGTCCCCAGAGCATGAGGGCGATGGCACCAAGTATTTCGAGAAAAAAGGTCATATATGATTGGCTACACGCGGAACCCGCGTGTAGCACATTTTCCTTGCTAAATTAGTTCATATCCAGTCGATCGCGGACAGTTTCAGCAAGATCATTGATTGTTTCATCAACGTCCGCGCCGTCGGTCAGGTTGACGAGGGCTGCCGCGATAAGATCGGTCACTGCAACTCCTTCCGAGCCAGGATACGCAAACCATGGGCCTGCGTGTTCGGCCACCTGCTCGTGCGCGGGGATCGCGTTCGGGTTCTGTTCATAGTACTCGACCAGATCATTCAGCACGAGGCTGTTTGTCGGCGCGTATCCCGTGGTTTCAACGATGATCCGCTGACCTTCCGGGCCGGTCACAAAGGAGATGTATTCCCAGGCGGCGGCCTGCCGTTCAGCGTCGTCCGTTAGGACAACGATGGCCGAACCCCCAGTTGGGAAGTACACATCATCCTCGGCGATGACGGGCGTTCTTTTCACAACCAGCTCAAAGTTCCCTTCAGACCCTTCTTCGAAGCGGTTCAAAAGGGAAGACGATTCAAAGAACATCCCAAGGTTGCCTGCCGGGAATGACTGCCGGGCGTCATTCTGGCTCATGCTCGACATACCGCCTTCGGTAACGAAGCGGCTATAAAGAGCAGCGGCCTGCAAGCCAGCTGAGCTGTCGAAGGTGATGTCACTTTCGTCTTCGTTGAGAGGTCGACCACCATGAGAGCCGAGCAAGGATTGGAAACGCCAGTCATGACGGCCAATCCAAACGCCCTCAGTAATGTCATCCAAAGCGTCAATCGCAGCGGCGAGCTCGATAATCCCGTCAAAGTCTGTCGGGAAGTCGTCCATGGACCCTCCAGCCTGCTCGACAAGATCAGGGTTCACATAGAGAACCATGGTCGAGGCAGAAGTACCCAGGGCGTGTTGCTGGCCTTCGAATTGGCCAAGCGACAGCAGAGCATCGGTATAACCTGCCGCATCTGTGTCTTGCGGAAGGAAAGAGTCGAGCGGCTGTGTAAGGCCACGATCTTCCAGGATGCGCCAACGGTTAAGTCCGACATAGGCAACATCAGGTGCGGTTCCGGCTACGCTTTCACGCAACAGACGCTGAACACCGTCAGCGTAGTCTTCGGCGGGTCCGTCGATCACAATCGAAATGTCGGGGTGTGCGGCCATGAAGGCCTCTGCCAGACGTTCTTGGGTTTCGTTCCAGATCGTCGGGATCGCATAGTGAACCCGAATTTCTGTTTCAGCCGACGCCGCCGTAGCAACGAGCGCCAAGCTGGCGGACAAAAGTAGTTGTTTCATAGTTCTCCTCCATTTGTGTGTTGGGTTCGATCTTGATGATCGAGGTTTCTCGATTTCTGTTCCCTCCCTCATTCTGGTTGGGTCGGTTTCAATGGGCGCACTCATCCCTTTAGGCCTGTACTGGCGAGCCCTTGCGTGAACCGCTTTTGCGCGAGCAAAAACCCGATCACCAAAGGTGCAATGACGAGAGTTGCGCCAGCCATGAGTGGTCCGATGTCGTCGCCACTTTCTTCATCGCGGAAGAACAGAATGCCGCGTGGCGGCGTCGCCAAATCGGGATCCGTCGTTGCGATCAGCGGCCAGAACAAATCGTTCCAGTGTGCGGTGACTGAGAAGATTGCGAACGCAATCACAGTGGGCATGCCCAAAGGAAATGCGACACGCCATGCAATCCCCATCTCGGACATCCCATCGATACGGGCCGCGTCGATAAGCTCAGCCGGTATCCTTGCAAATGCTTGTCGCAGCAAGAAAAGCCCGAATGCAGTCGCTGTGAACGGAATAATTAGCGCCGTGTAGGTGTTCAGCAGTTTCATCTCAGCGAAACCGATGAACACCGGGATTGCTGTGACGTGGAAAGGAACCAGCAAAGCTGCGACGACGCTGGCAAAAAGCGCCTTCCTTCCAAGGAACTCTCTATGCGCAAGAGCATAGGCGGCCGGTATCGTGAAAAGCAGTTGAAGCACCAGAATGCCGCCAGTCACGATAACCCCGTTCATCAGATAAAGGGGGATGTCGGTCTCAGCTATCGCGTGCCAATAGTTCTGGAGTGTCGGACTTCGCGGAAAGAGAGAGATGTCTGTAGAGAACACCTCAGCATGCGGTTTCACTGAGATCGACAACATCCAAACGAAGGGCAAGAGAACCGCTGCAGCTCCAATGGAGACAAGTCCCAGTACGATCATATTTGAGAGTTTCATCGGTAGTGCACCCGCCGTTCGACCACCAACAATTGGATGACAGTCAACAAAAGAAGAGCCAGGAAGAAAACCACAGTGATTGCGCTCGCATAGCCCGCTTTGAAGTACACGAAGCCTTCTCGATAGAGCGCGTAGACGATTGTGTCGGAAGCAAATGCTGGCCCACCTCTCGTCATAGTGGCGACTGTTTCAAACACTCTGAACGCTGTGGCCGCAGTTACGATCAGAACGAAGAGCGTTGTTGGTCCTAACATCGGCCAAGTCACAAGCCAAAAGCGTGACCATCCACTCTGAGCGCCGTCAACTTCCGCCGCGTCGTAGAGCGTGTCCGGTATCGACGTTAGGCCAGCCAGAAACAAAACCATGTTGTAGCCAACGCTTTGCCAAACACCGATAATTGCGAGGGAATAAAGAACAGTGTTTTGGTCGGTGAGCCATTCAACTGGTGAGAAGCCGAGCGCTACAGCCCAATGGTTGAAGAGGCCAAGCGATGGATGCATGAGCATCTGCCAACTTACTGCCATTGCAACGAGCGTTGCAGCAACTGGCAAGAAATAGATGGCTTTCAACGCGTTCGAGAACCTCGGAAGAGTTTTGCTAATACTGTGGAGACCCACAGCAACCAACAGCCCCAGACCGACAGACGTTGGAATAACAATTGCCGCGTAGAGCAAGGTGTTCGTGATCGCTTTGCGGCCAAGGTCAGACCCAAACAAGTCTGCAAAGTTTTCGATGCCCACCCAATTCGCTGAGCTTGCCCCAAACTGATAGTCTGTGAACGCGAGCACAAATACGATGAGCACGGGTAGAAAGATGAAGAGGATCAGCGCAATCGCGGCCGGCCCAACCAGTATGATGTCTGTTGTCCAACGGCGGATCATTTTGCAATCTCCGCTCGCTTACCATCACTATCAAATCCGTGCAGAGCGTTCCGGTTGGCCCCCAGGAGAACCTGCTCACCTTCATTTGGCAGATCACTCCGGCCGCGTAGGACAGAACGTAGTACCAAATCATTGGGTCCGCGCAGTTTGAGGATGGTTTCCTCACCGTGGAAAGTCACGGTGTCGACCGTTGCGGGCAAGCCGCCTTCCTGAACGATCGTCAACTCTTCGGGCCTAATGCCCAAGGACAGGCCAGAAGTGCTTTCATGAAGCTGCTGCGCTACACCAGCGGGCAGAATATTCATGCGGTGATGGCCAATGAAGGTTGCGACCTCTTGTGTGGCTGGCGTATTGAAAATCTCGGCAGGCGTACCGACCTGCACTATTTTACCAGCCATCATGACCGCGATCCGGTCGGCCATTGAAAGCGCGTCGGACTGATCGTGTGTGACGAGAAGAAACGGATAGCCAGTTCTCTGATGGATTGCGCGGATCTCTTCGCGTGTCTCCGCACGCAATTGGGTGTCCAAGTTTGACAACGGTTCGTCCAAAAGGAATGCCGAAGGGTCACGAACCAAAGCGCGCGCAAGGGCCACACGTTGCTGCTGACCACCAGAGAGCTGTCCCGGCTTTCGATCTAGAAGTTGATCGAGCCGAAGCATTTCCGACATCTTTTTGACGGCTTGCTGAATGTCTTCTTCTTGAGACTTGACGCCGGCGCTCAAAAGATGCGCGCCTGGCAATCGTTGGACCGCGCTCAACCTTCGCAATTTGAGCGGCATGGCGATATTCTGGGCGACAGTTAGATGGGGGTAAAGAGCATAGGATTGAAACATCAATGCGATGTTTCTTTCAGATGCAGATGCCTTTGTGACGTCCCGACCCTGGAGCTTGACGTCTCCTTCCGTGACGGTTTCTAAACCCGCAAACAATCTAAGTGTGGTTGACTTTCCGCATCCTGATGCCCCGAGCAGCGCGACGAATTCGCCTTCCTTGAGCTCCAGACTGATGTTGTCAACTGCTGTGAACGAACCAAATCGCTTGGTTACATTTTCTAGCGCTAGTGATCCATTCATTTTACTGAGCTGTAAGTAATCTTACATCCTTCTTCCACATCTGGGTGAACAGCGCTGAAGAACAGCGCCTCTAAAACTGCATTCACTGCCTCTTCGACAGAATCGATATGAACCACGCCGTCCACATCAGCTGCATTCGCAATACCGATAACCGGTTTTGAAAAGTGTAGGCCGTACGCAACCTCGCTAAGCGTCCCGTAGGAGCCGCCAACAGCGACCAAAACTCGCGCCGACTTCGCTATGATCATGTTGCGGGCTTCACCAAGCCCTGTAGGCAATGGCACCCCAACAAATTCGTTTGCTTCGCTCGGCTTACTGCCGGGCAGCAAGCCGACCAGCAAACCACCTGCATCATGGCAACCTTTTGATGCAGCGTGCATAACGCCTGTTTTGCCGCCACAAATTAGTGTGAAGCCATAGCCTGCAAGCCTGAAAGCAACTTGCTCGGCGGCCTCCAATTGCTCGTCAGTTGCATCTCTCGGGCCAATGATGCCAACAACAATATGTCGAAGTGGCTGCTGCTGCTTCAGGTGCTCGAAAGCGGCGCTTGCTGATGTACTGGAACCTGTTGCATCGCCTTGCGTCACAGTCCAGTTTCGAGCATCCAATTTTTGCCCATCAAGATGAATCTCGCCGATGGCGCTTATTATTATGTCAGGAACCGTTGCCATCCTTCCCCCCTTGTGTAAGATAGATTACATATGGAAGCTATATGACACAGAGTTATGACAGTCCAGCAAAAATCTTACAAACTTACAGAAAGACAGGTTGAAATACTCGCGCTGGTTGAGGAGCACGGCTACGCAACGCTGGAAAGCCTTGCTGAACGCTACAATGTTTCAATGCAGACCGTACGTCGCGACATTATCGCATTGTCTAACGCCGAACGGTTACAGCGGTTCCATGGGGGCGCAGGGCCGATAGAGCGCGAAGAGGCGACGCGTCTCGACTACCATGCCAAGAGAAGCATCGCTCAACTCGAAAAAACGACGATCGGAGCGAAAGCTGCGAGCCACATCGAGGACAGGTCAACGCTGTTCTTGGACGTCGGAACCACCATCGAAGCATGCGCATCCGCTCTTGCTAGAAAAAGAAAGCTCACGATTTTTACAAATTCATTGCCAACGGCCATGAAATTTGACCCTCAAGAACACTCTGTCTTTGTTTTGGGTGGAAGGATGGCAGGTAGGGACGGGTCCGTAGTTGGTCTGGACGCCGTCAACCAAATTAGTGAGGTAAATTTCGATTACGCGCTCATAGCCTGTTCGACTGTTGATGAAAACGGCCGGGTGATGGATTATGACTTAGACAAAATTGCAATTAAGAAGGCTGCAATGAAAGCTGCAAGTCAGTCGTTTCTGTTGGCGACGCAGAGTAAGTTTGGCCGATCCGCCCTTGCAGTGATTGAGCACATTGAACGGTTTGACAATGTCTTTTCGTCATCCAGCCAAGAAGCAGAAGATTGCGGAGCTGACACGTTAGCCCTGGAGGAATGACCCGACCAGGTGAACTGATGCATCAGAAATCGGCCCTGTCGAGCCTTACCCATAGCTATATAAGAGACCAACCAGCATCAGTTTCAGGCAAAGGGTGCCAGCTTCCTTAAGAATGACGGCGCTGCGTCCGCCATCTTTCTTCCTAAACGCTTTGTGAATCCAGAACCGGCCGATCCCAGTCCCCCACTTTAAACAATGCCGCCATCGCAAATCTGCAAAAGAATTGCCCAATAAAATCATTCTGAGCTGATGCAGATACTTCTGTGGCAGTCGGCAAACCATGAGAACTAGTCAGATACCGGAACTCGTTGATGAAACTAGAAGCCAAACAGGTTGCGATCTTGCGCAACCCGGTAACTCACGAAACCGTCGGCAAACTCTACCTCTGGGAAACAGGAGAGGTGGATCCAATGTGGTTTGATGAAGAAATCTTGGATGCTGTCGCCGAACCGTTAGCCGGTGAAAGCCCGAACTGGACCAAATGGAAGCTGGATGGCGACTCTGGATGATAGGTTTGAAGCACACTCAGATACGGTGATCTCGTGAGGTCTCCCTCTCTGCGATCAACAAGAAGTCTCTTACATCCGCTCCAATTGCACGCGCCAACACAATCATCTCGATGACATCTATTCGACGCTGTCCACTTTCAATCCTTGCGACAAACGATTGATGACATTTCAACTTCTTTGCTACGTCAGCCTGTGTCATCCCAGCTGCCTTTCGGGCTGCGATTAAGGCTTCGCGCAACGCCTCGTGTCCTGAGCTTCTGATTGTTTTTGTCACGCGTCACAAACCTCTTGTGACTGCGCTAATCTAGAATATAGATTATCTAAAATTTAGATAATTCTACCGCTTTAGTGGGCCAGTGAGCTGTGTTCAAAGCACTGAAATATCGATCAAGTTCACTGGGACATCTCTTGCAAGAACCGCCCATACTCTTCGCTGACCTCCCGCGCCTCTTCGAATGCACGTGCGCGTTCAGTGTCCAAGCATCGAAAGTACTCTTGAACATCAGCAATGTAGATCTCAAAATCTTGCTTTATCAAATCCACAAATTCACGTTGCGCGGCAGGATCGTTTGGAACGAAAGGAACGGTCGGCGGAAAACAGGTTTCGGCTTTGGCTGGCGCTGCAAAGCCAAACCACAAAACTATAGCGCACAGCGATGCACAGGCGCACAACCGGAGGTTCCGAAACCCCATAAAAACTTGATAAATTTGACCACGCATGCCTATTGGATGTGTGACCACAGTGTAGCCGCACATGTATAAATATACCTTGCGGCCAATTATATACTATCGTAACTTCAGGCTTCAAGTAGGAATGCCTGAGGCTGCGTCTTTGAAGAAAGCGCGAACCGGGCCAT
>CANMYO010000005.1 GCA_947502145.1 uncultured Paracoccaceae bacterium | reverse complement strand
CCGCTGCCCCAAAGTCTTCCTCTCGGCAATCGCCCTCGCCGCAACCGTCATTTATTGGTTATGAGTCCTGACCCTAGACATCCTTTCGCTTCGGCTGCGCCAGTGTCGGCTTCTGCATTGATACGATTGATGATACCAGCCTATGCCCGTAACACCTCCGCGTCGGGCTATTTGGTTGGGCAAGATGAAAGTTTACGAACAGTTCTTTGCAAATCTTGATGAGAGTCGTCGAACAGCTACTCAGGAAGAACTCGAAAAATGCGAGGCATCCATCGGTCGAACTTTGCCATTGGACCTGAAGAGATTCCTTGCTTCTTTCGGCTGGGGTGAAGGCTTCGCTTCCAACTCGGAGGACGCCGAATATTTAGTTGTTTTCTCACCAACTGAAATATCGAAAGGCCAGCCAAAGGAGCTTCCAAAACATCTTGTTGTGGTAGGCTCAAACGGTGGCGGAGAATGGATCGTCGCGAATGATGATGCAGGTTACGGTCTGCTGCCCGCAATTTCAGATTATCAGAGCGACTATCAACACGTTGCGTCCAGCCTTGAAGATTTTCTAATTAGCTCAATGCGTGGTCAGTGGTTTCGAGATTAGTCTTGTCCACCACCTTTGGCATTTCACAACGAGATGAACCAGCTTGCCAGAAGCATACTGGAACCAAGCGGACATGCATCACAACCGTAGCATCCGTCACGTTGGGCCAATTCAGACATCTAATGCTGCGCCGCATTCGCAGGCAAACTGTGCGTTTGGTTGGTTCGGGGTGCGCATGGTGCGGTTCGCCAGTGATCGCGGTTGCAGCAGCGACGCCCGCAAAGTCGACACTCGCGGCATGGGCTTGAATTGGATGATTTCGAGGCTCTGCGGGAGGAGGTAGGGCAATCTTTGAAATGAGAAAACTCAGATCCTTTTGATCATTCGGGGTTCAGATGAGCAAATAGTCCCGGCATGCTTCCGGATGTCAGGCTGTGCGCCTTGATGGGAATAGGTGCATCGCATTATTCCGGAGCAACACATTTTGAGTAGCGCTGGGATCTTTTTGGCTAGTTATTCCTCTCCGCTGCACGATCGCCGAGAGTTTCTCTGAATACGACCTCACTTGGGATCTGAATGCGCATTGAGTATCTCTTGCTGGTTGGTTCATTAAGCCGGTCCAGAATTAACCTGACCGCCTCCCTGCCAAACGCGAACCCGGGGACATTGACTGTCGTCAGGGGCGGACGGATGTGCTGAGCCGCCAAGTAGTCTCCGTAACCCACAATCGAAACATCATCGGGAATTCGAAGGTTGCGCGAAAGAAGCTCGGACATGATTGTCACTGCGATCCCGTCGTGGGCGCAAAAGAATCCGGTCACTGGGTTTGGGCCGTCAAGCAGGCGATTGAGTTTTTTCTGAAGCTCGCCTTCGCTTTTCCATCTGAGGTCGGACACCTTTGCACTGGGATCCAAATGGATTGAGGCAAAGAACCCGTTAAACCGTTCCTGTCGACCCCGAAAGTCTCGTCGGCCGCGGACGTAAGCCATGTGCTTATGTCCATGTCTGAGGAAAAGATCACCAATCACGCGTCCCGTTTCGTAATTCGTGCCCCGCACAATATCGAACTGTTCCAGCGGTTCGAATGTCCCGATTTTTACAATTGGCACGGACAGCTGTGACGCTTCTTGGTAAAGTTTCGGTTGGTTCACGCCGACAAAAATCAAACCGTCCGCACGTCCCACCACATCAGAAAGCTGCCGCGCACCGGTTGTTTGCAGCTCAATCAGTTCTAGACCAACGGTGTGACATTCATCGCGAATTCCACTCATGATCTTTTGGTTCAGTTCACCATTGATCAATTCCGCGTCTTCGCTGAGCACGGCAATGGTCTGTGTTGTTTGCTTGGGCCGTGCCTGATAGCCCATCTCGTTCGCAATCCGGAGGACCATTTCCCTTGTCGAATCGCTCACTCCGGTTTTGCCAGAGAGCGCGCGCGACACTGCGAATTTTGAGAGTCCGGCAGCATCCGCGATATTTTGTATCGTAATCCTTCGCATCGTCCCCTTCTCAATCGCCCAATGAAACTTGGGAAATCCATGATTCATGCGTGATGTAGGGAACATGCAACATAACGTTTGACCTAACAATACCAAAAATGGAAGCTAACGAAATCAAACAAACGCAATGTGGATGACGCAAGGGAGGTATTCACATGATGCTTAGTAGACGCGGCTTTCTGCTTACCAGCGCGGCCACCATTTCCACCGTTACACTCGCCGGACCTGTCTTTGCACAAGCCGACCCTCTGCTTTCGAAAGTGGACGACGGCAGCTTGCCTGCTTTGAATGATCGGCTGCCCAAGAACCCCCTTGTCGTAACCCCGACCGATCGGATCGGGACACACGGCGGTACCTGGAATCACGCTTTGGTCGGTGGCGGCTCACTCGTGATGCTGGTGCGCTACCAAGGGTATGAACCTTTGGTGCGCTTTAATCCCGATTGGACCGGGGTCGAACCCAACGTTGCTGAAAGCGTCGAGGTCAATGATGACGCTACCGTCTATAGCTTTAAACTTCGTGAGGGCATGAAGTGGTCCGACGGCGAGCCTTATACTACCGAGGATGTGCGCTTTTGGTATGAAGACATGTTCCAGGACGAAGACGTCGGCGCGACGCGTGCGCAGGGTTATTGGTCTTCTGGCGGCAAGCTTGGAAAGCTGGACATTGTCGACGACTACAATTTCAGGGTCGTGTTTGACGTCCCGAACGGGTTCTTCCTGCAAAACATGGCGCGAGGATCCCAGGACAGCACAACACGCGTGCCGTCGCATTACCTCAAGCAATTCCACATCAAGTACAACAGCGAGGCCGACGCGCTGGCCAAATCGCAAGGCCTCGACAACTGGGTTGCGCTCTTCCATCGGGAATCCGGGATCATGGAAGAGAATGTTTATTACCAGAACTCGAAACGTCCGACGATTGAGGCGTGGGCGTTCTCAACCGCTCCGGGTGAAGATACCGAGCGGGCGATTGCTGAACGCAACCCATATTACTTCAAGGTGGATACCGAGGGGAAACAGCTGCCCTATTTCGATCGCATCGTCTACCAGATGGTTGGTGATCCGGAAGTGCTGCTGCTGAAGACCCTGCAGGGCGAAATCGATTTCATGGGGCTTTATATCAACACGCCGTCCAACAAGCCGGTGCTGTTTGACGGCAAGGACAATGGCAACTACGACTTCTTCACCATGAAGGAGACGGCGGCGAACGCCATGGTCTTCATGCTTAATCTCAATCACACGGATCCAGTTAAGCACGAGCTATTTAACAATCGCGATTTCCGGGTGGCGATGAGTCACGCTGTCGACAGGCAGTCAATGATTGATGCGGTGTTCGTCGGGCAGGGCAAGCCCGCCCAGCCATCAATTCTTGAGGGGGATCCGCTCCATAACCCGGTGCTGAGCTATCAGTACACCGAGTATGATCCAGACAAGGCCAACGCGATCCTTGATGGCATTCTGCCGGAAAAGGATTCGGAAGGCTTTCGTCTCGACAAGAACGGCAACCGTCTGACCATTGTCTTCGAAATTGATCAAGCGCGGTCGACGTTTCTTGACATGTTTGAACTGGCGTTGCCAAATTTCCAGGCAGTTGGCATCGATGCGCAGATGCGGACCATGGATCGTTCGCTCTGGGAGACGCGCGTTCGCGGAGGTCGCGAGTTCGACGCCTCGGCGCACAGGTTTGGTGCCAACAATAGCATCGGCGCGATGCTGGACCCCCGCTACTTTGTGCCTTACTCGCGCAACGGCTTTTTTGCCTCGGGGTGGTCGCTCTACTTCTCGAACCCCGAGAATGAGAATGCGATCGAGCCGCCTGCAGATGTCAAAGCCCAGCAGGACCGTTACAAGAAGCTTTTGGCGACCGCAGATCCGGCGGATCAGGCCGAAATCATGAAAGAAATTCTTCAGGTTGCAGCCGAACAATTCCTGGTCTTCGGGGTGACGCTTCCGCCCGATGGTTACGGGATCGTCAAGAACGACATGCACAATGTGATGCCGTCCATGACGAACTCATTCGCTTGGCCGACGCCTGGCCCGGCGCGTCCTGAACAGTTCTTCAAGGGCTGACAACAAAAGGGGTGAGCGGTGACTGGCTGTCTTCCTGCCGTCGCTCACCCTAGGATTGGCCATTCAATTGGCCGCCAGGGTTCTGAACGCAAAATGCTCAGCTACATCATTCAACGACTATTTCTGATGATCCCGACCATGATCGGAATCTCGATCATATCCTTCGCGATCATCCAGCTTCCCCCTGGCGACTATCTGACCTCGGTTCTGGCCGCGATGGCGGACAGTGACGTCAATTTTTCCGATGAACAGATCGCAAAAATGCGCGCCAACTATGGCCTCGATGAACCGATGATCATGCAATATGTGAAATGGATTTGGGGGATCGTGAGCCGTGGGGATTTTGGCTATTCGTTCGAATGGAACCGACCCGTTTCTGAGTTGATATGGGAGCGAATGGGATCGACCCTAAGCATCTCCCTCTTGTCGCTTTTGTTCGTTTGGGCCGTATCTCTCCCGATTGGGATCTATTCTGCTGTCAACCGCCATTCGCTTGGGGATCATATTGCCACGTTCTTTGGCTTTCTCGGTCTCGCTATCCCCAATTTCATCCTGGCCCTGACGCTGATGTACGTTTCGTTCAAATATTTCGGCCAAAGCGTCGGCGGCCTGTATTCACCTGAGTTCGCGGAGCAGCCCATGTCATGGGCAAAGTTCGTCGACCTGTTAAAACACGTCTGGGTGCCAGTTGTTGTAATCGGCACTGCGGGAACCGCAGCCCTGATCCGCATTCTGCGCGCCAACCTGACGGACGAACTGAACAAACCCTATGTCCTGACGGCGCGGGCAAAGGGGCTGCCAGAGCATACCGCCATCCTGCGCTATCCAGTTCGCGTGGCCCTAAACCCTTTCGTCTCTGCAATTGGCTGGGTGCTCCCTCAACTTATTTCCGGCATTACAATCACTGCAATTGTCTTGAACCTTCCAACAGCAGGGCCGCTGCTTCTGCGGTCTCTCATCGCGCAGGATATGTATCTGGCAGGAAGCTTTATCTTGCTGATGGGTATGCTGACGCTCATCGGAATGCTGCTGTCGGACATTCTCCTCGCGCTGCTTGATCCTCGTATTCGGTTCCACTGACATGAAAAAGCATGGGTCAGAAATCGCTATGGAAGAAGACAAGCCCAAGATCACGCGGCTCACGGATGGGGCGGGCAGCGACATCGAGGTCGCGGGACAGTGGCGTCTGATCTGGCTGAAGTTTCGCCAGAACCGCGTTGCGCTGTTTGCGGGTTGGGTCATTTTCTTTTTCTACGGCGTCGCCTTATTTTGCGAGTTTCTTGCCCCTACGTTGCCAACGGTCGCCCAGCCGCGGCTCACCTACGCGCCGCCGCAGGAGATTGGGCTATTCATCGAAGATGAAACCGGGCAGCGCAGATTTCAGCTTCACGTCAACGGGTACGCCATGACCGTAGACCCAGAGAGTCTTCGTCGCAGTTTCACCTCTGATCCCGCAAATATCATTCCAATCGGGTTCTTCGTGAGGGGCGAGGCCTACGACATGTGGGGGCTAATCCCGATGGATCGCCATTTGATCGGTCCTTTGGATCCAAGCGACCAGATGAACTTACTGGGTACTGACAAACTTGGTCGGGATATGCTGACGCGTCTGATCTATGGCGCGCGCGTGTCGATGTCGATTGGCCTGATCGGTGTCATTTCGAGCCTGATCATTGGCACCGTTCTTGGTGCCCTTTCCGGATACTTCGGCGGCTGGGTCGATCTGGCAGTCCAGCGCCTGATCGAGATTATTTCGGCGATGCCAACCATCCCGCTCTGGTTGGGTTTTGCGGCCGCAATTCCGCTGACGTGGTCGCCCCTGCAGGTCTATTTTATCATCACGTTGATCGTGTCGTTGCTGGCATGGACGAGCCTCGCCAGAGAGGTGCGCGGCCGGTTCCTGTCCCTGCGCAGAGAAGATTTTGTGACCGCCGCCAAATTGGACGGATCAAGCACAGGTCGTGTTATCTTTCGCCACATCCTGCCTTCGCTCACGAGCCACATTCTGGCCGTCACGACCCTGGCCATTCCCACAATGATCGTGGCCGAGACCGCGCTATCGTTCCTGGGTATCGGGTTGAAACCACCGGTTGTTTCGTGGGGTGTTCTTCTGCAGGACGCCCAGAACATTCGGACCATCTCATCTGCGCCCTGGCTTCTGATTTGGCCCTCTTTGGCGGTGATTTCAGTCGTGCTTGCATTCAACTTTCTTGGTGACGGCCTGCGGGACGCAGCCGACCCATATGACAGCTAGGGAGGTGCGTGATGACTGATACATACATTCACCCAATCAAGGATACCGACGCGACCCCCGTGTTGACTGTCAAAAACCTGTCTGTCGATTTTCATCTCAGAACCCATATTCTGCATGCCGTGCGCAAAGTGTCGTTCGCCCTGCACAAGGGAAAGACCATGGCGTTGGTTGGTGAAAGCGGCTCAGGCAAGAGCGTGACCACACGCGCAATCATGCGGCTATTGGACAAAGAGGCGCGGCAAACGAGCGGCGAGATCACACTACATGGCGACGACGGGGATATTCGCATCACGGACCTCGATCCAAAGGGGAAGGCAATCCGACAGATCCGCGGACGCCGGATTGCGCTTATCTTTCAGGAACCGATGTCCAGCCTGTCACCTGTCCACACAATTGGCAGCCAGATTGGCGAGGCACTCAGGTTGCATCGCGGCCTCTCCAAACGCGAGGCGATGGATGAAACGGTCAAGCTGCTGGAGCAGGTCGAGATCAAGGACCCCGCCGCTATGGCAAAGCGGTACACGTTCGAATTTTCTGGCGGCATGCGGCAGCGGGCAATGATCGCGATGGCGCTTGCCTGTGACCCTGATGTCCTGATCGCCGACGAACCCACGACGGCGCTTGATGTGACGACGCAGGCCGAGGTGATGGACCTCTTGAAACGTCTACAAGAGCACCGCGGCATGGCACTGTTGTTGATCACGCACGATCTCGGCCTGGTGGCCGAAGTTGCAGACGAGGTAGCAGTCATGCGATTTGGCCGCCTCGTCGAACGTGGGCCAATTGACGACATTTTCCACAATCCGCAAACGGCCTATGCCAAGAAGCTGCTTGCTTCGACAATGCGGCTTGAACGGCCGTCGGAACTGCGGGACCGCCGGGATCGGACGTCTGACCCCGCGGTGTTGTCTGTGCGCGGCCTTTGCAAGTCATTTGGCGTCACAAACTGGCGCGGTCAGGAAATTCATGCGGTACGAGCTGTAAAGGACGCCAGCTTTGATCTTTACCCGGGCGAAAGTCTTGGCATCGTTGGCGAAAGCGGATCGGGGAAGACGACGCTCGGCCGGATGATCCTGCGTGTTATCGAGCCGACCGCGGGAGAGATCGGTTACAGGGAAACTGATGGGCGGGTGTCCGACGTCGCGGCAATGGATAAGCCAGAGCTGGCCAAGTTCCACCGCGACGTCCGCCTAATTTTTCAGGACCCGTTCGCGTCACTGAATCCGCGCATGACGATCAAGCAGATCATTGCTGAGCCACTGGTCGTCAACGGTGTCATGCAAGGTGTGGAACTTGAGGCGCGCGTTGGCGAGCTGCTAGAACTCGTGGGCATGGATCGCGGCGCAATGGAGCGGTATCCGCATGCGTTCTCAGGGGGGCAACGGCAGCGCTTTTCGATCGCAAGATCGCTGGCGCTAAACCCCCGGATCATCATTGCGGACGAAGCGACCTCGGCGCTTGACGTGTCCATCAGGGCGCAGATTCTCGATTTGCTCATCGAATTGCAAAAGAAGCTGAACCTCAGCTTCCTGTTTATCGCACACGATATTTCGGTTGTTCGATATTTCTGCGATCGCGTCTTGGTCATGCACCACGGGCGGATTGTCGAGCAGGGCGATGCCGAAACGGTCTGCACGGCGCCCAAGGAGCCATACACCAAAGCGCTGCTCTCTGCCGTTCCAAATCCGGATCCGCGCGACAAACGCATGGTTCACCGTACAAAATTCGTTGCCGAAGAGGTTTAGATGCCACGTTTTTCCGCAAATATTTCAATGATGTACGGTGATCTAGCCTTCCTTGATCGCTTTTCCGCCGCCGCCGCTGACGGGTTCCGGGGTGTTGAGTATATAGGGGCATATGATTACGAGCCCGACGTCGTCAAATCCGTCTTGCAGGCCGCCGCGCTGGAGCAGGTCCTTTTCAATTTTCCGACCGGGGATTGGGCCAGCGGGGAACGTGGGATCGGTGCATTGCCCGGGCGAGAGGCGGAATTTCGCGCCGGTGTCGATCAGGCGCTTTCTTTTGCTGAGGCTTTGGGGTGCAAGCAGATCAATTGCCTTGCAGGCATCGTCCCTGAGCATGTCAGCCGCGATACGGCACTAGAGGTACTGGCACAAAACCTCGCCTTTGCGGCACCAAAGCTGGCGGATGCTGGCATCCGCCTTTTGGTCGAACCGATCAATAGCTTCGACATACCTGGATTTGCGCTGAACACCAGCGCCGAAACTTTGGCGCTTTTTGATCAGATCGGCGCAGACAACCTTTGGCTTCAATACGACTTCTATCACATGCAACGCATGCAGGGTGAGCTGATTGGCACATTCAGGGCCGCGCAGGACAAGATCGCACATGTGCAGATCGCGGATACACCCGGGCGGCATGAGCCGGGAACCGGGGAGATCAACTACGCCTTCATTTTCAGACAGCTCGAAGCGCTCGAATACGCAGGTTGGATCGGATGCGAATACGTGCCCAAGAACGACACATCAACCGGTCTGAGTTGGCGCGCCGAGTTGCTCAAAGGAGAGAACGTATGAACATCGGATTTATTGGTCTTGGTGTTATGGGACGTCCTATGGCAAGGCACCTCATTGATGCCGGTCACAAGCTGTTTCTGCATCGCGTGAAGCCTAGCTCGCGGTCACTTCTCGATGCTGGTGGTGTTGCTTGCGACAATGCCGCAGAAGTTGCCGCACAGTCCGACATCACCATCCTTATGGTTCCGGATACGCCCGACGTTGAAGACGTGCTTTTTGGGGAAAACGGTGTGGCTGACACATTGCAGGCAGGCGCGCTCGTCGTCGACATGAGCTCGATCTCGCCGGTCGCAACAAAGGCTTTCGCCGCTCGGGTTGGTGCACTTGGCGGCAACTATGTTGATGCACCCGTCTCGGGTGGCGAAGTTGGCGCAAAGGCGGGCACCTTGACGATTATGGTCGGTGGTGAAGAGGCCGATGTAACGCGGGCGATGCCACTGTTCGAGATAATGGGAAAGACCATTACCCATGTCGGTGGCGTAGGGGATGGACAAATCACCAAAGTAGCCAACCAAATCATTGTTGGACTTAATATTCAGGCTGTTGCCGAGGCGCTGACCTTTGCCAAGGTTGCTGGCGCCGACCCTGCCAAAGTGCGCAATGCACTGATGGGAGGTTTTGCCGATAGCACCATTCTTAAAGTTCATGGCGAGCGCATGGTCGCGCGGACCTTTGATCCCGGTTTCCGACTGCGTCTGCACCAGAAGGATATGGACCTAGCTGTGAGCGCGGCCCGTGGATTGAACCTGGCTCTTCCGAATGCATCAACCGTCGCGCAACTGATGAACGCTGCTGTCGGACATGGCGATGGCGACAAGGATCACTCTGCTTTGATCAAAGTCCTTGAGCGGCTGTCGGGTGCACACACACATAGTAACCAAGACTGAACGAACGGAATATCAAAAATGCCAACCAGCCCACATCAAGTCCCGTTCGGAGCGGTATATTTTCGAAAGTCAAATCCACCGCAGGAAGACTGGGCGCGGGATTACAAAATCGCGTCGGAAGATGGCCTGAACACCTTCCGGCACTGGTTCATGTGGAGTGTCATCGAGCGTAAACCGGGTCTTTTCGATTGGGATGAATTCGACCGTCAGCTGGACCTTGCCGCTGAAAATGGGATGCAGACGATCATCGCAGAGTTCTCGATGACGACCCCGGAATGGATGATACGCAGATACCCTGACGCCGTGCAGGTTCGGGCAAATGGCCAACGGTTGTTTTCTGCAATGAGCCAGTCATGCGCAACGTCTGGTTTCGGTAACCACAATGGCAGTGGTTCCGGCGTTTTGACATTCAATCATCCCGAAGTCCGCGAAGCTGCGCGAAATTTCTTGACGGAACTCGCAACCCGTTACCGGGGGCATCCGGGTCTTTACGGCTACGACATTTGGAACGAATGCAACTATGGCACGGACATAGACTTTAGCGAGCCGACGAAAGTGGCGTTCCGAAAATGGCTGAGGACCAAGTACGGTGATCTTGATGCACTTGCGCTTGTTTGGCACCGCTACAGTTATGTTGAATGGGAAGACATAGAGCCGCCTCGGTTGCTGTACCCCTACGCTGAAAGTCTCGACTGGATTCAATTCAAGCGCGAAAACAACTATGACCAGATGCAGTTTCGTATTGATACAATCAAGGCGGCCGATCCTGACGCTGCAATTATTGCACACGGCGTTGCTGGCTTTGTGAAAGATATGGCCTCGCGTGGTGCTGACGATTGGCTGGCCGCGAGCAAGGTCGACACCTATGGCTATACTTTCATCCAGGCACGGCAAGGGGCCGAGCCTTGGCGCAATTTCTATGCCGCCGACCTGATCCGAGGTGCATCCAGGGGCAAACCGTTTTGGCACGCGGAGCGCCAGGGTGGTCCGCTTTGGATGCAGCCGCAAGTTATGGGACGCGACAAGAACGATGCACGCGTCGCAACGCCGGAGGACATACGCCTTTGGTCGATGTGTTCATTTGCGGGAGGCGCGACGGGTATGATGAACCTTCGTTATCGCCCGTTGCTTGATGGACCGCTTTTCGGTGCTTTTGGGTCCTACGGCATGGATGGTTCCAGAACACCCCGATCGGAGATCGTCAGCAGAATCGCAAAATGGGCCAATGATCCTGCCCAGAAAGATTTGTTCGCCGCAACACCCGTTACCGGGGATGTTGGACTGCTGGTCGTACCCGAAGTACAGGAATGGGATTACCTTCTGAGTGCTGAGGGTGGATTTGACACCTATCAGGCGGCGATGTTCGGGGCCTACAAGGGTTTTGTCGAGAATAATATTCTCGTCGACTGGGTGCAGCTGACCGATATCGAGAAATATGCGGTGCTCTACTTTCCTTATCCGATCATGCTGCGTCAGGCACAGGCAACGCAAATCGCAGATTGGGTCGAGCGTGGAGGCATCCTGATTTCAGAGGCATGTCCCGGATATTTTGGAGACAACGGTCGGGTAGGGACCACGCAACCCAACCTCGGTCTGGACGCAATCTTTGGCGTCGCCGAAGACGAAGTGGAGTTTATGCCGGATATTGCTGACCGCGATTCAATTGAATTCGATGGATTGAACCTCACATGCGGCGGATTCCTTCAAAGTTTCAAACCGACCAGTGGCAAGGTTCTTGGCCGCTTTGCGGATGGTCGTATTGCAGTTGTCGAAAACGATCATGGTCGCGGAAAGACGTTGTTGATTGGATCACACGTGAGTGCTTCCAACTTCCGTGACACAACAGCGGATAGCCGAAAGTATTTCCGTAAAGTGCTTGATTGGTCTGGTAATCGGCCGCAAATCGAGATCACGAACCGGCATGTTCAGGCCCGTCTCCAAAAAGGGGATCGGTGCTATCTTTGGCTGTTGAACTCATCGCCCTCAAGGCAAACAGGGCATGTTCGGTTCCCCAATGGGTCACCAGTTCTGCAAAATTGGCACTGGCGGGGGCAAGACGGCCACTATGCCGATGGTGAATTCGAGATAGCTGGAAAAGATGCTTTGGTCCTAGAGCTCTAAAGCGACCAACACGGGAAGCAGAACTGGGCAATTCGCCGATATGGGAGCGCGCGCAGCATGTTTTGTTGGAGTTCTCTGGACAACGTCGGGTTGTCGTCCCGGGAGGTTATGGCAGGTCGGAGGGTCGTCGTGGAGACACCAAATTTACCGGCCGGCTGCTCACTATGTTCTACTTGCAATATTGGACGTGAATCATCGCGACTTAGCGCTGTTCAACATGGCCACCAATTGCATGCTTCGCGGGCGTGGCCCGCTGAAGATGGAAGTCGCTGACCCACCAACGCTCGGCCAGATCTTGGGCGCGCTTCGGTCCTGCCGGGTTAGACACAGAAGTCTTTTCGACCCGGGAAATTCGATTGAGAAACGGATAGGGGCGCCTTGTTCTTGGCATGCATCTGCTGCGCAGTCAAAAGTCGAGCCTGTTGGCCGGGGTCGGCAAAACTTCGGCGATCGTTGCAAATGCAACGCGCGGTTCAGCACCGGTAAGTCATACATTTGAGACTTCGGGAAATGTGCTACCCTGTTTTTGAACAACGATGAAATCAGAGCAAATGCCAACTATTAAAGAAACCAAGTTTTGGGCCAGTGAACTGCATCACGGCCAGACCGACAAGGCGGGCCAACCGTATATTGAGCATGTCTTGCGGGTACACCAACGGTTGCTCAATCTTTACCCGGATGCCTCGATTGATGCCGAGCATGCCGCCTTGCTGCATGATGCGATAGAGGATTGTAATGTAACGGCTGATGATCTCAGGCAACGCCGATACAGCGAAGAGACAATCGAGACTGTCGAAGCCGTGACCAAGCAGCCTGCTGGTAGACAGACCTATGCCGAGCGCATTGAACATCTGGCACATTCCGGCTCGATGAGCGCATTGCAGGTGAAGATTGCCGACCTGTCGGACAACAGCGATCCCGCACGTCTGGCGTTGCTGCCCGAAGACAAAGCTGAATCTCTCGGACAGCGATATCGCGGCGCTATTGGAGTGCTAAGCGCAGCATTGACCGCCATGAAAGGTAGGAACAAAAGCTGTTAGAAACTTTCTGCACCAAAATCATGCCAGTCAAAATTGTCGTCTTATCAATGTCGATTGGCCGCATACTGACGGCCAACAGGCAATCATGATCTCGCATTTGCTGACCTGCGTGCACCTGCCCCTGTTGCCCCGATCGGATGCCGCGCGGATGATTTCGGAATGATATGCGGCCTAGAACATGACAAACGCGATGAGTGCGCAATAAGAACCGCCAAGCGGCCGTCCGATGGCCAATGGCACAAGAAGGTAAGAACCAGAAGATCACAAGGATCCGCAGGACGGATCGGATCAATTTGACGGAGGTCACGGCAAATAGCGACAGTTGCAGGATGCCCGAATGTCGCGTCAGCGCGGGGCCAGTGCCAAGAACAATGCCGCCGAAAATGGCCTGCAGCATATGGCTGCGCGAGTGTTTCAACCGTCCCGGAGAACGGGAGGTTGTGCACAATCGCGTTGAAATCGAAGTCGCCCATTGCGCAATTCCTCCCCACGAAACATGGGGTTTTGTATACCGCTCCAACGTCAGGGCGATGCACACGTAGATACGATCACGGCAGTGTAGGCCTCAAAGCTCTGGAACATGAATGCAGCGATCTGATGGGATTGCGCTGTTAGCGCGAGCGAAGAGTTCTGAAAGATCGCGTGCTGGCGATGAAGGAGGTATTCATTTGGAGTGATCACTTGCAATCGCAACAACGTATTGCACGTTCCCAAAGAGCACCTCGAATAGGCAGTCAACCGTGGTGTGCATGATTTCTGGGCATCATATCATAAACCCAGCCGCTGCGGGGGCCCCGTGAAATTGCCATTTGTGGTGGGATCAAGGATGTCGGCGGGAATGAACCGCAACCTTCGCATCCTTGTCGTTGAGCCGGACCCTGAACGGGTGCGCGAGATTGTGGAGGCGTTGCAAAGCGCGGGTTGGTCGGATGTTCAGGCCATGACGCGGGTCGCAACGCTTGACCGGACGGTCAAGGCATTTGCCCCTGATATCGTTCTGATCGACTTGGCGAACCCCGATCGTGACACGCTTGAGCAGATAACCCAAGCGACCGAAGCGTCAAAACGCGCTGTGGCGCTTTTTGTGGATCGCACCGACGACACACTGACCCAAGCCGCGCTGAACGCAGGTGTCAGTGCCTATGTCGTTGACGGTCTGCAAATGGATCGGATCAAGCCTGTGCTGGAAACCGCTGTCGCCCGGTTCAAGATCACCCGTCAAATGCAATCAGAGCTTGATGCCGCCAAACGGGCGCTTGTGGATCGCAAGACCATTGACCGGGCCAAGGGCATCATCATGCGACAACGTGCGCTTTCCGAAGATGCAGCCTATGCGCTGCTGCGCAAGACCGCGATGGATCAAAGCCGCAAGGTCATAGACGTTGCCCAAGCCCTGGTAACGGCGGCGGATTTGCTGTCATGACCGGCACGGTGCTGAATTGCGGCTATGTTCCGCTGGTCGATTGTGCCCCATTGGTCATCGCCAAGGAACTTGGCTTCGCAGCAGAGCAGGGGCTGGCCCTAAATCTGGTTCAGCAACCGTCCTGGTCGGCGCTACGGGATATGTTGGCGCTTGGCCATCTTGATGCGGCGCAGATGTTGTCACCGATGCCGGTTGCCATGTCCCTCGGGCTGGGCAGCCTGCCGGCCGACGTCGATACGCTGATGGTCCTGTCGGTCAATGGCACGGTGTTTGGTGTATCGAACCCGCTGGCGGCCGACCTTGAGGGGGTATCATTTGGTGATGCGCCAGCCCTGTTGTCAGCGCTGGCACGGCGAAAGGGGGCCACGTTGCGTATTGGCGTTCCCTTTCATTATTCAATGCACCGGCTCTTGTTGTCCTATTGGACGGCCGCCGCGCCAGAAATGACAGTCGAAGAGGTCACGGTGCCACCCCCGCGGATGGCTGATGCCGTTGGTGAGGGCTTTGTTGATGCATTTTGGGTTGGTGAGCCTTGGGGCAGTGTCGCTGTGCAGAAGGGCGTTGCGCAACTGATGATGACGGGCCGGGACGTCTGGCAGTTTGCACCGGAAAAAGTTCTGGCGGCGCGGCATGACTGGGTGGTCGAAAACGACGACCTCGCGCGCCGGTTGATGGTGGCGGTCTATCAGGCCGCCGCTTGGCTGGACGCGCCCAAGAACAAGCCGCTGGCGGTGGAAATCCTGGGCCGTTCGGCGCATCTGAGCATGTCGACCGACCTGATTGACCCGGCTGTCAGTGGACAGTTGGTACCACGCCCGGATGCGCCGCCACAGACAATCGACCGGTTCATCCAGTTTCACAATCATGCGGCCAATTTTCCCTGGCGCAGTCAGGCTGCATGGATCGGTCATCAGCTCGGTATTGATGCAGCCGGTATCGCCCGGGCAAAAGCGAGTTTTCGGTCTGACCTTTACCGTCGTCACCTTGGTGATTTCGGATCCGATATGCCGGGCGCATCCGAAAAGGTTGAGGGCAGCTTGCAGGTCGAGACGGCTGTCGCCTCGTCCCGGGGTCATCTGATTCTTGCACCGGATGCCTTCTTTGATGGCAGAACCTTCGATTTCAGCCCGATAGAATGACCAAATTTTGGGCGGACGCTGCATTGCGGCAATTTTGATGCGGCAGTGCAGAAGAAATGTTGGAACTGGCCACGGTAATCTGTGACGATCATCACAAGAGGCAACGTTGCCGACACTTTTGCATAGGCCAATGCAGGTCTTGCACACCTCAAGAGCAAAGCCGCTCGTATGGAACACGGATCTCCTCCCCCGTGGACCCTACGTGCGGCTTTTTTTGTTTTCGCCCCTCGCGGGCCTTGAAAAGGACTGATGAATGAAAAAGACACTTTCAATTCTGATCACCACGACCAGCCTTGCCGCATCAGGCGCAGTGGCAGAGATGTTGGAGCTTGAAAAAGAAGACCTGACGCTGGGCTTTATCAAATTGACCGATATGGCACCCTTGGCGGTCGCTTACGAGTTGGGCTATTTTGAGGATGAGGGGCTGTTTGTCACCCTTGAGGCGCAGGCGAACTGGAAAGTCCTGCTGGATGGTGTGATCAGCGGGGAATTGGACGGCGCACATATGCTGGCCGGGCAACCGCTGGCCGCCACCATTGGTTATGGCACCCAAGCCCATATTATCACGCCATTTTCGATGGACCTGAATGGCAATGCGATCACAGTGTCCAACGAGATATGGGAACAGATGCGCCCGCATGTTCCGATGATGGACGATGGTCGCCCGCAACATCCGATCAGCGCCGCGGCCCTGGCACCGGTGGTTGAGACCTATAAGGATGAGGGCGTGCCCTTTAACATGGGCATGGTCTTTCCGGTCTCAACGCACAATTACGAACTCCGCTACTGGTTGGCAGCGGGCGGTTTGGAGCCGGGCTATTACAGCCCGGACGATATTTCGGGCCAGATTGGCGCTGATGTGCTGCTGTCTGTGACACCGCCACCCCAGATGCCGGCGACGATGGAGGCTGGAACCATCTTTGGCTATGCCGTTGGTGAGCCCTGGAACCAGCAGGCGGTTTTCAAGGGGATCGGCGTTCCGGTCATCACAGATTATGACATGTGGAACAACAATCCCGAAAAGGTGTTCGGCATCACCGCTGAGTTCGCCGAAGAATACCCCAACACCACGATAGCCCTGACCAAAGCGTTGATCCGCGCCGCGATCTGGCTGGACGAAAATGACAACGCTAACCGCGAAGATGCGGTCAGGATGTTGTCACGCCCAGAATATGTCGGTGCGGATTATGACGTTATCGCCAACTCAATGACCGGCTTTTTCGAGTTCGAAAAAGGCGACGTGCGACCGGCGCCCGATTTCAACGTCTTCTTCCGCTACAACGCGACCTATCCGTTCTATTCCGATGCGATCTGGTATCTGACGCAGATGCGCCGCTGGGGACAGATCAGCGAAACGAAGCCGGATGACTGGTATTTCGATGTTGCTGCCGATGTTTACCGTCCCGACATTTATCTCGAAGCGGCGCGTCTGCTGGTTGATGAGGGTCTGGCAACTGAAGCGGGTTTCCCCTGGGACAGTGACGGCTTCAAGGCGGTAACGCCAGCGTCCGATATCATTGATGCCATTCCCTACGATGGCCGGACACCAAATGCCTATATCGACAGCTTGCCAATTGGATTGAAATCCGGCGAGACGGTCAGCCGCGATAGCGTTGACGGCTAATTGAATGGTGCCGCAACCCCAGCAGGGTTGCGGCACCATTCACCATTACAGACAGCAAGAGTTGGACATCAAACATGACCGCGATTGAACCAAGTACGCTTGACATCGAAGCCCGCCGCGCGCGCCGTTTTGCCCGGATCAACAGGGCAGATGCATGGTTTCAAGTTTTGGGGCTGGCCTGGCTGACCCCCGCCTTGCGGGCCCTTGCCGGGGACAACCCGCGTGCGCAGATCGGGGAAATCTGGCGGCTTTTGGGTGTGCCCTTGCTTGCGATTGCCCTGTTCCTTTCCCTTTGGGCAACGTTTGCGCCCAAGGTCCAAACATCGCTGGGCGCGGTACCCGGCCCGGTTGAGGTCGTTGCACAGGTCGGTTCGTTGCACGCGGACTACCTGCGCGAAAAAGACCGTGAAGTGGCGTTTTACGAGCGACAGGACGCGCGGAACGCTGCGGCGCTCTCTGAAGGCAATACAGAGGCCGTTCGAAACCGTGTTTATACCGGAAAGCCAACATATTATGATCAGATTCTAACGTCGATATTGACGGTGTTCTTCGGCTTTTTTATCGCGTCAATTGTCGCCATTCCACTGGGCATTGCGGCGGGTCTGTCCGCCACGGCCAATGCGGCATTGAACCCGTTGATCCAGATATTCAAACCGGTGTCTCCGCTGGCCTGGCTGCCCATTGTGACGATGATTGTGTCAGCGGTCTACACGACCAATGACGGCTGGTTCGAAAAGTCTTTCCTGGTGTCTGCCATCACCGTGACCTTGTGTTCATTGTGGCCGACCCTGATTAACACAGCCCTGGGTGTGGCCAGCATCGACAAGGACCTTGTCAGCGTCAGCCGGGTCCTCAAGATGAATACCTATACGAAAATCACCAAGCTGGTTCTTCCGTCGGCCTTGCCGCTGATCTTCACCGGGCTGCGCCTGTCGCTGGGCGTTGGCTGGATGGTTCTGATTGCAGCAGAAATGCTCGCACAAAACCCCGGGCTTGGAAAATTTGTCTGGGATGAGTTCCAGAACGGATCATCGCAATCGCTCGCACGCATTATGGTCGCCGTGTTTACCATTGGAATCATTGGGTTTTTGCTTGATCGCGTGATGTTCGCACTGCAGTCCATGTTCACATTCTCAAATAACCGGTGACGCCAAATGAGCATTCTTGAATTCAAAGACGTCAGCAAGAGTTATGGCGAAACGCAGGTCCTCAGGGATATCAACCTGACCGTCAAAGAAGGTGAGTTCGTTGTCATACTCGGGTTCTCGGGCACGGGAAAGACAACACTGATCAATCTCATGGCCGGGTTGGAGCAGGCAACCACGGGCCAGCTGAACTACAGGGGTGCCGCGATTACGGCACCAGGGCGCGAGCGGGGGGTGATTTTCCAGAATTATTCGCTGATGCCCTGGCTGACGGTGAACGGTAACGTCGCACTTGCGGTTGACACGATGTTCCCGAACCTGAGCAAGGCAGAACGCGCAGACAAGGTTACCCATTATGTCGATATGGTTGGACTGGGTCATGCAACAGCCCGGAGACCGGCAGAGCTGTCAGGTGGAATGCGCCAGCGGGTGAACGTGGCGCGGGCCCTGGCGATGGACCCGGAAATGCTGTTGCTGGATGAACCCTTATCTGCGCTTGATGCGCTGACGCGCGCAAACCTGGCAGATGAGATCGAGGGGATCTGGGACGCCGACAAGAAGACCTGCGTCCTGATAACCAATGATGTGGATGAGGCGATCATCCTCGCAGATCGGATCGTCGCGCTAAACCCGGATGGGACATTGGGGGATGAATTTTCGGTCAAAATACCCCGCCCGCGCGATCGGGTCGAGATGAATAACAATAGTGAGTTCAAGGCGCTACGATCCGAGGTTACCACCTATTTGATGGATGTTGGCATTGCCGCAAGGGTTGGTGGGTCAAAAACGCTGCCCAACGTCACGCCAATCCACAGCGTCCCTGTGGCCGTCGCAAAGGCACAGGAAAGCGGCCTTGAAGAGCGGTTCCTGAATTTTTCACAGCTGGACAAAGTCTATCCCACCCCCAAGGGGCCGCTGACCGTTGTCCAAAACTTTGACCTCAAGATTAACAAGGGCGAGTTCGTCTCTCTTATCGGGCATTCGGGGTGTGGCAAGTCCACAGTTCTGACCATGGCCGCAGGCCTGAACCCGATCAGCAAGGGAGCCATCAGGCTGGACGGCTGGAATGTCGAAGGGGCAGATCCGGAACGTGCCGTTGTGTTTCAATCACCAAACCTGTTTCCGTGGCTCACAGCCAAGGAAAACGTCGCAATTGGTGTCGACAAGGTCTATCCGCGCGCGTCCGTGGCAGAACGGCAGGACGTTGTCGAATATTACCTTGAACGCGTAGGCCTGGCCGACAGCATGGACAAGGGGGCTGCATCCTTGTCCAACGGCATGAAACAGCGGGTCGGGATTGCGCGGGCCTTTGCGCTTTCGCCTAAGCTGCTGCTTTTGGATGAGCCGTTTGGGATGTTGGACAGCCTGACACGGTGGGAACTGCAAGACGTGCTGATGGAGGTGTGGTCGCGTACCAAAGTGACCGCAATTTGTGTCACCCATGACGTGGACGAGGCCATTCTGCTGGCCGATCGCGTGGTCATGATGACCAATGGACCGCAGGCCACGATTGGGAAGATCACCCATGTGGACCTGCCACGCCCACGGACCCGCAAGGCACTGCTTGAGCATCCGGATTACTACAACTATCGCCAGGAGGTTCTTGATTTCCTTGAGGAATACGAACACGGCAACACGCCAAAATCGCCTTTGGCGCCCCCGGCGACTGACCCCAAGACAATTGCGGCGGAGTAAGAGATATGACTGAGAAACTTGTCGTCATAGGTGCCGGTATGGCCACGGGGCGCATGCTAGAGAAACTGGTGGATGCGAAGGCCGACTATGACATTACGCTGATCAACGCAGAGCCACGGGGCAACTACAACCGCATCATGCTGTCACCGGTTCTTTCGGGGGAAAAGACGTATGATGAGATCATCACCCATGATGACGACTGGTATCAGGTGCACGGTATTGCGACGCGCTTTGGCTGTTTCGTGGAGAATATTGACCGTGCAACGCAAACCGTCACCACCTCGACTGGCGAAGTGCTGGCATATGATCGTCTGGTGATCGGGACCGGCTCCAAACCCTTCATCATTCCGCTGCCGGGCCATGATCTTGATGGGGTGATTGCCTATCGCGACCTTGAAGACACACAGCGGATGATGGGCCTTGGCTCCGACCATAAATGCGTGGTGATTGGTGGCGGTCTGTTGGGGCTGGAGGCCGCGGCTGGCATGGCCGCACGCGGCGTCGATGTGACCGTGGTGCACATCATGGGGCATCTGATGGAGCGGCAGCTGGACGAAGCCGCAGGTTACCTTTTGCGCAAGGCTCTCGTGGACAAGGGGATCACCGTCAAATGTTCGGCCAATTCCAAAGAGATTTTGGGCACGGATGGCAAGGTCCAGGCGCTGTTGCTGGATGACGGCACAAAGTTGCCGTGTGATCTGCTGGTCATGGCGGTGGGCATTCGCCCGAATGTTGACCTTGCAACGGACACCGGGTTGGCCGTTGGTCGTGGCATCCATGTCGATGACCAGATGGTCACGTCAGACAGCAAGATCCTCGCGGTGGGAGAATGTGTTGAACATGACGGTGCGATTTTCGGGTTAGTAGCCCCTTTGTATGATCAGGCGCATGTCGCCGCACAGACCTTGATGGGGCAACCCGCGACATTTGTGCAGAAAGACCTGTCAACAAAACTGAAGGTGACCGGGTGCGACCTGTTCAGCGCTGGCGACTTTGCTGAGGGGGAAGGGCGCGAAGATATTGTCTTTCGCGATCCGGCCCGCGGCGTTTATCGGCGTCTGGTAATCAAGAACGATGCGATTATCGGCGCAGTCATGTATGGGGACACTGCCGACGGCAACTGGTTTTTCGGCCTGATACGCGACAGGACCGATATATCGGAGATGCGCGAGACGCTGATTTTCGGGCCAGCCTATCAATGGGGGACCCCCCTGGACCCTTTAGCGGCTGTTGCAGCCTTACCGCGTGATGCGGAGATCTGTGGCTGCAACGGTATCTGCAAGGGTGAAATCGAAGACGCGATTGCCGCGGGCGCAACTGATCTGGGCGCATTGCGGGCAACAACTAAGGCCTCGGGGTCTTGCGGGACCTGCACTGGTCTGGTTGAGCAGCTCTTGGCGGTTTCTTTGGGGGATGAATTTGTCGTCCCCGCTGCTGCCTCTGTCTGTGGTTGCACGGATATGACACACGAAGATGTCCGGCGCATGATCAAGGGCCAAAAGCTGACGTCCATGGCGGCGGTCTGGCAGGAATGCGGGTGGAAGACCTCTTGTGGGTGCCACATTTGCCGACCCGCCCTGAACTTTTACCTGCTGGCCGACTGGCCTTTGGAATATCAGGACGACCCGCAAAGCCGATTTATCAATGAACGCAAGCACGCGAATATCCAAAAGGACGGAACTTTCAGCGTGGTGCCGCGTATATGGGGTGGGATCACCACACCGGATGAACTGCGCGCCATTGCGGATGCCGCGGATAAGTACAGTGTGCCAACGGTGAAGGTCACCGGCGGGCAGCGGATTGATCTGCTGGGTGTGCGGGGAGAGGATCTGCCCGATATCTGGGCGGACCTGAATGCGGCCGGAATGGTGTCAGGGCACGCTTATTCCAAGGGGTTGCGCACGGTAAAGACCTGTGTTGGCACCGACCATTGCCGGTTTGGGACACAGGACAGCACCGGTTTGGGGATCAAGTTGGAAAAAGAGCTGTGGGGGTCGTGGACGCCGCACAAGCTAAAGCTTGGGGTGTCGGGATGCCCGCGGAACTGCGCCGAGGCGACCTGCAAGGACATTGGCGTCATCTGCGTTGATTCAGGATTTCAGATCAGTATCGGCGGCGCTGCGGGAATGGATGTCCGCGAGACAGAGTTATTGTTGCAGGTGCCAGACGAGGCCGAGGCGATTGAAGTGATCAAGGCGATCACGCAGCTATATCGGGAGAACGCCAAGTACCTCGACCGCATATACAAGTGGATGAACAAGGTGGGGCTGGAGTGGATTGAGACCCGCATCGCAGAAGAGCGGGATGCGCTTGTCGCGCGGTTTGAGCTGAGCCAGTCAATTTACCGACGTGACCCCTGGGCGGACCATGCCAGCAAGAAGGCGAACGACTACCGCCCATTGGCAAATCTTGCGCTGGAGGCGGCCGAATGAGCCACTGGATCGATATTGCGAACCTTGCCGATATTCCTCAGCGCGGTGCCCGTGTTGTAAAAACCGCCGATGGCTGCGTCGCGATTTTTCGCACCGCTGAAGACGAAGTCTTTGCGCTGAACAATGCCTGCCCGCATAAGGCCGGTCCCCTGGCCGAGGGGATCGTGCATGGAAAGGCGGTCACCTGTCCGTTGCACAATTGGGTCATATCGCTTGAAACCGGTGAGGCACAGGGCGCGGATCAGGGCCGGGTCTCAACCTATCCTGCCCGGGTCGTGGACGGGCGTATCCTGTTGGATCTGTCGTTTCTGCGGGCCCGTGTGCCAGCATGAGCCTGATCCGCACGACATGTCCATACTGCGGGGTTGGCTGCGGCGTTCTGGCCGGCCCTGACGGCACGATCAAGGGTGATCCTGCTCATCCCGCGAACTTTGGCCGGCTCTGCTCCAAGGGCGCGGCGCTCGGCGAGACCATCGACCTCGATGGTCGTCTTCTCGCACCGCAGATCGGCGGGCGTCGTGCGGATTGGAACGAGGCACTTGATCTGGTCGCGGACCGGTTTTCCGCAGCCATCCGCGAGCACGGACCCGACAGCGTGGCGTTCTATGCATCAGGGCAACTGCTTACCGAAGATTATTACGTCGCAAACAAGCTGATGAAAGGGTTCATCGGCTCCGCCAACATCGACACGAACTCCCGGTTGTGCATGGCATCAAGTGTGGCTGGGCACATGCGCGCCTTTGGGACTGATACAGTTCCCGGCACCTATGAGGATTTGGAGCAGGCGGACCTGATTGTGCTTGTCGGATCGAACCTCGCCTGGTGCCATCCGGTTCTGTATCAGCGCATCGTGGCGGCCAAAGAGGCGCGGCCACGGCTACGTGTCATCAACATTGATCCACGCCGCACCGCCACAACCGATCTTGCCGATATGCATCTGCAGATCGCCCCGGATGGAGACGTCGCGCTGTTCAACGGGTTATTGGCATATCTTGCGGCAGCTGGAAAATGCGATGCGGATTTTCTTGCCGGGCATGTCGATGGTTTCGCCGAGACCGTCAACGCCGCCCGCAGTAATGCTGAGGGCACCACCGGTCTGACGGATGCTGAGTTGGCTGAATTTTTCAGCCTCTGGGCAGCAACCGAGCGGGTGATTACGGTCTATTCTCAGGGCGTGAACCAGTCCATATGCGGCACCGACAAGGTCAATGCGATACTGAACTGTCATCTGGCGACCGGGCGGATCGGAAAGCCCGGCGCGACCCCGTTTTCTGTCACCGGCCAACCGAATGCGATGGGCGGGCGCGAGGTGGGCGGGTTGGCCAACATGCTGGCCAATCATCTTGATCTGTCTCGCGCCGATCATCGCGCTGCCGTGCAGACATTCTGGGAAAGCCCGGCGATCTGTACGCAGCCGGGTTACAAGGCCGTCGATCTGTTTGAGGCCTGCGCGGACGGCAAGATCAAGGCGTTGTGGATCATGTCGACAAACCCGGCTGTTTCCCTGCCAAACGCCAGCGGCGTTGCAGCGGCTTTGGCGAAGGTTCCCTTTGTCGTGACCTCTGACATTGTTGCGCGGACCGACACGAACGCTTTGGCAGACGTATTGCTACCCGCCACCGGCTGGGGCGAAAAGGACGGGACGGTCACGAATTCAGAACGGCGTATTTCGCGCCAGCGGGCGTTCTTGCCGCCGCCGGGAGAGGCGCGGCCAGACTGGCAAATCATTAGCGATGTTGCGACACGAATGGGGTTTGGTGCTGCGTTTGACTACGATCATCCGCGCGAGGTTTTTGCCGAATACATCGCGCTTGACGCGGCGACTGCGCATTTCCGGCGTGATCTGGACCTGAGCGTATTTGCGGATGCGGATTACGCAAACCTTGTGCCGACGCAATGGCCGCGCAATGGTCATCGCTTTTTCGCGGATGGTCAGTTTTTCCACCCGAACGGCAAAGCACGCATGGTGCCAGTGCAACCGCCTGTGGTGTCAAAGCCATCACTGGCGCTGAATACGGGCCGCAATCGGGACCAGTGGCATACGATGACCCGGAGCGGCAAGTCTGCGCGGTTGGGGGCGCATCTGGCAGAGCCCTATGTCGAGATACATCCGGATGATGCAGCAGATATTGGTGCGGGCGCAGGCGATTTGATCGCAGTTCAGAACGATCAGGGGCGGGTTATCCTGCGCGCATTGATCACGTCCCGGGTCGCAACCGGAGAGCTGTTTGTGCCCATGCACTGGACTCGCCAGCATAGCCGTGCTGCGGTGATCAACAAATTGATTGCGCCCAGGACTGATCCGGTGTCCGGGCAGCCAGCACTGAAATCCGGCACCGTCACCGCTGCGCTTTTTAGACCCAGATGGTTCGGCTATCTGGCCAGCCTCACCCCCCTTGTTCCGCAAACCGCATATGCCGCGGTGTCGCGCAGCCTGACCGGCTGGCAAGTTGAAATGGCAGGCGAAGATCAGCCAAGCGACTGGGTGGCTGAAATGCGCCGCCTCTGTGGACAGATGACCGGCGAAACCGCCGTGCAGAGCGATCCGGCAGAAGGGACCGTACGGATCGCAATATCGCAGGCAGGACGTATTTCGGCGGTGTTCTTTGCCGCACGCGCGCCGGTACGACTGTCACGCTCTGCCGTTGTCGGGATGGTTGGTCGCGAGGTCGCGCCGTTCACCGCATTGGCGGGGCGTGGCCGCCAGGATACGCCCGATCCGGGCCCGACGGTTTGTGCGTGCTTCAATGTCGGGCGTAACACTCTGCGAAACGCCATTGCCGCTGGGGCGCGGAGTGTTGCGGACCTGGGGGCGTCGACCTGTGCCGGGACAAACTGCGGATCCTGCAAGCCCGAACTGGCCGCCCTACTGGCCGAAGTGTCCGTGCCGATGGCTGCTGAATGAGCCTTGCCCCCTATGTTCAGATTGTCGCGCGTGGCAAGGGGCGGGCCCGGCCCCTGACGATGGCGGAGGCGCGGGATGCAATGTTGATCATTCTGGGGCAACAGGCCGCGCCAGAAGCGATTGGGGCATTGTTGATGGTCTTGCGACTGCGTGGTGAGACGCCGCAGGAAATTGCCGGGTTCACCGCAGCATTGCGAGATCACGTCCGCAATAAGTTGCCGGGTGCTGACCTTGATTGGCCCTCGTACGCCGCAGGTCGGACCCGCCGTTCACCGTTGTTCCTGCTGTCTGCGCGCTTGGTCGGGCAGGCGGGATTTCGCATTTCCATGCACGGGTGGAACGGGCACCAACTGGCGCAGGCCTCCGTTCGCGACGCCATTCAACTTGCCGGTCCGAACGTTTGCTACACGCCGCTTGAAACGCTCAGCCCCGAGGCGTTTGCGTTGTTAAAGCTGCGCGATGAGTTTGGGCTGCGGTCCTGCATCAATACGGTGCTACGCATGTGGAACCCTTCGCAGGCTGCTGCCAGCGTGCAGGGTGTCTTTCACCCATCCTACCGGGGTTTGCAGACTGTAGCTGCAGAGATGCTGGGGCAGCAATCGCTCAGCATCATCAAGGGCGGCGGCGGTGAGTTTGAACGCCATCCTTCAAAAGAGATCACGGTGTTTGGTCTGAAAGACGGCGTTGCGTTTCAGGAATCCACCAGCCCGATCACCACAGAGCAACGTCGCCTACATGACGCTGGGCATCCTACCGATTTGGGGGATCTCTGGGCCGGTCGGACCCAAGATGATTTTGCCGTGGCCACGATAACGGGCACGGCTGCGATTGCGCTTTGGACCCTGAAGGTGGCGCCAACGCTGTCAAAGGCACAGGCGGTCGCCGCACAATTTTGGCACAATCGTCACCAGCATGAGGACATGTGCGCATGAGAACCTTTCCGATGTTTCTGCAAATGGCCGGACGCCGGGTGGTCATTGTAGGGGGCGGCGAACAGGCGGCGCAGAAGGCGAGGTTAATGCTCAAGACGGAAGCGGAGATTTTTGTGCTCGCGCGCGATCTTGAGCCCGAGTTGGCAAACTTGGCCGCGCAGGGGCAGATCACCCATATCGCGGGACGGATCACCACAGAATGCTTTGTGGATTGTGCGTTGTGCTTTGTAGCGACAGGGTGCCCGGGCAACGACATGGCGCTGCACGCTTTGGCAAAATGCGCAGGCGCGATGGTGAATACCGTAGATCAGCCGGCACTTTGTGATGCGTTGACGCCCTCGATCGTCGACCGTGACCCGGTTGTGGTCGCCATTGGCACCGAAGGCACGGCCCCGGTCCTGGCACGGCAGATCAAGACCAAGATCGAGGGCCTGCTTGAGCCGCGCCTCGGCGAGCTTGCCGCATCGGCAGGTCGATTGCGCTGGTTCGCCGCGGCGCGCCTTGCCCCGCGCAGGCGTCGCGACCTGTGGCGATGGGTGTTTAATGGCAAACCCCGCCACCTGTTTGCAGGCGGCGCGGAGCGGGCGGCCATCCAGCTGATCAAATCTGCAATTGAGGCAGACGAATTTGCGGGGTCCCGGTCAGGCAGCGTCAGCATTATTGATGCCGGTTCCGGTGATCGGGATCTGATCACGCTGCGGGGTGTGCAGCGGTTGCAAGAAGCAGACGTGATTTATTACGACGGGCAGCATCACCCGGCCGTCCTTGAACTGGCGCGGCGGGACGCGCAGCGGGTTGAGATTGGTGCTGTGGATGGGTGCGCAGACTGGCCGGCAGATAAGTTATGCCAGTCGCTGCTGGCGAAAGCGGCGCAGGGTGAACGGGTTGTGTTGCTTGATCAGGGGCTGTCTGACGACATAAAGCGAAGGTTATTGGAAACTGCCGGGGAATTCGGGCAGGGGGTTTCGATTGAAAATGTGCCCGGCGTGTCATCGCGTTCAGCGCCGCCGCGGAATGGCGCAGAATTGACCGCCCCGACATTGCAGGCGCGGGGCTGCAGATAATGGTCACGCATCCGGTTCGATGACAGGCTCTGCGTCGTTGCGGGCCGACGGGCGCAGCTGGCGTTTGAAATCGGAGGGTGTCACGCCTGTATGTTTGCGAAACGCGCGGTTGAAGTTGGAAAGCGAGCCAAACCCGCTGTCCATTGCGATATGCAGAATGTTGTCACCCTGCCGCATCAATTGGGCCTGCGCGTAGGACAACCGCAAGAGCTGCACATATTGGTTCAATGTCACGCCGGTCGATTTCTTGAACACGCTCATCGCGTATTTGGGATGGATGTTTGCGCATTCAGCAATCGAGGCTGAATCGATTTCTTCGCGGAAATGGCTGGTGACAAACTCTGTGATCAGGCGAATTTTTTCAAAGCTGCTCTGATCGGGTGCTTCAACGGTGCCATCATCCTGTGGATCTGCCACCGCGATCAGCTCATAAGGATCAAGCGATATCCGCTCAATCCGGAGCAACAGTTCCTCTGTCGCGTGATCGACCCGCACTTGATCGCCGGACCTGAAATAACGACACCAACGTGCGAAAGCGTGTTGGTCTTCAACTTCATCGCCACGCGTCAGCAGCACAGCACCCTGCATTAGTTTTTCGCGAATATCCTCTGTCAGACGCAGCCGAAAGAACTGCAAAATGGGCAAATGTATCGATTCAAGTGCGGTTTCAGGTGCGAAATCGACAAGCCTATGGGGAAGACCACCCCAGAACAAGGCCACTTGCCCGGCGGCAATCTCGAACATGCGGCCAGACATCTCGTATTGTGCTAATCCTTTGGGAACATAGCAAATTTCGATTTGTGCATGCCAATGTGATGTTTCCATCATCGCAGGTTTTCCGCGCCCCAGAACAACTTCATTCGGGACCAATTCGACAACACTGTCCTTGGGATTCCAGATGGGTTTTTCGTCCATCTTACTATTGTGCTGATCTGGTTGTCCGATTGGCAAGACTCGGTACCCCTTTCACCCTTTATTAACATTCATCCGCGTTTTCACAAACGCCAGCATTAGGGAGGAGAACAGAATGAAGATTTTTGGTACCTGCGCAGTCGCGGCATTGTGCTTGTCAGCAGGGCTTGTGCAAGCTGAGGAAATTACCGTTTGGTCTTGGGGCAGCGCTGCGCCGGCACTTGACGCGACACTGGAAGGATTTAACGCCAAGCACCCCGACATCACGGTCAAGGTTGAACACCTTGGATATTCGGATGTAAAAAGTCGTGTTTTGGCGGCCTGTGCGGCAGGCGGCACCGGTTTGCCAGATGTCTTTCAGTTCCAGAACGTTGAAATGGAACTGATAGGGGCGCAATTCCCTGATTGTGCCGCTGACCTGGTACCGCTTGGTTTTGATGCTGAAGCCCAGGCGCAGTTCCCGGAGTTCAAGCTATTTGCCCTGCGTCAGGGTGATCGGATGATCGGAATGCCATGGGATTCCGGCCCGTCGATGATGTTCTACCGCCGCGATTTCTTTGAGAATGCTGGTGTGAGCGCGGATGACATCGTGACATGGTCCGACTTTGCCGAGGCCGGTGCAAAGGTGCAGGCGGCCAATGAAGGCGTCACGATGACCAATGACAACCTGAACGGTGGCACTGAGTGGTTGCAGATGATCAGCAATGAACAGGGTTGCGGTTTCTTCTCCAGCGACGGTGAGTCGATCACGGTAAACCAGCCGGGCTGTGTCGCGGCGTTGGACGTGGTCAAGACCATGGTTGATGCGGAACTGATGACCGCTGGCAACTTCGGTGAGCGGGTTCAGAACCTGAGCGCCGGATCGGTTGCGGCACTGATGAGCGGGGCCTGGTTCGAAGGAATCCTGCGCAACAATGCCCCTGAAGATCAGTCCGGTAAGTGGGGCGTCATGGCAATGCCATCCGTGACCGAAGATGGGGTGCGTGCTGCAAACTATGGTGGGTCGCTTCTGGCAATTGCCAACAACAGCGACAACAAAGAAGCCGCCTACTCCTATCTGAGCTATGCGCTGGGCACCAATGAAGGTCAGATTACCATGCTGCGCGAATTCGGGCTGGTGCCATCGCTGGTCAGCGCGCTGGACGACCCCTATGTCAATGAACCAAGCGAGTTCTGGGGCGGCCAAAAAGTATGGGAACTGGTGCTAAGCCGGCTTGAGATCATCGAGCCCATGAATGGTACGGCCTATTTCAGTGATGCCGATCAGGTGCTGCAGTCTGTTCAGACGAAGTATCTTAATGGTGAGTACGACAGCGCCCAGGCGGCGTTGGACGACGCAGCCATGCAGATCAGTTTTGCCACTGGCCTACCTGTCGCTGAATAGGACGTCCTCCCTTCAGCTTGGCGCGTGGCGGTAACGTCACGCGCCACCCATTCATAGTTCGAAAAGAGTTCCGCCATGCGCCCCCGGTCTCTCACCGCTTTTGGGTTTCTTGCACCCTACCTGCTTATCTTTGCGAGCTTTTGGCTATGGCCAATCATCTATTCGTTCTACCTGTCGTTCATGTCGACGCGTCGACTGCCGTGGACATTCAATCCCAAGATGACCTGGGGGCGGGTCGTTCAGGATCCGGCATTCTACAACGCCCTGGAAAACACGCTGACGATCCTGGCGATCCAAGTCCCGGTCATGTTGTTTCTGGCGACGCTTCTTGCAGTCATGCTGAATTCGACACTGCTGCGTGCGCGGGGCTTGATCCGATTTGCCTTTTTCGCCCCGGTTGTGATTGGCGAAGCTGCCTATGCGGCTGTGTTTCGGCTGATGTTCAACACTGAGTTCGGGGTCATCAACAAAGTCATCGAAAGTGTTGGCCTGCCACCGGTCGAGTGGTTTTCCAACCCAGATGCTGCAATGGCGTTGATCATCATGGCGGTGACCTGGCGCTGGGTTGGCTACAACGCGATCATCATTCTTGCCGGGCTGCAATCCATTCCGCAGGATGTATATGAAGCCGCGACGCTGGACCGCGTCAGTCCACGCCAGCAGTTCCTGTATATTACGCTTCCGTTGCTTAAGCCGGTAATCCTGTTTTGTCTGGTACTGTCAGTCATCGGGTCAATGCAGTTGTTTGCAGAACCCTATCTGATCACCAACGTTGGCGGGCCCGGTGGGGCGACCGAGACATTGGGGCTTTACCTTTATCGTCAGGCCTTCCTGAACCTCAATTTCGGCTATGCATCTGCTGTTGCTTACACAATTGCGGCCCTGGCGGTGATGATCAGTGCCCTCAACCTTTGGATCGGGAGGGACAAGACATGAGCCAGCAAAACGCTGCGAGCCGCAAGCGCGCCATCGCTTTGCACGCCGTGATCGTGCCCTTGGCATTGATTTGGGTTTTTCCAATCTGGATGATGGTGGTCTTTGCCACGCGTCCAGACAGTGCGATCTTTAGCCCAAAGGTTCTGCTGACGCCCGGCAACAGGTTTTGGGAGAACTTCAACCTGTTGCAAGACGATCTGAATTTCACCCGCACATTGTTCGTCTCCGTCGTGGTTGCCGTAGTCTACACCGTGCTGTCGATGATCCTGACATCGATGGCTGGCTGGGCCTTGGCCCGATACAAGTTTCACGGGCGCATTGCTGTGGTCGGGATCATCCTGGGTACGATGACCTTGCCTTATTTTGTAGTGGTCATCCCGCAGTTCATCTTGGTCGCCCGCGATTTTGGGCTTTCAAACACCTGGGTGGCGCTGATTGTTCCGCCGCTTTTCAATTCGCTGGGCGTGCTGTTCATGCGGCAGGCGTTTTCAATGATGCCGGCAGAGCTGTTTGACGCCGCGCGCATTGACGGTGTGAGCGAGTGGAAAATCTTTCTTCATGTTGGGTTGCCATTGGCGCGGCCGATGCTCGCCGCGCTTGCGATCATTCTCTTTTTGGCCTCGTGGAACAACTACCTTTGGCCGCTGCTTATCGCCAATGACACCAGCATGATGACGGCGCCGGTCGCTTTGGGGTCTTTGTTTGGCCTGGTCGATGTCAGTTGGGGCGGGATCATGGTTGGGGCTGTGTTGATGACCGCACCGATGCTTGCAGTTTTTGTGTTTCTTCAACGGTTTTTCATGGCGGGCATTACCGCCGGCGCAGTCAAATAGAGGGCGGAAAGAATGGCATCTGTCACATTGGAAAAAGTGGCCAAGTCATATGGATCACACAAGGTGATTCATGGCGCAGACCTGAATGTGAAAGACGGCGAGTTTGTCGTTTTTGTTGGCCCGTCCGGCTGTGGCAAGTCGACGTTGCTGCGGATGATCGCCGGGCTCGAGGACATCACGAGCGGTGACGTGTCCATTGGTGAGACCCGTGTCACCGATATGGTTCCCGGTGACCGTGGTGTCGCAATGGTGTTCCAGTCGTATGCGCTCTATCCGCATATGGACGTGGCCCGAAACATGTCGTTTGGCCTACGGATGCAGGGCAACGACAAGGCTGATACGGACGCCCGCGTCGGAAACGCATCCGTGGTTTTGCAGCTTAAGCAGCTCCTGGCGCGACTGCCCAAGCAATTGTCAGGCGGGCAGCGGCAGCGGGTTGCCATTGGCCGCGCAATCGTGCGCAAACCACAGGTTTTCCTGTTTGACGAACCCCTGTCCAACCTTGACGCAGAACTGCGGGTGCAGATGCGGGTTGAAATCGCGCGCCTACACTCCGAACTGGCGGCGACGATGATCTACGTCACCCATGACCAGACCGAGGCGATGACGCTCGCGGACCGCATTGTCGTTCTGCGCGACGGCAATATCGAACAAGTGGGCAGCCCGCTTGAACTGTACCACGATCCGGACACCGCATTTGTCGCCGGATTTATCGGATCGCCACGGATGAATTTTCTTGCGGGTCGCACAGAAAATTGGGCTGACGGCCTGCAATCTGTCGCATTGGTCAATCACGGCGACAAGATCGTCAAAATCCCCACCCGATCGGCCTTGGCCACGGGAGAAGAGGTGACCGTGGGGGTCAGGCCAGAGCACTTGCTGGCCGGGAAGGCCGCTGTCGGTGGCTTTGCGATAACGGCAGATGTGGTCGAGCATCTGGGCGCGACAACATATATTTATGCGGGCGCGAGGTCAGAAAATCCGCTGATTGTTGCCCGAACTGACGATCATGCCGATACCGTTGGCGATCAGGTAACGATCCTTCCGCAAGTGGGCAAAGCGCATCTGTTTGACACAAACGGCATGCGCATCCGCTGATCCCCCCTAACGGCATTCTTCTACGACTGGATAAGACATGAACTCTGGAAAACTCAGACGGCAGACCATGGGCGTTTGCTATTACCCCGAACACTGGCCCGAAGAGCGTTGGGAAACAGACGCAAGTATGATGGTCGAGGCCGGGATCAGCCACGTACGCATCGGTGAATTCGCCTGGTCGCTGATGGAACCGGAGCCGGGTCAATACGACTGGGGCTGGCTGGATCGGGCGTTTGAAACGCTCGCCAGTCATGGTCTCAAAATCGTACTTGGAACGCCGACTGCCACTCCACCAAAGTGGTTGGTTGATCAGATGCCTGACATGTTGCCCGTTGGGAAAAATGGGCAAGTGCGTGGTTTTGGTTCCCGAAGGCATTATTGTTTCAGCCACCTGGGTTATCGCGAGGAGTGCGCGCGTATCACGCGCGCGCTTGCCGAACGCTATGGCAAGCATCCGTCACTTGCAGCGTGGCAGACTGATAATGAATACGGATGTCACGACACGACTTACAGCTATTCAGAAGCCGCAGAGGCTGGATTTCGCCGTTGGCTTGAGGCGCGCTATGGATCTATTGACGCCCTGAACGAAGCCTGGGGCAATGTGTTCTGGTCGATGATTTATCGCAACTTTGACGAGATTGAGCTGCCAGGTCAGGCGGTGACACAGACAAGTCCGGCACATCAGCTGGATTTCAGGCGCTATTCATCAGACCAGGTTGTTGCTTTTAACAAGGTGCAGTCAGACATCATTCGCGCGCATTCTCCGGGGCGCGGGATCAGCCACAATTTCATGGGCAAATATACCGACTTTGATCACTACGCAGTGAGTGCGGACCTGGATATCGCGACATGGGATGCTTATCCGCTTGGCTTTCTGGAACGCGAAATCGGAGATGAGGCGCTGATCAAGCAGTACACTGGGGTCGGCGACCCGGACTTTGATGCGTTTCACCATGATCTTTACCGTACCTGTGGCCAGATGCGGAATGGGACGGACAATGGTCGCTGGTGGATCATGGAACAGCAGCCACCCGGCCCGCTGAACTGGGGCACATACAATTCTGAACCTTTGCCTGGCGCGGGTCGCTTATGGGTTTGGGAGGCCTTTGCAGCAGGGGCCGAGGTGGTCTGCTATTTCCGTTGGCGACAACCGGCGTTTGCGCAAGAACAGATGCACGAAGGGCTTTTGCTGCCAAATGGTGAACCCAATCAGGGTTATCATTTGTGTGGTCAGATATCCAAGGAACTGGATTCCATTCAGGCAACACCTGCGGCAGATCATGCTGACGTCGCTTTGGTTTTTGATTACGAAAGTCAGTGGATGCTCGACATCCAGAAAACCGGCCAAGACGTCAGCCATCTGGACACCGTGCTGCGGACCTATCGTGCATTGCGCCGGGCCGGGGTGAGCGTTGACATCATCCCACCAAAAAAGGAATCGATTGTTGGCCGCAAGATGGTGCTGTTGCCAATGGCAATGGTGTTGGCCGATGACTTTGTTGACGCGTTGGAGGCGAGCGAGGCCCTGATTGTCGCCGGACCCTGGACAGGTGCAAAAGACCAGAACTTTGCCATCGCGGAAGACTTGCCACCGGGGCCATTGCGTAGACTGATCGACATTCAGGTTCGTCGCATCGAAACGCGCCGCCCATATCTGCCATTCCCTCTATCAGATGGTGGCAGTTTTGCAGGATGGCGCGAACACCTGATACTGGGCGAGGGCGTTGAAGTCATAGAAACGCAATCAGACGGTGCGCCGGCTGTCCTGCATACTGGCAACGTTCTGTATCATGCGGGGCGTGGTGATGATGTGGCACAGGACAGGTTCATCCGTCGTGCGCTGACACTCGCCGGAGTACCGTGGTTTGATTTGCCGCAGGATGTGCGTATTCGCGACAACGGCAAGCTGCGCTACATCTTTAACTACAGCAAGAAAACAGTCGATATGTCGGCAATCCTGCCTGATGCCGATGTGGCCATGGGTTCGATGGAACTTGCGGCTTGCGATGTGACTGCGGTTCATCTGAAATAACCGCAGGAACGAGACTACCGGTCGCGCCTGGCCGGCATCATTCAAGTCGGGGTGGAGAATCCACCCCGGCCATCGACAATCCTGCCCCGGATGTGCCATCTAAGGCGGGTCTGGGCTAAAGGGTTGGCCGCGGGTGGCCGTTCGCCCTGATCGTTCCGGTCGCGATGTGTGGACCGGGGCGCGATTGTCGAATTTCGCGTTCAGCGCTGAACGCCGGTTAAGGTCCGGATCAAGTCATTGTCTCAACCAACATTGCACCTGTTATGCGGCAAGATCGCCTCTGGCAAATCGACAATGGCCAAAACGCTTTGCCAGTCAGAACGCACCGTTTTGATTGCAGAGGACGCATGGTTGCACGCGCTTTACGCAGAGGATTTGTCGACCGCCGCTGATTACATACGTTACATGTCCAGATTGCGCAGGATCATCGCCCCGCATGTGGTTGCCATATTGAACAGTGGCATCTCAGTGGTGCTGGATTTTCAGGCGAATACGATTGAGTCCCGCAAGTGGATGCGGCGTATGCTGGAGCAATCCCATGCAGCCCATATTCTTCATGTTTTGGATGTGCCAGACGAGGTTTGCATCGAAAGACTGCGGGTACGCAATGAAGCGGGCGATCATCCGTTTGCTGCAACCGAGGCACAGTTTCGGGCTTTTTCAAAGCACTACGTGGCGCCCTCACCCCAGGAAGGGTTTCACATCCTTCGGCACTAGGTTCGTGCATTCTCTGTCCGGTGAGGCTGTGCTTTCAATACCGGCAATGGGACAAGGCTGGAGCCTTTATTGCTGTACATACTCTTCCAGAAATCTGCGGTTCTTAATTGCCTGGCGTGCGGCGCTGAGGAATTCAGATCGGGTGCTTGCCAGGGCTGAGCGGGCAGTTTGCTTGATCTGGGGGGTGGCGAAAACCGCTTTGGACGGCGATTTTTGCAACAGGTCGAGCCCATCCAGGACCGGGGTGTAAAGCTGTTCTTCGACGTGCGGCAGCCCTTGGGGGAGGGGCGTGAAATCGGCACGTGATATCGCGTGGTCCTGCCAATAAACGATCCGATTACGCTGTTGATCACTGATACCAGTGTGAGTCATGTCCTGCCAAAAGGGAGTGTCCGCACGGCCACCTGCGTAGTGCAGGTTGATAAATTGCGCAAAGTCGTCGACCTGCCGCGCAACGGTTTGGTTGAACTGAGCAATTTTGCCCAACGAAACACCCGAAACCAGTTGATCGGGGCTATTTTCAAGCAGCATGAGAAGCTGCACCAGAGAGCCGTGAATCGACGTCGCTTCGAGCGGTTCAAGAAAGCTTTGCGCCAGTCCGACAGCGACGCAATTTCCAATCCAGGACTGATCCAGCCGACCGGGATTGATATCAATAATGCGTCGGACATCAATGGGGCGGCGCAGCTTTGCCTCAACCTCGGCCTGTGCCTGATCAGCCGATACATGAGCATCCGAAAATACGTAACCGCATCCCATGCGGTCCTGCACTGGGATACCCCACATCCAGCCTGAGCCAAGGGCCTGCGCAAGGGTATAGGGGGCAATGTCGTGTTTTGGGTCGTGATCCAGCCAGAAGGGCATCGCCTTGTTCAGCGGAAGCATATCGCCATAAGAGCACCATCCCGCGCCCATTTGCCCAATGATGGCGCGGCGAAATCCCGTGCAGTCGATCACGAAATCGACTTCGATTGTCAGATCCTCACTACAATTGAGCGCGCGGATATGCCCATCCTCGGCGTCACGTGTCAGCCCCGCGACCTCTGTCCTGATATGGTCAATGCCCTGCGCCTTGCTTGCCAGATATCGACCCAGCCGCGCCTGATCAAAATGATAGGCATGATGGTAGGGGCTGAGCGGAACCAGCCGGTCGCGCTTGTGCGCGAAAGCGGATCGGTTGCCCCGCATAAGATGGGTAAACAGATGCAGGTCAGCGACCTTCTTACCTGCACTGATTTGCGCGTGGTGAAGCCAGTTCGCGGGCAGTCCGTTAGGGACTGGACCAAGGGCGTTGGGATCGTCGATGGGGCCAAAGTAATCTTTGCCATCCTTGCGCCATCCGGCGTGTTTGATCCCGAACTTCAGGGTCGCGCCTGTCTCACGCAGGAAGTCCATTTCATCAATGCCAAGGTCAAAAAGAACTTGGCGAAAAACGGAGGTCGAACCTTCGCCTACACCGACGGTAGGGATATGCGGGCTTTCAATAACCGAAATGCGAATATCTGCGGCCCCGACCGCAGCTTTTTGCAGCAAGAGGGCGGCAAGCCAACCAGCCGTACCGCCCCCGACAATTGCGATGTGTTTTTGTTTTGGCGTCATTACGCCACTTTGACAGCTTCCGACGGCCGCGCCCAGTCCGGCAACCAATCACCATGCGCCGCGCGCAGGGCATCAACCATTTCCCAGATCTGATCCAGGTCCAGCTCGGCGGCGGTGTGCGGATCCATCATGGCCGCATGATAGATATATTGCGGATCTTCGCGCATCAGTGCCTCAACAACCAGGCCTTGCACAGTGACGCTGGATTGCATGATCGCTGCCAATTGCGGCGGCAAGGCTCCAACGGCTGTCGGTTGGACACCATTGCCGTCAACAAGACAGGCCACTTCAACTGCGCAACCTTCGGGAAGATTGTCGATCAGCCCATTGTTGGCCACATTCCCATGGATAACCGAGGGGGTCCCGGTCCAGATCGAGTTTATGATCTCGGAGGCATACTCATGGCTCTCGTTCAGTTCCATTGTCTCTTGGTTGGCGAGCTGTTCACGCTCTTCCGCCCAGTTTTCGATCTGTTCGACGCACCGTTGCGGGTATTCATCAAGAGGAATTTCGAAACGGTCGATGATGTCCCGCCGACCCTCCTTAATGAACCACGGCACGTATTCAGCGAAATGTTCTGAGCTTTCGGTGACGAAGTAGCCCAGCTTTGTCATCATTTCGTAACGGACTTTGTTAGGGCAACGGGGGTTATGGATGTTTTCCTTGGGGGCCTTGCCTGCGTGATAGGCGGCATGCAGATCGGGATAGAGATCGCGCCGGGATCCATCGGGCATTTGCTGTTCAAACTTCGTCATGAAGGCGATGTGATTTATGCCAGCGCATTCGTAGCGGATCGTCTTGTGATCAATGTCGAGATCGCGGGCCAGCTCTTTGGCGGTGCCCTGAACCGAGTGACAAAGTCCAACCTGCTTAATCATTGGATATTTGCGTGCGATCGCCCAAACGTTCATGGCCATCGGGTTGACATATTGCAGCATCGTTGCCTGCGGGCAGACCTCCAACATATCTTCGCAAATTGACCACAGATGCGGGATTGTCCGCAAACCGCGCATGATCCCGCCGGCGCCCAGTGTATCAGCAATGGTCTGGCGCAGGCCAAAGGACTTTGGCACTTCAAAGTCGGTGATCGTGCATGGATCGTAGCCGCCGATCTGAAATGCCACGACGACAAAATCGGCACCGTTCAGTGCCTCTTTCTGATCGGTATGGCTGCTGATCTCGGCCCCGCAGCCAAGCGATTCAACCATGCGATTTGCAATCGCCGTGGAATCGGCAAGCCGAGTGGCGTCGATGTCCATCAGGGCCACATGCGCGTTGCGAAGGGCAGGGCGCTGCAAGACATCGGCGACAATATTGCGCATGAAGACGCTTGAGCCGGCGCCGATGAAGGTAATCTTGGGTGTCTTGTTCATATCAACGGTCCTTGAACTGCGCTTGCTCTTCTTATGCCGCGCCGGTTTTGTTTGGTCTTGTGTGCTTTGCGGCAAAGGGTTCCGGAATATCACCAATTTCGCGGTCAGTTATGCATCGGGTTTCAGCGGCGCCTTGTGTGGCATCACGATCTGCCGTTGGCGCGGTGTCAGCGTATCCAGCAGGGCAGCACTTGGTGCGTAGGGGTGACGGAAGTAGCCCCAGCTTGGGCCATATCGGTAAACGGCGATGCGTCGCTGGCCGGGATTGGTGCGCGCCGCAGACCCATGCATGATCGCATCAACAAACAGGATGGCATCGCCGGCATTCAGGTGAACTTCGACAGCACCCGTGATTCCATCAACCGAAGTTGATACATCTGACATGGCAGCGCGGGCAAATTCGGGGTGCAGGATGTTTGACTTGTGGCTGCCTGGAATGACCATCGTCGCCCCGTCACCTGGTCCGATGTCCCGAAACGCCATCAGAATATTGATCTGTCCGCAGTGAAACCGACCATCATGGTATCGAAACTGGCAGCGGGTCACGCGATCCTGCCCACCAGAATGGAGCCCGATGGCCTGACCCTGTCCCCGAATGGATGCAAAATTTTCGTCAATGAAGCACGGGCCGTGATGGCCATCAAAGTTGCCCGGTTCATCGGTTCCAATCAGTTCGATCACCTTTTCGATCCACGATTCATGGTCGATCAGACAGGAAAACGCAGGCCCCGCCTCATAGATTTGCTGCAGGTTCAGACCTTCGTGGCTCGCAACAAAATTGTGCCCGTGCACATGGCCACGCCATTCGCCGGGACTGCAATCTGCGAGATCATCCAGCGTTGCGTCACATGATGCGTATTCGTCAGGGGAGAGGGCATTGCGCAGAACGATGTAGCCATTGAGATCAAAGAGATATCGTTCCATCTCGGTCAGGCGGGCCATTAGGCAACTACCTTGAAAGCGGCATCGACAAGGCGCTGGGTATAGGCGGTTTGAGGATTGGTCAGAACCTGATCGGTTGGCCCCGCTTCCATGATCTTGCCATGCTGCATGACAATCACATTGTGGCACAGCGCCTGCACCACCTTGAGGTCATGACTGATGAACAGATAGCTGAGCCCGCGCTTGCGTCGCAGGTCCCGCAAGAGTTCGATGATCTGGGCCTGAATGGACAGATCAAGCGCGGAGGTCGGTTCATCCAGCAGGATAAATTCAGGATCCAGCGCGATGGCCCGCGCGATTGCGAGCCGCTGACGCTGCCCCCCTGAAAACTCATGCGGAAACCGGTCAAGCGCAGCATGTGGCATCTGCACGTCGTCCAATGCCCGCCGCACCCTTTCATCCCGTTCCCTGGCAGAGTTGATACCGTTGACAATCAGGCCCTCTTCGAGAATCTGACGAATGATCATTCGTGGGTTCAAGGACGAAAACGGATCCTGAAAGACAACCTGCATCCGGGTGCGGTAGGGCTGTAGCTGGGCCCGTGTCAGATGCTCAATCCGATCGCCCTGAAAATTTATCTCGCCTGATTGAAATACGCCTAAGCGGATCAAAGACATTGCGAACGTGGTCTTGCCCGATCCGCTTTCCCCTACGACCCCAACCGTTTCACCCTTGCGCACAATCGCAGAGACATGGTCGACCGCCTTGAGATCGATGGTCTTGGGATTGAAGAAACCACCGCCCTTTAACTTGAACGTCACGCAGATATCGCGTCCGTGCAGGACTGTCGGCGCATCGGGATCAAGTGCGTCTGGAAGCCCCTTTGGCTCACTCTCGATGAGGTGCTTGGTGTAGGGATGTTGGGGATTAGCAAATACCTCTGCGGTTTTGCCACGTTCGACTACCTCGCCCTGGCGCATGACAACAACGTCATCCGAAACGCGGCTGACGACCGTCAGATCATGGGTGATCAGGACGACGGCCATATTGTGCTTTTGTTGCAGGGACTTGAGAAGCGACAGGATTTCGGCCTGTACCGTAACATCAAGCGCCGTTGTCGGTTCATCAGCGATCAGCAGATCAGGGTTATTGGCAAGCGCCATGGCGATCATGACGCGCTGACGCTGTCCGCCAGACATTTCATGCGGGTATTGGCTGAACCGCTGCTCCGGGTCAGGCAACTGGACCTCTTTCAGCAAGCGGATCACTTCGGACTTGAGGTCCTTCTTGCTGATGTCGCGGTGCACACGGATGATTTCACCAACCTGATCGCCAATCTTGTAAACAGGATTTAGCGATGTCAGCGGTTCCTGAAAAATCATCGAAATGCGTTTGCCACGGATCTTCTGAAGCTGGAGTTCCGACCAGGTTGCTAGGTCGTCGCCGTCAAACATCACCCGCGTTTCTTTGCCGACAATCGCATTCGGGGCGAGCATGCCCATGATCGCGCGCGCCGTGACCGATTTGCCAGAGCCACTTTCGCCGACTACGGCCAACGTCTTGCCGCGGTCCACGGCGTAACTAACGTTCTTGACGGCCTCGGTTGTGCCAACGGCGGTGCGAAATGAGACGGCAACATTTTCAACAGAGAGGAGCGGATCAGTCATTGGCATAAGGGTCCATTGCGTCGCGCATACCGTCGCCAAGTGCGTTGAAGGCAAGCACGGAAAGGATGATCATTCCCACGGGGGCGAGTAGCCACGGCGCGGAGGCAAGTGACTGAAAATCGCGCACAGCGTTCAACATCACGCCCCAGCTGACAAGCGGTTGCTGGATGCCGACACCAAGAAAGGACAGGAAACTTTCCAACAGGATGACTTCGGGAAGAACGTATGTGGCCCAAACGATGATATGGGACGACATGTTGGGGATAATGTGGCGTGTGATGATCCGGTTGTCCTTGGCGCCAACTGCCACAGCAGCACGCACAAATTCGACGGACCTGATTGCGATCACCTTGCCGCGCAATTCGCGCGCCAGATTGGCCCACTGCAGCAGGACGATGATCAAAGCGAACATGATAAAGGATGTAATCGGGTCAATGTTGCGGGGCAGGACCGCGACAAGCGCCAGATAAAGCGGCAGATCGGGAAAGGATTTCACAAATTCGATGACCCGTTGGATCACCGTATCGGTGCGGCCGCCGAAATAGCCTGATGTCACACCAACAATCGTGCCGATGACACAGGCAAGACCCATGACCATGAACCCCATAAGCAGGGTGATCCGGGCCCCGTAGATCATCCGGCTGAAGACATCCCGGCCAAGTCCGTCCGTGCCTAACAGGTGAACAAAGCTTCCGTCGGCTGCGCCAAACAGATGTGTCGTGAACTCCATGCCGAGAAAGGTGTATTCCGGGCCCTGGACAAACAGCGAAATCGGCGTTGTCTTATCGTAAGAGGGCGCAAAGGTGATTTCGAAGGTGATCGGATCCATTACTTCTTCGAAACCGGCCACAAAAGGTGCACGCAGACTGCCATCTTCGTCAAAGATCCGGATTGTCTGAGGTGGGCTGTAGATCGTCGCACGGTCCTTGGTGTCCACCGCATAAGGGGCAATGAAACCGGCAAAGACGGCCGTAATGATGATCAGGATCGACATGATGAGGCCCGCCATCCCATAGCGGTTTCCGCGGAATCGTTTGCGGACCAATTGCCAATAGGACAACGAAGGTCCTGTGGCGGCCTCTGCGTTCATTTCAAGGTCGGTGATTGCGTCTGCCATTGCTACCCCCCAGACACCGTTGCGCGCCGCACACGGGGATCAATCAGGGCCAGCACGATGTCAGCCAGCAGATTGCCGATAACCAATAGCACCGCGACAAGCAGGAAGATGGCGGCAATCACGTACATATCGCGTTCGGTGACCGACGAGATAATAAGCGGGCCAAGCGTCGGGATGCCCAGCACCAGTGCGATTTCGATCTCGCCTTTGATCATATAGTCAAAACGCGACCCCATATTCATCACTACCGGATGCAGGGCGTTGGGGACGGCGTGGCGAAACAGCACCTTGCGCCGGGACAGCCCCTTGGCCCGTGCTGTTTCAATGTACTGGGTGTTCATAACATCCAGAAGATTCCCGCGCATCATGCGTGTGGTGTAGGCTTGGCCGGCCCAGATCGACACAAAAAGAATCGGCCAAACATGCAGGAACATGTTCCATAGCTTTGCAAATGACATGCCCTCCTGCACCTGAAATTCAGGTGAATAAAGCGCGCCGATGTAGGGTGAGTGCCAGACAAACGCGAGAAAATAGAGCAGGATAAGGGCCACAACGAACTTTGGGATAACAATCCCGAGGAAGGCGACAAATGTCGCCAGCGTATCGCCCCATTTGTACTGGTTGGTCGCAGCGTAGATGCCGAGGAAGACACCAATTGTCTGTCCGACGACCAGTGTCACCAGGGCCAGCCCGATGCTACGCCAGAACCGCAGGTCAATGACGGCTGTGACAGGGCGGTTCTGGGTAAAGGACATGCCAAAGTCGCCTGCAAAGACGATGTTCTTGATCCACACCCAATATTGGACATAAAGCGGTTGATCGAGGCCAAGACGTTCGCGCATCAAATTTGCCTGCGGCATCAGATCTTCGCGGCTTTGGCCGGTTTGCGCCATTGTGCGACCCAACCAGCCATCAACAAAATCGCCAGGTACGGCCGTAATGATCAAGAATGTCGCGATCGAAATTCCGATCAGCAAAGGGATCGTGATGATGATCCGATAGGCAATGAATTTCAAAAAGGCCAATGATCGCCCTCCCCAGCGGTCAAAGATGCGCGGCCATCATTACTGATGGCCGCGCCGAGTCCCACGATAGCTGCAGATTAATATTCGGCAATCGTATCTGGGAGGACCTCGGTTTCCTGCTCTGCCACGGGTGTCCACAGACGTTCACGAATGACACCATCTTCTGCCCACTCGTACATGAAGACAGGCGTGCCGGGATGGGCATTCTTGACCCGCTTGTTGACCAGAAGTGCCGCGGGCACTTGAACCGTCCCGATTGTATAGGCGTTCTGAGTGACGATGGCCTGCATGTCTTTAGCAAGTTGCGCCTGTTCTTCGGCGTCATCAGAGCTTTGGAATGCAGCCAGTTTCGCCTCTAGCTCAGGCTCGAAGGGCAGGTCTTCACCCGTTGAGAAGTAGGGGCAGCTTGGGCCTGAAGGCCAGGACCGGCACGTTTCCCGGGTCGGCAGGATCAGGTTGTCACGCTGGAACAGGGCGGTAAACGCACCACCAGTAAACGTCGTGTCGATTGTGGTCTGATCCTGTGTCCGTGATTGGACCCGGATGCCGACTTCTTCCAGCTGCGACGCAAGCGCTTCGAGCTGTTTGATGTCGGCGTTGCTGGATGCGCTCACCACCGCAGGGATGATGATGTCGCCACCGCCGCCAGGCAGATTGCGCAATCCGTTCCCATCGGTGTCTGTCGCACCCAAACCGTCCAAAAGTGCATTTGCCTTGTCCTGATCAAACGGATGGTAATCTGATGACCCGGCGTCGTAATAGGGCGATCCGGTCGCAAAGCCTGCGATATAGGGATAAGCGAATGGTCCGCGGGCAAGGGCCTGCCCAATTGCGTCCCGATCAAGCGCGTGGCTCAGGGCAAGGCGGAAGTCGAGTTCGCGGAACAACCCGCGCAGCGCCTTTTCATCGTCATTCTCTGCGCTGTCCACGTTGTAGTTCAGCAGCAGGCGCCAGGAGTTGACCCTTGGGCCAAAGTTGGCCCGTACAGGGCTTGCTTCATCCTGCGATTGCTTGAGCGCCTCAACGTAGTTACCGGGATCTTCCATGTTGGAAAAGTCACCAGTCCCGGCGACGGCCTGTGCTGTCCGGTCGCCCCAGGTTGACAGGCGGAAATGCATTTCATTGTAGTAGGGCAGCTGGTTACCGGCCTCATCCACTTTGAAATAATAGGGATTGCGTCGCATGATCACCAGCTCGTCCGGGCGATGCACGACAGGCACCCAAGCGCCAAGGACGACCGCCGGGGTCACATCATTGGGCAGCGCATTGGTGTAAATTTCATAAGTAGCGCCATCGGCATAATCGGGATGGAATTCTTTCAGGATGTGGCTTGGTCCCGGGCAACCCTGAATATACGCCAGATTTTCGATTATTGTTTCGGCCTGCGGTGAGTCGAACACAAATTTGAACGTATATTCGTCGATCACTTCCAGAGTGGCACCAGCACCAAAACTGTCCTTGGCCATGCGGGACGCAACATTTTCGTTCTGCACGTTGTCGTCGTACCAGAACCGGACGTCTTCAGTGTCAAACGGATCGCCGTCAGACCATTTCACGCCCTGCATCAGGTTGATCGTCAGTTCCGTACTGTCATCGTTGAACGACCAGCTTTGCGCAAGGTTCGGCAATGGACCGGTCTGCTCTTCTGCTTTGACCTGCCAGCGTGGACCCTGACGGACGAGGCATTCCTGCATCGCCATGTTGATTCCGCCCCAACCCTGATGCTGGCCTGCCATCCAGTTCCAACCTTCCGGGCGGCCACCGATCACATGACGAAATACGCCGCCATATTCGCCTATGCCGTCAACCATTGCCCCGGTCTTGAATATGATCGGCTCTGCGGGAAGACGATCAGCAACCGGAGGGAGCGCGCCGGATTCAACCATCGCATCGAGCATTGGCGCCTGCGAATAGTTTTCCAGTGTCCCGTGGGCGTAAATATCCGCGCGCCCGATCAATTCGTATTCAAGGCCTGATAGGCTGCGTTCTGGCGGCATTTCGTCCGCTGACGCGAGCGTGCCAACCGACATCAATGCTGTCGTGACGCTAAGCGCGACCCTCATTCTTTTGCAGATCATCACCAGTTTCCTCCCATTGGTGTATTTTGCCCATCATAAGACGCCGAACTGGTATGGTTGTCTTTCATGCTTTCACGAAAGCCTTCCGGAAAATCAAACACGGGTTTGCCGGATTTCTGTCAACTGCTAGGCTTGAAGGTGCATAACCGGTTGGAATGTCCCATGAGAAGAGAGCTGGACGCCCAGAGCGCGATCGATGATTACAACCTGATCACCCAAGGCCGCGGCATTTATCTGCAGCATCACGTGCCCATTGCGATGGACGAACCCTATCATGCACACCCGTCGATCGAGGTGAATTTCTTGCAGGGTTGCGATATGGTTTATTCCTTTGGCGGGCGTAACGCGCATGTGCCGCGCGACAGGTTCTGCATCTTTTGGGCTGCGCAGCCCCACCGGGTATTGGAGGTGCGCGGAGAGGGCAAGATCACCAACGCCTATGTCTCACTTGAAGAGTTCTGGTCCTGGCCTTTGCCAAAGGATTTCGTGAATGCCATTCTTGCGGGCGGGGTAGCGCTGGCGTCGCACACACGCCGCGATGATGCGATGCTGGCTGAAAGGTTTGCACGTGAAGTTGTGACCGTTTCCGACCAGATGAGCCGCCTGCATTGTCTTGAGCTGCAATCACGTATTACGCGGCTGGCGTTGACCGGCTGGGAGTTGATCGCGCCGCCACGTGCGGACACCGAGGCAACACGCATTGGGGGCAACGCGATCGTGCATTTTGAAAAAATCCTGCGTTTTATCGCAACACATTACACCGAAGCGATTACCCTTGGTGACGTTGCCGAAGCGGCGTCGGTTTCAGAGAATTACGCCAATACCCTGTCCAAGAAGATCATTGGCACAACGGTCAAGGCGCATATCACGAGTGTTCGCGTATATCGCGCACGCATGTTGCTTGCCGAAACTGACCTTAAGATCATCAGCATTGCGCTGGATTGCGGGTTTCGGTCGCTGTCTTCTTTTTACGATGCCTTCCATCGGCTTATCGGAACCAGCCCCGCAGAGTTCAGATCACAGGTGCAGAACCGGAGCGGATGAGCAACCCGCCGGGCGGGCAGGGTGATCAGCCAACTGCCGTGTTCAGACAATCAGGCGCTTTGAGATAATGAAGGTGCGAGACCGCCGGCCTGCGTGATGAAGGCAATGATTTCATCTGTGCCAACATCCTTACGCAACGCACTGAATACAAATGGTCTTCCGCCTCGCATGCGGTGACTGTCTGTTTCCATCACCTGCAACGAAGCGCCAACATGCGGGGCAAGATCGGTCTTGTTGATCACCAGCAGGTCAGACCTGGTGATGGCCGGACCGCCTTTGCGGGGAATTTCTTCGCCTGCGGCGACGTCAATGACGTAGATTGTCAGGTCCGCGAGCTCTGGGCTGAACGTCGCTGAAAGATTGTCACCGCCACTTTCGATCAGCACCAGGTCGAGGTGGGCATGGCGCGCTTGCATCTCTGCGACTGCGGCCAGATTTATCGAAGCATCCTCTCGGATTGCGGTATGGGGGCAGCCACCTGTTTCAACGCCGATAATGCGATCACGGGGCAGGACCTGCATTCGCATCAGCGCTTCGGCGTCCTCCTGCGTGTAGATGTCGTTGGTGATCACACCGATGGAATATGCCGGATGCAGGGCGCGGGCCAACGCTGCGGTCAGCGTGGTTTTGCCCGCCCCAACGGGGCCGCCGATTCCCACCCGGAGGGGCCCATTCAGTTGTGTCATGTGCGGAATATCCTTGGTTGAAGGGTTTCGTGTTGCAGAGCTGAGATGTCAGACAGAAACGCCGAGCTTTGCAGTTCATGCAGGGTGCAAACACAGGTCGCGGCGGCGATCTCATCGCATCGCGCGGTCAATGCGGCGATGATGGCCTGGCCTTCGGTCTGACCAAGCGGCATGAGCCGCTGGGCGCAGGACACAAGATTGCCAGCCATGGCCTGCAGATATAACGCACAGGTCAGCGTCGGGTCGATATTCCTTTGTGATGCCGCTTTGCCAATCGCAACCGGGTAGATCAGCTCAACATCCAACGCGTCCCATATTGCCGTTGTCGTCTTGCAGAATGCCATCCCAAGATGGCGGGTCTCGAGCTGTCGTTCGGCGGCGGCAGCAAAGGCGAGGCCGACATCATTGACATATCGCAGGTCGTCCTCAGAAACCGCATTGAACGCTGCGCGCAGAAGTATGCAATCGTTGCGCCCGCTGCCATGCGAAACAACATCATCCAGCCAGTCGCGCAGGTGCTCACCGGATGTGATCAGACCTGAATGAACCGCCGCTTCCAGCCCATGCGCATATGTGAATGCACCGACAGGGTAGGCAGGCGACAGCCACTGCGTCAGGGTCAGAATGTCGTGGTTAGTGTTCATGTGCGGTTGCGACATGTTCATGCGAATGGGTTCTGCCATGTCCGTAAGCGCCGCCTTCCGGCGTGAACGGCGCGGTGACGGGGCTGACGCTTGCACCAAGATGTTCCAGCATATGACCAATGACGGGATCCGCTTGAATTAAGAGGTGATTGGCCTTGATCTGGCATGGGGTGTGGCGGTTTCCGATGTGCCAGGCCAGACGGGTCAGGTCGGGGCCGGTGACTATGTACAACGCCTCCTCAGCTGCCGCGATCTGGACAAGTCGGCCATCAGCAAGTTCGAGCGCGTCCCCTGCGTCCAGCGATGTTGTTTTGGGCAGGTCGGCAAGAAAGACAAAACCGGTTTTAGTGGTCAGCCGCTTGCGCCGCAGAAACCGCTCCGCGTAATCGAGCGCGCAAAGATCAGCCGGGCCGGACCATGCCCCGGATTGGTGACGTTTTTGGGCGATTGGAAGCTGTGGCATGTCGACCTCAGAACAAGAAATAGCGTTGCGCCATCGGAAGGGTGTCGGCGGGGGGGCAGGTCAGTAATTCGCCATCGGCCCGCACCTCATACGTTTCCGGATGTACATCAATGTTTGGCGTCGCCGCATTTAGCTGCATATCCGCCTTTGAAATGGCGCGGGTATTTTGCACGGCGATGGTTTTTTTTGACAGGGCAAGCCGCTCACGCACATCGGATGCAACGGCAGCCTGTGACACAAAGCTGACTGACCCATGTGCAAGCGCGCCGCCAAAGGCCCCAAACATTGGACGCGTATAGACAGGCTGTGGTGTTGGGATTGAGGCATTGGGATCACCCATCTGGGCAACCACAATCGTGCCACCCAACAGAACCATTTCCGGTTTCACACCAAAGAATGCCGGGTTCCAGAGCACAAGATCGGCCCGTTTGCCGACAGAGATGTCACCAAGGACATGGCTCACCCCTTGGGCAATTGCCGGGTTGATCGTGTATTTCGCGATGTAACGGCGCACACGAAAGTTGTCATTGTCACCGTCTTCTTCGGCCAGGCGACCGCGCTGCTTTTTCATCTTGTCCGCGGTCTGCCAGGTGCGGATCAGAACCTCACCCACGCGACCCATCGCCTGGCTGTCAGAGGCAATGATCGAAAAGGCGCCAATGTCATGAAGGATATCCTCTGCGGCAATCGTTTCGCGCCTGATACGACTTTCCGCGAATGCGATATCCTCCGGGATGGATTTGTCGAGGTGATGGCACACCATCAGCATGTCAAGGTGCTCTTCCAGCGTATTGCTGGTGAAGGGGCGGGTAGGGTTGGTTGATGAGGGCAACACGTTGGCATCACCACATATCTTGATGATGTCAGGTGCGTGCCCGCCGCCTGCGCCTTCGGTGTGAAAGGCGTGGATCGTCCGGCCTTTCATCGCGGCAACGGTATGTTCGACAAACCCCGATTCATTCAAGGTGTCGGTATGGATCATGACCTGCACGTCCATGTCGTCGGCGACAGACAGGCAACAGTCAATTGCGGCAGGTGTCGTACCCCAATCTTCGTGCAGTTTCAACGCACATGCTCCGCCGTTGACCATTTCGACCAATGCGTCGGGCTGGCTTGCATTGCCCTTGCCGGCGAGGCCGATGTTCATCGGGATGCCGTCAAATGCCTGGAGCATCCTGCCGATATGCCAGGGCCCTGGTGTACAGGTCGTTGCGAGGGTGCCGTGTGCCGGTCCGGTGCCGCCACCAAAGCAGGTGGTAACCCCCGATTGCAGCGAATCCTCCATTTGCTGTGGGCAAATGAAGTGAATGTGGCTGTCCATGCCGCCCGCAGTCAGAATTCGCCCTTCGCCTGCGATGACTTCTGTTCCCGGACCGATGATTACATCCACATTGGGTTGCGTGTCCGGATTACCGGCCTTTCCAATCGCATGGATAAGCCCATCCTTAAGCGCGACATCCGCCTTGTATATCCCGCCATGATCCACAATCAGCGCATTAGTAATTACAGTATCGACAGCCCCGGCTGCGCGGGTGACCTGTGACTGCCCCATCCCATCGCGGATAACCTTGCCGCCGCCGAATTTGACCTCTTCACCATAGGTGGTGAGGTCGCGTTCGACCTCGATGATCAAATCAGTGTCCGCCAATCGCAGTTTGTCACCGGTCGTTGGCCCGTACATCGCCGCGTATTGCGCACGTGAAATTTCCACGGCCATTACAGATCCCCCATGACATGCTGGTTGAAACCAATAACCCGTCGTGCGCCATTGATGGGGATCAACTGCACCTCTCGCCGCTGACCGGGTTCAAAGCGCACGGCGGTGCCGGAAGCGATATCAAGGCGCATTCCACGCGCAGCAGCACGCTCAAAAACAAGCGCCGGGTTAACTTCGGCAAAGTGATAATGGCTGCCCACCTGCACAGGCCGATCACCTGAATTGGCGACGATCATTGTCAGCGCTTTGGTGCCTTCATTCAGCTTAAGATTGCCTTTGGCGGGGAACAACTCTCCGGGGATCATTTTGGCGTCCTATCTGATTGGGTTGTGTACGGTGACAAGTTTGGTGCCATCGGGGAATGTCGCCTCGACCTGGACCTCGTGGATCATTTCGGAGATCCCTTCCATGCATTGGTCTTTGGTGACAACCAAACCGCCCGCTTCCATCATATCTGCCACTGACCGACCATCCCGTGCCCCTTCTACGACAGCGTCGGTTATTAGGGCGATGGCCTCTGGATGGTTGAGCTTCACACCGCGCGCGAGCCGCTTGCGGGCAACTTCAGCGGCCATGGATATGAGCAATTTGTCTTTCTCGCGTGGGGTGAGTTGCATGGTTCATAGCCTCCATGAGGTCGGTAAGTTATCGTCAGAGAGATATTCTAGCAGCGGGACGAGGGACTGGCGCAGCGCAAATCCATCGGATGCCAGCATACGGATTAGCAGTGCATCAGGCGCAATCAGGCTGGCCCCTGATGTTGCGGGCAACATTGCACGCACCTTTGCCAGATGCGCGGCGGCGAGCGGATGCACCATGAGAATTGTTGCGATTGCCCTGGCACCGTTTGCAATGGCGCGCCTGCGCAAATGCTGTTCGGCATCGCCTTGCAGTGAAATGCCGTCCAGAAACAGCGGCTTTTCGGCGCGCATCACTGAGATGCGGTCGGAAAAACGGATGTGATCCAATGTTTCACCCATCGCATGCCGCCCGAATACGATTGGTTCAACCATCAGCAGCTGCGCATCATCGCCTAACGTAATGTCAAGACGACGGTTGAGCGCTGATCGATCAAATAGGATCAGCTCTTGCGGGAGCCACGCAAGATGCGCCGCGGTGCCGACGTCCAGTGTGGTTGTCACCTGTCCAACCTCGCCCGGTTGGGCGCGGTAGGCTCTTTCAGCCGCCTGCGTAGTGATCGTGAGTGCGGCACCTGTTTGCACGGTGGCGATGGTCGAGAACCTGTCGCCCCCTGTGACCCCGCCAGCCGTATTGACCAAAATGGCCTGTTTCCCTGCAGAATAGCAATGTGGAAATACCAGCTTCAGAGAGCCGGAATTCCGCAATGTGCTGAGCCGGGTGATGCCCGCGACATCGCTGCTGACCGATACCATGGCCGCGCCAATGGCACGCGGCTGCATCGGATGGTCCGCATCTGCTATTATGTGAGGTGAAAGATGAATCCTGATCGTCCCGCGAATGTCATTGTGCGCGCAAGATTGAGCACATGACGCAGGAAACGGGCAGGGGAGATGCCCAATTTCGGCAAGCCGGTGGAGGTCGTGGCTAAATATTGTGCGTTGTGGGTCGGTGCTGCCCGGTTTTCGGGCAAAATTCGCTAATGCTGAAGAATTGGTCAAAGTTGGAATTGCATAAGTCGCTGCGTCGCAGCAACGATCACGCATCCTCGAGCGCCGTCCTCTGGCGCTGATCTTGGGGTGTGTGACGACCGGTTGAATTGGACCTCAGGCCAGCCGCCACACTTTTTGCAACACTTACGTTGCAGGGATTAGCTATTGCGCAATTGTTCCAAGAACAAGGCGCGCATGCATTTTCCCTGCTTGGAGATATCACATGAAAACCACCACTGCACTTGCCACTGCCATGACCATTGCAGCTGCGCTACCGGCGATGGCCGAGGATTGCACAATCAAAGTGGGCGTTTTGCATTCGTTGTCCGGGACGATGGCGATTTCTGAAACGACACTGAAAGACACGATGGAAATGCTGGTTGAGCAGCAAAACGCAAACGGCGGTGTCATCGGTTGCGAACTGGAAGCCGTTGTCGTCGATCCGGCGTCCGATTGGCCCCTGTTCGCTGAGAAGGCACGGGAATTGCTGACAGTTCATGAGGTTGACGTGATCTTCGGCAACTGGACGTCAGTGTCACGCAAATCGGTGCTGCCAGTGATCGAAGAGCTCAATGGACTGCTCTTCTACCCGGTGCAATACGAAGGCGAGGAAAGCTCCAAGAACGTGTTCTACACCGGTGCGGCCCCTAACCAGCAGGCGATTCCGGCGACAGATTATTTTCTGGATGAGCTTGGCATCGAAAAATTTGCGCTGCTGGGAACTGACTATGTTTACCCGCGCACAACCAACAATATCCTGAGCGCCTACCTGCAGTCGAAGGGTATTCCTGAGTCAGACATCTTCGTGAATTATACCCCATTCGGTCATTCCGATTGGTCCAAGATCGTCGCCGATGTGGTCGCGCTGGGCGCGGATGGCAAAAACGTGGGTGTCATCTCGACCATCAATGGCGACGCGAACATCGGGTTCTACAAAGAACTTGCCGCTGCCGGTATTTCAGCTGATGACATCCCGGTTGTCGCATTCTCGGTGGGCGAAGAAGAGCTCTCTGGTCTTGATACGTCCAACCTTGTTGGGCATTTGGCTGCCTGGAACTATTTTCAGTCTGCTGAAACCGATGCCAATGCCGAGTGGGTTTCCGCGTGGAAAGACCGGATGGGCGAAGAGCGCGTCACCAATGACCCGATGGAGGCCCACTATATCGGATTCAACATGTGGGTGAACGCTGTCACCGAAGCAGGCAGCGCAGACGTCGATGCGGTGCGGACGGCCATGTACGGACAGGAATTCCCGAACCTTACGGGCGGCACTGCGGTCATGCTTCCGAACCACCATTTGGCGAAACCTGTGCTTATCGGTGAAATCACCGATGATGGTCAGTTTGATATCATCAGCCAGACAGCTGAAGTGCCCGGCGATGCCTGGACAGACTTCCTGCCTGAATCTGCTGTACTGACATCCGATTGGAAAGACCTCGGCTGTGGCATGTACAACACCGAAACTGAGACCTGTGTTCAGACATTGTCGAACTACTGAATCTCGACATTCCGGGGGCGCGCAGGGATGCGCGTCCCCTACCAAAACGCTCCGAAAGAATTGATATGAAATCCCTGATTTTGGCAGCGATGATGCTTGTGCTTTCAACGCTTGCAGCTGCCGCGCAAACCGGACCGGTGCAGGCTGCGCTGCAAGCGCAACGTTCGCTGATCGAAGAAAGTTCTCGCCGCACAATTGGGCCGGCGATTGACGCCTTGGGGGCCAGCGATCTGCAGCAGATGCAAATGGTTTTGGAAACCTGGCGCGCCAAGGACATGTGGCAGCGCAAGTCCGATGGGTTTTTCTTCGCGGCGCAGAAGACCGCCGACGGAACCTACCGGCTGACAGACTTCGACACCGGTGACCCTATTGGGGATTTCGACAAAACCGCGTTGACACAACTCAAGCCGAACAGTGGTGTCCGGGCAATGATTGCCACCGCGCTTGTCCGGTTTCAACTGACATCGCCGGACATCGCAAAACGGACAGAAGCGCTTGATTCCATTGCGCGGGACCCAGAAGCCGGGCTGCTTGCGCCATTGCGCGCGTCGATTGAAGGTGAAACGGATGCGTTTCTGTTGACACGCAAACAGCGGCTGGAAAGGCTGATGACAATTGCATTTGATGAGCTGCCAGCAGAGCGGGTAGCGGCGATCAATGGCATGGCAGGCGATCTTGGTGTGGATTTTCGCGCAACGCTCAACCCGGTTCTTGCGACGACAATTCGCGTCATTGATGCTGATGTTGAACCCACTGGCAACCTGTCCTCGGTCCTGGCGCCTGGTAGCGCGGCGTTGTCCGAAAGCGACGCATATGAGATTCTGGTCCAGGCCGAATTGGCAGAGCCGCTGACCAATGCCGATGAACGTGATGCCATTCTTGAGGCGAACATCATTGCCGGTCGCGTTGGGAGTTTTCCCGTGGCACAGCTGTCATCAGAAACAGCGCGGAACGCGGCCTATGACGTGCTCGTCAAAGACGGGGCAGCGCCGGCAAGAGTCGGGGCAGAAAGCATTGCGGGCACGCTGGCGAACTACACGTTTGCCGAAATTTTTGTGGAGCCTTCAAAGGATGTCACGGACGCTGCCTCAGCAGCCCTCGCGCAGACGGAAACGCGTGTTGTAGCAAGTCAGACCCTGGATCTTGGATTGGACGCCCTGTCGCTTGCATCCATCTACTTTCTGGCCGCAATCGGGCTTGCCATCACGTTTGGTGTCATGGGGGTCATCAACATGGCCCATGGCGAATTTATCATGATGGGTGCTTATACGGGGTATGTGGTTCAGCAGTTCGTCAGCAATCACACCGCTTCGATCCTGATTGCCGTGCCATTGGCATTTGCGGTCACGTTTGCTGCCGGGGTCGCATTGGAGCGCTTGGTGATCCGTTGGCTTTATCACCGTCCGCTGGAGACATTGCTGGCGACATTTGGTGTTTCGATCGCATTACAACAGCTTGCCAAGAATATCTTTGGTACGCAGGCGCGTCCCTTGACCGCGCCGGGGTGGCTGGATGGGGCATGGGTGATTAACGACGTTGTCGCAATCAGCTACATCAGGATCGCGATTTTCGTGCTCGCGCTGCTGTTTCTTGGCCTTTTCCTGTTCATCATGAAGCGGACAAGGTTGGGGCTGGAAACCCGCGCCGTGACCCAAAACCCAGCCATGGCCGCAAGCATGGGGATAAACCCGGACCGCGTGAACATGCTGACCTTTGGGCTGGGGTCTGGGATCGCCGGGATTGCCGGTGTTGCGATCGGTCTTTTCGCCAAGGTCACATCTGAAATGGGCAGTGACTATATCGTACAAAGTTTCATGACAGTGGTTGTTGGCGGCGTCGGAAATATCTGGGGCACCTTGGCTGGTGCGACAATGATCGGCGGATTCCAAAAAGGTGTGGAATGGTTAAACCCGTCCAACACGCTGGCCGCGCAAACCTACATGATCATTTTCATCATCATTTTCATTCAATTCAGACCCCGCGGCATCATCGCCCTGCGCGGTCGGGCCGCGGGAGATTGATCAGATGGAACGTTCCTTTATCGCCCGCAATCCATCTGTACTGGTATTTCTCGCTCTCCTCGCTGCGTTCACGCTTGGCGTGACGGCGCTCTCAGAGGGCTTTGGAATTGGGGTCGTTTCAACCAGTTTCGTCAAGACGTTGGGCAAGACCCTTTGCCTGTGTCTTGTCGCGGTCGCGATGGATCTGATCTGGGGCTATGCCGGGATATTGTCCCTTGGACACTTCGCCTTTTTTGGATTGGGCGGATACATGATCGGGATGTGGCTGATGTATGAGCGGACCCGCCAGATCGTGATGGGGTCCCTGTCGGAGGGAGTCTTGCCGCCCACCCCCGAAGAAATACAGGCCGCCATCGGCAATCAGATTTTTGGAGTGGTGGGCAGCAGTGATTTTCCTGTGATCTGGGCCTTTGCCGACAGCCTATTTGTGCAGCTTGTCCTTGTTGTCGCCGTTCCCGGAATCTTGGCCCTCGTATTTGGCTGGCTCGCTTTTCGCAGCCGGGTGACCGGGGTCTATCTGTCCATCCTGACGCAGGCGATGACCTTGGGGCTTGCGCTGTACCTGTTTCAAAACGCCAGTGGACTGCGTGGAAACAATGGGCTGTCAGGACTGCAAAACCTGCCAGGCGTGCAAGCACCCCAGGCGGTTGTTTCAATCTGGTTCCTCTGGGCGTCGGCGCTGGCGCTTGGGCTTGGCTACCTGCTGGTCGCCTGGATTGTGTCGGGAAAGTTTGGATCGGTCATTCGGGGTATCCGCGACAACGAAGCCCGCGTCCGTTTTCTCGGGTACGGGGTTGAACGCTATAAACTGTTGATTTTCACCGTGACGGCCTGCATCGCCGGCATTGCGGGGGCCCTGTATTACCCGCAGGCTGGCATTATCAATCCAGCGGAAGTTGCACCCATTGCTTCAATCTATCTTGCGGTGTGGGTCGCAATCGGTGGTCGTGGCAAGATTTACGGTGCAGTTATCGGCACGGCCTTTGTGAGTCTTGTGTCAAGCTGGTTCACAGGCGGGCAGGCACCGGACGTATCACTTGGATTCTACACCATCAAATGGGTTGATTGGTGGCTGATTGTCCTGGGTTTCAGCTTTGTGCTTGTGACCTTGTTCGCGCCGGGCGGGATCAGTGGGCTTGTCGAGCTGATGCAGCGTCGTCGCCGCAAGGGAGACGCAGGATGAAAACCTTGCTTGAAGTCTCGGGGGTGACGGTCAGTTTTGACGGATTTCGCGCCATCAACAACCTGTCCTTTCAGATCGGAAGTGCGGAAATGCGCGCGGTGATCGGTCCAAATGGTGCTGGAAAGACCACATTCATGGATATCGTCACGGGCAAGACCAAACCTGATGAAGGGCATATCCTTTGGGGCGATAAAAGCATATCGCTCATCGGGATGAGCGAGGCCCGGATAGCGCAGGCCGGGATCGGACGAAAATTCCAAAAACCAACCGTCTTCGAAGATCAGACAGTGCAGGAAAACCTGCTTTTGGCGCTTCGCAAGGATCGCAGCCCATTATCTGTCCTGCTTTATCGCCCAAATAGACGTGATCTGGATCGCGTGACAGAGTTGGCGCAACAGATTGGTCTGCCGGATCAGCTTTTGCGCGCGGCGGGTGAGTTGAGCCATGGACAAAAACAATGGCTCGAAATTGGCATGCTTTTAGCGCAGGATCCGCAATTGCTCTTGGTGGATGAACCTGCCGCGGGCATGACTTTGGCAGAGCGTGAAAAAACGACGACCATCCTTGCGCAAGCGGCGAAGACCCGCGCCGTTGTTGTCGTAGAACATGATATGGAATTCGTGCGTCGCCTTGATTGCAAGGTAACGGTCCTGCACGAGGGTGCAGTTCTTGCGGAAGGGTCGCTGGATCATGTGACCAAAAATCAGGACGTCATTGACGTCTATCTGGGACGCTGATCATGCTGGAAATCAAAAATCTGACCCTTCATTACGGGAAATCCCAAATCCTATTTGACATATCAATGCGGGCAGATGTGGGTGCTGTGACCTGCGTCATGGGGACCAACGGTGTTGGCAAGACAAGCCTTCTGAAGGCCATTTCCGGGACCCATCCGCGGTCAGGTGGGGATGTGCGGTTGGATGGACAATCGATTTCGAAATTGCCCGCGCATCAGTTGGCGAAACTTGGTGTGGGCTACGTACCGCAAGGGCGCGACATCTTTCCTCTTATGACGGTGCGTGAGAATCTGCAGACCGGCATGGCCTGCCTGCCAAAATCAGAACATCAAATCCCAGACCATATTTTCGAACTGTTCCCGGTCTTGCGCGAAATGCAGAACCGTCGCGGCGGGGATCTGTCGGGCGGGCAGCAACAGCAATTGGCAATCGCAAGGGCCCTAATCACACGCCCAAAACTTCTGCTGCTGGATGAGCCAACCGAAGGCATTCAGCCCAATATTATCCAACATATCGGCGATGTCATTCGTTTGCTCCGCGATGAGGGCAAGATGGCCATTGTTCTGGTTGAACAATACTTCGATTTTGCCTTTGATCTGGCGGACCAGTTTGTCGCGCTGCGGCGAGGCGAAGTGACCAAGAACGCTGCCAAGAAAGGGACTTCGCGCGACGAAATCCTGTCGCTGGTCTCTGTCTAGATAATCACATTGGGGAGTGAGGGCTGGAACCGGATGACAGCGGTTTCGGCCCTATTTGGGTTTCCTGCCAATGGCGGGTCGTGTCGCATCGCAACGCACCGCGCAGAAGAAGTCTGCCAAACTGATCACTGGTCTGTCATATCAGTTTGGCGAGGTGCGGGGCGGCTTACCCCTGTCGGGTTGAAGAACTGGTCTACCTCTGATCTACCTATGTGCCGCTGTGTGCATCACCATGACGTTGAAGGTATCGCTGCGATATGGTGACATGGCGCGGACCACTGGAAAGGTGGAATGATTGATGCCGAACCCGGGCAAAGCCTTGGAATGTTACCTGTCGATAGCAAGATCAATTGCCGGACCGACAGAGTACGAACAGGTCTTGGCGAATTTTGCCGAGGAGTTGCGCACGCTTATTCCCCACGACCACCTTGATATCGTTCTGTTGCATCCATCCGGCATTCAGATTTGCTATGAGGCCGGTCTTAGAACAGCATGGAGCCAATCAGAAGAACCCCATATGCCGACGGATACCAGCCCGATCAGGGCGGTATTGCGCGGCGAAATTGATAACATTCTGTCGGATGATGCCTGGAGCGATCCGCGGTTCCATTTTGAGGGAGCCGATAGCCAGCCGATCTTTGACGCAAATCTGCGCAGCAGGATCATCGTTCCGCTACGTGTGCAGGGGGAGAATATTGGCTCACTGGCTATCTCATCGCACCGTATTGGGCAATATGACGCGGGAATGGTCATCATCGCGCAGGGGGCTGCTGATCTTGTTTCTGCCTACTTCTTTGCCTTGCAGCGCGGCAAAGAGGCGCGAGATGCCGCCGTAGCAGAAAGTGAAGCGCGAGGCAGGGAAAACGCTTTGCGTGTGGGCGCATTGCGACTGACTGAAGGCATGGAGCGAGAGCGCCAAAGGTTGGGCATGGATCTTCACGACCAGACCCTTGCGGACCTATCACGGATCAAGCGGCGGGTTTCGCGTCTACTTGAAGGTGGGGTGGTTTCAGCCAAAGAGATTGATGATCTGGATCAGGCATTGGAAAACTGCCTCGGCGACGTGCGGGGGATTGTTGAGGACATGAAGCCGGGCATTCTTCAGCTATTCGGCTTTGCCGAGGCTATCGAAGCGCATTTGCAAAGATGTCTGGTCCACTACCGCCGCCAGATCGAAACCGAGATCATCGACAAATCGAATGGTGCGGTAGACATGGTGTCTGAAACAATTCGGACGGCACTATATCGCATCGTCCAGGAGGCCATTAACAATGCCTTGAACCATGGTGACGCGACACACATTTCAATCGACATTGTCAATGAAACGGGCGCGTTGATTATCGGTGTTAACGACGATGGTCCGGGAATAAATCTGCAGGATGATGAACCGGTGAGCGGGCTCGACAATATCCGGACCCGCGCCGAGTTGATCTCGGCGACAGTTAAAATCACGGACTCCCGTCACCTTGGTGGTGCAAGAGTGGAGATTACGCTTCCTTGCTGACGAAGGTATCTTGAAAGGACCAAAACGTGCGGCTGTTGATTTCAGAAGATGACCAATTGCATCGTGCATTCATAGCCGGCGCGGCCCGATCCGTCCTTCCGTCCGTGTCGGAGGTCGTGGAAACAGACAATGGGGCTGCGGCACTGGAGGCGTTTTCAGAAACGGCATTTGACTGGGTCATTCTGGACCTGCAAATGGCCCTGGTCACCGGGGTGGACGTCGCCAAAACCATTTGGACCCGCCATCCGCAAACGCGCATTCTGTTCTGGTCGAATTATTCGGACGAAGCATACATCCGCGGCATCACGCGGATCGTTCCCAACGAGGCCGTTTATGGATACGTTTTGAAGTCGGCGCCCGAGGACCGGCTCAAGCTGGCCATTCAGGGTGTTTTTGTTGCCGAACAATGTGTTATTGACCGCGAAGTGCGTGGGGTTCAGCAACGGTCATCGGACCGCATGGCAGGTCTGACCGACGCAGAATTCGAGGCACTGGTGGATGTGTGCCTTGGATTGACTGACAAGGCCATCGCCGCGCGTCGACACGTCTCTCTGCGCGGGGCGCAAAGCCGGTTACAACACCTTTATCAGAAACTGGGCCTTGATAAGTCAGATGGCCACACAGGAGAGTGGGGCCCAACCTTCAATTCACGCACGCGGGTAATTTCAACAGCTTTGGCGCGGGGTATTCTGAATGCAGATGCGCTCAGGAAGGAAGAGTCGCTGTTGCAGAACTGGCTTCAGAAATCGCAAGGCTAGCGTCCCGTTCAGAGTTTCGACGGCGGCCCGCCAATTTACCGGACCACCGTTCTTATGTTCAACACTGGCGGTGCAAAGCTTAATCGCGGCATCAGCCCAGCGACGCGCCCAAAAGCGTAACCCGCAACCGCCGCCATTCCCCAAAACCCAAGATTGGGTGAGGCAACATTCTGAAAAATGCACCTTAGGCGTTTGCCAGCAAACTGTCGCTCAACGTCCATAGACGCTCTGCAGACTCGTCATTGCAGGCGTGGGGATCAACACCCATGAAACGCGCCATCGGGCCATCGGGGTCTGTTACGGCAGCGATGTCAGCGTCTTCACAATAGACGCCCGGACACCCGTCAAGTTGTGGCGATATCGCGGCCCAAACGGTTGTTGACGCACCTTGCTCAGGGCTTTTGAAGCCGGCTTTTGCAAGTTCAGACGGTTCACCACTTTCATCCAAGAAACCCAGGGCGACCATCTCTTCCTGCGGGAGGTGGCGCTGTAAGGGCGTGAAAATGCCCCCAGGATGCACTGAGAATGCCAAACCATCCGCAGGTTGCAGACGTCGGGACAGCGCGTTCGCGAACAGCGCATTTGCGGTCTTTGCCTGCCCGTAGGCGTTCCATTTGTCGTAAGGTGTCTTGGTGTAGTTGATATCATCCCAATTGATGTCTGTTAGTTTGTGAGCCGTCGACGACAGGGCAACAACGCGCGGTCTGGATGCGTTTTCAAGCAGTGACCAAAGGCCATGCGTCAACGCAAAATGCCCCATGTGACAAATACCGAATTGCGACTCCCAACCGGGTCCAACGCGCGATTCCGGGCTGGCCATCACACCCGCATTATTGATGAGCAGGTCCAGATGCGTCAGCTCGCCCTTCATGGATTCTGCAAACGAACGAATGGACCCCAGGTCGGCAAGGTCCACTGGTGCCGTGTGGATGTCACCGGATAGGTCTTTCAGGTTCTCTTTGGCTTTCACCTCTGAACGGACCGGGACAAAAACCTTTGCACCCTTTGCAGCGAGGGCACGAACCGTTTCAAGTCCGATGCCACTGTACCCACCGGTTACGATCGCTGTCTTACCTGTCAGGTCAATATTCGCGAGAACTTCTGCGGCTGAACTTTTTGCGTGAAAACCAGACTGCAGTGGGGTTTGATCTGAGAGTGCCATGCTTTCCCTTTCGATGGCCCGTCCAGCCGATCCGGACGGGCGCTTGTTCTGGCACTTACCTATGAATTGCGTGCGGACAACGTAACAATCGATCCTCCGCGAGGTTTGCGCGTTTCTCCGGAAATTCGATGTCTGCGCGCGCGTTACGTGGTCAATGCGTCAAAAAATCGGGTTGGCGGAGCGCCGAATTTGCGCGAAAATTCGCGGCTGAATTGCGCGGCGCTTTCATATCCAACACTGTGCGCCACCCTTGAGACTGGAGAATCAGACAATTGTAGCATCCTGTGTGCTTCGAGCAGACGCAGATCCTTTTGGTACTGAAGTGGACTGTTGGATGTGATTTTCTTGAAGCTTTCGTAAAAGACCGAGGCACTCATTCCCGCGATGGAAGCAAGATCATCTGCCTTGATCGGTTCGCGATACTTTTTGCGGATGTAAGAGATGGCCCTGGCAATCTGGTTGGCCTTGCTGTCAGCATGGATGATCTGGTGCAGCGGTTGGCTGAACTGACTGCGCAGCGCCCAGAAGTAGACCTCTTGCAAGGTTGCGTTGCCTAGTGCTTTCAGTGCCACGGAATCACGTCTGAGCCGGAACAGACGGGCGAAAGCGTCAATGAACTCCGCGTCCGCAGCGCCTGCGTCAAGCGCTGAGGCAGGTGCAACGTTAACTTGGTCGGCCAGCTCACTGTAAAAATTGCGAAGAATGGGCATTTCCAGACCGAGGTATATAGCAACGTAGGGCTGGTCCTTGGTTGGGTTTATGGTGCCTGAAACCATAGGCAGAGCTTGGCCAAGAACAACAATATCACCAGCCGCACAAGCGATCTGGTGTGAGCCGAAATTGACGACTTTCCCGCCCTGCAAAACTAAGCCGATCATCGGATCAACGACAGAGCAGGTCTTTGTTCTGGATGCCGTCGATTGCGTGATCGCCAGGTGCGGAACCTCACAAAGCCCTATGCCGTTCCCCAATGCGTTCTCAGCAATAAATGCCTTTGCGTCGGCAAGTAGATCGTCAAACGGCATTGGCGTTCTCCGTTATATGGCAAATCTAATAGCCCGGGGTCATCCCGTCGCCCGCCGAAAAGTGATTATCGCGAGGAGGAACGTGCAAGCGAAACGTGAGCCGCGAATTCTGCGCGGGACAATGAAATGGCGTTCAGAATACGAAACCCGCGCAGGGCATGCGCGTGTCCAATCCTGCTGGAATTGATGATGTCGGGCTTTAACACTCATGCCAAGAACGCCCGTTCGTGATGCACCGCCGCATCATGCATTGGCATTTCCCTGTCTCCGAACCTAATGATCGGGCTAGGCTGAAGACAGCGACACGCGCTTGCCTGACTGAAACCTCTGGGAAAAAGCGGTTCGACACACTTGAACCCGAGATTCCGCGCAAGCAGCAGGTGCACAGCCAGTCAGTCCAACTTGTGTAATGCGTCAGCCTCTGTGTTTGCCCCGCGCAGCATGAAGGCATGTTCAGATGCGACAAAGAACATTGTGACCCCTAGCGCGCGGAGCGCAGGACCAGCTTCGGCGCTGGCTGCAAAAGTCATAAAGGCTTTGCCGTGTGCCCTCGCGGCCTTGCCCGTTTCACGCATTGCGTCGATGACCTGTGGGTCCATCTGATCGGTCTTGCCATAGCATACCGCCAGATCGGCCGGTCCGACAAACAGGCCGTCTATGCCGGGCACAGCTGCAATTTCGCTGGCGGCGGCGACCCCTTCGGGTTCTTCAATTTGGGCAATGACAATCGTTTCATCAATGCTTTGTTGCAGGACATCCGGCATCGCGCGCGTGGCAAAACCGGCCCAGCGAGTGGACCCAGCATAGCCCCGCCCACCGTGGCCGAAATGGCCAGCGCGGGCAATTTCCTTTGCCTTATCGACAGTCGTAACATGGGGGACCACAACCCCAGTCGCGCCGCTATCAAGCGCTTTGAGGAGTTCGACCGGCGCGCCTACCGGCACACGCACCAAGGCTGGCACTTTCAACGCCCTGGCCATCGCCAAACACAGATCCATCCGACCACGATCAAACGCGGCGTGTTCCGCATCGAGGCAAATGAAATCCAGCTTCGATAACGCCAGGACCTCGATCAACTCGTGGGCCGGTGTCTTGAGGAAGGTGCCAACCAGCGTTTCGCCAGACAGCATACGTTCTTTGAATGTCGTCATTGTGGACCCTCAGGTGCGTTTGATAAATTTAGGTAACATGGGCAAACAATCGAGTATTTGTGCAATAGCGACAAGATCAGCAAAGAAAGTCTGGGGCCGGGGGCGATCGTTTGGCCATCACGATGGGGATTTGCTGAACTCGGCCATCGCGCGCAACCAAGGTTGTAAGCGTCCCAGTCCCCGGTGATATCAATTCCAAAGGGAACCTGAATTGGACCTGTATTTCGTTAATTGAACCTGTTTTCGTTGCGGCAAAGAAGAATGCCGCAACCCGCACAGAATTGTTGCGCAGCGCCGGTGGTGGCGCTGTTGCTGTCATCGATGCATTTGGCAATCGCTACCAGGGCCCGTGCCACCCGTCGCCGCCATCCAGCCGCGCAAAGCTATGACGCCCAAAGAAATCGCGCTGGCCCTGAATCATATTTGCAGTCCCACGCGCAGTCCGCATCGCATCAAAATAGGCAACACTCGACGCCAGTGCCGGCATCGCGGTGCCATGCAATGTTCCAATTGCAACAACTTCCCGCAGTGCATTGTGATTAGACTTAAGCAGGTCGGCAAAGGCAGGCGCGCGCATCAGGTTGCGATCCGGATGTTCGGTGAGCGCGGTTGCCATGTCGTCAAGCATGGCTGAGCGAATGATGCAGCCTGCGCGCCAAACCCTCGCGATATCGGGCAGGGGCATAGCCCAACCATAGCTCTCGGACGCCGCTTCAATCATCGCGAAGCCTTGCGCATAGCTGAGGATCTTGCCCGCCATAAGGGCTGACTCCAGTTGATCAAGCGTTACCGCCTCATCGGATATCTTCCTAGGTGCCGGCCCAAATAAGGCTTCGCCAGCGGCGCGTTCTTCACGCCTTGATGACAAATTTCGCGCCACCACAGCGGCCTCGATCCCGGGGATGGGCGCAGCTAGCTGTTGCGCCTCGATTGCGGTCCAGCGTCCCGTTCCCTTTTGGCCCGCGGCATCGACGATCATATCAAGCAGTGGCTTGCCGGTCTTGTCGTCGATGGTTTTCGCAACTTTGCCGGAAATCTCGATCAGGTAGGATTGCAGCGGGCCAGCATTCCAGTTTTCAAACACCTTGCCGATATCGGGGGCATCCATGCCAAGGCCATCACGCATGATCCCGTAGACCTCTGCAATCATCTGCATATCGGCGTATTCGATGCCGTTGTGAACGGCTTTGACAAAGTGACCGGCGCCGGCGGGTCCCATGTAGGTTGCGCAAGGCGTACCTTTATGCTTGGCGCTTATTGCCTCAAGGATATGCGACACCCGATCCCAATACGCCTTGTCGCCACCCCCCATGATCGACGGTCCAAACCGGGCACCGTCCTCACCACCCGATACCCCAATCCCGAGGAAGGGGCCGGTTGCCTCTTTCGCGCGGCGGTTGGTGTCGTGGAACAAGGCATTGCCAGCGTCAATAATTAGGTCATCCGCCTCCAACAGCGGGCGTAGCGCATCAATTTGGTCATCCACAGCTTGACCCGCAGGGACCATCAGGATTATGGCGCGGGGCTTGGTGATGGCCTGAACAAGGTCTTCCAGGGTTTCAGTTGCCGTGATCTTCCCGGCCAGCTCACCGGCATTCGCGGCAAATTCCTTGGTCACAGAGGTTGTTCTGTTCCAGACCGCAATATCAAAGCCGTTATCCGCGATGTTGGCCGCGAGTGCAGCCCCCATCGTTCCGAGACCGATCAGGCCAATTTGTGCTGTTGTCATGGGGTTTCTTATTCCATTTGTCACAAGGGTGATGCGATAAACGCCGGTTGATGTTGCACCGTTCGGTTCCCGCCCGACCCGTTGGCCATGTCACACCTGTAGGTGCGGTTCTGCAACCGACGCGTCGCCCGGATTTGAGCCCGACTGATCCAAACTGACACCATGACCCAGTCAAGGTTTGTCCCGATCTGATCGACCGGCGCGGATTCCGGAACGTGGCGGTCAAAAGCGGGCTCAAAGCCGTCAAAGTCTGCCATGTGCTTCCGTCTCTCCACCGGGCGATGGTTACCGATAACATCATACTGCGTCAAACCGAAAGCAGGTGGGTTGCCTTGCTGTCTGGCAGGGCTGCCACGTCCTCGCCGGTGCTATTCCTCGGCAAAACTAATCTGGGTTTTCATGCTCAGGCTTCGGTCAGACGCCAGGTCAAAACCGCGCACCGCCTCGGCAAGACTGACCTCTTGGGTGATGAGTGGCTTGACGTCGATCAACCCTTCGCGCATCAGGTTAACACCGGACTCGAACTCCTCGTGAAATCTAAACGATCCCTTCAGGGACAATTCCTTGCTTGTCATCGTCATCATCGGCAGGGTCATGTCCCCGCCAAGTCCCAGCTGCATGATGGTGCCGCCCGGTCGCATGGTGTGAACCCCGGCTGCCAGGGCCTGTTCGGCGCCTGAACACTCATATAGCAGATCAAACGTACCTTTGTTGGCGCAGTACTGATCCAAACCGTGCGGCTTATCTTGCATATTCACGGCTACATCAGCGCCAACCGACTTGGCTATTGAAAGGGTAAAGTCGGTGAGGTCCGTGGCAACAACGAGATCAGCGCCCGCTTGCCGCGCACACAAGATCGACAAAATGCCGATGGGCCCACAGCCAGTGACCAAGACGGACTTTCCTGCAAGAGTTCCTGCGCGCCTTGTCGCATGCAGGCAAACCGCAAGAGGTTCGGCCATTGCAGCTTCGCTCGCGGAAAGACCGTCGGCCGCAATGCATTGGCTGACGTCCGCATTCAGGACTTGCCGGAACGCGCCCTGAATGTGCGGGTAGGGCATGGCAGACCCATAAAACCGCATGTTGAGGCAGTGGTTTTTCATCCCTTCAAGACAAAAAGGACAGTCATTGCAGGGACGTGAGGGGGAAACCGCAACCAATTGGCCAATTCGCAGGGTGTCGACACCTTCGCCCAAGGCGGCGATGTGGCCCGCCACCTCGTGCCCTAGCACCATCGGTTCGCGGAGTTTGACCGTCCCAAATCCGCCATGCTGGTAATAATGCAGGTCCGATCCGCAAATCCCGCCAACTGATATCGCAACTTGCACCTCACCCTTGCCGGGGGGCTGAATGCATTGCTCCGTGATCCGCAAATCTTTGGCGGCGTGGATAACCAGTGCCTTCATTGCAAGATGTCCCGTCCGTTGTTTCCGCGCGCCCATCTCCGCCGGGCACTGGCACATTGACAACGAATGTTAACGGTAACACAACCAATCTATTCAGTTTTTGCCAGATCAAAGGACGACCCCATGAGCCTTGAACTCTTTAACCTTGCAGGCAAACGTGCGCTTGTTACCGGGTCGTCGCAGGGCATTGGATTTGCGCTTGCGCAGGGACTCGCTGAGGCCGGAGCAAAGTTGGTTCTTAACGGCCGCGACAAAAGCAAGCTGGAGCAGGCGGCAAATACGTTATCGACTGAAGGGCACGGCGTTGATGTTTTGCCATTTGATGTAACAATGTCGGCCGATGTGCGCGCTGCGATTGATGGATATGAGGCAGAGACGGGGCCGATCGACATTCTGGTCAATAACGCAGGAATGCAACATCGCGCGCCGCTGGAGGACTTCCCGCAAGAAGCGTTCGAGCAGCTATTGCAGACCAATATCGCTTCCGTCTTTCACGTGGGGCAGGCCTGTGCGCGGCACATGATCCAGCGCGGCAAAGGCAAGATCGTCAATATAGCGAGCGTTCAAACGGCGTTGGCGCGGCCTGGAATTGCACCCTACACAGCCACAAAGGGCGCTGTGGCCAACTTGACAAAGGGCATGGCAACCGATTGGGCACAATATGGTTTGCAGTGTAATGCGCTTGCGCCGGGGTATTTCGATACGCCCCTGAATGCCGCGCTGGTTTCTGACCCGGAGTTTTCTGCCTGGCTTGCGAAACGGACACCGGCGGGCCGGTGGGGCAACGTCGCAGAGCTGGTTGGGACCTGCATCTTTCTGTCCTCAGATGCTGCATCCTTCGTCAATGGAACGACGGTTTTTGTGGATGGTGGCATTACGGCCTCCTTGTGAGTGGTCGTTTCGTCATCATGGGCGTTTCTGGCTCCGGGAAATCCTCTGTAGGGGCGGGTTTCGCAGCTTTGATTGGTGCTGAGTATGTAGATGGTGATGACCTGCACCCCGCGATCAACGTTGCAAAGATGACAGCAGGTACGCCGTTGACAGATGCGGATCGTGCACCTTGGCTGGAACGGATCGGGCGGGCGTTTTATGACCGCGATTTACCGTTGGTGATTGGTTGTTCGGCCCTGCGCCGCAGCTATCGTGATCTGATCCGTGATGCGGCAGGCGGCGATGTCAGCTTTATCCTGCTGCATGGCAGTCGCGAGGTTATTGCGGCGCGGATGGCGCGGCGAAAGGATCACTTTATGCCGCCGGCCCTGCTGGACAGCCAGCTTTCAACGCTTGAAGTGCCCGGTGCTGATGAAAGCTCATTTACCGTCGATATTGACCAGACCTTGCAGGGCGTCATCGGCGAAATTGTTTCGCATTATCAATTGCGCCGCTTCTGAGCTTGGGGGGCTGGCAACAGAATTCACGTTCGGACGGCGCAATGATCATCTCCGATCGTGCGCAAACGCCAACGCGCCGCGGACGGCAATCTGCGCCAGGCTTTTCAGTCAGGTCACTTTGAACTCACCATATTGACCGGCATGAAAAACGAGTGGGTTGCCACCAACATGGTGTGCCTTGGTGACAAGACCCACTACAATTACATGATCGCCCGCATCATGTGTCGCATGCAGATTGCATTCAAAGGTTGCGAGAGCGTTTTCGATGATTGGCATTCCGCAGTGAGATTGATGGGTGGGTATGTCCTTGATCGCCGTCTTTGATTTCACGATCGCCGCGCAAACATCGCGTTGGTCTGCGGACAACACATGAACAGCAAAACGCCGCGAACCGGCGAAGTGCTCGAACCGCTTGGAGGCCTTGGCGGGCGACCACAATACGAGGGGTGGGTCGAGCGAAACCGATGCAAAGCTGTTGGCGACAATGGCTACCGGACCCTCGGGGCTATCGGTTGTTACAACCGTCACACCGGTCACGAAGGTACCAAGTGCGCCGCGAAAACTGTCTGCGTCACTGGCGGGATCAAATGTTGCAAGTGTTCCGGCTTCCATTACGGAACCTCCGTTCCAAGGGCAGCGGTGTAAAGTTCAAACCACGTTTGCCGGTCCATGTTGATTTTCTGCGCATCAGAAAGTGTCTTGATACGGTCAATGTTGTTGGTGCCCATGACGGGCATAATTTTTGCAGGATGTGTAAGAAGCCAGGCGCAGGCCACGGCTGCAAGGTCCGTGCCGGTGTCCTGTGCGATACCTGCCATCGCAGTACGCAGCGCGGCATGCCCTTCGCCACTGACAAGGCTGCCACCCCCCAACGGTGACCAGGCCATGATCGGTATGTCCCGTTCTTGCAGAAACGCAACATCACCATTTGTGAAACCCTGATGCGCGGCAAGGCTCAATTCAATCTGATTGGTGGACAGCCGCGTTCTCATCGCTGACTGCAGCAAAGTCCAGTCGTGCAATTTGAAGTTTGAAACGCCAACCGCGCGCACTTTGCCAGAGGCGACAAGCTCATCAAGCACCGCACCCGTTTCGTGATGGTCCATCATGGGATCAGGGCGGTGCACCAGCAACATATCAATCTTGTCGATGTTCATCAGCCGAAGTGAATGATCTACCGAGGTCATAATATGTGTGCGGCTGGTGTCGTAATACTTGACCCGTGCGGCGCTATGCCGCCCGGCTGGTGCGACAATGTCGCATTTGGTCACGACCTCGATCTGGTCCTTCAGGGCAGGGGATGCCTTAAGCGCATTGCCCAGAATTTCTTCGGCTTCGTATCCGCCGTAGATGTCGGCCTGATCCATGGTTGTGATACCTTGCTCAAGGCATGCCTCGATCTTGGCCTGAACATGGCCCGCGGATGTGTCGCTGTCGTCGCCAATGCGCCACATGCCATAGACGATCTGGCTAAAGGAAAGGGAATCGGTAATCGATGTGCGGTTCATTTAGCGGCGTTCTCCTGCACCCAGTGGCGTCATTGGCGTTTCGGACGGCACGCGACCATAGGCATGCGGTAGCGAGACGGTTTTCAGTTCCGGCAATACCCGAGCGCCAAAGTGTCGCGCTTCTTCGATATGCGGATAACCAGAGAAGATGAATGCACGAATGCCCATCTTTTTGTAAGCCTCAATTTTGCTGAGCACCTGATCAGTCGAGCCAACCAAAGCCGCGCCACAGCCTGAACGCGCGCGTCCAACCCCGGTCCAAAGGCCAGGCTCAGTATAGCCGTATTGATCGGCAAGCGCCCGTGCGCGCGCCTGATGCGCAACGCCAAGCGAAATACTGTCATGGGCGCGGTCGCGGATCAATTTGCCGTATTCATCGTCCAGCCTGGAGGCGATGTAGTCGGCATATTCCTTTGCCTCCGCCTCGGTATCGCGCACGATCATATGCACCCGCAGACCGTAATCGAGCGTGCGCCCGTGCGCGGCGGCGCGTTCATGCACGTCTTTCATGCGTTGGGCCAATTGGTCCTGAGTCTCGGGCCACATCAGGTAGACGTCACACTGCGCGCCGCACAGTTCCAAAGCATCCGGTGAATACCCGCCAAAGTACAGCAGCGGACCGCCGTTTTGCTGATAGGGTCGTGCGGGATCAGTCGGAACATTCGCAAATTGGTATATCTCGCCATCGTGATTGATTTCTTCCTGAGTCCAGGCCTGCCGCAGAATTTGCACCACCTCATGGCTGCGCTTGTAGCGGTAAGGTGAAGGTGCCTTTTCACCTGGGAAATCCGATGAGATGACATTCAGCGTAAGGCGGCCTTTCAGCATGTGATCGAGCGTCGCAACCGTTCGTGCCAACATGATGGGCTGCATCTCGCCACATCGAATGGCTGCGAGAAAATTGATCCTGTCTGTCAGTGGCGCCATGCCGGCGACAAAGGACAATGTGTCTTGCCCGACTTGAAAAGACGATGGTGCAAGAATATTGCGGAACCCCTGTTTTTCAGCCTCTAGGGCGATATCGCGGCAATGGTTCCAGGATGACCTGAGGTCTCCGTCGGGAACCCCCAGAAACTGATAGTCGTCAGAGCAAAGCGCTGAAAACCAGGACACTTCCGCCCCATCTAGATCGCTGCTGGTGATAGGAACAACCTGGTCCATTTTTCCCCCGAAGGATGCTGAGTTTGGGCTTGCGTAGCACGGGAAATTGAGTGAAACAATAGTGTATCAATATGCAATCCCGGGGGAGGGGTGCGAAATGGCCGTTGCCTCGGCATTGCCAAAATACATTGCTGTCAGCGAGATGTTGATCCGCGAAATTGCGGCCGGGCATTTACAAGATGGCGCGCGCCTGCCGCCGGAACGCGAGATGGCCGCGGATCTTGGTATCTCGGTGGGGACGTTGCGCAAATCGCTCGCCCATCTCGAAGAGAACGGTATGCTGAGCCGTGTGCAAGGGTCAGGCAACTATGTCCGCCACCGGCCGGACGTGAAAAGCATCTACAGCTTCTTTCGGCTCGAAAAGGTCAAGGGCGGCGGGCTGCCCACCGCCAAAGTTTTATCAGTCAGCAGAATGGCAAAGCCAAACGACGCACCACGGTTTGGTCAATCAGAAGATGGTCACCGCATTCGGCGGCTCCGGTTTCTTGATGATGACGTCATGGCGCTTGAGGAAATCTGGCTCGATGGTGCTTACCGCGAAAGGATTTCCGCGTCAGACCTGTCCGATAGCCTTTACCAGTTTTATCGCGACGAACTTGGCGTGCTGATTGCATCTGTCGAAGATCGGATCGGGGTTGCTGGTCTTCCTCGCTGGACGCCGGCCACCTTTCACCTGAGGGCACGTGTTCCGGTTGGATTTATTGAGCGGGTAAGCTGGTCATCAGAGGGCGATCCGGTCGAATTTTCGCGGACTTGGTTTGACAACAACAAGGCACGTTACGTGTCGCGCATGGGGAAGGGTTAGGCATGGTCCACTACGGGCTTATCGGGTGTGGCATGATGGGCCGCGAACATATCCAAAATATCAAGTTGCTGCCTGATACGCGCATCTCGGTCGTTTACGACCCGGTTGCTGAACTGGCCCAATCCGCGGCGGAACTTGCAGGCGGTGCGCATATTGCCAATAGCATTGATGCGCTGTTGGCGCATGAGCAACTTGATGCCATTGTCATCGTCAGCCCGAACCATCTGCATGCCAGCCAATTGATGCAGATTTCAGCAAAACGCACCTTGCCGATCTTGTGTGAAAAGCCGCTTTACACCAATCCAAATGACGCAGCGCAGATAAAGTCGTTTGCCGAAAGCTATGGCGCGCCGGTCTGGGTGGCGATGGAGTATCGTTACATGCCCCCGGTCGCAGCGCTGATCGCCCGGGCCGAGGACGCAACTGGTGGAATTTCAATGCTGACGGTGCGCGAGCATCGCTTTCCTTTCCTGCCAAAGATTGGCGACTGGAACCGGTTCAATGCAAACACGGGCGGTACGCTGGTTGAGAAATGTTGCCATTTCTTTGATCTGATGCGCCTTATCCTCAAATCCGAACCCATTCGGGTGATGGCCAGCGCCGGACAGACGCTGAATCACAAGGATGAAGTCTACGATGGCAAGACATCCGACATCTGGGACAACGGTTATGTTATCCTCGACTTCGAGAGCGGGGCCCGTGCAATGCTCGAACTTTGCATGTTCGCTGAAGGATCGGAGTATCAGGAAGAAATTCACGCTGTCGGTCCGGATGGCAAGATTGCCTGCCATGTGCCCGGCCCGGGGCGGTTCTGGCCTGCGACACTTGGTCCGGCGCCCTTGCCCCAGCTGGTTATCTCTCCCCGATCACCCAAAGGGCCCCAACGCATGGACATTCCCGTTGATCCGGCGCTGCTTGCTGCCGGGGATCACAACGGGTCCACGTTTTATCAACATCAGCGGTTCAACGCGGTCATCCGCAATGCTGGCGAGGTTGAGGTCACCCTTGATGACGGCGCGCGCGCGGTTGCGATGGGAATGGCGGCACAGGAAAGCGCGCGGACGGGGCAGGCGGTTCTCCTTTGAATTTTGCGCTTTGCCGTAGCCAGACGGCGGCTTGGGATACACGACCTTGTGGCCTGAAAGACTCTGGGCCGGATGAACGCAATGCCTGCAATTCGCCGTTCGTTGGGGTTTCGCTGAGCGCCGATGACGCCTAACGAAATTCTGTGTCGTAACAACCGGAGTACTGGAAATCGGGGCAAGAGAGGTGCTACACGGCGCCGTTAGAGTGACCTGCTGCTCCACCGCATCGAGAGACCGGATAAACAACGAGAAAACGCGCAATATGGCGAATCCCAAAAGCCAAGAAAATTCAGGATTATCCGACGCGCGGCGTGCTGCGCGTTTTTCCGTCGCGCCGATGATGGATTGGACGGATCGGCATTGTCGCTATTTCCACCGCCTCATGACGGAACATACCCTGCTTTACACCGAGATGGTCACTGCTCCGGCAGTGATTCATGGCGATCGGGACAGGTTGCTGGGCTTTGACGCCACGGAGCACCCGGTCGCCCTGCAACTGGGGGGATCAAATCCCGGGCAGTTGGCGCAAGCGGCGCAGATCGCCGAAGACTTTGGTTATGATGAAATCAATCTCAACTGCGGATGTCCTTCGGATCGGGTTCAGTCGGGGTTTTTCGGCGCTGTGCTCATGGAAACACCCGCGCTCGTCGCTGAATGTGTCGCTGCCATGCGCAACGTCGTCAAAGTACCCGTAACGGTGAAATGTCGCATTGGCGTAGACGATCAGGAACCGGGCGACATTTTGCCTGACTTCATCGCGCAGGTCTCTGCTGCTGGCGTCGATCGTTTCGCGATCCATGCGCGCAAGGCGTGGCTGCAAGGGCTAAGCCCGAAGGAAAACCGCGATGTTCCACCACTTGATTATGCGCTGGTGCAGCAAATGAAAGCGATGTTCCCGCATTTGCACCTGTCTGTGAACGGTGGGGTGAACAGCCTGGACGAAGCGGAGGCGTTCCTGGCTGAGGGTATGGATGGTGTGATGATCGGCCGTGCCGCCTATCACACCCCGGCAGAAGTATTGCTGAACGCGGATGGACGGATTTTTGGCGGCGGGTTGATCCGCACCCCTGAAGAGGTCGTGCACTTGATGCTGCCTTATATTGCCAACCACGTCGCCTCGGGGGGGCGGCTGCATCACGTGACGCGCCACATGCTGGGCCTGTTTCAGGGGCGACCGGGCGCGCGCAATTGGCGCAGGCACTTGTCTGAAAACGCGCATCGCGAGGATGCGAGTACGGACGTTGTACTTGCAGCACTGTCGCAGATCACCGCAAGGGCCGCCTGATGGATCTGGGTGTGCTTGTCGCGATGTCGGCGCTTGTACTTTTCATCGGAGCAGTTGCGGGGGTGCTGGCTGGGTTGCTGGGAGTCGGCGGCGGTATCGTCCTTGTGCCTGCATTTTTCTATGCCTTTTCGGTCCTTGGCTATGCCAGCGATCAGTTGATGCAGATGTGCCTTGCGACATCTCTGGCAACCATCATCGTGACATCCGTCAGGTCGGCCCATTCGCACAACAAGAAAGGTGCGGTTGATTGGGATATCCTGCAGAGCTGGGCGCCGGGGATCATCCTTGGTGCAATTATTGGCGTTTTCACCGCGACCCAGCTGCGGTCCGTTGCTTTGCAGGCCATTTTTGGTGGGCTTGCGATCCTTGTCGGACTTTATATGACCTTTGGACGGTCGAGCTGGCGGATTGGTCTAGCCATGCCGACTGGCGGGCTGCGTCTGGCCCTTTCACCAATGCTTGGTTTCCTGTCGGTTCTCATGGGGATCGGCGGCGGGTCGTTTGGTGTTCCTGCGATGACATCTTTTTCAGTGCCCATACACCGCGCGGTTGCGACAGCGGCGGGTTTTGGCGTGATTATTGCCGTTCCGGCAGTCGTTGTGTTCCTAGCGACACCAATGCGGGTCGCTCCTCCGATGACGGTTGGGTCGGTGAATGTCGTTGCCTTTGGCTTGGTGATCACAATGACATTGATCACCGCCCCCTGGGGCGCTGCATTGGCCCATCGCATGGATCCCGGCCCCCTAAAACGTGTTTTCGGGGTCTTCTTGATCCTTGTCGCACTCAATATGCTGCGACGGGTGTTGTTGTGACGTTCGAAACCGCAGGATATGTTGTTCTGCCCCACGATGACCGGGTGCTGAAATGGGCCCAGGCGGCTGCCGCGGCTGTTGCGAAGCTTGACACGCAAACGCGTCGCCACGGGGCAACATGGTTTGTCGGTGTTGATGCCCTGCCAAATGAAAGCGATGGATCAATTGATGGCGTGCCCTTGTGCGGTGCATGGGACGACCTCGTTCAATTGCCCGATATGTGGCACCCTGCGCAGGTCTCGATCGTCTACCCCGGTTATCCCGGCAAAGATGACACCGAAAGTGACGCTGCGCACCGATTCCGACGCGATAGGGATGCGGCGCATTTGGACGGGCTTTTGCCGGAAGGACAAGACAAACGCCGACATTTGCGGGAACCGCACGGTTTCATTCTGGGTCTCCCGCTCAATAACGTTTCCTCAAGCCCGCTGGTCGTCTGGCCTGAAAGCCATCGCATCATCAAAGCTGCATTTGCAAAAGCTTTCGCTGGCATCCCCGCTGACAAATATGGCGATGTTGATGTAACGGAGATTTATCAGGCCGCACGCCGCCGGGTATTTGAAAGCTGTGATCGGGTTGAAGTTGTCGCGCGCCCGGGCGAGACGACGCTGATGCATCGCCATCTCATTCACGGGGTCGCCCCCTGGCAGGGCGGATCAACACCGCGAACAATCGCCTATTTCCGCCCCATGATCGACCCGGCGAATTGGGTTTAGTCCTGCTGAGTTTTGGCGCGCATTGCGTTGAAATCTCTTAGCGATTTACCGTCTTCATCAACGAACAATCCGGGGAGCGTTGCGATGTCTGTAATCTGGTCAACGCGCACTTCTGCAAAATCGCGGGATGTCTCGCACCACACCACGCAGGTCCAAAGACGCCCCCAATAGTCCAACTGCAATGGACGTACGGTACGGAGTTTGTCATTAAGCGCGATCCGCAATTTTTGACGGGTTCGGATCGCCTGCCGGATCAGCGGCAGATGCTGGAATCCACGTGCAGCGTCAGCAAATGGATAAATCGCAAAGCCATAACCGTCGGGTGCCCGGCTTCGATCTTCGGGAAGAACCGCGTCAAGCTTTGACAGCAAACTGCGCGCGGCTTGCGATAATTCAGTATCTTCCGTTTCTCCGACAGCAGACAGCCCAAGGTGCAAGGCTTCTATTTCGGTCATTGACAGGTTGAGCGGCGGCAGGGTTATCGCAGCTGTCACCCGGTACCCGATCCCGCGCTCTCCTTCGATGGGGACACCGGATGTGGCTAGCGTTTCCATGTCGCGGTAGATCGTGCGCAGCGAAACGCCCGTGACTGTCGCGATGTCGCCAGCACGGTGCAGCGCGCCATCCCGCAGCAACTGCACGATTTGCATAAGTCTGTCAGCACGTCGCATCTGATTCCCATCTAATTCGGTCCATTTTGACAAAAAGCTGGCAACTGACAAGTATTTGTCACAAGTTGGCAAAATTCTTTGAAAAAAAGGACAATACGCCCATCAATCACCCGTGTTCCCGCTTCCATTGTGCCAATCAGAAGCCTATTTAGGGACCATTGGTTTGCATGGGCGTCGCCCTGAACAAGGAGAATTCAAATGCTCAACAACATTGGCCCGATGGGGCTTTTGCTGATCGCTGTCGTGGTGCTGGTTCTGTTTGGACGCGGCAAGATTTCGTCACTGATGGGCGAGGTGGGCAAAGGGATTACCGCGTTCAAGAAGGGCGTCGATGATGGCAAAGCCGAAATCGAAGACAGCGTTGCAGAAGCCCGCGATGTGACACCTGAAAACGAAAAAGACAAAGCCTGATCCGGGCCGGAGGAACCGCCAATGTTCGGCCTTGGTGCGAGCGAAATGGCAGTGATCGGCATTGTTGCGCTCATCGTTGTGGGCCCAAAGGATCTGCCAAAACTGTTCCGGTCCGCTGGTGAATTCACTGGCAAGGCGCGTCGCATGGCGCAGGAATTTTCGCGCGCAATGAATGCTGCGGCGGACGAATCCGGTGTGAACGAGATTAGCAAGACATTGCAATCCGCTGCAAATCCACAGAAATTCGGTGCCAACAAGGTACGCGAGGCGGCAATGTCAACGATCAAGCCCGGTTCGGAAACTGCCAAGTTATCGGCCGAGCGTCAGGCCGCGAAGGACCGGATGACGGAGGCGGCCGCCAAAGCCGCAACAGAGCGGAAAGCCAAAGAGGGGGCGGCGGAGGCAACATCTGCACCCGCGACAAAATCAAAGGCATCGACGACACCCAAGACGGGCCAGACGGCCAAGACCGCCGCGAAACCCAAACCCAAAGCCACCAAACCAAAGGGCACCGCCAAGCCTAAGACTGCTGCCAAACGCAAAGCGGCCAGTAAGCCAAAAACCACGGCGAAAGCGAAGAAGAGTGATCCTGCATGAGCTCGACTGAAGAAATCGACGACAGCGCCGCGCCATTGCTCGAACATTTGACCGAACTGCGCACCCGACTGATCCGCTCTGTGCTTGCATTTGTTGTCGGTATGGTCATTTGCTTCACCTTTGGCAGTGCAATCCTCGATTTCCTGTTGCAACCGATCGAACGTACGATGCGCAGCCTCGGCAACCCGAATCCGGTCATGCAATACACCGCGCCGCAAGAGTATTTCTTTACGCTCATCAGGATTTCCATGGTGGGTGGCCTCGCGATTTCGTTTCCGTTTATTGCACATCAGCTTTGGCGGTTTGTTGCCCCAGGGCTCTACAAAAATGAAAAAGCGGCGTTTCTGCCGTTCATCATATCAAGCCCCGTGTTGTTTATTCTTGGGGCAGCATTTGCCCATTACGTCGTTGTTCCGCTTGCAATGGCTTTCTTTCTAGGCTTCGCCGATCTGCCGTCGATGTTTCAGGCTTTTGTTGCAGAGAATTTCCAGCCGCCCTCCGATGGTGCCGGGCTGCTGCCCGGCGCGGCGGTGCCAAGTGAGATTTCGCAACCACGCGCTGACGGCATTGACATTGTCTTTAACGGCAAGGTCAATGAAACCCTTGATATTACATTGAAAATGATCGTCGCATTTGGCATTTGCTTTCAGCTTCCTGTCTTGCTGACACTGATGGGAACTGCAGGCTTGGCATCGTCACGCGGGTTGCGGCAGGTGCGAAAATACGCCGTTGTTGGCATCCTTCTGGTGGCTGCGCTGGTGACACCACCGGATGTTACGACCCAGCTGATCCTGTTTGTTGTCGTCTATGGCCTATACGAGATTTCGATTCACCTCGTCGCCGGGGTCGAACGTCGCAAGGACAGAGCAGCCCGCAAGGAAGGCATCATCGGCGAGGGCGAAAGCCTGTTTGATCTGGATGATGATGATGACGACGACAGCGCTGTGGCGGATGATGCGGCGGATGCGCCTAAATCATGAGTGATCCGCTCGACAGGATTGCAGACGCGTTGGAGCGCTTGTCACCACCCCCTGCAAAGGCTCCGGATTTCACGGCCGCGACGGCCTTTGTGTGGCATGCGGATCCCGACCGACTGGAACCGATTGCCAAAGTCAATCGCGTTGCTGTTGAACTGCTTGTGGGGATTGACAGGTCTCGCGATACTTTGCTCGCCAATACCCGGCGATTTGCCGCTGGAATGCCTGCCAACAACGCCCTGCTTTGGGGTGCCCGCGGGATGGGAAAATCCAGCCTTGTAAAGGCGATACACGGCGCAGTTCAGGCGGAATACAACGCCCTCAAGATGATTGAGATCCAACGTGAGGATCTACCAAGCATTGGGCGTTGCCTTGCTTTGCTGCGCGAGGCACCAGAACGTTTCGTGCTGTTCTGCGATGATCTCTCGTTCAGCCATGACGATGCCCATTACAAATCGCTTAAGGCGGTTTTGGATGGCGGAATCGAGGGGCGACCCGACAACGTGGTTCTTTATGCGACATCGAACCGAAGGCATCTGATGCCGCGGGACATGATTGAGAACGAACGATCAACCGCGATTTCACCGGCAGAAGCTGTTGAAGAAAAGGTTTCTTTGTCTGATCGTTTTGGCCTTTGGCTGGGGTTTCATCCCTGCGACCAGGACGAGTATCTCGCGATGATCCGGGGATATTGCGATGCGTTTGGCGTCGTCATTTCAGACGAGACCCTGCGCGCAGAGGCGATCGAATGGCAGGCCACCCGCGGCAGCAGATCAGGTCGGGTTGCCTGGCAATACTTTACCGACCTCGCTGGCCGGCGTGGCGTCACGTTGTCATAAGTTCAATAGGCGTGCCGACCTAAGGTAACAGCGTTGTTGGATCAACAGATTGCAAACCCCGACGGGTTTCGAAGTGCAAAAAGCTCGGGCTGCCTTCGCGCACCTTGCCAATCGTCTGACCGCGACTGACGTTGGCGCCCTTCGCGACGCTCAGATCTTCGATGTTTGTGTAAACCGTGAGCAGATTGCCCGCATGTTTGATCACAACAATCGCGACCGCGTTGGTATCAGTCGTCACCGCGGCGACCGTGCCTGCATCCGCTGCCTTGACCGAAGTTCCTGCGGGCACACCGATGTCGATACCCTCGTTCCGACCTGCAGCATAGGCGCGGATGATGTTGCCATTAACGGGAGAGGCAAGCACGGCCGTATCAGCCGCCGGCGCTGGCGCGGTTGGCGTGCCGATGTCGGGTGCTGCGGGTGCTGCGCTTGGCGCGCTCGCAACTGGGGGCGTTTCATCAGGCAACGGCGTCGTGGAACTTGGCGGAACAGGCGTCGGTGTTCCAACACCGGGTTCTGGTACCGGGGACGGGGCCGCTGCGCTGGGGGCCGGGCCGCTGCCTTGCGGAACCAGTACGAAGGATCCCTCGCGAATGGTAAGATCGGAGCCAAGACCGTTCCATTCCGCAATATTGGAAACCGGTACGTCGTAAAGGCGCGCAATGGAAAATACCGTTTCTCCACGTTTGACGCGGTGGCGCACTGGTTCTGCGCCAAGTGGTCTTGCGGTTGTGGCCTGTGCGGTGGCTGACGCAGTTGGCGAAGGTCTGCCCTGCGTTTGCGCATCGGCACGGTCAAGCGCTGTCGTTGCGATGGTTGCGACATCCAGTGGCCCGGTTGTTGTCGCGCCGGTCGCGGGCGAAGGTTCAGCGACGCGCGAGGGCAGGGCGATCAACTCACCGGCCCGCAATGCATCATCCGGAGCAATCCCGTTGAACCGGGCAAGCTCACCGGTGTTCAGGCCAAGGCGGGTTGCGACAGTGGTCACCGTGTCGCCCGATTGCGCGACGACAACCTGATAGGTTGGATAGGAAATAACGCCCCGGTTGTCGGGCTGCGGGCGGTCGGGAAGGTTTGCAACCGCCTGAGAGGTGTCAAACCCATTGCCAAGGTCGCGCAGGTCAAAGTCGGGCAATCCGCCCTCGCAGGCTGCCAAGAGGCCAATTACGCCCGTAGTCAGCGTTAAACGCAGTGAAGTCCGTGTCATTGCTCTGCTCTCCTGTACCGTCCATCGCCCCTTGTTGACCGGGGCGCTTTGTGTGGTTCTAGTCCTGTCCGATCCCTTCTAGCAAGGGGACAAAGCGCACATGGCGCAACTCTTCATATTCAAATCCGTTATCCGTTCGGGTCACACGGATCAGGCTTTGCACGGCATCCGACTGCCCAACAGGTAGCACCATGATACCGCCCAAGCGCAATTGCGCCAAGAGCGGGCCGGGTGGATCCTCAGCGGCGGCTGTCAACAAGATGCGGTCGAAAGGGGCCTGCTCCTGCAAGCCGTGACTACCGTCAGCGGTAAAGGCAGTGATGTTTGAAATCTTTTGCGCGTCAAAGATCGTTTGCGCCTCTTTGACCAGCCGTCGGTAACGATCCACGGTGTAGACGCGGCGGGCCAGCTGCGCCAGGATCGCGGCCTGATACCCGGACCCTGTCCCGACTTCGAGGACCTTGTGCCGAGGTTGCACATCCAGCGCCTGCGTCATGATGCCAACAACCGAAGGTTGGCTGATGGTCTGGCCGCAGGAAATCGGCAAAGGCATGTCTTCGTAGGCGCGGTCCGCGAATATGCCTTTGACAAAGGCGGCCCGGTCCACAACCTCCATTGCCGTCAAGACACGTGCGTCCGTTACACCCTTTGAGCGGAGCGCATAAAGAAACTGCATCTTGGTTTGGGCATCAATCATTCAAAGATATCCCGCAGCGCGTCGAGTGCGGCCTGATCTGTAAGGTCTGCGCGCATGGGTGTCACCGACGTGTAGCCGGCAATATTGGCGTGCACATCTGTGCCAGGCGCGGTCGGCAAATGTTGTGGGCCACCTTTGACCCATAGAAATGTGCGGCTGTTAGGGGCGATCTGACTTTCAACGCTGAAGCTTGTTTCAGACCGCCATCCCTGGGCGACGACCTTTGTCCCTTTGACCTGGTCTGCTGGCACCGGTGGAAAGTTCACGTTGTAGAATGTTTGGTAGGCCTCACCGCCCCAATGGCCTTTTTCCAGCAGGGTGCGAACGCAGGCTACACCATGCGCTGCGGCGGCTTCAAACGGGTTGTCCAGTTCAACGTTCCCGGGGCCATAGAACTGCGACAGCGCAATGGATGGGACATGTTGCAGCGCACCCTCGATCGCGGCCCCGATTGTCCCGGAATAAAGCGTATTGTCTGCCGCATTGTTCCCTCGGTTGATGCCCGAAAGAATGAGATCGGGCTTGGTTCCACCCAAGACTTCATAGATGCCAGCCAGAACACAATCGGCAGGCGACCCTTCCGCAGCAAAGCGCTTATCGTCCAGTTTGGCCAACATGGTTGGATGGGTGTAACTGATGCAATGCCCAACACCGGATTGTTCAAATGCCGGGGCAACGGTCCAGACCTCACCGCCCTTACCGGCAACTTCTGTTGCAATGTCATGCAGAATGTCCAGGCCGGGGGCGTTTATCCCGTCGTCGTTTGTAATCAGGATGCGCATCGTTTGCCTCAATTCGGGATACGTTTTTGTAGGCCGCTCCGCTGGCATTGCCAATAACACCAAGGGGCGAAGATTCCGCCTGTGGCAGCGGGGAGTCAGTTCACGGACGAATTGGTTTGAGTGCGCAGAGCATGTGTGCGCCTGGGCCGGTTTTCGGATTCGCGCAGGTCCCCGATACAGGACAGTCAGGTCTTTTTACTGGTCCGTCAGTTTGGCCCAAAGGCGCGCCGCCTCATCTGTACAGCTGGTCAGGGCATCGCGGTCTTCGCCGGGATAGAAACGGGCGCGTGTCGCGGTCGCCATTGGCGCGGGCGATAACACCGATACCTTTGGGCCGGTCTTTTGAGATTCTGCCTGCCAGCTTTTTGCCAGTGCCGTTTGCGCCGCCTTGGTTGCGCCATAAGCGCCAAAGAACTGCCCACCTGCTCGCGGATCATCAAAGAACACCGCTTGGCCCGTTTGGCCCAGCAACGGTCCAACATATCCGATCAGACGTTGTGTCGCGGTGATATTGACGGAAATTGATTTCTTTAGGTCACCGCCACCTATATGCCCCGCCGGCGCAAGAGGGGCCGCATGGACCGCCGTATGCATCCACAGATCAAGCTTACCCCACCGGTCAAAAATGCCGCGGCAAAGCTGCTGCATTGCCTCATCGACTGTAATGTCCATTGGTGCCAGCGTGGCGTGCCCGCCCTTCGCTTGGATTGCATCATCAAGTTCTTCCAGCGCACCGGTTGTCTTGGCAACCGCGATGACGTGAAATTCCGGGGCGAGCAAGGTCGCAAGCGCAGCACCAAGGCCACGGGATGCACCAGTGATAAGAGCTGTTTTGGTCATGACAGTCCTTTAGGTGCAGCGCAGAAGAAAGGCAATCAGTGAGGGATCGACAATGTTCCGTCACGGCCCCGCTCATCGCGGAACTGCACGGATGCATCGTTCATGGCGATGACGGTCAGTCCGAAGACCCTATCACCCGTCTTGACCATCGCGACGTCGCCGGCCGGGTTTCGCAACAGGGCTGATTGATCTTCGGGCCCGCCAAACAGCCCCAAAAGGCTCACTTCATGCAGGGGAAGCGCATCAGGAATGGACGCCGTTTGCGCGACGAAGGGCGTAGTTTCGGTTGTCATTTGGAATCACATTGCAACAGGGCAGTTTCGCTGGGCGATGTGGCACCTGTCTCTGGATATGCCAAGACGGCGCGCACCATTCTTTCGAAATCAGGCTGATTTCAGCCGAGCTGCAGGCCGATCTTCCCAATCGGCATCATGAACGGATTGATCCTCGCATGCCGGCGACGGCGCTGCTGATCCAGCGCTGGCGTCATGCGGGCGTTTACCATTTATTTACCTTTTTCGTAGTGTCGCGGTCCGAAATGTGCATATTCCGCGTCATAGATTTTGTGATTGAGGTATGTGATGGGCAGCTATTTGTCTGCGTTTGTCTTCCGTTTTTGTCTGGGTGTTTCGGTCTTGCTGAGTGCAGGCGCTGCCAATGCAAGCATGCTGAGTTTGTGGCAATTTGACTTTGTCGGGGACCATCTTGTGCTTGACGATCCGACCGGGGCAGGGCCGTCATCTCTCAATTACACGCGCGGTTCCGTTGCGGTGCCCAGGCTTAGCTTTCGGTTTGATGAGCGGCTGTTCGGGAAACGTCTGGCAGGCCATACGTTGCAGGTCTCTTCCCAATTTGGTGCTCCGACAGAGCTGGTCCTGCAAAATGGCGCGGGGGATGTTGCCATACTGAATGCTGCATTTGACCCACTAGCGGGCACCACACCGTTTTCGCAGCTGTCGCTTTTTGGCGTGAACACGCCCGTCCAACAAAGTTCCTGTGCAATCCGGTTTGACGCGGCTGCGCAGATTGATGCCTTCAACTGCAAGTACATTCACAGCGTTCCGGGCTATTTGTCCATCTATCAGATCAACGATCAGGTGAGCTATCATCGGTCCATGTTTGGCGAAACGGTATTTCAGGGAACGCCACAGGAAGTGACATTGCGAGGTGAATATTTTGCCGCGCCCGGCAGCTGGGTCCGCAATTCAATGGCGGCTTCACCCGCACCGGTGCCCTTGCCGGCAACCTTTGGTTTGCTGGTCGGATGCTTGCTGGTCGTTAGGGGCCTGGGTCGGCTACCAAGGCAGACCCGCGCCAAAGCAAGCTGACACCGCGAAATCCCTTACTCGGCCGCTTCTTTCCCCTGAAATCCCTGTTCAATCATGTCTGCAGGGGCAATCGGGTATTCACCCGAAAAACACGCGTCACAATAGGCAGGTGCCGCCGCATCACGCCCATCGGCTTCACCAACCGCGCGGTAAAGCCCATCCAGTGAAATGAACTTGAGACTATCGACGCCAAGATGGTTGCACATTTCGTCTGCCGACATTGTTGCGGCCAGCAGCTTTTCGCGCTGCGGCGTGTCAACGCCGTAAAAACAGGGCCAGGCGGTCGGCGGCGAGGCAATCCGGAAATGGACTTCGGCAGCGCCCGCATCCAGGATCATTTCCTTGATCTTGCGGCTGGTGGTGCCCCGCACAACGCTGTCATCCACAAGAATGACCCGCTTTCCCTTGATCAGCGCGCGGTTCACATTCAGCTTGAGGCGCACACCCATATTGCGGATCTGTTCTGTCGGCTCAATGAAGGTGCGACCCATATATTGATTGCGGATGATGCCCATTGCATAGGGGATACCGCTCTCAATGCTAAAGCCGATCGCCGCAGGCGTTCCGCTGTCTGGGACCGGGCAGACGAGGTCCGCCTCAACGGGTGCTTCCTTTGCCAGTTCCCGGCCAATCGCCTCGCGGGTTTCATAAACTGAACGACCACCTAGCGAGGAATCTGGTCGGCTGAAATAGACGTGCTCGAAAATGCAAAAGCGCGATTTGGCGGGGCGGAACGGAAAGTGGCTTTGCACGCCCTTTTCAGCGGTGATCACAACCATCTCGCCCGGTTTGATCTCGCGCACGAATTCTGCGCCGATGATATCCAACGCGCAGGTTTCAGAGGCCAGCGCCCAACCATCGCCGATTTTTCCCAGCACCAGTGGACGGACCCCAAGGGGATCACGGCAGCCAAGCAACTTGGTGCGGGTCATTGCGACCACGGAAAACGCGCCTTCGACCTTGCGTAATGCCTCTTCCATGCGGTCAGGGATATTGCGGCCCATTGAGCGGGCCATCAGATGAATGATGCATTCACTGTCTGATGAGCTTTGAAAGATCGAGCCACGTTCGATCAACTCCCGCCGCAGGGACTGCGCATTGGTGATATTGCCATTATGCGCGATCGCCGCGCCGCCCATCGAGAACTCGCCAAAGAACGGTTGCACGTCGCGGATTGCGGTTTGTCCTTTTGAACCGGCGGTCGAGTATCGCACATGTCCCATGCCAATTTGGCCGGGCAGTTGTGCCATCATTGCCGGCGAGGTGAAGTTATCACGCACCAATCCCATGCGTCGGGCTTGGTTGAATCCCGTGTCAGCATGGTAGGTAACGATCCCGCCCGCCTCTTGCCCACGATGTTGCAATGCATGCAGGCCAAGGGCTACAAAGTTGGCTGCATCGGTCACGCCGATGACGCCAAACACGCCGCATTCCTCTTTCAATTTGTCGTCGTCAAAGGGGTGGGCGGGGGGCATCGTGTTTGTCACGGGCGGCAGCTCCGAATCCTTACAATGGATGTGCGTCGTTTAACGGCTCCGTGCGGTGCTGTCACCTGCTGCTGTCACAGAATTGTTGTCTTTATGTAATGCGCCGCGGATGATCAGTGTCGCCAGCACCGCAGGGCCACCCTGCATGGTTGAATGGGACCCGCACAATAAAAAAACCCCGCCCGAAGTGGGCGGGGTCTATGTGGACCAACGTGGCTGAAATTACTCTGCAGGGGTGCCGCAGGCGCCAACCAGTTGTTCATATTGTGTTGTCAGCCAGCTTAGCGTTGCTTCGGGGTCGCGATCTTCAATCTGACCAGTGAGGCGCGCAAAGACTTTGGCAGAGCGGCTGTCCTCGATCATCGGGACATCCTGTGCAGACAGAACGGTCTGGTAGACAAAGAAAGCAACAGCAACCAAAAGAATGCCGCGCAACACGCCGAACAGGAATCCCGCACCCTGATCCAGACCGTTTAATGCCGATCGCTGGACGACTGACGAAAAGAGCGGTGTGAATATCGAGATCACAACCAATGATACGGCAAAGACTCCCGCAAAGGCCGCTATGATGCTTAGTTCACAACTATCGCCAATGAAATCGCCAAGTACCGGAACCTGCCGGATCAGAGGCTCGGCTTGATCCGCAAATATGAATGCGAGAATCGTAGCGCCGATCCAGCCGGCAATCGCCATGGCCTCACGAACAAAACCCCGGCTATAGGCCAAAAGGGCCGAAATAATAATAATCGCGGCGACGACGCCATCGACAATGGTGAAACCTTCCAACGGTCCGCTCCTTGGTTCAGTGTCAGCGTTCGCCAAACACCTTTGTCACAAATCCGGCCAGATCGGGCATTTGCCGCGTCTCCAAGCCAGCGGCCGCAAACTTCTTACTTTGTTGCGGCATGATTGCGGAGGTAAAACCAAGTTTTTGCGCTTCTTTCAATCTGTTTTCGGTCTGAGACACAGGACGAAGCGCGCCTGAGAGCGATATCTCACCAAATATAACGGCCTCTTTTGGCAGTGCCGCGTCTTCACGGGCGCTCACCAGCGCGGCAGCAACTGCCAGATCTGCAGCGGGTTCCTGAATGCGTAAACCGCCTGCTACGTTGAGATAAACGTCCAATCCGGCAAAGGGAACCTCGCAGCGCGACTCCAGCACCGCAAGGATCATTGCAAGGCGTCCACCGTCCCATCCCACCACGCTGCGCCGGGGTTGGCTGTGTGGCGAAGGGGCCACAAGCGCCTGGATCTCACAAAGCACTGTGCGGGTGCCCTCAATCCCGGCAAAGACCACGGATCCGGGGGCTGGCTCACCGCGTTCGCTCAGAAACAGGGCAGATGGATTCTTGACTTCGGCAAGCCCTTTGCCGGTCATTTCAAAAACGCCAATCTCATCTGCCGGCCCAAACCGGTTCTTCACAGCGCGCAGAATCCGAAACTGATGACCACGCTCCCCTTCAAAGTAGAGAACCGTATCAACCATATGTTCGACAACCCGAGGGCCCGCGATTGCACCCTCTTTGGTGACGTGACCAACCATGATGACTGACATGCCGTTGCGTTTGGCAAAGGTCGTCAGCTCATGCGCTGAAGAGCGCACCTGCGAGACGCTGCCTGGCGCACTGTCAACATTGTCAGCCCACATCGTCTGAATAGAATCAATAATCGCCAGATCGGGCTTATTAGCGTCCAATGTCGTCAAGATGTCGCGCAGATTGGTTTCCGAGGCGAGTTGCACAGGCGACTCGGTCAGGCCAAGCCGACGGGCCCGCATCTGTACCTGCGCACGGGATTCCTCTCCCGAAATATAGATGACCTTCAGACCATTGCGGGCGAACCGTGCAGCGGCTTGCAGCAACAGCGTGGATTTCCCAATCCCCGGATCTCCGCCGACCAGAAGTGCGGAGGCTTTGACCAATCCGCCGCCAAGCACGCGATCCAATTCAGCCACTCCCGCTTGGGTGCGGGGCGGTTCCGCCTCAGCAGTTGCTAGATCGGTCAACGGGATGGTTGAACCGCGCATCGACCCCAGCGAATTCTTCTTCGGCCCTGACGACAGCGCCTTGTCTTCGTGAATTGTATTCCAGGCCTGGCAGCTTTCGCACTGCCCAGCCCATTTCCGCGTGACATTGCCACAGGCAGAGCAGGAATATGATTTGTCTTTGGCCATGAGAGTCTTTTGGAGGCTTTGCCGCGCGCCTGCAATCGAAGTTTTGATCAGGTTATTGGGCCGCGCCGTGATCCGGGAATTCCGCTTGCTCCACCTTGGGTGTCAGCGCCGAGATGACGATCGAAGCAAGAATGCAGCCTGTAAACAGATAAAGCCCCCAGGCGGTTTCGACCTTGCCGATCCCCACGCCCTTGGCCACCACAATGTAAAGCGCGATCAGGAAGATATCCGCCATCGCAAGTTTGCCCATCCATGAAAGGATCGGCAGCAATCTTCGGCTGAGAAGACCAAAATGCAGCAGGGCCAGCCCAATGGTCTTCAGGTATGGGGCGAACAAGGCAAATACGGTGACCAAAAGAGCGAGAAAAACATCGCTGCCCCAAAGGCTCTGCAGCCCGGAAATGACGCTGATCTCGTCCAGCCCGAACAGGGGGAGCAGGCCCGCCCGCATCAATGGCGCGAACCAGGCCAGCGGAAAGAGAACCAAGAGCACAAGATTCGCGGTGCGTAGGATTGCCTGCATTTGACCCTCATCATACAGCGCTGATTGTGACGCATCTAACCAACGGGAAGGCAGCGCGTGTCACTGCCAGCTGATCAGCGCGACTGATAGCGCCGCGAGTAGCGACTGCCCAACGCCGTCAGGACTTCATACCCGATCGTCCCGGCGGCCTGTGCGAGATCATCAACCGATTGGTGTGGCCCAAGGATCGTCAGGAACTCGGGGTCTTCATCACAATCGGTCACATCAACTGTGATCAGATCCATTGACACGCGTCCAATCAGGGAGCAGGGCTGCCCTTCAAAATGCAAAACCGCTTTACCTGACATCGCTCTGATCAGCCCGTCGGCGTATCCGGCTGCAACGGTCGCGACCCGGCTCGCCCTTTCTGCCTGCCAAGAGTTGCCGTAACCGACAACTTCGCCTTCTTCGAGGCTGCGGATTTGAATCACGGGCAGATCAAGCCGCGCAACGGTCTGCGCATCGGAAAATGGCGCGCCGCCGTATAGCCCAACGCCCGGCCGCGTCATGTCAAAATGATATTTCTCGCCCAACAGGATGCCGCCCGTCGCGGCCAGACTGCGCGGCGTGGTGATACCGTCGGTCATCTGGTGGAATACATCCAGCTGATAGGGATTCATCGGATGATCGGGTTCGTCCGCACAGGCAAGATGGCTCATGATTACAAAAGGTTTGCGTCGCAGAACGTCTTCGGCAGTAGCAGCCCAATCGTCCCATTCCATCCCCAACCGGTTCATCCCCGTATCCAGCTGAATGCCGAACCCATGTTCGGGAAGCGCCGAAAAATGGCGTTGCACCTGCCGGGCAGAATTCAGCATCGGAGTCAGTTGCATATCCGAAATAATGTCGCTGTCCCCGCGCATGTGACCAGAGAACACGCAGATGGTAGGGCCGGGGCCAAGGGCTTGCCGCACAGCGGCGCCTTCTTCTGCGGCAGCAACATAAAATGTCCGGGCACCAGCACGGGCCAGCGCCTTGACGACCCGGTCCGCGCCCAGTCCATAGCCGTCCGCTTTGACAACAGCGGCCGTTTCAACCGACGACAGCTTGTCTAGGTTACGCCAATTCGTCGCAATCGCGTCGAGGTCAATCGTTAAGTGTCCTGTACTCATGCGGGTCTTTTGTCAGGCTGTGCCAGTTCATGCAATCCATCGCAGCATCTGCACAGCGCACCAGCAATGCATTTGGTGCAAATCTGCCCATTTGCGACACCTTATTGCGGTACGTCTTGCGCGAGGCGATTCCTCAAGCATGAAAATGTCGTCGATGACGCAGCGGCCTTTCCCTGAATCGCTGACCGGAGCACAACGGCCCCGCCACACGACCACACCGCATCGAAACTTATCGCAGCCACACCTAACCAAGGCCATCATCTGAATGGCTCAAACTAATGCGTGTTGCCTGGCCGTCCCGCAGAATTGCAGGCGGCGAAGTTAGAATTCCCGGTCTTCGCCTTGCTGCCATGGTTTGACAAGGTTGCCAAAGCGGGTGAACTGGCCTTCGAATGACAATTCGACCGTTCCAATCGGACCGTGTCGCTGCTTGCCGATAACGACTTCGGCCTTGCCATGCAGGCGATCCATGCGTTCCTGCCATTCGGCCATTTTTTCCATCTCGTGATCACCGGGCTTTTCCCGTTCAACGTAGTACTCCTCGCGGAACACAAACATGACCACATCGGCGTCCTGCTCAATCGACCCGGATTCACGCAGATCAGACAGCTGAGGGCGCTTGTCTTCGCGGCTTTCAACCTGCCGCGATAGCTGTGACAGGGCGATCACCGGGATGTTCAATTCTTTGGCGATGGCCTTCAGACCCATGGTGATTTCCGAGATCTCGTTCACCCGGTTTTCCGACCGTCCGGTACCACGCACGAGCTGCAGATAATCCACCATGAGCACGTCTAGACCGTGGGTCCGTTTCAAGCGGCGGGCGCGGGCGGCAAGTTGCGAAATCGGTAGCGCCGGAGTGTCGTCAATGAACAACGGGCAAGCCTCAAGTGATTTCGCAGCCTCAACAAAGCGACGAAATTCTGTCTCCGACATATCGCCGCGCCGGATCTGTTCGCTGGGCACTTCTGCTGCCTCTGACAGAATCCGGGCGGCGAGCTGCTCGGCGCTCATCTCGAGTGAATAGAAACCCACAACCCCGCCATCAACCGCACCTTCGGTGCCGTCCGGCAGGGTGCCCTTCTTGTAGGCTTTCGCAATGTTGAAGGCGATGTTCGTCGCAAGCGAGGTCTTGCCCATTGAGGGGCGACCGGCAAGGATCAGCAGATCCGATTTGTGAAGCCCTCCGAGTTTTTTATCCATGTCGATCAGGCCGGTGGACACCCCGGCAAGTCCGCCATCGCGTTGGTAAGCCGCATTTGCTACATTAACGGCGTCCGTTACCGCCCTCAAAAAGCTTTGAAATCCGCTTTCAGTGGTGCCCTGTTCAGCAAGGGCGTAAAGTTCTTGTTCGGCTTCAACAATCTGGGTCGCTGGTTCAGAGGCGACATCAACCTTCCCTGCCTTTGCGGCAATGGTTTGCCCGACCTCAATCAATTTGCGCCGGATTGAAAGATCATAGATCATCTGCGCGTAATCGCGCGCCGCAAAAGCGGAAATCGCGGCGCCCGCAAGGCGCACGAGATAGGCGGGCCCGCCAAGTTCCTTCAGGCCTTCGTCATCTTCCAAGAACGTTTTCAGCGTGACCGGTGATGCCAATGCATTTTTTGCAATCCGGGCAGCCGCCACGTCAAAGATCCGGGCATGAACCGGATCGTAGAAATGCTGGGGGCCAACAATGTTGGCCACACGGTCAAAGATATCGTTATTGGTCAGAATTGCGCCAAGAAGCTGCTGTTCAGCCTCGATGGAATGCGGCATTTCATCGGCGTCAGCCGTTTCAACGCCTGACGCGTTGAAGGCGGTTATCTCATTCATTTGGCGTTCCCTCTGTCCCGCCGTATTCCTAGCAACTGCGGTTTGATTCCGCTATCGGGATATCTTGGTGGATAACCACAAGGACATTTCTGTGGACAGGACAATCAAGCATAATTTTGCCCAGATGTAGCATGGCTGGCGCCCAAAGTCACACGATATAGGCAGGTCAATTGATTCTGAGGATCAAAACCCGATGTTGCTGTGGGTAAGTTTTTTGCCTAGACCATCACGCCAGGGGCCCAACCTGCGGGGTCGCGCAGATAAGCCTCCACAGCGCTTAGAGTTTTTGCATCGTAGGCTTCTTTTTCCTTGGCGACGGCGAGAACATCCCACCATGTACAAAGGTGAATGAGCTGCACACCATGATCAGCCAGCGCTTGCTCGACACCTTCGAAAATGCCGTAAAAGAAGATCACCGCCGTGGCCGGACAACGCGCCCCGGTGTCACGGATCGCGTCAACAAAGGACAGCTTTGATCCGCCATCGGTTGTCAGGTCCTCGACCAGCAACACCCGTTGGCCTTCGGCCATTGCGCCTTCGATCCGCGCATTCTTGCCATAGCCCTTGGGTTTCTTGCGCACATAAGTCATTGGCAGAGCCATCCGCTCAGCGACGAGAGCCGCAAAGGGGATTCCGGCGGTTTCGCCCCCTGCAATGTTATCGAAGGCTTCAAACCCAACTTCCCGCATGATGCTGACGGTTAGAAAATCCATCAACGTCGATCTGATTCGCGGGAATGAAATCAGCTTGCGGCAATCCACATAGGTTGGTGCCTGTTTGCCCGAAGCATGTGTGAAAGGCTCTGTCGCATTAAAGCTGATCGCACCAATTTCCAGCAGCATTGCGGCCGACAGGCGCGCCATTTCGTCTTTGGAAGGGAAGCTGGAAGGGATCATGCTTGGGGTCCTTTAGGTAGAGACATGCCAGTGAAGTGGGAAGCCGGGGTCAAACACCGTCACCGGGCCGTCGCCGGTGTCGATCTGCGCGGGGTAAGTAACGGGATCACCTTTGGTCAGGGTAAGCGTCTGTTCGTTGGCAGGCAGCTTATAGAAATTCGGGCCATTCAACGATGTGAAGGCTTCGAGTTTCTTTAATGCCCCGGCGACGTCAAAAACTTCTGCCAGACAGGACATCGTATTGGGCGCAGAGAAGATCCCCGCGCAGCCACAAGTCTGCAGCTTGGCCGGATCCGTATGCGGCGCGCTGTCCGTGCCCAAGAAAAACCGTTTGTCCCCCGAGATCGCAGCCTGCACCAACGCAATGCGATGCTGTTCGCGTTTGGCAACCGGCAGACAGTAATAATGCGGCTTGATACCCCCGGCGAGGATGTGATTGCGGTTTATGATCAGGTGATGCGTGGTGATCGTCGCCGCAAGGTTCTTGTGATTGTCGCGCACATAGTCAACCGCGTCCTCGGTTGTCACATGTTCCATCACGACCCGCAGATCAGGGTTTTTTTTGCGGATCGGCTTGAGGATTTTGTCAATGAAAACAGCTTCACGATCAAAGATATCAATATTGCTGCTTGTTACCTCGCCATGCACGCAAAGCGGCATGCCGATCTCTGCCATGCGATCAAGAACCGGGCGGACCTTGTCAAAATCGCGCACGCCAGAGGCAGAATTAGTCGTCGCCCCGGCAGGGTAAAGTTTAACGGCGGTGGCTATGCCCGCGGCGTGGGCCGCTGCCACATCATCGGGGTCGGTATCCTCTGTCAGGTACAGCGTCATCAGCGGTTCAAATACTGCGCCATCCGGCAACGCCGCATTGATCCTGTCTCTGTAACCCACGGCATCCGCACTTGTGACAACAGGCGGGACAAGATTTGGCATGATGATTGCACGGGCAAAGTGACGGGTCGTTTCGGGCAATACGGCTTGTAACATCGCGCCATCGCGCAAGTGCAGGTGCCAGTCATCTGGCCGCCGGATTGTCAGCGAAGTCATCTGTTTATCGGTCATGGTTTCGGGTTACACCGCCTTTGCGGCGCTGACCAGTGCCCGCGACTATTGCGCGGCTGTGATTGCCGTCGTGCTGCCGGGATGAATGCCGTCTTTTGCAAGTTCATCCAGCTTTTGTGCAAAGTAGGCGTCATCCGTCTTTTCAGATAACAAAGCAGCAAGGTTTGCCGCTAGTTTGGGATGGCCCGCTTCGATGGCACGCTTGACCAGCAACCGTTGATACAGCGAATAGTCCTTGGCTGCTTTCATAAGCTGCGCAAAGCGCATGGCATTCAGCGTTCCGGCCATTGTTTCGCGGATCAGATCGTCAAGAATACCGATCGCATCAAGACTGACCTCGACACGGCCATTCAACCCATTCGCACGCAACTTCGTGACATTGGGGCGGGTAAACAGGGCGCCGTGGATTGCATCGGCCTTTTGCGAGGGGCTGAACAGCACAAAGGCTTCGTCTGCGGCATCCAGCATATCCGGCGCATAGCCATAGCGCGTGGTGAAATCCCGGCGACGCTGTGCGATGTGGCGATGGTCCCAATCAGTGATACGCGGATCAAGCGTGGCCTGCGGGCGGATTGCAAGCACCCGTGCACCCGGCGCCGTGACACTATACGCAGCAGCGGCGTACCCGGCGCCGTTAGTTCCGAAAAACACAACGTTATCAAATTCCTCCAACGTGCCTTCGTCGACAAGCCCATCAAAGAACTGATAGATGGCAGGATGGCGGAACCAACTTTCCGTGCGTGCGATGATCGTCAGGATCGACCAGCCTTCGCTGCGCGCAAATTCAAAACTACGCGGTTCGGCCAGCGGTGTCTTGCAGATCGTTTCGGCATCTTCAAACGTGACAAGCAAATTGCTGCCACCCTGCAGGAAAACAGCCTGATGGTCAGGTCCCAGCGGCTCAAAATAGCCGAAATCTTCGGCAAGATCCTCAAGCCGGTCGATCCATTCATCACCTTCTAACCCGACAAGATCAGCCTCAAACGTGAGGGGGGTGTTGGTCATCGCTACGCTCCAAATTGCCGGGATCCGGTCAGTTCACCCCGACTTGCCATTTGTTTGCGGCGAAAGTGAGGGCGAGGCGGGCCAAAACAGAGGAACCCCGGCGTTAGAAAAAAGCCTGCAGCCCGGTTTGGGCGCGGCCCAGAATAAGGGCGTGGATATCGTGGGTGCCCTCATAGGTGTTCACGGTCTCCAGATTAACCATATGTCGCATAACTTGGAAGTCTTCTGCGATTCCGTTGCCGCCGTGCATGTCCCGCGACACCCGCGCAATATCCAGCGCCTTGCCGCAGTTGTTTCGTTTCATCAGCGAGATCATCTCGGGTGCTGCGCGTCCCATTTCCATCAACCGGCCCAATTGCAGGGCGCTATGCAGCCCCAGGGTGATCTCAGTCTGCATGTCCGCCAGCTTTTTCTGGAACAGCTGGGTCTGCGCCAGAGGGCGATTAAATTGTTTGCGTTCAAGGCCATAGCTTCGCGCGGCGTGCCAACAAAATTCAGCGGCACCCATGGCCCCCCAGGCAATGCCGTAGCGGGCCCGGTTGAGGCAGCCAAACGGCCCCTTCAGCCCTTGCACACCGGGCAGCAAGGCATCCTCTGACACGGTGACATCTTTCATGACAATTTCGCCGGTGATGGAGGCGCGCAGGCTTAGCTTGCCACCAATTTCCGGGGCGCTCAGGCCCGTTGTGCCTTTCTCAAGAACGAATCCGCGGATCTTGCCGCCGTGTGCCTCGGACTTGGCCCAGACCACAAAGACATCCGCGATTGGCGCGTTTGAAATCCACATTTTCGACCCGTTCAGAACATAGCCGTCATTGGTCTTGCGAGCGGTGGTTTTCATGCCTGACGGGTCGGAACCGGCGTCAGGTTCGGTGAGGCCAAAACAACCGATCAACGTACCGGCGGCAAGTCCGGGGAGGTATTTTTCCCGTTGTTTTTCAGAGCCATAGGCGTGGATGGGATACATCACCAGCGATGATTGTACCGACATCATCGACCGGTATCCGCTATCAACGCGCTCAATCTCGCGGGCGATCAGGCCATAGGTCACATAGCCCGCACCCAGGCCGCCGTATTCTTCGGGGATCGTGACCCCAAGCAGCCCCGCGTCCCCCATCTTGCGAAAGACGTCCGGCGCACTGGTTGCTTCGCGGTAAGCCTTTGTAATTCCAGGCTGAAGTTGGTCCTGGGCAAAGCTGCGCGCTGCGTCGCGCAGCATCCGTTCATCTTCGCTGAGCATGTCTTCCAGCCGCAGCGCATCGTCCCAGTCAAACGGTCCGAGGTCGGGTCCAAACCCATCGGATAGGGGGGCAGGGTGGTTCATTTTTCAGGTTCCTTTGCGCAATCGCACAAAGGCTACGCCTTCGGCTGGTGGGGGGCAACACGGTGATTAACCCTGTTTTTCAACGCAAAATTAACCAGCACAATCCATGCACATCCCGTCAACAACCCATGCAGACACGAATCTTAAGACCCTGTTAACCGGTGCGGTCTTTACCATGCTGGACTTGTCACCGATGCTTGGTCGTGAAACCAACAGGACAGACCCGATGACAACCGCAGATCATGACCTTCTTCCGCTTGCACTGGACTGGCATCGCGCTGGCCGTGGTGTGGCGATTGCGACAGTGATTCAGACATGGGGCAGCGCCCCACGGGCGGTGGGGTCACTGCTGGTAATTGACGCGGCGGGGGCGATGGAGGGATCGGTCTCTGGCGGCTGCGTGGAAGGTGCGGTGATGGTCGAGGCGCAAGAGGCAATCACCGACGGGCAGGCCAGAACACTGACCTTCGGCATTGCCGATGAGGATGCCTTTGCCGTGGGGCTGGCCTGCGGCGGTGAGATCAAGGTGCTGGTGGAACCTGTCGGCGGTGCCATGGCGGTCACAGACCTTGAGGCGCTTGTCGCGGCGACCGCCGCCAAAACCCCGGTTGCATATGTGGTTGATCTGGAAGGGACCGGACGGGCGGTCGTCAGCACCGGGCATGACGACCGGTTCAGGTTGGATCGCTCAGGCATCGAAGCGGACGGCAAGACCTTTGTGGCAATCCACAACCCGCCGCTGCGGATGGTAATTGTCGGGGCGGTGCATATCGCGCAGTTCCTTGTCGGTATGGCCCGGTCCTGTGGCATTGATCCGATTATCATTGATCCGCGCGGCGCATTTGGATCTGTAGCGCGGTTTCCGGGCGAAACCATCATCGAAGACTGGCCGGACGACGCATTGGGTGACATCGGTCTGGACCGGCGCACGGCTGTGGTGACACTGGCCCATGATCCCAAACTGGATGACCCGGCTGTCATCGCGGCGGTCAATTCAGCGGCATTTTATGTCGGATGTCTAGGATCGCGGCGCACCCATGAAAAGCGCGTGACCCGCCTGAAGGCGGCGGGGGTGACGGCGGCGCAGCTGTCGCGCATCAATGCGCCGGTCGGGCTGAACCTTGGCGGGCGCGCCCCGGCAGAAATTGCCGTGAGCATCATGGCACAAGTGATTGAGACGTTGCGCAAGGCCGGATGAGCCCTGCGCAACGGCATGTCATGTCAAAGCAGGCCCTGCGCGAGGATCATCAACGCCCCGGCGACAACCACATAGCTGGCATCAATCAGGGTTGCCTTGCCTGATTTCTGGCTGAACAGATCCATCCCCGCTACGATCAGCGCGACCGCCAGGATTGCAGCAATTGCCGCCCCTATAGCCTGATAGGTTTCAGTAAGCCCGACGGCCAGCGCCAAAACAAAGGTGCCGATCAGCTGCACCACCATCGCCGCCACCGGCGGTGAGGCAGGCGGCCGAATGTTGTGGCTGCCGGTTGACCATGCCTTGCCAAACAGCATCGGGCTGAACCAGACCATGCCAAGAGCAAAGGCGGCAATTGTCCCGGCAATGACGGCAGGCCAGTTAAGGGCAGTGACGGTGATTTCCATTAGACCGACTCCAACTCAGATTCGAGCAGTTCGAGGATTTTTGCCCATCCGCCCGCGTGATTGTCGCGGCTTTCCTCGGACGGGAAACGGGTATGGGTCAATGTGACCTCTGTCCCGCCATCACCGGGTGCAAAGTCGAGCGTGACAGTGCTGTCGTCGGCGGAAAACGGGCTTTCCCATGTAAAGACCAGACGGCGATGCGGGTCGATTTCCTTGTAGGTGCCCGCGTGCGGGATTTCGTTGTCGCCAGCCTGCATGACGATGTCGAAACGTCCACCGGTTTTGGGATCGGTTGATGCGCGTGGCACGGTCATGTCCGGCCCTGGGCGCATGAACTGCTGCAACATTTTCGGGTCAAGCCATGCATTGAAAAGGGTTTCAGGCGAGGCGTTGATGGTGCGGGACGTCGTGAGGGAAAGTTCAGCCATTTCAAGCTCCTGTCAGGTGGTTATCAAGGTTGGCAAGAATGCCGTTCCAGCCATTTTTGTGATTGTCGCGTGACTCTTCATCCACAAAGCGGACATGGGTCAGGGTGATCTCAGTGCCGCCTGTGACCGGGGCAAATTGCAGATCGACATAAGTGCCCGGCGCTGACCAGGGAGCCTCCCAGGTGAACACCAGACGGCTGTGCGGGGTGATTTCACGATATTCGCCTTCGTGGGGCAGATCGCGGTCCGCAACCATGTTCACAAAGAACCGCCCGCCGACCTTGGGATCGCTGCGCGATTCCGAGATATGCATCTCGGGGCTTGGAAACATGAACTTTGCCATGATGTCGGGGTCCAGCCAGGCATTGAATACGGCCTCTGGCGGGGCCTTGATCGTGCGTTTGCACGTGAGGGTCAGATCAGTCATCGGTGGCAGCTCCTTTCGTGAGAATATCATCGAGGGCCTCAAGCCTGAGGTCCCAGATCGAACGCAGTTGCGCGAACCAGCTGTCGATGACCGACAGGGGTGCCATCTGCACTTCGATCATGTGTTCGCGCCATTCGGTGCGACGTTTCACCAATCCTGCGGTTTCCAGCACTTTGATGTGCTTTGAGACCGCGTTCAGGCTCATGTCGAAGTGGCCGTGGATATCACCCACCCGCTGCGGCCCATGTTGCGCCAAGAGAGTCAGAATCTCGCGCCGTGTGGGGTCGCTGGCGGCTTTCAGGATATCGTTCAGCCGGTCTGTTTCGTTTCGTTCAACCATATGGGTGAATAACGATTCTCAACGCATCAGTCAACCCTTTGGTTGATTGATGCGGAGCAGGTGAATTGAGTGGTTCTCAACCGGGCAGGGGCGTGATTAACTCTGCCTTGAGAATCTAGGGAGAGGCCGCATGAAAGTGGCGATGACAGTGAACGGCACCGCCGTTTCGGGAGAGGTCGAAGGCCGGACGTTGCTGGTCGATTTCCTGCGCGACAGTCTGAAATTGACCGGAACCCACGTGGGGTGTGACACCAGCCAATGCGGGGCCTGTATCGTGCATGTGGATGGGCTGGCGGTGAAAGCCTGCAGCATGTTCGCCGCCGAAGCCGCAGGCCGTGACGTGGCCACCATCGAAGGGCAGGCCAATGCGGATGGCACGCTGAACCGGTTGCAGCAGGCATTTCAGGACGAACATGGGTTGCAGTGCGGATTCTGCACGCCCGGGATGGTGATGTCTGCGGCGGCGCTTCTCAAGGACAACCCCAAGCCGACCGTGGCCGAGATTCGTACCCATCTTGAGGGCAATATCTGCCGCTGCACCGGCTATCACAACATTATCAAGGCGATCTACGCGGCTTCGGGCCAGGACGTCGCAACAATCGCGGCGGCCTAGACCATGTATGATTTTGACCTGATCCGCCCGACCACGCTGGCTGAGGCGGTAAGCGCTCTGCAGGACGAAGACGCGCAGCCGCTGGCAGGGGGGCAGACCCTGATTCCAACATTGCGCGCGCGGCTTGCTGCCCCATCGGTTCTGGTCAGCCTGACCGATATCGCCGAAATGAAGGGGATTGCGCGCGACGGCACGGGCCCGCTGACCATCGGGGGCGGCGCAACCCATGCCGAGGTCGCAGCGGGGGCTGCAGACTTTCCCGCCCTGGCCGAGATGGCGCGCCATATCGGTTGCCCCGCGGTGCGCAACCGCGGCACGATCGGCGGTTCATTGGCCAATGACGACCCGTCGGCCTGTTATCCCGCTGCGGTGCTGGCCTGTGACGCGGTGATTGTCACGGACCGGCGCGAGATTGCCGCGGCAGATTATTTCCAAGGTATGTTTACCACTGCCCTGGAAGAGGGCGAGATCATCACTGCGGTCCGCATACCTGTGCCCAAGGCTGCCAGTTACCAGAAATTCGCCCAGCCCGCGTCGCGCTTTGCCCTTGTCGGGGTCTTTGTCGCGCAGTTCAGTGACTGCGTGAAGGTTGGGGTCACCGGAGCCTCTGAGGATGGTGTATTCTGTTGGGACGCGGCGGGATCAGCGCTGAGCGAAGACTTCAGCGCTGCCGCGCTTGACGGGCTGTCGCTGTCAGGGGACGGGATGATCAGCGATTTGCACGGCACTGGCGAATACCGGGCGCATCTGACCAAGGTCATGACCAAACGGGCCGTGACGGCGGCGCGGTGATTGCGGACATCTACTTTAGTTTTCGCCGCCTGCCGGTTTGGGTGCAATTCTGGATCGCGCTGATCCTTGTTCCCGTCAACATCGCTCCGCTGGCCTTTTGGACCGCGCCAAACGGGCCGGTCATCGCCAGCCTTGCCATTGCCGGGCTAGCCCCCAATCTGGTGATCCTGCTGGTCGCACGCGGGTTCACAAAGCTGATGGCCCTGTCCCATCTGATCTTTTGGAGCCCATTGGTGGCGCTGCTGGCCTATGGGCTGGCAACCGGCGCGATAACCGGACCCTTCGCTGGTCTGGCGGCGGTCCTGCTGATCGTCGATGTGATCTCGATCGGGTTTGATCTGGTCGATTTCCGCGCATGGCTGCAGGGAGATCGCGCCCGCGCCTAACTGCGTTTGCGGGCGGCCTGCGCGTCTAGCGCCTTATCAAATTCGGCTTGTGACATGGACTCATCCAGCGCCCGATGGAACAGCGCGGCCTGCGTTTCAGGCGCCAGACCGCCTATCGGTGGGTCGCTGTCCAGATTGGTGGGGAAACTGTACCCCTCGGCGCAGGCGGCAATCGCATGACGACGGGTCGTGGCGTCAACGCCGCGCAGTACAGGAAACAGCGCCTTGCACATGCTTTTCCGGTCGACGTTTTCAAGGGCACGCCCCATGGCAGAGGAGACTTGCAGAAGGTTGGCCATGCGATCAATCCCGCGCGAGGTATTTGGCCCGGCAGCATGGAACAATGCGGGGTTAAAGAACAACGCATCACCCTTGGCGAGGGGCAGCTGTATGAAATGCGCTTCGAAATAGGCGCGAAATGCGGGCAGTCGCCAGGCGACATATCCGGGACGATAGGCTTGGCTAAAGGGCAGCAGCTTGGTCGGGCCGCTTTCGATGGGCATATCGCAATGGGCCACGGCCCCCTGCAAGGTCAGAACCGGGGACAGATCATGGACGTGGGCCGGGAACAGTGCCGCGATGTCTGCAGTCTGGAACCCAAGATGATAGTCGCGGTGCGCCTTTTGCGCCGCGCCACCGGGATAAACAAGATTGACCTGCGCCGTCATCTGGTAGGCGGGGCCAAGCCAGGCCGTTGAGGCCGCGGCGAGGGCGGCATTGCCAAAATAGGCTGCGAAGGTGTCCGGATCGCGCAGGCAGAGCTTTTGCAGGCTGTTCCAGACCCGATCATTGGTGCCGGCGGCAAAGTGATCGGCATTAGCTGTCCCGGCGGCCTTTTCTGCGGCGATGATGTCCCGGTAAATTTTGCTGGCGCGGTCAATTGGCGCGGTATCGGCAAATGCCCCTTGCAGCACGATGATGCCGGGGCCGGTGTGCAGCACGGCGGCCCATTCAGCCAGTAGGGCAGGGTCTTCCAGATCAAGCGCTTGCACCGCATAGATCGGCACGTTCTGACAGATGTCGGTCGCAATCGGCACGCTGTCCCGCTGGAGCGTCTGACTGCACAGCGCTGCAAGATCGTCGATTTTGCAGTCTTCGGCATGAAAATAGGCGCTCATGGCGGGCTCCTGTAATGCATGGGACGAAGATTGCGCGAAATGGCTGGAAAAAGAAGCGGTTTATGACCGGAACGTCGCCGGAGCGGTTGTGCGCGATGCACGCCCGCTCTGGTGACCGTGACCGTGGGTTATTTTGGCAGGGGTCCGATCAACATGACCATCTGACGACCTTCCCCGGGGTTTGCGTTGCAAACACCGTCCGAAGCGGCAGGCGTTTGCTTGCAAATGCCGGGAGCGCGGTTGCGCCGGGCGGTTACTTTGGCAGGGGTCCGATCAGCATGACCATCTGGCGACCTTCCCCGGGGTTTGCGTTGCAAACACCGTCCTGAGCGGCAGGCGTTTGCATGTAAATGCCGGGAGCGCGGTTGCGCCGGGCGGTTACTTTGGCAGGGGTCCGATCAGCATGACCATCTGGCGACCTTCCATTCTCGGAAAGTTTTCGACCTTGCCGCTTTCCTTGGTGTCTTCGGCGACACGTTCCAGCAACTGGCGACCCAATTCCTGGTGGGCCATTTCGCGCCCGCGGAAGCGCAGGGTGACTTTGACCTTGTCGCCGTTCTCAAGGAATTTGAAAACGTTGCGCATCTTCACATCATAGTCGTGGTTGTCCGTATTGGGACGGAACTTCACTTCCTTGATTTCGATGATCTTCTGTTTCTTACGGGCCTCAGCTTCTTTCTTCTGAGTCTCGTATTTGAACTTGCCAAAATCCATGATCTTGCAGACGGGCGGATTGGCATTAGGTGAGATTTCAACCAGATCAAGTCCGGCGTCATCGGCCATCATCATGGCACGTTCAGGCGTCACAACACCTACGTTTTCGCCTTCTGCCCCGATCAGGCGAATCTCTGAGGCCCGAATGCGATCGTTGATCCGGGGGCCGGTTTCGCGCTGAGGTGGCGCGTTATGGGGTCTGCGTCCTATGGTCTTTATCCTTTGACTGTTCACGGGATGTATCGCGTAAGCTATAACCCTGTACATGCGGCTTCAACCCGCAAAAAAGCGCCGATTGGGGGGAACGGCCAAGTGATTGGGACCTTTTCCTTGGCGGCGACCTCTGACATATGCGTGTTAAGGCCCAAAAGATGGGCTGCCACGTTTTCATGACTGGAAGGATTACCCAATGAGAGCGCTATTAATTATCGTAGTTGTCGCCGTGGTTGGCTTTTTTGGCTACCAGATGGGCGTGAATGGCCGCACGGCCGGTGAGGCCGTTGGTGTTTTGACCGGCGCGACCGCAAAAGCCGAGGCGGAAGCTGCGGCTGCTGCTGCCGCTGCGGAAGAAGCCGCTGCCGCTGCCGCCGCCGAGGCTGAGGAAGCCGCCGCGGCTGCCGCTGCCGAGGCTGAAGCCGCTGCTGCCGCCGTCGAAGAGGAAGCCGCCGCTGCCGCCGCTGCTGCTGAGGAAGAGGCCGCTGCTGCTGCTGCTGCCGCGGAAGAAGCTGCTGCTGCCGCCGCTGCTGAGGCCGAGGCTGCAGCCGCTGCCGCCGCAGAGGAAGCAGAAGCTGCTGCCGCCGAGGCTGCCGCTGCCACCGAAGAGGCTGCTGAAGCTGTTGAAGGGGCCGTTGAAGACGCCGCCGCTGCAACGGATGAGGCTGTCGAGGGTGCTGCCGAAGCCGTGGAAGCTGCAACTGAGGAGGCCACCGCAGCCGCCGATGATGCTGCGGAAGGCACGGATGCAATGATGGCAGATCTGCTGACTGCGGATGGATTTGACGCTGACAAGGTCATGGAAATGATCGACGGTAGCGAATTGTCCGCCGTACAAAAGACCGCGCTGTCCGCCGCTGTGAACGCCGCCAAAGACAATCCAGAGCTACTGGATGCGACACTGACACGCCTGAAAGAGGCGCTTGGCCTGCAATAACGCCTGCCTGCGAAAAACAAGAAGGCCGCGCCATTCCCGGCGCGGCCTTTTTATTTGGAGACCGCGAAGCGCAGGCCCTTGATTGTGATCGTACTAGCCGACAAAGGCCTTTTCGATCACAAATTCACCGGGTTCGGAGTTGGCACCCTCGTTCAGGCCGGCCTTTTCCAGAATCGCCTTGATATCGAGATTGAAGGCGAGACTGCCACAGACCATCGCGCGATCGGTGGCCGGATCAAGCGGTGGCACACCAAGATCGGCGAACAGCTCTCCGTTTTCGATCAGCGTGGTGATACGTCCCATTTTCGGGCTCTGCTCGCGGGTGGTGGTCGGGTAATAGCGGATCTTGTCGAGGTTCTCGGAGCCCAGCAATTCGATCATCATCTCGTCCTGCTTGAGATTGTCGATCAATTCGCGCCCATAGGTCAGTTCGGCCACATCGCGCACTGTGTGGGTGATGATGACCTCGTCATAGTTTTCGTAGGTTTCCGGTTCGCGCAGCAGGCTGGCGAAGGGTGCAAAGCCGGTGCCGGTCGCAAAGAAATAGATACGTTTGCCGGGCAGAAGCGCATCATGCACCAGCGTGCCCACGGGTTTGGGGCGCAGGATGATTTCGTCACCGACGTTGATGTGCTGAAGTTTCGAGGTCAGCGGGCCGTCGGGCACCTTGATCGAGTAAAACTCAAGCTCTTCGTCCCAAGAGGGGGAGGCGATGGAATAGGCGCGCAAGAGAGGTTTCTGCTTGCCGGTTTCCGGGTGCGGATCGCCCATCAGGCCGATCATCACAAATTCGCCCGACCGGAACCGCAGCGACGCAGGACGCGTGACGCGAAAGCGAAACAGGCGGTCAGTATAATGCTGCACCTCGGTAACGGTCTGCGCATCCGGCAACGTCGGCACGGGTTTGGCGGCGGTTTGGTTCACTGGTTTTTGCTCGGTCATAAATCACACGGCGACCCTGTTAGGGCCGCCCTCCGGTCTAGTCTTTGATATGGATCAGTTAAAGGGTCTCAGCCGCGCAGACGCGCCTGATAGTTGTTTTCTTGCCAGTTGGCACGTGACAGCCATTGCGGTTCGGGCTGGCGGGCGGCGAGGTCATCGTCGATTTCGACCTCATCAAATCCGCTGCGCCGCGCCATCGCATATTGATCGGCAATGACGTGCCCCTTGGCCCGCATCCGGCCTTTGTAGCCTGCCCGGCGCAGCATGGTGGCCAGCGTGAACCCGCGCCCATCAGCAAAGCTGGGAAAGTCGACGCGGATCATCGGCGCATTCATCAAGCCTGCCAGAATAGCCGGATCGGTGTCCGAGGCCAGATCAACGCCATAGTCGCAGTCATTGGCTGCCGCTTCGCCATGGGCCACAAATCCGCAGTCCCAATCGTCCGCTGCAAAGCCGGTGTCGGTTACGATCACGCTCATGATGTTGTCACTTTCTGGCGGACGATCTTGCCGTTCTCAAAATGAATGCCGCATTCGGTCTTGTCCTGATCACGCCAGCGGCCTGCACGGGGGTCTTCGCCAAGGCTGACACGGCTGGTGCAGGGCTGGCACCCGATTGAGGGATAGCCTTGGGCCACCAGCGGGTGACGCGGCAGGTCATGATCGGTGATATAGGCCTTGAGTTCCTCGTGACCCCAGCTTGCCAGCGGGTTCACCTTGATCCGGCGGCCATCCTTTTCAAACAGCGGCAGCGCGGTGCGTGTGCCCGACTGATACCGTTTGCGCCCTGAAATCCAGCCCGAAAATCCATGCAGCGCCTTTTCCAGCGGCACGGTCTTGCGCAGGTTGCAACAGGCGTCCGGGTCATGCAGGTGCAGCAGGCTTTCGTTGTCGTGCAGGAACAGATCGTTGCGATCCGGCCGTGTCACGCGGATATCCGTCAGACCAAGCGTTTCCGCAACAGTCACCTGATATTCCAGCGTTTCTTCGAACAACATTTCGGTGTCCAGAAAGATAACCGGCACGTCCTTGTTGATCTCGGCTGCCATATGCAGCAGTACAACGCTTTCCGCGCCAAAGCTGGAGACAATCGCAACTTCACCCAATTGCACATCATCCATTGCGTGTTTCAGCACGGTCTGGGCGTCCGACTTGCGGTGCAGAAGATTGCGGCGTTCTGCAAATTCCTTAAGCGGCATTCTGGGCCTCCTTGGCGGGGTAGAGGATTGCTTTGAAGGGCTCCATGCCCAGACGACGGAATGTCTGGATGAAGGTTTCGTCGGCATCGCTGCGAAGGTCAAGATAGCCCGTTACCAATCGTTCTATGGCTGGGACAATTTCGTCAGCCGAAAAACCGGGCCCGGCGCGTTCGCCAATGGCCGCGGTCTGCGTGCCGTCACCGCCCAGCGTGATCTGGTAGTTCTCAACACCGGCGCGATCCAACCCCAGAATGCCAATGTGGCCAACGTGGTGGTGACCGCAGGCATTGATGCAGCCCGAGATCTTGATCTTGAGCGCGCCGATGTCGTGTTCAAGCTTGAGCGCGTCAAAGCGGGTCGCGATCTCTTGTGCGACGGGGATCGAACGGGCCGTTGCAAGCGCACAGTAATCCATGCCGGGGCAGGCGATGATATCAGAGACCAGCCCGATATTGGCCGTGGCCAGATCCGCCGCACGCAGCTCAGCGTAGACCGCAGCGAGGTCGGCCTTGTGAACATGCGGCAGGATCACGTTCTGTTCGTGGCTGATCCGCAGTTCGTCATGGCCATATTTTTCGGCAATATCGGCGAGGGTGCGCATCTGATCGGATGACGCATCACCCGGTGTCTGGCCAGGCTTCTTGATCGACACCGAAACGATCGCATAGGCGTCGTTCTTGTGGGCCGTCAGGTTCGTATCGGTCCAGGACCGGAACGCGGGATTGGCCAGGCGCGCCGCTTCATAGCCATCAAGGCCAGCTGCCTTGTAAGCGGGTGGGGCGAAAGCTTGTTCGATTTCTGCAAGCAAACCCTGCTCAAACCCGGTAAATCCTGCGCGAATTTGTTCGAAACGTGCCTCAACCTTATCGCGAATTGTGTCGAGCCCATTCTCGTGGACTGTAATCTTGATCCGCGCCTTGTATTTGTTGTCGCGGCGGCCCAGCAGGTTGTAGACGCTGACGATCGCCTCGCAATAGGCAAGGATGTCCGCGACAGGGAGAAAGTCGCGGATCACCTTGCCAATCATCGGCGTGCGGCCAAGCCCGCCACCAACGACAACCTCAAAGCCCGCATCACCCGCGTCGTTGCGCACCATGCGCAGGCCAATGTCATGGGCCTTTGTCACCGCGCGGTCATTGGGAGACCCGGTCACGGCAATCTTGAATTTGCGTGGCAAGAACTGGAATTCAGGATGGTCAGTGGACCACTGGCGCAGCAGTTCAGCCACCGGGCGCGGGTCGGCGATTTCGTCGGCGGCCGCACCGGCAAAGTGGTCGGCCGTCACGTTGCGGATGGTGTTGCCCGAGGTTTGGATCGCGTGCATTTCCACATCTGCCAACGCGTCAAGCATATCCGGCACATCAGACAGTTTTGGCCAGTTGTACTGGATGTTCTGGCGCGTGGTGAAATGGCCATAGCCCTTGTCCCAGCGGTCCGCGATATAGGCAAGCTGGCGCATCTGGCCACTGTTCAGGGTGCCATAGGGGATCGCTACGCGCAGCATATAGGCGTGCAGTTGCAGATAGAGCCCGTTCATCAGACGCAGCGGCTTGAATTCATCCTCGGTCAGGGACCCGTCAATGCGGCGCGCGACCTGCGCGCGGAACTGCCGGTTGCGTTCGCGGACAAAGGCTGCGTCAAATTCGTTGTATTTATACATGTCTAGGCCTCTGCCTGCTTGCCATGGGGATAGTTGGAAGGCCCGCGGGTGCGGAAGGCTTCGCGGAAATGGATGGCGGCGGGGCCGTCATCGGTATCTTTGGCATCAGCCAGATAGGCGCCGGCGATCTCGTCCTGGCGGGCCGAAGCCTCGATCAGGCGCAGGTCTGCGTGGGCCTCGTCTGTCAGAAGCTCGGCCTCGCGGATGTCGCGTGACCAGCGGTCATCTTCGGTGAGCCAGACGGCATCACCTTCAAGCAGCGCATTGGCTGTGACGACTTTCGGGGTGAAGCTGCGGGGCATCAGATGGCCTCCTGTTCTTGTAGGTCGATGGCGAGGGCATCGCGCGGGGCGAGGCCGTAAAAGGTAATGGCAGGGCCGGTCAGGTTGGCGTTGCTCATCGTGGGTTCAAGCTCTGCCAGGGTGGTGGCAATGATGCGCTGGTTGGTGCGGCTGACGTTTTCGATGATCGTGACCGGGGTGGCGGGATCGGCGCCGTGCATCAGGAGGCGACCCTGAATGAAACGCGCGGCCCGCTTGCCCATGTAGATGGCTGCGACCTGACCGGGCTGGCCCAGTACCTTCCAGTCGTGATCGGCATAACCTTTGGTGTCGTGACCGGTGATGAAGCGGATCGCGGAGTTGCGCCCGCGTTTGGTGAGGCTTTGAGAGATTCCCGCCACCGCAGCGGAGGCCGCCGTAATGCCGGGGACAATGGTATAGGGAATATCAGCCGCAACCAGCGCGTCGATTTCCTCGTCCAACCGGCCAAAGACGGTCGGGTCACCGGCCTTGAGGCGCACCACATGGGCCCCGCCGCGGGCATGGTCCACAATCAGCGCGTCGATGTCTTCCTGCTTCATCGATTTGCCAAAGCCTTCTTTGCCAGCGTCGATGATGATCGCCTCGCGCCGGGCCAGTTCAAGGATATCGCCGGTTACCAGGCGGTCGTGGATCACCACGTCGGCCTTATCAAGGGCCTTGCGCGCCTTGAGCGTCAGCAGATCGGGATCGCCGGGGCCGGCACCGACCAGATCAACATGACCCGCCTTGGTCTGACCCATGATGTGATCATCCAGCAGGGATTCCAGGGTCGGGACAATTTGATCCTGCCCCTTGCTCACGGCCTTTGGGCCTTCGCGAAAATAGAAAGCGGACCAGAAATCGCGCCGCTTCACCCCCATGGGCAGGACATTCACAGCATGGCGGAAGGTTTTGCCGACGCGGGCCAGCAGACCAAGGGAGGCGGGCAGCTGGGCTTCAAGGTCGGCCTTGATCTTGCGTGCGAGCACTGGGGCCGCGCCCTCGGTCCCGATGGCGACGACAACCGGGTCGCGATCAACGATGGCGGGGGTGATGAATTCGCTGTCGCCCAGATTATCAACGATGTTGACCTTGGCACCATCCGCATGGGCGAGCGCGGCGACACGGGCATCTTCGGCGTCATCTTCGTTGGCGGCATAAAACAGCACCGCGTCCTGCGCATCACCTGCCGCCATCACGCGCAGCACAAGCGTCAGCCGCCCGGCGGCTGCCCAGGCGTGAAGTTCCGGCGCGGCCTGTGGTGCAAACACGGTGACCTTTGCGGTGGTCTTGAGGATCAGGCGCAGTTTTGCCAACGCAGCGTCACCGCCGCCCGAAAGGACGATGCGGCGGCCTGCGACTGCCATGAAGACGGGAAAATGATCCATTGCGGTTCTCTTCGTTGCTTGGCCTCAATATAGAATAATGTTCTGGTAATTGCACCAATCTGCCCATAGTTAAGGACAAGCGTCCCAATGCTGCGCTGCAAAAGGCCGCGCTTCCTGCGAATGAGGTGAAAACAGAATGTCTGTCCGAATTGACGATGTGGACCGGAAAATCCTTGCGGCATTGCAAGCGGATGCAAGCCGCTCACTGGATGAAATCGCAAAGGAAGTGGGGTCATCCAAGACCCCTGTCTGGAACCGAATCCGCAAGTTGCGCGACGGCGGCATCATTGGCCAGCAGACGGTGATGCTGGACGCTGAGGCGCTGGGGTTCGAGGCTTGCTTCTTTGTGCTGATCCGGACCTCGGAACATGAAGCGGAATGGCAGCAGAAATTCCTGAAGGCGCTGCGTGACAGACCCGAAGTGCAAGAGGCGCACCGCCTTGCCGGGGACATCGATTACATCCTGAAAGTGCGCGTTGCGAACGCGCGCGCCTATGATGTTTTTTACCAGGCACTGATCAGTGAGGTGCGCGTGCACAACGTCACCGCGCTGTTGTCGATGGAAGAGATCAAATCGACCGTGGCCCTGCCACTTTAGGTGCCGCTGCCGGTCTGCGCCGACACGTGATTTTCGGATGATTTGCCTGGCGCGACGTTCTGACGCAACCGCAGATTGCCGGATTGTGTTATGTTGCAGAGGTTGGGAGAGATCAGGTTTTGCGTCGCGTGTCCGGGGGGGATGCGCCGCCAAATGGTGTTCCCGATGCAATTCGGGGGGCGTCAGATGACACATGAACCAGCCGACGGCAGCAGCTTTGATGAACTTGCGTATCAGGCTGCGGATATTCACTTCCGCCATGTGAGCCGGCATTTGCCGGAAGACACCGTCAAGGATGTCGCGCGCGAGGTTGTGCGGCGTCTGGCGTTTCGCGTGCGCCGTGCAGAGCGGCCGGACAATGGGCCGTCAGCGCAGGATATCGAGCGTTTCTGTGCAGCACTATTGTCGCGTGATGAGGCGGCGGGGAACCGATTTATCATCGCCATCCGACGCGAGGGCGTCCCAGCAGAAACGATCTATCTGGCCTATGTTGCCGCAGCCGCGCGACGGTTGGGGAAACTGTGGGAGAGGGACCGGATTTCGTTCATGGATGTGACGCTTGCCTCGGGGCGATTGTATCGCATTATCAGGGGTTTGCGCCACGTCATCGACAGCGGTTGGGATGACGACGGACAAAAGTCGACCCTGTTCGCGCTGGTTCCGCAGGAAACCCATACGCTGGGGATCGAGATCGCAACTGACATGTTCCGGCGCGAGGGCTGGGATGTGGACCTGTCGGTTGGCGAAACGCATGAGGCGATTGTCACGCGCACCGAAGACACGCGCTATCAGGCGATTGTGGTGGTGGCGCAGGGCGAAGAGATGCTGGCCAATCTGGTCCGGCTGGTACTGGCGCTGCGGATCACCCAGCCGATGGCGCTGATTGTTGTTGCGGGCAATATCGTCGGCCAAGTTGCGCATGTCGACAAGCTGGTTGGCGCGGATTCCGTCATCGACCGGATCGAAAACGCCGCGACTGTTCTGCGTGACATGGTTGATGCCACGTCCTAGACCGGCGCTGGCATTCCGCTCTGTGATTTCCTAGACATAAGACATGTCTTTGCAACGGTCCCGCCGCAGCATGCTTGTGCTGATCTACCTGGCCTGTGTCGCCGCCTTTTCCGGTGCAGTCTTGTGGATTGCTGAGGGCGAGGCGCTGGAGCAGCTTGAACGGCGCGGCCGGGCGGATCTTGCCCTGGCGGGGGATAGTCTCAAGAACGAATTTGGGCGCTACCGCAGTCTGGCGGTTGTCTTTGCGGACAACCCGCTGGTGACAGGCCTGCTGGACGAAGGGCAGCCGCAGGGGCAGGTGGGATTCCTGCAGCGGCTTGCTGACAAAACCGGGTCGCTTGACGTCATTGTGGTTGATGCCGCGGGTGTGCCGGTGGGCGCGGCCCGTGCCGGATCCACTGAGAGCCATGCGGGACGCCCCTATTTTGAGCGGGCCAAGGATGGCGCGATGGGGGTCTATCATCTGCTGAGCGAACGCTACGCGCGGCGCGCCTTTCTGTTTGCCGCCCCGGTGTTTGCCGATGACGGGCCGGTGCGCGGTGCGGTGATCGTTGCCGCAGATGTTGAAGCGGTAGAGGCGGAATGGCGCGGCGACCGCCCGACGGTCTTTTTCACGGATGAACTGGGCGTGATCTTTGTGTCGAACCGATCAGAGCTGGTGTTCCGGTCGCGGACTGGCGATGTCGCCGCGGCGGGGCAGAGTGCAGAATATCATACCGGTGTCGTGGCCCCGTTTCGTGCGGTGGACGAAAGCACCCGGCAGGGGCTTGAGATCTGGACGATGGACGGCGGGCGCTATCTGCCTGACCGCGGGCTGCATCTGTCCTTGCCTTTGCCGGTGATCGGGCTGACCGGCGAGGCGCTGATGGATATGGCACCGGTGCGCAAGATTGCACTGTTGCAGGCCGCTGTGGCTGCGGCGCTGTGCCTTGCCTTTGGCGTGATGCTGTTCTGGCTGATTGAACGCAGGCGCACACTGGCAGAGGCCAATGCCCGGCTGGAGGCGCGGGTGATTGACCGCACCGCTGCGCTGCGCGCGGTCAACAATGATCTGCGCCGTGAAGTGGCCGAACGGCGGGAGGCACAGGCGCAGCTGACGCGCGCGCAAGCCGATCTGGTGCAGGCGGGCAAGTTATCGGCACTGGGGCAGATGTCGGCCGGGATCAGCCACGAGCTGAACCAACCGCTCATGGCGATCCGGTCATTTGCCGAGAATGCAGAGGCGTTTCTGGCCAAGGGAAAACCAGAGGTTGCAGCCCAAAACCTGAGCCGGATCAGTGATTTGTCCCGCCGTATGGGGCGGATCATCCGCAATCTGCGCGCCTTTGCCCGCCAACAAAGCGACGGGATGCGCGACGTTGATCTTGTGGCCGTTGTGGATGGCGCAATCGAAATGGTAGCAGGGCGGTTGCATAGCGGAGATGTCACGCTGAACTGGCAGGCACCCGCTGGTCCGGTCCATGTGCGCGGCGGCGATGTGCGATTGCAACAGGTGGTGCTGAACCTTGTCACCAATGCCATTGACGCCATGGAGGGGGCAGATCGGCGGGTGTTGACGATAACTCTGGATCAGCTTGGCGCGCGGGTGGAACTGTCCGTGCATGACACCGGCCCCGGCATCGAAGAACCCGAAAAGGTGTTTGAGCCGTTTTATTCCACCAAGCAATTGCCAACCGAAGAGGGTATGGGGCTTGGGCTGTCGATTTCATATGGGCTTGTCCAGAGTTTTGGCGGTGAGATTCGAGGCCGCAATCATCAGCAGGGCGGGGCGGTGTTCACCGTGACGCTGGACGCGGTGGCGGAAAGGGACGCGGCATGACGCGGCGGGTTCTGCTGGTGGATGATGATCATGCGGTGCGCGAGGCACTGGGGCAGACGCTGGAACTGGCGGAATATCTACCCATCGTGGCGGGATCCTTCGTGGCCGCCAAGGACCACATCACCCGCGATTTCGATGGCATCATCGTCAGCGACATCCGGATGCCAGGCCGGGACGGGTTTCACCTGTTAACCTACGCGCGCGCGGCGGACGCGGAACTGCCAGTGATCCTGCTGACCGGGCAGGGTGATGTGCCGATGGCCGTGGCAGCGATGGAGGCCGGGGCGTTTTCGTTTCTGGAAAAGCCCTGCGCGCCGGCGACATTGCTGGCTGGGGTAGAACGGGCGCTGCGCACCCGCGCGGATGTGCTGGAGGACCGCCGTTCCAAACTTGCAATCGCGGGCGGAGATGCTGCGGCGCGGATGTTGATCGGGGTCTCGGATCTGGCGCAGGGGCTGCGCGACCGGGCGCGTGCTGTTGCGCGGGCCGGGGCGGATGTGCTTGTCATCGGAGAGCCGGGTTCGGGCACCCCGAAGGTTGCCGAGGTGATCCATCTGCTGTCATCTGCCGCGCGCCATCCGTTCATCAAGCGGAGCGCTGCCGGACTGACATTGCAGGGACTTGAAGAGGCCTTTGATCAGGCCGGGGCCGGGACGCTATACCTTGATGATGTCAGTCAATTGCCGGACACAGTTCAGTTTGCGCTGTTGGATGCGTTGGAAGCGGGACGACCGGCACGGGTCATTGCAGGCAGCACGCACGAGCTGCGCAAACAGGTGAAGCAGGGCAATTTCAGCGCGGATCTTCAGGTGCGGCTGGACCTGATGCGCGTTGTGGTGCCGCCGCTGCGCGACCGGATGGAGGATGTCCCGGTCCTGTTCCGCCACTATGTCGCGCAGGCGTGCGAGCAAGCCAACCTGCCGCTGCCGGATATTACGCAGGCGGACCTGGAACAGCAGGTTGCCAAGGACTGGCCGGGAAATGCCCGCGCCTTGATGAATGCCGCGATGCGGTTTGCCATGGGGCTGGATGATGCGGATGCGATGGTCGGGCTGAGCCTGCCCGATCAGATGGCAAAGGTGGAACGCACTCTGTTGATTGACGCGCTGCGGCGCACGGGAGGCAATGCAACGGAAACCGCACGGCAATTGAAAGTCCCGCGCAAAACCTTTTACGACAAGCTGACACGCCATGACATTCGCGCAGAAGACTACCGTGTCGAGGGTCAAGATCCGGCCATGTGATCGCTAACTCTGTGCAGTATTCCGCACAGTCTCACGCTTGCGTGATCCGCACGGCGCATTAGAAACATTGCAAAACGCATTGAAAATGTGCGCTAAAATCGCTTTTCGCACAAAAATTTGACAAATCTGTTGTTGGACCAAGGGCGGCAGCGTTTGATCTACCCATGCAGGGCCTCTGGTTGAGAGAGGTCCACAGGGAGGAGAAATCTCATGACCTATCTAAAGACTGCCGCACTGGGTGCCGCAATGGCCGTAGCCGCAAATGCCGCTGTCGCTGAAAGCCACGCAGGTGGCTGCGACGAAGGTGAGATCGTCGTCAAGTTCAGCCACGTGACAAACACCGATCGCCATCCCAAGGGGATTGCGGCGAGCCTGCTGCAAGAGCGGATCAACACCGAAATGGATGGTGTGATGTGCATGGAGGTGTTCCCGAACTCGACGCTTTACAACGACGATCAGGTTTTGGAGGCGATGTTGCAGGGTGATGTGCAGATGGCGGCCCCGTCACTGTCCAAGTTTGAAGCCTTTACCAAGCAATTCCGCATTTTCGATCTGCCGTTCATGTTTACCGACATCGACGCGGTTGACGCCTTTCAAACGTCAGAGACCGGCCAGGCGATGAAGGACAGCATGCGGCGGCGTGGCTTGCAGGGACTGGAGTTCTGGCACAACGGCATGAAGCAGTTTTCGGCCAACGTGCCGCTGGAACTGCCCGGTGATGCAGAAGGTCTGAAGTTCCGCGTGCAGGCCAGTGACGTGCTTGTCGCGCAGATGGAAGCGCTGGGTGCCAGCCCGCAGCCGATGGCCTTTTCCGAAGTCTACGGTGCCTTGCAAACCGGCGTTGTGGATGGGCAGGAAAACACCTGGTCCAATATCTACGGTCAGAAATTCTTTGAGGTTCAGGACGGGATCACCGAAACCAACCACGGCATCATTGATTATCTGGTTGTGACATCTGTCGACTTTATGGACAGCCTTGAGCCGGATGTGGCCGAACAGCTGACAACGATCCTGCGTGAGGTCACGGAGACCCGCAACAGTGAAAGCTTTGCGGTGAATGAAGAGGCCAAGCAGGCGGTTGTGGATGCGGGTGGCGTTGTGCGCCAGCTGACCCCGGAACAGCGTGAAGCATGGGTCGCAGCGATGCGCCCAGTCTGGGACAAGTTCGTCGAGGACGTTGGTCAGGACAACATTGACGCCGCGCAGGAAATCAATGCGTCCATGTAAATGATGGCGGGGTGACGTGCGCCTTGCGGCGACACCCCACCCACCATCCCAAAAGGGTGCCTTACGGGGCGCCCTTTCCTGCAACGCCTGTGAGGAGGCCGCCATGTCACAACAATCACATCCCTCGCCGTCCGGTTTCGGCCGTTTCATTGACGGGGTTGAGCGTACTTTCATAGCAGTCCTGCTGGGGCTGATGACAATGGTGACCTTTGTCAATGTGGTGATGCGTTACGGGTTTGGGACCTCGTTGCTATGGGGTCTGGAAGTGACGCTGATCCTGTTTGCCTGGCTGGTACTGTTTGGGATCAGCTATGGTTTCAAGATCACCGCGCATCTGGGCGTTGATGCCGTTTTGAACTTGACCGGTGGGGGGCTGCGGCGCGCGCTGGTGATGATTTCTGCAGTCTGTTGTCTGGCCTATGGGGGACTGCTGATGAAGGGGGCCTGGGATTACTGGGCGCCGTTTGGCGGCTATCAACAGACCACCGGACGGGTGCTGCCAACCGGGTTTGACGAAAAGACCCGCGATCAGGGCTGGTACGAGACAGAGCAGGTGCCAATCCCCTTTGGCCGGACGTTCCTGGAGGAACGGTTCAACCTTGGCGAAGAATACGAAAAGCTGCCACGATTCATCCCTTACGTGATTTTGCCGATTGGTGTGTTGCTGATGCTGTTTCGCATCGCGCAGGCCACGGTTCGGGTGATCCGTGGGCAGGATGACAGTTTGATCGTCTCACATGAAGCAGAGGATGCGGTTGAAGAAGCTGCTGCCCTCAACCGGGAAGCCTGAGCCATGGAAGTTGTACTCCTTTTTGTGATGATCATTGGGCTGTTGCTGATCGGCGTGCCGATAGCGGTGAGCCTTGGCCTGTCGTCGATCATCTTTTTGCTGGCCTTTTCGGACACCTCGCTGGCCTCTGTCGCGCAGTCGCTTTATCAGGCCATGGCCGGGCATTATACCTTGCTGGCGATCCCGTTCTTTGTGCTGGCCTCGTCCTTCATGTCGACCGGTGGGGTCGCTAAGCGGATCATTCGTTTTGCGATTGCCTGTGTCGGCCATTTGCAGGGCGGGCTTGCGATCGCGGGCGTGTTGGCTTGCATGATGTTTGCGGCGCTGTCGGGATCATCCCCGGCGACGGTGGTTGCGATCGGGTCTATCGTGATCGCCGCGATGCGGCAGGTTGGCTATACCAAGGAATTCGCCGCAGGTGTGATCTGTAACGCCGGCACGTTGGGCATTCTGATCCCGCCAAGCATCGTGATGGTTGTCTATGCCTCTGCTACGGATGTTTCGGTCGGGCGGATGTTCCTGGCCGGGGTGATCCCCGGCATGTTGGCCGGGTTCATGCTGATGGTGACGATCTATGTGATTGCCCGGTTCAAGAACATGCCCAAGGGCGAATGGAAGGGCTGGGGCGAGATCGGCGAGAGCCTGCGCGATGCCCTGTGGGGGCTGCTGCTGATCGTGATCATCATGGGCGGCATTTATGGCCATCCCTGGGTGCAGTTTGGCGAAGGGCCTCTGGTCTACTGGCGCCCGGGGGCGTTTACCCCGACTGAAGCGGCTGCGGTGGCTGCTGTCTATGCCTTCTTTGTGGCCAGTTTCATCTATCGCGATATGGGACCGCTGGCGACGGCAGAGGGTGAGAGACCTGTCTCGCTATTGTCAAAGCCCTGGGCGATTGTCACCGCCTGGTTTCACAGGGATACCCTGGGCACCCTGTTTGAGGCGGGCAAGCTGACTGTGACGTTGATGTTCATCATCGCCAACGCGCTGATCCTCAAGCACGTGCTGACGGATGAGCAAATCCCGCAGCATATCGCCGGGGCGATGCTGGACGCCGGGCTGGGGCCGATCGCCTTTTTGATCGTGGTCAACGTGATCCTGCTGATTGGCGGGCAGTTCATGGAGCCATCAGGGTTGATTGTCATCGTGGCGCCGCTGGTGTTCCCGATTGCCATTCAGCTGGGTATTGATCCGATCCATCTGGGCATCATCATGGTCGTCAACATGGAAATCGGGATGATTACCCCACCCGTCGGCTTGAACCTGTTTGTGACCTCGGGTGTCGCAGGCATGCCGATGATGGCGGTTGTCCGCGCAGCGCTGCCGTTTCTTGCCGTGCTGTTCGTCTTCTTGATCATGATCACCTACATCCCGTGGATTTCAACGGCATTGCCCAATTCGCTGATGGGGCCGGAGATCATTGTGAATTAGCGGGCGATGGCGCGCGTCTTGCTGGCGGTCAGGAAAGCAACGCGGCGGCCGGAATTGGCCGCTGCGTTCTTTTGTGCCGCGAGAGGGTGAGGGTCAGGCGTTTGACAGGGCAGTGATGATGGGGCCGAAGTCGCTGGCTTTCAGGCTTGCTCCGCCTACCAATGCCCCATCCACGTCGGCCACCGCAAAGATATCATCGGCGTTGCTGGCCTTGACCGATCCGCCATAAAGCAGGCGCATGTCAGCCGCATCGCTGAACCGGGCCGCAAGGCGGGCGCGGATATGGGCATGCACCTCGCCAATCTGCGCGGTGGTGGGCACTTTGCCCGTGCCAATGGCCCAGACCGGTTCATAGGCGATAACGGTATTGGCCGCGGTGGCATTGTCAGGGATCGAGCCTGCAAGCTGCGTGTCAATCACCGACAGGGTGGTACCAGATTCGCGTTCATCCAGTGTTTCACCGATGCAGATGACGGCAATAAGGCCAGCATCATAAGCGGCCTGCGATTTGGCGGAGACATCCGCGTCGGTTTCGCCGTGATCGGTGCGCCGTTCTGAATGGCCGGTGATGACTGCGCCGGCCCCGGCGGCCTTGAGCATCTGTGCTGAGATGTCACCGGTATGCGCGCCGCTTGCATTGGCATGGCAATCCTGTCCACCCACCATCAGCGCATGATCCTGCGTGGCGGCAGCCATCTGCGCCAGAAGCGTTGCGGGCGGACACAGCAAGACATCAACGCCGGGTGCGGAATGTGCGGCACAGAGGGCTGCGACCTCGGTCAGGGCGGCAGGCGTGCCGTTCATTTTCCAGTTACCGGCGGCAAGCTTGCGGGGCATATGTGATCCTTTCAAAGAGCGGCGAGCGCGTTTTGCGCCAATGTGCAGGCGTGGTCAGGATCGTCAAGGGCTGCTTCGGGCAGGGACCAATAGGGCATGTTATGAAACTGCGCGGTCGCGGTGCCATAGAGTGTGCCGGGATCGCGGGTCTTGAGGTAAAGCCGCCCATCGCTCGAAAGCAGGGCAAAGACGGTGCCGTCATGATAGAGGCACATGCCGCCGAACATCTTGCGTGTGCTGAGCCCGCCCAGGTTTGAAAAGAGATCCACAGCGAAGGCAATATCGCTGTCGTCAACGCTCATGAGGTTTGAATCGTCTCGTCGAACTTGATGCTTTCGCCGCAGCCGCAGGCATCCACCACATTGGGGTTGCGGAACTTGAAGCCCGATTCCAGCAGCGAGACCTCATAGTCGATTTCCGTGCCAAAGAGAAACATCTGGGCCATTGGCGCGATCATGACGCGCGCGCCATCCTGTTCGACGACTTCGTCAAGCGGATCAACATCAGTGACATATTCCATGGTGTATTCCATGCCCGCGCAGCCGCCTTTCTTGACGCCGATGCGCAGGCCCTGATGGCCGTCCTTGGTCATCAGCTTGGCGATCTGCGCCGCGGCCTTGTCGGTGATGGTCACGGCTTGTTTGCCGGGAATGCCAAACATGGGGTGTCTCCTGTATCCTAGCCCAATTTAGGGTGTGCCGGGCAAGATTCCAAGCGGCGGCAGGTGGGAAAGCATCGCAAGCGTGCCATAGCCGGTCACAAGAGCCCAGCCAAATGAGGCCAGCGTGCCGATGATGACATATTCGCCCGCGCGCTGATCTTTCGAGGTGGTATCAAAGCGCAGCACGGATTTGGCAGCGATCAGAAAGCCGATCCCGGCGGGTTGACCCACGACAACCAGAAGAAACACCAGCCCGCGTTCAAGGATTCCAATCAGGTAGCCGCCGTTTTCCAGCCCCTTGGGCAGGTCCTGTCCGGACCAGGGCGCCATCAGAAAGCCGATGGCAAAGCTGCCGGCGCGGGTTGCGATCAGCAGACCGCTGAGCAGCGCAAAGAGCGCTGGCAGAAACTCCAGCCCCGACCAGAGGCCCTGTGCCCAGAGCGTCGGGGCCAGCAATGCCGTCAGGATGAGGGTGATCACATGTAACGCCTGATCACCAAGGAAGGGCCAGAGCCCGGTCAGGCGCAGCGCATGGGTCTTGAGCGCATCGATAACCAGATGTGCGCCCGCGAGGGCCAGCAAGGGCCAGGCCGTGACCGTGCCCAGCGCGGCCTGCAGTGTCACCAGCACGATTACCCCATGCAGGAGCAACACCAACGGATTGCGTTTGTTGCGAACCATCCAGTTGGTTTGCAGCACAAAGTCGGCAAGGACATGGGCAAAGAGCAGGGCGGCAAATGTGGTGATCATTGCGGGTCCGGTTGTTTGGCGTAATCGTGGTGTCGCATCACGTGACGTGCATGATCTAAATAGCGGAGCCCGGCACCTGCAAGTCGAGATTGCACCGCTTGCCGGGTGATGCCAAGCTGCGCTGCGATGTCATCATGGGTGCGTTTCGGGCCCAGAATATCCAGCGCCGCTGCCTCGGCCTGTGCGCTGGTCCAACCTTTGGTCATGAATTCTGCCAGATCAAAGAGCGCGATCTGGTAGGGCCAGACATGTGCGCCCGCATAGCTGAACTGGCGGCGGGGACTCATCGTCTCAAGATGATCGCCGGAGGCAAAGAAGGCCGTGCCGCTGGCATCTGAAAGGTCATGTGTGCCGATGGTGCGGGTGGTGCCGATGCCAATCGATATGCGGGTGTCGATCTTGGTTGCTGCTGCGCGTAGGCGCGCAACCAGGTAGAGCGTGGCGTCATAGGCCAGGTTCGGTGCGGAGAGGTGGATTTGCCAGCCGTCACCGCGAAATCGGGTAAAGCGCGGCGTTTCATCGTGGATCTTGCCAAAGTCGTCGGCCGCCTGCTGCAGGACCTGCATGGCTGCCGCGACCGCCTGCGGGGTGGCCTTGCGGGACCGGATCAGATCGCCGGTCAGGACAGCAGTGAGAGACGTATGGCGCATATGCAAGTTAAATAGCTTGCATGTTTATATAGCAAGTGAATTTATTTGCTATTTAGGAGAGCAAGAGAAAATGGTTGCCCACCTGCAACCCGTGCAGCGGTTGACCTACATGAACCCCAGTTCAAGCCGCGCCTCGTCAGACATCATTTCCATGCCCCATTGCGGTTCAAAGGTCATTTCCACGTCCACGTGTTTCACGCCCGGCAGCGGTTCAACCGCGTCCGCGACCCAGCCGGGCATTTCGCCCGCGACCGGACAGCCCGGTGCCGTCAGTGTCATGATGATGTTCACGGCGTTATCCTCGGCGACCGAGATCGTGTAGATCAGGCCAAGGTCGTAGATATTCACCGGGATTTCGGGATCAAACACAGACCGGCAAGCCTGCACGATATCCTCGTAAAGGGGATGATCGGTGGTCGAAGGGGCAATCAGTGGCGCGCCTTCCATCGGGGCGGTGGCTTCGTTCATGGGTCTGTCCTGCTATACCTGAGCATTCATATAGGGTTTAGCGCGCAAACCGTAAAGGTCACGTCGCAGAAGAAGTCTTTCAGCGCGCCATTACGACGCAGCCTCGCGCTGGGCAAGTTTGCCGGGGGCTTCGCGAATGGGGATATGCAAGAGCGCGGCCAGCAGCCCAAGCAACACTGCCGCCCACCACATGCCGGTATAGCTGCCAGTCTGGTCATAGATACGCCCGCCAAGCCAGGCGCCAAGGAATGATCCAATCTGGTGTGATAGGAAAACAAGCCCCACCAGTGTCGACATGAACCGCAGTCCCTGAGTCTGCCCCACCAGCGCCGTGGTCAGCGGCACTGTCGACAACCAGAGCACCCCCATCACCGCAGAAAACAGGATCACACTCGCAGCCGATAGCGGCACCAGGATAAAGCCGGTAATGATGATTGCACGAGCGACATAAATGCTCGCCAAGACCGCTTTCTTGGAATAGCGCTGGCCAAACCAGCCGGCGCCAAGTGCCCCGGCAATGTTGAACAGCCCGATCAGCGACAGCGACCAGGCCGCAATCGCAGGCGTCATTCCGGCGTCGGTGATATAGGCGGGCAGGTGGTTCTGGATAAAGGCGACGTGAAAACCGCAGACAAAGAAGCCAAAGAACAGCAGCACATAGGCGGAATCCCCAAAGGCAGTCTTGATCGCATAACCAAACTGGTTGCCGCCCGCGGCATCCACCGTGGGGCGTGAAACACGCGCGACAAAAATCGCCAGCGGCGGGATCAGCAGAAAGCTGGCGGCGATCACCAGGATCGCGGCCTGCCAGCCGATGCTGACCGCCATCCAGGATGAAATCTGCGCCGCAAAGAACATCCCCGCCGATGCCGAGGCGGTACCAAGCCCCAGCACAAGGCTGCGCCGCGCGGCACTGACGACCTTGCCCAGGGCGACGATCACGATCTGAAACGAGGCCGCGCCGGTGCCAAGACCAACAATCACGCCAGAGCCGACAAAGACCGTTGGATTGATCACTGTTCCACGCAAAAGAAAGCCAAGTGCGGCCACAAAAGCACCAATTACAAGCACGCGGGCGCTGCCGAACCGATCCGCCAGCATACCCGCGACGGGCAGGGCAATGCCCCAGAACAATAGTTGCACCGCCATCGACAGGGAAAACACTTCGCGTCCCCAGCCAAGCTCTTCTGACATTGGTCGCAGGAACACCCCAAAGGTCGCGGAAAACCCGAAGGTGATGAATGAGATCAGACAGCCCGCCACGATGGCGGCGGTGACGGTGCTTGGGTGGGGGGCGGATTGTGACATGCGCGGATGCTATGCAGAGCTGCGCAAGAGTGAAACCCTTTTCAACCGCAGCCCGATCAGCCATATGCGCGGGAAGATGCAGGAGCCGCCATGACACAGCGAATATCATTTGACCTGAACGCGACAGACGCAAAGGCACGCACCGGTGTGATTCATACACCGCGCGGCGCGATCCGCACACCGGCCTTCATGCCTGTGGGGACGGCCGCCACGGTCAAGGCAATGCTGCCCGAAAGCGTCGCTGCAACGGGCGCGGATATTCTGCTAGGCAACACCTATCACCTGATGCTGCGACCCACCGCAGAGCGGATCGACAGGCTGGGTGGGCTGCACAGGTTCATGAACTGGGACAAGCCGATCCTCACGGATTCGGGTGGTTTTCAGGTGATGTCGCTGTCGGATCTGCGCAAACTGACCGAAGAGGGCGTGACCTTCAAAAGCCACATCGATGGATCAAAGCATTTTCTCAGCCCCGAACGTTCGATGGAGATTCAAAAGCTGCTCGGTTCGGACATCGTGATGTGTTTTGACGAATGCCCCGCGCTTCCGGCCAGTGACGCGGATGTTGCCAAGTCAATGCGCATGTCGATGCGTTGGGCCGCCCGGTCAAAAGCGGCCTTTGGTGATCGCCCCGGGCATGCGCTGTTTGGGATTCAGCAGGGTGGGGTCACGCAGGATCTGCGCGCTGAATCCGCCGAGGCCCTGCGCGACATCGGATTTGACGGCTATGCGGTCGGCGGGCTGGCTGTCGGAGAGGGGCAGGAGGCCATGTTTGGTGTTCTTGACTACGCACCCGACATGCTGCCCGAAGACAAGCCGCGATACCTGATGGGTGTCGGCAAGCCGGATGACATTGTCGGCGCTGTCAAACGCGGTATCGACATGATGGATTGTGTCTTGCCGTCACGCTCTGGCCGCACCGGGCAGGTGTTCACCCGCAATGGGGTCGTCAATATCAAGAACGCCCGCCATGCCGATGACCCCCGGCCATTGGATGAGGCCTGCAGCTGCCCTGCGTGCAGCCAATATTCGCGAGCCTATCTGCATCACGTGTTTCGGGCGCAGGAGATGATCTCGGGCATGCTGCTGACCTGGCACAACCTGCATTATTTTCAGGAAATCATGGACGGCATGCGCAATGCCATCACGGCGGGCACCTTTGCAAGCTGGGAGGCCGATTTTCATGCGGGCCGGGCGCAGGGCGATATCGAACCGCTCTGATCAAGGGGCGGGCGTGGCGGCCAGCTGAAAATGGTGGGGCATCGGTCGCGAAGGTTTCCGGCGAGGCCAAGAGCTCTGCACCTCGCACACCGGCCGCTCACGCTGATGTGACGGCGGCGGATCACCCCGGTCGGACCGGTCCGGCCAGTCGTGGATCGGAACAGATAGGGGGCCAATCCTCATGTGCTCGGTACTGCAGCGATCATCGCGCTCAATGGCAATCCTTGCGTCCCTGAAACAGTGTTACCCCATTGGCCGCATTAAGCAAAATGTTGTGGACAAAGCGGGAAATCACCACCGTTTTGCGGCTTGTCCCATTGCAGCCCCCCGGGCGAATGGGGCATGTTGCGCGGTAAGGCAACAATAACATTGGTTGATTATCCTGGGTCAGACCCCAGATATGAACTCCAGAGGGAACTGCCGGGGCTGCCGCAGAAGCGGGGCCGGGTGGTTTTGCCGCAAGAAGGAAAAGAGCATGCAAGAACCGTTGAGTTCATCCTATCCCGTCCTGCCACTGCGCGACATCGTGGTTTTCCCACATATGATCGTGCCGCTGTTCGTCGGTCGGGAAAAGTCTGTCCGCGCCCTGGAAGAGGTGATGAAGGACGACAAACAGATACTATTGTCCAGTCAGATCGACGCTGGCGAGGACGACCCCGAGGCAGAGGGCATCTACAAGGCCGGTGTGCTGGCCAACGTATTGCAACTGCTGAAACTGCCTGACGGCACCGTCAAGGTGCTGGTCGAGGGCCGCGCGCGGGTGCGGATCACCGGATTTGTCGAAAACGAGAACTTCTTTGAAGCCTCGGCCGAGTATCTGACCGAAATGCCCGGCAATGAGGATGAGGTCGAAGCGCTGGTGCGCTCCGTTGCAAACGAATTTGAACGCTACGCCAAGATCAAGAAAAACATCCCCGAAGAGGCCATGGCCGCCGTATCCGAAGCGGTTGAGCCGGCCAAACTGGCTGATCTTGTGGCCGGACATCTGGGCATTGAGGTCGACCAGAAGCAGGAGCTCTTGGAAACCTTGTCGGTCACGGATCGTCTGGAAAAGGTCTTTGGGCTGATGCAGGGCGAAATGTCGGTGCTGCAGGTCGAAAAGAAGATCAAGACCCGCGTCAAATCGCAGATGGAGCGGACCCAGCGCGAATATTATCTGAACGAACAGATGAAGGCGATCCAGAAAGAACTGGGCGACGGTGAGGACGGCCAGAACGAAGTGGCTGAACTTGAAGCGAAAATTGCCGAAACCAAGCTGTCCAAGGAAGCCCGCGAAAAGGTCGATGCCGAGCTCAAGAAGCTCAAGAACATGTCACCCATGTCGGCAGAGGCCACTGTTGTGCGCAACTACCTTGACTGGGTGCTGGCGCTGCCATGGGGCGTGAAATCACGCACCAAGAAAAACCTTAACCATGCGCAGAACGTGCTGGATAACGATCATTACGGTCTTGAGAAGGTCAAGGAACGGATCGTGGAGTATCTTGCCGTGCAGCAGCGCAGCAAGAAGCTGAAGGGCCCGATCATGTGCCTTGTCGGCCCTCCGGGCGTGGGTAAGACATCGCTTGGGAAATCGGTTGCCAAAGCCACGGGGCGCGAGTTTATTCGCATCTCGCTTGGTGGTGTGCGCGATGAAAGTGAAATTCGCGGTCACCGGCGGACCTATATCGGGTCAATGCCCGGCAAGATCATTCAGGCGCTGAAGAAGGCCAAGACGACGAACCCGCTGATCCTTCTCGATGAGATCGACAAGATGGGTCAGGATTTCCGCGGTGATCCGGCATCGGCGATGCTGGAAGTGCTTGATCCGGAACAGAATTCGACATTTGTCGACCATTATCTTGAGGTCGAATACGACCTGTCGAACGTGATGTTCCTGACCACGGCCAACAGCTATAACATGCCGGGACCCTTGCTGGACCGGATGGAGATCATTCCGCTGGCTGGTTACACCGAAGACGAAAAGCGTGAGATTGCGCGTCAGCATCTGTTGCCCAAGGTGTTGAAAAACCACGGCTTGAAGGCCAAGGAGTTTTCGATCTCGGATGATGCGCTGACGGCAATGGTGCGGGTTTACACCCGGGAAGCCGGCGTGCGGAACCTTGAGCGCGAATTGGCAAAGGTCGCGCGCAAAGCGGTCACAAAGCTTGTGAAGAAAGACGCGCAATCCATTGAAGTGAATGCAGAAAACCTGTCCGACTATCTGGGCGTTGAAAAGCATCGCTTTGGTCTGGCCGAAGATGAGGATCAAGTAGGTGTAGTGACCGGTTTGGCCTGGACGTCTGTCGGTGGAGAGTTGTTGAACATCGAAGCGCTGCGCCTGCCGGGCAAGGGCCGGATGAAGACCACCGGCAAACTGGGCGATGTGATGAAGGAATCCATTGATGCGGCTTCGTCCTACGTGCGCTCCATCTCGCCCAAGATCGGGGTGAAACCAACAAGCTTTGATACCCTGGACATTCACGTGCACGTGCCTGACGGCGCAACGCCAAAGGATGGCCCGTCAGCGGGTCTGGCGATGGTGACTTCGATTGTGTCGGTGCTGACCAAGATCCCGGTGCGCAAGGATATCGCAATGACCGGCGAGGTCAGCCTGCGCGGCAATGCAATGCCAATTGGCGGCCTGAAAGAAAAGCTGCTGGCGGCGCTGCGTGGTGGGATCAAGACCGTTCTCATCCCACAGGACAATGCCAAGGATCTGGCTGACATTCCTGACAACGTGAAGGACGGGCTGAACATTATCTCGGTCAAACACGTCTCGGAGGTGTTGGAACATGCGCTTGTCAGCCAACCGGAACCGATTGAATGGGACGAAGCAGCCGAAGAGGCGGCCGCCGCAGCCTTGAAAAAGGGTGATGACGGGCTGGGCGCTGGCGTTCACTAAGTCAACATGACAAGACAAGAAAGGGGCGCAAGTGATTGCGTCCCTTTGTGATTCCGGCGCACCCTTTATAGCGGATTTGTTCCCCAGATCACGCATTGCACTTTCGTTTCCTGAAAGACGGTGGGCAGCGCCGATCTGTCGCGCTATGGTCATTGCAGAGCAGGAGATCAATAATGGCCAGCAAACCAAAGCCAGCAGCACCGCGCGCAACCGTCACTTTGCAGGCAAAGACACCCACCGCAAAGATCGCCCCCAAAACCGCCAAGGTGGCAGCGCCAAGCCCCAAGGTTGTCACACCGGCAGAGCCCGTGGTTGCAAGCCAGCCCGTCAAAAAACCCGAGTTTCTGGACCGCGCCGTCGCCCGCAGCGGGGTCAAGCGGCGTGACGCCAAACCTGCGATAGAAGCGGCTATGGCCGAACTGGTTGATATTCTGGCGCGCGGAGATGAATTGAACCTGCCGCCATTGGGCAAGTTGAAAGTGATGAAAACAAAAGAGCTTAACCGCGGCGCGCGGGCGCTGACACTTAAGCTGCGCACACCCAGAACCGACAAGAGTGACCCGACAATTTAGCGGTTGCACGCGGCTGGGACGCCTGCGCGGCGTCCCACCCCGAAATCGCTAAAACCGGCCCCGGCCCAGCCGCCAAAATGGAGGGTTGAAAGCCCAATTCCAACGCGCTAGACCAGCGTGCATTGGGTGATTAGCTCAGTGGTAGAGCGCTTCGTTCACATCGAAGATGTCAGGAGTTCAAATCTCTTATCACCCACCATTATCGTTTATTTTCAAAGATTAACGATCCAATATGCATGTGCCGCCTTGCGCGACATGCCGCGACACAAAAGGGCCGGAACCATGCAGGATCTTTATATTTGCCGCCACGGCGAAACAGAGTGGAATGCCGTGGACCGGATGCAAGGGTGGCTGAACTCTCCGCTAACGCATAAAGGCGAAATGCAGGCCGCGCGGCAGGGTGAAATCCTGCGCGGGCTGGACCTGAGCGGGTTTATCTGTCTGAGCAGCCCCTCTGGCCGGGCTTTCCAGACCGCGGCCATAGCGGCGGCGCAATGGGCAACAGAAATTCGCACCGACGACAGGCTGCGTGAGATTTCGGTTGGGGAATGGTCCGGGGCCTATCGCAAGGACCTGCCTAAGTATGATGATGCGCGCGGATTTCTGGCCCATTACGAAGACGCACCGGGCGGCGAGGGGCTGGAGGGCCTGCGCAAACGCTGCGCGGCATTTCTGGCTGATCTGCAGCAACCCGCCGTTCTATTTACCCATGGGATCACCAGCCGGATGATCCGGTCATTGCTGGTTGCTGGGGACGAATTACCGATCGGACAGACCGAAGGCGGGCAGGGTGTCGTCTGGCAAGTGAAAGAAGGCACACAAACCCTGTTGCGTTAGTCGCAAAGATCGCCTAAATGGCCCGCAGCGGGTCGTTAGCTCAGTTGGTAGAGCGCTTCGTTTACACCGAAGATGTCGGGAGTTCGAGCCTCTCACGACCCACCATTCCCCACAGGGTGACACGCAACGCCAAGGCAATTGCCGCGCGATATCGGCGGAACAATGCCGATTTCAACAACCGTTAAGGTTGTCTTAATGATCTGTGCTGAATCATCTGAATTCGGTTTTGACATGCGACGTCGCATCGCCTATCCGAATTGGGACGCATTGGGCCGCCAAAAATGACAAGAATTCTTCATGTGTGTGAAGTCGCCAAGGGGGGCATTGGCACCTATATTGATCTGATATGGGCGGTTCGTAATCCTGACGATACACACCTCGTCGTGGCCCCCCAAAGCCATGCCCATTGCATCACTTCGCATATGGATCGTGTGTTGTATCCCGATCAGGGGCGTGGCGCGCGGACCCTGGGTGCCTTGGTCAAGGCAACGCGCCAGGCGATCCGCGATTTTGACCCTGATATCGTCTTTCTGCACAGCACTTTCACGATGGTGATGTTGCCGTTTCTTGCCATGCCCGGGCAGCGCGCCAAGGTGATTTATTGCGCCCATGGTTGGGCGCAGTCGCGTTATCAAGGTGGTATGAAACGCTGGATTGTTGCACAGGTCGAAGGCAAGCTGCCGCGCCTGTCGCATCGGGTGTTGAGTATTTCGGAACATGATTTGCAGTTGGCACGCACAGAAAGATATGCCGGCGCGCACGTCATGATCGAAGGCGCCGCCCTTTTGCCGCCAAACCCGTCGGAGCTGGTCAAGCAGAGCGATGCGATCAAGCTGTTGTTTATCGGCCGTTTTGCAAAACAGAAAGGCCTTGATCTGCTGCTTGAAGCCCTTGCGCGGGTGCGCGAGACCCGCAAGGACATCGTTCTTGAAATTGCCGGCGGGCAGGCGGAGGAACTGGGGGCAGCGGCCCCGGATGGCGTGACCTTTCTGGGCTGGCTGGATCACGCTGGCGTTGCCGAACGCTGTGCCGCGGCGGATGCGCTTGTGGTGCCGTCCCGCTGGGAGGGGTTCGGCATGGTTGTGGTCGAGGCGATGGCGCAAAGTACACCGGCGCTGGTCAGTCGTCGGGGCGCGCTGCCTGATCTGGTGGTCGAGGATCGCACCGGCCTCACCTTTGACCTGACAGTGGAGGCGATGGCCGCCTGTCTGTCGGGTCTGGAAAAGGCGAAATTGCGCGACATGCGCCCTCATTGTCTGGCCGCTTACGAGAGCCGTTACCACCCGTCGCGATTCGGCATGGAGCTGGCATCACTTTTTGACGCGGTGCAGGCAAAATCTCCGGCGCAATAAAAAGCACCCCGATTGCATAAACCTCGCTTGACGGGGCGCGGGACCGCGCATATCAAGCGCGGCATCCGGTCAGGACGACTGGACGAAGATGCGCGGTTGTAGCTCAGCTGGTTAGAGTACCGGCCTGTCACGCCGGGGGTCGCGGGTTCGAGCCCCGTCAACCG
>CANMYO010000004.1 GCA_947502145.1 uncultured Paracoccaceae bacterium | reverse complement strand
AGATCGCTCATATCACCGCTCGATTTTCGACCGATGAATCACGTCACCATACGAAAATCAATGGGTCCTGACCCTAGAGTACGTTGAGCTAGAACTATAGTATTCAGTGTGTTTTCTAGGTTCCTTGTCGATGTCCTTGGGCTTTTGTATTTTTTCAGATCGAAGAGACAGGTCGGAAAATACCTGTAAACCGTCTCTGTGTCTGGTCAAAGCAACGTATTTCAACCCCGCATTCATGTTCCTATTGGTTAGCACATAGGAGTGGTCAACGGTCACCCCTTGGGCCTTATGGATTGTCGTAGCGTAGCCATGATCGAAAGCTAGATATTTTCTGTAGGGAATTGTGACAAATTGACCATCCTCCAAACCTACGCGCAGCTTCGAATTTCCAACCAAAGTCACCGTCCCGTGCATGCCGTTGCGCAAACCGAGCCGCGCAACATTTTTTGTGAACACAATCCGGTCGCCTGGCGCAAATGCGCGTGGTCCATGGTCGGTTTGAATGATCGTTTCGTCTTGAAAATCTCCCGCCGATTTGCGCGCAGCACGGATGGCCCCATTGATTGCATGAACACCAGCGCGCGTTTGAGCCAGCGCCAGGCGAGACTTGTCATTGCCGTGAAGTTCGAGATCGGCCATGTAGGCTTCCACAAGCGCACCGACGGCAGAATCCGTGGATTCTGCGTATGTGACGGCACCGCTTTCCTCGTATACTCGCATCGCATCATCAATCCGACCTTCCGCTAGGTTGCGTGAAGCGCGCTTTTGCCAATCCAATTTCTGGCGTCGAATCTCTGTGAGGCGTGCCGCGCCAGTCCGCTCAACGATGCCAGCGTATGGGGTGCCAGCATTGATTGCCGATAGCTGCGCAGGATCACCAACCAATACCAACTTGGCCTGCCTTTTTTGAACTTCCCGGACAATGCACGCCATTTGGGCTGAACCGACCATCGATGCTTCATCAATCACCATCACGTCACCCGGCTTTAGGAGTGATCGCCCATTCTTCCAACTCATCTCCCATGAAGCTAGGGTGCGGCTGGGAATGCCTGAGGCTTGTTGCAGCCCATCCGCTGCCTTACCGGCCAGCGCGGCACCTAATACTCGATAACCTTGTTGTGTCCATGCATCCTTAGCTGCTGCAAGCATGGTGCTTTTCCCTGCACCAGCATACCCGACAACCGCGCAAAGTTGGCGGCGGTTTAGAGCGTGTTTGATCGCATTGCATTGTTCATCACTTAGGTTAGCACCGACCGAAGATTGAAGGGCTTTATTCTGCCGTTCAATGGCAGCCTTTAAATACGATGGATTGACCCCAAATGCCTTTGTTTCAACCATTGATTTGGCACGAGCGAACAGGTCCGACTCTAGGTTATGGTATGCTTTACTGGTGAAGCGATCATCGCCGAGCTTCATCAGTTTTGGCGAGGTCAGAACAGCTTCAAGGGCGGCCCTCTGATCAGCATGGCCCTGAATATATCGAGCCAACGAACGTCGAATATCATTCGAAGAAAAACTGGCTTCCGTATCGGTCAACACTTCCAGAATTCGGACAGGGGACTTTCGTATTTGTGCGGCAGTAAATAGCGCTTCATCACGAGGTGGTCGAACCAAATCATAGTTTTCAGCATTTGGGGTGTGCCCAGTAATCCTGTCTCGTTCGTTCTCAAGAGATTTGACTTCCTCGCGCAGTGCTCTGATTTCGGCGCATTGTTCTGATGACAGAGACAGGAGCTTGATGTCGTGCTTCTCGCGAAGTGCTGTCAGTCCGGCTCGATGAGCTGAAACGAGTTGATGTCGCCGTCCCGTTGCCCAATGAAACAACCCGCGCAGCGTGTTTTTTGTTCTGATGAATTCGCGAGCAAGTTCCTCGATTTCTGTATCGTGGGTTGCTCTCAGAGCGGCCCGATTGGACCGATGCCCCGCGATTGCTAACTTCTTTTTATGCGTAAGTTTTTCGATATGGCTGACAATCCTTGCGAGATTGGCATTGCGATCCTGTTCACGTAATTCCGTCCGCATGGCAGCGAGAGTTTCAATCGCCTGTTGAACTGAAGGCAGTTGTTGAGGATGAACAAGGCGCGATTTCAGCTCTTTGGTTTTCACGCCGAGCCAGCGGCTAAGAGAGTAAATGTTGCCATCGGTATCGACAGCGACAAAACCGCGCCTGTCGCCGCGAGCGAGCGCAAAACCAGCTTCGCGCAATGACGCCGTGAAACTCTGTTTACTGTCGGATTGCGCCCAGCAGGTCTGTAAAGCGGATTTCACCGTCTGTGGATCACGTTTGGAGCGCGCGGAGACCTGATACTCTTCTAGGGTGTAGTTCAGTGGATCAGACAGCGCGCGGTCTTCGTGTCCTTTGGGCATATCCCATCCATGGGTCACAAACAGTTCGCGTGACAGTTCCATCAGGCGATCTTTGAAGAAAGATAGGTTTACCGCTTTCATAGCATTGGTATCTATCCGGCTAGCCACGACATGAGCGTGACGGCGGCCATGCTTTTCGTGAAAGATCACGACATGGGGCATTCCTGACAAGCCCGTCCGAGACAGCGCTTCGTTGATTGCGTCGTCAAAGTTTTGATTGGAGACAGTGGCGTATTTCGGCGGTGACAACGACAGCGAAAACAAGGGTTGCTTGCACTGTGTGGCGCGAGCAATCGCTTCGATTTCTTGCAGGGCACCAGTCACATCGGTCGCCATGAAGCCACGCACACAGTGAACATCAATATGCTCATTGTCATCGGCATTAAGCAGGTGCGCTGCTAGAGCTTTTTGCTCCACCACGCTGGGATGCTTTCAGGATCATTTTGACCCGCCTGACTTGGGGCGCAAGCCGAGCCCCCGTAACAAGGTCAGCCGCAATTCACCTAGTTCTGCTTCTGTGCGCCGCAGCGTTTCGCAAAGCTCGTTGCATTCGGGGAGCAGTCCTAATCGAGCGAGTTCAGCAAGTTCTTTCAGGTGAGCGGAGATCGTGGATTTGCCCAGTTCGGGCAATATTTGTGCCAACAGTTTTTGACGTTCCAGCGAGGATATCCGTTGCACCGGTTCATCCGTTAATTTGGTAGTGTTAGGGCGGAATAGTCGTGTTCGGATGTGTTCGCTAAGTGACTTGTCACCAGCTTCAGACTTTAGGATTGAACGCTCATCACCGGTCAACCGTACAGAGACTGGCGACCGCCCAGCGTTCTGGTTCGGGTGTTTAGATTTCATGATTTTAGGAGTTCAATTGTGCGAAGGCATACCGCTGAAGCAGCAGCATGTTTTTGCGCTTTGTAATAACAAGAAGTTAGAAGTGGAGAGTGCTAAGGCTTAGGCGGTTTAGGCCCCAAGCTCGTGTCTTTCAGCACATCATCCCATCGTGAAAGCTCGTCAAACACAGCCGATAACTGGTTCGAGCTTTTTCCGATAGAGCGCACCATAAGATCAAATGCTCAGCGGGTGTCACGTGGTATTAGGCCTTGTATTGGCTCAGAAGCCGGGTTTTTGAGCGGTCTATCGAGCGGTCGGCATTGGTCCCAAAAAAATTCTGACGACAGATGATGCTCTGCTGGACAATTACGCGGCCCCATCTCGAGAGCGGGGCCGTCTTCCCCCCAATGGCAAGCTACGCGATGAATGCTTCAATGAAGTGCTGTTCGCCTCGTTAGGCGAGGCCCGCAATCGCTTTGAAGAATGGCAGGTGGACCGAAATTGGCGCAAGCCGCACTAAGCCTTAGGTTACCTTATGCCCTTACCGACATGTTCGGCTAGTTCGGGTGCAAAGTGCCGATTTCAGCGCGGCTCACCAGAATCATTGTGATGGCAGCTTGGCCTTTGATCACAGGCCTTCAATTGCCTCGCGAATGGCACGGACGCGTATTGGGCTGGTGTCTCGCGATGTTGTGCCAGCAAATCCCATTTTGACAATATCGGGCGGCATTAGCGTGGATGTGGAAGCTGATGCGTGCACATCCTCGACACCGGTCCTGCCAATCACGTCGCAGACGTTTTCTGACGTTAGCCCAGACCCTGCCATGATTGCCAATCGCCCGTCCGCGACGGTGACCATTTTTGCAATTGTCTCGGTGCCATGAACTGCGCTGAAGGCGCCACCAGAGGTAAGGATGCGCTTGATTCCCAGATTTGCAGCGATTTCAACAGCTTGAACGGGATCTTCGCAAAGGTCGATGGCCCGATGCAGCGTTACCTCCATTGGTCCGGCGATTGCAATCAGGTCGCGCAGACGGGGGACATCCAGATGACGATCAGCAGTCAGCGCGCCGATGACAACACCCGCAAGCCCGGCCGCGCCTGCGGTTTCGATGTCTGCTTTCATCACGTCAAGCAGGGCGTCATCAACACGGAAATCGCCGGCCTGTGGTCGTATCATCGCATGTGCGGGGAGAGAAGACTTGGCCGCAGCATTAATCAGCCCCGGCGAGGGTGTCAGCCCGCCCAATGCCAAGGCGCTGCAAAGTTCGACCCTGTCGGCGCCACCGGCTTTTGCAGCGGTCAGGCCGGAAACGGTATCAATGCAAATTTCCAGCGAGATCATGACGTGTAAATCCTGATGTCCGCAGGCTAGAGAAACCTAAGCCTGTGTTTTTCCAAAAGATCAACGAGGATGGTCTTTGCATGTTGGCGATGCTCACGGTGCGTTTTGCGCGCCGTTTCTGCGTCCCCGGCCCTGATTGACTGGTAGACCAGCCGGTGATCCGCGTTTGATTTCGTTGGTAGCGGGCGGATGAACAATGTGCTGGCGCGGGCCCGCCTGACCTGATCGCTCATCATGTTCACGATTGCGATGACCCTGCTGTTTCTGCCGAGCCGGACAAGTTCTGTATGGAAATTGTCGTCCGCAAGCGCCCAGGCATCCAAATCAGAATCCGCAATCGCAACGTCCATATCATCAATCGCTTGGGCGAGGTCCGACAGATCTGCATCCGTATAATTCGCGCGCGCCGCATCCTGCGCTGCAAGGCTTTCAAGCTCGGTCAGGACATCATAGATTTCAGCCATATCGCTGGGCGACAAGGGCAGGATGCGAACGCCTTTGCGCGGGCGCAGTTCCAGTAGACCCTGTCCTTCGAGCATCAGCACGGCCTCGCGGACAGGTGTGCGGGACATGTTGAGCTGAGAGGCGAGTTCGGATTCCAGATGATCTGATCCTGCCGAAAGTTCGCCAGAGAAGATCATCTCTCGCAGGTCACGCACAGCACGTTGCGAGTTTGAAAGGGGCTTTTCAATGCCGACGTTCACCGATCTTGCAGCCTCATTTTGCTGCCCGACCGGGAAGACTTGTATATCGCATTCTCTATTTCAATGACCATCAAGTAATCGCTGGCCTCGTTTTCAATTGCCTTACCGTCAAGAAAGCCTGAAATCACATGCGTTTGCAAGGCATGAACGCAATCGCCCCCAAAGCCGTCCCACTCATCTGGTGGTAAAATGCAAACGCTTTCGGTCGCACCAAATGGTCGGAAACTGACAGAGCCATCGCCCGCAAGTGTGATGGTGCCTCGCGTGCCTTCGACAAGTGCTTCGCCCATCGTCCGGCGCAGGTTGTCGGCGGCGTGATCCAGGTTGCGGTTCCCATCAAGTATCGCGCGCACACCGTTCGGATAACTCAGCAAGACGTGGCCTGCATCTTCGCCAGCAATAACCGGGTTCAACTTTTGCAAATCAGCGTAAACCGCTGTCGGATCGCCCAAGAGAAACCGGAACGTGTCGATGTAGTGCACACCGGTTTCGTGAATCAGAAATCGCTCCATCTGCTGGAAATAGGGTTGGCGATCGAGATAGGCGTCCGGTCCCTGTCCATCACCGGGACGCAGCCGAAATGTAACCTGCATGACATCCCCGATAAGCCCATCATCCAAGGCGGACTTGATCGCACGGAACCAGGGTTGAAATCGGAAATTTTCGTGTACGACAATGATGGCACCAACGGCCTTGGCTTCTGCGACGATCTGCTTGGCTTCATCGAGATCATTGCAAAACGGCTTTTGGCAGATCAGCCATTTGACGCCCGCAGAGAGTGCTTTGCGAATGGTTTCGGCGTGCGCGACAGGAGGCAGGATAACGTCAAGGATATCGGGTGACGTCTCTGCCAACATTGTGGCGACATCATCATAGGCTGGCAGTCCGGTAGCTTTGGCCTTGGCGATGTCACGGCTACAGGACCCGACCAACGTGACACGCGCATCGCGGGCCCAGCTGCCATAATGAAACTGCGCAAAGTACCCGGCTCCGACGCAGGCAACACGAACCATCCGATCAGCGGTCATTTGACAAACAATGCGTTTTCGATCGCCTCAGCCGCCTGACGGGTTCCAGCTGTGCCGCCCAGATCGCGGGTCAGAGCTTGTGCCTGGGCGACGACATCTTCGACCGCTTCGCGCAAGCGATCACCATCACGCCGCATCGCTGCATTCTCATGACGCAGACCAAGCCAGTCCAGCATCATCGCTGCCGACAGCAGCATGGCGAATGGGTTTGCGATGCCCTGACCCGCAATGTCCGGGGCAGAGCCGTGGCAAGGTTGAAAGACCGCATTGTCCAGACCGATATCAGCTGACGGGGCCAGCCCCAGCCCACCCATCAGCCCTGCGCCAAGGTCAGAGAGGATGTCGCCAAACATATTCTCTGTCACCAGAACGTCAAAATCCCATGGCTTTTGTACCATCCAAAGGGCCGTTGCATCGACATAGGCGTGATCCGCAATCAGATCGGGATGCCGCGCGGCCTCTTTATCAAAGAGATCGCGGAAGAAGGCGAAGGCGCGGAACACGTTCGCTTTGTCAACACAGGTGACCCGGCCCGGACCGCGCCCTGCAGTCTTGCGCGTCTTGGCCAGATCAAACGCGAATGTGAATAACTTTTCGGAAACTTCGCGCGTGATGACCAGGGTTTCGCGCGCTTCGTTTTCGCTAACCTCGCCACACCCCTGGCTGAAGAAGAGCCCTTCGGTGCTTTCCCTGATCAGCACAAAGTCGATCTCTTTTCCCGCCGGCATGTGCAGCGGTGTGCGTTGCCCCTTGCGCACTGTCACTGGCCTGACTCCTGCAAACAGCTTCAGCGCCTTTCGCAATTCGATCTGAGGCGAAATTTCCGTCCCATCTTCATATCGGACTTCTGGCAATCCCATGGCCGACAGAAGAATCGCATCGGCGTCATGGGCAACTTTCATCGACGCGGCGGGCAGTGATTCTCCTGTTTTTGCATAGTGCGCTGCACCGGCAGGGGCCTCATTGAACTGTAAGCTGTAGCTGCCGCTGACCTTTGCCATCCGATCCAGTATTTCAACGGTCGGAGCCATGATTTCCGGCCCAATTCCATCGCCTTGGAACACCGCGATATTGAATTTTTCTGTCATTGGGCCTGCTTTCTCATCTGGTCTCAATTTGCACGTTCTCAGGTTTGGCGCATCAAAAAGTTTGACAGTGCATGATTTAATGCATACGCAAATAAACGCAACCAAAAACACATTGTGTCTGGGAGGACCGAGAATGAAGATAACATTTGGTAAGATCGTGGCCGCCGCGGCGCTTGCGGCAACGATGGGCACATCCGCGTCTGCGCAGGAATACCCCTATCGGGATATTACAACCGCTGTTGTCTGGGGGGCCGGTGGTGGCACGGACACGATCAATCGCATGATCATGGCCGAAATGGAAAAGCACCTGCCTGTGTCAATCAATGTAATCAACCAGACCGGTGGCGTCGCAGGCTCTAACGGGATGGTCTATGTCAAGAACCAACCCGATGATGGCTACACGCTTGTTGGCCTGTCGGAATCCAATGTCACCGCAGCGGTGCAGGGGGGCTGGGACCAGAAATTTGATTATTGGTATCCATTCATTGTCGGCGGATCACCTGACTTGATCTCCGTTCCCGCGGACAGCCCATACAATACGCTTGAGGAGCTTGTTGATGCCGCCAAGGCCGCACCGGGTACAATTCCCGCCGCTGCATCGGGTGCCGGTTCAATTCATCATCTGAACCTGCTGGCGATTCAGAATGGTGCTGACGCAGAGTTTCTGTTTGTGCCATACGGCGGCTCTGCACCCGGCCAAGAGGCAGCAATTGCAGGCGAAGTGGCGATGGTCGTGACCTCGCTTGCCGAACAGGCGGCCTTGATTGAAGGTGGTCAACTGAAGCCATTGGCGATGTTAACACCCGAAAGTGCGGAAATCGCAGGTGCGACAGTGCCTTCCGCCTTTGACATCTACGACGGGTTGGACGCCTATTTGCCGCTGAAGCAGGCCATTGGCTTTGCCGTGCACAACTCTGCAAGCGATGATGTCAAAGCGTCGCTCACGGCTGCATTTGACGCCGCCATGGCGGGCGACACCGTCGCAGAATGGGCAGCGGCCAACAACTACGACATTGGTGGCCAGTCGGGTGAAGAAGCACAGAAGATCTTCAACACGCTTGAAGCGAACTTTGCCTACACATTGCAGGAACTTGGCGCCGCGACCGTTGATCCGATGAGCCTTGGTATCGAAAAGCCATAAGACGCAGTGTCACGCCAATAAGAACGAGAAGCGCGATTGCTCGCGCTTCTTTCGGGGTGAGGAGGCAAGATCTTGGACAGCGACAACGACAGAGCCATTCTGCGTGCAAGGGATTTCTGGGGCGCGTTGGTCTTGATGTCCCTTTCATTATTCTTTTTGTGGCGGACCGGGGACATTCCGTTGTTTGGGGGCAATCGCGCCGGTGTGCGGTCCGCGGACTGGTACAATTCCGCGGCCATAGTGCCTTTGGGCATCTTTTCTGCGCTGCTGGTATTGTCCACGGTCATGATGACAGTCGCGATCAGAGCAGGCGGGGCGAAGACTGCCCTTACCGGGCTGGGCATTGGGTGGAACCGTTTGGAAGCCATCCGTTTTGCCACACTCGCGATGATCATGTTCTTTTACATCGCCGGGCTGGTGCCACGTGTCGACTTTATTCTCGCAAGCGGGCTTTTGATCACGGCACTGACATTCGGCTATCACGGTGGTTACGCAGCGCGAATGATCCTTGCGGCTGTCGCAATGGCGCTGTGCGGCACCTATGCGCTTGCTGCGAACCTGCCCCAATCCGAATGGGGCGCCTGGGATGATGACAGTCTGACGGCATGTGTTTGGACGGCGCTGACGATTTGGGTCGGCCTGAATTCACGCGGGGACAAGGTGCTCCGCGCCGTGCCAATCATCGCGGTCGTCGCGCCAACAATGCTGGTATGCGCGATGGCGTTTGGGTTCCGCCAGAACGTCCCCAACCGCGGTGGAATCTTGTTCAAACAGATTGAGTATCACTACTACGTTACGCTCAAGCCGGTCTGGGGCAACTGAAATGGAATTCGTTTTTGGACAGCTGTCTGGATTTGGCGCAGCGTTCATCGCGCTGGTGTCTGATCCGCTCACTTACGCATATCTTGTTGTCTCGGTCTTTTTGGGCATCACCTTCGGGGCCTTGCCCGGGCTGACAGCGACGCTTGCGGTAACAATTCTGACGGGGTTCTTCGGAAACAAAATTCCGCTGGATTACTCGTTGATCGCGCTTTTGGGGGCATACGTGGGGGCGATTTACGGAGGATCATATCCGTCAATCCTGTTAAATATCCCGGGCACCGCAGCCAGTGCTGCGACCGCAATGGACGGCTATCCGCTCGCCAAGGCGGGCCGGGGCGGAGAGGCGCTTGGACTGACCACAACCGCAAGCTTCATCGGCACCTTGATCGGGACGTTCGCATTGCTGATTTTCGTCTGGGTCCTGCTTCTTATCTCAAAGAATATTGCCAGCCCAGAAAAGGCGCTTTTGGCGCTATTTGGTATTCTGTTGTCGGGCACGCTGATGTCAGAGGATCTAGTTATCAAAGGCTGGATCGCCGGGTTGATCGGATTGGCCATGGCGATGGTTGGTCTTGATCCGCTCTTGTCAGAACCACGCTACACCTTTGGCTGGTCGTATATTTTGTCGGGTTTCCAGGTCGTGCCGGTGCTGATGGGTGCCTTTGCGATCCCACAGGTGATTGACGGCATGCGTCATATGCCACCAGCACAGGCCATGGCGCTGAAGGGCAGGGTGTTGCCGAACCTCAAGACAGTGCGGAAATATCTGCCGACGATTTCGCGGTCGGGCGTTATCGGGACGGGTGTAGGCGCATTGCCAGGTGTCGGCGAAGATGTGGCAGGATGGGTCAGTTACGGCGTGGGCAAATCCGTCAGCAAGGACGGCGCAAAGTTCGGCAAGGGTTCACTTGAAGGGTTGCTTTCTTCTGAGACGGCAAACAATGCCTGTATCGGTGGTGCACTGATCCCGCTTCTGGTCTTGGGGATCCCCGGTTCTCCGCCCGCGGCGGCGCTGATGGGGGCGTTCAAGATCAACAACGTGATCCCCGGACCAACAATTGACCCGGACATCATCCTGCGGGTCGTTGCGATCATGGTTCTGGCGTCGTTTACCATGTTCATCATGGGCCTGTTTACTGCGCGGATATTCATAAAGATTCTGCATATTCCCCAAACCGTATTCCTGCCGGTCGTTCTGGTTCTCACCACCATTGGATCATTCAGCGTCGGTGGTGGTATCAACGACCTATATCTGATGCTGGCGGTTGGATGTGTGGCCTATTTCATGAACATGCTGAAATATCCGATCGCCCCGCTTGTTATCGGTGTGATCCTGGGTGGTCTATTTGATGAGACCTTTCGACGGTCGCTGCTGATTTCAAATGGTGACCTGTCGGTCTTTGCATCCCGCCCGGTTGCGGCCATGTTGTTGGTCTTGAATGTCACGTTGATCCTGAGCCAGTTTCCCGTGATCAAACGAACCTTTGTGCGGCTCAAGAAAGGAACGGCCTGATGTATGCTGTTGCAGTAAACTTTGAGCTGGTTCCGGGCCGGGAAGATCAGTTCTTACCCTTGATGTATGCTAACGCGCGCACCTCGCTTGAAAGTGAGCCAGGCTGCCAACAATTTGACGTCTGTAAGGATCCCGAAGCACCTGGCCGTGTGTTCCTTTATGAGCTGTACACAGACCGCGCGGCGTTTGACGCACATCTAATGAGCACACATTTCAAGACCTTTGACAGTGCGGTCGCGCCAATGATCGCGCACAAAACGGTGCAATGCTTTTCGCAGGTTTCACAATGAACAATTGGGAAGTTTACGCCGTCAAATACGCCGATCGCAACGCGCGTACCCGCGCTGACAGCTTCATTTTTGACGACAATCATGACGCGCCACATGCGATGGATTATTACATGTGGCTCTTGCGGCGTGGCGACAAGGTCATCCTTGTCGACACCGGATACGACTCCGCAGAGGCCACGGATCGCGGTCGCCCGATCAGGCTGGACCCAGGTGTCGCGCTTGCCCCGTTTGGACTGCAACCGGAAGATATCGACGCTGTCATCGTGACCCACCTTCATTACGATCATGCGGGTGGATTGCATCTTTTCCCAAACGCGCATCTGTATCTGCAGCAGGCTGAAATGGCTTTTGCGACAGGCCCCTGCATGTGCCACGACACTTTGCGCGCGCCGTTTACGGCGGTGCATGTGTGCGAAGCAATAAAGCGACTTTACGCTGGCAAGATGACTTTTGTTTCAGGCTCTGACGAGGTTGCCGAAGGCGTCACTGTCCATTGTATCGGCGGGCATAGCCGGGGGTTGCAATGCGTTTGCGTCAGAACAGATGCAGGAGATCTGGTTCTGGCATCAGACGCCGCACATTTTTACGAAAATGTCTTCGCGCGCAAACCTTTTCCAATCGTGGTTGATCTGGAGAATATGCTTGCCGGATTTGAAACGCTCAAGACCCTCGCGAGCGGGCCAGAGCTGATTATTCCCGGTCACGATCCGCTGGTACGCACATATTTTCCTGCTGGCATCGCGCCGCATATAACGCGACTTGACCAAGGCCCACAGACGCCAATGCCTCAGAAATAGGTTGATATGGAGGCGAGTACCGGAATCGAACCGGTCTACACGGATTTGCAATCCGCTGCATAACCTACCTGCCCACTCGCCGCCGAGGGATCGGATATACCATGGTCAAAAGACGCGCAAGTCGCCAAACTGTCGAGAAATGTGACTTTGGCACATTGAAGCGTTGCCGCCCAACTTGCTTTGTGGCATGACGTTTCAGACGGATGTGAACGAAAGAGTTTAGATCGTGGCTGACTACGAGAACCGCAGAACGATGATGGTCGACACGCAGGTGCGCCCTTCAGATGTGACGAAATTTCCTATCATTGATGCGATGCTGACAGTTCCGCGCGAATCCTTCGTGCCGGAATCGCAGCGCGAAGCGGCCTATGTGGGTGAAAATCTTGCATTACCTGGCGGCCGTGTCCTGCTTGAACCCCGCACATTGGCCAAGATGTTGGATGCCCTTGATATTCAGCCAGAGCATGTTGTGCTCGATATTGGCTGCGGCCTTGGCTATTCGACGGCAATTGCAGCGCGATTGGCCGATTTCGTTGTCGGTGTTGAAGACGATGAAGCGCTTGCGGATGACGCACAGGCAAATCTGTCTGAACTGGGTGTTGACAACGCAGCGGTCATTTCAGGGCCGCTTGCAGAAGGATCTGCGAAATCAGGCCCTTACGACATTATCATATTGCAGGGCGCGGCAGAGGAAATTCCAGTGGCAATCGCGGAACAGTTGCGCGAATGCGGTCGGATTGCGGCAATTTTTGCCGAAGGTGCCCTTGGCGTCGTGCGGATTGGTCACAATATAGATGGCAAGATCAGCTGGCGGTTCAGTTTCAATGCGGGCGCACCTGTTCTGGCGGGATTCTCAGCAAAAGAGACATTCGCATTATAAGAATAAATCGGGTGCGCAGGTTTCAAACCTGCCCCTATGACAACGGGATTCGATAATGGCATTGCGCAAGAAACTCACGACATTGACCATGGCGCTGTTAATCGGATCGGCAACAGCTGCAACTTCTGAAACCCTGAGCGATGCGCTTGTTCATGCATATGAACATTCCGGGTTGCTGGAACAGAACCGCGCTCTGTTGCGTGCCGCTGACGAAGATGTTGCGATCGCCGTGTCAGCGACGATGCCAGTGGTCAACTGGGCGATCAGCGCAACAAGCCAATATCCCCGACTGCCAAATTCAGACCTGATTTCGCTTAATGCGTCGATTTCCGGTCAGCTCACACTTTATGATGGTGGTGCAAACCAACTGGCGATCGAGGCGCAGAAAGAACTCGTTCTGGGGACACGCCAGTCATTGCGCGGGATTGAGCAGCAGGTCCTGCTTCGTGCGATCGAAGCTTACATGAACGTGCGCCGCAGCTCTGAGTTTGTCGCATTGCGCAATAATAACGTGCGGTTGATCACGCAGGAACTTCGTGCAGCGCAGGACCGTTTTGAAGTTGGTGAGGTGACACGGACGGATGTATCGCTTGCAGAGGCGCGGCTTGCGTCGGCAAAAAGCCTTCTGGCGGCCGCGCAAGGCGATCTTGCCCGCTCTGCTGAGGAATATCGCAATGCTGTTGGTCGTCCACCGCGCAATCTGCGCCCGGTCAGCGCGGCGCCGGTGTCGCGCTCCATTGCCGAGGCCAAGGAGTTCGCGGTTCGCAACCACCCATCCATCCTGGAGGTGCGACATTCTGTGACGGCGGCCGAGCTGAATATCCGGCGCGCAGAGGCGGCTTATAAACCAAACCTGTCTGCAACGGCGAGAGTTGGTGTTAATCAGGACTTTGACGCAGGTCGCGAAGTGGGTTTGACCTTGTCCGGCCCAATCTACCAGGGAGGGCGTCTGTCTGCGACCGTGCGGCAGTTCATGGCCCGCCGCGATGCGACACGCGCCGGATTGCACGTCACGACGCACAATATCCAACAGCAGGTTGGAAACGCTTATTCTTTCCTTGAAGTGGCGCGGGCATCGCTTCAGGCCTCAAATCAACAGACACGTGCCGCAACTGTCGCGTTTCGCGGGGTGCGTGAAGAGGCAACGTTGGGCGCACGCACGACGTTGGACGTGCTCAATGCAGAGCAGGAGCTGTTGAATGCGCAGGCGAACACAATTTCCGCTCAGGCTGATGAAGTGATTGCCTCTTACGCGGTTCTTGAGGCGATGGGCTTGCTGACAGCGGAACACCTGCGCCTTCCCGTGCAGCAATATGACCCGGCAGCCTATTACAATCTGGTCAAGGATGCCCCGACAATCACCTCCGAACAAGGGCAGGCGCTTGATCGGGTTTTGCGGGCTTTGGGAAAATAATTCAAATCTGATTTTTTCAAATGCAGTTGCGTTAGTTGTCTGATTACCGCTTTGGCGTTAATGTTTGTTCCGAGGCGAAATGCAGGAACAATACATGTCCGATCCGGTCACCAATGTCGAAATTGAGGATGTGCTGTCCTCTATCCGCAGGCTTGTATCTGAAGGGGACAAGCCCCGAAACCCGACGCCGGATACCACGCCAGAGCCTGAAAAACCTGCTGACCGGCTGGTTTTGACACCCGCACTCAGGGTCGAAGCTCCCGCCGAACGAGATGACGTCGTCGAGTCATTGGATGCACCCGCAGAAGAAATTGTTGCCGACCTCGACCCCGAAGCAGCATTTCTTGACCTATCCGATTCGGAACCGCATCAGCCTGACGAGTTGGAAGATTCTATACCCGAAGCGGGCCCCAACCGGGACAGTCTGGAAGCAACAATCGCTGAGCTTGAGGCCGCCGTGACGGCCCAGCCTGACGAATGGGAACCTGATGGGAGCGAGGTTTCAACCGTTCCGAGTTGGGATCAGGCTGTTTTCCCACCCGATCATGACGCTGACATTGAAGATGAGATCGACACACCAGAGATTGTCTCTGCCGTCACCCTGCCAACGCCTGATCAACAGATCTTTGATGCTGCCGATGATGCCGGCGAAGACACGGCACCGGCATCGCAGACGGTCGCGTTTTCAACGGCCCGTGCTGAACGGGTGTCCGAGGATGAGGCCGCGAATGAAGAGACGCCGGCGGATTCCCGCGTGGCGTTCCGCCATCTAAGCCGCGACACACTGGGCGAGGATTTTGGCGACGACCTGATCGGGACGCCGGCAGGCGAAGACGATGACCTGTCCGCGTTTCTGGCACATGACCCGGCAATCGACGAGGAGGCACTGCGCCAGATGGTGCTCGATATTGTGCGTGATGAACTTCAAGGCAAGTTGGGTGAACGGATTACACGTAACGTGCGAAAGCTTGTCCGTCGCGAAATCATGCGCGTCCTGAACGCGCAGGACATGGACTAGCAGCGCAGTCTGGCGGCACTTGCGAAGATCGCAGCAACGTCAAGATGTGCCTCGATGTGGTCCGCGAGCCGGTCCAGGGTCTTATCGACCTCAACGTCATATGCGATATCTGACACCAGCTCACCAAAACCTGCGAGATAGGACTGTCGAAAGTCGTCGCCGGTAAATAGCCCATGCATGTAGCAACCTTGGATTTTCCCACTCACGCTTGCTGCACCTTCCGGGCGTGCGTCCAGCTCCAGCCAGGCGCGTTCGCAGTCCGGGCCGCTGGTATGGCCATTGTGAATTTCATATCCCTTGACCACAAACCCGGTCGCCCTGTGCAGCGCCTTGGATGTCACAACACGCTTTGCAGGTTTCATCACAGTTCTGACGTCCAATAGGCCTAACCCCTCAACCGTTGACGGTGGTCCCTCAATCCCATCAGGGTCGCTGATCTGCATGCCCAACATTTGATACCCGCCACATATCCCGAGGACATGACCGCCGCGGCGCACATGCGCCATCAGATCGGTATCCCAGCCCTGTGCACGGAAATGTGCAAGGTCGGCGATTGTTGCCTTTGATCCCGGGATCAGGACCAGATCGGCATCGCCGGGCAGGGCGCGGCCTGATTCAACAATATCGACTGTGACCTCTGGGGTGGCAACAAGGGGGTCAAGATCGTCAAAGTTTGCAATCCTGTTCAGCTTTGGCACCGCGATCTTGATGCGCCCTCCTGGCCGGTTCGCGACATCCATGACGTCCTCGGCAGGCAATTTCCACGCGTCCGGAAACCAGGGCAACACCCCGAAACTCTGCCAACCCGTCGCTTGCACGATGATGTCCAACCCTGCATCAAACAGTGTGGGATCGCCGCGAAATTTGTTGATTGCAAAGCCACAGACCAACGCGCTGTCCTCTGCGGCGATGACCGCTTTTGTCCCAACGATTTGGGCAATGACCCCGCCCCGATCAATATCGCCAACTAGGGCCACAGGTACGCCCGCCGCCGAAGCAAAGCCCATATTGGCAATGTCCCCGGCGCGTAAATTGACCTCGGCAGGGCTGCCAGCGCCTTCGACGATGACCAGATCCGCGGTTTCGGCCAGGCGGTAAAAGCTCTCAAGCACGCGTGGCAGCAACGTAGCTTTCATCTTCCCGTAGTCGCGTGCCTTGAGCGTGGTAAGGCGCTGGCCCTGTACCACAATCTGAGCACCGGTCTCGCTCTCTGGTTTGAGAAGAACTGGATTCATGTCGATGACGGGTTCGCGCTGTGCGGCCATAGCCTGAAGCGCCTGAGCGCGGCCAATTTCGCCCCCGTCAACCGTGACGGCTGCGTTATTTGACATGTTTTGCGGCTTGAACGGCGCAACCCGCAGACCACGCAGGGTTGCGGCGCGTGCGAGTCCCGCCACCAACATCGACTTGCCGACGTTGGAGCCCGCGCCCTGTATCATGATGGCATTCGTCATTGTGCACCCCTGAACTACGTCTTAGGCAGGTCTGGTGCATGAGGGAAGACCATGAACACGCCCGCCCATCTGATTTTTGGCATCGCTGCCTTTGGTCGCCCGGATGCTCGCGCTGTGACAGCAGCGGCCCTGCTGGGGGCCTTCATTCCTGATGCTTCGCTCTATGGGCTTGTGGCCTGGCATCTGCAGGTGATGGGCACGCCCGCCAATGTGGTCTTTGACCAACTCTACTATTCAGAGGGTTGGCAGCAAATCTTCCGTGTGGACAATTCGATCGTGCTTTGGGGAATTGCGTTGATGGTTGCTGCGATGTTCCGGTCGCCCGTGTTCATCGCGCTGAGTGGTGCGGCCTTGTTGCACCTCTTGTTGGATTTTCCGCTGCACAACGATGATGCGCGGGCGCATTTCTGGCCCCTGACAAATTGGAAATTTTTCAGCCCGGTCAGCTATTGGTCGCCAGCGCATTACGGCAATATCGTCGGCCCGATCGAGATCATTGCGGTATTGTTGACCAGCGTCTGGTTGTGGGGAAGGTTCACCAGCCGACTGATGCGAATGCTCATCGCGGGCCTTGCGTTGCTGCAGGCGTTGCCGGGAATCGTCTTTGCGATCATGTTTGCGGGTGGATAGCGCAGCCCCAAAACGAAAAACGCGGCCCGAGCAGAGGGCCGCGTTTTTTCATCTGTGAAGTGACAGACCTTGTCTAGGCTGCGCGTGCTTCCTGTTCAGCGGCGTTGCGACGCTCGCTTTCTTCACGGGATAGCGCAACAGAGGTGCGCACACCTTTACCGACAAATTCCATCAGACCCTGAACAACCCGTTCGTTCGGGTCGATGCCTGCGCATGACAACACTTCACGCCCATCGCGCGAGCGTGCCCAACGGGCAATCTGTTCTGGACCATTTCCGTACTTCTTGTCGTCCGCGATGGCATCATCCAAAGCAGCCAGCACAACAGCCGCAAACAGTTTGCGGGCGCGGTTGCCTTGTTCGTTGTTGAACGCAGTGCCGTCGACGAAATCTTTCATACGATGTCCTTTGCTTTTGGCTCTTGTAGTTCTGGCGTGATGGCCAATATGCCCGCTTTCGAATGATTCGGGGGCTCTGTTTTGGAATGTCTGCTATGCGCTCCGCGCATAGCAGACCAGCAAAACACCGCCTATTTAGTCGTCTTGCCAGGGTTAGCACTGCAATATATAGCCTGCGTCAATCAATCATCAACCTTTTGACATAATTCTGACACGAAGTGATCCATGCCCAAAATCAACGGTAACGAAATTCGCCCCGGCAATGTGCTAGAGCACGAAGGTGGCCTTTGGGCCGCAGTCAAAGTTGACCATGTCAAACCCGGCAAGGGTGGTGCATTCGCACAAGTCGAGCTCAAGAACCTGCGGGATGGGCGCAAGCTGAACGAACGTTTCAGATCTGCCGACAAAGTTGAAAAAGTCCGGTTAGAGCAAAAGGACCAGCAGTTTCTTTTTGAGGCTGACGATATGCTCACCTTCATGGACAGCGTAACGTTTGATCAGATCGCACTGCCTGCGGATATCCTGGGTGATCGTCGCCCATTCCTGCAGGATGGGATGGTTGTGAAGATCGAATACCACGAAGAAGAGGCGCTGAACGTCACTTTGCCTGCCCGCGTTACTTGCAAAGTTGTCGAAACTGAGCCTGTCGTCAAAGGTCAGACTGCTGCGAACAGTTTCAAGCCGGCCGTTCTGGACAATGGCGTGCGCGTCATGATCCCGCCGTTCGTTGGCACCGATGAGGACATTGTCGTCAGCACTGAGCTGTTTGAATACGTCGAACGCGCTTAGGTCTCATGTGGTTCCGGGATCAGTCTGCACGTTGCAGGCTGGCCCCGTTCGCCGTTTCCATGTTTGTTGCGCGATCAAAGCGCAAATAGGCAATCCCATGATCGCCATGCACGGTATGCAACGTGCCGGCCGGTTTGCCGTTTGACGTGATTGCGTCCCCTGCCGCTGCAGCCCCCTTGATATGAACCCGCGCGAGCCCCTTTTTCAAAGTCGTTTTGTGTTTCATGCGTGCGACGATTTCCTGCCCGACGTAACACCCTTTGCGAAAATCGACACCGTTCAATCTTTCGAACCCGGCTTCCAGAATGTAGGTGTCCGGCAAAAGCTCGGCGCCGGTTTCGGGGATCAAATGCGCAACGCGCACAGCGTCCCAATCCGTATCGTCTGATTGATCAACGGCACCGTAGCTGCGCCAGCCCAATGCGTCGTCGCGCGGATCAGGCAAGGCACCTTCGGGGCGCGCGCCCGTTCCTCGCGACACAATGAGCGGGGTTTTCGTGATGCTGACGTCCGCCCGTAAGCGGTACATTGACAAGCGCTGTACCAATGTTGGGGCAATGCTGTCGGCAACGTCAATCAACAGTTGATCGGGTTGAGGGACCACAAAGAAATCCGCGATGTATTTGCCCTGCGGAGTAAGCAATGCGGTGTAGATGATTTCTCCTTTGGTCACGTCATTCGTGACGAGCCCTTGCAAAAATTCGATCCGGTCAGCGCCTGTAATCGACAAAACTGTGCGACTAGTCATTGTGGGCCTCTTTTGCGAATTGAAGGCGATGCAGGTCGGCATAGATACCACCGCGCTGCATGAGCGTATCATGTGTGCCGGTATCGACGACCCGGCCCTGATCCATCACGACGATCTGGTCCGCGTTTCGGATTGTGGACAGGCGATGCGCGATCACGAGCGTCGTGCGGCCGGATGAAAGTTTTTCAAGCGCGGTCTGAACCAACATTTCGGATTTGGTATCAAGCGCGCTGGTCGCCTCATCGAGCAGCAAGATCGGTGTGTCCCGCAGCAACGCTCTGGCGATCGCGACCCGCTGCCTTTGCCCGCCTGACAGGGCAGATCCGCGCGGGCCACAGGCGCTTTCCAACCCATGGTCCAGCTGACCCAAAAAGTCTGATACATTGGCCGCGTCCAACACCTGCGCGAGCCGGGCATCGCTCACATCCGTGCGGCCAAGCAGGATATTCTCGCGCAGAGTCTCATCAAACAATGCCGCATCCTGGGTAACCACGGAAAACAGACCACGCAATGCCCCAAGTTCAAGATCACGTGTGGCGATGCCATCAATCGTGACCTTACCGGCGGTCGGGTCGATAAGCCGGGTCAGCACGTTAAATACGGTAGATTTCCCGGCACCGGACGCGCCCACCAAGGCTGTCATTTTTCCGGCGGGTGCAGTGAATGTGGCACCATTCAAGACCGGCAAATCTCCGTAGCTAAGCACGACATCCTTTAGCGCAATCTCGGGTGCATCTATCGGTGCAGGTCTCGCGGTGGCGGGCGATGTCAATTTCGGTGTCTCCGCCAAGACCGCCCGTACCCGCAACATACTGGCAGCTGCGATTTGCCACTGGCCACTCATTAGGCCAAGGCGTCGGAGCGGCTCAAAGGCAAGGCTCATCGCGGTAAAAAACGACATGAACTGGCCGACGGTTTTTTCGCCGGCGATAATCTCACCACCACCGTAGACCATCACCCCCAGAAATCCGACACCGGTCATGATATCCACAAGGGCAGGGACCAATGCCTGACCCGTGGCTGCCTTAACCTCGGATCTGACACGTTGGTCGGTCAAATGGTCATATCGTTCTGTCTGATAACGCTCAAGCGCGTTCAATTTGATCGGGTTTATTCCGTGAAAGACTTCATCAAGGCGCGTCGACATGCGGCCCGCCAATTCGCGCGCATGTGATGACCGGCGCCGCACATAGGACTGTGCAATCATCGATGGCATGACAAGGAACGGCACGCCAACCAACGCGACCGCAGTCCAGCGCCAGTCAACGGAAAGTGCGACAGAAAACAGGACGACAACGGCGATCAGATCGCGCCCGACCGCCGTCACGAGCTGCGCCCAGACTTGGTTGATGATGGTGACGTCACCCTGCACCCGCTCAATCAAGGCACCTGGCGGGTTGGCCTGATGGTAGCTTGAATCGAGCCGGATGATGTGGCGGAGCAATTGACTTCGCATGCCTGCTGCCGTGCGTTGACTAACCTTTGTCATCAGGACCCGCTGCCCTGCAGAGCTCACCGCCCGCACGCAGAATATGGTAAGTATTCCAAGCCCAACCCACCAAAGAGCGGCTTGATCACCCTGTAAGAATACAGTGTCGAACATCGGCTGAATCATGCGCGACAGCACACCCAGCATTGATCCTTCGATCATCATCAACAGGATCGCGCCCAGCAGGGTCTTGCGATGAGGACGCAGGCATTCGGTCCAAAGCCAGCGGGACAGGGGCACAAAACGTTCGTTCATACCGGTAAGAACCGCTTGCGCGCAAAGCTTGCAGACAAAACCTCGGGGTCATATTCGGTCCTGATCCAATCACGGATCGAAATTGGACCGGTGGATTGCCGGTCTTGAAACAGATCGAGCATGTGGTCCTGAATCCCGGTACGCGTGAAGCGCAGGTGTAGATAACGCAGAGAAAGCTGCCGCCTCGCGTCCGCAACCGACCCTCCGTTGTCCAGTACATAAAGCGCAGACGCCAGCCCTGCGCGGTCAGCGCCTGATTTACAATGCATCAGGAAGGGGCGCGGAATGGTGTCGAAATGATCAAACAGCGCCAAGAGATCTTCGCGAGGCGCAGCCTTGCGTGCGGTCAATGACACGCTGACTAACGTCAACCCAAGGGCCGCGCAACTTTCAACCTCGAAAAGATATGGCGCGCGCTGCGCAGTGCCGCGCAGGTTCAGGATCGCCTTGATCCCTTTTGATTTATACGCGGCAAGCCGGCCATGTGGTGGATGATTTGAACGAAAAACCCCTGGTGCGACCTCACCAAAGTTCGTCCAGAACCTGCGCAAAATACCGTGGTCGGCGTAGTTCAGATAGCGTCGCGATCGCCGCCGCTCATTGGGGTCCGTGATGTCACGGCCATATCCTTCGCGCCTTGCCTTTTTGCGCCGTCTGAAATCATCGACAAAATTGCGCAGCATCCGGGGCCTTTTGGTCTGGCGGGTTGAGTGTTGATCTATGCGCAAATGGGGGCGCAGGGCAAGTTTGGCAATGCCTCTTGCCAGCTTGGGTCAGCGCTTGAATCGCCTGATACACAAGTCAATGACCATCGCGGAGAGAATGACCCACAGGAATCCGAATAGTGCGCCGATCACCCAGAACCCCATGAATAGGATGACCGCAACGCAGCCAAGAAATGCGTTGGTGTAGTTTTCCACCCGCCGCGGATATCTGTTGTCGTGCATATGCATGCCTCCGATTATTGGATCATAGCCCGAACCTGCAAATTTTCACCTTAAGTTATTGTCGCGTTATTGGCTGCATTGAGCGCTGCTGGCAAAGCCTCGGCAAATGCGTCGATCTCGCGTTGCGGAGCGCACCCAACCCGGATGCAGCGGTCCTGTGGCGCAACGAAAGGCATGCGAACGAAAATGCCCTGTGCAATCAGATTTGACAAAACAGATCTGGCAAAGGCCCCGTCTTTGGCGCAGTCGATGGTGACAAAATTCGTGGCCGAGGTGAGCGGTGTCAATCCGTGTGCCAATGCAATCTTGCCAATGTGATCGCGACATGACGCAACGCTTGATTGAACGGATTGCAGCCATTCCTGATCAGCAAGGGCCGCCAGGGCCCCAGCTTGCGAGAGGCGCGACAGGCCAAAGTGATTGCGGACCTTGTTGAAGGCTGACATCAACGGTTTTGCCCCAATGGCGTAACCGACCCGCGCACCTGCTAGACCGTAACCTTTTGAAAAGGTGCGCATTCTGATCACGCGCGGGTCGTCCGGAGAAACTGCAGGTGTTGTGCCGTCCGGGGCAAGTTCCAGATAGGCCTCGTCCAGAATCAGAAGTGCGCCTTCTGGGACCGCAGCGATCATCCGGGCCATGGTTTCAGCGCTATGCGCGCTGCCCATGGGATTGTCGGGGTTGGACATGTAGATGAGTTTTGCACCAACGTCCTTTGCTTTTGCGATAAGGCGGTCAGGGTCTTCGTAGTCCCCGGCATAGGGAACGGTGTGAATGGTGCCGCCAAATCCAGTAACGTGATAGTTGAATGTGGGATAGGCGCCGGCCGAGGTCACGACGTTATCTCCTTTAGATATCAACAGCCTAACGAGCAGGCCAAGCAGGCTGTCGATACCTTCGCCAACCATGATGTTGGCGGCGGGAATCTGGTGATGGGCAGATAACGCCTCTTGCAGGTCGTATGATCCCGGATCGCCATATTTCCAGACCTCCGCGGCGGCATCCTGCATGGCGCGGATCGCTTGCGGAGAGGGGCCAAAGCCGGATTCATTGGCGCCCAGACGGGCCCTAAAGAGTTGATTTCGTGCGCGTTCCTGTGCTTCGGGGCCCACAAAGGGCACTGTCGCGGGCAGCGCAGCGGCGAGCGGGGTGAGGCGTGGATCATCTTGCATGGGCCACAGATTGGGCGGCAATTGCGACGCTTGCAATGCGGCGTATTAAGAAAATGTGGCGTTTGCGCGCGATGCGAGACCGTTAACCAAGCCGCGCTTGGGCCGCGAACCGCCAGTGAGTTAACCAAATTGGCGGTGCTCCGCACCGGCGACATGCGGGTGCGGAGGCGGGGCGCGCCGTCACAATCTGAGATCACAAGGAGGCCAGAATGCAGTGCCCCCATGGTCCATAGACTGCGGTTAGTCGATCTCGTTCAGGCGATCCAATGCGGCCTGTAGCTGTGCCGCTTCGTCAGATCGCAGGGCGAGGTTTTCCTTGGCTTCGGCGACAACCTCGGCCGGGGCGGAGGCGACGAATTTGGGGTTTTTCAATCGTCCGTTCAAGCCGCCAATTTCCTTTTCGATTTTTCCCAACGCTTTGGAAAGGCGTTCTTTTTCCGCGTCCACGTCAATGATGTCGGCCAGGGGCAGGGCAAAGGTCGCGCCCGCCGTGGCAACAGTGATCGACCCTTTGGGCGCGGTATCCTGTTTGGTGATGCTGACAACGCGCGCAAGCTTCTGAATCATCGCAAGATTGTTGTGCAGCGCGGTATCGGAACTGGCGTCGCTGTCGGTCTGCACCACGGGGATCTTGAGGCCGGCGGGGACGTTCATTTGGGCGCGGGCCGAACGGATGCCTTCGATCAGCGAAATGACCCAGTTCATCTCTCGATCCGCCGCGGCGTTAACCAGATCGGCGGCTTCATATGTGGGCCAGTCGGTGTGGATCAGCGGCTTGTCCCGGTCACCCATAATCGACCACAGCTCTTCTGTGATGAAGGGCATGATCGGGTGCAGCAGGATCACACATTGGTCAAGCACCCAGGCCATAACCCGTTGTGTTTCATCCTTTTCTGCCTCTGTGCCATCCATCAGCAGGGGTTTGGACAGTTCAACATACCAATCGCAGACCTTGCCCCAGACAAAGGCGTAGAGCGCATTTGCGGCATCATTGAACCGATATTCGGTGAGGGCGGTATCAACGGTTTCCCTTACCCTTGCGGTCTCACCGATTATCCATGCGTTCACAGTCTGCAAAGCGGCAACATCCCATGCACAACCCGTGCGCATCGAAGTGTTAACTTTGTTAGGATTAACGAATACGCCGTTCATCTCTGCAAAGCGGCAGGCATTCCACAGTTTGGTGCCAAAGTTGCGAAAACCTTTGATCCGGTCTTCGGAAATCTTCAACACCCCACCAAGGGCGGCCATTTGTGCATTTGAAAAGCGCAGAGCGTCGGCACCGTATTGGTCGATCATATCCAGCGGGTCGATGACGTTGCCGGTGGTCTTGGACATCTTCTGGCCCTTGGCGTCGCGGACCAGCTGGTGCAGGTAGACGGTGTGGAAGGGGTTTTCGTCCAGAACCGCCTGGGACATCATCATCATCCGGGCAACCCAGAAGAACAGGATGTCCTGCCCGGTGATGAGGACGTCGCCGGGGAAGTATTTTTGCAGTTCGGGCGTGTCTTCGGGCCAGCCGAGGGTGCCAAAGGGCCAGAGGCCGGAGGAGAACCATGTGTCGAGGACGTCGGGGTCGCGGTAGAGCACCTGACATCCATTGTCGTCAAAGGCTTGACGCGGTTGACCTTCAATGTGCTGCCCTTCGGAGACACCCATATCAGCGCCCGCACCGCCACGGCCATTTTTCCAGTTGGCGTACTTCTGCGCTGCCTCGGAGAAGTTCGGAGCACAAATGATAACCGGATCATCGTGTGTGAAAACGATGCCTTTTATGGTCCCGTCCTCGGAAACAGCATCCTTAATTCCCGGCCCATACCAAACCGGGATCTGGTGGCCCCACCAGAGTTGGCGCGAGATGCACCAGGGTTCGATGTTTTCCAGCCAGTGGTAGAAGACCTTTTCGCCTGACTCCGGCATGATCTTGACCTCGCCGTTTTTCACCGCGTCCAGCGCGGGGCCGACGATTTTGGCGGTGTCGACGAACCATTGGTCGGTCAGCATCGGCTCGATGACCACCTTGGAGCGGTCGCCGAAGGGCTGCATGATTTTCTTGGCTTCGACGTAAGGGATCATGTCGGGGATGTGCCGGTCTGAAGCCCGGCCTACATCTTCGCCGCCTTCCGTAGGCCGGGCTTCAGACCGGCTTTCGGGGTTTTCGATCATCACGGCGTTGCCCTCGGCGGTGATGTCGGCAACCACGGCCTTGCGGGCCGCGAACCGGTCTAACCCGCGGTAGGCTTCTGGGACGAGGTTCATCGCGGCGATCATTGCCTCGTCAAAGTCGTGTTCGCCATTTGCAATGGCCTGCGCGGTGGCGGCCTCTTCCACGTAGGGCTTGCCGTCGGCGCGCATTGCGCCCTTGGTGTCCATCAGGTTGTACATCGGGATGTTGTTGCGCTTGGCAACTTCGTAGTCGTTGAAGTCATGCGCGCCGGTGATTTTCACAGCACCCGAGCCGAAGTTCATGTCGGGGTAGGGGTCGGTGATGATCGGGATCAGGCGACGCTGTGCCCTGGGGCCAACGGGAATTTCGCAGAGCTTGCCGACGATGGGCGCGTAGCGTGCGTCATCCTTGTGCACGGCCACGGCCCCGTCGCCCAGCATGGTTTCAGGCCGGGTCGTGGCGATGGAAATGTAATCGCGGGTCTCGCGCAGGGTGACGTTGCCGTCTTCGTCTTTCTCGACGTATTCGTAGGTTTCCCCCCCGGCGAGCGGGTATTTGAAGTGCCACATGTGGCCGTCGACCTCGATATTTTCGACCTCAAGGTCGGAAATCGCGGTTTCAAAGTGCGGGTCCCAGTTCACCAGTCGTTTGCCGCGATAGATCAGGCCCTGATTGTACATATCGACAAAGACGCGGATCACGGCGTCATGGAAGTTGCCGGGTTTTTCGCCAACCGGGGCGCTGTCGGCGCCGGACATGGTGAAGGCAGAGCGTTCCCAATCCATCGAATGGCCCATGCGCCGGGCCTGCTGTTCGATGACGCCGCCAGAGGCCTGTTTCCAGTCCCAGACCTTTTCAAGGAACGTGTCGCGGCCCATCTCGGTGCGCTTGGGCTGTTGGCGGGCAGCAAGATCTTTTTCGACCATCAGTTGCGTCGCGATACCCGCGTGGTCCAGTCCCGGTTGCCAGAGCGTATCAAACCCCTGCATCCGTTTCCAACGGATCAGGATGTCCATCAGCGTCTGCGAAAACGCGTGGCCGACATGCAGGTGGCCGGTGACATTGGGCGGGGGCAACATGATGCAATAGGTTGCGGCATCGGTGCGGGCATTGGCCCCCGCACGAAACGCGCCGGCGTTTTCCCAATCAGCATAGATCTGGGCTTCGCGGGACTGGGCGTCAAATGTCTTTTCCATCGGCATGGCACGGCTTTCTTTTCTGCTTGTGCACCAGATAACCGAGGGGCGCAGGAAGGGAAAGGTGTGGTCGCAGGCCCTTGGTGTGTCCCGCACCGTGTTGTCATCCCGGCCATGTTGGACATTCTCGCGCATTGGCAAGTGCGGGGCGCAAACCTCGCTGGACATGCGCCGGGAGCCGGTTAGATTCAACTTTGTACATCGTGGAGAATTGCAGATGGAAAAGTTCGGGCGGAGCCAGTCAGTCAAGCGGGTCGAGGACCTGCGGTTCCTTACCGGCGCGGGGCGCTATGTTGATGATATTGCCCCCGATGGCGCGCTGCATGCTGTGTTTGTGCGGTCCTCTGTGGCGCATGGCGTGCTGACACCGGTTGACCTGAGCGATGTGCGCGACATGCCGGGTGTCGTTCTTGCCCATGCGGTCGAGGATCTTGAGGCGGCGGGGGTGCGGCTGCATTTTGGCGGTAAGCCCGTCAAAAACCGCGACGGCAGCGAAGGCGCCAGTCCCTTGCGCCCGATCTTTGCCAAGGGCCGGGTGCGCCATGTGGGCGAAGCCGTGGCAATAATCGTGGCTGAGACGAAGGCGGCCGCAAAGGACGCGGCAGAGGCGGTCTGGCTTGAGATTGACGATTTGCCCGCGCATGTCGCGCTGGCGACCGGCGGCGAAGAAATCCATCCCGAAGCAAAAGACAACGAAGCCTTTGACTGGGGCATGGGACAGGAGGCTGAAACGCTGGCCGCCATCAAGGACGCGGCCCATGTCGTGCGCTTGCAGGTGCCGGACAACCGGGTCATCTGCAACGCGATGGAGCCGCGCGGATGTTATGCAGAAATGGAAGGAGACCGCCTGCACGTCGCGGTTAACGGTCAAGGTGTCTGGGGGCCGCGCGATGCCCTGGCCAAGGCCTTTGGTATTGCAAAGGATGCCGTGCGGGTCACCAACCCGGATGTTGGCGGCGGTTTTGGAATGAAATCGTTCAACTATGCGGAACTGTTTGCCGTGGCCCATGCCGCGCGCACCCTGGGGCGCCCTGTGCATTGGATGTCAGAGCGCACGGAGGCGATGCTGACGGACAATGCGGGCCGCGATCTGATCTCTGACGTCACGATGGCGTTTGACAAGGACTTTAAGATCACCGGGTATTACGTTGATAGTATTGCGAATATGGGGTGTTATAATTCCGGTTTTGCGCAACAGATCCAAACCGAGCTGTTCTCGAAGGTCCTAATGGGCACCTACGACGTGCAGGCCGCCTACATGCGCACGCGCGGCGTTTACACCAATACGACTCCGGTTGATGCCTATCGCGGTGCCGGGCGGCCAGAGGCGATTTTCGTGCTGGAACGGGCCATGGATCAGGCTGCGCGGGATCTGGGTATCGACCCGCTGGAACTACGACGGCGAAACTTTATCGCCCCCGACAAGTTCCCTTATAAAACCGCCACGGATGTCACCTATGATGTGGGCGAGTTCGCCAACCTGCTTGCCGCGGCAGAGCAATCCGCCGACATGTCGGGCTTTGCCGATCGCAAGGCCAAGGCAAAGGCACAGGGCAAGCTGCGCGGCATTGGGCTGTGCTATTACATTGAAAGTATTCTTGGGGCCCCCAAGGAGACGGCGCGCGTTGAGTTCACCGATCAGGGCGCGTCAATCTATGTTGGCACCCAGTCAAACGGGCAGGGGCATGAGACGGTTTTCGCGCAATTCCTTGCTGATCAGACCGGGATACCTGCCAACCGGATCTCGGTGGTGCAGGGGGATAGTGCGCAGATTCCCAAAGGTGGTGGCACGGGTGGGTCACGCTCTGTCACGGTGCAAAATACAGCGACGCTGGCCACCGTAGACGTCATTGTCGCGGCCTTTTCGTCGTTTCTGGCCGAACAGGAAGGCGTCAATGACGCTGATGTCGATTTTGATCATGAAACTTTTCGCATTGCGGGTTCAAACCTGACCCCGACGATGCTGGAAGTCGCTGACATGGCCCGTGCTGCCGGGCGCACAGACCTTCTGGATCATACCGCGACAATCAAATTGGAAAACCGGTCCTTTCCCAACGGTGCGCATGTTACAGAGGTTGAGGTCGACCCAGAGACCGGAGTCGTCACGATTGAATGCTACACGGTGGTGGATGATTTTGGTAATCTTATCAATCCGATGCTTGTTGAAGGTCAGGTACACGGCGGGGTCGTTCAGGGGATTGGTCAGGCGCTGACCGAACGCTGCGTCTATGATGAGGACGGGCAGTTGCTCACGGCAAGTTTCATGGACTATGGGATGCCGCGCGCGGACGATGTTCCCATGATCAAGTTCAGCACACGCGGCACACCATCGCTTTACAATCCCATGGGGATGAAAGGCTGTGGTGAGGCAGGCACCGTCGGTGCCCTGGCCGCGATCACCAACGCCGTGCTGGATGCATTGTCGGATGCTGGCGTCAAAGAAGTCGAAATGCCGTTTACCCCGCACCGCGTGTGGAGCTGGATTGCGGCAGCGCAGGGTGACAGTGCCGCTGCGTGATTGGCTTCTTGGCCTGATCGGGCGCGGTCCGCGCGCGATCTCGGGCCAGCCGCGTGAACGTGGCCCGGCGACCCATGTGATCATTCTTGATGGCACGATGTCGACTTTGATGCCGGGATGCGAAACCAATGCAGGTCTGGCCTACAAGCTGTTGGATGAGGTCGGCCATTCCGCAAACCTGACGGTCTATTACGAGGCGGGTGTGCAATGGCGGGATTGGAAGACCACACCCGACGTCGCGGCAGGCAAGGGGATCAATCGCCAGATCAAACGCGCCTATGGCGTGTTGGCGTCGCGGTATCATCCCGGCGACAAGATCATTTTGATGGGCTATTCCCGTGGCGCCTATGCGGCGCGATCTTTGGCTGGCGTTGTGGACATGGTTGGTCTGGTCAAGGCGGAGTGCGCCACCGAACGGGTCATTCAAACGGCCTACCGGCATTATGAGGCGGGGGCGACATCCACGGTTGCCGCGGAGTTCTGGAAAGAACACTGCCATCCCCGTGTCGAAATCGAGGCGATTGGCGTTTGGGATACGGTCAAATCCCTTGGCCTTGTCGCACCGGTGATTTGGCGGATCAGTCAGGGGCGCCATGCCTTTCACAACCATCACCTGGGTCATGCGATCAAGCACGGGTTTCACGCCCTTGCCCTGCATGAAACGCGCGTCGCCTATCGTCCGGTGATGTGGGAAACGGACCCCAACTGGTCAGGCCATGTTGAGCAGGTCTGGTTTCGCGGATCGCATGGTGACGTTGGCGGCCAATTGAGCGGGTTCGAGGCGGCGCGTCCGCTCGCCAATATTCCGCTTGTCTGGATGTTGGATCGGCTTGAGCAGCGCGGCCTGCCATTGCCGCAGGACTGGAGTTCTCGGTTTCATTGCGATGCCACGGCCCCGTCAGCGGGGTCATGGCGTGGCTGGGGCAAGATCTTTGTCACCCGGCGCAAGCGGGTTGCCGGGTTGGACCCCTCTGAACGGTTGCATGACACGGTGCCTGCCGATGATCCGCGCGCCGTTCTTTTTCGCGCAAGGGCTGCGGCCAAGATGACGGCGACAGATCAGGCTGTGATCAATGACAATGCCCTTAGCGGATCTTCATGATCAGGCATGTTGTCGAACCGGTCGCATAAAGCTGCCCTGTCGTGGCATGGGTCAGCCGCCCGGTTGCGACGGCTGTCGAGCGGCCTGCGTGATCAATCACCCCTTCGGCCAGAACTTCGGTTTCCAGGGGAATGGCCCGGATCAGATTCACCTTGTATTCCTATGTTGTATAGGCTGATCCCTGCGGCACACCGGTCATGACTGCGCAGCCCATCGCACTGTCGAGCAATGTGCCGTACCACCCGCCGTGTGTCGCGCCGACAGGATTGCAATGCTGGAACCTCGGACGGCCACGGAAGGTCACCTTGCCCGATTCGACGTGATCCAGGGTGAAATTGAACAGGTCGTAGATGCCCGGCAACGGCAGGTCGCCCGCGTGCATCGCCTGCATGAACTGCAACCCTGACATCGACAGGATTGCGTCCTGGCCGGGCAGATCGGCGGGTGTCTTGGCAGTTGGCATGGCGGCTCCGGTCTTTTGACCGGACGCTGCCAAGTCAGGCGACGTTTTGCAAGCGAACCTTTGGGACCACGCCAAGTGCGCGGGCGACGTCCTGCGTCAGCTCTGGCTTGTTCAAAGTGTAGAAATGCAGGTGCTCAACACCGCCCTGCAACAGATCATCACAGAGTTCAGTTGCCAGCGCGGTCGCAAGAAGGTCGGTCTGACCGTCGCGTGTTGCATTTTCAAAGGCCTGCGCAATCACCGGCGGGATGGCTGTGCCGCATGAGGCGGCAAATTTCTGAACACCTTTCCAGTTCTCGACCGGCAGGATGCCGGGAATGATGTCTGCATCAATCCCGGCCTTTTCACAGGCGTCGCGGAAACGAAAGAACGTTTCGGCCTCAAAAAAGAACTGGGTAATCGCGGCGGAAGCGCCAGCGTCGATCTTGCGCTTGAGAAAGGCGATGTCCTGCGCGTGGCTTGCTGCTTCGGGGTGCTTTTCCGGGTAGGCACCGACGCGAATGTTGAATTGCCCCGAGTCACTGAGCGCCGAAATCAGCTCAACCGAACTCTCAAAACCATCCTCATGTGGCGCAAAACCGTCGCTGCCTTTGGGTGCATCCCCACGCAGCGCAACAATGTCGGTGACGCCAGCCTTGGCGTAATCGTCGGCAATCTGCAGCGTTTCCTCACGGGTCGCGTCAACGCAGGTCAGATGCGCGGCGACCTTGAGGTCCGTGGTCTTTTGCAACGTCGACACTGCCTCGTGGGTGAGCTTGCGGGTTGTGCCGCCGGCGCCATAGGTGACCGAGACAAACTCAGGCGCGAGCGGGGCGAGCGCATTGACGCAGTCCCAAAGTCGGAATGACGCTTCCAGTGATTTTGGCGGGAAGAATTCAAAGCTGAGTGATGGCGTGGTCATGGGATTGATCCAATTCTAAGGTCTTGCCCAATCTCTCATACCCGGTCATATGAGACAAATTCATAACACTCACCAAGATTATGAGGCTGGTTGAAAGATGCACATCGAATTTCGCCATCTGCGCACAATCAAAGCGATCCATGATACCGGCGGCTTGGGTCGCGCTGCCGAAATGCTGAACATTACGCAATCGGCGCTGTCGCATCAGATCAAGGGGATTGAAGATCAGGCCGGTGTGGAATTGTTTGTCCGTCGCACCAAGCCGCTGCGCCTTTCTGCTGCCGGGATGAAGCTGCTGGCCGCCGCCGAGGACATCCTTCCGCGGGTCTCAGCGCTTGAGGCTGAATTCGCAGGCCTGGTTGCCGGAAAGTCCGGCCGCCTGCACATCGCAATCGAGTGTCATGCCTGCTTCGAATGGCTTTTTCCGGTGCTTGAAGCCTTTCGCAAGGCCTGGCCTGACGTAGATGTGGATATCCGCCCGGGCCTTGCCTTTGATGCGCTGCCTGCGCTGCGCCGCGAAGAGGTCGACCTTGTTGTGTCATCAGATCCCGAGGACCTTGCTGGGACGGATTTCACACCGATCTTTGATTACGACCCTGTGTTTGTTGCCTCTGCCGCGCATCCACTGGCGGACAAGCCGTTTGTCACAGCTGAGGATTTTCGCGGCGAGACGCTGATCTCTTACCCTGTCGAACGCACGCGACTGGATGTGTTCAGCCAGCTTCTGATCCCGGCCAAGGTCGAACCAGCCGTTGTGCGGCAAGTTGAACTCACCGCTGTCATTTTGCTGCTTGTGGCGTCAAACCGGGGCGTCGCCGTCCTGCCGGACTGGGTGGTGCGGCAAGTGCGCTACAATTCCGATTATGTCACCCGCCCGCTGACCAAGAACGGGGTCACCCGGCGTCTATATGCAGCGACCCGGTCAGAAGATACGGCACTGCCCTACATGGCACATCTGTTGCGGTTGGCGAAACAGGAAGCCGTGAAATTGCAGCGTGAACCGCAGGCCGTCTGACCGCCGCTTGCGTGCCAGCGACAGAGGGCCTATAGCCCCGGCTGATTGATGGATGGAGTCCGAACAATGGCTGGCAGTGCGAACCTGAATGTGATGATGAAGACCGCCCGAAAGGCGGGCCGTGCGCTGGTCAAGGATTTTGGCGAGGTCGAACAGCTGCAGGTCAGCAAGAAGGGTCCCGGCGACTTTGTCAGCCGCGCTGACCGCCAGGCAGAAGAAACCATCCGCGAAGACCTGATGGCTGCACGTCCCAGCTATGGTTTCCTAGGTGAAGAAAACGCCGAGATCGAAGGCGAAGACCCTACCCGCCGCTGGATCGTTGATCCTTTGGATGGCACGACAAACTTTCTGCATGGCCTTGGGCATTGGGCCATTTCCATCGCGCTAGAGCATAAAGGGCAGGTCGTTGCCGGTGTGATCTATGACCCGGTCAAGGACGAGATGTTCTATGCCGAAAAGGGTGGCGGTGCATTCATGAATGAAAGCCGCATCCGCGTCTCAGGCCGGCATCGGGTTGCGGACTGTCTGTTTTCGACCGGTTTGCCGTTTGCCGGGCGCTCTGACCTGCCGGAGACGCTACAGGACCTGGCCCGCATATTGCCAGCCTGCGTTGGGGTTCGGCGCTTTGGTGCTGCGGCACTTGATTTGGCCTATGTCGCCGCGGGGCGTTATGACGGCTTCTGGGAACGCCGGCTGAACGCCTGGGACATGGCTGCGGGCCTGATCATTGCACGCGAGGCGGGCGCAATTGTCGAGCCATTGAACCCGCAAGGGGATGTGCTGAATGATGGTGAAGTCATTTGTGCCAACAACGACGTCTTTGGTGCATTCGCAAAGTTGGTGCGGAATACCTAGGAATCCGCGGGGTGGTTCACCCCGTCATTCCATTTGGTCGTGCGCAGATCGGCAGCGCTGACCCCTTCGATCGCACCGAGATTGACTCCAAAGTACGTCGGGTCGGATCGCCGGCGGTGGTGCGTATAAATCCCGCAGGTTTTGCAAAAGTAATGCTGCGCGGTCGCCGTATTCCATTGATAAAGCGTGAGATTTCCTGCGCCCTGCAAGATCGTGATATCATCCTCATGAACGGCAACCGTGGCTGCTGCGCGACGGCGGCAAAAGGAACAGTCACAGCGGGCGGCCTCTGACAGGTCCTCGGCAGGTGTGAAGGCGATGATGACCGCACCGCAATGGCAGCTAAGCTGATGTGTCATTTGCGCCTGACTTTCGGGATACGTGTGTTTTGTATCGGGTACTTTGCGGCTGGATGGGGCGGGTGGCCGTGCGTCTTGTCCCAGAACCCAACCGCACCACGCCTGAGCCAGAGCGGCAGGGTAAAGATCATCCCGATGACAAATCCCCCCGAATGCGCCCAATAGGCCACGCCGCCGCCTGCCGTGTCACTGCCGATGCTGTTGAAAAGCTGCAGGCCAAACCAAAGCCCCAGCATGATCCACGCAGGCACCGGAAAAATCCGAAAGAAGACCACGAAAAAGGCGAAAATGTCGACCTTTGCCTTTGGAAACAGCAGCAAATACCCACCCATGACACCGGCAATCGCGCCAGAGGCACCCACCGTGGGAACAGCGGACATTGGATCAGCGGCCCATTGTGCCAGATCGGCCGCTGCACCGCAGGCAAGATAGAACAGAAGGTAGGGGAGATGCCCCATTTCGTCTTCAAGGTTGTCGCCAAAAATGAACAAAAACAACATATTGCCCGCCAGATGCAGCGGCCCCGCATGCAGGAAGGTCGATGTGATGAGGCTGCTGTAGTTTTCACCTTCGGTGATCAAGATCGGGATCATCGCATAATGCAGGTAAAGGCTGTTCACCTGCGCATTGGTGGTCACAAAGACAGCCCCCCAGCCCCAGATCACGATATTGATCGCGATCAGGACGTAGGTGACATAGGGGATGCGCTCTGACGGGTTGTGGTCACGGATCGGGAACATGTCGCGACGGTGATCGAACCCGCCTGACGCGTCAAGCCAACCTTATGAAAGTTCTGCCAAAAGCGCGGCATTTCCCCCAGCGGCAGTTGTGTCGATACATACGTGCCGTTCGTGCAGCACATGCGCGGAATCCGGATGGGCGGTAATCAGCGCCGTGATCGGACCTTGCCGCGCTGCCAGCGCCCGCGCGTAAGCTTGACCCGTTTCTGTTGCGCCCCACCAGATGACAGCGGCAAGCGGGTTGAGTGTTTCCAGCGCGTCGGGTGGGACCGAACCGGTCGCCACCACCGCATGCCCGCCAAGATCCGTGACCGCACTTGCCTGCGCCTGCGCCGCAGACTCACCGGGTCCGAGGCACAGGACCGGCCCGCGCGACATTGCGTGCAAACGGTTGGATTCGCCGGTTGGTCCGGGCAGGGTCTGAACAGGTTGCGGGGGAGTCTCTGCAGGGGCTGCCAAGGCACGCTGCAACGCGGGGATGTCCTGCTGACCTGCGAACTGGCCGGTTTCACCGGCGGGCAGGGCCCGGGTGAATCTGGGTTGATACCGGGGGCCCCCTGCTTTTGGTCCGGTGCCGGAAAGCCCTTCTCCGCCAAAGGGTTGGCTGCCGACGATCGCGCCAATCTGGTCGCGGTTCACATAGACGTTGCCCGCGTCAATCTGCTGCGTCACCGTTTCAACGCGGTCATCAATACGGGTGTGAAGGCCAAAGGTCAGACCGTAACCGGTGGCGTTGATGTCCTGAATGACGGTGTTGATCTCCGCCGCCTTGAAGGTCGCAACATGCAAGACCGGACCAAAGATTTCCCGCTCCATCTGGGCAATTCCATCGACGCGGATAATCGTTGGTGGGATGAAATGACCAACATCGGGGGCGGCGATTTGGTGTTCGACCCGGCCTTCGGCTTTGGCATTTGCGACATAATCAGCGATACCGCGATTGGCGGCGGCATCAATGACCGGCCCGATGTCCGTTGACAGCAGCCAGGGATCGCCCATGGTCAACACGTCCATGGCGCCTTTCAACATCTTCATCAGTTTGGGGGCCACATCTTCCTGCACATAAAGGCAACGCAGGGCAGAGCAGCGTTGCCCGGCAGAGCGGAACGCGGACATCACAATGTCCCGCACCGCCGTTTCAGGCAGCGCGGTGCTGTCCACGATCATCGCATTCAGACCGCCGGTTTCGGCAATCAACGGTGTGCCGGGATCGCAATGCGCGGCCATATTGGTCGCGATTTTCTGTGCGGTCGCCGTGGAACCGGTAAAGGCAGTGCCACTGATGCGTGCATCACTGGTCAACGCAGCACCGACCGCACCATCACCGGGCAAGAGTTGTAGTGCAGTGCCTGGGATCCCGGCCTGATGCATCAGTTTCACGGCAAAATACGCGATCAGTGGCGTTTGCTCGGCGGGTTTGGCAAGGACCCCGTTACCGGCCGCCAATGCGGCGGCAATTGGACCGGTGAAAATCGCCAGCGGAAAGTTCCAGGGACTGATGCAGGTCCACACGCCCGTCGGTTTTGCGTCCGGGTCGATCCGGGCGGCATAATAGCGCAGAAAGTCAACGGCTTCGCGGATTTCAGCAACCGCATCGGGCAGCGACTTGCCAGCTTCTCGCGCCAGGATCGCGAAAATTTCGCCAAAGTTTTCCTCGTAAAGATCAGCCGCCTTGTTCAGAACAGCCGCACGTTCAGCGGCGGGCGCGTTCCAGGTCGTGCCGTGCTGCAGGGCCGAGGCAATATCGTCGGGGCCTGCTTGTGTAACGTGACCCACGACGTCACTGGGGGCCGCGGGATTGCGCAGATCTTTTGGCGCGCCTGCGCGGTTGGAACCGACGGCCAGCAGCGGATGCGCAGTCCAAGTGCCCGTGCGATGTTTCTCGCGAGCATGTTCGATATGCGCAAGCGTCGGAGCGTGCGTAAGGTCAAAACCAGTCGAATTCACGCGCTCAGGTTGGAAAAGTGCAGGCGCTTTGGGCAGTCCCGGAAGATTTCCGAGACTTTCGAACGGGTCGGCGGCAACCACTTCCGGTGCAACGTCTTCATCGACGATCTGATTGACAAAGCTGGAGTTCGCGCCGTTTTCCAATAGCCGCCGGACAAGGTAAGCCAGCAGATCCTCATGCGCGCCGACGGGCGCATAGATCCGGCAATGGGTCTGATTTGTACCCATCACAAGCGTGTGCAGCGTTTCCCCCATCCCATGCAGACGCTGAAATTCGTAATCCGCAGGAGAACGGCCCAAGTCCTTGGCAATGTCGAGGACGGCGGCAACCGTATGGGCGTTATGCGTGGCGAACTGCGGATAGATCCGGTCGGTGAGGCCCAGCAGCTTGCGGGCATTGGCGATAAAGCTGATGTCCGTATGCGCCTTGGCGGTGAAGACCGGAAAGTCGACCAGCCCCTGAACCTGTGCGCGCTTGATCTCGGCATCCCAATAGGCGCCCTTGACCAATCGCACCATGATCTTGCGGTCATGACGTTTGGCCATGTCGTAAAGCGTGTCGATCACAAGGCTGGCGCGTTTGCCGTAGGCCTGCACGACGACACCAAAGCCATCCCACCCTGCCAGGGCCGGTTCTGAGATCACAGCCTCGATCACATCCAGCGAAATGGCCAGACGGTCGGCTTCTTCTGCGTCGATATTGAAGCCCATGCCCGCTGATTTTGCGAGGATCGCAAGTGAGCGGAGGCGGGGCACAAGATCCCGCATCACGACCGCGGATTGCGCGACTTCGTACCGCGGGTGCAGCGCAGAGAGTTTGACTGAGATCCCGGGATTTTCGGCGACGCTGGATTGCGTGCAATGGCTTGCGATGGCACTGATCGCCTTGGAATAGGCGAGGTGGTAATGCTTTGCGTCCGAGTCTGTCCGCGCGGCTTCGCCCAGCATGTCGTAACTATAAGTGAACCCTTTGGCCTGCATCCCGGCCGCCCGCGCCATCGCCTTTTCGATGGTCTCGCCAAGAACAAACTGTCGCCCCATCTCGCGCATGGCGCGCGCGACGGCTGTGCGAATAACCGGCTCTCCCAGCCGTTTTACAGCGCCACGCAGATGGCGGGTGATCCCCGGAGTTTCGTCATCAAGCACGCGCCCGGTCAACATCAACGCCCAGGTTGATGCATTCACCAGCGACGACGCCGAGTGCCCAAGGTGCTTGCCCCAATCTGAGGGTGCAATCTTGTCTTCGATCAGTTCATCCATGGTCTCTGCATCGGGTACGCGCAACAGCGCTTCGGCCAGACACATCAATGCGATGCCCTCATCCGTCGACAGCCCATATTCTGCGAGAAACACCTCCATCAGACCCGGATCACTGCTCTCGCGAATGTCCCGCACAAGGCCGGCAGCGGCCGCCGTGATCCGCACGCGGTCCTCGGTCGTCAGGTCTGCATCCCGGGCCAGCGCCTCAACGACTTGCATTTCCGGCGCATACATTGTCGCATCACATTGTTGGCGCAGCACTGATTGGGGGTCGCTTGACATGAGATCTCCTTTCGGGTTGCGAGGTTTATAGTATGTTGGCGAAAGTCGATCTGACTGCTATTGTCACAATCGCGGTTCGATTGATCTGATATGTGAAAGGTTTACGAGTGGAAAAGATCGTAGAATTGGATAATTTCGACCGAAAAATTCTTGACGTGCTGGCGATTGATGGCCGGGTATCGGTAACGGCACTTGCGCAGCGTATTGGCCTGTCCAAATCACCCACGCAGGCGCGTTTGCGCCGTCTGGAAGACGGTGGCGTGATCCGGGGGTATCGCGCCTTGTTTGATCCGATTCGCCTTGGGCGCGATCATGTTGCCTTTGTTGAGGTCAAATTGTCCGACACGCGCGAAACAGCGCTGGCCGAATTCAATCGGGCGGTTTTGCGGATACCACAGATTGAACAATGTCACCTGATCGCAGGGGCGTTTGATTATTTGCTGAAGGTGCGAACAACCAGCATGACGGGATATCGCGCAATCCTCGCGGATGACATTTCAACCCTGCCGCATGTGGCCAGCACATCGACCTATATGGCGATGCAGGCGGTCAAGGAAGAAGGGCTGGTTCCAGTGGGGCCGTCACGCTAGGCCTTGACCATTGGCCGAACCCGCACAAGTCTATATCATGCGGTGGCTTATCCCCTTTTTGATCTTTGCTGGCCCGGCATATTCCAATGCCTGCCCGGATCTGCCTGACAGATCTGCGCAACTTGGTGAATCATTGCTGATCTCAAGGTCTCACGGGGGCAGGGTGAGGCCCGACAGCTGAGCGACCAGCTGTGGCAGATTTGGTTGCTTGCGCCTGATCGGGCAGCACAGGAATTGCTGGATAGGGGCATGCGGCAACGCACAGAGGGCAATTTTGAAGGGTCGCGAGAGACGCTGAGCGCCCTGATCGACTATTGCCCAGACTACGCTGAAGGTTACAATCAGCGCGCGTTTTCCGCCTATCTGGCGCAAGATTATCCGGCCGCTTTGATTGACCTTGATCGCGCGATCGCCATCACGCCAAACCATGTTGCGGCCATCGCCGGCAGGGGGCTGACCTTGCTTGGGCTTGGACGCGATGAAGAGGCGCAAGCGGCCCTGCGGGAGGCCGTTGCGCTTAATCCATGGCTTGCAGAACGGGCGTTGATCATCGGCCCGATCGAGCAGGATATCTGACTTGCCGCGCCGGTGTCAGCGCCTTAGGAATGGCGCTGTGCCCCCGTGGTGGAATGGTAGACACTGGAGACTTAAAATCTCTTGGCCGTATGGCCGTGCCGGTTCGAGTCCGGCCGGGGGCACCAATGATCATCGCTGCGCGACCAGGCATAATGCCAGGCAGGCCGCCCCCGCTACGCTGGGGCCCTACCCGTCGATTTGCTGGGCGGAATAGGCGATGGCACGTTGATAGTTGCCGCTGTCGTTCCACGCCGACAATACGTTGAAGTTCTGCGTCCCCTGACCAAAAGGTTGTCCGGCCTGCCAGCCATTGGCCCGCAGCATATTGGCGGCAGAGGCGAGCGCATCGACCGCATTGTAAGGATCGGCGCGGCCGTCACCGGTAGCATCAATGCCGAACCGCGACCAGTTCCCGGCAAGAAACTGCATATGGCCAAGCTCTCCCGACGGGCCGCCGCGTGTATTGGCGGTGATCACACCGCGGTCGACAAGTTGCATCGCAGCAATCGCATGGCTTTCAAAACGGGGATGGCGGCGGCAGTAGGATGCAAGCGTCACGGCAGAACCAACGACCGGCGAATTGCCAAGATATCCGCCCCAGCTGGTTTCAAGGCCCCAGATTGTAACAAGGATAGAGCCCGGAACGCCAAATTGCCGTTCCAATGCATCAAAGACGTTCTGGTTCTGGTTCATCTTGCGCCGTGCCTGGTTGACAAAAGCGCTGGCTGTGGATTGCGTCCGCTTGGCCAGAAACTCTGCCGGGTCGCCATAGCTCACACCGGTCTGGCTAGAGGGGCGCGATTCAAATCGCCAGGTGATGTCAGACAATGCCGCAGCCGAAAGCGCCTGAATACCACGCTGGCTGACACCGGCGTTTGCAGCGTCCTGGGCGAGCGCCTGTTTGTAGGCGTTGAAACTGCCTTTGTCGGTTATGCAACCGGCGGCCTGCACCGATGGGGCGATCAGAATGGCGAGAATGGCAATCAGGGAAACGTTTGGACGCATATCGGATACTCTTGGTTAAGATGCTTTGCGGGACACTAACACGGTTTTCTTGCTATCCAATATCACCCGACGTAAACCTGCCCGCGTGGGTAGGCACAGGCCACACGGCCAGAAAACCAGCGTCATTTTTGGCGATGGATGTCTGCGCCTAGTCGCGCGTCCCGGCAAAGCGCCCGGCCCAGTCTTCGCGTTGATCATCGTTGATTTTCGAAAACAGATTGTCCGGCACGGTGAAGGCATCGCCGGGCTTTAGCGTTTCAAGCGCGGTTGCCACGTCATCCGGCCACGCATCATCCGTCTGCATTGCATCCAACATGGTTCGCGACATAGTTGGAATGAACGGTGCTGAAAGGATCCCGTAGAGACGGATCAGATTGAGCCCCAGACGTACCTGCGCGGCAGCCTTTTCGGGATCTTCCTTGATCGTTGACCACGGTGCTTCGGCCTGAAGGTATTCATTGCCCGCAACCCAAATGGCGCGCAGGGCGGCCGCCGATTTGCGCACCTCAATTGCATCCATATGCGCCTGATATTGTGCAACTTTCCCGGTCAGATCCGCGATAAGTGCCTTTTCTGCGGGGCCGTAGCTGCCATCTGGTACGGCTTCTGAGAACTTCGATCGGCAGAATTTGGTGATCCGACTAACAAAGTTGCCCAAGACATCGGCAAGGTCCTTGTTGACGTCGGTTTGAAACGCTTGCCAGGTAAATTCAGCGTCCGAAGATTCTGGTGCATGTGACAACAGCCACCACCGCCAGACGTCCGCTGGCAAAATCTCGAGCGCCTGATCCATAAAGACACCGCGCCCGCGCGAGGTGCTGAACTGGCCGCCATCGTAGTTCAGATAGTTGAACGATTTGATGTAATCGACCAATTTCCACGGCTGTTGGCTCCCCAGAATTGTCGCGGGGAAAGACAACGTATGGAATGGCACATTATCCTTGCCCATGAACTGGGTGTAAGTCACGTCATCCGCGCCCTTGTCAGTGCGCCACCAGCGTTCCCAATCCGCGCCTTTGCCGACGTCCTGCCATTCCTGTGCACAGGCAATGTATTCAATCGGGGCATCAAACCAGACATAGAAGACTTTGCCTTCCATGCCGGGCCAGTCCTGATCGCCATTTTTCACCGGGATACCCCAGTCAAGATCACGGGTGATGCCACGATCCTGCAATCCGTCACCATCGGTCAGCCATTTCTTGGCAATCGAGGTGGTCAGGATGGGCCAGCCCTGCCGGGTGTCGATCCATTCTTCGATCTGGTCCTTCATCACGGATTGCCGCAGGTAAAGGTGCTTGGTTTCGCGCACTTCCAGGTCGGTGGCGCCCGAGATGGTCGAATGCGGCGCGATCAGGTCGGTGGGGTCCAGCTGCTTGGTGCAATTGTCGCACTGATCGCCGCGGGCGCTTTCGAAACCGCAGTTGGGGCAGGTGCCTTCAATATAGCGGTCGGGCAGAAACCGGCCATCGGTGTGGGAATAAACCTGTTCTTCGGTCACTTCGCGGATCAGGTCCAGTGCGTTCAAGCGCCCGGCAAAGGCTTGGGTCAAGGCATGGTTTTGCGGCGATGACGACCTGCCAAAATGGTCAAAGGACAGCCCGAACCCATCCGCGATTTCCGCCTGCACGTCGTGCATTTCAGCGCAGTACTCTGCGACCGGTTTGCCAGCCTTCGCAGCCGCCAGCTCTGCCGGCGTGCCGTGTTCGTCAGTGGCACAAAGAAACAGAACCTCATGGCCGCGTTGGCGCAGGTATCGCGCATATAGATCGGCGGGCAGCTGGCTCCCCACGAGGTTTCCAAGATGCTTGATCCCGTTGATATAGGGGATCGCCGAGGTGATGAGATGCCGGGCCATGTCTTGCGTCCTTTGGTCTGGCACGCCTTCTAGCCCCGGTACGTTTCATTTGCCAGCGTTCTATTGCTGGTGCGGTGTATTGTCGGGGTTGCTGTTGCGTCGGGTCAGGCGGCCAATGGCAAAACTTGTACGCGGTGCCCAGACATAACGTGTCCGCTTTGTCGGCGCCTTGCGTTTGCGCATGCGCCACAGCCCGTAGACCACCAAAAGGACATGGGCTGTCGCCAGCATGATGAACAGCGACAGGGGACCAAAGCCCGCAATCAGTGCCGAGGCCGCATAGGGTGCCGCGATGGCCCCGATGGCATAATAAAACATCAGTGCGGCGGAGAGTTCGACGCGCTGATCATCGGTGGCAAAGTCATGGGCATGTGCCGCGGACACCGAATAGATCGGGAAGGACGTGAAACCAAAGAAGGCCGCTGACAACATCACACCGGCGGTGCCTGATCCGGCAAAGGCGATCGTTGTCAGGCTTGAGACTGCCGATGCGACAGAGAGCCAGATCAGAACCCAACGACGGTCAAATCGGTCTGCCAACCACCCGGCCGGTAGTTGCGCAATGGCACCGCCAGCAACGAAAGCAGCAAGAAAGTAACCGATCTGACTGGCAGCGAGGCCGACCTCTTGTCCGTAGATCGGGCCAACCATCCGAAAGGATGCGCTGGACAACGCGGCAGCGATAACGCCGGCCACGGCCAGCGGCGAAGATGTCCAGGCAAGGGCAGGGCGCAGGCGAGTGGCTTCGGGTGTTTTAGGTTGATTGGCTCTGGTCAACGCAAGCGGCAGCAGCGAGGCACAACAGATGATCGTCAGGATATTGTAGGCAGTAGAGCTCGGTATCATGGCGAGCGCGCCAATCATGAACTGGGCGACCAAGCTGGCCGTGACATCCACGACCCGATAACTGCCCATCGCACGGCCCCGGTTGCTGTTGGTGACCTTGGCCTGCAACCAGGCTTCGATCACGGTGTAACACCCGGCGATACAAATCCCCGAAGCCACCCGGAACAGCGCCCACCAATAGGGCCCGGAAATAATTACATGCGCCGCCAGCCCGATGGCCCCCAATGCGGTAAAGATCGCATAGGCACGCGAATGGCCCACGCTGCCCATCAGGCGCGGTGCCCACCAGCAGCCAATAAAAAAGCCAAAGAAATGCGCCGATCCCAGAAACCCGACCTCTTGCTGGGAGAACCCAAGCCCCAATCCGGTCAGCGCGTCTAGCGGGCCGACACCGCCCGATGAGAACTGAAGCAGGCCTGCGGACAGAAACAGGGCGGCAAATGAAACGAGCATACGCATATGGTGGTGATGCGCCTTCTTGTCTGTGAACGCTAGGTCAATTTCGACATCGCGGTGTCGAAAACTGGTTTCACCAAGAGGCTCTTGTTCCCGCGTCACGAAAAGCTAGTGTCACCCGCAACAGTTTCTTGGAGAGCATGCAACGATGAAAATGATACCGCTTGGCCGCACCGACATAGAGGTAAGTGACTGGTGTCTGGGCACGATGACATTCGGGACACATACGCCTGTTGCGGATGCCCATCGCCAGATTGATATGTCGCTGGAAGCCGGGATCAATTTTCTCGACACAGCGGAAATGTATCCGGTTAATCCGGTCAGGACCGAAACAGTTGGCCAATCAGAAGAGACCATCGGCAGCTGGATCGCCAAATCCGGTCGCCGCGATGAGATCGTTGTTGCCACCAAGGTGTCAGGTGACAACCCCGGATGGGTGCGTGACGGGCGCGGGTATGATGGACAGGTCATCGCTGAGGCGATCGAAGGGTCCCTGCAGCGGTTGCAGACCGATGTCATTGACCTTTACCAGATGCATTGGCCGATGCGTGGGTCTTATATGTTCCGCCAAAACTGGACCTATGATCCCTCGGGGCAGAACCGCGCCGAGACGATGGATCATATGGCCGACGTGCTGTACGCGCTGCACAAGGCGCAAAAGGCAGGCAAAATCCGCGCAATTGGCATGTCCAACGAAAGCGCCTGGGGCATGACGCAATGGACCCGTATCGCCGAAGAAAACGGCTGGCCGCGCATGGCCTCGGTGCAAAACGAATATTCCCTGCTGTGCCGTCTCTATGACACCGATATGGCCGAGATGGCGGTAAACGAGGACATTACCCTGCTGTCATTTTCACCTTTGGCCTGTGGACTGCTGACCGGCAAATATCAGGGCGGCAAAGTGCCCGAGGGCAGCCGGATGAGCATTGGCCCCGAAATGGGCGGACGCATGACGGATCGCACGCTGCCGATTACGCAGGTCTATCTGGATATCGCAGCCAAGCATGGGCTGGACCCGGTGCATATGGCGATGGCCTGGCAGCGCAGCCGACCGTTCCCGATCTCAGCGATCTTTGGTGCCACAAACGCAGACCAGCTGGCGCACCTGCTGGCCGGTGATGATTTGACGCTGTCGGATGCGGTCCTGTCGGACATCACCGCCGCGCATCGCGCCAACCCCATGCCGTACTAGGCCGCGACAGGTATCCAGAAACGGGTGCCAACGCCGGTCAGCTCTTCAAGCCCCATGGCGCGGTAGGCCGCAACGGCCACCGCGTTTCTGGGATCTGTGCCGATGGTCAGGCCAACCGCACCGATTTCTAATGCCTTGCGTTTTGCGGCATCAATCAGCGCCCGGCCCACACCACTGCTGCGATGACGTTCGGCCACATAAAGGTGGTGGATGTCTATCCGGCTTTGCCCGGTGTGCAGGGTGACGGTATTGGTCAGTCCGGCATAGCCAATCACGTCAGATCGCCTTTCTGCGAGAAGGGCCGTTGCCTGCCCGGATTCGAACAGCGCCCATTGCAGGGATTCCAGCGAAATGGTCGCAACGTCACCGTGAAAGGCTGACAATGCCCGGACCATGTCAAGAATGTCAGGCAGATCGCGCGGTCGCGCTGGGCGAATTATTATATCGGTCACTTTGGCTTCCTCTTGGAGGGCACCGCAGGCCGACACAAAAAAGCCGCCCTGCGGCGGCCCGTGGTTTGACAAAAATGATCAACCTGCCGCCTAGATGGGGCAGGTAAAATAGATAGTCTGTGCTGTGATCATCCGTTTCATAGCACCGCTTGTCGCGCAAAATTGGTTGTTCTGTCAACGGCGTGTCGCAAGTTGACTTGTCAGCGGTTGGGGAATCGCAGACGCTTTGAACAAATCCAAACGCCTGAAAGCAGCCCGATGCCCCTTCAAATGAACAGAGATGTTTTTATCACCTGCGCCGTCACCGGGTCAGGCAGCACGCAGGACCGCAGTCCGCATGTGCCTCGCTCACCCAAGGCAATTGCAGAAAGTGCAATTGATGCGGCCAGGGCAGGCGCAGCGGTTGTGCACTGTCACGTCCGCGATCCTGAAACCGGGACACCTGCGCGCGACCTTGCGCTATACCGTGAGGTCACGGATCGCATCCGCGCGGCGGATGTGGATGTCGTGCTGAACCTCACCGCTGGGATGGGTGGAGACATCGTTTTTGGCGGTGTTGATGCGCCGCTTCCGGTCGCTGCGGGAACAGACATGGTTGGCGCAGCAGAGCGGGTTGCCCATGTTGCCGAATGCCGCCCCGAGATCTGCACACTGGATTGTGGCACGATGAATTTCGCTGAAGCCGATTATGTGATGACCAACACGCCGGGTATGTTGGTCGCCATGGGGCGGATGATGACCGAACTGGGGGTGAAACCAGAGATCGAGGCATTTGACACAGGACATCTGTGGTACGCCAAGCAATTGGTCAAAGACGGCGTGCTTGACAGCCCGGCGCTTGTGCAATTGTGCATGGGCGTGCCTTGGGGCGCGCCTGACGATCTCAACACCTTTCTGGCGATGGTCAATAATGTGCCCGAGGACTGGACATTCAGCGCCTTTGGCCTGGGGCGGAGTCAAATGCCTTATGTTGCGGCCTCTGTTCTGGCGGGAGGCAATGTGCGGGTCGGGTTGGAAGACAACCTGATGCTGGACAAGGGCGTCTTGGCGACAAACGCGCAATTGGTCGAAAAGGCGGTTGGCATCGTTGAGGGGCTTGGCGCCCGCGTCATCGGGCCGCAAGACGTGCGAGACAGACTTGGCCTGACCAAGATGGCCCCCCAATCATGAAGCGCCTAATGGCGCTGGTATTGCTGACGGCCTGCAGCGCCCCGGATCAGGACCCGCGGGTGGCGCCGGGGATGTTACGCAATCCGACGGCGCCAATTGCATCACAGGCCGATGTGACGCAGGCCCGCCTGTCGGCCTCATGGATCGTTAGGCAGCAATTTGTCGGGGCACCCGCACCGCTTGGCAGTACCTTGACGCTTGCGCCCGCCGGACCGGCAGGCGATTTGCGCCTGCAGGCAACGGGGGCCAATTGCGCAGCTTGCCCTGTCACGGAAACCCTACTGAAAACCGGTCCGGGCCGATGGCGGGCCGCCGGAGACACGCAGTTTCCGACAGATGAACTATGGGCTTTATGGATGGACGGGGACAACCGCACCGTGGCCATTGGCACGCCCACCGGGCGGTTTGCCTGGATCATGGACAGGCAGGCCGAAGGTGGCGCGGATCGGATAGCCTCAGCGCGCGACATTTTGGATTGGTACGGCTTTGATATTGAACAACTGGAGCCTGTAAGATGAACCAAACAGCGGCGATTATCGGTGGTGGTGTCATTGGTGGCGGTTGGGCTGCGCGATTTCTCTTGATGGGCTGGGACGTACGGGTCTTTGATCCTGACCCGGATGCCAAGCGCAAGATCAACGAGGTGCTTGCAAATGCGCGTCGGTCCTTGCCGGGCCTGTCTGACGTTGATTTGCCGACCGAGGGCACCCTGTCATACCATTCAGAAATGTCCGATGCGGTGCGGGGTGCCAGTTGGATTCAGGAAAGCATCCCTGAACGACTGGAGCTGAAACGCAAGGTTTATCAAGTGCTTCAGGCGCATTGCTCATCCGATGCCGTCATCGGATCCTCAACCAGCGGGTTCAAACCAAGCGAATTGCAGGGCTGTGCGACACGACCCGAGCAGATAATTGTCGCACATCCATTCAACCCGGTTTATCTGCTGCCCTTGGTCGAAGTTGTGGGGTCGGATAAGAACGATGCGCAACTGATTGATAATGCGTCAGATATTCTAACTTCTATTGGTATGCACCCGCTGCGGGTGCGCGCCGAGATCGAGGCCCATATCGCGGATCGGTTTCTTGAGGCGGTCTGGCGTGAGGCGTTGTGGCTGATCAAGGACGGGATCGCCACCACCGAAGAAATCGACGATGCAATCAGATACGGGTTCGGATTGCGCTGGGCACAGATGGGGCTGTTTGAAACCTATCGTGTTGCAGGGGGTGAAGCGGGTATGCGCCACTTCATTGCGCAATTTGGTCCTTGTCTGGCGTGGCCTTGGACCAAATTGATGGATGTGCCAGAGCTGACCGATGCCTTGGTCGACAAGATTGCAGACCAGTCTGATGCACAGTCAGGGGCCTTTTCAATTCGCGACTTGGAGCGGGCCCGTGACAATAATCTGGTGGCAATCCTGCGCGGCCTGAAAGCGCAGAACTGGGGCGCAGGCGGACTGTTGAACAAGCAGGATCGTCGCATCAATAAGCTGCCCCAAATACTTGATGATATTGATGATTTGGGGAAACCCGTTCTGACCGTCGCGCGGGCTGTTCCGCTGGACTGGACGGATTACAACGGCCATATGAATGAAGCCCGCTATTTGCAGGCTTTTGGTGACGCGACTGACAAGTTGATGGAACTGGTGGGATGTGATGCAGATTACATTGCCAGCGGCGGCAGCTATTTCACGGCCGAAACCCATATCTGCCATATTGATGAAGTCCATGCCGGCACCCGAATTGAAATCAGGACACAGGTGCTGTTGGGCGCAGGGAAAAAGCTGCACCTGTTCCACGAGATGTACGATGGCGATCGGCTTTTGGCGACGGGAGAACATATGTTGATCCACGTCAGTCTGGCCACACGCAAGGCGGCTGATCCGGATGACCGCGTGGCGGTGCCGCTTGCCAGAATTGCCACTGCACATGCAGCACTTGACCGTCCAAACCGGGCAGGCGCTGCGATAGGCATGAGATGAGCCGTGTTTTAATCACGGCGGGTGCGGCTGGTATCGGGCAAGCGATGGCACAGGCTTTTGACGTTGCCGGGCATCAGGTTTGGGTAACAGACGTGAACCGCGCCGCACTTGATGCCGTGCCCGCCCAATGGCGCAAAAGCTGCGTTGATGCAGCCGACGAAGACGGCATCGCCGCCCTATGCGCCGACATCAAGGACCGGTGGGGCGGGCTGGATGTCCTATGTGCAAATGCCGGGATTGCGGGGCCAACGGCAGGAGTGTCGGATGTGGCGCTGGCAGATTGGCGCAGCTGCGTTTCGGTCAATCTTGAAGGCGCGTTTCTAGCGACAAAACACGCCGCGCCGTTGATGTCCGCCGGGGCGGCGATCATCTATACATCATCGACCGCGGGCCTGTTTGGATATCCTAACAGGGCCCCCTATGCGGCGGCAAAATGGGGCATTATCGGGCTTATGAAGACCGTCGCGATGGAACTTGGCCCCAAAGGCATCCGCGCCAATGCAATCTGCCCCGGCGCTGTTGAGGGGCCCCGCATGGAAGGCGTTCTGGCGCGCGAAGCGGCAGCAAAGGGCATGACACGCGATGACGTCTACGACGGTTATGCCGCAGGGACATCCATGCGGACGTTCGTGCAGGCAAGTGACGTTGCTGATATGGCCGTATTTTTGGCGTCAGACGGTACTGCGCGGGTCTCGGGTCAGGTCATTGCGGTTGACGGTCATACCGAAAACCCCGATCCGAAGCCATGAGTGAAATCTGGTTTTGGGTGACCCTGGGCGCTGCAACCGCACAGATGCTGCGCTTCATGTTGCAGAAAATTCTGCGCACGGCAACGTTGTCGACAGCAGGTTCGACGTTTGCCCGGTTCATCTATTCTTCGCCAATCGTCATCCTGATCGCCATTTTCTACGGTATCCAATCGGGGCAGAGCCTGCCAGCGCTTGAACCCGGGTTCTGGGTCTATGCGATGACTGGCGGGCTTTGCCAGATCTTGGCGACAATGTGTGTCGTGGCGTTGTTCACGCAACGCAATTTTGCTGTCGGCATTACCTTCAAGAAAACCGAAGTTCTATTGGCCGCAATCATTGGCTTTGTGGTTTTGGGGGAGGCCATCACGCTTTGGGCTCTGTTCGCCATCCTGATCGGTCTTGCTGGGGTCTTGTTGCTGAGCGATCCGCCGCAGGCGACGGGCCCTGTGGCGGCGCGGCTATTCAATCGCGCGTCGGGGCTGGGGCTCGCCTCTGGTGTGATGTTCGGCATCTCGGGCGTGGCATACCGCGGGGCCTCGACTGGGCTGGACTCTGGCGATGCATTCTTGCGCGCGATTGTCACATTGGCTTGTGTGACCACATTTCAGACCGTGATCATGGCAATCTGGCTGGCCTGGCGCGAACGTGGTGAAATCACCCGCGTTCTGGCGGCCTGGCGTGTGGCCGGGCTTGTTGGGATCACCAGCATGATCGGGTCAATCGGATGGTTTGTGGCCTTCACGCTGCAGACCGTCGCGCTTGTCAAAGCGGTCGGTCAGATCGAACTGCTGCTGTCGTTGATGGCGGGCTGGTTGGTTTTTGGCGAGGTCATCAGCCGCCGGGAATGGCAGGGATTGGTCCTGATCGGATGCAGCATCGTCATGCTGATGCTAGTGACCTAAAGGACTGACGCGCCATTCAATCGTGCAAAATGTGACGATTCATCGTTGTGGCGGTAAAAGGGGATGTCTCGCAGGGGCGCGGGATTTGCAAGATGGGCGCGAAGCTCTGCCAGGACGACCTGTGTTATGAAGGGGAGGTCGAAATTCCGCGCCTCTTCGATAGGTATCCATTGCAGGTGTGAGAGTTCCTCTTCCGCCCGGCTGAAATCATCGGGATCGGTGACAAGTGCATCGGCAGTGGCCAGCATGAAACGCGCATCAAAGCGGCGTGGTCGGCCCGTCGGGGTGACGGCCCGGAAAAAGAACTGCAGCGCTGCCGCGTTTGGCACGTGCCCCGTTGCTGCAAAACTGCGCCAGCCTTGCGGCGGGTCCGCCCAGTCGTGCTTTGCGCCAAGACAAAGCCCGCTTTCTTCCCACAGCTCACGGATAGCTGCGGCCGCAATCGCATGAGGCGAACGGGTTGATTCCATGGCCATCTGTTCTGCGACCTCTGCCGCCAGGGGCGCACTGGGAACCGTTTCGTCAGCAGGGTCAATCGCACCGCCGGGAAAAACAAACTTGTTGGGCATAAACGCAGCAGACGACCCGCGTTGCCCCATCAGCACCGTGTTTTCACGGACGATAATAATTGTTGCCGCATCCCGGATCGCTGTCTTGTCGATAGTCATGAGAACCTCGTTGCTAGACACCAGATGCCTGTGAAAGCCAAAAAAATAAAGTGCGTCATGCAAATTTTTGCGCCTGCGTTTTGTGGATTTGAAAAAAAATGTCTGCGTGCGCGACGGAAATACTTCACTGCGCCGTTTAGTCCCCGTCAGTCAGGCAGAAACCTGACACCGAGCAATGAAGAGGATTTGATATGAAAACGACAGTATTGTGCGCGGCCATTGTCGCAGGCATGGCCATGACCGCCTTTCCGGCCAGCGCGGATTCACCGCGCGAAAAGCCGGATTTCGCCAGCCTTGATGTCGATGGGGACGGCGCGATCACGTTGGAAGAACTGCAGGCAGCCGGCGCGGCGCGATTTGCGGAAACCGACGCAAACGGGGACGGCGCTTTGTCACAAGACGAATTGATCGCGCAGATGTCTGGCCGGGCAGAGCGCGGAGTCACGCGCATGATTGAACGTCTGGATGAAAATGACGATGGCGTTCTGCAACAATCCGAACTTGAGGATCGGGGGGCAAAGCGGCTTGAGCGGTTGATTGAGCGTGCTGATACCAACGATGACGGTGTCGTCAGTGAAGAAGAGTTCGAGCAGGTGAAAGACCGCGGCGGACGTCGCGGTGGCGACGGCAAGCATCGGCATGGGCGTGGCCATGGCGGGCGTGGCTAAGGCAGACAATCGGGGCGGGGCGCTTGGCGCGGCCTGCCCGTTGCTGCCGCAGGGCAGAGCCTGTACCGCTGATGTTGATGACAGAAATCGCCGCCTCGCTTTCCGACGCCGACCTGCTGGCCGCTTATGCGGCGGGCGACATGTCTGCGGCACAAGTGCTGAGCGCGCGGTTGTTGCCGCGCGTCATGGGGCAGGCGGTCCGCATGTTGGGTGACCGGTCAGAGGCAGAGGATGTGGCGCAGGATGCAATGATCCGCCTTTGGCAGAATGCCGCCCGGTGGCGCACGGGCGAAGCCCAGGTCAGCACCTGGCTTTATCGTGTGGTGTCAAACCTGTGTATCGACAGGCTCCGCCGTCGCGCACGGAATGTGCCGCTGGAAAGTGTTGCTGATCCGGCCGATGAACGCCCGGATGTTGTCACGGATATGCAGGCGAAAACCCGCCTGATGGCGCTGTCCGAGGCGCTGGCGCAAATGCCTGAACGGCAGGCGCAGGCGGTTGCGCTGCGTCATCTTGAGGGGCTTTCGAATCCTGAAATCGCAACAATCATGGACATCAGCGTCCGCTCGGTTGAAAGTCTGACCGCGCGGGGAAAGCGGGCGCTGGCCGCATTATTGGCCCCCCGCCGAAAAGAATTGGGATATGACGATGCCTGACCCGGACAAAGACGACGCGATGATAGATGCGCTTCTGGCCGATGTCAGGCGATCAGCACCCTCTGACGTGGATCCGGCCCTGATGTCGCGCGTGATGGCCGATGCGCATCGTTTGCAGGGGGTCGCCGCGCCCCGGCCCGTCGGGATCTGGACGCAATTGCGTGATGCCATTGGTGGTTGGCCAACCTGGGGAGGGTTGGCAATGGCGGGATGCGCCGGGCTCTGGATTGGCGTGGCGCCGCCACTTGCCGTCGAAACTTTCGCGGCGGGGCTGATCGGAACATCGGAAACGGTGTCATTCTTTGGTGAAGACGAGATCTTATCAACGGAGGGGACAAGCGATGGCTGACCCAGCTGCGACACGGCCGCGCCGCGTCTGGCGCATTATTCTGGTGCTGTCCCTGGCGCTGAACATCGCGATTGTCGGAATGGTTGCGGGGTTTGTGCTGCGCAATGGCAAGGCAGGGCCGCCGCGCGGCTTTGATTTGTCGCTTGGGCCTATTGGTCAGGCCCTGGATCGAAAGGACCGCCGGGCCATTTCCAACGCTTTGCGTCGCCATCCCGAATTGCGCCCGCCGCGGCGCGGGCAAGCTTATGTAGGAATGGATGCGCTGATCAACGCGGTTGAGGCGCAACCCTTCGACCCGGACACTGTCCGCGCGGCGCTGCAAATCCCGCTCGCGCGGCTGCAGGCGGTGCAGAACGTCGCGCAGGATGCGCTGATCGAACAGATTGAAGAGATGTCAGATGCACAAAGAGCCGCGTTTGCCGAACGTCTACGATCCGCACCGCGCACCCGGCGCTAGGCGGCGGCGCGGCAAACGGACACTGCATCGCGACCAGCGGACTTTGCGCTATAGAGGGCCGCGTCGGCGCGCTGGAACATCTGGCTGAGGCTTTTTTCCGATTGTTTTGATCCCGCAGCGGTTTTGTGCACCGCGATCCCGACGGATATTGTCACGCGCAGATCGGTTGCCAAATCGCCAAGGTGGAAGGGCTTTGTCGCCACAATGCGGCGAAACATTTCACCCACTTCGGCGGCTTGGTCGCTTGAGGTGTCAGGGAGTACGACAAGAAACTCCTCACCACCGATACGCGCCACAAGGTCCACGTCGCGAAAGGTCTCGCGCAGGCGATCGGCAATTTGCCTTAACACGAGGTCACCTGCCGCATGTCCAAACCGGTCATTGATGGATTTGAAATGATCAATGTCGAGCATCATGACGGCAAATGACCGGTTACTTTCAGTCGCGTCACTTGCGATCTGCTGGAGCTGCTTTTCAGCGTATCGGCGATTGTACAATCCGGTGAGCGAATCCGTCACCGCGGCCCGCAACCCGGTGCGGACCCGGTCGCGCAGTTGATCAAGATGCACCTTGGTGGCGATCAACTTCTTTGCGCGCAGGGTGATCTCATCCGCTGTGGCGTTGTCAAAAACAACATCCTCAGCGCCCAAATCAAGGATCATCGCGGCCAGTTCTGGCGCATCTGCCGGCACGATGACCAGCTGCGATGCGTGATGTGTCTGGGACCGCGCCGAAAAGTCGCAAACGGTCTGGCACAGGGCCGGGGCTGACATTGATCCGTCAGCCCCGTGAATCACAAACAGGTCGGGAGCCTTGCGTTCAGAATAGGCCGCCAGCTGACGCTGCCCGGTCAGAACCTGCACCGATTGTCGCAGCCCTTTTTGCAGGGCGGTCACGGTTTCGACACCGCTTTGGGCATTGCTGCAAACCACAGTGACCGTTGACGGCGCAATGCGCGGGGACAGTTCTTCTTCAAAGCCGTAGGCCTTGTTTGATTCGTCGCGCCATAGCAGGTCATTGCCCATGTTCCGGCGGCGTAGTTGGCATCGCACCCGGCTCAATAACAGGCTGTCGTTCATCGGGCGCGGCAAGACATCGTCAGCACCGGCATCCAGAGCCGAAAATCGGGCCATGCTGCTATCACCAACGCCCGTCGCGATGATCGAAATATCCCGCGTTGCGGGATCATGTCGCAGGCTGCGGCAAAACGCGGAACCGGACTCAACATCGTTGGCCAGATTGATCAGGATAAGATCAGGTGCGGACCGCGGGAAGATGGCTCTTGCCTCTTCGCTGTCCGCACAGGTGTCGACAGAATATTGTGCCGCCATCATCTTAACCTTAAGCACGATCCTGTTGGTGGGGACCGAATCTATGATCAAAATTCTACCTGTCATCGTCAGACCTTTGTGAATCCGGTGGCAATTGATGTCAGACTGATCTTCATTGGTTAAAATTGTGTTTCCACTTCTTAAGGACAGCGAGATGTCGCCAGAAACCGCCCAGACAATTGCGTTGCAAGCCCTGGCCTGGCTTGTCGGCCAGGAGGATATTTGTTCTGCGTTTCTAGGAGCTTCGGGATCATCGGTTGATGATCTGCGCGGTCGGGCAACCGACCCTATATTTCAGGCATCACTTTTAGAATTCTTAACAATGGACGATAATTGGGTCATGGCATTCTGCGACTCAATCGGCCTTGGCTACGAGGATCCGCTGCGTGCCCGCTATGCCCTACCCGGTGCAGAGCAGGTTCACTGGACCTGAGCCTGATGCGCGGGTGTCCCGATCCGCTGTTCAGATTTGGCCGAAGCGTTAACCCTACTGGTTGCCCTGAAGTGCCGGCTTTGTCATGTCTGGGAAAATGCGTGGCCACGGGGGCAACGGCGAAGGGCAGGGGCAACCATGATCAGCGGAATCCTTTTCGACAAAGACGGCACGCTATTTGACTTCAATGCGACATGGGGGGCCTGGGCGCAGGGTATGCTGGCCGATGAGGCAAAGGGCGATGCAGAGGTGCTGGACCGATTGGCTGAGGTCTTGGGATATGATCAGGCGTCAAGATCCTTCCTGCCCGGCAGCATCGTGATCGCAGAAACCGCGACCACGATTGCCGACGCGATGTTGACAGTTATCGATGATGACAAGGCCGCGCTTGTCGCCCGGATGGACGCAAAGGCAAGCATGGCACCCCAGGTTGAGGCGGTGCCGCTGAGGGCATTCTTCAAGGACCTGAAGGCTCGCAACCTGAAACTGGGTATCGCCACAAACGACACAGAGGCCCCGGCCCGGCAGCATTTGTCACGCGCTGGCGTTGAGCATGTGTTCGATTTCATCGCTGGATCGGACAGCGGGTATGGCGGTAAACCCGATATCGGTCAGCTGCGCGGTTTTTGCGAAACGGTCAACCTGCCGGCAGAGCGTTGCGCGATGATAGGCGACAGCCTGCATGACCTGAGGGCTGGAAGGGCCGCAGGCATGACGACCGTTGGCGTCCTGACCGGTCCTGCAGCGGCGCGGGACCTTGCGCCATGTGCGGATGTCATCCTCAATTCCATTGGGGATCTGCCCGGCTGGCTTGATCGTGTAAAGCGCGAGCGACACAGAATGTCGTAAACGCCGCGCCAGCATGGGCCGCTCTTTGTCAATCTGAACGGAGAATTGGAGGGACCAGATGGCGGATCAGGGTCGAAGACGTGGTGGAGGGCGCGCTGGCAACGCGGCACGCCGCGGACACGCAACGATGGATCAAATGCCCTGGCGCATTCCCGTCAACACCGATCGCCCAACCGAACCCCTGACAGAAACCAGTGTTGCAGCCATCCACCATGGGGCAATGCGGATCCTCGAAGAAATCGGCATCGAGTTTCTGAACGAAGAGGCGGTTCAGCTCTTCAAACAGGCGGGATGCACGGTCAGTGGCACAAATGTGCGCATGGGGCGGGACTGGGTGATGGAAATGGTCGCCAAGGCCCCATCACAATTTACCATCACGCCACGCAATCCGGACCGGGAAATCACGGTCGGTGGAAATCACATTCTGTTTGGCAATGTGTCTTCGCCTCCGAATTACTTTGACCTCGAGATTGGGAAAAAGGTTCCGGGGACGCGTGCCCAATGCGCCAATCTGTTGCGCCTGACGCAGCATTTTAACTGTATTCACTTTGCCGGTGGATATCCGGTCGAGCCTGTCGACGTACATGCCAGCGTGCGCCATCTTGATGTTGTCTTTGACAAGATGGTGCTGACGGACAAGGTCGCGCATGCCTATTCGCTGGGCAAAGAGCGGGTCGAGGACGTGATGGAGATGGTCAAGATTGCGGGCGGGCTGAGCGAGGAAGAGTTCCAGGCCAAGCCGCGGATGTATACCAACATCAATTCTACTTCGCCGCTGAAACATGATGTGCCGATGATCGACGGATGCCTGCGCTGTGTGCGCCGCGGCCAGGCCGTAGTTGTGACGCCATTTACGCTTGCCGGGGCGATGGCGCCTGTCACCATGTCCGGCGCAGTAACCCTGTCGATTGCCGAGGCCCTCTCAGCGATTGCCCTGTTTCAATACGTGCGCCCGGGTGCGCCCTGCGTGATTGGAACCTTTACCAGCAATGTGGATATGAAAACTGGCGCACCAGCTTTTGGAACACCAGAATACATGCGCGCGACCCAGATGACCGGGCAAATGGCGCGAAAATACGGGTTACCAATGCGGGCCAGTGGTGTTTGCGCGGCCAATGTTCCCGACGGTCAGGCGATGTGGGAGACGTCAAATTCTCTTTGGTCTGCGGTGCAATCTGGCACAAACGTCGTGTATCACGCCGCCGGATGGCTGGAAGGCGGGTTGATCGCCTCACCCGAGAAATTCGTGATGGACTGTGAGGTGCTGCAGATGATCCAACGCTATATGGAACCGGACATCATCGCCACACAGCCTGAAGACATCGCCTTTGATGCGATCAGAGAAGTTGGCCCCAATGGCCATTTCTTCGGCATTCCGCATACGCAGGAACGTTATGAAAAGGCATTTTATGCACCGATTGCGAGCGACTGGCGCAATTTTGAGGCATGGGAACTGGCCGGTGGTATCTGGACGTCAGAGCGGGCACATCGGCTGTTCAAGGATATCATCGGATCATTCCAGGAACCGCCAATGGACACAGCCATCCGCGCCGCGCTCGAGGATTTTGTCGCACGCCGCAAGTCCGAAGGGGGCGCGCCAACCGATTTCTAAGGTTTGGCGGGGGTGATCGATTCCCCCATTGAAAACTAAGGGAAAATTCCCTGACGGTGCCCAACTGGGGATCTGCGGAGAGTGTAAGGCATCCGTCAGGGGTCGCGTTCACGTGAGTTCCCGAGATTTCTCGGCTGTGAGTGTTGACCTAATTATTTCAATTTTTGACGTAGTGCAATCATAATCTGTTTTGCGAATTATTGAGAATCGGACCGGTAAGAGACAACATTTGCTTGTGTCTGAGTTGTTGTAATGTCTAGATTTGGCTTAACAAATCCGTCGCAACAGCGGAATTCCGTCGCCCCTCATTACGACAGATGACGCAATTGTGTCAGATTTCCCCTTACTCACTGCATTGTCGTGGTGATCTAAGGTGCTAAGTCACAAAATACGGCAAATTGCGGGGGGACATGGTAGGCTCACGTACACGCATGGATGATGTTGCTCGGTTAAGTGGGGTCTCCCGCTCGACCGTTGATCGTGTGTTGAACGCACGCCCCGGGGTTCGCGCTGAAACCGTGTGCCGGGTCGAGGCGGCCATGCGCGAACTGGGCTACGCCCCCTCGTCCCTGTCGGCGCGTCAGATTGGCAACGGGATGCGCGTATCCGTTATCCTGAGTGCGGGCACCAACCCGTTCTTCGACGCTTTGCGTGTGGGGTTTGAAACCGCATCACATGCGCCGATCTTTGGCGGTGTCAAATTCGACTTTTCAGGATTTGACGCCTACGACCCGACAACGCTCTGCGCGAATCTGGATGCGGTTGATGACGATACTTCAGCAGTGATCATGGTTGGGGTCGACAATGCAGAGGTCACCAAATGCGTCAATCGGCTGATTGACCGTGGAATCCGCGTAATTTCAGTCGTCTCTGATATCCCGCAGTCGCGTCGCTTTGCCTATGTCGGACAGGACAATTTCGCCGCCGGGCGGGCCGCTGCGCGGCTGATGGCTGGATTTATTCCACCGGGACCGGGGCAGGTCGCATTGTTACTTGGGCATCTTGAGTTTCGGCATCTGTTGGACCGGGCGTCCGGGTTTCGGCAGGTGCTTGGCATGACCCGCCCTGATCTGACACTGGTGCAACCGGCGGCCTACGGTAACAATCCTGACCATGCACGGGCCATCCTCGCGAATATGGCAGAAATGGGCGAGGGTCTAAAAGGCGTCTATCTGGCCGGTGGGGGCCAGCCCACGATCATTGAAGGACTGGCAACAGTGAACCCGGGCCGGATTAGCGTCATCGGGCATGAGGTCAACGCACAAAGCCGTTCAGCACTCAGCCGCGGTGACTTTACTGCAATTCTGGCCCACAACACCGTTGAGATGGGCCACACCGCAATGGGCGTTGCGTTAGGGCAAATTTCGCCAAATGAAGGCCAATGCCCGATCTATATTTATGTCGAAGATAATTTGCCGCCCGGTTAGGTGGGCCTAGCAGCCCTTTGCAACGACAAGCACCCAATTTGGACCTTTTGGCCCCTGGGTGATGCCAATGCCCATTTCAGCAATACGCGGATGCAGCATGTTGCGGCGGTGGCCAGAGGAATTCATCCAACCAGAGATGATCTGCCGTGAATTGGGATAACCCCAAGCCAGGTTTTCGGCCACGATGCAATCACGATAACCAACCTGACGCACCCGCGCCTGGCTATTTGTTCCGTCAGAGCCGCGATGCCCAAAAAAGTTGTTCACAGCCATGTCGCAGGCGTGTTTCATCGCCGCGCGACTGAGGCGCTGATTGTAAGCGAGTGGCGCTCGCCCATGCGCGCGTCGATTTGCGTTCACGCCAGCGGCGATTTCGGTGGCCATCGCATTTACGTTGGCCGGTGTCGTGCAGGCGTTTGATGCAGATGCCTGCCCTGCGATAAGGGCGATGGCGACGAAAGTGGTCAACGCGAGAAGGCGACGTTTCATGTGGCAGGGCCTTTCAGGGTCTGTGCAGATAGGCCTAGGGATAACGCCCAATCGCGGCAAACCCGTGGCAGGACCGGGCCAGCAACGCGGCAATTACTTGCCAGTTGTCCGGAATTGTCGGCTGATTGTTGCCAGAGAAAATAGAAATACACTCAAACACACTATGCTGGGGCCAACGGGTGTGTCGAATACTATTGCTAGACGTAGCCCGCCAAAAGCTGAAAGAATCCCAAATGCAACAGATACCAGTGCCATCGCCTCTGGGGTGCGTGTCAAACCGCGTGCGGTTGCCGCAGGAATGATCAAAAGCGCGGTAATCAGCAAGGCTCCAACGACTTTGATTGCAACCGCAACGACAACCGCCAGAAGAAGCGTGAGGATCAGCTGTTCGCGGCGTGGATTGATCCCGGCCGCATAGGCAAGATCTGGCGACAATGTCGCCGTTAGCAGCGAAGACCATTGCCGCCAGATGATCGCAATGACAAGCGCCGCACCGGCCCAGATCACGGCAACATCCAACCGCGAAACGCTGAGAACGTCCCCGAATAGATAAGACTCCACATCAATCCTTTGCCCTGGGATCAACGAAACAGCGACCAGCCCGATCGCCAAAGCTCCATGCGACAAAACCCCAAGCAAGGTATCGACAGGCTGGCCCTGCCGCGACAGCAAATGAATCAGCACTGCCATGCCAAGCGCAACAGCGGTGACGCCCACAAGGATCGACATCGAAAATGCCAGGGATATGGCAACACCAAGCACAGCTGCATGGGCCGTCGCATCGCCAAAATAGGCCATTCGTCGCCACACGACAAAACACCCCAGCAGCGCCGCCGCAGTGGCCGTGCCGCAGGCCGCAAGTGCGGCGCGTACAAGAAAATCGTCAAGCATCAGTGGTCATGGGCGTGATCGTGGTGATGGTCGTGATCGTGGCGATATAGGGCCAGTGCGCCATGTGTGCCGCTGCCAAAAAGCTCGCGGTAGGCGGGGGTCGCGGATACGACATCCGGCGTGCCTTCACAACAGATATGCCCGTTAAGACAAATCACCCGGTCCGAGGCGCTCATCACCACGTGAAGCTCGTGACTGACCATCAGGACCGCACAACCCAGATCCTGCCTTACCTCTTCGATCTGGCGATAGAATTGCGCAGAGCCCGGCTGATCAAGTCCCTGCGTCGCCTCGTCAAGGATCAGAAGGTTTGGGCGGGACAGGATCGCGCGTGCCAACAGGACACGTTGAAACTGCCCACCTGAAAGGGCCGACATCTGCTTGTTCGCCAGTTTCGTCACCCCTGCTGTGGCCATCGCTTCATGCGCTTTGGCATTACTGACACGATGCGGCAGGTCCAGGAAGCGCCGGACCGACATTGGCAGATTCCCGTCTATCGCCAGCTTTTGCGGCACATAGCCGATGCGGACATCCGATGATCGCCTGATCAGGCCCGCATTTGGTGTGATCGCGCCGATCAGCAACCGCAGCAAAGTAGATTTTCCGGATCCATTGGGGCCGACAATCGTAACGATTTCACCGGGTTGGATTGCGAAGCTCACGGAATCAAGCGTGGGTAAGCCCGCGTGGTGAACGCTTACATTTTCTGCAGAAATGAGTGTCATGGTTCCCCCTGGCAATCCGGGCACAGACCTTCAGCTTCGATCACGGTCTGTTCAATGACGAACCCGCTTTCTGTGGCACTGTTTTGCATCCGGTCGGGGCGATCCTGCGTCTCTGCCACCTTTCGACAGCCACGGCAAATCATAAATGCGGGGGCGTGATCGGCACCGGGATGGGCACAAGCGACAAAGGCGTTCAGCCGCTCGATCCGATGCGCAAAGCCATGATCCACCAGAAACGACAGGGCCCGGTAAACGACAGGCGGTTTTGATCCCAGCCTTTCCGCATCAAGGCGTGCGAGAATGTCATAGGCCCCAAGCGCAGTGTGGCTTTCCAGCAGGATTTCGAGCGTGCGCCGCCGGATTGTCGTCAGCTTGATGCCCCGCGCGTCACATGTGGCCTCAGCCGCATCAATGGCTGCGATCACGCAGGTTTTGTGATTGTGATCTGAGAAACCGAGAGCGGTCATTTTGGGCCTTGTTATGTTATAACATACGCTGTATGCCCGCCGCTGAAGAAAATTGCAAGGGGTTGATCATGCTGCGATTAATAATGGTTGGGTTATTCTGTGCAGGCGCTGCGCGCGCTGACGATCTACGGGTGGTAACGGATATCAGGCCAGTGCAGATGTTGACGTCCGAAATCATGCAGGGTGTTGGGGAACCCGTGCAACTTTTGCCGGCAGGCGGGTCTGTTCACGATTATGCAATGCGACCATCGGATGCGGCGCGGCTAGCGGAGGCGGACCACATCATCTGGGTGGGTGAGGGGCTGACCCCTTGGCTGGAACGTCCACTTGCCAATGTTGCTGAGAATGCCGGTCAGACGGAGCTGCTGCAAGTTGAAGGGTGGGCGCTTCCGGTTCGTGAGGACCACCATGAGCGTCATGATGACGATGGTGGGCATGATCACGATGACGGTCATGATGACGATGACGGGCATGATGACGATGATGGCCGCGATCATGATCACGGGCACGGGCACGGGCATGATTATGGCGCATTTGATCCGCATGGATGGTTGGATCCCGCAGTTGCTGCAATCTGGGGGCGGGCAATTGCTGCCGATCTGGCGGTTGCCGATCCCGACAATGCCGCAACCTATTTCGCGAATGCTGAACGTCTGGCAAGTGAACTGGACGTTTTGGCCGAAGATGTTTCGGACATGGTTGCCGACGTGGAGGGGTTCTTGCTACCGCACGATGCCTATCAATACTTTGAGGCGCGCTTTGGCTTGCACGCGGTCGGCATGGTGACTGGAACAGATGACGCGCGCCCCGGCCCAACACATCTTTCTGAATTGCGTGCGTTGGTCGCGCAAGGAGAGGTGACCTGCCTGCTTTACGAGGTTGGCACGAAGCCGGGCTGGATTGAGACCCTAGGCGAAGGCACCGACGTGAAGGTCGCGCAAATTGATCCGCTTGGTGTTGCGGCGGAGGATTACTCGGCGCTGGTGCGCGGGGTTGCGCAGGCCATCTCGGATTGCGCTGGATGATGCCGGATGTCGCTGTTTCCCGTGCCGGGAAAGGCGCCCCACCCGCCATCCCGTATTGGACTAGACGTCAAGCCAGATCGTGACGGGCCCGTCATTGGTGAGGCTGACGGCCATGTCAGCCCCAAACTCACCCGTTGCGGTCTGGATGCCACAGGCTTTGATATCATTGATAAATGTCTGATAAAGTGATTTGCCGGTCTCGGGGTCAGCGGCATGACCAAAGCCCGGGCGATTCCCACGGGAGGTGTCTGCGGCCAGGGTGAACTGGCTGACAATCAGCGCGCTGCCGCCAGTCTCTGACAATGCGCGGTTCATCCGGCCATTCTCGTCTCTGAAGATCCGCAGTTTGCTGATCTTTCCTGCAAGTCGGGCTGAACTTGCAGCATCATCGCCTTGCATCGCGCAGACGAAAATCAGCAACCCGGCGTCAATCTTGCCGATGACGTCGCCCTTCACACTGACCTGGGCGGCGCTGACCCGCTGCAAAAGCGCCCTCACAATTCATTTGCCCAGGGTGGATTTGCACCGGCGCGGCTGACAGTGACGGCAGCGGCCTGCGTCCCCAGTGCGGCTGCCGTGGCGAGGTCCTTCAGCGTGGCGGCGCGTATGCCATCTTTGCTGAGATGTCCCCCTCGCGATAGGCCTGCGAGGAAGCCGGCATTGAAGGTATCACCTGCGCCAACGGTGTCGACGACGTCAGCCTTATGCGCGGGGATGTCGCAACTGTCCTCGCGGGTCATTATGGTGACGCCATCCGCCCCACGCGTCAGCAGGATGACCTGTGCCGCGGTTGAGTCAAACAGCGCGCTGGCGTCTGCGGTGCCGTTGATCCATGCAAGGTCTTCGTCACTGGTCTTGATTACATCCGCAGCCCCCATCATGGCCGTCAGACGTGCCCGGTAGCGGGTCTCATCACGAATGAATCCGGGGCGGATATTGGGATCGATCATGGTGAAGCGGTGGGCGGCCTCGCGCAGCAACAGGGCCTCGTAAGCGCTGCCGCAAGGTTCAACGACCAATGAAATTCCGCCAAAGAACAGCGCGTCTGCCGTCGTAGCCGGCAGATCGGCAATGGCAAGCATGCGCCCGGCCGTGTTTTCATCGTAGAACGCATATTCCGCATGGCCATCAGACAGTTTGACAAAGGCAAGCGTTGTTGGGCGGTCGGACATATGCGCCAGGCTTGCATCCACATGACTGGCTGTCAGACCGTCCCGCAGGACGTCACCAAACAGGTCCGACGATAACCCTGTGAAAAGTTGCACCTTTTCGCCCAGCCGTCCAAGCGCAATTGAAGTATTGAAAACCGCACCACCTGCATGGGGGGCAAAGGCATTTTCGCCAGCAGCAGTCTGGCGCGGCAGCATGTCGATCAGGGCTTCTCCGCAGCAGAGGATCATGGCCCAAACTCCTGTATTTCACTGGCTGGTAGCGATAACATAACCGACGCCCATTGCAATGATGGCACCCAGAATAACTGCAATGGCGATCTTGATGGCCGAATAGGGGCGCTGTCCCTGAACGCGGCCGGTGCGTCCGTTTACGACAAAACGGAAGGTGCGACCGCGATACTTATATGCCGCAAGCCAGACCGGCAGAAGAACATGCTTGAACGTGATATCGCGCACTTGGGTGTCGACATTGCTGACCCGCTGTCGATCCCCGCCGATGTCGTATTTTACGTCCCGCAAGATCATGCGGTCCATATAGTCGCGCGCCTGCACGAACCCATCTGCCAGTTCGACCTGATAGCCCTCCGCACGAAATCCGGCGAGGTATTCGGGGTTGTAAGGTTCAAGTTCTGACAGATCCCAAGGCTCAAGCCCATCGGTGTATTTCTTCGGCAAGCTTTGCGAGGCCAGGACCAGTACATCATCAAAGAAGCGGGCGACTTGCCCCCGTGCAGCGCGCCAGCGCGTCTTGCGAATTCGTACAGTGCGTTTCTTGCCGTTTCGGACCACCACCCGGGATTCGTAATAGTCATTGCCGCGCTGGCCGCTATAACGGCTTTTGGTGTCTGCATCGAAGGTCCAGTAGGGAACGTAGATGCCATTCATGGCGCGCCCCTTGCGGGCATACTCCTGCACGCCTCCGGGCGCAAACCAAAGCCGCCCCAGCCAGTCGGTCATTGCGTCGCGCGCTTGCCGTTCATCCAGTAAGAAGGGCAGAAGGCCGCGCGGCTTGATGTGCCGATGTGCACCCGTGTCTGTAACAACAGGCGTTGCACAGAACGGGCATTCCGCGGCATGGGTGTCGCTGCTGTATTCAGTCTGGGCGCCGCAATTGGGGCATGTCACCACGCGCGTTTCTTCGATTTCGCTTTCGGCCAGCTGGTTATTGAGCGCGGCGCGGAAATCCATTTCCTTGATGCCTCCGCCGGCTTGACGGTCCTGTTCAATTGGCTGGATGTTGCCGCAGTGATCGCATGTCAATTGGTGCGCGCCGGGATCAAAACGCAGGTCTGATCCGCAGGTGTCACAGGGAAAGTGATGTTCGTCGATACTCATCCCCTAGTGATACCGCCAGACGCGGGGCGGGACCATGGGCAAATCAGAGGAAACGATGCAGGACTTTTGGGGCCATGATCCGTAGGGCATTGTCACGCAATTTCACATGCCGCCAGACGTGAAAGGCTGCGTGCACGATGATGATCGCGCCGAGAGCATAAAATTCGATGATATGCAGCTTTCCGATGATGTCATTGGCGTGTGGCATGTGCTGGGGCGGCGCAATGGGCAGAAACCCACCCGCCTTCAGTTGGCGCGACGCGGTCAGGCCCAACAGAAACCCGCCGACGGGAACAGGAAACAAACCCCAGATAATTGTCTTGTGCAGCCTTTGGTGAAACGTTCTGGCCCGCGGGGGAAGCTTCGGACCCGGTCGCCCGGCCAGCCCGCGTCGCAGGTAATCAAAGGTCCAGAACAGGCACAGAATTACGAACAACAACGCAATCTTAGAATTCATCGCCGCGCCTCCGGGCCCAAGCACCTTGCGCACGAAATCGGGCGTCGCGATCATGAACCAAAAGGTGAGCGGGATCATCACCCCATGCAACACCTTGAGCCATGTGCGCCGCGCCGGCAGAATGCGGCCAACCTTCGGAAATTTTGCGCGTGTCATGTGTTCATACACGCAACAAAGGGCCAAATGGTTTCAGCCACGATCTGCCGATATGCACAACAAAACGATTGCCGGATATCCGGTTATCCCCCAGGAGGCGGTGGCGGCATGACGGTGAACAGCTGTGCCAGTTCGGTATTTTCGGCCGCTTTCCAGCCGTCCTGGCCCTGGGTCCAGACCTGGCTGTCACGAGTCAGGCTGCCGTCCGTTACCTTGCGCCCCATCGCAGCCTTGGAAAACGGCCCGGTGACTTCGCCCGCAGTTGCGATGTGCCAGACATGTTCGACCGGTGGAGGGGGTGGCGGCGGCGGCACGGCGACCGGGGGTTGCGGAGCGGCACCCCAGGGCCCGGTTTGCACCATATTGCCCATCTGCATGCCCAGACCAGCCCCCATGCCCATTCCCATTGCCTGTCCCGCAGCGGACCCCGGCTGTGCCATCGCCTCGGCGGCTTTCCACTTCATGTGCTCATCAAGGTTGCCCGCGATCCCGCGCGAGGTCCGCTCATCCAGTGCCTTTTCGACCGCCGGAGGAAGACTGATATTCTCGATGTAAAGTTCTGGAATGCTAAGCCCGTAGTCCGCCAATGTGGGGTCAATTGCCGCGGCGATCAATTTGCCCAGTTCGCCGGTATTGGCGGCCATGTCCAGAACCGGAATGCCCGACTGCGCGATGGCGCGGTTGAATTCCTGGACGATGATGTTGCGGATTTGGTAACTGATTTCATCAGCAGTAAACTCGCCGTCGGTCCCAACGATTTCCCGCAGGAACACCGCCGCATCCCTGACTTTGATCGTATATGTACCAAAGGCGCGAATCCGGGTCGGGCCGAACTCTGGGTCCCGCAGCATGATCGGGTTCTTGGTGCCCCATTTGAGATCGCTGAACCGGGTCGTATCAACAAAATAGATTTCGGATTTGAAGGGGCTGTTGAATCCGTGATCCCAGTGCTGAAGCGTGGTCATGATCGGCATGTTATTGGTCTCAAGCAGATAAAGACCGGGGCTGAATACGTCCGCCAGTTGCCCCTCATGCACAAATACAGCCGCCTGTCCTTCGCGCACAGTCAGCTTGGCGCCGTATTTTATCTCGTGGCCTTCACGCTCAAATCGCCAGACCATTGTGTCCTGGGTGTTGTCCGTCCAATGGATGACGTCGATAAACTGGCCGGAAAGAAAGTCGAGAATGCCCATGTGGCGTCTCCTTTGATCTGGTTAACTCGGGCCACTGGCCATGATTTCCTTGGCGATCTGGCGGGCAATTGGTGCCGCCTCTGCCGGTGCCATGCCGGTCCGCAGACGGGGATCATACAGAATCCGCAACAGCAATTCATCATGCGTTGTCAGCAGACCGAATTCTTCGTCGTCATTGAATATCGACGGACGTGCCTGGGGGCTGTCATTGGCCAGGCCAAGCCCCTGGGCAAGCTCTTCGTGAACGCATGACGTTCGCAACAGTTGCGGGTGCTCACCACGTATGACAGCGATCGCCTTGGAATAGGAGGCGCTGCCGCCTTCGGAAAATGCAACAACAATGCAAAGCTGATCACGGGGCAGGGACAGGATCGCGTTCAGTGATCCGGTTGAAATACCCGGTACAATCTCGCGCAAGCGGCTTGCATAGCCGCGACGGTCATCCTCATTCAGGATCAGCACATGGAAATTCGGGTTCTGATCCGTCTGGGTGATTGATTGACCGGTAAGCCGGGCCAGTCTGGCCGCATAGGCTGACACGCTCGCCTGGTCCTGCGTCCGCTGGTCGGTGGGGATGCTATTGCCAAACTCAAGCAACATCCGGATCGGCTGTTCCCAGCGCCGCAATCGTGACAGCGTCGCCTGCGGGCGCAGGACATCCCCGTCATTGACGTATTCGTCAAACAGCGCGATGCGCACGAAATTCCGCGCCAGAACAGTGTCGGTGAACGGTGTATCCGGCCCACCGCCGTCACCGCGCAAAAGCCCCTGTGCCAAAAGATCATTTTGCAGGCGCCGATAATAAATGGCCAGCGCCTCGCTTTCAGCACTCGGCGGGGTGACAGTCGGGGGCGCCACAACCCGCGATTGCGGGCGGACCTCAGCAGATGGCACGCTGACCGGCACGTCTTCGCTACAGGCAACGGCCATCAGGGCGAAGAGCCCCGCAACCGCCACCTGTATGATCCGCAAAGGCACGTTATCCGGCCGCCGTGCCAATAGTGTCGCCAGTCCCCGTTGCGCGGGCCTTGGCCGCGGCAAGCGTATCTTTCAGCTCTTGTTCCATCTTTTGCAGATCGTTTTCCGCCTCTGCGCGTTTGCGCTTGCCTTCATCCGCAATCTCAAGGCTTTCGTTGATTGTCGCAATCAGATCGGCATTCGCCTGTTTGACCGCCTCGATGTCAAATACCCCGCGTTCCATTTCGGTCCGAATGACCTTGTTTGCGTCACGCAAATTCTTGGCATTTGCAGTAAGCAGTTCGTTTGTCAGATCATTGGCATCCCGGACGGCTTCCGCTGCTTCGGCGCTGCGCTGGATCGTCACGGCCTGTGCTAATTGGGTTTCCCAAAGCGGCACCGTGTTGACCAGGGTTGAATTGATCTTGGTCACCAGCGACTTGTCATTTTCCTGCACAAGCCGGATCGAGGGCAGGGATTGCATCGTGACCTGACGGGTCAGCTTCAAGTCATGGACCCGGCGCTCCAGATCATCCCGCGCCGCCCGCAGGTCGCGCAATTCCTGCGCCATCATCACGCCTTGCTCTTCCGGCGTGGCCTGAACCTCGGCCTCTTTTTCCGGGATCGTTGTGGCGTCAAGATCTGCGATCTTGGCTTCACCGGCAGCGATGTAAAGCGCCAGTTCATCGTAGAACTCCAGCGTCTTGTCATAAAGGACATCAAGACTTTCGATGTCTTTCAGCAGCACATGTTCATGGCGCAGAAGGTCGTCGGTGATCTTGTCGATCTGGCCCTGAACGTCTTCGAAGCGCGCGACAAACTTGGCCATTGGGGCCGCGCGGCCCAGCAGTTTTTCCCACCAGGACCGCTTGCGGCGCACGTCAAGCTCACTTACCGAAAAACCGCGGATGGTGCTGACGATATTGCGCAGGCTGTCACCTGCCGGGCCGACGTCCTTGTTGCGCACGCCAGCCAGCATGGATTGGCTGATCACCTGCAATTCGGCTTGTGCGGTGGAACCAAACGACACGATGGAGTTCGTATCCGCCATGTCGATTTCAGCAATACGGCGGTTGATTTCTTCGGTGGTGGGCGGGTCTGCCGCTTCTAGCGTGACCAGTTCGTTTTTCGGCTCTGCCAATACAACTTCGGTTACTTTCTTAACTTCGGCCAGCGCGGCTTGCGCTTTCTCTTGAATCGTCCCGGTCATGTTATCCCCCTAATTCAGGCTGATGCCTTCACGCTGCAGCCTGTCGCGCAGCACTTTGATTTCAATATCCATATCACTGCGATCATCCAGTAGCATCCTTTCCGTACGGGCAGCGAAATTCTGTTCAAGATCTGTCAGTAGCTCTTCGTATGCGCGGCGCGCATCTGCATCCGGTTTGCGCCGGTAAAGTTCGACAAATTTGATCGTCGCGTCCCGCGCACCCATCAGGTAGACGCCAAGAAACTTGCGCGCCCCAGTCAGGTCGCGGGGATCTTCTTCCACGGTCCGGATCATGCGTCGTGCAGTGGACTGAAATGCGGTGACCCGGTTAAGAAGCGGACGATCACCCAGTGCCTCGACCTGGCCCGTCATGACCTCAAGATGGCTTTCTGCCTCTTCAACAACGCGGGCAACGCGGTCCTGCTGAAAGGTGTCAACGCCTTCCATGCGCTTGTCTTTCAATGGATCGATCCCAAATGCGGCCACATGCAGACCCAACGCCGCGACGCCATAAATAATTGATCCAAACAATCCTACATCCCCGGTCATGGCAGCCAAACCAACGCCAATCCCGGTCAGGGCGCTGGCCATCATCTTACGCGGCACGGCGGGTTTACGGGCAACCTTGCGGGCATCATAGGCGGCCGCAGCGCGCAGCCCTTCCCGCAAGAGCCACGCCGCCAACGTCAGAGTGCCGCCTGCGACCAGCGCCAACATCAGACCGACGGGACCTGCGCCAAGCGACATGAACACCAGAACGACGCCGGGAATGAACAATATGTTCGCGCGCGCGCCCGCTGCATCAACGCGCCTGTCATCCACAACCTCTGGCGAGGACGATCCGGGACTGTATTTGCCACCAAACTTCTGCGCCATCAGGCCGCACCCAGCCAGCCAGTTGCGATGCCGAACATCAACAGGATCAACAGGACATAGGCAATGGTCGAAAATGTCTTTGGCATTGTGTCCCCCTTACGAGTGTCGTTTGCCGGTGCAACAGCCCGCAAGGCCATCATGACAGAGGCAAACGCAAGTGCCACCCCTGCCAGAAGAAAGACGAAAAGGATCAGTCGCATCATTGGATTTACCCCCTTTGTGCCTTTCAGATAGGCATTTCGCCTCCATTTACGAGTGCTTCTGCAGGGCAGCCCGCTCTGCATTCAGCTTGCGCGAGTACCCCGACTGGATGATTTCCACCGCCACCAGCACCACAACCGAGAAGTAGAACGTCGATTTTGACATCGGGACGATTTCCTGCCCAAAGACCTTTAGCGCAAGTGCCTTGGCCTCTTCATGGGGAACCCCCATCGCCTCAACCCCGTGCACCGCCGCCTGGCCCGCCTCGCCCAGCAGCACCACGCCAACGATCAGCAGGATGAACAGCCCAAGAACCTCGTACATCCGGTTTGCCTCTAGGAAGCGGGTCACACCGTCAGCCAACAGCAGCATCGCAAGGCCAGAGAGGATGATTGCGGTCGCCAGAACAAAGAATACATCCGTGATCGCTAGCGCGGAAAGCACTGAATCGAAAGAGAAAATTAGATTCATAAAGACAATCAGCAAGACCACTTGCACGGCGGATTTCCCGCCTTTGCCTTCAATATCATGTCCCAGATTATCGATCGATAGCATGTGGGTAATCTCTTTGACGGCGGTATACATGATGAACGCCCCGCCAAAGATGAAAACGCATGTCGCAAAGTTGACGGCCCCGGTAATCACACCGTCCCACTGAAACGTGTAAAACGGCTCTGACAGGGCGTCGATCAGCTGGATCATTGTAAATAACAGCACAACACGCAGCGCGACAGCGATCAGGATGCCCCAGGTCCGCACCGCCTTTTGGTGCGCAACCGGCGCACGTTTGCTTTCGATCGAGATGTATAGAAGGTTATCAAAACCCAAAACGGCCTGCAAAAAGCACAGCATCAGAAGGTTGGTTGCATTTTCAAGTGTCAGAAGATCAGCCATATGTTCGCCCCAGATTTGTTATCCCCACCTTGCCCAACTGTGGGTGTCGCGACAAGGTTGAACCTCGCGTTCAGTTCCCCGTAAATTTGTGGCTCAGCAACATCTTGCCATTCCCCGCATTCCGTGTCGTCTTGGCTCCGACCGCAGATACATGCAGCAGAACAAGGGTTTGAGTGATGGCGATTTTTGGCGGCTTGTCGGCTTTCCCGATCACACCATGCAACGCGAATGGCGCTGTCCTATCCGATGAATATGCGACAATTCTGTCCCGACTGGTAGACGCAAATGTGGACTCGATCGGGGTTTTGGGCAGCACGGGCACCTATGCCTATCTGTCATGCAAAGAGCGGCAGCGCGCAGCGGCCGTCGCCGCGGAGGTGATTGGTGCAAAAACGTCTTTGGTTGTCGGGATCGGCGCGCTGCGGACGGATACGGCAATTGCGCTTGCACGCGATGCAGAACGATCTGGGGCCGCAGGTTTGCTGATGGCCCCAATTTCATACACCCCGTTGACAGAGGAAGAGGTATTCACCCATTTCAGTAGCGTCGCGGCCGCGACAGATTTGCCACTCTGCATCTACAACAACCCCGGCACGACGCATTTCACCTTTTCGCATGCTTTGATCGCGCGGCTGTCAGACGTTCAGAATATTTCCGCGATCAAGATGCCGCTTTGCGCTGACATTCCAGAGGAAATGGCAGCGCTGCGGGCGGTTACACCGGACACATTTCAGATCGGCTATAGCGGGGATTGGGGCTGCGCGGGGGCAATGCTGGCCGGCGCAGAGACGTGGTTCAGCGTCATCGGCGGCCTTTTTCCCATCCGGACCAAGCAACTGGCCGATGCGGCGATTGCCGGAGATCACGCCGCTGCCGCACGGTTGGATGCTGTGTTCCTGCCCCTGTGGGATCTGTTCCAGAGGTTTGGCAGTCTGCGTGTAATTTATGCGGCGGCGCAAATCCTGAAGCTCACCCAAGCAGAGCTGCCTAAGCCGCTTTTGCCATTGGGCGATCGTGACCGTGATCACGTCGCCAAAGCGATCAGCGGGCTTACTTAGCCGGACGGGGTGGTTTGCGGCGGCGCGATGGTTGTGGTTTTTCCCCCTCAAGCCCCAGTTGGTCACGCACCACCCGGCGTTTGACCTCTTCCACGTCGCCTGCTTTCAGATCGCCCAGCTGGAAGGGCCCATAACTTACCCGGATCAGCCTGTTCACCGTGGTTCCGATGGCTTCCATCACCCGCCGGATTTCACGGTTCTTGCCTTCGCGGATACTGATCGTCAGCCATGCATTGGCCCCTTGCTGGCGATCAAACGTCACGACCATCGGTTGATAGTTGATCCCCTCAACCGTGATCCCTTCGCGCAACTGGTCCAGCTTTGCCTCGGATGCGCTGCCCTTGATCCGCACTCGGTAGCGCCGCAGCCAACCCGTGCTGGGCAATTCCAATCGCCGCTTTACACCGCCGTCATTGGTCAGCAGCAACAGACCTTCGGAGTTGATATCCAGCCGGCCAACGCTCATCACGCGCGGCATGTCGTCGGGCAACGCGTCAAATACGGTGTCGCGGTCACGCTCATCCCGTTCTGTCGTCACCAATCCGGCGGGCTTGTGATAAAGCCAGATACGCGGCGGTTCCGGTTCACCCACCGGCTTGCCATCAACAACGATCTTGTCCTGCGCCGTCACATTCAGTGCGGCACTGTCAATCAGTTTGCCATTCACTCGGACACGACCTGATTCGATCATGCGCTCGGCTTCGCGGCGTGAAGCGATACCTGCGCGTGACAGGACTTTGGCGATCCGATCACCGGGAGGGGCGTTTTGTGTCATACCCCCGCCTTTACGGACTGCCCGGCGGCGGCGCAATCGGCTTTGTCCCCGCCAGACTGGTCGCGCATCCGAAGAAGTGGCGCTTTTGCGTGACGTTCAGCCCCGCCGATCGCAGCGCGGATTCCATGTGGCTGCAATCGCCAAATGCGCGCGTGTAGGCGCCAATCATGCTGAAATCCTGCGCGCCGCGCAAAAATACCTTTTCCACCAAGGGCAACATGCGATCCAAATAAAATCTGAAGAGCGGGCGGAAAATCCAGCCTTTGGGATCTGACGCTTCGATCAGTGAAAAGGCGCCGCCCGGGCGCAAGACCCGTGCAATTTGCCGCGCAAGTTGGGTTTGCTGTTCATCGTTGAATGTTTTTAGTCCGAACGTGGCGACCAACAGGTCACACACATTCGCATCAAGATCGTGTTCTAGGGCATTGGCTGCGATATGTGTGATCTGGTCCGCACGCTGACGATGCAGTTTCGCGACAGCCTCTTTGTGCATCCGGTGTGAGATATCGATTGCGGTGATCCGCGCGCGGGGTAGGGCGTTTAACACATGGGGCCAAACTTCACCCGTGCCCGCCATCAGGTCAATGACAACGGGGGCGGACATCTGTTTCGGGGCAATTCCGGCCGGGTTGATCCGGGACACACCTTGCTGACCCAGCAGACGGTCGACACATTGCCGCCGCCAGAGCCAGACGAATCCAAAAGATGAAATGGCACTCCACCATCGGTAACGTGGTGAGCAACGGTCAAACAGGGCGGCGACATAGTCGGGGTCGTAGATATTCGTCGTCATGGCGCAGGCTAGACCGATGTGATTGAGGCTTGCAATGGGCGGCGCACAAGCGGATCAACGTGCCATGTCGTTTCGAACATTCATGAATGTCGCTTTGGCCGAGGCCCGTCTGGCCGCAGAACGGGATGAGGTTCCCGTCGGCGCTGTTGTTGTGCGTGACGGACAGGTGATTGCCGAGGCGGGCAACCGGACACGCGCCTTGAATGATCCCACGGCCCATGCGGAAATTCTGGCGATCCGGGCGGCCTGCGCGAAACTGGGACAAGAGCGGCTGAATGGTTGCGATCTTTATGTGACGCTTGAACCCTGCCCAATGTGCGCAGCGGCGATCAGTAATGCGCGTATTGCGCGGCTCTATTATGGGGCCGGTGATCCGAAATCCGGGGGCGTGGGCCAGGGGCCGCGAGTATTCAGCCATGCACAATGCCATCATGTGCCTGAAATCTATGATGGAATCGGGGCAACCGAGGCCGAAGATATTCTGAAAAGCTTCTTCACCGCGCGCCGCTAAGCGCTAGAACGTCAGCACATCCATCACCGCGGGAGTTTTGACATCAACGCCGGGCAAACCGTCGATCAGCGGTTGCGCGGACTGCGCCAGCGCTGGAAATGTCTTGTAGTGGCAGGGGATGACGGTTTTGAAATCAAAGAACCGTTTGGCCGCATAGGCTGCGGCAGCCATCCCCATGGTATAATGACCGCCTGCACACAGGATGCCGATGTCGGGTTTGTAAAAATCGCCCATCCATTCCATGTCGGCCATAACATCCGTATCGCCACTCACATAGATCGTATGCCCTTCGCCTGAGATCATGAATCCGCTTTCGGTGCCGCCGTAGATCACGCCATCCTTGGTTGCGATGCTTGATGAATGCACCGCATTCACCATGGTGACAGCCGCGCCTGCCGCATCAATTGTGCCACCCTTATTGAAATCAATCACGGCATAACCCATCGCCTCGGCCACGGTGCCGATCTCGGGAATCGCGCAGATTGTTGCCTTGGTTTCGCGGGCAATTTCATCAAGTTCCGCGGTGTGATCAAAATGGCCATGCGTGATCAGGATATGCGTGGCCCCGGCCAGTGCCTCTGCACGGCGGTCATCTGGAAACGACGGGTTGCCAGTCAGCCATGGGTCAATCAACAATACCGCATCCGCAATTTCGATCCGAAAACTAGCGTGTCCAAGCCAAGTGATTTTCATAGTGATCTCCCTGCGGTTTCAATCAGGATACTGACGTTAAGGTAACGTGCAAGATGTACTGGACAGATCAAATAGATGGATATTGTGAACGGGTCGATTTCTCACTATGGTCGGAACCTGTTAACGCGCTGACAAATATTGCTTTTCTGGTTGCAGCAATTGTCATGTGGCAACGGACATCTGGTGTGACAGCTGCCCGTGTTCTGTGTGTCATCCTGTTCGCTATCGGAATTGGCAGCGCCTTGTTCCACACCACTGCAACGCTTTGGGGGGCTGTTGCAGACACGCTGCCCATCGCGGCATTCATACTGATCTATTACTATCTGGTGCACCGTAACATTGTTGGATTGGGATTCTGGACAGCGGTTCTGGCGACGTCTGCTTTCGTACCCTACGCGATGTTGATCGTTCCGCTGCTGAACCAAGTCCCTTTTCTGGCCATATCCAATGCCTATTGGACCGTGCCGATCCTGTTGCTGGCCTATGCCATTTGGATGCGACACAAATACCCTGACACCGCACGCGGTTTTGTCGTTGGCGCGGCCATTCTGACGCTGTCGATCACACTGCGGTCAATTGACGAAATCCTTTGTGTCCACTGGCCATTGGGTACGCATTTTGCCTGGCATCTGCTGAATGCGGTCATGTTGGGCTACATGATACATGTTTATACCGCCCACGTGCTTGCGGCCCGGTGGGCGCAGCGGTAAACGCATGGCCGACATATCCGACGGAGAACCCATGTCGATTGACACAGACACTGCCCGCCGCGTGGCCAAACTGGCCCGCATCAAGGTCGAAGATGACGCCCTGCCAGCCCTGGCGCAGGAATTTGGCGCAATCCTTGGGTTCATCGAACAATTGAACGAAGTGGACGTTGACGGGGTTGAACCGATGACCTCTGTCACGCCGCAACGCCTGAAGCGTCGCGAGGATGTGGTCACGGACGGGTCACAACAGGCCAAGGTGCTGGCCAATGCACCGGATGCCCGCGAAGGCTTTTTCGCTGTTCCAAAGGTTGTTGAATAATGTCTGATCTGAACAAACTGACAATCTCTGCCGCCCGTGACGCCATGCGAAAGGGCGAGCTGACCTCTGTGGAGCTGACAGAGGCGTGTCTGGATGCGGTTGATCAGTCTTCCGCCTTGAATGCCTTTGTCCACAAGACACCGGAATACGCACGCGAACAGGCCAAGGCCGCTGACGCGCGCCGCGGTTCTGATGTGCCATCGCTGAATGGCATTCCGCTGGGCATCAAGGATTTGTTCTGTACCAAGGGTGTGCCGTCACAGGCGGCCTCCAAAATTCTTGATGGTTTCAAACCCGAATATGAATCCACTGTCACCTCACAATTGTTTGACGCTGGCGCGGTCATGCTGGGGAAACTCAACATGGATGAATTCGCCATGGGTTCATCCAACGAAACTTCGACATATGGCAACGCGGTGAACCCGTGGCGGCGCGGGAATGACGACAGTGCGCTGACACCGGGCGGATCATCCGGCGGCTCTGCCAGTGCCGTGTCCGCTGACCTTTGCCTGGCAGCCACCGGCACGGACACCGGGGGTTCAATCCGGCAGCCAGCGGCATTTACCGGGATTACCGGGATCAAGCCGACGTATGGCCGGGTGAGCCGCTGGGGTATCGTCGCCTTTGCGTCATCTCTCGATCAGGCGGGTCCGATGACCAAAGACGTGCGCGACGCGGCAATCATGCTGCAGGCCATGTCCGGTCACGATCCACTCGATTCCACCAGCGCGGAGATCCCGGTTCCGGATTTCGAAGCCGCGCTGACCGGCGATATCAAGGGCAAGGTCATCGGTATTCCAAAGGAATACCGCATGGATGGCATGCCCGAGGAGATTGAAAAACTCTGGTCTGACGGCACCGCAATGCTGAAAGACGCCGGTGCGGTGATCAAGGATATCACCCTGCCGCACACCAAATACGCGCTGCCCGCCTATTATGTGATCGCCCCCGCTGAGGCGTCGTCTAACCTGGCCCGCTATGACGGGGTTCGCTTTGGTCACCGCGCCAAGCTGGCACAGGGGGACGGGATCACCGAGATGTATGAAAAGACCCGCGCTGAGGGCTTTGGCCCGGAAGTGCAACGGCGGGTCATGGTGGGAACCTATGTGCTGTCAGCCGGGTTCTACGACGCCTATTACAACCGGGCCCGCAAGGTGCGCGCCTTGATCAAGCGTGACTTTGAAACGGTATTTGCTGACGGTGTCGATGCGATCCTGACGCCTGCAACCCCATCATCAGCCTTTGCGCTGGGCGAAAATTTTGATCCCATCCAGATGTATATGAATGACGTCTTTACCGTGACGGTGAATCTGGCCGGTCTGCCCGGAGTTTCTGTACCCGCAGGTGTCGACAAGCAGGGGCTGCCATTGGGGCTGCAACTGATCGGCAAGCCTTGGGAAGAGGCAGAGTTGCTGAACGTCGCCTATTCACTGGAACGTGCTGCCGGATTTGTAGCCAAACCCGCTGCGTGGTGGTAAGCCGCAGCAAAAGCTGAATGTAGGTGATGCTGTGACCAAGGTTTCGTTTCTTGTTGTTGCTATCGTGGCGCTGGCCGCATGTGAGGGTTCGGTCCCTGAAAGCAACCGCGGTGTTGGCTTTGGGGATCCGGTCGAATTTGAACTGCAACGCGCCCGACGCGAGGCGGCGTTGCAGGGCTCGGGATCAACGACATTTGGTCCTGCGGGCAATCGGGTGCAGGCAATTTCGTCTTCTGAACTCAGCGCGGCTGGCATCGGGCAATCCCAGCCGGTTGGGCAACCGCTTTCCGCTTTGCGTCCGGCACCTGCGGCAACGCCCGTGAACCCAAACAACCCCAGTATTTCGGACGAACAGGACTTTGGCGCCGTGTCCAGCCGCGAAACCATTGAATCAGATGCCCAGCGTCGTGCGGCGCAAGCGGCGGCGCGCGAAGTCATTCAACCAACGGCAATCCCGGATCGTCCCGCTGATGCCGGTCCAAATATTGTGGAATACGCGTTGAACGCACCAAACCGGTTGGGGCAGGAATGGTATTCCCGTTCGCTTTTGTCCGGCCAGGGGCGTTTCCAACGCAATTGTGCCGGTTACAATTCACCAGATGCCGCCCAGCGTGATTTCCTGGCCCGTGGCGGGCCCGACCGCGACCCGCGTGGCATTGACCCGGATGGCGACGGATTCGCATGTGGTTGGGATCCAGCTCCCTTTCTTCTGGCAGCAGGCCGCTGAACCTGACCTGGATCGCCAGCCCCAATTTCGGGGAACGGCGCGACGGTGCGCAGCCTGATCTGGTTGTCCTGCATTACACTGCGATGCACTCTGCCAAAGACGCCTGCGACACGCTTTGCAACCCGAAGACCGAGGTCTCTGCCCACTACCTGATTGCAGAAGATGGCGAGATCCTTCAGCTGGTTGAGGAAGACATGCGCGCTTGGCACGCCGGGGCAGGGGCCTGGGGGGCGGTCACGGATGTAAACTCCCGCTCAATCGGGATCGAGATTGCCAATCCCGGAACCTCTCCCTTTGCAGCACCACAAATGGATGCCTTGGAGCAGGTGCTTTCGGGCATCGTTGACCGGTGGTCGATCCGGCCCGAGCGCGTGATCGGGCATTCCGACATGGCCCCGGGCCGCAAGATTGACCCCGGTCCGCGGTTTGACTGGCGAAGATTGGCGCGCGCGGGGCTGGCCGTCTGGCCGAAATTGGCGACGCCCGGCGACTGGGCGCACGACATGCGCCGTTTTGGCTATGCCGCCGAAGTTGCCCCTGAAACGCTCCTTAGCGCGTTTCGTCTGCGGTTTCGCCCGGGCGTGACCGGACCGCTTGACGATACCGACCGCGCCCTTGCCGCTGATCTGGCGCGGCGCTTTCCCATTGACGCAAGCCTCCCGACCGCCTAACTCCGCCTTCGCGCGGATGGCTGGATGATCGCTTTGGGGTTTGCTTGCAAATCTTGGGGAGGAAAGTCCGGACTCCACAAAGCACGGTGCCGGGTAACGCCCGGCGGGGGTAACCCCAGGGATAGCGCCACAGAGAACAGACAGGCCGGGTATGCCCGGTTAATGGTGAAACGGTGGGGTCAGGCCCACCGCAGGACTGGCAACAGGACTGGCACGGCAAGCCCCACCGGGAGCAATGCCAAATAGGGACCTCGCGCCGCTTGCGGCTGGGGGGCTTGACCCCAAGACGGTCCGGGTTGGCAGCTAAAGGCTGGCTGGTAACAGCTGGTTTAGATGAATGATCATCCACCCATGGAAACATGGGGGACAGAATCCGGCTTACAGGCCATCCGCGCAATTCTCCATAAAATTGAATGTATTATGGGGCGTTCAGCGCGTCGCTGTTTGCGCTGAGTCAAACTTGCGCCTGATCGCTTGCCGTAGAATAGCCTGACATGACCGAGGGCCTACAATGATACATTCCATCCTGTCCTTCTTGAGAGCGCTGATGTTGGCTGATCTTTATCCGGTGCCCAGACATCCGCGGCACCGGCCGCCGTCGCTTGTCATGCAAATGCGGGTTGTGACCATAGGGCCCCCGCATGTGGCGACCCCATGTGACCAGTGATTTCATGATTTACGGGCTTTCGTGGTTGACTCGCCGCATCCGGGGGGTAAAAGGCAGCTTCATAGTTGTAACCGCGTGTGGCCCATGCCCCGCGAAGCCGGAGAGATGAGACATGGCGAAGCCGACCACAATCAAAATCCGCCTGAACTCCACCGCGGGGACCGGGCATTTCTACGTGACGAAGAAAAACGCACGCACCATGACCGAAAAGATGGTCATCAAGAAGTATGACCCGGTTGTGCGCAAGCACGTCGACTACAAGGAAGGCAAGATCAAGTAAGATCTGACCTCATTGCAAAGATGATGGGTCGCGCCGCAAGGCACGGCCCTTTTTCTTTGCCGGATCGACACAGATTTCGCGAAAAATGATTGCGCGACTCGCCTCGCTGGCCGCGATTGAATGCGCCAATTTGCGCGTATCGACCGCGAATTCGACCTGCCAACGCATGCGTATGGCCATTTTCTGCATATCGTCCAAATGCCGGATTTTCCCTGCAACCCTTACCAAAACTGGCGGTTTAGGGCGGGCTGCGTGGACCATTTTTGCCCAATTGACGAAAAGACACTTGCCGAAACCGGTTTCGGAAATCAGCCTGAGTCGCAGGGGAGGATGCAATGTCGGTATCATTTGCAGGTTTGGACGATCGGCGCGCAAACAGGCGTGTCACGATTAAGGACGTTGCAGATGCGCTTGGCTTGACCAAGTCGACGGTGTCGCGCGCCATGAATGGCTACCCTGATATCTCTGAGGCAACCCAGTTGCGGGTCAAGCGGATGGCCGAGAAAATGAGCTATCACCCGCTCAGCCATGCGCAGGCCATCAAGACCGGGCGCACGCGGTCGCTGGGGCTTGTGTTGCAGCTGTCCGATCACGATGCGCAGCGGCCGTTCCTGGCCGAGTTTCTCGCCGGCCTGTCTGCCGGTGCAAGTTCCGAGGGGTGGACTTTGACCGTTGCCGCCTCTGACAGCCATGACGACATGATCAGGACCTTTCAGGCGCTGTTGCGCGATGGCAAGGCGGATGGTTTCATTTTGCCACGGGCGATGATCGAAGACCCGCGCGTTGCGCTATTGCGGGATGCAAACGTGCCATTTGTCCTGTTCGGCCGCCAGAATGACACTGCCGGTTGTGCCTGGTTCGATGTGCTGGGCGAAGAGGCGATGCGCGATGCGGTCATGCATCTTGCAAGCCTCGGCCACAGGCGAATCGGCTTTATCAACGGCGGCATGAAATATGCATATGCGTCCCTGCGTGAAGCCGGGTTCATACAGGGGATGCAGGATGCCGGCCTCGCCATTGATCCCAATCTGATCGGGCAGAATGCCGTGACCCAGGCGGACGGGGCCAGGGTGGCGACAAAAATCCTTACGCAACAAAAACCGCCAACGGCAATTGTCTGTGCGGTCGATTTTGCCGCACTTGGGGTCTATCGCGCCGCGTCTGAATGCGGATTGCGGATCGGCCACGATCTGTCCGTGGTTGCCTATGACGGCATCCCCGAAGGCGCACATGCACAACCACCTTTGACGACATTTTCGGTCGACAATCGGGCGGCGGGTATCCGGCTTTCAACGCTGCTGATCCGCCGCATTCGTGGCGAGGATCTAGCCACATTGCGCGAAACTGTATCCGCGCAATTTGTCGACCGTGGATCAACTGGCCCTGTGCCGACAATGAACTGAAGTGAATAAATGGGAGGAAGACCATGAAACTTAAGAAAAAAGCACTGCTGCGAACTGGCGCCGTAACGGCGTTGATTCTGTCAGCGATGGCCGTTCAGGCGGATGAACTGCGGTTCTGGACCACCGAAGAACAGCCAGAGCGTCTGGCTCGGCAAGAAGAAATGGCTGCGGCATTTGCCGCTGCGTCTGGCCACAGCGTACAGGTCATTCCGGTTTCGGAAAATGATCTGGGCACGCGGGCAACCGCGGCCTTTGCTGCGGGCGATCTGCCCGACGTGATCTATCACCCGCTGCAATATGCCGCGCCATGGGCCGAAGCGGGCATTCTGGATATTGATGCCGCGACAGACGTGATCGAAGACCTGGGCGGCGACACATTTGCCCCGGGCGCGCTGAATATGGCCGCAGTTGATGGTGGTTATGCTTCTGTTCCGGTTGATGGCTGGACCCAGATGCTTGTTTATCGCGCTGACCTGTTCGAGGAAAAGGGCCTCGCCCCGCCAAACACCTACGCAAACGTTCTCGCGGCCGTCGAGGCGCTGCACAACCCGCCAGAAATGTATGGATTTGTTGCCGCGACCAAGATTGACGAGAACTTCATGAGCCAGGTGCTGGAGCATGTTTTCCTTGCCAACGGTGTGTCACCGGTTGGTGCGGATGGTGTTCAGCCGCTGGATGAGGCTGCAACAATCGAAGTGCTGGACTTCTACAAGGCCATCGCCGAAGCATCTCCGCCCGGTGATCTTTACTGGGATCAGTCGCGCACGCTTTATTTCAGCGGCAACGCGGCGATGATCATCTGGTCACCCTTCATTCTGGACGAGCTGGCCGGCCTGCGTGACAGCGCACCACCAACGATCAACGACGATCCAACTTCATCTGATCTGGCCGCGGCGACTGGCGTTGTCACAAACTTTGCCGGCCCATCCAATCCTGATGGCGCAGCCTGGGGTGATGTGCGCTACTTTGGTGTAACCTCTGATGCGGCGACGGACGCAGCGATGGAGTTTGTCACCTATTCCATGAACGAAGGCTATGGCTCCACACTTGCCATTGCACCTGAGGGCAAGTTCCCCGTGCGTCGCGGCACCGCTGAAAACCCCTCGGAATTCTCTGAACTCTGGGCAACACTGGATGTCGGCGTCGACCGCCGTGCGCCATTGGGCGAACTATACGACGCGGCAATGATTGATGAAATTGTTGGCGGTCTTGACGTGGCCCAACGCTGGGGCGTGGCAGATGGCCAGCTGTCTGCGGCTTCTAAGATCATCAACAGCCAGGTCATCAACCGTCTGGTGCGTGAGTACATTGACGGTGAACGCGATGCTGCCGCCACAGTTGCTGCACTGAACGAAGCCATCGCAAACGTTCAATAAACACGAAAACAGGGCAGGGCGCGCTGCATGCGCCCTGCACCCCCTCGTTGAATTATCCAATTCTCATCTTTCGCGCGTGAGGACATCATGGCTGACGCCCATCCGCCTTCTGGCACGGGCCCACTTGCAAAGCGCGAGGCGCGCCTTGCCTGGGGTCTTCTGACACCCACGATAACCGCTGTCGCGCTTGTGGTGGTCTTGCCGCTGCTTGCCATTTTCTGGATTTCAATCAAACCGATCAACCTTGCAGATCTGCGCGCGCCCGAGGTTGTCCTGCGCGAGGATTTGCGCGGCAACCCCGAGGCAGCGGGTGACGCGGCAACGATCCGCTATCGGTTACGCAATTCCTCTCAGGAACAGCCGATTGGCGCGGTCTCGTTCACCGATGTCATTCCCGACGGATTGACCGTTGAAACATTGGACGATCGCTGTAGCCTGGATGGTCGCAATCTCTCCTGCGCGCTCGGAGATTGGGCACCGGGCACCCGCGACACGTTGACTATCCCGGTGACGATCGGTCAGGCCTATTTTGACAATGGCCTGCGCCCGCAGGACAGTCCGGCTGTCACAGACGGCGCATCCTCAAATGCACTGACCAACAGCACGTTTACGCTCGACAATTTCGCGCGGGTGTTCAGCGGTGATGAGTTCTTCGAAGTCCTCTGGGTCACGCTATTCTACACCGTCTTTGGGACCATCGGCGCTTTGCTGGTTGGTCTGTTTGCCGCGCTCTTGCTGAACAAATCTTTCAGAGGGCAGGGCATCTTGCGTGGCCTTTATCTGTTCCCCTACGTCGCACCGGTGATTGCAGTCGCCTTCGCCTGGCTGATCCTGTTTGATCCGTTTTCAGGCTCTGCCAATGCGCTGATCCTGCAAATGGGCGTATCACAAGAGGCGATCAACTTCTTTGGGGAACGCCCATTGGCCCTGATCATGGTCACCATCTTTGAAATCTGGCGCTATTTCCCATTGTCGTTCCTGTTCATTCTTGCCAGGATGCAAAGCATCGACACCGACATGTACGAATCTGCCGATATGGATGGCGCCAGCCCCTTCCAGCAATTCTGGTATCTCAGCGTGCCGCAGCTTCTTGGCATCCTCAGTGTGCTGTTCCTGCTGCGCTTCATTTGGACCTTCAACAAATTTGACGACATCTTTCTGCTCACCGGCGGCAATGCAGGCACGCGCACATTGACGGTCAATGTCTATGAACAGGCATTTGCGGTGTCCAACATCGGCGCCGGCGCGGCGGTCGCCGTGGTGATCTTTGGATGTTTGCTGACGTTCTCGATCTTCTTCCTCAAGTACATCAGCCAGGAAGAGGGATTGTGATGCGACAGGGATATGTAACCGGACCCGTGCTTGGCGCGCTGTGGATGATTGTTCTGTCTGTGACAGTTGCCGTGGCCATGTCATTTGCCACCGGGGAGGCATTCCGCCCGTCCATCCTGCTCTCACTCGGTTGGGGTGCAATAGCGGGTGTGGCCATGGTCGCACTGGGGCGCACACGAATCGTGCAGGTGGCAGTCCTGATTGCCATCGCTGCGGTTGTCATGCTTGGCATTGGACCAATGCTGACTGGCGAAAACACCAGTGCATTTGCCCGTCTGTTCGGGGCCGTGGCATTGGGTGCCGGATTTGCAATCTCGCAGGCGGTCATCCTCAACGAAGTTGTCCCGGGTAAGTTGACACGGCACGAATTTGAAGGCGCGGTGATCCGTTTCCTGACCGGATTTGGCTACATCTTCTTCACCGCAATTGTGCTGATCCCCTTTTACGTGATGGTGATGACCAGCCTCAAGAACCAGTCCGAACTGATCCAGAATCCTCTGGATTTCTCCATCGACCTGTCCAAGGGGGCGGCGCTGTTCCGGTCGTATGATGAACTCTTTACCCAGTTCAACTTTGGCACCTACCTGTTCAACTCCTTCTTCATTTCGGTGCTGACTGTCTTTATCACGCTCGCCTTTGCCATTCCGGGCGCTTATGCGGTGGCGCGGTTGCGGTTTCGGGGGCAGGCCGCGTTTTCGCGCTCGATCCTGCTGATCTACATGGTGCCGATGATCGTTCTGGCGCTGCCGATCTACATCGCCTTTTCGATGACCGGATTGCGCAACTCCTTTTGGGGCATTGTGATGATCTACCCGGTCACGACGATCCCTGTTGCGCTTTATATGTTGCAGGGCTACTTCCGCGGCCTTCCGGCCGAGATTGAAGAGGCCGGGCTGATGGACGGCCTGTCCCGGTTGGCGGTGATCTGGAAAATCACGCTGCCCCTGTCTCTGCCGGCGCTGGCGTCTGTGTCACTCTATGTCTTCATGATCGCCTGGAATGAGTTCTTGCTGGCGTTCATGTTGCTGGACGATCCCTCAAAATTCACACTGACGCGCGGGATCGCCTCGCTCAACTCTTCGGAAATTCCGCGCCAGCATTTGATGGCCGGGTCGGTCATCGCGACCGTGCCAATCATGGCCCTTTTTCTGGGGCTGGAAAAATTCATGACCAAGGGTCTTACGGCCGGGTCGGTCAAAGGATAACGACATGACAATGCTTGATGAACAAGCCCGCGAGGTTTTGCGTCGCAATGACCGGGGTGGCTACACGGTCCCAACCGATGGGCTGTATCCCTACCAGTGGAACTGGGACAGCGCCTTTGCCGCCTGGGGGTTTGCGACATTTGATTTGCCCCGTGCATGGCAGGAACTTGAGACGCTGATGGCCGCGCAATGGGATGATGGCATGGTGCCGCACATCATCTTCCACCGATCGGATCCGGGATATTTTCCTGGTCCGGATGTCTGGGCCACAAATCGCACGCCAGCCACCTCTGGCATTTCGCAGCCACCTGTCGCCGCAAGCCTTGCGCGACTGATTTGGCAAGAGGACGAAGAGATGGGGCAGGCGCGCCTTGCCGCCCTTTACCCACGGTTGGTCGCTTGGCACCGCTGGTGGCATGACAAACGCTGCACTCACGGACCTGCAGCAATCACCCACCCCTGGGAAAGCGGCCGTGACAATTGCCCTGACTGGGATATCGGCATGGCTGGTGTCGATAGTTCTGGCGTTGGCGAATACACCCGGCGTGACACGGGCCACGTCGATCCCTCAATGCGCCCAAGCAAGGCTGAATATGACCGTTACATCGCAATGGTTCAGTTTGGCGTTAGCGTTGGCTGGGATCAGCAACGCATTGTCGCTGAGGGCCCATTCCTGATGGCCGATCCTGGCATCACCTTCATCCTGCTGCGTGCCCACCAGGACCTTGCCGTGCTGGGGCGTGCGCTGGGCCAAGACGTCAGTGAAATCGAATCCTGGGCGATGGAGCTGCGCAATGCGCTGCCACTGATCTGGAACCCGGTGTTGCAGGCCTATGACGCCAAGAATCTGCGCACGGGCGAATTTGCGGGCGTCCTGGGATCGGGGGCCTTTCTTGCCTACCTTGCGGGGGCGGCGAACCCCGAACTCGACGCGCAATTGATGCGGGTCTGGGATGCGGTGCAATATGGCATCCCCTCTGCCGACCCTGAGGCCGAGATATTTGACCCGCGCAGATACTGGCGCGGACCAGCATGGCCTGTCGTCAATTCGCTGATGGCCATTGGATTGCGCGATGCCGGGCGCGATGATCTTGTTGCGCGGCTTAAGAACGAAACCGCGGAACTGATCGAACGCCACGGGTTCTTTGAATACTTTGATCCCATAGATGCGACCCCTTGCGGCGGCGACAATTTCACATGGACAGCCGCGATCTGGCTAACCTGGGCCGGCAAGGATCGCGGTGAAGAACGCGCAAAAGGAGCAGCCTGATGTCATCAATTGAACTCAAGGCCGTCGAAAAATGGTTTGGCGAATTACAGGTCATCAAAGGTGTTGATCTATCTATCGAGGAAGGTGAGTTCATCATCTTTGTCGGGCCGTCGGGGTGTGGAAAATCGACCCTGCTGCGAATGATTGCCGGACTTGAAGAAACCTCGCGCGGGCAGATCATGATCGGTGATCGTGACGCGACCGCCGAACCGCCCAGCAAGCGCGGGCTGGCGATGGTGTTTCAGTCCTACGCGCTTTACCCGCATATGTCGGTGCGCGACAATGTGGGGTTCCCGCTGAAATCGGCAGGCCTGCCAAAAGATGAAATCGCTGCCAAGGTTGATGAGGCCGCCCGCGTGCTTAAGCTGGATGCCTATCTGGACCGGCGCCCGAAAGACCTGTCGGGGGGGCAGCGCCAGCGCGTGGCCATTGGCCGCTCCATCGTGCGTGATCCGACGGCATTCCTGTTTGATGAACCGCTGTCAAACCTTGACGCCGCCCTGCGCGTTGAAATGCGCTACGAAATCGCCAAACTTCACCAGACCCTGAAATCGACAATGATCTATGTCACCCATGATCAGGTCGAAGCGATGACGCTCGCGGACCGGATTGTCGTTCTGGAATTTGGCAGGATCGCGCAGGTCGGCAGCCCGCGCCAGCTTTATGAGAAGCCCGCCAACCTGTTTGTGGCGCAATTCATTGGATCGCCGCGGATGAACGTGATGCCTACCTCCGCCGCTCAGAACACAGCCTTGCCTGACGGGGCTATCTCGCTTGGTATCCGGCCTGAGCATATCAGCATCGGAGACGCCGGAACCGGGCACTTGCAGGGCACCGTCGACGTGCTTGAATACCTTGGTGCGGATACCTTCGTGATTCTCGCCTGCGGCGACGCCGGCCAGATCACGGCGCGGGTGAATGGGGATTCAGACCTGAAGCCGGGCGACAAGGTGGGGCTGACATTTCAGGAAGGCGACATTCACGCCTTTGACGCGAACGGGCTTGCCATCACAGCCTAGCTCCGCCCCATCGCGCACGAAAAAACCCGCCAAGGTCAACTTGGCGGGTTTTGTTTTCGTCATGTGCGCGCGATTTACTCGCGGTTGCCCAGCAATTGCAGCAGGAACATGAACATGTTGATGAAGTCGAGGTAGAGGTTCAGCGCACCCATGATGGCGGCTTTGCCCAACCACTCCTGATCACCATGCATTGCATGCTCAAGATAGGTCGTCTTGATCTTCTGCGTGTCATAAGCGGTCAAGCCGGCAAAGATCAGCACACCCAGGATCGAAATTGCGAACATGATCGCAGGCGAGCCCAGAAAAATGTTGACGATTGACGCAACAAGCAGGCCGATCACACCCATGATCAGAAAGCTACCCCAGCCGGAAATGTCTTTCTTTGTGGTGTATCCCCACAGTGAAAGCCCGGCGAAGGCGATCGAGGTGATAAAGAAGATCTGCGCGATCGAGTATCCTGTAAAGACAAGGAAGATCGAGCTGAGCGACAGGCCCATCAGTGCGGCAAAGACATAGAATGTCAGCTGCACGCCAGCGGCCGGCAGCCGGTTCATCGCCGCGCCGAAGCCAAAGAAGATGAACGCCAGCGGCGCAAACATGATGACCCACTTCAGGGGCGATGTGTAAAGCGCAACACCCAGCGACGTCAGATATTCATTTGGACCAATTTGCGCGGCTGCGGCCGACGGATCAGTTGTGACAGCCAATCCGGCAATGCCCCAAGCTGCGGCAAATGTGATCAACATGCCGACGGACATTGTGCCGTAGACCTTGTTCATGTGGGCGCGAAGACCCTGATCGATTTCAGCTGTGCGAATGCCACCAGCTGTCCGGATCGTTTGATGTTCTGCCATTCAGACCTCCATAATACGTTTGGACATAGTTACCCCGTCCAGTTCATGAAGGATATTGGCACCATTTGCCCGTAATTCAAGGGTTTCCTGACTGTTTTCGGCGGGTTTTACCGTTGCTGTGCCGGATTGTCGCAGGAAACCCCATTTGTTTTTCATTCATTCCAGTGGGACGGTGCGTCCCAGGCTTTGCGAGTGGACTCGCGGCGCGCATCCGTTTCACTGATGCCCACGTCACGCAGCAGATGCGGGTCGAGGTCACTAAGGGCGCGGCGGCTGTTTTGCAGGCTGAGCCGGTAGAATACCCGTTGAAGAAATGTCGTTCGGGCTGGCACGTGGACGCAGGTGTGATGATGTACAAGGCTGGTCATTGATCTTCCTTCCGTGATGCAAATCCAACAATTCATTCGAGTGATTGATATATCGGCGACTTGGCGATATAAGTGAAATGAATGTTTGATAAATAACACATCAGGATATGTGATATGCCAAGAAATCTTGACCTCACCGCGCTCCGCTCCTTTGTCGCCGTTGCAGATTCTGGCGGTGTGACCCGCGCGGCAGGCGTGCTCAATCTGACACAATCGGCAGTCTCAATGCAGCTCAAGCGGCTTGAGGAAGGGCTTGATATCAGTCTTCTCGATCGCTCTGCCCGTACGATTGGGCTCACGGCAGAGGGTGAGCAGCTGCTCAGCTATGCCCGGCGCATGCTTGATTTGAATGATGAGGTTTACGGCAAATTGACCACGCAGGATTTTGAGGGCGAAATCCGGTTGGGCGCGCCCCATGACATTATCTATCCACGTGTACCCGCGATCCTGAAACGTGTGGCAAAGGAATTTCCTCGGGTGCGCATTCGTCTGGTCTCTGCCGCGACGTTGAAGTTGCGCGAAATGTTTGCCCGTGGCGAGGTCGACATGATCCTGACCACCGAAGAACAGCCGGGCGAGGGGGGTGAAGGCCTGATCAGCCTGCCGCTGTTGTGGATCGGGGCAATTGGCGGGACGGCCTGGCGCGACCGGCCTGTACGGGTCGCATCCTGCAAGAACTGCATATTCCGTCCCATTACGTTTCGGGCGCTGGATGACGCCAATATCCCTTGGGAGATGGCCGTTGAATCAGAACTGGACAATGCCGTTGAGGCCGTCGTCAGCGCCGATCTGGGGATTCACGTCGCAATGCTGGGCGACCTCCCACCCCTGACAGAGCCTATTCAGCACGGCGGTGCGCTGCCAAATCTGGGCGAGATGCAGATCAACCTTTATGTGCAGCGTCCCGACGCGCCGGTTGATGCTGCCATTGCGGATATCGTGCGGCAGGCCCATCGTCCCTCCGCCCCGGTTTTGGCGCCCGCGCTTACGGCGTGACGACAACTTTGCCCGTCGCCTTGCGTTTAGCAAGCAGGTCAAGCGCGCCAGACGCTTGCTCAAGTGGAAGCGTATGGCTGACATGCGGTGCCAGGCGGCCATCCACGTACATTTGCATCAGGTCCGCCAGACTGTCGGTCAGCGCTTTGGGGTCAAACTTCAGATAACCGCCCCAATAGAAACCGATTACCGTGATGTTTTTGACAAGCAGAATGTTCGCCGGAATCTGTGGCACGTCACCACTGGCGAACCCAATGGTCAGCACCCGGGCTTCCCGGTTGCAGGCTTTCATCGCCGCCGTGAACAGGGCACCACCCACCGGATCATAAACCACATCCGCTCCGCCAAGCGCCTTGACGCCCGCAGTGATGTCATCCGTGTCGCTGTCCAGGAGATGATCCGCGCCGGCGGCCTTTGCAGCGGCCAGTTTTTCTGCGCCTCTGGCGACGGCGATCACCGTCGCGCCCAGTGCCTTGCCAATCTCCACGGCTGTCAGGCCAACACCGCCCGCAGCGCCAAGCACCAGCAATGTGTCAGCGGCGCACAGCCGGGCCCGCCGGGTCAGCGCAAGATGCGATGTGCCGTAGGCAACTTGAAATCCCGCTGCAACCTCGGCGGGCATTTCATTCGGAATCGTCCGACACAAATCTGCGGGGAATACACCCTGTTCGGCCAGCCCGCCTTGCCCACCAAAGACCGCCACGCGTGTGCCAATGGCCGGTGACGTGACGCCGGGGCCCTGCGCAACAACCGTTCCGCAGACTTCCATCCCCAATGTAAACGGCGGTTTGGGCGTATCCTGGTAGGTTCCTTTTGCCATCAGAAGATCGGCGAAATTCAGCCCGCAAGCATGAATCTGCAAAAGAATTTCACCTTTTGAGGGAATTGGCGCTACTATGTCAGTGATCCGTGGGGGGGCGGCAAAGTCCGTGACTTGAAACGCACGCATACGTGTCTTCCTCATGATGTCGTTCTTCGCGACCAAAATACCTGACCTAGCAGAAAGGTAAATTGGCACTTTCTGACGTTGTTATCAGTCAGCGTGGTCTGCAAATCTTGAGGTTTAATGCACGTTTTACGTGTAGACCTGTCCTTTAGTTACCTTGACCCGCTGCAACCGTTGCGTGTCTCTATGCTGACAAGCTAGCAGTGAAGACAGTATTTTTGACCAGAAGGTTCACACTGAATCGGGGTCGCGTAGAGTGAAGAGAAGGAAGAGTTATGAAACATGTCGTAGATGTCCATGTCGGCAAGCGCATTCGTCATCGTCGCTGGATGAACGGAACGACCCAACAGCAATTGGCAGAAGCCGTTGGCATCAAGTTCCAGCAAATCCAGAAGTACGAAACCGGAATGAACCGTGTCAGCGCCTCCCGCCTCTGGGACATCAGCCGCGTCCTGAATGTTCCCGTTTCCTTTTTCTTTGACGGTCTCAACCCGCAGCAATCCGACGATGTGCCGAAATCCGACATGCCAAGCGATATTCTGACCGACAAAGAGGCGCTTGAGTTGCTGCGCTCCTATTACGCGATCCCAGAAAACCAACGTCGCCGCCTCTTCGAACTGGCCCGGGTGTTAAGCGAGGCTGCTTGACCGGCCCCATGTTCGCGCGTTACCGCTAGGGCGTTAACGACAGGGTGAACTCTATCATGGCAGATCAACTTGATCGGGCAACGCAGGATGATCTTGTGCGTGTTGCTCATTTGCTGGCCGATGCCGCGCGCCCTGAAACGCTGCGATTGTTCCGTAACGCCGGGTTGGTCGCGGATGACAAAACCGCCGATGGCGACGGCTATGATCCTGTGACAGAAGCGGACCGCGCGGCGGAAAAGGTGATGCGTGCGATCATCGTGCGCGAACGCCCTGACGATGCCATTATTGGTGAAGAATTTGGCGTCAAGCCCGGCACCAGCGGCCTGTCATGGACGCTCGACCCGATTGACGGTACACGCGGTTATGTCAGCGGCACTCCGACTTGGGGGGTCTTGATTTCGGTTGCTGACGCCTCTGGTCCGCTTTTCGGGATCATCGATCAACCCTACATCGGCGAACGGTTTTTGGGTGGTTTCGGCATTGCACAGATGTTTGGCCCTGCCGGTGACGCCCCGCTGAAGACCCGCAAGACCCGACCTTTTGAGACCACCACGCTATTGACCACCTTTCCAGAGGTCGGCACCCCGAAAGAGGCGCGCGCATTTCACAAAGTGGCCGCGCAGGTGCGCCTGACCCGCTATGGTATGGATTGTTATGGCTATGCGCTTCTTGCGGCGGGGCAGGTCGATCTGGTGATCGAGGCGGGCTTGAATCCCTATGATATTCATGCGCCCATTGCCGTCATACAGGCCGCAGGCGGGATCGTGTCAAACTGGCAGGGCGGTGCTGCGCATAATGGTGGCCGGGTAATTGCCGCCGCCAATCGTGACGTCCATGCGGTGGCGCTGTCGATCCTGCAGGACGCGATGGATGACTGAAACGCTGCTCTCCGGGGCAGATGTCATCCTGACAATGGATGATGATGATCAGCGACGATACCAGGCAGACATCTTGATCCGCGATGGCGTGATCGCCCAGATCGGTAGCGGTCTTGAAACCACCGGTGCTGTGCTGAACGTTTCGGGCTGTGTTGTGACGCCAGGACTTGTGAACACCCACCACCACCTTTACCAGACGTTGACGCGCGCCGTTCCGGGCGGGCAGGACGCATTGCTTTTTGGTTGGTTGCAAACGCTCTATCCGATCTGGGCAAAGTTTGGCCCTGAAGAGATGTTTACCTCGGCCCAGATTGGCCTGGCAGAGCTTGCGCTGTCGGGCTGTACGCTGACCTCAGACCATCTTTATCTCTACCCCAATGGCGCGCGCCTTGATGACACGATTGCCGCAGCGGGGCAGGTGGGTCTGCGTTTCCACCCCACGCGCGGCGCGATGAGCATTGGGGAAAGTGACGGAGGCTTGCCGCCTGACAGCCTCGTTGAAGACGAAGCCGCAATCCTGACGGACTGCATCCGCGTGATTGATGCCTATCACGACCCGGATGCCGGGGCGATGGTGCGCGTAGGCGTGGCACCGTGTTCGCCCTTTTCAGTGAGCCGGAACCTGATGCGTGACGCGGCGCTTCTGGCGCGGGACAAGGGCGTGATGTTGCACACCCATCTGGCGGAAAATGAAGAAGACATCCGCTATTCATGCGAAAAATTCGGCTGCCGCCCGGGCCAATACGCCGAAGATCTCGGCTGGGTTGGTGATGATGTCTGGCACGCGCATTGCGTCAAACTTGATGGGCAGGAAATTGACCTCTTTGCGCGCACCCGGACCGGCGTGGCACATTGCCCCTGTTCGAACTGCCGGCTTGGGTCGGGAATTGCGCCAGTGCGTGCGATGCTGGACGCCGGTGTGCCGGTTGGCCTTGGAGTCGACGGGTCCGCCAGCAATGATACAAGCAATCTGATCTCCGAGGCACGTCAGGCCATGTTGCTGCAACGGGTGCAGGGCGGTGCGGATCAGATGTCCGCGCATGCGGCCCTGCGCGTTGCAACACGTGGCGGTGCGCAGGTTCTGGGGCGCGATGATTGCGGGCAGCTTGCGGTAGGCAAACGCGCCGACATCGCAATCTGGGATGTCACCGGCGTGGCAAACGCTGGATCATGGGATCCGGCTGCTTTGCTGTTGGCGGGACCCTCGACAGTGCGCGATCTGTTTGTGGAAGGGCGACGTGTCGTCGCTGATGGACAATTGGTCACCATTGACCTGCCGATGGTCATAGCAACGCAGAACCGACTGGCCCGCGCCCTTGCCGATTAGACGGGATTGCCTGCGACGTATACGGCCGCGATGGCCCGGTCATCGCCCATCATGATTGTGGGAAAGATGGCGTCCCAGATCGTCTCTGCCTGCGCGGCTCTTTGCGCAATGGCCGCTGTTGACGCGAGGTCCAAAACGCAAATGTCTGCCGTGGCACCCTGTCCCAGATGACCTATTTCTCCGGCCATGTGCAGGGCGCGTGCCGACCCTTCGCTGGCCAGCCACATTAGCTGCGACGGATGCAGTGCCGTGCCGCGCAGCTGCCCGATCTCATAGGCAGCGGCCATTGTGCGTAACATCGAGAAAGACGACCCGCCGCCCGTGTCTGTTGCCAGCCCGACGCGCAGCGATGCAGCCAATGACATGTCAAATAGACCCGAACCGATAAAGGTATTTGACGTTGGGCAATGCACCACCGCCGCATCGACCTCGCGCAGGCGGTCAATCTCGCGATCACCAAGGTGGATTGCATGCCCAAACAGCCCTTTTGGCCCCAGCAAGCCAAATTTTTCGTAGGTATCAAGATAGTCGCGGGCCTCGGGGAACAACTCCCTGACCCAGGCGATTTCGGGATGTTGTTCGCTCAGATGGGTCTGCATAAGGCAGTCCGGGTGCTCTGCCCAAAGCGCGCCAAGCGCGGCAAGCTGGTCTGGCGTAGACGTTGGTGAAAACCGCGGCGTGATGGCATAGTTTGCCCGCCCCGTTCCATGCCAGCGCGCCAGCAACGTCTTGCTGTCATCATAAGCAGTTTGCGCTGTGTCCTGTAGGGCGTCCGGGGCATTGCGATCCATGCAGGTCTTGCCCGCGACGACCGCCATATTCCGCGCGCCCGCCGCCGCGAAAAACGCGTCCACACTTTCAGGGTGGATTGTGCAAAAACTGGTCAGGGTCGTTGTGCCATGGGCCAGCGCAATATCCAAAGTCCGCCCGGCGATTTCATCCGCATAGGCCCGGTCGCCAAACCGCGATTCTTCTGGAAACGTATAGGTGTTCAACCAGTCAATCAGTTGCTTGCCCCAACTCGCAATCATCGCAGTCTGCGGATAATGCATATGCGCATCAACAAATCCCGCGCAGATCAGCGCGTCGCCGTGATTTGTAATGTCAGCGTCGGGATGGGCCTCGCGCAGCGCCACGCCGTCGGCAACCGCTGCAATTGTGCCGTCCTCGATCAGAACCCCGCCGGTCGAATTATGCCGCGTGACGTCTTGCCAGGCGGTGCGCATTGGATCGCCGGAGAAGGACAGGGTCTGCCCCAAAAGTAATTGCTTGCTCATATTGGCCACCCTAATCCTGCGCTGTGACATCCACAATTCGCAAAGCAACGGTTGTGTGATCGCGGCGCGCAGCTATGTTGCAACTGGCAGGTCAGGGGGCACGGATGCAGCAAATGGAAGATCAGACCGCCTCCACGGGTGCAGAGGACGAAGAAGAGGCATTTGGCGTCTCGGAAATCCTGTTGGACGAAGTGCTCGAAGCCGTCCGGATCAACGATGCAACCACCGTCAACGATCTGCTTGACCCGCTGCACCCTGCCGATGTTGCGCACCTGATCGAACAGATCGACGACCGCGAGCGCCGCGCGCTTCTTGCGGTGTGGAAAGGTGGGATGGATGGCGATGTTCTGTCCGAACTCGACGAAGGTCTGCGCGAAGAAATCATCGAAACGCTTGAACCGGATGAACTTGCCGAAGCGGTCCGAGACCTGGATTCCGATGATGTTGTCGATCTGGTCGAATATCTGGACGAGGAACAGCAAGAGGCGGTGCTTGGCGCGCTGGACCCCACCGACCGGGTCGTTGTCGAACAATCGCTGTCCTACCCCGAAGAATCCGCCGGTCGCCACATGCAGGTGGAGCTGGTACGCGCGCCGGAACACTGGACGGTTGGAGAAACCATCGATTACCTGCGCTCTGATGTTGCGTTGCCCGATCAGTTTTATCACATCATCCTGGTCGATCCTCGACTCAAGGCCGTCGGTTACGTCACGCTGGGCCGTGTCCTCAGCCACCCCCGGTCAATGGCATTGCGCGACCTGATCGAAGACAGCTTTCGCACTTTTCATGTTGCGCAGGATGTTGAAGATGTCGCCCAGGCGATTAACCACTATCATATGATCACCGCGCCCGTGGTGGACGATGATGACCGCGTCGTTGGTGTGATTACAATTGACGACGCGATGGCCTTCCTCGAGGAAGAGGCCCAGGAGGATCTCTTGCGCCTGGCCGGTGTCGGCGAAGGGTCACTGTCAGACCGCGTGATTGAGACCACAAAACAGCGGTTTCCTTGGCTTGCGGTCAACCTTGTCACCGCGATTCTAGCTTCGTTGGTGATTTCATTATTTGAATCAACCATTTCCGGCTTCGTGGCCCTCGCGGTGCTGATGCCAATTGTTGCCTCGATGGGTGGCAATGCTGGCACGCAAAGCCTCACGGTCGCTGTTCGTGCCCTTGCAACCCGCGATCTGACCGGGGCCAATGTCTGGCGTGTGATCCGACGAGAGGTGATCGTCGGGCTGATCAATGGCCTCGCCTTCGCGGTCGTGATGGGCATTGTCGGCGTCGTCTGGTTCGGGTCACCGATGTTGGGACTGGTCATTGCCGTAGCCATGGTGATTAACCTTGTTGTGGCGGGTCTGGCGGGGACAGGGATTCCAATCCTGCTGGAAAAACTCGGGATTGACCCAGCTTTGGCATCCGGTGCTTTTGTGACAACTGTCACGGATGTGGTCGGATTTTTTGCATTCTTGGGATTGGCGGCGGCATGGCTACTCTGACCGATAGAAAAGACGCCGCACGCGCTGCGGCATTTGCCCGTCGCAAGGCCGCCCATGACCCTCAGATCAGCGCCGCGGGCCACCTGTCAGAGGTTCTGGCCGGCTACCGCGGCGTACCACTGGCGGGATATGCGCAAATGCGTACTGAAATTGACCCGACACCTGCCATGGAAGAGGCGGCAGCACATGGTCTGGTTGGTATGCCGATCATCATGGGGGCGGGCCAGCCATTGCAATTCCGGGTCTGGACGCCCGATTGCACGATGGTGCCGGGCCCATTTGGCGCCAGTGTCCCCGAAAACGGCGAATGGATGGTGCCCGAAATCGTCATCGTGCCACTTGTGGCCTTTGATCGCAGCGGCGGGCGACTTGGGTATGGTGGTGGCTTTTACGACCGCACGCTCGAGGGTCTCCGCGCGCGCGGTCCGGTCATGGCCATCGGCTATGCCTACGCCGCGCAGCAGGCAGATGATCTGCCGCTTGAACGCACCGATCAACCGCTTGACCTGATTGTTACGGAAACGGAAATCATCACGCCATCTGGCCGCTGATCACAGCCCTGGCTCGCACGGCCTGCAATTTATTGCTGGCAGAACATTCAAGCTGTGCATAACAGAGGTGTCATGAAAATACTCTTTCTTGGCGATGTCATGGGCCGCACAGGCCGCACAGCAATCAGAGAGCATCTTGCCACATTGCGGGCAGATTGGCGGCTCGACTTTGTTGTGGTGAACGGTGAAAACGCAACCTCCGGGCACGGGTTGTCACCGGATCACGCGCAGCTGCTGCTGGAATCCGGGGCGGATGTGATCACACTTGGTGACCATGCCTTCGATCAAAAGGACATGATGTCCTTTGTCGACAAAGAGCCTCGCATCCTGCGACCGCTGAATTTCTCCAAGGCTGCCCCGGGTGCTGGCGCACGCGTTTTCACGGATGCGCGCGGACGCAAGATTCTTGTGGCGCAAGCTCTTGGACAGGTCTTCATGAAACGTCCCTTTGATGATCCGTTTTCGGCCCTTGATCCGGTTCTCAAGCAATTTCCCATGGGCGGCGCGGTACAGGCCTCGCTGATTGACATCCATTGCGAAGCGACCTCTGAAAAGATGGCGATGGGACATTTTTGCGATGGCCGCGCCAGCATCGTTGTCGGGACACACACCCATGTCCCCACCGCTGATGCGATGATATTGCCTGGCGGAACGGCTTATCTGTCTGATGCTGGCATGTGCGGCGACTACAATTCGGTCATCGGCATGGACAAGGCCGAACCCATGCGCCGTTTTATCACCGGCATGCCCAAGTCGCGGTTTACACCTGCGGGCGGGGCGGCGACGCTGTCGGGTCTTTACGTCGAGACGGATGATCGGACCGGCATGGCGACCCGTATCGAGATGGTGCGGCAAGGTGGATTGCTGCCGCAAGCTGGCCCCGCATGATTGGGGCAAACAACTGGCATCTGACAGGCATCCTGATTCTGCTTGGCGCTGGCTGGGGTCTGACACAGCCCCTGTCCAAGATCACCGTATCCGCCGGTTACGCGCCACTTGGGCTGGTTTTCTGGCAGCTTGTTGTTGGTGTGATCGTGCTTGGCGCCATGCTTTACCGCCGTCTGGGGCGGATTCCGGTCACCTCAAGAACGATTGGCTTCTGGGTCCTGATTGCCATGCTGGGCACAATTGTGCCCAATAGCGCCAGCTTTCGCGCGATCTTTCATCTGCCCTCGGGGATCACGTCGATTGTGCTGTCCTCGATTCCGATGATGGCCTTTCCCATTGCAATTGCGCTGGGCAATGAGCAGTTTTCGCCGATCCGTCTTTTTGGGCTGGTCATTGGCATGGTAGCGGTCGCCTTAATTGCGTTGCCCGAAGCCAGCCTGCCCGACCGCGCCATGGTTGCCTTTCTGCCCTTGGCGTTGATTGCGCCGCTTTGCTACGCGCTGGAAGGGAACATTGTCGCCCGTTGGGGTACGGCCGGGCTCGACCCGGTCGAAGTGCTTTTTGGTGCCTCTGTCGTTGGCGCAATCATTTCCTTGCCACTGGCGATTAGCACCGGGCATTTCTTTGTGCCAAAGCCGCCGTTCCAATTGGCTGACGCAACGATGATCGCCTCATCGGTTATCCATGCGGTTGTCTATGTGTCCTATGTCTGGCTCGTGGGCAGGGCAGGGGCAGTATTTGCGGGGCAGGTCAGCTATCTGGTGACCGGTTTTGGGGTCATCTGGGCCATGATGATCCTGGGCGAACGGTATTCGCTGTGGATTTGGGCGGCGCTTGCCCTGATGCTTTTGGGGCTGCTGGTGGTCCAACCGCGCCCCGGGGTTGCCTCACGTGAAAGTGCAGGCGACAGTAACCCGGACCAATTGCCGGGATCGAAATGAGCGATTTCATCAGCCTGACCCAAACACAGGGCGCCTTTTTGACCATCGCGGTTGTGGTTGTGATGTTCGTGATGTTCTTGCGCGAAATCTATCCCACCGAAGTTGTCGCGATGATCGGCGTGTCATTGCTGCTGGTGACAGGCGTGCTGTCCTATGACGACGCGGTGATGGTTTTTGCCAACCCGGCGCCTTGGACGATTGCGGCGATGTTTGTGATCGTTGGCGCGTTGGTCCGTACCGGGGCGCTGAACGCTCTTACGCAAATGGCAGAGCGGACCGCCGCGACATCCCCGGCACTGGCCGTCGGCGGATCACTGGTGTTTGTCGCCGCAGCGAGCGCGATCATGAACAATACGCCGTTGGTCGTGGTGATGATCCCGATCTTTGTGCAACTGTCACGCACCCTTGGCACGTCAGCTTCCAAACTGCTGATCCCGCTGTCCTATGCGGCGATTGTGGGTGGCACGATGACCTTGCTTGGCACGTCGACCAATCTTCTGGTGGATGGGGTCGCGCGCAGCCATGGGCTTGAACCTTTTGGAATTGTTGAAATTTTTCCCATCGGCCTTGTCGTCGTGCTTTGGACCTTTGCCTATCTCTATTTTGCGGCACCACGGATGTTGCCGGATCGAACCAGCATGGGGGCGATGCTCTCGGACCGGTCCAAAATGCGGTTCTTCTCCGAAGCGGTGATCCCGCCCGACAGCAACCTGATTGGGCGCGAAGTCCTTGATGTAAAACTGTTTCAACGCGATGGGGTGCGGCTGATTGACGTTGTGCGGGGGGACGCCTCACTGCGGCGCAACCTCAAGGCCGTCACGCTTGAAGTCGGCGACCGTATCGTCCTGCGCACCGAGATGACAGAGCTCTTGTCGCTTCAGCAAACCAAAGACCTGCGCCGGGTCGATCAGGTATCAGCCGTTGAAACCACAACGGTTGAGGTGCTGATCACGCCCGATTGCCGCATGGTCGGACGCCGCCTTTCCAACATGCGTCTGCGTCGTCGTTATGCCGTCTATACGCTGGCCTTGCATCGTCGCGACACTAACATCGGCGGCCAGATTGATGACGTTGTGGTCCGCGTCGGTGACACGCTTTTGCTGGAAGGTGCGCCCGAAGACATCGCCCGACTTAGTCTGGACATGAACCTTGGCGATGTGTCCAAACCCTCTGCGCGGGCCTACCGCAGGGCCCATGCCCCAATTGCGCTTGCAGTGCTGTTGGGGGTGGTTGGGCTTGCGGCTTTCAACGTGGCCCCCATCCTGCTGCTTGCCATGGTCGGTGTCACGATTGTGCTCATGACCGGCTGCATTGACGCAGAAGAGGCCTTTGCAAACATCGACGGGCAACTTCTGGCGCTGATCTTTGCCATGCTCGGTGTGGGGGCTGCTTTGCAATCATCGGGCGCGGTGGAAATGATCGCCGCGCTTGTTTCCCCGGGCATGCAGGCCCTGCCGCCGTTTCTTGTTGTCCTTGCGGTCTATGCTATGGCATCGATCTTGACCGAACTGGTCAGCAACAACGCTGTCGCTGTTGTGATGACGCCAATCGCCATTGGGCTGGCGCAGGCGCTTGGCGTCGACCCCCGTCCGCTGGTCGTGGCCGTGATGATCGCGGCAAGTGCCAGTTTTGCGACCCCCATCGGCTATCAGACCAATACGCTTGTCTATGGTCCCGGCGGATACAAATTCAGCGACTTCCTGCGGTTCGGCATCCCGCTGAACCTGACGCTTGCGCCAATCGTCAGCTTTGTGATCCCCTTTATCTGGCCGCTCTAGTGGCCGGGCTTGCGGCAGGGCGGTACGATGCCCTATAGAGGCGCAGATTTAGCCATATTTTCAGACGAGGTTCTCAATGGCCGGCCACTCCAAATGGGCAAATATTCAACATCGCAAAGGGCGTCAGGACAAGCTGCGCGCCAAGGTGTTCAGCAAGATGTCCAAAGAGATCACAGTCGCCGCCAAAATGGGCGATCCCGACCCCGACAAGAACCCGCGTCTGCGTCTGGCCGTGAAAGAGGCGAAATCGGTCTCGGTGCCCAAGGACGTGATCGAACGCGCGATCAACAAGGCCACGGGCGGCGACGCTGAAAACTATGACGAAATCCGCTACGAAGGCTACGGCCCCAATGGCGTGGCGGTGATCGTCGAGGCGATGACTGACAACCGCAACCGCACGGCATCAACCGTGCGTTCGACGTTTTCCAAGAACGGTGGCAACCTTGGCGAAACCGGCAGCGTGGGGTTCATGTTCGACCGCAAGGGCCAGATCATCTATCCCGCCGACGCTGGCGACGAGGATACAATGATGATGGCAGCGATCGAGGCAGGTGCCGAGGATGTGCAGTCCGATGAAGGCGCACATGTCATCATCTGTGCTGACACAGACCTTAACGACGTATCCAACGCGCTAGAGGCGGCCCTGGGCGAAAGCGAAAGCACCAAGCTGATCTGGCAACCAACCACTACCACGGAACTGGACCTCGATGGCCTGACCAAGTTGATGCGGCTTGTTGAGACGCTGGAAGACGACGATGACGTGCAGACGGTCACCACCAACTTCGAAGCCTCGGACGAGGTGATGGAAGCCTACGGAAACAGCTGATTTCGTTTGCGAATTTCTCAGTATTGAAACGGCGCGGCCAGGCTCGCGCCGTTTCCATTTGTGCGCGGTGATTCGCTGTCAAGTCAGCCCCTGCTGACTTTGGCGGCCCCATTTGCGGTGCTAGAATGGCTTTGCCCCACTATTTTTCGGGGCATTTCGATTTTGGAAAATTCAATTTGCAAAAAAGGAGATTGGCTATGGTGAGCGCCAATTTTGAAGAGCGTTATCGCGCGAATGCGCGTTGCGTCGAAGTCGCAACAACCGGTGACGAAGATCTGGGTCCGCTTAAGCTATTGCCCGGCACTTGGAAAAATACCGACGCCCTGCGCGGGCGGGGCTGGAACATGATTGCCCTGCCATTTGCCAGTGGTGAGGGGCCGCTGGATTACCGCTTGTTGATGAACCAGTACAACGAGGAACTGAAATTCACGTTGGTTGATAAGGGTGTGCCAAATCGCGGTGTCGATCGCGACCAAAACCCCAGCACCAATACCGACCAATTGGTCGTGACGCTGGATTATGAACAGATGATCAAGCAGATCGCGGCGGGGGATAAACCCGAAAGCAATCTCGAAGGCGGCCCGGATCTGGCAATCCACCACGAACCCGGCCTGTTCCTCAACATGACCAACTTCAAGACCAACGATATCGACATTGCCCGTCTGGCCACCGTGCCGCATGGGGATGCCGCGCTTGCGATTGGTCAGTCGCAGATCATTGATGGCCCGCCGGTGATCCCGGCCGCGGATGGGCTGCCGTTGAACGGGCCGACTTCGGATATCAATCATCCCTATTTGTCGCCCTACAAGCACTTTGCAGATAATCCCTTCAAGGGTGAGATCACGGATCCGAATTTTCCCGGGTTCAACCCGGTGAACCCCAATGGTCTGTTGCAATTCCTGCCCCAGAATGTGTCGCGCACAACCGTGCTGCATCTGGATACGACGCTGGAACTTGCCGGCATCCGCAATATTCCGTTTATCAACCGGCAGGCCAATGCGGCCGAGATGCAATCGACCTTCTGGATTATGGAAATGCAGGACGATGGCAATGGCGGGCCAGAATTGATGATGGCCTATAGTCAGTTTATCTTGCTGGACTTTTTCGAAAGCCCACAGGGGGGGCTGATCCGCTGGCCGCATGTCTCGATCAACGTGATGGAAAAGGTCAGTGAGCCTGATAGCACCAAGGCCCAAATGCCCAGCGTCTGAGGCAGGCTGAGGGCTAAAACAGTCATTGGCCGATCACGGCCCCGGTCTGGTATCGGGGTCGCATGGTTTTTTATTGATTGACGAGTCAATCAAAAATATCCTAATGTCCGCTGGTCTAAATGACCGGAGGATGAAACATGCCAAAAATCGGGATGGAACCCATCCGCCGCGCGGCCCTCGTGCAGGCCACAATCGCAGAGGTGGGCGACAGCGGGTCACTTGATGTCAGCGTCAGCAAGATTGCCAAGCGGGCAGGTATGTCCTCGGCGCTGGCGCATCATTACTTCGGCGGAAAAGACCAGATTTTTGAAGCGGCCATGCGCCAGATCCTCAGTGAATTCCGCCAAGAGGTGATTGCCGCCCTGCGCGATGCACATGACCCCTACACCCGGGCGCGCGCCGTCATCGCCGCCAACTTTGCCCCGTCCTGTTTTGCGCCCGCCAACGTGAGCGCCTGGATGACCTTCTACGTGCGGGCACAAACCAGCCCGGAAGCGTTGCGGCTCTTGCGCCTCTATCAACGCCGGCTGCGGTCAAATCTGACCCACGCGCTGCGCCCGATCATCAGCAACCCCGAGGAGGCCGCAGACCTGCTCGCGGCGCTCATCGACGGATATTACATCCGCGCCGCCCTTGCTGCGCCGGATGCCGATGCCCTCTCCAAGGCACTGAAACTTCTAAACATACTGGTAAAGGACGGATCATGAGCGCACCCAATATCCTGATCATCATGGTCGATCAGCTGAACGGAACCCTGTTCCCTGACGGCCCGGCTGAATGGCTCCATGCGCCAAATCTCAAGGCGCTCGCGGCGCGTTCAACACGGTTCAAGAACGCCTATACCGCATCACCGCTTTGTGCTCCGGGGCGTGCCTCTTTCATGTCAGGCCAATTGCCCAGCCGCACCGGTGTGTATGACAACGCCGCGGAATTTGCCTCTGCGATCCCGACCTATGCACACCACTTGCGCCGTGCGGGGTATCAGACCTGCCTGTCGGGCAAAATGCATTTTGTCGGCGCAGATCAGTTGCACGGCTTCGAAGAGCGCCTGACCACGGACGTCTATCCGCCCGATTTCGGTTGGACGCCGGATTATCGCAAGCCGGGCGAACGGATCGACTGGTGGTATCACAACATGGGGTCGGTCACCGGTGCCGGCGTGGCCGAGATCACCAACCAGATGGAATATGATGACGAGGTTGCCTATCACGCGACCCGTAAACTCTATGATCTTGCCCGCGGACATGATGAGCGCCCCTGGTGCCTGACCGTCAGCTTCACCCACCCGCATGACCCTTACGTCGCACGCAAGAAATATTGGGATCTCTACGAAGATTGTGATCACCTGACACCCACCGTCGGCCCCGTGCCCTATGCGGAACAGGACGCCCATTCCAAGCGCATCCTTGATGCCAATGACCACGAGAATTTCGAGATCAGTCAAGAACAGATCAAGCGCGCACGTCGTGCGTATTTTGCCAATATCAGCTATCTCGACGACAAGATTGGCGAAGTGCTTGAAGTGCTCGAAAACACCCGGCAGGAGGCGACCATCCTCTTTGTATCCGATCACGGGGACATGCTTGGCGAACGCGGGCTCTGGTTCAAGATGTCCTTCTATGACGGCTCATCGCGGGTGCCGATGATGATTGCTGATCCCTCGATGGCACCCGGTCTGGTCACTGACCCGGTTAGCAACATCGACGTCTGCCCAACGCTCTGCGACCTGGCGGGCGTGGATATGTCTGAAGTCGCCCCCTGGACCGATGGCGAAAGCGTCAAACCGCTGGGGCAGGGCGCGTCGCGCGATACGCCCGTTGCCATGGAATACGCCGCCGAAGGTTCATATGCGCCCCTGGTGTCGCTGCGCGAAGGCAAGTGGAAATTCAACATGTGCAGTCTCGATCCAGATCAGCTGTTTGATATGGATGCAGACCCCCATGAATTGTCCAATCTCGCTGAAATGCCAGAACATCAGGACACGCTGTCGCAACTGCGGGCCAAAGCTGAAAAGCGCTGGGATCTCGACCGCTTTGACGCTGACGTGCGCCATTCTCAGGCTGGCCGCTGGGTGGTCTACGAAGCCCTACGCAACGGCAGCTATTTCCCATGGGACTACCAGCCGCTGCAAAAGGCGTCGGAACGCTACATGCGCAATCACATGGACCTCAACGTGCTTGAGGAAAACCAACGCTTCCCCCGAGGCGAGTAATTGAAAATTTCATTGCCGCCGGAGGCACAAATGAACATCCAACCCCAAGCTAGCCACTTTATTGATGGCGCTTATGTCGAAGACACCGCAGGTGACAAGATTGACGTGATCTACCCGTTCACGGGCAAGGTCGTCGCGACGGTGCACGCCGCGACCCCCGCCATCATCGAAAAAGCGATGGAGGCAGCAACCCGCGCGCAGCGCGAATGGGCGTCCTGGACCGGAACAGAGCGTGGCCGTGTGCTGCGCCGTGCCGCTGACATCATGCGTGAACGCAATCACGATCTCAGCGTGCTGGAAACCTATGACACCGGCAAACCCTATCAGGAAACCAGCGTTGCTGACGCCACGTCCGGTGCTGATGCGCTGGAATACTTCGGCGGCCTTGCCGGAAGTTTGACGGGCGAACACATTCAACTGGGTGGTGGCGATTTTGTCTACACCCGGCGCGAGGCGTTGGGCGTCTGCGTTGGGATCGGCGCTTGGAACTACCCAACCCAGATTGCCAGCTGGAAAGGGGCCCCGGCCTTGGCCTGCGGCAATGCCATGATCTTCAAACCCTCGGAAACGACGCCGCTGTGTGCATTGAAAGTGGCCGAGGTCCTGCACGAAGCCGGGGCGCCAGCAGGAGTCTACAACGTGGTGCAGGGCATGGGGGCCGTTGGGGCGTCTCTGATCAACGATCCGCGCGTCGCCAAGGTCTCGCTTACCGGGTCTGTGCCCACGGGTCAGAAAGTCTATGCCGCCGCAGCCGCAGGTGTCAGGCACGTCACGATGGAGTTGGGCGGCAAATCCCCAATCGTCATCTTTGATGACGCGGACGTCGAAAACGCGGTCTCAGGTGCCATTCTTGGCAACTTCTATTCCACCGGGCAGGTCTGTTCAAACGGGACACGGGTCTTTGTCCAGAAGGGGATCAAGGAACAGTTCCTCAGACGCATGACCGAACGCCTCAAGGGCGTCATCATGGGGGATCCGCAGGACGAGGCGACCAATTTTGGTCCGATGGTGAGCGCAAGGCAACGCGACATTGTGGCCGGGTTTATTGCAAAAGGGATCGAAGAAGGCGCACGGCTCGTAACCGGTGGCAAGGTTATCGACGGCGACGGTTATTTCATCGAACCCACTGTATTTGCAGATGTTTCCGACGATATGACGATCGCGACAGATGAAATCTTCGGGCCGGTTCTGTCGGTGTTGGATTTTGAAACCGAAGAAGAGGCGCTGCGCCGTGCCAATGACACGCCCTTTGGTCTGGCCGCCTCTGTCTTTACTGCCGATCTGACCCGCGCCCATCGTATGGTCGCCGGGTTTGAGGCTGGAACCTGTTACATCAACACCCATAACCTCGCCCCGGTCGAAGCGCCCTTTGGCGGTTCGAAACTGTCTGGTGTCGGACGGGAAAACTCGAAACTGGCCGTCGATCACTACAGCGAAATGAAGGCTGTTTATGTGGCGATGAATGATGTTGAGGCGCCGTTCTGACATGCAAGCAGATTACGTGATTATCGGCGCAGGCAGCGCCGGTTGCGCCATGGCCTATCGACTGGCCGAGGCGGGCAAGGATGTTCTGGTTATTGAACATGGCGGCTCTGATGCGGGGCCGTTCATCCAGATGCCAGCGGCGTTGTCTTACCCGATGAACATGAAAATGTACGACTGGGGACTGCAATCGGAACCTGAACCACATCTCAACAATCGCCGCCTCGCGACACCGCGCGGCAAGGTCATTGGAGGGTCATCTTCGATCAATGGGATGATCTATGTGCGCGGCCACGCGCTGGACTTTGATCACTGGGCAGAATCTGGCGCAGACGGTTGGTCCTATGCCGACGTGCTGCCCTATTTCAAACGCATGGAACACTGGCACGCGGGCATTCACGGCGGTGATCCGGCATGGCGTGGCAAGGACGGGCCACTGCACGTCTCGCGCGGGCCACGTAACAACCCGCTGACGCGGGCCTTTGTGACTGCGGGCCAGCAGGCCGGCTATCAGGTCACTGATGACTACAACGGCGAAAAGCAAGAAGGCTTTGGGCCGTTTGATTCAACCATATACCGGGGCCGCCGCTGGTCGACGGCCAACGCATACCTGCGTCCGGCGCTCAAGCGACGCAATTGCCGCCTGACCCGTGCCTTTGCACGCAAGGTGGTCATCGAAAATGGCCGCGCAATTGGTGTCGAAGTCAGCCGGAACGGCAAGGTCGAAGTGATCCGCGCAAAACAAGAGGTCATCATCGCCGCCTCGGCGATTAACTCGCCCAAACTGCTGATGTTGTCAGGCATTGGCCCGGCTGCACATCTGGCCGAGCATGGCATCAATGTTGTGGCAGATCGTGCAGGTGTCGGAAAAAACTTGCAGGACCATCTCGAACTCTACATTCAGCAGGCCGCAACCAAGCCGGTAAGTCTTTTTAAATATTGGAATGTTTTTGGAAAGGCGATGATCGGGGCCCAATGGCTCTTTACCAAGACCGGGCTGGGCGCTTCAAATCAGTTTGAAAGCGCAGGCTTTATTCGCAGTCGCGCCGGAGAAAAATATCCGGACATTCAGTTCCACTTCCTGCCCATTGCCGTGCGGTATGACGGCAAGGTCGCTGCCGAGGGCCACGGGTTTCAGGCCCATGTCGGGCCGATGCGCTCACCGTCCCGGGGTGAGGTCACGCTGAACTCGGCAAATCCGGACGACAATCCAAAGATCGTGTTCAACTACATGTCGCACGAACAGGACTGGATTGATTTTCGCAAGGCCATTCGCCTGACCCGTGAAATCTTTGCGCAGGATGCGTTTGCTGAATATCGCGGCAAGGAGATTCAGCCCGGCGAAAATGCGCAGTCAGATGAAGAACTTGATGACTTTATCCGCGAACATGCCGAAAGCGCCTATCACCCCTGCGGCACCTGCAAAATTGGCCGTGCTGACGATCCCATGGCGGTCGTTGACCCCAGTTGCCGGGTGATTGGCGTTGATGGGCTGCGGCTTGCCGACAGTTCGATCTTTCCCCGGATCACCAACGGAAACCTTAACGGCCCGTCGATTATGGTTGGCGAAAAAGCGGCGGACCATATCCTTGGACGCGAGATGCTGCCGCCAGCCAATGACCGGCCATGGGTGCATCCCGATTGGGAAACCGCGCAACGCTAATCAAGCTGATAGGGCAGGACCCCGCGCGTGTTGGGGTCCACCCGCAGCTGACGTTCCAGCGGCGGGACAGAACGTTGATGACAGCCCTTGCGTTCACAGATTCGGCAAGAAATGCCAATAGGTTCATAGGCTTGCGCGTGATCTGACAGCATGTGATCGGCATAGATCAGTGCCGGCGTATGCTTGACCTCGCACCCAAGGCCAATGGCATAGCGCCGGGTTGGGGCGCCCCAGGCGCCGCCACTTTTGCTGACATCCCGCGCCAGACAGAAATAGCGAATTCCATCAGGCGTTTCCGCCAGCTGTCGCAGGAACTGCCCCGGCGTTTCAAACGCCGCATGCACGTTCCACAAGGGGCAGGCACCGCCATATCGTGCGAACTGCAGCGTCGTGGCCGAATGCCGTTTGGTAATCGTGCCCGCCTGATCGACCCTGACAAAAAAGAACGGAATGCCCTTCGCGCCAGGGCGTTGCAGTGTCGACAGCCGATGCGCGATCTGCTCGATCGAGGCCCCGAACAAGGTTGCAAGACGCTCAAGGTCATGGCGGGTGTCCTGCGCTGCGGTCAGAAACCGCGTGTAGGGCATCAGGGACGCGCCGGCAAAATAGTTCGCCAGTCCGACTTTTGCGATGCCCCGCGCCTCGGGGCTTTGAAACCGGGCAAAGTCAAGCGAGGCTTCAAGCAGGTCTTCATGGCGTACCAGCGCGAGTTGCAACAGCAGCTGGAAGGTTTGCGTTTCGGGTGCCGCATGTTGCGATATCCGCAGTTCCTTTGTGGTCGCATCGTATTGCCGGATCGCAGTGAAATCGCCGGTCTGCACAGTCACCCCGGTCTCCTGCAGCGCTGCGGCAGCGGCCTGCGCGGTGCTCTTTTCGCGCCCAATCCGCCTTGCAAAGATTTCCGCGGCGCGGTCCACGGGATCTATGTAATTGTCGCAATAGTGGAAGAAGTCGCGCACTTCTTCCCATGGGCTGGGGGCCGGACGGGCGTCTTCGCGTCCCAGTGCTTCGTCCAGTGATGCAAGGCGCTCATGCGTCTGGCGATAGGCCGCGTGCAGATCCAGAAAGGCCCGCGTCAGGGCAGGGGCATTTGCGGCTGCAAGTCGCAAATCTGCAAGCGCCGGGGCGGGACCAGTAAAGACCGGATCGGCCAATGCCTCGCGCATGTCGCCAATCAGCCGCGCCTCGTCGCCGGTTTGCAACTCCGTGACGTCAAAGCCAAATTCGTGGGCCAGCCCCAGAACCACCGATGTTGAAATCGGCCGGTTGTTGTTCTCCATCTGGTTGAGATAGGGCAGCGATACGCCCAGCCGCTCAGCGAAAACCTTCTGGGTAATGTTCAGCCGTCCGCGCAACTCGCGCAGTTTGGCACCGGCATATAGTTTTTGAACGGCCATCGGGCGATCCTTTGCAGAAATCCTGTCTTGCAAAGTGCCTTTGCAAAGTTCCTGCCGTCAAGCGATTCTCAGCCGACCTTCGCGCCAAATCACCAGGCAGATTGACAACAACGCGCACAACCCACTGACGAGCATCAGAATTTGCAGCGGGATTGCACTATCAGTCAAGATTGCACCGGCCAACTGTGACAGGGCTGCGCCACCACCAATCATCATCGCGCCACCCAGACCGCTTGCCGTGCCGGCAAGATGTGGGCGCACCGAAAGAAGGCCGGCCATTGTGCTTGGCAGCATAATCCCGTTGCCGACGCCAAGGGCGGTACAGAACCCGAAAAAGACCCAAGCTGATTCAAATCCAGCCAGGCTAAGCAGCAATGACATCGCCATGCCAGCGCTGGCGACGCTATTGCCGATCACTGCCATGCGATTCATGCCCAGCCGGACCGAATATCGCCCCGACAGGAAGTTCCCAAATGCGTATCCCACCGCCGGGGCCCCCAGCGCCAAACCGGTCATGGCCGGGGACAGCCCGTAGATGTTTTCAGCCAGAAAGGCCGCGCCACCCAGAAATGCAAAGAACGCTCCTGATCCGAAGGCCGCGCTTGCCGCGTAACCCCAGAACCGCGGCGAGGTCAGCAAGGCCGGGTAATTGCGGATCTGTTCACGAAACCCGACACCGCCGCCCTGCACGGTTTCGCCCATGTCAAAAAAGCATAGGGTCAAGACACCGACCCCCGCAGCGATCAGGAAAACAAAGGTCGATTGCCAGCCAAATGCCTGATCTAAAACACCACCGATCGTTGGGCCGATCATCGGCACAAGGGCCATGCCCATGGTGACATATCCGATCATTGATGCGGCCTGTTCCTGCGGCACCATATCCCGGACAACGGCGCGCGACAGCACCATGCCAGAGGCTACGGCTGCCTGCAAAATGCGGAACGTCAGGAAGGTCTCGATCGAGGTGGCCAGCAGCGCGCCCACCGTGGCGGCGACGAAGATGATCAGCGATCCCAAGGTCACTGCCCGCCGCCCGAACCGGTCAGAAAGCGGGCCGACAAAAACCTGAAGAACTGCCGTGGCGGCAAGATATCCTGACACGGCAATCTGCATCGTCGCGTAATCAGTGGCAAAGCTGTTTGCCATGCGGTTCAGCGACGGCAGGAAGATCGACATGTTCAGTGCCGAAATCCCAGCCAGCAAGATCAAGGTGATGATGTGCGGTGGGGTGCGGCGATCTAGGAATTGGATCGTGGGGGCCGTTGTCATAACTTCCCCTACCGGTTTCGCCCTTCCGCGTCCATGTGCGTGGGCGCGCTTGCGTCTGTGCATAGCGATATTTGCAACTTTGCAAAAACCATTGCGGAGTATTCATAAATTTTGCAAATTTACCAATTCCAGCTTTTGACCTGTGACGCCCTCGGGTAAGGTTGCCCGGTAAATGACCCCGGGGGCAAGTATGAGAGATATCCTGCAGGAACTTCAGGACCGTCGTGATGTGGCCAATCTTGGTGGTGGCGAACGTCGGATTGCGGCACAACACGGCAAGGGCAAGCTGACCGCCCGCGAACGGATTTCGCTGCTGCTTGACGATGGCAGTTTTGAAGAATTTGACATGTTCGTGGCGCACCGCTGTACCGATTTCGGCATGGAAAACGACCGTCCGCCCGGTGACGGCGTTGTCACCGGCTGGGGGACGATCAACGGGCGCTTGGTCTATGTCTTTAGCCAGGATTTCACCGTATTTGGCGGCTCACTATCGGAAACCCATGCCCAGAAGATCTGTAAGATCATGGATATGGCAATGCAGAACGGCGCGCCGGTGATCGGGTTGAACGATTCCGGTGGCGCGCGCATTCAAGAAGGCGTCGCATCGCTTGCCGGCTATGCTGAGGTGTTCCAGCGCAATATCATGGCTTCAGGTGTGGTGCCGCAAATCAGCGTCATCATGGGGCCATGTGCGGGGGGCGCGGTCTATAGCCCGGCTATGACCGACTTCATCTTCATGGTCAAAGATAGCTCTTACATGTTTGTGACGGGCCCCGATGTTGTAAAAACCGTCACAAATGAGGTTGTCACCGCAGAGGAGCTTGGCGGGGCTTCGACGCACACCAAGAAATCGTCCGTTGCCGATGGCTCCTTTGATAACGATGTTGAGGCGCTGGCCGAAGTCCGCCGCCTGTTTGATTTTCTGCCGCTAAACAACAAGCAAAAGCCGCCAACCCGTCCCTTCTTTGATGATGTTGACCGGATCGAGGACAGTCTCGATACACTGATCCCCGACAACGCCAACACGCCTTATGACATGAAGGAACTGATCCACAAACTTGGCGACGAAGGCGATTTTTACGAGATTCAGGAAGACTTTGCCAAGAACATCATCACCGGCTTTGTTCGCCTTGAGGGGTCAACCGTGGGGGTTGTCGCCAACCAACCAATGGTGCTGGCAGGGTGTCTGGACATTGACAGTTCCCGCAAGGCCGCCCGGTTCGTGCGTTTCTGTGATGCCTTTGAAATTCCGATCCTGACATTGGTGGACGTCCCCGGCTTTTTGCCCGGCACAAGCCAGGAATACGGCGGCGTGATCAAACACGGGGCGAAACTGCTCTTTGCTTATGGTGAGGCGACAGTGCCCAAGGTGACCGTCATCACGCGCAAGGCCTATGGCGGCGCCTATGATGTTATGGCCTCAAAGCATCTGCGCGGGGATTTCAATTATGCCTGGCCCACCGCTGAAATTGCGGTGATGGGTGCCAAGGGCGCGACAGAGATTATTCACCGTGGAAAATCGCCCGAAGAGATCGCAGAGCGGACTGCCGAGTATGAAAATCGCTTTGCGAACCCCTTTGTGGCTGCCGAAAAAGGCTTCATCGACGAAGTCATCATGCCCCACTCAACCCGCCGCAGGATCTGCCGCGCCTTTGCCTCTCTGCGGGGCAAATCATTGCAGAACCCATGGAAGAAGCATGACAATATTCCGCTTTAACCTGCCAGCCCTGCTGTGCATGGCGACCGCTGCGGCGGCACAGGATGTGCCGGTACCATCAGGGGTTGCGATGACGCTCTATGATGTGCGGCTGGAAGAGGATCCCGCAATCGCGCGGTTTCGTTTCGTCAGCCCGGCGATTGATCCGGCGGGCGAGGGGCGCACATTTGGCGATCTGGTTGATGACCTGGAATACATTTGCGCGGCCGTTGTCGTGCCCTCCTTGGCGGCCAATGACTGGGCCGGGCAGGAGGTGGTAATTTCCGTGTCCAGTCAGGAAACGGAATTTGGGGTCTTTGACGACAGCATCACCCAGTTCTTTCAGCCCTACAAGATCGAAGATGGCACCTGCCTGTGGGAGGATTTCTGATGGAAATCGCAGACGTACGGCAAAACGGCGGCGTTGATGCAGCAACACCACAGCGCCAGCAAATTGATGGCGACTTCTATCTGTGCAACGCAATTGCGGCTAGTGTTTCCAAAAGCGCAACAATGCGCACAGGCAACACGACTGGGCAAAGATCGGAAAATCCGGCGCAGCCCGAGGCAGATCGAAGCGGAATCAAGGTATGGCAAACGGCACCAAAGCCTTTGTGGTGGCGGCCCTCATGGCAATCGTCGCCATCAGCGGGTCGCAAGGGCAGGCACGCGGCAGCGCTGCAACGCAGGTTCAAACCGCAACAGACTGATCCCATCCGGGGGACAGTCTGATGGAAAAGCATCGCGGTTTCCCCGGGCGGCTTCCCGGTACTGACTTTCAATTTACCATACGGCGGGCGCACAAGGATGGGGCGACCAAACTGGTTGCGCGCGAACGTTATGGGGACCGCAAGCCGGCGGATCGGCGCGCGGATGCCGGCTTCATGCGCGCGCTTTGGGAACATTTTGGCGATGCGCCGTTTGAACGCGGCAACCTTGACGCCGGGCGGTTGTCCTGGCTGTTCGGGCGCGAGGTCGTGGCCGCAGAAGATCCTTTTGATCCAGAAAGTTATGACGCTCTCCTGCAAATTGATCTGACCACGGCGCAAATCTCGTTCCCCGAGGCATTTCGATGATGTTGGCGCCGCATCTAAGCGGGAAAATGCCGCCAAGGCGCCAATCTCGGCGGGTTTCTGCGCATTCAGGCTGCGAAACTGCTTCGCCCTATGCGTGTGCTTTGCAATCGTGCCAACGTTTTGATGCAGATCGTTGTTCCAGCAAGCGGCGGCCTGCAACTTGTCAACACCGTTACCCTTCCCCTTGCCGGTCTGTTCTTTCCCAGAACAGGCCGGTAATCCTTTTTGCTAAACCCCCGGTTTCGGCAGCAAAGCGCCATTTTTTCAATTTTGGGATTGAAGCGTCCGCCGAAAGACGCGATTCATGCTCTGTCAGAAAAATTAACAAAGGCAGTATCCAATGTTTAAGACTACAACAATTCTCGCATTTGCCGCAGCCGTCAGCCTCAGCGCATGCGCCGGCATCGACACCGACGGCGAACGCGCACTTGTTGGTGCAGGCGCTGGTGCGCTCGCAGCCAGCGCAACCGGTGGCAACACCACAACCGGTGCCCTTGGCGGTGCCGTTGCTGGCGCGCTTTGCGACGACGTCAACCTCTGCCGTTAAGGCCGAAGTTTCCGGTCAGGCTTGCAGAAATGTTGGCCTGACCGACCCATCTCTTCGGATGGGGCTTGCGCGGACCGCGCAGCAAAGCGAGTATCAGGCATATTTCAACACCTTTGGGGGAACGGCCTTATGCTTCGCACTGCATTCAAATCCACAACACTTCTTGCGCTTGTCGCACTCGCGGCCTGCGCGTCGCCCGTTGTCGCACCAGCGCCAATGGCCGCAGAAGTTGCGCCCATGGCAGAAACGCCAACAGCCGCTCCGCTTGTCTGCAACAACGGCGAATGCACCGTGCCAGGCAGCTAATTCACGCGCCATCACGGCGCATACACAACCTGTCACACGCCGCCTGGGGGCCTCCCGGGCGGCGTTTTCGTGTTTGAAGGACCAATAAGATGTTCAAGAAAATCCTGATCGCCAACCGGGGTGAAATCGCGTGCCGCGTCATCAAGACCGCCCGCAAAATGGGCATCCAGACGGTTGCAATCTACTCGGATGCGGATCGCAATGCGTTGCACGTCAAAATGGCTGATGAAGCGGTCCACATCGGGCCGGCGCCGGCCAACCAATCCTACATTGTCATTGACAAGGTGATGGATGCAATCCGCCGGACCGGCGCCGAAGCCGTTCACCCCGGTTACGGTTTCCTAAGCGAAAACAGCAAGTTCGCTGAAGCGCTTGAAGCCGAAGGAGTCGCCTTTATCGGACCACCCAAGGGCGCTATCGAAAAAATGGGTGACAAGATCACCTCAAAGAAGATCGCCCAAGACGCCAAGGTGTCAACCGTGCCGGGCTACATGGGCTTGATCGAGGACGCCGACGAAGCGGTCAAGATATCCAACGAAATTGGCTACCCTGTGATGCTCAAGGCCTCAGCCGGGGGCGGTGGCAAGGGCATGCGGATTGCATGGAACGACATGGAGGCGCGCGAAGGGTTCCAATCCTCCAAGAACGAAGCGGCCAACAGCTTTGGCGACGACCGCATCTTTATCGAGAAATTTGTCACCCAGCCGCGGCACATCGAAATTCAGGTGCTTTGCGACAGCCATGGCAACGCGGTCTACCTGCATGAACGCGAATGTTCGATCCAGCGCCGCAACCAAAAAGTGATCGAGGAAGCGCCAAGCCCCTTCCTGGACGAGGCGACCCGCAAGGCAATGGGCGAACAATCCTGCGCTCTTGCGCAGGCGGTGGGCTACACAAGTGCAGGCACAGTCGAATTTATCGTCGATGGCGACCGCAACTTCTATTTCCTTGAAATGAATACCCGTTTGCAGGTTGAACATCCGGTGACAGAACTGATCACAGGAGTTGACCTTGTCGAACAGATGATCCGTGTTGCCGCCGGTGAAAAACTGCCGATGCAACAATCCGACCTCAAGATCAACGGCTGGGCGATGGAAAGCCGTCTTTATGCCGAAGATCCCTATCGTGGTTTCCTGCCCTCGATCGGGCGACTGACGCGCTATCGCCCTCCCGCCGAAGAGGCGACAAAGAAGCGCGCAGTGCGCAATGATACCGGCGTCTTTGAGGGCGGCGAGATCAGCATGTATTACGACCCTATGATCGCAAAACTCTGCACCTGGGCCCCTGACCGGGCCACGGCGATCGAAGAAATGCGCCTCGCACTTGACGCGTTTGAGGTTGAAGGCATTGGCCACAACCTGCCGTTTCTTGCGGCAGTCTATGACCACGAAAAATTTATCTCGGGCAATATGACCACAGCCTTTATCGAGGAAGAATACCCGGACGGATTTGAAGGTGTGACCCTCGAACGCGGCGTTCTGGCCCGGATTGCCGCCGCGACGGCCGCGATGCACCGCGTCGCTGAAATCCGACGCACCCGCGTAACCGGACGCATGAACAACCACGAACGCAAGGTTGGTGCTGACTGGAATGTTGCCCTGCAGGGCGAAGATTTTGATCTGACCATCGCCGCTGACAAGGACGGGGCAACCGTCGCAATCGGTGATGATACGTTCCGCGTCGAAAGCGACTGGACACCGGGGCAGCCGCTGGCGCGCTTGAACGTGGATGGCACCCCGCTGGTGCTGAAAGTCGGCAAGATTTCCGGCGGATTCCGGGTGCGATATCGCGGGGCCGATCTCAAGGTACATGTCCGCACACCGCTTCAGGCCGAACTAGCGCGTCTGATGCCCGAAAAAGTCGCCCCAGATACAAGCAAGATGCTGCTTTGCCCCATGCCCGGCCTGATCGTCAAAGTTGATGTGGCTGTTGGGGACGACGTGCAGGAAGGCCAGGCGCTTTGCACGGTCGAGGCGATGAAAATGGAAAACATTCTGCGCGCTGAACGCAAGGGCAGGGTCGCCAAGATTAACGCCGCTGCAGGCGACAGCCTCGCGGTGGATGATGTCATCATGGAGTTTGAGGCCGACTGATGCGGTTGTCGCGGCAAATTCTCGTGGCCGTTGTGGCCGTCAGCGGTGGTCTGATTATTGCTGCGGCGGCTGGTGTGGTGATGCTGGAGGGGGCCGTTATCGACTCAACAACCTCCGTCCCATGGTCTGCCATGACCGGGCCCATGATCGCTGTCATCGTTTTCTGGCTGTTTGGCCGGTTCCTGGGCGTCCCGTTAGAGCCGGTCCGCACGTTTCTCTATGGTGCGCTGGTGGTTTATGGGACTCTCTATTTTTTGGGGCGGGTGATCGCGGCTGGCGCCCTTGGCACCACAAGCGCCCTCGTGCTTGCCGTTCTGGCAACCTATGGGTTTGGCATTGCTGCTGTGCATTTTGCCTTCCGCGAAAGGTTGGGCCGGTGATGCCTTGTCAGCTGTCAGACCCACGCCTGTCACGGATTTCCTGTTGGCGCAGCGGCATTTTGTCGATGGAACGGGATAATTCGCGCACATCCCACGGGGCCGGTTTGCGCAGTTTGACCTGTCCGTCTTTCCCGACCAGCGCCAACATGAATGCCCGGGGGCGCAAACGCTGCCGCAAGGGCGACAGCGCGTCCGGGTCGGTATCTGTGATCACGATGATGTCGCGCACACCCAGATCCTCGAACCGCGCCTCGATCAATTCCTTCTGGCGCTGGAATTGCGGATCGTTCGGGCTTTCCGCAAAAATCACCAATGGGCGTGCAACCCACCGGAACGCATCAAGCGTAAGGTCGCCCGCGTCAAAGATCTGCGTACGGTCTTCCTCCCATGCGGTCAGTGGGTCAACCACATCATCCGCAAGGGCGCTGATCGGCAAAGCCACCAGCATGGCTGCAATTTTTAACTTCATAACTACCGATATAGGCGTGTTCGCCGGAAAAGCTAAGTCCGCAATGACGCAGGCTCAACAGTTTTTCGTGACCGGCGCACCGCGATAGGAGAGACAATGGCTGACACCACAGATTGGAAAAAGCTGGCCGAGGCTGAATTGCGTGGCAAACCGCTTGATGCGCTGGACTGGGACACGCTGGAAGGCATCAAGGTGAAACCGCTTTATACGGCTGCCGATACAGCCGAGTTGCCTCATATCGGCGGCATTCCCGGTGCTGCTCCTTATACCCGTGGCGTGAAGGCGACGATGTATGCGGGACGTCCCTGGACGATCCGTCAATATGCCGGTTTTTCTACGGCCGAGGAATCCAACGCCTTTTACCGTCGTAACCTCGCAGCGGGCCAGCAGGGTGTCTCTGTCGCCTTTGACCTGGCCACACACCGCGGCTACGACAGCGATCACCCTCGCGTGGAAGGCGATGTCGGCAAGGCCGGTGTTGCGATCGACAGCGTCGAGGACATGAAAATCCTGTTTGACGGAATTCCGCTCGACAAGGTTTCCGTTTCCATGACGATGAATGGCGCGGTCATCCCGATTCTGGCCTCGTTTATCGTGGCAGGACAGGAACAAGGCCATGATGCGGCACTGCTAGCCGGGACAATCCAAAACGACATCCTCAAGGAATTCATGGTGCGCAACACCTATGTCTATCCGCCTGAACCCTCGATGCGGATCGTGTCCGACATCATCGGATATACCTCTGAAAACATGCCGAAATTCAACTCGATCTCGATTTCGGGCTATCACATGCAAGAGGCGGGCGCGAACCTTGTGCAAGAACTGGCCTATACGCTGGCCGATGGGCGCGAATACGTGCGCGCGGCCCTTGCGGCCGGGCTCGACGTGGACAAATTCGCCCCCCGCCTGTCGTTCTTCTTTGCCATTGGCATGAATTTCTTCATGGAGGCCGCCAAACTGCGGGCCGCGCGTCTGCTGTGGCATCGGATCATGTCAGAGTTTAACCCCCAGAACCCCAAATCCTCGATGCTGCGGACCCATTGCCAGACCTCCGGTGTCAGCCTGCAGGAACAGGACCCCTACAACAACGTCATCCGCACCGCTTATGAGGCGATGTCGGCGGTGCTGGGCGGCACCCAGTCGCTGCATACCAATGCGCTGGACGAAGCCATTGCGTTGCCCACTGATTTCTCTGCCCGCATTGCGCGCAATACCCAGCTGGTGCTGCAAGAGGAAACCGGGGTCACCAACGTCGTCGATCCGCTTGCAGGCAGCTACTACGTTGAAAGCCTGACCCATGAACTCGCAGATGCCGCATGGAAACTGATCGAAGAGGTCGAGGAACTGGGCGGCATGACCAAGGCTGTCGCCTCTGGTATGCCCAAGCTCAAGATCGAGGAATCTGCCGCCCGGCGGCAGGCGATGATCGACCGCGGCGATGAGGTGATTGTCGGCGTGAACAAATATCGCAAGGACAGCGAAGACCCGATCGACATTCTGGATGTCGACAATGTCGCTGTGCGTGAATCGCAGATCGCCCGCCTCAATCAGATTAGATCGACCCGGGATGAGGTGGCCTGCACCGCAGCGCTCTCCGCATTGCAAGCGGCTGCCGAAGGCGACGCCAACCTGCTTGCCGCCGCCGTCGAAGCCGCCCGCGCCCGCGCAACCGTAGGAGAAATCAGCATGGCCATGGAAAAGGTATTTGGACGCCACCGCGCCGAGGTCAAAACCCTCGCCGGGGTCTACGGGGCCGCTTATGAAGGCGATGAAGGATTTGCCGCGATCCAGAAAGCCGTCGAAGACTTTGCCGGGGACGAAGGTCGCCGCCCGCGCATGCTGGTGGTCAAGATGGGGCAGGACGGCCACGACCGGGGCGCCAAGGTCATTGCCACGGCTTTTGCCGACATCGGCTTTGATGTTGATGTTGGCCCGCTGTTCCAGACGCCGGAAGAGGCGGCACAGGATGCGATTGACAACGACGTGCATGTCATCGGCATTTCGTCGCAGGCGGCGGGACACAAGACACTTGCGCCAAAATTGGTGAAAGCGCTCGAAGCTGCAGGGGCAGGGGATATTCTTGTGATCTGTGGCGGCGTCATTCCGCAGCAGGATTACCAGTTCCTGTATGATGCAGGGGTCAAGGCGATCTTTGGGCCGGGCACGAACATTCCCAAAGCAGCCGAAGACATCCTGCGCCTGATCCGCCAAGCGCGCGACTGATTATCCGTGCCGGAGACATGAAGGGCGCGGCCTTTGCCGGTCGCGCCCCTTTTTGTGCGGAATTGGTCGGGGTCAGCTGACCGCCTGCGGCTTTGCGTCTGCCGGTCGCGCCATCTCTGCTGCAGGCTCTGGCGGTGTCTCGGCCGCCTCATCCGCGGGTGCGCGACCAGCCATGACCAGTGCAACAAATCCAATGATACCCGACAGAATTGACCCGGACAGGACGCCGACGCGGACCTGATTCATTTGCGCGGCATTGTCAAAGCTCAACCCGCCGATGAACAGCGACATGGTAAAGCCCACACCGGCCAGGCAGGCAACGCCGTAGATATGCAGCCAGTTGGCACCATGGGGCAGCTTTGCCAAGCCCGTTTTCACCACAAGAAAAGTCAGTCCAAAGACGCCCAACTGCTTGCCCAGCAACAGGCCAAGTGCGATCCCCAATGGCAGGGGTTCAAACACATCCATGACTGACATGCCCGTCAGCACAACACCGGCGTTGGCAAAGGCAAATACTGGGATAATGAAGAACTTGGACCAGGGCTCAATCGCGTGTTCCAGCGCGTGAAGTGGGCTTTTGCCCCACCGATCGACCAGCGGGATACAGAACGCCGTCACCACGCCTGCCAGCGTCGCGTGTACGCCCGAGCGCAATACCAGAACCCACAGCACGATCCCCAACACGATTGTCAGACCCTGCCTGTGTGAGCCGCGCAGGTTTAGCAGAACCATCCCGGCGAGCGGGATCAGCGCCGCCAGCAGGTAATTGACTTTCAATTCAGCGGTGTAAAACAGCGCAATGATGATGATCGCGCCCATGTCATCCAGAATGGCAAGAGTCAGCAGGAACACCTTCAGCGACACCGGCGCGCGACTGCCCACCAATGCCAGAATGCCAAGCGCAAAGGCAATGTCGGTCGCCGCTGGAATGGCCCATCCGTTGATGCTGGGCAGGCCCCAGTTGAAATAGGCAAAGATCAGCGCCGGCACCACCATCCCGCCAATGGCGGCCATGCCGGGCAAAAGCACGTCGCGCGGGTTCTTCAACTTCCCTTCCAGCAGTTCCGCCTTCAACTCCAGCCCGATCAAAAAGAAAAATATCGCCATAAGACCATCGTTGATCCACAGGATCAGCGGTTTTGACAGCCCATCCCCGTCGTAAGTCACCGACAGGTAACCGCCCAGGACCTGATCGTAGATTGGGGAAAGCGCCGAATTGGCCACCAATAATGCTGCAATCGCCGACAGCATCAGTAATACGCCGCCCAAGGCCTCGTGTTTGATGAGACGTTCAAGTGCTGCGGGTAGGGCCATGTTTGTATTCCTGAGTAAATGACTAATGATTGGCGAGTTAGCGCAGTTTGCACTTGTATCAACGGCGTGTTCAACGTTTTTTTGGTTCTGAAATCGTGGACGGGATAGATATGATAAAGTTTGATCACATTGCGATTGCCTGCACCACGCTTTCACAAGGTACAGCCGAGGTTGAAAAGGCGCTTGGTGTGCCTTTGGAAACAGGGGGAAAGCACCAGCGCTACGGCACGCATAACACCTTGCTGGGCATGGGTGATCTCTACCTTGAGGTTATCGCACGCGATCCGGACGCGTCACCACCCCGCGCCGCGTGGTTTGCACTTGATCACTTTTCCGGTCCCACCCGCCCCGCCAATTGGATTTGCCGCACCGATGACATCACGCAGGCTCCGGCGATATGCGGCCCCGCACAGCAACTTGAACGGGGCGATCTGCGCTGGCAAATCACGGTTCCTGACGATGGTAGCTTGCCCTGCGACGGGGCCTATCCGACTTTGATCACCTGGGACCCAGGGACCACAACGCCGGCAGCGCGCCTGCCGGACCGTGGCGTGCGTCTCATCCGCTGGGAGGTTTCCCACCCCAACGCGGCAACGATTGCAGCGAATTTGGATATTGATGACCCAAGGGTTGTATTTATCAATGGTGACAAAGGCTTCCGCGCCGTTCTTGAGACTCCCAGCGGTGAAAAGAGCTTGGCATGATCCGTGCTGCGACGCCTGCTGACGCTGCGGCGATCTGTGGCATTTGGAACCCGGTTATCCGTGACAGCCTTGCTACGTTTAACGCAACTGAAAAGACGCCCGCCGACATCGCGCAGATGATTGCGGACAAGGCGGCGGCGGGTCACGCCTTTCTTGTGGCCGAAGTGGATCAACAGCGTGTTGGCTTTGGCTACCTTGCGCAATTTCGCGGCGGTATCGGCTATCGCCACAGCGCCGAGCATACGATCTATATCTCCGCTGGTGCGCAGGGGCAGGGCACAGGGCGTGCGCTGATGGATGCGCTTTGCGATCACGCCCGCGCCGCCGCGTTTCACAGCCTCTGGGCTGGGGTCAGCGCCGCAAATCCCGCCGCTGTGCAGTTTCATCAGCGCATGGGATTTAAACAGGTTGCGACCCTCAAAGAGGTGGGCCGCAAATTTGATCGCTGGCTCGACCTTATCCTCCTGCAAAAGATGCTCTAAAGAGGGGGCATGTCGATTTGGTCACGAATTTCGGACGCGCTTTCGGCCCTCACCGCCGGTGAAGGGCTCTCTGCGGTTTTTGAAAAATTGCGCGCATCCCCTGACCGCACGGTCGCCTTCACCATTGCGGTGATTGCGCTGGGGGCCAAGATGGCCAAGGCGGACGGACAGGTCACCCGCGATGAGGTGACCGCCTTTCGCGAAGTTTTTCACATTCCGGCCAGCGAAGAGGCAAACGCTGCGCGCCTGTTCAACCTCGCGCGCACTGACGTGGCCGGGTTTGACGATTATGCGCGGCGCATTCTGGCAATGTATGAACCACAGGACCGCACCCTTTGCGACCTGATGGAGGGCCTGTTCCACATCGCCATGGCCGACGGTGAATATCACCCCGGCGAAGACGAATTTCTGCACCGCGTGGCCGAAATCTGGGGCTTTGACGATCAGCGGTTCAGCCGGATCAGGGCGCAGTTTGTTCCCGATGCGGAACGCGATCCTTATGATGTACTTGGTGTTTCCCCCGAGGCAGACATTGACGAGGTGCGCGCGGTCTGGCGGGCGCAGGTGCGCGAAACCCACCCCGATCGGCTGATGGCACGCGGCGTGCCAGAGGAGGCGGTGAAAATTGCCGAAAAGCGCCTGATTGCAATCAACCGCGCTTGGGAACAGATCAACGAAGCAAGGACCTGACAGGATCATGCGCATCGTCACTTACAACGTCGAATGGTTTAACACACTGTTTGATGATGCGGGACGGCTGATCAACGACTCAAGCTGGTCATCACGCTGGGACGTAACAAAAGAACAGCAAACGCAATCGCTTGGCGCCGTGTTCCGGGCCTTGGATGCAGATGTTGTCATGGTGATCGAGGCACCGGACTCCAGTCGTCACCGTCAGTCCAAGCGGGCGCTTGAAACTTTTGCAGAAACTTTTCGGTTGCGTGCTGATACGGCGCTGATCGGCTTTCCCAATGATACGCAGCAGGAAATCGCGCTGCTCTATGATGCGCGAACGCTCAACGCCAAACACGCGCCCCGGTCGGGTGGCGCGGACAATCCGCGCTTTGACGCTGAGATGCCTTTTGATCTCGATGTTGACGCAGCGCCGGAGCCCGTCACCTGGTCAAAACCCCCGCTTGAGGTGGCGCTGACCACGCCGGGCGGTGAGATGCTGAACCTGATCGGCGTGCACGCCAAATCCAAGGCCCCGCATGGCGCGCGCAATAAGAAAGAGGCAATGCGCATTTCAATCGCCAACCGGCGCAAACAGCTTGCGCAATGCATCTGGCTGCGCAAGCGCGTCGAACAGGTGCTGCATGAAGGCGAACCGCTGATTGTTATGGGCGATTTCAACGATGGGCCGGGTCTGGACGAATACGAAAAACTTTTTGGTCGTTCCGGGGTCGAGATTGTGCTGGGCGAAGGCGAAAGCCCGCAGCTTTATGACCCGCATGCGCGTCTGGCATTGGGCCGCCGGATCGGTGCCATCCCGACCACCGCCCGGTTCAAGCGCAAGGGCGGACCGTATCTGTCAGCGCTGCTTGATTACGTGATGATCTCGCCTGACCTGATGGCCCGCCAGCCGTCCTGGCAGATATGGCATCCATTCGATCACCCTGACTGTTACGCTGACAAGGCCCTGCGCGAGGCGCTTTTACTGGCCTCGGACCACTTTCCCGTGTTGCTTGACCTCACGCTCTGACCGAGCGCTGTTGGGGAATCATGCGCAACCCGCTATGATGGGGCCATGAAACATTTTGCCGCCGCACTCGCCATCGCCCTGACCGTCTCGCCCGCCGTCGCGCAGGACACGCAAGAGGGCGCTGATCTGATGGAAGAGGGGGCGAAACTTCTCTTGCGTGGCTTAATGAACGAAATGGAACCGGCGCTGCGCGAATTGGAAGAATTTGCAGAGGATGTCGGCCCCGCAATGAAATTGCTGGCCGATGAAATGGGCCCAGCGCTGGCCGATCTGATGAGCCAGATCGACGACATTCGCAATTATGACCCGCCAGTCATATTGGACAATGGCGATATCATCATTCGCCGCCGCAGCGACGCCCCCGCCTATGAACCACAGGAAGACATTGAACTTTAAGCTTTTTTGAAGCTGACCGAGACCTCTGCATCCAAGGCAGAGGCAAGCGCATTCAGCCGCGACTCCGCGACCTCGCCAAACAGTGGAATCGCGTCATGTTCAAGGATCAGCCGCAGTTTGCGCTTCTTGGGATGCCACTTGATCTCTCCCGGCGGGCGCTCGCCCGATAACCACAGCATTGCACCAAACCGCATGGCCTTGCCCAGAATCTCGGCTTCGCGTTTTTGTTCGGGCGACAGCAGCGCAAACAGCGGATCAAGGTGTGTGCCAAGGTTCTTGTTGGTGTAACGCGTCATCAGCGCCAGCCCCAACATCACCCGTTCCGCATGTTTCAACCCACCCAGATTTGCCCGTGTCGCGTTGTCAAAGGCGACTTCGTGCCGATAGTCGGGATGCGCGCGCCAGCTCACGTCATGCAGCAGGCAGGCCGCGCGGATGATGCGTTTGCGTTGCCATCCCGCGCGCGGAAACAGCGGCATGATGAAATGATACAACAACCGCCCGAAGCCGGGATTGCGCGCATCCTTTGCCTGGGCAAAACGGCAGGCCTCGATCAACGGGTCGCGTTCACGCAGTTCGGGCGGCATTTCCTCGTAAAGCATGCCCTCGCGGATGCCATAGGACGACACGGCCACATCCTTGGGTTTGAAGACACGCACCAGTTCCTTCAGCACAATGCCCGCCAAGGGCACCAGCGCCATGCGCGAGTCCGAGATGCCACAGCGGCTGCGCAGATCGTCCAGATTGCTTTCATCAATATATTTGACGGTATGGCCGATCCGGCGCGCCGTCATGCGATATTCATGCAGAACCGTCAGCGGATAGTCGCGCCGCTCCATGTCGATCCGCGCGATCGCGCGCCATGATCCACCCACCAGAAACAGGCGCTTGCCGGTTTCATTGCCCATCCGGTCGTGCAGTGTCTCAACCGCTGCGCGGATATGTTGCCTGAGCGCCCGCTTGCCACCTTTGACCTCACGCAGTTTCAGCGGTCCCAGCGCCGATGTGACCCGGCGTCCGACCCGACCCTCAGCCAGATCGGCCAACTCCATGCTGGATCCGCCAATATCGCAGACCAGGCCATAAGACCCCGGCCATCCCAACAGCACGCCCTGTGCCGACAGGCGGGCTTCTTCTTCGCCATCAATGATCCACAGCTTGATACCGGTTTCCCGCTCCACCTCGGCGCGGAACGCAAGGCCATCCGAGGCCTCGCGCACCGCCGCCGTCGCAACAGCCGTCAGCGGTGAGATTCCCATACCGTCCGCAAGGGCAGCAAACCGCCGGATCGCCGCAAGCGCCCGCACCCGTCCTTCCGGGTTCAGCCGGCCGGTCTCTGATAAGCCGGCCCCCAGCGAGGCCATGATCTTTTCATTGTAAAAATAGGCGGGGGACCGTGCGGCCCCGTCAAATACGACCAACCGGACAGAGTTCGACCCGACATCAATCACGCCTACGCGGGCCAGATGGCGGGTTGTCGGATCATTGAATAGCGGACGGCCAAAAGGGCCCCAGTCAATGGCGTCAGGGGTCTCCGTGTCGGTCATTAGTGGCAGTCATCCCGATTGGTGCGGTCCCAACATGTCGCCTGTCGCGCGCAGGGTCAACGGCGCAACGGCAAGTTCGCGTTAATCTTCGGTATGGGTCAGCTTTGGCACATCCGACGCCCCCGCTGATCCCCGGCCGGACAGGGACGGGTTCTCCATAAAGAAGCGGTGCGTGTTAAAGGCAAATTCACCCTCGGGCACAACCGCGCGATCAAATGTACCATCCGCCTTCATCACCCAACTTTGCGCCACATCGGCCATATTGGCGGCCATGATCTGGCTGACGATCTGCGCCTTGACGGTGTTGTTGGTGATTTCGATCAGCGTTTCGACTCGCCGGTTCAGGTTGCGCCCCATCCAGTCGGCTGAGCTGATGTAAACCCGCGCCTTCTTGCTGGGCAGGGCATTGCCATTGCCAAAGCAAACAATGCGCGAATGCTCAAGGAACCGCCCGACGATGGACTTGACGCGAATATTCTCGGACAGCCCCTTCACGCCGGGCCGCAGTCCGCAGATTCCGCGCACCACAAGGTCGATTTTCACACCGCTCTGGCTGGCCGCGTAAAGTGCGTCAATCACGTCTTCTTCTATCAGGCTGTTCATCTTCGCCCAAATCGCGGCCGGCAGGCCCGCCTTGGCGTGTTCGACCTCTTCGGCGATCCGGGCCAGCAAAGTTGACTTCAGATCGATGGGCGCAATCGACAGGTTTTCCAGCGCGTCTGGCTGCGCATACCCGGACAGGTAATTAAAGACCTTGGTCGCATCGCGCCCCAAAGCCGCATCACAGGTAAACAGGCTCAGGTCGGTATATATGCGGGCCGTGATCGGGTGATAGTTTCCGGTGCCAAAGTGCGTATAGGTGACCAGGCGATCCCCTTCGCGCCGCACAACTGTGCTGATCTTCGCGTGTGTCTTGTAGTTCAGGAACCCATACACCACATGGGCGCCCGCCCGTTCCAGCCGCCGTGACTGCCGGATATTGGCAGCCTCATCAAAGCGCGCCTTGAGCTCAACCAGCGCAGTCACGGATTTCCCGTCCTCAGCCGCTTCGCACAGTGCCTCAACAATCGGAGACCGCTTTGATGTACGATAAAGCGTCTGCTTGATTGCCACCACATTGGGGTCACGGGCAGCCTGCGTCAGAAAACGGACCACCATGTCAAATGTTTCGTAAGGGTGATGCAGCAGCATGTCTTTCTGGCGGATCGCCGCGAACATGTCACCGTCGTGGTCCTGCACACGTTCCGGCACCCGTGGCGAAAAGGGTGGCCACAGCAGGTCCGGGCGCTCATCTAGCACCAGTTCGCTCAGGTCAGAGATGCCGATCAGCCCGTCCACTTCGACGACCTCCTGTTCGGCAACCCGCAATTCCTGCATGATCAGACTGCGCAATCCTGCGGGCGCATCCGTTGAGATTTTCAGGCGCACCACCTCGCCGCGCCGGCGGCGTTTCAGCGCCGTTTCAAATTCCCGGACAAGGTCTTCGGCCTCGTCCTCGACCTCAAGATCGCTGTCGCGCAGCACCTTGAAAGCGCATTGCCCCTTGACCTTGTGACCGGGATACAGCCGTCCAACGAACAACAGCAAAAGTTCTTCCAAAGGCAGAAAGCGTACACATTTGTCGCCCGGCAGCCGCACAAAGCGGTCGATCTGGGCCGGGATCGGCAGCAGGGCCCGCAACGGCAGCTTGTCCTTGGTCCGCTCCATCTGCAACGCCAACGCAAAGCCTTCGTTGGGCAGGAACGGAAAGGGGTGCGCGGGGTCAATCGCCAGCGGCGACAACACCGGAAAGACCTGATCCAGAAAGACATCATTCAGATAGGCCATGTCAGCCTCCGTGACGTCCTTGCGGTTCAGCAAATGAATCCCCGCCTCAGCCATTTCGGCTGAGAGTTTCTGGAACACATCCTGCTGCAGGGCCATCAATGCCCGGGCATTCACGTCAATCAGCGTCAGCTGTTCGGCAGGCGTGCGCCCGTCCAACCCCGGCATGACATTGCCCGCATGTGCCAGTTCGCGCAGACCGGCCACGCGCACAGTATAAAATTCGTCCAGGTTGGTGGCCGAAATCGACAGGAACCGCAGCCGCTCCAACAACGGCACGCGCGGGTTCTCGGCCTCTTCCAGAACACGCCAGTTAAAGAACAGCCAACTCAGCTCGCGGTTCACAAACCGCGCCTGTGTCGAGAGGTCAATGTCCAGGTCTACCGGCGCGGCGGTGACCCCTTTCAGGAAATCTGCTTGCATCACGGGGCTTTCTGCACTGCAAACCATTGCAGTTTCGTGACAATTATCGCTCCTATTGGTCGCTGTTGTCCAGCAGTGCAGCGGCAAGCTTGCGTGAAATCGGTCTTTGTTGCCGCAGTGCCTCTGCGTCCAGAAGCGCCACGATATTTGCGGCTGCGGCAAATGATCGTTCAATGCGCGGCGCAAGATAGGACACCAGCGTTGGCGGCGGGCTGATCTGGCGATCCGCGAAAAGTTTCATAATCAAGGCCTGCAACAGCGCATCATCGGGATCATCAATCGCAACCAGGGCAGCGGCCTGCATCCGGCTGGCCAGATCAGGCAGCGCAATGTCCCACCGGGCAGGCGGGGTCCGGGCAGTCATAAGCAACGGCAGCCGCGCAGCACGCAGGTTGTTGTGCAGATGAAACATCGCCTCTTCCGCGCAGCGGGGCAGGGTCTGCATATCCTCCACCACAATTGGCGTAGCGGGCGGCGGCCCCATGACAACATCGCTGGCATTGATAATCTTTGCACCCGTCGCGATTGCAAAGACCCGGGCCAAATGGCTCTTGCCCGCGCCCGTTGGACCGGTCAGGCACAATTTGTGTTCCGGCCAGCCGTCCGGCGCGCTCACCATCGCAAAGGCCTGCGCATTGGCCGGCGCGACAAAAAAATCCTCTGGCCCCAGCGCAACCCCGGTTGGCCAGTCAAAGCTGAGCTGTTCGGCCATCTTACGGCGCGTCATCGGGGCCGTGACCCCGGAAAAGTTTGCTCTCGCGATATTGGTCGATGCCAAAGCGGACCAGCACACCAATGATCGCTGCGACCGGGACGGCCACCAACAACCCGACAAAGCCAAACAGGGCACCAAAGGCGGAGAGGGCAAAAAGCAGCCAGACCGGATGCAGACCTACGCTGCTGCCAACCAGCTTGGGTGACAGAATGTTACCCTCGACAAACTGACCAGCCTGAAAAATGGCCGCTACGGCAACGATCCACCACCATTCGCCCCAGAACTGGAACAGCGCCAAACCAATTGCAAGGCCGCCACCGACAAGCGCGCCCACATAGGGAATGAAGGTCAACGCACCGGCAATCGCTCCGACAACCAGACCGAAATTCAGCCCCACCAGCATCAATGCCACGGAATAGAAAATGCCCAGGATCAGGCAAACCGTGCCTTGGCCCCGGATGAAAGAGGCCAGCGTAGTGTCAATCTGGCGCGCCAGATTGCGCACTGTATGAATGTGATCCCGCGGGATCTGCGCATCAATCTTGGCAACCATGTTGTCCCAGTCGAGCAGCAGATAAAACGCGACAACAGGGACAACAACCACCAGTACAATGACATTCAGAAAGCCGGATACAGAACTCAAAACGCTCGAGAAAAGGTCTCCCGCACGATCCTGCAAAAGCTGCCCCAGTCTGGCCAGCTGATCACGTACCGCACCTTCATTGCTCAGCAGATCGGGGAACCGCGCAGTTATCGCCGATTGCAATTGCGAAATCAGCTCTGGTGCCGTCTGGACCAATTGTGTGGCCTGCTGAATCAACAGCGGAATGACCAAAAGAATCAGGACAACAAACAACAGCAGCGCAAACAGGGTGATCAATCCGACCGACCAGCCGCGCGACAGCCCGGCCTTTTCCAGCCTGTCGGCGATGGGATCAAGGCAATAGGCAATGGCCCCGCCCAGTACAAACGGCAGGATCACATCCCCCAAGAACCAAAGGATGACCAGAAACGATACCGTGGCGATGCCCCAGTAACGTGCTTGATCTTTCATCGGCAAACCCATGCGGCACCTCTTGCGTGTTCATGTGTTAGATGCGGTATCATTGCCCGATCCGCAACCTTTTCAGGTCTTGGGATAACGCGCATAGGCAAAACGGCGGCTGTCAGGCGCCCAGCAGGGGACGTTGATACTGCCTTGACCGCCGCGCAGGACGGCAATGGTACGAATATTGCCACCCTCCGGGTCCATCAGTCGCAATTCGACCGGCAAATTGGCCGGATGGCCCCTTGTGCCCGGGGGGTAGGACAGGAACAGCACTTCTTTGCCATCAGGTGACGGATGCGGGAACCAGTTGACCCGCCCGTCAAAGGTCATCCGTTGCGGCTGGGATCCGTCGGTTTTCATGCGCCACAGGTCGGCACCTTTCTTGTCATACTCGGCATTAAACCAGATCCATTCCCCATCCGGGGTGAAGTCGGGGCCATCCCGGTGCCCCGGGCCTTGGGTCAGCTGGTATTCTGGGCCGCCCTCCGCGGGCATCGTGCAGATGTGAAATGCGCCGCCGCGCCGTGCGGTATAGGCGATGGTCTGCCCGTCAGGCGACCACCCGTGCCAGTAACTGGGCACAAGCCTTGAAATCTGTTTCGGCTGCCCGCCCGACAGCGGGATCGAAAAGATACAGGACGTACCACGCCCGGGGCTGTCCGAAATCATCAGGGTCTTGCCGTCAGGCGAAATTCCATGGTCGTTGTTGCAGGCCACCAATGGTCCGGTTTCAACCCGGCGCAGTTCTTCCGGGGCGCTCAGTTCGATGCGAAACATCAACCCGCCACTGTTAACCAGCAGAAAGCGCCCGTCCGGTGACCAGTTGGGCGCCTCGATCAGCGCGGCGGATGTGTGAACAACGGTCTCTGACCCGTCCGCGATGTCATGCAGCACAATTTCAGTCGTCATAGGCAGACCATGCCGATTGTTTTTGGAAAGACAATGATTCTGGCACTATCCAATTCCTGAAACTGGCGGTCGTGCATCACCTCAAAAGGGCCTAGGTGGCGGATATCTGCACAAAGGATTCCGCTATGAAAGTCGTCGTTATGGGCGCCGGTGTGATCGGCGTGACAACTGCCTATTACCTGGCCAAGGCCGGGGCCGAAGTGACCGTGCTTGACCGGCAGGACGGGCCGGGTATGGAAACATCCTATGCCAACGCCGGAGAGCTCTCTTATGGCATGACCTCGCCTTGGGCCGCGCCGGGGATTCCGGTCAAGGCCATCAAATGGCTGTTCATGAAACGGCGCCCGCTGTTCATCTGGCCACTGATCAGCCCGACCATGTGGAAATGGTCGTGGCAGATGATCCAGAACTGCAACGAAGACGCTTACCGCATTAACAAGTCCCGCATGGTTCGGGTCTCAAACTATTCACGTGATGTCATGCCCGACCTGATCGCCGAGACCGGCATCGACTACGAAGGGCGCGCCCAGGGCACCTTGCAGTTGTTCCGCACCGCCAAGCAAATGAAGGCCAGCCGGGCCGATCAGGAGATCCTCGCGGAATTCGACAGCCCGTTCGAAGAACTGGGCCGCGACGCCTGTATTGCTGCCGAACCGGCGCTGGCTGAAGTGCGTCATAAATTTGTCGGCGGGCTACGACTGACAGCCGACCGCACCGGTGATTGCCGCATGTTTACTATGGCACTGGCCGAAAAGGCCGCCGCACTTGGCGTGCAATTTCAATATGGCCAGTCGATCAAGGGCTTTGCCGTTGAGAACGGTCAGATTGCCGGGGTTGAGACCGAACTCGCTGGGCGGATCACGGGGGACAAATATGTCTGTGCCCTTGGCAGCTATGCGCCGATCCTGCTGCGGAAAGTGGGGATCAACCTGCCGATCTACCCGGTCAAAGGCTATTCGGTGACACTGCCTGTGACGGATGATGCCTTTGCGCCGCAATCCACCATCATGGACGAAACCCACAAGGTCGCGATCACGCGGCTGGGCGATCGCATCCGTGTTGCCGGCACAGCCGAGATTGCCGGCTATTCCGGTCGCCTTGGTCCTCATGCAACCGACACGGTGAAACACGTGATTGGGGACCTCTTTCCAAAGGGCGGGGATATTTCGCAGGCAGAAGGCTGGACCGGCCTGCGTCCGATGACGCCTGACGGCACCCCGGTGCTGGGGGCTACGACCTTTGACAACCTGTTTCTGAATACCGGGCATGGCACCCTGGGCTGGACCATGGCCTGCGGGTCTGGCCGTGCGGTTGCGGATGTCGTGATGGGCAAACAGCCTGACATCGACTTTGACGGGCTGACCGCCGCGCGCTACGGCCAATGAAGCAAAGGGGGCAGCACTTACCTGTGCTGCCCCTGTGTTCCGTTCTCCACGACCGGCGGGCCGATACCCGTAGAGGGAGAAGCCCTTGCCACGGGGCAGCGGACCGCCGTGGTATCAGTGGCAGGCCGGGCGGGTGCCGGGCAGCAGCACCTTGTCGATCACATGGATCACACCATTGTCGGCCTGAATGTCAGCGACGACAACATTGGCAACCTCGCCAGTGCCATCGGCGATCGTGACCCCGGAATGCGCGGTAATGCAAAGCCGCTCGGACGCCAGAATCGGCTTGTAATAATTCGCGCCGGGCGCAAACTGATTGGCATTCAGCTGTCGGTCATCCACGTGATACAGCAATACATTTGTCAGCTGCTCTTTGTTCTCTGGCAGGAGCAGCGTTTCCACGGTGCCATCGGGCAGGGCGGCAAATGCATCGTTCAGCGGGGCATAGACTGTAAACGGTCCGGGCCCGGACAGGGTGTCGGCCAACCCGGCAGCGGTCACCGCCGCGACGAGGGTGCTAAAGCGTTCATCGCCTGCCGCGATATCGACGATTGTATTGGCTGATGCGGTGCTGGCGGCTGTGGCCATGACGGCGGCGATCAGTGTTGTGCGGATCATTTTCGTTCTCCCAAGTTGTTGCACGCGGTTTGCGTATGAAGGTGTTACGGGTCACATCTGGCGGTGGCTCATCCATCTCACGCAGAAGTCATGCGCTTGAAATCTTTGATCCAGTCAGAGATCCACCCAGCCCGTCATCACGCTTATCGTCTGCGTCGCGTCGCCCTGCGCTTGCCCATTCCCGGCTTGCGCCCTAAACCGTTGCTGAACTTATTGTTAAAGGTCCAACCCGATGCGCCTCAGCCGCTATTTTCTGCCCGTCCTGAAAGAAACCCCGCGCGAAGCGCAGATCGTCAGCCACCGCTACATGCTGCAGGCTGGCATGATCAAACAGGCCTCGGCGGGCATTTACTCGTGGTTGCCGCTTGGGTTCAAAGTTCTCAAGAAAATCGAAAACATCGTGCACGAAGAACAGGCGCGCGCTGGGCATATGGCGATGCTGATGCCCACCATCCAGTCTGCCGACCTTTGGCGCGAAAGCGGGCGCTATGACGCTTACGGTGATGAGATGCTGCGCATCAAGGACCGCGGCGGGCGTGACATGCTTTACACCCCGACGGCAGAGGAACTGATCACCGACGTCTTCCGCAGCCACGTGACAAGCTACAAAGACCTGCCGCTGACGATGTACCAGATCCAGTGGAAATTCCGCGATGAGGTCCGCCCCCGCTTTGGTGTCATGCGCGGCCGCGAATTTTATATGAAAGACGGCTACAATTTCGACCTCTCCAAAGAGGACGCGCTGCACGCCTATAACCGCCATCTTGTCACCTACCTGCGGACCTTTGAACGCATGGGCCTTCAGGCGATACCGATGCGCGCGGATTCCGGCCCCATCGGTGGCGATTACACCCATGAATTCCTCGTGCTGGCCGACACCGGTGAATCAGAAGTCTTTTATGATAGCGAGATTTCCGACCTGACGTTTGGCGACCGTGACATCAACTTTGACGATTATGCCGCCTGTCAGGCCGTCCTCGAAGAATTCACCTCGCGCTATGCGCGGACCGATGAAACCCACGACGAAGCCGCATTTGCCGAGGTGCCAGAAGCCCGCCGCCGTACCGCACGCGGCATCGAAGTGGGGCAGATCTTCTACTTTGGCACAACCTATTCCGACAAGCTGGACGCCACCGTGCAGGGGCCGGACGGCAAACCCGTTAAAATTCACATGGGCAGCCACGGTATCGGTGTCAGTCGCCTGCTTGGCGCTATCATCGAAGCGAACCACGACGACAATGGCATTATCTGGCCCGAGGGCGTGACACCGTTCCACGTCGGTATCCTGAACATGCGCAGCGGTGATGCGGCCGCCGACGCGGCCTGCAACGACCTTTACGCAAAGTTCAAGGCGCTGGGCCTTGATCCGCTGTATGATGATCGCGACGAACGGGCCGGAGCCAAGTTTGGCACCATGGACATGATTGGCCTGCCCTGGCGGGTCACCGTTGGCCCGCGCGGGCTCAAGAACGGTGTGGTTGAACTGACCTCGCGCCGCACCGGCGAAAGCGAGGAACTCCCCCCCGAAGAGGCCGTCGCCCGCGTCGCCGCGATCTACGCAAATCTCTGACAGCGGATCGGTAACCAGCAGTTCTGCGCTCCGGCTTAAGTCTATTTTAAGCCGGATCGGTGAAGTTTCCTGACCAAAGCTACGGTAGAAATTTGACTGATTCTGCGTTAGGGTCGGCATTGGGAGGATTGCGTCGCAGCGGCAGAATGCCGGACGCTTATCCATTGAAATCGCGGTTCTGATGCCCTTCCCGGGGCATAAGCACGTTATGATTTGACTGTTGACCCGGTTACGCAAAGACCGTTTTCGCTGGCGTCCGTTTGACGCCAAAGGGAGGCCCGATGAAATCCGAACTGGAACGCCAAATCATTATGCTCGAAGAACATCTCAAGCACGCTTCTTCGGCAGAGCGGCTGAAATTGCATCCCAAGGTGCAGGCCATGATCGACCAGTTCCGCCATCTGGGCGAGCGGGCACCGTCCCGCCTGCGCCAGATGGACTATATTCTGGAAGATGAAGCCTTTGACGCCAAGTTTGACAATATGCCGGTCTAAGCCATCACCGCCTGCGGGGCGGTGGCGCCGAGTTTGCGCCGCAGCCACCATTCCGCAAAGGCTACGTTGATCAGCCAGCTCAGCCACAGCAGCAGCCCCAGCCAGGGATCGCCCGGCAGCCCGTAAACTGCAAAGATCGGCAGGATCAGGATCCGCTGCGTTCCCGCACCCAGGGCGATTGCATAGGCACGGATCATCCATGCGCGATGCTCCGCGATCCGGCGCTGAATCGCGGCGCGCAGGCCAAGGACCAGCGCCAGCGGCATCGCGATCCCAAAGAACAGATTGGACGAATATTTCGACCAGCCGCCAAAGGCGGGATGGAACTCGTTCATCCAAATGGCGGTCGCACCACAGATAATCCCTGCGGCAACAAAACAGCGCCCGGTCAGGCGATGCAGCGCCTTCTTACGCAGCCGCAGCCGTGGATTGACCTGAAACAGACCGGCCACCAGCATGCCGACACCGGTCACCAGATGTAACCCGATCGCAACCGGGTGGGCGACGTAATGGGCCAGCTCCGGGTCCAGTGCTGCGCCACGGATGATCCCCGCGATCATCATGCCAAGTTGCGCCAGTCCAAGCAGGACAGGCAGGGCAGCCAGGGCGATCAGCCCGGCAGTTGGGGTTTTGAGGGCGGGTGGGATTCTGGACATGACAAAAGAGCCTCCTGAAAGGTGATTTGCAATCGCGCTGACGGTCGTGTCAGCCGTCGTAGGTGAAAATTTCGTGCAACGGTTTGTCGAAAACCGCCGCGATCTGGAATGCCAGTTCGAGTGTTGGCGAATACTTCGCGTTTTCAATCGCGATGATTGTCTGCCGGGTGACGCCGACAGCTTCGGCCAGTGCCTTCTGCGTCATTTCATCCGCCTCGAACCGGCATTTACGGATGCTGTTGCTGATCTTGAGCTTGGCCAATGTCACATACTCATCCGGTAAATGACTAACCGGAAAATTTCTGCCGCAACCGACCCTAACGCAAAGCCTGCAAGGATCAGGTTGAACATCGCCAGTGCGGATAAGCCCCATGCCAGCCCGGCAATCGCCAGCATGAACGTGGCACTGATCACGATCATGCTGACCTGCATTGCCCGGCGGGCGATCTGCATATCGCGTTCGTCGGTGACAAAGCTGGGGTTGGGGGTATTTGTGAAAATGGCATGCAGAATGTTGAAACCGATCGTGGTGACCACTGTCATAACAATGCCGACCGGGATCATCCAGATCACAGTGCGCGCCCAAAGGTTGATGCCATCCGGCCCGTCATAGCCGCCGGCGCTCCAGGTAGAGCCGATGCGAGTGCCAAAATAACCCAGCACAATGATGCTGGCGATCAAAGCGGCCACGGCGTTGCGTTCATTATGTGACATAGGTGCCTCATGGAAGTGGTGTAAGTGATTCTATACTCTAAGTATGAAATAACATACCTCATGTCAAATATTCTTAACATCTCTGGATGGCAGCTTGGGCCCCCGCGCCTTGGCGGCACGCCAAGATAGACGCAAGCGCCGCGCTTTGGCATAGTTGGTCAAACGCGAAACAGGCAAAGCATGAAATCCAGGTCACAAATTGCTGCCCGGATGCTGAAGGGGGTGGAGTAGATGCGCATTCTCGCCCTTGCTGGCGCGGTTGCCGGTGCGGCGGCCCTGTCGCAGTACCCGGCTTTTTCACAGCAATATCTGCAGCGGCTTGCCGGACAGGTTGACGCACTGACCGTCGTGGTTATGGATTTTGACGCCTCCGCGCTGGACGCAGGGCTGGGGCGCGAGGCGGCGCTGGCGCAAATGACCGGCACACCGTTTCTGACCGCGCGTCAGACGGACATGCGCCGCACCTTTGCGCGCCACGCGATGCTGGCGGATCATCTGGCTAATCTGCGCGCGGCAACCCCGATGCAGCGCATCGCGATGCCGCACCGCATGGCGGACCCCGCAACGCTCAGCGCCACATGGGCCGACTTTGAACCGGCATTGCCGCTGTCTGCGCCTGGCGCGGTCACGGCGACGGCTGGATTTGTCGGGGGTTGGGCGTTGATTGCGGCGGCATTGGCACTGATAACAGCACCGTTTCGCCGCCGGTCGACGCCCGCGCGGCGTGCCGGATCGGCAGCGCAACGGTTGGAACCTGTGCTGGCCGCGCGACCCTCCAAATCTGCGCCGCGCCTGCACGGGGTCCACCGCAACAAGGAACCATCATGAAGGCTTTCATCACATGGGGCGGCTGGGACGGACACCAGCCCGATCTGGTTGCCGACATCTTTCGCAAGATCCTGACCGACGCCGGGGCTGAGGTGACCGTCAGCGACTCACTTGCCGCCTTTGACGATCCCGACTACCTGCGCAGCCTGGATCTGATCGTGCCGGTCTGGACGATGAGCCAGACAACACGCGACGCCGCGACCAATGTGTCAGAGGCCGTGGCCCGTGGGACCGGCCTTGCAGGGTGCCACGGCGGTATGTGCGATGCCTTTCGCGATATGCCGCTGTGGCAGTTTATCACCGGCGCCAACTGGGTTGCGCATCCCGGCGGTGACGGAGTCAGACATCGTGTCACGATCACATCTGATGACCCGCTTGTTGCCGGGATTGCCGACTTTGACGTCGAGACAGAGCAATATTACCTGCATACCGACCCGGCCAATACCGTGCTTGCCACCACGCGCACCGACGTTGTGAACTGGTATCACAGCGCCAATGGCGCGGTTGACATGCCCGTGGCCTGGACCCGCCACTGGGGGCAGGGCCGGGTCTATTACAATGCCTTGGGCCATCAGGCCGATGTTGTCGCTGCTGGGCCTGCGCATGAAATGCTGCGCCGCGGTCTTCTCTGGGCTGCGGCCGGAAAAGCCCTTGCAAATGGCGATGTCAGCCCTTGGCAAACCCCCGGAAATCATTGGTAATCGCAAAAAAGTTAGAAAAAAATATTCGGGCTGTCGATTTGGGCGATCCTCATTCGTCTGGTATGTAAGGGCGTATATCGCGCCCGCAGATAAGGAGAGATCAAATGCAATTCATGTGCCTCATTTATTCCGCCGAAGGTGCGGGCCCACAGCCGGACACGCCCGAATGGGGTCCTTTCATGCAGGGCTACGTCGATTTTGGCAAAACCGTGCAAGACGCGGGCAAATTTGTTGCCGGGGACGCGCTGCAACCAGTGGCGACAGCAACAACCGTCAGCGTGCGCGACGGCAAGACCGAAACCATTGACGGCCCCTTTGCGGAAACAAAAGAGGTTCTGGGCGGATATTACCTGCTTGATTGCACCGACCTTGATGAGGCGCTGAAGTATGCCGCAATGATCCCAACCGCGAAACATGGCCGGATCGAGGTCCGCCCGGTTGTTGTCTGGGATAACTGATCACTGATGTCGCCCCCCTCTGCCACGCAACGGGTCATTGAACAGACCGTGCGCGCGGCATGGGGGCGCATCCTTGCCTCCCTCGTAAAAACCCTGGGTGATTTTCAGCTGGCCGAAGATTGCCTGCAAGATGCGCTTGTGTCTGCGCTGCACCATTGGCAGCGCAACGGCCTGCCGCGCGCGCCTGATGCCTGGCTGATTACCACGGCGCGGCGCAAGGCGATCGACCGCATTCGCCGCTCGGCTGTCCACAAATCCCACGAGGCCGAATTGTCGCATCTGGCAGATCTGGCCAATGAACCGATCGAGGATCAGGTGATACCAGACAAGCGCCTTGAGATGATTTTTACCTGTTGTCACCCCGCGATTGAGGGGCAGACACGGGTGGCGCTGACCCTGCGTACGCTCGGGGGGCTGACCACGGATGAAATCGCGCATGCCTTTCTGGTCAAACCCGAAACGATGGCGCAGCGACTTGTGCGCGCCAAACGCAAGATTGCGCTGGCTGGCATTCCCTATTCAGTGCCCGACGCCGATGTTTTGCCACAACGGCTTTCGGCGGTATTGCAGGTCATCTACCTGATTTTCAACGAAGGGTATTCGGCCAGCTCCGGTGACGATCTGACGCGCCCCAATCTGTCGGATGAGGCGATCAGACTGGCGCGCACCGTGGCGGATCTGATGCCGAGCGAGCCGGAGGTGACAGGTCTGCTTGCATTGATGTTGCTGCATGATTCACGTCGCGCCGCCCGTGCTGCGCGCGATGGTGCGCTGGTCCCGCTGGACCAGCAGGACCGCACCCTTTGGGACGCCGGCAAGATCGCGGACGGCACCCGTATCCTGCGCAAATCGCTCGCATCCCAACGGGTCGGACCCTACCAGCTGCAAGCGGCGATCAGCGCCGCCCATGCCAATGCCACCAGTTGGGGTGTGACAGATTGGCAGGATATTTCAGGTCTTTACGGGCTATTATTCAAGTTACAACCGACGCCGGTTGTGCAGATCAATCACGCCATCGCCGTGTCCTATGCCCAAACCCCAGAGGCGGGTCTGGCGATGCTCAAATCCGCAAATGACGGCAGCCTTGATCGCTATCAGCCCTATCACGCCGCATTGGCTGACCTCAGCGCGCGGGCCGGGCATCTGGCTATTGCGCGGCAAAGTTATGAAACCGCTATCAGCTTGACCGAGAACCGGCAGGAACAGGTGTTTCTTGCCCAAAAAGCGGCGATGCTTGCGACCCGCCTGTCATGATCCGGGGCGGTCATTTGCCGCGCGTCGCAGGCCGTGATTGACGAGGCGGCCCAGACGCCATACCCCTCGGGTTGAGCAGACAGAGGCAGCAAATGGCCAATACCGCACCATTTTCGAAATTCGAGTGGATGATTGCCTGGCGCTATATCCGGGCCAAGCGGGCCGAAGGCGGCGTCAGCGTGATGACATGGATCAGCCTGATTGGCGTGACACTTGCTGTCTTTGCATTGATTGTCACCCTGGCTGTCCGGTCCGGTTTCCGCACCGATTTCGTGGATACGATCCTGGGGGCCAATGCCCATGTAACGGTCAATATCCAGACGCCCATCGCCGGCACCCAGCAAGTCAGCCGGTTGATTGAAAACTATGATCAACTTGCGGCAGAGCTTCAGGATGTGCCCGGTGTCACCCGCGCGGCACCGTTGGTGCGCGGGCAGGTCATGGCCAACAGGGGCAGCTATAACGCCGCGGCGGATGTCTATGGAATCACGCTTGAAAATCTGATGACGATCCCCCGGATCGCAACGCCAGAGGCGCAGGTCGGCGATATCGTGGACTTTGACGCGGGCATCGCCGTTGGCTCTGGCCTTGCGCGTGAATTGGGTGTCACGGTGGGGGACCGCATCAAGATCATCTCACCCAATGGCACGCGCACCGCAATGGGCCGCAGCCCGCGCGTGAACGCCTATGCCATCACCTATATCTTTACGGCGGGGCGGTATGACATCGACCGCACGCGCATCTATATGCCGTTGGCCGAGGCGCAGATTTTCTTCAACCGCGACAATGTTGCGGACGAAATCGAAGTGATGGTCGCTGATCCGGAAAACATCGACGCAATCCTGCCTGATATCGTTGCAACAGCCGGGCAGGGTGCATGGCTCTGGACCTGGCGCGACAGTGCCGGCGCCTTCCTGCGCGCCCTTGCGGTCGAAGACAATGTGATGTTCGTCATCCTGTCGATCCTTGTGCTGATCGCCTCGATGAACATCATCTCGGGCCTGATCATGTTGGTGAAAAACAAGGGCCGCGATATCGGGATTCTGCGCACGATGGGGCTGACCGAGGGGTCGATCCTGCGCATCTTCTTTATCTGTGGTGCGGGCATTGGGACAGTCGGCACCCTGATGGGCGTGCTGCTTGGATGCCTCTTTGCGCTGAACATCGACTCCATCTTCAGCCTTGTGAATTACCTCTCCGGGGGCGGGGTCTGGGATCCGTCAATCCGCGGCATCTATGCGCTGCCGGCGGAACTCCGTGCCGATGATGTGCTGAAATCCGTCACGCTTTCGCTGGGCCTGTCGTGGATCGTGACGATCTTTCCCGCCCGGCGCGCCGCACGCATGAACCCGGTCGAGGCGCTGCGTTATGAATAATGTTCTCCAACTCAGCGGCCTGACCAAGGGCTATAACCATGGCAAACCCAACGAGGTCTCCGTCCTGCAGGGGGCGGATCTCAGTGCTGCGCGAGGCGAAGTGGTCGCCCTTGTTGCGCCATCCGGCGCGGGCAAATCGACGCTGCTGCATATTGCCGGGCTGCTTGATTTGCCCGATGCGGGCAGCGTGCAGATCAACGGCACCGACATGACCCGGCTGAGCGACCGGAAACGCACCGCTGCGCGGCGCAACGACATTGGCTTTATCTACCAGTTTCACCACCTGCTGCCGGAATTTTCTGCCCTCGAAAACATCGTCCTGCCGCAGCTTGCAAATGGCGTGGACCCTGGCGCTGCGGAAACCTATGCGCGTGACCTGCTTGGCCGCGTTGGGGTTGAAACCCGCGCAGATCACCGGCCCGCCGCGCTGTCAGGCGGCGAACAGCAACGGGTCGCGTTCTGCCGTGCGCTCGCCAATCGACCCAGCCTGCTGTTGGCCGATGAACCCACCGGCAATCTTGACCCGTCAACCTCTGACCGGGTCTTTGGGACGTTGATGGACCTTGTGCGCGACACCGGGCTGACCGCGGTGATCGCAACCCACAATCTCGACCTTGCGGCCCGGATGGACCGCACCCTGCGGCTGGTCGATGGACAGTTGACCTGACGCGCCAAATCCGGTCCGGTGGGGGAACCGATCAAGGGGCTGCCATGAAAGTCACAGTGTCAGAGATCAAGTCCGTCGCGCAATCAGCGCTTCTGGCCCACGGCGCGGGGGCAGATCAGGCCGCTGCCGTCGCGGATGCCGTGGCCCACGCTGAATCGCACGGCAATGTCATCTGCGGGCTCTATTATCTGGAAAGCTATTGCGTGCAACTGACCTCTGGGCGGGTCAATGGCACAGTGAAACCGCAAGTTAGCACCCCGCGCCCCGGCGCGGTCATTTCGGATGCCGGACTCGGATTTGCACAGCCAGCCTTTGCGGCGGGTTTTGCCACCGCCTGTGATGCGGCGCGCGCCAATGGCGTGGCGACCTATGCCGTCGCGCATGCCCATACCTGCACCTCGCTTGGTTATTTCACCGAACAGATTGCGCGGGCCGGGCTGATCGGGATCGGGTTTACCAATGCCTCGCCCATCGTGGCGCCACCGGGCGGCAGTCGTGCCGTGCTGGGCACCAACCCGATCGCGATGAGCGTGCCGGGCGATCCTGATCCGGCAATGCACTTTGATTTTTCCACCTCTGCCGTGGCGCTGGGCAAGATCACGATGGCAAAGGCCGCCGGTGAAAAGATTCCTCTTGGCTGGGCCGTGGACAGTGACGGGCAACCCACCACCGACCCTGCCGCCGCGCTTGAGGGCGCCCTTGTCAGCGCCGGGGGTTACAAGGGCTGGGGCTTTGGTCTCATGGCGGAACTTCTGGCTGCGGGCATGACCGGCTCGGTCAGCTCTGTCGATGTGACCGGTCTGAAGCTGGCGACGGGCAAGCCGCACGATCTTGGTCAATTCTATATCATGCTGGATCCGTCTACACATGGTGATCACTTCGCTGATCGATTTGCCAGCATTGCAACCGCGGTTGCCGCGCAGGACGGCGCACGTATCCCCGGCGCGCTCCGCAAACCCATGACCAGCGTTGACGTCCCGGACGCCCTTTGGCAGGCAAGCCTCAGGCTTTCTGAGTGAAAAAGACCCCCACCGCCATCAGCGCAATGCCTCCGGCGCGGGTCAGCGACAGCGGCGAAATGACCGCACCAAACAAACCAAAGTGATCAATGGCCGCAGCGGCGATCAGCTGACCCAGCAAGACAAAGAACACCGCATTGCCCACACCGATGATTGGCGCGATCCATGTGATCGTGAGCACATAAAACGCAATCAACGCCCCGCCCAGAAATAGATGCCTGGGGGCGGCAGGCAGGCGTGCGACCGCGCCGGGATTGGTCAGCAACGCAGCGACAAGGGCCACGACCAGGGCCACCACAAATAGCGTTGCAGCCGCCACGCTTGGTGATCCGATCGTCCGCCCCAGCGCCGCGTTCAACGCCGCCAGAACCGGGATGCCAATTCCCGCCAGCAGCATGATGCCTGCATATTGCATGTCTTGTCTCCTGCCATTGCACCTGCAACCTGACTTGTCGCATGACTTGGATCAAGGCGCGACCCGTGCCCAATTGCGACCATGCCGATGAAGGAGGAGCCCATGCGCATCATTTCTCTTATCCCTATTCTTGCCCTTGCTGCCTGTGTCGAGGATTCGCCCCCCAACGGCGCGATGCTGTTTGCTGAAAACTGCGCTGCTTGCCATGGCGCCAATGCGCAGGGCGGCAGTCTGGACGTGACGCTGACAACCGTTCCGCCCGACCTGACCCGGATTGCGGCGCGCAATGGTGGCGTATTTCCACGCAACCGCGTGGCCAGCACGATTGACGGGTTGAACCGCGACTCGCACTTCAGCGCCGCGATGCCGGAATTTGGCGCCGGGGACCTTGGCCCGCTGGTGATGATAGATGAGGGCGGAACGCCAGTGCCCATCCCCGCTGACCTGCTGGCGCTGACCGACTATCTCCAGTCAATCCAGCGCTAGGGCAATATCCTGATCGGGCATCCGGCCTGAAATCTCCAGAAACAACTTGCGCTGGACCGCGGCGGCAAAGCTGGCGCGGTCCTGTGCCGTCACCATGAAAGCGCCGGGGCCGCCAATGATACGGCTGGCGTATTCCTGTTCCAGATTTGCACCCGCCCGCCGTCCGCTGTCTGGCCTCAGGATCGGCAGCGCGTTGATCACCGTGCCCTGATCCAACACCTCCTGGCGGGCCAGCGCGATCGGAGGGCCAGATGAGTTGCCAATCGAATCGCCTGAGAAATCAATGACATGGCGAAAGCCATCAAAACCATTCACGTCGATCTGCCGCTGCCCCTCCAGAAGGGCCGCACCAATCGCATTGCGTCCAAAGACTTGCCGGGGCGCATCAAGCTGGGCGGCAAAGGCCGCCGCTGCGGCAGGGCCGTCAATCAGGGTCCAGTCTGCCACGACCGCCTGATTTGTGGCCCATTCGACATAGACGACAGCAATATGGCCATGGAGCGTGTCCGCAATCGCCGCCAGAACCTCATCGCTTTGAATGGCGTCCGCATAGCCCTGCCGCTGAAACCGCAATTCGGTTTCATCAATCGACCCTGATCCATCCGCCAGCAACACTAGCTCCAGCGATGTTTCCACCATCTGTGCCTGAAGCGGGGCCGCCAGCAGGCAAAAGGCAAGGATAAGACGCATGATGCCACCCCGGCTCTGTTTCGATCCCTGACAATACCGTGACGGGCCTGTGAGTCACGGGAAAAGCCGCCGCAACCTGCTACATCTCTGGCCAACACCAATGATCGGAGACTGATATGATCCTGCGTACAACTCTTGCCCTGGCGCTCTTGGCCACCCCCCTGACCGCCGGACCGGTCAGCTTTGCCTCTGGCTGGGCCGAACAGAAACTCTCGCTGTTTTCCTCCAATGACTACCGGTTCGGAAACACGCTCTCTATGGTGTCTGACGGATCCGTCAGCATCGCCTGGACCCGTCTGCCGCAGGCCGAATGGGGCGCCTCTGCTGCCTCCTGGGCCTGGACCGTCGAACAATCCGTGCCGCCCACCGATCTCAGTCGCAAAGGGGGGGATGATCGCAATATTTCCGTCTATTTCGTCTTTGTGCCGCAATCCGCAGCCGCCGGTCTGGAAGGGGCCGGGATCAGATCGCTGCTGGGGCGCGATGATGTGCGGGTGATCCAATACGCATGGGGCGGCAACCATGCCCGTGGCCAGCTGATCCGCTCGCCCTATGGCAAGCCCGGCACTGGCGTGACGATCGCCCTGCGACAGGCCGGGACCGGGTCACATTCCGAAAGTGTCAATCTGGCGGGCGACTACAGCCGCGCCTTTGGCGGCGAAAAAGGCGCGCTCATCGGCATGGCTGTGTCAGGCGACAGCGATGACACAAACAGCATGATCCGGGCGGCGCTGGGCAATATGAACCTGCGATGATCCGCCTGCTGGCAACAGGCCTTGCTGTCTTGGCGAACAGCGCGGCGGCAGAACTCTGCGTAACCAATGACGACACCGAAACCCGGTTTTTTGCCACCAAATCCCGCGACGGCCCCCGCGCTACCGCGACCCTGCCACCGGGGGCGCGGCTTTGCGTGGCTGGGCTGGCGGGGGGCAGGGTCTGGGCCTTTGAAACTCCGGACGCCGTCGAAGGCTGCGGCCGATTGGTCCCGCCACGCCGGGCAGAAGCGCTGGTCCACTACGCCAGCTTTGACAACTGCCGTTGGGCCAGTCACGACGACTGATGGCTTGACCCACATCAACGCGCCACCACAAGGGCTGCGCTACACTTTCACGCATTGTCAAACCACAGTGCCGGAGATGGCGATGCGAATAACTCTGATCCCCCTGATTGCTTGCCTGGGTGCCCCGGTGTTCGCGCAGGACGCCACAATGGGGGCCGCCCTTTATGACCGATACTGCGCGACTTGCCATGGGATTGATGCCAAGGGGAATGGCCCGATGGCCCCGTCCTTACTGGTGCAGCCACCCGATCTTTCGACCCTGACCAACCGCTACGGCGGGACATTTCCTGTCGCCCGCATCGTGACCCGGATCGACGGGCGCGATCCACTGGTCAGTCACGGCAGCGCGATGCCGATCTACGGCGACTTCTTTTCCGGCACGGATGTCCCCGCCAAGACCGAAACCGGCCAGCCGATCATGACGTCAGAGCCGATCCTCGATCTGCTGGCCTGGCTGGCACAGATACAGGAATAGGGGCGGGCGGACTCGGACCAATCAACGCACGTGCTGAGGTCAGCTTTACGCGGCAGGGCGACCGCAGGCCCCGAGGCGCAGGTCCATCCACGCTGCGCGTTCCCGCGCCCGCATCCCTAGATGTCCAATTCTTCCACAAACCGGGCGTTTTCCTGAATATACTGAAACCGCAGTTCCGGTTTTTTGCCCATCAATCGCTCCACCAGGTCACCGGTCTCACCCGGTTCGTCATCATCCACCGTCACCCGGATCAGCTTGCGGGTGGCGGGGTCCATCGTGGTTTCCTTCAGATCCTTGGCGTCCATCTCGCCCAGCCCCTTGAATCGCTGCACGTCAATCTTGCCCTTGCCGCCCAAGCCCTTTTCCAACAGTGCATTTTTGGCTGCGTCATCAGCGACATATATCCGGCGCGCGCCCTGCGTCAGACGGTAAAGCGGCGGGCAGGCCAGATACAAATGCCCCGCATCAATCAACGGGCGCATCTGGGTGAAAAAGAACGTCATCAGCAGCGACGCGATATGTGCGCCATCCACATCGGCGTCGGTCATGATGATGATCTTGTCATAGCGCAGATCGTCCAGATTGAACTTTGCCCCCATGCTGACGCCAAGTGCTTCGCAAAGATCATTGATCTCGGCGTTGGATGTCAGTTTCGACGAGGCCGCGCCAAGGACGTTCAGGATCTTGCCCCGCAGCGGCAGCAGCGCCTGATAATTCCGGTCCCGCGCACCTTTGCCTGATCCGCCCGCTGAATCCCCCTCAACTATGAACAGTTCCGTCCCCTCGCGGGTCTTTGATGAACAATCCGTCAGCTTGCCGGGCAGGCGCAGCTTCTTGGTTGCCGATTTGCGTGCGGTTTCCTTTTCCTGACGACGCTTCAGGCGCTCCTCCGCACGCAGCACCAGGAAATCAAGGATCGCCCCGGCGGATTTGGTATCTGCGGCCAGCCAGTTGTCAAAGTGGTCGCGCACCGCCGCATCGACCATGCGCTGCGCCTCCGTTGTCGCCAGCCTGTCCTTGGTTTGGCCGACAAATTCCGGCTCGCGGATAAAACAGCTGACAAGGGCACAGCCGCCGGTCGACAGATCGTCACGGGTGATGATGTTGGCCTTCTTGACGTTGGTCAACTCACCATAGGCCTTGATCCCCTTCAGCACCGCATTCCAGAACCCGACTTCATGGGTGCCACCTTCCGGTGTCGGAACCGTGTTGCAATAGGACTGGATGAATCCGTCGCGTGACGGGGTCCAGTTGATCGCCCATTCCACCTTGCCCGGCACGCCGAACTTTTCGGTGAAATCAACTGACCCGGCAAAAGGTTTTTCGGCGTAGGTTGTCGCACCACCCAATGTTTCGTTCAGGTAATCCGACAGGCCACCGGGAAACCGAAAAGTTGCCTCTGTCGGGGTTTCACCGTCATCAATCGCACTTTTCCATCGGATTTCGACACCCGAAAACAGATAGGCCTTGGACCGGGCCATCTGGAATAACCGCTTGGGTTTCAGCTTGAGTGATCCGAAAATGTCGGGATCGGGGTGAAATGTGACAGCGGTGCCGCGCCGGTTCGGGGCGCTGCCGATCTTGGCCAGTTTTCCCTGTGGGATTCCGCGCGAAAACTCCATCGCGAACAGCTCTTTGTTGCGGGCAACCTCGACCCGCAGATGATCGGACAGGGCATTCACCACAGATGAGCCAACACCATGCAAACCGCCAGAGGTCTGATAGCTGTCGCCGGAAAACTTGCCGCCCGCATTCAGCGTGCAGAAAATGATCTCCAGCGCGGATTTACTGGGGTCCTTGGGGTGCGGATCCGTTGGAATGCCGCGGCCATTGTCGCGCACAGAAACATGGCCGTTTTCATGCAACTCGACCTCGATCCAGTTGGCATGGCCCGCAACCGCCTCGTCCATCGAATTGTCGATGATCTCTGCTACCATATGGTGCAACGCGCGGTCATCCTTGCCGCCGATATACATGCCGGGGCGCAGGCGCACGTGCTCCATGTCCTCCAGCACCTGGATTGACGAAGCATCATAGGTGCCCGGCTTCTTTGCGGGCTCATCAGGGGTCAGTAGGTCGGCCATTTGCTGCTCTTTTTTGCTCGTGTTTGCTGGCGTGTCGCATCATCGCAGAGACGCGGCAAAGGGGCAATGTGTTCTGATATTGTCAACGAATCGACGGGATTGTTTCACTGTTGTCAGCGCCGAAACAAAGACCTTCCCTAGGGTCACATAAGTCCTTATTTTTAGGCAAATAACCCGAAAACCTGTCTAAAGGGACAAGGTGTTTTTGCCCCCCAACTCCGGTATCAAAGAGGCGTAGTGAGGGTGACGAGTGTTTGAGTAATTGGTCGTTGACGAGAGCGGCCGCCTTGCCTTGGGGTTTCCCCTTGGCAAGTGCGGCTGATCCTAGTGACTTGCTGGTAATTATCTCCGCGTTGTTTGCGGCAGGCTGACAGGGGCAACCCTGTCAGCCTTTTTCATGCGCGCGATCACCTCTTTGTTTGCGCCAAGCAAGTGCGCCGGCCGGTGCAACCCATGCTTGTCGCGACACAGCGGATTTCCGGACTTGCGCGCAGGCAACTGCCGGTTAGGCTATTGGCACACATACAGGGGCCGATATGCGGATTTTCTTTACGGGTGGCAGCGGCAAGGCGGGGCGCCATGCGATCCGGTACTTGCAAGGGCAGGGGCACACCGTGATCAACGCCGACCGCGTTGCATCCGGGCTTGCGGTTTCAGAGCTCCTGATCGACCTTTGTGATGCCGGGCAGGTGATTGGCGCGATGTCGCAGTTCACCGACTTTCACGAACTTGAACCGGGCACGGGTGTGCCACGTTATGATGCGGTGGTGCATTTTGCCGCCGTGCCGCGAGTGATGATCGGCACCGATGGCGAATGTTTCCGTCAGAATACATTGTCCACCTACAACGTCATTGAAGCGGCGACAAAGCTCGGCATTCCCAAGATCATATTCGCCAGCTCCGAAACGACCTACGGTGTCTGTTTCGCCGAAGGAGAGGTCAAGCCAGCCTATATTCCCGTCGACGAAGACCACCCCACCGTACCCCATGACAGCTATGCGATGTCCAAGGTCTGCAACGAGGTAACCGGCCAAAGCTTTCAGGCGCGCACAGGCGCGGATATATATGCGCTGCGCTTGAACAATGTGATCGAACCCCATGAATACGCAGAGAATTTTCCGGCATTCATGAAAGATCCCGCCAGCCGTCGCCGCAATATATTTGCCTATATCGACGCCCGCGATCTGGGCCATATGGTCGATTGCTGCCTGCGTACAGATGGGCTGGGCTATCAGGTCTTTAACGTCGCCAACCCAGACATGTCCGTCGGAATCAGTACGGATCAGGTTATCGCGCGGTTCTATCAGGACGTGCCGCAACGGCGCGACATGACCCCGGACGAAACCTTTTATTGCATCCGCAAGGCAAAGAAGATGCTTGGCTTTGCGCCACAGCATTCCTGGCGCGAGGTTCTGACATGACAATCACCGCATCCTGCGCCTGCGGACAACTGACCGCGACCGCAGCACAACCGCCGCTGCGCGCAGCAATCTGCCATTGCCACGCCTGCAGAACCCGCACCGGCAGCGCGTTTTCCTGGAACAGCCGATTTGCGACTGACACGGTGACGACATCCGGCACCAGCACCGTCTTTGCCCGCACGGGCGACGATGGCGGAACCGTGATCTATCACTTCTGCCCGACCTGTGGCGTCACCGTCTGGTATGTCAACAGCGCCGTCGACGGGATCATGATCCCGGTGGGCGCGATGCAACCCGGCGATCTGCCGGCGCCTGTGTTCAGCGTCTATGACGACCGCCGTCCGGAATGGCTCATCCTAGATGACGCCGCGAATATCGAAAGATTGGCATGACCAAAGTCACCGCCTTGCCGCTGCCAAGCGACAGCCTGATGCAGACCTATGCTGCGCGCGATGATTGTTTTACCGATTGTTATGGCGCTATGATCGGCCCGGATCGCGGGCTGGCGGAATGTATCCGGGCGTTTTACAAAACCCCGCTGTTTCGGGCAGAACGCGCGGTCTTGCGCCTTGCCGGTCGCGGCGGCACAGATGCGGATGTGGATGCGCTTGCCGATGCGACAAGTGACCGCTACGCGGCCTGGACCGTCGAAGGACGCACCGGCGATCAGATCCTGTTGTGCGATGCGGCCGGGTGGACCCGGTCATGGCTTTGTGTGCAGGACAGAACCTTGCTGTTCAGTTCGGCGGTCATCCCGCGCAAACCCGGTACGGATCTTGGCCGCCTGTTCCACATGCTGCTGCCCCTGCACCATCTTTATGCCCGCGGGCTATTGCGCAGCGCCGCGCGGCAGCTGGCCTAGGCCTCTGCCACCTGAATGAGCAACTGGTTCAACGGCCAAAGGGCCTCGAATGCAGCCTCAATCTGCGGCACAAGGGGTTTGTCGGCGTCAAGTCCCTTGCTGGCCGTCACACCTTTCATGCGCAGCAACTCCGCTGCCGGATGCTCTTTGTCATAAGGTGGCGGCACGCGTTTCAGGTCGGGTTCCCGAAACCCGAACCCCGCCGCCCTGGTGGCATCGAAAATCGCCGTCACGCGATCGGTATCGAGGTCAACAAACTTGCGCCAATCCTGCAGGACCGGCTTGTCAAAGCCCATCATGCCCGCACCCGCCGTGACATAATCCTGCCCGATGCCAAAGAAGAAGACCGGGCTTTGCCGCGCGCCTGACGTCAGGCCCCACATCATGTGCAAATGCGTGGTGTAGGGCGTCTTGTCCTTTGAAAACCGCACATCACGATGTGGTCGAAACAACTTTGTGCTGACCTCAAGATCGGTCAGGCGTGCCAGCTTAGGCTGCATCTCATCCAGCAAAGCCAACGCCGGAGCCTTCAGCCTGGTGTCGTAGGTATCCTTGTTGTCCTGCCACCAGTCGCGGGTATTGTTCTGGGCCAGATTTCCCAAGAAACCGCGTGCATCACTGATCAATGTGTCAAAGTCCGACATCACAAAACCCTTTCTGTTTGGACGTGATGCTGACCGATCCCTTCGCCGCTGTCTATCATTCCCCTGTCGGTTGCTGACACGGGGGGGCCTCAGGCCACCCGCGATGGGGGCTTTACCAGGGCCCGCCAGAGGCATAAGCCTCAGTGATGACAACGCCCCTGCAATCATATTCCGAGCATGCCCGCGCCGTGCTCAAACTTGGTTTGCCGCTGATCGCGAGCAATCTGGCGATGTTTGCCATTCACATGACCGACACGATCATGCTGGGCTGGTACGACGTCACCGCGCTTGCGGCCTCTACCATTGCCGGTACGTTGTTCTTCGTTGTGTTTATTGTCGGCTCTGGCTTTGCATTTGCAGTGACCCCCATGGTTGCAGCCGCCGCAGAGGAAGACAACGAACAGCAGGTCCGCCGGGTCACCCGCATGGCGGTCTGGTTGTCGGTGTTCTATGGCCTTGTGGTCTCAGTCCCGTTTATCTTTGCGGAACAGATCCTGCTTGCCATCGGTCAGGACCCGGCTGTTGCCGCGCTGGGGCAGGATTACCTGCATATCGCCGCACTGGGGATGATCCCGGCACTTCTTGTCATGACCTTCAAATCGTTTCTCGCCGGGTTAGAGCGGACGGGAATCATTCTTTACAGCACCATCGCGGCGGCGCTGATGAACGTGCTGGTCAACTATGCGCTGATTTTTGGCAATCTGGGCGCGCCTGAACTGGGCATCCGCGGGGCCGCAATCGCCTCGGTCATGGTGCAGCTTCTGACCGTTGCGATCCTGCTGGGCTATGCGCTGCGCGTTCTGCCCCAGTTTGAACTGTTGCGGAATGTACTGCGCCCCGACCCCGAGATCATGGCCCGCGTCTTTCGGCTGGGGCTGCCGATCGGGCTGACCTCATTGGCCGAAGGCGGGCTCTTTGCCGCTTCGGCGGTGATGATGGGCTGGATCGGTGCGATTGAACTGGCGGCCCATGGGATCGCGATCCAATGGGCCAGCGTGATGTTCATGGTCCATATCGGGTTCTCGCAAACCGCGACGGTGCGGGCAGGGCGGGCATTGGGGCGGCGCGATGAACCCAACCTTCGCCGCGGCGGCATCACCGCGATGGCGATGTCTGGCGCGTTTGTCGTGTTCACGGTGATCCTGTTCCTGACAATCCCCGAACAACTGGTCGCAATCTTTATCGACCCCGATGAACCTGCCCGCGATACCGTGCTGCGCATTGGCGTTGTGCTATTGGCGGTGGCCGGGTTGTTTCAGGCGGTTGATGCGCTGCAGGTCATGGCCCTGGGCCTGCTGCGCGGTGTGCAGGACACGGCCGTTCCTATGGTCATGGCAATCATCAGCTATTGGGTGATCGGCTTGCCAAGCGCGTACCTGCTGGCCTTCACATTTGACATGGGGCCTATCGGGCTCTGGCTTGGACTGGTGATCGGGCTGACGGTCGCGGGCGTGCTGATGTCATGGCGGTTCTGGCGCCAGTCGGTGCATATAGAAGCCTAGCTTTCGTCGTCCTTCAACAACCGGTCCGCCTTTTTGCGCACCAATATCGTGCGCAGATCATGCATCGCCAGCAGCAACGCATCGGTGACATTCTCAAGCTGTTCATCCGTCGCCTTTGACTGCACCCATTGCGTCGTGATGTTGAGGTAGTCAACCGCCCGGTGAATATCGTCAATATCGCGCTCGGCCAAAAGCGCGACACGCTTGTCCAGCCAATCCTGAATGGCGGCAATGTCTGCCTCAGACAAAACCCGGTCACCGTGGGGTTTGACCTCGCCGTTCTTGACGTTGACCACGGCCACCTGATCCATCTCGATCCGGCGTTGCCGGTTTTCGGTGTCCACCCGGAACACCGCCGCCCCGTTTTCACGAATGCGAAAATAATAATCTGGTAGGTCTGCGCCCATCTGCCCCTCAACGACTTTTGGCAAGGTTAGCAGGGGGCCACACGTGATGCTACGGACAATTGCACCGCTGCTAAAGCGCGCGCAAGCTGACCTCTTGCGGGGCAAACCGGCTGCTGGTCAGGCGCAAGAGAATGTCGCCCGGTGGCCCCGCGGCCCTGATCCAAAACCCGGTTGATCCTGCGATCAACGGCACGCTTTCCGGCCCGATCAGCGCCGCCGGACCGGTCACGCTGATGCCGATCTGATCGGCCAGGAATGGCAGTTTGTTGCCCGCCTGATCCAACGCCCGCACCATGACCCGCAAGTCTTCGCGACCAGCGGCATCCAGCGTCAGCTTGTCAGGCAAAACAGCCAAGGTGCTGGGCAACGGATCGGCGCAAAGCCTGACGGATGCGATCTCCTTGCCTTTGTAAATACCCGCAATTTCAAGGTCTTGCCACGCCATGCCCCATTTGCCAAATGCATCCGCACCAACGTCATCGCGCGCGATGATCACTGGCGGATAGGGCAAATGCGCAAACCTGTCCCGCGCCGGGTGGAACTGGCGCACCGCGCCATCTGGAAAGCGCAGTTCAACCACCTCCGCATTGGTCAGGACCATCAGCGGCAGCACACCTCCGATATTGCGTTCGCCGCGGGCATAAAAGGTCACAGGTTTCAGGACCGGTGTCACCTCCGGGTCGCCCTGACTGGCATAGGCATAGGCCGCGAACTTTGGTTCGCGGAACATGTCCAGCACGCCATGATGACAGATCCGATCACCCGAACCGAAATCCTTGTGCGTATTGTAATCAAACATGCACCACCCAATGACCCCGGCGATTTCCGCGTCACCATGGGCCTGATTGATCACGTTCAGATGGCGCATCACATGCTCGATCTGGCGATGCTCGTTGTCGAAACTCTTGGTCGGAAACATATGGCCGTTACATTCGGTCACCATATAGGGCACCAACCGGTTCAGGCCGGTCTGCTCGCCCTGGGATTTCAGCGCCCGCTGCGGCCCGCCCGAGATTTCTTCGCCGCCCTGCACAAAATCGTTCATCGTATAGATGTCTTCCAGAAATTCGCTTTGCGCATGTTTGCGAATGCCGCTGGTCTGGCGGGTGCTGTCAAGGCGGCGGGCCAGCGCGTTTGTCGCAGTGTAAAAGTCATGATCGTCGTCGGATTCGTTGATCCGCACGCCCCATGTGATGATTGACGGGTGGTTCCAGTCGCGGGTGATCATCCGCTCGACATTGCGCAGGGCCTCGGCCTGCCACTGCGCGCCGCCGATGTGTTGCCAGCCAGGAATTTCGGTCAGCACCAGCAATCCGATCCGGTCGCAATGGTCCAGAAACCACGGGCACTGCGGGTAATGGCTGGTCCGCACCACATTGCAGCACAGCGTCTGTTTTAGAATTTCTGCGTCGCGCTCCTGCGCTGCGCGCCCCAGCGCATAGCCCGCATAAGGAAAAGCCTGATGCCGGTTCAGCCCGATCAGCTTGACCGGTTCGCCGTTCAGCGCAAAACCATCCGCGCTGAAAACCGCTGTGCGGAACCCGAATTGCCGGGTGATACTGTCCGTCCCCTCAGCCGTCTCAAGTGTCAATCGCAGGGCGTAAAGCACTGGCGCATCCAGCGTCCAAAGCGACAGACCGGTCAGCCCCTCAAATTGCAACCGCTGCTCGGGCCCCCGCACTGCGGCCTCTTCCGTCGCGATGATCGCACCCTCCGGGTCCAGCAGATCGGCGCGCAGCCTGCCGTCAATCTGCGCCCCCGCCGTGGCGTCCAGCAGCGCATCCACGGTGACGGATTTTGTATCGGCAAGGGCGTCCGGCGTTTCAATCTTCATATTGGCGATCGACACCAAGGGGCGCACGATCAGCGCCACATCGCGGTAAAGCCCGGCATAGGTCAGATAGTCGATCCGTCCGCCAAAAGGCGGAATATCGGGGTTTTCCGCCCCATCGACCTTGACCGTGATCAGGTTGGCACCGCGCTGTAAATGCGCGGTCAGCCGCACCTCAAACGGGGTGTAGCCATCCGCATGTCCGGCCAGCCGATGCCCATTCAGATAGACCTCTGCGTTGGCCATCGCGGCCTCAAACCGCAGGGCGACATCCTGCCCTTCGAATGCCGGCTCCCAGTCGATCACCTTCTGATAGGTGAAAACCCGTTGGTAGGCGGTTTCATCGCAATAGCTATAGGGCAGCGGGACGGCCGAATGCGGCAGATCAACGCGCGCGCCGCTGATTTCCTGCCCGGATTGTTCCGGGTCAAAACCTGCTGCAAACGTCCAGTCCGCGTTGAAGTCTTCGTGCCTGCGCATGATGCGTCCCCCCATTTGGAATGCGGCCCCGATAGCTGGGGCCGCCCCGGCAAGGACTGTCGCGTCAGCCTTGGCTTAGTGCAAGCCATCGCAAAAAGATTTGATCCGTGCGCAGGCCTCGGCCAACTCCGCGTCCGAGGTGGCATAGCTGACCCGGAAATTAGGCGACAGACCAAAGGCCGCGCCAAAAACCACCGCAACCCCGGTTTCATCCAGCAACGCGGTGGCAAAGTCTTCGTCATTGCCGATCTTTGTGCCCGCGGCAGAGGTCTTGCCAATGCAATCCGCGATCGACGGGTAGACATAAAACGCCCCTTCCGGGCGCGGGCAGCTGATCCCGGCACAGGCATTCAGCGCATCCACTACAAGATCACGCCGGGCCTGGAACATCCGGGCATTGTCGGGCAGGAAATCCTGCGGACCTGTCAGAGCCTCAAGGGCGGCATATTGACTGACCGAGCAGGGATTGGATGTGGATTGCGACTGCACCTTGCGCATGGCCCTGATCAACGTCTCTGGCCCAGCGGCATAGCCAATTCGCCAGCCGGTCATCGCATAGGCCTTGCTGACACCGTTGACAGTCAACGTGCGGTCGTAAAGCTGTGGTTCAACCTGCGCAGGCGTGCAGAATTTGAAATTTCCAAAGGCCAGATGCTCGTACATGTCATCGCTCATCACCCAGACATGGGGATGCCGCAACAGCACGTCGGTCAGCGCCTTGAGCTCGGACCAGCTATAGCCCGCGCCTGTGGGGTTGGATGGCGAATTGAAGAGGAACCACTTGGTGTTTGGGGTGATCGCGGCCTCCAGCTGCGCCGGGGTGATCTTGTAACCCCCCGCAATCTGGCCCTCCACAAAAACCGGGGTGCCGCCGCCCAGCAACACCATATCCGGATAGCTGACCCAATAGGGCGCCGGGATGATCACCTCGTCGCCGGGGTTCAGCGTCGCCATGAAGGCGTTGTACAGCACCTGCTTGCCGCCAGTGCCGACGGTGACCTGCGCCGGGGAGTAGTCCAAGCCATTGTCGCGGCTGAATTTATCACAGATTGCGGTCTTCAGTTCGGGAATGCCGTCAACCGCCGTATAGCGGGTCTTGCCCGCGGCAATTGCGGCCTGACCGGCGGCCTTGATATTATCCGGCGTATCAAAATCCGGCTCACCCGCACCCAGACCGATGACATCGCGACCCGCCGCCTTCAGCTCTGCGGCCTTGGTCGTAACGGCAATCGTCGGCGAAGGTTTAACGCGGTCCAATGTCGCAGACAGAAAGGTCATCGTCGTCTCCCGGTGGTCAATGTCGTTGCGCCATGACATAGGGTGAGAGGATAAGACAACGCAAGCGACAAGGGACCTGCAATGACCGAGACCGAGACGCAGACAAGTTGGTATTCCGAGGACGCCGCCACGTTTGGCGACAGGCTGGCCGCCGCCCGCGAGCAGGCCGGATTTGATCAGGCCACGCTGGCCGCACAGCTGGGTGTAAAAACCAGTACCATCGCGGCCTGGGAACAGGATCTCAAGGAACCTCGCGCAAACCGGCTGACAATGCTGTCAGGCCTGCTGGGGATCACCCTGTCGTGGCTGATGACAGGCCATGGCGAGGGCCCTGATGAGCCCGAGGAATTTGCGCTGATCAAGCCCGGCGTGAACGATATCCTGAAGCAAGTTCGCAGCGTGCGCGCCGAGATCTCCGATGCCAGCGACCGGCTCGCACGGCTGGAAAAACAATTGCGAAAGGCGATTCAGGAACCGGTATGAGCGAAGACCGCGACACCATGGTGCGACGGCTGCGAATGCGGTCGATGCGCCGCGGAATCAAGGAAATGGACCTGATCCTGACCGATTTCGCCGATGCTGCGCTGGATCGTATGTCGCCCGAAGACCTGGCGACATATGACGCGCTGCTGCACGAGAATGATCATGACATCTTTGGCTGGATTCTGGGACAGGCTGCGCCACCAGACCAGTACAGCAACCTGATGGTCCAGCTGACCGACCGCGCGCAGGGTATTGTCAAACAATCTTGAATTGGCTGCGTGCTTTAACTTTATTTTCGTGATTAGCCGTCATTGAGGTCGCCGCACTATATCGGAGGCTGCAATGACTTTGCACGCAAATCTCAAGTCTCTGCCGGTAGAAACCGAGTTTAGCGCGGCGAATGCTGCATTCATGACCAGTTACCTCGACAGTCTGACGCTTGTAGAGCGTCTGCACCGTCTGTTGCTGGATGTTATCAAGGACGAATTTGAACGCGTCGGGGTGTTGGAAATCAACGCTGTCCAGGCCCTCCTGCTGTTCAACATCGGCGAAAATGAGGTCACCGCAGGTGAGCTGAAAACACGTGGCTACTATCAAGGTAGCAACGTCAGCTATAACCTCAAAAAGCTGGTGGATGCAGGTTACATGCATCACGAACGGTCTGAAATTGACCGGCGATCCGTCCGTGTCCGCCTGACTCAAAAGGGCCGGGACATCAGGCTGATCGTGGCAAAACTCTTTGCCACACATGCGGATGGCCTCGTGACACGGGGTGTTGTTGACCAGAAAGGGATCGACGACATCACCAGTGCGCTGCGGCGGATCGAACGCTATTGGACCGAACAGATCCGATACATCTATTAGGGTGACCTTGCGGGGCGGCTTTGCCGCACGCCATGTTTAAGAGTGAGGGTGGCAGCCTGACGCGGGACGTCGGGCGTCATCGCGTTTCGGCGGTATCGCGATGCGGCTCTGCCGCCGAGGTGGCGAGCGTTTCCAACTCGCGCAGCAGTTTGCGTTCCATCGCTGCGGCGTAATCTTCGTACCCCAGCGCCACTTCAACAAATGCGCCGGGCCCGCGCACCACATAGGTGCTGAAATAGGACGACAATTCACGGAGGTTTGACCCCCAATTGCCGCCGTCCTGACTGGGCACACCCACCACCAATCCGTTGACGATCACATCCCCAAGGGCTGCAGGCAGCGCAATTCTGCGTGGGTGTGGTCCGGTATTGGCCAAGCCGTCGCCAGAGACATCCAGGGTGCGTTTCCAGCAATCGGGCTGTTGTGACAGCAGATCAAAGCCAAAGACAAGGGCGGGCCCGATCGCTGTCGTCGGGTTTTGCGCCGCCCGTGGCACAGCGCGCAGTCGCGCCACGGCCCCGTTCAGCGCAGTTTCATCGCTTAACGTGACCCATGGCAGAATCAGCGTCTGATCCACCGGTCCGCTCCATTCAAAAACCGCGATCCGGATCGGCGCGGCGCCGGGGGCAAACAGCACCTCTTTGACCCGCGGGCTGGTCAGGGCCGTGGCCAGCCCATCGCGTTGCAGGCGATATTCCTGTGCATCAACCGAGCCGGACACATCAAGCGCAAGCGCCAGCGCCTGCCGGCAGGCCGCTGCAGGTGTGGCCAAGATCATCAGCAGGGCAACCAGCCGGATCATTGCCGTGGCCTCTCCAGCATGCCGATCACCTGCGCAGAGACTTCACGGATTAGCTTGCGCTGCATCGTATCGGCAAAATCTTCAAACCCGCGGGCGATCTCCACAAAGGCCAGCGGACCATGCAGTACCTCGCGCTGGTAATAGGGCACGAGTGGGCGGGGTCCTTCGGGCGCGCCGTCAATGATCGCCAGCCCATTCACCGTAACCCCGTCAAAAGGCAGGGCGGCATAGGCCTCTGCGGGGCCAAACCCGTCATTGTTTTCGCCATCGCCCGAAACGTCAATGGTCTGGAACTGACAGGCCGGGGCCTCTGCCATGCGTTGCACCGCATGCCCAAGCGCATGGCCAAGTGCGGTGGGTTGATCGCTTTGCTGGCGCTGTGATGTCCGCACCATCTCGGCTGCGCGGTCCAGATCCGCAGGGGTTTCGATCAGCGTCCAGCCGAGCAACTCATGTTGGTGAAACCGACCTGACCATTCAAAAATCGTCAGCGCAACCGGGTCAGGGCTGGCCAGAAACGCCGCCTGCACTGATGGATTCTGCAGCGCATCCGCAGTGCCGCCCCGTTGCAGTGCATCCTCGCGCGGGTTCACCGACGAGGACACATCAAGGGCCAGGACAAGGGCCAGCCGACAGGCCTCTGCCGGGCCCGGCCACAGCGCCAACAGGGCGCCCGCTCTTACCAATGACCGGTGTTTTGCATGCTCGCCCAGGGCTCCTGACTGGGCAGGTCCGCGCCCTCCTGAAGCAGTTCGATCGAGATATTATCGGGCGAGCGTACAAAGGCCATATGACCGTCACGCGGTGGGCGATTGATTGTCACGCCATTGTCCATCAGATGCTGGCACAGGGCGTAGATATCGTCGGTCCGATAGGCCAGATGGCCAAAATGGCGGCTGTCTGAGGGCAGGCCGTCATCGCCATCCCAATTATAGGTCAGCTCGATCGGGCAGGATTCGTCCCCCGGCGCGGCCATGAAAACAAGGGTGAATCGCCCCCCTTCGCTGTCCGAGCGGCGGGTTTCTTTCAGGCCCAGCAACTCATAAAAGGCGATGCTGGCCTCAAGGTCCTTCACGCGAACCATGGTGTGCAGATATTTCAGTGACATGAATGCTCCTTTACGTCAGCGCAAAGCATAAGCGCATTCCGCCGGGCGTCCAGTATCCGCTAGAATGCTGACCGAAAATTGAGCGAGATCGACAGATCGTCGGTCGTAAACCGGCTGACATTGCTTCTTGTGCGTGACGAGGAGAGGCTGACCACCGGGCTGAACCCGGCGTATTGCACATCCGGAAACGACAGGTCGATGCCGGCAAAAACCGATGTGTCCTGCCGGCCATCAAGGACCTGAAACAGGAACAACCCGTATTCGGGAAATTCTTCCCGGCTGACGCCGGCGGTCAGACGCAGGCGCGCCGGGCCAAACTGGCGATTGGGCGACCAACTGCCCTGCGCGGACATTTCCGTTGAAATCGCATTGTTGTTGTCGCTGTTTGCATCGGTGATGCCAAACTGCGCTGAAATCGCGTCCCCATTCGCAAGGCGGCGACCATAACTCAGCCGCAGGCCATTGCGACGAATGTCGCGATCATTGCCCGCCGCAAAGGCCTGATACTCGCTGAAACCGGTGATCCGCAGCGTGCTGGCCTCATCGACCGGTCGCCCGTATGACAGCGACAAGCGCGCAAAATCGTAATAGGGGTCACCATCGTAGCGCACCGTGCCAAGCGTCACTTCTGTTGCTGTCGCGCCGCCGCCAAGGATGCGGTCGTACCCAAACGAGATATCCGCCACGTCCGAGGAAAAGTCGCTGCCCCGGCTGGTTGGCGAAATCCGCTTGGCCTCTGGCGACAGCCAGACCCGCGAACCGCTATAGGACAATGCGATACGTGCCCGCGACGTTTCGGTCTCAAACAGGCGATAGCTGGTGTCAAACCCAAACCGGCCCACAACACCCGACAAGGCCAGCGCATCTGTTGAATTTGGCCCGCTGAATTCCACAACCTGCAATTCGTAGACTTCGCCTAGGTCATCCACCTGAACAAAGCCAATGGTCTGAAAAGTCGTGAATTTTTCGTCCGTTCCGCCATTGACGTTCCCCGAGGGGGTCACTGAAAAACGTAACGTGGTTGACCAGGGGTTCAGTCGTGACAGCCGTGCCGCATCGGCCAGAGTCTGCTCTGTATCGCGTGCAGTTGGCGCATGGATCAGCGCCCGGCGCAACCAAAGCGTGGCCAGCGTCAACTGCCCGTTGTTGGCCGCGGCAAGGGCGGTGACACGTGCCGCTTCGTAGCGCTGGATCGGTGAATTGGACAGGGCAAAGGCGCGCGCGCCCGCGGCGCGCCCATCCGCCGCCCGTCCAACCTGGGGCAGTGCCGCGGCAAGCGCCAGATGCGCGGCCCGGTCATTGGAATCAGCCTGTAGCAACCCCTGGGCTAGCACGATCGAAAGCTCGGGATCACCGCCAATCGCGGCCTCAACCGCGATCACACGTGCATCCTCAAGGGTTACGTCAACTCTGTCCTGCGCACCCGCAGGCGCGGCAAGTGTCAGGCAAAGGGCGGCGGCGACAGCGTTACGGATTAACGGTGTCACAAATGTTCGCGTCATTGGCTGTCCCACATTTGTTGAGAACAAAGATCCCGTATTCTTCTTCATTCTCCACGCCTGGAAGGAAGTCGCCATCCAGATGAACCCCGGCCGCAATACCCGACGCACGTGACCCGCCAAAAGTCCCGGCATAGGTGCCCACGCCATCCTGATTGGCGTTCTCGACATCGCCGCTGAATCTGCCGTCTTCATCAATCTCAGTTGGGATCAGAAACACGGACGGGATCACGGCATTGCCGAAGTCCAGCAACTGCCGGTTGCTGATGGCACCGTTGACGGAATTATCCGCAAAATCGGCGTTCACGAAAACATCGCCACGCACCCGCGCAGGCTGCGCCGGGATAAAGTCAGGGTTGGTGCCCGCAGGCACTGGCAGCGCTTCGTTCGGGCGCGGCGCGTTGATGTTCAACAGGCCAACATAGCGCCCGGCGTAGGACACCAGACCATTGTCAGGTTGCCGCGGAATATGGGGTGTATAGGCGCCGGTGCGCTGGAAATGGGTGCCACCAAAGAACTTGGTGAACTGCCCGCCATCCATCACCAGCACGCCCTGGGTCGCACCATCAGCGGTGCGCTTGGCCATGCCGATGAACATCCGGTCCAATGGATCTTCCTGTTGCGAAAATGCGCGATAGCCGCCCACATCCAGCGCCGGGTTGCGTTCGTAAACCGCAGTCACCGGCGTGCTGTCGAGCGAGGTGATCTGCACGGACAGGAAGTTTGAACCGGGTCGGTAGGTGACAGTTTCCACGTTGCCGCCAACGCTTTCGGGCACACCGTCATCGGAAACGGGATCATCCTCTTCCTCGGGCACCGGCTCTGCGGGGTCAACTTCCCCCTCCAGATCAACCGGCGTGAAAGTGAACGGCTGGCCGTCGTTGCACGCGGCAAGCAACGCCAAAAGTGAAGCGGCGGTCAAAAGTCGGATCATCGGGCGGTTACCTGTGCGGTTTTCAGAAAATCAACATCATCATCAGGGTGCCCTCGGACCAAGTCAATCGCCAACACAAGCACCCTCCGTATTTCTTTTCCGCATATGGAGGTTTTGCCGCACACCGCGTCTAGATATAGTAGTAAGCGACTCGCTTTCCCACAGGAGATGCCCATGCCCGTGACACCTGAGCAACAGGCCGAAATTGACATTTTGCGCAGCCAATCAAAACCGACCCTTCGCGCGGTCTCTGACGGGATGGAGAAACACCTCTATCTTGCCCATGACGTGCTGGATCACGGATTCGTTCGGGTCATTGACTACATGGGTGATGATGCCGCGATCTGTCAGGCGGCGCGTGTGTCCTACGGCAAAGGCACAAAGTCAGTGTCAAATGATGCCGGGCTGATCCGTTACCTGATGCGGCACTGGCATTCGACCCCGTTTGAAATGTGCGAGGTCAAGCTGCACGTCAAACTGCCCGTCTTTGTGGCCCGCCAGTGGATTCGCCACCGCACCGCGAACGTTAACGAGTACTCGGCCCGCTACTCGATCCTTGATCGCGAATTTTATATTCCCGATGCTGAACACCTTGCCGCGCAATCCGTGGTGAACAATCAGGGCCGGGGTGAGGCACTCACCGGCGAAGAGGCCGCCCGCGTGTTGCGCTACCTCAAGGACGATTCCGCAACCGCCTATGATCACTACGAAGAGATGATCTCGGAAGAGGGCCAACAGGGTCTTGCCCGCGAACTTGCCCGCATGAACCTGCCCGCCAATATCTACACCCAATGGTACTGGAAGGTTGATCTGCACAACCTCTTCCACTTCCTGCGCCTGCGCGCGGATGCCCACGCCCAATACGAAATCCGCGTCTACGCCGAGGCGATCTGCAACATCGTCGCCGACTGGGTCCCCGCCGCCTATTCCGCCTTCGAAGACTACCGCCTCGGCGGCGCCGTCCTATCCGAAAAAGGCCTGCAATGTTTGAAGCGCATGCTGGCGGGGGAGAAGGTGACGCAAGAGACCTCCGGGATGAGCAAGGGGGAATGGCGCGAGTTTGAGGGGGTGATTGGGTAGGTGTTCCGAGCTCCAACAGTCTTCATCCTCGGCGCTGGGGCAAGCGCGGAAGTGGATTTGCCTGTAGGCGAAGAACTTCTCCGAACCATAAGTTCTCTAGTAAACCTAAGATACAGCATTGGTGAGTTAAGGAGTGGTGATCCCATAGTAGCCGACGCTCTCGACCTGGCTCTGAGATCGGAAAACCGCGATCATGATTTTGAAAATTACCGAAGATCTGCGATGCAACTTGTCAAATCGGCTGAACAGGCAATTTCGATTGATAATCTGGTGCATGGCTTGGAGGATGAAAAAATTGAGTTGGTGGCCAAATTGGGCATTGTTCGGGCAATCCATCTTGCTGAAAACGAAAGCAGGTTCTTCAAGTCAGATATTGACAGAAATTTTCAACTCGATTTCCGATCCTTTGAGCCAACATGGTACTCTGACCTAAGTAAGTTGATTACCGAGGGAAGGCGCAAAAGTGACGTTGAGTCTTTCTTTGAAAACCTCTCATTTATCTCATTCAACTACGACCGTTGTATTGAGGCATTTCTTCCAAGGGCTATTTCAAGCTATTTTGGTTTGCCCGTTGATGAGGTCGTAGCAGCCTTCAAGGAGGTTACGATCCATCGCCCATACGGAATAGCAGGCGAGGTCTTGGATTGGCCGAATGGTGTTCCCTCGGGTTTCGGCAAGACTGACAGTCCAGACTATCTTTTGGAGTCTTCTCGGAAAATACGAACATTCACTGAGGGAGTTGAAGACCCAAACCTTTTGAATGATATTTGCAAACAGCTTGAAGACGCAAGAAGAATTGTATTTCTAGGTTCGGCCTTCCACAGGCAGAATTTAGAGCTACTTCGCTGTGCCATCAGTGTGGATTGCAAAGTCTTCGCTACTTGCTCGTCCATATCGCGTTCTGATCTGTCTGTTGTTGAAGCAGAATTGCGCGAAGTCTTGGAAATTGACCTTGATGATGGACTTGAGTTTGCGCCAATGCATTGCAAGCAATTTTTTCAAGAATATTGGCGAACGCTTACTGCTGAATAGTATTCATTCAACTTCGTTGAACACACGATCGTTCGGGGCTCCACCCGTTTGAACCTGAAATGATCCACTGGATCATTTCCGAGACTGTTCAGACCCCGCCCCCAGGGCGGGCGCGTTCCGCACCCGTTGCTGCGCAATGGTGTCACTGCGTTCCATCACCCCGGGTCAATCGCGTGACCAGATAGCCAGCGTCATCGCTCCCTCCGGGCTCCGCGCGTGTCAGGCTGAAACGGTACCACGGACCGTTTCCAAGACGCCAGCCCCTCAAGGCGGGCGCGTTCCACGCACACTACACATGATCGCGGTGCCACGACGAATACGGCCAATCACGCAGGTCATTGACCAAACCATGCTTAATCGGGTTGTGCCAACAATATGTCATATGGTTCTCCCAATCCGATTGGTCGCGAATATGATGCTCCCAAAACCGTTTCTGCCAGATCGTCTGCTCGTTCCCGCGTAGGCCGGGCTTCAGACCGGCATCTTTCCACGGCAAACTATTACGCACTCGCCCGGCCACAACCCCCTGTGCTGTCGGCCCCGGGGGCGGCGGTCTAAAGCCCGCCCTACGGATGTTGCGCGTAAACCGCGCCTTGATCGCTGCCATCCGCGTCGAAAAATCCCTGTCTCCTTCGGGCAACGACCACACCGCATGAAAATGGTCCGGCAACACAACCCACGCATCGATCCCAAACGGACGCTCTGCCTGCGTCGCCCGCACCGCCGAACGCAAATGGTTCACGTGATCAACCAACGTGGAGCGCTCTCGATGCGCCAACGTCGCGGTCACGAAAATCGTGGCCCCATTAACCTTTGGCCTGATGTAATTTGACATGGCCAAACCCTTCCAAATCGGGGTTAATGAAACCTGAATCCCAACCGAAAGCCCCCGCAATGATCCTTTACGGCCTGCCCACCTGTTCCGACTGCAAATCCGCGCTCAAGGCGCTCGAAGCCGCCGGACTCAACGTCACCTTCCGCGACGTCCGCGCCGACCGGCTGACGGATGACGAATGGGCCCCGCTGCTTGCTGAATTCGGCTCTACCCTCGTGGACCGCAAAAGCCAGACCTACCGCAACCTCACCGCATGGATGCGTGAATCCGAAACCGATGCACAGCTGCGCGACCAACCCGCCCTGATGGCGCGACCGGTGATCACCGACGGTGCCAAATACACCCTTGGCTGGGATGATGCCGCGCAAGCGGTCTGGCTGGGATGAGCGATGCCAAAACCATCCTGACCCTTCGCCTTGCGGAGCTTGATGCAGAGGACGCCGCCGGGCAGGCGGGGCAGAAAACCGTGACGCTTGACCAGCAGGCCGTCGGGCGGCTCAGTCGGATGGACGCATTGCAAAATCAGGCGATGGCACAGGCGCAGGCGCGACGGCGTGGCGTTTCGCGCCAGCGCATCATCGCCGCGCTTGATCGGATTGCCTCCGGGGAATACGGCTATTGCGCCCGATGTGGTGAGGACATCGCAGCGGCACGCCTGCAGGCTGATCCGGCGATTGCCCTCTGTACGGCGTGTATGGACGACCGATAGGGCCGGGCGGTGTCACGCGGCAGTGCGGGGTCCAATCTGTTTCACTAGACCACGGACACGCCAAACCTGCCGGCATTGTTGCAGCCACGACCCAGGTGGGTTGTTCAGTCGATCCGGCTCAACTCACCGGCCATCTTGCGCCCATCCCGCCCTTCGACCAGCTCGTAACCGATCTTCTGATCATCAGCGAGACCCGTCATCCCCGCCTGTTCAACGGCCGAAATATGTACAAATACGTCGTTGCCGCCTTCGTCAGGGGCGATAAATCCGAACCCCTTTGTCGTATTGAACCACTTTACTGTACCCGTAGGCATGTCCTTTTCCTCCATTGCGCCAGGTCTTCAGCGCCGTCAAAACGGACGAGTACTGGCCTTCTGATCTAAAGTTTAGGACATTTTTGCAAAAGGCAAATGACACCTTCGTTGATTCGCGACACATTGCCGCATGTGCTGAAAGAAGAGGCAGAATGAGATTTTTTGGGCTGAAATCCTGCGATACCTGTCGCAAGGCGCTGAAATCCCTGCGCGCAGCGGGCCATGACCCAGAGGTCATCGATGTGCGCGATGACGGCCTGCCGACGGCAGATCTCAACCGCATCATCGCCGCCTTCGGGGCGGCGGCGGTCAACCGCGCCTCAGCAACCTGGCGGTCCCTGTCGGATGCGGAAAAAGCCATGCCTGTCAAAGACTTGCTGCAGGCCCACCCGACACTTCTCAAGCGCCCGGTGATTGATGCAGAGGGGCTGACGCAGGGCTGGAAAGCTGACGTTCAGTCAAAGTTCCTTGGAACCTGACCGCGCCACCCCTATATCGACATCATGAGAAATGCAGCTTCTGTTCTGGGCCTGATCGGCGGCCTGATTGGGATTATTGTTGGCCTGTTCGGCTATGGCGCGACAGAGCTTGCCGCCCGCGCGCCCGAACTGGCCGATGCCTTCGATCTTTTTGAAAATCCGGCATTTATCCGCTTTGCGAGCTTCATAGCGCCGCTGCTGGCGATTGCCGGTGGGGCCATGGCCAAGGATCGCGCGCTTTGGGGTGGCATTGCCATGCTGCTGTCAGCGGCGGCGTTTTACGCCGCCTTTGGCTTTAACGTGGGGACCATGTTCCCGATTGGCTTTGTCGGGCTGGGTGGCGTCCTTGCGATCGCCTCTAGGCAGCCCGATCAGCCACGCGCGCATTAAGCAGGCGATCAACCGAAAGCCATCCCGCGCCTTTAAAGACCAGCACCAGCAACGCCAGGATCCAGAACGCCCGCTGATCCAGGATCAGTGCATCGGGCATGCGGTCAAACCACGCGCCCAAGGTTCCCTCATGGGCAATGCCGCCATGGCCAAAAAGGTCGGTCAGGGATTGCACCACCACAAAGCCGATCATGCCAAGTGCTGCAAACCGGGTCAGGAACCCGATCACGATCAGCACCGGCAGGATGAACTCTGCCAATGTGCCGGCCAGCACAACCAGCGTGTGAAACAGTGACAACTGCGAAGTGTCATAGCCGACCGCCTCCATCGCTTTCGGGAAGATCTGCACATATGCGCCAGAGGAAAGACCAAAGCCGTCCAACTTGGTCAGGCCGGAATTCCAGTAATAGACGAACAGCACCCCTGCAAAAACCAGACGCGCCGCAAGGGGCAGAATGTTGTCGCCAGTGCGGGACAAGCCAGCGGCGGCGCGATCATAGATTGCAATCATGGAGAGGGGCCTTTCAAGAGATATGGGTCATCGCCCCCTGCCGCAGCAGGAGACCAAGAAGCGCACCAAGATCAAAGCCTTGTCCGGCCTTGGACATGGCAACGCCAAGCGCATGACCACGTTGGAGCGCTGTGATAAAGTCCGCATCCGCATCCGAAATCAAATGCGGTGTCGGGTCAAATTGCGGCCGTGTGACAAGGACGTTTTCGGCGCGTTTGACCAGCGCCGGGGCGTCCGCGATCATGTTGCTTTGCCAGATGCCAAAGATCGGATGCGATGACCGCACGATGCGCAGTGCTGGCGACAGGCTGATCCGGGCCGCCATCAGCGCCTCCGGGGCCAATGTTCCCAGCACGTCCGCGGAAACCGGCGTCGCATCGCCCGCGTGATAGCTTTCGCGCAGGGCGATTTCCAGCCGCGCCACATCGGGCAAGTAGGCCAGGGATTGCGCTGGCGGAAACCGCTTGAGGAACTGCGGCATCTTATCGCCGTAATACATCATCAGCGCAGTGTCGGGCAGATGCGTGCGCAGGTAAACACCGGCCATCGCACGGAAAAATTCATCCCCGACCAGCTTGTAGATCACCGGAAAGGCCGCGACCAACGCATCCGTCAGGCTGACGGCGACGTTGTTGCGGTAGACATCAAACCGCTTGCTGGTCTGCGCGCCCTTGCCATCCAGAAGCCCCTCGGGTGCGGGCCGCGTTGGATCAAGGATCCCGGCGGTAAAGTCCTTTTGGCTGACGGTCATGCCGGCACCGCGTTCAGCGCTCCGGCGGCGCGTGCGATCTCGGCGGCAAGCACCGGCCATTCGGGCACGTCGGTATCCCACTCGATCAGCAGCGGCTTCGCGCCAGAGCGGTCCAGCGTATACTCAAGCAACGCCCAGACCGGATCCGCGACTTCGCGCCCATGGCTGTCGATCAGCAGCGGGGCACCGTCGTCATCCTGGTCTTCATCATGGCCCCCCAGATGAATTTCGCCGACCTGTTCCAGCGGAAAGGCGTCAATATATCCCTGCGGCGTAAAGCCCAGGTTCGTGGCACTGACAAAGACATTGTTCACATCCAGCAGCAGGCCACATCCGGTGCGGGCAACCACCTCTTTCAGGAAATCCGTCTCGCTCATGTCGCTTTCGGCAAAGGCCAGATAGGACGACGGGTTTTCAAGCAGCATCTTGCGGCCCAATGCCGTCTGCACCTCGTCGATATGGTCCGCAACACGGGTCACGGTCGCCGCGTTATAGGGCAGGGGCAGCAAATCGTTCAGGAAATGGCTGTCATGGGTCGACCAGGCCAGATGTTCGGAAAAGCTGGCCGGGTTCAGCCAGCCGACAAGATGCTTCAACCGGGTCAGATGATCGGGGTCCAGGCGGCCTTCGCCACCAATGGACAGGCCAACGCCATGGACCGAGATCGGGAAGTGTTCAGACAGATGGCGCAGTTGTGCCAGCGGGCGCCCACCGTCCCCCATGTAGTTCTCCGCGTGGATTTCAAGCCAGCCAAGCGGGCCGGGGCGCGCGGTTATGTCACTGTAATGTTGGGGTTTGTAGCCGACGCCGGGTTTGTGCGGCAGCGTATGAAGCGTTGCGTCAAACATGGGAGGACCCTGGGTCTGGGATGGGTGCGAAAGGGTGAGCCATAGCCCACCCTAACACAATTTTCGTTAAGCGAATGTCGCTTATGCTGGCAGGTCACGCTCCAGGGCTTCCAGCGAACCCATGCGGGCAGAGCCGTCAGCCTGTGCTGGCAGTTCCATGGTTGCGCATGTACCGGCAGGGACCAGTGTCCATGCGTTGCCTTGGTAATCAACAGAAGATGTACCGGCGCAGGTTGTGCCTGGGCCAGCGGCACAGTCATTTTCGCCAGCCAGCGAAACGCCGTAGCACTTTTCGTCACCTTCAGCAGCAGCCGAAGTTGCAACGCCGGCAATGGCAGTAGCAACAGCAGAAGCAACGATCAGAGTGTTGGTCATCTTGGACATGTGATTTTCCTTTTGGGTCGAGTTAACAGTTGTTTCAGTCTCACCGCAGATCGGCGATGAGCAGACCTTAGGCCGGGCCATGACTAACAATCCATTCACAGACCCGTGGGTCGCGTTTCCGTGAGCAGGTTTTGAGCCGATCCCCGCCTGCGACCGCCTGTCACAGGCAATTTCGGGCCGAAACAAACAAACCCGCCGGAATAACGGCGGGTTTGTTTCAATCGCAGGGTGATAATTGTTACAAAAGGTCTGGCGGTGTCGCTTCGACGGCAAGGTTTGCAACAATTTCATCTAACGATGTTACAGACGTTCGGTTTTCGCCAAGCCGCCGCACGCTCACACTGCGTTCCTCGACCTCGCGCGCACCGATTGCCAGGATCACCGGCACCTTGCCCAGGCTGTGCTCGCGCACCTTGTAGTTGATCTTCTCATTGCGGGTGTCGGCCTCTGCCCGCACGCCCTTGGCCTGCAGCGCCGCGACGACCTCATGCACGTAATCGTCCGCATCCGACACGATCGAGGCAACAACCACCTGACGCGGGGCCAGCCAGAACGGCAGCTTGCCGGCGTGTTCCTCGATCAGAATACCAATAAACCGTTCAAACGACCCCAGTGTCGCCCGGTGCAGCATGACGGGGCGGTGCTTGTTGCCATCCTCGCCGATGTAATCCGCACCCAGACGTTCCGGCAGGACAAAGTCCACCTGATGCGTGCCGCATTGCCAGTCGCGGCCAATCGCATCGGTCAGCACGAATTCCAGCTTGGGGCCGTAAAACGCCCCTTCGCCGGGGTTCAGCTCCGGTTCGATCCCCGCCGCGCGGGTTGCCGCCAGCAGCGCTTTTTCGGCCTTGTCCCAGGTTTCATCTGTCCCCGCGCGCTTGGCCGGCCGGTCCGAGAACTTCACCTTGAAGGCATCAAAGCCCAGGTCGCGATAGATCGACGACAGAAAGTCGATATAGACCGCCGTTTCGCTTTCAATCTGGTCTTCGCGGCAAAAGATATGTCCATCATCCTGGGTAAAGCCACGCACCCGCATGATCCCATGCAGCGCGCCTGACGGTTCGTATCGCGCGCAGGACCCGAATTCGGCCATGCGCAGCGGCAGGTCGCGATAGGACTTCAGACCTTGATTGAAAATCTGCACGTGGCAGGGGCAGTTCATCGGTTTCAGCGCATTGACCCGGGTATGCTTGGGATCGTTGATCCGCTCGTCAAAGTCCTGCGCATTGTCCCCGTCCTCGGTCCGGCTTTCGTCGACCTCAACGATGAACATGCTTTCCTGAAACTTTTCCCAATGGCCCGAGGCCTCCCACAGCTTGCGATCCACCACCTGCGGCGTGTTGACCTCAACATAGCCGCCCGCGCGCTGCTTGCGCCGGATGAAATCCTGCAAGGTCGTGTAGATCGTCCAGCCATTGGGGTGCCAGAACACCTGACCGGGCGCCTCCTCCTGCATATGGAAAAGGCCCATCTCGCGGCCCAGCTTGCGATGGTCGCGTTTGGCGGCCTCTTCCAGCCGGTGCATGTGGGCCTTCAGGCCTTCCTTGTTGGTAAAGGCGGCACCATAGATCCGCTGCAGCATCGCGCGGTTGCTGTCGCCACGCCAGTAGGCACCGGCAATCGACATCAGCTTGAAACAATCACCCGGCACCTGACCGGTATGCTGCAAATGCGGTCCGCGGCACAGGTCCTGCCAATCGCCATGCCAATACATGCGCAGCGGCTCATCACCGGGGATGCTCTCGATCAGCTCAACCTTGTAGGGCTCGTTGCGCTCTTGATAATAGGCAATCGCCTTTTCGCGCGCCCAGATTTCGGTGCGGACGGGATCGCGCTTGTTGATGATCTCCTTCATCTTCTTTTCGATCAGCGCGAGGTCTTCGGGCACAAAGGGTTCAGCCCGGTCAAAGTCATAATACCAGCCATCCTTGATCACCGGCCCGATTGTCACCTGCACGTCCGGCCAGATCTCCTGCACGGCGCGCGCCATGATATGCGCCAGGTCATGACGGACAAGTTCCAGCGCCGGTTCCTCGTCCTTCATCGTGTTGATGGCAATCTGTGCATCCGCGTCAATTGGCCACTGCAAATCCCAATGCTGGCCATTGACCGTCGCAGAGATGGCTTTCTTTTTCAGCGATGATGAGATGTCGGCAGCGACTTCGGCAGCGGTGATACCTGCTGCAAATTCGCGCACATTGCCATCGGGGAAGGTAAGGGAAATCTGGCGCATTGGCCGATGCTCCTCGTCAGTTTGGCGCCCACGGAACGCCCGGTTGCGGGTTATGTGAATGGCCCTTTTCGCGGCCTGCGCTGGTGCTGTCAATGGCTCCGCCGCCGCATTGCAATCAGTGGTTGTTCGTGTTCCAAGATCACAACAGAATCGTAAGAGTTAAGGACTTTGTACGTCATGAAATTTTCCATCCCCCTGACCATTGCTGCCCTTGTGTTGACAACTGCCTGCGGTGGCAGCGGCGGCGGCAACGGTTCGGCCAATGCCTTTGCCTTTTCCAACTTCGCGCAGGCCGAACAAAAGCTGAGCGCGCTGGAAAGCCGCGCCGATAGAGTGGATCAGACCGCCGCGCGTAATCTGCCCACCAGCGGCAATGCCCGCTATGACGGGTTGCTCATTCTGGCCACCGACTCCCGCGAGATCGAAGGCGTGATCGGCACCATGCAGCTGAACACCAACTTCGCCAGCAACCGGTTCAGCGGCAGCGCGGGCAACTTCTATACATTGGACGAAAACCGGACCTCTGGCCGTCTGACCATCAGCAACGGGCGGGTCCGGCGCAACAATGACATTCAGGTCACCGCTGACGTTGATGGGCAGGTCAATTTCGGCGCCGGCAATCGCACCGTGAATGCAGAGGCCGTTGGCGCATTTGGCGGCAATCGCGCACAGTTCAGCATTGGCGTGATCGAAGGAACCGCCCGTGGCGGCGGCCAGACCGATGATGTGGCCGGGGTCTGGGTCGCAGAACGGCAATAACAGGCCAGCGCAATCTCAATTATACATTGACCGCGACGGCTGAGGGGCTAAATACGACATGTTTCCTATGGGAAACATGCTGCCTCGCCCTGAAAGGACCGTCCATGGCCAATTATAACCGGAATTTTGAACTGTCGATCAGCGACGTTGAGCTGATCGAGGAATCTCTGCGGGCCCACGGACGCGAGCTTTGCGCGATGCGGCGGGCCTTGTCGGATGAAAATCCGGCGCATCTGGAATCCATCAAGGTGATCGAGGCCGACCAATCCGCAACCGAAGACTTGCTGGGCCGCCTGCATAACCAGAAGGTTTTCTATCGCCCCCGGAAAAGCGTCTACATCGGCGGTTGATCTGCCCGCGACCACTTGCGATTGCGCCCGCGCTGTGATGCCCTGCGCGCATGACGCTATCAGACGACACCCCGACCCTCGTGACGCCCCAGGGGCGCCGTATCGCTTATCACCTCACCGACGGCACCGGCCCGGCGGTGGTCTTCCTTGGCGGGCTCAAATCCGACATGGGCGGCACCAAGGCAGTCTATCTCGAAGACTGGGCCCGCAAGTCTGGGCGCGCCTTTCTGCGGTTTGATTATTCCGGCCACGGCGAAAGCGACGGGGCCTTTACCGATGGCGCAATTGGCGACTGGTTCGAAGACGCCTGTGCCGCATTGGGCCTTTTGGCCGGGCCGGTGGTGCTGGTCGGGTCCAGCATGGGCGGCTGGATTTCCCTGCTGGTGGCCCGCGCCATGCCAGCCCGCGTGGCGGGCCTTGTGACCATTGCGGCCGCCCCCGATTTCACCGAAGACAGCATGTGGGCGGGCTTTGACGCCGATCAGCGCCGCACTTTGGCGCAAGACGGGCAGGTGGCGCTGCCCTCTGACTACGGCGAGCCTTACATCATCACGCAGCGGATGATTTCCGAAGGTCGCGATCGGCTGGTCCTGCGTGATCCGCTGGCGCTGCCATTCCCGGTGCGCAGCCTGCAAGGCACGGCAGATGCCGACGTTGACATGTCTGTGGCGCTGCGGTTGCTGGACCATGGCGAAAGCCCCGATATGCGCCTCACGCTTGTAGACGGGGCCGATCACCGGTTCTCCGATGATCGTTGCCTCAAACTGATCGAAACCGCGATCGAGGATGTTCTGGACGCCGCCCGGACCGGCCCCTAGCCACATCTCAATCGGGACAGGGGCGGGCTGTGGCCGCCGCCTTGGCACGGTGATCCGCGGCTTGATCACCGCCCCCTGACCGGTTAGTGGCAATTAGCGTCACACGGCGGATCGCGCACCCTTGCGGGTCGGTGCGCGCCACGTCAAAGTGGCCGGAAACACCTATTGGGCCAATATGATATTATGACCATTGAACCCCTGGTTCTTGTGCCGCCGATGCTTTGTGATGCGCGCGCTTTCGGACCCCAGATCGAGGCGCTCTCTCCCGAATTTCCGGTCATGTTCGCGCCAACGACGCAGGGCGAACGCATGGAAGAGGTCGCCAGCCAGATCCTGGGATGGGCGCCGGCCAAATTTGCCCTTGCCGGCATGTCGATGGGCGGGGCGGTTGCGCTGGAAATTCTGCGCCGCGCCCCTGAACGTGTGACCCGCATCGCGCTGATCAGCGCCTCTGCGCTTTCTGATACGCCCGAACAGGCCTCGGCCCGGGAACCGCTGATTGTCGCGGCCCGCTCTGGGCGGTTCAATGACGTGATCGCGCAGGAAATGAACCCCGACTGGCTGGCCCCGGGACCAAGCCGCGCGCCAATCACCACGCTTGTGACCGATATGGCCTATGCCAACGGGTCAGAGGCATATGTGCGTCAGGCGCGCGCCACCCAGCGCCGTCGTGATCAGCAAAGCACCCTGCGCAAAGTGACCTGTCCTGCCGTTGTCGTCTGCGGACAGGAAGATACATTTCTGCCCGTCAAACGGCATGAATTCATGGCTGAAATGATCCCCTATGCCAAACTGGAGGTGATCGCCGGGGCCGGGCATCTGCCCACATTGGAAGACCCGGTCGCCACAACAATTGTGCTGCATGACTGGATGCGCCAGCCATTGATGCTGCGCTAATCCAGCTTGCGTTCCAGCGGCAAATGCCGCTTTTCGATCTCCGACAGCACATGAACGCGGGTGATCGGCTTGCCCGATTTGCCAAAGAAATCGTTGCGCTTCCACTTTTTGGTCAGTCGCATTTTTGCGGACCGCTTCATGCCTGCCGCAATGACATGCCGCAGACCTTCGTGTTTCTGCTTCCCGGTGCCGTCATCAACATACAGCATGGCGCGGATTCGGCCCAATGCGCTGGTATCGCTCAACCGGTCAACCATGACGCTGACAAAACCGGTCTTGGGTTCGGACATGGTATTGAACAGCGGTGACTTGCAGCAGCTGGCGTACCAATGCACCAGCCGGTCCTTGTCAAAGCTGAAGGCATACATCTTGTCCGCACCGGCGATGAAATTCACATGGTCCAGCGTGGTCTGAAAAATCGCCACACCGTCCTCTTTTGGGTCTTCCTGATCCAGATAGACCTCCGCTGCCCGGCATTGCGAACAATGACAGACCAGCCCGGTTCCGGTCTTTTCGGAAATGTCCGTCAGCAACCCGTGAATTTGGCCGCATTCACAGGCGAATGCTACGTCTTGACCCATCGACTCCTCACATGCTGCGCCAAGCTGGCGAAGTGGCAAAACGTTAACACGAAATGTGAAGTCAGGGCAGAGAAATTAACCCCGGCCGCGCGCTATTTCAGCGCGACGACCTTTGCGCTGCGTTTCGGTGCGCCCCGCTTCGGCGTTTCACTGCGACCAGCGTTGTCGTCAATGAAATCAAGCACCAATGGCCGGATGTTGCGGCGCCACTTGCCCCCGGCAAAAATGCCGTAATGGCCTGCGCCGGGTTCGACGTGAAAGGCCTTCTTGCTGTCCGGCAGACCCGTCAGCAGGGGCAGGGCGGCCTTGCACTGACCGGGCGCGGAAATGTCATCGTTTTCACCCTCAACCGTTTTCACGGCCACCGTGGTGATCTTGCCAAAGTCCACCTTGCGACCGGCCACGACAAATTCGTTCCGGGCAATTTCGCGGTTCTTAAAGACCCGCTCTACCGTGGACAGATAGAATTCTGCCGTCATATCCATGACCGCAAGGTATTCGTCGTAAAAGACATTGTGACGATCATGCTCAGAGGCTTCGCCCTTGGCGACACGGATGATTTCATCACGGAACGAACTGGCGTGCATTTCGCCATTCATCGAAATGAACGAAGCCAGCTGCAAAAGGCCGGGGTAGACCATCCGCCCGACGCCCCGATACTTGAACCCGACCCGCTGCAGCATTGTCTGTTCCAGCTGCCCCATGGTGACAGACCGGCCAAAGTCGGTCACCTCGGTGTGATTCGCCTCGGGGTCGATCGGCCCGCCGATCAGGGTCAGACTGCGCGGCTGTGCCTTTGGGTCTTCCTCTGCAAGATAGGCCGTCGCGGCCAGCGCCAGCGGGGCCGGCTGGCAAATGGCGATGACGTGAATATCCGACCCCAGCGCCTTCATGAAATCCACGAGGTAGAGGGTATAATCCTCAACGTCGAACTTGCCTTCGCTGACCGGGATATCCCGCGCGTTGTGCCAGTCGGTCACATAAACATCCGCATCCGGCAGCAGGCTGATCACGGTTTTGCGCAAAAGCGTGGCATAATGCCCCGACATCGGCGCAACCATCATGATGCGACGCGCCTGCGGTTCGCGCCCAACCACGTTGAAATGTATCAGATCACCAAACGCGCCGGTGACAACGGTCTCGACCTGCACCAAATGGTCCTGCCCGTCCGCCATCGAAATCGTCGGAATGTTCCAATCCGGTTTTACCACCATACGGGCAAAGGTCCGTTCGGTCACTTCGCCCCAGGCCCGCAGCCAGTCCATCGCCGGATTGGCCATGTAGGACATCGCCGGGGCGCTTGCAAACGCCCGTGCGGTAGCACCCAGCCACTGATTGGTATTGCGTGCACCTTCCATCAAGTCATAGGTCAACATATACTTCATGAAAGAACGCTCCTGATGTTGCACTGCAAAAGCAATGCTGCACATGCAAAATAGGCATAGGATTTTGGTATGACAAGCAATGATGTCAAAGATGACGCAACATCTGGTAAAAATCTGGCCGTTCTCGAAGCAAATCTAGCGCGGGTCGAGGTGCTGACGCAACGATTGTTGGGGGCCATGTCGCAGGGGCGAAACGTGCCGTCATCCTTGCAGGGGCCCAGCCAGGAACTTTATGCCAAGGCCGCCGGGGCCTATTGGACCGATATGATGAACAACCCCGCCAAGCTGATTGAACATCAGATGGGCTATTGGTCAAAATCGGTGAAACATTTTGTCGAGGCACAGCATCTTTTGGCCCAGGGTCAGCTGAAAGCCCCCGCTGATCCCACCCCGACCGACCGCCGCTTTGCCAATGAAATGTGGGAAACCAACCCCTATTTCAACTTTATCAAGCAGCAATACATGATCAATGCCGCAGCGGTGAAACAGGCCGTCAGCGAGGTCGAAACTCTTGAACCGGACGACAAGAGGCGGTTGGAATACTTCAGCCAGCAGATTGTTGACCTGTTCAGCCCGACGAATTTCCTTGCCACAAATCCAGAGGCACTCGCCCTGGCGGCGGAAACCGATGGCGAAAGCCTGGTCAAAGGGCTTGAAAACCTGGTCCGCGATCTTGAGGCGAACAACGGCGATCTGGTGGTGACACTGGCCGACAAGGATGCTTTTGACGTGGGCGAAAACCTTGCCACGACCGAAGGCAGCGTGGTCTACCGCAATCACCTGTTCGAATTGATCCAATACGCGCCCAGCACCGAAACGGTGCATACTACGCCGCTGCTGATCTTTCCGCCCTGGATCAATCGATTCTATATTCTTGACCTCAAACCGCAGAACAGCCTGATCAAATGGATCGTCGATCAGGGATATACCCTGTTTGTCGTGTCCTGGGTGAACCCGGATGCCAGCTATCGCGACACCGGGATGACCGACTACATCGAAGACGGCTACCTGACCGCAATCGCGCAGGTCAAAGACATCTGCGGCGTTCGGAAAATCAACACCATCGGCTATTGTATTGCCGGAACCACGATGTCCCTGACGCTGGCGCTGATGAAGCAGCGCGGCGACAAATCCGTCAATTCGACCACATTCTTTACCACGCTCACCGACTTCTCGGACCGGGGCGAGGTGGGCGTCTTTCTTGATGATGACTTTGTCGACGGGATCGAGGCCGAAGCCACGGAAGCAGGCGTGCTGGATAAATTCTACATGTCGCGCACCTTCAGCTTCCTGCGCTCCAACGACCTGATCTACGGCCCGGCGATCAAAAGCTACATGATGGGGCAGGCTCCGCCCGCGTTTGATCTGCTTTACTGGAACGGCGACGGCACCAATCTGCCCGCGACCATGGCAATCGAATACCTGCGCGGGCTGTGCCAGAACGATGAATTTGCCACCGTCGGCTTCAAGGTTGCGGGGACCACGGTGCACATCTCGGACGTTGACGTACCAATCTGTGCCATCGCCTGCGAAACCGACCATATCGCCGCTTGGAAAAGCAGTTACCGCGGCGTGCAGAAGATGGGATCAAAGGACAAGACCTTCATTCTGGCCGGCTCTGGCCATATCGCCGGAATCGTCAATCCGCCCAGCAAGAATAAATACGGCCATTGGACCAACCCGGATCTGGGCCTGACACCGGACGACTGGCTGTCGGACGCCGACCAGCACGAAGGCTCCTGGTGGCCGCTGTGGGAAAAATGGCTGTCCAAGAAATCCGGCAAACAGGTGCCCGCGCGCGCGCCCGGCGGTCCGAAACACCCCGTCCTGGAGCCTGCACCGGGCCGTTACGTGAAATCGCAATAGGGCCTCACAGCGGCGAATCTGTAATGCTGCAGTGCAGCATTTTTTCGAATATCGGCCCGCAAAAGTGTTAATAATTGATTAACATATCCCATTAAATACAGGTTTTTCAGCACTTTATGCACGTGCAAAAAAATTCGTGCTGCAATGCAGAAAAACCTTGAAATGCTGCGGCGCGGCATGTATATCTCTGTCACAGAATTTGAAAACGCGGCAGGCACGCCGCACCCGAAACAGAACCTGAAAGGCTACGACAATGGCTAAGACTCAAGACTTCACCGCTGTGTTCAAAGACATGCTCGGCGCGTTCCCTGTTGACACCAAAGCAGTTGAAGAGGCGTTCAAGTCTCAGACAACTCTGGCGGAAAAACTGTCCGGCGTTTCTATCGATGCAGCACAGAAATCCACTGAACTCTCCGCAAAGTGGGCCGCTGACACGCTGAAGAAAATCGAAGAACTGTCCAAAGCAAAGGCAGAGCCTGCTGATTATGCAAAGTCCATGACCGACTTCGCATCGACATCTGCAGAAGCTGCTGCTGAGCACATGGCCGCATTTGCTGAAATCGCAAAAGCTGTCCAGTCCCAGACACTGGAACTGATGATGGCCGCTGGCAAGGACGCATCCGAGGATCTGACCAAAGCTGCGAAAAAAGCGACTGACGAAATGACTGCTGCTGCCAAGAAGGCAACTGCAAAGTAATTTTGGGCTGACCCGCCTCTCCGGGTCGGTTCACACAGACAGGGCGTACCGTCAATGGTGCGCCCTTTTCTGTTTCTGCAACGCAGTATTCTCGGTTACCGGTGCTATCCGACGCATCAATGGCTTTCTTTTTGCTGCAACGCCGCTTAGGCTTCTCTGCACCGCAACATGTCTTGGGAGGGACGGGCCGTGGCAAAGACCGACACACCGCTTTTGATTAAGCGATACGCCAGCCGGCGGCTTTATAATACTGAGACCAGTGACTACGTGACGCTGGAAGATATCGCAGCTTTCATTCGCGATGGGCGCGAAGTGCAGATCGTTGACCTCAAATCAGGGGACGACCTGACGCGGCAGTATCTGCTTCAGATCATTGCAGAACACGAAAGCCGCGGGGAAAGCGTGTTGGGCACCGATATTCTGACCGACCTTGTACGCAGCTACACCACCCAGGCCGCCAGCGTTGTGCCGCAATTCCTGCAAGCCAGCTTTGAGATGCTGCGCGAAGGCCAGTCCAAGGCGATGGAAAACATGACAAAGGCCAATCCGATGTCAGCCATGCCGGGTTTTGAGGCAATGCGCGCGCAGCAAGAGGCGTTCTTTCAGGCGATGACCGGCGGCATGATGGGCGCAGGTGGCACCACCATGCCCGGCCAGGAACCGGCCGAGCAAGACACCGGCGATCTTGATGACATCAAGGCCCAGCTCAAGGCGATGCAGGACAAATTGTCCAAGATGGGCAAATAGACCCCGGCGAATCCGTCCAGACTTTTGCCTCTCACGGGCGGCGCAGCCGGTGGCTCAGACAGGCGACCGGTGTCGGAATGTCGGCTGATGATGCAAGGGGTTCACGACCTTTTGGGTCAGCGATAGACAGATCACGAAGATCGCAAATCCACCGATCATGTCAAAGGCGTGATGCCCGCCATGGATCAGGATTGCCGGCACCATGGGCAGGTTGAACAACAGGACCGGCCAGAACAGCGGCGTGCGGCGGCAGAACCAGACCACAAGGCACATCATCACCGTATGATAGGACGGAAAGGCGATTGAACCGACGATCGTTTCCGGCGTGATGATCGCAACGCCATTGGCAGCCAGTTCCATCAATAGCGCACCATATTGCGCATCGACGACAAGGCCGACAGCCGCTTCGATCTCGGGGCCCAAATCGTGATAGGCGGCGGGCCCAAAGCTTGGCGCAATGGTCCAGACCGAAAGCGTCGCCACCAGAGCCAGCGCTCCGGTCAGCAGGAACCGGTGCAACGCGACCTCGCGTCGCAACATCGCCAGCACCGCAATGACCCCCAAAAGCTGCCAGAGTGAGCTGTTGTAGACAAAGGCAAGCGCGGCCCCAAGATAGGGGACCGCCGCGACAGCGCGCACCGCATCGGGCCAGGAATAGCCAATCAGCGCGTCCACCCGCATCAATGCCGCGTCCACCGGCGTGCCGGTGATCGGAAAGAACATAAAGACAAAGATGGCGATAAAGGCCCCAAATGTCAGGTAGATCGATACGCCGATCAGCAGCAGCGCCAACCGCTCCATGCCGCGCCGTTGCCGCACGTATGCCCCAACCAGGATCAGCGCCATACCCCCCAGCATCGGCGGCGCAAAGGCTTGCCAGTCAACGGCCTGCCCGCCAAGCACGCTCGACAGAATGGCGGCAATCGCCACGCAGGCAGTCAGCGCCAGCAGGATTAATTCGCCGGGCAGCAGGGCTGGGCGGGCCAGATTGGCAGGTGTGTGCATGTCGCGCCTCTTTGGATCGGTTTGCGAAACAATAAGCAGGATTTTGTGGTCGGAATGCGGCGCAGGCGGGGAAATCCGGGGTCAGATCCCCAACCGGTCGCGCAGGGCATACCAGGTCATCGCCGTGGCCAGCAGCGGCGCCCGCAGGGCACCACCACCGGGAAACCGGGGCACAGGCAAGTTGGCCATCAGATCAAAGCGTTCCGCCTGGCCGGCAATCGCTTCAGCCATGATTCGCCCGGCAAACCCCGACAGGGCCAGCCCATGACCCGAAAATCCGGCCCCTGACAGAATGTGGGGTGCCACCCGCTGCAATGCGGGCAGGCGTGACATCGTGATCCCCAGGGTGCCGCCCCAGACATGGCTGACGCCAACGCCCGCCAGTTGCGGAAACACGGTCTGCATCCGCTTGATCAGCGGGGGCGCGATATTGCGCGGATAGGCCAGCGCATAGCTTTCGCGCCCGCCAAACAGCAGCCGCTTGTCCTCGCTCAGGCGGAAATAGTTGACCACGAACCGGCTGTCCGCCACGGCAATATCCCGGCTCAGAACCTCCGCTGCGCGCGGGCCAAGCGGCTCTGTCGCGCAGATGAACGAATTGATCGGCATCACCCGCGCCGCCACCTTGCGCGCAAGGCCCGGCAAATAGCCGTTCCCCGCCAGGATCACGTGATCCGCCAGTACATGACCGCGCCCGGTCTGCACCTTGGCTGGGGCACTTGTGTCAATCCGGTGCACCTCTGACCCCTCGTGGATCACCACCCCGGCCTGTTCCGCCGCCTTGGCCAGCGCCATCACATAGCGCAGCGGATGCAAATGCCCGGCCCCCATGTCAAGCTGCCCGCCGGCATAGACCGGGCTGCGCACAATATCGGCAAATGCGACACGATCCAGCGGCGTTATCGTGTGATAGCCATAAGACCGGTCCAGATAGTCGATCTCTTTCAGCAGCTTGGAGACCTCGGCCGGGCGATAGACTCCAAATGCCACACCGGGACGATAGCGGGCCTCCGGCGCATATTTGTCAACAAAGCTGCGCAGGTCACCCTTGGCGGTCTCGCAAAGCTCCCAGATCGCGCGGGCAGGGCCGTCGCCGATCTTCTCTGCCAGCGCCTCTTGTCCCCAGTTGGTGCCGCTGCCGACTTGCCCGCCGTTCCGGCCAGAGGCCCCGAACCCGGCGCGATGCGCCTCTAGCACGACAACGCGAAAGCCCCGCTCGGACAGCACCCGCGCCGCCGTCAGCCCGGTATATCCAGCACCAACAATGCAGACATCTGCCCGCACCGCGCCGCGCAACGCCGGGCGCTGCTGCGGAATATCCGTTGTTGCGGCATACCAGCTGTCGGGAAACCGACCACGGTCATCATTGCGATAAAGTGGGTTCATGGGCAGGGGCCCGTCACCCGCTAGGCCGCGGCATCATGCTGTGGCGCTGCGATCTGCGATGTCTCACCGGTCACGCCCTCGCTCACGGATTGCACAAACATCCGCAGACCAAACCAGGCCACCACGGCGGCAAGGATCATCGCTATCCAGAAGGTCACTGTCTTGTTCATCACACATTCAGCAAGAGATGCTCTCGCTCCCAAGGGCTAATAACTTGTAGGAACTCATTGTACTCGGCTCGCTTCACAATGGAATAGACCCGCGCAAATTCCGGTCCCAACACACTGTGCATCTCTTTGGCGGCGTCAAACAGCTCCAGCGCGGCATAAAGCCCTTGCGGGATTTCATCCTCGGATTCGTAAGCATCGCCGCGCCAGCGCTTGTCGGGGCGGATTTCATTCTTCATGCCCAGATAGCCGCACGCCAATGAGGCGGCGATGCAGAGATAGGGATTGCAATCCATCCCGGCCAGCCGGTTTTCCACCCGCCGCGCAGCAGGGTCAGACAGCGGGACACGAATGCCCGTCGTGCGATTGTCGCGCCCCCATTCGAGATTGATCGGGGCCGCATGATCGCGCACATAGCGGCGGAAACTGTTCACATAGGGCGCGATCATCGCAATCACACTGGGCATATGTTCCTGCAAGCCGCCGATGAAGTGAAAAAAGGCGTCGGTCTCACCCCCTTGTGGGCCGGTGAAGATATTGCGCCCCTTGGCGTCCAGAACCGAATGGTGCACATGCATCGCGCTGCCGGGTTCGCCCTCGATCGGCTTGGCCATGAAGGTGGCAAAACAATTGTGCCGCAGCGCCGCCTCGCGCAGCAGACGTTTGAAATAGAATACCTGATCGGCCAGCGCGACCGGATCACCATGCAGCAGGTTGATCTCAAGCTGACCCGCGCCGCCCTCCTGGGTGATGCCATCAATCTCAAAGCCTTGAATCTCGGCAAATTCATAGATGTCGTCGATCACCGGGCCGTAATCATCCACCGCCGTCATCGAATAGGCCTGCCGCCCGGCAGCGGGCCGCCCGGTGCGCCCCACCATCGGCACGATCTCCTTGGCTGGGTCAACGTTGCGGGCCACCAGATAGAACTCCATCTCCGGCGCGACTACAGGGGTCCAGCCTTCGTCCGCATAAAGGGCGCAGACCCGCTTGAGCACATTGCGCGGGCTGGCAGCGATCGGATCTCCCTTCTGATCAAAGGCGTCGTGAATAACCTGCAATGTACCATCGCTGGCCCAGGGTGCTGCCGTTGTGGTGGCCAGATCGGGCCGCAAGATCATGTCTGGTTCCAGAAACCCGTCAGGCGCGGCCGCTTCGCCCCAATCTCCGGTGATCGTCTGGAAAAAGATCGAATTGGGCAGATGGAAATGCGTCTGTTTTTCCCATTTGGCTGCGGGCACTGCCTTGCCCCTTGCAATGCCGGGCAGATCGGGGATCAGGCATTCGACCTCATCCAGCCGGTTCTGTTCCAGATAGGTCAACGCGGCCTTTGGAATCTGTTTTGTCCAGCTCATGCCACCACCCGCTCTTTGAAAAATCGGGCGATCTGATCCGCCACCCATGCGTTGTTGTTGGGCAGGTCAAACCGGCGTTGCACATCGGCCAGTCGCGCCGCCGTGGTAATCCCGGGGCCGCGCAGATTGACCAGCCGCTCAAAATAGTCCCGCTCAAATTCGGGATGGGCCTGCACCGAAAACGCCTTCTGCCCATAGACCAGTGCTGCGTTTTCGCAAAAATCACTTTTGGCCAGCACCCGCGCATCCTGCGGGCGCCGGGTTACCTGATCCTGATGCCAGGCGTTCATTCTGACCTCTTTGCCTTGCCAGTCGTAAGTCTCAAGACCAAGCGACCAGCCGCCCGCAAATTTCTCGACCCGACCGCCAAGCGCCTGCGCGATGATCTGGTGGCCAAAGCAGATGCCCACAACGGGAATATCCGCGTCATATGCAGCGCGGATCAGCTCTTCGAGCGGCGGGATAAACGGCAGATCATCGTAAGCACCATGTTTTGATCCGGTGATCAGCCAGCCATCTGCGGCGGTGTGACTGGCGGGAAACGCCATGTCCACCACGTCATAGACGGCAAAGTCAAAGCCGTGATCGGCCAGCAGCGTCTGGAACAGCGCTGCGACATCGCCGGTTTGCGCACGAAAGGCGTCCGGGGCGTGGCCGGTCTGCAAAATTCCGATTCTCATGGGGCACCTGATGGTAAGACGTATGCGCAATCTAGGCCCGCGCCAAACCCGAGGCAAGCATTGCCGTCGCACCCCGCGATCTGAACAAAACCGTGAACTTTCCGCCCCCTGGCGCCTGCGCAGGCAAAGGAGCGCTCGGCGGGCGAACTTTATCGGATCAGGTTTGGTCGCAACCGGATGCGCGGCCGCCGATCACTGGGCAGATGACGGTTCAACCGGCTGTTGATCAACCCGAATATGCCAATCACGATCAGCGTCAGAATGATGAAATACCCGGCCAGGATCGGGTAGGGGACAAAGGGGTTGAACGTCTTGTCGGCAAAGTAGCTGGCGTAATACAACGCATCCCCCTTCTGCTGCACCGCGGGAAACCCAGCAAAAAAGACCAATGTCGTCGACTGAAACAGAAAGATCGCCTCATTGGTATAGGCCGGCCAGGCCAACCGCAGCATCGTCGGCCAGATCACCCGCCGGAACCGGGACCAGCCCGACAACCCATAGGCATCTGCCGCCTCCGTGTCGCCCTTGGGGATCGACTGCAACGCGCCAAAAAAGATCTCGGCGGAATAGGCCGCCGTGTTCAGGATCAGCACGCAAAGCGCGCCCAGCGTCGCAGAGGTCAGCGGGCTGAAAAACGGTGACAGGCCCTTGAGCGACAGGAACAGGAAATAGGCAAAGAAGAACTGGATGAACAGCGGTGAGCCGCGAAACACAAAGATGAACCATTCCGACGCCTTGCGCAGCAACGGGTTCTGCGCCGCCTTGCCCATGGCCACCGCCGTGGCGATGGCAAAGCCGATCACCAGCGCCAGCAGACCAAAATAGACGTTCCAGATCATCCCTGACCCGATCAGCGTAAACTGCTGGCAAAGCGTGAAATCGCTGCGCGGCAGCAACCGCTCACCATATCCGATCGAACGGAAGGCATAATCGGCAATTGTCGCGGCACAGCTCATGCGATGGCCTTTCGTTGCGCTTCGCCCGCCGCCGTGGCCTGTCCGCGGGTCAGCCGCGCCATGATCCGGGCCAGCACCACCTCGGACACCTTGGTAAAGCAAAGATAGAAGACCAGCAGCCCGGCGAAATACCACATGCGCCAATCGCCATGGGGGTATTCGGTGAACTGCGGTGTCTTGGTCCCGCCCAGCTCGCGGCTCCAGTAGACGATGTCCTCAACCCCCAGAAGGAACAGCAACGGCGTTGCCTTGATCAGCACCATCCACAGGTTCGACAGGCCGGGCAGGGCATAGACCCACATCTGCGGGATCAGCACCCTGCGGTTGATCTGGCGTTGTGTCATGCCATAGGCCTCTGCTGTTTCCAGCTGCGCCTTGGGCACCGCCCGCATCGCGCCAAACAGCACATTGGCCGCAAAGGCCCCAAACACAATCGCAAAGGTCAGCACCGCCAGCGCAAAGCCGTAAACCTCGTGCACCCACTGCGGCGCATTGCCTAGCGGCAGCTTGGCGATAGTGCACACGATAAAATCATTGCCCTGCCGGATCGGCTGATCCCAGTCGGGGCACAGCACCTTGTGGCGCAAATATTCAAACCCCTGATCCAGCGCGATGACGAAAAACAGGAAAAACGCGATATCAGGAACGCCGCGCACGATCGCCATGTAGGTCTTGCCAAACCAGCGCAGCGGCGGGATCTGGCTGCGCGCGGCAGTGGCGCCCCCGAACCCAAAGGCCAACGCCGTGGGCGCGGTAATCGCCAGCAGCAACAGCACCGTGCCCAGGGACCAGTAAAGCGACATGTGCTTCCCGGTCGTCATATAGCAGCTCAGCCAGGAAAAGCCTTCAAGCGCAGCAGGATCAGAGCAATAGTTAAAGATGTTGGAGCCTTTGGCGACACATGAATGTTGGATGCACTGGCACGGATGTGCCGGTCACAGCGCCCCGGCACCGGGCCGGGGCGCTGCGTCTGGGTTTAGAATGTCACCGCGTCAGGCAACCATTTGGTGATCAGCGCATTCAGCGTCCCGTCGTCCTTCATGGACTGGATCGCCGCGTCGAACTTTGCCTTCAGCTCACCATCGCTTTCGCGAATGCCAAGACCAACGCCGCCACCCAAAAGCACGTCTTCGCCGACAACCATCAGCTCCGGATCAGCTTCGGCAACCGACAACAGAAACGCTTTGTCGGCCAGAACCGCATCAGCTTCGCCATTGCGCACCGCCGCGACGGTTTCCTCTGGGGTCGCAAACTCCAGCAATGTCGCACCGGAAGAGGCGACATACGACGCCTGAATGGTGCCCGACTGTGCCGCGATCACGCCGCCCATGGTGTCAACACTGTCAGAGGCGGCAATAAAGATCGACGGATCGGGCTGCGTGTAAGGCTCTGAAAAGTCGATAACTTCGTCGCGCTCATCGGTGATCGACATGCCCGCGATGATGACGTCATAGTTGCCGGAAACGAGGTTGGGGATGATGCTGTCCCATTCGTTTGTGACCCATTCGCAGGTCAGTTCGGCCCGCGCGCACAGCTCATCGCCGACTTCGCGCTCAAACCCGTCAACTTCGCCCGCGTCGTTCAGAAAGTTATACGGAGGGTAGGCCCCTTCGGTGCCCAGACGCACAACGCCATGGCTTTCCGCCATGGCCATACCGGCCGTCATCGCCAGTGCGGCAGAAGCCAAAATCAGTTTTTTCATTTCTAGTCTCCCGTTGGTGGCGCAGTTTTGTTGATGCTGCGCAATTGGTGGCGGCAGGGTTATGCGAAAATTCCAAGTTTACAAGGGGGTCCGTGCCGTCAAACCATTGCCCTAACGTCACTTTATCGGGCCGGTCTGGAACAGCCAGACTTTCAGCCCGCCATGCGGAATGGCCGGACCCTGTTGGCCAAATGGCAGTTTTGTTGCCCGTGCCAGCCCTGCCTCGCTGGTGACAAGCCCGACACGCCAGCCGCGAAATTCGGCGCGCAGCCTGTCGCCCAATGCGGCGTATAGCCCGTAAAGCATGTTCTTGTTGCCGATCCGTCCGCCATAAGGCGGGTTGATCATCACCAAACCCGGTGGGCCGGCGGGGGGCGTGGCCTCCCCAAAGGGGTGCATGTCAAAGCGGGTGATGCCCGCAACCCCGGCGCGCGCGGCATTGGCCGTGGCCATGCGCACCGCGCCCGCATCCCGGTCAGACCCGGTGAACACCAGATCATTGCGTGGCGTTTTTGGGGCCGCGGTGCGCAGCGCCTCCCAAGCGGCGGCATCAAAGCTCGCAAGCCGCATGAAAGCAAAATCGCGTGACCGCCCCGGCCACAGCCCGCTGGCGATCTCAGCCGCCTCAATTACAAAAGTGCCTGACCCGCACATCGGGTCCAGGACAGGCTCTGACCCGTCAAACCCGCATTGTCGCAGCATCAGCGCAGCAAGGGTTTCACGGATTGGCGCCTTGCCCACCGCCTCCTTGTGGCCGCGCTTGTGCAGGCTCTCGCCACTGGTATCCAGACTGAGCGTGACGCGGTTGTCGTCAATGCGAGTCTTCAGCACCAGCTCTGCATCAGGGTCAAGCGTGAACCCATTGCTTTGCAATGCCTTTTCGATACGCTGACCGGCCGCGCCGGCATGGTATATCTTCGATTTCCGGGTGCTGACTTCCACCCTGATCGGGACATCCCGGCGCAGCACATCGCCCCATGGAAACTTGGTCGCGCGTTTGTCCAGTTGCGCCAGATGGAACGCCATGAAGCTGCCGATCCGGGCCAGAACCCGTGTCGGGCCGCGCAATTGCAGATTTGCGCGCCAGACGTCGGGCCAGCGCCCTTGCAGGGTCACGCCCCCCGGTACGGCCTGCACATCGTTGAATCCGGCGGCCTGCACCTCCTCCAGCAAGGGGGCTTCCAGACCCGGTGTGCCGGTCAGGAATATTTCAAACATATCAGCGTGTTGCACGGTGAATTTTAGGCCGGAACGCTGGCTGACAGGAACCCGCGCAGACGGTCGGTCTTGGGATTGCCAAACAGCTCTGCCGGGGCGCCCTGTTCTTCGATTTTGCCCTGATGCAGAAAGACGACATGGTCCGACACATCCTGCGCCATGCGCATGTCATGGGTCACGATCAGCATCGTGCGGCCCTCTTCGGCAAGGGCTTTGATGACCTTGACCACCTCTTGTTCCAACTCCGGGTCCAGGGCCGAGGTTGGTTCGTCAAACAACAGCGCCTTGGGCTCCATGCAAAGGGCGCGGGCGATGGCCGCGCGCTGTTGCTGCCCGCCCGAAAGCTGCGCGGGATAGACATCACATTTGTCGCCGATGCCCACTTTGGCAAGGTAGGCCCGGGCCTTGTTCTCTACCTCTGCCTTGTCGCGTTTCAGGACCGTGACCGGTGCCTCCATCACGTTCTGCAGGATTGTCATGTGGGACCATAGATTGAACTGCTGAAAGACCATCGACAGGTTGGTGCGAATGCGGATCATCTGCGCCCTGTCGGCGGGGCGCCGGGCCAGACCCGAACCCGTCCACAACACCGGTTCGCCGCAGAAAATGACCTCGCCCTGCTGGCTGTCCTCCAGCAGATTGGCGCAGCGCAGCAACGTCGATTTGCCCGATCCCGAAGATCCGATCAGCGACACCACATGCCCGGCGGGCGCGGTGATATCGACACCTTTGAGCACCTCAAGCGATCCATATGATTTGTGCAGATCGCGAATTTCGATGACAGGGTCGGTCAAGGTGCAGTCCTTCTGGTTCTGCAGGCGACTAGGGCGCATTTTCGCGGCAATTGCAACGTTTCACGCATAGACCACCGGCGCGGGCAGGTCATATGCGGTGTCAGGCAAGGCAACCAGCCCGCGCAGCCCCAGGACCGCGCGATCCTCTGGGCGCAGGGCGCGGATCGCCGCACTGATGGCGGCGAAATAGGGGGCCGGGTCCTGTCCGGCCGTCGTGACAAAGCTCTGACCCGGTGACGCGGTGGTCGCCTCAAGGATCCGCAGCGCCTGCGCGGCGGGCATATCAGCCTGTTGCATCACCCAGGTCTGCTGATCAATCGCCGCCAAATCCGCGCTGCCATTTGCGATCGCCAGCACCGAGGCATCATGCGATCCGGTGATCATCGGTGCCGGCAAGGGCAACCGCCGCGACATCACATGGGTCAGGATCGCCGCAAAGCCGGAATGTGAATCCAGCGCATTGGCCGCAAACCGCGCCCGCAGCAAGGCGGGCAAGTCGCGCGGATCATCCCGGCGGGCAACAATCACGCTGCGGTAATAGCCTGGCCTGCACCCGCCCAGCCCGTAATCCGCGGCACCAATCAGCGTCAGACTGTCGCGATACTCAAGCCGATAGGGCAGGTTGCAAATCTGGCCCAGCACAAGATCGGGCCGCGCCCAGGTCTGCCGGTATGGCAGATCGCGGCTCAGCGAGTGCGGCGCGGCAAGACCTCGCCCGCGCAACCCGTCACGGATCAGCGCCCACAGCCGATCATGCGCCGCGCGATTTGCGGGGCGATCATACATCGGCAGACTTGCGATCATTCCTGCGATTCAATCCTGCGCCGGACGGCGTTGCTGTCCTGATCCGCGACACCCAGCATCGGGGCAACCATCCGCATCAGGCTGTTTTCCTGCGCATCCCGCACACCATCCGCCAGCACCACCTGCCACATCGCGACTATCACGTTCAGCCGGTCCTCATAGGCGACGGCCTCCTTGATCGCGCGGGTAAACCGCACCGTGTCTGGTGCCTCTGATTCCAGCGTCTCGCAGTCCGCCAAAAGCGCGCTGGCATCCGCCAATCCGTAGCGCTTACTCAGGATCGCCTTGACCTGCTCACGTTCAGCGGCATCAAAATGCCCGTCCGCCCGTCCAAGGCGCACCAGCAACGCCCCCAGCGCAAGCCGCGCATCGGCATCTTCCAGAATTTCGGGTTCTTCAGCCGTCAGGCGGCGTAGAAAATCAGCAAACATGACCCCGATATAAGATGCCCCCGCGCTGACCTCAACTGGTCAGATCGACACCGTTGAACAGCAGCGTGTCCAGTGCAATGCCGTCCGGGTCGGCATTTGTCAGCACAAGACCGGCTATATCGCGCGCGCCGTCATTGCGCATAAAGGCATAGGTTGCCTCTGACAACGGTTCCAGCACCGCGGTATCAATCAATGTCCCGTCCCGGCGCAGGAACAACACTGTGGCCACGCCACCCTCGCCCCCGCGCAGATCAAACCGCAGCGCGGTCTGATCCCGGTCAAACAACACGGCCAACGCCCCTTCGCCGGTTGCCGCGCGATTTGGAAACCCGGCAGAGCCATCGCCCGACAGCACATTGCTATCCGCCAAACGGATCACGGTCATGTTCTGCGTTTCAATCCCCGGCAATAGCCGCAAAGGCCCAACCGCAGCGCCATCAATCCGGTCAAACCCGGCCGCATCCAGCAGGATCTGCCCGGCAAACCGTTCGCCAATTGTCAGCCCGTCCAGCGTCAACAGGCCTGAGACCGTGCGCCCAACGCCAAAACCGCTTGGTTGATCATCAAAGGTGACTTCTTCGGCAAAGAAAATCAGGTCCTGATCAACCAGACAGATCGGACGATCACAGGCCATCGCGGGCAGGGGCAGGAACAACAATGCAAGACGCCACATGGCACAAGACTAGCACAAAAGCGTCGCGATCACCGGTTTTTTGTCAAGGACGCAAACTTGCCAGACAACCATGACGCCTGCTGCGCAAAACCGTAGGGGGCGTTGATCACAAACAACCCCGATCCGATCATCCCGTGACCGGGCCGGGCCGGGGGAAAGCTGACCTCGTGGCAGATCCCATCCGGGAACCGCGCGGCCAGCGACCGGGTCATCGCCTGATGCACACCGTTGGTCAGGATCGGATACCACAGAACCAGCACCCCCACCGGCCAGCGCCGATGCAGCTTGGCCAGAAAATCCGGGATCGTGTCATAATCTGACTTCACTTCAAATGACGGATCACACAGCAGCAGGCCCCGGCGGGGATCGGGCGGGGTGCGCGACAGCGCCGTTTCAAAGCCGTCCCGCGCAACACATGTGCTGGGGTAGGGCACCATTGCCGCCGCCAGCGCGGCATGTTCCTGCGGATGCAGTTCCGCCAGCGTCAGGTGATCTTCAAACCGCAGCAGCTCCGCCGCCAAAAGCGGAGAGCCGGGATAAGCATCGCCCCCATGCGCAGCCCGCACCTTGGCCAGAGCACGGGCATAGGGGTGATCGGCTGCAAACCAACCCGCCACTCTTGAAATGCCGGCAGCCGCCTCGCCGGTCTTTTGCGCCGCCGCATCAGTCAGATCATACAACGCCCGCCCGGCGTGGGTTTCCAGATAGGACAGCGGCTTGGGCTTGCGGGTCAGATAATCCAACATCCACGCCAGCATCGCATGCTTGTGAACGTCCGCCAGATTGCCGGCGTGATACCCATGTTGATAAGACAGCATTGCGCCGTGATAGGGGGAAAGACCACCAGCGCCAACCCTTGTTGTTACTGTGCAATCAGCTAGTTTGAGTTGCGATATAAGGATTTGCCCATGCGCTTGATGATTCTCGCTTTTGCCCTGACCGCCAGTGCCGCCGTCGCGCAGGACGGTCCGGCGGGCATTTCGTTCAACGCCGGGCTTGGCGTCGAGTCGAGCCCTGATTACTTCGGCGCAGACACCAGCAGTGTCGGCGCGACAGGCAGCTTTTCACTTGATCGCCTGACATTTGGCTCGATTGGACTTGGCGGGGGTGATGACCGTGGCTTTGGCTTTACCGGTTCGGTGAATTATATCGGTGGCCGGTCAGCGGATGATTACAGTGAACTGACCGGGCTTGACGACATTGACCCGGCTTTGGAACTTGGCGGCGGTTTCAGCTACACCGGTGACAATTTCGAAGTTTACGCCGTCGCGCGCCGTGGCATTGGCGGGCACGAAGGCACGGTTGGCGAAATTGGCGGTGACCTGATTTTCTATCCCAACACCGCAACAACCCTGCGCATCGGTCCCCGGTTGCTGGCGGCGGATGACACCTACACCAGCACCTATTTTGGCGTGACCCCGGATGAGGCGGCCGCCTCTCGGTTTGCCGCCTTCGCGCCCGAGGGCGGAATCGTCTCGCGCGGGGTCGAGATCAGCGCCGATTATGCGATCACCGATGACTGGGGGCTGACCGGGACATTGCGCTATGATGAATTGCTGGGCGATGCCGCGCGCAGCCCGATCGTGCAATCCACCGATCAACTCAGCGTCGGGCTTGTGGTGACGCGGGACTTTTCGTTCGGGTTCTGATCTCTGAGCGTATCGGCAGGGTGACGGGCCTGAATGCTGCGCAGCCTGCACCTGTGACATATCCGCCGCGCAAGATTCTGAGCCGCATGGATTGTTGCCAGGATGTGCATCGGTTGTGCATGTGACATTTTCGCAAAAATGCCTGTGGCAAATTTGCCGATCAGACCAGCCGTGAATTGTCCACCGCGGCTTTGACGAACCCTTCAAACAGCGGATGTGGTGCAAAGGGCTTCGACTTCAGTTCGGGATGGAATTGCACCCCGATAAACCACGGATGATCCTTCCATTCCACGATCTCGGGCAGCTTGCCGTCCGGTGACATTCCCGAAAAGGTCAGGCCGCATTTCTCCAGCTTTTCCCGGTACTTGGTGTCCACCTCATAGCGGTGACGGTGGCGTTCCTCGATTGCGGTTGTGCCATAGACCTCGGCCACTTTGGACCCTTCGGTCAGTGTCGCATTATAGGACCCAAGCCGCATGGTGCCGCCTTTGTCGTCATCCGCCTTGCGCGCCACGGTATGATTGCCCTGCACCCACTCCTTGAGGTGGTAAACAACTGGTTCGAAACGCTTTTTTCCGGCTTCGTGGTCAAATTCCTCTGACCCGGCGGTTTTGAGCCCCGCAACATTCCGCGCCGCTTCGATCACCGCCATCTGCATCCCAAGACAGATCCCAAGATAGGGCACGCCCTTTTCGCGGGCAAATCGCGCAGCCTTGATCTTGCCCTCTGTCCCGCGCTCTCCGAATCCGCCGGGCACCAGAATTGCATGGAAGCCAGACAGGTGTGGTGCTGCGTCTTCGTTGTCGAAAATCTCCGCATCGACCCACTCAACCTTGACCTTGACCCGGTTGGCCATCCCGCCATGTGTCAACGCTTCGGCAATTGACTTATAGGCATCTTCAAGCTGGGTATATTTTCCAACAATAGCGACCTTTACCTGCCCTTCGGGATTGTGAATCCGGTCATAGACATCGTGCCAGACCTCCAGTTTCGGAGAGGGCGCAGGCGAGATCTCAAAGGCATCCAGAACCGCCTGATCCAGCCCTTGTTCATGGTAAGCCAGCGGCGCTTCGTAGATGGATTTCAGATCGTATGCGGCGACCACAGAGTTCTTGCGCACGTTGCAGAACAGCGCGATTTTTTCGCGCTCTTTTTCGGGGATCGGCTGCTCTGAGCGGCAGACAAGAATGTCCGGAGCGATCCCGATGGATTGCAACTCTTTGACAGAATGCTGCGTCGGTTTTGTCTTCAATTCTCCGGAGGCCGCCAAATAAGGCAGCAGTGTCAAATGCATAAAGATGCACTGCCCACGCGGTTTGTCATGAGTAAACTGCCGGATCGCTTCAAAAAATGGCAGACCCTCGATGTCTCCCACGGTGCCGCCGATTTCGCAAAGCATGAAATCGACGTCATTTTCGCCGATGCTGATAAACTCTTTGATCTCGTTCGTGACATGGGGAACAACCTGAATGGTCTTGCCCAGGTAATCGCCACGGCGTTCCTTTTCGAGAACATTGGAATAGATGCGACCCGAACTGACCGAATCCGTTTTCGTCGCTGGCACGCCTGTGAAGCGCTCGTAATGGCCCAGATCCAGATCGGTCTCGGCCCCATCGTCTGTGACAAATACTTCGCCATGCTCAAACGGTGACATCGTTCCCGGATCAACGTTGAGATAGGGATCAAGCTTGCGCAATCGCACTGAATAGCCGCGCGCCTGCAACAAGGCCCCCAAGGCTGCGGAGGCGAGCCCCTTGCCAAGCGAAGACACCACACCGCCGGTGATAAAGATAAAACGTGCCATTTGCGCTAGGGCTCCCGAGTCGTGTTTGTTGCTTTGCCGAACGCAAATGTTCGCACTACCACGGGATTTGAGGATAGCCGGATTCGGCCGATGTGCGCAACCCGAGAACGCAACATCCTGTGGCCGAATTCGTTAACGCGGCCATCACTTGTGTCGTCGGAAGGGCTTAATTGCCCGTCGGTGCCAAAGGCGCATCCGTCACGCCCGGGGGAAGTAGGTCATCCCCAAGACCCGGCGTGTCTTGTTGTTCCGCTGCAGGCGCGTCACCCAAACGGTCAATAACAGAGGCACCAGCCGAATTGTCAGCTGCAATTATTGTCAGTGCAATCGAGGTGCAGACAAAGCCGATGGCCAACAACCAGGTGAACTTACCCATGGCCGTCGCTGCCGGACGGCTACCAGTTGCACCGCCACCGCCACCAATGCCAAGCCCGCCACCCTCTGAACGCTGCAAAAGAACTGCGCCAATCAGGCTCAGCGCGAGGATCAGATGTATGACAAGAACGACGTTTTCCATGTCGGGCCTTTCAGGGCGTGCGGTAACGGGTGGTATCTAGAGGGGGGAAGGCCACGCTGCAACCCCCTGAATGTCACACATCGATATCATCGACATCTGCCTGCCCCGTGAGCCGCCGCCGCACAATTGACCACGACAGTCCAACAGCCAGAACCAAGGATAAGGCGAATATCCCCAACCAGACATTAAGAGTCCGATTTGCCAGCGAAATCCAGTTCTGATCCCACATCACCCAAAGAGCGGTGCCCACGACCGCAAGGATCAAAAGCACGCCAAATAACCCAATGGACCGTAATGTCGCGCGCAGGTAAATGATGTAGCCGATCATCAGCAGCAGCCCGCCAAATGCCGTAAGCGGTAGCTGGTCCTGCCAGTTCTGCACCGCCCATCGATAGAAGTTCCAATCGGTTGGGTTATAGCTCGCGGCCAAAAGCGCAAACGCGCAAGCCCAGCGGATCACAAATCCCATCTCGTGCCTCGTTCAGAATTTTGCGCATTTGAACCGCCGCCGCTCTGGCTGTCCAGCCTTGCTTTTTGCGGTTTCGCGCCCTTGACCTTACGACTATAGAGGCCCCCGGGATTTCCGAAACAAAGGGTTCATCATGGCGAACGTAGTGGTTGTCGGCGCGCAGTGGGGCGACGAAGGCAAGGGCAAGATCGTAGATTGGTTGTCAGAACGTGCAGATGTGATTGCGCGATTCCAGGGCGGTCACAACGCTGGTCATACGCTCGTCATCGATGGGGAAGTCTACAAACTGCACGCGCTGCCATCCGGCGTCGTGCGTGGTGGCAAGCTTTCCGTGATTGGTAATGGTGTCGTGCTGGACCCCTGGCACCTGCTGAACGAAATTTCAGGCCTGCGCGAACAGGGCGTTGATATCTCTGCCGAGACGTTGATGATCGCTGAAAACACGCCACTGATACTGCCGATTCACGGTGAGCTGGATCGCGCGCGCGAAAGCCAGAACTCGGTTGCAAAAATTGGCACGACAGGGCGCGGGATTGGGCCAGCTTACGAAGATAAGGTCGGACGTCGTTCGGTGCGCGTCGCGGATCTTGCCGACCCTGCAACGCTTGAGGCACGGGTTGACCGCGCTTTGATTCATCACGACGCATTGCGCCGGGGGTTGGGTTTGCCCGCCGTCGATCGCGCCGCCCTGCTGGCCGCGCTCACCGAGATTGCACCAAAAATCCTGGCATATGCGGCCCCTGTCTGGAAGGTGCTGAACGAAAAGCGCAAAGCCGGAAAACGGATTTTGTTTGAAGGCGCGCAAGGCGCGCTGCTGGATATCGACTTTGGCACCTATCCCTTTGTGACGTCGTCCAATGTGATCGCGGGGCAGGCTGCAACCGGCACCGGTATCGGGCCGGGGTCAATCGACTTTGTTCTGGGGATTGTCAAAGCCTACACCACCCGGGTCGGCGAGGGACCGTTCCCGACCGAACTGGATGACGAAGATGGGCAACGCCTTGGCGAGCGGGGCCATGAATTTGGCACCACAACCGGGCGCAAGCGACGCTGCGGATGGTTTGATGCGGCCCTGGTGCGCCAGACATGCGCAACCTCTGGCGTTAACGGCATTTCGCTGACCAAACTGGATGTGCTTGATGGGTTCGACACGCTCAAGATATGCACAGGTTACACCCTTGATGGTGAGGCGCTCGACTATTTGCCGACGGCTGCTGATCAGCAGGCCCGTTGTGTCCCGGTCTACGAAGAGATCGCAGGCTGGTCGGAATCGACAGAAGGGGCCAGGTCCTGGGCGGATCTGCCGGCACAGGCGATCAAATATGTGCGGCGGATAGAAGAGCTGATCCAATGTCCGGTTGCACTTGTGTCCACATCGCCAGAGCGTGAGGATACGATCCTCGTGACGGATCCTTTTTCAGATTGATGGGGAAACTGTCCTATAAGGCGCGCAAGCGTTTGGCGCTCTTGGCACTTGTTGTCGGATTGCCAGCATACATCATTGTTGCGGTCACGGTGACCTCGACAATGGACCGCCCGCCGATCTGGCTGGAGCTCTTGGTCTACGTTGGGCTGGGGATCCTGTGGGCGATCCCGTTACGCCCGATCTTTCGTGGCATCGGGCAAGCTGATCCCGACCAGAAAGACGATGTCTGACCAAATTGAGCGGGCCCCGGGGGCCCGCACGACATTTTGGTCTCTGACGAGAGGTTGGCGAATTGCCGCGTAACATGAAATAGGGGCAAAGGTTGCCCTTTGCCCCATCTTCGCGATCAATGCGTCAAGTTTAACCGGCCCGCTGTTCCGGTTTGAACCGGGTCTGTTCTGACACCTGGAAACGACCGTTGCTGACCTTGCTGATCCGTCCCTGGCGCAACAGGGTTCCAAATGAACGCAACCCGTCTTCGCGGCTGAAGGAATGTTCGCTGCTGGCCTGTACCTTCTTCATGATCTGCGGGCGCGAAAAGTCGGTGTTGCCTTCAACGTAGGCCGTATAGGCCGCTGCCGCCTCGAGCAGGTCAGGCAATTCTGAAGCGCCCATTTCCTCGGCAAATTCAGCAAAGCTTGACGCGTCGCTTTGAGACACCGCATCCGCCATAGCGATCCGGCGCGGCATCACCGGCTGTTCGTTTGTGGGTGTCTCCGGCGCGTCGACGCGCTGACTCGCAACCAGTTTCAACGGTGCTGGGCGGGGACGTTCAACGCGGCTTTGGCTGCTTGCCGGGCGGGCCCGGCGCGGACGCACGACCTCGTTAAGATCTTCGCGGAATGCGTCTTCTGTCGCTTTCTCACCGTCATTGTTTTCGCCAAGTTGACGTGCCGCTTCGGTCGCGGCCACAGCGGCCTTGAGCTGCGCGATCGCGTTGCGACGACGGCTGCTTTCTGGATCGGACAGTTCTTCGTCGGCCTGATCCATAATGCGTGACATGGCGTCATCATCATTGTCTGGCAGGATCGCGCGCCCATGACGTGTTTCTGGCGTTTCCTCGATCTGGTCGCGGGCGACGTCTTCGAGTTCGGCCTGAAGATCAGCCTCTTCCTCTGGCGCCAGGGCGGAGACTTCAACATCGTCAAAATCAGTCAGATCGTCGGCACCATCAAGGGCCGCAATGTTCAATGCAGTCTCAGTTGCACTTTCAAATGCATCGTCGTCGGCTAGATCATCCGCTTCGGGCTGCTCGATTTCAGAGACTTCCGTTGCAACAACTTCGGTGGCCTCAGGCGCGTCATCTGCAAGGTCTGCACGCAGCTCTTCAGCTGGCTGCTCGCTGGCTTTGGCAGCAGCGGCGGCGGCGATCGAGGCAAGGGTTTCGTCGTCGTTCTGTGACGTATCCGCCGCGGGAGCAGTCGCGGGCAGTTCCTTTGTCTGCGCCTCTTCGTCGGTTGCCGATTTGCCAGCGCTGGCGTGGGCGGGGACGACCTTTTTGGCGACGCGCAGGATGCGGGCGCGCAGGGTTGGTTTTTCTTCGTCTTCGATTTCGGCGTCTTCCTCGACGTCTGTCTCGGAGATGGCCGCGGCAACTGCTGGAGAATGGCCGTTCAAGATTTCCGCAGCTTCCTCCTCAAGGCGCTGGGCCACATCTTCGATGTCGTCGTTGACGTCTTCGGCCTCTTCCAGCGTCAGCGCTTCAATGTCGTCTTGCGCCTGATCCCCAATAACGAGAGCCTCTTCGGCTTCGGCTTCGGCTTCGGCTTCGGCCTCCGCTTCCACTTCGGCTTCCGCTTCCGCTTCCGCTTCCGCTTCGGTATCCGCAGCGGGCTCATCATCAGCTAGGGCCGTGATTGTAACGTCGTCTGGGATGGTTGCGCCGGCGCGTTCAAGATTGCGTAGCACGGCAGAGATCTGCGCATCTGTATGGTCGGGCTCTGCTGAACCTGCGTCTTCTTCGAATGCGACGTCATCTTCTGCATCCTCAAAGGAGTCTTCGGTCGCGGAACCTTCAAAGAATGCCACAACATCGTCGGCTTTGGTCTCTTCGATGTCAGCAACCGCATGAACTGGTTCGGCTGAGGTAGACGACGCATAATCAGCAGCGGTTTCCATCTCATCTGCCAAGGCTGGGATGTCCTCTGCGTTTTCGTCCTCTTTAAGAGCAATATCGTCGGCGAATTCATCGCGTGCGATTTCTTCAATCTCAACCTCGATTTGGGTTTCCACGACGACGTCAGTTTCAACCACAACCTCTGCGGCAGGCGCATCGGCGGAAGACATGTCCTCATCTTCCGCAACCAGGGGCGTTTCGGCCATTTCTGATGTCGCGTCTTCGAAATCTTCTTCAGCGACTTCAATGGCCTCGTCGGTCGCGGTGGTTGCAGAGTCATCTTCTGATGAATCGTTTTCATCTGCTACCGTCGGCAGAACTGCCTCGGCCAGATCTTCGGAGTAGCTATCATCGACAAGATCGTCGTCTTCGCTGACGACAGCGCGGATGCGCTGCAGTTTTGCGGCGACGCTTGATGGATCAGGGTGTACTGGCGCTTCTTCGGAAGGGGCGAAATCAGCGAACGCATCATCCTGCGCTGCACTGTCTTCTTGCGCGATATCTTCATCAACTTCGAACGTATCCACGACATGCAGCGGGGTCGGCTCCGCTGCAACCTCAGCCTCATCGGCGGGGTTCTCGAACATGGAAATTTCGGGTGCATCTTCAGGCCGCTTCGCCTCTGGTGGCATTGCAGGTGTTTCGGCAGTTTCAGTTTCGGCGATGGCCGCTGTGCTTGCGCGCAGAACAATACCGTTTTCATCTGCGCGGGCATCAACGCGACGCTCGATCTCACGTTCTGCGATGCGGCTGAGCATCTCAACGTCAGGGGCGGGGGGTTCTGCACCAAAGTAGCGATCGCCCGCCGCGAGATCGCGGAAATATTCCGCGATTGCCTTCATCGTGGAAAATGAATCGTCGAACCCTTCCAGGGTGCACGAAAAGGTTCCGTAGGAAACGGTGAGAATTTTGCTCGACTCAACCATGTTTGTGCTCGCTTTCTGCCAAACTCAATGACAGCTTCTTGACTGGCAATTGGTTCTGAAACGGGAACAGGAACACGTTGCGGACCGGTCCATTTCGTGACCACTTTGAGGAATGTTCACGCAGGGTGCACAATAACGCATGTCCAATTTGATTGTTCACGATTCAGAACCCCTCACATTGGTGGGTGGAGCCGTTGTTTCCCAGACTGTTCTTAACATCTGCCTAAAGCTGGCACCAACAATTGTTGCGGCAGATGGTGGTGCCAACCATGTATGGGCGTTGGAAAATCGGCCCAAGGCGGTCATTGGCGACCTTGACAGCCTGTCGCAGGAAAGCCGCATTGCGTTTGCCGATGTGCTGCATTCCGTCACCGAGCAGGACACAACGGATTTTGAGAAAGCGATATGCAGGATTGATGCACCCCTTATCCTTGCTGCGGGATTTCTGGGTGGCCGGCTGGATCACACACTTGCCGTGCTGAATGTGCTCTACCGTTTTGCCGACAAAGCGGTCATCTGTCTGAGCGAGGAAGACGTTGTGTTCTTGGTATCAGAACGAACGAAACTCAGATTGAATCCCGGTCAGCGGCTGGCGATCCTGCCGCTCGCAAGTGTTGAGGTCACAACCCGCGGATTGGTCTGGGACATGAACCGATCGCGTTTGCATCCAACGGGATTGGTCAGTTCTTCAAATGAGGTGGCAGAGCCAGAGGTCGATATCGAAGCCTCGGGCCCGGTTTTTGTTACGCTTCCGCTTGCTGGTCTGGACGCCGCGATAACCGCTGTTCGCGCATGATGATGTATAGGCCCGCGCCAACGGTGATGCAGATGCCGACGGCTGCGAGCCCGTTTGGCAAATCGGAGAAGATCATCCAACCAATGATCGTTCCAAACGGAATCTCAAGATATTGCATTGGAGCCAGTGTGGACGTTGGCGCAAAGCGCAGTGACCATGTCATCATCAGATGGGCTACGGTTCCCATTACACCCAGACCCAGCAGCAGCCAAAGGACCCGGCCCTGAGGCAGCGGGACGTCGATCAGCGGCATTGTGCCAAGATAGACCAGGACGGGGACCAATATGATAACAGCCTGTAGCCCACTGATGGTTTGCAAGGCGATGGCGTCCACTTTCTTTGCGATCTGGCGCGTGACCAACATGAAGAGTGCAAAGACAATGGCGACACCAAGGGGGAGCAGCGCGGGCCAGCCGACCTCGACAAAGTTGGGTTGAATGACCAACAGCGTCCCGACAAAGCCAACAGCGCATGCGATCATGCGCTGCGGTCCAACCTCTTCTGCCAGCACAAAATGACCAAGCAGGAGCATGATGAAGGGCATCACAAATGCAATCGCAAGCGCGTCAGCCAAGGGCAGATAGCGAAGGGCCGAAAACATCAGCCCGATTCCGATAATATGCAGCGCGCTTCGCCCCCACATGAGCCAGATGGTACCGGGTGGAGGCCGCAGAGACTGGCCTGTTGCCAAAACGATTGGAAACAGGATTGTGACCTGTATGAAGAACCGCACCAGCAACAGCACGGTTAGCGGGATCAGACCGCCAAGCAGCTTTGCGATGCTGTCCCCAAGAGGGGCCAGCACACAAAATCCGAGCATCAGCAAGACGCCAAGGAAAGGTCGATCACTTTGCATGCTGCGACCCTAAGAGCAGCTATTCAAATGAGCAATCCGATAGGGGCTGACCAGCCCGCGCCCTGCCTGGACGGAGCCGCATTTGACCTACTTGGGGTAACAGGCGATCAGGTGCGCCGGACGGGATGCTCTGCAGCGGTCGACAAGGGCGATTTCAGCAATTGGGCACATTGACCGCCAAACCGCCAAGCGCGGTTTCCTTGTATTTCTCGCTCATGTCCTCGCCGGTCTGACGCATGGTTTCAATGGCGGAATCGAGCGGCACAAAATGCTGTCCATCGCCGCGCAAGGCGAGGGAGGCCGCAGAGACTGCCTTGATGCATCCCAGACCATTGCGTTCGATGCATGGCACTTGAACAAGGCCACGTACAGGGTCACAGGTCATACCAAGGTGGTGTTCGAGTGCGATTTCAGCCGCATTTTCAATCTGCTCGGGGGATCCACCCATGACAGCGCAAAGGCCGGCTGCCGCCATGGCCGAGGCACTGCCCACTTCCGCCTGGCAACCGCATTCGGCACCTGAAATTGAAGCGTTAAACTTGATCAATCCGCCAATCGCCGCAGCGGTCAGAAGAAAATCGGGCACTTTGGAAATGCCGGCGCCGGGCACATGATCCAACCAATAGCGGATCGTGGCGGGCACAACGCCGGCTGCTCCATTGGTTGGGGCGGTCACAACCTGACCGCCGGCGGCATTCTCTTCGTTCACGGCCATGGCATAGGTCGACATCCAGTCGTTGATTGTATGCGGGGCCGGTTGGTTCATGCCGCGTTCTGCCAGCAAAGCGTCATGAATCCCTTTTGCGCGCCGTTTCACTTTCAGCCCACCGGGCAAAATACCATCTGTGTTCAAGCCACGATCAATGCAGGTGTTCATGACCTCCCAGATCCGGGTAAGCCCTTTGTCAAGATCAGCGACATTTCGACGGCTCAATTCATTGGTGCGCTTCATCTCGGCGATGGACAGGCCGCTTTCCGCGGCCATGTTGAGCATCTCAACCGCGGTTTTGAACGGGAAGGGGACGGCCGGCCCTTCATCAGTGTCTTTGCCCGCGTTCAATTCACTCTCGGTCAGAACGAAGCCACCACCAATCGAATAATAGGTGATCTGCGTAACGACGTCGCCCTGCCGGTCAAGCCCACGCAATATCAGCCCATTGGCATGTCCCGGCAGGGCAGGTCCATAATCAAATACCACATCGTCTTTTGCGTTGAACTGCAGCGTTGGCAGCCCTTCAGGCGAGACACTGGATTCGGCAGCGATCCGGGTCAATTCCGCCTCTGCCTTTTCGGCATCATAATCTTCTGCGGTAAATCCGGCGAGGCCAAGAATGACAGCACGGTCGGTGGCATGACCCACACCGGTAAAGGCAAGAGAACCGTGCAGTGACGCGCGCAATCCTGCCACGTCAAACGGTTGTGCACGCAGATGATCAAGGAACCGCGCGGCGGCAACCATTGGACCAATGGTATGCGAGGACGACGGGCCAACGCCGACCTTGAACATATCAAAAACGCTTAGAAACATCAGGTTGCACTTCCTTCAGGTGGATGGGGCAAACGGGGGGCGGAGAACGGCAGCGCGCCAAGTCCTTCGGCAGTCGCTACAGTCTGGACCGCAACCCGACTTTCGACGCGCCGGGCGAAGTTGTGAAGGCGCGGAAAATGTGTCAGCTCAAGCGCACCCGTTTGTCCGGTATAAATCGCAGCCCATCGCAACATTGGGGCCAGATAGAAGCTGTGGACGGTCGGTTCCGCGCGATCAAGCCAATGCGCGTTGTCGGCATGTTCCAGCAGATTCATCATCCTGGCAATGCGATCGCGCGCATTCTGGCGCAGGGCATCGGGTTCCACGGCGATGTGTTGCTCTGGGTAGAATGCCAGGCGCAATGCAGCGTGCAGGGTATTGGATAGCCAAAACAGCCATTGCAGATCATGCGCGCGGTCAGGCGCCGACGGTGCGGCAATGCAACGGCGATACCGGTCTGCCAGCCACAACATGATGGCAGCCGTCTCAAAAACCGCGCCATTCTCGGTTTCCAGCACCGGTATCTGCCCATTCGGATTTCGTTTCAGAAATGCGGGAGATTTCTGCGCGTTTCGGCTGCGATCAACCAGGATGGTTTCAAACGGGACTGACAATTCCTCAAGCAATAGCCGCACGCAAAGCGAGGCGTTGTCAGGGGCATAATGGAGGCGCAAATTTGCTGTCATGAGATGCACATAGCCCGATTCAATCCCAGTCCAGAGTGGAAATGCGACCAAACGTGGAAAGTTTGTGCGCTAACATGCGGCCGGGGTGGTATGGATGCGATCCGTTCGCTACCGATAAGGTATGAAATACCCGCCCGCCTTGACTCATACGGCATTGCGCAGGTTGCTAGTGGCGCAAATTCCGGCCGACTTCGCGGACTGGCTCGACTTTGTTGCAATTGGTGCCCTGCTGGCATTTTCCTGGCAATCTGAACCGATGGTTTTTGCTGTGTTGGCCGTGGCAATGGGGTTGCCTTACCTGGTGATAGGACCGTTTTCCGGCGCTTTGGTCGACCGGATGGACATTCGCAGGGTCATGATGCTGAGCAACCTTGGGCGGGGGCTGGTCACGGCCCTGATGTTTCTTTCGCCCAACTGGCCAATTCTAATGATCCTGATTGCACTGCGTAGCGTAATTGACACGTTTTTTACACCCGCCAAACAGGCAGCAATTCAAGCATTGACGGAACCGTCAATCAGGACCAGCGCCAACGGGCTAAGCCATGCTATCAACCAGTCGTCTAAAATCGTGGCCCCGGCGATTGGGGGTGCGCTGCTGATCTGGGTTGCGCCACCTGGTGTTTTTCTAATGAACGCGGGTGTGTCGGTGTTGGCAGCGCTGTTGGTGTTGCGGCTGGATCCATTTGCGAAACCGGCGGCCAAACATCAGGACGATGCCGGCCTGTTTACCGACGTTGTGGACGGTTTTCAGGATGTGAGGGGCGCACCTGTCCTGCGCCTGTCCCTGATCATGATGGCTGCCGGATTCTTTGCGATGTTCATTTATGACACGCTGATCGCCCCGATGACCCGCGACCTTGGCTATTCACAAACTGACCTGGGTTTTTCGCTTGCGGCAGTGGGGGCGGGGGGCGTCGTCGCGTCGCTTGCGTTGAGTTTCATTGACGATCTGCGCCAGCCTTTCCTGTTTATCGCAATTGGTTCGCTGCTGTCTGCCTTGGCCATTGCCGGATTGGGCGCCGTTGAGGTGACGGGGTATCCGCTGCCGGTTGCCGCATACTTTGCTACATTCGCGATCCTGGGAGTCATGTCTGCCGTAACACTTGTGCCGTTCCGCACCATCATCCAGAACAATGTCGCGGGCGAAAAGATTGGCCGGATAACTGCACTGAGCGAGGCGCTGAATACTGTCGCCCTGCTGATTGCACCGTTTGTTGGTGCTTCAGTTGCGGCGGCAAGTTCAATCGGTATGGCATTCCTGTTGGGCGGCGCGGTCATGCTTTGTGTTGCGGCACTGGCGTTTTATCACCGGTCATATCGCTAAAGATGGGGCAGATCCCGCGCTTGCGATTGCGCGCGCCAGTCACTGAGCACGCGGGCAAGCTCCGAAAGGTCCCAGTTTAGATCCTGCGGGCGATCATCGCGATCGGTAAAGGTGAAGGCCAACGCATCGCTGTCTGCCGCAATGTCCAGAAATGCCTGCGCATCCGCAGGACCCAGCTTACAGGTCCAGCCCCGGCGGCAGCCAAACCTGTTTTCTTGCCAGACATCTTTACTGCCTCGCGTGATCCGCGGCCCGGTCACACCAAATCGGATACCCCGTTCCATGCCAAATTCCACGCCATCCGCTGTGACAAACAGGAACAACGCACCGAAATTGGGCCTTGGCGCATAAACGTCAACATACCGCACATAACAGCGCTGCTCTAACGTGTCGCCAGTCGTTCGTTCATCACACATACTGTCCCATCCCCCGATACGGGTCTGATGGGTCACGACCCATTCACCGGCGGTATCTGCCCCAGATCTGTCCTGCGCGGCTGCGCCGGACGCCATGAGGACGCAACAGAAAATAGAACGCAGCATGAATGTACCTTTCCAAATCAAGATTATCTTGCCGGTCCGCGCAATTATTCCAACACACCTTCGCGTGAGGCTTCATCAATCGGTATGATTTTCACCTTAAACAGGGGCAAATGGCCCCTCGCGCGCGATTGGAAATGCCCCTATAAGCGCTCTAAACCAGCAAGGAGTTGCCCCATGCCGTCCGAACTTTCCCCCATCGACAAAGCCAAATTCGTGGCCGCGCGTCGTGCGACAAAGTTTGTGGAAACAGGGATGAAGGTCGGTCTGGGTACAGGCTCAACCGCGGCCTGGCTTGTGCGTTGTCTTGGTGAACTGGTGCGAGAAGACGGTTTGCGCATCAAGGGGGTCCCGACCTCGACACGGACAGCACAATTGGCCAGGGATGTGGGGATCGAGGTCATCTCGCTTGATGAGGCGAAATGGCTTGATGTCACAATTGACGGGGCGGATGAGTATGACGCCGATCTGAACCTGATCAAGGGCGGTGGCGGCGCGTTGTTGCAAGAGAAGATCGTGGCGACGGCCAGCGATCAGATGGTGGTAATTGCCGACATTTCAAAGAGAGTGGAAACGCTTGGCGCCTTCCCCTTGCCGGTCGAAGTGATCCCGTTTGGCTGGAAAACCACGCAGACCCTGATCGAGGAACTGCTGGTTGGGATGGATGTTCTGGGCGCGACCTCCGCGCTGCGGATGAACGGTGATGTTCCCTATGTGACAGATGAAGGCAACCATATCCTGGACTTGCACCTCAATCGGATTGGGAATGCGCGGCAATTGTCCCTGGTGATGAACCAAATCCCCGGTGTTGTTGAAAACGGGTTGTTCATCGACATTTGCGATGCGGTTGTAATCGGATATGGCGACGGTCGCGTTGAAGTGCAGGACATCAACAAGGGCACAACGGAAGAATCCCGCTATGATTTTCTGGAGTCCGCGAACCTCTTTGCGGACCTGACCGACTAATTTGCGCCACAATCCGCATCTGTGCGGAAACCTGCTGAAGGTGCGATCGCGCGTTTGGGCAAATAGCCGCCTGTAGATGCCGCGCGATCAATCGCCCTGTTCTCAAGGCACTATTGCGAATTGGTTAACCATATTGATGGGTCAACGGCGCATGGTTGTGCAAGAATCCGCTTATTATCAATGGCTTTCCGCCATTTCCTGAAGTGTCGTGAACTCGCCAGATGGCGGTCATATTTGCTAGCTAGGCCAAGGCTGAACGCAAAAACGTCTCTGAAAGGGAAATCCGATGCCCGTAAATGCAACCAATAAACTGAAGTCGATTCTGGATCTGGTTGAAAAGGATTCCGGAATTATTGCCAACGTCTCAAAGCAGGATATCGCCGCAGGGGTGCAGGGCGGATATATGATGAGCGAGGCCATCGGTACTGCAATTGACGCAACAAACGTCAACAGCGATGGCAAGATCACGGCTGAGGATTTGCGTAAGGTCAGCGACTACATCCGCGCAACGCCTGCCCTTTATGGTGCATTTGTCATCGGCCACGGTGATGACGAAGGAAATATCGAAACGGGTTTTCACCTCGTTCAAAGTGACGGTGGCCGGATGCAGTTTCAGGGCCGCGATTTTGTCGACACCATTGCCGATGCGATTTTCCACGTCGGCTTTACCTACAACGACGGTCGGTTCCGCAACGAGGATGGCAACGCGAACGAGCGGGTCGACGATATTGCGGGCTGGATGAATTACTTCATCAACGGCGAAAATCGGGTCTACGGAACCTGGAAAGCGGATACGCTTTATAGCGGAAAGTATAGCGGTCTTGTCAGCGATGCGGCAGACGAAATATTTGAGGCTGGCAATGGTGATGATCGTATCTGGGCCGGTGACGGCGATGATCTGATCCTGGCTGGCGAAGGTGATGACACGGCCGGTGGCGGCAGTGGTGATGACGACATCAAGGGCAGTTCCGGCGATGACCGCCTGATGGGCGATGCCGGATTTGACAAGATCTATGGTGGGATTGGTCAAGACGTGGTCAGCGGGGGCCGCCACGGTGACGAAATCTATGGCGGGCAAAACAATGACATCCTGTACGGCGAAGGCGGCAACGACCTGATCGAAGGCGGCTGGGGCAATGACAAATTGGGTGGCGGCGACCGCCACGACCGGCTGCGGGGGGGCGACGGCAACGACAAGATTTACGGCGGCGATGGTGACGACCGCATGCAGGGCAACGACGATGATGACGTCCTGAGCGGCGACCGCGGCCATGATGAGATGTATGGCGGCAATGGACGTGACCGGATGTACGGCGGAGGCGGCAACGATGTGATCTCGGGCGGCAACGCGGCTGACGAAATTCACGGCGGCGACAGGGGGGATCGTCTTTATGGCAACGGGCACAAGGACCGTCTGTTTGGCGGCGACGGCTATGATAGCCTGATGGGCGGTGACGACGATGACGAGCTGCACGGACATGACGGCAATGACCGGCTATATGGCGGCAACGGAAATGACCGCATGTATGGCGGTGAGGGTGAGGACCGGTTCTATTCCGATGGCGGCGCCGATGTCATGTCATCTTGGGAAAAGAAACAGGTGCGCGATACCTTCATCTTTGAATCCGGTGATACCGGTGTGCGTTTGTCGCAGCGCGACACGATCGAAGGTTTCCAGCATGGGGTGGACAAAATCGACCTGACCGGCTTTGACGACCTGCATTGGGTTGGCAATGGGGATTTCAGGGCCAGCGGTCGCGGAGAGGTCAGCTTTCTGGGCCGGCTTGTCGTCATTGATGAAAACGGCGACGGGCAGATCGATTCCGCAATTGAAATGGCCTACGTCGATCACATGTCGAAATCTGACTTCATTCTCTGAGATATTGCCCAGTAAACAACTTGGTGACCGGGCGTTGTGGTTGTTGTCAGTGAAATATAGGTTGCGCTGTAACAGCGCAGCTTTCACGGACAAACGACAATGGCATTTGACTACGACCTTTTTGTAATTGGCGGGGGGTCTGGCGGGGTCCGGGCTGCCCGCGTGGCGTCTGCAACTGGCGCAACCGTCGCTTTGGCCGAAGAATACCGCATGGGTGGCACCTGTGTGATCCGGGGCTGTGTTCCCAAGAAACTGATGGTTTTCGCCAGTGGCTATCCGGGCCAGGTGGAAGAAGCCCAGGCCTATGGGTGGGACGCAAAGATCGGCGATCTGAACTGGGGTGCCTTTCATGGCAAGTTGCGCGAAGAACTGGACCGCCTCGAGGGGGTTTACCGCAAGCTTTTGAACGGTTCGGACGTTGAAATTCATGACGGCCGTGCAAAGCTGATAGACCCTCATACCGTTTCCGTGAACGGCAAGACCTTCAGTGCCAAACATATTCTTGTCGCGACCGGGGGGCATCCAGTGAAACCCGACCTTCCCAACGCCCATCTGGGATGGGATAGCAACGATATATTCCTGTCTGAGAAACTGCCCAAGTCGGTGCTGATCATCGGTGGAGGATATATTGCCTGTGAATTTGCCTGCATTCTGCATGGGTTGGGCGTGGCCGTGACGCAATACTATCGTGGGGCGCAGATCTTGCGGGGGTTCGACGATGAGGCGCGCGGCCTGTTGGCGGAAAGCATGACCCAGCGCGGCATTGATCTGCATCTTGGCACCAATATTGTTGAGATGGGCCCGGCCAACGAAGATCACACCGGGCCACATCCAACTGCCTCTGACGCCGCCGGTGGCGGGCAAGTCCGCGAAATCGAGGATTATGATGGCCCGATTTGGGTGAAGTCGACAAATGGGTCAGAGAAGGTCTTTGATCGCGTTATCTTTGCAACGGGGCGTGTAGCCAACACAACGGATATCGGACTGGAAGACGCTGGCGTGACGCTTGGCCGGCGCGGCGAAATTGTCGTTGATGACTATAGTCAGACCAATATTCCATCAATTTTTGCCATCGGAGATGTGACAGGGCGTGTTGAACTGACCCCGGTTGCAATCCGTGAAGGGATGGCGTTTGTTGAGACGGTGTTTAAGGGCAACCCAACCAAGGTTGATCATGAGTTGATCCCATCTGCGGTATTCACACAGCCGGAGCTTGGCACGATTGGATTGACTGAGGAGCAAGCCAGAGACATCGAACCGATTGATGTCTATTGCACCTCGTTCAAGCCAATGCAGCAGGCTTTTGCTGGTGGGTCAGAGCGTGTGTTGATGAAATTGATTGTAAGCCAGGCGACCGATAAGGTGCTGGGCTGTCATATCGTCGCAGATCATGCTGGCGAATTGATCCAGATGGTTGGTATTGCGGTCAAGAATGGCTTAACCAAGGCACAGTTTGATGCGACATGTGCCGTTCACCCGACCATGTCGGAAGAGCTCGTCACTATGAAAGCGCCGATGCGCTCGGCTTGAATTTGCCCGCCAAGGGCACATTTTGAACAGGAATGGCCCTTCTGGGGCGGAAATAGGGAAGATCAACGCACAATGGCAGGCAATAACGGTGGCCCCTGGGGCGGCGGTGGCAACAAAGGGTCAGGCGGTAACGGTGACGATCCGCCACGTCCACCACGACCGCCCCGCAATGACGGACCAAACATCCCCGAGATCGACGATCTGGTAAACAAAGGCCGCGAGCAATTGCGGGTCCTGATGGGCGGTCGCGGTGGAGGCAACGGAGTGAACGGGCAGGGCGGTGGCTCTGGCGGACCGGGCATCACGCGGGGTACTGTCGGGCTGGCGGCTGTGGCTGCTGTTGTCGCATGGTGCTTTGCATCTTTCTATACCGTAAAACCGGATGAACAGTCGGTTGAACTCGTCCTCGGCAAGTATCTCGAAACAAATGGCCCGGGTTTGAATTTTGCGCCCTGGCCGGTTGTCACACGTGAAGTCTTTGCCGTGACGACGGAACGCAATATCGACATCGGCACAAGCACCGCAGTTTCAGAGGCCGGGTTGATGCTGACGGGCGATGAAAACATCGTAGATATCGATTTTCAGGTGGTTTGGAACATCACGGATCCACGGGCGTATCTTTTCAACCTCGCTGATCCGCCGCAAACGATCGAAGCCGTATCTGAATCCGCGATGCGTGAAATTATCGCGCAATCTGATTTGGCGCCGATCTTGAACAGGGATCGGGGGGCGATTGCGGATCGTTTGCGTGATGACATCCAGAACACGCTGGATAGCTATAACAGCGGCGTTAACATCGTGCGTGTCAACTTTAACAAGGCTGACCCACCCGAAGAGGTCATCGCCGCATTCCGGCAGGTGCAGGATGCGGAACAGGAACGCGACCGTTTGCAGAATGTTGCAGATGCTTATGCCAATCAGGTTCTTGCCGGGGCCCGCGGTGAAGCGGCGCAATTGCTGGAAGAGGCCGAAGCCTATCGTGCGCAGGTTGTGAACGAAGCGGCGGGTGAGGCGTCACGTTTCACTGCTGTCTTGGACGAGTATTCCAAGGCACCGGCAGTCACGCGCAAACGGATTTATCTGGAAACCATGGAACAGGTCCTTGGTGGCGTAGATATCATCCTGCTGGATGACAACGCAGGTGGTGGACAAGGCGTTGTGCCCTATCTGCCGCTGAATGAGCTGCGCGGAAACACGCGGAATACGACTGCAGGAGGGTCAAACTAATGCGGAAATCGTTCTTTCTTCTGCCCATCCTCGTCGTCGCTGTCCTTGTGTTGCTATCGTCAGTTTTCATCGTTGATGAACGCAAGAAGGCGCTTGTTCTGCAATTCGGGCAAATCGTGCGCGTGCAGGAAGAACCGGGACTTGGATTCAAAATCCCGCTTTTCCAGAATGTGGTCACTTATGACGACAGAATTCTGAGCCGCGATCTGGATCCTTTGGAGGTTACCCCGTCGGATGATCGTCGTCTGGTCGTTGACGCCTTTGCGCGCTATCGCATCGCCGATGTGCGCACCTTCCGAGAGGCGGTTGGTGACGGCGGCGAGGACACAGCTGCGCGGCGATTGGACAGCATCTTGCGTGCTGAGACCCGCGAAGTTCTCGGCTCTGTGTCGTCCAATGATATCCTGTCGACAGACCGTGCCGCATTGATGTTGCGCATTCGTAATGGCGCGATTGCCGAGGCGCGCGCGCTGGGTCTGCAGGTTATTGACGTGCGACTTAAGCGCACGGACCTTCCGCCAGCTAACCTTGAAGCGACCTATGAGCGGATGAAGGCGGAGCGTGATCGGGAAGCGAAAGACGAAATCGCGCGTGGTAACGAAGCCGCGCAGCGGGTCCGGGCGCAGGCCGACCGGACCGTGGTTGAACTGACGTCAGATGCAAGACGGCAGGCTGAAATCACCCGCGGTGAGGCTGACGCTGAACGAAATGCGATCTTTGCGGATGCCTTTGGCGCTGACCCGGAGTTCTTTGAATTCTATCGCTCAATGACCGCCTATACGCGATCACTGACGCCGGGCAATTCCTCGATGGTCTTGTCGCCGGATTCCGAGTTCTTCAATTATCTTCGGTCCGATCAGGGATCGCGGAGCTCTGAGGGCGAGTGATGATCTATCTGCTGACAGGGCTTGGCCTTGTTCTGCTGATCGAGGGGCTGGTGTACGCACTGGCCCCTTCGCTTATTGAAACACTTCTGGCTGCAATGCGGGATTTATCCCTGCAGCAGCGCCGGATCATGGGGTTCATCGCGATGCTCAGCGGCGTTGGATTTCTTTGGATTGCGGGTCTTCTCTCAGGGCAATTGTGATTTTCTTAACCATTGCCAATTTTTGGACATGGTTGCCTGCTAGACCTCGCTTTGGCTGGGTGCCAAACGTTAACAAAGGTCCAGGTTGGATGCTAAAGTCATTTGTCAAACCACTTGCTGTTGCGGCGATAATGCTGTTGCCGACAAACGTGTCTGCGGCTGCCGTGTCGTTCTTTTTCAAGGCAACAGTAGCCAATGTCGCCAATGTCGGGGATGTGGCCAACATCCGTGACATCACGGCGGGAACAAATGTCGGATCAACCGAATTGAGCGGTTTTTTTCGCTATAGCGATAGCGCGTCACCCTCTGCGCTGTTGGCCGGGACGCAATTCCTTGACGCATTGGACTATTTCACCATCAAGCTGCCGACCGGCCATGAAAATCTTGGCGGCGATGCGCACAGGCAACGGATCCTGATGAACAACGATACAGCCAATATTGGCGACCGTTTCGAGATTCGGGCCACCTCACCGTTCCAGCGGGATGGATTGCGCGAAATGGGCTACATTTCGCTGCGCGACCCAACTGGATCCGCGCTGGGTTCACAGGATGTCCTGCCCGGCTCGCTTAACCTGAATGATTTTCGCGTGCGCAAAGTCGTGTTCTGGATTCAAGACCGCCAAAACGGGCAATTGGCCGGCTTTCGCAGGGTTGACGCAAAGCTTAACCTGGTCACCGTTGTTGCGGCAGTGCCCTTGCCTGCCGGCCTGATGCTATTGGGCGGCGCGCTGGCAGGATTGGGCATGATCCGCCGCCGCAAAGCGACTACTTCCGTAGCCTGAATCAGGCCACAACCCAGAACACAGTCTTTTCACGCGCCTTTGACCGGGCGCGATTGCCATTTGCGTTGCGCTTTTCACGCTCTACATACCTAATGGTGTTATAGCGAACTGCGGCCATCGCCCGGTTCGCGCATTCAAATGAGGATAATTGCTGTGACAACAAAGGCTATCACACTCAAATCAGAGCCGCAGGCGGAGAGCCGCGCGCGCATGTGGTTTACCGCCATCGCGATTGCGACAGGGATTGCCCTTGCCCAAGTCATGCCTGCCTATGCGCAAGAGCGTCCGGCGACGTTTGCCGATCTGGCAGAACGGGTCAGCCCGTCGGTCGTGAACATCACAACTTCGACGACGATTGCAGGACGAACGGGGCCGCAGGGAATCGTGCCAGAAGGGTCCCCGTTTGAGGATTTCTTCAATGATCTTGAAGAGGGGCCGCGCGGTGCGCCACGCCGCTCAAGCGCACTGGGGTCGGGTTTTGTAATCTCATCTGATGGGTTTATCGTCACGAACAACCACGTGATCGAGGGCGCGGACGAAATTGAGATCGAGTTCTTTCCCGGCGATGGACAGCCATCTGAGTTGCTGCCCGCCGAATTGGTTGGCACTGATCCCAATACCGATATTGCCTTGTTGAAGGTCGAATATGACAGCCCGCTGCAATTTGTTGAGTTTGGCGACAGCAACGCAACTGGCGCCCGCGTGGGGGATTGGGTCATGGCTATGGGCAACCCGCTTGGGCAGGGTTTTTCTGTCTCTGCCGGTATCGTGTCCGCCCGCAATCGCGCGCTGTCGGGTACCTATGACGACTACATCCAAACCGACGCTGCCATTAACCGTGGCAACTCTGGCGGGCCATTATTCAACATGGACGGCGAAGTGATTGGCGTAAATACCGCCATCCTGTCACCAAATGGCGGGTCGATCGGGATCGGGTTTGCCATGTCATCGGCGGTTGTGACCAACGTGATTGATCAACTGAAGGAATTCGGCGAGACGCGCCGCGGCTGGCTTGGTGTGCGCATTCAGGACGTCACGCCAGACATGGTGGATGCAATTGACGGGCTGGATATGGCCCGTGGGGCGCTTATCACTGATGTGCCGCCGGGTCCTGCAGAGGATGCGGGCATGCTTTCTGGCGACGTCATTCTTGTATTTGATGGCAATGAGGTGCCGGACACCCGTGACCTCGTTCGCATGGTCGGAAACTCACCGGTTGGAAAGGAAGTACCTGTGCAGGTACTGCGCGATGGCTCCATTGCCGATTTGGTGGTGACCCTCGGTCGCCGTGAAACTGACGAGGCGGTCGCATTTCCTGCGTCCGAAGAAGCCCCAGAAGAGCCGCAGGAAACCAGCCTGCTGGGATTGACGCTTAGCGTTGTGACCGAAGAACTGACCGAACAGTTCGGTCTGGGTTCGGATGATGGATTGGTCATTACCGCGATCGATCCTGAAAGCGAGGCGGCATCCAAGGGGCTGCTGGAAGGGGATGTGATCACCGAAGCCGGACAGCAGTCAATCGGCAGCGTCGAAGATTTCGAAGCCCGCATCGCAGAGGCGACCGAAGCGGGGCGCAAGTCGCTGTTGTTGCTTGTGCGTCGCGGTGGTGATCCGCGTTTTGTCGCTCTGTCGCTTGAGACAGACGAGTAGGTGACGGAATCGGCAAAAGAAATGGGGGCGGGCGTGAGTCCGCCCCATTGTTTTGGGACCTAGCGAGACGGCAATCCCTTGTTGACCAAAGCCGAAAAACTGCGGGCGATATTTGAACGCGACGGGCGGGTTTGGCTGCGTCAGGCGGTATCCGCGGATGCGCTCGCGCAGCTTTGCTGGCTGTCGCAACCAGACGGCAAACCCGGCACGCGCCATGCAAGTGACCGCCCCCTGGCCCGCGAGGTTCGCACAGGCGCCGTCAACAGCGCAATAAGATCGGTCTGGCCAGAGGTTGAACCCGTGCGGGTGGTCTCTTTCGATAAGAAAGCCGGCACGAACTGGTCGCTCCCTTGGCATCAGGACCGCACCATCGCAGTGCGTGAAAAAGCGCAGGCAAAGGGGTATGACAACTGGTCCCAAAAGGACGGTACCTGGCATTGCGAACCGCCGAAATCCATCCTTGAGCGGATGACATTTGCAAGAGTTCACCTTGATCCAACGACGCCCGACAACGGTCCGATGCAGATTGCGATGGGATCACACGTGCGTGGCGTCATTTCCGCAAAAGATGCGGATGAGATTGCCACAGAATATCCCATCGACAGTTCATTCGCTGCTGCCGGGGATATTCTGGTCGTATCCATGCTGACCTTGCACCGTTCGCTGCCGTCCAAGTCAGATCAGCCGCGCCGGACGCTACGCATTGATTTCAGCCCCGATCAACTGCCAGCACCATTGCGCTGGGCGCTTTAGCGAAACGCTGACACGAGCCCCAAATCCCGCGCGACCGCCACAGACAACAGATCACTTGCGATTCCCATCCTGGCCTGAAACGTCCGGATTGCATCGCGTGTCGCCAGGTCGTAACTGCCGCTGACGGGTCCGCCATAGGCACGGCGCACGATCAAGGCCCGTTGCAGGGAAGCGACAAAACTTGACGTCAAGAAATGCGGGCAGACCGCCTCAAACCTGTCGCCTTGCCCGGTTGGCATGCTCACCGGGCGTGTTACGGTGCGGAATACGGCCGGGCTTTGCACAACGCCGTTGCGGTCTTTGACAACGGGGGTCACCTCGACCAATTCAGATACGATTTCGGTCCGTGTTGGCGCGTCACCGGTTGCAAAGCACCGGCCAGCGGCGTCGGTTTCAAACTCGCCCAGCGACAGGGCGACGGCGGGCGCCTGATTGCTGGTCGGAGGAGGTTGTGCGCACCCCGACAGCGCCAATACGCCGCAGGTCACAAAACCCATATACCAATGACAACTGCTCATGTGACAACCGATACTGCAAACATACGTGAGGACAAAGCAATTCTGGCTGGCGGGGCGGCCAATCCTTGCCTAAACAGTTGCAAATGCGTTTTTAAGAAGGACGGCAAGAGATGGCCAAAATCACCTACGTTGAGTTCGGCGGCAAAGAGCATGTTGTTGATGTCGCAAACGGGCTGACCGTGATGGAGGGAGCGCGCGACAACGGCATCCCCGGAATCGAAGCCGATTGCGGCGGCGCCTGTGCCTGTTCAACCTGCCATGTCTATGTCGATCCAACCTGGGTTGAAAAACTGCCGGCCAAAGATGCGATGGAAGAAGACATGCTGGATTTCGCATTTGAACCTGATCCGGCCCGGTCCCGCCTGACTTGCCAGCTAAAGGTGTCTGACGATCTGGATGGCCTGCGCGTGCAAATGCCGGAAAAGCAGATCTGATGCGGGTTATCGCGGCGGTCTGTGCAGCCCTAGCAGGGCCCGTCGCTGCCGACACCATTCAGTCGGCCGAATATGTTGACCCAACAACACGATATGACCACGCGGTTCTTGGTGACAACGTCGAATGGGGTGGGTTGCACATTGTGACGGGCACTACGTTTGGCAAGACGGACGGGTTTTTCAACGCCTTCAAATCCTTGACCTGGGAAATCTCGCTGCCCGACGATCGTGTGTTCGAAGATTTGGAACCGCGTCTTTGGGATGTCACTGGCAACGGTGCGCCAGAGGTTGTTGTTGTCCTGAGCCGCATTGATCTGGGCGCGAGCCTTGTCATCATGGGATTGCAGGACGGGCGACCCGTTCAGATTGCTGCAACTCCGCACATCGGTCAAAGTCACCGTTGGCTTGCCCCTGTTGCGGCGGCAGACCTTGACGGCGATGGCACGATCGAAATCGCCTATATTGACCGGCCACATCTGGCAAAGACGATGCGGATATGGCGGTTTGAAGACGATAGGTTCTTTGAAATTGGCACGATCGCCGGACTTACAAATCACAAGATCGGGCAGGATTTCATCCAAGGCGGACAGCGAAATTGTGGCGAGGGGCCGGAGTTCATAACTGCAAATGCGAATTGGACGTCAGTGATGGCCACACGGCTGCGCGACGGGCAGTTTCAATCCGTAGCGATTGCCGATTACCGCGGACCCGACAGTATCTCAGCTGCGCTTAACTGCCGTTGAGCCAGCCGCTGAGAACCACGAGAACCGCAATTTCCGTCAGCTGTTGCGTCCCGCCCAGAACGTCCCCGGTCTGGCCGCCAATTTTGGCCCGTGCCAGTCGGGAAACACCAAGAATGACAATTCCGGAAACAAGGGCCATGACTAGGATCGCAGCAGGCCAAATCATCGCGCAAGACATGGCCGCTAAAGCACCAGCCGCCAGGGCCGTGTCCCGAGACGGGACGCCAACACTGCGACTTAAGCCGGTCGCGCGGGCAGGGGGCAGGCTGTGCATGATCCAGACCATTGCGGCGCGACTGGACACGGCAGGCAGCAGCAGTGCGGCCCAAATCGCATCTGCCTCGATCCAGATCACCAAGGCTGACCAGCGAAGCAGCAGGGACAGGCCCAACGCCAGCACACCGTAGACGCCGATATGGCTGTCTTTCATGATGTCCAATCGCTGTTCGCGTGACCACCCGCCCCAGAACCCGTCTGCACAATCTGCAAATCCATCTTCATGCATGGCGCCAGTGAGGACGATCGTTGTCGCAAGCGCGATGAGCGCGACCAGCGCCGGTGCCAGCCCAACCCAATCGCAAAGAGACGCAATCACCGCTGCAATCCCACCGATGAGCAGCCCGGCAAGGGGGTAGGCCCATGCAGATTTTGCACCCCGCGACTTGGCGCGCGCGGCGTCCACCGTAATTGGCAACCGGGTCAGCAGTCCAAGCGCAATAGTGATGTCTGCGGCCTGATATCTTTGCGTGTCGGAATTGCCCATCGGGGTGCCTTGATCCTGCTTTTCATCCTGTCACTGATCGTTAGACAGGTGCCAGCAAATGATCAACGAGGACATGATGACCGCGCCATTCAAAACACTTACCGAATTCCGCGAACGGCTTGCCGAATTACCTGACACGGATGCGGCCGCGGTTGCTGACGCGCAGGCGCGCAATGGGCAGCTGACCAAACCCCCCGGGGCGTTGGGCCGGTTGGAGGATTTGGCGATCTGGTACGCAGGTTGGCGCGGGACCGGCAGACCCGAGCTCAAAACCCCACAAGTGATCGTTTTTGCTGGAAATCACGGAATCTGCGCACAGGGCATTTCTGCCTTCCCGCCGGAAGTGACAGTGCAGATGGTTGCCAATTTTGAACACGGCGGGGCGGCGATAAACCAATTGTCAAAGGCGTTTGGCGCAAAGATGGATGTGCATGCCCTTGAACTTGATCGCCCAACAGCCGATTTCACCAGCGCACCAGCAATGTCAGAGGACGAGGTTGTCGCGGCCCTTACATGCGGCTGGAATGCCGTTGATCAGGCCGCAGACCTGCTGGTCGTTGGCGAAATGGGGATCGGCAATACCACCTCTGCCGCCGCGCTTGCCTGTGCCGTGCTGGGCGGGACGCCAAAAGACTGGACGGGGCGGGGTACTGGTGTTGATGACGCCGGACTGCGCCGCAAGACAGAGGTGGTCGCGCAAGGTCTTGACCTGCACGATGTCGCAGATCCGCTTGAAGCCTTGCGTTGCCTTGGCGGACGCGAACTTGCCGCGATGGCAGGTGCGATCGCCGCCGCAAGGGTTCACCGGATTCCGGTTATTCTTGACGGCTTTATCTGTTCTTCAGCCGCTGCCGTGCTTGAAGTCGCGCAGCCCGGCGCGCTTGACCATGCGGTTGCCGGTCATCTTTCGGCGGAAGGGGCCCACCAGCGCCTGTTGGACGGCATCAACAAAGCTCCCCTGCTGTCGCTTGGCCTCAGGCTTGGCGAGGGATCGGGCGCTGCGCTGGCAATTGGCGTACTCAAGGGCGCAATCGCCTGTCATTCGGGCATGGCGACATTTGCTGAGGCGGGTGTTGCCGAAGGTTAAGACCCGGTACCAGTTGACCGATCGCCGGGGCGGCGCGCCTTTGAACGCGCTGCCTCTGCATCGGCATTCTGAACCTTCGCGGCCAGAAGTGTTTCAAGTTCGCTATTGAGCGCTTTGGCCAGCGCGACATATTCGGTGTTCTCTGAGACGGCGACGCCAGCCTTCCAGACGTCGGCAAGTTTGCGCACGGTCTCTCGGTCATGATGGTAAAAGACCGTCTCTGCCTCGGCGGCCTCAAATTCGGAAAGACCCAGGTTTTCAAGCGCATAGCGGCCTGCCCGCAATGAGCTGTCAAACATCTCGCGCACAATGTCATTGGCGCCATGTGCATAAAGTTCATAAACATGGACCCGGTCGCGGGCCCGGGCGATGATATGAAGGTCAGGGCGCTGTTTCCGCGCGTAGGCCACCACGCGATTGGTATGATCCTTGCCGTCCAAAGCAACGACCAGAACTTTTGCATCGGCCAATCCGGCAGCGTTCAAAAGGTCCGGGCGTGAGGGATCACCAAAGTAACCGCGCACGCCGAATTTCCGCATTGCCTGAACGGTAGGCAAGTCATTGTCGATCACAACCGTTGAAAAACCCGATGACCGCAAGAGCCGGTTCACAATCTGCCCAAAGCGGCCAATCCCGGCAATGATGACGGTGCCCTGTTCGTCAACTTCGTCTTCTTCCTCGCGCGTGTGATCCTCCATCCGATGCGAGATAAACCCATAGAGAATGAACAAGAGAGGCGTGACCAACATCGAAAGTGCGATGACAAGCAGCAGAGTCTGCGAAAGCGCAGGGCTGATGACACCCTGCTGGAGTGAAAAGGACGCCAGTACAAATCCAAATTCGCCAGCCTGTGCCAGGCTGAGCGTAAACAGCCAGCGGTGGTGCCCCTTGATTTTGAAGATCAGCGAAAGGGCATAAAGAATTGTCCCTTTGATGAGCATCATGCCGGCTGTCAGCAACAGGATCTGCCCCGGTTCGTTGAACAAAAGGGTAAAGTTGATGCCTGCGCCGACGGTAATGAAAAACAACCCCAGCAGCAGCCCTTTGAAGGGTTCAAGGTCGCTTTCAAGTTCGTGGCGAAATTCGCTGTTGGCCAAGACAACACCGGCCAGGAAAGTACCAAGCGCGGGCGAGAGGCCGACAAGTTCCATCAAGACAGCGATAGAGACCACCATGAGCAACGCCAACGCGGTGTACATTTCCCGCAAGCGCGCGTGGTGGATATAGCGGAATACAGGACGCGTCAGGTAGATCCCCGTCAGAATGATGGCTGCGACCGCGCCAATGGTGACAAGTGTGACGCCCCAGCCCGGCAGGCCCTGCACAAGGCTGATCGCGTGCTCGTCTGCGTGATCTCCCACCCGTTCCAGCGATCCATCCGGGGCGATGGCCATTGGTGACGAGGTGGCCAGTAGGGGCAGCAGGGCCAGGATCGGGATCACCGCAATATCCTGCGTCAGCAGCACGGAAAACGAAGACCGCCCGCCATTGGTTTGCATCAATCCCTTTTCAGACAATGTCTGCAGAACAATCGCTGTTGATGACAGGGCCATGATAAGGCCGATTGCCGTTGCTGTGAAACTGTCATAGCCCAGCAAGAGCGCAGCGCCCGCAATGGCGGCGGTGGTCAGGGTGACCTGCAATCCGCCCAGTCCGATCAGGCGATCTCGCATGTTCCATAGCGCCCGTGGTTCAAGCTCAAGCCCGATCAGGAACAACATGACGACGACGCCAAATTCGGCAAAATGCTGGATGTCTTTTGCTTCTGTGCCGACAAGCCCCATCAGAGGGCCGATGACAATGCCAGCAAGTATATAGCCAAGAACGGAACCAAGCCCCAATCGCGCTGCAAAGGGCACAGCTATCACAGCTGCACCAAGGTAGATCGCCGCCTGAATAAGGAATGTTTCCATGCGTCTGCTATCGCAACTTGGGCTTGTTGGCGCAATGCATGATTGCGAGGACGCGCAATAATCCCTCAGACTGGCAGAGGTGCATCCGGCTTGACCCGTTCCATCACAATTTGACTTTGCACACGACTGACAGCCGGGTGCGGCAACAGCACTTGTTGCACCATGGTGTTCAGCGCTGTGAGATCGGCGCAATAGACCCGTAGCAGGTAGTCGGCATCACCAGTCAGCGTCCAGGCCCCGACGATCTCGGGCTGAGACCTGGTCAGGCGTACAAAATCCCGGGCATTCTTTTCTGTATGGGTCGCCATCACAATCTGAATGAAGGCCTGCACTGTCAGCCCGATCATCTCGGGGACAACATCGGCATGGTAGCCGCGGATGTACCCTGCCGCCTCCAACCTTTGCTTGCGCCGCCCTGCCTGACTTGCAGAAAGGTTCAATCGGTCGCTGAGAATCTGTGCAGTCAGATTTGCATCACGTTGAAGCGCGGCGAGCAGCTTCAGGTCAGTGTCATCAAGCGTCATGCGCAAGTTTTCCGATATTGGGGCCAACGGCGCGAGAAAATAGCGCGCTATGGCCGCAAATTACGAAAGAATGCGCAAAAATTCAATAGTTCCTGCGTTACTCTGCGATCAACTCTCAAAAAATGAAGGTAAGATCATGGGTCCGTTTCCGCACGATGCACCGAAGGCAGAAATTAACAAGGCCAACCCGGCAGGGACAGATGGTTTCGAGTTTGTGGAATTTGCGTCACCTGACCCTGACAGCCTGCGCGATCTTTTCACAAAGATGGGCTATGTCCACACGGCCAACCACAAGTCCAAGGCCATCGAGCTGTGGCAGCAGGGTGATATCACATACATCATCAACAACGAACTCGGCAGCCACGGCATGAATTTCGTTGCGGAGCACGGTCCTTGTGCGCCGGCAATGGGCTGGCGCGTTGTAGATGCCCAACATGCCTTTGACTATGCCGTTTCAAAAGGTGCAGAGCCATTTGAAGGGACTGGCAAGACCATGGATGTCCCCGCCATCCGTGGAATCGGCGGGAGCCTGATCTATTTCATTGATCAATATTACGACGCGAACCCCTATAACGCGGAATTTGAATGGGTCAGCAACGCACACCCGGAAGGTGTTGGCTTCCACTACCTCGATCACCTGACGCACAATGTTCACAAGGGGAATATGGACAAATGGTTTGCCTTCTATGGCGACCTGTTCAATTTCAAGGAAATCCGCTTCTTTGACATCGAAGGCAAATTTACGGGTCTGCTAAGCCGGGCCCTGACGTCTCCCTGTGGTCGTATCCGTATTCCGATCAACGAAGACCGCGGCGAAACTGGTCAGATTGTCGAGTACCTCAAGCGCTACAATGGCGAAGGCATCCAGCATATCGCGGTTGGCGCACAGGATATTTACGAGGCGACAGATACGATTGCCGAAAATGGCATTAAATTTATGCCCAAGCCGCCACAGTCCTATTATGACCTCTCGCACGATCGGGTGCAGGGCCATAGTGAACCGTTGGACCGGATGGCTAAGCACGGCATTCTGATTGATGGTGAAGGTGTCGTGGACGGCGGCGAAACCCGTATCCTGCTGCAGATATTCTCAAAGACCTGTATCGGACCGATCTTCTTTGAATTTATTGAGCGCAAGGGCGATGACGGCTTTGGCGAGGGTAATTTCAAAGCATTGTTTGAAAGTATCGAAGCCGACCAGGTCGCGCGCGGCGTCCTGTAAGGCGCATCCTAACTGTTTGGCAGCTGCAGGGCGTAAGTCTTTCCCCGCTTTACGTAGTTAAGGGCAGAGTCTCCGATCGCCGAGACTCGACCGCCGTCCAGTGAACTGCCGACCTCAACCTTGACGTATCTGCCATTTCCCATGCGGACCAGCGCGCGCCGATCACCGGGGCGACCATAAACTCCGATCAAATTGATGTCGCGCAGCCGGATCGCGTTGTCGACAGTTGCAGCGCGGGCAACGCCGCCGGGGATTGGGCCTGTCGGCTGCACCGGCGCACTGCGGACGGCGGCGGCGGGTTGTGCAGCGGCCACGGTGCTGGCTGCCCGGGTTTGTGATCGCGCCTGGGCTGCCGCAACAACGCGCGCAAAGTTGCGCGGCCGTAGATCGGGCCGTTCAGAAACGCGGACTGCGCGCGGGGTCACATTGACAAATGCGCTTGGCGGTGCTGCCCCGGCAATGGCTGCCACGACAGAGCTGATATCCGCTGCCGGTGCTGCGGCAACCTCCGTCGCAGGAGCCAAGCCATCAGGGCGCAGGCTTGGGCGAAGCCCGGCCAGAGCAGGGTCGCTGAAGACGTCCGGCTCCGCCGCCGGCGCATTCTTAGACCGACGCAGGTTCGGACGCAGACTTGCCAGTTGAACACCATTTGCGGTGACGATGTCGGGATTGACAACAACAACCGCGTTGGTCGCCTCGATCAGCGCCGCAAACGCCGCAGGCCGCAGCGGTGGCCGGATGTCAGGCGCGCCGCTTAACACAACAACTTCGCCGCTGTCGGGTGCTACGATGGCTTCGTTCAAAGCGGCCTCGATCACGGCAGTTGAAACATTCTCAGGGCGCAGCGGTGGTGTCAGCGTTGGACGACCAGCGATAAGATTCAGCGCTTCGGGAAGGGCAGTGGTCTGAGTATCCTCAGCCCCGGTGGTGGAGACATCGCTGTCAAGCTCAACCTGTTCTGCTGGTGCATCTGGTACAATCTGCGGCACACGAATGGCAATGCCTGACACTACGATAACATCGTCTACGGCGGGTGCCTCTGCGGTTGGGGATGGTGCATCGGTCACCTCCGTAGTGGTCGCCTCGGGCTCTGCCGGGACCAGATCTTCTGGGCGCAACGGGGGAACGATTGGCGGTGGGCCGGCGACAAGGATCAAGCCCTCGCCATTTGCAGCGACGGGTGATGGGTCTGGTGCCGCAACAATTTCAGTTCCGGGGCGAAGTGGTGGCCGCACCAGCGGTTCACCGGCAAAGACAAGCGCGCCATCTGGTGTCAGGACGCCATCCGCCGTCGCCAGAATAAAGCCACGCAGGTCGCGTTGATACCGTGTGCCCGCTGGCGGTGGATTTCTGGGGCTCTCAAGCGAAAGATCGGGAAACATTGCCTCTTGAGTGGGCATGTTGAGCCGGTCAGGTACGTCAGCTGCGACAACAATCTTGCTTTCCCGGAACCCATCGAGCGAATTTTCGCGCGGGATGAGTGGCAATCGCGGTGCCCGTTGATAGACACCCGTCGCCGCGTAGATCCGATCCGCCTCTGCGGGGCTCAACACACGGCCTGTGGGTGCGCGCACGACTGGCAATGGTGCGGCCACAGCTTCATCCGGGGTAATATCTGTGTCTGGCACAAGCGCGGAAGGCGCAGTGGTTTCAGCAAATTCCGGGGCAGGGGCGACAGGTGCTGCGACAATTTCCGTTTCTTGCGCGGCTGCCGGTTCGCTTTCTGCGGCACGCGTGTCAGGATCAGCTGCAAACCATCCTGCGATCCCTTCGTCGGACCAGGTATTGGCCCATAGCGCAATCAGGAACAGAAAAAGGACCAGTGCCGCTGTCAACTTCAGCGCCAGAAACCTTGGCTTGCGCCGCACCGGTTTTCGTTGATCGAAGACGGTCTTGCTTTGCGGCTCTTTGACTGGCTGATGCGGTGCAACGACATGAACCGGGCTCAGCGGGACGTCAGTCTTGGCCGCTGCCGCTGGTTTGCCGGTGAGCGAAGGCGCATCAGCAGGCGGCGGCGCATCTGCGACAATGGGTCGGATCGGCACATCGGGGATATCAATTGTGGGCGCGATTACGGCGGGTCCATGGCTCGCACCGACCGGTACAGCCAGCGCTGGCGGTTCTTTCCGCCGCGTGAACAACGGTTCGATCTCGGGTTCAGGATCGTCTTCCGGTTCGCTTGGTGGGGGCGGAATCGACTTTTCCATCTTGGAAAACGTTGGCGGTGCCATGCTTTTTGCACGTCCGCGGGATGCGAAAACTACATCCGGCGCACCCTGTGGCTCTGTTTCAGATGGCATTACGGGCACAGTTTCCGGCGCAGAAAAATCGGGCAGATCAACCGGAGCTGTCGGCGGAGCATCTGCGGCGTCAACCACCTGTGGCGCGGCATCTGCCTCCACACTGGTCGCAGCCTCCGGTTCAGGCATATCCACGGGCTCCGGCTGTTCTGTAGCGTCTGATTGGACAAGCGGACTTCGCCCAATCACCTTGACCGGATTATCATCCCGCATGGCCGGGGTGCCTTCGTACCCTTGCGCGGGGCCAAAAAATACTTCGTGCTGAAATGTCAGCGGCTCTGCGATGGCCACAAATGCAACAGGATTATAGCCATGATCCTTTGCGAAACTCTCAGCTTCCGCGAGGGTCTCGCGCGCGACGGCCGCGATGTGTGTACGCCCGCCATTGCGATCAAAATCAATGACGAGGTCTTCAATTGCGTAAGGGGTGGCGCCATCAAGGGCAGCATGAACATCCGCAAGCGATGTCTGTGCGGTTTCGATTGTTGTGAACTTGATTTGCGCTGCCGGGATCAGCAGCTTTGTGTGCATTTTGCCACCCGCAAGATCAAGCGCCGCTGTGCGTAGCGCCGCCAGTTCGCCAGACAGGTCAGCCGCATCAAGCGCAACTTCCCCGACCAGATGCCAGCCGCCGGGCACCCGATGCAATAGGCGGATGCCTTCAAACGAAAGCGATAGCGTAAAATTCGGCGTCATCTGATGGCCTTAGCATCCTGGCGTCGGGCGCAAAAGTTAGATTGCGCGTTGCCGAATACCTAAAGCAAGTTTTCGCCAAATCCAAGGATTAGCGCTCTGGTCTCACTTTATTCCCCGCACCATGCGCCAGGACAGGACGCGCGCGGCTATGAACCCATCAGGGAATGATCCCGCAAGCCCACTTGCCCTGCATATTTATTGCGCTTTCCTACGACGTCCCGGCAGACAAAACCGCGTATCTGGCGCGACGGGAACGGAATGTGCCTGCCATGCGAAGATGTTCGGCAACCGGTTTGGCTGGTAGCAAGCGGATGCGACACGCAGAAGCGGCATGGTTCGCGATGGGACCGGAATCCCAACTAAGCCCGGCGGTCTCGGTCATCGAATGCCCCCGAATAAAGGGAAGCGCGTGTTCTTGATCAGCAACAAAAGTAATGATTTCAACGCTTTGGGCGAGGTTATAGCACTAAGCGCGAAGTGTGGCGCGGGCGACAGTTACGTGTCGCCCGCGCCGAATGGATTAGGCCGTTGCCTTTGCCAATGCTTGATCCAGATCAGCGATCAGATCATCCGCGTCTTCGATGCCAATGCTGATCCGCACGACTTCGGGTGCGGCACCCGCTGCGCGTTGTTGATCTTCGGTCAGTTGCCGGTGTGTGGTGCTGGCGGAATGGATAATCAACGACCGGGTATCGCCCAGGTTGGCAACGTGGCTAAAGATTTCGAGGCTATCAATCATCTTGACGCAAGCGTCATAGCCGCCCTTTACGCCAACCGTGAATAGCGCACCCGCGCCTTTGGGGCAGACCTTTGCAATCCTGTCAAAATAGGGCGAGCTTTCGAGCCCGGCATAGGTGACGTAATCAACCCTGTCATCGGCCTCTAGCCATTTGGCGACTTTCACTGCGTTCTCGACATGTCGTTCCATGCGCAGTGACAGAGTTTCGATCCCCATCAGCGTGTAGTGCGCAGCTTGCGGATTCATGGTCATCCCAAGATCGCGCAGACCAATCGCGATACCGTGGAAGGTAAATGCAAGGGGGCCAAAGGTTTCGGCAAATTTCAGACCATGATAAGCGGGCTCCGGTTCTGACATGGAGGGGAACTTGTCGTTTGCGGTCCAGTCGAACTTGCCAGAATCCACTACGCAGCCACCGGTGACAGTACCGTTCCCTGTGAGATATTTGGTGGTGGAATGCACAACCAATGTCGCCCCTAGTTCAATAGGGCGGCAGAGGTAGGGCGTGGCCGACGTATTGTCGATAATCAGCGGGATGCCAGCGGCGTCTGCAATGTCAGCAATCGCCCGCACGTCCATGATGTGACCGCCGGGATTGGCAATCGCCTCACCAAATACTGCACGGGTATCATCGTCAATTGCCGCCTTTACAGCCTCCAGATCGTCGAAATCAACAAACTTGGCTGTCCATCCGAACCGCTTGATCGTTTGGGACAACTGGGTGACGGACCCGCCATACAGACGGGTCGAGGCGACAATATTGCGGCCGGGTGCCATCAGGGGAAAAAGCGCCATGATTTGCGCGGCATGCCCGGAGGAACAACAAACAGCACCGGCACCGCCCTCTAGTGTTGCAATGCGTTCCTGCAATGCACCGACAGTGGGGTTGGTCAGGCGAGAGTAGATGTAGCCGACCTCTTGCAGATTGAAGAGAGCTGCAGCGTGATCCGCGTCACGAAAGACATATGCGGTCGTCTGGTAAATCGGCACCTGCCGTGCACCGGTCGCTGGATCAGGTCGTGCGCCGGCGTGAACCTGAAGTGTGTCAAAGCCGTATGATGGGCCGTCTGTCATGTCTTTCTCCCTTGAATTGTCCCAACGATGTTTAGGCGGAAAGCGCCGCGGTCTCAATGTCCCGACCAATAATCTGAATGAAGCGCCAGCCAGTGAACAGAAATCAGATGTGTTACAAAGGATTTCTACCTTGATGGCTGGCGCAGGCCTAACGCATCCAGAACCCTGCGGATTTGATTTTGTTCCGAAGCTTCTTTTCAGGAACAGGCAGGTCGTTTTGGTCGAACATTGCCCGCACTTTATGACCACGCCCCTGATAAATCATCCTCTTGAATGGATCGTAATTCTTTAGCCATTTCTTGATCTTATTGGGCGAAGCTACAGCATCCATTACACCCACCGCATGTTCGCTTTCGCGGGCATAAAACAGCGGTAGCAACCGATAATGACAAGTAATGTCCCCATCAAGTCCAGCCAGTTCAGGCCCCGGACGGCCACCACCAAAGCTATGGATGACGAGTGGCAGAACAATTTGATCCAGCCAGGGGTCAAGTGGTTGGATGACAAGTTCGTCCGGGCGATCGTCCCGTACGGCAAGGGCGTATTCGAGAAATCTTTGTCCGAACTTGACCGGACAGTTTCCCATGAACCAACCGGCATTGAAGTAAAGATACCGTTGCCAGTACTCGTCAGGCTGCGATAGATCCAACGAGGTTTCAAACTCCAACCCAAACTTGTCGTAAAGCGATTTCCAGATCGCCGTATAACCGGGCCAGTACAACTCTTCGACGGGCCAGGTCCCCTCACGTTTCATCGAGGCAGCAGGCCGGTCAAAATTGAAGGGAATCGTCGCAAGTTCCCCCGTTACCAACGTATCGGTGTCGAAGAAAACAAAGGGTTGTCCTGCGGGAAGCGCTGCAAGCCCTTCGATCTTGTTGCCATAGGGGTAAGTCTGGCCAAAATGAACGCTTTCAAATGGGACAATTGTACCACCCAGATCGGAGATGACCTCTTTGATGTCGTCAGACATCCTGGGGTCTTTGGTCCAGTTCGGTCCCGGCTGGGGTTCAACGACAAATACATTGCCCTGAAAGCCGGGCGATATCGTTCGCAACGATGCCAGAAACAGCACCGCTTCGTACTGCAGCCGCCCGCCCTGGCCAACGATCATGATATTGAATGACTGGCGTGTCGTGCCGTTCCGCGCCATTGTGTCCACACTGCCCTGTTTTTTCAGGACTATAGGACGAATAAGTTAACGCTGCTAGCCGGGATTGAGAGACCAAAGATGTTTGACATATTTTTACCCTATCTGATCGGATTGGCCCTCGGCATCTCACCGTCTGACAGCGGCGGTGCGGTTTCCTCGTCCAGTGGCACAACAGACGTGGAGATGCGTGAACCCGAGGATCAGACAGCAACTGGCCAGTTTACCACCGCGGGTGAGATCAAGATGATCCTGACCGCAACAAAACCGAACTGGGTTGCGGTGCGCAATTACGAAGGGCAGGATCTGCTCTATTTCACCAATCTTCTGGCGTGGCGCTGCGGGCTATGGGGGATTTCCTACGGGATCAATGATGAAGCCCCTGAAACAGAGTTACCCCTTGAACCTTGCCATGAAGGCACCAATGCCCCAAACGCGATGACCGACATCGAAAACTATCTGCCCTATGTCGCGCTGCGCGAAAACAGCGTTGAAACAGTTACGGTGCAGTTGATGTATGATGATGGGACCAGCGAAACCGCAGAATATGACCGTGCCGCAATTCAAATGCCGTGAGCGCCGCGCCGATTTGGTTGTTCGGACAAATCCCAAAACTTGCGCGCGATCGCGATAGGAATCGGCCTGGCCGGATCCAACGAAGGCATTGGAAAGGCCCATATTTTTAGCTGTCGGAAAGTGGTGGGCGACCCTGGAATCTGGTTTTCCGCAAATAGGATTGTAAAAATAAAACATATTTATCAATATGATGCGGACGCTATGGTGGGCGATTAGGTCACCGTGGTGTCCAAAAAAGGATAGTATGTGTCCAGAATTGGTGGTTATTCGGTGTTGCCAATTGATCTTCCAATCCCACTGGGGTCGGCAAAGTATAGAACTTACAACACGCTTATCAGTGGTATCGCAACGCACTTTTGTGCCACTGGCTGAGATCAAATCACCTGGTAGAATCGTCTGGGTTGTGTTCCGCTGAAGCCACCCTGAGGATGAATTTTTATGAAGAAGTTATTTCGAACCATGCGGCATCGGATGTCGTGGACAAACGCAAAGAAGATTTTGAACGCCAACGGTATTTCGACAAGTCACGGTTGGGATGGGACCCTAAAAAAGGTCGCAGACTCAGGCTTGCAGGTTGAACATGGCAAGTTGGAAGATGCGCTGGTTGAACATCTCTTGTGTGGTGAGAAATATACCAAGCTCTACCCAGTGCCATCATCCAAACGTCATGCGATCCAACAGACGATCAGCAATATTTCCATCGACGATGGTCCTGCATACCGCGCCTATCCTCACCTAATGGAAGATGATGCCTTGCATAAAGGCACAGGCGACATGTCTGTTGTTCAGGTCGAAAGCAACGAAGACGGTGTTGGTGTAGTTTTATCATCCGTGTTCTGGGTCAAGAAGCGCGAAGAAATCCTCTTCGATGACTTTGAAGACCCATCCGCGATGCGCACCCGCTACGATGAAGTCGTTGGGCTGGTGCGTGAACCAATGCAGTTATTTCATGTTGTGTGGATGCCCCACCACCGTGATTTCCTAGAAATTCGCGTTGATCACCCGCGTGGCGTCGCCGAGGCTGATGTGCATGGCCTGCATTCCGTCCTCAAAACTATGGTGAACAAGTGGGCTGGTATTGAAATCGACCAACCAGTGAATCTGTTCCCCGCTGTGCTGCCTTTCTATGATGACGCAAAAGAAGGAACGGTCACGCAGATGACGTTCCAGACGACCACGGGTGGCATCAAAGATGAGAAGATGCCACGCCGCCGTAAGGACGCGGATCAACGCACTGAGGCTTACCATGTTGCTGGGAAAACTGCGGTAGAAGCAATCGCGATATATCGAATTACCGTCGAGTGGAACTTTGCCGAGGACAACGTTTTCTACATCCCTGCCATAAGCCTTTCTGCCAGTGGACCCGCAGGCAACGGGAAGAACGGAAACCCGATCATTAGTGGTGCATTGATCAACAATTGTGTCCGTGCCGCAGATTATGAATTTGTGATCGACCGCCTCGGAAAGAAGGCTCAGCTAGAGTTAGTCGAAGCGGCTGAGTGATGTGATGGCCTTCGCACAGTTCAGGCAACGATTGGAACGGGCGCAACTTGACCCAGAGATGCGTGAAGTGTGTCTGGCGCTGACAGACCTTTTGTCACGAATAGACGAAGGCGATGGTTATCACCTTGGGTTGCCATTCTTTGCAAAGAACCTTTCCGCTGCAACGCACCCAAACTTGCTTCCAGCACTTAGCATACTCAGCACCATGGAAGCACCAATACTATCAATGAACGGTTACCTCGACGCGGATGATGGTCAGCATCATTTGACTAAGGAAGAGTTCGGGGACCTCATTGAAAGTGGAAAGCTTGCACACCCTGACACAGGCGAACTGATTGCCCAACCGCTAGAACATGTTCGCATTTTCTACTCTATCAGGGATGAAGCCAGAGATGAATCCTGAGGATGTGACGGTTGCCGACTTTCTGCGGTGGAATGGTGACAGCCAAGGCGGGCGCGTTCTTAGGTGGGCATTTGCACCGTCGCATCAAGAACGGGTATCCATACTGGAAGAGGTCTTAGGCCAAGCTTATGCTAACCTCGTAGATATACGTGGTATCATTGCCAAGGAAGATCGTGGTGAAGATGAAATCTCAATGCAGGTGGTTCAGATGTTGAATGCCGCAGGGATTTCCGCAGTCCACGATCAGCACGTGAACGGCCATTGTGATATCGTGGTCAATCACGACAGTGGCTTCCGCTGGCTTGGAGAAGCCAAGGTCCACAAGAGCTATGGTTGGTTGGACGATGGATTTCTTCAACTATCAACACGATATGGCACTGCTCTGGCTGGCAAAGACCATGGTGAGTTGATCATCTACCATCGGGGTGGAAAATCTGCCACGGTTCTTGAAGAATGGATGGGCCGATTAACTGGTGCGCACGACATCGTGAAGGTCATTGAGGATAGGATCGCTACCAACCTTTTCTTTCGAACCGAACATTTGTGTGCCAATTCAGGGTGCAATTTTTATGTTCGCCATACCATCGTCCCTCTACAACACGATCCGCAGAAGTGATCGCCCGTGCTGGACTACCGCTCGGCCTGAAGGCAACGGTATACTGACGACCTTGCGATGCCGAGTTCCTTGGCAATTGCCGTTGGGGTTCGGCCTTCGTTTCGAAGGGTCAATACGGCCTCAATGTTGATGCTCGGCGGTCTGCCTCTGAACGGGCTATCATCACCCTTTGCCAGTGCGGCATCGATCCCTTCACGTTGACGTTCGGCGCGGATGCTGGCTTCAAACTCTCCGAACGCACCTAACATCGTGAAAAATAATTTTCCCGTTGGATTGGTAGTATCGATTGGTTGTTCCAACACCCTCAAGGCCACGCCCTTGTCGTCCAAGGTCTCAGCGATGTGCAGGAGATCACGGGTGGAACGTGCCAAACGATCCAGACGAGTGCAAACAAGGGTATCACCTTTGCGAATGCCACGGCCCAGTAGGTCTTCTAAGGCAGCACGGCCATTTCGCTTTCGACCTGATGCTTTTTCCAGATACATATGCTCAGTTGTCACCCCAGCAGCGGTTAGTGCAGCGATCTGAATATCTAGTGATTGTGATTTGGAACTGACCCGACCGTATCCGATAAGTTCGCCCATGCGCGACCCTCCTGTCCTATATGACTGTCCGAATAACGCCTATCGTCCGATAAGTAATTCAGCAAGTCTAATGGGACACTTTGGGTCCGAATTCATATGTCCGTTGCAAGTATACTCATATCGGACAGTCCGTTCAGGTGGCATCCGTTGTCCAAGTGTCCGAAAGCCTCAGGATGGGGGCAAGGGGCGTGGATGGGGATTATCCTGTGCTGACCGTTGAACCATGGGGATACGGACACTGATCTCGTGGTTGTTCGGGTTGGCTACCACAGTGCGTTCTGGATAAACGTCACCACACATCCACCCATCGATGCCCTGAGGTCTGCATAGTCCAGCCGGTCAATGTTTGGGCAACAATGGTCATCAGGTGGACTAGGCCCCTGTCACGCCACCGACCGAAAGTCCGTGCTTCACGCAGTGCGAGATGGTTCCCGTCGATGAAGAAGATCGTCGATGCAACCCAATCTCGGTCTTCGTCGTTATTCCAGACATCTAAGAGTAGTGCGCCATCATCATGGTAACGAAGGATTGGATCGGTGATCTGATCAACATGTTCGAAGATGTCGTTGCCATTATCAATGCTGTGATACCTGACAGAGATCGAAAGCGGTTCGTCGAATGTATAGTCTAGCTGATGGTAGTGTTGTGGTGATGGGTATTCGTGTGGGGCATAGATGATCATGGCTGGTTCCTAATATGTTTGTCATAGGTATTTAGGGCTGCGGGTGCTGACAGGGCTGACATTTGTGCGGAACGCCTCCTGCTGGGATTGGAGGGTGGGGGGCAAAAAGTCGGGTGCTAATAGTATTATTATTAGGGTTCGACTTTTTGCCTATTTTTGCCACCTAAGGCTGACATACGGGGGGTCTGGCGGGCCAACGGCCCGCCAGTGTGCCGAAGAATAATATTCATCTCCTCAAAATGCTGTCATCAACGTGGGCTGCGTCAGCAGCACATGTTGCAAGCAGTAGCATTGAGGTTTGCTTGCAAACCTCCAAAGTTACGGGTCGTTAACATGGGACCAAGAAGGCTGGGTATCGGCCCTGCTGGAAGGTGGCGATCCCGCCCAAATCCCTCAAGAGGCGTGGTGTAACATACAAAACATGATGCAGGGGCTTCAGCGTGTTCCCACGCAGACCACGGTTTCGACCCGCAGCCTGATTGTAACGATCCAGATATGACGCTTGGATGACGTTCTCGATCCCATACTTCTGACCAATGACGTTGAGTTCCATGTATTCGACTTCACCGATGAATGTCAGAATAGATGCAAGGTCATGATCGGTCAGATCGTTGCTGCCACGCGCACGTGAATGGGACATGACATTGGACCCTGATGCCATGTCGGAGATCACCAGATCAGTGTTCTGATCAGGGTTGGTCAGGATATCTGCTACCAGATGATCGATTTTTTTCTTGTTGGCACGGGCATCGACCTTCAACTGAACGGGATCAGAGGGAAAGAAGGCATCACTGTCCCAACGCACGACCAGCCCACGGCGGGGTGAGGACTGCGCAAAGATCGAAGCAGCAACGTCAGCGGGCAGAGTTTCGGTCGTCGTGAATACCACACGTGCTTTGAGTTTGGTCCACCAGTTCTGGTTGCGCACAAATACAACACGGCCATGCGCGGCGCGGTAAAGCGCGTCTGGTGTGTTGGCCACACCGAATGGAATAGCATCATAGTCCACACGAACGACATCATTGGGTCCGAAGTTCAGGTCGGCGACCTCATTGAGGCGATGGAACCCGATGTCCCACATTGCCTTGCAGGCATGGGTTTGAAACTCCTCCAGCTTTTGGGATTGTTTGATGTTGGTCCATGTGTCGTCGCACTTGATACAGACGGTCTCTCTGAATTGATTTGCCAAACGAACTTCTTCGTCGTGCGCGAGATGCACGAGGTCCTTCAGAGACAATTCGTCATGAATGATCCTGTAGGCTTTGAACTCTGTTGCCAGCCCGACCCATGTATCGTGGTCGGCGAAAGCTGGTGGTGAGAAAGATGGGTTCAGCCAAGCCTTTGACTTGGACGGTTGACTATACTGATGCGCTAAGTCGTGGACGGTAAAGATTAGAACATCCGTGACATCTGTGAACCCGTTTAAGAAATCGCCCTTACCATTCTTGACGAACCACGCTTCGTTCTTGATGTCAGTGACAGCCATAAAGGCGCTCGGCTGATGGTGCATGACCGCCTCAACTTGTGAGTCAAACCCCATCCGCAACGCATCAACATATCCGATAGGTTCGATGTCCGCATCAGCACAATGCTTATGATAGATGTCAGCAAATGACCTGATCAACAGAGGTGCAGGTGGTGCGATCTTAATGCCTGTGGCAATTACATCATCATACCAGCGGATGTAAGCCAGATACTGCTCCTCGGCCTGAGCGTATGATTTGCAAGCTACGATCTGATGTCCGTGCTGTGGTATATTCAATCCACGTCCTTGGAAGAAGTTCTCAATCTGATCTTCCAGCCGAAACTCACCTGCTTGGCGGATCAATGACGTTGACTTGCCCGCACCCTCTGCACTGACAACAACGCACAGGCTGGATGTCTCACACAGCACGGATACGCCTCGTGACATGCCCGTCCTGATACCATCGATCGTCTGTTCGGATGCGGTGCGGGCGAATGCATTCATCCATGGACGTTGGGGGCGCACTGCGGATGGCATGTTCGATTGATCATTCGCCCGCGCAAGCTCAGCAGACAGGTCACTGATCAGATCGTTCAAAGTCTGTTTGCCAGGGAAATGCTTGAACGCCTGACCTATGGGTGCGTCTTTGCCCAAGTATCGCATGGAGCAATAGTCGCCGTAAGCCATGCTAGAAGGCTTTATGTCGGACGGTGAGTTAAAGAACCGTGCACCGATACCATTGGCATCTTGGAACAACTCGGCGGGTTTGGGGTATTCATTGCCCCACACCAACGCCAAATAGTCCGTCAGTTTCTCAAGCAACTCAGGGTTAGATACGACACTCGAATCACTCGTTGGCCTGATGCTTCGTTTCCGCTGGCGTGGCATGGCATTCGCCTCCCCCGCGCGGAGCAACATTCCAGAGGCTGACTTTGATGATGTTTTTAGGATCGATTCATGAAGCACAACCTGAGGAATTTGATCACCTTCGACAAATCCCCGTTTGTCGTCGACTTGGGCAGTCCTAATCCCCCACGGGGTGCGACGCTTTTGAAACAATGTGGCCATGGTTGTATCAAAGTTTGCATCGATGTTGCTGTGTTGACGGATGGCGTTGTTGAGTCGGTTCCACGTGGCCGTGTAATAGTCCCAGATCGCATCAGGGTTGATGTCACCCCTCCAATAGTCACGCAGCTTCGCCTCAGGTGATCTGCCCTTACGCGCGGCAAGAGCAACAACCGTGGCCTTTGACAAGTGAGAAGTGTCGAATATGAAATTGACATGGACTGACTTGCCCCCAGACCAAATTTCGCAATGTCCGCGATAGTCCTTGAACTGCGATCTGAAGTGGTGGTCCAGTTTATCGATCTCACTGAGGCCGTTGGCATCTTGACTCCAGACCCAATCAAACTGTCTTTGCATCGCACCAGTATCTTCACAGTCCCATTCATATGTGAACGTCCAGAACTGGCCGATTGCACCCCGCGCACTCGGTTTTTCCCAAGTCCTCGACCATTGATCTTTATACTTCGGATAGGTTGGCCCGACCTTGGGAATGCGCATGACATTGCTGAACAATGGGTAACGACCCTGATCTAGGGTCCCCGCACTTTGCGCGTAGTGCGCGGCTTCACTCTGCATGTGGGAAAACGTGTCCTGTGGTGTGCGATGCAGCGCGACGTGCTGGTTGAGTTCTGGCACCATAATGTTCGGTGCGATGATCTCAGACCAAAACCGATTGTGCTTTTCCATCTGCAAAGTGTGACGAATGAGTTTACTTCGGTAGGCTCTTGATATGTCCTGCAACACGTCTTTGCGTTGCAAGGGTTCAGCAAGTTCTTTCAATGATTTCATGTTACTTTCAGTCTAGCTTTGCAAATTGGTGAATCTCTTGTTTCGATCATTCGTGATGTCAGTCGATGGGCGTGACCCAAACGTCGCCAAGTCTTGACGGGTCCACGATGATTTCGAACTCTTCGCGATCATTGAGTGCCATCAAAACATCGTCTTGGTGGCATGTTGCAGAGACGACTACAGGATTGGGGTTTCGGATCCAGCGATGTCCACGTGCAAAGCCTTCTGCGACACTTCGATCTGTGGTCCAACTAATCCCATCAATCCTGCCTTCATCACAGCCGCGATACACGGTGAAGCATTGATCAACGGCCAACATCCAAGTCTTTTCACTTTTGTCGAGATAGGACCAAAAATATTCGGAACTATTGAGATTTTCCAATTCGTAGAGAATTGTCCCACCATATTCGTAAGTGTCATCAGTCCCGCTCCAATGTTCTTTGAAAAATCCAACTTTATCAGAATCGCTTCCACCAAGCCGCTTCAAGTTAGCCAGCAGGTGCCATATCCGATCCTGACTGGAGATACCGATGCCATACAAGGCGTCGCTGGCTTCGCTTGGGCTAATCAAATCCCTCTGGTCAACTTGCAAGCCCAGAAGGCTGACGAGTTGTAGTGGCGACTCAGTTTCGTTGAAGTGCTGATCAAAGTCATGGATTGGATAACCATTCCTGCTGCTTCGTGGCGGTGTCAAAGAGGTCGAGGTTTGTTTTAACTTAGTTGAGGTGTTCATAATTGTTCCTTCAATTCCGTAGGTTATTTTCGCCCTGCAAGACGCAGGGGATTGGGCGGACCCAACATGTTGAACCCGTCTGACAATGGTATTTATCGTGGTGAGTGTTTGACGTTGCGCTTTGGTCAGTCACATGACGGGCGTCGTCCATGTTTCCCTAAATACTAGGGAAGCCAACAAAGGAGATTGGACATGCAAGAAAACCGTCACACTATCCGCAACCTTGACCGCGACCTTATCGTCGATGCCCGCATCCACGTGTTACAGACGGGGAGACGTTCACTGGGCGAACTGGTCAGTGATGCAATTCATTTGCTGATAGAGCAGGAAACATTGGATGAGGAACAGGCAGCTTAAAGCGGCCTGCAATCAATGTCTCGCCAACAACGCATTTGGTGCGTCGAATTATAGGGGGAACAATCTCCCCCGTCGTATACTTGAACATCACATAACTCCTCTTGGATGCTATCTGGAATCGGACCAGATGGATGGCATCGGTGAATTTGCACCGCGCACTTCAAAATATCGTGTGGAGCGTGTTTCAGCAATAGTTTTGGGCGGCAAACCCAATTTCGTGATCTCAAGTATGTTCTTGATAAATAGTCACTTTTCATTCTTCAGGAATGGTTGATTGGTTCATTTGTGACGAATGAAAATTGACCCACATCAGCCATAAAATGAAGGTCGCACATCGCGATTTCCTATTCACGTAACGACCGTCAAGATCGTCTAAATCAATCCATTCTTGATGAATGAAAGTTCGCAGAGCGGTGTTGGCATTGAAGCAACCTGTAACATTTCCAGCTTGCTGCGCCGCGTCACGGTAATTTTGCGCGGGGTATCGTGTGGACTGTCAGCATGATTTGCCGAATCTTTCGATGGTATGCGAAGCGAATTGCAATGGGTGGACGCCCCAATTCCCTCCGAATAGCATTCCGATGCCACAGGTGTTCGAGGATTTCTTGACGCTGTTCCGCATCGACCCTGTCAGGTCTCAGACTAGTTGTTCCACTATTCAATCGAATGCGCCGTTGGGTTTCGGCATCATTGCCCGCACACAATGCGGCTGGTGCGGCCATCAACTTGATAGACGAACGTAACCAACGTGCTGTCACCAAAATCACGGCGGGTCTCATCTACAACCACTACCGTATCCGCACGATCCAGTTCCAACAACTTGTCACGCAGTTCGCCGTAACCGACCTGTCCCCGTGACGATTCGAGCATGGATGCGATGCATGAACGCACTTGCTTTCGATCACTTGGAAATGCGGTGGCGTATCCGACATATCCGCCAACTGCGATGGCACCAATGGTAATCAAGGCGGTCAGAGGCGACGTTGTAGTTTGTGGGGGCAATACAATATTCCTTATTGTTGTGTGGTCGGTGCTTCAGGTGCGTTGTGGCCGCAGGCACAGTGTCCTGCGGCATGGTGCAGGCCGTAGAGGTCGTTTGGGGACACTTGACCGCCAGTGACATTCCACAAGGCACGTGCGACGCGCTTAGAGGGTGCGACCGTCCCATCCTTCACCCGTAGGATCGTGCTGGCGCTGGTTCCGCACTGCTTTGCGAGGTCGTTGAGGGTCAGTTGGTTGGTGGCAAGATATTGCGTCAATGTCATGCGTCCCGTATTCCATTATACGGAACGATTCGCAACTGATTTCACATCCGAGCAATCGTATGGCTTCCCTCACGTTCCGCATTGTGGAATACAAAAAGGATGAAAAATGCATCTGCAAAATCATTCGGTGAAATCCTACAAGACGCCCGTGAGTCCAAGGAGCTATCCTTGGGTGAAGGTGCAAAGCTGCTTGGGGTTCCGAAGACCAGCCTTTGGCGTTGGGAGAATAACGAAACCAAGGTTGATGCCCAACGGCTGGTGGACATCGCTGCGGCCTATGGTCTTTCGATCTCTGCGATGTTTGAGGGCCGCATCGTGGTAGCCCCGACCCAAACAGACTTCGACCGCCTTGGCATCGTCGTCGAACACATCGAACGCATGATCCAGCACATCGGGCATCGGCCTAAGCCTGAGGCCGTGCGCACGGCGGTCGTTGAGGTCTTACGGCTTGAGACGACGCGGGTGCTGGAAACCACGGGCAGTGCCTTCGATCCCTCACGCTACGATGCCATGGTCGGTGGTATCTTGGGTCATTCTTCATGAATGCCGTAGAGATCGAACAGGCCATCACCGATTTGGCCGAACAACCTTTTGACGCGGCTGAGTTCCCGTTCAGCTTTCTTGAAGCCTTCGGCAACAAAACCACCACCATCAAGAAACTCCGCACTGATGCGTCCAACAAATCCGACATCGGCGGCGTTCTTCAGGTCAATCACATCCACATGAAGACCTGTGATGTGGGTCAGGTGCCAGATACGCTGACCGCACTGCGTGAGAGCAAGGCGACGGAGACGAAGCGCAACAAGGTCCGCTTCCTGCTGGCCACCGATGGTGCCACCTTTGAGGCCGAAGACCTTTCCACAGGCGAAACCGTCTCCTGCACCTATGAGGACTTCCCGAACCACTTCGTGTTCTTCTGGCCACTGGCGGGCCTTAGCAAGACGAAGCAGCTATCGGAGTCCGAGTTCGATGTGCGGGCCACCCTGCGTCTGAACAAGCTCTACACAACCCTGCGCACCGACAACCCCGACTGGGGAACACCCGAGCGCAGTGCCGACATGAACCACTTCATGGCGCGTCTGATCTTTCTGTTCTTCGCCGAAGACACCGACATCCTGAACGGCGAAGACCTGTTCACCGCCACGATTGAGCAGATGTCCAACCCCGACGGGTCCAACACCCACGAGGTCATCAGCGAACTCTTCCGTGCCATGGACACGCCGATCAAGGACCGTGCAACGGCGAACCTGCCCCGTTGGGCGGATGTGTTTCCTTACGTGAACGGGGGGCTGTTTTCGGGCCGCACAGACGTGCCGAAGTTCAGCCGCATCGCGCAACGCTACCTCACGCACATCGGCAACCTGAACTGGACCAAGATCAATCCAGACATCTTTGGCTCGATGATCCAGGCCGTGGCGGACGAAGATGAACGCAGCGCCTTGGGGATGCACTACACCTCTGTTCCGAACATCCTGAAGGTTTTGAACCCGCTCTTCCTTGATGACCTGCGGGACCATCTGGAACGCGCGGGTGACAACAGGCAAAAGCTGCTGAACCTGCGCAAACGCATGTCGAACATCCGAGTGTTCGACCCCGCCTGTGGATCGGGCAACTTCCTTGTCATCGCTTATAAAGAGATGCGCGAGATTGAGTTCGAGATCAACAAACGACGCGGTGAAGAGTTCATACGCTCCGATATCCGCATCCAGAACTTCCGTGGGATCGAACTGCGGGACTTCTCCGCCGAGATCGCCCGTCTGGCCCTGATCATCGCCGAATATCAGTGCGACGTGACCTACCGTGGGCAGAAGGATGCGCTGGCTGAGTTCCTGCCATTGGATCAGGAGAACTGGATCACCTGTGGGAACGCGCTGCGGTTAGATTGGTTGTCGGTGTGTCCGCCGACGGGAACTGGCGTGAAGATCAAATCTGATGATCTGTTCGATACTCCATTGGATCAGGCAGAGATCGACTTTGAGAACGAAGGTGGTGAGACGTATATCTGTGGCAATCCCCCATTCAAGGGAACGAGGAAACAGAAACCTCACGAAAAGGAAGACCTGCAAAGGGTGTTTGCTTCTGAAACGACCAAATGGAAAAACGTAGACTATGTGGGCGCATGGCTGATGAAGTCAGCGCAATATAATGATTTTTGTGATGCACCATTTGCTTTCGTCTCAACCAACAGCATCTGCCAAGGCCAGCAAGTTCCAATAACTTGGTCAATCCTCAATCGTCGTGGTTTCAAAATACGCTTTGCGCACAAGTCGTTCACTTGGTCGAACCTCGCCCAAAACAAGGCGGGTGTAACCGTCGTTGTGACTGGGGTTGACCGTGCAAGGGGTGGTTCACGGTGGATTTTTGATGGCGATGAACGCAGAGAAGTCGACAATATTAACCCATATCTGACTGCGCATAATGTGAACGTAGTTGCGGCGGAAAGGAAGCCACGCTTCCATAAGCATCAGATGGAATACGGGGTATATTATTCGAAGTCGGCTGGTCTGATGCTCGATACCCATGAAAAAATGGAGCTTGAAGCCGCAGGACTTCCTATCAAATTCCTGCGCCGCTTCATTGGCTCAACTGAGTTCATCAACGGGAAAGAACGCCATTGTCTGTGGATAGACGACGACGAAATAGATGAAGCATCCCAAGTAACTTCTGTTGCTGATAGAATAGACCAAGTGAAGCATGACCGACTTGAGACTGATGATAGGGCTGTCAATAAGCTGGCTTCTAGGCCGCATCAGTTTCGAGAAAGAAAAGGTGACGAGGAAATGAAGGTTTTTGTGCCTATTGTTTCATCGGAAAACCGTGACTATTTCCCGTCTGGGCTGGTTGATAGCTCCACAATTCCCACAAACAAAGCTTTCTACATCCCTAGTGGCCCGTTATGGGCAGTGGCTTTGATATCTTCAAAACTACATTTGTCATGGATAGAAACCATTTGCGGGCGACTTAGGACTGACTACTCTTACTCCAACACCCTCGGCTGGAACACCTTCCCCGTCCCCAAGCTCACCGAAAAGAACAAGGCCGATCTGACTCGCTGCGCCGAGGACATCCTGCTGGCCCGTGAAGCGCATTTCCCCGCCACCATCGCCGATCTCTACAAACCCGACGCCATGCCCGAAAACCTCCGCGCCGCCCACGACCGCAACGACGAGGTCCTAGAACGCATCTACATAGGCCGCCGTTTCCGCAACGACACCGAACGCCTAGAGAAGCTGTTCGAGATGTATACGAAGATGACCACGCAGGTGCCGACATGACCAACGAATCCCCGACGGTTTTGTATATGTATATGGGCTTGCGCGAGTCCCTGATCTCGGATCACCAGTTCTTCGTCGATCAGGCGAAGACCCGTTTGCTTGATCAGTTCAATGATCTCAGCATTCAATCTGAGGCACAAAAGGTATCGGAAGAAACTTGGGAAGGCATCGAGGGATACTACGACCCTGAGAAGCATGACTTACTGGAGTTTTCAGAAGTTGCCGACAACCAAGGCTATGAGCGTTACAGGCTGCTCAGTGAAATGCGGGATCACACACGGTTCAGCATGTTGGCAGCGCTGTTCCATTCGTTTGAGAAATCATTGAAGGACTGGATCGCGCGTGATCTGTTCACACTTTTCAAATCCGAACCGCTCAAGCGGCGTGTTTGGGCTGCGACGGTTGAAGAGTTGTATACCCTGCTGAAGGAAGGCGGTGTCGATGTGCGGGTGTCTGGCATCTATAAGGACCTTCGGGACTACCAATTGGTGGTCAATGTTTACAAGCACGGCGAAGGCAGATCATTGGACGAGCTTCGAAAATCCGCGCCACAGTTCATCATGCCTGACGATGACAGCGGGTTTTACAAGTCCTTCCCGTTAGAGTTTTTCGATCATAGTTATGTTCGGGTGACCGATGAAGACTTTGATCGGTTCACGGGCGCAATCGCCGAATTTTGGAAAGAAATCCCGACTTACATTAGAACATCTGCATTCAAGCAATTCCCGAAGTGGTTAACTGATGCTGCCAAGTAACGATTTTAAGGACTTGCCATGACCAAATTGATCCCCTCGGTCTCCGTCAACTACGCCCAGAACGGGTCTTTTGCTATGTCCAAGGAGTTGGATGTGAGGGCCATGCAGGAACGCGCATGTGAGTATTGTGGTAAACAATACTTGCTGATCAAATCTACAATTCAGGCTCAATCATGAGCGGCGGTGCGTATCGTCAAGGCGGTGATGCTACGGCCATATCAAACGTGGCCAAGAGACACTTTGGCGGTAGCTACAGCCAGATGTTCGAAAAGCATGGGTGGGTGTTGGAGGATGGGCAGCAATACATGCACCAAGCCTCGTCACGCATCAAAGATACCTATGGGTCCGTTGCAGGATTCGAAGCGCACTTCTCAGCCTTAGAACAAGCCAGTCACAGTGCTGCCCCCGTCTGGACCGACGATCATTCTGTTCTGTTCACATCTTTCTGGGGATGGACACCTGAGACTTGGGGGACCATCGGTTGGTCAGGTGAGCGTGGTAGAACGCGCCGTGAGAACCTGCTGACCGAACTCACTGACCCGTTTATCTGTGTCTGTTATGTGACCAGTAACAAGACCTACATCGATCCAGACCTGAAGGGCATGATCGCAGGGTTCTATCTGGTAAGCCATGAGCGTGGTGATCGGAACGATTTTACCCACCCGATCCATCACCAGCGTGACCCAGATAAGTGGCAGCATTCGTTACGTGCTATTCGTGCCTTCAGCTTTCTGCCTGAACATCGCCTGACGGTGCCTGAACTGGACCCCAGCCTTCTTGATCGCGCACGATCAGTGTCTGCTATGGCTGAGATTGTTACCGATCCCGCACTCATCAACCGTCTCAGGGATACCCCGTGGCATGAGGTCGATGTTTACACGCCACATTCCGCCTCAACCTCTGACGTTTCGCCCGCGCACAACGGAGCAGGTTTTGTTCCATCTGGGCCTGATAATTCGGGTGGATATGAGGTATCTGATCGGGCGAAGGCATTGCCACGTCAGCTTTATGTCTTGCGTCTGGATGGAGATACCAACGCATTCCTAGGCCGTTTGGTAGATGGGGCGCACATCTATAAGATTGGATTGTCCGTCAGCCCTGACACACGTCGTCAGTCGTTGCAGAAGTCCATTCCGATGGGGGCATTCCGTTGGTCGGTTGTTAATACCACACGCCAAGATGGGCATGAACCATATGTGCAGTTTGCAGCCGCTGAAGCAGGCGAGATGGCAATGAAACGGTTCCTAGCAGTCAATGGTGAATGGTTGGGCGGGGAGTTTTACCTTGCTGATGATGCATCCATAGTGGCTGCGTGGGAAATGGGGCGTCAAGCTGCCAAGACATTTGAAGAAAGCGAATTGTAATCAATGGTAAAACAAGTCCCCTCCGTTTCCGTCAGCTACGCCCAGAACGGGACCTCCACCAAGTCCAACGAGTATGGAATGCGGGTGATGCAGGAGCGGGCGTTTGAGCGGCGTGGTGAACAATACCTGCTGATCAAGTCGCCCCCTGCGTCGGGCAAGTCACGGGCGTTGATGTTCATTGCGTTGGACAAGCTGCACAATCAGGGCCTCAAGCAGGCCATCGTTGTGGTGCCAGAAAAGTCCATCGGGTCCAGCTTCAATGATGAACCGTTGTCCAAGTTCGGGTTCGAATACGACTGGACCGTGCCGCCGCAATGGAACCTTTGCAACGTGCCAGGTGGCGATGATGGCAAGGTTGGTGCGGTTGGTCGCTTCCTTGCCAGTGACGACCGTGTTCTGGTCTGCACCCACGCCACGTTCCGCTTCGCAGTGGACAAGTTTGGCATTGAGGTTTTCGATGACCGTCTGATCGCCATCGATGAGTTCCACCACGTCAGCGCCAACCCTGATAACAAGCTGGGTGCGCATCTGGGCCAGTTGATCGCCCGTGACAAAGTGCATGTCGTTGCGATGACTGGCAGCTACTTCCGTGGCGATGCAGAGGCTGTGATGGCCCCTGAGGACGAGGCGAAGTTCGATACGGTTACCTATACCTATTACGAGCAGTTGAACGGCTACGAGCATCTCAAGACGTTGGACATCGGGTATTTCTTTTACACGGGGTCATACGCCGACGAAATCCTCAGCGTTCTGAACCCGACCGAGAAGACGATCCTGCACATCCCCAATGTGAACGCCCGCGAAAGCACGGGCGACAAGCACAAAGAGGTCGATCACATCGTCGATGCCTTGGGAGAGTGGCAATCAACCGACCCTGTTACGGGCTTTCATCTGGTGAAGACTCCCGCTGGTCAGATCGTAAAGATCGCCGATCTGGTCGAAGATGACCCTGTGAAAAGGGATCGTGTGTCGGCGGCGTTGAAAGACCCTAAGCAGAAGAACAACCGCGATCATGTCGATATCATCATCGCACTCGGCATGGCCAAAGAAGGTTTCGATTGGATTTGGTGTCAGCACGCGCTGACGGTTGGCTACCGTGCCAGCCTGACAGAGATCGTGCAGATCATCGGACGGGCAACGAGAGACGCCAAGGGCAAGACCCATTCCCGCTTTACCAACCTGATAGCAGAACCAGATGCCTCTGAAGGTGCTGTCACGGAAGCGATCAACGATACCCTGAAGGCCATCGCAGCCAGCCTATTGATGGAACAAGTGTTGGTGCCACGGTTCAACTTCGCGCCGAAATTGACATCCACCACGCCGACAGAAGGCTTCGATTACGGTGAGGGTGGTTACGACCCTGAGAAAAGCAACGTCGGCTTCAACGAAGACAGCGGGCAGTTCCAGATCGAGATCAAGGGGCTGGTCCAACCCAAGTCGAAAGAAGCTGAACGCATTTGTCAGGAGGACATCAACGAGGTGATCACGGCCTTCGTGCAGGACAAGCAGGTCAAGGAACGCGGCCTGTTCGACGAAGAACTTGTCCCTGAAGAAATCACGGTCGTGCGGATGGGGAAGATCATCAAAGACCGATATCCTGATCTAGAAGAGACGGATGTCGAAGCTGTCAGACAACGCGCTGTAGCCGCACTGAACATCACGCAGGGGGCCAAAGCAGCGGTCCTTGGCAACGATGGTGACGACAACGAACCATCTGCCAACACCGCGCTGATCGACGGTGTGCGCAAGTTTGCTCTCAGTGTGCGTGATCTGGACATCGATCTGATCGATGCGATCAATCCGTTCGGCGAAGCCTATTCAATCCTTGCCAAGTCAATGGACGAGGACAGCTTGAAACAGGTTGCTTCTGTCATCGCGGCCAAACGAAACCCAGTCACACCTGATGAAGCTGTTACGTGGGCCAAACGTGCCAGCAAGTTCAAGAAGGATATGGGCCGCTCACCATCCCTGACCGCAACGGACCCCTATGAACGCCTTATGGCCGAAGGTGCTACGGCATTCATGCGTTTCCGCAAGGAGGGCAAATATGAGTGATGACCTAGATGCACTGGCCGATGATCTGGCCGAGTTTGATATCGAGAAGAAGCCCGTTGCACGGTCTGCTGTTGAAGAACGGATTATTGCGGGGTTTGAGGACATCCAACGCTTCGTTGATACGGCTGGGCATCCCCCACGTCACGGGGCGGACTATGATATATTTGAGCGTCTATACGCGGTGCGTCTGGAACGGTTAGCTGCAAATGTTGAATACCGTGCGCTTCTTGAAGAGATCGACCGTCAGGGTCTCCTGCGCGGTGCGGCACCTGCTGAGGCCGATGATGACGATGACATCGATCTGGACGCACTGGCCTCTGATCTGGAAGACCTTGAAGATGCGGCACCTGATATCACGGACCTGCGCCACGTGCGTCCCGTTGCTGAGAAGAGGGCCGCAGAAGAAGTCGCCAACCGAGAAGCCTGTGCTGAATTCGACAAATTCAAACCGATGTTCAAACAGGTGCAAGCCGAGTTGGATGCTGGTGTTCGGGCAACGCGCCCCTTTGAGTTGAAAGCCGAAATTCAGGTTGGGAGCATGTTCATCGTGAGTGGCCAGAAGGCATACGTTGCTGAGATGGGCGAAGTCTATCTGAATGCCCAAAGCCGTACCGACGCACGGCTGCGCGTCATCTTTGACAACGGCACTCAAAGCAATCTGTTGATGCGGTCGTTGCAACGCGCACTCCACAAGGATGACGCAAGTCGCCGTATCACTGACCCGAATGCAGGCCCGTTGTTCTCTGACGCGACCGTGGATGGCGATGAGGCCAGTGGGATCATCTACGTCCTTCGTAGCAAGTCTGACCTGCCTGTGGTCGCCGAGAACCGTGATCTGCTGCATAAGATCGGCGTGACGGGTGGCAGCGTCCAGAAGCGCATCGGAAACGCCAAGCTCGACCCGACATTCCTGATGGCTGATGTTGAGATCGTCACGACCTATGAACTTTACAACATCAACCGTGTGAAGCTGGAGAACCTGTTGCACCGCATCTTTGAGGCGGCACGGCTGGACATCGAGATCAAGGACCGCTTCGGTCATCCCGTCACACCACGTGAATGGTTCTTGGTGCCTCTGTTTGCCATCGATGAGGCCGTGGAGCGGATCAGGGATGGAACCATTAAAGGCGTGGCATACGATCCTGCATCGGCGTCCCTGAAATAGCCTTAAATGTCACTACTAAGCACAACCACCTTCATTTATCCGATGCAGTCGAACATGCCTGCGTTGTAGTTCAAAGTCAGTCCAGATCATCGTCTTCCCCAGGATCAGGGTAATCAATTCTAGGATCGGACAACTTGATCCACTTCCGTTTCTTGAAGAACTCTGGGCCATCATCGTAATGTGCCAGTGAACCCGCAATCTTGTGGCCCAAAATCGAACGACGCATGTCGTTATCTGCACCAGCCCGCCTCATGGCATTGCTGAATGTTGTCCTCCATGAGTAAAGCACCTTCTTTTCATGGATGATCGGGGGGTCCATCTTCACTCTGATAAGTTTGATGAAGTTCGCCCGCACCGTCTGCGCCCGATCCTTTTTCTGTGATAAGAATGTATTGAAACCACCAGCGTGGAAAAACGCTGGAAAGTCGGATATTTCGGGATGTAATGGTATTGATCGATCCGACCCGTCAGTCTTAGAGCCGATCACAACTAGGCTTTTATCGCTTACATTCTCAGGACGCAGATGAAGGACCTCTTTAGGCCTCAAAGCTGTGAATGCTAGCACTCGACAAACCATATGGATCGCCACTCGGCGCTCATCAGCCATTCCACGTAACGGTGATCCCCACACTTCGTCCATTGCCGCAAAGATGCGCCGCACTTCCGAAGGTGAAAACGGTTTCGTTTTTATCATCTGAGTAGAACGTTTCTCAGGTTTCAGCACCACTGATGGCATAGGGTTATAGGATATCTTCCCTTCGCCAACTGCGTATTTGAACATGCCTCTGATGGGCGTGAACAGTGATTGGATCGCACTGGCTTTGTTCGTGTCGCGTTGGGCATCTCGGAACTCACGGAGGCGATCTTCGTTCAAGTGATCGAGTGGAATGTCACCCACCTGTGCTATAAGTCGCTTGATCACACGGCGATATTTGTTCCGCACTTCTGGTTTTATTTGGTTGTTTTTGAAGTAAGCCTCGGACATCGCAGTGATCGTGTTGGGGTTGCCACCTAATTCAGTGATCCGCCTTTCCAGCTTCCGCTTCACCAGATCGAACTCATCACGTTCATCGGGATCATTAGGAGGGGCAACATGTGAGCCGAACGAAGCTTCAAGGATGGCACGAAAACGGACAAGTCGGTCCTGATCATCAAATTTCGGGTTGGTGGAGGCCGCTTCGTATCCTGCACGTGCTGCATCCAATGGATCAAACGATGGGGGCAGGGAGCCTGCTCTCTGGGCTTTCACCATGCCAGCCACAAGAGGTGCCATCATATCCGCCTCGGTCTCTTGGCGGACCTGTATCGCGGTCTCAGGGTTATCCAAGGCTTCGATCATGGCATCATGCTTTGCAGCCCACTCCGTTACGAGAACAACGGCCTGTTGATATGATACCTTTCCACAGGGACGGTTCCAGTTTTTGATCCCCAAGGCCTTCTGATGTCGGATCGGAACACGCCTGCGATAGTAGAAACGACCACCATTGACTTTGAGATGATCGACTGTGTGTGCAGGCATTGTGTCCAGAAACCTTCGAAATGTGTCCAGAAACGGACCTCCTAGTAGGAGGTATATCCAGTAAAGCAAAGGTTTTCAATGATTTGGTAGTGATGGTGGGCGACCCTGGAATCGAACCAGGCGTGCGTCTCCGCGAGGGAGTTACAGTCCCCTGCCACACCTTGCGGCCTGTCGCCCACTGGCGCGTGGGATACTTGCGCGATGTTGGGGCGTCAAGACGAAAAACCACCTGCGATGTCACCTTCACACCGATGACTTTGTCGGGTATCGCGGACGGGGTCTAGGGCGTGGGGAACACAATGCAAAAACCAAAGTGGGTCATAGCGAAAGAGCAGGCGAAACGGGCTGCTGCGGCTGAAACCGTTTGGCTATTTGGCCTTCATGCCGTCCGCGATGCGCTGGAAAACAACGCCAGGACAAAATTGAAGTTGGTCGTGACTCGCAATGCCTTGGACAAACTGGCCGACTCTGTCGCAAAGGCAGGCATTGAGCCGGTGATTTCTGATCCACGGAAGTTTGATGCCCCCCTTGATCCACAATCTGTGCATCAGGGCGCGGCCCTTGAAGTGAAACCTCTGGATTGGGGCAGTTTGCAGGATGTCGCATTGGGCGAGGGGCCGATGCCCCCGCGGATGGTGCTGCTTGATCGGGTCACGGATCCCCACAATGTTGGTGCAATCCTGCGATCGGCAGAGGTATTCGGCGCCCGCGCCGTTGTGGCTGTGCAACGACATTCGGCGCCTGAAACCGGTGCCTTGGCCAAAACCGCCAGCGGCGCATTGGAACGCCAACCCTATCTGCGGGTCCGTAATCTGGCGGATAGCATCATCGCCTTGCAACAGATGGGGTATCTGGTGCTGGGGCTTGATGGTGAGGCCAAGAACACCATTGAACAAGCGCTGGACGGCAAACGAGATCGCGCTGTTGCGCTGGTCATGGGGGCGGAGGGCCCGGGTTTGCGTCAGAAAACACTTGAGACTTGCGATCATCTGGTCCGGATTGACGCAAGTGGTGGTTTTGGATCGCTTAACGTCTCGAATGCGGCTGCTGTCGCCCTATATGCTGCAAAGGCATAGGGAGAATTCACATGGGCGCCGCCAAGGTTGGGACCTGTTGCTATTGCGGGTTGCGCGCTGCGTTGGTTTTGCGGGGCAACGTTCGTCATGAATTGAATTGCACTGGCTGTGGTGCGCCATTGAGCAAGCTCAAAATGTTACCAAACGCGGCTGTGGCGGTGACCGCGCCTGCGGCGACGCCCGCCCACCCAGCCCCTTCGCGCAGTGGCAAAATCAACCGTAAGGCAAAGACGGTAAATCGGAAAAAGTATAAGAAACGCAAAGGATTGCGGACCAAAGTTTGGTCGAAAATCTGGGACGCGGTTGAGGATATTTTCGATTGAAACATTTGCCCGCTTCGTTTCACGGCTTGGCGAGGGGGGGTGAAATGAATGTCAATGCAAGGCATTTAGAGGGCAGACGTTCGTGACCGACCTGAAACCCAAGGACCCTGCCATGTTGAATCGCCGTACCTTTGTTGGCCTTTTGGCCGCCTCACCCTTTGTTGCCCGCCCCGCCTTTGCAGCCACGCCTGCCATCTACACGGAAGACGGAGTCGCCATTCGCGGCACTGACCCGGTTGCCTATTTCACCGTTGGCGCGCCCGTCGCCGGATCAGCAGACAATGCGCTGATGTGGGACGGATTTGAGTGGCATTTCGCCAGCGCCGAAAACCGTGCGATGTTTGAAATGAACCCCTCTGCATACGCGCCGCAATACGGTGGATATTGTGCCTTTGCGATGTCCAAAGGTGCCATCGCGAGCACCGACCCGGAGGCCTGGACCATCGTGGATGGAAAGCTTTATCTCAACTACTCTGTCAATGTTCGCACAATCTGGTCTGAGGACATCCCCGGCAACATTGAAAAAGCTGATGGCCATTGGCCCGGCATACTCGAGATCTGATCACAGTTTGGTGGGCGCCGCTTGGATTCGATGTCTGCGGTGCCCACATGAATGATAGGGCAGCACCCCCATTGGAACAGGCTGCCCGATTTGAACTGTCCCTCGTTCCAACACCTTGCGCCCGGTCGGTACCCGGGCGCTTTTTTATTGCTGCGGCATGTTCTAGGATCTGGTGTGACTTACGCTGATGACCTTCTCAAACATATTCTGGATCGCACCCGCGTCATTGCGATTGTTGGTGTGTCTGCAAACCAGGTGCGACCCAGTTTTTACGTCGCGCGGTATCTGCAACGCAAAGGGTTCAGGATCGTGCCGGTCAATCCGGGGTTGGCGGGGCAAACGCTGCTGGGTGAATCGGTCTATGGCGACCTTAAAAGCATCCCGCATGACGTCGACATGATTGATATTTTTCGCCGGTCTGAGGCCGTACTTCCCATCGTAGAGACCGCGTTGGAACGTTGGGCGCAGCTCCAGACCGTCTGGATGCAAATTGGTGTAGAAAATGCAGCTGCCGCGGACCTGGCCGTTAAACGCGGAGTTGACGTCATACAAAATCGGTGTCCGAAGATCGAATATCAACGGCTTTTCGGCGAATTGCGGATGACGGGGATAAACACAGGTGTCGTGTCGTCGCGATTGTAGCGTGATCAAGCTGCTAGTTAGAGCGCGCAGCCTTTTCTGCAATGCCAGATTGCCCTTGCCGACGGGCCAATTCGGCAAGAACTGAGTCGAGCGTCACATCACGCGAGGCGAGCATCACCAACAGATGGTAAAGGACGTCTGCGGCCTCGGACGTCAGGGCGTCGGTGTCACCCTTGATGGCCTCGATGATCGCTTCGATGGATTCTTCACCAAACTTCTCAGCGCATTTTTCTGGCCCCATTGCCAACAGCTTTGCTGTCCAGCTGCTGTCAGGGTCCGCTGTCTTGCGGGCGTCGATGGTTTTGGCAAGATCTTCGAAGGTCATGTCATCCTCACTGGGATTCCGGCATCAGCCATATGTTGTTTGGCTTCGCTGATCGAATAGGTGCCAAAGTGGAAGATGGATGCTGCTAGCACGGCAGATGCCCCGCCTTCGGTGACCCCCTCAACAAGGTGATCAAGCGTGCCTACGCCACCTGATGCGATAACGGGGACGTTGACGGCATCGCTGACTGCGCGGGTCAATGGCAGGTTGAAACCGGATTTTGTCCCGTCCCGGTCCATTGAGGTTAGCAGGATTTCTCCTGCACCTTTTGCCACAACGGTCTGGGCAAATGCGACTGCATCAATGCCAGTTGGTCGTCGCCCGCCATGTGTGAAGATTTCCCAACGACCCGGTGCGACGGTTTTAGCATCAATCGCCACGACAATGCACTGGCTTCCAAACCGCATTGCGGCCTCTGCAACCACGTCAGGGTTTGCGACCGCTGCCGAATTGAAACTGACTTTGTCTGCCCCGGCCAGCAGTAGATTGCGCACATCCTTATGGGTGCGAACGCCGCCACCGATCGTGAGCGGCATGAAACACTGCTCGGCCGTTCGGGTCGCGAGATCAAACATTGTGCCGCGGTTTTCCTCGGTCGCCATAATGTCGAGAAAACAAAGTTCATCTGCGCCCGCAGCGTTATAGGCGATGGCCGCGTCAACGGGGTCGCCGGCGTCGACCAGGTCAACAAAGTTGACACCTTTGACGACGCGGCCCTCTGCAACGTCCAGACAAGGGATGATACGGGTCTTTAACATGCGCGTGTGATAGGTCGATTTGCGCGCGAGGGGAAGGGCAGGCTGTCTCGTTGTGCGTCACATATGATTGCGAGGGCACATGTCAGGTCAACTTTGGCACAAGGCAATGAACCGCCTGTGAATAGTTGTGACCAAGATTGCCGCTCCTGTGATCAAATGACTGTGTTAGGAATTCATCCGTATTGGATCAGACAATTGGGAGCATCATATGAAATCCATCGTATTGGCGGCATTTTGCACGCTGACCGCAACACAGGTATTTGCCGACATGGAAATCAAAACCACAGAAAAGTCCGTAACCGAGGCGATGGACGCGCTGCAATCCGCCGTCGAAGGGGCAGGGGCGACGGTTTTTGCGCGCGTCGATCATGCCGCGGGCGCGGCAAAAGTCGATATGACGCTGCCCGACGCGCAATTGCTGATCTTTGGCAACCCGGCGCTTGGCACACCCCCGATGCAGGCTGACCTGCGTGCGGGGCTGGTGCTGCCGCTCAAGGTCTTTATCTATGACGATAACGGCCAGACAACGATAACCTACGCTGGCGTGGATGAGATCTTTGCAGATTTGAACGTCCCGATGGACGCCGAATACGTCGGCAAGATTGCAGGCGCGCTCGACAAATTGACTGGTGCCGCCGCGAACTAAGCGAGTGCCTCAAGGGCGGTGGCGAGGTCGATCGCCCCGTCATAAAGCGCACGGCCTGAGATGGCCCCTGCGATGACACCTGTGTCGCGCAGGGCGATCAGGTCCGTCATTGACGATACACCGCCTGATGCAATGACCGGGATGCTGACAGCTTTTGCGAGCGCCTCGGTCGCGGCAATATTGGGGCCCTGCATGGCACCATCGCGATTAATGTCGGTGTAAATGATTGCGGCGATCCCGGCGTCTTCAAACGTCCGGGCAAGATCGTTCACCATCATATCGGTTTCTTCAGCCCAGCCGCGCGTTGCCACGCGGCCATTACGTGCATCCAGACCAACAGCAACCTGGCCCGGAAACGCCATTGCGGCGTCTTTGACAAGCTCCGGGTTTTCAACAGCGACCGTGCCAAGGATCACCCGCGCCAGCCCCTTGTCCAACCACCGTTCGATTGTTGCCATATCCCGAATGCCGCCGCCCAGCTGCGCAGGAACCGGGCAGGCCTTGAGAATTGCCTCGACGGGTTCGGCGTTGACCGGTTCGCCCGCAAAGGCACCGTTAAGATCAACAAGGTGCAGCCAATTGCAGCCCGCATCCACAAACGCTTTTGCCTGCGATGCAGGGTCATCATTAAAAACCGTGCTTTGATTCATGTCCCCATGGACCAGCCGCACGGCTTGTCCGTCTTTGAGATCAATCGCGGGAAAAAGGATCATTTTTGTCTCCGGCTGCGTTGCAAGGGCCTTTTGCCGCAGGGGAAGGACAAGCGCAATCGCGCAATCACCTTACGTCACAGTTGATTGGGACCACATGCCTTGCCCAAGGTGACATCAAGAACAAGGGGAGAAATCAAATGAAACAATTCGTCGCCGCAATCGCACTGTTGATCGGTCTGGCAACACAGGCCGCTGCGCAGGATGCCGCAGTCGGGATTTGGCAGACTGAACCTGACGATGGCGCCTTTGCGCATGTGGTGATCCAGCCTTGCGGCAATGCAGTTTGCGGTGTGATCCAGCGCACGTTTCGCAATGGTGGTGAGGAATACCAATCGCCAAACATCGGCAAGACATTGGTCATCGACATGGTTCCCAATGGGGACGGCACCTATGATGGACAGGTCTGGCGGCCCTCCAATGACAAAATTTACACCGGCAAGATGACGGTGAATGGAAATGCGTTGCGCTTGCAAGGTTGCGTGGCCGGCGGGCTGATCTGCGCCAGTCAGAACTGGGTGCGCGCTGGCTGATCCCAATAACCAAAAAATGGGGGCCCCGGATTTTCGGGGCCTCACATCCATCAACAAGATACCAAGGTTTTCCGCTTTACCCCGGACGCAGCCCGGTTTCGACGAGCATGCCGCGTCGCTTGGCCTCGTAATAATAGCCGCGCGCATACCAACCCACGGCAGTTGCCTCATCGCCATCGGAAAGCAACCAAGCGCCACGCAGATACCTGCCAGCATATTTCAGGTTTGTTTCTGCATCCAGCAGGTCTTGCGGCGAACCGCGATGGCCCATCGTGCGGGCCGTTTCCGGCAGGATCTGCATCAACCCATAATACGGACCATTGCGCGCCCAGGGGCGGTGCGTGCTTTCGCGTATGATCACCCGATGCAGCAACGTCACAGGGATACCATGAATGCGCGCATATCTGTTGATCAGCCCGCGCAGCTCTGGCGTTTCGTTCGGATAGAGCGGGATATGATCGGGAACAAAGGCGGATGCGGCGACTGTCCTGCGGCGGCTACAGGCGGGCAGGGCAACCAACATGGCAAGGGCGGCGCGACGGGTTATTCTCATAGGTTTGTTCTAGGTGATCTTGAGCGGCGCGAACACCGGAATTGCAGCCGATCCGCGACAATTCGCGCGCGTTTCCAGCGTGGAACGACCGGAGTCCTGTGCACGGAAAACAGAACATGACCTTTGACAGGTCATTGCGAACTTCTGCGTCCTACACTGCGTTTGAAACTTTCTCGCGGTCAAATTCGGCCAATTGAAACGGTCAGCATCATGTCATGCTGAGCGAAACAGCGCGCGCGGCGCGCGCCGAACGCCTAGGGACACCAGCGCAGGAAGTTTGCAATCATCTGAAGCCCAGCGGACTGGCTTTTCTCGGGGTGGAACTGCGCGCCGACAATGTTGTCACGTCCGACAAGTGCTGCAACCCTGCCGCCATAGTCCACATGCGCGAGCAATTGTGCAGGATCGGCAACCTGCATCGCAAAAGAATGCACGAAATAGGCGTGTTCTCCGGATGAAATCCCATCAAGAACTGGGTGTGGTTGATCAATGACAAGTTCATTCCACCCCATGTGTGGCACTTTCAGCCCTTCGGCCTCGATGGGGCGAATGTCGCCGGGAATCCAGTCAAAGCCTGGAGTTTCCTGATACTCGTGCCCGGTGGTGGCCAACAACTGCATGCCGACGCATATGCCAAAGAAAGGCACACCACGCACCTCGACCGCATCTATGATCGCCTCAGCGAGAGCGGTGCGGCCAAAAAGTTCGTCGCGACAATGGGGAAAGGCTCCGTCTCCGGGCAACACCACGCGATCTGCCCTGGCGACCATGTCGGCATCGGATGTGACAACAACGTTGCCTGCACCGACCTCTTGCGCCATCTTTTCAAACGCTTTTTGGGCAGAATGCAGATTACCACTGTCATAATCGACAAGGACCGTGGTCATAGGGCGCCCTTTGTTGATGGTACGGCATCAGCTTTGCGGGGATCGGTTTCAAGCGCGTCGCGCAGCGCCCGTGCCACTGATTTGAACGCGGCCTCAGTGATATGGTGGGCGTTGAACCCGTGTAGCTTGTCGATATGCAGCGTAATCCCACCATGCGTGCTGAAAGCCTGAAAGAACTCCCGCACCAACTCGGTATCGAACGTCCCGATTTTGCCAAATGGCAGGTCGAGATTGCAGATCAGATAGGGGCGTGCGGACAGGTCAAGCGCACAACGAACCTGCGCATCATCCATCGCAAGGTGGCAGGAACCGTATCGCACGATCCCCCGCTTGTCGCCCAACGCTGTGCTCAGCGCTTGCCCAAGGGCAATGCCAACATCCTCAACCGTGTGGTGATCATCAATATGCAGGTCCCCCGATGCCCGCACTGTCATATCTATCAGCGCGTGGCGCGACAGCTGGTCCAGCATGTGATCAAAAAACCCCACGCCGGTTTGGTTGTCGTAGACGCCAGACCCATCAAGATTGAGGGTCACGGTAATATCGGTTTCCGCAGTCTTGCGGGTGATTGTGGCAGTGCGCATGGGCTCTCCGATGTTGTCTTGCGCGGCTTATAGGGGCAGGGGCCTGCAACGCCAAGCTACCGATTGCTGGATTGCGCTGGTCGTGGCGCTTGTGCAAGTTTGGGTCAACAATCAATGAGGCCCTGAATGACCACCTGTGTATTTGTCCAGATTCGCTGCAAGCCCGGCACAACCTATGACGTGGCCGATGCGATTGCGCTGAAGGAAATCCACTCTGAACTGTACTCAACCAGCGGAGAGCACGATCTGCTGATGAAATGCTATGTGCCAGAGGGTCAGGACGTTGGCCATTTTGTAAACATGAACATGGCTGGAATCGACGGCGTCGAAAGGACGCTGACGACGCTGACGTTCAAGGCGTTCTGACGCCTAAGCACGGCCAGACATATCCTGATCCGGGCTGTTGCAATTCCAATTTTAAGGGAAGTGCCAATCAATGGCTGGGCTTTACGAAATGGAGCGGGCGATGAGATTCGAACTCACGACCCTAACCTTGGCAAGGTTATGCTCTACCCCTGAGCTACGCCCGCATCCGTTTCGTGAGGGCTGATTTAGGCCGTGTCGTGCATGGGCGCAAGGCCAAAATTGCGCCTGATGGCCAAAAATGTGCGAATGTGAAAGCGAACGCCAACCGGCCTGTCGGGGGGCCTTGCTTGCGGACACAGAAAAGGCCGCAGAGATTATCCGCGGCCTTTGAAGAGGTGTTATTGGCAGCTACTCAAGTTCGATCAACAGGTCCTTGGCGTCGATCTGGCCACCCGCCGCGACATGAACGGCTTTGACAATCGCATCGCGTTCAGCGTGCAGGCCCGTTTCCATTTTCATGGCCTCGATCGTAAGAAGAAGATCACCTTCTTTGACTTCCTTACCGGCAACGGCCGCGACGGTCGCGACAACACCCGGCATCGGGGCGCCAACGTGATTTGGATTGCCGTCCTCGGCCTTGGGGCGGCTGATCTTTTCGGCGGCAGCAAGCCGGTTCATCACGCGAATGGTGCGGGGCTGACCGTTGAGTTCAAAGAATACCTTGACCTCGCCATCTTCGTTCATGTCGGCGACGGCCTGCATGCGAATTTCAAGGATCTTGCCGGGGTCAATCTCGGCAGCGATTTCCTCACCTGGTTCCATGCCGTAAAAGAACGTCTTGGTCGGCAATGTGCGCACAGGGCCATAGGTCTTGTGCCGGCCCATGTAGTCAAGAAAGACCTTGGGATACATCAGGTATCCGTTGAGATCTTCATCGTCGATTGATTTGCCATCAAGTTGCTTGGACAGATCGGCGCGGGTGGCCTCAAGATCAACGGGGGGCAGCATTTTGCCAGGACGATCGGTGGACGGCTTTTCACCCTTCAGAATTTTCTTCTGAATTGCCTTGGGCCATCCGCCGGGAGGCTGGCCAAGGGCACCGCGCATCATGTCCACGACACTGTCGGGGAACACGACGTCTGTCGCCGGGTCTTCGACCTGCGCACGGGTCAGGTTTTGGCTGACCATCATTAGCGCCATGTCACCCACAACCTTGGACGAGGGCGTGACCTTAACGATATCACCAAACATCTGGTTTACGTCCGCATAGGTCTGCGCGACCTCGTGCCAACGCTCTTCCAGCCCAAGGCTGCGCGCCTGAGCCTTGAGGTTGGTGAACTGGCCGCCGGGCATTTCGTGCAAATAAACCTCGGAAGCCGGGGCCTGCAGGCCACTTTCGAAGGCAAGGTAATGGGCGCGGACGCTTTCCCAATAATTGCTGATCTCGCGGATCGCGGTGACATCCAGACCGGTGTCACGCTCTGTGCCTTTCAGCGATTCAACAATTGATCCCAGTGTTGGCTGAGAGGTGTTGCCGGACAGGGCATCCATGGCCCCGTCGACACAATCGACGCCCGCTGCGGCGGCAGCAATCACTGTGGCGATCGCTGCACCAGAGGTGTCATGCGTGTGAAAATGGATCGGCAAGCCAACCTCGGATTTCAGTGCTGTTACCAGATCGGTTGCCGCACGTGGTTTCAGCAATCCGGCCATGTCCTTGAGGCCAAGCACATGTGCGCCGGCTTTCTCAAGCTCCTTGGCCATCGCGACATAATACTTCAGGTCGTATTTGCTGCGCGCGGGGTCATTGAGGTCGCCAGTATAGCAGATAGTGCCTTCGCAAACCTTGTTGGCAGCAATCACAGCGTCCATCGCGACCCGCATGTTCTCGACCCAGTTGAGGCTGTCAAACACGCGGAAGACATCAACACCGGATGCTGCGGCCTGTGTCACAAAGGCCTGCACGACATTGTCAGGATAATTGGTGTATCCCACGCCATTTGACGCCCGCAAAAGCATTTGGGTCATGATGTTTGGCATGACGGCGCGGATATCGCGTAGACGCTGCCAGGGACATTCCTGCAGGAATCGATATGCCACGTCGAACGTCGCGCCCCCCCAGCATTCCACACTGAACAACTGGTTCATTTTCGCAGCATAGGTTGGGGCGACGCGGATCATGTCGATCGAGCGCATACGCGTGGCAAGCAAGGACTGGTGGCCGTCGCGCATGGTGGTGTCGGTGATCAGCAGCTGGTCCTGTTCGCGCATCCAATCCGCAACAGCCTCTGGCCCGAAGTCATCCAGAATGTTGCGGGTGCCGGGTGCGACATCCGTTGTTGGTTTGACCGGAGCCTTGGGAGGTTTGACATCCGCCGCAGGGCGGGGGCGATCTGTCGTTTCGGGATGACCATTCACGGTAATATCCGCAATATAGGTCAGGATCTTCGTTGCCCGATCCCGGCGCTTTGAAAAGTTGAACAGGTCAGGCGTCTCGTCAATGAATTTCGTGTGGTATTCATTGTTCAGGAACGTCGGGTGCTTAAGTAGGTTCTCCACGAAAGCGATATTGGTGCTGACGCCGCGGATACGGAATTCTCGCAGGGCGCGATCCATCCGCGCAATTGCCATTTCCGGTGTCGGCGCGCGTGCGGTCACCTTGGTCAGCAGGCTATCGTAATAGCGCGTAATCACAGCGCCAGAATATGCGGTTCCGCCGTCAAGACGGATGCCGGGCCCGGTGGCGGACCGATAGATACCAATCCGACCATAGTCCGGGATAAAGTTGTTTTGCGGATCCTCTGTGGTCACGCGACATTGCAGCGCATGGCCATCCAGTTTGACGTCATATTGACTGGCACATCCGGTTGCCTCGACGATGGATTTTCCTTCTGCGATCAGAATTTGTGCGCGGACAATGTCAATGCCGGTCACCTCTTCGGTGACGGTGTGTTCCACCTGCACACGTGGGTTCACCTCGATGAAATAGAACTCTCCGCTGTCCATATCCATCAGGAATTCGACAGTGCCGGCGCATTCGTAATTCACATGCGAACAGATCTTTTTTCCCAAGTTGCAAAGCTGCTCGCGCTGCGTGCCGCTGAGGTAGGGGGCAGGGGCACGTTCCACCACCTTCTGGTTGCGTCGCTGAACTGAACAATCACGCTCCCAAAGGTGATAAATATTGCCTTGCTGGTCACCAAGAATCTGAACTTCGACGTGGCGGGCGCGCTGGATCATCTTTTCAAGATATCCCTCGCCGTTGCCAAACGCAGCTTCGGCCTCGCGACGACCCTCGCGCACTTTCTCTTCCAATTCGTTCTCGGACATGATCGGACGCATGCCGCGTCCGCCGCCGCCCCAGGATGCCTTGAGCATCAGCGGATAGCCAACCTCCTTGGCCTGCGCCTTGATCTTGGTCATGTCTTCACCCAGCACCTCGGTGGCGGGAATGACCGGAACACCTGCCGCAATTGCAACCTGGCGGGCCGAGGCCTTGTCGCCCAACTCGCGCATGGTCTTTGCCTTGGGGCCGATAAAGGTGATGCCGTTTTCGTGGCAAGCGTCTACAAAATCAGGATTTTCCGATAGCAGCCCGTATCCAGGGTGGATCGCGTCGGCGCCGGACATCTTCGCCACCCGGATAATCTCCTCAATCGAAAGATAGGCGGCCACCGGTCCCAAATCCTCACCAATGCGATAGGCTTCGTCGGCCTTGAAGCGGTGCAGCCCCAGCTTGTCCTCTTCGGCAAAAACGGCAACCGTCTTTTTGCCCATTTCGTTCGCGGCACGCATGATGCGAATGGCAATTTCACCTCGGTTGGCGATGAGGATTTTCTTGAACTCGGGCATGGTTGCGGTCCCCCTATTTGCAGTTGCAGCATTGTTAGGCCGCAGTTTCAGGAAGGTCCATACGGGATTATACGCAAGAAGTTTGCGTGTCCCTGCAGTTTACACGTCAGAGTTGATAAGACTGTGCGATAGCTCGGCAAGTGTTCTGGCACCCAACTGCCCCATGTTGGCGATCATGTCCTGACGCAGAATGTCCAGGACATGCGCCGCACCCGGTTCCCCCAAAGCGCCAAGCCCGTAGTGAAATGCCCGCCCCAACATCACAAAATCCGCACCAAGCGCGAATGCGCGCAACACGTCCAGCCCGCCTTCGATGCCACTATCGAAAATCACTGGTAGTGGCGTGGCGGCCCGCACTTCGGGCAGAGACTTGATTGTCGCAGGACCGGCAGCAAACTGGCGACCCGCATGGTTGCTGACCCAAAGCGCATCCGCGCCCTCATCAGTCAGGCGCGCCGCATCTTCGGCTCTCGCAACACCTTTGACGATCAGGTTGCCCTTCCAGATGTCCCGCAGTTGTTTGAAATATTCCCAATCCGGTGATGTCCGCATCAGGTAGCCAATATGCGCGTTGGAGGGCAGGGCAGAGCGGTTCTCTGAATAGCCCTCCATCAGCTTGGGGCGTGGCATGCCTGTCTTTCGGATGCCGTTCAGCCAGGCAAGCCGCTGTGCGAGGTCAAAAACCATACGCGGCTTGATCGTTGGCGGGTTGGTCAGGCCGCCGCGTGTCTGCCGTTCGCGACGCGAGGCAACCGGCACATCTACGGTAAGGATGATCGTATTGAAACCGGCCTTTGTCGCCCTATCGAGCATGTCATGCAGAATTTGTCGATCACGCGGGGGATAAAGCTGAAACCATGCATCCTCGCCCAGGTACGGTGAGACATCCTCTGGTGTTTGTGCTGCCATCGTTGAGAGGCAAAACGGGATATTTTCTGCCCTGGCGGTGCGGGCCAGCATCGCCTCGGCACCGGGCCAGATCAGCCCCGACATGCCGACCGGCGCAATGCCAATGGGTAGCGGATACGACTTGCCCAGCAGCGTCGCTGATAGGTCGGGCGTGAACTCCCCATGCAAGATGGATGGGCGCAACAGCACCTTGTCCAACTCACTTCGGTTGCGATGCAGCGTTGCCTCGTCACCTGTCGCACTGTCCAGATATTCCCAGACAAAATGCGGAATACGCCGTTGTGCGCGCGTTTTGAGGTCCGAAATCGCGGGGTATTTGCTGTGCAGGTTCATCCAGAGACGCTAGTTGACCGAATGCCGTTTGAAAAGGCGCAGCACGGACAGAGCTCGGGGCGCGAAGCCGCAGAAAAGATTGACAGAACGAAATGTGAACAAGCCTTCCAGTGTTTGCGAATCCACGCTATGTTGTGCCGCATGAGCGATTTTAGCGAAGATGATGCCTTTGAAGCCGCTGCGATCCCCCTCAGCCGACAGGCCATGGTGGGGCGCGCAGCCCCTTATCTTGAGGGGTTGAATCCACCCCAGCGAGAGGCGGTTGAAGCCCTGAAAGGGCCTGTGTTGATGTTAGCGGGGGCCGGAACGGGCAAGACCCGCGCATTGACGGCGCGCATTGCGCATCTGCTTGCGACAGGATCGGCACGCCCCAATGAGGTGCTGGCCGTGACCTTTACCAACAAGGCCGCGCGCGAGATGAAACAGCGCATCGGCCGCTTGATGGGCGAGGCGGTTGAGGGCATGCCCTGGCTAGGGACATTTCACGCCATCTGCGTCAAGCTTTTGCGCCGGCATAGTGAACTGGCCGGGCTGAAATCGAATTTCACGATACTGGATACCGATGACCAGATCCGACTGCTCAAACAGTTGATCGTTGCGGCGGGCATTGATGAAAAGCGCTGGCCGCCACGAATGCTGTCCGGGATCATCGACGGTTGGAAAAACCGTGCATTAACGCCTGACAATGTGCCTGTCGCTGACAGTGGCGCGTTCGATCACAAGGGGGTCGCACTTTATGCCGCCTACCAAAACCGGCTCCGTGACCTAAATGCCTGTGATTTCGGTGACTTGCTGCTGCACGTTGTCACGATTTTCCAAACCCACGATGATATCCTCAACCAGTATCAGCGTTGGTTCCGCTATATTCTTGTGGACGAGTATCAGGATACCAATGTTGCCCAGTATTTGTGGCTGAGGTTGTTGGCCGGTGGGCACAAGAACATCTGCTGTGTGGGTGATGACGACCAGTCCATCTATGGTTGGCGCGGCGCAGAAGTGGGTAACATCCTGCGGTTTGAAAAGGATTTCCCTGGGGCAACCGTTGTCCGCCTTGAACAGAATTATCGTTCGACCCCGCATATCCTCGGGGCAGCGGCCGGCGTGATTTCTGCCAACAAGGGCCGGCTTGGAAAGACCTTGTTCACAGACGCTGAAGACGGTGAAAAGGTGCGCCTGATTGGCCATTGGGATGGTGAGGAAGAAGCCCGCTGGATCGGTGAGGAAGTTGAATCCATGCAACGCGGGACACGCGGAATGGAAGCAATTTCGTTGGATGATATGGCGATCCTGGTTCGGGCGTCTCATCAGATGCGCGCATTTGAGGATCGGTTCCTGACAATTGGCCTGCCCTACAGGGTGATCGGCGGCCCCCGGTTTTACGAACGGCTCGAGATCCGCGATGCGATGGCTTATTTTCGCCTTGCGGTGTCACAGGATGATGACCTTGCCTTTGAAAGGATCGTCAACACGCCCAAGCGCGGATTGGGTGACAAGGCGGTGCAAACCATCCAGCGCACAGCGCGCAGCAACGGGGTCTCCTTGGTTGAGGGGGCACGTCTTGCGGTTCAGGGGCGGCTACTAGGCGGTAAGGGACTGAAAGAGCTTGGCATTCTCGTTGATGGTCTTGATCGTTGGCACGATCAGCTACGTGCCGAGGGTGACACCCATATCGAATTGGCCGAGATGATTCTGGATGAGAGTGGCTACACCGGATTCTGGCAGAACGACAAAACCCCAGAAGCGCCCGGCCGTCTGGAAAACCTGAAGGAACTGATCAAAGCCCTTGAAAACTTTGAAAACTTGCAAGGGTTCCTCGAACATGTCGCCCTGATCATGGACAACGAGACCGAGGATCAAGACGAAAAGGTCAGCATCATGACGTTGCACGCCGCTAAGGGGCTGGAGTTTCCTGCGGTGTTTCTGCCGGGCTGGGAGGATGGGCTGTTTCCGTCACAGCGTTCAATGGATGAAAGCGGGATCAAGGGGCTCGAGGAAGAGCGGCGACTGGCCTATGTCGGAATCACCAGGGCGGAGCAGGTCTGTACCATATCATTTGCAGCCAACAGACGGGTATATGGCCAGTGGCAATCGGCCATGCCATCCCGGTTCATTGACGAACTGCCGGCTGAACACGTCGAAGTTCTTACCCCTCCGGGCCTTTATGGCGGCGGATATGGTGCGGCGGGCATGTCGGCGAGCGCCTCACCCAAGGCGCAGGAGATGATGGGATCCGATCTGCATGAGCGTGCCGCAAAAGCCAATGTTTACAACTCACCCGGTTGGCGGCGGCTGCAGGAACGCAGTCAGCAGCGCGGTATGTCAGTCCCCTCCGAGGCGCGAAACATGACCATTGATCTGGATGCGGTCAGCGCTTTTGTCGAGGGTGACAGGGTTTTTCACCAGAAGTTCGGCTATGGCGAGGTGATGGCGATCGAGGGCGACAAGCTGGACATTGAATTTGACAAGGCTGGGAGCAAGAAGGTTGTGGCGCGGTTTGTGATCAATGCTGATCAGGTCGATGACGTACCGTTCTAACTGACCACGCAATAATTCGGCGGTGGCGAATCTATCCAAACCAGACAGGGTAGAGAGCCAGCACCAGCAACCCTGCCATCGTCCAGTTAAAACGGCGTAAAAGCCGCGGTCGCGAAAGCAGCCGTTTGACCCGTGTGCCGATACTGGCCCAGACAATAATGGACGGGAAATTGGTGCAGGCAAAGACCCCTGCAACGATGAGGGCCGGAAAAAAACCATTGCCATCAGGGGTATAGTTGGTGACGGCATAGATCGCCATGTACCAGGCCTTGGGGTTGACCCACTGAAACGCGGCGGCTTGCAAAAAGGTGAACGGTTTGCCCTGCACTTCACTGTCGGTGGGCGGCGCGGCATTTGCAATTTTCCACGCAAGGTACAGCAGATACCCCGTCGAACAAATTTGCAGCGCCATCTCGGCCACCGGGTAGAATTCAAACAGCTGCCCAAGGCCCAACCCCACCATGGTCACCATAAAGGCGTGCCCCAGGCTGATGCCCAGCATATGTGGGAAAGTCCTGTAAAATCCATAGTTTGCACCCGATGCCATCAGCATCAGATTATTCGGCCCCGGCGTAATGGAACTGACAAAGGCGAATCCGACCAGGGCGAGAAAGAGATCATAACTCATTGCGCAATCTTATGTAAAAGCCGCCAGAATGAAATTGCGAAAAGTGTGCTCGCAGAGTATGTTCAGCAATGAATGACCAAAATTGACGACATAAACGCGAAAATATTGCAAGAGCTTGAAACCGATGGGCGGATCAGTAACCTGACCCTGGCAGAGCGGGTCGGATTGTCACCGTCCGCTTGCTTAAGACGTGTGCAGGATCTTGAACGTTCTGGTGTCATCAAGGGCTATCGCGCACTGCTGGACCCTGACAAGACAGGGCGGTCTTATGTGGTCTATGTCGCGGTTGGCCTTGCCGAACACACAAAATCCGCGCAGCTCGGCTTTGAGAATGCAATGAAACGTGCCCCCGAGGTGACCGAGTGCCACAACGTCGCGGGGGCGTTCGAATACATGCTGCGGGTCGAGGTCGGCGGCTTGCCTCAATATAAACAGTTTCACACCGATACCCTGGGGACGGTGCCGCATGTACGCTCCATCACCAGCTACATGGTGATGGGCAGCGCCAAAGACATGCGCGGCTAGTTAACGGAATCGCACCGCTGCGCACGCCCGAATTGGGCCATGCACAATCGATGCACATCCTGCAAACAACCCATGCAGACGTGAATCTTAACCGCCGGTAAGGTTTGCACCCGGTTTCAATCAAGATTGCTGGCTCAGGACGTTGGGCTTCTGTGCACTGCGAGGCGAATGCTGGGCCGCGGATATCCGCGGTCGGTATCATCAGGCAGATCGCCATCGGACAGACAGACGCAACGTCACGGCCCGAATCAAAAACGGCGACACCCGGGAGGAGGGCATCGCCGTTCTATTTTTTGATGCGAACCTCCGGGAGGAGGTGAAGGGCCGCATCGGGCGTCAGTGCAAACCAGGGAGGAGGTTGGTCGGCACCGGCTGAGCGACAACCCCGGGAGGAGGTGGAGCGTCGCTATTCTGTTTCAAAGTGGCGGCACCGGGAGGAGGTGGTGCCGCCACCTTGTTATGCACGCGGCCCTCACAGGGAGGAGGTTGCGGGGTCGCGCGGTGTCAGGTCTGCCCAAAATGGGAGGAAGAGCAGCCCCGATGGGGTGACTTACGCGCCGTATGCGGCCTCGTAAGCGATTGCCTTGATATTGCTGCGGGTCAGGCCAAGATCGGCCAGCTCACGGTCTGTCAGTATTTCAAGTTCTGCGAAGGTCGTGCGGAAGACGCGGCGCTTTGCTGCGCGGTCGGACAATTCAGCACGGAAATTTGCGATACGTTCCAACAGGGAGCTGCCGGCCGCGTTTGTATGTGTCGTATAAGCCATCGTTCATTCGTTTCATTTATATGTCTCGCGCAGTCGGTTGCGCCTTGTGTCCTAGATTTAGGGAAATGCTGCGCGTGCACAATGGCTACCTTAGCAATGCTGCTATGCAGCATTTGCATATTTACCTTGGGTGCGTTTTCTGCAGTGCCTAGAGATTGGGCAAATTGGCGCGGGGGCTTGCAGATCGACATGGCTTCGCTGATGTTGCCCGCGATCTAGGCAATACAAAAAGGCGCGGGCAATGGTGAACAAGGCTGAGGTTGAGGCAACGCTGGGCCGGATTGGTCTGCCGGACGGTGGGGATCTGATCAGTCGCGACATGGTGCGCGCCCTGTCGGTCGACGGCACGGCGGTGCGTTTCGTGATCGAAGCGCCAAGTGCTGACATGGCCGCGCGGATGGAGCCGATCCGCAAGGCGGCGGAGCAGGCGGTTGCGGGTCTTGCGGGCGTTGACAGTGTTTCAGTCATCCTGACCGCGCATGGACCGGCCGCCAAACCCAAGGAACCGCCATCGCTGAAGGTGGGGCGCCATCCGACACCGCAGGCCGGGCCAGAGCCTGTGGCCGGTGTTGACCGGATCATCGCAATCGGGTCGGGCAAGGGCGGCGTGGGCAAATCGACCGTCTCGTCAAACCTCGCTGTTGCGCTGGCCCGCGAAGGCAGGCGGGTCGGGCTGCTGGATGCGGATATCTATGGGCCATCCCAGCCACGGATGATGGGTGTCAACAAACGCCCCGGATCCCCGGACGGGAAGTTGATCATACCGTTGCAGGCCCATGGCGTTACAATGATGTCGATTGGTCTGATGGTTGATCCTGACAAGGCGGTCGTCTGGCGTGGGCCTATGCTGATGGGGGCATTGCAGCAGATGCTGGGGCAGGTGAAATGGGGCGAATTGGATGTCCTGCTGGTCGACCTGCCGCCGGGCACCGGTGATGTACAGCTGACATTGTGCCAAAAGACTCAGCTGACCGGCGCCGTGGTGGTCAGTACGCCGCAGGACGTCGCGCTGCTGGATGCGCGCAAGGCGCTGGACATGTTCAACAGCCTGCGCACCCCGGTCCTGGGCCTGGTGGAAAACATGTCGACCTATGTGTGTCCGCAATGTGGGCATGAGGCGCATCTGTTTGGTCATGGTGGTGTCCGGGCAGAGGCGGAGAAACTGGGCGTGCCGTTCCTGGGTGAGTTGCCGATTGACCTGGAGACGCGGCTTGCGGGCGATGCGGGCACGCCGATTGCAGCGGGCGCGGGGCCCATGGCTGACGCCTATCGCCATATGGCCCGGCGCTTCATTGACGGTGGCATGGCCTGAGGCCCGTTCGGGAATTCATGGAATCGAACTGAAATCTGACGGTCCTGCACGGTGATTCGTGTGGGATCGTTTTGATTCATGCACAATCACAGCGCTGGGAGCCGCTGAAATGCCGTTGAAGCCCTGCGGCGGCAAAAAAGTTGGGATTTCTGTGTCAGGGTGATTTTTTGGCAAATTTTCGTCTATTTCGGGCTAATTTGGGTTATTACCACTACATCTAGATTTCTTGAGGCCGAAAAACGAGATGTGGTGGTGGATTGAGCGCCATTGGATTCACGTTGGTTCACAAAAATCCCAGAAATTCCTTGCCAGACCCAATCAGTTGCGGCACAAAGGGTGCACGGTAACGACGGGCAGACGATCCAAGGGACGACAAGATCCCAACCGGCAAAAAGTCAGGTTTCATACAGGCCCCCGAATTACTGAACGATGAGATCCGGCGCGCGAGCGAGCAGACATCCCCCCAGGTGGCGCGCGCAGCTGGACTAAGCCCCAAGGGGCAGAGGGCGGCGGATTGAGCAGTGGCAGCAGCTCAATCCGCCGTTTTCACATCCAAAGGAATTTTCGCGGGGGCGGGGCAGTTATGAGGGCCGTAGGTTGGCTTTGAAGTTCACAGGCGAACACACCCAAAAGGTGGACAGCAAGGGACGCATGAGCGTGCCTGCTGATTTTCGTCGTGTTCTGGAAGCCGCCGACCCCGACTGGAAGCCCGGTGGCCCCTGCCGCTGTCAGGTCGTTTATGGCGACCATCTGGAAGAGCGGCTGCAGGTCTATTCACTGGTGGAATACGACAAGGTCATGGCCCGCATCGAGGAGATGCCCGACAGCGACTCCAACAAGGACGTGATCACACATCTGATGATCACCCAGTCCGAGCCCCTGACCGTCGACAAGGATGGCCGCACCGTGCTGCCGCTGAAGCGGCGCGAAAAGCTGGGCGTCACCGAGGGTGAGCTGTCGTTCCGCGGCCGGTTGAGCCATTTCGAGATATGGAAGGCCGAGAGCTATTCCGAAGAAGTCAGCGCACCGATCAAAGAGTTCCTGGCCGATAAGCCCAAGAACTTTAATCCGCTCAGCCTGGTGCCATAGGGGAACGTCATGTCAGCTGCCGCAGACGAACGCCCACATATCCCGGTTCTGATCCGCCCAATCCTCGCGGCGGTCGCCCCTGTTGAGGGGGTCTGGCTGGATGGCACCTTTGGGGCTGGTGGTTATACGCGCGAATTTCTGGCCGCGGGGGCCCGTCAGGTGATTGCGGTGGACCGTGACCCGCTGGCGTTTGAAATGGCCGCGCCGTGGATTGGTGAATTCGGTTCGCGGATTGTGCCAGTGGCGGGGACGTTTTCAAAGCTGGATGAATATGGCACCGACCTTGATGGCGTGGTGCTGGATCTGGGCGTGTCGTCAATGCAGCTTGATCTGGCTGAGCGCGGGTTTTCCTTTATGCGCGACGGGCCGCTGGATATGCGGATGTCGCAGGCCGGGCCATCTGCCGCGGATCTTTGCAATACCGCGGACGAGGCGGAACTGGCTGATATCATTTATCTTTATGGCGAAGAGCGCGCATCGCGCCGGATTGCACGCGCCATTGTCGCAGCGCGCCCGCTGCACACCACCGGCGCGCTGGCCAAGGTTGTTGAGGGCTGTCTGCCCCGCGCAAAGCCAAACCAGAGTCACCCGGCGACACGCACGTTTCAGGCGCTGCGGATAGCGGTGAACGATGAATATGGCGAGCTCTGGCAAGGTCTGATGGCGGCAGAGCGTGCCTTGAAACCGGGCGGTAAACTGGCGGTTGTGACATTCCATTCGGTCGAGGACCGCATGGTCAAGAGGTTCCTTGCTGCGCGTTCAGGCAATGTGGCAAACGCCAACCGCTACGCGCCGGAAACCGAAAAGACAGTGGCGGCCTTCACGGTCAAGTCGCGCAAGGCCATCATCGCGGATGCGGAAGAACTTGAAATGAACCCACGCAGCCGCTCGGCAAAGCTGCGTGTGGCGGTGCGCACCGATGCGCCCGCAGAAGACATAGATCCAAAGAAATTGGGCATGCCGGTGTTAAGGGGCGGAAGATGAAGGCAATGTTTTATGTGCTGGCCGCGTTTGTGGTCATGGGGCTTGGGTTTTGGGCCTATCAGGAGAATTACAAGACCCAACAGGCCATCAAGGATGTGCGCGGGCTGCACCGCGAGATTGGCGCGGCCCACGAACGGCTGGGGATTCTGCGCGCCGAATGGGCCTATCTCAACCGGCCCGACCGGCTGAATGATCTGGCAGAACTGAATTTTGATCGCCTTGGCCTGCTGCCCTTGATGCCGGATGCCTTTGGCAACGTCAGCCAGATTATCTATCCGCTGCCCGATATCCTGCCGATCACCGACCCGATTGACGTCCGCTCTGTGCCGCAGCTGACCGGGGAGGACGCGCTATGATCCGCACGCCGTTACGCCCATTGGCGCGCATTCTGAAAGCCCGCGAGGTGGGCGAAAACCCGGATGTGATCGAGGCGGAAAACCTTGCCTTGCGCCATGAAGAGATGCGCGACAAGACGCGCCACCGCGCCGAAGGGCGGCTGTTGGTGCTTGGCGTGATGTTCTTTCTTGCCTTTGGCACAATCGGCACGCGCATGGGCGCGCTGGCCTCGTCCGTGCCGGAAGAGCCGCGCGCGGCCACTGTGGGCAATCCGATCATCGGGCAGCGGTCAGACATCGTAGATCGCAATGGCCGGATTCTGGCAACAAATCTGGAAACCCACAGCCTTTATGCCCAGCCGCCACAGATGGTGGATCCGCGCGCCGCCGCCGATGGGCTGGCCGAGATTTTCCCAGAGCTGGACGCCGACAAACTTTACGCGGATTTCACCGGGGCACGGAAATTCTTGTGGATTCGCAAGCAGATCAGCCCCGAACAGATGCAGCTTGTTCATGACATCGGCAGCCCCGGCCTGCTGTTTGGCCCGCGCGAAATGCGGCTTTACCCCAATGGCCCGATTGCGGCGCATGTTCTGGGGGGGGCGTCATATGGGCGCGAAGGTGTGTCCAGCGCGGAGGTGATCGGCGTGGCGGGGGTTGAACGTCAATTTGACGAGTTCCTGCGTGATCCGGCCAACGAAGGCGCGCCGCTGGAGCTTTCGCTGGACCTGACGGTGCAGGCCGCCGCCGAAGAGGTGCTGGCCGGGGGCATGTCGATCATGAATGCCAAGGGTGCGGCCAGCGTGTTGATGGATATCAGGACCGGCGAAATCATTTCCATGGTCAGCCTGCCGGATTTTGACCCCAACAACCGCCCGCAGGTGCTGACCCAGGGGGACCAGTCCGACAGCCCGTTGTTCAACCGCGCGGTGCAGGGGGTTTATGAGTTGGGGTCGACCTTCAAGATTTTTGCCGTTGCGCAGGCGATGGAATTGGGGCTGATCAATCAGCACACAATGATCGACACCAAGGGCCCGTTGACATGGGGCCGTTTCCGGATCCGTGATTTCCACGATTACGGCGCGGAGTTGAGCGCGACGGATGTGATTGTGAAATCCTCAAACATTGGCACAGCACGGATTGCGATGATGATTGGCGCAGAGCGGCAGCGCGACTTTCTGGGCGCGTTGGGATTCCTGCAACCAACCCCGGTCGAGATGGTCGAAGCCCCGACGGGCGCGCCGCTCTTGCCGCGTCAGTGGTCGGAAATTTCAACCATGACAATCTCTTACGGGCATGGGTTGTCCACGTCACCGCTGCATCTGGCGGCGGGATATGCCTCGCTCTTGAATGGTGGGACGCGGGTGGAACCCACGTTGATCAAGCAAAGCCGCCCACAGGCGGGAGCACGGGTCGTGCGGCCAGAGATTTCTGCCCGCGCCCGGCATATGTTGCGCGAAGTGGTCGTGCGCGGCACGGCATCCTTTGGCGAGGTGCCCGGCTATGAGGTGGGCGGCAAGACCGGCACGGCCGACAAGCCGAAGGAAAACGGCGGCGGCTATTACGATGACAAGGTGATTGCCACTTTTGCCAGCGTCTTTCCGGCCAATGACCCGCAGTATGTGCTGATTGTCACTTTGGACGAACCGTCCGAAACCTCGTCTGACAAGCCGCGCCGCACGGCGGGCTGGACGGCGGTGCCGGTGGCCGCAGAGATGATCCGCCGCGTCGCTCCCTTGCTTGGCTTGCGACCACACGTTGAATCCATGGAACCGGTCGGTGTAACACTCACCGCAAACTGATTTGGGCGGGTGCGCATGGACAACAAGGTATCATCGCTGGCGGAACTGGGCCTGACCGCACAGGGCGGGCGAGAGGCTGGCGTGACAGGGCTTGCCGTGGATAGTCGCGAGGTCAAGGACGGCTACCTTTTTGCCGCCTTGCCGGGCAGTCGCGTGCATGGGGCGGAATTTGTCCAATATGCGGTACGGCAGGGCGCCGGCGCAGTTCTGACTGATGCGAAGGGGGCCGAGATCGCGGCGCAATGGTTGGGCGCGGTTGCGGTCATTGTCGCGCAGGACCCCCGGCAGGCGCTGGCGCAGACCGCCTCGCTTTGGTTTGGGCCACATCCTGCAACCGTTGTGGCGGTGACCGGCACCAATGGCAAAACGTCGGTGTCGACCTTTACCCGGCAATTGTGGGAGGCGATGGGCATCGCGGCAGTCAATCTTGGCACGACCGGGGTTGAAGGCGCCTGGAGCTATCCGCTGCGGCACACAACGCCGGAGCCGATCACGCTGCATCGTGCGCTTTCTGCGGCGGCGGAAAACGGCATTACCCATGTGGCGATGGAGGCCTCATCACACGGTCTGGATCAACGGCGTCTGGATGGTGTGCTGCTGACGGCGGCGGGTTTTACCAATTTCAGTCAGGACCATCTGGATTATCACGCCAGCTTTGACGCCTATTTTGCGGCCAAGATGGGCCTGTTTACACGTGTGCTGGCCGAGGATGGCGTTGCGGTGGTCAATCTGGATGATCCCAAGGGGGGGGAGGTTGCGGCCCTCTGCGAAGCGCGCGGTCAGGAAATCATCGGTGTGGGCCGCGACGCAGATGCGCGGTTGCGGATGCTGGGGCAGCGGTTTGATGCGACCGGGCAGGATCTGCGGTTCGCATGGCAGGGGCGGCCCTATCAGGCGCGGCTGGAGCTGATCGGCGGATTTCAGGCCGAAAACGTCCTGCTGGCGGCGGGGCTGGCGATTGCGGCGGGGGCCTTGCCCGGTGACGTTTTTGGCGCGATGTCACGGTTGTCCACGGTGCGGGGTCGGATGGAACTGGCCGCCACGCGCGACAACGGTGCCGCGGTGTTTGTTGATTACGCCCACACCCCTGATGCGGTGTCCACGGCCCTGCAGGCGCTGCGCCCGCATGTGATGGGGCGCATCGTGGTGATTGTCGGGGCGGGTGGTGATCGGGATGCCGGCAAGCGCCCCCTGATGGGGCAGGCCGCAACCGCCCATGCCGATGTGGTGATTGTCACCGACGACAACCCCCGTTCGGAGGATCCCGCAGCCATTCGGGCCGCGGTGATGTCCGGCGCGCCGGAGGCAACCGAGGTTGCCGATCGCGCCGAGGCGATCCTGCGCGGCATTGATATGCTGGGGGCGGGTGATGCCTTGCTGATTGCCGGCAAGGGACATGAAACCGGTCAGACGGTTGGTGATACGGTTCTGCCTTTTGATGATGTCGAACAGGCCAGCGTGGCCGTGGCGGCGCTGGAGGGGCGGATATGACCCTGTGGACCGCGCACGAGGCGGCCGCTGCCACGGGAGGGGAAACCACCGGCGACTGGACCGCGACGGGCGTGTCTATCGACACGCGCACCATGCTTTCGGGTGATCTGTTTGTGGCCTTGCAGGCTGCAAGGGACGGGCATGACTTTGTAGCAGCTGCCCTGGAGCGCGGGGCTGCGGCGGCGCTGGTGTCACGCCGTCCTGCGGATGTGCCCGATGATGCGCCTTTGCTGATCGTCGCGGACGTGTTGACCGCGCTGGAGGATCTGGGCCGCGCCGCCCGCGACCGCACTGCGGCGCGGGTTGTGGGGGTGACCGGGTCGGTTGGAAAAACCTCGACCAAGGAGATGTTGCGCGCCGTGCTCGCACCGCAGGGGCGCACCCATGCGGCAGAGGCGTCATACAACAATCATTGGGGCGTGCCGCTGACCCTGGCACGGATGCCACGCGACACCGCCTATGCGGTGATTGAGATCGGCATGAGCAATCCTGGTGAGATTGCACCGTTGTCGCGTCTGGCGCAGCCGCATGTGGCGATGGTGACCACGGTCGCCGCTGCCCATCTGGAGGCCTTTGACGGATTGGACGGCATTGCCCGCGAGAAGGCCCAGATTATGGCCGGGCTGGTCCCGGGCGGTGTTGCGATCCTCAATGGCGTGGTTGAGACCCGTGATATCCTGCGGGCCCATGCCAAGGCGCAGAACATCGCGGTGCAATCCTTTGGCGGGGCCGATTGCGATTGGGTGCTGGAGGATGTGCGGATCAGCGCGGCGGCAACGGTGATCGCGGCCACGCATGGCGATGCGGAATACCTGATGAAACTGTCAGTGCCCGGACGCCATTTCGCGCTGAACGCCCTTGCAGTGCTGGCCGCTGCAGAGGCGCTAGGCGCGGATCCGGTACGGGCCGCGCAGGATATTGCCGCCTGGGTGCCGCCGTCGGGGCGTGGCACCCGCGAGGTGCTGACCCTTGATGCAGGATCTGCGGAAGAGACGCTTGATCTGATTGACGATGCCTTCAACGCCAACCCCACGTCAATGTCGGCGGCCCTTGAAGTGCTGGCCGCTGCCGCGCCGCGCGACGGGGTGGGACGCATTTTCAAGGGACGGCGGGTCGCGATCCTGGGCGATATGCTGGAGCTGGGCCCGGAGGAGATCGCGCTGCACGCGGCGCTGGCGGAAGATCCACATGTGCAGCAGCTTGATCTGGTGCATTGCGTTGGCCCACGGATGCAGGCGCTGCATGCTGCCTTGCCAGAGGCCCGACGCGGACTTTGGGCCGAGACAGCCGCCGCGTTGACCGGCAAGGTGGCGCAGATGGTTGACGCCGGGGATGTGGTGCTGGTGAAGGGATCAAAGGGATCCTTTGTGAGTCAGATTGTTGACGCCATCCGCAAACTGGGGCATCGCTCCAATTAACAATAGATTAAGGGGCAGATTTCGATGTTGTATTGGTTGACGGCTTGGTCCGACGGCGGCGACTTTTTCAATCTGTTCCGCTATATCACCTTTCGGGCCGGCGGGGCGTTCATGACCTCTTTGCTGTTTGGCTTCATGTTTGGCCTGCCGCTGATCAATGTTCTGCGGCGCAAACAGGGCAAGGGGCAACCGATCCGCGACGATGGGCCCGAGGGACATTTTGCCAAGGCCGGCACACCGACAATGGGCGGATTGCTGATCGTGGGGGCGTTGACCTGTTCCACGTTGTTATGGGCTCGCTGGGACAACCCCTATATCTGGATCGTGCTGTTCGTCACACTGACGTTTGCCCTGATCGGATTTGCCGATGATTACGCCAAGGTCAGCAAACAAACCACGGCAGGTGTGTCTGGCAAGCTGCGGATATTGCTGGGTTTGTTAATCGCGGGCATTGCCGCATTCTGGGCCGCGCAATACCACCCGGAGGCATTGGTCAATCAACTGGCGCTGCCGGTGTTCAAGGACGTGCTGATCAATCTTGGCATTCTGTTTGTGCCCTTTGCGATCATTGTGATTGTCGGGGCTGCCAATGCGGTGAACCTGACTGACGGGTTGGATGGTCTGGCGATCATGCCGGTGATGATTGCGGCGGGCACTTTTGGGATCATTGCCTATTTTGTCGGGCGGGTTGATTTCTCAGAAAGCCTTGGGTTGCATTACGTGCCGGGGTCGGGGGAAATTCTTGTTTTTGCAGCCGGGCTGATCGGCGGCGGGCTGGGGTTCTTGTGGTACAACGCGCCGCCTGCGGCGGTCTTTATGGGCGATACCGGATCGCTGGCGCTGGGTGGCGCGTTGGGGGCCATTGCGGTTGCGACAAAACACGAGATCGTGCTGGCTGTGGTCGGCGGACTGTTTGTCGTCGAAGCGCTCAGCGTGATTGTGCAGGTCGCCTATTTCAAGGCGACGGGCAAGCGGGTGTTCCTGATGGCTCCGATCCACCATCACTATGAAAAGAAGGGCTGGGCGGAATCGACCATCGTGATCCGGTTTTGGATCATCAGTCTGATCCTGGCCATGATCGGTCTGGCGACGCTCAAGGTGCGTTAGACCGGGACCGAGTCAAAGCCGTCCTTTGGCCCATCCAGCCAGTCTTCCGCCTCTGTTTCAGCATCCAGCGCAAAGCCCTTGATCTCAAGCCCCGGCAGGATCGCGCCTTCGAATTCAGCCATGCTGCGCAGCCATGCGTGATCGCAGAGCACGGCGCATCTGTCGATCTTGGGCAACAGACCGAACAGCGAGGGCAGGCGTCCCATTTCGACTGCGAGCGCGCCAAGCGAGGGCATTTCGATATTGGAAATGCGATATAGCATCTTGCCCTTGGTCATGGTTTCGGCTTCGGCGATGAGGCGATCCAGACCCGTCGCCATTTCGACGGAATCGATGGCGCCGGAAATTGAGATGTCGATGCGATCGGGCGCGACCCTGGTGATTTTCAACATGAGGTTCTCCTTTGATGGGGTCTGGAGTATGCAGCGAATCTGTCGATTTGGCCTTGATATGCATCAAGGAAACCGGTTTGGACGCCGCGGCAGATCAGCGCCGGTGGCTTGCACAGTTGGCAGTGCGGCGGCAGTGTTGCGCAACAAGGATGAGGCGGACGAATGATTCCAGTGCGGGGATACGAAGGGCAGACCGTTGCCGTGCTGGGATTGGGGCGCACCGGTCGGGCTGCGGCGGTGGCGTTGCAGGCGGGGGGCGCGAAAGTTGTGGTCTGGGACGACAGCGTCCCCGCGCGAGAGGCGGCGCATGACGCCGGGCTTGATACGCATGACCTGACCAAGCCGGGTGCTTTTGCACAGACTGATGCGCTGATTGTCAGCCCCGGAATCCCGCATCTTTATCCCGCGCCCCATCCGGTCATCGCAGCGGCCCTTGCGGCGGGGGTGCCGGTCGACAATGATATCGGGCTGTTTTTCCGGTCCTTTGCGACCGACGATTGGGGCAGCTTTGACACGCAGCCACGGGTCATTGCCGTCACCGGGTCAAACGGAAAATCGACAACCTCTGCGCTGATCCATCATATTCTGGCTGAAAACGGACGTCCGGCGCAATTGGCGGGCAATATCGGGCGCGGGGTGCTGGATATCGATCCGGCGCATGATGGCGAGGTGATCGTGCTGGAGCTTTCGTCCTATCAGACGGAACTGGCACGCAGCATGACCCCTGATGTGGCCGTGCTGACCAATATCTCGCCCGATCATCTGGACCGGCACGCGGGATTTGGCGGCTATTTTGCAGCGAAGCGGCGGCTGTTTGCCGAGGGCGGGCCGGACCGCGCAGTGATCGGCGTGGACGAGGTCGAGGGCCGCTATCTGGCGAATCAATTGGCCGAAGGACCCCTGGATGACCGGATCATTCGCATATCGGTCAGCGAGAAACTGACCCTTGGCTGGACGGTCTTTGCCCGCAAGGGGTTTCTCTCTGAATACCGCAAGGGGCGGCAGGTTGCCGCCATCGACCTGCGCGAGATCGCAGGATTGCCGGGCGCGCATAACCACCAGAATGCCTGCGCGGCCTATGCCGCCTGCCGCACGCTGGGATTGGGGCCCAAGGGTATTGAATCCGCGATGCGCAGCTATCCGGGTCTGCCGCACCGCAGCCAGATCGTTGCAGAACGAAATGGCGTCACCTTTGTAAATGACAGCAAGGCCACGAATGTTGATGCGGCCGCAAAAGCGTTGCAAGCCTTCCCGCGCATCCGCTGGATCTGCGGCGGTCTGCAAAAGGAAGGCGGGCTGGACGGTTTGTTGCCCCATGTCGGGACGGTCGCCAAAGCCTATGTCATCGGGCGGGAGGCCGAGGATTTTGCCCGTCAGTTGACGGGAGTCGCAACCGAAATCTGCACCGAAATGTCCCGCGCTGTTGCCCTTGCGATCACCGAGGCCGAGCCAGGTGATACGGTGCTGCTGGCACCCGCCTGCGCATCCTTTGACCAATACGACAGCTTTGCAACGCGCGGGGATGATTTTGTCGCCAAAGTGCGGGCCGCGCTGGCCTGAAAAACCGACTGTCGGCGCGGTTTTGCCGCCAGTTCATCGCAGAATTGCCACGATTTTTCGGCAAATTTATCCCACATATGTGGAGTTTGCTGTCATGGATTACACCAAGGAGACCTTGCGTCTTTACAAACAAAGCCCTTCGGGGACCGAAGTTTACAATATTTCTGCCAAGGGCGGGCTGATCATTGTCGAAAGCGGCCCGATGGGAAAACCGCCGCACCGGATCATGCATCCGCAGTCCGAAAAGCCGCGTGTCGACCGGCTGGTACAGGCGCTGGTCGAAAAGGGCTATGCACCGCTGGAAAAGACCTTTGGCCCCTGGGCGGCCGCGAAATCCGCGGATGTGCTGCGCGATTTCCGCAACAAGCGCAAAGCGGCGGGTCGCAAGATTGGCGGCACCTTCTGACAGGTCTGCGCCTTATGTCATGGATTGTGCCGCGATCGCCTGACCCGCGGCCCATCCCGACGACCATGCCCATTGGAAATTATACCCGCCGAGCCATCCGGTGACGTCCACCGCCTCGCCGATCACATAAAGGCCGGGCAGGGACTTTGCCGCCATGGTTCTGGAATCAAGCGCGGCGGTGTCAATCCCGCCCAATGTCACCTCGGCGGTGCGATATCCTTCTGACCCGGTGGGGGTCAGGTGCCAGTCCTGCACCCCTGCGGCCAGATCAATCAACGTCTGATCGGCATGTTCCGCAATCGGCCCCTGTGGCAGTGCGTCCGCTAGAAACTGCACCAGCCGGGACGGCAGGTGGTTTGACATGACCGTCGCCACGGCCTTACGCCCATCGGTCTTTTTGGCCGCGATCAGCGTCCCGGCCAGGTCTTGTCCGGGGGCCAGATTGATCGTGATCGGATCGCCGTCCCGCCAATAGCTTGAGGCTTGCAGGATTGCAGGGCCAGACAGGCCGCGGTGGGTGAACAACGTGGCCTCCGTAAAGCTGGTGCCATTGGCGGTCACGTCACTGGGCAAGGCTGTGCCGGCGATGGGTTTGAAGCGATCCCCAAAGGTCAGCGGCACAAGGCCGGGGCGGGGCGCAATCACGTTCAACCCGAATTGGTCGGCAATCTGGTAGGCCAGTCCGGTCGCGCCCATTTTGGGGATGCTTTTACCGCCTGTGGCCAGCACCAGATTGCGGGCGCTGACCGGGCTGCGCCGCCCGTCACGGGACAGCGTGGCATGAAACAAGCCGTCATGGCGCACATCGGAGACGCTGGTTTGCAGCATCAGCTGCGCCTGTCCCATCTCGGCGCGCAGCATCGCGATAATATCCTTCGCACTGGTGTCGCAGAACAGCTGGCCAAGCGTCTTTTCGTGATAGGCAATGCGGTGTTTGTTCACCAGTTCAATAAAGTCCCACTGGGTATAGCGTGACAGCGCAGATTTGGCGAAATGCGGGTTCTGAGAGATGAAATTCTCGGGGCCCGTGTAGAGATTGGTGAAATTGCAGCGCCCGCCGCCCGAAATCCGTATCTTTTCCCCCGGCGCCTTCGCGTGGTCGATGACCAGCGTGCCGGGACCGGCATGGGCGGCGGCCATCATGCCTGCGGCACCCGCGCCAAGGATAAGTGTATTGACCTGCATGGCCCCTCAGGTGGCGCGAAATGCGCTGCGGCGCAAGGGCCGTCGCCGCGGGGGTGCGATTTTCAGAGCAAGCGCGGCAGCGCGGGCCCGTTGGCCCATGGTCCAACATCAGGCGGGCGATCAATTGGCGATGATGCAGCAGGCAAGGGCAATTAGAAGTGGAATCAACCACAAGAACCCGCTAAACTCTTGCGTATAGACCCGCAAAAGCGGGCGGTTGAGGCAGTATTAGGCGGTAATTCCATGACAGAAATGGTCTATGGCACTGTGCCCGTTGTGCGTGGCGATCCGGTATTGCCGCGCTGGTGGCGCACGATTGATCGGTGGACAATGTCCTGCATCCTCTTGCTGTTTGCGATTGGCTTGCTTTTGGGGCTGGCCTCTTCGCCGCCGCTGGCCAGCAAGAACGGGCTGGAGCCGTTCTATTACGTTACCCGGCAGGCCATTTTTGGCGGCATGGCGATGATGGTGATGTTTGCAATGTCGATGATGTCGCCGCAGATGGTGCGCCGCCTGGCGGTGCTGGGGTTTCTGGGCGCATTTGCAGCGCTGATCTTCCTGCCGGTCTTTGGCACGGATTTTGGCAAAGGGGCGGTGCGGTGGTATTCGCTGGGCTTTGCGTCGTTGCAGCCTTCGGAGTTCCTCAAGCCCGGGTTTGTCGTCATGGCCGCCTGGCTAATGGCCGCAAGCCTTGAGGTCGGTGGCCCGCCGGGCAAGACCTATTCGCTGGTGCTGACGGTGGTGATTGTCACGTTTCTGGCGCTGCAGCCCGATTTCGGGCAGGCCTGCCTGATCCTGTTTTCTTGGGGGGTGATGTATTTCGTGGCCGGTGCGCCGATGCTGCTGCTGATCGTCCTTGCCGCTTTGGTGGTGGCCGCGGGCACCTTTGCCTATGCCAATTCCGAACATTTTGCGCGGCGTATTGACGGCTTTTTGAGCCCTGACGTCGACCCGACGACACAGCTTGGCTATGCCACCAACGCGATCCGCGAGGGTGGCTTTTTTGGTGTTGGCGTGGGCGAGGGGCAGGTGAAGTGGTCGTTGCCGGATGCGCATACCGATTTCATCATTGCGGTTGCCGCCGAAGAATACGGGCTGGTCTGCGTGCTGGTGATTATTGCGCTATATGCGGTGATCGTGGTGCGGTCGCTGATGCGCCTGATGAAGGAACGTGATCCCTTTATCCGCCTTGCGGGCACCGGGCTGGCTTGCGCCTTTGGCGTGCAGGCCATGATCAACATGGGTGTGGCGGTGCGACTGTTGCCTGCCAAGGGCATGACGCTGCCGTTTGTCAGCTATGGCGGGTCGTCGCTGATCGCGGGCGGGATCGCCGTGGGTATGCTGCTGGCCTTTACCCGGACCCGGCCCCAGGGCGAAATCGCGGATATTCTGATGAAAAGGTCCGGACGGTGAGCCGGCTTCTTGTCATCGCAGCCGGCGGCACCGGTGGGCATATGTTCCCCGCGCAGGCGCTTGCAGAGGCCATGCTGGCCAAGGGGTGGCGGGTCCGGCTGAGCACGGATGCGCGCGGTGCGCGCTATACCGGCGGATTTCCCGATGCGGTTGAGATTGACGTTGTTGGCTCTGCCACCTTTGCGCGGGGCGGTGTGTTGGCCAAGCTGGCTGTACCTTTTCGGATCCTGGGCGGTATTGGCATGGCCAAGCTGCGGATGTTGCGCGACCGTCCGGCTGTTGTTGTCGGCTTTGGCGGATATCCGGCGATTCCGGCGATGACCGCGGCCTGGGTCCTGCGGGTGCCGCGGATGATCCATGAACAAAACGGTGTTTTGGGGCGGGTCAATCAGCTGTTTGCCAAGCGCGTGAACCAGATCGCCTGCGGCACTTGGCCGACGGAACTGCCCGGCGGTGTTGACGCGGTGCACACGGGCAATCCGGTGCGCGGCGCGGTGCTGGATCAGGCCGGAGCCCCTTATATCGGCCCCGGCCCATATCCGATGTCGATCCTGGTGATGGGCGGCAGTCAGGGCGCGCGAATCCTGTCGGACGTTGTTCCGCCGGCGATTTCAGCGCTGCCCGAAAGCCTGCGCCAGCACGTGCGCGTCAGCCAGCAGGCCCGCGAAGAAGATCTGGAACGGGTGCAGAATTATTACGCCGAGATGGGCATCCCCGCCGAGGTAGACACCTTTTTCAAGGACGTGCCCGAGCGCATCGCAGAGGCGCAGCTGGTAATTGCGCGATCTGGTGCCTCAACCGTGGCGGATGTCAGTGTGATCGGCCGCCCGGCCATTTTCGTCCCGCTGGCGCAGGCGATCCGGGACGAGCAGACCGCAAATGCGCGACAGATGGTGGAGGCCAGGGCCGCGATCCTGATGCCGGAAAGCACATTTGACGTCGCACGGCTGTCAGAACAGATCGAATTGGTGCTGTCACACGCCGAAGGTGCGGCAACAATGAGCGCGCAGGCCTTGTCCTGCGGCATTCCGGACGCTACGGAGCGCCTTGTCGCGCTGGTGGAAGCTCTGGCAGGAGACAAGAAACGATGATGGATGGAAGTCAGGTTATGAACAGTGCTGCGACAAAGCTGCCGTTGGATGTGGGCCCAATTCACTTTGTGGGCATCGGCGGGATTGGCATGTCGGGCATTGCCGAGGTGCTGTTGAACCATGGCTACACGGTGCAGGGGTCTGACCTGAAGGCGTCCAAGATCACTGCGCGGCTGGAACGGCTGGGGGCCAAGGTTTTTGTCGGCCAGGCGGCGGAAAACCTGACTGATGCAGAGGTTGTGGTCATCTCTTCCGCAATCAAATCGGGCAATCCGGAGTTGGACGCCGCGCGCGCGCAGGGCCTGCCTGTCGTGCGCAGGGCAGAGATGCTGGCCGAGCTGATGCGCCTGAAATCCAACGTCGCCGTTGCAGGCACACATGGCAAGACTACCACCACCACGATGGTGGCAGCCCTGCTGGATGAAGGCGGGATTGATCCCACTGTGATCAACGGTGGTATCATTCATGCCTATGATTCAAATGCCCGCATGGGCAAGGGCGAATGGATGGTGGTCGAGGCGGACGAAAGTGACGGTACGTTCAACCGTCTGCCGGCCACCATTGCGATTGTCACCAATATTGACCCCGAGCATATGGAACACTGGGGCACCGAAGAGGCGCTGCATCAGGGGTTTTACGAATTTGTGTCGGGCATTCCGTTTTACGGTCTTGCGGTGTGCTGCACCGATGATCCGGATGTGCAGGCGCTGGTCGGGCGGATCAGCGACCGCCGCGTTGTGACCTATGGCTTTAACGCGCAGGCAGATGTGCGCGCCGTGAACCTGACCTACAAGGCCGGGGTGGCCTATTTTGACGTCGCATTGCAAACCGAGGGGCTGGTCATCACGGGCTGCTCATTGCCGATGCCCGGTGATCACAATGTCAGCAACGCTCTGGCCGCCATTGCGGTGGCCCGGCATCTGGGCATGAAAAAGGACGAAATCCGCGCCGCGCTGAAGGGGTTCGGCGGCGTCAACCGGCGCTTTACCAAAGTGGGGGAAGTTGGCGGCGTGACAATCATTGATGACTACGGGCATCACCCCGTTGAAATCGCCGCCGTGCTGAAAGCGGCGCGGCAGGCGACGGATGGGCGGGTCATCGCGGTGCATCAGCCGCACCGGTATTCACGGCTGAGCCATCATTTTGACGAGTTCTGCGCCTGTTTCAACGATGCCGATGTTGTTGGCATTGCCGAGGTTTTTGCCGCTGGTGAGGATGTAATCCCCGGCGCCACCCGTGACGATCTGGTCGCGGGGCTTATCCGCCACGGGCACCGCCATGCGCGGGCCGTCACCGGCGAAGACGATCTGGTGCGGCTGGTCCGCGAACAGGGCAAACCGGGGGATATGGTTGTCTGTCTGGGCGCAGGCACGATCAGCACCTGGGCCAATGCGCTGCCCGAAAAGCTGAGCACATGAGCTGGTCGATCCTGATCGCCGTGCTGTGGGTCTTTGCGGCCACCGGCTGTGCCTTTTTGCCAATCCGCAAGCAATATGTGCCCGGCATCTTGCTGCTTGCGGCGGCGCCGCTGCTGATCCTGTGGCTTGGCTATGACTTTGGTGCACTGGTCGCAGGTCTTGCCGCCCTTGGATTCATGTCGATGTTTCGCAATCCCATCATCTATATTTACCGCCGCATGCGCGGTGACAAACCGGAGTTGCCGCGATGATCCCCGTCGTTCTTGGTCTGATCTGGCTGATTGTCGCCAATGTTCTGGCAATGGTCCCGTCAAACGATAATCACTGGCGGCGCGCCTATATACTGATCGCCATCGGTGTGCCGCTACTGGGCTGGATCACGGCGGTGAACGGTCCACTGGTCGGCCTGCTGTATCTGGCCGCGGGTGCCTCTGTGCTGCGCTGGCCGGTGATATACCTGACGCGCTGGCTACGCACAAAGTTGGCCCGCTAGGCGATGGGGGGCTTTTTCGTCTTTGCGATCATGCTGCTGGGGGCCTTCATCCCCTTTGGGTTGGTCGGATATCTGGTCCGCATCGGCAAAAACGGATTGGCCCTGACGTTTGTGTCGCTGATCGGCGGGCTGCTGGTGCTGCTGGTCTATGCCAGTGACGGGTCCTTGGGCATGCATCCGCTGATGGCCATGAGTTGGGCGATGGTGTTCATGTTGCCCGCTTTCATCGGCAGCCTTGCAGGCTGGCTGCTTGGCTGGTTGATCCGCCGCAGAGGCGAACGTAGCGACTGATTTCCACAATTTTCTGGAAATGTCTTGAACGGCGTTCATTTCTTGAATATCTTGTGAACGTTGTTCAAGATATTCGGGAGAACGTGAGATGGACATGCTTGTTTTGTGGGGCGTACCAGTGGTGACGGTCCTGATTGCCGGCACGGGGGCATTTTTTGCAGCCAAAGCGCGCAACACGGCACTTCTGGGATTGGCGGGCATCCTCTGGTTATGCTTTACGGTGGCCATGGGCTTTGGCCTGAATACCGCCGTCGGATGGGACGGGCTTATCTATATTGCAGGGCTTTTGGGCATCAGCGCGCCAAGTGCCGTTGGCCTGCTGATTGGCGGTGTGATTGGGATATATAAGAGAGAGGCATTGCCGCCGCATGCAACTTCCTGAGGTAAGAGGCACTTTGACGCTGGACCGCCCGTTGGATGGGCTGACGTGGCTGCGGGTCGGCGGCCCGGCGGACGTCTTGTTTCAGCCCGCTGATGCGGAGGACCTCGCGTCTTTCCTGTCCCGACTGGATCCGGCCGTGCCGGTTTTTCCCATTGGCGTCGGATCAAACCTGATTGTGCGCGACGGTGGGGTGCGCGGTGTGGTGATCCGGCTGGGCCGCGGTTTCAACGAGATCGAAATCGACGGGCAGGAGGTGACCGCGGGCGCTGCGGCCTTGGATGCGCATGTGGCGCGCAAGGCTGCGGCGGACGGGGTCGACCTGACCTTCCTGCGTACCATTCCCGGCAGTATCGGCGGCGCGATCCGGATGAACGCGGGCTGTTACGGCAGCTATTTCGCGGACGTCTTTGTCAGTGCCGAAGTTGTGCTGCGCGACGGCACACGCCGGACCCTTGGCCCTGATGACCTGAAGTTTGCCTATCGCAGTTCGGTTCTGCCTGAGGGGGCCGTCTTGATCAGCGCGGTGCTGCGTGGTCCTGGCGGTGACCCGGAGGCGTTGGCAGACCGCATGGCGGCACAGATTGCCAAACGCGATGAAACCCAGCCAACAAAGGATCGCACTGCAGGCAGCACGTTTCGAAATCCGGCCGGGTTTTCCAGTACCGGTCAGGCCGATGACACCCATGAATTGAAGGCCTGGAAGGTGATTGACGACGCCGGGATGCGCGGTGCGCGGGTGGGCGGTGCGGTGATGAATGAAATGCATTCGAACTTCCTGACCAATGCCGGTGGTGCGACCGCGCAAGACCTTGAAGAATTGGGCGAAGAGGTCCGGAAAAAGGTTTACGCCCAGAGCGGGATCACGCTACAATGGGAAATACGCCGCGTTGGCGAAAGCGTGGCCAAAAACAAAGATTAACGGCTCACAAGGGCCAGACCCGGGGCAAGGGTCATACGAATAAGCGACAGGTCGTAAACGACCTGCATTTGAGGCGGTAGGGTATGTCGAGCAGGGCAAACCCGAAAGTTGTTGTTGTGATGGGCGGCCCATCAGCGGAGCGTGAGGTTTCGTTGTCGACGGGTGCAGAATGCGCAGCAGCTTTGCGGGAAACAGGATGCGAGGTGATTGCGGTCGATGCAGGCCCTGATCTTGCTGTGCGTCTTGCCGAACTTTCCCCAGACGTTGTCTTTAACGCGCTGCATGGCCGGTGGGGTGAGGATGGCTGCGTTCAGGGGATTCTGGAATGGATGCGCATTCCCTATACCCACAGCGGTGTGCTGGCCTCGTCCCTGACCATGGACAAGCAGCGCACCAAGGATGTTTACCGCGCGGCTGGCCTGCCTTGCCTGCATTCGGTCAAGGCCACGTCAGCGCAGGTGTCCGCCGCGCATGTGATGGACCCGCCCTATGTGGTGAAGCCGTTTAACGAAGGCTCTTCCGTTGGGGTCTACATTGTCGGTGAAAATCCGAACGGGCCGCCGCAACTGGCCAGCGACATGCCGGATGAAGTCATGGTCGAAGTCTATGCGCCCGGGCGCGAGCTGACCACAACCGTGATGGGGGACCGGGCCTTGACGGTGACAGATATCGTCACCGACGGCTGGTACGATTATCACGCAAAATACGCCGAAGGCGGATCACATCATGTGATCCCGGCGGATATTCCCGAAGCGATTTTTGACGCCTGCATGGACTATGCCTTGCGCGCGCATCAGGTGCTGGGCTGTCGCGGTGCCTCACGCACGGATTTCAGATGGGATGAGACCCGTGGGATTGATGGGTTGATCTTGCTGGAAACAAACACCCAGCCCGGCATGACGCCAACCTCGCTCACACCCGAGCAGGCGGCGCACGTGGGCATATCCTTCCCCGAATTTTGCCGCTGGCTGGTGGAGGACGCATCATGCGACCGTTAAGCGCCCCGCCGCGTCCGCGCGCGATCAAAGACCCTGCGCCGTCCAAGTGGGGCTATCGCTGGCAACGGATGATGCTGACGCCGGGGTTCCGGATCGCGGTGCGGGTGGGCACGCCGATGATCCTGATTGCCGTCATCGTGGGCACCTGGACGGCAAAGCCGGAAAACCGCGCATTGTTTGCCGATCACGTGGCGCAGGCCAAGGCCGCGGTACAACAGCGCCCCGAATTCATGGTCACCGACATGCAGGTCACCGGCGCGGATGCGGCAATCATTGCCGACGTGCAGCGGGTGTTGCCGGTCACATTTCCGGTGTCGTCATTTGATCTGGACCTTGAAGACATGCGCGCCACGGTGGCCGCGCTGAATGCGGTGCAAGAAGCAACCGTGCGTGTTGGCGAGGGCGGGGCGCTTGTCGTGGAGGTCACGCCGCGCCAGCCGGTTGCGATCTGGCGGGCAGGACAGACCCTGAAACTGATTGATGCCAACGGCGTCTTTGCCGGAGTGATCGAGTCCCGGGCCGACCGCCGTGATTTGCCGCTGATCGCGGGCGACGGGGCGCAGACCAATATCGACGAGGCGCTGGCGCTGTTCCGCGCCGCCAGTCCGATTGCCACGCGGGTGCGTGGTTTGGTGCGCATGGGCGAGCGGCGCTGGGACATGGTGCTTGACCGGGGCCAGCGCATTCTGCTGCCCGAAGAGGGCGCCCGCGCGGCCATTGACCGGGTCATCGCGCTGAATGATGCGCAGGACCTATTGAAACGGGACGTCGCGGTTGTGGATATGCGCAACCCGGCACGGGCAACTTTAAGAATGACAACCGAAGCGGCGAACGCAATGCGCCGCGTGAGTGATACAGGGACGGGCGAATAATGCGGGATCTATATGACAGCCAGCGGGCGATGCGAAACATGCGCAAAGCAGCGATGCAGCGGGGTGTCATCGCCATTCTTGATGTCGGCACCAGCAAGATTGCCTGTCTGGTCCTGCGCTTTGACGGGCCAGAGCGGTTTCGCGATTCAGATGGGATCGGATCGCTTGCCGGGCAATCCTCGTTCCGGGTCATCGGTGCCGCCACGACGCGGTCACGCGGCGTGCGCTTTGGCGAAGTTGACGCGATGCAGGAAACCGAACGTGCGATCCGCACTGCCGTGCAGGCGGCACAGAAGATGGCCAATGTGCGCGTGGATCATGTGATCGCCTGTTTCAGCGGCGCGCGGCCCCGGTCCTATGGGCTGGACGGCGCGGTTGATATTGCTGGCGGCGTGGTCACAGACGGCGACATCGGCCGGGTGATGGCGGCGGCTGAGGTGCCCGACTACGGCGCTGACCGGCACGTGTTGCACGCGCAGCCGGTGAATTTTGCGCTGGATCACCGCAGTGGCATGGCCGATCCACGCGGCCAGATCGGCAACCAGCTGACCACTGACATGCATATGCTGACGGTTGATGCGACGGTTATCCAGAACCTGTTCTTCTGCATTCGCCGCTGCGACCTTGAGCTTGCCGGATTGGCATCGTCGGCCTATGTGGCCGGAATTTCGTCCCTGGTTGAGGACGAACAGGAGTTGGGATCGGCCTGTATTGATCTGGGCGGAGGATCAACCGGGATCAGCGTCTTCATGAAGAAGCACATGATCTACGCCGATGCGGTCCGCATGGGGGGCGATCATGTCACCGGTGACATTTCCATGGGGCTGCAGGTGCCAATGGCCACGGCAGAACGGATCAAGACATTCTACGGTGGCGTTATGGCCACGGGCATGGACGATCGCGAAATGATCGAGATCGGCGGTGATACCGGAGATTGGGAGCGTGACCGTCGCACCGTGAGCCGGGCTGAACTGATTGGGATCATGCGCCCGCGGATCGAAGAAATTCTGGAAGAGGTGCGCGTCAGGCTCGACGCGGCCGGGTTTGAATACCTGCCAAGCCAGCAGATCGTGCTGACTGGCGGGGCCTCTCAGATTCCGGGGCTGGATGGGCTGGCCGCCAAGATCCTTGGCCAACAGGTGCGGTTGGGCCGCCCGCTACGTGTGCAGGGCCTGCCGCAGGCTGCCACCGGCCCGGCGTTTTCCGGCGCGGTTGGGCTGACGCTGTTTGCCGCCAATCCGCAGGATGAGTGGTGGGATTTTGATATTCCCGCAGATACCTATCCGGCCCGATCCCTGAAACGCGCGGTGAAATGGTTTAAGGACAACTGGTAACAGTCTGGTTTTAAGGCTCTTTTCGCGCATCTTGCCCATATCGGGGGCCGTATCGGCTGCCCTTAACAGTGCCAATTGCCCAAATTTGCTGCCGCAAAATGTCCCGGCTTGCTTTTCCGAGGTATGGTCTGGCAAGTCCGGGGGCGGTGCGACCGGTCAGGTCGTTGCGCAATTTACCCGAGATTATCCAGCTGCCTGCCGCCAAATTCCCATTTGGCGGACCCAAAAGGTTGGACGGATTCGTTTTGGTGGCTGTGAACCCACCCATTTTGAGGATGGCGCGCGGAAAAAGTGCAACCCACCGCGCCGAAACCCGGCAAATTGCGCCGGTTCTGCACAGATTCCAGATGACGGATCAGCTCTGAACTGCTAAGATATCCACAGGCCCCGCGAGAGGGCCAGAGGCAAATGAAACGGCGGGAAGGCCGAGCAGGCATCCCAAAAACGAAGACGAAAGCCAGCCCTGCAAGGGCTTGCATTGATGCGCCCCAGGCATCAGTGCAGTTGCTGCGCGCGGACGATCCGCCGCAAGATGTAGTGTTATCGGCGAAATCTTTCCGATTGACCCCGCGAATGCGCTATATTTTGTGGATATTTTCCGATTAGCGGGTGACGTACATCGGCGAAATCGTTAAAGTCGGCGTAATTTTACGAGAATCTGCCCGTGGGACGGGCCAATTGACAGGCGGACTGAGTATGACATTGAACCTCTCCATTCCGGGCCAGGAAGAGCTGAAGCCCCGGATTACAGTTTTCGGCGTTGGTGGTGCTGGCGGGAACGCTGTCAACAACATGATCGAAAAAGAGCTGGACGGAGTTGAGTTCGTCGTGGCCAACACCGACGCACAGGCGCTGCAGCAGTCCCGGTCAGATGCAAAGATCCAGATGGGCATCAAGGTCACCGAAGGTCTGGGGGCGGGCGCACGGGCAACCGTTGGCGCCGCCGCCGCTGAGGAAAGCATCGAGCAGATCGTTGATCACCTCGCCGGGGCGCATATGTGCTTTATCACAGCGGGCATGGGCGGGGGCACCGGCACCGGGGCCGCACCGATTATCGCACAGGCCGCACGCGAATTGGGCGTGCTGACGGTCGGCGTCGTCACCAAGCCGTTCCAGTTTGAAGGCGGCAAGCGGATGCAGCAGGCCGAGGACGGTGTCGAAGCACTGCAGAAGGTTGTTGATACGCTGATCATTATTCCCAACCAGAACCTGTTCCGGCTGGCCAATGAAAACACCACATTCACCGAGGCCTTTGCCCTTGCAGATGACGTTCTGTACCAGGGTGTGAAGGGCGTGACCGACCTGATGGTCCGCCCCGGTCTGATCAACCTCGACTTTGCCGACGTGCGCGCGGTGATGGACGAGATGGGCAAGGCGATGATGGGCACCGGAGAAGCAGAGGGCGAAAACCGTGCGGTTCAGGCCGCCGAAAAGGCCATCGCGAACCCGCTGCTCGACGAAATTTCGCTGGAAGGCGCAAAGGGCGTTTTGATCAACATCACAGGTGGTTACGACCTGACGTTGTTCGAATTGGACGAGGCGGCCAACAAAATCCGCGAAAAGGTCGATCCGGCGGCGAACATCATTGTCGGGTCCACGCTGGATACCGGCATGGAAGGGCAGATGCGGGTTTCTGTTGTGGCCACGGGCATCGATGCCACGGTCAGCAATGCCGACACGCCGCTGCCGCGCCGGTCAATGGCACAGCCGCTGAAGTCATCCGTATCCATTGAGGCACCCGCCGCAGAAGAAGAGCCGGCACCGGCTCCCGTTGCGGCCCGCACGGCACCCGCCGCAGCCCCGATCGCCGCACAGGCACCCGCGGCAAAGGCGGCACCCGAGCCGACATTGTTTGAAGGCATCGACGACAATCGCCGCCTTGAGCCGGTCGAAGATGATTTCCGCGACATCGAAGAGGCGCTGGCAGAGGATGATCTGCCGCCACCCGCCTATCGCCCGCGCCCGGAGCCCTCTTTTGAACAACCCGCGGAATCTTATGTCGCACCACGTCAACAGGCGCCTGCCGGACAGCCTTCGCCTGACACAATGGCCCGCCTCGAAGCGGCCGTGCGGCGCGCGCCGGGGCAGGATCCTTCTGCTGCAGCAGAGGGTGACAAGCCCCGGTTTGGCATCAACAGCCTGATCAACCGGATGACAGGTGCCGGGGCAGAGGCCGCGCAGCAGCCAAGCCGCCAGCAGCCGCAGGTCACCACAATGCGCGAAGCACAAGAGCCCGTCGCAGAGCCTGATCCCGAGCAGGAACGGATCGAAATTCCGGCTTTCTTGCGCCGTCAGGCGAACTGACGCCACGTTTCAAAGTTTGAGATGGGCCGCCCTTGGGCGGCCTTTTTCGTTTTCAAACAAGGAGTTACTGCGGCGCAGCGGCGCGACTCATCAATTGCGGCAAGAGTGTTTCAGATGGTTGCAAAGCGTGAATTGTCGCACGCACGCAGACACCCTATCTCAGTGTGAACGCGGTTAACCGCAGTGAATTGAGTGAGCCCATGCAGACCACCCTGCAATCTGCTGTAACCTTTGAAGGCTTTGGCCTGCACACAGGTGCGCCTGCGCGCATGGTGCTGCGGCCGGTAGGGGCAAACACCGGCATCGTTTTCCGCCGGACAGATATTGCCGGTCGCGACGGTATCCTGCCTGCTGTTTGGGATCAGGTTGTTGTCTCACCTCTGAACACGCGCCTTCAGAACAGCGCCGGGGTGATGGTGTCCACGATCGAACACATCATGGCGGCTTTGGCCGGATGTGGCGTTCACAATGCTTTGGTCGAACTTGAAGGGCCCGAAGTGCCAATCATGGACGGCAGCGCTGCGGCCTTTGTCAAAGGCATCCTGCGTCATGGGGTTGTGCATCTGGATGCGCCCCTGAAGGCGATCAAGATCTTGCGTGACGTCAGCGTGACGCTGGGCAATGCCAAGGCGGTCTTGTCACCGGCCACAAGCCTGCAAATCGACTTCACCATTGATTTTGCCGATGGCGCGATTGGCCGCCAGACCAAGGTGCTTAACATGGCCAACGGGTCATTTGTGCGCGAACTGTGCGACAGCCGCACGTTCTGCCGGGCCGCCGACGTTGATGCCATGCATGCCGCTGGCAAGGCCTTGGGCGGTACGCTGGACAATGCCGTCGTGATTGACGGTGATGCAGTTCTGACACCCGGCGGTTTCCGCCATGGTGACGAAGCTGTGCGGCACAAGATGCTGGATGCCCTTGGTGATCTTTATACCGCCGGTGCGCCGATATTGGGCCGCTACACTGGAATGAAGGCAGGACATGCGGTGACAAATGCCTTGCTTCACAAGCTTTTCGAGCAGCCCGATGCCTGGACATACGTGAACTGTGATACCCAAATCGCAGCACGTCTGCCCGGCGTCGGCGTCACGTCAGCCGATCTGGTCGCCGTCGCATAGGCCACGCATCCTCGCAGAACCGTGACGGGACCTGCAAAAGGCATTTTGCCCCTGATTTTTCTATGATAGAGGATGGGCTAACCAGGACCTCAACGGTCCAAAGACGAGCAGTGATGCGGGGAAACGGTATGTCAGGCAGCACAACGACAGGCAGCAAGCGCCTTCGGTTGGCGGTGGCGCTTTCGCTGGGCGTTCTTGCGGGCTGCGGTGCATTTGACCCCCGTGTGGAAGGTGCGCTGGACAACTACACCGCCCAGGAAATCTTCACGCGGGGCGAGGTCGAACTCGAATCAGGGCGTGCTGATGAGGCCGCGTTCTACTTTGGTGAGATTGAGCGGCTGTACCCCTATTCGGACTGGGCGCAGCGGGCGTTGATCATGCAGGCCTTTGCCTATCACCGCGAGACGGATTACCCCAATAGCCGCGCCGCCGTGCAGCGTTATCTGGATTTCTATCCCGCAACCGAAGATGCCGCATATGCGCAATATCTGCTGGCACTATCCTATTACGACCAAATCGACGAAATCGGCCGTGACCAGGGTCTGACCTTTCAGGCGTTGCAGGCGTTGCGCACGGTGATCGAACAATATCCGGACACCGAATATGCGCGCGCGTCGATCTTGAAGTTCGACCTGGCCTTTGACCACCTCGCGGCAAAGGAAATGGAAATCGGGCGCTATTACCTCAAGCGCAAGCATTATGCGGCGGCGGTTAACCGGTTCCGTACCGTGGTTGAGGATTTCCAGACAACATCACATACGCCGGAAGCGCTGCACCGTCTGGTCGAAGCCTATCTGTCGCTGGGGCTGACAGCCGAGGCCCAGACGGCGGGCGCAATTCTGGGCGAAAACTTTCCCAGCACGGAATGGTATCAAGACAGCTTTGCGCTGCTGACCGGGCAGGGGCTAGAGGCCCGATCTGTCGGGGATAACTGGCTGTCATCTATCTACCGGCAGGTTATCCGCGGCGAGTGGCTGTAGTGGCCGTGCGGCGATGCTGCGCGGATTAGACATACGCGACATGTTGATCATTGACCGGCTGGAACTTGCGTTTCAGCCCGGATTGAACGTGCTGACTGGGGAAACCGGGGCCGGGAAATCCATTCTGCTGGACAGTCTTGGCTTTGTGCTGGGATGGCGCGGGCGGGCTGAACTGGTCCGCGCCGGCGCTGAGCAGGGCGAAGTGACTGCCTGGTTTGACCTGCCCGAGGATCACGCTGCACATGAAATCCTGAATGCAGCGGGGATCACCACAAGTCATGAACTGATCCTGCGGCGGATCAATACACGCGACGGGCGCAAGACCGCATGGGTCAATGACCGCAGGGTCAGCGGCGACATTCTGCGCGCATTGTCGGACACCCTGATCGAGCTGCATGGACAGCATGATGATCGCGGTCTGCTGAACCCCCGCGGCCATCTTGCGATGCTGGATGACTTTGCCGGGTTGGATGGCGACCGGCTGCGCACTGCGTGGCGCGACCTGTCGGCGGCGCAAAGGGCGCTGTCGGACGCGGAGGCGCGATTGACGGCGCTGCAGGCCGAAGAGGATTACCTGCGCCATGCCGTTGCAGAACTTGACGCGCTGGACCCGCAACCGGGCGAAGAGGCGGAACTGGACACCCGCCGACGCCTGATGCAGGGCGCCGAGAAGATCCGCGAAGACATTGCCCGCGCGGCAGAGGCGTTGGGTTTGCAGGGGGCCGAAGGAACCCTGACGGATGCGACCCGCTGGCTGGTTGGGGCCGCAGAAAAGGCGCAAGGCCAGCTTGACGCCCCGCTGGGTGCGATTGAACGGGCAATGCTGGAACTGGACGCGGCGCAGCGCGGGGTTGCCGATTGTCTTGATGGTCTGAGCTTTAACCCCGCCGAGCTTGAGGATACCGAAGAACGCCTGTTCGCAATCCGGGGCCTGGCCCGCAAACATGACGTCCTGCCCGATGCGCTTGCAGATTTCGCAGCTGATCTGCGCGGGCGGTTGGCGCAGCTTGACGGGGGGTCCAATGATGTCGCGACACAGCGCAGCGCGGTGCGGGCCGCGCAGGACGCCTATGACACCGCGGCGGATGCGCAACATAAGGCGCGCGTCAAGGCGGGTGCCCGTCTGGATCAGGCCATGTTAGCGGAACTTGCCCCGCTCAAGATGGACCGGGCGGTTTTTCAGACGGTCATTTCCGAGGCAGAGCCCGGCCCATCCGGGCGCGATGCGGTGGCTTTTACGGTTGCCACCAACCCCGGCGCCCCGGCCGGTCCGCTGAACAAGATCGCGTCGGGGGGGGAACTCAGCCGTTTTCTATTGGCGCTCAAAGTTTGCTTGACACAGGCTGGATCAAACAACCTGACGATGATCTTTGATGAGATTGATCGCGGCGTTGGTGGTGCGACCGCAGACGCCGTTGGCCGCCGATTGGCGGGGCTTGCAGAGGAAATGCAAGTTCTGGTTGTGACGCACTCTCCGCAGGTGGCGGCCTTGGGAGGGCACCACTGGCGGGTGGAAAAACACCAAAAATCCGATGCAACAACGTCGACGGTTGTGCCGCTTGATGCGGCGGCAAGGGTCGATGAAATCGCCCGTATGCTATCCGGTGATACGATTACGGACGCAGCACGAGAAGCTGCTAAGGCGTTGATGGGTTAAAGGAAAAAGGCGCCCTAGATCCGTTTCGGACTAGGACGCCTCGTTACTGACGAGCACAAACACACCCGAAAAACAACTCACGTCAACACCGTGCGATCTAAGTAAATCGCACATGGTCACTTTTTGAAATCAGGGTGTAGCAGAAGCCAAAACCGCCGATCCCAAATTTACCGGACAGTCAAAGTTCTAAGGATTGAGCGATTCTCCGCAACCTGTCAAAAAGAAAGGCAGCAATGCTGACCTAAAATATGGCAACCTTGGATTGCATCCATTTTTACAAGGGGAATCGGGGTTGGAGTGGCCGCTGCCATGTCCTAAAACGAGTGGCATCAAAGCGAAAAAAATCGGTCAATGATGTTGGCGTCCCAGTCGATGTTGCGACCCGGCGGAATTTTGCCGTCACGCAGGCCAGGGGCGAGTCAGCATGAGCGGGATGCGAAAGTCGATCATTGCCGAAATCGGGGACCGCGCGGCGGCCGATCTGCGCCGGGCGATCAGGGTAATGAAGACCCGCGGCCCAAGCCAAGTGCAGTTCTGGTTCATTGCATTGCTGATCGGAATCGGGGCGGGGACGGCGGCGCTGTTGTTCCGGCTGATGATCTCTTTTGTGCAGACATTTGTCTATGGCACGCAGGACCCACGGACTTTGCATACGGCGATTGCCAACCTCGATTGGTATTATGTCCTTTTGATCCCGATCGCGGGTGGTCTGATTGTCGGCATATTGCTGGACCGTCTGACACCGGATGCACGGGTACGCTCGGTTGCAGACGTGATCGAAGGGTCCGCCCTGCACGAAGGACGGGTTGAAGTGCGCAGCGGGGCGGTGTCGGCCCTGGCCAGTCTGATCACCCTGTCCACTGGCGGGTCAACCGGGCGCGAGGGGCCGGTTGTGCATATGGCGGGTGTGCTGTCGACATTGGTCAGCCGCATGATCCGTGCGGATGGCATCACCGGGCGTGACCTGCTTGGCTGTGCGGTCGCGGCGGCTGTCTCCGCCAGTTTCAACGCGCCGATTGCCGGGGCGCTGTTTGCGCTGGAGGTCGTCCTGCGACATTTTGCGGTGCATGCCTTTGCGCCGATCGTGATCGCCAGCGTTGCGGGTACGGTGATTAACCGACTTGCCTTTGGAGATGTGACGGAGTTTGTCCTGCCCACACAGGCGGCGTTGGAGTTCTATGTTGAATTGCCGGCGTTCCTGATCCTGGGGCTGGTCTGCGGTTTTGTCGCCGTGGTGCTGATGCGGGCCATTTTCCTGGCCGAGGATTTTGGCAATCTTGTGCAAGAAAAACTGCGTCTGCCGCGCCTTTTGCGGCCAGCTATTGCCGGGGCATTGCTGGGCACGCTGGCGATCTGGTTCCCGCACATTATCGGGGTTGGCTATGAGACCACCTCGGCGGCGTTGACCGGGAAATTGCTGTTCCACGAGGCCGTCATTTTTGTGGTGCTCAAGGTCATTGCGGTTGCGATCACGATGGGCGGGCGCATGGGCGGCGGCGTGTTTTCACCGTCGCTGATGGTTGGGGCCCTGACCGGATTGGCATTTGGCGTGCTGGCGACCGGGTTGCTACCCAACTTTTCCGGCGAGGGCACGCTTTATGCGCTTGCGGGCATGGGGGCGGTTGCGGCGGCGGTACTGGGGGCGCCGATTTCAACAACGCTGATCGTGTTTGAGCTGACCGGCGACTGGCAGACCGCGATGGCGGTGATGGTCTCGGTCTCGCTGTCCACGGCGCTTGCCTCGCGGCTTGTGGACCGGTCGTTCTTTCTGACCCAGCTGGAACGGCGCAATGTCCACCTTGCGGCTGGACCGCAGGCCTATCTGCTGGCGACGTTTCGCGTCGCCACGATCATGCGTGCCAAGGAGAGCGAGCGCGCTGCATCAGAAGCGGCCTGTTGGGATCTGATCGGAGAAGGGGTCTATGTCGACGGCAATGCAACACTGGAACAGGCGATGCCATTGTTTGACTCGTCCGGCCTGCCGTTCATCCCCGTCGTCACGCTGGGCGGCGAGGATTCGCCACCCGAACTATGGGGTGCGCTGTTTCAGGTGGATGCCTTGCGGGCGATGAACAAGGCCTTGGCCGAAACGGCCCGCGAGGAACATTCCTGAGCGACTAGACCTCTTCTACGGTAACTTTTGAGGTATAGAACGCAATGTGGTCCTTGATCTGTGCCACCGCGTCCTTGGGGTTTTCATAAGTCCATGCCGCATCGGTCATCGGGCCGCTCTTGGCCACGATGGTGAAATAGCTGGCATCACCCTTGTGCGGGCAGTGCGATGTCGTGTCGCTGGCGTCAAAGAAGGCCATGGCGAGATCTCTGCGCGGGAAATAGATCACCGGCGCATAATCGCCCTCGGTCAGTTCCAGCGCATGTGTGGATTCACCCAGAACCGCGCCCGCAGCGCGAACGACCCAGGTGCCCGAAGCAGGGCGAATACGAATGTGGTCAGCCATAGTCAGCGTCCTTTCAAGAATGCAGGGCATAGACCCGCAATGTGACGGTCTTATAACGGCGCGCAGGCCCTAGTCAGCCAGTCCAGCGCCGCCCCGTCCACATGCGGGCCAATCAGGCGCAGTGTATCTGTGTGGTAACGATCAATCCAGTCCCGTTCCTGTGGCCCCAAAAGCGCCGTGTCGATCAGACGACGGTCAAGCGGGACATAGGTCAGGGTTTCAAACGCAAGATGGTCGCGCCCGTCCGGTCCCTTGGGGGCCGCCTGCACGACAATCAGGTTTTCGATCCGGATGCCAAATTCATCGGCGCGGTAATACCCCGGTTCATTTGACAGGATCATGCCCGGTTCAAACGGGATGGTTGCGCGGCGGGACAGGCCCTGCGGGCCTTCGTGCACACTGAGATAGGCACCCACGCCGTGGCCGGTGCCGTGATCGTAATCGAGCCCCGCAGCCCAAAGAGGTGCGCGCGCCAGGGCGTCAAGATGTTGACCCGACACGCCTTTTGGAAACTGCGTGCGGCTGATCGCGATCATCCCCTGCAGCACCCGGGTATAGCAGTCAATGTGGTCGTTTGACGGTGTGCCGACGATCACGGTGCGGGTGATGTCGGTGGTGCCGTCGATATATTGTCCGCCGGAGTCCACCAGCAAAAGTTCCCCCGGTTTGACCGGGCGGTTGCTGTCTTCGGTCACGCGGTAATGGACAATCGCGCCATTTCCACCGGCGCCGCAAATGGTTTCAAAACTGATGTCGCGCAACTGGTTCGTTTCGCGCCGAAAGGTTTCAAGCGCTGTGACGACGTCGATTTCCATAAGCCCGCCCTTGGGGGCCTCGGCGTCGAGCCAAGCCAGGAACCGCACCATCGCTGCCCCATCGCGCAGATGTGCCGCCCGCGCGCCTGCAATCTCGGTTGCATTCTTGCGTGCCTTGGGCAGCAGACAGGGATCCATCGCGTTGCGGGCCTTGTCGCCAAGCCTGTCGGCGATAATCTGCGGGCAATATTTGTTGTCGATCTGCACCGGGCCAGGCAATGCCGCCACGGCATCGGGAAATTCAAGTTGATCCCTGATCGTGACCTTATCCCCAAAGTGCCCGGCAAGGTGTTCGGCCTTGCCGGGGCGGGCAAACAGGTCAACATGGCCATTGGCCCGGATAATTGCAAAGGCCTGTGGGACAGGATTGCGTTCAATATCGGAGCCGCGGATATTCAGCAGCCAGGCGATACTGTCTGGCAATGTGGTGATTGCGGCGGTGCCGGTGATGTCGCTGGCCAGTCGCGCGATCTTGTCATCATGGCTTTCACCTGCGTATTCAATTGGATAGGCCTCGAACTTCGCGTTAGGTGGGGCCGGGCGATCGTGCCAGATCCTGTTCACGAGGTTGTCACAGGACCGCAGGATGATCCCGGTTTCTTTCAGGGATTTGCGCAGGGCCGCGATCTCTTCCACGGTATGCAACCATGGATCAAAGCCGAGCGTTCCGCCCTGCGGCATCTGCTCTTTCAACCACACGTCAAGTTGCACTTCGGGCCAGTGCACCGGAGTGAAATCCGCCGCAACCTGCTGATGCACCTGCAGGCGGTAACGTCCGTCGATAAAGACACCTGCGATATGGGCAAGAACGGCGGCAAATCCGGCAGAGCCGGTAAACCCGGTGAGCCAGGCCAAACGATCATCCGCCGGGGCGACATATTCACCCTGATGGGCATCCGCACGCGGCACCAGAAATCCGTCAAGCGCTGCAGTTTGCATGACCTGCCGCAGCGCTGCCAGCCGTGGCGGTCCCTGATCAGGCGAAGAGGCGACTTCGAAGGTCTGGAACATGTTTGAAGGGCCCTGTCTTATCTGAGGAGGTGATGGGAAACCCGCGGTCAGCCGGTCTTGCGCATGCCCAGCACGCGGGCCCGTTTGCGCGGGTCGGCGTCAAACAGGCTGGCCAGCTGTTCGGTCATGGCCCCCGCCAGCTGTTCCACGTCGGTGATCGTGATGGCCCGATTGTAATAGCGTGTCACGTCATGGCCGATCCCAATTGCGGCCAGTTCAACCTGTTTGCGCCGTTCGATCATCGCGATCACGTCGCGCAGGTGTTTTTCGAGGTAATTCGCGGGGTTAACGGACAAAGTTGAATCGTCTACCGGCGCGCCATCAGAAATCACCATCAGCACTTTGCGCTGTTCCTGGCGCATGGCCAGACGCCGGTGCGCCCATTCGAGCGCCTCACCGTCGATGTTTTCCTTCAGCAGTCCCTCTTTCATCATCAGCCCCAGATTGGGGCGAGTCCGGCGCCAGGGCGCATCCGCACCCTTGTAGATGATGTGCCGCAGATCATTCAGGCGACCGGGGGTCGCTTCGCGCCCGGCCTTGAGCCAATCCTCCCGGCTTTGCCCGCCTTTCCACGCTTTGGTGGTAAAGCCCAGAATCTCGACCTTGACGTCGCAGCGTTCCAGCGTGCGCGCCATCACATCGGCGCAGATTGCCGCGATGGAAATCGGGCGCCCCCGCATTGAGCCGGAGTTGTCCAGCAACAGCGTCACAACGGTGTCGCGAAATTCCGTATCTTTTTCGACCTTGAAAGACAGCGGCGTCGTGGGCGAGGCGACGATCCGCGCCAAACGCCCGGCGTCCAGGATCCCTTCTTCGCGATCAAATTCCCAGGACCGGTTCTGTTTCGCCTGCAAACGGCGTTGCAGCTTGTTGGCCAGACGACTTACCGCGCCTTTGAGCGGTTCCAACTGCTGGTCCAGATAGGTGCGCAACCGCTCAAGCTCGGCCGGTTCGGCAAGGTCCTCTGCGCCGATTTCCTCATCGTATTCAGCGGTATAGACGCGGTAGTCGGGATCAGCATCAGACACCGGCTGCGGTTGCGGCGGCTCCATCGGGGCCTCACCATCGGGCATTTCCGTTTCTTCGCCCATCTCCGCGTCAGCCTGATCATCCATGCTGATTTCAGCCTGAGATGCGTCCTGCTGTTCTTCCTGTGTCTGCTCGGGCGAGGCTTCGGCCTCGTCCCCGTCGCTGTCGTCTTCGCCGGTGCTGTCAGGCTCTTCCTGATCGTCTGCACCTTCTTCGGCCTCGTCTTCCATGTCCTCGTCAGCGGTATCGGGGTCATCGCCCAATTGGTCGCCGTAGCCCAGATCGCGGATGATCTGACGGGCAAATTTCGCAAATGCCTGCTGATCGTTCAGGATGTCATCGAGGTTTTCCAGCGTGCCACCGCATTGTTCCTCAATAAAGCCGCGCCAAAGTTCGAGCACGTTGGACGCGCCCTGTGGCAAATCACGCCCGGTGGCCAGTTGCCGGATCAGATAGCCGGCTGCGGTGGCGAGCGGGGCCTCTGAGGGCTGTTTGATCTGGTCATAACCCCTGCGCATGGCTTCGTTGCCGATCTTGGCATCAATATTGCCTGCGGTGCCGGGCATGAACCGCGCGCCGACAGCCTCGACCCGTGCGGTTTCCATTGCGTTGTAGATGTCCTGTGCCATCTGGCCTTGTGGCAGATAGCGGGAATTTGTCTTGAGATCGTGGAACTTGTGGCGCAACGCCATCGCGTCGGCATGGCCACGCGCCAGCAGCACCTCTTGCCGGGTCATGCGTCGCGTCACCTGCGGCAGCCGGATCGTATCGGTGGTCTGCCCGGCGGGGTCGACGGAAAAGGTGACCGACAATTCCGGATCGTCGGCCATGACTTTGGTTGCCTCAGCCAGGGCTTTCTTGAACGGGTCAGCAGGATTGTCGGACGGGTTGGACATCGGGGTTCTTTCGCGCAGCGTTACGCCGCAAACTACTGCCCGAAAGGCGCAAATACCAGAGCCCCGACGCGGTCAATTTGGCCGATGTTCGGCGGGTTGACAAAAAACATCCCCGCGTTGGCAGGGAGGGGGCCAACAGCGAGGATCTGGCAGCCAAAAGGTCAACACGCTGCCCATAGGTCACCTTTGCCCAGAACGCCGGGCCTATCTAGTGGGCAAAATTCGAAGGGCGACTAGGTGTGGGGTTTAGGGCACGGCGAATCCTGCCGTGACCCCAAACGCGAGGTTGTTCAGAGATCAAAATGACCAGTCCGCCGGGGGTAGGTGCCAAGGGCGTGATCGCCGCGGCAGATCACCCCAGGCTGAGGCTGGCCGCACTTTCCGGCAGTTCCACGTCAAAACACCGCTGGTAGAATTCGGCGACGGTCTGACGCTCAAGCTCATCACATTTGTTGAGGAAAGACAGGCGGAAGGCGTAGCCGACATCCTGGAAGATGCGGGTGTTTTCGGCCCAGGCGAGCACGGTGCGGGGTGACATGACGGTGGACAGATCGCCGTTCATAAAGGCGGTCCGGGTCAGGTCGGCGACGGTGACCATCTGCGAAATCGTCTTGCGACCCGCCTCGGTGTTGAAGTGGGGTGATTTGGACAGGATGATCGCGGCCTCGGCGTCGTGGCTGAGGTAATTCAGCGTGGCCACAAGCGACCAGCGGTCCATCTGCGCCTGGTTGATCTGCTGGGTGCCGTGGTAAAGGCCGGTCGTGTCACCCAGACCAACGGTGTTGGCCGTCGCAAACAGACGAAAATATTTATGCGGAGTCAGGATCTGGTTCTGGTCCATCAGCGTCAGTTTGCCGTCATGTTCCAGCACCCGCTGGATCACGAACATCACATCGGCGCGGCCTGCATCATATTCATCAAACACGATCGCAACCGGGTTGCGCAGCGCCCAGGGCAGGATGCCTTCGTGAAATTCGGTGACCTGCACACCATCGCGCAGCTTGATCGCGTCTTTGCCAATCAGGTCGATCCGCGAAATATGTGAATCGAGGTTCACACGCACCGCAGGCCAGTTCAGGCGGGCGGCGACCTGTTCGATGTGGGTGGATTTCCCGGTGCCGTGATAGCCCTGGATCATGACCCGGCGGTTGTATCCAAAACCGGCCAGAATCGCGAGCGTGGTGTCAGGGTCGAATTTGTAGGTGCTGTCGACGTCGGGCGTGCGATCGGTCTTGTCCGCAAAGCCCTTGATCTTCATATCCGAGTCGATGCCAAAGACTTCGCGCACCGAAATGTCTTCGGTGGGCTTTGCGTCAATATCAATCATGCCGTCGGCCATCGTGTCGCCTTTCATTCGTCGCGGTATCCGTCGTCTTGCGGATGCAACATATCGCGACGAATGCCAAGGGGAAGGCGGCATTTCCTGTCACTTGCGACGGCAGTTGGTTGCGTTTTTCTCAAACTCCGCCAAGCTGGCCGTTATGAGCGACTTGCGAGGCATGGAATGAGGACCACCGCTGACATCGAAGAGATGATCGCCGGGATGGCGAGCGGTGACCGCGACGCGTTTGATGCGCTTTATGCTGCGACCTCGGCGAAACTATTCGGCGTGTGCCTGCGTGTGTTGAACAACCGGGCCGAAGCAGAGGACGCCTTGCAGGATGCATTTGTCAAAGTCTGGCGCAATGCGGACCGCTACAGCGCCAATGGGTTCAGCCCGATGACCTGGTTGATCACTGTGACCCGCAATACCTGTATCGACAGGCTGCGCGCCCGCAAGGCCAGGTTGGGCGATATGGACGAGGCTGTAGAAGTAGCCGATGCCGCACCCGGACCGGAGGCGCTCGCGATTGCCGCCTCTGATCGGGCGCGGATTGTAAACTGCATGGAAGGGCTTGCCCCGGAAAAGGCGCAGGCCGTACGGCGTGCTTATCTTGAGGGCGAAACCTATCAGGAGTTGGCAGATGTCTTCGACGTGCCGCTGAACACCATAAGGACATGGCTGCGTCGCAGTCTGTTGAAGTTGAGAGAGTGTCTGTCACATGACTGATGACATTGACCCGGACGAAGAGCTGATGCTGGCCGCGGAATACGCGCTGGGTCTGCTTGCGCCCGAAGAGGCGGCGGCATTTGAACAGCTGATGGCGCGCGACGCGGATTTTCGCGAGGAATACGAAGCCTGGGCCGAGAACCTTGCTGATTTGACCGATGATATCGCCCCGGTAACGCCACCGCCCGCCTTGCTGAACCAGATACGCGCGGCCGCATTCGGCACGGCTGCCGTGGCCGCACCGCAGCCGGAGGAGGTCGAACCGCCCGCCACCGCGCCGGTGTTCGAAACAGCCACAGCGCAGGGGCGCGGCCTGTTGCAGCGGCTTGGGCTGTTGCCAGCGGTCGGCGGCGGGCTGCTGGCGGCCCTTGTCGCGCTATGGGTGATTGATGCCACAATCGGGCCATCGCTGGCCTTGCCCACGGCCACCGCGACCTTGGTGTCAGAGGACGAAAGCCTTGTGGTCGAAATTGCCTATACCGATGATGGTGAATGGCTGGAATTCAACCGCCGGACAGGGCGCGCGCCAGAGGGGCAGGACCTTCAGTTGTGGTTGATCAACGGGGATCGCGCGCCAATATCGCTGGGCGTTCTTCCGGCGGCGCAGACCGGACAGCTGAGGGTGCCCGAAGATTACCGCCAGCTGCTGCATGGCGGCAATTGTGCGATCAGCGTCGAACCGCTTGGGGGATCACCCACCGGGGCACCCACGGGTGAGGTTGTCGCAATTGCACCAATCGTCTGGGAAACCTGAGCCACTTCACAGGAGGTTCACATCCGCGTGCGTCAGCGTGGTTTTACTGGCGGGCGAAGGCGGCTGACTGCTAGTCCAAGGTGAAATGGATAGGAGCCCGACATGAACCGTCGCACGTTTACCCTTGCTGCCCTGGCCAGTGCCGTTGCCCCCGGCGCGCTGCACGCACAGGCGTTTGAAATCAACCGCACAGATGCCCAATGGCGCGCAATGCTGACCGACCTGCAATACAAGGTCATGCGGCAGGAAGGTACTGAACCACCTGGCAGCAGCCCCCTGGACAAGCTTTACGACGCGGGGACGTACTACTGCCGCGGGTGTGATCTGGCGCTCTATCCCTCAAGCACAAAATACGACAGCGGCACGGGCTGGCCAAGCTGGTATCAGAGCTTGCCCAATGCCATCGGCACAAAGCCCGACAACAAGCTGTTTACAGTCCGCACAGAGGCGCATTGTCGCCGGTGTGGCAGCCATCTGGGCCATATCTTCGATGACGGGCCCGCGCCGACCGGCAAACGCCACTGCCTGAACGGTGCTTCTCTGGTGTTCCGCGCCGCCTAGACCCAAATTGCGGAAGAATTGCGAAACATCCCCGCAGTGCCTGCGCACTGCGGGGTTTTGATGTCTGCACACTAAACAAGAGGTGCAGAGATGAAACTGGCAATGACTTTCGGGCCCGGCGTGGCGCTGATCGGCGTGACCGGAGCCGCCTTGGGCGGTATTATCATACCGGAATGGGATTTCGTGGTTGCAACCGGTCTGGTCGCAACCCTAGGTGGAGCGTTGGCGATCGGACTATTTGGTCAGCCCGGGCTGGCGGGGTGGTTATCCGCAGCCCTGGGGGCTGTGCTTGCGACCTGTTTGGGGGCCGGATTGCTGGGCGGGATCATGTATTTTCCCGACGGGGTTTGGATCGCACCCATGACCGTTTTTGTATCCTTTGACGAACATATTGCCGCCGCGCCGTCCTGGTTCGGGCTGATGATCCTGGCCCATCTTGTCACCCGCGACCGTCTCAGAGTGGTTAACAATTTAGGCTAGAGTTGCCCAATCCGAAACACTTTGTTTGGCGACTTGGCGCTTATTTATGCCGCAATCATCACATAAGTCTGAGGGACCACAGCAATGGAACTGAAATGCCTTTTGATGGCTTTACCCGTTTTTCGCTGACCGATGGTGAACGGTCTGTGCTTCTCGCCTATATTGGCGTGGGCCTTTTTGGTGCGGGTCTTTCGTTTAATGTTGTCAACACGTTAGGCGGTGGGCAAGAGATTATCCGATCGCTTGGTCTGCTGGATCTGTGGATGATCCTTGCCGGTGCCTTGGGCGCGATGGGGGCCTTGTTCTCAACATGGGACCGGTTCGGCCACCCCGGCTGGAAGGGCGCAAAACGCGCCACGTGGGGATTCCCATTGCTCAGCATTGCGGCAGCGGTGATGGCGGGCACGCTGGCTTTGCCCGGTTATGGCACCATGTTTGGCCCATTTGCTGCCGGATTGGCCTTTGTTCAGGTGCCGCTGTTGCTGATTTTCTGGATGGCCATTGTGCTGGCCAGCCATTTGTTGATCGCAATTTGGCGGCGTGAACGCGATACGCTCTTTACCGTGCCGGATGACGGGATCCCGACCTGACCCATGCGCTACTTTTCCGCAAAGTTGCGGCTGGCCTTGATCTGATCCCAGGCCCAGACCACTTCGGTCAACTGATCTTCCTGACTGCGGTCACCACCGTTCATGTCCGGGTGCAAGACCTTGATCAACGCCTTGTAAGCCTTGCGAATTTCCGGCTTTGACCATGTGTCCTTGGCATCAAGGATTTCGATCGCCCGCCGCTCGGTCGGGGGCAGTTTGCGCCCGGCGCCCTGATTGCGCCCCGGGTTCTGTGTGGCATTGCCGCCAAGCACCTCATGCGGGTCATCAACGCCCAGACGCGCCCAGGCACGTTCTTCTGCGGATTTCTTGAATGGCTTTGTCGGCCGATCCCAGACCCGATCCTTGTCCATCTGTGCCATCAGCTCTGCCTCTGACGTTCCGTCAAAGAAATTCCACTTCAGGTTGTATTCGCGCACATGAGCCTGACAAAACCAAAAGTAGTCGTCCAGAATGTCCGGCGACTTTGGCGCGCGGTACTTCCCCGGCTCATCGCAGCCTTCGTGGTCACAGACACGCCGCGAGGTTTCGGACGCCCCGGACATGCCGCGCCGCCCGCGTGGATTTTTCTTTTTCGAGTTCGACACGGACATGTCGAAGCCAAAGGGGTCTTTTTTCTGCATGGCGCTGTCTCATCTTTCCGACTCGGACGGCAGAGTTTAGACCGTTGGTCAGCAGATTGAAGAGGTTGGACGAAAATAATGGGGCTGGACACCGAAATAGAAGCAGCATTGAAGGCCGGATTGGCGCCGACTCATCTGGAAGTCGTCAACGAAAGCCATTTGCACGCGGGCCACGCGGGGGATGACGGGTCGGGCGAAAGCCATTGGCGCATCGTGATCGCGGCCCCGGCGCTGGCGGGGAAATCCCGCGTTGCGCGCCACCGTGCCATTCACAGCGCCATTGGCCCCGACATCATCGGACGGCTGCACGCTTTGGCGATTGAAATCCGGTAATTACTCGGCAGCGACCGGATTATCGGCCGGTTTCGCAACATGCGGTTCGTTTGCCGGTGCGTCTGTGGTCGGCTTGGCAAGCAGCGGCGGCTGCACGGGCGCTTCGAGCGTTTCGGCAACCCGGTCCTCTGCCGGTGTGGGCGCGGCGTCGGCCTGATCGGGCAGGGCGCGGCGAAACACCAGCATGTTCTTGAACACGGTGGTTTTGCCCATCAGCCCTTCGCGTTCTTCGCAGGGCAAGGTATCGGTGCGCTGGTATTCCCAGCCCGCAAGCGCCAGTTCATTCATCGTGGATTCAAGCGCATTGGCAAAGCGATCATCGGCGGATTTCACGCCCTTTGCTTTCACGCCCTTGGTTGGCGCTGGTACGACTTTGTATTCAAACGACATCAGATCACCCTTCTTAACCACCGACGCCTTATAGCAATTTCGCGCGTTGAGTCTACGGGTGAGGGTGTCAGTTAAAGGCAAGTGTGGCCGATAGGAGGATGAGAATTGTCAGCGTGGACGCGCTGAGCGAGATCTTCATGCGCCGTGCCGGGGCGGCCATAAGCCTTGCGGGCAAGGCTCCGAGCCGAATAAGGTGCACACCGCCAGCCAGCAGGGTCAGCGCCGTGACCAACAACAGCTTGACCCATAACATCAGCCAAATTCCGCCAAAGCCCCCATAAAGAATATACATCAGCCCGGCACCGCTGAGCCATAGCAGCAGGATGCTGACGAACCCCAGACGTGCGAGGTTGCCCTGCATCACACCAAGCGTTGCCTTGAACGCATCCGGCTTGTCACGGGCCCAGATCCCAAGCAGAAGCCCGGCAAATCCGCCACCAACCCCCAGGGCAATGGCAAAGAAATGCACAAATTTCAGGGTGACGATCACAGTCCCAGCTTTTGCGCCACCAACTTGTTCACCGCTGCCGGATTGGCCTTGCCGCCGGTCGCCTTCATCACCTGACCGACAAACCAGCCGGCGAGCTTGGGGTTCTGTTTGGCTTTTTCGACTTGCGCGGGATTGGCGGCGATAACCTCGTCAACCGCGGTTTCAATCGCGCCGGTGTCCGTGACCTGCTTCATGCCACGCTCTTCCACGATCTGCGCCGGATCACCGCCTTCGGTATAGATGATTTCAAACAGGTCCTTGGCAATCTTGCCCGAGATGTCGCCGGATTTGATCAGCGTGATGATCCCGCCAAGCTGCGCGGCAGAGACGGGGCTTTCCGTGATCGCCTTGTCACCGTCTTTCTTCAAGCGCCCGAACAATTCGTTGATCACCCAGTTGGCCGCAAGTTTGCCATCGCGCCCCTCGGCCACGGCTTCAAAATAGGTGGCGTTTTCAACGTCAGCGGTCAGCACCGAGGCATCGTAGTCAGACAGGCCGAAATCGCCGATGAACCGGGCCTTTTTGGCGTCGGGCAGTTCGGGCAGGCTGGCGGCGATGTCATCGACCCACGCCTGTTCGATTTCAAGCGGCAGAAGGTCGGGGTCGGGGAAGTAGCGGTAATCATGCGCCTCTTCCTTGGAGCGCATCGAGCGGGTTTCGTTCTTGTCAGGGTCGTAAAGGCGGGTTTCCTGAACGACCTCTTTGCCATCTTCCACCAGCGCTATCTGGCGGCGGGCCTCAACCTCGATCGCGGCCTGAATAAACCGCATCGAGTTCATGTTTTTGATCTCGCAGCGGGTGCCGAGGTGGGAAAAGTCCTGCGTTTCCTGATACTTTTCATAAGCACCGGGTTTGCAGATCGAGACGTTGACGTCGGCCCGCAGGTTGCCGTTTTGCATATTGCCGTCGCAGGTGCCCAGATAGCGCAGGATCTGGCGCAGTTTGCCGACATATGCGGCGGCCTCTTCCGGGCCACGAATGTCGGGGCGGCTGACGATTTCCATGAGGGCCACGCCGGTACGGTTCAGGTCCACGAATGACATGTTGGGGTCCATGTCGTGAATGGACTTACCGGCATCCTGTTCCAGATGGATACGTTCGATACGCACGGTGCGGGCCGTGCCGTCCCCCAATTCGACCAGTACTTTGCCTTCGCCGACGATGGGGTGGTAAAGCTGGCTGATCTGATAGCCCTGCGGCAGATCGGGATAGAAGTAATTCTTGCGATCAAAGGCGCTGCGCAGATTGATTTCGGCATTCAGCCCAAGGCCGGTCTTGACCGCCAGCGCCACGCAACCTTCGTTGATGACGGGCAACATGCCGGGCATGCCCGCGTCGACAAAGGCGACGTTGCTGTTCGGCTCTGCGCCGAATTTGGTCGAGGCACCGGAAAACAGCTTCGCGTTGGTCGAGACCTGCGCGTGGACTTCAAGCCCGATAACAAGTTCCCAATCGTGCTGTGCGCCCGCAATGACTTTCGGAGCGGGGGCGTCGTAGGTAAGGTCAAGCATAGGTGTCTCCGGAGCGTTTCAAGGCGTTCTAAGTCAGGGGCGCAAGGGGAACAAGGGGATGCTGCGGCAAGGCATCGCCGGGCGCGATCTTTTGTCTTGCCCAGACCGGGGCGAATAGGGCAATTTCCGCGTCATGAGCATTCATCGGACCATCCTGGGGGGGATGGTGGGCGCGATGCTGGCGACCGGCCTTTGGGCGGCGCCAGACATCCGTCCACTGTCACGCGACGACGCGGCCGCCCAAAGGGTTACGGCGGAACGCGAAGCGTTGGCCGCATTTCGCGTCACGGCCCGACCCGCCCACATGATCCGGTATCCGGTCGCGATCGAAACGGACCCGCCAAGCCTGCGTCCCGTGGCACGGATGTCCTACCTGCCCAATACCCGGTGGGATCACAAATCCGGCAGCGATATCTGGACCCGCACCGCCATGTCCGCGGTAAGCGGGCTCGATTCGCTGGTCCCGCGCGATATCGACCGCTGGTGCCCGGCCTATGCAGAGGCGGATGCACGGGATCGCCGCGCGTTTTGGGTGGGGATGATGTCGGCACTGTCAAAGTATGAGAGCACCTACAACCCGACCGCAGTTGGCGGCGGTGGGCGGTGGTTTGGTCTGTTGCAGATCGCACCGGGGACCGCACGGGCCTATGGCTGCCGCGCAACCTCGGGGGAGGCGTTGAAGAATCCCCGTCTGAACCTTTCCTGTGCTGCGCGGATCATGAACGTCACGGTTGCGCGAGATCTGGCGGTTGCGGTGCATGATGGACGCTGGCGCGGTGTGGCGGCGGATTGGGGGCCGATGACCAGCCGCAACAAGATTGCTGCGATGTCGGCCTGGACCAGCCGGCAGGATTACTGCCAGCCTGATGTTGTGGTGCGCCCGCGTGTGCGACCAGCCTGGTCTGCTACAGTTTCAACAATGGACGCCGTGTCGCCCGTATCAGACTGACATTTGGCGCATCCCGGCCGGCCAGCGAAAGCGTGGCCCGGCGCAGCATCTGGATTCCCGCGTCAGACGACCTTGGCAGTGCCGAAGGCGCAATCGGTTCACCCACATTGATCCGGAACGGCTGACGGTCCTTGTTCAGCGTCTCATGAAACAGGGTCACATCGCGCAGCGTGGGATGCAGAAGATCAAACAGATAGAACAGCGCAGAGTTCCGGGCCTGAATATGCAACGGAATCACGGGCAGATCGAACTTGCGCGCCAGCATTGCCGCTGAGGCCATCCATGGGCGTTCGCACAGCCGCAGCCCGCGCCGTTTGGCCAATCGCCCCGATGGAAAGATCACGCCAAGTCGCCCCTGGTCCGTCGCTTTGCGCACGTAGGCCATTGTTTGGCGGGTTTTGCCATGGCTGCGCTTGTCCTTGCGCCATTCCACTGGGCAGATCATGTCAGTCATCTGCGGCAAAATGCGGAGGATGTCGGAGTTGGCAAAGAAATAGGTGTCCGGCCGTATGCCCGCCAGCAGGTGGTGAAGGATGATCCCATCCGCGATGCCGGTCGGATGATTGCAGACGATCAGCGCCGGACCATGCCGCGGAATATGGCTCAGACCAAAGGCCTGCACATCCTGCGCCAGCCGTTTCCCCATGGCGTGCATGATCGCATCCGACGGCATTGCGCGGAACCTGTCGGCTAGCGCAACCGTCTTGTCATAGCCAAGCGCAAGGTGCAGCAACCCGCGGATAAAGCGGACACCGGGCAGCCCCGTGTACATCCACGGGGCGCGTTCTGCGATAAGCGGGTCGATGCGATCTTTCATAAGCGCATAATGACCATGACAGTGTCACGGTTCCATGACGGTCAAATCATCACAGGAAATCGGCAGGCTGCTGCCGGTTTTCAAGGGGAAAGGCGAATTATCGCAGACGAAAGGCTGTCTTGATCTCGTCAATTGCTTCGGATTGCCGGGTGCTGAGTGCCGCGTCGTCCCCGGGAATTGTCGCCGTGATGATGTCCATCAAAGGTGCCAGCGCCGAGGGACCTTCCAGCTTGAAAAGTTTGCGCGAAATGCGTGAGAAGGCGGGCTGTGCACCGCCACATTCGTTGATCAGCCAGCGCCCAAGCACCATCAGTTCCTGTGCGGTATCATCATCCACCCGCAGGACCCGGCGCAGCTGCACACGCAGGCGGTCAAGGTGTTCGCGGCTGGGCAGGTCATCAAGGGTGATGAAGGCCTCTGCGATGGCCGCAGCAGCGATGTTGGGGTCGTCAATGCTTTCGACCGGATGCACATTGGCCCGCCGGGAGAATCCAAACCGCCGTGCGGCGGCTTTGACGTCGCGCCCCATGTCGATAAGATCACCCGCCATATGGCCCGCGTCACGGACCCGGTTTGCCCAGAAATACGCGGCGATAATCACGCCTAACACACCTAGAATAAATGGCATTCTTAATTGTCCAACTTAATAACACTCCGACTACACACCCTATAGGTGTGCCTATTTGCTGTCCAGCATCCGGGTGATCATCTCAGTGACGTCGCGCGACAATGAATGCGTGGACAGTATGCGCTGCAGGGCGGTCTTCGCCAGACCCTGCCGCGCCGCATCGTAGCGCTGCCAGGTTTCGAAGGCCGTGCACATGCGGCTTGCCGTTTGCGGATTGATCGCGTCCAGTTTGATGATCCAGTCCGCCAATGTGTCATAGCCCGCGCCTGACAGATGGTGAAACCCGGCCGCATTGCCAGACAGCGCGCCAAAGACGCTGCGAAAGCGGTTCGGGTTCTTGATCTCAAAGTCAGGGTGCTCGGTCAGCCGCAGCGCCGTTGCGGCCGCCTGATCGGGGTCTGCCAGCGCGACCTGCAAGCCAAACCATTTGTCCATGACCAGGCGGTCGTGTTGCCATTGTGCGGCAAAAGCTGCGACCTCGGCCTGTCCTTTGCCCACACCCAAAAGCGCTGAAAGGGCGGCGAGTTGCTGGGTCATGTTGTCAGCCACCGCATATTGCGCGGCGGCGGCCTTGCCGCCATCAAGTTGTGATAGCAACCGCAGGACTGCATTGCCAAGGCTGCGCTTGCCTGCGTCCTGCGCGGCCGGAGAATACACGCCTGTCACCTGCATTGCCGCCAGAATGCGGGGCAGGCTGTCCTGCAGGTGCTGGGCGGCATGCAGTTTCAGCGCGTCATGGGCGGTGTGAATTGCATCGGGGTCGGGAACGTGGCCTGCTTCGGCGAGGGATTGCGCGGTGTCCTCTTCCCCCGGCAGCGCCAGCACGCGTGCGCGAAAGGCCGGATCAAGCGTATCGTCACGCAGCACCGTGGCCAGCCCGTCAAGATAGTCGGCATCCGGCGTTACATTAGTCAGCACCATTTGCATCAGGTTTTCACGCGCCAGCATGCGCCCGGCGTCCCAGCGATTGAAGGGATCGATATCATGCGCCAACAGGAACGCCCGCTCTGCACTGGATTGTTCCCGTTGCAGGATCACCGGTGCCGAAAAGTCGCGGTTCAGCGATGGGATGGGGCGACCGGCAAGCCCATCAAATGTGAAGGTCTGCGTGGCTTGGGTGATCTCAAGCAAGGTTGTTGGTACGACTTCATCGCCATTGGATGACAACAGCCCCACCGCCATCGGAATGACAAAGGGCTCCTTGTTTTTCTGGTCTGCGCTGGGTGGCGTCGATTGGGAGAACGTCAGTTGATAGGTGCCGTCCGCATATTCATCCGTAACCGTGACCCGCGGCGTTCCAGCCTGAGAGTACCACCGGGCAAACTGGTCAAGATCACGGCCCGTGGCATCCTCGAATACCTTGAGCCAATCTTCGATCGTGGCCGCCTCACCGTCATGCCGTTCAAAGTAGAGATCCAGCGCCCGGGCATAGCCATCATCCCCGACAAGCCGCTTGAGCATTCCCACAACTTCGGCCCCTTTCTCGTAAACGGTGACCGTGTAAAAGTTGTTGATTTCAACAAAGCTGGCCGGACGGACCGGGTGGGCAAGGGGGCCATTGTCTTCGCGGAATTGTCGTGCCCGCAGGAACGCCGCATCGTCGATCCGCTTGACGGCGTGGCTGCGCATGTCACCGGTGAACTGGGCATCACGAAAGACGGTCAGCCCTTCCTTGAGACAAAGTTGAAACCAGTCGCGGCAAGTGATGCGGTTGCCGGTCCAGTTGTGAAAATACTCGTGTGCGATGATCGCTTCGATCCGTTCAAAGTCGGCGTCCGTCGCGGTCTCTGGACTGGCCAAAACACAGCTTGAGTTGAAAATGTTCAAGCCCTTGTTCTCCATCGCGCCCATATTGAAGTCATCCACGGCGACGATGTTGAAAATGTCCAAGTCGTAAACGCGCCCATAAGCGGTTTCGTCCCAGCGCATCGCCGCTTTGAGCGCTTCCATCCCAAAGCCGCATTTGGGTAGATCGCCGTCACGCACATAGATATTGAGCGCAACTTTCTGGCCGGTCTGCGTGGTGAAATGATCCTGATGTGCCACCAGATCACCGGCGACCAGCGCAAAAAGATAGGCCGGTTTTGGCCAGGGATCATGCCAGGTGGCAAAGCCATCGCCGGTAGCGCCCGGATTGCCGTTGGACAGCAGGACGGGCATGTCGCTTTCGATCCGGACGGTAAACACCGCCATGACATCCGGCCGGTCGGGATAATAGGTTATCTTGCGGAATCCTTCGGCCTCGCACTGGGTGCAATACATGCCGCCCGACATATACAGCCCTTCGAGCGCGGTATTGCCGGCAGGGTCGATTTCGACCTCTGCCTCCCAGATGAACGGGGTGTCGGGCACGTCGCAGGTCAGGCCCTCATCCGTCAGCGTTGGCGTGACCGGCAGGCCGTCGACCTGCGCCGAAATCAGGGTCAGCGCTTCGCCATGGAGAAAGAACGCCCTGTCCGTGCTGGCTGGATTGGGACGGAAGGCGATGCGTGACCTGACCCGCGTCGCATGCGGGGCGAGGGAGAAGGTCAGCTCAACCGTGTCGATGAGATACGCAGGCGGCGTGTAATCTGCCAAGAAAATGGGCTGTGGGCTGGCGTCTTTCACGGTGCGGACCTTTCGGGGTGGGGATGGAGTCTTTCAGACGTTATGCCTGCGCAACCGGGGTCGCAACCGGCGGCGCCGCGGAATGTTGGCAGGGGCCATTGCCGGTTCTGCGCGCCAGATTGGCTTGTCGGACGTGCCGGCATGCTCTAGCTCTGATCACAAATGCGGACCAATCCGCAACCAAGGGAGGGATACCGATGACCCAACGCAAGAACCGTGCGGGACTTGAGGTTGCTGCGGCGCTGGTGGATTTCATCGAGGAAACCGCCTTGCCGGGCACGGGTGTCGAAGAAACTGCGTTTTGGCAGGGGTTGTCGGATTTATTGCATGATCTGGGCCCCAAAAACCGCGCCTTGCTGGATCGGCGGGCAGAATTGCAAAGCCAGATTGACAGCTGGCATATCGCCAACAAGGGCAAGGCCCACGACCATGCCACCTATGAGGCCTTTCTGAAGGACATCGGATATCTGGTGCCAGAGGGGCCTGATTTCCCGATCGAGACGCAGAATGTCGACCCTGAAATCGCCGCCATTCCCGGACCACAACTGGTCGTGCCGATCACCAATGCGCGCTTTGCGTTGAATGCGGCGAATGCGCGGTGGGGATCTTTGTATGATGCATTATACGGCACTGACGCACTGGGCAGCCTGCCAACGGGCAAAGGGTATGATGCGGCGCGGGGGGCACAGGTCATCGCCTGGGGGCGTGCGCATCTGGACGCAGTTGTCCCGCTGGCCGAAGGGTCGTGGGCTGATGTCACCGCGATTTCGGTGAGTGATGGGGTGCTGACGCCGGCGCTGAAAAACCCACATCAGTTTGCAGGCCACAACGCGGAGTCGGGTGATGTCTTCTTGATCGTCAACCGGCTTTTGATCTGCATCGTCATTGACCCCACCAGCACGATCGGCGCAGCGGACAGCGCCGGGATTGCTGATATCGTGCTGGAAAGCGCAATCTCGACGATCATGGATTGCGAAGACTCTGTTGCTGCCGTGGATGCCGCCGACAAGGTGCAGGCCTATGAAAACTGGCTGGGCCTGATGCGCGGTGATCTGGCCGAAAGTATCACCAAAGGCGGAGAGACGTTTAGTCGCGAACTGAACGGCGACATCGGCTTTACCGCGGCAAATGGCACGGATGTCAGCCGCAAGGGCCGGGCGCTGATGCTGGTGCGCAATGTTGGCCATCTGATGACAAACCCGGCGATTCTGGACCGCGACGGTAACGAAGTGTTCGAGGGCCTGATGGACGCGATGTGCACCACGATGATTGCCATGCATGACCTCAAGCAAGAGGGGGGCAATTCGGTCTGTGGGTCCGTTTATGTGGTTAAACCCAAGATGCATGGCCCCGAAGAGGTGGCCTTTGCGGTTGAAACCTTTGACCGCGTCGAAGCCGTCCTTGGGTTGCCTGCAAATACGGTCAAGCTGGGCATCATGGATGAGGAACGCCGCACCTCAGCCAATCTCAAGGAATGCATTCGCGCGGCAAAACACCGGGTCGCGTTTATCAACACCGGGTTTCTGGATCGGACGGGTGATGAGATTCACACCAGCATGGAAGCCGGGCCGATGATTCCAAAGGGCGAGATGAAAAACGCGGCCTGGATCACTTCTTACGAGGATCGCAATGTCGATATTGGTATTGCCTGCGGTCTGCAGGGGCGCGCGCAGATCGGCAAGGGCATGTGGGCAATGCCTGACAGGATGGCAGACATGCTAGAGGCCAAGGCAGGGCATCCGATGGCTGGGGCAAACTGCGCCTGGGTCCCATCGCCAACAGCCGCGGTTTTGCACGCCACACATTACCACAAGGTCAACGTCTTTGATCGGCAGGCCGAAATCTACGAGGCCGGGCCGCGCGGGACGCTGCAGCAGCTATTGACCATCCCGCTCGCCACGGGGGAAAACTGGTCTGAGGCGCAGATCACGCAAGAGCTTGAAAACAATGCACAAGGTATCCTTGGCTATGTTGTCCGCTGGATTGATCAGGGGATCGGATGTTCCAAGGTGCCGGATATTCATGATGTTGGCCTGATGGAAGATCGCGCCACTTGCCGGATTTCTGCACAAGCGCTGGCGAACTGGTTGCATCATGAGGTGATTGACCAGGCGCAGGTCATGGCGGCGATGCAGAAGATGGCCGCGGTTGTGGATCGCCAGAATGCCGACGATCCGCTGTATGAGCCGATGGCGCCGGGGTTTGACGGCGTGGCCTTTCAGGCCGCTTGCGATCTGGTGTTTCAGGGTCGCGAACAACCGTCTGGCTATACCGAACCGGTGCTGCACCGCCGCCGCCGCGAAAAGAAGAAAATGGGCTGAAATTTCAAAGATTTATCTGGTTCTGTTGCGCAGGAAGGACCGCGCAGGGCACATAATCCTTTCGCGCCATCTTGGGCCAGGTGGCTGGCGTGGCATTGCATTCGCGAAGGGGTAGCTCGCAGGCCCATAAACCAACGGGTAAGACATTTCTTGTAGATGTGCGAAACTGACATCGGGGCTGTGCATGACGCGGGCTTTCGGAACGCAGGACACCATACTAACTTGTTTCCAGAAGGAGAATCCGATGTCACGCCCCGTAATTGGTATTATCGGCAACAGCTATCTATTGCATGACGAATACCCCGCGCAGGTCGCTGGAGCCATGAATTGTGAGGCGGTGCGCGAAGTCGCCGGTGGGTTGCCACTGATTGTTCCTGCTGACCCCCGGATGGTATCGGTCGCGGATGTCATGGCCGCGTGCGACGGGTTCATTTTCACCGGTGGGCGGCCCAATGTGCACCCCAGAGAATATGGTGAGGCCGAAACAGAGGCGCATGGCACATTTGATCATGCCCGCGATGAACTGACACTGCCGCTGATCCGCGCGCTTGTCTCTGCAGGGCACCCGTTTCTGGCTATTTGCAGGGGGTTTCAAGAACTTAACGTCGCCATGGGTGGGTCGCTTTATCCCGAAATCCGGGACCTTCCCGGCCGCGACAACCACCGGATGCCACCCGACGGCACGTTGGAAGAAAAGTTCGAGCTGCGCCACAAGGTCACCTTTAACGCCGGGGGCGTGTTCCACCGCCTGATGGGATCTCAGGAGGTGATGACCAATTCGCTGCACGGGCAGGGGATCAAGACAGCGGGGGACCGCATTGTGATCGACGGGCACGCCCCAGACGGCACGCCAGAGGCCATCTATGTCGCTGACGCACCGGGATTTACCCTTGGCGTTCAATGGCATCCGGAGTGGAAAGCGGCGGATGACCCGGTGTCGCGGCCGCTGTTTGAATCCTTTGGCGCGGCGGCAGCTGACTGGCAGGCTGGTGGTCGAAATGGCCGCCGCAAAAGCGCCTGAACGCGGTCTGGACGACATCAAATCTAAAGCTTGCCGTAACCTGTTTCGTGGCGCATGGAGTGTGACACACGGTAGGAGAGCAAGCGATGAAACGGTCCCGGATCAACACAATCATGGCCGAAGCGGATGAGATGATCCGCTCATTTGGTTTTACATTGCCACCTTGGGCCTATTGGTCGCCTTCGGAATTCAAGGCCCGCAAGGATGAGGCCGCCAATGTGATTACTGCGCGCAATGGCTGGGATATCACCGACTACGGCGCGGGCGATTACGACAAGATGGGCCTGTTCCTATTCACCCTGCGCAATGGCCGGCTGGCCGATCTGCAACGCGGCGGCGGCATGTGCTATGCTGAGAAGTTGTTGATTTCAAAGCAAGATCAACTGTCACCCATGCATACCCATGTGATCAAGGCAGAGGATATCATCAACCGTGGCGGCGCGACGCTGGTGATTGAGTTGTTCGGTTCTGACACGGCGGGGAATTTTGCCCCTAACACGGGCGGAACGGTGTGGTGCGATGGCCTGAAACGCGAATACGGTCCGGGAGAAAAGCTGAAACTGGCCCCCGGAGAAAGCGTAACGCTGATGCCCGGCGACTGGCATGCGTTCTGGGGCGAGGGCGGGGATGTGCTGATCGGTGAGGTGAGCACGGTCAACGATGACGAAACCGACAATATCTTCAGAGAGCCGATCGGCCGGTTTGCCGACGTTGAAGAAGATGAAGATCCAACACATCTTTTGGTGAGCGATTATGAACGCTGGTTAACCTAGTTTCACCGATGCACAATCCATACACATCCTGCAAACAACCCATGCAGACGATTTTCGCGGCGGATAAACCCGACCCTGCGCAGGGTCGGTTTACCCGATCTTAAACTCTGAGTAGTTCGGCCTCGTGCCGTTTGAGGCAACGCCGCGCGGTGTAGCCGTAGTGATTAACGTCCGCGCGCAATTGCGGGAACAGCGAAAACAACTCTTCGCGCCCCGCATCATGCACCGCTGACAGGCCAACCTCTCCGGGGTGGAAACTTTCGGTGGCGGCCCCCTCAGCGTAGACGATTTCGTGCTGATCAAACATCATGTGGATGTATGTCACCTCTCCTCCTGCGTCCTGTGTCACGTGACGCCCGTCAACCAGATGCTTGGCGGCGACAAGCACTTCGGTTTCGCCAAACAGCAATTCCGCGCGATAGCCTTGAAACAACATCCGATGTTGGGGAGAGACGAGGATGTCGGTTTCAAGGCCGGTCACAACGCCGGGACGGATGCGCACAGGCGCAAAACGGTCAACGGCCGGAACCGTGCGGGATTGAATCCAGCGGATCGGCTGCAGCCCATGATCGCGGGTCACAACCATGTCACCGACGGTCAGTGTCGCGATGTCGCGCGCCCCGTGTGGTGTGGCGATCCGGGTGCCGGGGGTAAAGCAGATGATGTTTTCAATTTCAGAGTAATTCAGGATTGTCCCGTCATCGAGCGTGATCGACCCCGAAAAGCTGCCGGTGCCGTCATCAACCGCATTGGCAAGCACATCCTGCAGATTGGCCAATTGGCCAAGGCGCAAGGTGTCACCGCCGGTTTCGGACCCAGAACCGCCATCCACGGTGATTGTGGCGCCGGGATTCAGCAGGTCGGGATCATTGACGGTAAAGGTGTCGTCACCGTCTTCGCCAAACGCGCTGTCGCCGTCGCCGATTGTCAGCGTGTCATCGCCTTCGCCCGCCAACAGGATGTCATTGCCTGCACCGCCATCCAGCGTGTCATTGCCACTGCCGGTTGCGATGAAGTCATTGCCCGCGCCGCCAAATGCCACGTCGTTGCCGGCACCGGTCGCGACAGTGTCGTCGCCGGTGCCACCATTGATCGTGTCGTCACCTGATCCGGTAATTACCCCTTCGATCTGGGAAAAATCACTGCTGCCGGATGCGCCGCTGAACGTGCCTTCCTCGGCCCCGGTAAAGGTGACGGTGATGTCTTCGGTCAGGGTCGCGCCGTTGATGACATCGCCATCGGCAACCTCGCCCCCTTCGCCGCCGGTGATGATGTCATCGCCAAAACCGTTGGTCATCATGAAGCTGTCATCACCGTCGCCGCCGATCAGCGTGTCGTTACCGGTGCCACCGTCAAGCGTGTCATTGCCGATGCCGGCGTCAAACGTGTCGTTGCCGGCACCGCCAGAGATGGTGTCAAAGCCGGCACCTGTGCTGACATTGTCATTGCCTACGCCGCCGTTAACGGTGTCGTCGCCAGAGCCGGTCGTGATCAGTTCGATTTCGGCAAAGTCGGCCTTGTCCGTGCCTTGCAGGATCGAGCCTTCTTCACTGTCGGAGAAGTCGACGGTCACGCCGAGTGTCAGGGCCGAACCGTCAATGTGGTCGCCTGTGGTTTCGCCACCTTCACCGCCGGTGATGTTGTCATCCCCAAACCCATCGGTCAGGACCCAGGTGTCATCCCCGTCGCCCATATCAGCGGAATCCGCCGTGCTGCCGCCAATGACGGTATCATTGCCGCTGCCCAGCCGGATGCTTTCGATCTGCTGAAAGGTGAGCGTGTTATCGTTGGTCGGGTCGGCATCATCGTCATTGCTGGCGGCGTCGATGGTGCCGGCCTCACTGCCGGTGAAGGTCAAGGTGGTGTCTTCGGTGACGCCGGTGTTGATGACGGTGATGCCATCCTCACCAAGGTAGCTGTTGGCGCCAAGGTCCAACGTATCGCCCGTGGTTTCGTCATCCTCGGAGCCGCTGACGGAATCCTGTCCAAAGCTATCGCTGACCAGAAACAGGTCATCGCCTGCGCCACCGCCCACGGTGTCGTTGCCGGTGCCGGCGATGATCGTGTCGTTGCCCTGATCGCCAAGCACGTTGTCATCGCCAGAACCTGCATCAATCAGGTCATTGCTGCCGGGTCCACCGTTGTCCACGATGAAGTCGTTGCCGACCCCGCTGTAGACCGAGGATGATACTCCCGGATCCGTGAAAATAAAGTCGTCGTCACCGCCGCCCATGATGGTTCCGCCTCCGTAAATTGTGTCACTGCCCGCGCCACCGGACAGGGTGTCGAGCCCGCCGCCGCCATAGAGCGTGTCATCGCCTGCATCACCGAAAACGGTGTCGTTGCCCGTTCCGGCATAAATTTCGTCGTTGCCGTCACCGGCGTGGATCGTGTCGTTGCCTGCACCTGCTTCGATCAGGTCGTCGTTGCCGGTATCACCGGGCAGGATCGCGTCGTTGCCGTCGATCACGTCGCCGTCGGGATCGCCGGTGTAGCCTGCGTCAATCTCATCCCCGCCGGCGGTACCGGACACGGTGCCGTCTGGCATTGGGATGCCCATCGCATTGAGGTAAAAAGGATTATTGGCATCAGCCGGGCTGATCCCGAGCAGCGTCAGAGTTTCGCCGCCAGGGAAGGTCAGCACGGCATTGCCGCTGCCGTCATCGCTGACGGCCACATCATTGGTCAGGACCGGGTTGCCGCCCGCATCTGTCAGCCCGCTGACATCAAGCTGATCCAGGCCGGTAAAAGTGCCGTCGCCATTGGGGGTTGGGGCTTCGAAATTGGAGACGATGTCGTTGCCATCGCCATCGGACATGACCAGCAGGTCGTCATCGCCATCGCCGCCGGTACCGCCCATGTCGATGGTGTCATTGCCAGTACCACCGGTCAGCGTATCGGCACCGGCATCACCATAAAGCGTGTCATCACCCGCGCCACCGTTCAGCACATCATTGCCCGCAACGCCTTGGGCGTCGTCAAAGTAGATATCGGTGACCTGCACCAGACCGTCATCGCCGGTAGATTCGGTATCCTGATAGACAATGACGATGCGGCTGACGGGACCGGGGATGTCCACAAGCATCGAGGCCTGCTGGTCAGCCGCACTATGCGACGCACCGTTAGACGTGGCGGTATCATTGCCCGTAACGCCGTCGGTGTCGGACAGGATCAGGTTGGCCCCGCCGGAGATATTGACCGTGATCTGGTTGCCAAGCGCGTCATAGGCAAGGATTGTCACCGCGTCGGTAAACACGCCGTTGCTGTCGATGTCGTTGACCCGGAACGAGACATTTTCGACCGGATCGTCAAATGTCAGCTCTGCGGCACTGTTGGCCAGGTCGCCGCCAATGCGCAGCGAACTGTTATTGTCGATCGCCGCACCTCCGGTATCGATTCCGGTGACATAGTTGTTTTCAGTGGAATAATCGGGGTCGGTATCTGTCCCGCCCACGCCATCGGGATACCCGGCAGGATCAGCGATATAGGCGTAACGGACCGTGGTGCCGCCAGTATCAAGGGCCGCGTCACCGGTAAGCGCGTCACCATTGTCGATCACACCGCCATCGTCGGGGTCGGGGATATCGCTCCACCGGAAAACGGCGCGGGTTGTGGTTTCAAGGCTGTCCCCGTGCAGGATGTCATTGCCGGTGCCGCCGTCCAGCGTGTCATTGCCCCATTCGCCAAAGAGGGTATCGTTGCCGGCACCGCCATCAATGCTGTCATCGCCTTCGCGCCCGGCAACAGTGTCGTTGCCCGCGCCCGCCTGCACGATGTCAGCCTGATCGGTGATCGTGTCGGTGTCGGGATCACCGGAATAGCCTTCGGTGATGTCGTCATCGCCAATCGATCCGGTAACGGTGCCGTCGGATTCAACATAGGACGGTGCGCTGGTGACACTGGCACTGCTGATTGTTGTGACAGGGCCGTAGTCTGGGACGAAATACACATTGCCCGCGGCGTCGAGCACATAATCGCCGGGTTCGCTGGTGTTGGTATAGGTATTTCCGTTCCAGGTGCCGGACCAAACCCAGGTCCCCGACCCAAGGATTTCGGTTTCTGTAAACGTGATAAGCGGTCCGCCAATGGTATCCCCATTGTCGAGCGAACCATCACCCAATGTGACCAGATAACCCTGCATTCATCGTCTCCATTCACCAGCGAACACTTCGGCACACACACGCCGAAAGCTGGTTTCCCATAGGTGGGTCTAGAGATTGGGGGTGTCAGTATTGGGAGAGGACCGTGGTATTATTGCGACCGATGACCTGCAAAAGTGGCATTTCCCTGACATTTGCCACGGAATCGCCCGCATTGTTTACGAATTGTGTTCAATGCGAAATTTATTCAGTTGTTAGAGGAGGTTGTGGCGCGAACCTTCGGCATTCCGGGCAGGACGCGCGGTCAGCACTTGGTTGGTGGATTTCAGTTAAATGGGATTAATTGCAACGGGTTAATAGCCGTTCTTAATTCAAATTGCTTTGATCTGTTCCGCGACCGCACAGCGACCGGCAAAGCATTGTCCCAGCACGTAATCCCAACCGGTGACATAGCCCTCCCATGTGGCGAAAGCGGTCTCTCCCAGGCGATCAAATCCGCCGTGAGTGAGGTCCACGCGGGTCCCCATATCGGTGGGGGTGAAGACCACAAGAATATCCGTCGATTGTTCTTCGGGGCGGCCGACATGCCAACTGACCCCAAAGGCGGCGCCGGGTTGCCACGTGGTGATGCGCCCCCAGGGGGCGGTTGTTCCGTCGTGTTTGGTTTCGATAATCTGACCGCCTTCGCGCGGTTCAACGCTGACATCTTCGGGCAGGGCACCATCTCCGGCGGACAGCGAATGGCTGTCGGTGGGCCACCATGCGGCGAGGTCCTTGGTGAAGATGTCAAACGCCTCTTGCGGGCGCAGCGGCACCGTTACGGTTTTTTGAATGGGATCAGTCATCTTTGGGGCCCTTCGCTTGCGCGGCGTGATCGGCAAAACAGGCCAGCGCATCCGTCCACAACCCGTCGAGGTAGCGCCGCAGCGCGGCGACCCCCTCGGGCGAAATCGCATATAGCCGCCGGTTGCCCTGTGGGGTCACAACCACCAGCCCCGCGTCACTCAAGACGCGCAAGTGCTGGCTGACGGCAGGGCGCGAGACGTCCAGACCCTCTGCCACCTTGCCAGCCGGATAGCTGCCGGTGCGCAGACGTTCGATGATCTTGCGCCGTGTCGGATCGGCCAGCGCGGCTATTGCAGCTTCGTAAGTCATGACTTACATTATCCAAGAGTGCCTGCGCGTGTCAATCGTTAACCAGCCGTGAACGCAACGCGCTTAGGTGCTCTTGAAGCCCCTGCCGGTGCACAATAAGACTCTGGCAGGATATTTAATGTATGGACGATCACGTCCCACCATCTTGAGGCAGAACCAGATGCACGATCCCGTCGAAACCTACATGAACCTTGTGCCGATGGTGGTCGAACAGACCGCACGCGGTGAGCGCGCCTACGACATTTTCAGCCGCCTGCTGAAAGAGCGGATTATCTTTCTCAATGGTCCTGTCCATGACGGGATGAGCCAGCTGGTCGTCGCCCAGTTGCTGCACCTTGAGGCGGAGAACCCCAAGAAGGAAATCTCGATGTATATCAACAGTCCCGGGGGTGTTGTGACCTCTGGCCTGTCGATCTATGACACGATGCAATACATCCGCCCGAAGGTGTCGACACTGGTGATCGGGCAGGCGGCTTCGATGGGGTCACTGTTGCTGACGGCGGGGGAAAAGGACATGCGGTTCAGCCTGCCAAATTCCCGCGTCATGGTTCACCAACCGTCCGGCGGTTATCAGGGGCAGGCGACGGACATCATGATCCATGCGCAGGAAACCCAGAAACTGAAGAACCGGCTGAATGAAATCTACGTCACCCACACGGGGCAAACGCTCAAGAAAGTCGAAGCCGCGCTGGAGCGTGACAATTTCATGTCACCCGAAGAGGCGAAGGACTGGGGTCTGATTGATGAAATCGTCGCCAACCGAGAGAAGTTGGAAGACTGATCACTCTGACCTGACGTCTGCGTTTTTGACGTTGTGGACCAGCCCGGGCTGTCTTAGTCTTCCAAGATAAGGCAGCCCGCATATTGACTTACATGGCCCCGTGCCGAAGGACCCTAAGATGGCGACAACTTCTGGGAATGACAGCAAAAACACCCTTTACTGCAGCTTTTGTGGCAAAAGCCAGCATGAGGTGCGCAAGCTGATTGCCGGGCCAACCGTGTTCATCTGCGATGAATGCGTTGAACTTTGCATGGATATCATTCGCGAAGAAACCAAATCTGCCGGGCTGAAAGCGGGCGAGGGTGTGCCAACCCCGACGGAAATCTGTCAGGTGCTGGACGACTATGTGATTGGTCAGGTCCATGCAAAACGGGTACTGTCCGTGGCGGTGCACAACCACTACAAGCGGCTGAACCACGCCGACAAGTCCGACATCGAACTGGCGAAATCCAACATCATGCTGATTGGCCCGACCGGCTGCGGCAAGACCCTGCTGGCGCAGACGCTGGCGCGGATTCTGGACGTGCCGTTCACCATGGCCGATGCCACCACCCTGACGGAAGCCGGCTATGTGGGCGAGGATGTTGAAAACATCATTCTCAAGCTGTTGCAGGCCTCTGAATACAATGTTGAGCGGGCGCAGCGCGGCATCGTCTATATCGATGAGGTCGACAAAATTACCCGCAAGTCCGACAACCCATCCATTACCCGCGACGTATCGGGTGAGGGGGTGCAGCAGGCCCTGTTGAAGATCATGGAGGGCACGGTCGCTTCGGTCCCGCCACAGGGCGGGCGCAAGCATCCGCAGCAGGAGTTCCTGCAGGTTGACACGACCAATATCCTGTTCATTTGCGGCGGCGCATTTGCCGGTCTGGACAAGATCATCGCGCAGCGCGGCAAGGGCTCTGCCATGGGATTTGGCGCTGACGTCAAGGACGTGGAAGAACGCGGCGTGGGCGAGGTCTTCCTTGATCTGGAGCCGGAAGACCTCCTGAAATACGGGCTGATCCCGGAATTTGTCGGGCGCCTGCCGGTCATCGCGACGTTGACCGACCTGGACGAAGACGCGCTGATCACCATCCTGACGCAGCCCAAGAACGCATTGGTCAAGCAATACCAGCGCCTGTTTGAGCTGGAAGAGACCAAGCTGACCTTTACCGATGATGCGCTGCAGGCGATTGCCAAACGGGCCATCGAACGCAAGACTGGCGCGCGCGGCCTACGTTCGATCATGGAAGATATTCTGCTGGACACGATGTTTGATCTGCCCGGGCAGGATACCGTGACCGAAGTTGTGGTGAACGAAGAGGCGGTCACGGCCGATTCCGCGCCCCTGATGATCCACGATGACGCCAAAAAGAAAGAGGCTGCGAACGCGGGATGAGCGTCCGACGGATTTCGACGGGATCCCCGTTTGAGGCCCAAATCGGCTATTCCCGCGCGGTGGTCACTGATGGCTGGGTCTTTGTGGCCGGCACCACAGGCTATGATTACACCGATATGACGATGCCGGATGACATCGCGGACCAGTGCCGCAACGCCATTGGCACGATCGCCCAGGCCCTGCGCGACGCGGGGAGCGATCTGGACCATGTGGTGCGGGTCAATTACGTGGTCACCGATGCCGACGAATGGCCCAGGTGCTGGCCCATTGTGTCGGAAGCCTTTGCCAAGGCGCGGCCCGCAGCAATGATGATTGTCGCCGGATTGCAGAATTCCGAAATGAAAGTCGAGATCGAAGTCACAGCACGCCTGCCGCAATAACGTGATGCAATGTCCGGGCTTCCGAAACAGTGATACGGCCCGTCTCGCATTGTCGCTGACGTCGCGTTAACCATTGCAAATTAACCATAAATCTCAAGTTTGCGTTGTGAATTTCCGCAATCTTTATTAAGAAGACACTAACCGAAGAACGTTTGGATTTTATCCCATGTCATTCAAGAAATTTGTCCTTGCTGCTGCGTTTGCCTTTGTTGGCAGTTCTGCATCTGCCGCATTGATCAATGTGGACAGCGGGCATGCCCTTGGCATCGCGGCCCCTACAATCGTGGATGACGATACGCCTGCGACATCAACCGGGGCGATCCAGTTTTTCAACGAGGTTTCCGACCTTCTGCTGACTGACGATCTGTTGACAACAACGGGTCTGATCAAGGCTGGTACGCGGGTCGACAGCCATTTGGTCTTTTTGAATGTCGATGCACAGTTGGGCCGCGCGGTCACACAGGCCACGCTATCGTTTTCAACCGAAATCCTGGGACTGATCACGGATCGGGCCGGGGTGAACAACTCGCACGGGTTGCTGGGCGGATTGGGCACGGCCTATGGATCATTGTACGGTTTGAACTGGAATGACGCCGCAACATTTCTGGGCGGCCAGTTGAACGTCCAGATGACTGCGCAGGAAGCGCGCGGGGACTGGATTCGCGTTGTGACGGTTGCCGCACCCATGATCCAGACCGCGCCGGTGCCCGTGCCCGCGAGTGGCCTGCTGATCCCGCTGGGTCTTGCCGGACTTGCCGCGTTGCGCCGCCGTCGCCGCACCGCATAAGCAGACACGGACAGAAGTTTCGGACCCGGTGGAATTTCCGCCGGGTCTTTTTCTTTGACTGGACCTTTCAGCGCCAGTGGGGCATCTAAGGGGCAGCAATCGGAGACGACTGACATGGGCCTTTTGAACGGGATCAAACGTGTTTTCACCTGGTGGGACGGGCAGACGCTTGGCACCCAATTGTGGACATGGCGCAAGGGCAGCAAGGTCGGCGAAGACGAGGCCGGCAACGTGTTTTATCGCAATAGCGATGACAGCAAGCGCTGGGTGATTTTCAACGGAGAGGCCGAGGCCTCAAAGGTCAGCCCGGAGTGGCACGGTTGGTTGCACCGCACCTGGGATGAGCCGCCGACGGAAAAGGCGCTTGCGCATAAGCCATGGGAAAAGCCGCATCAGGAAAACCTGACAGGGACGGCTGCGGCCTATGCCCCGGCCGGATCCATACGCCGCACAAGCCCGGCACCGCGCCGCGATTACGAGGCGTGGACCCCGGAATGATCCGCCTTGCCCTTGTGTTGGCCCTTTTGCCGGGGCTCGCAGCGGCGCAGCAGGTGACATCTGCGCCCGGCGGCACGTTGCGGGTGCTGGACAAGCTGAACGGCGAAACGCAGGACCTGGAGTTGCGCAACGGCGTGTCCCGTCAGATCGGACAGTTGCTGATCACATTGAACGATTGCCGTTACCCGACAAATAACCCGGCAGGCGATGCCTTTGCCGAACTGACGGTGACCTACCGCAATGAGCCTGAGCCCGCGTTCCGGGGCTGGATGGTGGCATCATCGCCCGCGCTGAACGCGATGGACCACCCGCGCTATGACGTCTGGGTGTTGCGCTGCGCAAGCTAGGGCAGCGCCAGCGGACCTGCGGGGCCAATGTCACAGTCTCTGGCCAGCGCCATATCCAACAGGATGTGATAGCGATCACGTGGAATTTCGAAACCGCCCAGACTGCGCAGATGGTCGGTAATGAACTGGGTGTCAAATAGGGTAAACCCTTTTGATTTCAGGTGCTTGGTTAGCGCCGCCAGGGCAGTTTTTGACGCATCTGTCCGGGTCGAAAACATGCTTTCCCCAAAAAACGCCGCACCAATGGCAACACCATAAACGCCGCCGACCAGACGGCGATCTTCCCAGACTTCGACGGCGTGCGCGTGCCCCTGATCATGGAGCCGCAGGTAGAGGTCAAAAATCGTGTCATTGATCCACGTCTCTTCCCGATCGGCGCAGCCTTGCAAAACACCTGCAAAATCCATGTTGAGACTTGCGGAAAAATGCCCACGCCGGAACGTCCGACGCAGGCTGCGCGAGATATGAAAATGGTCAATCGGCAAGATACCGCGCTGACGCGGATCGACCCAGAAAACCTCGGGATTGTCACGGCTTTCTGACATGGGAAACACCCCGACCCGGTAGGCTTGCAACAGCAGCTCTGGGGTCAGGGGCGGATCGTCACGCATGTCAAAGGTTCTGTTCGAGCCAGTGTTCGAGCCAATGGATGTTGTATTCGCCGGTTTGCACGGCCTCTTCTGCCAAAAGCGCGTGGAACAATGGAATCGTGGTGTCGACACCATCCACGATCAATTCGCCCAACGCGCGGGCCAAGCGGGCCAGCGCCTCTGGCCGGTCGCGGCCCTTGACGATGAGCTTGCCGATAAGTGAATCGTAATAGGGCGGAATCCGGTAACCGTCGTAGAGCGCGGAATCCATGCGCACGCCAAGGCCGCCGGGGGCATGATACTGCGTGATCGTGCCGGGGCAGGGCGAAAAGGTCGGCAGTTTTTCCGCGTTGATGCGCACCTCGATGGAATGCCCGTCAATGACCAGATCGTCCTGTCCAAATGACATCGGCAGGCCAGAGGCCACGCGAATCTGTTCGCGCACCAGATCAACGTTGAAGATGTTTTCGGTCACAGGATGTTCGACCTGCAGGCGCGTGTTCATTTCGATGAAATAGAATTCATCGTTTTCGAACAGGAACTCGATCGTGCCAGCGCCGACATAGTTGATCTTGGCCACGGCGTCGGCACAGACCTTGCCGATGCGCGCCCGCAGTTCCGGTGTGATGGCAGGGCCGGGCGCCTCCTCAAACACTTTCTGGTGGCGGCGTTGCAAAGAGCAATCCCGTTCGCCCATGTGCACGGCATTGCCTTTGCCATCACCAAAAACCTGGATTTCAATGTGGCGCGGCGTTGTCAGGTATTTTTCGATGTAAACTTCGTCATTGCCAAAGGCCGCCTTGCCTTCGGCGCGGGCGGAATGGAATGCCTTTTCCATGTCATCCGCGGTTTGCGCGACTTTCATGCCGCGCCCGCCGCCACCGGCCGTGGCCTTGATGATGACGGGATAGCCGATTTCTTCGCCGATTTTCTGCGCTTCTTTCAAAGAGGCGACACCGCCATCAGAACCGGGCACGCAGGGAACGCCAAGCGCCTTCATCGTATCCTTGGCCGTGATCTTGTCGCCCATGATGCGGATATGTTCCGCGGTGGGGCCGATGAATTTCAGATCGTGATCTTCGACAACCTGCACAAAATTCGCGTTTTCCGACAGAAATCCATAGCCAGGGTGGATCGCCTGCGCGCCGGTGATCTCACAAGCCGAGATGATGGCCGGAAAGCTGAGATAGGATTGCGCGCTGCTTGGCGGGCCGATGCAGATCGCCTCATCCGCCATGCGCACATGCATCGCGTCACTGTCCGCCGTGGAGTGCACGGCCACTGTTTTGACGCCCATTTCGCGGGCGGCGCGCACAACACGGAGCGCGATTTCGCCGCGGTTGGCGATCAGGATTTTGTCGAACATCGCGTTGCCCCTATTCGATGATCATCAGGGGGGCACCAAATTCGACCGGCCCGCCGTCTTCGACCAAGATGCGTTTTATCGTGCCGGACTTCGGAGCGGGGATGTGGTTCATGGTTTTCATCGCTTCGATAATCAGAAGCGTTTCGCCTTCCTTGACCTCTTTACCAACCGAGGAGAAGGCCGCCGCGCCGGGTTCCGGCGACATGTAGACTGTGCCAACCATCGGTGAGGTGACGGCGCCGGGGTGCGAGGCGGGATCGTCCTGGCTGCTGGCGGGGGCTGGTGTTGCGGCAGCGGCGGCAGGGGCCGGTGCGGCGGGTGGCGCGGCCGCAACCGGAGCTGCGGCGGCAATTGTCTGGCGACTGACGCGCACATTAAGGCTATCGTTTTCGCCATAGTCTCGTTTGACCTGCAGTTCCGTCAGATCATTTTTGCGGAGAAGTTCTGCCAGCGCCTGAATAAAGGTGACATCGCTTTCGCGAGATGTTTGTTCGCCCATCGGTAAATTGCCCCGTTGCCCATAATACGCGCGTCTACTGACGCTTCTGAGCGCTTATAGTTGAAGCGAGGCGAGGGGGGAAGTCAGGACGACGGCAAATTGCTGTCAGGTGACTTACGCAATCTCAGCATTTTCCATTGCGGCGCGGGCTTCCTGTTCCTTTGCCGTGTCAGGCAGCATTGCGACGCCATAGGGTTTGAGCACGCGTTCGGCGGCTTCAACCGCGTCAGGCGCTTCGGTTTTTTCAGCGCCGGCGATGCTGGATTTGGTGACCTCACCCTTTTGGACGTTGCTGGGCGGCGTGGGCGCTGAAGACTCGGCGCGCACAGGCACAACGCCATTTGCCTCAACCACAGAGGCGGGATCGTTGCGCACGATCATTGGCGGGGCGGCTACTGCTGGTGCGGCCAGCATTGGTGACGTGTCCATAACGGGCCTCCTTTTTTTGGCAATCGGGACGCCTTCAACTTGGCGTACCGGACCCTAAGAAACCGTAAACCACCGCCACGATCTCGCGCGGTGGTTAATCAGTTAACGTCAGATGGCGAGGTACTTGGCCCGCAGTGCTTCATCATCAAGAACCTCTTTGGCCGAACCATCGTAAACCACTGTTCCTGTGTCCAAAATCACCGCCCGGTCGGCCAGTTTCAGGGCTGCAACAGCGTTCTGTTCGACAATCACCGTGGTGATTCCCTGATCACGAATAATATTCAAAGTTTTCGCAATTTCCTGCACGATCACCGGTGCAAGACCTTCGTAGGGTTCATCCAGAAGCAAGACCTTGATGTCGCGTGCCAAGGCGCGGGCAATGGCAAGCATTTGCTGTTCACCGCCCGAAAGCGTCACGCCTTCCTGTTTGCGGCGTTCCTTGAGGCGCGGGAAAAGTTCATAAATCCGTTCAAGCGACCAACCCTTGGGCGGCGCGATCTGGGCCAGCTGCAGGTTCTCTTCGACTGTCAGCCCGGCAATGATGCGGCGATCCTCGGGAACCAGCGCGATGCCTTCTGCCGCCGCCTGATGGCTGCGCATTTCGTGCAGCGGCTTGTGATCGAGCCAGATTTCCCCGTGCTTGAGCGCCGGATCATCCAAACGCGCAATGGTGCGCAGGGTTGAGGTCTTGCCCGCACCATTGCGGCCCAACAGCGCGAGAATCTCGCCTTCGTGAATATTAAAACTGACATTCTGAACGATGTAGCTTTCACCGTAATAGGCCTCGACCTCCCAGACGCTGAGAAAGGCAGGGTGGGTGGCGGCATTGTTGGCGCGTTTGTCAAAAGGTGCGTTCATGATTTGGTTCCTTACACCTGCGCTTCGCCAAGGTAGGCTTCGCGGACTTTGGGGTGGCCCTTGATGTTCTCGGGCGTGTCTTCGACCAGCGGTGTCCCCTGCGCCAGTACAGTGATGCGTTCGGCAAGGCTGAAGACAACGTTCATATCGTGTTCGATGATCGCCATGGTGATCCCGCGTTTGGCGCGGATATCCTTGAGCAGCTGGATCGTGTTTTCGGTATCCGCGCGGGCCATGCCGGCGGTGGGTTCATCCAACAGCAACAGGCGCGGGTCTTGCACCAGACACATCGCCATCTCAAGGCGGCGCTTGTCCCCGCGCGACATCGCAGAGGCGATCATATTGCGTTTATCGGCCATGTTCACGTCTTCAAGAATGGCCATCGCCTGTTCGGCGATATCCTTTTCGTGGTGCGTGCTTTCGATGGCGTGCATGCGAAATGCCCCGTCACGTTTGGCAAAACAGGGGATCATCACGTTTTCAAAGACGGAAAGGTCGCTGAAAATTTCCGGGGTCTGAAACACCCGGCTGATACCCATCTGATTGATTTCATGGGGTTTTCGGCCCAGAACAGATTGCCCGTCAAACATCACGGAGCCGGAATCGGGGATCAGTTTGCCCACCAGCACATTGAGCAAAGTGGACTTTCCGGCGCCGTTTGGTCCAATGATCGCGTGCACGGTGTTTTCAGCCACGCTGAGGTTCACGTCCCCCAGCGCCTGTAATCCGCCAAACCGCTTGTTGATGCCTTTGACTTCAAGGATACCCATCTGCTGTCTCCTTATTCGGCGGGATTCGTGGCGCCGGTCTTGGCGTCATCGGTTTTCTTGCGGCGGAACAGGGCGGTGAATTTTTCACCAAGCTGCATCAGGCCACCGGGGAGGAAGATCACCACCGCCATGAACAGCAGACCCAGCGTGAGGTGCCAGCCCTTGCCGATAAACGGGTGGATGATGGTCACCAGCAGGTTGTCCATCCAGTCAGGCATGAATGCGAACCAGTTGTGCAGGATGGAATCGTTGATCTTGGAGACGATGTTTTCCAGGTATTTGATCACACCCGCGCCCAATACTGGCCCGACAAGTGTACCAACACCGCCCAGGATGGCCATGACGACAATCTCGCCCGAGGCGGTCCAGAACATCCGTTCGGCCCCGGTCAGCGGATCCATCGCGGCCAGAAGACCACCAGCAAGGCCTGCATACATGCCGGAAATTACGAAGGCAGCCAGCATATAGGGTTTGGTATCAAGGCCGGTGTAGCTCATCCGGGTCTGGTTTGATTTGATTGCACGCAGCATCATGCCGAAGGGGGAGCGGAAGATCCGGATCGACAGGTAAAACCCAAGGACCATGAAGAGTGCGGAGAGGTAGTAGCCATTCTGGAACACGAACTCCCAACCGCCGATTTTCCACGTGTAGGCAGAGTTCATCTCCAGACCAAAGAGATGGGGGACTGTGGGGTCACCCTGGCCCAGCAGGATCTGCGGGTCATCATTATAGACCTGAAGGCCGGTTTCCCCGTTGGTGACGATGGTGCCGAAGAGTTTGCCGACAAGATCGGAAAACGCGATGGAATACATCATCTGGGCAAAGGCCAGTGTCAGGATTGAAAAGTAGATGCCGGAGCGCCGCAGGGCGACATAGCCGATCACCACGGAAAACAAGCCCGCCACGATGACCGACAGGATGATCGCCGGCACGACGTTGTAGCTGAGCAGTTTGAACATCCAGACGGCGGCGAATGATCCGACCCCAAGAAAGGCCGCATGGCCGAAGGACAGGTATCCGGTCAGGCCAAACAGGATATTGAACCCGATGACCAGCAGGCCAAAGATCACAAAACGCTGCATCAGGGCGGGATAGCCCGCGTTGAAGCTTTCCCCCAGTGAGCTGGCCACGGGGAAGGGGTTAAGGATGATCGGCGCAAACAGGCAAAGCGCGCAGACAATCAGGAAGAGGCGAAAATCGCGGGAATTGAGGCCGAGCATGTTCTTACTCCTCCATGACACCCTTGCGACCCATCAGGCCACGCGGGCGGGTCAGCAAGATGATGATTGCAACAAGATAGATGATGATCTGGTCAATGCCGGGGATCAGGGCCTTGACCTCGTTCATTGAGGCAAAGCTTTGCAGGATGCCCAAGAGAAACCCGGCCAGCACAGCACCGGGCAAGGAGCCCATGCCGCCGACAACCACCACAACGAAGGACAGGACAAGAAAATCCATGCCGATGTTGTAGTGGGGGGACAGGATTGGCGTATACATCGCGCCCGCAAGGCCAGCGACAGCGGCGGCGAGGCCGAACATCAGCGTAAAGCGCCTGTCGATGTCGATGCCCAGCATGCCAACGGTTTCACGGTCGGCCATGCCTGCGCGCACCACCATGCCGAACGTGGTGAATTGCAAGAAGGCAAAGACCGCAGCAATGATGATGGCAGAGAAAAAGAAGTAGATCAGGCGCCAGGTCGGGTAGGCCACGCTGCCGGGATCAAAGCCCATCCAGGCCCCCAGATCGACCGTACCGATGAATGCGGAGGGCATGGGGGTCTGGATCGGGTTGGCGCCAAAGAACGCCTTGATGATCTCCCCGATCACAATCGCCAGACCAAAGGTCACAAGGATCTGGTCGGCGTGGGGGCGTTTGTAGAAGTGTTTGATCAGCCCGCGTTCCATCGCCCAGCCGACCAACAGCATCACGGGGATCACCAGCAGGATCGAGAGCGGTACAGACCAGTCCTGGATCGCGGCCCCGGCGGCTTCGCCAAACCAGCTTTCGACATAGGGCACCTCAACTTTGAGCGGGTTGCCCAGAAAGTCCTTTTGGGTTTCGTCAATCACCGTGGATGACAGGTTCAGGATGCGCTGCATCGTGACCGCGCAAAACGCGCCGATCATGAACAGGGCACCGTGGGCAAAGTTGACCACCCCCAGAGTTCCGAAGATGAGTGTCAGGCCGAGGGCAATCAGCGCATAGGCTGATCCCTTATCAAGGCCGTTGAGAATTTGAAGGATAAAGGCGTCCATCTGTGCTCTCCGGGGTGGTGGATTAGAGGCCGCGCGTTTGGGGTGCGGGGCGAGAATTCTGCAAACGCATACAGGGTGAAAACGTCATGGCGATGCGCGGTTCTGGTGACGTCCCGCGGTGCGAGCGGAACCGGGTGAGAGGGGCGGGGATGCCGCCCACTCTCGTTTTGTTTTCAAACGCTTATGCGCCGGGGTTACATTCACCCAGATCGCCACCGGCGAACATTGGGTGATCAGGCGCATATTCGACCTGCGCGCGTGGTGTGACTTCGACGATTTCAACGGTGTCATATCCGACCATGTTGTCGCTGCCGGACGCGGATGGCACGCCCTTCATGACCAACACGTCCTTGAAGCACTGGTGGTCGGCACCCCGGTAGAAGGTTGGGCCGTTGCCCATGCCGTCGAACTCGAAGTCTTCCAGCGCTTCGACAACGCCACAAGGGTTGAAGGTGCCGGCACGTGTCACGGCATCAGCATAAAGCAGCGTCTGCACGTAGCATGTATGCGCGGAACCGGACGGTGGACGGCCATACTTTTCGCCAAAGGACTTCACAAAGGCCTGTGTGCCTTCGTCCTGCAGCTGCCAGTTCCAGTTCATCGAGCCGAAGACGCCTTCGATGTTGGACCCGGCACCAGCGGCCATCAGCTCTGAGAACAGAGGCACGATGATCTTGAAGTCTTTGCCGTTGACCTGCTTGTCCTTCAGGCCGAACTGTGTGGCCTGTGTGATCGAGTTGACCATGTCGCCACCGTAGTGGTTCAGGATCAGCGTATCAGCACCGGAGTTCAGAACTGGCGCGATGTAGGACGAGAAGTCGCCTGCGCCAACAGGTGTCAGCACGGTTTCGGTGGTGTTCCAGCCGATCGCCTCGGTCGACGCCTGCATGGATTCCTGCTGGGTCCAGCCCCAGGTGTAGTCTGCCGTCAGGTGATACGCGTTACGGTCAGTGCCATATTCCTGTTCAAGAATTGGGCCCAGAGCCGCGCCGGACATGTAGCCGTTGAAGAAATGGCGGAAGCCATTGGCTTTCTTATCTTTCCCGGTTGTGTCGTTAGAGTGGGTTAGACCCGCCATGAAGATGATGCCGGCCTCTTGGCAGAGACCCTGCACGGCAATCGCAACACCGGAAGAAGATCCGCCGTTGACCATGATCACCCCGTCTTTCTGGATCATCGACTGGGCAGAGGCGCGGGCTACGTCCGATTTTGTCTGCGTGTCGCCTGTGACAAACTCGACCTTTTTGCCAAGGATGCCGGTACCGTCGAGGTTCTTTTCAGAGAACGTATTCAGCATGCCGCCGTCACCGATGCCGTTGAGATGCTCAACGGCGAGTTCCTGCGCGCGCAGCTCATCCAGGCCCTCTTCGGCGTAGGCACCGGTTTGTGGCACGTTAAAGCCGATTTTCACCGTATCGCCGGGGGCGTTGGTATAGCCCGCATGGGCGTCAGCGCGCAGATATGTGGGCAGCATCAGACCGCCAGCGGTCACCGCCCCGGTCTTGAGCACGCCACGGCGCGAAAAATTATTGTTGGACATTGATATCCTCCCTTAAGGTTTCTGCCGCGGTGAGCCTCCCCGCCCGCGCGGCGAACACTTTACAGTGCTGGTTGCAGCATCGCGATATGAGGCCCATGTGCACACCACCTTGTTCTGATTGCTGGACTTTTTTGTAAATATCTGCACAGAATGGTGAGGCATCCTGTAAAGCAATTGTCGTGCGGGTGCAGAAAGATGATGAAAAGGTTAACCTAATTGGCGCAATCAACGATCCCACGGGCAGGTTCACGCATTCGCGCAAGGCGGATGGATTTGGGGATTCGCCAGGCCGATCTGGCCGCTGAGGTTGGAATTTCGCCCTCTTATCTGAACCTGATTGAACACGACAAACGCAGAATCGCAGGGGCGCTATTGTCGCGGATCGCGGTTGCGCTGGACGTGGCACCGGGACTGTTGACCGATGGCGCCGACCGCACCTTGCTGGACAGCCTGCGCCAGGCCGCCACGGAATTTGCAGATATCGGGGCAGAGATCAGCAAGGCGGAAGATCTGGCCGCACGCTACCCCGGTTGGGCCGCGCTTGTGGCGGCGCAGGCCGGCCGGATTGCGGCGCTTGAGACCCGCACACAGGTGCTGGCTGACCGCATGACCTATGACCCTGATCTGGCCACGGCCCTGCACAGCGTCATTTCATCGGTCACCGCGATCCGCTCGACCGCTGCCATTCTGACCAGTGATGACCAGATTGATGCGGACTGGCAGCGCCGGTTTCACCGCAATATGCATGACGATGCCGTCCGGCTGGCGCAAAGCAGTGACGCGCTGGTTGCCTATCTCGACCCGCCCGAGGATGGCGGCGCCGTGCCGCTGTCGCCGTTGGAAGAAGTCGAAGCCTTTCTTGCGGGGCTGCACTGGCATCTGCCGACGCTTGAGGCGGACGGAACGGCGGCAGACGTGATTGCAACGGGCAAACTGCGCAAACCTGCGCAGGCCCTGTTTGCGGAATTCGCGACGCAATATGCCACGGACGTTGCGGCCCTGCCGCTGGCAAGGCTGACGGCCGCGATTGCGCGCATCGGGCACGACCCATGGGCACTGGCGGGCGAATTGCAGCTGGGCGTGTCATTGGTCGCGCGGCGCATGGCCAGCCTGCCAGCGGATGCGGGGTATCCTCCGTTTGGGCTGGTGATCTGTGATGGCGGCGGGTTCCCGTTGCGGATCAAGGATGTCGCGGGATTTGCCTTTCCACGCGGCACGGCCTGTCCGCTTTGGCCGATCTTTTCGGCACTGGGGCAGGTGGGTCGCCCCGTGCAGGCCGACGTGGTCGTGCCCGGGCAGCCGGACACCCGCCTGCGCTGCACTGCCATTGCCGAGCTGACCTCATCGCCTGCGCCGGCCATGCCCGCACGGGTGGTGGCCACGATGTTGGTCAAACCCAACCCGCCCGAAGGGACCGGCCCTGTCATTCCCATTGGCGTGTCTTGTCGGATTTGCCCGCGCGAGACCTGCGTTGCGCGTCGCGAACCGTCAGCGCTTGGGGCCGCATCGACGCAAGCGCTTTGACAGGCGGGGTCACTCTGGCAATAGTTGACCCATGCGACGGGGGAGGCCGCCGCATGGGAGAATGGGAGGGTCAATCATGGGCAAACGCGTCCTGTTGATCGAAGACGAGCCGAACATTATCGAGGCGATCAGTTTCATCCTGTCGCGGGACGGGTTTACCGTGCACACGCATGAGGATGGCGAAACGGCGATGGACAAGCTGCGCGCGCAGCCGCCCGATATGGTCATTCTGGATGTCATGCTGCCGGGCCGCAGCGGCTATGACATTCTGCGCGATCTGCGCGCCGCGCCGGAATCGGCCGAGCTGCCGGTGATGATGCTGACCGCGCGGGGCCAGGCCAAGGACCGTGAGCTTGCCGCGCGACTGGGGGCCACGCTGTTTCTGACCAAGCCCTTTTCAAATACTGAGGTGCGCGACCATGTGCGCCGCCTGATCGGCGCATGAAGCCGCCCACCCAGAGGGCGGTGTTCCTGGCACGCACGACATATCGCCAGCGCCGCCTGCGGGACGCCCTGCGCATGTTGCCGATTCTGGGTGTGGTTCTGTGGCTGACGCCTTTGCTGTGGGGGGCAGATGAAACGGGCAGTAGCCGTACCGGGTCCGCCTTTGTTTTTGTCTTTACTGTCTGGGTGTTATTGATCGTTCTTTCAGCAATATTTGCACGATTCCTGTCCCCCGATGAGCAGGCAGAGGGCGAAAGCTGATGGTGTCGTTCAACCTGCTGATTGTTGTCGCGCTGGGCTATGTGGCGTTCTTGTTCATTGTCGCCTTTGCCGCGGAGCGGCGGGCCGCAGCTGGGCGCGGGGGCTGGTTGCGATCGCCGATGATCTACACGCTGTCGCTGTCGATTTACTGCACCGCCTGGACGTTTTACGGCGCGGTCGGATATGCCGCCAGATCGGGGTTGGAGTTCGTGACGATCTACCTGGGGCCCACATTGGTGATGGTTGGCTGGTGGTGGATCGTGCGCCGGTTGGTGCGGATCGGGCGGGCGCAGCGGATCACTTCGATTGCCGATCTGATTTCTTCCCGGTTTGGGAAATCAACCGTGCTGGGCATGATCGTGACCCTGATTGCCGTGGTGGCCGCGACCCCCTATATCGCCTTGCAGCTGCAATCTGTCACCCTGTCCTTTGCGGTCTTTGCAGAAGCGGGCGGACAGCCGTGGGAAGGTTCTGATCTGCGCAATGCTGCGATCTGGGTCGCGGTTGGTCTTGCCATCTTTACCGTTCTATTTGGCACCCGGAACCTTGATGCAAACGAGCGTCACCACGGAATCGTCATCGCCATCGCGGTCGAAGCGGTGGTGAAGCTGGTTGCCTTGATGGCTGTGGGTATTTTTGTCGTTTGGGGGCTGGCGGACGGTCCGGCCTCTGTCATGGCGCAGATTGATGCCTCGCCCCTGAGCGAATGGAACCAGAATGGCGGGCGCTGGGCGGGTTTGATTTTTCTGTCTGCCGCGGCCTTTTTGTGCCTGCCCCGGATGTTTCAGGTGCTGGTTGTCGAAAATGCCGATGAGCGACATCTGCACACAGCCGGCTGGGCGTTCCCGCTATATCTGATGTTGATGAGCCTGTTCGTGCTGCCGATCGCCGTGGTTGGCTTGAACCTGATGCCCGAGACGGCGAACCCGGATTTGTTCGTTCTGACCTTGCCCCTCGCTCAGGGGCAGGACGGATTGGCGATGCTGTCATTCCTCGGGGGGTTCTCTTCCGCGACCTCGATGGTGATCGTGGCGACAATTGCGCTGGCGACAATGGTGTCGAACCATATCGTGGTGCCCCTGTGGCTGAACAGCGCGGGCACCGCCGGGGCCAGCGTTTCGGGCGATGTGCGCCGCGTCATTGTCACCGCCCGGCGCCTGTCTATCGCGGGTGTGCTGGCGCTGGGATATCTTTATTACAGCTTTTCGGGCGGTGGCACGGCGCTGGCGGCGATCGGGTTGATATCATTCTCAGGATCGGTGCAGGTGCTGCCCGCGATGCTGGGGGGCATTTTCTGGCGCGGGGCAACACGTTTCGGGGCCGGGCTTGGTCTGTTGACTGGGTTGGGCGTTTGGATTTGGACATTGTTTCTGCCCAGCTTTGGCGCGGGCGCCGTCATCCCGGTTGACGTGATGCTGCACGGGCCATTTGGCCTGACATGGCTGCGCCCGGAGGCGATGTTCGGGATCGGCGGCATGGACCCGCTGGTGCACGGGCTTCTGTGGTCGATGTTGCTGAATACCGGCGTGTTCTTCCTCGCCTCGGTTCTGACCTTTCCGACCCCGCTTGAACGGTTGCAGGGCGCGCAGTTTGTCAATGTTTTTGCGCATTCGGCCAGCGCGCGCGCCTGGACGCGCAGCGGCGCGGGTGCGGAAGATCTGCTGATCATGTCGCAGCGCATTCTGGGCGCAACGCAGGCGCAGGCGATTTTTCAGCAGGTGGCAGAGGCGCAGGGCAAGGACGGGTTCCTTCCCGATGTCACGCCCGATTTCATTGATCAGCTGGAACGCGAGTTGGCCGGGTCCGTCGGTGCGGCGACCGCACATGCGATGATCGGGCAACTGACCGAGGGGGCCAGCGTTTCGGTGGAGGATCTGATCGCGGTGGCGGATGAAGCGGCGCAGATTCTGGAATACTCCAACCGGCTGGAGGCGAAATCAGCAGAGCAGGATCGCACCGCACGGGCGCTGCAGGCGGCCAATGACAAGTTGACGGCCCTGTCAGTGCAAAAGGATGCCTTTCTGAGCCAGATCAGTCATGAACTGCGCACGCCGATGACCTCGATCCGATCGTTTTCTGAAATCCTGCGGGATACCGACATGGAAGCGCGCGACAAGGCCCGATATGCCGGGATCATCCACGATGAGGCCCTGCGGCTGACCCGGCTTCTGGACGATCTTCTTGACCTTGCGGTGCTTGAGAACGGTCAGGTGACCCTGCGCAGCCAAACCGGGGAATTGTCCGACCTGCTTGACCGGGCGGTGTCGTCGGCTGGGGCGCATGGGCTTAGCATCAAGGTGCGTCGCAAGCCCACGCGTGAGGCGATTCCACTGCACACTGATCTTGACCGTCTGGCGCAGGTGTTCATCAACCTGATCACCAACGCGGCAAAATACTGTGACGCGGACGCACCAGAGCTGCGCATCGAGGTGCGCCAGAATGCGGGAATCGCGACGGTGGATTTCATCGACAATGGCAGCGGCATTGCGACCGAAGATCAGGACGTGATCTTTGAGAAATTCTCGCGGTTGACGGATGAGGCACGGGCCGGAGGTGCTGGCCTGGGGCTGGCGATCTGTCGCGAAATCATGGAGCGTCTGGGCGGCAATATCGCCTATGTTCCCGGCCAGGGCGGCGCGGCCTTTCGTGTGACGGTGCCCACTGCGCAGATTCAGGTCGCCGCCTGAGCCATCTTTACGAAAGATCAACCAATTTCGCGCAGGTTTGACCTGTCCCAGAGGACCAGGCAGGTGACATGAGCGACGAAAATCCGCAATCCATTCTGCGGCAAATGACGCACAGGCAGCCGTCAGTGACACCCGATGTGCCGCTGACGGCCTCGCGCGCTGTGCGTCTTGCCGCGACCCGATCCGCACAGCACAGTATTGATCTGACCTTGCAGGTGCTCAGCGTTGGCGAAGACGCATTGGATCTGGATGGTCTGCTATCGGAACTGTCAGAGGACCTGCTGATCCAGGGCTTGCATCGGGATGGCGACGTTGTGGGGTTCATGGCCTGCGACACGGCGCTTTGCGCGGCCGCGGTCGAGGTGCAGACCCTGGGGCAGGTTGCGGCCGTGGCCCCGCCGCCGCGTATCGCAACGCGGGCTGATGCGGCCCTTGCCATGCCATTTCTGGTCCAATTCCTGCGCGAACTTGACGAAACGACAGATCGGACTGCGCTTGAGGGCTGGACAGATCTGGTGGTCATGGGTCAGCGCATCGAAAGCCCGCGCGCGCTTGGCTTTGCGCTGTCGGATCAGAATTTTCGCCTGATCCGCCTCTCACTTGATCTTGGCGGGGCGGACCGTCACGGCGCGGTGCTGATCGCCTTGCCGATGCAAAACGCCGGAGACGCCCCGCCCCCCAAGAAGGTTGCGCCGGTGGCCAATTGGGACACTGAATTTCGCGCCACGGTCATGGCGGCACCAGCCGCACTGGATGCGGTTCTGCACCGGTTTGATCTGCCGCTCGCGGTCGCCACCGGGCTTGAGGTGGGGCAGATTGTGCCGCTTTATGGCTGCCGGGTTGGGGCCGTGCGGCTTGAGGCACCCGACGGGCGCACAGTTGCGCGTGCGCGGCTGGGGCAAATCGCCGGGCAGGTTGCAGTGCGCATCACCGAAGATGTGCATTATGAATTGCAGGATTTGCCAGAGCCGGCGCAGGTCGCGGCCACACCCCCGCATCAGCCGCAATTGGCGGTGCCGGATTGATCAGCTAAGCGTTTCCAGCTGCGAGCGCATCCCACCGATATCATAGCCCTGTGTCGCAGCAGCGCCAAGAATGTCATCAATTGGCATCCGCCCGGCCTGACCCAGGGCCCAGACAATCGTCGAGCGGGTGCCAGAGGCGCAATAGGCAAACACCGGCAGGCTGCTGTCGTCCTGCGTGCTGCGCTGCAGTTCAACCATATCCATGTTGAGCCCCTGATGGGTCACCGGGTTGACCACAAAGGTCAGTCCCAATGCCTCTGCCGCGGCGCGCATTGCCTCTGTCTGATGGCTTGGTGGCACCTCCCCATCGGGGCGGTTGTTGATGATCGTGCCAAACCCGGCTGCCTTGATGGCGGGCAGGTCGGCGGGGGCAATCTGCGGGGACACAGCGTAGCTTGGGGTAATCTGACGAATTTCCATGGGCAACGTCCTAGCCTGCGGAGGGCACAGCGTCCAGCCTGTTGCGGACCGCGGGGGCGACCAGCATCCCCACGATCATCGCCGCTAGAAACAGGATGCCGCCAAGCCCACCAAACCCAATCGAGGCAACAGCCGGGCCGGGGCACAGACCGGACAGCCCCCAGCCCATGCCAAACAGCACCGACCCAAGCACGAGATTGCGTCCCAACCGCGGCTCTGGCGGGGCCGGGAATGCACCGCCAAGAACCGGGGCACGCCCCGGCACAAGACGCCAGGCGATGGCCATTGGCACAATTGCGCCCCCCATCACAAAGGCCAGTGTCGGGTCCCAATCGCCAAAGACATCAAGCCAGCCTCGCACGACGACAGTGTTGGTCATGCCTGACAACAAGAGCCCGGTGCCAAAGAGCCCGCCAACAATAAAAGCTGCAATGCTGCGCATCAGATCACCCCCAGCAGCTGTTTGAAGATCACCACCGTCACCCCGCCAGCGCCAATGTAAAAGACGGTTGCGACAATGCCGCGCAGAGACAACCGGCTGATGCCACAGACGCCGTGGCCGCTTGTGCAGCCATTTGCGAGCCGTGTGCCGATGCCAACCAGCAACCCGCCAATGAGGACAACGGCGGTATTGCCCGTCAGCCGCGTATCATAGCCACCGATCACCAGTGCCAGCACCGCCGGCACCAGAAACAACCCTGCGAGCAGGGCAATGCGTTCTGCGGCATTGTGCCGTCCGCTGCCATCAACCAGCCCGCCAATAATGCCCGAGGCCCCCATGATCCGCCCGTTGATCAGCAGGAACACAGCCGCAGCCGTTCCGATGAGGCCGCCACCGATGAGGCCCCAAATCCATTCGATTTGCATTGAAAATCTCTCCTAGAGGGTGTCGATCGGCACTTTGAAGTACCGGGTGCCGTTGTCTTCGGGTTCGGGCATTTGCCCGGCTCGCATGTTGGTCTGGATGCTGGGCAGGATCAGCTTTGGCATGCCAAGTTTGGCGTCCCGTTCCGTGCGCATCGTGACAAAATCTTCTAGCGGCTTGCCGGCACCGACATGCACGTTCAGCGCCTTCTGTTCGCCGACGGTTGTTTCCCAGGCAAATTCATCGCGCCCCGGTGCCTTGTAGTCATGGCCGACGAAAATCCGCGTTTCATCCGGCAGGGCCAGAATTTTCTGAATTGAGTTGTAAAGATCCTCTGCAGAGCCGCCGGGGAAGTCACAGCGGGCCGTGCCAAAATCCGGCATGAACAGCGTGTCGCCCACAAAGGCCGCATCGCCGATGACATAGGTCAGGCAGGCCGGAGTATGACCGGGAGTATGCAACACATCGCCGCGCATTTGCCCGATATGCAGGCTGTCACCATCCTTGAACAGCGCATCGAACTGCGACCCGTCCCGCTGAAACCTGGTGCCTTCGTTGAAGATCTTGCCAAAAGTGTTCTGGATCACGGTGATCTGATCCCCGATCCCGATCTTCCCGCCAAGCTGGTCTTGCAAGTAGGGGGCCGCGGAAAGGTGGTCGGCATGGACATGGCTTTCCAGGATCCAGGCCACCTTGAGATCATGACCCTTGATAAAGGCGATGATCTTGTCGGCAGATTTGGTATCTGTGCGCCCCGCGGCCTGATTGTAATCAAGCACACTGTCGATAATCGCGCAGGCGCTGCCTTCGGGTTCGCAGGCGACATAAGAAACGGTGTTGGTTGCTTCGTCAAAGAAGGCAGTGACATCGGGTGACATGGCGCAAATCCTTTTGGCGAATCCCTCGGTTGGTCAAATATATTCCATTTTTGATATATTTCAATATTGAGATGTATTTGCGAAGTGTTTAGGATGTGCACATGACTCAAATCGCCCAGATCAATCAGGACCCGATGGATGCCGCCGCTACGCAGGCCTCTGAAATGTTGAAATCATTGTCCAATCCTGCACGGCTGCGGCTGCTGTGCGCGTTGGTCACCGCTGACCGAACCGTGGGAGAACTTGTTGCACTGCTGGGTGAACGTCAGGCCTATGTTTCCGGCCAGTTGCTGCGCTTGCGCGGGGAGGGGCTGGTGGCCTGTGATCGCCAGGGGCGCGAAATGCGGTATCGGCTGGCCGACCCGCGTGTGCGGCCCATTCTGGAGCGCCTCTACGAAGTGTTTTGCCCTGATATGGCCTAGGCCAGCAGCACCCCAATCACCACCATCATCAACCCGATGACAGACAGAAACAGCGCTCCGAGGTTGAGCGGCAGAACCCGGTTCAGCCTTGCCCGCAGGTCATCATCCGACAGGCTGGCGCGCCGCGCGCGGACCACCATCACGACGCTCCAGATAATGCCGATCATGCCCAGTATTGAAACTGCAGCACCGGACCAGACGAGCGTTTCCATGGTTGTCTCCGACTTTTGTGACGTGGTTCGCCTAACCCGGCAGGTCGCCGCTTGCAAGCTAGCAATCGGCGGGCTAGGGAAGGCGTCACGCAGCAGATGGAGACCGCAATGACCGACACCGCCACAAACCCCGGAAGCGACAGTGTAACCTCGGTTGCCGGGCAGGAACTGCGCCAGTTCATTGAGCGGCTTGAGCGGCTCGAAGCGGAAAAGAAAGACATTGCGGATGCGCAAAAGGAAGTCATGGCAGAGGCCAAGGGCCGTGGCTATGACACCAAGGTCATGCGCAAGGTGATTGCCATTCGCAAGCGTGACGCGAATGATCTGGCCGAGGAAGAGGCCGTGCTGGACATGTATAAAGCCGCGCTGGGGATGTAACCGGCGCGCCTAGACGGCCATGAAGCGGACTTTTGGCGTTTGCGAGATCAGATGGACGTCCTGTTCGTAAATCTGGGTCAGTTCCTGAAGCATCGCATCATCCAGCCCTGGCACATCAACGGTGTCCTCGATCTTGTCCTCGATCGCATATTTATCCAGAAACGCACTGATGATCCGTTGCTTTTGCTGCACGGTCTGCGGCGGGTGCGCACGCATGTAGTTCAGAAACCGGTTCATGCCTTCGGGCGCCATGATCGACGCCAGCAGATCAAATCCGCCGGTGATCTTGGTCGTCGCACTTAGCCCGCAGATGGTGCGGATCAGGTCGGCCCAGATCAGGGGAGTATCCTCGTTGCACCAGACCGTCAGCGTCGCTTCGGGTGCGGTTTGTTGAATCCGGGTGATCACCTCTGACCAGCGAATATCGCGCAGCCGCATCCCCTGCATGAAGGTTTCAAAGGTGTCAGCCTTGGAGTTTGCAAATGCGACGGGCAGGAACGTCGCCGGATTGCGAATACCCATGAACAATGAGATTTTGTCCTCGGGGAAAATCTGCTGCAACCCGCGCACCTTAAAGACGGCCTGTTCATAGAATACGCCGTGATCAAACACCCGGTTTGGAATGCAGATAAAGTTGGAATTGGCCATGACAAGCCGCCTTGGCGCTTCGTCGTCAAGAATGGCGTCCAGCAGGATTTGCCGTGTATTGAGCGCCGGGTCCGCACCGTTGAGGTTCTGGATGGTTTCACGGATCAGCCGGCGATATTTGCCGGGGCCAGGTGCTTTTATGTCATGGTCATTGAGGACGTCTGCATTCTTGAGGATCGACTTCAGCAGCCGGTCATCGTCGGTACAATTGGCGCCAATGTGAAAGGCAATCTGCATCTGGCGTAACCTGTGTTTTTGTTGTTTAGCCTATCATATCCGGTTTTCTGGACAGGGGAACCGGTTTCGGATAACCCGCAGCAGAGATGTCTGATCAAATCACTCAACTATCCGCACGCAGCACCCGGTGGCCAAGCCTTTGGTCGGTCGGCGCCGTTGTCATTGCAGCGTTGGTGCTCGCCCCGATTGTCGCAGTGATCTGGTTTGCCCTGACACCCACCGACAATATCTGGCCACATCTGCTGTCCACCACATTGCCGCGCTATCTGCGCAACACCGCGATCCTGATGTTTTCTGTCGGATTGCTGACAGCGATGGTGGGGACGGGGGCCGCATGGCTGGTTGTGATGTACCGGTTTCCCGGTCGCAGGTGGTTGCAATGGGCCATGCTGATGCCGCTCGCGATCCCATCCTATGTGGGGGCCTATGCGCTGGTCGACTTTCTTGAATATGCCGGTCCAGTTCAAACGGCGCTGCGCGACAGCTTTGGCTGGACCACTGCCCGCGAATACTGGTTTCCGCAAATCCGCACCCGGACAGCAGCGGTGCTGGTGATGAGCGCCGCCCTTTATCCCTATGTCTACATCCTGGCGCGTGCTGCATTCCGCGAGCAGTCCGGCGCAGGTTATGAAGTTGCGCGGGCGTTGGGGGCAGGGCCCTTTGCGCGGTTCTGGCGCGTCGGCATGCCGATGGCACGCCCGGCCATCGCGGCCGGGGTTGCGGTGGTGATGATGGAAACCGTGAACGATTTTGGTACTGTCGATTATTTCGCGGTGCAAACGCTGACAACGGGCATATTCTCTGTCTGGCGGCAGGGGGGCAACCTTGGCGGTGCGGCGCAATTGGCTTGCGTGATCCTGTCGTTGATCGTCATCCTTGTGACCCTGGAAAAGATCTCTCGCCGCAAGAGCCGCTTTGCTGTTGGTGGCCGCAATCAGCGCCCCGTCACACCCACGCCGCTTTCGGGCACGCGCGGCCTGTTGGCGACATTGGCCTGCCTGATCCCCATCGCCATAGGGTTTGTCCTGCCGATGACGGTGATCACCAGTCACGCGTTTGATGCGCAGGAATGGGCCGCGCCTGGCCTGCTGGAGGCCGTTCTCTGGACCCTGCTGGTGTGCAGTGCTGCAGCCATTCTGACTGTCGCGGGCGGCGTCTTTATGGTCTATGGCGTGCGCCTGTCGCACAAGCGGATCCCGGCACTGCTGATGCCGGTCACCGGGCTGGGCTATGCCGTACCGGGCGCGGTGCTGGCGCTGGGCGTTCTGGTGCCGCTGGTCTGGGCCGACAACCGGCTGGCTGACACTGTTCTGGCGATCACCGGAGACGACCCCGGGTTGCTGCTGACGGGAAGTGCCGGCGTGCTTGTGCTGGCCTTTACCGTGCGCTTCTTTGCGATTGCGCAGGGCACCGCGGATGCCGCGCTTGGTCGCGTCTCGCCGTCGTTGCCGATGGCGGCGCGATCGCTTGGCCGGACCGCAGGGGGCACGCTAAAGGCGGTGCATATGCCCCTGATCCGCGCCTCCGTCGGCTCGGCGCTGCTTTTGGTCTTTGTGGACGCCGTGAAAGAGCTTCCCGCGACGCTGATGCTGTTCCGGCACGACACGCTGGCGACCCGTGTGCATGCGAAGGCGTCTTTGGAAAACATCGCCGAAGCGGCCCCTGCTGCACTGGTCATTTCACTGGTCGGTCTTTGTGCTGTAACTTTCCTTGCGCGGGCGCAACGCTAAGACTTGCCAGCGCCAGAGAAGGACGCTAAAGCAACGCCGAGTGCCCCTATAGCTCAGCTGGTAGAGCAACTGATTTGTAATCAGTAGGTCCGCGGTTCGAGTCCGTGTGGGGGCACCATATATTCCAAGAAATATAATATAAAACAATGTCTTGGATGATTGCTGTTCTGTGTGATCCACCCGTCAACCCACCCGGACCTGTATGCTGGGAAGTTATTCGCTCCAACGCAGCAGTGTTTCGGCTTGGCTGATAACAGTGCTAACTGCCGCTGGTGCTAGATCGGGCGGATACCCAAATTTCTTTAGAATACGCCTAACCAAGATGCGTAGTTTAGCCCTCGCGCTTTCTTTCAGGTGCCAATCCACAGTGACATTGCGCTGAAGCTGTTCGACCAGCTCTTGTGCGATGATGCGCAGCTCTTCATTCCCAAGCACCTCAACAGCGCTCTCGTTCTCGGCCAGCGCGTCATAGAACGCCAGCTCTTCATCAGACATTCCCAATTCTGCACCGCGCAGAGCTGAAGCGCTCAGCTCTTTCGCCATGTCGATCAGTTCCTGGATCATCTCTAGGCTGGTGATCGCGTTCGCATGGTACCGAGCAACGGCAGCTTCCAGCCGATCTGAGAATGCCCGAGCTTCAACGACATTTTGTTTCTGACGACTTTTGATCTCTCCAGCGAGTAGCTTCTTCAAAGCATCGAGCGCTAGGTTCTTGTGCTCCAAGCCTTGAATTTCTTCGAGAAACTCCGGCGACAAGACCGATAACTCAGGCCGTTTCATTCCAGCAGCGGCAAGCACGTCGATAATCGAGGCGTCGGAGATGGCCTCTGATATTAGCTGCCCAACGGCAAATTCCTTATCTCTCTTACTCATCCCAGATCGCGGGGACGACTTTGTCAGCGCGGCTTTCACCGCTTGAAAGAAGCCAACCTCTTCTTTGACTGATTGGGCGTAATCACTGGAGGCAGAGATAGCGAACGCGGTGGAAAGCCCGGACACCAAATTCTGAAATCTGTTGAGTTCATCTTTCTTGGCTTTCCCGTCGTCTTTGTCATCGGCGCGTTGCTTCTGCTGTGCCAACACCCATTCGACCGCCGCCGCCAGAGCTTGGAGACGTTCGCGCGGCTCGCCCTTCAGGCCCTTTGAATAATCATGGCCTGAGAAAACGTCTTGGCACTTCTCAAGCGCCTCCTGCAACGCTGCCTGAGCATCCTCTTCGTTGATCCCCGTTTGGTCCCTATCGGTCGAAGTGTAGTTGGCGAGCGCCTTCTGTAGGTTTTGGCCGATCCCGATATAATCGACGATCAAACCTCCCGGCTTGTCGCTGTAAACACGGTTCACCCGTGCGATGGCCTGCATCAGACCGTGACCCCGCATAGGTTTGTCGATGTACATCGTGTGCATACAAGGGGCGTCAAAGCCCGTGAGCCACATGTCGCGCACAATCACGAGCCTTAGGGGATCCTCAGGGTCTCTGGCTCGCTTGGCAAGAAGGTCACGCCGCGCCTTGTTGCCGATGTGCTGCTGTCATTCGAAAGGATCAGACGCAGAGCCGGTCATGACGATTTTGATTGCGCCTTCTGCGTCGCTGTCAGAGTGCCAGTTGGGACGCAGTCCCACAATTAAGTCGTATAGGTCTACGCAAATCTGTCGGCTCATCGCGACGATCATCGCTTTGCCATCTAAGCCTTCGATCCGATGTTCGAAGTGATTGACGATGTCCTCCGCAACCTTAGTGAGACGAGGTTTTGCTCCAACGAGCCTTTCTACGGTGGTCCAGCTCGCCTTTGCTCGCTCTTGTTCAGATAGGCTTTCATCATCAAAAAGTTCGTCAATAGATGCGTCAATCTCAGGCAGCTTTTCTTGCTCCAGCTCCACTCGCGCTAAGCGGCTTTCGTAGTATATCGGGACCGTCGCCTTATCCTCGACAGCTCGACTAATGTCATAAATGTCGATGTATTCGCCAAAGACCGCCGGAGTGTTTACGTCGGCGGTTTCGATTGGGGTTCCGGTGAAGCCCGCGAACGATGCGTTCGGAAGGGCCTGTCTGACATAGTGGGCATATCCGTACCGGCGCTCACCGGATAGTCGGTTGAGTTTCACTTCAAACCCGTATTGGCTTCTATGGGCCTCGTCTGCCAGGACAATGATGTTCCGGCGGTCTGACAACATAGGAAATTGTTCTTCGCCTTTTTCGGGCGAAAACTTTTGCAGCGTCGGGAAGATCACTCCGCCAGAGCGCCGGTCCAGTTTCTGACGTAGGTCATCCCGACTTTCGATCCGTTCAGGCGTTTGACGAATAAGGTCACGACACAGCGAGAATGTTCCGAAGAGTTGGTCGTCGAGATCATTTCGGTCGGTCAACACCACAACGGTCGGATTTCCCAGTTCTGGCGAACGGACAAGTAGCCCGGCGAAGAAGGCCATTAGGAAACTCTTGCCTGACCCTTGAGTGTGCCAGATAACGCCGACCTTTCGGTCGCCATCAGTGCTGGAGGCTTCGACTGCGCTGGCGAGCGCTTTCTTGGCACCGTAGAACTGATGATAACCGGCCACGATCTTGAAGACCCCGTCGCCCTTATCGCCAAACACCGTGAAGTCCCGGATGAGCTGAAGCAGGTACTCGGGATTGAAAACACCTCTTATCAGCGTTTCCATCTCGCGCGGTCCCTCAGGCGTAAAATCATCCTGAGCGCCGGTGACTGTGCGCCAGGGCATAAATCGGTCGCGATTTGCGCTCAGTGAACCAATGCGAGCAAGAAGGCCGTCTGAAGAAATCAGCGTTGCGTTGGTCCGAAACAGCGACGGGATTTCTCTTTTGTAGTTTTCGAGTTGGCTGATCGCATCCTCGATGGTCGCATTCTCATTGGCCGCGTTCTTCAATTCGAGGACCGACACTGGTAGCCCGTTGATAAAGGCTACGATATCGGGTCGTCTGTTATGCCCATTTTCAACAACGGTGAATTGGTTGGTGACGAACCAGTCATTGTTGGCCGGTGTGTCGAAGTCAATCAGTCGAACTTTGTCCCCTTTGATAGCTCCATCTGCCGCCCGGAACTCCACGTCGATGCCGTTCACTAATAAACCATGAATGCGGCGGTTCTCTTCGATCAGGGAAGGGGTCTCCGAAACGGTAATCTGCCGGATTGCGGCATCTACTGCTTCATTGGGAATATCACTATTTAGCCGAGCTGCCGCTGCTTGCAGTTTTTCCCACAGGATCACCTCGCCGTTTGACTGACGAACCTTGTCCGTTCCTTCGGGCGACACCTTTAGCGGATCGCCATAAGACCAACCCAACTCTTCAAAGATGGATATAGCGGCTTGCTCAACAAGGTCTTCGGTAAAACTCAAAGTGGCCCTCCGTCCAATGCGAAGAGCAAGTCCTCAAGCCACATGTCATGATCCGTCTCTTGGTTCTCCACAGGATACCAGATTGGGTGGATTTCGGCGCGGTTAAGTTCTGCATGTCGAGCGGTTCTGTTAGCTTGGCCAGGGTCAGCAAGAAACGCGTAATGTCTTAGCCCAGCGGCCCCATTCATCGCTTTGATTTCCTGCATGGCGATGATTGTGCGATCAGTCGCGAGGCTGCATCCCATGAAGAGCAGACTTCGGTTTGTAATCAGATGATTTAGTGTCCCCGGGACCGTGCGTTCATTGCCATACGCGTTGTTGTATTCAGCCGTTGTCAGAACACGCCCGTTTCTCGAGGTGGCTGTACCGTGGATTTTGAAGAGAACGTTCTCGCCACTGGCCGCCTCTCGCGGTGCATCAATGATGTTTGAGCCGGAAAAAACTGCCGCGAACGCTTGTTCGTTATGCTCGTACACCTTCTCCAAAACATGATCGAAATTGGTGGTGACGCAGCCAAGCTTGAATAGCTCTGGAACGAGGCGCACGGGTCCTTCTGGTGTGAAAACTTGACCGGCAATATAGTTCTCGATCTGCTCAGCGAGCATATTCTCGTCGAGTTCGTCAGAAATGATCTGAGCCGCGTCTGAGAACCGGCCCTCTTCTATGGCCTGTTCGACCTGGTCAAGCACGCCAGGGTCGTTGTGCGCGAGGTTCTTTAGAAATGCCCCCCACATTGGAAAGCCACTTGGCTTGGACATTCCGGCACCAACAAATGGCAGTATCTGCTGCTCGATATGCCGCTCGGCAAGGCGATTGAACCGTTGCAGGCATCCACAGTCGATCAGCATGTCTCGCACCCGCCCTCGGGCTTCCTCCTGCTTTTCTTGAAGCCATGTGGTCAGGTTTGCTCGATAGTCATCAGGCGCGTGATCCAGGAACGCTTGGCCGCTCGAATACTGCTCGCCTCCCCAAATGACGGGGGAAACTTCATCAAGGTGCTCGTGAAAGCGCGGTTCAAAATAGCTGTTCATACCGCTGCCTCCGCGACTTTCAGGCGGATTTCACCAGACATAAGTTTGGGCAGGAGGAGGTCGCGCATCTCGGCAAGGGTTTGGTTTTCTTGCAGGTTGGCGTCAGTCTTCGTTGTCAGAGTTTCAACGAACTCAGCGAAGGCGTCGATTAATGCATCACCACCGAAGGCGAACTCCTGCCGGTATGCATTGTCGCGGTTCAAGCCCGGCACCGCCGCATCTGTGTTCATAGTTTCAAGGCCGAGGGTTTCGAGGAGCCTGTGGCAATAGACCATCGGGTACTCTGAGGTCACATAGAACACCGTGTCGATTGCGTAGAAATCCTCGCTCGTCCAATAGAGGCTTCCCACAGTCCCCTTCCGTCCAACGACTATCGAAGGGCCTTTGGCTAATGCGGTGTCATGGGTTCCCGAAATGCCGCCTGAACCGAAGACGTTGAATGGCCCCGGTTTGCGCGCCTTTTTGGTGAGTGACTTTCCGTAGTTCAAAGTAAGCGCTGAGCGCAGATCGCGCGTCTCCCACCCCTCGGGCAGGCTGTCGTCGCCGAGTTTGGCGGGGAAGAGGGAGGCGACGGTGGCGGCTTTTTCGGGGGGGAAGGCGTGGCCCATGATGGCGGCGGGGTCGGTTGCGCCTTCTATCTGGCGGCGTGTGGGGCCGAAATCGACGAACCAATCCCGAAATAACGCCCGCGCCATCTCTTCCAACCTCTCATTCATACGCCGGTTCAGCTCGATTTTGTCGTCGAGAGATGCCAGCACCTCCAAGATTGCGTCTTGTTCTGGCAGTGTCGGTAGCAGCACTGGCATCTTGCGAGCCGCGCCAACATTGAAGTGTTGTTGCACAGCACCAACCAATGAACTGTCGATGTGATGTGTTGCAATGGAGTTCACCCAGTACGCCAGGTAACGCGGCCTGATAGCTTCGGCACATCGAACAATGACAAGGTCAGAGCAATTCGCCTCCTCCAACCATTCTGGAATAACCGCGCAGGTCCCCGGCTTGCCGGTCCGAACGATTACGACATCACCTGGTTTGAGCGCAGACTTCTTGAGTTTCTTGTGAAATGCTGACGAGACATACCGTATCTCGTTTGTATTGATCCGGTAGGGCTGAATGTTCAACGACCTGAGGAACGGTACGCCGTCTGGCAAATACTCGTTCGCCATTGAACCAACATGTCCTACAGTTAGGTCGTTGGCGATGTCGCCTAGAGCAACGGTCTCGTAGCTCATTGATCGAACTGCCCCAGTGCAGTTCTGATCTTGTCGTCAAGCTGCGCTGACTTGTCTAGGGTCAGGACTCATAACCAATAAATGACGGTTGCGGCGAGGGCGATTGCCGAGAGGAAGACTTTGGGGCAG
>CANMYO010000003.1 GCA_947502145.1 uncultured Paracoccaceae bacterium | reverse complement strand
CGGGTTCGGGTTCGGGTTCGGGTTCGGGTTCGGGTTCGGGTTCGGGTTCGGGTTCGGGTTCGGGTTCGGGTTCGGGTGAAACCTCCGACGGTTCTTCCGGCGAGACAAGAGGTGCGGTGACACTTTCTTCTGGCTCTGGTGCCACATCTGCCTGCGGTGCCACGCTTGGTTCAACAGGGTCCGGCACGTCAGCGGCGGCAGCACTGTCCGCTGGTTTGTCCGCCGCCTGCGGGCGCTCTGTCGCCGGCGGTGGCGCGTCCGGTGCCGCAACGGGCGCCGCGTCAGCCAGGGGTTCAGCCTCGCCGCCATCGCTCACAATGGCATCAAGCCCTTCGTCAATTTTGGACGAGGACCGGAACATCCGGTCTTTCAGTTTCTTAAAGAACGACATCGCGCGGGCCCTTGGAACACTCTTGCCACTGACCTAATGCGCTCCGGCGCAATTTGAAACCCTGCCCGGTGGTTCTGCGGCCGAATGCCCGCCCCAACGCGCACCCCGGGGCCGCAGTCGCGCAATCAGATTTCGTCGCCAAAATGCTTCATCACCATGCGGATCGGATTCGGGGCCGCCTGCCCCAACCCGCAAATCGACGCATCCGCCATTGCGGTGCACAATTCCTCAAGCAAGGGTTGATCCCAGGCATCCGCCTGCATCAGTTTCACCGCTTTTTCGCAGCCAACCCGGCAAGGCGTGCATTGCCCACAGCTTTCGTCCTCAAAGAACCGCAGCATGTTCAGCGCTGCCGCCTTGGCGCTGTCCTGATCCGACAGCACCACCACAGCAGCAGAGCCGATAAAGGTACCGTGCGGTTGCAGCGTGTCAAAATCCAGCGGGATATCGTCCATGCTTGCGGGCAACAGGCCCGACGATGGGCCACCCGGCTGGAACGCCTTGAAAACATGGCCCTCTGCCATGCCACCTGCCGCAGCGATCACATCCAGAATGGTTGACCCTGCGGGCAGCAGATAGACACCCGGCGCAGCCACTCGACCGGATACGGAGTATGAGCGTAGCCCCTTGCGACCGTTCTTTTCGACCGATGACAGGATCTCCGGCCCTTCGCGGCAGATGCGCGCAACCCAATGCAGGGTTTCGATATTATGCACCAGTGTCGGGCGACCAAAGACGCCCACCTGTGCCACAAACGGCGGACGGTGACGCGGAATGCCGCGCTTGCCTTCGATCGACTCGATCATCGCGGATTCTTCACCGCAGATATAGGCCCCGGCCCCGCGCCGCAGATCGACAAAGCCCGCCTCAATGATACCTGCCGCTTCGAGCGCGGCGATTTCACGGCGCAGAATTTCCAGCACTGCCGGATATTCGTCGCGCATGTAAAGAAAGACACGCTCTGCTTCGACCGCCCATGCGGCGATCAACATGCCCTCAAAAAACAGGTGCGGCACCCGCTCAAGGTAATAACGGTCCTTGAATGTGCCCGGTTCGCCTTCGTCGCCATTCACCGCCATATAGCGCGGCCCGGCATTGGCGCGCACAAAGCCCCACTTCTTGCCGGATGGGAATCCCGCACCGCCAAGGCCGCGCAGGCCGGACTCAAGCACGGTCTGCTGCACCGCCTCCCAATCGCCGTTTGCGCGCAGGTCTTTCAGCGTGGCATAGCCGCCCGCCGCAACATAGGCGTCAAAGCCTTCGTAATCCGGAATTTGCGCATGGGTATCGCCCGCCGCAATCGCCGCTGTGACCTTTTCAGGCGTCGCATGGTCAATATGGGCATGGCCAAGCTCCAGCACGGGCGCCGTATCACAGCGCCCCATGCAGGGCGCACGCACGACGCGCACCTCTGCCGGGTCAAGCCCGTCTTCCAGGGCCGCCTGCAATGATGCCGCGCCCGCCAATTCACATGACAGGGAATCACAGACCCGAATGGTCAGCGCTGGCGGGACAGGTTCGCCCTCTTTGACGACATCAAAGTGGGCATAGAATGACGCGACCTCATAGATTTCGGCCTGCGACATGCGCATCTCTTCGGCCAGCGCACGGATATGCGCCGCCGAGATATGGCCAAACCTGTCCTGAACCAGGTGCAGATGCTCGATCAGAAGATCCCGACGGCGCGGCCGATCACCCAGCAGATCGCGCAGCTCAGCCCAGGCAGCATCATCCAGCTGGCGACCCTTGGTCGCGTGCCGCCCCTTGCCCTTGCCCGATTTCCAAACACCTTTGCGTTCATCCAGCGCCATGGTTTCATCCTTCTTTGCTCTGCCGGATCATAGGGCGATCCCCGCGATACGGCGATTGAAAAACGACATTCCACCGCACAGGGACGCCGGGGCGGATCGGGCGCGACACCGGTGTGGGATGACCGGTCTCGCCGCGCATGTTATAGCTAGGGCACCCAACGCAGTGGACGCCATGTACCTCTTTGTTATCGCAACATTATTTCCAGCACCATTGCTGTTTCTGGCGGCCCTGCAGGGGGGCGGATGGGTGGCTGCCGCCTTGCTTTCGGTCACGGTTTTGGTGGCCCTGCTTGACCTTCTTGTGCGCCGCGCCACACCACCACGACAGGAAACAGAGTTTCCGATGGCGGACAACCTGTCCGTGGTTCTGGCCCTGTTGCACATCCTGCTGCTGGGATGCTGCGTCTGGGCAATGGCGCAGGACCATCTGGGACTCACCGGCAAAATCGGGCTCTGGTTCGCCGCCGGGCTCTATTTTGGGCAGGTCAGCAATTCAAACGCGCATGAACTCATCCATCGCAGCAGCCGGTTTCTGCATCGCATTGGCATGTGGGTCTATATTTCGCTGCTGTTTGGCCACCACACATCGGCGCATGTGCTGGTGCACCACCGGCATGTGGCCACGCCGGACGATCCGAACTCTGCCCGGCTGGGCGAATCCTATTATCACTTTGCCTACCGGGCCTGGATCGGATCATTTCGCGCCGGTTACATGGCCGAAAGGGACCGGCTGAACCGGGTCGGGCGCAACGCTTGGCGAAATCCCTATGTGATCTATCTCGCGGGGGCCGCGCTGATGCTGCTGCTGGCCTTCGCGCTTGGCGGCTGGGCCAGCCTGCTGGGGTATCTCGCCATCGCGGGCCATGCACAAAGCCAGTTGCTGCTGTCGGACTACGTGCAACACTACGGGCTATCCCGCCGGGTAAACCAGACCGGCAAAGCGGAACCGGTTGGCACCCGGCACAGTTGGAACGCGCCACATTGGTATTCCTCTGCAATGATGCTGAACGCGCCGCGCCATTCTGACCACCACGCCCACCCGACACATCCCTATCCGGCGCTGATCCTGCCGCCGGACGCGCCAATGCTGCCGCGCAACCTTCCCATCATGGCGAGCCTGGCGCTGGTGCCCGGTCTATGGCGGCGGGTGATGGACAAAAGGGCGCAGTCATGGTCCGCCTGACGCTCGCGTTGCTGCTTATGGCGGCATCCGCCACGGCCGAGGGCCTGATGGATGCTGCGGAATTTGAAGCCTACACCACCGGCAAAACACTCTCCTACGCCCCCCTCGGCGGCGGAACCCCGCAGTCCGAACAATACCTGCCCGGCCGCCGCATCGTCTGGAGCGATCCCGAAAATGCCTGCCGTGACGGCGTGTGGTTTCCGCGCGGCGAAGCGATCTGTTTTCAGTACGAATTCAACCCCACCCCGGTCTGCTGGCACGTACAGGACACCGCAGCGGGCCTGCGCGCAAAGCTGCTCAAGGACGGCAGCGCCTTTGTTTTGCTGGAAACCGACAGCACGACCAGCCCCCTGCGCTGCAACGATCTTCTGTCCTAGAACAGGTTGCCCTGTTCGTCAGGTTTTGGCTTGCCGGTTTTCGCCTTGCCGCCAAGTGCAAGTTTCCCATCGGCAAATTCGATCTCGATCGCCGTCGCCGCACGCGCCGCCTTGGTGCCCGTCACAACAGCGCCGTCACCACGCACCACTGCATAGCCACGTTTCAAGGTTTCGCGATATCCCAGCGTTTCGCGCAGGCGATCAAGACTGTCCAGCCTGGCTGCACGCTCTGCCTGTTGCCGCCCCGCGCGGTCAGACAAGCGACGCAGCAGCGTCCCCAGCCGATCTTGCGATTGCGTGCAAACCCGCTGCGCCAGATCAGGATGCAGCCGGCGTGACAGATCATTCAGCCGCCGCCGATTGTCCGCCAGACCGCGCATCAAAACACCAGGCCGCAACCCGGCATTGGCCAGTTGGATCGCCTTCTTGCCAGCCGCGGCACGCAGGGCAAGCGGCAGACGTTCGTCTAGCCCATCCAGCCGCTGCCGGGCATTCTGTGTCAGATCAAGCGGACGTGGCAGCGCCCGCCCCAAATCGCGCACCCGTTGCTTGCGGGTCTCGACACCGCCGGCCAACGCCCGGGTCAGCCGCTCCTGTTGCTGTTCCACCCATGCCAACAGGTCCATGCGGACCGGCACGGCCAGTTCCGCAGCCGCCGTTGGTGTGGGCGCGCGCTTGTCGGAAACAAAGTCGATCAGCGTCGTGTCAGTCTCGTGGCCAACGGCCGATATCAGCGGAATTTCGGAGGCCGCCGCCGCCCGTGCGACAACCTCTTCGTTGAACCCCCAAAGATCCTCGATCGAACCGCCGCCGCGTGCCACGATCAGCAAATCAGGGCGTGGCAGCGCGCCGCCCGGCGTTAATTGGTTGAACCCGTTGATCGCCGCGGCCACCTCTGGTGCGGATTTGGCCCCCTGCACGGCGACCGGCCACACCAGCACCTTGCGGGGGAACCGATCCTGCAGCCGGTGCAGGATATCGCGGATCACCGCACCGCTGGGCGAGGTTACAACCCCAATGATTTCCGGCAGAAACGGCAGTGGTTTCTTGCGTTCCGGCGCAAACAGCCCCTCGGACGCCAGCTGCGCCTTGCGCTTTTCCAGCATCGCCATCAGCGCGCCGGCCCCCGCGGGCGCGATATCCTCGATGATGATCTGATACTTTGACTGGCCGGGGAATGTCGTCAGCTTGCCGGTTGCGACAACTTCCATGCCTTCTTCGGGTTGCTGCGCCAGCGCCACCGCGCGGCCCTTCCAGATGATCCCCGCCAAAACCGCGCGGTCATCCTTGAGGTCAAGATAAAGATGCCCCGACCGGGGCCTTGAGACCCGCCCGACTTCGCCCCGCACCCGCACAAAGCCAAATTCACTTTCAATCGACTTCTTCACGGCCCCCGATATTTCCGAGACCGAGAATTCTGGCGTGTTGTTGCCTGGCTGGTCATCGCCGTTGCCGTCTTCGAAAAGGTCCATGCCCAGCCCTTGTGATACTGCTTGCGCGACCTTAGAACGCCCCCAACGAAAGGCCAAGCGGGGGTGCCACATGAACATTCTGATTTTGGGCAGCGGCGGACGCGAACACAGCCTGGCCTGGGCGATCAAGCAGAACCCGAAATGTGACCGGTTGATTGTCGCCCCCGGAAATGCCGGCATTGCCGAGATCGCCGCCTGTGCCGACATCGACATCCTGAACGGCGATGCGGTGGCAACCTTTGCCGAAGAAAACGCCGTTGACTTTGTGGTCATTGGGCCCGAGGCGCCGCTTGCAGCAGGTGTTGCTGACCGATTGCGTGCCGCAGGACTATTGGTTTTCGGACCTTCGCAGGCCGCCGCACAGCTTGAGGCCTCGAAATCTTTCACAAAAGCGATCTGCGATGCGGCAAACGCGCCGACTGCAGCCTATGCGCATTTCACCCATGCCGAGGACGCGCGCGACTACATCCGCACCCAGGGCGCACCCATCGTGGTCAAAGCCGACGGCCTTGCGGCGGGCAAGGGTGTGATCGTGGCGATGACAGAAGACGCGGCGCTGGCCGCCATTGACGACATGTTTGACGGCAGCTTTGGCGACGCCGGGGCCGAGGTCGTCGTCGAAGAATTCATGCAGGGCGAAGAGGCGTCGTTCTTTGTGCTGTGCAATGGCACAACTGCCCTGCCGATCGGCACGGCGCAGGATCACAAACGCGTTGGCGAAGGCGACACCGGCCCCAACACCGGCGGCATGGGGGCCTATTCGCCGGCCCCGGTGATGACCACAGAGGTTATCGCCAAGACGATGGACGAAATCGTCCGCCCCACATTGCGGACAATGGTGTCACGGGGCACGCCGTTTCAGGGTGTGCTGTTTGTCGGGCTGATGATCAAGGAAGGGCAACCCCGGCTGGTTGAGTATAACGTGCGCTTTGGCGATCCCGAATGCCAATGTCTGATGATGCGCCTTGGCGGGCAAGTGCTGGATCTGCTGCTGGCCTGCGCCCACGACCAATTGGACACAGCCCAGGTCAATTGGGCCGACGATCACGCGCTGACCGTGGTGATGGCGGCCAACGGCTACCCCGGAAGTTACGAAAAAGGCAGCCAGATCAACGGGCTGTCGTCACTTCCCGCAGATAGCCACCAGATGGTCTTCCATGCGGGCACCAGCCTGATTGATGGGGCGATCTGCGCAACCGGCGGGCGGGTTCTGGCGGCAACGGGACGCGGCGACACGCTCTCTGCCGCCCATGCGCGCGCCTATGCGCAGGCGGATCAGGTGGATTGGCCGCAGGGCTTCTTTCGCCGCGACATTGGCTGGCGCGCGCTGCCCAAGCCCTGACACGCGAAAAGGGCCGCGCTGTTGCGCGACCCTTTCACAATTCAAAAAACCGGCCAATCAGGCGGCGCGGCTGACCAGAACTGAATCGATCTCTTCTGCCGCGGCCACTTCGTCATTGCCCGCAACAGCAGCTATTTCGCGGGTCAGACGCTCAAGTGCGGCTTCATAAAGCTGACGCTCGGAATAGCTTTGCTCGCGCTGATCATCCTGGCGATGCAGGTCGCGCACGACCTCAGCAATCGCGATCAAATCACCAGAGTTGATCTTTTGCTCATATTCCTGCGCCCGACGGGACCACATGGCCTTTTTCACCTTGGCCTTGCCGCGCAGTGTCTTCATTGCGTGGCTGACAACGTCCGGCGTCGACAGCGCGCGCATGCCCACTTCGGTTGCCTTGTGCGTTGGAACGCGCAGCGTCATTTTGTCCTTTTCAAAGGCAATCACAAAAAGCTCCAGCTCAAATCCGGCGACCTCCTGCGTCTCGACATTGACAATCTTGCCGACACCATGGGCCGGGTAGACAACGAAGTCATTGGGCTGAAACTCTTTTTTCTTCGACTTGCTCATCTGGCAATCCTTTCTGGCTGACCGCGCGCAGGCGACAAAAAAACCGGCGGGGGCTTGGGCCTCCGTCAGCTTTGTGCCGTGTCACGAACTGGTCAGGTCTTGGGCATCATCAAGATCAATATACCACAAAAAACACATTCTCGCCAGCGCTGCATCGCAGCGAGGCAAAACCAAGCAAATTCAGCGCCTTAACTGGCGCCAGCGCACCGAATCAGCCGCCCTCGCCCGCAGCCTCGGAAAACAGCTCCATCTTGCCGTCCTTGCCGTCCATCTCGTCGGCACTGGGCAATGGGTCTTTCTTTGTGATGATCACCGGCCACATTTCAGAATATTTCCGGTTGAATTCAACCCATTTTTCCATGTCCGGCTCTGTGTCCGGACGGATCGCATCTGCCGGGCATTCCGGTTCGCAGACCCCGCAATCAATGCATTCGTCAGGGTGGATTACCAGCATGTTCTCGCCTTCGTAAAAGCAGTCCACAGGACAGACTTCGACGCAGTCGGTGTATTTACAGGCAATGCAGTTGTCGTTGACGATGTATGTCATGGGCTCATCCGTAATCTCACGCGGGCCTAGCTAGGCCAGTCGTGCCGGTCATTCAAGCCCGAACGACCCGTCATTACGTGTTCGGGACGCCATGTCGCGCCGGTCCTTCTTGGTTGGGCGACCTTTCCCGTCAAATCGGGGATTTGCAGGACGTTTGACCTTCTCGGGCGACAAGTCCTCGTAAAGGGCCTGCGCCTCGGGGGCGGGGCCGCGGCGCGTCCCGATGCCAAGGATTCGCACAACCCGCACATCTTGCTGTTGAACAAAGGTCAGAACCATGCCCGGCCCGACAGCACGGGCAGGTTTGCTGACCGGTGTGCCATCAACCCGCACCTTGCCAGCGCTGACAACCCCCGCCGCAAGGGAGCGCGATTTGAAAAACCGCGCCTGCCAGAGCCATTTGTCCAGCCGGATCGTATCAGCGGCGTCGCTCAATCGGTTTTGAAACCCGACAGCGCAGCAGCAAAGGGATTGTCCGGATCGATTTTCTTTTCCGCTTTCGGCTTGGCGGAAAACTTTTGCGGCTTGTCGCCACGTGGTCCCTTGCCCTTTGGCTTGCCACGTCCCTTGGGTCGGTCGCCTTGCGGGCGCTTGTTCTGGCGCGGCGCACGCCCACCCCAGGTAAAGACATAGAATACCTCGGTTTCCGGCGCGGCTTCGGGTGCCTCCAGCGTGGTCTCTGCCGGGGGCGTATCGGTCGGCGGCACCACCTCTGCGGGAGTGTCTGCGGGGATCTCGGCCGGGGCATTGTCCGCCGCATCTGCCGGATCAGCGGCCACTGCGTCTGTCGCAACGGCCTTGACCTTTTCGCGTTCGCCCTTGTCGGCCTTGTAGCCAAGGCCGGTCATCAGATCGGCAAATTGTTCCAGCGTCATGCCGGTGATGGACAGCATATCTGCCGTGGCTTCAAAGCCGCCGCGCGAATCCTTGTCGCGCAGCATATCCGCCAGCCGCTCCAGCATATCAATGCGGATCGCCCGTTCGCCCGCAGCGCGATACCCGGCCATCGCGAAATAGCCATGCGGCGCGTCCTTTGCGGCAGGCACCGTCACCAGACCCGGTGGCGGGCTTTCGGGGAACTCGGCCAGCCCCTTCGCCAGCGACCACAACACAAGCCGCAGCCGCGTAGGCGCAGGCTTCAGCAACAATGGCTGAAAAATCGTGAACTGACCAAAACGCACACCATGCTTGCGCAATGCGCCACGGGCATCCTGATCCAGCGCCTTGACCTCGTCAGCCACGTCGCCACGGGGCACAACGCCAAAACCCTCGGCCATCCGAAAGGCAAACCCCTTGGCGGCACCGGTCAATGTTTCATCGTTTTTGAGCGCCAGCAGCGGTTCAAACCCTGCCGCAATCTTGCGGTCGATAAAATGCTGCAACCGGCGTTGCACCTTTGCGGCCACATCGGCCCCCGCTTCGTCATCCACAAAGGCCGAAACCTCGGGCTTCAGCGCATCAGCGCCGGCCACCAATTTGCCCACCGCGGCATCGCCCCACATCAGGCCACCCTGTTCGGTGAAATCAATCTCGGGATCGGGCGCGTTGTAGAACCTGTCGGCCATCAGATGCCAATGGGGCACCAGCGCCGCGGTCGAAGCCTGCCGCAAGGTCTTGGCCTCGTCAGACGAACCCGCCTTGTCCATGCGGAACCGAAAGCCCTCCAGCTTGCCCACAAATTCGCCTTCGACGGTCACTTCGCCGTTTTCGTTCACCTCGGCCACAAGGCTCTCCTTCTGTTTGAGCCGGCGAAGCAGAACACTGGTCCGCCGGTCCACAAATCTTTGCGTCAACGCGCCATGCAGCGCGTCAGATAATCGGTCTTCTACAGCGCGGGTCTGGTCACGCCAATGGTTTTCGTCACGCAACCACCCTTTGCGCTGCGCCACATAGGTCCATGTGCGGATATACGCCAACCGCTTGGACAGCGTATCTATATCGCCCTCGGTGCGATCAATCCGCGCAATCTGCAGCGCAAACCAGTTTTCATCAACCTGACCGGACTGATGCAGGTCGGTGAAAATGCGGGTCAGAAGACTGGCATGCTCGCCCCGGCTGATTCCGCGAAAATCGGGAATCCGGCAGACATCCCACAACAGCCGCACCGCCGGGCCATCCGTGGCCCGGGCGGCGACCAGATCATCCGCCGCCAGCGCCTTGAGCGCGGCAAGATCATCGCTCTCGCGGACCCGCGTCAGCCAGGGGTCATCGGTGCGGGCCTCAAGCGTCTGGATCAACCGCTTGGTTGAGCCGAATTGCAGATCGGTGTTGCGCCACTGCAGTTTCTGAACCGGGCGAAACTGATGTGACATGATCGCCCCGGCCACCGCATCATCCAGTGGCGGCGCCTCACCGGTGACGCCAAACGTGCCGGACTCCATGTACCGCCCGGCCCGCCCGGCGATCTGCGCAACCTCTTCGACGAACAACTGCCGCATTCGAAGCCCGTCAAATTTTGACAGCGCCGAAAAGGCAACGTGCTTGACGTCAAGATTCAGCCCCATGCCAATCGCATCGGTGGCAACAAGGTAATCCACATCGCCATTCTGGTACATCTCGACCTGCGCGTTGCGGGTGCGCGGGCTGAGCGCCCCCATCACCACCGCAGCCCCGCCCTTCTGGCGGCGCAGAAGCTCTGCCATGGCATAAACGTTCTCTACCGAGAACCCGACAATCGCCGCGCGCGGCGGCATCCGGCCCAGCTTTTTGGAACCGGTATATGTCAGATCGGAAAACCGTTCGCGGTGCAGAAACTGCACAGCGGGCACCAGATCAGCGATGGCGCTGCGCATCGTGTCCGCCCCCATGAACAGCGTTTCATGCAACCCACGTGCATGCAGCAGCCGGTCGGTGAAAACATGTCCGCGCTCAAGATCGGCACAAAGCTGAATCTCATCCACGGCCAGGAAATCGCAGCCCATGCCCTCTGGCATGGCCTCGACCGTACAGACCCAATAGGCCGCCCGCGGCGGTACGATGCGTTCTTCCCCGGTCACCAGCGCAACAACAGACGGACCGCGCAGGTCAACAATGCGATCATAGACCTCCCGTGCAAGCAGCCGCAGCGGCAAGCCAATGACGCCCGTCCGATGGGACAGCATCCGCTCGATGGCATAATGCGTCTTGCCGGTGTTGGTTGGGCCCAAAACGGCCGTGATGCGCGACGAATTCATGATCGATCCTGGCCTGTTGCCGCGTTAAAGCGACCGGCCCTCAAGCGTGATGTTGATCCGCTCGATCGCTTCGGTCACGCCCTCGGCATGGGGATAAATCTCAAGCACGGCTCTGTAGATCTCCAGCGCGCTTTCGGGGCGCTCAAGTTCCTCCAGGATGATCGCCAGCCCGCGCAGCGCACCAAAATGGCGCGGGTTCAGCTGCAATGCCGTGCCAATATCCGCCAATGCGGGCCCGTATTTGCCGGTCAGGTAATATGCCGTCGCGCGCCCGTTATAGGCTTCGGCAAAATCCGGCGCGTGGTCAATCAGCGCGGTGAAATGTTCGACCGCCACCATCGGATTGCCATCGTCCAGCGCATCCTCGCCCCGACGCAGCAACAGATCCATCGCCGGAGAGCCGCTCTTGGACCACTCGCTGCCAATCTGTGCCGCGATTCGCGCAGATTCCTCCGGCCCCGCCTCGGCAAGATCGGCAAACAACTGATCCAGCTCTGCGGTCTGCGCCAGAACCGGCCCGGCCAGACAGGCGCAAAGTGCCGCCACGGAAAAATTGATGATGCGGTTACGGTTGGACATAAATTGAATGTAGCGTATCACGCCAGCAACGCCAGAGGGCAGCGGTCACAACATTGAAAAGAAGGAATTCGAAATGAGCGATATGATTAACGCAGCGGTGGAAGCACTGGGCGCAAAAATGAACGGCGGCTTTGACGGCGTTGCGAAATTCGTGATCGAAGGCGAAGGCGCCATCATGTTCGACAGCAACGGCGTCCACGCCGGCGATGAAGGGGCGGACGTGACGCTCACCGCTTCATCCGAGGTCTTCAAGGCCATCCTTGACGGCGAACAAAACCCCACCGCCGCTTACATGAGCGGCAACCTCAAGCTTGACGGCGATATGGGCGCAGCGATGAAGCTGGCTGCCATCCTCGGCTAATCCATGCAAATCGCCCCGCTTTACGAGGACGTCGCGGGTGGCCCCGCAGGCGGCAAGGCGTATTGGATGCGCTCGCAGGACAATATGCGCATCCGTGTTGCCCATTGGACAAAACCGGGGCTGAACGGCACGATCCTGCTGTTCCCGGGACGCTCTGAGTATATTGAAAAGTATGGTCGCGCGGTACAATCGTTCATGGATCGCGGCTATGCCACGGTGGTGGTGGACTGGCGCGGCCAGGGCATCGCGGATCGGTTTGTCGCGGATCGCGGCCTGGGTCACGTGCGTTCGTTCCGCGACTATCAGCGTGATGTTGCCGCGATGCTGCGCCACGTGCGCACCTGTGACCTGCCACAGCCGTTCTATCTGGTGGCCCATTCGCTGGGGGGCGCCATCGGGTTGCGGTCGCTGATGCAGGGGCTGCAGGTCAACGCGGCGATGTTTTCCGCCCCGATGTGGGGCATCAATATCCCGCTGACAAGCATGCCGTTTGTCTGGGGTTTGACGGCCCTGCGCGACTACATCCCGGCAGACAAATGGGTGGTGCCCGGACGTAGCAATGCGGCCTATTTGGCAAAGGATCCCTTTGAAACCAACGCGTTGACCAATGATTCTGAGATGTATGATTATTTCTACAACCAGATCGCCAAATACCCCGACCTCGCCCTTGGCGCGCCCAGCGTCGGCTGGCTGCTTGAGGCATTGTCAGAAACCAAACGGCTGGCTGCTCGCCCGTCACCCAACGTTCCCGCTTTGACATTTCTGGGAACCGAAGAAACCATCGTCAGCCCGGCCCGGATCAAGGACCGGATGAACCGCTGGCCGAATGGACGCCTGTCGATACTGTCGCCTTGCAAACACGAAACGATGATCGAAACCCCCGACATCCGCGACACCGTGTTTGACACCACCGCCGAATTTTTCGACAGCCACCGCTAATCGGGTCGACAGACCCCGTCAATCGGCTACCCTTGCGCCATGGCGGATGTGCTGACCTTTACCAAGCGCGGCATCTATTGTGCGGCGGGCGATTTTTACATCGACCCGTCAAAACCGGTTGAGCGTGCACTGGTCACACATGGCCATTCCGATCACGCCCGTAGCGGTATGACACGCTATCTGGCCACCCGGTCAGCCAAACCCGTGATTCAGCACCGGCTTGGCCCCAATGCTGTCATCGACACCATTGCTTTTGGGGAAACGCGCCAGATTGGCGATGCAACCGTGTCCTTTCACCCCGCCGGGCACGTCCCCGGCTCTGCCCAGATCCGAGTCTCGGTCAAGGGTGAAGTCTGGGTCGCCTCGGGCGATTACAAGACAGTGGATGATGGGTTGTCGGAACCGTTTGAACCTGTGCCCTGCCATGCGTTCATCACCGAATGCACCTTTGGACTGCCGATTTTCAACTGGACTCCCAAGGACATACTGGCCCGGCAGATCAACGACTGGTGGGCGACCAACAAGGCTGCGGGGCGGTTTTCGGTCCTGGGAGCATACGCCTTGGGCAAGGCGCAGCGGTTGCTGACCACGGTCAACCCCGACATCGGTCCAATCCTGACCCACGGTGCGATCGAGGCGACAAATATCGTGCTGCGCAATCAAGGCATCACCCTACCCCAAACCATCCCCGTCACACCCGAGCTGAACGTGCATGACCACCCCGGTGCGCTGATTCTGGCGACACCGGGCGCGATGGCGCAGCCCTGGGGCGCACAGTTCGGCCCTGATGTCTCAACGGCCTTTGCCTCTGGCTGGATGGCGCTGCGCGGTCAACGCCGCCGCCGTGCAATGGACCGCGGCTTTGTGGTGTCAGATCACGCCGACTGGGCCGGGCTGAACACTGCCATCCGCGAAACGGGCGCGACCAAAGTCTTTGCCACCCACGGCTATACCGGCAGTTTCCGTCGCTGGCTTGCCGAACAGGGGTACGACGCACAAATCGTTGCAACAGATGATCCGGCCGACGCATGAAAGCCGCCGCTGACCTCTTTGCCCGGCTGGATGACCCAACCGGTCCTGACGCCAAGATCGCGGCCCTGCTGGGCTATTTTCAGACCGCACCGGATGGCGACAAGCTCTGGACCGTGGCGCTCCTCTCCGGGCGGACCCCCAAACGCATCGTCACCGCCAACCAACTCCGCGCATGGGCCATCGCATGTGCCGGGCTGAAAGACTGGCTGTTTGAGGATTCCTACCGTGTCGTTGGCGATCTGTCGGAAACCATTGCGCTCGTACTGCCACCACCGTCGCGACATGAAAATCACAGCCTGACCCACTGGATTAAAACGATAAAAAGACTATCGCGGATGGACGAAGAAACCCGGAAATCCGCCATTCTGAACATCTGGGACGGCATGCCCGCCGCTGAACGGTTCTGGTTCATTAAACTGCTGACCGGTGGTTTGCGCGCCGGGACCAGCGAAAGCCTGTTGATCCGCGCGCTCGCGCAACTCACCGGTCAGGACGAACCGGCAATCACCTATCGCCTGAATGGCACTTGGTCACCCGACACAACCACATGGCACAATCTGATCGAAGCCAGCGATCCCCAGCTTGCCCTGTCTCACCCCTACCCGTTTCAACCCTCTCAACAAGTTGAAAACATTGCTGATCTTGGCAACCCGGCAGAGTGGCAGGCCACCCATGCCTGGGGCGGTGCGCGCTGCCAGTTCATCCTGCGCGGCGGCAGCCACGCGCTTTGGTCGCAGGATGGCGCGCTGATCACCGATCAGGTGCCTGAGCTTGCGCCGCTGCGCGACTTTCTCCCCGACGGGACGGTGATCGAAGGCGCGCTGCGCGCCTTTGCCGGTGATGCGCCGCTTGGTGCTGACGCGGTGCACGCCCGGATTACGCGCAAGAAGATCACAAAAGCCATGCGCGCCGAAACACAGCTTGTCCTGATCGCCAATGACCTGCTGGAACATGACGGCAGCGATCTCCGTCAAAGCACTTTAGATATACGTCATAAGCATTTGAAAAATCACCTGACATCCACACCCGACCAGCTACCCCTCCGGCTCTCCTCAGCGGTCGAATTTGCCAGCTGGTCGGACCTGGAAACTCAGCGCCAGACCGCGCGCACCGCCGGTGCCGATGGGCTGTTGCTGCGGCACCGTGACAGCCCCTATCTGGCCTCAAAGACCATGCGCTGGATTTGGAATGCCCCACCGCTCACGGTTGATGCGGTGTTGATCTATGCGCAGGCCGGCCCGCAATCGCGCGCCAACCTGTTTACCGAATTCACCTTTGCGGTTTGGAACGGTCAGACCCTGACCCCCTTTACCAGGACCAGCACCGGTCTGACCGACGCTGATCTGGCCGAGCTCTCCACCTGGGTGCGCAAGAATACCCAGTCAAAATTCGGCCCCGTGCGGCAGGTTACGCCAACCCATGTATTTGAAATCGCCTTTGATGACATCCACGCCTCGCCGCGCCACAAATCGGGGGTCGCCTTGCGGTTTCCCCGGGTGCTACGCTGGCACAAAGACAAACCCGTCACCGAGGCCAACACCCTCGACGACCTCAAGGATATGCGCGCCACCTATGGCTAAACCGATCAGCCCCCTGCCTCCTACCCCCGTTGAAGTCATAGAAAAAGCGCCCCCCGGTGCCTGTGATACCCATGTGCATATCCTCGCCGCGCCCGGGGAATTTCCGCTTTATGACAAACGCACCGAAGACCCCGCCCAAACCTTTGCCCGCTACCTTTCCGATTATCGCCAGCACCTCGCCGCGCTGGGGATCAGCAAGGGCATCATCGTGCAGTCGATCTTTTATGGCACCGACAACAGCGTGACGGTCGCGGCGATCGAAGAACTGGGCAAGGGCTTTAAGGGGATTGGCCTGCTGACCGATGACGCCACGGATGTGGACCTGGACGCGTTTGTCGCGTCAAACCTTTGCGGCGTCCGCCTGAACTATGTGCACGGCGGCGTGCTGACCTGGGGCGGGCTCAAGGCGATGGCCCCGCGACTGGCCCAACGCGGGCTGCACGTGCAGATGCTGATGCATGCCGACCAGCACATGCTGGACATTGCAAAGGATCTTGACGGTCTGGGGATCCCGGTTGTCTTTGACCACATCGGCTGGCCATCTGACATGTCCGGCGGCCCTGAAAACAAGGGATTTCAGGCCCTCTGCACCGCGCTGACACAGGGGCAAGCCTATGTGAAGCTCTCTGGCCTTTACCGCGTCAGCAACGCCCCCTACACCGACACCGACCCCTTTGTGCAGGCCCTTGTTGCGGCCAATCCGGCGCGGTGCCTCTGGGGCAGCGACTGGCCGCATGTGATGCTGAATGGCGCTGAAATGCCCCATGGCCATGCGCTTTGGAACGCGTTTCTGCGCGCCGTGCCCGATCCGGCCCAGCGCGAACAGATTCTTGTGCATAACCCGGCGAAACTCTACCGCATTTGATCCGGGCCGCTTTTCAGGCCAGCCGCACCTGCTTATGTAGAACCAAATCCACTTTCCAACGAGGTCCCCCATGCAACATCCCACACCTGTTTTCGATGCCAACGCCAGTGGCGGCAACGCCTTCGGAGACCTGCCAGAGTGGGATTTGACTGATCTTTACGCCAGCCCCGACGCGCCAGAATTTACCCGCGACATGGAATGGCTGGAAAACGCCTGTTCGGAATTTGCCACCGATTACGAAGGCAAGCTGGCCGATCTGGACGCGGCGGGGCTGTTAAAGGCCGTGCAGCGCTACGAGGAGATCGACATTATTGCCGGGCGGATCATGTCCTATGCCGGGCTGCGCTATTATCAGATCACCACCGACAGTGGGCGCGCGAAATTCATGGCAGACGCGCAGGACAAGATCACCGCTTATACCACGCCACTTGTATTTTATAGCCTTGAATTCAACCGCTTGGATGATGATCACCTCAACGGTCTCTTGGCTGGCAACGCCGATCTTGCCCGCTACAAACCGATCTTTGAGCGGATGCGCGCCATGAAACCGCACCAGCTTTCGGACGAACTTGAAAAGTTTCTGCACGACCAATCCACCGTTGGCGCCGCCGCCTGGAACCGGCTGTTTGATGAAACCATGGCCGGGCTCGAATTTGTGGTCGACGGCGAGACGCTGAACCTCGAAGCGACGCTGAACCTGTTGACTGAACACGACCGCGCCAAGCGCGAGGCGGCCACCCATGCGTTGGCGGCAGTATTTCAGGACAACATCAAGATCTTTGCCCGCGTGCACAACACGCTCGCCAAGGAAAAAGAGATCGAAGATCGCTGGCGCAAGATGCCAACGCCGCAGACCGGGCGGCATCTGTCCAATCATGTTGAGGCCGAAGTTGTTGACGCCCTGCGCGACGCCGTTGTCGCCGCCTATCCCCGGCTCAGCCACCGTTATTACAAGCTCAAGGCCAAGTGGATGGGGCTAGACCGGATGCAGACATGGGACCGCAACGCGCCCTTGCCGATGGAATCGGACCGGCTTGTTGATTGGGACGAGGCGACCAAGACCGTGCTGGATGCCTATGGCGAATTTGACCCCAAGATGGCCGAACTGGCCCAGCCATTCTTTACCAAGGGCTGGATTGACGCGCCGGTCAAACCGGGCAAGGCCCCCGGTGCCTTTGCCCACCCAACCGTCAGCACCGTGCACCCTTACGTGATGCTCAACTACCTGGGAAAACCCCGTGATGTCATGACCTTGGCGCATGAACTTGGCCATGGTGTGCATCAGGTTCTGGCCGCCGAACAGGGTGAACTGCTGTCCTCGACCCCGCTGACCCTGGCAGAAACCGCCAGCGTCTTTGGTGAGATGCTGACCTTCCGCAAATTGCTGGACGGGGCCAAGGATCAACAGGAACGCAAGGTGCTTCTCGCTGGCAAGGTCGAGGATATGATCAATACCGTCGTGCGCCAGATCGCCTTTTATGATTTTGAATGCAAGTTGCACGCCGCCCGCGCCAAGGGAGAGCTGACACCAGAAGACATCAACGCGCTGTGGATGTCGGTGCAGGCCGAAAGCCTTGGCGACATCTTTGATTTCCAAGAGGGTTACGAAACCTTCTGGGCCTATATCCCGCATTTCGTGCACTCACCGTTTTACGTCTATGCCTATGCCTTTGGCGATGGCCTCGTGAATGCGCTTTATGCGGTCTATCAGGAGGGTGACCCCGATTTCCGTGAAAAGTACTTCGAGATGCTGAAAGCCGGCGGGTCCAAGCATCACAAGGAACTCCTGGCCCCCTTCGGGCTTGACGCCTCTGACCCGGCGTTCTGGAACAAGGGCCTTGCGATGATCGAAGGCTTCATCGACGAACTGGAAGCGATGGAAACCTGAGGTAGCGATGAAATTGCGCTGATCCGGCGGGCCCGGATTGGCGTGAATATCACCAACAGGACAGGGCCAGACGCGCCCTGCCCTTGCCATCGCCACCCCGCCTCTTGTCATTTGCACCCCGCCCCGGCACCCTGATGCCCGGACATATCTTGCACGGCAGACACCATGACTTCACCCGTTTCGCTCGCGCCTCTGGCCCCTGAACACGACGCGCCACTGCGCAAGATCAGGGTCAAGGATCATCAGGTTGTGTTCACCGGCCACCCGTCCGCCGCACTGGACACCCCCGAGGACGGCGTCGACCTGCACGTGATCCTGCAAAACGGCACCGTTGTGGGCATGTTCCGCGCCGATACAACCTATCATCTGCGCCACACCTTTGCGCCGTCCGACAGTCTTGGCATCCGCGCCTTCATCATTGATCAGGACCTGCAGGGCGCAGGGCTGGGCAAGGCAACCTGTCGCGTCATGGCCAGCTATCTGCGCAGCAAATATCCTCTGAAAACAGCAGCTTACCTGACCGTGAACACCCGCAATGCCAATGCGTTGCGGGCCTATATCAAGGGCGGCTGGACCGATACCGGCGCGCTGCATCTGCTGGGCGCTGCGGGGCCACAGCACATTCTGCGCCTGCCGCTGTTCTAATCGCCGCGATAGGCGGCCTCCAGCGTGGCAATGTCGATCTTCGACATCTGCAACATCGCCTGTGTCGCCCGCGCAGCCCCGGCCGGGTCAGGCCCGCCCACCGTCTCGGGCAGCGCCTTGGGGATCACCTGCCAACTGACGCCAAACCGGCAACGCACCAGCCACAGCGGCTCTCTGCCCCGCCCCCGGCGATCAGCGCCTGCCAAAGCGCATCGGTTTCGGCCTGATCCTCGGTCATCACCATGATCGACGCCGCGGGCGACAGCGCATATTGCGGCCCGCCATTCAGCGCCAGATACGGCACACCGGCCAGATGGAATTCAACCATCAGTGGTTCGTCATCATTGTTCAAAGGGCTGGTGATCTCTGATCCGGGGATCAGCGCCACGTAAAACCGCGCCGCCGCAGCGCCCTGCCCGTCAAACCAAAGACAGGTGCGCACCCGCGACATCAGTCAAGCTCCGTCCAGGGCCACGGTTTGACCTCGCTTGCGCCGGTCTGATAGCGCGCCGCCTTGGCCATCCAGACCCCCAACGTTGTACCGACCTCGGCCAGTTGTTCATTGGGTTTGCGCTGGTTCACCAGCATCACGATGAACTGCGCGACTGTCATCAGCCCCAGCAACGAAGACGCAAAGCTCAGCATGACGGCGATGATGACCATATTGATCAGCCGCATCCAAAGCGGTTCCAGATCATCGGTCTTTATGGTTTCGCTGTGATCGTCGTTCATCGTCTATCCCTCGGTCCCGGCCCCGCCAGCGGCAAAGACCATATCCATCATCATTTGTGTGCCACGAGAGAACTCCAGCGGGCAAGGGTAGATGCTGTCCCCCCGTGCCGCGGCCTCAAACGCCTCGACCTGCAAAACATAGTGGTTGTCACTTGGCCAACGCTCGTGCCGCCGGGTAAGCCCGTCGTTTTCCAAAATCAGCTCTGCGGTGTCAAAAACGCCTGCGTTAAACGGGCAGGTCAGCTCCAGAACGCCGGTGTCGCCATGAAAGGTGATCCGCTGGCGGTTATGCAGCCGCATCGACACCAGTCCGCTATAGGTAAAATTCGGGAAATCGGCGGCAACCTGCGCAAAGACGTCCACACCGTTTTCATAGCGCAGGTTCGCATATGGAATCGCCACCGGCTCTGCCCCGCTCACAAACCGCGCCGCGCCAAAGGCGTAAACGCCAATATCGGGCAGCCCGCCACCCCCCTTTGCGGGGTCATGGCGAATGTTCCCGCTATCGCCTGCGTTGTTGAATGTGAACACCGCGTCAACATGGCGCAACTGCCCAATGGCCCCGCCCTGCACAAGATCACGGGCGCGCTGGAATTGCGGGTGATGCACAATCATGAACGCCTCTGCCGCGATCTTGCCAGAGGCATCCCGCGCGGCAATCAGCGCGTCAAACGCATCCGCCTTCAGGGCAATCGGTTTCTCGCACAACACATGCTTGCCTGCTTCAAGCGCCTTGATTGTCCAGGGCACGTGCAAATGGTTGGGCAGCGGAATATAGACCGCGTCGATCGTGGCGTCCGCCAACAGCGCATCATAGCTGTCAAAAACCTGTATCCCCGGCGCAAATGCGGCAAACCCCGCAGCCTTGGCCGGGTCCGACGTCGCCAGCCCCGCCAACTCCGCACCGCGGGCCGCGTTGATCGCCGGTCCCATGAACGCGCGCGCAAAATTTGCCGCGCCCAAAATGCCCCACCGCATCACAATGTCCTCCCCTGTCGGCCCAGACCCGAAAACGTCGGCCGGGCAAAAAGAACTCCCGCCGAAAGCATCCGGCGGGAGTCATTCATTCCTAAACTGGCAATTGGATCAGGCGTTTTCAAGCATCCCTTTTTCGCGGGCAAGCTCTGTCATGCGTTTTTGAAGTTTTTCAAAGGCACGCACCTCGATCTGCCGGATCCGCTCGCGGCTGACATCATACTGCGCTGACAGGTCCTCAAGCGTGATCGTCTCTTCGGTCAGACGACGTTGCACAAGGATATCCTTTTCGCGGTCGTTCAGCACATCCATGGCCTCCGCCAGCAAGGCGCGGCGGGCTTCCATTTCGTCATGCTCTTCATAATCGGCAGCCTGATCAGCATCTTCGTCTTCCAGCCAATCCTGCCATTGCGTCGCGCTTTCGCCATCCGATCCGACCATCGCGTTCAGTGATGCATCGCCCCCGGACAGGCGGCGGTTCATGCTGATCACTTCCTTTTCGGTCACGCCCAGATCGGTTGCAATCCGCGTCACATTTTCCGGGCGCAGGTCACCGTCTTCCAGTGCGCCAATACGGGATTTCGCCTTGCGCAGGTTAAAGAACAGCTTTTTCTGTGCTGACGTCGTGCCAAGTTTCACCATCGACCACGACCGCAGGACATATTCCTGGATCGAGGCGCGGATCCACCACATCGCATAGGTCGCCAAACGGAACCCTTTTTCGGGATCGAATTTCTTCACCGCCTGCATCAGGCCGACATTGGCCTCTGAAATCACTTCGGCCTGCGGCAAGCCGTAACCGCGATATCCCATCGCGATCTTTGCGGCGAGTCGCAGGTGCGAGGTGACCATCTTATGGGCCGCCTCGGTATCTTCGTTTTCCACCCACCGCTTGGCGAGCATGTATTCCTCTTCCGGTTCCAGCATCGGAAACTTGCGAATCTCTTGCATGTAACGGTTCAGGCCGCCTTCTGGCGTTGGTGCGGGCAGGTTTGCGTAATTTGCCATCTTTTAGGTCTCCCTGATACCTGATGTTTACAGGCTTAACATGGATATGGGTTGCCGCTACGTTGGCTTCAAGAGCAAGTGGCGTGAAATCGTAAACAATTCATGAACCGATCGAGGCCGGAACGACAGGGCAAAACATGTGCATTCACGCACATGCGAAGGATTATTTCAGCCCTTACCGCGCATTTTGCGCAGAAGTTCGGCCATATCGGCAGGGATTTCCGCTTCAAATTCAAGCGCTTGCCCGCTGACCGGGTGTATGAAGCCAAGCGTTGCAGCATGCAGGGCCTGACGGGCAAAGGCGGCAACGGCTGTAACACCTTTTTCCCCAATGATTTTGGGGCTTAGCTTGCGGCGTCCGCCATATGTCGGATCGCCAATCAGCGCGTGGCCGACATGGGCCATATGGACCCGTATTTGGTGTGTCCGCCCGGTTTCCAGCCAGCATTCGACCAGCGCCGCAGCAGCGGGGCGGCCAAATGTCTCGACGATGCGGGCGCGGGTGACCGCATGGCGGCCCTGCTCAAATGACACCGCCTGCCGCTGTCGATCCGTCTTGTGCCGCCCCAGAAAGGTCTGCACTTTCAGGATATTGCCCGGCTCAAACGACGTGCCTTTGATCCCGCGCAGGCGCGGGTCCGCACTGTCGGGGACGCCATAGCAGATCGCCAGATAGCGCCGCGCAACACTGTGATCGGCAAACTGCGCGGCAAGCCCCTGATGCGCGGTATCGGATTTTGCCGCCACCAGCAGCCCCGTTGTGTCCTTGTCGATGCGATGCACAATGCCCGGGCGCTTCATGCCGCCAACCCCGGACAGATCATCACCACAATGATGCATCAGCGCATTAACCAGCGTCCCCCCCGGTGTGCCGGGCGCCGGATGCACAACCATACCGGCGGGTTTGTTGATCACGATCAGATCCGCGTCCTCATAGACCACATCCAGCGGGATATTCTCGGGCGCGATGTGGCTTTCAGCGGCCATTGCAACGGTCACCGTTACGGCGGTCCCGGCGGTCACACGATGGCGCGGATCGGTGGTCACCACCCCATCCAGCGCAATCGCCCCCTCGCCCAGCAGTTTCGCCAGCCGTGACCGGCTGAGCGTCGCCGCATCCGGCACGTCTCGTGCAAGCGCCTTGTCCAGCCGAGGCGGCGGATCAGCGGCAATGGTGAAGGTAACAGTGGTTTCGGTTTCTTCGGTCATGGGGCCTCTTAGTTAGTCCGTCAGGGCTGCACAACGGCCGCCGTCCATTCATCCAGAAACCGCCGGCGCATTATCGGATCAACAAAGACCAGCAGACCGGGGTCCAGCCGGATCGGCCGCAACGCCGGGCCATCGGCCAGATCAGCCGCCGAAATCCGCGGCAACCCGGCGGCCTCTGATAGCAATTGCTGCCCTGCCTCTGACAGCAGAAAGTCCAGAAACTGACGCCCCAGATCAGGTGCCTCGCCCGAGGTGGGGATCAGCGCGGTGCGCAGCAGCACATGGGTGAAATCTTCGGGCAGGATCACCACCGCATCCGGATCACCCGCCAGCCGCGCCTGCGCATAGGGGCCGACAACGTTATAGGCCAGCGCCAGCTCTCCGTTCTGGATCGCCGTGATCATGTCGCTGCTGGCGGTGTAAAGCTGCGGATCAAGCCGCCCCATGACCTCGGCCAGGCGCCACGATGTATCGGACTGGCGCGCATCCTGCGTCGCAAACAGATAGCCCGCGCCAGACCGCACCGGGTCATAGGTGCCTACGCGTCCGGCAAACCGCTCCGGATGATCCCGCAACACCTGCACCAGTTCGGCCCGCGTCTGCGGCAGGCCCAAGCCGTCAAACCCCGCCCGCGACGCAACCATGACGACCGGCTCTTGTGTCACCGCAAACAGCTGATCCCGCCAGCGCGCCCAGCGGGGCAAGGCCGCAACCGCGTCAGAGTCATGGGCCCGCCCAAATCCGTCATTGGCCAGTTTCATCTGCAAATCCATCGCCGAGGAGATCACCAGATCAAATGCCGCCGCCTCATCATGGATCGCGCGGTAAACCTCCTGGCTATTGGCCACCACATAACGCACCGACACATCCGGGTTCTGCGCCTGATAGGCGGCAATCAGGGGCGCAAAAACCCCGGTATCCGTCGTTGAAAGCACCGATATCAGCACCGGACCATCGCCAAATATGGTTTCTTCCTCGATCTCGAATGCCGCCGCCGGGGCCGACAGCCACAACGCAGCTAAAGCGGAAAGGATAGTGAAGCGCATGTGCCGCCTCCTTCGCGAGGTGAAATGTCAAACTGCCCGCCAGAGGCGCGGGCCACGTCGCGCACAATCGTCAACCCCAGGCCAGAGCCGACAACATCGCTGACGTTACTGCCACGGGTAAACCGCCGGGTCAGCGTCGACGCAGCACCCTGCCCGATGCCCCGCCCGCGATCCGCAACAACCAGATGCGCCCGCGCCGCTGCAACGGTCAGCGAAACATCAACAGCCGCATCGGGGCTGGAATATTTGACCGCGTTGTCAATCAGGTTGCGCACCGCACTTTCAAACAACAGGCGGTCCACCGCCAGTTGCACCGGTTGATCAGGCAGGGCCAAATGCAGATCAATATCGCGCAGCGTTGCGGTGGGCCGATAGCCCTCGACCATGTCGGCCAGCACGGCGGCAATATCCAGCGGCGCATCGGCACGCTGATCGCTGCGATAGACCACCGTCGCGTGATCCAGCAACTGCCCGGCAGAGCGGGCCGAATTGTCAACCGCGCGGATCAGGTTGCGCAGGCTGGTGCGGGTGTCATCATCCCCGGCCTGACGCAGGGCAATCTCGGCCTGGGCCCGCACCGTCGCCAAGGGCGTGCGCACATGATGGGCCGCTTCGGTGATAAAGGTTTCGGTCCGGTCCAGTGCCGCACGCAGCCGCGAAATCAGCCCGTTCAGCGCACCAATCAAAGGTATCAGCTCGGACGGGACCGCGCGATCCACCGGGCGCAAATCCTGCGGGCCCCGTCGCCCAAGCGCCTGCGCGAGGCTACTCAGCGGGCGCAACACCGACCGCGCAGTGAACATCGACAGGATCGCCGCGACAACAAAGAACCCCAGCCCCAGCAGGGCCGCGCGGTTCGCCATCTGACGGCTGATGGTCTGCTGTGCAGTGCGGGTCTGGGCCAGCAGAACCGTTACGCTGACCTGCGCGCCATCAACCAGAACCGACCGGGCCACCGCCCCGACGCGCAACTCCGCCCCCTGATAAGGCACAGTGTAAAACCGCGGCTCCAGCCCGGTGACAACCCAATCGGGCAAGGGCAGATCGCCATATCCCGTCACCGTGTCCGCGCCCACCAGAATGCGGTAAAACACCCGGTCCTGCCCCACGGCACCCAGCATTGAAAAGGCCGCATATGGGATTTCGATACTGACACCCTGCTCACCCCCGCGCAGCTCTTCTGCGATGAAGACCGTGGCCGCACCCAGAATCCCGTCCTGCGTGGTATCAACGGCCGTCGCTGCCACGGTGCGCACCGATAGATAAAGCAACCCCGACAAAAGCGCCGCAACAACCAGCAACTGCACCACCAACCGGCGGCGAATCGAACCTGTGGCAGAGGCACGCCGCGTGCTCATGTGGTGGTCAGCCGGTAGCCGATCCCGCGCACCGTCTCGATTCTGGCCGTGCTGCCCTCAAGTTTTTTGCGCAGCCGCCCGACATAAACCTCGATCGCATTGTCGCTGACGGCCTCGCTCGCACTCAGCAGGCGATCATGCAGATGGTCCTTGGAAAAGATCCGGTCGGGCGCGGCGATCAGCACCTCAAGCAGCCGCAATTCGCGATTGCGCAGATCCCGGGTTTCCCCACCAACGGCAACGGTGGCAGCCAAGGGATCAAACGTCAGGTCGGCAAAGGTCAGCGCGGTCTGCGCCGCGCCCGATCTGCGCCGCAGAACTGCACGAACTCTGGCCTCCAACTCTGCAAAATCAAACGGTTTTGTGACATAATCATCCGCACCCGTATCCAGCAGCGCCACCCGGTCACTCACGGCAGAGCGGGCCGTCATCACGATGACAGGCGTGTCGCGGCGGGCCCGCCGATGCGCTGCAAGAAAGTCGCGTCCATCGCCGTCCGGCAACATGATATCCAACAGGATCAGATCGTATTTCGCCATCGCCAGATGCTCTTCCGCCTCGGCCAGCGACATCGCCCAATCCACGCCGTGGCCGTCTAGCGACAAACGGCTTTTGACCGCCTGCCCCAGATCGGGATTATCCTCCACCAGCAAAAATCGCACCGCATTCTTCCTTTTCTTGGCGCGTGACAGGTTCGCGTCAGCTTTCCCCCGGACAAATTTGGCATTGGGTCGCTGCGCGTTGCAATCGACGTGCCCGTTACCCTGACAAAAGGACTGGGAGGAAACAATGTCCATTAAATTTCTGCGCGCGCTGAGTACCAGCGCCATTCTGTCCGTCGCGGCAAGCTCTGCGATGGCGGCTGAGTGTATCGCACCGGCAAACCCCGGCGGCGGCTGGGACTTCACCTGCCGTCAGATCGGCAAGATCCTGTTTGACATCGGTCAGGTTGATGCCCCCGTTCAGGTCACGAACCTTGCAGGCGCGGGCGGTGGTCTGGCGTTTTCGACGGTCGTGAACGAACGCAACGACGACCCCGACCTGATTGTAGCCGCCTCATCGGCGACAACCACACGTCTGGCCCAGAATGCCTATGGCGGTGCGACCGCTGATCAGGTGCGCTTTGTCGGGGCCATTGGTGCCGATCCCGGCGTGATCGTTGTCGCCGCGGACAGCCCGTTCCAGTCGCTTGGCGATCTGGTGGACGCGATCAAGGCTGATCCAAGCTCCGTTGCCTTTGCCGGCGGCTCTGCCGTGGGCGGTTTTGACCACCTGAAGCCTTTGCAGGTTCTCAAGGCTGGTGGATTTGATGACATCACTGCGGTGAAATACATCGGTGTTGACGGTGGTGCTGATGCGATCACCCAGACGGTGGGCGGCTTTACCCAGGCAATGACAGGCGACATGTCCGAAATTGTCGGCTTCATTCCAACAGGTGACATCCGTGTGCTGGCCGTTCTGACAGAAGAACGAGTCCCCGGCTTCGAAGACATCCCCACCGCAATCGAACAGGGCTTTGACGTGGTGGCCGTGAACTGGCGCGGTCTTTACGTGCCCAAGGATATCTCTGACGAGCAGTTCGAAGCATGGGGCGCAAAGCTCGCTGCGGTTGCTGAATCCGACGAGTGGAAGCAGGCCATGGCCGACAACGGTCTTGCCCCCTTCACCAAAGTAGGTGGCGATTTCCAAAGCTGGATCGACGGCGTTGTCGCCCAGACCGAGGAACTGTCACGCGAAATCGGCGTGATCCAGTAAAATGGGCCGCTTGTCAGACCGTATCTTTGGTCTGGCCGTGATCTTGGTGGCGCTCGTGTATATCGCGAGCGCCATGCAAATTCAGGCCAGTTTCCTGTCCGATCCCGTTGGATCCAAAGCCTTCCCGATCCTGATTGCCTCGGTTGCGATCATCTGTGCCGTCGTTATGATCCTGCGCCCGGATGAAGAACCCGAATGGCCGATGGCGTGGACGGTGGTGTCGATCTTCATCTCGATTGCCCTGCTTGTGGGCTATGCCTATACGCTGAAACCGCTTGGCTTCCTGATCCCGACGGCGATTGTCTCCGGGGCGCTGTCCTATCAGATCAACCCCAAGCCCAGGTTCGCTGTCGCAGCGGGTCTTGGCCTCTCGATCGGGTTGTTCGTCCTTTTCAAATATGTGCTGGATCTGGGGCTTGTCCCCTTCCCGAAAGGCTGGTTCTAGATGGATATCCTTGCCAACCTCTCTCTGGGGTTCGGGATTGCCCTGTCCCCCTATACGCTGATGCTGGCCGTCGTGGGCTGCTTTATCGGCACCATCGTCGGGGCGCTGCCCGGACTGGGGCCCTCCAATGGCGTCGCCATCATGATCCCGCTGACGTTCTCGATGGGGCTGGATGCCACGGCGGCGCTGGTGCTGCTGACGGCGATCTACTACGGCGCGATGTATGGCGGGCGGATCAGCTCGATCCTGCTCAATATTCCCGGTGACGAACCCGCGCTGATGACCACGCTGGACGGCTACCCGATGGCCAAGGCCGGTCGGGCCGGCGATGCACTGGTGATCTCGGGCTTTGCGTCCTTTGTCGGGGCCTTTCTGGCCACCATCGGGCTGATGCTGCTGGCACCGGTCCTGTCCAACGTGGCCTATCAATTCGGCCCGGCAGAATATTTCGCGCTTTACCTGCTGGCCTTTGCCACCCTTGGCGGCATTTCGTCCAAGAACCAGGCCAAGGCGGCGCTGGCCTCTTGCATCGGGCTGATGATCGCGATGATCGGCCTTGATCCAAACTCCGGCCTGCCCCGCCTGACCGGCGGCAACCTGCACCTTTATGACGGCATCGACTTCCTTGTTGCCATTGTTGGCCTGTTCGCCGTGTCCGAGATCTTCTTCTTTATCGAAAGCCACGGGAAATCCTCGGCCGTGGGCGTAACGCTGGACAAGGTGCGCGTACCCTGGGCCGAAATCTGGACCACGCGCTGGACCATGCTGCGCTCATCGCTGGTGGGCTTCATCGCGGGCATCCTGCCGGGGGCCGGGGCCAGCCTGGGCAGCTTCATGACCTATATGATGGAAAAATCCATCGCCGGTGACAAAGGCAAATTCGGCACCGGGGTCGCCAAAGGCGTCGCCGCACCAGAGGCGGGCAACAACGCCGCTGCAGGGGGCGCGCTTGTGCCGATGCTGACATTGGGCGTGCCCGGGTCGGGCACCACGGCCGTGCTGCTGGCGGTGCTGGTCACACTGAACATCACGCCGGGGCCGACGCTCTTTACCGACCGCCCCGATGTGGTCTGGGGGCTGATCGCGTCGCTGTTGATTGCCAACTTCGTGCTGTTGGTGATGAATGTGCCGATGGTCAAGATCTTCGTCAAAATCCTGACCGTGCCGCCCGCACTCTTGCTGCCCGGCGTGACCATGGTCAGCTTTGTCGGCATCTACTCCCTGACCGGCAGCTACTTTGACCTTCTGCTGGTCGTGGCCTTTGGCGTGCTGGGTTATCTTCTGCGCAAGTTGGATATCCCCACCGTCCCGGTGATCATGGGGATCCTGCTTGGACATCAGATGGAAAAGCAGCTCAGGGACGCGATGGTCCTGTCAGACGGCGACTGGACCTACCTGTTCTCATCCGGCATCTCGACCGGGCTGATGATCGCGGCCTTCCTCGGCTTTGTGGCACCGATCTTCCTGCGCCGCATCCTGTCCAGACCAGAGCGCGTTGCGGACTGAACCAAAAGGCCCGGCCCAAAAGGGTCGGGCCTTTTCTAAAAGGATTGACAACATGACCCGCATTCTTGTGCCCTCTGGTGCGCTTGGCCTTGGCTATGATCAGGACGCACTCGACAAAGGGGTGGCCATGCAGCCCGACCTGATTGCCATCGACGGTGGCTCAACCGACAGCGGCCCCTCTTACCTCGGGCGCGGCGTGTCCAAATACACCCGCGCCAGCACCAAGGCCGAATGGGCCGGGCTGATCCGCGCCCGCGCGACAGCGGGCTGCCCGCTGGTCATCGGCACCGCCGGAACCTGTGGCACCGACAGCACCGTTGACTGGCTAGTCGACATCACCCGCGAAATCCTTGCCGAAGAAGGGCTGACCGCCACGATCGCAACCCTGAAATCCGAACAGGACAGCGTGACGGACCTGCGCGCCCTGCCCGGTGCGCCACATGTCACAGACGAAATCCTGCAAAGTTGCACCCATATCGTTGCCCTCGCCGGGGCAGAGCAGATCAACGCCGCGCTGCAAACCGGCGCGGATATCATCATTGCAGGGCGCACCACCGATACCGCGATCATCGCCGCCCTGCCCCTGCATAACGGCGATCACGCCGGGGCCGCCTGGCATGGCGCAAAGGTGGGGGAATGTGGTGCGCTTTGTGCCACAAATCCGCAATCGGGTGTGATCCTCGTGGATTTCGACGACAGCGGCTTTACCATCACCCCCCTTGCAGAAGGCGCCCACGCCACACCGCACACCGTCAGCGCGCATATGCTCTATGAAAATTCCGACCCCTTTATCCTGCATGAACCCGGCGGGCATCTGGATGTGACGCAGGCCCGCTATCGCGCGCTAGACCAGACCCGCGTCCGTGTCGAAGGGGCCAAATGGGTGCCCGCCGACAGCTACACCGTGAAACTCGAAGGGGCGCGCGTGGTCGGCTATCAGACCATCATCATGGCCACGATCCGTGACGCCCACTACGTCGCCAATATTCAGGACTGGTGCGATGACATCGCCGCCAGACATGCCGCCAAGGTGCGCGACAGACTGGGGGACATCGCCCATACGACTGAATTGCGCATCATTGGCCAAAACGCGACGCTGGGCGCGCTCGAACGCACCCCCGTGACCCCAAAAGAGGTCGGCGTGCTGGGCATTGTCACCGCCGCCGATCAGGATAGCGCCAGGGCCATCGCCATGCTGCTGAACCCCTACCTGCTGCACCACCCGCTGACCAAGGGCGAAGAACAGCCAACGTTCAGCTTTCCGTTTTCTCCGGCAGAAACGGACCGCGGCCCCGCCTACGGCTTTGCACTGCATCACGTGATGGAACTTGCCGACCCGATGGATGCCTTCCGGCTTGAGGTGCTCGCATGAGCACGGTCGGCCAGGTCGCACAAAAGGTGCGCAGCAAGAATGCCGGCCCCTTCTGGCTGACCATTGATATCTTTTGCGGCTCAGACAGCGCGTTCAGGCAGATCGGCAATGCCGTCTCGACCGCGCGTGTCGCTGATCTGTTTCAGGTCGCACCGGACACGGTGAAACGCTTTGATATCGCCGATTTGCATGTGATCAAGTTTTCCATGCCCCGCCCGGTTGTGCAGGGCGATATCCGTGACCGGGATATGCACGGTGCGGGCTGGGCACCGTTACTGTCTGAACTTGCTGTTAACTAGTGTGACCGTGCGGTCCGCTGTAATCTGTTAAGATTCTCATGCGCATGGGTTGTTTGCAGGATGTGCATGCATTGTGCATGTGACATTTTTGCACGGAAGAAGGGTTAATGGTACCACCTCCTGGTCTCGAACCAGGGACCTCTTGATCCACAATCAAGCGCTCTAACCTACTGAGCTAAGGCGGCACATGGGTGGATTTAGCGCCCCCGCCAGATGATTGCAAGTCCCTTGCCACTCGCTTAAATGGGCGCGAACAGGAGAATGTTATGGGCATCAACGACGAACGCGACATCGAAGCAAATATGCAGATCGGGCCAACCGATCAGGGCATGGTGCGGATCTTTATTGACGCAGGCGGTATGGAAATTCCGATGGACTTCTCGCCCGAGGAAGCCGATGAAATCGCCGAAGAGATCAAGGCCGCCGGGGCCGCCGCCCGCGCAGTCAAAAGCCGCTAACCCGCTGTCTTTCTTGCAATTTACCTGCGCATTTGTGATGGGCGATTGGTCAATCGCGCCGCCGCCCTAGCCGCCCCAGTTCATCTGACAGCCCGGATCACGGGCGGCCTGCGCACGCAGCGCGGCGTGACGGGCAAACTTTTGCACCATGACCTTGCGCCGCGCTGGCGGCAGTTTTGTCTCTGGTCCAAGACGCAGAATTTCGGCGTCATAGCCATCTGCAATGATCAGTCCGGTGTCGTGGGGCAAAAGCTCGGTCGGAAAATCCTGATCCACCGCCCAGAAGAACCGGTCGCACCATTCAAGGTAATTTTGCCATTTGTGGTCAGACTGGAAATCCGCACGGCTCGATTTGCATTCGATCACCCAGATCTCGGATTTCGGCCCCAGCCCCATGACATCCACCCGCAACCCTGACGCGGGGACAAGTTCCTCGACGCTGACAAAATCATGACTGCGCAAGTGCCGAGACACCCCACGGGCAAGCAACTGGCCGGGCATCAAAGGATTGGATTGCAGGTCATCAGGCATGGCACAAACATGAACAAAAGGTAAACATTCGTCAAGCAACGGGGAAGAGTGAGGCATTTTCAAGGCATTATTTCCCGGCGTCACGCCTCAAATAGCCTGACCGGCGTCATGTTTCCGCCCAGATTCACCGGCAAAACCAAATTTGAATAAATTGGAGCTGCCCCATGTCTTTCTTTGCTGATGTCACGTTCATGGAAATCTGCCTGACCCTTGTAACCCTTGCCGTTGCAGAGCGTCTGGTCCTGCCATATCTGCCAGAAAGCCTTGTTGGGCCAAACGGTCTTCTGCTCAAAACTGCGCGCTAACCCTTGCCGCATCGCCCGCCGCCCCCTATGTCGGGGATTGGCGGGCTTCTGCTCTTCTCGTATCAACCGGGGCTACATTCCAGTGGCCTTAAGCAAATCCGAGGGAGCTGGCTCTGTCTGAGCCCTGGTTCAGTTATCTGGCGCCCACCTGTATATACAGGTCCTCGGGAATAAGCCCCCAACGGTCGCTGCGGTTCCCGCCACTTCGTCTTTCGCGTTTTCAACATGGACCGGCACCGGCATACCGCCGCCCGGTCCTTTGTCGTCGCGATCCGCCATCAGCATCACGGCGACGGAACTTTGCACGCCGGCAAAGACCAACCCATTGAAAAACCAAAGAAGAAACAGCGCCAGAAAAGCGACATCAGAACTGAAAATCAAATGGTTGAGATTGGCAATGTTCAGCCACAACAGCGCCGCAACAAAGATCGCAGCCAGCCCGAACCCGATTGCAACATGTCGAAAATAGAAACGAAAGACCGGCGGCATGACATTCTCCTTTCAGGGCATATTACCCCTGCCGGGCGAAGCGACCAATCAGAATTTCTCGGGCATGATCTCATGTGCCATGTGATCCAGCACGGCATTCACGAAACGTGGCTCTTTTCCCTCTGGGAAAAACGCACCGGCGATGTCGACGAATTCCGTGATGATAACTTTCGGCGGCGTTGATTTTTCCTGCATTTCCGCACCAGCCGCCCGGAACAGGGCCCGCAATGTCGGGTCAATACGCCCCAAGGGCCATTTCGCGACAAGGGCCCGATCCGTCGCCTGGTCAATCGCGGCCTGATCATCAACCGCGCGTTCCATCAGCTTGCGAAATGTATCGATATCGCCTTCGTTCATCTCCGCCTCATCGTAGACGGCGCCAAAACGGTGATCTTCAAATTCCACAATCACCGCATCAACGGTCTGCCCCGAGGATTCCATTTGAAACAGCGCTTGGACCGCGTAAAGTCTTGCTGCGGAGCGCATTTTGCGCCGTTGATTGTTAGAGATTGTCATACGGTTTCACCGCCCTTTGCCAAATGCGACGGTGCAAATCCGATTCCCTTGCCTTGCTTGGCCTTCAGGCCACGGGCCAGCGCAATCAAGTGCACGGCAGCCTCGGCCGCTGCCCCCGCCGTATCCAGCCGCTTTGCGTCAGCCCGTTCTTCCGCTTGCGCCTTGTCTTCCACCGTGATGATCCCGTTGCCGATGCACAGCCCCTGCAAGCCCAGCAGCATGATGCCATTGGCGCTTTGATCGACGACCACGTCATAATGGCTGGTGCGACCCCGAATAACGCAGCCGAGGGCGACAAAGCCATCGTATTCCCCCAACCGATTTGCGATGCCAATCGCCGTTGGGATTTCAAGCGAACCGGGCACCTCAATCGTTTCATGCGTTGCACCGGTGGCTTCGATCTTGGCACGGGCCGAGGCAAGCTGCGCCTCTGAAATTGCCGTATAGTAAGGCGCAATGACGATGCCGACCTTTGTGGGCTCGTCAAATTGCGGCAACGTCAGGGTGTTGTCAGAATGTCCCGCCATCAGCCTATCTCCGAAATTTTGCGTGTGCCGACAATTTCCAATCCATAGGCATCAAGGCCAACAACTTTGGGCTGTGGTGAATTGGTCAGCAAAACAATCTCATGCAGCCCAAGCGACGACAGAATCTGTGCGCCCAACCCATATTGGCGCAGCGTCTGGGGCGAAGAATCTTCGGTGGGGTCGAGTTTCATATGCACATCCCGGAGCAATACCAGTGCGCCACGTCCTTCTTGCGCAATAAGCGTCATCGCATCCCCAAATTCGTTGCGCCGCCCAACAGGGCCGACTCCAACAACATCCAACATTGGATCCATCGCATGCATCCGCACCAGCACCGGGTCGTCGCCTGAAATATCGCCCTTGATCAAAACGATATGCTCTGCACCCTGGGTTTCATCCGCGTAAATCCGCATCCGCCATTCGCCGCCAAATTCAGACGTGACGGTCTGTTCATCGCGCATCCGCACAAGATTGTCATGGCGGCGGCGATAAGCGATCAAATCGCTGATCGTCCCGATTTTGAGGTTATGCAACTGTGCAAAGGCCACAAGATCAGGCAGCCGCGCCATGCTGCCATCTTCTTTCATGATTTCGCAGATCACACCGGAAGGGTTCAGCCCGGCAAGGCGCGAAATATCCACCGCCGCCTCTGTGTGCCCGGCCCGGACCAGAACGCCACCCTCACGCGCGCGCAACGGAAAGACATGTCCCGGTGTCGCGATATCGGCCGCACCCTTGCTGGCATCAATCGCAACAGAGACCGTGCGCGCCCGATCATGTGCGGAAATGCCAGTGCTCACACCGTCGCGCGCCTCGATGCTGACGGTAAACGCGGTTTCATGCCGTGACGAATTGTACGTGCTCATCAGGGGCAGGCCCAGCGCGTCAATGCGGCTGCCCGGCATCGACAAACAGATCAACCCGCGACCATGTTTGGCCATGAAGTTGATCGCATCCGGTGTCGCCATTTGCGCCGGGATCACCAGATCGCCTTCGTTTTCGCGATCCTCATGATCAACCAATACAAACATGCGCCCATTGCGCGCATCCTCGATGATGTCTTCGATCTTGCTGATCGCGTCCGACCAGTCCTGCTCTACCGGGCCGGGGGTCTCAAATGGCTGATTCATGGGCATCCCCTTAGATGTTGGCGGGGGGATAACCCAGCCAGCAAAGGTTGGAAAGCCCGCGCAGCGCCCCGTTAGCGCAAGCTTTGGCCGAAATAGTCCTGCGCGGTCATATAACCCGCGGTTTGCGCGGCTTCAGCCCAGGACCGCTCTGTCGTGGTGTCCCCCACCAAGAGAAATCTGTCGGCCGGGCGGCCGTGTTGGCGTAGGACAGCCTTGAGATGGTCGCGCATGTCAGACCAGCTTGCCCATATGGCCGGCGCGGGAAATTCAGCATCCAGCGGCGCATCCGGCAGCGAAATGCCCCCTTGCATGAGTCCGATCCGGTCACAGTTGTTCAACGATGTGAGTATCCGCGCACGCACGTTTGGCACGCGCTGTCCAGGTTTCACCACATGCAGGGCGTTGGACAAAAATCAGGAAACCAACCAGATCATGGCCCGTACTGGCCCGCACCCCAGCGTAGATCTTGTAAGGTAGTCCCAGTTCAGCGGCACGCCTGACGCGCAGGCGGATAACCTCAATCGGAAGTCGGGGCAAAAGATCTTTCCTGGCTTTCTGCCACGCGTGCCGACGCCAACCATGACCTGCCGCCCGGACCCGGCCCGAGTTATGTCCGATGCCGACGGTCATTCAAACTCTCTGAGCCGCGCGACGTAGCGCGCCATCGTATCAATCTCGAGGTTGATCAGATCGCCAACATTGGTTTCGCCCCATGTGGTGGCGGATTTGGTATGCGGAATGAAATTGATCCCGAAATCGCAACCCGCGACGGCGTTCACCGTCAAAGACGTGCCATTCAAAGCAACCGACCCCTTCGGTGCAATAAATCTGGCCAGCGGCTCAGGCGCGCGGAATGTGACGCGGGTGCTGTCGCCTACTTCCTTGATATCAATGACTTCTGTGACGCCATCTACATGGCCAGAGACGATATGACCGCCCAATTCGTCACCAACCTTCAGCGCCCGTTCAAGGTTCAAAGCCGTGCCCAATGCCCAGCCCCCGACATTTGTCGCCCCGATGGTTTCGGAAGAAATTTCGACATCAAACCAGTTCTGCGGCGCGCGCCCCAATGCGATAACCGTCAGGCAGACACCGTTGCAGGCGATAGATGCGCCGATATCGATCCCCGCAACATCATAGGCCGTGCCGATACGGGCGCGTAAGTCTCCGCGCTGCTCAAGCTCAAGCACTTTGCCAATATCCGTAACGATCCCTGTGAACATCGTGAACCCTTTCGTTGCATTTTAGACCTAACCATTGGTCAGGATGCAGGCAAGCCACGCTGCTTGCCCAAACGGACAAGACGCCATAATTCTGCCTGACCCATGATGTTAGGGTGCCCCGACGTTGAAAGAGTAAGCAATTCCGTGACAGAGACGCGCAAATTTCTATTTCTGCAGGGTCCGCACGGCCCGTATTTTCACCGGCTCGCCAAGATGTTGCGCGCTGCGGGCGCAGAGGTCTGGCGGGTTGGGTTCAATGCCGGGGATCGGGCGTTTTGGTTTGGAAGCCTGGGCTACCTGCCCTTTCGCGGCACGCTGAATGACTGGTCCGAAACATTCGGAACCATTGTTACAGATCACGACATCACCGACATTGTGCTTTATGGCGATACCCGTCCGATTCATGCCGTTGCGATCCAGCGGGCAGAGGCGATGGGTCTGCGTGTACATGTCTTCGAAGAAGGCTACATGCGCCCTTTCTGGGTGACCTACGAACGCGGCGGATCAAACGGCAATTCGCGCCTGATGGACCTGAGCATTGAGGACATGCGCCGGGCGTTGGAATTGTCCGATCTTGAAGTTCCCACACCGCCAGCACACTGGGGCGACATGCGCCATCACGTCTTTTATGGGGCCCTTTACCACTGGTTTGTGATGTTCAGGAACGGCGACTACCGCAAACTGGCACGACACCGTGAATTGCCCGTCACCACAGAGGCATTGCTTTATACCAAGCGCCTTTTGCTGATGCCGTTCATCGCGCTAGATCGTCGCATTGCCACAATGCGTATCCGATATGGCGGGTTTCCATATCACCTTGTGCTGATGCAGTTGGAGCATGACAGCAGTTTTCAGATGCACTCTCCGTTCACGCGGATGGAGGAGTTCATCACCAAGGTCATTGCAGGGTTTGCCGAGGGTGCCCCGCAACACCATCATCTTGTTTTTAAAGCCCATCCGCTTGAAAATGGCCGTTCTCCGATTAAGCGGATCATTCGCCAACTGATCCAGAAACACGGCCTCAAGGGCCGGGTCCACTATGTCCGGGGCGGAAAACTCGCCCGGCTTCTGGATCAATCCCGCACCGCTGTGACGGTCAACTCAACCGCAGCCCAGCAGGTGCTTTGGCGGGGCATTCCGCTGAAGGTTTTCGGCGATGCCGTTTATGCCAAGCCTGAATTTGTCACAGCCCAACCGCTTGAGGATTTCTTTCGGGCGCCCGACCGGCCGGATAGTCGCGCTTACAAGGATTATCGCCGCTATTTGCTTGAAACCAGCCAGGTGCCTGGTGGGTTCTACTCTGCACGCGGACGCCGCCAATTGATGCGGCAAGTGGTCGATATGATGCTCGCGGACCGTGACCCTTACGACAATCTGCTGGCGGGCAAGACGCCGCCGCGCCAGCCATTGCGGATCGTGAACTGACGACCACAACACCTTGCGCTGCGGGTCGTGAAACGCGGCATTGTCGCAACACCCTTTGTCGCTGATCAGAAGACAGCCGCGCCCGCAACTAGCTTTTGACGGGGGATTCCGGTAACTTAAAAGAAAAACTTGAGGCAACAATAACAGGTCGAGGAGACCGAGCAGTGCTATCCCTGACATTACGCCTGTCAAAAGGCGTGGCCCTCGTGGTGACTCTTGGCCTTGTGGCCAGCTGTGGTCTGCCGCGCTCTGGTCCGAACAAAGCAGAAATCTTTTCCGGCTCCGTTTTGCGCGAAGGTGACGCCTTTGTGCTGACCGTGGATGACCGGGTGAATGCAATTGCCGCCGTCGCCCCCGCCCTGGGTTTCTCATCCGGCTTCCTGAATGCGGCGACGCTGGGCTCTGACACGATCAGCGCCGGCGACGTGCTGGGACTGACAATCTGGGAGAACGTCGATGACGGCCTGCTGGTCCCCGCCGGGCAGAACGCGACCTTGCTGGAAGAAGTACAGGTCGACGGGCAAGGCTTTATCTTTGTTCCCTATGCGGGACGGGTCAAAGCCGCAGGCAATACCCCCGAGGCCATCCGCAGGATCATCAGCGAGAAGCTGGCCGACCAGACGCCGGACCCGCAAGTGCAGGTGCGTCGCCTTGCAGGGGATGGATCAACAGTTGCCGTAACGGGTGGCGTTGCCGGTTCCGGCGTGTTCCCGATTGAACGTCCGACTCGGACCCTGTCGTCAATGATTTCAGCAGCCGGAGGCATTACCGTTGCCCCCGAAACTGCACGGGTCACCGTGATCCGCGGCAACCATCGCGGATCAATCTGGTATGAAGACCTTTTCAAGAATCCAAGCAATGACATCGCTCTGCGCAGTGGTGACCAGATTGTTGTTGAAGAAGACACCCGGTTCTTCACCGCCCTTGGCGCGACTGGTACGCAAAACCGCGTGCAGTTCTTTGACCAAAGCATCTCGGCCATCGAGGCGATTGCGCAGGTCGGCGGTCTGTCATCAGCGATTGCTGACCCCACCGGTGTTTTTGTATTCCGCAACGAACCTGAAGCGATTGCAGAGCAGCTTGTCGGGCAGGACCTGATCGGCACCCAGCGCGTCGTTTACGTGTTGGACCTGACACAGCCAAACGGCGTGTTCATGGCCCGCGATTTTGCCATTCGTGATGGCGATACCGTCTATGTCACCGAAGCCCCATTTGTGCAGTTCAACAAGACCATCGCGGCAGCAACCGGGTCACTGAACGCAGTCAACGGGTTGAACACGGCAGCTGGCAACTAACTGATGGCCAACACGCCCGAAACCGCCGCCGCGGGGGAAACCTCGCGGCGGCTTTACGTTTATAACGGTGGATTTCTGACCCAGAGCCGCATTCGCCGGATCCTGACGCTTGCCGGCTATGACATCCGGCTTGGCAAACCGGGAAACGGCGATGCTGTGGGCGTCTGGGGGCAAAGCCCCACCGCTCCAAGGGGCGAGGCCGTTGCCGCGCGGACAGATACACCGGTGATCCGGGTGGAAGACGCCTTTCTGCGCTCCGTCAAGACCGGTCGGGAGGGCGATGCGCCGATGGGTCTCCATATTGACAAACGCGGCGTGCACTTTGACCCGGCGACACGGTCTGATTTGGAAGTGCTGCTGAGCGAAGACCCGTTGGACGATGCGCAATTGCTGGCGCGCGCCAAGAACGCGATTGCGGATATCAAGCGGCTCCATTTGTCCAAGTATAACGCCGTTGACACCGCCCTGCCCCAGCCTGACCCTGGCTATGTGCTGGTGATTGATCAGACCCGCGGGGATGCCAGCATCAAGGCAAGCGGCTGCGACCTCAACACCTTCAAAGAGATGTTATACTACGCGCAAACCGATCATCCGGGCGCGAAGATCATCATCAAGACCCATCCCGAAACGCGCGCGGGCCATCGCGAAGGTTATTTCACCGAAGACGACTGCAACGCACGGATCAGCCTGAATGATGATCCGATGTCCCCCTATGACCTGTTTGAGGGCGCTATCGCTGTTTATACCGTCTCGTCGCAGATGGGATTTGAGGCCATCTTGACCGGGCATCGGCCGGTCGTCTTTGGACAACCGTTTTACATCGGCTGGGGTCTTACCGATGACCGCAAACCGCTCGACCGGCGTCAGCGCAAACTGACGCGCGCGCAATTGTTTGCGGCGGCAATGATCCTGTATCCGACCTGGTACGATCCTTACCGCGATCGTCTTTGCCAGCTAGAGGATGTCATTGCCGCCTTGTCCGCCAATGCCCGGGCCTGGCGCGAAGATAACCGCGGCTGGCGCGCGCACGGGATGCGATTATGGAAACGCGGGCCGCTGCAAAAGGTTTTTGGCCGCGAAAAGCGAGTCACGTTCCGGGGTGGCGCAAATGGCCGCCGGGAAATGATCTGGGCCAGCAAGGCCACGGCAGAAACGGACGCTGCAGGCATCGTCAGGGTCGAAGACGGATTTCTGCGATCAAACGGACTGGGCGCGGCGCTGGTCCCCCCTATGTCACTGGTGCTGGACGATCTTGGTATCTATTACGATCCGACCCGTGAGAGCCGCCTGGAACGGCTGATCAATGCCAGCGGGTCACTGCCAGAGGGTGCGCGCGCACGTGCCGAAAGGCTGATTTCGCGCATCACGAAGGCGGGGTTATCAAAATACAACATTGGCAACACGCCAACCTCACCCATTCCAAAGGGCCGCCGCATTCTGGTGCCCGGTCAGGTCGAAGACGATGCTTCGATCCGGCTTGGCGCGTCTGACATCAACACCAATGCGGCCCTTCTGGCCGAAGTGCGGCGGATCAATCCTGCCGCGGTGATCATCTACAAACCCCACCCCGATGTTGAGGCTGGCCTGCGCGAAGGCGTCGTGCCCAACGCTGCAGAACTGGCCGATGCCATTCTGTCCGATACACACCCGATTGCAGCGCTTGATCAGGTGGATGAGGTCTGGACGATGACGTCTTTGCTGGGGTTTGAGGCACTGCTGCGTGGTATTCCGGTGACCTGCCTTGGGTCACCCTTCTATGCCGGTTGGGGTCTGACCGATGATCGGGCCATGCCCATTACCCGGCGCAGCGCCACGCCCGATCAGATTGCACTGACGCATGCCGTGTTGATTGACTATCCCCGCTACTTTGATCCGGTGACAGGGTTACCCTGCCCGGTTGAGGTTGTTGTGGACCGGCTTGAAACTGGTGATGCCCCTGATCAAGGGACGCTTAATCGTGTCCTTGCCAAGCTTCAGGGCGCCTTTGCCAGCTACGCCCACCTGTGGCGCTAGGCCGGACGCCAGCGCTGTAACGTATCCCCGCCAATGGATTGGGTTTCGATCAGGGTAAAGCGGGGCGCATCCGACAATACAGACAGCCCCAGAGGCGCCACTGCCGGCAGACCATCTGCCCCTGTCAACACGCCACCGTGAAAAATCACCAATTCATCGACCAGACCGGCCTTGATCAGCGCCGCGGCCAGCCTGCCGCCACCTTCGCAAAAAACCCGCGTGATGCCCCGCCCGGCAAGTGATTGCATGACGGATATCAGATCAAGTGTGTTGCCGGATTCATCACACAGCAGCGTGTTTGCGCCCCTGTCCTGCCAGACGCCAACCGGGGCCCCCGCAGCATGGCAGAGCCAAACCGGTTGATCGTTGGCCGAATTGCCAAGAACACTGTCCAATGGCAGGTCCAAGGCCCGTGAAACGACGACGCGCACTGGCTGTGGCACCGCACCCATGCCGCGCACGTTCAGCGATGGATTATCGGCCCGGACGGTGCCAGCACCAACCATCACCGCATCGTGACTGGCCCGCATGGCATGCACCTTGCGCCGCGCTTGTGGACCCGTGATCCACTGGCTGTCGCCACTTGCCGTTGCAATCCGGCCATCAAGGGTTGTGGCCAGCTTCAGTGTCAGAAAAGGACGCCCCTTTGTTTCGCGGTTGAAAAATCCCGCATGATCGGCGTCAGCCTGATCTTTCAGAACGCCGGTTTCCACAATGATTTTAGCGGCTTGCAGCATCTCGATGCCTTTTCCGCTGACGCGGGGGTCGGGGTCGCCCGTTGCAATGACGCAGCGTGAAATGCCAGCTGAAATGAGCGCCTGCGCGCAGGGCGGTGTTTGGCCGTGATGCGCGCAGGGTTCCAGCGTTACATAAGCCGTTGCCCCCTTCGCTGCATCGCCAGCCTGCCTGAGCGCGACCACCTCCGCATGGGGGCGTCCACCATCAGCGGTGCGACCGCGCCCGATGATCCTGCCATTCTGGACAATCACACAGCCAACCGCCGGGTTCGGCCATACGCGACCCAAACCGCGCCGGCCCAGTGACAGGGCCAACGTCATGTATCGACGATCCTGGGCGGTGATCACTCGTCCGGCTTGGTATCGGGCCGCAGTTCCTGCATGAACTTTTCAAAATCATCGGCTGCTTGGAAGTTCTTGTAAACACTGGCAAAACGGACATAGGCCACGGTGTCGATACGGGCCAGACTCTCCATCACGATCTCACCAATAGTGCCAGAGGGGATATCGGTTTCCCCCATGCTTTCCAGACGCCGCACGATGCCGGAAATCATCTGGTCCATCCGCTCCGGCTCAACCGGGCGTTTTTGCAAGGCAATTCGGATCGACCGTTCAAGCTTGTCCCGATCAAAATCTTCGCGCCGGCCATTGGATTTGATCACAACCAGATCACGTAGCTGCACGCGTTCATAGGTCGTGAAACGACCACCACAGGCCGGGCAGAAGCGCCGACGCCGGATGGCTACATGATCCTCGGCGGGCCGGGAATCTTTGACTTGTGTGTCGACGTTTCCGCAGAAGGGGCAACGCATATCCTGTCCTCGTCTTGCTGCCTCTTGGGTGTGTCCCCAAGTTATCCACAGGCACTATAGGCCCTTCGCTAGGTTTTGGGTAGCCCGGAATTTCTGCCCCTTTATCTGGATCGAACGGTCAAATTCGGCACATGCACAACCCGGCAACATCCCGTGCACAACCCATGCAGACGCAGATGTTAACGCAGGTTAACCACCACTTCCCGCACATGGGCGGCATCGCGGTGTTCAAAGACATAGATGCCCTGCCATGTTCCCAATGCCATCTGTCCGTCTTCGACCGGAATTGACAGATGGGTCGGCATCAGTGCGGCCTTGATATGCGCGGGCATGTCATCGGGGCCTTCATAGGTATGTGTGAGATAGGACATCGCCGGGTCAGTCGTCGGCGGTACAAGTCGGGCAAAGAAATTCTGCAGGTCCGTCTGCACTTCGGGATCGGCGTTTTCCTGAATGAGCAGACTGGCAGATGTGTGCCGGATAAAGAGCGTTAGCAAACCGCTGCCCTGCCCTTTGATCCACTCTGCAACCGGGCGGGTAAATTCGTAAAGACCCGGACCACGGGTGGGGATTGAAAATGTCTTCATCCCCGCAAACTGGTCCGGATCAGTTGGTGGCGCAAGCCAAACGTGTCGCCTGCACCCGATCTGCGACATCCAGTGGGAGGTTCAACAAACGCGCAAGTTGCTGGGTTGGAGTCACGGTGCAAACGCTGCCCGCGAGCGCGAGTGTGGATGTGCTGGAGGTCACCGACGATTCCGGCGCTGTCGTATAGGCCTGCGCTGCGGGGGCAAGTGAGACGCTGAGCGCGGCGACGGCGGATGTGATTGTAAGGCGGGTCATGGTCTGTCCTTTCGTGATGGACAGATGGGGACAAGTTGACGCAGTGGCAATAGCGCTGAAACACACCGCCGCTGTTTGTGATTGCACCGAAATATCTTCGGGCGCGTCACAGGCACAAACCCTAGTCGTCGAAGAGCCAGCGCGCCTGCTGATCAATGACCTGTTTCGCCTTGGCCAGCGACGCATCCTCGGCCGCTGTTTTGTCAGCCATGGTGTCAGCCCGGATCAGCTGATGCACCTTGGTTTCACCATCCACATCCTTTTCGATCCGCGCTGCGATGCGATATTCTTTGCCCTCTTTGAGAGGCGCAACAAAGATCCTGTGGTCTTTGTAGTCAATCGCCACCTCTTGCTCTGAGGTGGCGGGTTTTTTTCCAAAGAGGCGACCGAAAACCATTACTGATCCAGGAATGAACGCAGCTTGCGCGACCGGCTGGGGTGCTTGAGTTTGCGCAATGCCTTGGCTTCGATCTGACGGATACGTTCGCGGGTCACGCTGAACTGCTGGCCAACTTCCTCGAGCGTGTGGTCGGTGTTCATGCCAATCCCAAAGCGCATCCGCAAAACACGTTCCTCACGCGGAGTGAGCGACGCGAGGACGCGGGTGGTTGTTTCTTTCAGATTTTCCTGAATCGCAGAGTCGAGCGGCAAGATCGCATTCTTGTCTTCGATGAAGTCGCCAAGTTGGCTGTCCTCTTCATCGCCGATCGGCGTTTCAAGGCTGATCGGCTCTTTGGCGATTTTCATCACCTTGCGGACCTTCTCAAGCGGCATCTGCAGCTTTTCGGCCAGTTCTTCGGGTGTTGGTTCGCGGCCAATTTCGTGCAGCATCTGGCGACCGGTCCGCACGAGTTTATTGATCGTTTCGATCATGTGCACAGGGATACGAATCGTGCGCGCCTGATCGGCGATCGAACGGGTGATCGCTTGCCGAATCCACCATGTCGCATAGGTGCTGAATTTATAACCGCGGCGATATTCGAATTTGTCGACCGCCTTCATCAGACCGATGTTCCCTTCCTGAATAAGATCCAGGAACTGAAGCCCACGGTTGGTGTATTTTTTTGCAATCGAGATCACCAGGCGCAGGTTTGCTTCGACCATTTCCTTCTTGGCCTGGCGCGCCTCTTTCTCGCCCTTCTGGACCTGTTGCACGATGCGGCGGAACTCGGTGATATCAACACCAACATACTGACCCACCTGCGCCATATCGCCACGCAGGTCTTCGATCTTGTCGGTGGAGCGTTCGATCAGCATCTGCCAGCCGCGACCGGACTTTTCGGCAATATCTTCAAGCCAGTTCGGGTCCAGCTCGCGACCACGATATGCGTCAATAAATTCGCGCCGGTTGATCCGTGCCTGATCCGCCAGTTTTACCATCGCAGAGTCGATCTGCATGATCCGCCGGTTGATGCCATAAAGCTGGTCGATCAGGGCTTCGATCCGGTTGTTATGCAGGTGAAGCGAGTTCACCAGCTCAACAATTTCCGACCGCAGCTTTTGGTATTTATTTTCTTCTTTATCAGAAAAAGAGCTGTCTTCGTTGAGCGTTGCCGACATCCGAGCGTCTTGCATATCGCTAAGCTTGGCAAAATCGCGCGCGATAACTTCAAGCGTTTCGAGCACCCGCGGTTTCAGCGCGGCCTCCATCGCGGCAAGCGACATGTTGGCCTGATCTTCGTCGTCATCATCGTCGTCTTTGGCAATCGGATTGCCATCCGCGTCAAGCTCTTGCTTTTCTTCCGGCTTTTCGGTGGTCGCTGAGGCAACCGGGGCAGCGACAACCGTTTCTTCGCTGTCGTCTTCGCCAAGCTGATTGCCGAACGTGGTTTCAAGGTCGATGACGTCGCGCAGAAGAATGTCTTCGGACAGCAATTCGTCGCGCCAGATCGTGATCGCCTGGAATGTCAGGGGGCTTTCGCAAAGCCCCAGGATCATCGTGTTGCGGCCTGCCTCGATCCGTTTGGCAATGGCAATTTCACCCTCGCGGGACAAGAGTTCGACCGAACCCATTTCGCGCAGGTACATACGAACTGGATCATCGGTGCGATCCAGTTTCTCTGTATCACCCGAGGACAGAGCCACGTCGCGCGTACCGCCAACTGTGGCAACTTCGGTTGACCCTTTGGGTTCTTCAGATTCTTCGCTTTCTTCCTCTTCGGTGACCTGAATGCCCATTTCCGACAACATCGACATCACGTCTTCGATCTGGTCCGAGGAGACCTGATCAGGGGGCAAAACCTGATTAAGCTGATCGTAGGTAATGTAGCCACGCTCGCGCGCGTCGGCGATCATCTTTTTCACGGCGGCTTGGGACATGTCCAAGCTGATGTCACCGTCCTGATCGTCTTTGCGGTCATCGTTGTCTTTGGCGGCCATGCTGGCTCCTGTTCGATAGTCTGTAACAGCCCGACTGATTCGGGTGATTCGGTTAAGATCGAATCAACGCGGGATCACGGTGATTCGCAAGCAGTTGGCACCTGTTTTTAAGGCGATGTTGCTCAGAATGCTTCGCTGATTCGTCAGCTAGAGCGTTTGTTCGGCTTTTCAATCTTGATCTGCGAAAGAAGTTCGCTGAATGACCCGCGTTCCTCGCGGCTGAGTTTTGCGCCATTCTGCGCTGTTTCAAAGTCGCCGTCGTCGGATTTTCCAGCCTTCTTGGTCGTCGTGTCCACCGACTCTGCCGCGCGTGCCAAACGCCAGGTCAGGTTCTCATCCGTCACGCCGGTGATTTCTTCTTCGCCCTCTCTGATTTCGGCTGGGTGGCCGCGCCGGGCGGCCAGTTTGGCAAATTCTTCAGCCAGGCAGGCCCGCGCAAGATCAACATCCCCGGCACGCCTGATCGAGGGTATTACCGTCAGATGCTTCTGTCGCATCAGGTTTTCAAGGGGCCCCTCACCGATTTCGGCGGTTATCGCCGCGGTAATGTCATCTGCATCGACGTGACGCAGCAAAGCATCCCGCAAAAGCAGATGATCCGGGTTGCTGGTGTCCATCTGTTCCAACGCACCGTCAAATTCCGCCAGGATCGCCGGTGTGGCAAAGATCGTCGCCAGAATGGCACTGATCCGCAGATCATCTTCGGCCGCGGCCCCGGTGCCCAGCGCGGAGGATTTGCTGGTGGCGACCGGATGCAGATCACGCTCCCAGGCGGACTGATTTCTACCACCATATGTGGCGCGCGCCTGCCGTGGTTTCGTTGATTTCCGCGTACTGAACAGGCCCCACCGCAGATCCTTGATCGCCTGTCCGTAGTGGGCCCGGATTGAAGGATCCTCGATCAATTTGATCTTTTCGCGCAACGCCTTGTCCAACGCCGCCTTACGTTCGGGGCTATCAAAGGTCTTGCCCTCTGTTTCGCGCTGCCACAGCAGTTGCACCATTGGTATTGCCGCATCGAGCAATTTTTGCATGGCACCGCGGCCTTTGGATTTCAGGACGTCATCCGGGTCCATCCCGTCGGGCATCAATGCAAACCGCAGGCTTTTCCCTGCTTCCAACAGTGGCAAGGCAATATCAATCGTGCGCATGGCCGCGCGCAGCCCTGCAACATCCCCATCAAGTGCAATGATCGGTTCATCAGAAATCCGCCATAACATACGCAGATGGTGTTCGGTCACGGCCGTCCCCAGCGGCGCGACCGTGGCCTGAAACCCCGCCTCGCTTAGCGCGATGACATCCATATAACCTTCGGCGACAATCAAGGGCTGCCCTTTGCCAGCCGCCTCGCGTGCGTTTCGCACATTGTAAAGCGTGCGCGATTTGTCAAAAAGCAGCGTCTCGGGCGAGTTCAGGTATTTGGCGCGGGCATTTGGGTCCATGGCGCGGCCACCAAGAGCAATCGCCCGCCCCCGTGCATCGCGAATGGGAAAGATGATGCGCCCACGAAACCGATCATAGGGGCTGCCGCCACGATCGCTTTTGGCAGCCAGACCGGCATCAATCACCAAGCTTTGCGCCACACCTTTTCCGGTCAATGCGGCCAGAACGCCACCGTTGTCAGGGGCAAAGCCAATATCCCAGCGCGCCTGAGCCGCCGTGCTGAGACCCCGGCGTTCAAGGTAGTCGCGCGCCTCGCCCGCTGCGGCAGTTTGCAGGTTGAGGCGAAAGTGCTGAACTGCCTGTTCCATCACCTCGGCCAATTCACCGCTTTCATCAGCCTTTTGCTGCGCGGCCGGATCGCGTTCGGGCATGGGCATCCCCGCCTCGCCTGCGAGGATCTGGATTGCTTCCATAAAACCGACATTTTCGGTTTCGCGCACAAAGCTGATCGCATCGCCTTTGGCGTGGCATCCAAAGCAGTAGTAAAACCCCTTGCGGTCATCGACGTGAAAGCTGGCGGTCTTTTCCTGATGAAACGGGCACGGCGCCCAAAGATCGCCCTTGCCCTGATTGGATTTCCGCTGGTCCCACATCACTTTGCGCCCGACAACCTGCCCAAGCGACAGGCGGGTGCGCAATTCATCAAGGAAACCGGGCGGCAGACTCATCCCGGCATTATCCGCGTGCCATCGGGCAGAGTCCATGCGCAGAAGGCGTTAACGTCCCGCCAAAAGGGTTGCAGCTCGGGTCAAGTCGTGCACGAGGGTCTTTGCCATCGACCGCATAACCATGATCTCGAAACCCTGCGCACCGGTGCGACTGACGCTGCCGGTCATATGCCCAATAAGCGTGCGGGCCGTGTGGCCCGTCTTGAAGGTGGAGCGGCGCAAATCAATCGGAACCAGCCGCGCCAGAACGTCCTCTGTCCCCGCACCGTTGATTGCCACGATGGTCCATGCATCCGATTGGTCGGTGACAGCTGCCTGTCCGGCAAGATCCGGCATCTTACCATCCATCACCAACGCAATCCCGGCCCCGGCCCAGATCGCCCGCGCGCTTTCGCTGGCCGTGACCCGATTGGCACCGGGAAAGCGCAGGCCAAGCGCTGATTTCATTGCATCTGACACCTGCTTCTGCTGCCCCTGAAACGGTGCGACAGAGACCATCCGGGTGATCGTCACCTCGGTCAAAGCGACCTGCCCGATCGTGCGCGGCAATTGATCGCCGCAGGGGGTCTGTGAAAGCAATCTAGCCACGTAGTCGCCCCCCGTCGGGATCTACAAATACCGGATCACAGACCCTGCAGGCGGTCGTTATCCCGCGCAGGTGGTCAACCATTTGAATGACTTCACCATGCCGCGCGCGCCCGTTTTGCAGGAACCCCAGGCCGATATAGCCTTCGCAGGTTGGCGACCATCCAACCGACGTCACATAGCCCTGATCATTTGTGCGCACCGGCGTATCGTTTGCCTTGAACAGATGGGCACCCCCGGTCAGCGGGTCAGTGGGCATAACCGACGCAAGACCGACAAGCTGTTGACGCCGCTCACCCTGCAGCCCCGGTCGGTTGGCCGCCGCTTGCCCGATGCAATCCTTTTTGCGGCTGATCATCCTGTCCATGCCAATGTCAAAGGCCGTGACCCGACCATGGATCTCTGCGTGGGTGACAAAGCCCTTTTCAATGCGCAGCACGTTCAGCGCCTCCATCCCGTAGGCGCCACCACCCATGCTTTCGGCCTGAGCCAACAACCAGCGGAACAGTGACGCGCCGTATCGGGACGGCACCGCGATTTCATAAGCGTGTTCCCCGGAAAAAGAGATCCGGAAAAGGCGCGCGTCAACACCGCCAAGCGTAACGGCGCCGCATTGCATGAACGGAAAGGCCGCATCATCAATCGGCTGATCCAGAAGACTGTTCAAGAGCGCGCGCGATCGTGGTCCGGCCACTGCAAACTGAGCCCATTGCTCGGTGACGCTGGCGATCTGCACGTCAAGATCCGGCCGAAGTCCCTGGCGCACAAAATCAAGATGCTGCATGACGGCCCCGGCTGCGGCGGTGGTCGTGGTGATAACGTAATGCTTGTCACCAAATCGTGCGGCGGTGCCGTCGTCCATGACGTGCCCGTCCTCGCGCAGCATCAGCCCATAACGGATCTTGCCGACCTTCAGGGTCGACATCGTATTTGCATAGACGAAATCCAAAAATGCTGCGGCATCAGGGCCTTGCACGTCGATCTTGCCCAGGGTCGTGACATCGCAAATGCCAACTGAGCTGCGCACCATGCGCACCTCCCGGTTACAGGTTTGCTGCCAGGTCGTTTCGCCCAAGGTCGGAAAAAAGCTGGGACGATACCACAATCCCGCTTCGATCATCGGGGCATTGCGGGCCATTGTCGCGCCATGGCTGGTCGTCAAGCGTTGCGGCGCAAAACCGGAGCCCTGCGACCCGGCCCCCATGGCCGCAATCGCCACAGGCACATAGGGCGGGCGAAATGTCGTTGTGCCGGTTTCAGGAATTCCGCGGCCCGTCGCATCCGCCAGAACCGCTAGGGCAGCGACGTTTGACACCTTTCCCTGATCGGTCGCCATGCCTTGCGTGGTATACCGCTTCATATGTTCGACAGATCGGAAATTTTCCTGCGCTGCCAGCCGAATATCCTTCACGTGCACGTCGTTCTGGAAGTCGAGCCATTTGCGTCCCGCCCCCTCAACCACCCAAAATGGAGAGATCACGTAAGGTGTTTCATCGGCTGACGGCAAAGATGGCAAGTCGCAGCCAAGCATGGTCGCAACAGTGGTGGCACCCTCGCGCAGGCACGCGGCGGTATCAAATGCACCGTTGCAAGCACCAGCCGTTTCCAAGCCGGGAACTGATCCCGCGGCGGGTACAAAAGATGCAATATTATCAGACCACTCCGGTCTTACATTCATGTGACACGTTAAGTGAACCGAGGGATTCCAACCACCGGAAACCGCAAGGCAGTCGACTTGCAACATGCGGGTGCCATCCACATGATCTATGGTGATGCTTTCCAGCGCCCGCCGCCCCTTTGTCGCGATTATGCGGCCTTCGGCATAGCAACGCGCCGCACCGCTAAATGTCACACCTGAGCGGCTGTCGATCACGGCAACGACATTCACCCCGGCGTTAGCGAGATCATGCGCCGTGCGATGGGCGTCGTCATTGTTGCCAAAGACAGCCACAGCCCGTCCCGGAGCCACGCCATATTGGTTGAGATAGGTGCGTACAGCACTGGCCATCATGATCCCGGGGCGGTCATTGTTGGGAAAGGCAATTGGACGTTCAATTGCACCCGCACAAAGGACTGCGTGTTTCGCAACAATGCGCCAGAAGCATTCGCGTGGAGCCTGTTCAGTTTGCGGGCGGTGGTGCGACACCCGCTCCAGCGCGCCGTATGTCCCCTGATCGTAGGCCCCTGTCACCGTGGTGCGGGGCATAATCCGGACGTTTGGCATGGCTGACAACCTGGCAACAGTGTCGCCAGCCCAATCCGCGCAGGATTGGCCATCGATCTGTTCATTCTCTGACAACAGACGTCCGCCAAGGCGAGGGTTTTCGTCTGCCAGAATAACATCTGCACCGGCCTCTGCCGCTGTCAGCGCCGCCATCAGGCCTGCTGGCCCACCACCAATGATCAGCACATCACAAAAGGCGAAGGCCTTTTCGTATGGGTCGGGGTTGCTTTCGCCCGGCAATGCGCCAAGCCCGGCGGCACGCCGGATAATCGGTTCATAGATCCGTTCCCAAAACGACTTTGGCCACATGAAGGTCTTGTAATAGAACCCTGCGCCAAGGAAGGGCGAGATCAGGTCGTTCACAGCCATGAAATCATTTTGCAGCGACGGCCAGGCGTTCTGGCTGCGCACCACAAGACCAGGATAGATTTCCTGACAGGTGGCTCGGGTGTTCGGCTCTGACTGTGCGCCGACCCCCACCGTCACAAGCGCGTTGGGCTCTTCGGACCCTGCAGTCATCACGCCGCGCGGCCGGTGATACTTAAATGACCGCCCCATCAGTTTGACACCATTGGCCAGCAGCGCAGAGGCAACTGTGTCACCGGCAAACCCCTGATAGCTTTCGCCATCAAACGTGAACGCGACCGGGGTGCTGCGGTCTATGAGGCCCTTGCCATCAAGCCTCATCGGGCCACCTTTGCAGCAAGCGTGCTGCCAGAAACGGTATGGGTCAGGGTATTGCGATCAACCTTGATCCATGCGCCGCACGGGCCATGATACCAAAGGTCAGATGTATCGCCCGCCGGGTTTTCGCGGTTGTGCAGATAATCATCCCAGGCCGCCTCTCCCGCATCGGGGGCCGGTCGCCGCAATGCAAGGGCATGGCCCCGATAGGTAAATTCCCGCCCGTCACGTTCGCCGCAATGAGGACAAGTGATCCGCATCGCCCCCCCTTAGTGCAAATTGTGTTGAGAGCCGGTGCCCTCTTCGTCCATCAGCCCGGCGCCTGTGCGGAACCGGTCCAGTCGATACCGCGCCGCAGGTTCATGAAGGTTTCCAGTCGCCATCAGATGCGCAAAGCTATAGCCGGATCCCGGTACGGCCTTGAAGCCACCATAACACCAGCCGCAGTCGATAAAGAGTCCCTCGGTCGGGGTCTTGTCGATGATCGGGCTACCGTCAGGGGTCATATCCATGATCCCGCCCCAGGATCGCAAGACCCGCGCTTTGCCTATCATTGGCATCAGCGTCATGGCAGCTTCCATAACATGTTCTTTCATCGGCAGGTTGCCCCGCGCAGCGTAGGAGGCGTAAAAATCAAGATCGCCGCCAAAGACCAGCCCCCCCTTGTCAGACTGGCTGATATAGAAATGCCCCATGCCAAAACTAACGACATGGTTGATGCAGGGTTTTAGTCCCTCTGACACAAACGCTTGCAAGACGTGGCTTTCGATCGGCAGGCGCAGGCCTGCCATTGCCGCTACCTGTCCCGAACGGCCGGCAACAACGATACCAACTTTATTGGCCCGGATTGCACCCCGGGTGGTTTGCACGCCTGTGACGACGCCACCCTTGATGTCGATCCCCGTGACTTCGCAATTCTGGATCAGATCGACACCGCGTTGGTCAGCCCCACGGGCATATCCCCAAGCGACTGCATCATGGCGCGCGGTGCCACCGCGCCGGTGCAAAAGGCCGCCGTATATCGGGAATCGGATATTGTCGAAATCAAGATAGGGCAGTTCGCGCCGCACCCCTGCCGGGTCGAGCAATTCGGCATCATCCCCTTGATTGATCATCGCATTACCGCGGCGCGCAAAAAGATCACGCTGCCCGTCGGAATGGCAAAGCATGATGACCCCACGCTGGGACATCATCGTATTATAGTTCAGCTCTTGCTCCATCCCTTCCCAGAGTTTCAGCGAATGGGAGTAGAATTCGGAGTTGCCCGGCAGCATGTAATTGGCCCGGACGATCGTGGTGTTGCGCCCGACGTTGCCGCCGCCAAGGTATCCTTTCTCCAATACCGCGACATTGGTGATCCCGTGCTCTTTGGCCAGATAAAATGCCGTGGACAATCCGTGACCACCGCCGCCGATGATGATGACGTCATATTCAGGTTTGGGGTCGGGGTCGCGCCAGACAGGTTTCCAGCCACGCTGCCCAAACAGACCCTCCTTGATAACCTTGAACCCTGAATATCCCATTTGCGCATCCCTGAGCTTGCCTCACCTTAGCAAGGTATCCGGGCCAGAGCAGTGGAAAACCGGCATGTCATGTCGCGGATGGACGCCAGCCTTAGACGTAGCGGCGCGTCAGTGGTTTGACATTTTTGGTGATCAGTCGCTCTGCGGCCGCACGGTCAGTCGGATTTTCGAACTGATCTTGCGGGATAATTGAAAAATTGCGCTGATCCACAATCAGATAAAAGTAACGGTCATTCACCACGTAGGACGAGAATTCCGACCACACCAACTGGTTATGCCCTTCTGCCGACGTGACGCGCAGACCGCTTTGGGAAAAGCTGACAGCAATCACATCACTGTACTTGGCTGACAGGCGGTAATAGTGACGCCACACCCTGTCGCGGGCAAAATTCAGGCACAGGACAATCAAACCGATCAGCGAAACAATCCAGGGGAATACTCCGGGCACCGCTTGCCAGAGCATGAACGCGCCGATAACCGTGACGAATGTTCCGCCAATGATATTGCCGACAGGACCAATGGCGCGATGCGCCCAAAGCGCATTACAGGCAGAGATAAACTGCCCCTCGCTCAGTCGAAAGTGTAGCAGAACCGGCTGCATTGCACCCGGTTCTGCTTGGTCAAGCGGCGGATCATCTGGCCGCATGGTCAGTTCGACTACGCTGTCGGATGGGCCTAAAGACCCTTGGCGCGATAGCTGTCAGCGACCTTGCGGATCGACACCAGATAGGCAGCGGTGCGCAAATCCTTGACGTCCGCACGGCTGTGCCAGACTTCACGCATCGCCTGATAGGCTGAACGCATCGTGTCGTCCAAGCCAGAGCGGACAAGTTCAAGTTCACCCGCACCACGCAGGTATTTCTGCTTGAAATCGGGCGTCATTGACCAGCGGTGTTCAAGCATATCGTCCAGACGCTCAAGCTCTGAAACGATCAACTCGTGCCGTGCTTCTTCGGCGCGGCGCTGCATCCGGCCAAACCGGATGTGGGACAGATTCTTGACCCACTCAAAATAGCTGACCGTGACACCGCCCGCATTGGCATACATATCGGGAATAATCACGCAGCCCTTCTTTTGCAGAATTTCATCGGCACCCGCTGTCACCGGCCCGTTCGCAGCCTCAATGATCAGGGGGGCCTTGATGCGTTCTGCGTTAGACATGTTGATCACCCCCTCAAGTGCTGCGGGAATCAGGATGTCGCAGTCAATCTCAAGCAGTTCGGCGCCATTTACACGGTGGCTTGCATCCGGATAGCCGGCAACACCGCCGTGTTTCACAATCCAGTCGCGCACTGCGTCAACGTCGATCCCGTCCTCGTCATGCAGCGCGCCATCGCGTTCGATGATGCCGGTAATCTTGCTGCCGTCTTCCTGCGACAGGAACTTGGCGGCGTGGTAACCCACGTTGCCGAGGCCCTGCACGACAACGCGCTTGCCCGCAAGCGTGCCCGAAAGACCGGCGGCTTTCTTGTCTTCCTCGTGGCGGAAAAATTCCTGTAGGGCATATTGCACGCCCCGCCCGGTTGCTTCGGTCCGGCCCTGAATGCCGCCCGCGTTCACCGGCTTGCCGGTCACACAAGCGGCCGAGTTGATGTCGGTGGTGTTCATCCGGCGATACTGGTCGGCAATCCATGCCATCTCGCGCTCTCCCGTGCCCATGTCGGGGGCAGGAACGTTCTGGCTGGGATTGATCAGGTCACGTTTGGCCAGTTCATAGGCAAAGCGCCGGGTGATTTGCTCAAGCTCGTGTTCTTCCCAGTCCCGCGGGTCAATACAGAGCCCGCCCTTTGATCCGCCAAACGGCGCTTCGACCAGCGCGCATTTATAGGTCATCAACGCGGCCAGCGCCTCCACCTCGTCCTGATTGACGCCGGTGGCATAGCGAATCCCGCCTTTGACCGGTTCCATATGTTCCGAATGGACGGAACGATAGCCAACAAAGGTATGGATCGCCCCACGCAACCGCACACCAAAGCGGACCGTATAAGTGGCATTACAAACCCTGATTTTTTCTTCCAGACCTGGACTGAGGTCCATCAGGGCAACGGCCCGATTGAACATAATGTCTACGGATTCGCGAAAGCTTGGTTCTGGCAGTGCGGCGTCTTTAGGGGCCATGTATCTATCCTTTATAGCGCAAGACTGAGCTGGCGCATCCTGCGCCTGCCCTATCGTAACCGTGATTCGCGGGTTTCGCTTAAATATTCATCAACTTTCGAAAATTGAGTTCAAATCGCTTCTGAGCCGCGCTTTGTCAGCCAATTCGACCGCCTGCCGATTGTTGGGCCCTGGTGAACACTTTGGGTGGTTCACCGGCATTGTCATCAAACCTAACGCAAATTGAAGTCATAACGCCCCGCTTTCGCCCCAATTCGGTCACAGGCCAGTGGTTTAACCGGCGTTGGTGAAATCCGACCCTGCGATGTGGGCGCTGTGGGAAGGATCGACCATGTAGATGGGAACGGAACGATGATGATGTTGAAAACACGTATGCACGCCCGCGCATTTCGGGGCCTACTGTCGCGCTTTCGAAAGGAAGAGGACGGTAGCGTAATCGTATTGACGCTTTTCCTTCTTGTTTTAATGCTGATCCTTGGCGGGATGGCAGTTGATTTCATGCGGTTTGAATCCCGGCGCGCCACGCTGCAGGGCCTGACCGACCGCGCCGTGCTGGCCGCAGCGGATCTTGACCAGTCGCTTGATGCTGATGATGTGGTGCGTGACTACTTTGAGAAGGCCGGGATGGCCGACCATCTTAAGGGCGACCCGATCGTTTCACCGGCCAGCAATGACTATCGGGAAGTAACCGCGAACGGCGAGTTGGTGTTGAATACCTACTTCCTGCGCCTGATTGGCATGGACACGCTGACCGCGACCTCTACCTCGACCGCCGTTGAAGGCGTTGGCAATATCGAAGTGTCGCTGGTCGTGGACGTTTCAGGTTCGATGCGCGAAGAAATTCCCGGCACCGGTGGTGTAAAGCGGATTGATCGGCTGATCCAAGCGTCAACAGCATTTGTAGATACACTTCTTGACCCGATTTACGCTGACAAAGTGTCATTGTCGCTTGTGCCCTACTCAGAACATGTGAACGTGGGGCAGGAGCTGTTTGATGTGCTCAACACCAGCCAGCAGCACAACTATTCGCACTGCCTGGAGTTCCCCGCGACTGCATATTCATCCACTGATCTGGATGACAGCACTCCATTGGAACAGGTTCAGCACTTTCAGTCGAACGGCGCATATGACACGAATGGCGATGGTCTCGTGGACGAAGGTGTCAGTTGGTATAGCGGCATCACCTATCTGCCGGTCATCAACCAACCTGTTTGCCCGCAACAAGAGTTTGAGGCGATCGTTCCGCTGACGCAGAATGCCACGACTTTGACCGACAATATTGCGAAGTTTCACCCCCGCTCGGGTACGTCGATCTTTCTGGGTCTGAAGTGGGGCGTCGCGCTGTTGGATCCATCGTTCAATGCCACCTACACCAGCCTGCCGGCGGCGATGCAGGATCCTGCGTTTATCAATCGCCCTGTGGCCTATCAGAATCAGGCAGCCTCTGGCGCGACCAAGAAATATGTCGTGCTGATGAGCGATGGACAGAATGACAATTCCAACCGCTTGCATAGCTGGCACTACGATTCACCAAGCGAGCGGGCGCAGTGGGCGCAAACCAACCTGCCCTACTTCCGTCAGTCCAACCTCTACTACAGCAGCTATTCAAACTGGCGCTATCGCAAGTATGACGCTGATATTGGCGATACCTACATGACAGCAATGTGCAACGCTGCGAAGGCGCCGGGTCGCGACATCATTATTTATGCGATCGCAATGGGGACGGACAACGACGCGATTGAGGATGCACGCGGCAAGGGACAATTGTCTGCCTGTTCGTCCGGGCCTGGATTCTATTACGAAACCAGCGGTGCCGAGCTGGTGCAGATCTTTGAAGATATCGCCAAGCAGATTACGGACCTGAGGTTGACTCAATGATTGGTATGATTACCAAGCTGGCCCAGCGCCTACGCGCCTTCCGCGCGGATGATAGCGGCAACGGCACGCTTGAACTGATGTTGGTACTGCCCGGCTTTATGCTCTTGTTCACATCCGCTTACGAAGGGGGTGTGATGTCTACCCGGCACGTCATGCTGGAACGCGGCATGGATCAGACCGTCCGCGAAGTCCGCATCGGGCGGATTCCAAATCCGACGAACGACGTCCTGTCGGCGCGGATTTGCGAATATGCCAGCATCATCCCTGACTGCCTGACGAATATCCGGTTAGAAATGAAGCGCCGCGACATGCGCAATTGGGTCCCGATGGGCGACATCGACTGTGTTGATCTGGACGAGCCAAACCAGCCTGTAATCACGTTTTCCAATACCGGCGGCAATAACGAACTGATGGTGCTGCGCGCTTGCGTTCTGTTTGAACCAATGATCCCGTCAACAGGTCTTGGGAAACATATCCCCAAAAAGAGCCAAGGGTCTTATGCCCTTGTTGCGACCTCGTCATATGTGATGGAGCCGTTCCAATGATCCGTCCCCGCAATCTTGCACTGGCGCTGCGGCGTTGGCGCGCCGACGAAGAGGGCAGCATCGCGGTTGAAACGCTGATGATGGTCCCGATCCTGGTCTGGGCTTTTCTTGCGACCCTTGTCTATTTTGACGCCTATCGCGCCGAAGCGATTAACGAAAAGGCCAACCTGACGATTGCGGACATGTTCAGCCGGGAGACCGGCTATGTGACGCCGAGTTATATGGAAGGTGCCAAAGATCTGATGGGGTTCCTGACGCTGCATGACGATTCACCCGAACTGCGCGTCACTGTTTTCAAGTGGCACCAGCACAGCGCCTCAGCCACGGGCCACTATCATCGTGTTTGGTCCAAGGTGGAGGGGTCGAACACCCGCCCTGAGCTGACCACTGCGGATGTTCGTGGCATGGCGAACCGCTTGCCGGTCATGTCAGATGGAGAGCAGGCGATCCTGGTCGAGACCTGGGTTGATTATTCGCCACCTTACAACCCGTCCTGGACGCCAGCGCTATCCAATGACGTTGAAATGGACACATTTACAGTGATCAGTCCGCGCTTTACCTCGCGGTTGTGCTGGAACGAAACCCCTAACAGCGGGGCTGCGACCGAGGTCTGCTAAGGTTTCTCCGCGATCCGGAATGCAATCTGCTCGGCCATGAATTTGGCCGCACCGGCAGACACAACACCACCAACGCCGACACGGCGGCCGATGCGCCACCACAGCCCCGGTTTCCAGCCCCGGGGCTGCTTGGTTTTCATCACCAGCGTGAACCCGTTGGACGGTTTGGCCGCAAAGGCACCGCGCGACACCGATTGGATCTGGTCTATCGGCGCCAGCAGCAGGCCGGTCTGGTCTTCCAAACCCGCAGCGGTCAGCAACAATTCGGCATTTGCGTTACGGCGCATCGCCTCTGCCCCGACAAGCACAGCGATCCCCAAGGCAATGAGAATGACCGTGCCAAAAGCCCCTGCAAGACTGGAAAATGCCATGTAGATCAGCAATGCGCCAAATCCATAAAGCACAACAAGCGCCATCAACCGCCGGCCCGGGCTTACGGTTATGCGCGCAAAGACGCCATCCTCATCAGGTGAAAACACTGCTGCCCCCAAAGATTGCTGCAAGTTTCGATGTCATGCGGATAGCCCGCTGATGCCCTCTTGACCAGCCTTAGCGGTACGGCACAACCTCATAGCCCGGCGCTTCGGGTTCGTCATCCAGCATCTCTGCCGGAAATCCTGGACTGGTAACATCAAGACCCGTTGCCTCTTCTAGCCTGCGGATGATGTCGTCCGACTGCGCACGCGGGCCATAGCGTTTGATCCCATCTTCAAAAATCCGAACCATGAGCGGGCTGATCTCAAGCGGGACATCATGTGCGGCTGCAATGTCCTGAAACAGACCGATGTCCTTTTTCACAAGGTCCATCGTAAAGTTGATATCGCGACAGCCGTTCAGGATCATCTGGCTCTCTGTTTCATGCACGAACGAGGTGCCAGAACTGATCTTGATCGCTTCATAGGTGGTGGCAAGATCCAACCCGGCGGCCTTCATTGTGACCAGCGCCTCACAAATGGACAGCAGGTTCGCGGTCGCAAGGTAGTTGGTCATCACCTTCAACTGAGAGGCGGACCCAAGCGGCCCTGTATGCAAAACACGCCGCCCCAGGGTCGTCAAAAGCGGCAGGACCCGCTCAAACGTGGCCCGGTCGCAGCCGGCAAAAATGCTGATATTGCCGGTTGCCGCACGGTGGCATCCGCCCGACACCGGGCATTCCACAGCCGCGCCACCGGCCGCCAGCACGAGCGCCCCCAGACGCGCGACTTCGCGCGCGTCTGTTGTCGACATTTCCATCCAGATCTTGCCCGGTATGACCTTGGGGATCATTTCGCTGACCACCACATCACAGGCCGCAGGCGAAGGCAGGCAGGTGATCACCGCCTCACAGGTGGCCATCATCTGTGCCGGCGATTGCCCGGCGACCGCCCCACGGTCGACAAATGTGGCGACCAGATCAGGATCAAGGTCATGAACGGTCAGGTCATGGCCATTGCGCAGCAAGCTGCCCGCCAGTTTGCCGCCGACGTTACCAAGTCCGATAAAGCCAACTTTCATGCGCAATCCTCCCTGCAATTTGGGCAAGGGTCGCAAGGGCATGTAGTGGCGTCTGGTCTGTTTCCGACCCGATGCGGGGCGTCAGATGGCTGCAGCGACGCTATTGCGGACCATCTCTTTGTAGATGTCCTCGACCTGGTCCTGCGTGATGGGGCCCGCAGGATCATACCAATTGGTGATCCCGGTCAGCATTGCGATGACCGCGCGGGTTGCAATGCGGCTATCGGTCACGCGGAATGCGCCAGAGGCGATCCCGTCCCGCAGAATCGCTTCCAGTGCGTTTTCATACTGGCGGCGAAGTCCTTCGATACGTGCGAAGTTGTCCGCGCTCAGATTGCGCAGTTCCATGTAGGATACAAACACCTGATCCCGGCGCGGCAAATGAAAACGAATGTGAAACCGGGTAAAATGGTCAAGCCGCTCGGTCGGATCGTGTGGCAGACTTTCCGCCCCATAGGCGGCAAGCAGTTCGTCCATGTGGCTTTTCATCAGCTCGAATAGCAGGCTTTGCTTGTCGGCGATGTAATTATACAGCGCGCCTGCCTGGACCCCGACCTCGGCCGCGATCTGGCGCATCGACACAGCGGCAAAGCCGTGCTGGGCGATCAGTCTTAAAGCGGCGTCGCGGACCCGTGGGCCGGTGATTTCAGAGTGTGAACCTTGTTTACGTGCCATGGCTTAGCGTTACTGAACGGGTGTTCATTTGGAAAGCCCCATGCTGGCTTGTGCAGGGCAATCGCGTGCGCGTATGGTGCCAAAGACACTTTTTCGGATAGCGCCGTGGCCCGCATCACCATCCTTGCCCTGTTTTGCCTCAGCGCCTGCACCGCGTTTCCCGTACTCGACAACCGTATAAGTGCCGCCGCTGCCGCTGCCCCCTACCCCGATCTGGTGCCTTTGGGGCCCTTGTTGGCACGGGCGACCGCTTCTGACCCGATCACTGCGGTCAATCTGGCCGAGATCGACGCGCGTGTTGCGGCCCTGAATGCGCGCGCTGCGCGACTGCGCCAACCGGTGATCAATTCCGCATCACGCGCGCGCATGCGAACCGGTGTTGCGGTTGCGCCGTTGCGGTAGGTGCACGATTTCGCTAACAGACCCACGAAGATTCACACAGATTGCGGAGCCACCCCATGACTGATCCACTGCGCCTTGGCATTGCCGGACTGGGGACCGTTGGCACCGGCGTGGTCAAGATTGTCCAGCAACACGGCGATCTCCTTGCGACCCGCGCAGGCCGCCCTATCACCATCACTGCCGTCTCAGCGCGGTCGCGAACGAAAAACCGCGATGTCGACCTGTCCGGCTATGACTGGGAAGACGATCCCGTCGCATTGGCCAAGCGCGCGGACGTCGATGTATTTGTCGAACTGATGGGTGGTGAGTCTGGTCCGGCCAAATCCGCAACCGAAGCCGCAATTGCGGCAGGTAAGGATGTCGTCAGCGCCAACAAGGCCCTTTTGGCCATTCATGGTCAATCCCTCGCCGAAGCCGCCGAGGCCAAAGGCTGCGCAATTCGGTTCGAGGCTGCCGTCGCCGGTGGCATTCCAGTGATCAAAAGCCTGACTGAGGGTCTCGCCGGAAACGAGATCTCTCGCGTGATTGGGGTAATGAATGGCAGCTGCAATTATATCCTGACCCGGATGGAAGATGCCGGGCTGTCCTACGAAGAGGTCTTTGAGGAAGCCAACCAACTTGGCTATCTTGAGGCGGACCCGGAGCTTGATGTTGGCGGTATCGATGCGGGGCATAAACTGGCGCTGTTGTCGGCAATTGCCTTTGGCACCCAGGTTGATTTCCCCAATGTCGAACTTGAAGGTATCGGGTCGGTCACGATCGAAGACATCAAGCGTGCTGCGGATATGGGGTTCAAAATCAAACTGTTGGGCGTCGCGCAGATGACCGGCCGTGGTTTGGAACAACGCATGTCGCCTTGCCTTGTTCCGGATCATTCGCCGCTTGGGCAGCTTGAAGGTGGAACCAACATGGTTGTGCTCGAAGGTGACGCGATCAATCAGATCGTTTTGCGCGGCCCCGGTGCTGGCGAGGGCCCCACTGCAAGCGCGGTGATGGGCGATGTGATGGATCTGGCGCGGGGCACCCGTGGCCCGGTCTTTGGTCAGCCTGCCGTCAGTTTGCGCAAGGCGCGTGCTGCGCGCGCAGCCGTTCCGGCCCCCTATTATCTGCGCATGGAGCTTTTGGATAAACCGGGGGCATTGGCCAAGGTCGCCGCCGTCCTTGGCGATGCCGGGATTTCAATCGACCGGATGCGCCAATATGACCACGCCGAAACGGCGGCCCCCGTCCTGATCGTCACCCACAAGACCACCCGCGCGGCACTGGACGAAGCCATCGCCGGATTTGACGACACCCGCGTCGTAGCCAGCGCCCCTGTCGCCATTCGAATCGAAGCGGTTTGAGGCGAAGACACTGACATATTAGCGCTAACAGCCTTGTCATGACTTGGTTTGCAGGGTTTAGGTCGGACAAACATTGCAAGGATTCCCAATGCCCAAAGCACCTGATTTCAACGACCGCAATCTGTCCTTGGGCCTTGCCCGCGTATCTGAGGCGGCGGCCATTGCCTGCGCCCCGCTGATCGGACGCGGTGACGAAAAGGCCGCCGATCAGGCCGCCGTTGACGCAATGCGCACACAGCTCAACAAGCTCGACATTGCTGGTACGGTTGTGATCGGAGAAGGCGAGCGCGACGAAGCCCCGATGCTCTATATCGGCGAAGAAGTCGGCACTGGCAGCGGCCCCGGTGTGGATATCGCCCTGGATCCGCTGGAAGGCACAACACTGACCGCCAAGGACATGCCAAACGCACTTGCGGTGATCGCTATGGGCCCGCGCGGGTCGATGTTGCATGCCCCTGACGTCTACATGGACAAACTGGCGATTGGCCCCGGCTACAAGGCTGGAGTTGTCACGCTGACCATGTCCCCGTCGGAGCGGGTCTCGGCCCTTGCGGCCGCAAAGGGCTGTTCAACCGAGGACATCACTGTCTGCGTGCTGGAACGTCCCCGCCACGAAGACATGATTGCGGAACTGCGCTCGACCGGGGCTGCGATCCGGATGATTACCGACGGCGATGTCGCCGGGGTCATGCATTGCGCAGAGCCGACCAAAACCGGCATCGACATGTACATGGGGTCTGGCGGCGCGCCCGAGGGTGTGCTGGCCGCAGCGGCGCTAAAGTGTATGGGCGGGCAGATCTTTGGCAAGTTGATCTTCCGCAACGAAGATGAAAAAGGCCGCGCCAGCAAAGCCGGGATCACCAATTTTGATCGGGTCTACACGCGCGACGACATGGTCACCGGCGACGTTATTTTCGCCGCGACCGGCGTTACCGACGGGTCGCTCTTGCCCGGCATCAAACGCGAAATTGGCTTTGTGACAGCGGAAACCATCCTGATGCGCTCAAAGACCGGCTCTGTCCGGCACATGCGGTATCGCAATCCGGTCAGCTAGGTCAGACGGGCGTGCAATGATGAATGAATGGGGTGTGGTCAGTCCGCACCCCACCCGATATAGTGGCTGTCAGTGAAGGACACGCCAGATATGCCATCATTCTTGAAAGTGGACGCCTCTGCGACAGGGCGCCGTTGGGTTGGGCCCTCCGGCGAAGAGGGCCGCCTGTCAGAAGCGATGGAACAGGCCACCGGATTACCCGCACCGCTGTGCCGAACGCTGGTACGGCGCGGCGTCGCGCCTGAAAACGCTGAAAGTTTCCTGTCGCCAACGCTGCGCGAATTGCTGCCCGATCCGCGCAGCCTGCGCGACATGGAAGCCGCCGCCGCGCGATTTCTCCTCGCCGTCAGGAGCCGGCAACGCATTGCCGTTTTTGCCGACTACGACGTTGATGGCGGCAGCTCCGCCGCGCTGCTGATCGTCTGGCTGCGCGACATGGGACGCCACGCAACACTTTACGTACCCGACCGTATCGACGAGGGATATGGCCCCAATGAGACGGCAATGGCCAAGCTGGCCGCGGATCATGACCTGATCATTTGTGTCGATTGCGGCACCCTGTCCCACGGGCCCATCGCAGCCGCGAAAGGTGCAGATGTCGTCGTGCTGGATCACCACCTTGGCGGCGAAACATTGCCCGCGGCACTGGCAATCGTGAATCCCAATCGGCAGGACGAAACCGGAGAATTGGCGCATCTTTGTGCTGCGGCGGTGGTCTTTTTGATGCTGGTCGAAGCGGGGCGGCAACTGAAGGGCGATGGGGTCAAAGGCCCTGACCTGATGGCGATGCTTGACCTTGTCGGTCTTGCCACTGTCGCCGACGTGGCACCGTTGATTGGCGTGAACCGCGCCCTTGTGCGGCAGGGCCTGGCAGTGATGGCGCGACGCGACCGCGTCGGGCTGACGGCCCTGGCTGACGTTGCGGGGCTGGATACGCAACCGACATCCTACCATCTGGGCTTTCTGCTTGGCCCCCGCGTTAATGCGGGCGGGCGAATTGGCAAGGCGGACCTTGGCGCACGTCTGCTTGCGACCGACAACGCCCAGGAAGCCCGCGATCTGGCCGACAAGCTGGACATGCTGAATACCGAACGGCGCGAGGTCGAGGCCGAGGTGCGTGATCTGGCACTGGCACAGGCCGAGGAACGCGGCATGGATGCGCCGCTGGTCTGGGCCGCCGCAGACGGCTGGCACCCCGGTGTTGTTGGAATCGTCGCGGCCCGCCTGAAGGAAGCAACCAACCGACCCGCAGTTGTGATCGGGTTTGACGAAGACATCGGCAAGGGATCGGGCCGATCAGTCAGCGGAATTGATCTGGGTGCAGCGATTCAGAAATGTGCCGCCGAAGGACTGCTGATCAAGGGCGGCGGGCACAAGATGGCCGCAGGCCTGACGGTCAGCCGCGAAAAGCTTGAGCCCGCCATGGCGCGACTGGCGGAATTGTTGGACAAACAGGGGGCTGGCGCACTTGGCCCGTCAGACCTGCGCCTGGATGGCGTTCTCATGCCGGGCGCGGCCACGGTCGAACTGATCGAAATGATCGAACGCGCAGGCCCCTTTGGGGCCGGTGCCCCTGCCCCGCGGTTTGCCTTTCCCGATTGTCAGATCCATTTTGCCAAGGAAGTGGGCAAGGGCCACCTGAAAGTAACCTTTGGGGACGGCATGGGCGCGCGAATCGACGCCATCGCGTTTGGCGCGATGGACGGGCCGATGGGGCCACTGCTGACCCAGCATGGCGGCGCGCGTTTCCATTTGGCCGGCCGGTTGGAGGTGAACACCTGGCAAGGACGCCAACGCCCGCAACTGCGACTGGAAGACGCAGCCCCGGCAAATTAATTTTCGCAATTTCAGTGCAAAAATCCTCTTGCCCTTGCGTGTCAGCTTGCCTAAAAGCGCCTCACCAAGTGCGGTCCCTTCGTCTATCGGTTAGGACGCCAGGTTTTCAACCTGGAAAGAGGGGTTCGATTCCCCTAGGGACTGCCATTGGTATCCTCCTGATATGTTGATCAAGTCTTCGGTCCCTTGGGCGCGATTTGTGGGCACCGGTCTACTCTTTACCGACAAACCGCTGTGTCAGGGCACTATGTGGATCAGTCAGCGCGTCGATCACATCAAAGTGGTGGCGCGCGGGGTCAATCTCGCAGCTCACCGTCGCGCTTGTTTTCACCCAGGAATCGGTCATCAGCCGGGCTTGCCTGATGAATTCCGGTCGTTCAGCGCCGCCAACCCAGCAGGTTAGCCGCGGTGATCCCTGCGGGTTTTGCAGTGCCGGGCTTTCCGCCGCTGCCGCCTCCGCATCAAGTTGCAGCGCGTCGTTCATGCGGGTGAATAACAGCGGGCGCAGATCGTAAATGCCAGAAATCGCAACGACCTCCGCGAGGCGGTCATGCACCTTTAAATCGAGCGGTGAATCATCGCAAATCATGCGGCTGACCAAATGACCCCCGGCAGAGTGGCCGGACAACCGAATGGGACCAGCGACCTGCTGCGCGGCTTGTCCGATCGCCTGCCCGATCTGAACCACCATAGTTGAAATCCCTGCCTCTGGCGCCAGCGTGTAGCTTGGCACCGCGACCGCCCACCCATTGGCGCGGGCACCTTCGGCAAAATGCGTCCAGTATGACTTGTCAAAGTCCAGCCAATAACCGCCATGCACAAAGACAGCCAAGCCCTTTGGCTGTGCTGCTGGCCAGACCAGATCAAACCTTTCGCGCGCCCCGTCGCCATACGGCAGGTCACATGTGACGTTTTGCGCCGCGCGGTAAGCCGCAGCCCGACAGGCCCAGGATTCGGGCAGAGCATCTGAGCCGGGAATATAGGCGGAATTGGCAAAAGCGTCGTCCCAATCGCGGGTTGGGTCAATTGAATGTATGGGGGACATGGGTCAGCTGACAGTTTCAGCCAGACGGGCATAGTTGTCCCGCAAAACATTCTTTTGCACCTTACCCATCGCGTTGCGGGGCAGTGCAGGGATCTGCAAGAACTGTCGGGGCTGTTTGAACCGCGCGAGCCCAGAGCCAATCGCCTCGGCCAAACCGGCCAGATCGAGAGTAATACCCTCTCGTGCGACGATAAGCGCCAGCGGTACCTCGCCCAGATCGGAATCTGGTACGCCAATGACCGCGCTTTCAAGCACATCGGGCTGCGCGTCAATCAGGCTTTCGACCTCTTTCGGGTAAACGTTGTAGCCGCCTGAAATAATAAGGTCCTTGTCGCGCCCAACGATCGTGACGTACCCGTCTGCATCCATATGACCAAGATCACCGGTGATAAAGAAGCCATCCGCACGGAGCTCTGCCGCTGTCTTCTCCGGCATCTGCCAATAGCCCTGAAAGACATTGTCTCCGCGTACTTCAATGACGCCAATATCACCCAGTGGCAGCGCCGCCCCGGTCTTGGGGTCGGTGATTTTCAACTCTACCCCGGGCAATGCGGGGCCAACGGTGCCAATCTTTCGTTCGCCGTTGTAGGGGTTGGATGTGCTCATGTTTGTTTCGGTCATGCCATAGCGTTCAAGGATGCGATGGCCGGTGCGTTTGGCAAACTGACGATGCGTTTCCGGCAACATCGGCGCGCTGCCCGATATGAACAACCGCATGTTGCGGGACACGTCTGATGTAAAATCAGGGTTGTCGAGCAAGCGGGAATAGAACGTTGGCACTCCCATCATAACGGTTGCTTGCGGCATGTCTCCGATCAAGGCGTCGGAATCGAATTTCTCATGAAATATCAGCGCACTGCCAACGGTCGCTGCTGTATTTATCGCTACAAACAGCCCATGCGTGTGGAAGATCGGCAAGGCGTGCAGCAAGACGTCGCGCGGTTCAAAGTGCCATTCTTTCGCCAGCAGAACGGCATTGGACAGCAGGTTCTTGTGGCTCAACATTGCGCCTTTTGAGCGACCTGTCGTGCCAGAGGTGTAAAGGAATGCCGCAAGATCATCAGGACCACGATTTGCAACCGGTGGAACACTTTCCATCGTCCGCGCCCGGTCGGCGAATTCGCCGGTGCCATCCCTGTTCAATGTCACAAGCTGCGCGTCGGTCGCGGCGGCGACAGCCGACAACGCTGCTTGTGCAGTATCAGGGCAAAGAAAGACCTTTGCGCCGCTGTCATTCAGGAAATACGACACCTCGGTCGGCGTATATCCGACATTCAGCGGCAAGAAAATCAATCCGGCCCGGACACAGGCGACATAGACGGCGACGGCATCCGTTGATTTGTCAATTTGTGCAGCAACCCGATCGCCGGGCAGCAACCCCATGTCCACAAATGCCGCTGCGAACTGGGCGGCACGGGCCAGAAACCCACGGTAGGTTAGCGTCGACTGACCGGGACAATAGAAGAATGGCGCATCACTGGAGTCGTGCGGCGCAAACAATGTGTCATAAAGATGGTTTGCCATGTCGTATTAGCCAGTAATTCGCTTGAACCAGCCTTCCTTGGGCGCGTCGTCACCCGAATCTTCATCTGGCTCCGCAGGACCCTCAACCGCGGTCTTGAAGTTGGTAAAGAATTCGTCGGCCATCTTCTTGGCAAACCCGTCAATGATCCGGCTGCCAAGCTGGGCGAGCTTCCCACCCACTTTCGCCTCCACATCATAGTGCAAGGTGGTGGTGTCGCCCGCATCTTCAAGCCGGACGTCAGCGCCCCCCTTGGCAAATCCGGCCGGGCCGCCCTTGCCTTCCCCGGTGATGGTCAGGCTATTTGGTTCATCCCGATTGGACAATGTCACCACACCTTTGAACGTGGCTTTGACCGGGCCGACCTTCTGCACAACGGTCGCATTGAAACCCGCGTCAGCATCGCCCGACATATCGGTGCAGCCTGGAACGCAGGCTTTCAAAACCTCGGCATCCAGCAGCGCTGCCCAGACGGTCGCCGCATCAGCGTTGATGACTTGGCTATCGCTCAGTTTCATGGCCGTTTCCTTTGAAATACATCGCCGCGCAGCCTAGCTGCCCAGCGCGAAATGGCAATCCATTCAATCCATCTTGCGTGCGCGGCCGACATCAGCCGGCGCAATCGCCGTCGCCTTGATGATTGCAAATATGTCCTGACCGACGGCCAGCCCCATTGCCTTAGCCGAACGGCGCGTCACCCGCGCCAGAATTTGTTCGTCACCGGCCTGCAGAACCACCGCAACACCCGGCCCCTGCCCCGTTTCAAGCCGCGCAATCGTGGCTGGCAATACGTTCAAGGCGCTGATTTTTGCCGGAGCTTCCTGCGCCAAAATCACGTCCTGCGCGATGATGCGCAACCGCAGCTTCTGTCCAACCGCCCCCAACTGGCCGGGCAAAATGATCTGCCCCGCGCTTGTATCCAATGTCGTCAGCGCATCATCGGCGTCAACCCCAGCCACGGTCGCCCGCAGGACCGATCCTGCCGCGCGGACGCCAAACTGCGGCATCAGCTTGGGATCCGATAACATGGCTTGCAGCGGTCCGGCGCAGCGCACTTGCCCCTGATCCAATAGCACCAATGTTGTTGCCAGTCGCGCCACCTCTGACAGGTCATGACTGACATAGAGCATGGGCAGCCGCATCTCATCGCGCAGGCGTTCAAGATACGGCAGCACCTCTGCTTTGCGTAACGCATCGAGGCTGGCAAGGGGTTCATCGAGCAGCAGCAACCGCGGGTTGCTCATCAAAGCGCGCCCGATCGCTACGCGCTGCTGTTCGCCACCCGAAAGGTTAACAGGACGACGGTCGAGGATATTGTCCAAGCCCAACAGTTTGACGGTGCGGTCTTCCTCAAAGGTGCCACCAAATCGCAGGTTTTGGCGAACACTCATGTGCGGGAACAGGCGTGCGTCCTGAAACACATACCCGATGCGGCGCTGATGGGGCGCGACATTCACGCCACTGGCCGTATCATAAAGCACATCGTTTGTGACAGCGATCCGGCCTTGATCTATGGGCGAAAGCCCCGCCACGCTGCGCAAAATGCTGGTTTTGCCGCTGCCGGATGTGCCAAAGATCGCGGTCACACCCGCAGGTGCAGTAAATGCGGCATCAAGCAAAAACGCCCCGAGCGCATGTTTGACCACGATTTCAAGCATCATCCTGCCGCCGTTTCATTCGTGCCGCCAGCCATTCACTGGCAATCAACGCCCCCATTGCCAGCAGTATTGAGATCAATACCAGCCCCCAGACGGCTGGCTCTTGTCCCGGAACCTGCAGCAGGCCGTAGATCGCAGATGGAATGGTTTGGGTCTGCCCGGGGATCGCCGCGACAAAAGTGATCGTTGCGCCAAACTCGCCCAGCGCTTTGGCAAACCCCAGGACGGCGCCGGCAAGGATGCCCGGGGCAATCAATGGCAATGTTATCGTTCTGAAAATGCGAAAGCGCGAAGCACCCAAGGTCGTTGCTGCCTCATCCAGCCCAGGGTCGACCGCCTCAATCGCAAGGCGGATCGCGCGCACCATTAGTGGAAACGCCATGACCGCGGCGGCAAGCGCGGCTCCGGTCCAGCGAAAGGCCAACGTAATGCCAAAGACCGCGTTCAACCAGCTGCCGATCCAGCCATTGGCACCGAAAAGCACCAGCAAAAGGAAACCTGTCACGACAGGCGGCAGAACCAGCGGCAAATGCACAAGGCCGTTCAGCACTTGTTTGCCGCGAAATTGTCGCCGCGCCAGTAGCAGTGCGACCCAGATTGCAAATGGCAAGGCAAGAATGGTCGCAACAACAGCGACCTGCAGGGATAGAAAAACCGCAGCCCATGCGGCCTGACCCAACATCATTGGTTGGTCAGCGGGATAAAACCCGCAGCCGCAAAAATAGCCTGCGCATCCGGACCGACCAATCGTGCAAGAAAAGCCGCCGACCTGGGGTCATCGCTGGTTGCTGCCGTGACATAGCGGATCGGTTCATGCGCCTCTGCCGGGATTTCGGCAACCACTGCAATACCCGGCACAATCTGCGCGTCGCTGGCGTAGACCAGCCCAAGTGGTGCCTCACCCCGGGCCACCAGAGCCAGCGCCGCGCGGACGTTTGTGACCTCTGCCAATTGATCCTTGACCGCGTCCCACAATCCCAAGGATTCCAATGCCGCGCGCCCGTATTGCCCTGCCGGCACCGCCTTGGTCAGCCCGATGGCAAGGCGCCCCTCGCCCAATGCCGCTTGCAGACCGTCTGTAGTCAGGGCGACCGCAGTAGCATCATCCCTAACCAACACAAGTCGATTGCCCAGCAAATCAGTTCGCGTATCAATACGGATCGCCTGTGCGTCTTGCAGGACATCCATCCATTTCGGGTGGGCCAACACAACAATATCAGCCGGGGCACCATGCAGCACCTGCCGTGCAATCGCACCGCTGCCGTCATAGCTAATCACGACATCATCCACGGCTGACGCAATCTCATCCAGCGGCCCCTTGAGGCTGGCTGCAGCGAAAACAACCAATGGCTCAGCCCGCAGCGGTTGCAGGCTAAGTGTCAGGAAAACCGTCAGGATCAGGCGACAAGTCAACATGGCGGGACTATCCCGGCTTGTGCCGGGGGTGGCAAGGGGGCACCCTTGCTGCTAGGTCTCCGCGCGTGTGGATTTATCGCCTTATCAGCCTGGTCTTGTTGCCATTCCTTGCCATCAGTGCGCTTTGGCGGGTGCTGCGCGGCGTGGAAACAACCGCAGATTTACGTGATCGTGTGTCGCCCAGAACACCAGGGCCCGGGACAACCTGGGTGCATGGGGCCAGCGTCGGAGAGCTCAAATCCGCCCGCCCCGTCATTGAAGGGTTGGATGGTCCTGTGCTGGTGACAAGTAACACCACAACCGGTCGCGACACCGCGCTGCGTTGGGGGTTGGACAATGTCACCGTGACCCTGGCCCCACTTGATTTCGCGATGTCCGCAAGACGCATGGCACCGCCGCTGTCCGGCTTGATTATTCTGGAAAATGAACTTTGGCCCAATCGGATCGCGACCGCCCATAGGGCAAACGTGCCCGTCATCTTGCTGTCGGCGCGCATGTCCAGGCGTGCGCGTGACAGGTGGCGCATGGTCCGCGGCCTGACCCGCCGGCTGCTCGCGCCGGTCGCCCTCGCGGTTCCACAAGATCAGCAAAGTGGCGCACACCTGCAGCAGCTTGGCCTGCCCCCCGACCGCATCACTGGACCTGTCACGCTGAAATCAGCATATGCGCCCGACGTCAGCCCCTTGCCCGAAGGTCTATGGCCCGCGTCGCGTGACAAGACGATCCTGGCGGCCGCGACCCACGCGGGCGAAGAAGCCATTGCGCTGAACGCTTTCGCGACGGCCCTGGAAACCGACCCGGAACTGAAACTGATCATTGCGCCACGGCACCCGCACCGCGCACCGGACATTGCACGACTGATCGCCGGTCGCGGCCTTTCATTCGCGACCCGCAGCAAGGGAGAAGCGCCCGAAGCACAGGTCTATCTGGCTGATACCCTTGACGAAATGTCATTCTGGTATCGCCTGAGCGGTGTCGCTCTTATCGGTGGTTCGCTTGTCGATCAGGGCGGTCATTCCCCCTATGAACCTGCGGCCTACGGCTGCCCGATCCTGCATGGCCCCTTCACCGGCAACTTTGTCGAAATTTACAAACGTCTTGGGGAAAACGGGGCCGCGATCCAGATCAAGGATGCAAATGATCTGGCTGCGGCGTTTCTCGCCCACGGCGCAGATGACGCGATGGCAAAGCGGGCACGTCAGCTTGCACAGCCCGCCGATCTTGCTCCCATTATCGCCCGGATCAAGGCGCTGCTGATCTAGACCCAGGTGCGCAACCGTCCCGCGAGAAGCGCCACGTCATTGCGCAGCTGATCCGCTATTGCCCCATGGCGGGGCCTGTCGCGCAATGTCTTTAGCCAATGCGGCGGTGGCGTCTTGACCCGTCGCTGCCCCTCCCAGCGCAGATCAGTCAGGACGGCTTGCCCGGCGGGTGGCAACTCATCCGGGATGGCAATTCCGTTCAATGTCGCCCAGACACCCGTCCACAGGCGCCCTACTGACCATGGGTTATAGCCACCGCCTCCCAGTACCAGATAGCGCGGGGCCATCCGCCTCAGCGCCGCGACAATTGCCCAATGCGACTGGTTGGACATCGCAAGCTGCGACTGCGGATCCTCTTGCACGGCATCGGCCCCGCATTGCAGGACAATCGCGTCCGGGTGAAACGCCCCAACCGCGGGCAGAATCAAATCGTCCCGCGCCAGCGCCATGTCATCGTCATGTGCGCCTTTGGGCAGCGGCAGGTTGAACACCTGCCCGACACCGCAATCATGCAGCGCGCCCGTGCGCGGCCATCGATCAATCTCATGGGTCGAAATCAGCAGAGTGTCGGGATCATCGGCAAATGCATGTTCCACCCCGTCGGGATGATGGGCGTCAATATCGACATAAGCGATACGTTGGGCGCCGTTGCGCCGCAGGGACTGGATCGCCAGCACCGGGTCATTGAGATAGCAGAACCCATTGGCCCGATCCGGAAACCCGTGATGGGTCCCGCCGCCGGGCAGGTAAATCACCCCGCCTCCGCGCAGCAACTCACCCGCGAGTAATGCGCCCCCCGCAGACGTCGCCGGACGCCGGAACATTTCTGCGAACACGGGGTTGTCTTGCGTGCCCAGGCCATGGCGCTTCCGGGTGGCTGCGCTGACCTGCTGTTCTGCCTCGGCCTTTAACAGCGCTGTTACATATGTCGGGGTATGAAAGCTGTGTAACGCCGCAGGTTTTGCGCGGGGCGAATTGACGTATTGCGCAGCCGGCAGCCAACCCAGCGCCCGGCTGAGATCCATCACCGTTGAGACACGCGGCACCCGCAGCGGATGGTAGCCACCATAGCTGGAGTTCCGGTAAATCTCGGACCCGATGAAACGGGGGATGGTCATATGAGGGGCCAAAACGCTATGCATGAAAAATCAGGACTAGCTTGGACTTAACGCATTTGAACAAAAGTGCCACGCCACCAACCTTTTCGTCGCGCCGCGGCCAGCTGCCAATAAGATTGCGAACCGGCGGCAAAACCGATGTGCGCACCCAGTTTGCCGCGCTTTGCTATCGCTACAAAGATGGCAAATTGCAGGTATGTCTCATCACCAGCCGCCGATCAAAACGGTGGATCCTGCCCAAAGGCTGGCCGATACACAAAGAAACCCCCGCCAGCGCCGCCGCCACCGAAGCCTGGGAGGAAGCAGGATTGACAGGTCGGCCCATTGATCACTGCCTCGGCGTTTTTGCCTACGTCAAAACAATGAGCAAGAAACTCGCCCCGGTGATTGTCATGGTCTACCCGCTTGAAGTGACGTGCGAACACGACAAATGGCCCGAACGCAAACAGCGCAAACGCAAATGGATATCTCCCAAGAAGGCGGCAAAACGCCTCGCAGAGCCGGAATTGCGCCGGATCGTGGCACAATTCGACCCAAGCACATTGCCGTAAGTGCGGCTTGAAGCTATAAAAATCAGCACTAATTCATGGACAAATCGCCCCCCGAAAGGCCAACGCGTGATCCGCTATACCTTGACCTGCGAAAAGGACCACCAATTCGAGAGCTGGTTCCAGAATGCTGAGGCCTACGACAAATTGCGTAAGGCCGGGATGGTGGTTTGCACCAGTTGTGGCTCTGCCGATGTCGCAAAATCCCTGATGGCCCCTTCTGTTCCCAAGAAGGGCGGGATTGTCGCCCCCAGGGCCAAAAATCCGATCGAGAAAATCCGTGAAGAGGTCGAAAAGAACTCTGACTATGTGGGGCTGTCGTTCGCTCAGGAGGCGCGCGATATGCATGACGGGCTGATCCCCGAACGCGCGATCTATGGTGAGGCGAATGCGCAAGAGGCCAGGAAGTTGGTCGAAGATGGTGTGCCGGTCCTGCCGCTGCCTTTTGTGCCCAAGAAAAAGGCCAACTAGCGACTCGCGTCTTGGCTGAGGCAACTCTGTAACCCTGTGCCGCGATCTGCAGGCAGTGCCTTGGCCGCTTGCTCTGCCCCGCCATGAGACATTCGGAATTCCGTGTTGCGCGCCAACGGCCACAAATCCAACGCAGACCCATATTTGCAAGGCATTCCGCATTGCCCTTGCCGTGACGACAGTTTAGGGGAACTGCGATTGCAAAGGGACTGTCATGCCAACACTTGTCATGAAATTCGGCGGCACCTCGGTCGCGAACCTCGACCGGATCGCGCGTGCCGCTAAACGGGTCGCATTGGAAGTGGCCAAAGGCTATGACGTAATCGTCATCGTTTCGGCCATGTCGGGCAAGACCAACGAGCTTGTCGGCTGGGTCAACGAAACCGCACCACTTTATGACGCGCGCGAATATGACGCGGTTGTTTCAAGCGGCGAAAACGTGACCGCGGGCCTGATGGCATTGCGATTGCAGGAAATGGACATCCCCGCCCGGAGTTGGCAAGGCTGGCAGGTGCCGGTCAAGACAACCTCGGCCCATTCATCCGCCCGGATCGAAGAAATCCCGACAGAGAATATCAATTCAAAGTTTGGCGAGGGGATGCGCGTTGCCGTTGTCGCTGGATTTCAGGGGGTCAGCCCCGAAGGCCGGATCACAACGCTGGGGCGCGGCGGTTCGGACACAACCGCCGTCGCCTTTGCCGCCGCCTTTGGCGCGGAACGCTGTGACATCTTTACGGACGTCGACGGTGTCTACACCACCGATCCGCGAATTACAGGCAAGGCCCGCAAACTCGACAAGATCGCATTCGAGGAAATGCTGGAACTGGCTTCGCTTGGGGCCAAGGTTCTGCAGACCAGATCCGTCGAATTGGCGATGCGGTACAACGTGCGCCTGCGGGTGCTATCTTCGTTCGAAGAACCATCAGATGACGCAGGTACACTGGTCTGCGCAGAGGAGGAAATCATGGAAAGCAATGCAGTCAACGGCGTGGCCTATAGCCGCGATGAAGCGAAGATGACCTTGATTTCCGTCGCTGACCGCCCCGGCATCGCCGCAGCGATCTTCGGCCCCCTGGCCGAAGCTGGCGTCAACGTCGACATGATCGTGCAGAACATCTCGGAAGATGGGCGCACCGACATGACGTTCTCTTGTCCGGTTGATCAGGTGATGCGCGCCGAAAAAGCCATGCAGACGGCCAAGGATGCGGGCGAGATCAACTATCATGATCTGGTCGCTGACGAAGCCGTCGCAAAGGTCAGCATCGTGGGCATCGGTATGCGATCCCATGCCGGGGTCGCTGCAAAAATGTTTGAAACGCTGCGCGACGAGGGTGTGAACATCAAGGTCATCACTACTTCTGAGATCAAAGTCAGCGTGTTGATTGACCGCAAGTATATGGAACTTGCGGTACAGGCTCTGCATGACGCCTTTGAATTGGAAAAGGCCGCCTAGTCAATTTACGCCGTGTTGGGCATTGCGGCGCAGTCGGCTCAAAGATGCGTAAAATTCAGTCAGTTATGACATTGACCGATTGGTTTTCTCCTCTCCCAATCGCCGGGCAATTCGCATATAGGTGATCTGACAGCTGTTTGGGGGAGACACATGGCTGAGCGGACCGAAACCGAAAGCCGCAAGTTGCTGGGGCGGCTGCGGCGGGCCTTGGCCGAAGATGGCGCAGGGCAGGAACGGCTCGACAAGATTGTCGAGCTGATCGCGTCGTCGATGAACACCGAGGTGTGTTCGATCTACCTGTTTCGGGACCCTGAAACACTGGAACTTTGTGCGACTCAGGGTCTTGACCCGGAATCCGTTCACCAGACCCGGATGCGTCTGGGTGAAGGTCTGGTGGGTCGCACCGCCCGCACCCGAGAAGTCGTCAACACCGCGGATGCACCGTCGTCAAAGGGCTTCCGTTACATGCCGGAAACCGGTGAGGAACGCTATTCCTCGTTCTGCGGTGTGCCGATCCAGCGTTTGGGTGAATCCCTTGGCGTCATCGTTGTGCAGTCAAAAGAAGCGCGCAAATTTACTACGGACGAGGTTTATGCCCTCGAAGTCGTCGCGATGGTGCTGGCTGAGATGACCGAACTCGGCGCATTTATTGGGGAAGGTGCCGCCCTGTCCGCGCGTCACCAGAACCCGGTCATGTTCAAAGGATCAATTGCGCAGGAAGGTGCAAGTGCGGGTCAGGTCTATTTGCACGAACCGCGCGTGGTCGTAACCAACCCAATTGCAGACGACCCCGACACCGAGCTTGAGAGGCTGCGCGGCGCGGTTGACCAATTACGCATGACCGTTGACGAAATGCTGTCGGATCAGAAAACCGCGAGCGCCGACCAAAAACAGGTTTTTGAGGCCTACCGCATGTTCGCAAATTCGCGCAGCTGGATGCGACGAATGGAATCCGACGTTGAAAACGGCCTGTCTGCCGAGGCCGCCGTCGAAAAGGAACAATCCCTTGCCCGCACCCGGCTGGGCCAATCCAACGATGCCTACATGCGCGAGCGGCTGCACGATCTGGATGATCTGTCCAATCGGCTGTTGCGCATCCTGACCGGACAGGGCAGCGACACCGGCGCAGAAATGCCCCCACATCCCATTCTGGTCGCCCGCAATATCGGTCCGGGCGAGCTGATGGATTATGGCAAGAAAATCAAAGGCATCGTCCTTGAAGAAGGATCCGTCGGCAGCCATGCAACGATTGTCGCGCGGGCGTGGGCGATTCCACTTGTGATCAACGCCAAGGGCATCACGACCGAAGCCTTGAACGGTGACACCGTCCTCGTTGATGGCGAACAGGGCATTGTCCACCTGCGACCCGACGATACTGTGCAAACCGCCTTCTCCGACAAGATCGCGATGCAGACACGGGCGCAGGAACGATATGCCAGCATTCGCGACCTGCCGGCCCAGACCAAATGCGGAACCGTGGTGTCCTTGCAAATGAACGCGGGGCTAATTGCAGATTTGCCTTCGCTCGAAGGGTCCGGTGCGGAAGGCGTCGGGTTGTTCCGAACTGAATTGCAGTTCCTGATCCGCAGTCAAATGCCCCGCCGTGCCGAACTGTCCGCCCTTTATGCGCGGGTCTTGCGCGCGGCAGGCGGCAAGCGCGTGGTGTTCCGTACGCTCGACATCGGGTCGGACAAGGTGCTGACCTATATGAAGCCCAATGATGAACCCAATCCGGCGATGGGCTGGCGGGCCATCCGCGTTGGTCTGGACAAGCCCGGCGTGCTGCGCATGCAGTTGCAGGCGCTTGTCCGCGCGGCCAATGGTGGCCCGTTGTCGGTCATGTTCCCGTTTATCACTCTGCGCTCTGAATTCCGCGCTGCGAAATCCGAACTTGATAAGGTCCTTGCCCGTGAACGGCGGCTTGGCAATCCCTTGCCCTCTGCGTTGGACGTCGGCGCGATGCTGGAAACACCGTCTTTGGGTTTCGCGCCACAGAGCTTTTTCGATGAGGTCGATTTCATCTCTGTTGGTGGCAATGACCTCAAGCAGTTCTTCTATGCCGCCGATCGTGAAAATGAACGCGTTCGCCGCCGCTATGACACGCTGAATGTTGGTTTTCTGGCGTTTCTGGAACAGGTCGTGCAAAGGTGCGAAATATCAGATACGCCCCTGTCATTCTGCGGCGAAGACGCGGGTCGCCCGGTTGAAGCGCTGTGCTTTGCGGCGATCGGGTTCCGCAGCCTGTCGATGCGTCCCGCCTCGGTAGGGCCAGTCAAGCACCTGCTGCGGCGGGTTGATCTGGCTGAGGTCAAGGCGGTGATCGACAAAAGCCGCGCGGATGGCGATCAATCAGTGCGCGGTGCTGTGATGACCTGGCTGCAGGGACAGGTTTAGGCGGTCTTGACCGGCGGCTTTGGATCGACAAGCGCGGCGTGAAAGGCGTCGAGCACCACGTCTTCGCCATGCGCGCGCGCCAGTTGCCTGAGGCCAAAATGAACGTGGGCCATTTCCACGTAATAATCGGTGAACGCGTAGTTGGTCCCGGCCCCCGCGGCAGCGCCCAAAACCGGAACCGCCTGTGTTGCGAGTTTCTGGCTCAGCACAGCCGCAAACCGCGGCGCAACCTTTCCAATCAATCCGTTCAACGCAGCACCGGTGATGCCCAATCGCGCACCAATGAATGATGTATCAACGGCATCATCATCGTTACCCGGACCGCCTGCGCCAAAAACGGCGAGGCATTCCATCCGGGTTTCCTCTGACGTTGTGTCCTCTCCATATTGGCGGGCGACACCCTGTACGGCGCGAAAAATCATCGTCGTTGCAACAGGCAGTTCAGCGAGGGCGGTTGGCAATCCGCCAACACCGCCAAGGGCCCCGGATATCGTGGCCATAACTTTGTGACCCGCATCGCTGTCACCAATCCGCGCCAAGGGCCCAGAGCGGCTTTTTGTGGCCAGCTCATAGCTTTGGCGCAGGGCAACCCGGGCTGCGGAATCGATCTGGTCACGGGCAGATGCGGGCAAGAGTTTGAGCGTATCGTCGACCTGACCGCCAACAAAACTGATTGCTTTCATCAATATCCCATTGGCCCGCTGCTGGCGCTGCGCCAAGGCAGCAACCTGCGCCTTCTGCGCGGCTGTCAGGGGGGCGAAGCCGCTTTCAGGATTGTCGGTTTTCATCGGCAGGTCAGACTTTGTCATGATAACCTAAATATGCCGCCAGCCAGATTTTTCAATCATCAAAGCGTCGTACCGGCCCGGTCACGCCGTCCCAGGCGCGCGGTTGCAATGCAATGCCAAGGACTCGGTCGGGGTTTGTGGGCGGCGGCATGATCACGCCCTCAAGCCGTGAAAATCCGAACCGGCCGTAATACGGCGCATCGCCGACCAACAGCATCCGCTCCCATCCCAGTGCGCGGGCCAGTTCGACACTGCGCCACATCAGCAGCGCGGCGATCCCCTCGCCCTGTCGCGTAGGATGAACAGCCACGGGTCCCAGCAGAATGGCGACCTTGTCGGCAATGCGAACCGGCCAGTTGCGAACCGCACCAGCCAGCGTCCCCTCTTGATCCCGCGCGGTCAGACAAAGCGTTGCAACAGGGTCAATGTCATTGCGCAGGCGGTATGACGACAGAGCGGTTCGCCCCGGCGCAAAGCACAAATCGTAAAGCGCTTCGACCTCCCAATGGTCTTCAGCCACTTCCTGAACCATTTCAACTGATTGCGCCTGCATCTTCACTTTCGACTGGTCGCCTGCCCGGGGCTACGCTACCTGTTGTCAGACCTGCTTGAAAGGGAAAGTCGCATGTTCTATCGCCCCGAGGATGGCCATGGGTTGCCACATAATCCGTTCAACGCCATCGTGACGCCACGCCCGATCGGCTGGATATCGTCCCGTGGGGCCGATGGGTCCGAAAACCTCGCGCCCTATTCCTTCTTTAACGCCGTCGCATATGTCCCGCCACAGGTGATGTTTTCATCAACCGGGGCAAAGCCGGATCGTGACGGCACCAAGGACAGTGTCAGCAATATCCGCGAAACCGGAGTCTTTGCCGTCAATGTCGTTGGCTACGCGATGAAGGACGTGATGACCAAGACCTCGGGTCCCTGGGACAAGGACACCGACGAATTTCAACTGACCGGACTGGACAAAGCGGAGTGCCAAACCATTGCCTGTTCTTATGTTGCCGATGCCCCTGCCGTTCTGGAATGTAAGCTGACACAGTTCGTGACACTCCCAGGTGCGGCAAACACTCTGGTTCTGGGGGAAGTGACAGGTGTACATATTCGCGATGAATGCCTTTCTGGGGGCCTCTTGGACGTCGGCAAATACCACCCGCTGGCCCGCATGGGTTATCGCGACTACACCGTCGTGCGGGACGTGTTCACGCTGAAGCGCCCCGGCGAAGGCTGAACTTCGCCAAAAACGGCACGAAATGGGCGAAAACGGGCAAGTTGTCGCTCACGAACCCGTTACAATGACGCCGTGACAAGAAAAAACATTGAGATAACAGGAATTTCGCGGGACTGGCCAACGCTGGTCCTTTTGCTGATCTGTTATGCCGGTTGGGTGATTTGCACGGGCTGGCTGGCGGATGTATCGCTGGCGCTCGCCATTCCGGCGACCGGTCTTTTTGTAGCGCTGCATGCCTCGCTACAGCACGAAGTTATCCATGGCCATCCTTTCCGGGCACAATGGCTGAATGCCGCGCTCGTGTTTCCCAGTCTGAACCTGGCAATCCCCTATCTGCGGTTCCGTGACACCCATATGGAGCATCACAAGGACAGCATCCTGACAGACCCATATGACGATCCGGAAACCAACTATGTGGACCCGGTGATTTGGGAACGCCTTCCAATGCTCGCGTGCCTTGCATTACGGGCAAACAACACGCTGCTGGGGCGGCTTTTGATTGGTCCGCTGATCGGTCAGGTCACATTCATGCAGCGCGAAACCCAACTTATCGCAGACGGGGATCGCCCTGCACTGGTCGGCTGGCTGGCGCATATCCCGGCAACGGCCTTGGTTCTGATCTGGGTTGTCTGGGTGGCGCAAATCCCGCTGTGGGCCTATCTGATCGCCGCTTACATCGGCCTGTCGATCCTCAAATTGCGAACCTATCTGGAACATCAGGCCCACGGCAGCGCTCGTGGCCGCACGGTTGTGATCGAGGATCGCGGCCTATTCGCGCTCTTATTTCTGAACAATAACTACCACGTGGTCCATCACATGCACCCCGGTGTGCCCTGGTTTCAGTTACCAGCGCTGTTCCGCGCCAATCGGGACAAGTACCTGCGGCGCAACCATGGATATTATTACGCGTCCTACCTCAGCATCTTGCGGCGCTATCTGTTGCGCACAAAAGACCCCGTGGCCCACCCGCTTTGGCGTGGCGATCAGCGGATCTCACCGCTTTCCGAACGCGCGGCGCGCCGGATCAATGGCCTCCGATAATCCCCGTGCGGACACTGTAATCAACAGCGATTTCGTAGTCCGGGTCATCGTCGCTATCAATCATCAGATGGCCCGCTTTGGACAAAAGCTTGTGGCAATCTCGGCTAAGGTGGCGCAATTGAATTTTCTTGCCTGCCGCCTCGTATTTCGCGGCAACATTCTCAATTGCCTGCAGGGCAGATTGATCAGCCACGCGGCTCGCTGCAAAATCAACAATCACGTTGTCGGGGTCGGATTCGATGTCGAATATTTCAACAAAGCCATCGGCAGATCCAAAGAACAGCGGACCCTGAATTTCGTAAACCTGCGCGCCCTTTTCCGTCATTGATTCACGTTTTACGGCGTGGATTCGGCTCGCATTTTGCCAGGCATAGGCCAGCGCTGACACAATCACCCCAACTACTACGGCGGTGGCGAGATCAGTGGCAACGGTGACGATTGTCACCAGAATTGTGACAAAGGCATCGGTGCGCGGCACCTTGCGCAGGATTGTCAGACTGTTCCATGCAAAGGTTCCGATCACCACCATGAACATCACGCCAACAAGGGCGGCCAATGGGATCTGTTCAATCAGGCCAGAGGCAAAAAGGATAAATGCCAGCAGGAAAAGTGCTGCCGCGATTCCCGCAATCCGGGTGCGCCCGCCGGATTTTACATTGATCATCGACTGACCAATCATCGCGCAGCCCCCCATGCCACCAAAGAACCCGGTCACGGTATTGGCCGTCCCCTGGGCGATGCATTCCTGGCTTGCCCCGCCACGCTGGCCGGTCATCTCCCCGACAAGGTTCAGCGTCAGCAGGCTTTCAATCAGGCCGATCGCCGCCAGGATCAGAGCATAGGGCAGGATGATTTCGATCGTTTCCCAGTTCAGTGGAACCATCGGAATATGGAACGCGGGCAGCCCGCCCTCGATCGAGGCAAGATCACCCACACGTGGTACATCAAGGCCAAACCCAATTACGATGGCCGCGACAATCGCGATCCCGGCAAGGGGGGCCGGAATGGCGTTGGTAACCTTTGGCATGACCCAGATGATCGCCATAGTGACGGCCGTTAGCGACAGCATCAACATCAGCGGCAGACCCGACAGCCATTCGCCATTGGCCATGCCGTGGCCCGCACTTTCTGCTGAGCCGGGCACCTGAAACTGGCCAAGTTGCGCCAGGAAAATAACGATTGCGAGGCCATTCACAAAACCCAGCATGACCGGGTGCGGCACCAATCGGATAAACTTGCCCCAGCGCATTATTCCGACAAAAATCTGGATCAGCCCCATCAGGACCACGGTCGCAAACAGATATTCAACGCCATGCACCGCAACGAGGCTGACCATGACAACGGCCAAAGCGCCAGTTGCGCCCGAAATCATCCCCGGGCGCCCCCCGATCACGGCAGTGATCAGCCCGACGATAAAGGCCGCATAAAGTCCCACCAGCGGGTGTACCCCTGCGACAAAAGCAAATGCGACGGCTTCGGGCACCAGCGCAAGGGCAACGGTCAATCCCGACAGAACCTCGGTTTTCCACCGCGACGGTGTCAGCGGGGCGCTGGGATCAGTCAATGCGAGGCTGTCGGCGAAAGTCGCCAGAAGGGCACGTGCCATGGGGAACCTGTTATGGATGTGATGCGTTGATCCGGCACCTAGCGCGGGCAGCGGCAATTGTCACCCCCCGTGGGGCCACAAATCACTTGCACCGCAGCCCGGCTGCCGCGACAAAGGTTCGGTGTGCAACCCATGGGGGCAAAATGCCGGACAGACTTGGGATTATCGGCGGGTCAGGTCTTTATGACGTTCCCGGCCTCACAGACGCCGCCTGGCAGAATGTTGATACCCCCTGGGGTGAACCGTCTGATGCAATCCTGACGGGTGTGTTGCACGGCACTGCTGTTGCCTTTCTGCCGCGTCACGGGCGCGGGCATGTGCACAGTCCGACAACTGTGCCTTATCGCGCGAACATAGATGCGCTCAAACGGCTGGGCTGCACCGATGTGGTCAGCGTCAGCGCCTGTGGATCATTCCGCGATGATCGGCCGCCGGGTGATTTTGTCATTGTCGATCAGTTCATCGACCGCACCTTTGCCCGTGAAAAGTCTTTCTTTGGGACCGGTTGCGTCGCCCATGTCAGCATCGCCCAACCAACATGTGAACGTCTCTCTGAGGCCTGCTTGACAGCTGCCCGCGCGGCCCGGGTAACGGCCCACAAAGGTGGCACCTATCTGGCGATGGAAGGTCCGCAGTTTTCAACGCGGGCCGAAAGCGAATTGTACAAATCATGGGGCTGCGACGTGATTGGCATGACCAACATGCCCGAAGCCAAACTCGCCCGCGAAGCAGAGCTTTGCTATGCCTCGGTTGCGATGATCACTGATTTTGACTGTTGGCACCCGGATCATGGCGCAGTTGCCGTCAGCGATGTCATCGCAACACTGCAAGGCAACGGCACAAAGGCGCGTGACATGATCTTGGCGCTCGCCCAGGCGTTTGCACCGCACCACCCCTGCCCGATGGGCTGCGACTGTGCCCTGGATCACGCCATCATGACCGCCCCCGAAAAGCGTGACCCCGACCTATTGGCCAGACTTGACGCCGTCGCTGGCCGCGTCCTTTAGAAAGTGACCCCGATGAAATCAGTTCAGGACTACATCCGCACCATTCCCGACTTTCCCAAGCCCGGCATCATGTTTCGCGATGTCACCACGCTCTTCGCCGATCCGCGCGGCTTTCGCATTGCCATTGACCAACTTCTGCACCCCTATGCCGGCTTGCCGATCGACCGGGTCATCGGGCTCGAAGCACGCGGGTTCATCCTTGGCGGCGCCATCGCGCATCAATTGTCGCTTGGGTTTGTCCCGATCCGCAAGAAGGGAAAACTGCCCGGCAACACGATCGAACAATCCTATACGCTCGAATATGGCGAGGCGATCATGGAAGTGCACGACGACGCGCTGAAACCGGGTGAAAAGGTGCTTCTGGTTGATGACCTGCTGGCGACCGGCGGCACAGCCGAGGCAGGCATCAAACTGATCGAGAGGATGGGGGCCGAGGTGGTGGGCTGCGCCTTTGTCATCGACCTGCCCGATCTTGGCGGTCGCAAACGGCTTGAGGCGCTAGGCATGGATGTTCATGCCCTCTGCGCATTCGATGGCGACTGACGCAGCGCTGCCGGTGTGGGCTCGCGCCTGCCATCCGCGCCTGACATGGTGTGCGGCGCAGCCGCTCCTTTGGGTCAGTCGCGCAGAACCGCGCCGGGATTCATGATCCCGCGCGGATCAAGCGCCGCCTTGATGGCCCGCATCATCGCAAGCTTTGCCGGATCGCCATAGGTCTCAAGATCGGTGACTTTCAATCGGCCTATTCCGTGCTCCGCACTGACGGAGCCGCCCATCTCATGGGTCAGGTCATGTACGACTTTCTTGACCTCATCCCCTAGGGCTCCATAATCGTCACGCGATTTGCCAATGGCGGGAAACACATTGTAATGCAGGTTCCCGTCACCCAGATGGCCAAAACAATTGATGCGGATGTCAGCCAGCGCAGTCAGCCGCCGACCGCCCTCTACAATGAATGCCGGGATTTCGCTTAGCGGCAGCGCGATATCGTGCGAGCTGATCGACCCGACCCGGCGGTTCGCCTCTGGGATCGTTTCGCGGATTGCCCACAGGGCATCGCGGTCTGCAAATGACTGGGCGATCACTCCGTCCGTGGTCAGGTCACGTGCGGCACCCTGTTCGAATATGCGTTCCAGCGCGGCCTCGGAATGACCGCCTGCAGGTAGGCCAACGTCGACAAGCACCATCCATTCCGGCGGCTGCTCAAAAGGCGCGCGTAACTCCAGCCCGGTTTCGGTCAGAAATGCGAGACCCTGCCGGTGGATCAGTTCGAACGCAGACAGACCTTCGCCCACCTCGGCCTGCGTCAACGCCAGCAGGTCAAGCGCCGCCTCTGGCGAAGGCACGGCCAACATCATCGCACCAATGTCACCGGGTTGGGGCACAAGGCGCAGCGCTGCGGCCGTGATGATCCCCAATGTGCCCTCTGCCCCGATCACCAGATTGCGCAGATCGTACCCGGTGTTGTCTTTGCGCAGTCGTGACAAACCATTCCAGATTGTTCCGTCAGGCCGGACTAACTCTAGGCCAAGGCATTGGGCGCGGGCATTGCCATAGCGCAACACGTTCACGCCTCCCGCATTGGTCGAAAGCAACCCCCCGATACGCGCCGACCCTTCGGAGGCGAGCGAGAGCGGGAACAGGCGGTCATGATCACGTGCGGCGGTCTGCACATCCGCGAGGATCGCACCCGCTTCAGCAATCAGGACATTCTCTGCGACATGGATATCGCGAATACGTGACATCCGCTCAAGCGACAGCACAACCGGGGCGGGCCCCTCTGGCTGCAACTGGCCGCCCACCAGCCCGGTGCCGCCGCCATAGGGCACCACGCCGATCCGCGCGTCATGGCAGAGCCTGACAACGGTCGCGACCTCCTGGGTATCAGCCGGGGCCACAACGATCCCCTGCCCTGTCCAGCGCTTGCGCGGTTCCCGCATGTAAGGTGCGGTGTCGTCCTTGAACGCAGCGGGCGAAAGATGTTGGCGCAACAGCGCTTCAAATTCTGCGGTGACCGGGTTCAGCATGACAGCGCTCCTTTGCGCCTTTGAAACATGCAGCGCCTGGACTGGCAATGCGCGTCAGGTGCGTGCCTTTTCAAAGGCTGTCCACGCCGCCTCGAACTTTGCAAAGTCAAATCCCGGTTCCCGCGCGGGCGCAAGGACAAGCTGTTCGGTTTGCTGCATTTTCTCTATTGCCCCGGCGAGCCGGGTAATCACGTCTGGTGGGACAACAACCGCCCCATGGCGGTCGGCATGCACCAAATCACCGGGCCGCACCGTTAAGCCAAAGACGTTAACCGGCGTGTCCAGGGCCGTGACATGAACAAAGCCGTGACTGGGACCAATTGATCCGGCAATCACCGGATAGCCCGGCGCCATATCGCCCAGGTCGCGCATCACCCCATTTGTCAAGGTTCCCGACAGGCCAAAGCCCTTGTGGATCGTCGTATTGACCTCTCCCCAAAAGGCCCCGATGGCATTGGGAAAATCTTCATCCTCGATCACGCAGAGGCTGGGTTGAGTGGCCTCAGCCATAGCCTTGTAGTAGGCCATGCGGCGGGCGCGGATTACTTCGGGCGGTTCGTTTGGCGGGCGCAGGGCGGCGATCTTGGCGGTCACCGCATACCCGACAGCGGCAGGACCGTCGGGCGCGCTGCAAATCATCGTGCCGCGGGTGAAGTCGTTAAATCCGCGCTGGCCCTGCGCGACTTCAATCGCATTGCAAACGGTGGGCGTATCTACTGCGCGCAGCAGTTCCAACAGGTTCGTTTCCATCATTTCTCCAGCCAGCGTTGCAAGATCGCCGTTGTTTCTTGGGGTTGCTCCAGCGTCGGCAAATGTCCCGCATTGTCAACGATGTAGAGTTCGCTATGCGGGATAAGCGCTTGCATCAACGTATGGCGGTGCACGGGGCATAACGCATCATCGCGCCCGCACAGGATCAGTGCCGGCACGGTGCAGTCCCGCAAGGTATCCTGCTGGTCGGGCCGTTGCTGCAACGCGCGGGATTGGCGCACAAAAACGTCAGGACCAAGATCGCGGGCCATCGCCATGCACAAATCAAGGATCGCGGAGCGCGTTGGGCCATCAGTCAGATAATTCGGCTTCATTTCATCGCGCATGACAGCGATCAGCTCACCGGACATGACCTTGGCAATCTGGGGGTCGCGCCCCGCGGCCACATCAGGATGTTCCGCCTTGGGATTGGTATCAAGCAGCGCGATCCGCGCGACACGCTGAGGTGCCTGCCGCAATATTTCCATCGCCACAATCCCACCCATGGACAAACCCATCAGGGCAAAGCGCGGCGGGGCGTTCTGCAGCACCTCAGCCGCAATTCCGGCAACGCTGTCATGCCCGCCAATCGGTGCGACATGCACCGCGCGCTGCGTTGAGAACGCCGCAATCTGTGGTTCAAAGAGCCGCGCATCACACATCATGCCCGGCAACATAACAAGGGGCGTCATGATGAGGCGAGCGCCGCTCCCTCGACCAGCGCGCCGAGTTTGGCATAGGCGATTTCTGGATCAACCGCGCCGTAGCCCGCAAAGGTTCCAAAACCACAGTCAGAGCCTGCGACAACACGCTCTGCCCCGACAATATCCTTAAACCTTTCAAGACGTTGCGCGACCAATTCGGGATGCTCGACAAAGTTGGTGGTGGTATCCACAACACCCGGAACAAGCACCTTGTTGTCTGGAATGTCCCCCTTGCGGTCACGGAACACGCTCCATTCGTGCCCGTGGCGCGGGTTGGAGGTTTCGAACAGAACATATTGCGCCTTGGTGCTCATTAAGGTGTCGAACATCTTGGACATCGGAATGTCGCACACGTGCGGGCCCTCGTAGTTGCCCCAGCAGATGTGCACCCGGACCTTTTCGGCGGGAATGTCGCTAAGTGCATGATTCAGTGCTTCAACATGGCCGGCAGCGATTTTGATGAATTCATCATCCGACAGGTCATTGAACAGCATATGGCGTGACAGGGCGAGGTCGGGACAATCCAGTTGAAGATCAAGCCCTGCGCCCACAATCGTTTGGTATTCGGCCTTCATCGCATCTGCCAGTGCTGCCAGATACGCCTCGCGCGATTTGTAATATTCATTCTGCAAGAACAATGAGATAACACCCGGAGAGGCCGCGTTCATGAAGCCGCGATTGACGCCGTGTTTGGCCATCGCCGCCTTGAGATTGGCAATGTCCTTTTCCAATTCTCCCTGCCCCTTTGATTTCACCTCGCCAACGCAAAGCGGGCGGGCGTAGTCTGCGGTTCCACCATCATCGGACAAGCGCTTGAGAAAGCTGGGGAATTTCTTGAGGTCAGCAGGCGCGTTGCGTGGGCTGTCGCCTTCAAACCCGGTATAACGATCCTTGACGTAGGTCGCGTAGCTGATCTTGGACGTCTCCCCGTCGGACACGATGTCGACACCCGCAACCTTCTGTTTTCGCACGGTTTCATCAACTGCCGTGGTCATCGCGGCGTCAAAGGCGGCTGGGTCGTAATCCTGACCCCGCTCGCGGGCAAAGATGAAATCGACGACTTCTTGTGTCCGGGGTAGTGACCCCACATGGCTGGTCAGAATCTTCGGCATCGCACGGTCCTTTTTGGTAAGCAACATCATGGCAACATCCCGGCAACAACCCATGCTGCCGGGAATCTTAACAAAATTAACCTTTCCAGGTCGCGCCGGCCGGGTCGCTGGTCGCAACCACATGGTAAAGCGAGGCATGACCGGTCATGGAAGGGACGACCGCATGGGCGATGTTTTCCGGCATCGACATGGTGTCGCCAGGTGCCAAGGTGGCCGCGCCGCCGTCCCATGTCACCTTCCAATGGCCAAACATCGGCATCAACACCGATGGGTAGGGGTGACTGTGCATCGCGTCACTTGCACTTTCACGGGTGATCAAACTGACCTCAAACCCCGGCTTGTCCTTCAGCATCGCATTTTCGCCGATCACCATGGCCGGTGTCTTGTCGGCCATCGCAACCATGTCCCAATACCGCCCGACATAGCCCGGAATGACGTCCGCAGTGCTCGGCTCGGGATAGGTCTTCAGTTCCTCTTCGGTCAAAAGCGGCATCGGACCGACACCATCGGGGAGGGACTGTCCCTTCTTACTGTCATAGAGTTTGCCGTTTTCACCAAGTACCAGACCGTGGTCGGTGGCATCCTCGATCACTTGCGGTGCCCAGATGACACCGCCCCCGGCGTCGTCACCGCCCAGGATCGCCATGATCATTCCGTAGTCGGTGCCGATGTTTTCAAATCCCCGGAAAATCCCGGTCGGGATGTTGAAAATATCGCCTTCTTCCAGAACAACCTCGCCTGCGGTGCCATACCGCCCCCAGAAGAAACGCCAGCGCCCCTTGAGAACAAAAAAGACTTCGGCGGTGCGATGGCTGTGCAGCGAATTGCGGCATTTGGGCGGTTGACCGGCAGCACCGATATTGAACCCATGCGGGATACCGATATGGACGTGCTGGTCCGGGCTTTCCGAGACGCCTCCACCGATAATGGTGAAGTTCTCTTTCTGGTCGCTGCCCGGCGTATGCGCGTCGATAAAGGCGGTCTTGCAGGGTTGCAGGTCGCCGTATCGAACGATGCGGGCTTCCATCTCAGCGGGGGTCATTTTGTTTCCTTTTCGATTGGTTGGGTGACGGCAAGATCGCCGCCAGCATGAGGGCGCGCAGCGCGGGCCCGACATTGGATAAGAAAGATCTGCGAAGGGTTTGCACCGTGCCCTAACCCTGATGCATCAGGATCTGTTTCCAGATCGCGATTTCATCATAAAGCGCAAATTCACGACGCAGGCCGACGCCATCGGGTCCAAAGGGACCATATTCGGCGTGACACATCCCCATAATGTGCACCGGCGCACCGGTTGGCGCACCAAAGGTGCCCCATCCATCATGACGGCCGTCAAGGCTCCAGCGGATGGCGGCTCTGGGCGACAACATCCCGCCATCCATCCCGATTTGATGATGGATCGTGAACGTCGCATTCGGGAAAGACGACCGCAGACCAACCCAGAATTTCGTGCATTCTTCGGCTGAAATCAGCGTCTGCGCTCCGGGATATTCGCCAATGACGGCCCGGTCATAGGTCCGGTGAATATGAGTAAAATCCATGGCCATGATGCGGGTGAGCGTTTCGGCATAACGCGCGCCCCATTCATTGTCGTTGCCGGTGCCGTGGTAACCACCATCCACATCAATGGCCGGGGTGAAGGGCATCGCGGCCTTGTCGGGGCCGCCCTCTTTTTTGATCAGCTCTGCCGCATAGGCCGCTGGATCCATGCCCAGCTGGCGCACGATGCCGCCATAATCCCGGATCAGCCATTCATCAAAGATCGTCTCACCACGCACGGCGCAATCTGCGATTACCCGCACGTTCCATTTCTTGCCGGTCGCCTTGCCAAAGGCCCCGTCATGCAGATGCGTTGCCACTGTATTCAGGCGGTGCGAGGACAGCAGGCCGGTTTCATCCTCGCTCCAGATCACATCCTCGCCAAAAAGCTGCCGGTCGGGAAATTCATTGATCGTCGCCATGGTGGCGGCCTTCACCGCTGCGTTGCCCATGGTTATGCCCATGGGTGAGCGGACCGGAATGTCCTTGGCATAATAATGGTCTAGCGTCCCCACCCCGCGATCTTCCCAAATTTCTTTGGTGATGCCGATGATATAGTCGGGAAAATCCGTCCATCGGTTCATATAGGCGGTCATGTCTTGGTCCTTTGGTTTTGCGGCGCAGAGCCGCGTGTGATCAGGGGGCCGTCAATCTCGATCCGGCGCGCCGGGGCGTCGGGGTCGGTGATCTGAGCCAGAATAAGTTCGGTCGTCGCCTGCACCATCTGGTTCACAGGCTGGCGCACCGTTGTCAGGTCATAGGCCGCCCAGGCCGCGGCAGGCACGTCGTCATATCCAATGATTGCCGTATCATCAGGAATTCTGATGCCGCGGCTGCGCAGCGCATCCATCACCGCAAACGCCATATGATCGTTGCCGACAAAGATCGCGTCCGGAGGGGTCGCACTGTCCATCATCGTCAGGGCGGCATCTCCGGCAATCTGGCGGTCATACATGCCGTCGATGACATGTGTTGGCACATGTCCCGCGGCGGCCAGCGCGCCCAGAAACCCACGTTGGCGGTCGCGCCCGGTCGAGGATCCCTGCCAGCCGCTGATATGGCCGATATGGCGATGCCCGGCCGCCATCAGAAAATCTGCCGCCTTGCGCCCGCCTGCAACATTGGCGCTGGTCACGGCGGAAATCTCTGTTTCGTCCTGGCCACGGTTGAACATCACCACCGGAATGCCCGCCGCAGCACATCTTGCCGTGAGGTCGTTGGACATGCCAACGCTGGCTGTGATGATCCCATCGACCTGATAATCCATCAGGTCCTGCACGATCTCGGTCACGCGGTCCTGGGCATTGGACGCGGTAAAGACCAGCAGGTGATAACCCTGCGCCTGCAATGCGTTTGACAGCCCTTCCAAAGCCAGCGGGTAGAACTGGTTGTCCAGGTAGGCAACGATCAGTCCGATAATGCGGCTCTTGCCCGTGATCATCGCGCGCGCCATCATATTGGGGCGATAGCCAAGCGCTGAGGCGGCGGCCTTGACCTTTTCCACCGTTTTGGGGCTGGCTGACGCGCCGGGGGTAAAGACACGGCTGACGGCGGACTGGCTGACGCCTGCCCGCTTGGCAACATCCAGTGATGTGACCTTGTCCTGGGCCATCAGTCGGCTGTCCAACCTCCGTCAATCAGCAGATGGGTGCCTGTCATCAGCGCGCTTGCGTCAGAGGCGAGGTAGACCACAGGGCCCATGATGTCGCTGACTTCGCCCACCCGGCCTAGCTTGATCTTGTCCATGATCCAGGCCGCGCGTTCGGGATTGTCAAATGTCGCTTGGGTCAGGGGCGTCACAATGAATGTCGGGCAAACAGTGTTAACCCGGATGCCCTGCTTGCCCCATTCGATGGCCATCGCCTTGGTGAAGCCTTCGACCGCGTGTTTGGTGGCACAATAGACAGCCCTGTCAATCCCGCCGACATGGGCCATCTGGCTGGAGATGTTGATCAGGCTGCCGGGCTTTCCAGCGCTGATCAGACCTTTTGCGACCGCGCGGGTCAGAAAGTAGGCGCCTTTGATGTTCAGGCCGGACACCGCATCAAAATCCGACTCTGTCGTGTCCAGCGCGGGGCCGTGCCGGGCCAGGCCAGCGGAATTCACAAGGATGTCGAAGGGGCCATGCGCGGCGACGGCGGCTTCGGTTGCGGGAATATCTGCCACATCCAGGGTCAGCGCGCTGGCGGCCATGCCGGCCTTTGTCATTGCGTCGACCGCCGTTTGCAACTTGTCGGCAGAGCGCGCGGCAAGCAGCACCTCGGCCCCTGCCCTGGCCAGTGCCACAGCACAGCCCAGTCCGATCCCGCTTGAGGCACCAGCGACAAGCGCACGCTTGCCAGTGAGATTGAAGGAAGGGGTCTGCGGAAGCTCCATCAGCTGTAGTCCTTTGCGATCGGCAGCGGCCCCGCGGCCCGCGCCTTGTTAAACTCACCCATGCGCGCCAGGACATCGACGCCCAGCTGCCGATAGATATCCAGCATATCAAGCAGCACCCAGTTTTCGCGGATCCTGCCGTTTTCGAGCCGCCAGAAGTCGAGGCTGCACATGGTCAGGGTTGTGCCAGTGGGCGCAAGGCCAAGCCAACCGCCCAGGGAGAGCGTCTGTTTCATGTTGGGCCAGCCGGTCACAGCGACATAAGGGCCATCGCCAAAAAAGTGATAGCCCATGGTGTCGCGATACTTGCCCCGGTCCGGCATCGCCGCAAGGAATGGAATCTGATGCCAGTTGCGAAACCCTGCCACGCCACGGCCAGTTCCGATGCCCGCGGGGCCGTACCAGTTCATCTGCGGATGCCAGAACTTCGGCATCTCCATCGCCTCGGGCGGTTCCTGCGGGTGGCGGCCCATTGCCGCCAGCATCGCCAGGACATGCGCCTTGGCGCTTTCGCTTGCAGCCTGATCATAGGCACCCTGACGCAATCCATCCTGACTGGCCGGACCCGGAATCCAGCATTCGCGGCCAAGGCTTGGTGCCATGGGCCAGGCACCGGCCTGCATCATCAGCTCGGGGATATCCCAGATCGCCTGCACTTCAACCACACGGCCCCCAGCAACGCGATAGAATTCGTGAAACCGCATATGGGCCAGATGACCGGTCATCGGGATGTCGAGGAATGGCCGCAGGAACGTGCCAACATAATGCCCGGCACAGCCAATCCAATCATAGCCATGATCATCAGGGCCAGCCATTACGATCCAGTCGCGGCGTTCCACGTCCGGCATTGCGGTCTGCAACGGTGCCATCACCCCGTCAAAGAAGGCATCCGCCCCGGTCAAATCCCCAAATGGGTGGCACATGTGCACCTGCACGCCCGGCGCCATCACCGCATGAAGTGCCGCCCGCACGGCCTTGCCATCCCAGTCCCGCATGGCGGATCTGACAGGGTCAAGCAAAGCGCGATGGGCGGCATAGTCACTCACTCGGCAGCATCCTTGTAGGGGGCCGGCGCACCATAGGGGACGTTGATCCCGCCATATCGCCGCACCCGCAGATTGCACTGTTCCGCATGGCCGACAAAGCCTTCGAGCAAACACAGACGTGACCCATAGGCACCAATCTCGGCTGCTGCCTCATCGGTGGTGACCTTTTGATAGCTATGCGTTTTCAAATACTTGCCGACCCACAATCCGCCGGTATAGCGCCCCGCTTTCTTGGTTGGCAGCGTGTGATTGGTGCCAATGACCTTGTCGCCGTTGGCGACATTGGTGCGCGCCCCAAGAAACAGCGCACCATAGCAGGTCATGTTTTCAAGGAACCAGTCATCACGATCTGTCATCACCTGCACATGTTCGGACGCAATGTCATCGGCGACGGCCAACATTTCCTCGTAGGTGTCGCACACGATCACTTCGCCATAATCATCCCAGCTGACCTTGGCTGTGCCCGCTGTTGGCAGAATGCCCAGAATCCGATCAATTTCGCTCAGCGTGTCCTTGGCGAGCCTTTCAGAATTGGTCAGCAGAACAGCCGGCGAGTTATAGCCATGCTCTGCCTGCCCCAGCAGGTCGGTCGCACAGATTTCTGCATCAACGGTTTCGTCAGCAATCACCATCGTTTCGGTCGGACCGGCAAACAGGTCGATGCCAACGCGCCCGAACAACTGACGCTTTGCCTCTGCGACAAAGGCATTGCCGGGACCAACAAGCAAATGCACCGGATCAATCGTTTCGGTGCCAATGGCCATTGCCCCAACTGCCTGAATGCCGCCCAGTACATAAATCTCATGCGCGCCGCCAAGATGCATCGCCGCAATCACCGCCGGGTTCGGCTCTCCGTTGAATGGCGGGGTGCAGGCGATGATGCGCGGCACGCCTGCAACCTTCGCCGTGGCGACCGACATATGCGCAGAGGCAACCATGGGGAATTTGCCGCCCGGCACATAACAGCCCACCGATTGAACGGGGATGTTCTTGTGGCCAAGGATAACGCCGGGCAGGGTTTCAACCTCGATGTCGAGCATCGAGTCACGTTGCGCCTGGGCAAAGTTCACCACCTGCGCCTGTGCAAATTTGATATCCGCCATATCGCGGTCGCTGACCTTGGCCATGATCGCCGCGATTTCATCCTCGCTTAGCCGATAACTGTCGCGGTCATAGTTGTCGAATTTGACAGCCAGTTCTTTGACCGCCGCATCGCCGCGGGTTTCGATATCTTTCAAGGTGGCCGCGACAACTGCGCTGGTCTTGGCATCATCTTCGGCGCGTGCTTCGGCCGAGCGGGCTTTCTTGAGGTGGCGGATTGCCATCGTGGCGTCCTTTCAATCAGAGATCTGCGGTTTGTCCCAGGCCATCAGAAAAACCCAGGGCATACGGGTAAATTTATCTGCAATATCAGGGTCTTGCCCTGTGTACGGCGGATCGTCGAATAGACGTAAGTCAAGTCCTTCGGCCAAACAGGCATTCATATAGGCGGACAGCGGGCGATGATGGTTTTTCACCCTGATCCCGGCCCATTCGTACCAGTTGGCGCGGTCCTGCATCATGTCATCAATGGCAAAGAACCGGCGGCCTTGCGCCCAATTGCCCCCCGTGCCGCCCCAGTCACGGGGGCGCGCGGTCGCATGGGGGTGCATGTTGGCAATCAACAGCCGCCCGCCGGGCTTGAGCACACGTGCGGCCTCGGCGATGGCGGCGGGCATGTCGGGAATATCAATCAGCGTGAGATAAAACACCACAACATCAAAATGCGCCGCTGGGAACGGCAAAGCCTCGGCGCGGGACTTTGTGTAGCTGCCCGTTGGGTCGCGGTCGCGGGCCGCATCCAAAAGCGCCGCTGTCGGGTCAAGACCGACAGTGGTCAGCCCAGCGGCCTGCATCATTCTGCAAAACCGTCCTTCGCCGCAGCCAACGTCAAGGGCATGGCCCTGCGCCGGAAGGGCCGCAACCATCGGTGCATCAAGGATGTCGCGTCGGGTTGCGTCACCGTCCTGTCCGATTTGCGTAATCCATGACGCAGCAGAGGAGTCCCAATCGTTCATCCCTGATACCGCGGACCGGGGGCCACCTGATGGTGACCTTCAAACAGGTCACAGCCCATCTGCAAAAGCACATCGGGGATATCGACGAAGACCCAGTTTTCGACAAGCAGGTCACCTTCGCGCCGCCACCAGTCACAGACACGCATCAACAGCGTATCGGTCGTGGCCGGTTGATCGAGGAAGGCGTCACGCCGCACAGCCATCAGCGACGGCCACCCGCCCGAGCATGTGTAGTCACCATCACCAAACCGGGTAAAATGGACAGTGACCCCGTTGCCGGACGACCCGCCACCCCAGTATGAAAAGGCGTTTTCAAACGGCACCTGGAATCCGGCAAAGTCCTCAACGCCAATGAATGACCCAAAGGCGGCCGGGCCGTACCAGACCATGTTGTCATGCCAATAGGGCCGCCAGCCTTCGTCCTTGGTGGCCAGCTTGGACAACATATCCGTGACCAGCTGGTAAGAGACCTGCCCCGCCGCCGGGTCCGTGTCGTACAACAACAGACCGTCCTGCGTATTGGGTCCGGGGATCATCCCGGTATAGCCGCGGTCCTTGCCCGGGCTGTCCTTGATGGGCCATTGATCCGTGGCGATCATCAGTTGCGGCAGGTCGAGGAAGATATAGCTTTCAACAACCTGTCCGGCTTCGAACCGGTGAAACTCACCAAACCGCAGATACTCCAACCGCCCAGACGCGCGGATGTTCAACAGATCGCGGCTGAAGCGGCCAACATAATTGCCATGGCAAGCCACCCAGTCGGCACCCTCAAACGCGCCTCCCATGATGATATCATCGCGCCGGTACAGCCCGTCAAAGGCCTGTGTCAGCGGTCGAAAGAACTGGGTCAGATATGCATCCGTCCCGTCCAGCGTGTTAAAGGGATGACACAGGTTGATCTTTGCTTCCGCAGCAAAAAGGGTCGCCGTGGCCGCCGCGCGCGCCGCCTCGCCTGGATGTGCATAGGCATCGGCATAGGCCTTCACCGCCAACTTATGCGCAAGATGGCTCATGGTGCGGGTGCCTCTTCTTCGCCCCGGTCGTATTTTTCCCAGCCATGTCCGTTAAAGACGTCCACGCCAAGCTGCGCCAGCACGTGCGGGAAATCGACCATGACGTAATTGTCGGTGATGCGTCCGTCCTCGACTTTCCAAAAATCCATGTAACGGATTTCGATACGCTTGCCAGTGGCCGGAACCCCCATGAATTCACCGCCATGCGTCGCCTCTTGCCGGCCAAAAGCCGCAGCCCACTCCCCCATGTAAAGACGCGCCTCATCGACGCAGACCTTGTCATGGAAGGCCGCCTGAAACGGACGTTGCCAGTTCTTCTGGAATGACTGCAACCCATTCTTCTGACCGCAGCCGGTGTTGCCCATCCAGCGGAAACTTTCAGCAAAAAAGGCCCCGATGTCATCGATCCTGTGGTCATTCAGACCATCAACCATGCCTTCGATCACGGCGCGGGTTGCGTCGGTCTTGGTCATATCCGTGTCCCTTGACAGCACGGCTTGTTCCGGGCGTGACCCTTTCATGCGGCATCCTCTGTTATAAATTGCGCTGCGCGGTAGCCGATCATCATTGACGGCGCATTGGTGTTGGCTGAGGTGACGGCGGGCATGACGCTGGCGTCCGCCACCCAGAGATTTTCGATCCCCTTGAACGCAAGACGCGGGCTGACTGGTGCGTCACCGTCGCCCATGCGCAGGGTTCCGACAGGGTGATAGGCGGTGCCTGCGCTGGCGCGAATATAGGCGCGGATGTCTGCATCGCTTTGCACCGCAGGACCGGGGTGAACTTCTGGTGCCTTGTGATTTTCGAACGGGGCCGTATCCATCAGGGTGCGCAACCGCTTGAACCCGGCCACCAAAAGGTCAAGGTCCGCCTCATCATTGAACAGGCCAAGGTCAATGTCCGTGCCTTCGGGGGTTATGCGCAACGCACCGCGGGACCGGGGCCGACAAACGCAAACATCAGCAAAATACCCTTCACCGGGTGCAAAGCGACTGCCCTTGTGATTCATGAAGAACGGAATGAAATGGGTTTGGATATCGGGCATATCGCCGCCGCCGGCACTAAAGAACATGCCGCCTTCGACCGTTGGCGAGGCAAGAACACCGCCGCGCGCAAACAGGTATCGAAACGGCGCGGCGATCCATTGCGCCGCTTGCGCAAGGCTCAGCCCATAACCGGACCCTTTGCCGCTGTAGTGAATGCCCACACCGGGGTGGTCATGCAGATTGGCCCCGACGCCGGGGACATCGCGCAGGGGCGTGATGCCCACAGCCTCTAGATCCTCCTGAGGTCCGATCCCTGATCGCAGCAGGATTTCGGGAGAGCCGATCGCCCCTGCCGACAGGATAACGCCGCGCCTTGCGGTGATCTTGCTACCATCTGTGAAAATCACTTCGCGGGCAGCACCATCAAACAGTCCGATACGGGCCACATTCCGCCCGGTCAGGACAATTGCGCCCTGCCCTCTGGCGGGCCGCAAGAAAGCATCGGCTGCCGACCAGCGCCGCCCCTTGCGCAGATTAAAGCGGAACACGCCTGCGCTTTCACGTTCCGGCGTCGGGTTGGCGTCTTCATTTGCGCCAAAAACCCGGCCCAGCGCCCGCACTAATGGGTGTGGCGCGGTAAGGGGCGCGGGGGTGAGTTTCGCCTCGACCGCTTCGAATGCGGGGGCCACGTCATCCCAGGCCCAGCCCGGCACCTGCCAATTGTCAAAGTCGGCTTGGGTTCCACGGAACCAGACCATCGAATTGATTGAGCCTGACCCGCCTAGCATGCGGCCACGCGGAATCTTGATGCGTCGCCCACCCAACCCCTTCTGCGGTGCGGATCGCAGACGCCAGTCGCGCCCGGACCCGATCAACCAGATCAGACCAAGCGGCATTTTGACAAGGGGATGGGCATCAGAGGGCCCGGCTTCGACAACCGCAACGCTGCCTGCTCCGGCCCCGGTCAGACCTGCTGTAACGGCGCATCCGGCAGAACCGGCGCCGATGACCACAAAATCAAAATCCGAGGGGTCAGAGGACATGAGATCAAAGCCGCTCTCCGCTCTCGCGGTCAAAGAGGTGGCAAATTTCTGGGCCGATGTTGGCGCTGACCGGATCACCAATCTCGACTCGGTAATCCTTGTGCGACTTCACCGACAGAATGGTCCCGGCAGCCCGCATCGTGACCATTGTGGCCTCGCCCAACAGTTCCAGCGAATAGACCTTGGAGTTGGCTTGTGCTTCGCCCTGGGCAACGGTCGCATCCTCGGCCCGGAAACCAAGCGTCACCGGCCCGTTATGCGCGCTGTTGAGCCCGGAAATCGAAACGTTCTTGGCAGTGAAAGTGCCGTCCTTCAGATCCCCATCCATCAGGTTCATTGCCGGGGACCCGATAAAGCCTGCAACAAATGTATTTGCCGGGCGATCGTAGATCTCTGTCGGAGAGCCGACCTGCTGCACACGGCCCTTGTTCATGACAACCACACGGTCTGCCAGCGTCATCGCCTCGATCTGGTCGTGGGTCACATAGATCGTGGTGGTCTTCAGTTCATGGCTGAGGTTCTTGATCTGCGCCCGCGTGGACACCCGCAGTTTTGCATCAAGGTTGGACAGGGGTTCGTCCATCAGAAAGACGTTGGGTTCGCGCACAACCGCACGGGCAAGGGCAACACGCTGCCGCTGACCACCAGACAATTCCGCAGGTTTGCGATGCAGGAACTCATCCAACTCGACCATCGCTGACGCGCGTTTGACCAGCGCATCGTGATCGCCCCCGACTTTCCGCACTTTCAGGGGAAAACGAATGTTCTCATAAACGTTCATATTGGGATAGAGCGCGTAAGACTGGAAAACCATGGCGACATCGCGGTCCTTGGGGTCCAGATCGTTGATCCGGTTTCCATCAACCAGAATATCCCCGGAAGAGGCATCCTCAAGCCCGGCGATCATCCGCATTGTCGTGGTCTTGCCGCATCCTGAAGGCCCCAGGAGGACAAGAAATTCCTGATCCGCGATGGTCAGGTTAAATTCGTGAACACCGATGAAGTTGCCCCAACGTTTTGTCACGTTGTTCAATTGAATCTCGGCCATGACGTCCCCCGGCATTGCATACGTTTGCAAAACCTTGGACTGAGTCGGAAATCCAATCAAGCCCAAAAATAATAAATGCAAAAAATGACCTAAGGTCGACGAATAATTCTTGCGTCAGCACTGTTCGAACGGCTTTACTTGCAAGCGTATGCAAAGCCAACTGCGATTCGCGGGTCGCATCTGCGTATGATTGCGGCCCGCAGGTCGCGCGATATTTGCTCCGGAAAACGGGGCATTCGGTCAAACAGGGAGTTTGGAAAATGACTATGATGAAATCACTGGTAATGGGCACGGCAATGGCCGTACTGACCAGCACAACAGCGATGGCCGCAGGCCACGGTTGCGACATTAGCGAAGGTCGCGTCAATATTGTCGGGAACGAATTCCCCGCGATCCAATCGGTAGCGGCAGCGGCGCTTGAATGTGCCAGTGGCGTCGAAGCGGAAAGCAACCTCACCGCGGATCACCAGAAGATCAACCTTGCCGGCATGCAGGGGAACCCCGCAGAATATACCAGCGCGATTGTCGCCAACTCTTCCATCGTGGCCCTGATCAACGAAGACGTGGTCCGCCCATTGGACGACCTGGTGGCCATGTACGGTCAGGATATCCCGGCGCGCCAGCTGATTACCATTGATGGCAAGGTCATGGCCGTGGCATTCATGGCCAACGCACAGCACCTTGTTTACCGCAAGGACGTGCTTGAGCAGATTGGCATGGACGTGCCGACATCATACGAAGAAGTCCTTGCCGCCGCTGAGAAAATCCGCGCCGAAGGGATCATGGAAAACCCGGTTGGTGGTGCATATGCCGCAGGCTGGAACCTCGCCGAGGAATTCGTCAACATGTATCTGGGCACCGGCGGCCAGTTCTTTGAACCAGGCACGGCCAACGTCAGCATCAACAATGCGCAAGGTGTCGAAGCGCTAGAGATGATGAAGGCGCTGACAGAATACATGAACCCCGACTACCTGACCCACGATTCCAACGCCACAAGCGCGGAATGGGAAGCAGGCAACGTCGCATTGATGAACATGTGGGGCAGCCGGACCGGTCCTTTGATGGACACCGAAGGATCCGAAGAGGTTGTCTATTCCAACACCGTTGCGGGCGGACCGCTGACCGTGGGTGACAGCGGCAACGCCGCCTCGACCCTGTGGTGGGACGGTTGGACCATCGCCAAGAACATCAGCGACGAAGACGCCGCAGCGACGTTCCAGGCTCTGGCCCATGCCACATCTCCGGCCCTGCTGAATGACGAAACCATGGAACAGGCCGTGTGGCTGATGGATGGCTTTGAACCTCAGCCCCTGAACGAAGGTGTTCTGGCCACGGTTGCCGCAGGCGCAAACCCCTACCCGATGCTGCCTTTCATGGGCCTGTTGCACACCTCTTTGGGTGACAACATCGCAGACTACCTGCAGGGCAACGAAAGCGCAGAGCAGACACTTGCCGACATCGAAGCAGCTTACACCGCTGCCGCGAAAGAGCAGGGCTTCCTGCAATAAGCACCTTGGGGGGAGGGCCTGTGCCCTCCCCTTTTTCCAACACATATTTACCTTGGGGGCATTGTCATGAAGCACAGCACTTTTTTCTGGTTCGTCTTACCATCAGCAATCCTGATGCTGCTTTTCATCGCACTGCCCATCGTTTCGGTTGTGACACAGTCATTCTACAGCGCGCATGAACAGGTGATCGTCACCGTGGAAAACTGTGGCCCCTTTGGCTGCACCGAATCCACGGCCGTTGATCAAGAGGCCACCCAGGCCCTGCAAGACGAAGAACCACTAGGCAAATGGGTCGGGACTGCGATCTACACCGATCGCAATCACCTTGCGCTTGGTGAAATCTCCGACGCCTGGATCAGTGCCGATGGGTTGCCCGATTTTGGCCGCAGCCTGATGAACCTGCCGTTTTACAAGGCAATGGCTTTCACCCTGACCTATACTTTCATTGTCACCCCCCTCACCATCATTCTGGGCTTCTTTATCGCAATTGCGGTGAACTCGGTGGCGCAGGCGTTGAAAGGACCAACGATCTTTCTGTCGCTCTTGCCGATGATCGTGACGCCGCTGGTTGGCTCTTTGATCATATTCTGGATGGTAGATGCCCGCGGTGTCTTGGGTGCGGGTCTGCAATGGCTGGCAAGCGATCCCAATCTCTCGGTCAAGGCCAGCACCGCGATGATGTGGATGATGCTCATGTTCTATGGGGTCTGGCACTCTGCCCCATTCGCATTTGTCGTCTTCTATTCAGGTTTGCAGACTGTGAATACCGATACGCTCGAAGCGGCGATGATCGACGGGGCCTCCCGGTGGGAACGTATCCGCCACGTTGTCATTCCGCACCTGTTCCCGCTGACGACATTTGTTGCGCTTATCCAGTTGATGGATAACTTCCGCGTCTTCGAACCGATCGTCAGTTTTCAGGCGCAAGCCCATGCCACGTCGCTGTCCTACGCGATCTTCAACGATCTGGGCGGTGAGACCCGGCTGCTGTCCTCTGCGGCGGCCACTTCGGTGCTGACAATTATCGGCGTCGCGATCCTGCTGTCACCCGTCATGGTGCGCACGTACCGCGACTTTACCCCAAGGAGCTAAGGCCATGAGTATCGCAAACCGCCGCCCCGTTCCCGTCCTGCTGCTGGCCACCGGATTTCTTGCGCTTTGGCTGATCCTTGCCGCCTTCCCGTTCATGTGGACGCTTTGGGGTTCGTTCAAAGTTGAAGGCGACTTCTTTTCAAAGGCAGATTGGGCCAACTCGATTTACGGCACGCTGACCACCGCCGAAACCGGCGGCAGCTTTACCGGCGACGGCTATCACGGTGCCTGGATCAAGGAAGAATTCTGGCGTGCGGCCCTCAATACCGCCATCGTCTGCGTTTGCGTTGTGACCGTGTCGCTGACTTGCGGCACATTGGGCGGATATGCTTTGGCCCGCTCTGGCTATCGCTATGCTTTCTGGTTCCTGTTCTTTGCGCTGATCTTCCGCGCCATGCCGCCAATCACGCTGGTGTCGGGGTATTTGTTACCGTTCTTTGAATGGAACCTCTGGGGGCATCTTTATACCACGATCATTGTCCTGGTCGCGATCAATCAGCCGTTTACCCTTTGGATGCTGCATGCGTTCTTCAAGAACATTCCGCAGGATCTGGACGAAAGCGCGATGGTTGACGGCTGCACCCGCTTTCAGGCCTTCCGCCACGTGATTATCCCTGTGATGTGGCCCGGCGTGATCACCACCGGTCTGTTCAGCTTCCTGCTGGCCTACAACGACTTTGCGGTGACCACGATGCTGCTGTCGAAAGAGAACCAGACCATGATCCCCAAGATCGCCAGCTTCCTTGGCACCACGCAAACCAAGGGCAACGTCATGTTCGCCGTTGCCGCGGTTGTGTCGGTCACGGCCCCCTTGTTTGTGATGATCATGTTCTTCCAGCGCCAGATCGTTTCCGGTCTTACCGCCGGTGCCGTGAAAGGCTAAGAGATACGACAGAGGCGTCCCGGCATGGGGCGCCTCATTCCCGACCGGAGTGACCCCGGTCCATTCAAAAGGCAAAAGATGTCGATCCAAGATGCCAAGCGTCTCGTGCGCGCACACAATGCTGCCTTGGCAACAGCAACACCGGCCAGCGTCGCGGGGATCCTGGCCGAACGCACCAGCAGAAATTGGCATTGGCGGGGCATGCACCCGTTTTACGAACAACACGGCGCAAAGGATGTCGCGGCATCATTCTGGGCCCCCTACCTGACCGCGATGCGCAGCGTGCAGCGCCGCCCTGACATCTTCTTTGGCAATGAAAACCATCTTGATGGCGAACCCGGTATCTGGGTGGTCGAGATGGGTCACCTGATGTCACTGTTTGATGCGCCGTTTCTGGGCATCCCGCCGACCCGCAAGATTGCCATGTTGCGCTACGCAGAGTTCAACCGCGTGCTGGATGGCAAGATTGTTGAAACCGCATTGTTCATCGACCTGATCCACCTGATGCATCAAGCGGGACTGCGCCCGCTGCCACCACAGACAGCGGCGCATCTGGTCCAGCCCGGCCCGCTGACCCATGACGGCCTGCAATACGACGACGCCGACCCTGCCGAAGGGGCCAAGACCATTGCGCTGATCAACCGCATGATCACTGATATCGCGGCCAATTCAAACGCCGGTCCGGAGTCAACTCCGCGGGACACGCCGCGCGAAGAGTTGCGCCGCAATTGGTGTGACGACATGATCTGGTGGGGCCCCGACGGGATCGGCGCGACCTACACAATTGACCGCTACATTGAACAGCACCAGCGTCCGTTCCGCGCCCATCTGACAAACCGGGTCTTCAACGGCCATATCGCGAAATTGGCCGAAGGCAACTATGGCGGGTTCTTTGGCTGGGCCAATCTGACCGTGACCCCGCTGGGCGGATACATGGGTCTGCCAAAGGGGCCGGCTGCGGATATGCGCGTTGTTGATATCTACCGGCGTGACGGCGACCGGCTTGCGGAAAACTGGGTCTTTATCGACATGCTGCACTTCCTGTCGATGCAGGGGCTGGATGTTCTGGCGCGCCTGCGCGCGGGCAACCTGTCCTGAGCGCACCCGACACAGACGCAGGCGGGGATTGCCCATTGGGCGCCCCTACCCCTGTTTTTCGTAAACCGAGATGTGAAAGCCGCTGTCAGCGGTAAAGGATTCCTTGCGCCATCCCCCCCAGCGACTGCGCAGCTGAAACCCGGCGCATTTCGCCATCAGATCGATTTCCTGGGGATAGGCATAGCGCATCCGCAGCGGGACCAGTTTCATCCCGTTCTTGGTAATCCTGATCCGCTGCATTTCCAACACCTGCGCAACCCGGTCATGGGTGGCGGCCTCAATCCAGACAGAGTCCATGTCCAGACGTTTGGTCGCAACCCTTTGGTCCCGGCTGAAATCCGACATGTCCGGTACAAAGGTTTCAATCACAAACGTGCCGCCCGGCTTGATCATCCTGGCCGCGTGGGCAAAGCATTCTACCTGTGCGGCTTGGCTGGGCAGGTTAAACAGCGTGTTGAAAATCAGGAAAGCGTGGTCAAACGGCCCATCAACCTGCGCCTGGATCATATCCCCGATCGCCACTGGAATATCCGCACCGCCCGGCTTTGCGCGCAGTTTTTCCACCATCAGCGGCGACCCTTCGTTGCCCGCCAGCGTGCAACCGCGCGCAGCCAGCGGCAACGCCACCCGCCCTGTCCCGATCGCAAACTCGAAAACACGTGTCGGTCCAAAGATCTCGAACAGCAGATCAACCGTCAGATCAGTTGTGCCCGGGTCCTGAGTCGCATCGTAATCTGCGGCGTTCAATTCGCCGAATGTGGAGGGTCCAAAACTGTCCATCTTGATCTCAAATTATCGCGTATTCTCAATGGCTAGCGCATCGCATGGCAAAAACCCATGAAAATTCCGGCTTCTTGTGCTATGAATTTCGCACGAAGCTTGTCTGCTGCGCCTCACAGACTGAACATATTTTGTATCGAGCCTGCGCATGAGATGCTTCAAGAGACCGCCCAACTATAGACGTCGGGCGGTCTTTGTTCGGGCTATTGAACCGGATGACCTTCCGCAAAATCCAACATGTCGCTGAATACGCGCGGCCGCGTGAAAAACAGCAAATGCCCCTGACCAGGATAGCCATAAACGGTGACGTCGCCGACCCGGTGGGCAAATCGGGTTGTCTGCGCGGTCGAAAACACCGGGTCATTCAGACCCACAAAGAACGCCACCGAAATACCATCCAGCGCCAGATCATCCGGCAGATCCCATGTTGGCAGCGCCAGCATATGGGCAATGGCGACCTTGTAGTCGAGCTTGACGATGATCTTTTCGCCCTCTGCAATTCTGGCGGCAATTTCATCAGACATATTGGGGTCATCCAACGCCTCAGGGCCAAACAGCAGCCCTGACCAGAACCGTTTCCAAAGTGCCGCCTTGCGAACTGATCCGGTGGCCGCCACGGCCCGCATAATGTCCCGCGCGCCACGCGCCGCAGTTGGCAGGCCGCCGCCGTATTCAACGGCCGTAGACATGGCGGCAATCCGAATGTCACGGCCCTTGGTGATCTGCGGCGCGGCCTCCAGCGCGATCAACCCACCAGTGGAATAGCCGATCAGAGCGATATCCTTTCCCGGATAGCGGTTTGCGAATTGCGCGATGTGGCGGGCCGCTGTGGGCGGATCAATGAAATGATCAACCGCCATCCCGTCCAACCCCGGATAGCGATAAAATGCGCGGGCATAGCCTGCATCCTCCCACAAAGCGGTGCCTTCGAAAACGTCAATCGAGGATAGTGCACCGGGAATGAAAACCGCAATCTTATCAGCCTTTTCAACATCTAACCGGTTGAACAGCAACGGGTCGTCAGCGCCTTGTCTGGCCGTCGGAACAATGCCGCAGGCGGTCAGTGTGATCACGAGGAGAAGGACGAAAACGCGCATGTGGTTAAGTCGCGCGGCGGCCAAACGGGGTCAAGGTGTGAAACCCGGTCTCGGCGGAAAACTAGCCAACGTCGGTCTTGCCGCGCCGGTCATGGCGCAAATTGGCGTAAAGCACGTGATTGCGCCAGCGACCGTTGATTTGCAGATAACTTTGCGCCACGCCTTCGTATTTGTAGCCACATTGTTCCAGCAGCCGCCGCGACGGCGTATTTTCGGGCAGGCAACCGGCTTCGATCCGGCTCAGGTCCAGAATCGAAAACGCATAATGCACCACTGCCTTTATCGCCTCGCGCATGAACCCGTGGCGTGCAAACTTTTCACCGACCCAATAGCCGGTTGTGCCCGCCTGTGCCGGGCCGCGGCGGATGTTGTCCAGGGTGATCGCGCCGATCAGCGCCTCGTCGCTGCGGCGGATCAGAAAAAGCGGCACCGCAGTGCCATTCGCGATTGACCGCTGGGCCCAGTAAACACGGTTTGTGAAGGCTTTGCGGGACAAGTGGTCAGGGGCCCAGGTCGGTTCCCATGGGGACAGGAATTCTTTGCTGCTCTGACGTAGACTGGCCCAGGCGCGAAAGTCGCTATGCTGCGGTGGGCGCAGAGTCATGCGCTCTGTCTCGATCCGCAGCTTACGCCCCTTGCCAAGCATCAGGCGGCGAGCCTTGCGCGCAGTTCCTCCAGCGTCGGCGCTGCCTCAGCTGGTCCATATAGGGCCAGGGCCGTGCCGGTGTCCGACATCTGACCGGCAAAGCTGCGCACATCACCAGTGGTCACCGCGTCAATCCGTTCGATCGTTTCGGACAGGGACGGGATGCGCCCCCAGATCGACAGCAATCGGGCCAGCCGTTCCGCCCGGTTGGACGGGCTTTCCAGCCCCATCAGCAGCCCGGCTTTCATCTGTGCCCGCGCACGGGCAACCTCTGCCGGGGTCATGTCGTCGGCTGCGCGCTTCATCTCATCCATGGTGATATTGGTCAGTTCGCCAATTTCCGCCGCCGAGGTGCCAGCATAGATCGTGGTCAGCCCGGTGTCCTCATAGGCGCCGGCCTGCGCAAAGATCGTATAGCAAAGGCCACGCTTCTCGCGGATTTCCTGAAACAGCCGCGAAGACATGCCGCCGCCCATGGCACTGGCATAGATCTGTGCGGTGTAGATTGCCGGATCCAGATAGGTCGGCCCTTCTAGCGCCAGCGCAAAATGGACCTGTTCCAGCGTCTTGAGCTCGCGGCGTTCACCGCCGCCAAAGCGCGCAGGTTCGATCACATCCGGTGCCGGCACCGCCTGCAGATGGCCAAACAAGTCTTCGGCCTGCTTCACAATGGCGTCGTGATCAATGCCACCGGCGGCCGACAGGATCATCTGATTGGGCCCATAATGCTGCCCGACAAATCCGGCCAAATCCTCGCGGCGGAATGCGCTGACCCGTTCAGCAGGTCCAAGGATTGTGCGACCAAGCGCCTGATCCGGGTAGGCCGCCTCTTGCAGCCAATCAAAGATGATGTCGTCGGGGGTATCGAGTGCCTGCCCGATCTCTTGCAGGATCACGCCGCGCTCAACCTCAATCTCGGCCTCGTCAAAGACTGGATTCAGCAGGATATCTCCGATGACATCCAGCCCCAGCGCCACATCGTTTTCAAGCACACGCGCGTAATAGGCCGTCATCTCGCGGCTGGTATAGGCGTTGATATAGCCGCCGACATCCTCGATGGATTCCGCGATCTGCAGGGCAGACCGCGTGGTTGTGCCCTTGAACGCCATATGTTCAAGGAAATGGGCAATGCCGTTCTGCTCGATCCGTTCGTGCCGCCCGCCTGCGCCAACCCAAATCCCGATACTGGCAGAATGCAGACCCGGCATGTGTTCAGTGACGATCCGCAGACCATTCGAGAGCGTGTGCAGTTCAATCGTCAAGTCGCAGTCCGTTCCGTGATAATGGCCTGAATGGCGGCAAGGTCATTGGCGACGCGCGTGACGCGTTCTGAGCGCTCATACAGGTCTGCCATGCCCGGCGGCAAGGGGGGATGGTGGCCTGTGGCCTCCTCTACCGCTGCGGGGAACTTGGCGGGATGAGCAGTGGCAAGCGTGATCATCGGAACGTCGGGATGACGCCGCACGTGCTGATTTCCGACATGCACAGCGACAGCGGAATGGGGGCACAAAAGCTCTCCGGTCTCCGCAAGCGCTGTTGTGATCGTGCGCGATGTCGTCGGTTCGTCCGCCATCCCGCTGTCGTAATGGGTCCGCAGGGCACTCATTGCGTTCTGCGAGATACGAAAGCCGCCACCGGTCTTCAACTCATCCATAAGCCCCACTACGGCAGCCCCGTCGCGGTCATGGGCGAAGTAGAGCGCACGCTCGAAATTGGAGGACACCTCGATATCCATCGACGGGCTGATCGTCGGCACGACGCCCAGCTTGGTGTAGTCGCCGTTTTCCAGGCAACGGTGCAGGATATCGTTCTGGTTTGTCGCGATCACCAGCCGCTCGACGGGCAGGCCCATCTTCTTGGCGATGTAGCCCGCAAAGATGTCGCCAAAATTGCCTGTTGGTACGGTAAAGCTGACCTGCCGGTGCGGCGCACCAAGGCTGACGGCGGACGTAAAATAATACACCACCTGCGCCAGCACCCTGCCCCAGTTGATCGAATTCACGCCTGCCAGCGACACCGCCTCGCGGAAGGCAAAGTCATTGAACATGTCCTTCACCATGGCCTGACAATCGTCAAAGTCGCCATCAACGGCCAAAGCGTGCACATTATCCTCGACCGGCGTTGTCATCTGGCGGCGCTGCACCTCGCTGATCCGGCCATGCGGGTAAAGGATAAAGACGTCGACGTTCGACAACCCCCGGAACGCCTCAATCGCGGCAGACCCTGTATCGCCCGAGGTCGCGCCGACAATCGTCACGCGCTTGCCCGACCGGCCAAGCGCGGCTTGAAACATCTGGCCGATCAACTGCATGGCAAAGTCCTTGAAGGCCAGCGTAGGCCCGTGAAACAACTCCAGCAGGAAATGATTTGGTGCCAGTTGCACCAGCGGCGCGCGGGCCGCATGGCCAAAACCAGAATAGGCCTTGGCAATCAGCGCCTTGAATTCTGCATCCGTGAAAGTCTCACCAATAAAGGGCCGCATGACCTCAAAGGCGATGTCCTCATAGGATTTTCCCGCCAGCGCAGCAATCTGGTCCGGTGACAGCGCGGGGATGGTTTGTGGCACGTAGAGCCCGCCATCACGGGCGAGCCCGGTCAGCATCGCCTCTTCAAACGACAGGTCAGGTGCTTGGCCACGGGTCGAAATATAATGCATCGCGTCAGTCCTCTTGCAGGGTGCGGCGCACCAGGAAAGCGCCCATCACCGCCCAGACGGCGGCAAGGCCAAACCATGTCATCGCATATTCCCAGTGATCGTTTTTGATATTGGCGGTGTCTATTGGCAGCAACGTCGTGCGCGGGTCAGCGGGCGACATTGTTGCCGCAACAACCATGACAGGCGCGGTATCAAGCGCTGCGGCCATAGCCGCGACGTCGCGACCGAACCAGATGTTCTTTTGCAGGTCAGGCTCGGGGGTCGCTGAATTGACGTCATCCGGCCATATCAGGTTGCCGGTGACCGTAGTTTGGAACGGAATGGCATCGGCCGCCTTGGCCTCGATCGGCAGCAGACCCTGATCCAGCAGAATGCGCCGGTCGCCGGTCTCAAACGCAGCAATGACGCGATACCCGGTCCCTGCGGCCGTGCCAGAGGTCAGTACATGCAGTTCTGCATCAGTTGTGGACCCTGCGAACTGTACTGCGCGATATTCATCGGTGTTTTCGGTTGGGGCCAAAGGCAATGCCACCGGCGCGCCGGACATGCGATCATGAATATCGGCCAGGATTGCTTCTTTCCAGCCAAGGCGTTGCATCTGCCAGACTCCAAGGCTGATCAGCACGGCAACGCCGGACATTGTCAGCATCACTGGAAAGATAATCTTGCGCACGAAAGCCCCCCCGTTGCGCGCGTCTATAGCTCTGATCGACGTCAGGGTGAACCCCGCCCGACCACCTCCGCGACAACAAAAAAGGCGGCCCCGTTTGGGCCGCCCCTCATTCGTCAGATGGGCCGGATCATAATCCGCCCGGTGCCTAGCCGCCCCAGACGTAAACGGCACAGAAAAGGAACAGCCAGACAACGTCCACAAAGTGCCAGTACCAAGCCGCAGCTTCGAAACCCACGTGTTTTTCCGGGGTGAAGTGGCCCTTGTAGACCCGGATCAGACAGACCAGCAAAAAGATTGTCCCGATCACGACATGGAAGCCGTGAAACCCGGTCGCCATGAAGAAGTTCGCACCGTAAATATTGTCAGCGAACCCAAAGGCCGCGTGGCTATACTCATAGGCTTGGAACGCGGTGAACAACACACCCAGCGCAACCGCCAGAATCAGGCCCCACTTGACGTCCTGACGGTTGTCTTCGTGGACAAGCGCATGGTGTGCCCATGTCGCCGCGGCGCCGGAGCACAGCAGGATCAGCGTGTTGATCAGCGGCAGGTGCCAGGGGTCGAAGGTTTCGATACCAACCGGGGGCCAGACGCCGTCGACCGCCGGGCTTTCGGGGCCCATCGGATACATCGCGTGTTTGAAGAAAGACCAGAACCATGCCGCAAAGAACATGACTTCGGACATGATGAAAAAGATGAATCCATAGCGCAGGCCGATGCGCACAACGGGCGTATGGTCCCCGACCTGGCTTTCGGTCACGACCTCGGACCACCATGCAAACATTGTATAAAGCACACCGACAAGCCCGGCGAGAAAGATGTATGGCCCGCTGTCGTGCATCCAAAGCACAGCGCCAAACAGCATGACAAAGCCTGCCAACGCGCCGATCAGCGGCCAGATCGAGGGTGTCAGGATATGATAATCGTGGTTCTTTTCATGGGCCATGTGGTGTCCCTCTGGGCGTTATTCTTGGTTAGTCTATGGCGACCGGCGCGGCGGTTGTCAAAGCGGCATCGGCCAATTCTTCTTCCGGCAGGTCAATTTCGAAAAAGGTGTAGGACAGTGTGATCGTGTGCACGTACTGACCTTCGCGATCGTCCACGATGTCGGGATGGACGAAAAAGCTGACAGGCATCATCACCGTTTCACCCGGTTGCAACACCTGCTCAGTAAAGCAGAAGCATTCGATCTTGTCGAAAAACCCGCCGGCTTCGTAGGGTGTCACGTTATAGGCGGCCTGCCCGGCAACAGGGCGGTCGGTGGGGTTGTGCGCTTCGTAGAACGCCAGCGCGGTTTCCCCGATGCGCAGTTTCATTTCACGCACTTCCGGGGTGAAGGTCCACGGCATGTCCCGCTCCAGCGAGGCATCAAAGCGCACCGTGATGATCTGGTCCAGAACCTCAACAGTATCGCCGTCTGCGACATTGGTGATCCCGCCAAAGCCGGTGACCCGGCAGAACCAGTCGTAAAACGGCACCGAGGCCCAGGCGAGCCCGCCCATCAGCAGCACGACGGACACCAATTGCGCAACCGTGCGGCGCGGGCCCTGCAGGTTCGGAAACAGCGTCATTCGCCACCGTCCTGCGGAATGATCTGGGGACGCGCGACGTGGTCAAACGTCTCAAACTGGTTGGCGTCGCCCAGTTGCAGCACCTTGACGACCGTCAGGCCAAAGACGATGGCCACAAACCCGACAAGCAAAAGTCCCACACCCATGTTGCGGCCACGGCGGCGATTGTGCAGTTCGTGTTCAACCTTGATCGCCATCAGACACCCGCCCCGCGCAATGCGGCATCTGCCAGAAGCGCCCCGAAATGGGCAAACAGGTAATAAAGCGAGACTTTGAAGACACGGATTTCAACGGCGTATTTATCCGCCTCCGCATCCGCGTCATTGCGTGTCCAGATGTCATAGGCCCCTTTGAGGAACCAGGCGTTCATGACAATCGCGGTGACCAGATACACCGGGCCGCCGATTGAAGTGAAGGCAAGGCCCAGCGCCACGGGCACAAGCAGAACGGTATAGATCAGCACATGGTTGCGCGTGACGCGCCGCCCGTGGGTTTCGGTCAGCATCGGCACACCGGCATCGCCGTAGTCGGTTTTGACAAACAGCGCCAAAGCCCAGAAATGCGGCGGCGTCCACATGAAGATCAGGGCAAACATCAGCACCGATTCAATGCCGATCCCGCCCGTCGCGACCGCCCAGCCCACCATTGGTGGAAAGGCACCGGCCGCGCCGCCGATCACAATGTTCTGCGGTGTCGACCGCTTGAGCCACATCGAATAGACAACAGCATAGAAAAAGATCGTGAAGGCCAGCAGCCCCGCCGCGACCAGATTGGTCGCCAAGGCCAGCAAGATGACAGAGAAACCAGCCAATGCGACGCCAATCGCCAGCGCTTCGCCCGGCTGAACCCGCCCATCCGGGATCGGACGCTTGGCCGTGCGCTTCATCTTGGCGTCAATATCGGCGTCCCACCACATGTTCAGCGCGCCGGACGCCCCTGCCCCGACCGCAATGCACAGGATGCCGACAAACCCGATGAACGGATGCACAGGCACCGGGGCCACCAGCAGGCCGACCAGCGCCGTGAACACCACAAGCGACATCACGCGCGGCTTCAGCAGCGCGAAGTAATCGCCCATGCTGGCCTCGTAGGTCGTCTCATGCAGGGTTGCGTCAGTCATTATGCCTCGGGTCGCGGACTGGGCTCCGCGTCAGGGGTTAAACCGGGTTTTCTTCCTTGGCAGCGATCAACCAGGCATCGTAGGTTTCCTGGCTCACCACCTTGACCGTAATCGGCATATAGGCGTGATCCTTGCCACAAAGCTCTGAACACTGGCCAAAATAGATGCCTTCGCGTTCCGCGTTGAACCACAGCTGCGCCAGACGTCCGGGCACCGCATCCTGCTTTACGCCAAAGGCCGGTATCGTCCAGGAATGGATCACATCCGCACCGGTGACAGTCATCACAACGGTCTTGCCCACGGGCACGACAACGGCAGTGTCTGTCGCCAACCGGTAAAGAGATTCGTCGTAGCCGAAATCTTCCAGCTCGCCTTCACCGATCATAAAGCTGTCAAACGCGATCGCCTCATCTGTGTATTCATAGCCCCAGTACCATTGGTAGCCGGTGACCTTGATGTTGATGTCACCTTCGGGGATCTGCTGTTGGTTAAACAGAACCGGCAGTGAAAACGCCCCGATCACGACCAGCACCACGATGGGTACAATCGTCCACGCCACCTCCAGCGGAGAGTTATGGGTGAATTTCGCCGGTGTCGGGTTGGATTTGCTGTTGTAGCGCAAAAGCACCCAGGCCAGAAGTCCGGTCACAAACAGCGAAATCGCGGTGATGATGACCAGAAGCATGCCATCCAACCAGTACAGTTCCCGCGCCAGTTCGGTTGCTGCTGGCTGAAAGTTCGTGCCACCGGGAACCGGCGCGCCAACAACTTCCAGGTCCTGTGTGACCTCTTGGGCCGATGCCGCCCCCGCCAAGAAAAGTCCGGCTGAAGCCCAAAGTGCGTTTCCAATAGAGGTCAGTCGCATATTCATTCCTGTCTGTCTTGCAGCGCACGGGGCGCTCTTCCGGGGACTCCGCTGATCACATCAGACGGAATCCCGTTGTATCCTCGGGCTCGTGTCCCATATCCTGCAAGGTAACTCAAGAACCGCTGTTGCGGCAAAGGGCCGCTTTTTGCGGTTTCAGCGCTGTTAGCGTTCACCATCCGAAGGATTTTCCATGTCAGACGCCCCGTTTCGCCCGTTTGAGTCGCATCTCGACCCCGATATTGCGCTGAAACTCGTGCAAGAGGCTACGGCCGGTGCCGATGACGGTGAACTGTTCATCGAGCGCAAGAAGTCCGAGTCGCTGCTGTTTGATGATGGTCGCGTCAAAACCGCCAGCTTTGATGCCTCCGAAGGGTTTGGCCTGCGTGCCGTGCGCGGCGAAACGGCCGGCTACGCACATTCCACGACGATTGACGAACACGCCTTGCGCCGCGCGGTCGGGACAGCACGTCTGGCGGTCGGAACAGGTGGCGGCACGCTGGCGGCTGGTCCGACGGGGACAAATCGCAAGCTCTATTCCGATGAAAACCCGATTACGCAGGCAGAGTTTCCCGCCAAGATTGACCTCCTGGGCGAAATTGATGCCTTCACGCGTGGTTTGGACCCCCGCGTCGTACAGGTCACTGCCAGTGTGGCCGCCTCGATCCAGGAGGTCGTGATCCTGCGCCCAGAAGGCAGCGCCGTCACCGACACCCGCCCGATGAGCCGGATCAATATCTCGGTCATTGTCGAAGACGCGGGCCGCCGTGAAAGCGGCTCTTACGGCGGCGGCGGCCGGGCCGGTCTGATCGGGCTGATAGCAAGGGACAATTGGGAAAGCGTCGCGCGCGAGGCACTGCGCATTGCCCTTGTAAACCTTGATGCCCAGCCAGCCCCGGCGGGTGTGATGGACGTGGTGCTTGGCAACGGGTGGCCCGGCATCCTGCTGCACGAGGCAATTGGCCATGGTCTGGAGGGTGACTTCAACCGCAAAGGCTCCTCCGCATTTGCCGGGTTGATGGGACAACAGATCGCCGCCAAGGGCGTTACTGTGCTGGATGACGGCACGATCCCGGATCGGCGCGGCTCGATCACCGTCGATGACGAAGGCACGCCCAGCGCCAAAAATGTGCTGATCGAGGACGGGGTGCTTGTTGGCTATATGCAGGATCGCCAGAATGCGCGGCTGATGGGCGTGAACCCCACTGGCAATGGCCGCCGCGAAAGTTTTGCCCATGCGCCAATGCCACGGATGACCAATACCTATATGCTGGCCGGGGACGCCAGCCCAGATAGCCTTGTCGCTGATCTCAAGGACGGGATTTATGCCGTTGGTTTTGGCGGCGGTCAGGTCGATATCACCAACGGCAAATTCGTGTTCTCCTGTACCGAGGCGTACAGGGTGAAGGACGGCGTTGTTGGGGCCCCGGTCAAGGGCGCAACCCTGATTGGCGACGGCGCCACTGCGCTGCGGCAAATTCGCGGCATCGGCAACGACATGGCACTTGATCCCGGTATCGGCAACTGCGGCAAGGCGGGGCAATGGGTGCCGGTGGGCGTGGGCCAGCCCAGCCTTCTGATCGGTGGCCTGACCGTCGGAGGCGCGGCAGCCTGACCGGCATGAACCTGTTACGATCTGCCCCGGTGCGCTCAGCTGAATTGCGGCGCAGAGCGCTCTTCAGAGCGCTCAAGTATTATGCCTGGCCCTATCTGTTCGCCTTGCTGATTGCCGCGGCGCTGGCCTTTCTAGGCCGCGTGTTCGGAATTGATGCAATGTTTGAGGCGGGGCTCATTCTTGCCTTATCGGTGCTGTATGTTTTTGTTCTGGCCCTGCCCGGCCTTCTGATTGGCGTTATACTTGCGGATCACGCGCTGCGAAAAGGCTGGGCCACCATTTCCAGTAGCGCCGCCTTGGCAACACTGGTCGGCGGCGTCCTCGCCGCGACCTACGGCACCTTGTTTTTCGGCATTTCCGCAGGAATTGACTTTGCACCTTTGGGGCTCCTGCCCGGCTTCATTGCTGGTGTGGTCTTTGGGGACGGTCTCTGCCAGCCCCCCCAGAAATAGCGGGTTAACGATTAGGAGTTCGTTAACCTCTTGGATTCTAGTTTGGTGCAACAGACGGAGTTTGGGACTTTCACATGGCGCTAGCGACTTCCGCTCACCCCACCCTCACCCCCCCTCAGGAAGACAACAGCTTTGACAAGCTCCGTCTGTTACGATCCCGCCGGGTTGGTATTGCCACCTATCGGCGGCTGATTGCGGAACATGGCTCCGCCCGGGCCGCGCTTGACGTGCTGCCACAGATTGCACAGGCTGCGGGGGTCCGCGGCTACAAGATTTGCCCCGAAGGTGTCATTCACGCAGAGATGAAGGCCGCGCGCATGATCGGCGCGCAGTTGATTGCCGATGATGATCCGCTTTACCCCCGTGCTCTCGCCGAACTCCAGGATGCGCCACCGCTGCTCTGGGCCCTTGGGCGCACGGCCCTGCTGACCCGCCCCATGGTCGCGCTTGTCGGTGCCCGCAATGCATCCTCACTGGGCACACGCATGACCAAAAAGCTCGCCGCCGAATTGGCAGAGGCCGGATTCGTGGTGGTATCCGGCCTTGCCCGCGGCGTCGATGCCGCCGCCCATGCCGCTGCATTGGGCGGCGGCACCATTGCGGTACAGGCTGGCGGTGTTGATGTGATCTATCCTGCTGAAAATACCGATCTGGCCCATGACATCGCGCGGGACGGGCTGCGCCTGTCCGAAATGCCAATTGGCATGCAGCCGCAGGCGCGCCACTTTCCGGCCCGCAATCGCATCATCGCCGGTCTCGCGCAGGCGGTTGTCGTGGTTGAAGCGGCTGCCAAATCCGGTAGCCTGATCACCGCCCGCAACGCGCTTGATGCCCATCGCGACGTGCTGGCCGTCCCCGGACATCCCTTTGATGCCCGCGCCGCTGGATGCAATATGCTGATCCGTGACGGGGCAACGCTTGTCCGCTCTGCCAGTGACGTGATCGAGGCGTTGGGCCCGATTGCACAGGATGACGCGACCCCGCCGCTACCGCTGTCCGACCCGGCACCGCCACAACGTCCGCTGCGCGAAGTGGCCGCATTGCACAGCAAGATCCTTGCACGCCTTGGCCCGTCGCCAATGGCCGAGGATCAGCTGATCCGCGATCTTTCCATCAATCCGACCCATGTTGCACCGGTCCTTGTTGATCTGGAACTTGACGGGAAAATCACCCGGCAGGCCGGCGGTCTTCTGTCGAAAACCGTCTGAAGGTGCCGCCGCTTTTGATGCGCGCGCTGAAATTCTCCCCTCACGCGGCGAAAATATCTCTGGCCTAACCCCGGGCAGAATGTGCGGATTGACATTGCCCCGGCAGACCCCACATGTTGCGCGGCCTGAGGCCATTTGATTTTTAACAAAGGATTCCCATGCCCGTCGTCGTTGTTGAGTCCCCAGCTAAAGCCAAGACAATTAACAAATATTTGGGGTCTGACTACACGGTTCTGGCGTCATACGGTCACGTACGCGACCTGCCGCCAAAGAACGGTTCGGTCCTACCGGATGAAGATTTCGCCATGACCTGGGAGGTCGCGAGCGATAGCAAAAAGCACATCAAGGCCATTGTTGATGCGCTAAAACAGGATCCCGAACTGATCCTCGCCACCGACCCCGACCGCGAGGGCGAAGCGATTTCCTGGCATCTGACTGAGGCGCTGACCGCCCGCAAGGTTCTGAAAAAAGACACGCCTGTCAGCCGCGTGGTGTTCAACGCGATCACCAAGGCCGCCGTCACGGATGCGATGAAGAATCCCCGGCAGGTCGACCAGCCGCTTGTTGATGCCTATCTGGCGCGCCGGGCGCTGGACTACCTTGTCGGCTTTAATCTCTCACCGGTGCTGTGGCGCAAGCTGCCCGGCAGCCGCTCTGCTGGTCGGGTGCAATCCGTGACCCTGCGCCTGATCGTCGAACGTGAGATGGAAATCGAAGTGTTTCGGCCGCAGGAATACTGGACCGTCAAGGCGATCCTGACGTCTCCGCGCGGTCAGGATTACGAGGCGCGTCTGACAGTTTTGGCTGGCAAGAAGCTTGACAAATTCAGCCTTGAAAACGCCACGCAGGCGGAAATGGCCGTGCAGGCGATCCAGTCGCGCGACCTGACCGTGCAATCGGTTGAGGCCAAGCCCGCCGCGCGCAACCCCGCGCCGCCGTTCATGACCTCGACCTTGCAACAAGAGGCGAGCCGCAAGTTCGGCTTTGGCGCGCGGCAGACCATGTCGGTCGCGCAGCGCCTCTATGAGGCCGGATTGATCACCTACATGCGAACTGACGGTATCGACATGGCGCCAGAGGCGGTGACCGGTGCCCGTGACGCGATAAAGGCCAAGTTTGGTGACAAATATGTGCCCGAACAGGCGCGGGTCTATAAGAACAAGGCCAAGAACGCGCAGGAGGCTCACGAATGTATCCGCCCCACGGATATGATGGTTGCCACCGAAGATGCCAAAATCGCCGACGCCGACCAGCGCAAACTTTATGATCTGATCTGGAAACGCACGCTGGCCAGTCAGATGGCAGCAGCGCGGATGGAACGCACCACCGTTGATATCGGAAGCGCTGATGCGCAGGTTGTGTTGCGCTCAACCGGGCAGGTGATGCTGTTTGACGGCTTTCTCGCCGTTTACGAAGAAGGCAAGGACGACGCCGTTGTCGATGAAGACGACAAGCGTTTGCCGCAGCTTTCCGAAGGCGAAAAGGCTGACAAGAAAACCGTCACACCGGATCAGCACTTCACCCAGCCGCCACCGCGCTACACTGAGGCGACACTGGTCAAGAAAATGGAAGAGCTTGGGATCGGGCGCCCGTCGACCTATGCCAGCATCGTGACCACGATTCAGGATCGCGGCTATGTGGACAAGGACAAGAACCGGCTGATTCCGCAGGACAAGGGGCGGTTGGTGACGGCGTTTCTGTCGAACTATTTCCGCCGCTACGTCGGCTATGACTTTACCGCTGACATGGAAAACCAGCTGGACGAGGTCAGCGCCGGCAATGCCGACTACAAGAAGGTTCTGGAACGCTTCTGGCACGATTTCTCCGCCGCCATTGCGGAAACCGCTGACCTGCGAATTGGCGAAGTGCTTGAAAAGATCAACGAGGTGCTGGAACCGCATCTCTTCCCGCCGACGGCCGATGGTGGCGATCCGCGCCTTTGCCCCAACTGTGGCGCCGGGCGGCTTTCGATGCGCACCGCGCGGTCGGGTGGTGCCTTCATCGGGTGTTCGAATTATCCTGAGTGCCGCTATACACGCCCCTTTGGCCCACCCAATCCAGAAGCCGAAGCCAGCGCCATCCCCCCGGAGGGCAAGTTGCTGGGCGAAGATGCCGGCGACGAAATCCGCGTGTTCAAAGGGCGCTTTGGCCCTTACGTTCAGCGTGGCGCTGTGACCGAAGAGGTCAAGAAACCACCGCGACAGGGTGTGCCCGAAGGCTGGGAACCTGAGGAAATCGGCTTGCCCGATGCGCTGCGCCTGCTGGAACTGCCGCGCCTGATCGGCACGCACCCGGAAGATGGGGTCAATGTCTGGGCCAACCTTGGGCGTTATGGTCCCTATATCAAACATGCCGAAAGCACATCCTTTAAGGGTGGCACAAATGCCAACCTTGAGACGATCGAGGATGTCTGGACCGTTGGCATGAACCGCGCGGTGCAGCTGCTGGCCGAAAAGGTCGCAAGCCGGGGCAGCCGCGGCAAGGCGGCCGTGCCAATTCACGAGTTGGGAGAACACCCAGAGGCCGGCGGTCCGGTCAACGTCTTTGACGGCAAGTACGGGCCCTACGTGAAATGGGAAAAGATCAACGCCACGATCCCCGATACCATCGAACCTGCTGACCTGACCCTGGCGCAGGCGGTGGATTTGATCGCTGAACGGGCGGCCAAGACGGGCAAGAAAGTGGCCAAAAAGAAACCGACCGCCAAAAAGAAGACCCCGGCGAAAAAGAAGGCACCGGCCAAGAAAAAAGCCAGCTAGCGCCCCAATGCCACCCGCAGGTAGGGGCGCAGGCAGGCAATGTTACTGCGCAACCCGCCGCTGACCTTGGGCAGGTCGTCAGCCACATCGCCAATTCGGCGGTGGTAATGGATGTGCTGTAGCGGGATGATCCGGTCCTCGGCAAATTCCAGCAGCTTTGTCGGGACATTGCTGACCTTCACCCCAGGCAGGTGGGTCAAGTGGCTGATCACAAGGTCACCGCAGGCCGAACAATGTCCCTGCTGCAGCGCAAACCGTCGGCGAGCGGCCTTGAACCTGATCGCCTCAGAGGTTTCGACCTTGATGTCACTGGTCTTGACGATCACGAAATCAGAGTAGTTGGGCGTCCGGTAGGCCTCTCGGCAGGTGTCGCAGTGGCAAAACATCCGATAGACCGGCAGGTCGGCCAGGGTCAGCCGCGCAGCGCCGCAAGAACACTTGCCTGTCAACATCTGGTTGCACCTCACACTCGTTTGGCAGAACTATGACGCGCAATTGTCGACTTGTCCCGCTGCAACGCGGCAATCGGTTTGACTTTGCCGATCCCATTGGTCACTTTTGCCGCAAAATGGTTAAGGGAATGCTGTCATGAAAAAAGTCTATGGATCTGCGGCTGAGGCATTGGATGGTTTGCTGTTTGACGGCATGTTCATTGCCGCTGGTGGATTTGGTCTCTGCGGCATTCCGGAACTGCTGCTGGATGCGATCAAGGACGCTGGCACGAAGGATCTGACATTTGCCTCCAACAATGCGGGCGTGGACGACTTTGGGATCGGCATCCTGCTGCAAACGCGACAGGTCAAGAAGATGATCAGCTCCTACGTGGGCGAAAATGCCGAATTCATGCGCCAGTATCTGAGCGGCGAGCTTGAGCTGGAATTCAACCCGCAAGGCACCCTTGCCGAACGCATGCGTGCCGGTGGCTGCGGCATTCCGGGCTTTTATACCAAGACCGGTGTTGGCACCGTGATTGCCGAGGGCAAAGAGCACAAGGACTTCGACGGCGAAACCTACATCATGGAAAGAGGCATCTTTGCGGATATGTCGATCGTAAAGGCCTGGAAGGCCGATGAAACAGGCAATCTGGTCTTCCGCAAGACTGCGCGCAACTTCAACCCGCCTGCCGCCATGTGCGGCAAGGTCTGCGTCGCCGAAGTAGAAGAAATCGTGCCCACAGGCAGCCTTGACCCTGACAGCATCCACCTGCCAGGCATCTATGTGCATCGGCTTATTCAAGGCGAACATGAAAAGCGGATCGAACAGCGCACCACGCGCGCAGCCTGATGCGCATTGCTATCCTTGGCAGCAGCCACGTCGGCGCGATCAAGGATGCCCTGCCCCAGAACAAGGCCGCCTTTCCCGGTATCCGGTTTAACTTCTTTGCCACACCCGGCGGTTCGTTTCGCCGCTGCGTGTTGCGAGGCGGGGTCTGGCGCGCAAAGCCCGAAAGTGATGCCCAGGCGGCCCTGATCGCGCAGATCAACGGGGCCCTGACGGTCGAGGTTGGCACCGCAGACCAGATCTGGACGACCGGGTTTCGCTTTGGTTATGGCGCGGCGCTCGATGCCTATCTGAATGACGCCGACCCCGCGCCTTCGGTGGCCAAAGTTGTGCACGACAGCCTGTCACGGATTACAGATCAGTTTCGCGCAGCCCGCAATCTGACGCTGACCCCCGCGCCCTATCCGGCCCTGCGCAGCCGCGCGCCCGGTCCCAAGCAGGAATTTCGCATGACGAAAATCCAGCGCGACCCCGACCGCGACGCCCATTTCGAAGCCTACGAGGCCGAGATTACCCAGCAGGTTGGCCAAACGCCCTATCGGCTCATGCTCCAGCCCCGCGCAACACTGGGCGCGCCCTTTGCCACCGCCAACCGCTACTTGAACGCCGCACGCGATTTTGCGTCGGGTCAGGATATGGAAGGTGATCTGCGCCACATGAATGCCACCTATGGCTATGATCTGTTCCACGCATATGCCACGCAGATGCTTGGCCTCACCCCTGAAACCTGAACGCGGTCGATTACCTTTGCGCCCCCTGACCCAGACGTTATAAAGCCGCAACGCAGCAATACCCGGAGATTACCTCATGCCTTGGGACCGTAACCAAATGGCCGCACGCGCGGCGCAAGAACTGCAAGACGGCTGGTATGTGAACCTTGGGATCGGCATCCCGACGCTGGTCAGCAACTATATCCCCGACGGTATCGAGGTGACGCTGCAGTCCGAAAACGGCATGCTGGGCATGGGCCCCTTTCCGACAGAAGACGACATCGACGCTGACCTGATCAATGCCGGCAAGCAAACAATCACCGAATTGCCCCAGACCTCATACTTCGACAGCGCCCAGTCCTTTGGCATGATCCGTGGCGGCAAAATCGCCATGGCGATCCTTGGGGCAATGGAGGTTGCCGAAAACGGCGACCTGGCAAACTGGATGATCCCCGGTAAGCTGGTCAAGGGCATGGGCGGCGCAATGGATCTTGTCGCAGGCGTCGGCCGTGTTGTGGTGGTCATGGACCACACCAACAAGCATGGCGACAGTAAGGTGCTGAAATCCTGCACGCTGCCATTGACCGGTCAGAAGGTTGTTGACCGGATCATCACCAACCTTGGCGTGCTTGACGTGGTTGAAGGCGGGTTGAAAATTGTCGAGACCGCAGATGGCGTCACCGAGGCTGAACTTCGCGCAGCAACCGAAGCCACGATTGTCTGACATCACCGTTCAGCACGATGCCAACGCCACCAAGGGGCGTTATTTCATCGCCCACCCCGGTGGTGATGAGTCAGAACTGACCTATTCCATCTTGTCGTCCCAGACGGTGATTGCCGATCACACCGCCGTCGCTGACGGTCACGCTGGCGAAGGTTTGGGGCTGCTGTTGCTGCGCGCTTTGGTAGCGGATGCCATATCCCAAGGCTTTAAGATCGTGCCGCTGTGCCCATATGTGAACGCGCAGCGGCGCAAGCATCCCGCATGGGCCGATGCCTTTCAGGTCTAAAGGTTGTTGACCGTAAAGACACAGCCATCACTGACCAGTTGCGGCGGTGTCTGGCATAGCCCGCTGGCGGCTTTGAATGCGGCAAGAACCTTGGGCACATAGGCCCGTGTTTCCGCATAGGGTGGCACACCCTTGTGATCACGCACCGCCCCCTCGCCCGCGTTGTATCCTGCCAGCACCAGGATCGGGTCACCGTCAAAATGCTTCATCAACCATGACAGGTAAGCGACGCCTCCCTTGATATTGTCTGCCGGGTCATTGCGATCGGTGACGCCAAATCGCTCTGCCGTTGCGGGCATCAGCTGCATCAGCCCCTGCGCCCCTGCGCTGCTTTCAGCGTCACTACGCCCCGAGCTTTCGATCGCGATTAATGCCAGAACCAGCGCGGGCGACACATCCGTCCCAACCGTTTCGCGCAGGATATCCAGCCCATGCACCTGGGCGATTTCTTGCAGGGTCTGCAAACGCGGCGTCACGACGCCCTTTCCGGCGGGCGCATTATTCATGCTGCGCAGAGCTGCCTCCAGACGGCCCGGGCCACTGTCGCTGATCGCCGGCGACACATTGTCCCAGAACCACTCCAGCCCGGTCAACTGCGGCGTGGGGGCGGCGCCATCCTCGGACGGCGCGGCAGGGGCCGCGGGTGTTGGGGGTTTGGGCGCAACCTGAACGGTAATCCGGCGCGCAGATGTGCCGGACGGCACACTCACACGCTTAAAGGTAAAGTCATCCTGAAGCCGATGACTTTCTGCAAATACGGGATTCGCACACAATAAGAGCGCCAAAGCCGTAAAGCTTCGCTTAATGACCTGCATGTTTTTTCCGCCTCAACGGTTTTTATTGTGATCAGCATCGCAGATTCATCGGGCATAAACCATAAACTTGGAAACAATGCCGATTTTCAGACCACATTCGCAGCATCCCGGCAACGCTATTTCAGAGTCATTAAGAAAAAGAGCACTTTTTTAGTGATAGTTATCAAAGTGTTATCGCGAAATCCCCAGAAATAGGGGCGCAGCGCAAAATTGCACGAAACCGGCCCAAATCATGCCCCAATCACCCGGCTATATGTCCTCATCCAAGACGGGGATCGAGCCAACAAGAGGCCGGTTCGAGTTGATCCGGCGAGGTAAACTGAAACTAGCGAATACCCTGAGGAGGGATACACATGCTTAACTTTATCAAGAACTTCCGTAATGACGAAGACGGCGCAGTCACAGTTGACTGGGTTGTTCTGACCGCTGCTATCGTTGCACTGGGCCTGGTTGTTGGTACGTCCGTCAAGAACGGCGCGACCACTCTGGCGACTGACGTTGGCAACGACCTGGCTGCTCAGGTTACACCATAATCGTCATTGCCTGACGTTATCGGGCCGCACCGTGCGAATGGTGCGGCCCTTTTTGTTTCCGGCGCCGGTAAGCGCCCGGCACCCGTACATCCGCGCCCGTTACTGATTGGCTTCGGATGCTCAGCCAAAGGAGCCATCACATGTGGCAAATGTTCAAATCATTCCGCGCCGATCAGGACGGCGCCGTCACGGTGGACTGGGTCGTTCTGACCGCAGCTCTCGTGGCGCTTGGTCTCGTTGTGGGATCATCCGTGGGCGGCGGGACGACGACCCTCGCCAATGACCTTGCCGCTGATATGGCCGCGCAGGTTACCCCCTAAAACAGACCTGACAGCAAGTGGCGGTTGCGCGGTGACGGTTATGGCGTCGTGTGGCCGCCCTTTCTCTTGGCGGAAACTTCGCCAAATTGTCAGCCCTTTGCCACGAACGGGCCGCATTCACTGCGTATCAAAATATGGCAATAGTTTAATGAGGCCTGCCATGTGGCACTTTATCAAGAATTTCCGCGCCAACGAAGATGGCGCTGTATCAGTCGACTGGGTTGTTCTGACCGCCAGCATCATGCTGTTCGCCGGAGTCGTTGCGACCCTCGTAAAGACAGGTGCCGAGGACGGCGGCCAGGATATTGGCAATCAAGTCGCGGGGATGGTGACCCCTTAACCGGTCACTCACTCTTCTGCGGTATAGAGCAACGAACGACGGAATAATCGTCAGGTAACGGAACGAGGTGCGACAATGCGTGCAGTATTTGGACTGGTATTAGTCCTCGGCATGGGGCTGGCAGGATTTGCAGTCTACATGGTCAAGGGCTACATGAGCGATCAGGAAGCAGCCCTGGCGCAAGAGCGTGCCCGCGCACAGACAGTTGTCGAAACCGTTGACGTTTATGCAGCGAAACGGTCGATCGGTTATGGTGAGCCTCTGACCCAGGACGATGTCATGGTGATCAAATACGCCAAGGCAAGCCTGCCTGATGGCGTCTACCAAACCGAGGAAGAGCTTTTCCCCGATGGCACCGACGTCTCACGGGTTGTCCTGCGCCCAATGGAACCGAACGAACCCGTCATGGCAATCAAGGTCACCGAACCTGGCCGCGACGCCGGCATCACCTCGCGTCTGGAACGCGGCATGCGGGCCTTTACAATCAATGTTGACGTGTCCTCTGGCGTGTCAGGCTTCCTGCGCCCAGGTGATCGCGTTGATGTTTACTGGACCGGCTCCGTCGCGGCCGGCACAAACGGCACACGTGGCATTACCCGCCTGATCGGCAGTGCGATTGAACTGATCGCCGTTGACCAATCCGCGGATGCCAACCGCACCGGGACGGAAATTGCACGGACCGTAACCGTTCAGGTTTCGCCGCAGGATGTCGCCGGGCTTGCCCAGGCACAATCAACCGGCAAACTGTCCCTGTCTCTGGTGGGTCATGGCGATGACACCATCGCCAGCGTGATCGAAGTCGACCAAAAATCGCTTCTCGGGATCGAAGATGTCGTGATCGAGGAGCCGGTTGCAGCCGCGCCACCGCCGCAGGCCTGCACGATCCGCACGCGCCGCGGTGCAGAGGTTGTGGAAATTCCGATCCCCTGCACCAACTAACTCAGGGTTAACTTTTTCAACGAATTCAATGGCGCGGGCCCGGATGGGGCCCGCGCCATTTTCTATGCGCGCGCCAGACCTGTTGCGCGTTGTCCACATAAAGGCCGCACCGCAAGGCATTGATTCTTGCAATAAATGAAAGGCCGGGGCATGGTCGCCGGTAATGATGGGGAATAATCCTCACACCACCCGTGATCGGAGAGGCAGGTCACAATGACATACGACAAACTTCTAAAGGCGGCTTTGACCGGCCTGACGTTGGCGCTTGTTTCTGCGCCTAGCGTTGCACCGGCAGAGAATTTGCGCGTGATGCGCGGCGCACCGTCGAGCGCACTCAATGTTCCGATGAACCGGGCTGTGGTTGTTGAAAGCGACGTCCCCTTCACTGAACTTTCTATTGCCAATCCCGGCATCGCAGACATCTCATCCTTGTCGGACCGCACCATCTATGTGCTCGGCAAGGAGCCAGGACGCACCACCCTCACCCTTTTGGGTGCCGATGGACGTCTGATTACAAATGTCGAGGTTCACGTGACCCCGGACATTGCAGAGTTCAAGGAACGTCTGACGCAGATCCTTCCCGGTGAGAACATCGAAGTTCGCACAGCAAACAACGGGATCGTCCTGTCGGGCACCGTCAGCTCAACTGCGCGGCTGGACCGCGCATTGGAACTGGCACAACGCTATGCACCGGACCGGGTATCCAACCTGATGAGCGTCGGCGGAACGCAGCAAGTGATGCTGAAGGTCCGCTTTGCAGAAATGCAACGCTCTGTGCGCAAATCCCTGTCATCTTCACTGGCCATGAACGGCACGGCCCTTTCAGGTGACCTTGGCATCGTTGGCGGTGGTAACACACTGGCAACCGCAGCCGGCGCAAGCGCCGCGTTGCAAGGTGGCACACTGGGCAATGGCGACAATTCCGGCGCGATGCTCTTTGGGTTCAATGCGGGCGGCCTTGAGGTCGGTATCCTATTGGAAGCATTGGAAAGTCGCGGCGTTGTCCGCACGCTGGCCGAACCAAATCTTACCGCGCTGAGCGGGCAAGAGGCAAAGTTCCTGGCTGGTGGCGAATATCCCGTCCCTGTTGTGCAGGCCGAAGGATCAACCACGGTGCAGTTCAAGCCCTTTGGTGTTGAACTGAACTTCATCCCCCGCGTTGTGGATGGTGACATCATCAACATCGAACTCGAAGCGGCGGTATCATCAATTGATCCCAGCGTGAGCGTGTCCCAGTCGGGCATCTCGGTTTCTGGCTTCAAGCGTCGCGAAACCTCGACAACTGTTGAAATGCGCGACGGTGAAAGCTTTGCGATTGCCGGTCTGTTGTCTGATGACTTTCAGGACATCAATGGCCAGGTGCCATGGCTCGGTGATGTACCGGTCCTTGGTGCGTTGTTCCGGTCCGCTGAATACCAGCGCGAACAGACCGAACTGGTCATCGTGATCACACCGCATCTTGTCACACCGACACGGGGCGAGGCTTTGGCCCTGCCAACCGATCGTGTGCAGCCACCGTCAGAGCGGGACCTGTTCCTCTTTGGTCGCGTGGCAGTGGATAATGCCCCCTCTTCTGGTGGCGCAGGTGAAGTGGCACGTCAGGACTTTTCCGGGTCCTACGGCTACGTTCTGGACGAATAAGGGAGCGTGGAGCGATGAAATATCTTCTGACAGCGACAGCAGCCACGGCACTCCTGGCCGGTTGTGACACAGTGAACCGTTCGTTCAACTCCTTCAACCAGGAGGCAGGCGTTCAGATCGAAGCCGCAGACTTTGGCAATGCGACCATGAACAACACTCTTGTTCAGTCCGGCGCGACCAGCCACACGATTGCGGTGGGTCGTCGGTTCGACAACGAAGTCGAAAGCACGATCAACTTCGGGTTCAATGAATCCTCGTTGGATGCGGCCGCGCAGGCAACCCTGCGTCAGCAAGCCGACTGGATCAAACAGTTCCCCGAGGTTCGCTTCAAGGTCTTTGGACACACGGATCTCGTCGGCTCGGCCGCTTACAACAAGCGTCTTGGTCTGGCCCGCGCGAACGCGGCCGTGAACTACCTTGTTGGTCAGGGCATCAGCCGGTCACGTCTTGAGGCTGTCGCCTCATTTGGCGAAACCCGCCCCGTTATCAACACCAGTGCGCAGGAGCGGCGCAACCGCCGGACCGTGACAGAAGTGTCTGGTTTCGTCCAAAATCACCCCACCCTTCTGAACGGCAAATATGCCGAGGTGATTTTCCGCGAGTATGTCGCCAGCGCCGTACCACGGACCGAGGTGAGCGCAACTGAAGTCGCAAGTGGCGGCGGCGGTGGCGGTGGTGGCCAATAAACCGCCAAATCGTTAAAATTTGATTGTTTACGCCCGCCTCGCGCGGGCGTAAACATTTCTGCTCTCAGACGCTGATCGTCGCAAGATACCGCACAATTACGATCTTTTCGTCCAATTCCCGCCACGTTTGTCCGCGAAAACCAACCCAATGGGATTAATCCGCCCCGGGGAATCTCGACGGGTGGGCAGTCGCAGGTCAATCGTGACGGGACATTAACCCCTTCGCGCTATGCCTTCGCCTGTTCCTGCAATGACAAGGACGTGAGCGCCATGAGTAGTAACGCTGTATTAAAGACCGAAACGCCTTCGATTGTCGCCTGCACTGTCAGCCGCGACGTTCAGATTTTTGACTTGTTGATCGAAGACATGGAAACCGCGCTGGGGGAAAACTGGGGCGATTTGAGTTTCAACGACGCAATTTCGTTTCTGCAGCAGCAGGAAGCGGACGATTTGCAGTTTCTCGCCATTGCGATGGACCACGAGGACGAAGAAAATATTGAGCTGATCAAAGAGATCATCGGCGCCGCAAAGCAGCGGTCAATCAAGGTCATCCTGATCACCGAAGATGTCAGCCCCGCATCGCTGCACCAGTTGTTGCGTGAAGGGGGGGATGAATTTGTCCCCTACCCGCTTCCCGAGGATGAGCTGGCGAACGCGATCGACCGCGTTCTGACCCCGCCAGAGGAAACCCCCGTTGCGCCCGAATTGCAAAACAAGCTCAAGGCCACCGGCGACCATGAAGGTGTTCTGATCGCCGTGCACGGCATGGCCGGCGGCACCGGCGCCACCACACTTGCCGTTAACCTTGCCTGGGAACTCGCCAATGTTGAAAAGGACAACCCGCCGCGGGTCTGCCTGCTTGACCTTGATCTGCAATTTGGCACCACTTCGACATATCTTGACCTGCCGCGGCGCGAAACCGTGCTGGAACTGCTGTCTGACACCGACGCAATGGACAGTGAATCCTTCATGCAGGCGCTGCTGTCTTACGAACAGAAATTGCACGTCCTGACCTCTCCGACCGACATGATCCCGCTTGACCTTGTCAGCAGTGAGGATATCGCCCGCGTCATCGAAGTTGCACGGACCAACTTCGACTACGTGGTGATCGACATGCCGTCGACCATGGTCGAATGGAGCCAGGTCGTGCTTGAGGCAAGCCACGTCTACTTTGCCACGATTGAACTGGAGATGCGCTCTGCCCAGAACACGCTGCGTCTTAAGCGCGCGCTGCAATCCGAGGACTTGCCGTTTGATAAACTGCGCTTTGTCCTTAACCGCGCGCCCGGCTTTACTGACCTGAATGGCAAAAGCCGCGTGAAACGTCTGGCCGAAAGCCTTGGCATCGCGATCGAGGTACAGATCCCGGACGGTGGCAAACAGGTCGCGCAAACAGCCGATCACGGCAGCCCATTGGGCGAAAACGCCGCCAAGAACGCCACCCGCAAGGAAATCGCAAAGCTGGCGCAGTCGGTTCATGCGGTCAACCAGGCCGACGTTGCCGAAGCACACGGATAAGGGAACTGACAGATGTTTTCCAAGTACAAGAAAGCTGACGGCTCAAAGCCCGGGGCAAAGCCGCAACTCGCCGCCGTGCCCGCCCCCGAAGCAGAGGAACGCAAGTCCCTGATGAAGGCGATGCCGGCGAAAGCTGCCGAGGCCGCACCGCAGGATCGCGAGAAAAAGCGCAAGGAAAAGCTGGCTGACATCAAGCTTGAGCTGCACAAAGCCCTTCTCGACAATCTCAACCTCGCGGCATTGGAAAACGCCAGCGAGAGCGATTTACGCAATGAAATCAATGCGATAGCTGCAGAATCTCTGGAAGAGATGGGCATTGTCCTCAACCGTGAGGAACGTCAATCGCTAAGCCAGGACCTGTTCTTCGAAGTGACCGGCCTTGGCCCGCTAGAGACGCTTCTCAAGGACGAAAGTGTCAATGATATTCTGGTGAACGGCCCGCAGCAGATCTTTGTTGAACGCGCCGGTAAGCTTGAACTGACCGACATTACTTTCAAGGACGAACGCCACCTTTTGCGGATCATCGACAAGATCGTCTCTGCCGTGGGGCGTCGTGTTGACGAATCCAACCCTTACGTCGATGCCCGCCTTGCGGATGGGTCACGTTTCAACGCGATGGTGCCGCCAATTGCGGTGGATGGTTCGCTTGTCTCAATTCGTAAATTCAAAAAAGACAAACTTGGCATTGATGACCTGGTCAAGTTTGGCGCCTTTACCGAGGAAATGGCCGCCTATCTGCAGGCTGCTGTTGCCACCCGTCTGAATGTGATCGTGTCGGGCGGGACCGGGTCTGGTAAGACGACGACGCTGAATGCGCTGTCCTCGTTCATTGACGACGCTGAACGGATCCTCACGATCGAGGATACCGCGGAACTTCAGCTTCAGCAGACACATGTGGGACGGATGGAAAGCCGCCCGCCCAACGTCGAAGGCAAAGGCGGCGTGTCACAGCGCGACTGTCTGAAAAACGCCCTGCGGATGCGCCCGGACCGGATTATCGTGGGGGAAACGCGCGGCGAAGAAGTCATCGACATGCTGCAGGCCATGAACACCGGCCACGACGGGTCTATGACCACCATTCACGCCAACAGCGCGCGCGATGGCGTCAGCCGTCTGGAAAACATGATCGCGATGGCCGGTATCGAAATGCCGATCAAAGCGGTGCGAAGCCAGATTTCGTCAGCTGTTAACCTGATTGTGCAGGCCTCGCGCCTGCAGGATGGTTCGCGCCGGATGACCTCCATCACCGAAATCACCGGGATGGAAGGGGACGTCATCTCCATGCAGGAAGTGTTCCGCTATCAGCGTGTTGGCCTGACGCCAGACAACAAGATTATCGGCCACTTTACGGCGACCGGTGTGCGGTCGGCATTTTCAGAGCGGTTCAAGCTTTGGGGCTACGATCTGCCGCCAGCAATCTTTGAACCCATGGTCGCGGAGTAAACGACATGATTTCTGCCGAACCGCTCATTTACATCGTTATTTTCCTGGCCGTTCTTGCGCTCGTGCAGGGCGCTTACCTGGTGATTTTTGGCAAGTCCATTTCCATGAATGGCAAGGTCAATCGCCGGTTGGAGCTGTTGGAAAAAGGTGGCGGACGCGAACAGGTGCTGGAGCAACTCCGCAAGGAAATGACCCAGCACATGAAATCGCAAAGCATTCCGCTTTATTCGATTCTTGCCAATAAGGCCCAAAAGGCCAATATCGCGTTTTCCCCGCCCCAGATCCTTGTCGTGATGGGTGTTGTTTCGGTCGTGGCTTTCCTTGGCCTGACCGTCGCAACCGAGGTCAGCCTCGCGGTGCGGGCCTTCCTTGCGGTGGCCATGGGTGTTGGCGGTGTTTTTGTATGGATCAGTGCCAAGGCCAACAAGCGGATGTCGATGATCGAAGAACAATTGCCAGAGGCGGTTGAACTGATGGTGCGCTCGCTGCGCGTCGGACACCCGTTTTCGTCCGCCATTTCCATTGTCGCCAAAGAGGTCGCTGATCCGCTTGGCACCGAAATGGGCGTGATCTCTGATGAGGCGGCTTATGGCCGTGACATGGGGGAATGTCTCAAGGCGATGGCCGAACGGCTGGACATGCAGGATATGCGCTTTCTGGCCGTTGCGGTGACAATCCAGCAAACCTCTGGTGGTAACCTGGCCGAAATCCTTGACGGTCTTGCAAAGGTGATCCGCGCCCGCTTCCGCCTGTTCCGCCGCGTCAAGGCGATCACGGCAGAGGCGAAGTGGTCCGGCAAACTGCTCTCCGGTTTCCCGATTCTGGCGCTTATCGGCATCAACGTCATTCAGCCAAATTACTTTGATGAGGTGATGGAAACCCCCGTGTTTATCCCCGCTTGTCTGGTTGTGGCCGGGTTTCTAGTGGCGAACCTTATCGTCATGCGCGCTCTTGTGAACATCAAAGTTTAGGTGACCGGTTATGGAATTGTTCAATCAACTCAGTAATTTGGTGACAGAGCACCTGGGGCCATCCGGCCCGATCCTGCTGGTCGGTCTGCTTGGCATCCTGATGATCTTGATCACCTTGCCAGTGATGCTGCGCCGCGAAGCCGACCCGCTGGACAAGCTCAAGACAGCCAACCGTCAGGCGATGCAGACCAGTAAGACCGAAAAGCTGCGCACGCCATCGTCAAAAGACAAGCTTGAGAAATACTCAACGTTCCTCGAACCGCAGAACGCTGAGGAATATTCAGCCGTCAAGCTCAAGCTGATGCAAGCCGGGTACAAAAGCCGCAATGCCGTGCGTTTTTACCATTTCTTCCAGTTTGCGCTGGGAATTATCGGGTTGATCCTCGGTGGCGGCTACCTGCTCCTGAAAATGAGCGAAGGTGACGTTACCACCCAGAACATGCTTCTCATGGTGCTTGGACCGGGCGTCGTCGGATACATGACTCCCAAATACTGGGTGACACGCCGGCAGGCGACGCGACAGGAAAACATTACCAATGGTTTCCCCGATGCGCTTGACCTGATGTTGGTCTGTGTCGAAGCGGGTCAATCGCTGGACCAGTCCATCATCCGGGTCAGCCGTGAACTGAAGTCGGGCTTTCCTGAACTCGCCGAAGAGTTTGAGATCGTCGCACATGAGATGAAGGCCGGTAAGGACAAGGCCAGCGTGTTGCGGGATTTGTCTGAACGGGCAGGCGTTCAGGATATCTCGTCCTTTGTGACAGTGCTGATCCAGTCGCAGCAATTTGGGACATCAATCGCCGATGCGCTGCGGGTCTATGCCTCAGAAATGCGCGACAAACGTGTGATGCGGGCTGAGGAAGCGGCAAACAAGCTGCCCACAAAGATGACATTGGCGACGATGATGTTGACTGTGCCGCCACTTCTGCTCATTTTGATCGGACCTTCGATTTACAACATTGCCCAGAACCTGGGCGGATAGGTCCATATGCGCATAAGCCGGGCAATATTCGCCTTGGCCCTGATCCTTGTCTCAGCCGCCTGCGCTCCGGGCGGCTTTGACGCGTCTAACGATCCCAAGGGCGCCCCGGGCGTGGCCGGCGAAAGCGATCTGGACGGGCTGATTGTCGGGCACCGCCTGATGGCCGCCGGTGAATATGAACTGGCCCTGCGCGCCTATACCCGGGCCGCCGCCAAGGATGGGTTGAATGTTGACACCCTCTCTGCCCTGGGGTCTGCCAATCTCAAACTCGGGCGATTGGGCCAGGCCGAACGGCTGCTGCGCCGCGCCACGGATCAGGCGCCAGAATTTCCTGCCGCATGGAACAATCTGGGCGTCATCCTGCTGGAAAAAGGCGAATATGGCGAAGCGGCAGAGGTTTTTCGTCGCGCGTTTGCAACGGATAACGGCAATTCCGACCAAATTCGCGAGAACCTGAGACTAGCACTCGCTAATTTGGAAGACCCCGACTACGATCCAAGTCAACAAAACCAAGACTTCAAATTGGTGCGGCGGGGCCAGGGCGACTTTGTGATCCTCACTGCACTCTAGAGGCAAGAGCAGCAAGAAGGACGCAGAAACATGCGCCATCCAATCGTGATCTCATCCGTAATGGCGGCCCTGATCGGGCTGTCGGCCTGTCAGAAGTCAGGCGAAGCACAGGTCGAACGGGCCCTGCAGGACATGGACGCCGTGCAACAGAACAATCTGGACGATGTGATGTTGACCGTCGCGGATCCGAATGCTGCGGTCAGCTATTTCCAGAACGGCATTGCCAAGGAACCCGAACGCATTGACCTGCATCGCGGATTTGCCAAAAGCCTTGTGCGCGCCGGTCGGGCCAGCGATGCTATCCTCGCATGGGAAAACGTCCTGACACTGCCCACCGCCAACAATGATGACAAAGTTGAACTGGCCGATGCGATGATCCGCGCCAATCGGTGGGACGATGCCGCAACGACGCTCAACACCATTCCGCCGACCCACGAGACCTTCAAGCGCTACCGGCTTGAGGCGATGGTCGCCGATGGCAAGGAACAATGGGACAAGGCCGACAGCTTTTACGAAATTGCCGCCGGGCTGACCACCACGCCTGCCGGTGTGCTGAATAACTGGGGCTATTCCAAACTCACCCGTGGTGACTATTCCGGGGCTGAGCGATTGTTCACCGATGCCCTGCGCCTTGATGGCGGGATGTTCACCGCCAAGAACAACCTGATCCTCGCGCGGGGTGCACAGCGCAAATATGACCTGCCCGTTGTGCCAATGACGCAGATTGAGCGTGCGCAGCTGTTGCACACCATGGCGCTGACCGCGATCAAGCAGAACGATATCAGCATGGGCAAGGGTCTGCTGCGCGAGGCCATCGAAACCCACCCGCAGCATTTTGAGGAAGCTTCACGCAGCCTGCGTGCCCTCGAAGACAACGTCACGAACTAGACTATGGGACTGACTGCACAGGCCGCTGGCATCTATTTGCTGGCGGTTGTTCCAATTGGTCTTTTTGTCGCCTACAGCGATCTGTCGCGGATGAAAATTCCGAACCTTGCGACAGATGGCCTTTTGCTCGCCTACGCGATCCTTGGGTTCTTTGTCCTGCCGTTTTCCGATTATCTGTGGGGTTACAGCCACTTTGCCGTAATGTTGCTGATCGGGATTACCCTGAACGCGGCTGGACAAATGGGGGCCGGGGACAGCAAGTTCATCGCCTCGGCCGGGCCATTTGTCGCGCTGTCCGACCTGCGTCTGGTGCTGGTCCTGCTCGCCGCCTGCTTTCTGGCCGGCTACGCCACCCACAGGATCGCGCGGCATACCCCGATCCGAAACCTTGTCCCCCATTGGGAAAGCTGGGAACAAGGCAAACGGTTTCCCATGGGATTTCCGCTGGCCTGCACCCTGATTTTCTACCTTTTGTTGGTATTCCTGGCCCGTTGATGCCCTGCGAATGGTGGGGTTTATCCATGATTTCGCCACAAAGATTGGGGATTGTTCACCGGATTGAAGGGGTTTTGCGGCCCTGATCCTATTGAACAGCGACGGGCAGTAATATGAATATGGAACCCACTGGCGTCATGGCGCCCCCCGCCCCCAAGGGTCTGATCGGCATGCAATTGCCGCAGGCGATGATGCGGGACATTCTGATCAAGACGATGTTCCGGATGAACCTGGACATGGTGTCGGACCTGGCCAAGGCCATCTGCCTGCCCGTGGTGGTGACACAGGAACTGGTCGACCTTGCCCGCGGGCAATTGCTGTTGGAAGCGACGGGGACATTGAATGCCAATAACAGCAATGAAATGGGCTATCAGCTGACCGATGCAGGCAAGAACAGGGCGCAGGATGCACTGCGTCAGTCTGAATATTATGGTGCCATGCCCGTGCCGCTCGCGATCTACCATGAACAGATCAAGCGCCAGTCAATCCGCAATATCCACATTACCAAAGATCAGCTTCTGTCCGCGATGGGCCACCTGATCCTGCCAGACGATCTACTGGACAATCTTGGCCCGGCGGTCGGCGCGGGCCGCTCTATTCTGATGTATGGCCCACCGGGCAACGGGAAATCCTCAATCTCGAACGGGATCCGTGATGCGCTTGGCGACAAGATCTACGTTCCGCGCGCGGTTGAATACTCCGGCCAGGTGATCACCGTCTATGACCCGATCGTGCACTCCGCCGCCGAGGAAGAAGTCGAAAACCCCAATTCGTTGCGTCGGACAACCGGGCGTTTTGACACCCGCTATGTTCGCTGTGAGCGCCCCACCGTGATTACAGGTGGTGAACTTTCGCTGGAAATGCTTGATCTGGTCTACAACCCGGTTGCGCGCACCTATCAGGCACCGCTCCAGATGAAGTCCACCGGCGGCATCTTTATCGTGGATGACCTTGGTCGTCAGGCCGAACCTCCGCAAAGCCTTGTGAACCGCTGGATTGTTCCGCTTGAGGAGAACAAGGATATTCTCGCGCTGCAATCGGGCGAAAAATTCGAAGTGCCGTTTGACACGCTGGTCATCTTCTCGACCAACTTCCACCCCAACGCCATTTTTGACCAAGCGGCCCTGCGCCGTATCTTCTACAAGATCAAGATTGACGGACCGGTGCAGTCTGACTTCCTCAAGATCTTTGCCATGGTCGCGCGCAAGCGCAAAATGCCATTGGACGAAGCGACCTTGGTACATCTGTTGAACAACCGCTATCCGGAAATCGACAACGTCTATGCGAATTACCAGCCGATCTTCCTGATCGACCAGATGATCGCGATTTGCGAATTTGAGGGGAAGCCCTATCACATGTCGCCAGAGCTGATTGACCGCGCCTGGAATAACATGTTCGTAAAAGAAGAAGGCATCGTGCACTAGGCCATTGCGGGCCGCAACGCGCGGCCCGGTTAACATTCTTAACATTTGCGTCTGCATGGGTTGTTGGCAGGATGTGCATGGGTTGTGCATCTGCCAGAAACTGCCCCTTGACCCCACAGTACGGTGGGTCAAGTTGGGGTTATGACTGCCCTGCCCGATCAATTCCAGGACTGGTTTTCTCGCCGAGGTTGGGACATCCATCCGCATCAACAGGACATGCTGGATCGGGCCGCCGACCCCGCACTTTTGCTGATCGCACCCACTGGCGGCGGCAAGACACTCGCGGGTTTCCTGCCAACCCTGGTGGAGCTTGCCGCGGGGCAACATACTGGAATCCATACACTTTACGTCTCACCGCTCAAGGCGCTGGCGGCAGATATCAAACGCAATCTCCGCACCCCGGTTGACGAGATGGGCCTTGCCATCCGGATCGAGGATCGCACCGGTGACACCTCAGCCACGCAAAAGAAACGGCAGCGTGCTGACCCGCCGCATATCCTGCTGACCACGCCGGAAAGTCTTGCATTATTAGTAAGTTATGAAGATGCGCCGCGCATGTTCGCCGGCCTGCAGCGGATAATCGTCGACGAAATCCACGCCCTCACCGAAAGCAAACGTGGTGACCAATTGATGCTTGCGTTGGGGCGCCTGCAGACCTTGGCCCCGGGGTTGCGCCGCGTCGGCCTGTCGGCCACCGTCGAAGACCCGGATGCCATTGCTAAGTCATTGGCAAAACACCCAAATCCCTGCGTTATCCTACAAGCCGATCCGGGCCCCGATCCCGATATCAACATGCTGGTCACCGAAGAACAGCCGCCGTGGGCTGGTGGCGGCGCAGCCTATGCGATCCCGGCGGTGTTGGAACAGGTCCGCCAGCACAAGACCACGCTGATATTCCACAACACCCGCGCACAGGCCGAAATTTTCTTTCATAATCTGTGGCTTAATAATACCGATGATCTGCCCATTGGCATCCACCACGGCAGCTTGTCGCGCGAACAGCGCGAAAAAGTCGAAGCCGCAATGGTGCGCGGAGACCTCCGCGCAATTGTCTGCACAGGCTCACTGGACCTTGGGATTGACTGGGGCGATGTTGATCTTGTCGTGCAGATTGGTGCCCCAAAGAATGTGAAGCGCCTGATCCAGCGGATCGGACGGGCCAACCACCGCTACAACGCACCATCCAAGGCATTGTTGGTGCCCGCAAATCGCTTTGAAGTCATTGAATGTATTGCCGCTTTACAGGCTGCCAAGGCCCATGATCTTGACGGCGATCCCAAAGGTCCCGGCCCACGGGACGTGCTGTGCCAACATATTCTGATCACCGCCTGCGCAGGGCCATTTGCCGCCGATGATCTTTACGCCGAAGTCACCTCCGTGGGCGCCTATGCAAATCTGACGCGCGCCGAATTTGATGACTGCCTCGAATTCTGTGCGACGGGCGGTTACGCGCTGCGCGCTTATGACAAATGGAAAAGATTACAAAAAACCAACGGCTTGTGGCACCTTCGCGATCCACGCGCCACGCGCAATATTCGCATGAACATCGGCACGATTCAGGACACGGACACCCTTAAGGTGCGCTTCCGGGGAAGCTTCAAGCCCCTGGGTGAGATAGAAGAAGGCTTCGCTGCTTCCCTGACGCCCGGTGACACGTTCCTGATCGGTGGTCGCATCGTGCGCTACGAAGGACTGCGCGAAATGACTGTCGAGGTGTCGCGCAATGCGGCAAAGAAACCCAAAATCGCGACCTTCATGGGCACCAAATTTGCAACCTCGACACAGTTGCAAGCCCGCATTCTGCGCATGTTTCGGCAGGATGATTGGCCAAATCTGCCGCCCCACACCAATGAATGGCTGCACCTGCAGCGCGTGGTGTCCAAACTACCAGAAGCCGACCGCATCCTAGTCGAAAGCTTTCCGCACGATGACCGCGCGCACACGGTATTTTATGGTTTCGCTGGTCGTAACGCCATGCAAACATTGGGACTTTTGCTTACTCAAAGGATGGAGTCGCTTGGTTTAAACCCGCTGGGTTTCCTTGCAACAGACTATGCGACGATGGTGTGGGGGCTTGATCAAGTCACTGACCCGGCCGCACTTTTTGCCCCGGAAGATCTACGTGATGGGTTTGAAACCTGGCTCAAGGGCAACGCAGTGATGAAAAAGACCTTTCGCGCCTCGGCAACAATCGCGGGCCTGATCGAACGCAATCTGCCACAAAGCCGCAAAACCGGGCGGCAGGCGACATTCAGCTCTGACATTCTTTATGACACACTCTGCAAATACGACCCGGACCACCTGATGCTGCAAATCACCCGCGAAGAGGCGCTGCGCGGCCTCGTTGATTTCGGTCGGATCGAAGAAATGCTGAACCGCACAAATGGCCGCGTCGATCACGTCGTCCGCGACAGGGTCACCCCGTTGGCTGCACCGTTGTTGCTAGAGGTTGGCCGCATTCCGATTGCTGGTGAAGGTCGCGAACGGCTGATCGCTGATGAGACCCGCCGCCTCATGGATGCCTCTGGCCTCAATAAAATTGAGGTCCCACCGTCGCGGCCAAAGCGGCGCGCACAGGGTGAAGCGGCCTTGAAATCCCGGTTCGTCTGGGGCAGGAACAATCCATGAACGCATGTCATGATTTTTCCCTCAGTGGTGTTGCTGTTTCTGCTCTTGCCAGCGGTGCACTTTGGCTGCCCGAGGCGCAGACCCTTTGTGTGTCCGACCTTCATCTGGGCAAGTCGGATCGGATCGCGCGGCGCAGTGGCTTCTTGCTCCCCCCCTACGAAACGCGCGCCACGCTGGACAAGATCGACCAGCTTCTTGAACAGCTCAATCCGCGCCAGGTGATTTGCCTGGGCGATAGCTTTGATGATCTCTCGGCGGCCGAAAGCCTTGATGAGACAGAGAAATTGCAGCTTACCCGACAACAGGCGGGACGGGATTGGGTTTGGATCGAAGGCAACCATGATCCGGGCCCGGTTGAATTGGGTGGGCGACATGTCAATGAATTGACGCTGGGCAAGCTGGTGTTTCGGCACATTGCGATTGCGGGTTCGGTTGGCGAAGTGTCCGGACATTATCATCCAAAATGCAACGTCGGGCGCGGCGGAACCCGCCCTGCATTTTTGGCAGATCAATCCCGCATTATCATGCCGGCTTTTGGTGCATTCACCGGTGGGCTGCGCGGCACACATCCGACCCTGCGGTCGCTGATGGCGCCAGACGCAATTGCCGTCCTGACGGGCAAACACGCGTTGCCCGTCCCGTTTGCTGCGACAACCTAGGCGGTCAGACCTTCAGGTTCGACCAAGCCGTTTGCACGGCTACAGGCCGTGACGGTATTGGCCAGGAGGCAGGCAATTGTCATCGGGCCGACCCCGCCGGGCACCGGCGTGATTGCACCCGCGACCTCTGCGCAACTGGCGTAGTCAACGTCACCCACCAGTTTGTTCTTACCATCACGTTCGATCCGGTTGATGCCCACGTCAATGACAGTCGCACCCGGTTTGATCCAGTCGCCGGGCACCATTTCAGGGCGGCCAACCGCCGCCACGACGATATCGGCCTGCCGCACGACACCGGGCAGATCAGCTGTGCGCGAATGTGCGATCGTCACCGTGCAACTGTCATTCAGAAGCAATTGCGCCATTGGCTTGCCAACAATGTTGGAGCGGCCAATGACCACGGCATTTTTGCCAGACAGGGAACCATGATGGTCACGCAACATCATCAGGCAACCTAGCGGCGTGCATGGAACCATGCTTTTCTGCCCAGTGCCAAGCAAACCCACGTTTGAGATGTGAAAGCCATCCACATCCTTCGCCGGGTCGATACTATTGATGACAAGGTCGCTATCCAGATGGTCGGGCAGCGGCAGTTGCACAAGGATGCCATGTACCTCGGGATCATTGTTCAGCGTGTCGATCAGGGCCAGCAGATCGGTCTCTGATGTCTCCACGTCCAGCTTGTGCTCGAAGGATTTCATGCCGACCTCAACGGTCATCTTGCCCTTTGAGCGAACATAAACCTGCGAGGCTGGGTCTTCCCCAACCAGCACAACGGCCAGCCCTGGGGTGATATTGTGGTCTGTTTTCAACCGGGCCACATGCGCTGCGACCTTGCTGCGCACGGTAGCGGCAAACGCCTTTCCGTCAATCACACTAGCAGTCATATTCTTCTTTCACCTAAGTCTCTTACGGGACGGTGGGCGGGGCGCCTTGCGCGTCAGCGCAACAGCGACGTCCCGCCGAACCTATTAGAACAAGCCTTCGATCTGGCCGTCGGCGTTCAACATGATCGCTTCTGCTGACGGTTTACGCGGCAGACCTGGCATTGTCATGATCTCGCCGCAGATGGCGACAATGAAGCCCGCACCAGCCGACAGGCGCACTTCGCGAATTGGCACGGAATGTCCGGTTGGCGCGCCGCGCAGCGCGGGATCGGTCGAGAACGAATACTGCGTCTTTGCCATACAGACCGGAAGATTGCCGTAACCCTGTTCTTCCCAGGCTCGCAGCTGATCCCGGATCTTCTTGTCTGCAATGACTTCATCGGCGCGATAGATACGCTTCGCGATGGTGTCGATCTTGTCAAACAGACCCATTTCATCAGGATAAATCGGTGCAAAGTTATCCTCACCCTTGTCTGCAATCTCGGCGACGCGGGTGGCCAGTTCCTTGGTGCCTTCCGACCCAAGTGCCCAGTGCTTGCAAAGAATGGCTTCGGACCCTTGACTGGTCACAAAATCCTTGACGGCTTGCACTTCGGCATCAGTGTCCGTGACAAAGTGGTTGATGGCAACAACAACCGGCACGCCAAAGCTTTTGACGTTTTCGATATGACGCCCAAGGTTTGGGCACCCCCGCTTCACCGCATCGACATTTTCTGTACCAAGGTCAGCTTTCGCAATGCCGCCGTTCATCTTCATGGCGCGCACGGTGGCAACCACAACCACGCAGGATGGGGCAAGACCGGCCTTGCGGCATTTGATGTTCATGAACTTCTCAGCGCCAAGATCAGCACCGAAACCGGCCTCGGTCACCACGTAATCCGCAATTTTCAGTGCGGTGGTCGTGGCGGTCACCGAATTGCAGCCATGAGCGATGTTCGCAAACGGGCCGCCATGCACAAACGCGGGGTTGTTTTCCAGCGTCTGCACCAGGTTGGGCTGCATCGCATCTTTTAGCAGCACGGTCATCGCACCGTCAGCCTTGATGTCGCGGCAATAGACCGGCGTGCGGTCGCGGCGGTAGGCCACGATGATATCGCCCAGACGCTTTTGCAGGTCTTCAAGGTTCAGCGCGAGACACAGGATCGCCATCACTTCAGAGGCCACGGTGATGTCAAAACCCGCTTCGCGCGGAAAGCCGTTTGCCACGCCACCAAGCGATGCGGTGATCTGACGCAGGGCCCGATCGTTCATATCCATCACCCGGCGCCAGACGACGCGGCGAATGTCGATCTCAAGCTCATTGCCCCAGTAAATGTGGTTGTCGATCATCGCTGACAGCAAGTTATGCGCGGAAGTGATTGCATGAAAATCACCGGTAAAGTGCAGGTTCATGTCTTCCATCGGGACAACCTGGGCATAGCCACCGCCCGCGGCGCCGCCCTTCATGCCAAAGCAGGGGCCAAGTGATGCCTCGCGGATACAAACAGCGGCCTTCTTGCCAATCGCATTCAGACCATCACCAAGACCAACAGTGGTTGTGGTCTTGCCTTCGCCTGCCGGGGTCGGGTTGATCGCGGTGACAAGGATCAGCTTGCCATCGTCGTTGCCCTGAACAGAGTCGATGAAGGACTGGCTGACCTTCGCCTTGTCATGGCCATATGGCAGCAAATCATCTGCCGTGATGCCCAGCTTTGCGCCGATGTCCTGAATTGGCTGCTTTTTGGCTTCGCGTGCAATCTCAATATCGGATTTGTATTCCATCGTCTTGTCCCTATGTCCAGGGGGCCGCTAGCCCCGATCCATTGCGCCATGTCTAGCGGGACGCGACCCATTGGCGCACCTACTTTACGACACATCCGCAGCCGGAATCGGCGATATATCTGCAATGGCGTTTCGGATTGGAAACGGGCGTTGCTGATCAGGGTCGCCGATCCCGCCGGTTAGTACCGTGACGTTCAATCGGCAGAGATAATGCGCGGGCGTGGTCGACTTCCCTTGCATCAACCATCAAATGCGCCACCAGCCCTTGATCGCGGGCCGGCGCACTGCGCGGCGCAAAAAAAAGCCGCCCGGATTGGGCGGCTTTTTGATCAGGTTGACGGTTCCGGTTCCAGATCCCCATCCGGGGCCTTTGGCTTTTTCGGCTTTGTCTTCGGAATGGCAGTGATCGAACTGCCGCTCGAGGGCGGTGCATCCGCATCGTCGTCGTCCATATCAATCGGTTCACCCGCGATGACCCGCTTGATCTCATTTCCGGTCAATGTCTCGTATTCCAACAACCCCTGCGCCAGCAATTCGAACTCTTTTTCGTTCTCCTTGATGACCCGCACGGCCGTCTCATAACCTTCGTCGATGATCCGCTTCACTTCGCTTTCGATCAGGCGCTTGGTCTCGGCAGAAACAGAAAAGCCACCCGCACCACCATTTGCAGAATATCCCTGCGCGGCCTCTTCATAGTCGATGTTCCCGACCAGATCGGACATGCCGTATTGCATCACCATTGCACGCGCCAGGCGGCTGGCCTGCTGGATGTCACCAATAGGACCAGACGACACATGATCGGGCCCGTATTTGTGAATCTCGGCGGCCTTCCCTGCCATGGTCATGGCGATTTTCTGTTCCATCTCATCCTTGAACATCTGCAGCTTGTCCATTTCCGGCAAGCTCATCACCATGCCAAGCGCGCCACCGCGCGGGATGATCGTGGCCTTATAGACGGGATCGCACAGGGGCATATTCAGCCCGACAATCGCATGGCCAGCTTCGTGGTAGGCGGTCTTTTCCTTCTGGTCATCCGTCAACACCATCGAGCGGCGTTCAGCACCCATCATCACTTTGTCCTTGGCAGACTCAAAGTCGATCATGGTGACAAACCGACGCCCGACGCGGGCCGCCATCAATGCCGCCTCGTTCACGAGGTTCGCCAGATCAGCACCGGAAAAGCCCGGAGAGCCTCGCGCGATGATGCGCAGGTCCACATCAGGGCCAAGCGGCACCTTGCGGGCATGGACGCCCAGAATTTTTTCACGGCCCTTGATATCAGGATTTGGCACCTGAACCTGACGGTCAAAACGACCCGGGCGCAGTAGCGCCGGATCAAGTACATCGCGACGGTTGGTTGCGGCGACGATAATGATGCCTTCATTTGCTTCAAAACCGTCCATCTCTACCAGCAGCTGGTTCAGCGTCTGTTCACGTTCGTCGTTGCCGCCACCGTATCCGGCACCACGGGACCGCCCGACAGCGTCGATTTCGTCGATGAAAACAATGCAGGGCGCATTCTTTTTGGCCTGCTCAAACATATCGCGGACACGGGATGCACCGACACCAACGAACATCTCAACAAAATCAGAGCCCGAAATCGTGAAGAATGGCACGCCCGCCTCACCGGCAATTGCGCGCGCAAGAAGCGTCTTACCCGTCCCCGGAGGGCCCACCAGCAACGCGCCTTTTGGGATCTTGCCGCCAAGACGCGAGAACTTCTGCGGATTGCGCAAAAACTCGACAATCTCTTCCAGCTCTTCCTTGGCTTCATCGATGCCAGCAACTTCGTCAAAGGTGACGCGGCCGTGCTTTTCGGTAAGCAGCTTTGCCTTTGACTTGCCAAAGCCCATGGCCCCACCTTTGCCGCCGCCCTGCATGCGGTTCATGAAATAGATCCAGACACCAATCAGCAGCACGAATGGCAACAGGGTCATCAGGAAAGCGGAGAACGCCGATTGCTCCTGACTTTGCGCCGTCAGCGGCACATCCCTGGCGATCAGCAGTTCGGTAATTTCAGCATCAGCTGGTTTGATTGTGACATAATCCCGGCCATCGGTTTTGCGATACCGAACCTGTTCACCATCCAGCGTGACCCTGGACACGGTGTCGGTTTCAACGGCTTCGACAAATTCCGAATAGCTTTCAGAATTGCTCAGCGAGGAACCGGCGTTGTCGTTGAACAAATTAAAGAGCGCCAGAACCAAAAGGAACAAGACGACCCAAAAGACAAGATTACGTGCGTTGCCCAAAACAGGCTCCTTTGACAGCGGAAGGGTCAATGACAGCAAGAGTCGCGCCGTCATGGTTGTAAGTTAAAATAGAGGTTCCGGGGCGATCTTCAATGCAGAAGCAGACTTGAATGGAAATCCGCGACAATCCGCGCCTGAAATCCCTGACTGTAGCCGGCCAGCGGGGCGGCAATCAGCTCCTGGTCCCGCCAAACCGCCGGGGTCGCCATAAGCGATGTGCGCGGCACACCGGTCGCGCGCCAGTTCGGACAGTGCCGAATCCCCTCGCCAAGCGCATTAATCGTGAATTCACCCGTCGTTTCAGCCCCTTCGCAGGTGATGTTCCAGCGATGATCCCAAGATGTCGGACCCGATTTCCGCAAGGGTTGCGCAGGATCAGCCGCGGCCAGTTCCCGCGTCATGCGGATGGTTCGGTCTGACAGCGGGGTCAGGATGACGCCGCCCAATGTTGTCTTTTCGCCCATTTCCAACTGGGTCCAAGCACCCAAAAGTGATTGGAATCGAGGTTTGTAATGCTGCGCCGAAAACCATTGCACTGCCGCCGCAAAAACCCGACGCGGCGTATCTTCTATTGAAAACCCATCCCAATCACCGGTCAGAACCAAATCCCCGCTGGATTGTATGACATGACTGCGCGCAAAGCTTATCGCGGCTTTGCGCAGGGTCTCATGGGCGGCCCGCATGTGGTCTGCTGTCTGTGCCAGGCGGTCCTGTGACAGTCCCAAAGTGGACAGTTGGTCGCGCAACTGGCGCGCCTTTACGCGGTCATAGGTTGCATCATCGTTGCTGGGGTCATCTATCCAGCTGATCCCGTTGCGTTGCAGATACGCGCGCAGGTCGGCGCGACTGACCCCAAGCAACGGGCGCAGGAAAATGCCCTGCTTAGGCGGCATCCCGGCGAGCCCATCAACACCGGACCCCCGTGCAAGACGCAGCAGCACAGTTTCTGCCTGATCGTCCTTTGTATGGCCAAGCAGAACGTTCCCGAGCCCGTAATGCGCCGCCCATGTCGTGATCAATGCGCGGCGCGCCTGTCTTGCGACGTCCTGCAGGTTGCCCTGCCCGTCATAACCGTTCCACGCCAATATCGTGTGGGGGATGTTCATGGACTTGCAGAAAGTTGCAACCCGCGCCGCCTCATCCGCAGAACCCGGGCGCAATCCATGGTCAACGCTGACCGCACGGATCGACCTTTCCGCTTGCCCTGCCCACTCTGCTGCGAGATGCAAAAGTGCCATGCTGTCGCCACCGCCAGAGACGGCAACGCCAACGGTAGATTCAGTGTCTAGCTGATACAGTGCTGTTCGGAACGCATCGCGCGGATCTACTGGCATCCCAAATTGGCCATCGCCGCTTGCGCCTCGTTCACGAACCCGTTTCCGGGAAACCGTACACCTACCTCGGCCAAGGTCAGGCAGGCATCCTGGCCCTGCCCAAGCTGTCCCAGTGCAAAACCAAGTTTGTATAACGATTCCGGCGCCGATGGGCCGGTCGCATCTGACGAAAAACTTTCCAGGTAAGCGCGCGCAGCATCCGCCATTTCGCCCAGACCTTCCAGTGCCTTACCCCGCATGAGCGCGGCTTCTGCCGCTACTGGCGAACCGGGGTAGGACGCGCTGAAGGTCGCAAGGAGGTCAGCGGCGCTGCGAAAGTCACCTTCTGCGAGCGCCTCCTGCGCCCGCGTAAAGTCGGCTTGCTCGCCAATTGCCAATGCTGGCGCACCTGTGGTTGGTGGCGGGGCGGCAGTCGGGACATCGGTTGCGTTATCCACACCGCCCAGTGACGGCGTGTCACCCAGCAGGCCAATGTCACAGCCTTCTTCCAGCTCGCACAACCGAAACTCCAGATCGCCAATGCGATTTGTGCCATCCACCGTAATCCGGTTGACCCGGAACTCCAACTCTTCGGTTTTTGACGTTAGGCGTTGCAGTTCCGCCTCGATTGCATCCAGACGTTCCAGCGGCGTATTGCCCGCCGTCGCCGCGCTGGCCCCACCCGTTGTCGATAGCTCAGTGCGCAGGCGCTGGATATCAACATAGAGGATCGACAACTGCTGACGAATATCCGCGAGCGTCTGATCCTGCGCAATCGCGGCAGGTGCCATCAGGCAGATTGCAATGACAAGGGATAGACGGCGATACATCTGTAATGTCCTAGCTTAGCGATCCAACCGAAATGATCGTCACGGCGCGACGGTTCTTGGCATAGCACGCCTCTTCCGAGCACACCTCGATCGGACGTTCCTTGCCGTAACTGATTGTCCGCAAACGACTTTGTGGCACGCCCTTTGAAATGAGATATTCGCGCACCGTATTCGCACGCCGCGCGCCCAGCGCAAGGTTGTATTCGCGCGTACCCTGTTCATCGGCATGCCCCTCGACAATCGCGAGGTAGTCGGAATTGGTCATCAGCCAGGTGGCCTGGCCATCCAGTGTTGCCTGACCTGCAGGTGTGAGCGAAGAGCTGTCGACCTGGAACAGAACCCGGTCACCGATGGTCTGTGCAAAGAATTGCGGGCTGGTCGGGTCATTGGCTCCGCCCAGCTGTCCGGCGTTTGCCCCGTCCGCACCGCCTGCCCCGGCCCCGGCGCCATCTGCGCCCCCAAACCGGTCGGGTCGTGTACATGCCGCCGTCGAGAGCGTCAGCAGCACCAAAATGGCCTTGGTTGTCATATGCATGGAAGTTATCCTGTTTTTACCGCTCAATTTTGCGACACCCTAACACGGGTCAAACGATCTGGGAATGACCCCATCCGCCAATGTTTCAAGGCTGCAATGGCCCCCACGATGGATCAGAACCCGCCCCCTGCATTGGCACAGCCTGCAAATTCAAACCCGAAATATCAACCGAATAAAGCGATGACACGCCGCCTGCGCCCTGGGTTTCACGCATAAACATCAGCACCCGGCCATTTGGTGACCAGGTTGGCCCTTCGTCCAGAAATGAAGCGGTCAATAACCGCTCTTCGCTGCCGTCGGTGCGCATCACGCCGATATGAAAGCGGCCGGCGTTTTGTTTGGTAAACGCAATAAGATCACCACGGGGCGACCAGACCGGCGTGCCATAACGTCCCTCACCAAAAGAGATCCGCTGCGCCTCTCCCCCCGCTGCGGGCATGATATAAAGCTGTTGTGTCCCCGACCGGTCGCTTTCAAACACAATCTGACCGCCATCGGGGGAAAAGCTTGGCGCTGTTTCAATCGACGGTGCCGAGGTCAGCCGCGTATGCGCCCCGGTGGCCAGATCGGTGGTGTAAAGGTCAGTGTTGCCACCATTGGCCAGACTGTAGATGACCCGCTGGCCGTCGCGGCTGAACCGGGGCGAGAATGCCATCTCGCCTTCCGCCGTGGGAAGCTGTTGTCGCCCAACGGTCGTGACATCCAGAACATTGATCCGGGGAAATCCAGACTCGTAGCTTGTGTAAAGCACGCGATCGCCGCGTGGGCTGAACCGCGGTGCCAGAACAATCGCAGCGCTATCGGTCAGGAATTGCAGGTTCGCGCCGTCAAAATCCATGATCGCAAGACGTTTCTGGCGCGCATCCTTGGGTCCGGTTTCCGATACAAAAACAACCCGGCTGTCAAAATAGCCGCCCTCACCCGTGATGCGCGAATAGGCCGCATCCGCGACCTTGTGCGCCATGCGCCGCCAGCCCTGAACGGTTCCCGCAAACTGCAGTCCTTCACCCAGTTCGGTGCCCGAAAACACATCATATAGTCGGAACTTGACCACCAGCTGATCACCGCTGACCGCTACAGCCCCACCGATCAGAGCTTGCGCGTTGATCGCGCGCCAATCCGGATAGGAAACTGGCGCACCAAATGAGGCGGGCTGGCTGATAAAGGCAGACGCCGGTATTTCTCGGAATAGACCCGTTCCAATCAAATCCTGCGCGACCAGACGGCTAATATCATTGGCAAGCTGCTCTGCGCCGGCGGTCTCGGCCTGAAATGTCGGGACCGCAAAGGGAAGCGGCTCAATGACCCCATCCGTGATTGTCAGCCGCAACGGACCATTCTGCGCGGAGGCGGGTGTCGCCAAGACCGCGGTGGCGAGAATTGCGCTCAAGACCCATTTTAGCATAACGTACGTCCTTTTTTTGGCGGGGCCATTGCCCGTTCTCATAGGAATTGCATTCCATTCAAGGGGGAATTTCTCGGATTTTCCCCGTTGCGCGTATCTTTGCCGCGCCATCACCGCAACCGCATCCCCGATGGGTCAAACGTGATCACGACGTCTTGCCATTGGTCATATTTGTCCGCTGGCAGTTCGTAGCCGTTTTTCTGACAGCGCAATATCGCCCGCCGCGCGGCCTGAAATGCCGTTTGCGTCGCCGATTGATCGCCATCGGACCCGATCAACTGCACGTCGCCCGTCACCTTGCCGCTTCGATCAAGGCTAAAGGCAACTTCTACGGTGACGCGGCTGGCAACCGATCCCGGATCAACATTCCAACATGCATTGACGGCGACCCGGAACCCTTCACGCTCTGACCCTGTCATCGGTGGGCCCGCCGCGACCGGGGGGGAGACTGCGGCAAGCGCAGCTGCGACCGCGGCTTCGACATCTGCTTCGCTTTCGGCAAGTTGCTCTGCGGTTGTAGGGGGGGGGATTTCCTGCGGCTCTTCAGTTGGTGCACGCTCTTCCACCGGGGCGGCCTGGCGGGGCCGGACCTGCGGGCGCAAAGATGCCGTGACCGCGCCAGAGGGTGTTTCTGCTTCGGTGACGATTTCAGTTGCGGCCTCTTCCGGTGCGGTGGCCTCTGTCGCGTCTTCGACCACGTCGGCGGGGTCCGTCACATCCGGTTGCGCGGAGGCCTGCACGGTCTCTGCAATATCGGCATCTGGTGGTGGCGGTGCAACCGGTGTCGGCGCCACGCGATCAGCCTGACGTGGGACCGGGGTCTCACTGGGCGCGAGATCGGGACTGGCGGTTTCAGCGGGCGGTGTCGGTGGTGTAGGTGGCGCGTCAGTCACTTCTGCGACCGGCGCGGGGGGGGCAGGTGCCTCTGGCGGCGGCGTTTCAGCCTCAGGTTCGGGAACCTGTTCCGGCGCCGATACCGGGCTTGGCGTTTCCGCGATCGCCGGAGTTGCGGGCAGGTCTTCGGGAACAGGAACCTCTGGGGCTACTGGCGCGGATACGCCCGGATCGGGCGTCGATGCGGCAGTAAGGGCGGCAAATTCTTCACCTGTCACCACTGAGACTTCGGTGATTTCAAACGGTAACGGGTCGGACTGGAATCCCCAGCCAGCGACAAGCCACACCACAAGTCCCACATGGCCCGCGGCAGAGATATAGGTGCCGGTGCTTGCCAATGGCTTACCCGTCCTCACCGGTCAGGGTCGGGCCCCCAATGTCTGTTACCAAACCGATATTGTTGAATCCGGCCGCATTCAGTGCACCCATGATCTGCGCCACGCGATCCCAGGCATTCGCCCCATCAGCGCGCAGGAAAATCCGGTCACTACTGCGCTCTGCGGCGATTGACCGCAATTTACCAATCAGCTCAGCTTCGGGCGTTTCCGTGTTCTGGATCAACAGTGTGCCATCCGCCGTGATTGTTACCGCAAGGGGTTCTTCCTCGTCCGTGGGTAGCGCATTGGCTGCGGTTTCCGGCAATTCCACCGGAACACCAACCGTCAGCAACGGTGCGGCAACCATAAAGATGATCAGCAGCACAAGCATGACATCAACAAACGGCGTGACGTTGATTTCAGACATGGGCTGATTGCGACGCGACCGGCGACGGCGGCGTCTGCCCCCATCGTCGCCAGACTTCATGACACCCGCGCCCATACCTAGCTGTCCAGCTGACGGCTGAGGATGGTGGCAAATTCGTCGGCAAAGGCTTCGTATCCGGCCACGATCCGATCAGCATCAGCACTCAGCTTGTTATAGAACACGACGGCTGGAATTGCGGCCATCAAACCCAGCCCGGTCGCCAGCAACGCCTCTGCAATGCCCGGTGCAACAACGGCAAGGTTGGTGTTTTGTTGTTCTGCGATTTCAATGAACGCGTTCATGATGCCAAAGACCGTCCCGAACAGCCCCACAAACGGTGCGGTTGATCCGGTGGTCGCCAGAACCGGAAGGCCTTTTTGCAGCTTGCCCGCTTCTTTGGCAATGGCGACGTCCATACTGCGGTCGATCCGGGCCTGAGCACCGGCAATCAGCTCTCCATCCTGCCGGTGGCTGCGCCGCCATTCCAGCATCCCGGCGCTAAAGATCGTTTCAGAAGCGCCGCGCGGCGTATTGCCAATCTGTTCAAATAACTGGTCCAGCGGCTCACCCGACCAGAACGCGCGGTCAAAGATATCAGCCTCGCGTCTGGCCCTGCGATATTGGATCAACTTGTCGACGATCACTGCCCAGCACCAGATCGACGCGAGGATCAATAGGACCATCACAAGTTTCACAAGAATAGTCGCGCGCGCAAATAGCGCCCACATCGTAAAGTCGGTTGCTGCTTCCATGTGCCTGCTCTGTTTGGGCCGGTTCGGCTCTGTTTGCACGCAATCTAGCGGATGATCCTTGGAAAATCCATGACACTTCCGCGTGTCCGGCACCAAATTCCGCCGCGTCTAGCCAAGTTTTGCGCGAAGTTCCGCTGGAAGGCGCATGGGCTTCCCTGCGGTTGTCATGCAGACAGCTGTCACCAGAGCCCGAAAGATTACCTGATCGCCCCGCCGCACCTCCTGATCAAAGACCCAGCGGCTTTTCCCGACCGGTTCATGCGTGGTCACGACCTGCAACCGATCATCCAACCGCGCGGGGGCAAGATAGTCCGCCTCGACCCGGCGCACGACAAAGACCACGCCGTCTTCTTCCTTCATCTTGTTCTGGTCAAAACCCAGGGCCTCAACCAACTCCGAGCGAGCCCGCTCGATGAACTTCAGATAATTCGCGTAATAGACGATACCCCCCATGTCAGTGTCTTCGTAATACACACGCACCGGCAGGATATGGGTCATTGCGCAGGCTCCATCCGGGCGGACAGGCGCAGCGCATGACTGGCGTCGCGCGCCGCAGCAGGCAACACCGGATCATAGGCGACGCGGATCACTTCGGCGATGTCGGGGCGCAGGACCGTATTGCCATCAATAACGGCCAGCGGCGATGTTTCGTCAAACGCACGATCGGACCACAGCAGGATCGTATGGACGGCCTGACCAAGCGCCAGCGTGTCGGCCCCAATTGCGGCAAGGTGTTCATCATAGCGCAGAAACACAAACGCCGCCTTGATGGCGTCAGCTTCGTCAAAACGGAAGATACGGTACTGGTTGGCATCGGCGGCCTGCAACCGCTCTACCAAGGCCCCCAGATCGGGCAAGAGGCTGTCCAGATGCGGCACGGCAATCAGTTCGTCCCAGTCCTGACAGAAGAAAACCATCAGGTTCGCGCCCAGTTCGGGATCCGTTTCCGCCATCTGATGCCCAGCAAGGGTCACAACGGCCTCAACCGCGCCCTTGAAAACCGCTAGGTTCGCGTCATCGACGCCAAACACGACAGGCGCAATGGGCCGCCCCCAACGGGCACAGAAATAGCTACCGTCGCTGCGTGTAAACAGATTTGCGATGCTGTGATGGTCCATTGTCTTGCCCTAAATTCAGACTGCAATCGTTCAGCCTAGCCGCCAAAAAGCTCGGCCTGCCCTTTTGGGGCATCAAGGCCCAGATGGGTCCAGGCAGCCGCTGCCAGCATCCGCCCGCGCGGGGTGCGCTGAATCAGCCCTTTTTGCAAGAGGTAGGGTTCGATAACTTCCTCAAGACTATCGCGGCTTTCTGACAGGGCGGCGGACAGCGTTTCAATCCCAACTGGTCCGCCACCATAGCTTTCCGCGATCAAGCGCAGATAGCGGCGATCCGCGTTATCAAGACCAAGGTCATCCACCCCCAACCGGGTCAATGCACGATCAGCGATTTCCTGATTGACCGTGCCGTCACCTTCGACAACAGCAAAATCGACGACACGGCGCAAAAGCCGGCCCGCGATGCGTGGTGTCCCCCGGGCGCGGCGGGCGATTTCACGCGCACCGCCATCCGCAGCGGGCGCCCCCATCAGCCTCGCACCACGCGTGACGATCTCATGCAGTTCGTCTTCGGTATAAAACTCCAACCGTGTCGGAATCCCAAACCGGTCGCGCAATGGCGTCGTCAGCAGACCCATGCGGGTCGTCGCACCAACCAGCGTGAAGGGCTGCAACTCGATGCGGACCGTGCGGGCCGCAGGACCTTCGCCAATGACAAGATCCAGTTCGAAATCTTCCAGCGCGGGGTAAAGTACCTCTTCCACAGCCGGGTTCAGACGATGAATCTCGTCAATGAACAGCACGTCGCGCGCTTCCAGGTTGGTCAGGATCGCAGCCAGATCCCCGGCCTTGGCCAGAACCGGGCCGGACGTCATGCGAAAATTCACGCCCAACTCCCGCGCCATGATCTGCGCCAATGTGGTCTTGCCCAAGCCGGGCGGGCCATGAAACAGCGCATGATCCATCGCCTCGCCCCGGCGCCTCGCGCTTTCGATAAACACCTTGAGGTTTGCCCGTGCTGATTCCTGCCCAATAAACGCATCCAGCGTTTGGGGTCGCAATGCTCGGTCGGCATCCTCTGGCTGCGGATCAGGGCGCAAGGTGGGGTCTGGCTGGCTCATGCTATTTGCAACATCCTATGCACTGGACGGCAGTGCAACCGCCCCATCACCCTTTTGGTGCCAAGAGTTTCAGCGCGGCCCGGATCAGCGCACCCGTATCAAGATCGGGGTCCGCGCCCATGGCCTCGGCCACGGCACTCGCCGCTTCTCCCGGCGCATAGCCAAGGTTTGCAAGCGCCGACAATGCCTCTGGCTGCGCGGGGTTGCCCTTGGGGCTTGCAGCGGGGCGCGGTCGGGGAACATCGCCGCTGTCAATAAGCTCATCACCGGTTGCAGCGGCCAGCGTGCCGCCCATCGCCATGACTCCGGGGGCCTTGTCCTTGAGTTCGATGGTGACCCGCTGCGCCGTTTTGGGTCCGACCCCCTTGGCTTTGGCCAAAGCGTTCCAATCACCCAACGCGATTGCACGGCTGACCCCGTCTGCCCCCAATGTCCCCAAAATCGACATAGAGGCTTTTGCCCCGATCCCCTGCACGCTCATCAACAGGCGGTGCCATTCCTTTTCAACCAATGTGGTAAAACCGAAAAGCTGCAGGTTATCCTCGCGCACCAACAGGTCCGTATAGAGCGCCACGGCCTCGCCCGGCTGCGGCAAACCTGCCATCACGCGCTCGCTGACATAGACCAGATATCCGACACCGCGCACGTCGATCAACACGTGATCGCTGCTGCGGTAATCCAGCCGCCCTGCGATACGCCCGATCATCCCGCGGCCTTCGCAAGGGCCTGCTGCAATGTGCCCGCGGATTGCAAATGATGCGCGTGACAAATTGCAATGGCGAGGGCATCCGCCGCATCCGCCCCGGCAATCTGGCAACCCGGCAATTGCAGCCGGACCATGTGGTCAATTTGACGCTTATCGGCGTGGCCGACACCAACAACCGCCTTTTTGACCGCGTTTGGCGCATATTCGCCAATTTGCAATCCAACCTGTGCCAGACTTAACATCGCGACGCCCCGTGCCTGACCCAGTTTGAGCGTCCCCGCCCCGTCCTTGTTGACAAATGTTTGCTCAACCGCGGCGGCATCCGGCTGATATTGCGCCAGAACCGCAACCAGACCCGCATGTAATGCCAGCAGGCGCTCTGCCAGGGCGGAGCCGGTGCCGTGACAGATGCCATTGGCGACATGACTTACCCGCGATCCGGATACTTCGATCACGCCCCAGCCCATATTCCGCAGTCCGGGATCTATGCCCAATACGCGCATGCCTGCCCCCTGTTTCTTTGTTCTTGGATTCCAACTAGCACAAAACGCGAACACCCGCCAAGGCCCTGCGTCGCAGCAAATGGCGACGCATCCTGCTGCAATCTGCCCCCACGGCAACCGGCACTGGAAATCATTCGAACTTAAAATGTTAACTATCAATGTGTTATCGTGAATAATGCGTAAATAATAGGCATTCCAAAAACGCATAAATGGTATGCAGTTTTTATGGTGGTGGAAACGCGCGCAGAGTCCTATCTGCGGCTTATCAGTTTAACGCTGCAACGCAGCACCGCATTCTCACAAGGAGCAAGCCCATGGCCGCTTTCGACACCACTCGCCCATCAGTTGATTTTTCTGCTGGTTTCGTTTCGCGTTTCATCAACAACGCGGTTGCATCATTCAACACTTGGAATGACGCCCGCATCACGCGCAAGTCATTGTTGCAACTGACAGAGCGCGAACTGGCCGACATCGGTCTGACCGTAAGCGACATTGACGCCGTTGCGGCGCGCCGCATCAATTCGTAATCGCTAACAGCAATCGCTGAACGCAAAAGGGCCGCTACCTAATCAAGGTAGCGGCCTTTTGTGTCTAAGGAGGGATCTTTGGCTAGAGGCCAATGCTCTGCAGGACCTGGGCAACAGCCAAGGTGGCAGGGTCCGCTTGCATGATCCATGCGCCGGCGCGTTCGATCAAAGTGCCGTCAGCAAGACCAGCGATCCGTTCAACATAGGTCGTCTCGCCCAGAGTGGCGTAGATGTAACCCTTGAAGAGGAACGCCGTGCCAATCAGCAGGATCAGCCCGCGCAGCGGGAATTTCGGGTTGTAGATCCGCGGATGTGCCTGGATCAGGCCGTTATTGTCGACACGATGAGTAACACCGTTCGCCATCCGCTGATGGTTCTTCACGATGCGGCGCAGCCGCTTCTCAAATGGTACCTGGGCGAAAGCCATGGCAGTCTCCGTTCGAAGCCCCCACTTCTACTGAATCCAACATCTTTCCCAAATGTGGCGAAATTGGGGCAAAGCGTTGAAACTGCGGCTTTTTCGCGAAAATTCAGTCCGATTTGACTAAAGTTAGCGTGGTCCAGTCAACAATGCTGTCCCGGTGCAGTTGATTGAAGCCGTGGCGTGCATAAACGGCCAAAACCTCATCCGCCTGTTCGTTCAGGATCCCCGACAGAATCGCATGGCCCCCGGGCTGAGTCGCCCGCCCCATGGCCCCGGATATCGCGACAAGCGGCCCTTTGAGGATATTGGCAAAGACAAGATCGTAAGGGGCGCGATCTTTGAGCGCTGGCGCATCAAACCCCGGCGCGACAACGCAGGTGACACGATCCGACAACCCGTTTGCGGCGATATTTGCGGTGGCGACATCAACCGCGACAGGGTCAATATCGCTTGCGATAATTTGATTCGGGGTCACATGGGCCGCGGCCATGGCAAGCACCGCGGTGCCACAACCGATATCGACAACATTCAACGGCATCTCGCCCGCTGAGATCAGCCGATCAAAGGCCAGCAAGCACCCCAGGGTCGTGCCGTGATGACCGGTGCCAAATGCCATGGCCGCCTCGATCAGCAGCGGAATTTTGTCTGAGGGCACCTTGTCAGCATCATGACTGCCGTAAACAAAGAAGCGACCCGCCGGGACTGGCGGCAGTTCCCGCTGCACCTTGGCCACCCAATCCTGATCGGGAATTTCGGACACGACAAAGTCCTTGACCCCATGCAGGGCGGCCAGAACCGACAGCCCGGCAATGTCCGGTACCTCGGTGAAATACACGCCGACTTCCCACAGACCAGAGCCATCTTCGACCTCAAAGACTCCAATGCCTGTTGGCTCTGGCTGCAAGGCTTCCAATGCTTCGGCAAGCGCGTCAGCAGTGTCATGCCCCGTCATTGTAGTCAGTGCGGTAAAAGTCGTCATTGCAAGGCTCCTTTGGCAGGTGCCCCGCGCCTAAGCTGTCAGGCCGACAAGGTCAATCAGGCGCCCACACCTACCGGGCAGGTCACCCCGGTGCCGCCAATCCCGCAATACCCCTGTGGGTTCTTGGCCAGATACTGCTGGTGATAGTCTTCGGCGAAATAGAATTCAGGCGCAGCGACAATCTCGGTCGTGATCACACCATAGCCGGCATTCCTGAGGCGCGGCGCAAAGGCATCGCGGCTCTGGATCGCCGCGTCGTATTGGTCCGCATCATAGGTATAAATGCCGGACCTGTACTGCGTGCCCCGGTCATTGCCCTGACGCATGCCCTGTGTCGGGTCGTGACCTTCCCAAAACACCTGCAGCAATTGCGCGTAGCTGATCTGTTTGGGGTCAAACACCACACGCACCACCTCGTTATGGCCGGTCTTGCCACTGCAGACCTCTTCGTAGGTCGCATTTGGGGTAAAACCGCCAGCATATCCGACTGCGGTCGCATAGACGCCATCCAATTGCCAGAACATCCGCTCAACGCCCCAGAAACACCCCATGCCAAACATCGCGATCGCCATGCCATTGGGCACCTCGTGCAGCGATGTGTTCAGAACATGGTGCTGGGTCGCGGTTGGGATCGGGGTCGCGCGGCCGGGCAGCGCGTTGGCTGCGTCGATCAGATCAGATTTATCACGGGACATGAAAAACATCGGTTTCTCCTGTAAATAAGATAGTGCGGATATAGCACACCGCCGGCGCCTTTCTACTCTGCCGGCGCAGAAAGGGGTCGCGTCAGGCGTGTTTCATACCCCGGAACCGGATGGCGTGGGATCAACAGAGCAAGAGCAAACGAAACGCTCGCCATGGCTGCCGCCAAAAAGAACACGGCCGCCGGCGACAATAACCAAAGTAGCCCCAGAAGAACAGGCAGAAAGACTGCCGCAATATGGTTGATGGTGAATGCGACCGCTGCCGTCGGGGCAATATCGCCAGGATCCGCAATTTTCTGGAAATATGTCTTCAACGCGAGCGCAAGCGCAAAGAAGATGTGATCCACGACGTACAACGTCGCGGCAACAACAACTCCCCACCCAAGGTAATAAACACCGCCATAGGCCAGAAAGACCGCCACAAGACCGGCATATTCAAACAGCAGCGCCCGCTGCTCCCCGAATACTGTGACCACCCGCCCGATCAGAGGCGCGAACAACACGTTTGCGACCAGATTGATCAGAAACAGCGCCGTGACCTCATGGACCTCAAAACCAAATTTCTCGACCATCATGAAGCCGGCAAAGACAACAAAGATCTGCCGCCGTGCGCCTGACATGAATTGCAGCGCGTAGTAGAGCCAATACCGCTTGCGGAGCACAAATTCCTTGCGTTGCGGATGCGGCGCTTCGAATTGCGGATAGAAGGCAAGGCAGAAAATGGCAATCGCGGTCGTGATCCCGCCTGCAATCCAATAGACAAAACTATAGCTAAGATCGAATGCTTCCCACGTCATTACGATGATCACATAGGCGACCAACGTCGCGCCTGACCCTGCCGCCATCAGCCACCCAATGACCTGTGGGGCCCGGCCTTTGTCCAGCCATTGGAGCTGCAACGACTGGTTGACGGTCTCGTAGTAGTGAAACCCGATCGACGACAGCATCGTGATCGTCAGAATCCCCCCCATGCTGGGAAATTGCGCTGTCAGCGCGGTGGCGATGCCAAGCATGACAAGTGACACCAATCCCAGCACCTGCTCGCGCATGAACATGATGATGGCAATTACGCCGATCGCCAGAAAGCCCGGAATCTCGCGCACCGTATGAAGCAGACCAATGTCGGCCCCATCAAAGCGCGCCACTTCAATGACGAAGTTATTAAGCAGGGCAATCCACGTGTTAAATGCGATTGGCATCGCCAGCGCCATCATCAGCAGCATGCCAATGGGTCGCCGCCAGAATGGCAACTGATGCGTATCTTCGAGGCGCACGATTTTCATGTGCCTGCCTTACGCCCATTTCCACCGGTACGCGAGCCGTTTGATCGCACAGTTTATCCGTCGCAAATGCACATCTGGCGCATTCACGTTTGGCCGGCCACCGCTGCTTTACGTTCCGCGTGGCTGAGCCGCGTCAGGTCAGGATAAAATGCGGTCGCAGCCCGCGACGCGGCATCATTCCAGCAGCGATCAATCAGGTCGACCAACGCGGCGCTGTAAACGGTTGGGGAAACCCCGTCGCTGAGGTTGCCAAAACTGAACTGTCCGGCCAGCCCATAGGCCACCGGAAAGACCTGGCCGTCCGCTCCGATCACCACCGGGGACACCAGTTCACCCACTTTTGGGCGCGGCTTGGCCTGCAGCAGATCACCGGTCAGGGCGTCACAAATGATCCGGCACTCCGGATACATCACGTCCAACACCTGGCTCAACACCATTGCACGCAGCAGGGTGTCGTCGCTTGGCTCACGGACAATTGCCGATGTCAGCCCGCGGCCGAGCTCTGATACCGGGTGAATCTGCACATGGCTTGCCCCTGCGGCAGCAATCTGCGCCACCAGCGCCGGGATGTCCTCCATCCCGTCTTCGCCAAGCGACACGACGGCACCACAGCGATGCCCCGCCCCGGTGAGGCGCATCAGGCTTTCCATCGCGCGCTCGAAACTGCCCTGTTTGCGGCGGATCAGGTCGTGACGCGGTGCCAGCCCATCAAAACTGACTGAAATCAGGTCAGGGCGGTGACGTTCGGCAAAGGACACAATGCGCCGTGGCTGCAGCCCGTTTGTGATCACAGACACCGAAAAGTTCTGATCGCGCAAGCCATCGCACAACCGATCCAGACCAAAATATATCGTCGGCTCGCCGCCTGACAGGCTTGCGCTGTCGTAGCCTTGTTCAGCCAGTTGCGCAGTCGCCTTGAGGATATCATCGGGATCCAGCCCGCGCGGCATCTGCGGGCTGGAGGTAGAATAGCAATGGGCACATGTGAGGTTGCACAGAAGTGTCGGGTGGATGTGCACCACCCGACGCGCCATAAGGGCCATCAGCCCAGCTCTTGCCCGACGCGGACGCGCAGGCGTTCCGGATCCGTGATCCCGTCGATCATGATATCGACGTTGCGCACCCGGCCCGGCACCATTTCAAGCAGCCGCTGCAGTTCAAACTTGACCAACGGGCCCTTGAATTCGAAGTCCCAGCAGGTGCCGTATTTGCACACATCAAAGTCTATGACGGGAAATTCGTCATTAAAGATGACCTTGGACATGGCTGTGACCGCGTCACCGTCAACCCGCTTGCGGGCCAATCGGTCTGCGACAACTTCGAGCATTTGGTCGCGAGATAATTTCTCAACGTTAAGCATGATAAAAACTCCTTCTTTGAAATTGCCAGAAATATGGCGACTTCAAGTTAGCAGTTCAGAGCCGGTCCCGCAGGTCTGGAAAACCCGCATCTAAGCGCTGTCAATAAAAGCTTTGCGGGTCAATATCGATGGAAAGGCGAAGATTTGTAGGCAGTTTGAACTGTGCGGCCCAGTCGGCGAGCGCCCGTTGCAGCGGCGCGGATTTTTCTGCCTTGACCAATAGCCTGACCCGATGGCGCCCTCTGATCCGCGCAATCGGGGCCGGAGCGGGGCCGAAAACCTGTGCCCCAATCCTGCGCAGCGGTTCGCTGCGCCGCGCCATTTCGGTGCCAAGATCAAACACCTCCTGCACATTGGGGCTGCTCAGCACGATGCCCGCCATCCGGCCGTAAGGCGGCACGCCCGCCTGTTTGCGCTCTGCGGCTTCGGCCGCCCAAAACTGTTCCTCATCACCCGCGATGATCGCACGAATGACCGGATGTTCCGGCTGGTAGGTCTGCATCAATGCCTCGCCCGGTGCCGCGGCCCGCCCGGCCCGTCCTGCGACCTGTCGCATCAGTTGAAAGGTGCGTTCGGCAGCGCGCAAGTCCGACCCCTGCAGCCCCAGATCGGCGTCAATCACACCGACCAAGGTGAGTTTGGGAAAGTTGTGCCCCTTTGCCACAAGCTGCGTGCCGATGATGATGTCAGCCCCCCCTTCTGCGATTTCGGCAATATGGGCTTTCATCGCCCGGGCGGAGCCATAAAGGTCAGAGGACAGGACAACCACGCGGGCATCTGGAAACAGCGCGGTGACCTCTTCCCCCATACGTTCCACGCCCGGCCCCACAGCGCTTAACTTGTCCTCGGCTTCACAAGACGGGCAAACTGTCGGCATCGGTTTGGTCTCACCGCATTGGTGACACATCAATCGTTTGAGGAACCTGTGTTCAACCATGCGTGCGTCGCATTGGTCGCAGCCGATCTGATGCCCACAAGCCCGGCAAAGCGTGATCGGCGCATAACCACGTCTGTTGAGAAAAATCAGCGACTGCTCACCCTTCTCGATCCGCGCGCGGATAGCCCCCTGCAAGGTCGGAGAAACCCAATGACCGCTCTTGACCTCCTCTGACCGCATGTCGATTGCAGCCATACTGGGCATCACAGCCTCGCCAAAGCGGGATGTCAGCTCCAGTCGCGCGTATTTTCCCGCCTCCACGTTCGCCCAGCTTTCTAGGCTTGGCGTCGCCGATGCCAGAACCACCTGAGCGGCATTCAGCGAGGCCCGCAGCACTGCCATATCCCGTGCATTATAAAGAACGCCGTCCTCTTGCTTGTAGGATGTGTCGTGTTCCTCATCCACGACGATCAGGCCAAGTTGCCGATAAGGCAGAAATAGTGCTGATCGCGCACCAACCACCAACTGCGCCTGCCCCTGCCCGACCATGCGCCAGACGCGGCGCCGTTCGGTCGCGGTCACGCCAGAATGCCACTCGGCCGGCTTCATCCCGAACCGCGCCTCTACCCGATCTATGAACTCTCCCGTCAGGGCGATTTCAGGCAACAGCACAAGCGCCTGTCGCCCTGCGCTGAGGCAGGCCGCGACCGCCTCCAGATAAACTTCGGTCTTACCCGACCCGGTGACGCCCTTCAGCAAGGTCGTTCCATATGTCCCTGCGGTCACGGCTTCGCGCAGGACCTTGGCACCGGCCTGCTGGTCGGCAGTCAAATCCTTGCTGCCATAGTCCGGATCCAGCAGCGGAAATGGTGTATCGCGCGGGGCATCTTCCTCTGCGACGGCACCGGTTTTCACCAATCCCTTCACCACGGAAGATGTGACACCTGCGGTCTCGGCCAATTCCTTGAGGGTAAAGGACAGGCCTCCATAGTCGCGCAAAACCGCAAGCACTTTGCCGCGGGCATCCGTCATCCTTGCCGGCGGATCGCCACCCAGACGATAAACCTTGCGCATTGACGGCGGATCACCCAGCCCCGGGGCGCGGGTCGCCAGCCGCAGCATTGCCGACATCGGCGTCAGCGTATAATCGGCAGCGCGTTCCAGGAACTGGCGCATTTCATCGCGCATCGGGGCCACATCCAGCACCCGGATGACCGATCGTACTTTGTTATAGTCCCAATCACCGCGCCCCTTGCCCCAGACGACGCCCACGACCTTGCGGGGGCCCAGTGGCACCTCAACAAAAGCACCTACAAAACAACCACCCTCTGGCGCCTTGTAGTCCAGCACCCGATCAAGCGGTTGCGTTGTCAGCACGCCGATCAGATCGCCTTGGTCAAAGTGGGTTTGGGTCATCTGTTATCCGGCAGATTGCAGAACCATCATTTAGAGCCATATCCCCAGCCATCGCAAGCAGCGACACGTGCTGTGCTTGTCCGCACCTGTCTGACCTGTATCAATTGGGGACGGCGGCTCAACGCTTGATGCGAACCATTTCCGGCGGCGCCAACTGAAGTTTTCGGGTGATCGTGCGCCAAAGCGCCCTGTCTCGCTGGGAACATCGTCCAACCGAACACGCGATTACGCGTGCCATGTCCCGGCCATGACAATGTCATCTGCGCGGCAGGCACCAGTAAATTCCTCGATTGGCCTTGCACTGACACTGACACAGGTCGCGCAGCCCTTTTCGCGCCGCCCGACTTGCGCTACACGCACCCTGAGAACGCTAACACCCGCCCGAGGAGCGCCCCCATGAAGTTTTTTGTCGATACTGCCGAAATTGATGCCATCAAGGAACTCAACGACCTTGGCATGGTCGATGGTGTGACCACCAACCCCTCACTGATTGCCAAATCGGGGCGCGATATCCTCGAGGTGACCAAGGAGATTTGCGACATGGTCGCGGGCCCGGTATCCGCCGAGGTTGTTGCGCTGGACGCTGAAACGATGTTGGCGGAAGGACGCAAACTGGCCAAAATCGCAGATAACATCGCTGTCAAAGTGCCCCTGACATGGGCAGGCCTGCAGACCTGCAAGGCGCTGTCTGACGAAGGCACGATGGTCAACGTCACGCTTTGCTTTTCCGCCAATCAGGCACTTTTGGCGGCCAAAGCCGGTGCGACATTCATCAGCCCCTTCATCGGTCGTCTAGACGACATTAATACCGACGGGCTTGAGCTGATCGAAGACATCCGCACGATTTACGACAACTATGGCTTTGACACCCAGATCCTTGCCGCCTCGATCCGGAGCGCTAACCACATGAGCGAATGCGCCAAGATTGGTGCTGATGTCGCAACCGCCCCACCGGGCGTGATCAAGGCGATGGCCAACCATGTTCTGACAGACAAGGGCCTGGCCGGGTTTATGGCAGACGTTGAAAAAGCAGGTATCAAAATTCTGTAACTGCAGACTTCATCCCTGCATTTCGGGCGGTCCCACTTCGGGCCGCCCTTGTTTTTTGGGGCGGCCGCTCAGATTTTGACGCAAATGCCGCACCAGCAAATTTTAGACGAAAAACGGCTGACCTGCTGCGGTGCCGTGCTATAACCGACAAAACAAGAACTTGAGCAGGCCACATGACCAGTAAACCGATGATGGACAATCACGTCCGCGAAAAGATTATGTCTGATCCCGAACTCCTTTTGGAGGATCAGGATATTATGCGTGCCTTGGTCGCCGCGAACGAAAAAACCATGGGCGGCAATATCGTCGACCTGCGCGGGATCGCGATGGAACGGCTCGAAGCGCGGCTGGATCGCCTCGAAGACACCCACCGCTCCGTCATTGCCGCAGCTTATGAAAATCTTGCCGGAACCAACCAAGTCCACCGCGCCGTCATGCGCTTGCTTGATGCAACAAAGTTCGAAGTATTTCTGCGTGATTTGGCCGGTGATGTGGCCGACACGCTGCGCGTTGATGTCACCCGGCTGGTTCTGGAAAGTCACGAGGCCGGTGATGACCCGGCAGTGCGCAAGATGGGCGATGTCCTCTCAGTGGCTGAGGCGGGATTCTGTGACCGCTACATCACCCGAGGTCGTGATGTGCCGGTGCGGCAGGTCATCTTGCGACAGGTGCAGACGCAGGACGAAAAGGTCTACGGCGACAAAGCGGATTACATGCGCTCAGAAGCCTGCCTGAAGCTTGATTTTGGCCCCGGTCGACTGCCCGGCATGCTGGTGCTTGGGTCCGAAGACCCACATCTGTTCACACCCCAGCAAGGCACTGATCTGCTGACGTTCTTTGCGGGGGTCTTTGAACGTACCATGCGCCGCTGGCTGTCCTGACCCTGTGATTGCGCCGGCGCTCACCCATGCCTTGGCGGAATGGCTGGATCATGCCCGCGCGATTGACGGGGCAGCCGACAACACCGTGAAGGCCTATCAGGCCGATGTTCTGGGCTTTCTGGCCTTCATGTCGCAACATAATGGCGGGCAACAGGGGCTTGGTCCGATTGCTAGAATAGGCGTGCGTGACATGCGATCATGGATGGCACATGCCCGTGCCGGTGGCGTCGGCGCGCGCACACTTGCACGACAATTGTCAGCCGTAAAAACCTTTTACCGCTGGCTGGCAGAACGTGAAGGCTTTGAACCGACTGCAGTCCTGTCCACCCGCGCGCCCAAATTCCAGCGCAAATTGCCACGCCCTCTGGCCGAAGATGCCGCGACAGCGATGATCGACACGGTCGAACTTCAGGCAACAGAAGCCTGGGTCGCGGCACGCAACAGTGCCGTCGTGACCCTGCTTTATGGATGCGGGTTGCGCATATCAGAAGCGTTGAGCCTGACCGGTGCGGACCATCCCCTGCCAGCCACCCTGCGGATCACGGGCAAAGGTGGCAAGGAACGGATTGTGCCGGTGATTGACGCCGCAAGGGCAGCGGTGGGCAGCTATGTCGCCCTCGCGCCGTTTGAACAAACAGCGGATCAGCCCCTGTTTCGGGGGGTACGTGGTCGCGGCCTTAACCCGCGCATGGTCCAGAAGGTGATGGAACGGGCGCGCATGCAGCTTGGCTTGCCCGCGACCGCCACGCCCCACGCGATGCGCCATAGTTTTGCAACCCACCTTTTGACTGCAGGCGGTGATCTGCGCGCCATACAAGAGCTACTTGGCCATGCCAGCCTCTCGACCACCCAGGCCTACACGGCCGTTGATACGGCCCGCCTGCTAGAGGTCTATGACAAAGCCCACCCGCGTGCGTAACCGCTTGCCAGTCCCCCCCAAAACAGACATGAAATCCGCATGACACTTTCTCAAAAAGCTCTTCTCGTTCATTTCCTGACAGCCTCGGGCGCGGTTTTTGCAATGCTCGCCACATTGGCCGCCGTTGACAGCCAATGGAGCCTGATGTTCCTGTGGCTGGTCGTCGCCTTTGCGGTGGATGGCATTGATGGCCCGCTGGCGCGCCGCTATGACGTAAAGACAAACGCCCCGATCTTTGACGGCGTCTTGCTGGATCTGATCATCGACTACCTCACCTATGTCTTCATTCCCGCTTTTGCGCTTTATGAAAGTGGCTTGATGGATGGATGGTCCGGCTGGGCAGCGATCATCATCATCACTTTTGCGTCGGCCCTCTACTTTGCCGATACCCGCATGAAAACAAACGATTATTCGTTCCGTGGGTTCCCCGGATGCTGGAATATGCTGATCCTTGTTCTTTTTGCGCTATCGCCGCATTGGGCGGTGTGTCTGACTTTGGTCGCGATCCTTGCCGTGGCGATGTTCCTGCCGGTCAAGTTCGTGCACCCGGTCCGGACAGAACGCTGGCGGATGGTGACACTGCCCACCGCATTTGCCTGGGTCTTCTTTGCTGGCTGGGCCGCCTGGGTGGATTTCCACCCGGAAAGCTGGGCCCATTGGGGATTGATGTTGTCCTCGATTTATCTGGTCGGCGCAGGCGCTGCGCAACAGGTTGTCTATGGGCGCGAAGGTTAAAGACGGGTCAGGATAACTCCGCCCACGATCAATGCCGCTGACAGTGCTTTTTGACCGTTCATTTTCTCTCCAAAGATCAGCCATCCGATAAGCACGGCAAACAGGATTGAGGTTTCGCGCAGCGCCGCGACCAAGGCAATCGGCGCAACGGTCATCGCCCAGACCGCAACGGAATAGGCAATCAGCGATGCCGCCGCTGCAAGCGCCCCGACCCGCCATGTCGCCGCGCTGGACCGCAAGATTTGCGTCCCCTTCAAAGCAAGAACGGCGGGCACGTAGAAAAGACCGGCCATCATCAGCAGCCAAGCCACATAGGCAAGCGCATCGCCTTCGATCCGGGCGCCGATCCCGTCAATGACAGTATAGGCCGCCGTCGCCGTTGCCGCGCCCAGTGCATAGGGGATCAGACGGCGGCTTTCGCCCGAGGTCAGCGCCCCGCGCGCCATCAGCAAGATGCCAAGTCCCAGGACACAGACCCCGAGATATTCCATCGCGTTGATCGGATCTGGCAGCAGAAACAGGCTGACCACCAAAACGATCATCGGTGCAGACCCACGCGAAATCGGGTAAACACGGCTGAGGTCACCCTGCTCATAAGCATAGGCCAGGAACAATTGGTAAAACATATGCACAAAGCCGGATGCGATAAGCCAGGGCCAGACTTCGGGCGCAGGAAATGGCAACCAAACCAACACCATAAGACCAATGGCTGCCTGCCAGATGGTAAAGACCAGCATCGTCGCCTGCTTGTTGACCCCGGTCTTGATCGTGGCATTCCAGCCTGCATGCAAGAGCGCGGCACCCAGCACCGCCAGCAACACGCCGAATGACATCAGATCAACAACCCCGCCGCGCCTTCAAGTCTGAGCAGCGCAACCTTCGCGTCAACCCCGCCCGCGCCGGAATATCCGCCAAGCCCCCGGGCGGATAACACCCGGTGGCAAGGGATCAGAATCGCAATCGGGTTGGCGCCGCAGGCCTGCCCGATCGCCTGTGCCGACACGTTCAGATTTTTTGCAATGTCGCCATAGGTGCGTGTGTCCCCATAGGGAATTGCGCATAGCGCGTCATAGAACTTAAGCTGGAAATCGGATCCGCCGGGTGCCAATGGGACGCTGAAGGCGGTCAAATTGCCGGCAAAATAGGCGTCCATTTCGGTGCGAAGTTGCTCAAACAGGGGCCCTTCCGTCAAGGTGCCGTCCCGACCCCAATGCAAAGCGGTCACCGCCTGTCCGTCGGTATCCGCGCCCAATGGTCCGACGATGGAATGCTCAACCAGCATCAGGATGTAACCCCCGGCCGGTCGGTGACAACCATCATGGTGGCCTGCATCGTCGAAATCAGCCGTTCTTTGTCCTGATCAATCGCAATGGCCCGCCCCTGTGTCACCATCAGGGTCCGCCCTGCCTTGAGGACCTCACCTTCAAAACGGAAATCCTGCCCCCGCGCCGGGGCCAGAAAATTGGATTTGAACTCAACCGTCAGCACTTCGGCGTCGGCTGGCATCAGCGTAAACGCCGCGTAACCGCAGGCACTGTCGAGCACCGTCGTGACCACGCCCGCGTGCAGAAAGCCATGCTGCTGGGTGAGTGTCTTTCCAAACGGCATCGTCAACGTGACGCGCCCGGGTGCGATCAGCGGCATGGCAACGCCAAAGGTCGCCATCACCGCCTGTTGTTCGAAACTTGCCGCGCAACGGGCCTGCCAATCAGGGTTGCGCGGCTCCATTTAACTCAGAGCCTCGTCGCACCGCTTGCAAACCCCCGCATGGGTATGTTGCCCCACGTCCGGCAGGATTTTCCAGCAGCGCTGACACTTGTCGCCGGTCGCCTTTGCAAATTCGACCCAACAGTCTCCAAGATCATTGGGGGCAACGCCTTCGGGATAGCCTTCGCTGATCGTGATATCGGAAGTGATGCAGATGTCGGCAAAGCTTGCGCTCCGAAGGTGCGCGATAGCTTCTTCTCTGCTTGGCCAGTGGTGACTATCCAGTCCCAAATAGACGGTGGGGGCAGCTTCTAAACTCGATCCAATTTCTTTTTTGACTCGGAATTCTTCAAGTACCGCGGTGACGTTTCGACGAACAATCCGGATGCCGTCCCACTTGCCCGCCAGCGCCTCATCCCGCCACGTCGCCGGGGTGTCTGGGAAATCAACCAGATGAACAGAGCTGTCCTCGCCCGGGAACCGTTCAAGCCAGACTTCTTCCATCGTAAACACCAGGATCGGCGCTAGCCAAGTTGTTATCCGGTCAAACAAGAGATCAAGCACCGTGCGTGCTGCCCGGCGACGCAACGTGTCGCCATCGCAATAAAGCGCATCCTTGCGGATATCGAAGTAGAATGCGGACAAATCCAGTGTCGCAAAATCAAAGACCGCGCGGAACAAGCCTTGGAAATCATAGGCGGCATAGCCCTTGCGCACGACCTCGTCCAATTCGGACATGCGGTGCAGGACCCAGCGTTCAAGCTCCGGCATATCTGCAGGGTCAACCCGGTCCGCTTCGGTAAAATCAGCCAAAGATCCCAGCATGTAGCGCATCGTGTTGCGCAACCGGCGATAGCTGTCAGCCACCCCTTTCAGGATTTCCGGCCCGATCCGCTGATCGTTTGAATAATCCGTCTGTGCGACCCAAAGGCGCAGGATATCTGCGCCATATTGCTTGACCACGGTTTCCGGAACAATGGTATTGCCAAGCGACTTGGACATCTTCATGCCCTTTTCGTCCAGCGTGAAGCCATGTGTCAGGACGCCGCGATATGGTGCGCGGCCCCTGGTGCCACAGGCCTGCAACATCGACGAATGGAACCAGCCGCGATGCTGGTCGGTGCCTTCAAGGTAAAGGTCTGCGAGCCCATCCTCCGACCCGTCCGGTCGATCGCGCAGGACAAAGGCATGTGTGGACCCGGAATCAAACCAGACATCAAGAATATCAAAAACTTGATCATAGGCGTCAGGATCGACGATCCCGTCAAGGAACCGGCCCTTCGCACCATCCATGTACCATGCATCCGCGCCTTCGGCTTCAAACGCCGCAACGATCCGCGCGTTCACCTCTTCATTCCTCAACAGGAAATCGGCATCCGTCGGCAGCGCACCAACCTTGGTGAAACAGGTGAGCGGAACCCCCCACGCGCGTTGACGCGACAAGACCCAGTCCGGGCGTTGCTCGATCATCGCATGCAGGCGGTTGCGCCCCCGTTTGGGCGTCCAGGTGACCAGCTCGTCAATCGAGCGCAGCGCACGTTCACGGATGGTTGTGCCATAGTCGTCCTGCCCGTCGCCCACAGCGCGGTCGATGGCGGCGAACCACTGTGGCGTGTTGCGATAGAGGACCGGCGCCTTTGAGCGCCATGAATGTGGGTAGGAATGCTTGATGACCCCCCGCGCGAGAAGACCGCCGGCCGATGCCAATTGTGACATCACAGCCGTATTGGCATCCCCTTCCCAAGGGTTGGTCTTGTTCTTCTTGTTTGGTTTGTCGCGCAGGATGCGGCATCTACCGAACAAGGGCAGATCAGCCCGGAATGACCCGTCTTCGGTCACATTGTAGGTGATCACCTGCTCCAACATCCCCAGGTCGCGATAAAGTTCGAATTCTTCCATCCCGTGGCTCGGCGCACAATGCACAAAGCCGGTGCCTTCGTCATCGGTCACAAAATCGGCAGCGCGGAAATCGCGGATATCGTCCCACTCACCTTCGGCACCCGCGACACCATGCAGCGGGTGGCGCAAACCGGTTATGACCGCAGGATCAACATCGCGGACACGGGTCCACATCTCGTCCTCCAGCCGCGCCTTACGCAGGACCTGACCGGCCAACTTGTCAGCCAGAATGAACTTGTCTCCCACATTGGCCCAGCTTTCTTCGGGTGTGTCGGTGACTTCGTAAAGGCCATAGTCAATGTCGGCCCCGAAAACGACGGCCTTGTTGGATGGGATGGTCCAGGGCGTTGTCGTCCAGATCACCACATGGGCATCTTTGACCGCGGGGTCCGTGGCATCATCAACGGCAAACTTTACCCAGACGGTAAAACTTTCCTTGTCGTGGTACTCGACTTCTGCCTCTGCCAGTGCGGTCTTTTCAACTGGTGACCACATCACCGGCTTTGAACCCTGATAAAGCGTGCCATTCATCAGGAACGTCTGGAATTCTTCCGCAATCACCCGTTCGGCGTGGAATTTCATCGTGAGATAGGGGTCATCCCAATTGCCCGCGACTCCAAGACGCTTGAACTCTTCACGTTGCACATCCACCCAGCTTTCGGCGAATTTCCGGCATTCCTGACGGAAATCAACGATGTTCACGTCGTCCTTGTCCTGGCCCTTGGCGCGGTATTGCTCTTCGATTTTCCATTCGATCGGCAGTCCGTGACAATCCCAGCCAGGGATATAGCGGGCATCCCGGCCCATCATTTGCTGACTGCGAACAACAAAGTCCTTGAGGATCTTGTTCAGCGCGTGCCCGATATGCAGATGCCCGTTTGCATAGGGCGGCCCATCATGAAGCGTGAACGGCGTGCGCCCTTCTTTTTCGCGCAGGCGGTCATAAACGCCGATCCGATTCCAGCGTTCCAGCCAATCGGGTTCCCGTTTCGGCAGGCCCGCGCGCATCGGAAAATCAGTACGGGGCAGGTTCAATGTATGTTTGTATTCAGGCGTGTCGGCGCACATCAGCGGCGTCCTTTGGCAGTCAGTTTGTCATGGGGTGAGGGCGGCGCGAGGTCTCAGCACCTTGACCCGGCGGCCCTTGTCAGAGCGCCGGGACAATAATTCGTATCGATGTGGCCCGCATGTTCATGCAGCATGCTATAAGGTTGCCACTGCTCAAGGTAAAGGGAATGCCGTCATGTCCGCCTACCAACCGACAAACCCGGTAACTTCAGAAGCTGAAATCCGGGATCGTCTGCGCGCGACCTATACCAATCAGGAACTCAAGATCCTTGATCACATTGACCCGCTTTGCGCGGCCTGGATTGCCAAATCAACATTTCTGACAATGGCAACCGTTGACGCAGGGGGCCGCGTTGATGTCTCACCCAAAGGCGATCCCGCCGGATTTGTCAAAGTACTTGATGATAAAACCCTGGCGGTTCCCGATCGACCCGGCAACCACAGGTTTGACAGCTTTTCAAACATTCTGTCCACCGGGCGCATCGGCCTTGTCTTTCTTGTCCCAAACCGCAACGAGGTGGTTCGGGTCAATGGTAGCGCGACAGTCATCCGCGATTTGCCGGTCAGAGAGATGCTGGCAATCAAGGGCCGCGTGCCCGACTTTGCCGTGCTGGTCCATGTCGAAGAGGCCTTCTATCACTGTGGCAAAGCCGTCATCCGCTCAAGACTCTGGTCGCCGCAGGATGCCGGGCCGGTCGATGATCTGCCGACCTATGCAGAGGCACTGCTGGCGCACTCCAAGATTGACACCCCCCTTGCCGAACTGGAGGCCCGGCTGAAAGACAACGATGAAAATCGGCTTTATGATGAATAGCGCCCGGGCCGGGAGACGATTGCGTTGCGCGCCCTGACAGGTTAGCCCGCAGATGGTTTTGGCAGGGCGCGACGATTGAAGACTCCACGGCTGAATATTGGAATCGTTGGTGCGGGGATTGGCGGTCTTGCGGCTGCGGCCATGCTCGCGCAGCGCGGGCATCAGGTGACCGTTTTTGACCAGTTCGAACGGCCCCGCCCCATCGGGTCGGGGCTGGTCATTCAGCCAGTCGGACAAGCGGCACTTGACGAAATCGGCGCGCTTGAAGCAGCGAACAGGATGGGTACGCGGATCACCCGAATGCTGGGGCATGAATCTGAAAACGGACGCCCCGTGCTTGATGTCCACTATGACCGTCGCGGGACCGGCCACCATGGCCTTGCCATTCATCGCGCCAGCCTGTTCGACGCCATTCTTGCCGCGGCCCTGCGCGCTGGTGTGTCATTGGTGCCGGACAGCCCGGCAAAATCTGCCAACGCAGGAACCATCCAGATGGCACGGGGCACGGCGGGGCCGTTTGATCTGATTGTCGATGCCGCCGGCGCCGGATCGCCGCTGTCACCAATCAAGGCGCATCCGCTGCCCTATGGCGCCATCTGGGCGACCGTCCGCTGGCCTGACACCAACTTGCCCTATGATCAGCTCACGCAGCGATATCGCCGTGCGGATCGCATGATCGGCGCCTTGCCCATAGGGGCGGTTCCGGGTGCTGACAGACGTCATGCAGCGATTTTCTGGTCGCTGCCATCAGGATCATTTGACACATGGCGTCAGAGCGGGCTGAGCGCATGGCGGGACGAGGCCACAGCACTGTGGCCCGCCTTTGCGCCGTTCGCACAGCAGATTTCCGACCCAGATCAGATGACCATGGCCCGTTACGGGCACGGAACGCTGCGCCGCCCCTATGGGGACCGGATCGTGCATATCGGCGATGCGGCACATCGGGCCAGCCCACAGCTTGGTCAGGGGGCCAACATGGCGCTGCTCGATGCGCAGGCGCTTGCCCGGGCACTCGACGTTTACACCGGGCAAGCGGCCCTCGTGCATTATGCCCGGGCGCGTCGCATCCATGTCGGGATCTATCAGACCATGAGCGCGATCTTCACACCGCAATATCAGTCAGATAGCCGATGGTTGCCAATCCTGCGTGACCATGTGCTGTTCCCTGCCTCGCAGATCGGTCCGATCCCCAACCTGCTCACCGCGATTGTCTGTGGCACGATGTATCCGCCTTTGGGTCGGCTTCAGCGGCAGTAAGAGCCGCTGCGATAGCGGGCCGTATCAAAATGGAAGTGGTCCCGGTGCGCAGCATTGGAATTTGGTCCCAATACCGTACCAAACGGCCCGCAGGCCCCGCGCCACATCTTCCGAAGCGCCTCACCCGCCGCGCCGCGATTCCAATCGGTCAGCACGGTGATTTCCTGCCCGGACTTCAGGCCGATGCCCGCGATATCGACGGCGCGGCCAAAGGCGTGTTCGGACAACCGCCCGCTGCGGGCGCTGTTGCGATTGCGGCAGGCGTAGTGCGACACGATCCGCAGACTTGCGATCCCGCCACCGCTGCTGCCAACAGCGGGTTTTGCCGTCTGCGCGACCCAGGCCTTTAGCGCGCCAGCGGTGCGACAATCAATCGTCGGACTTGGCCGCAGCGTTACGCCAGCGACGGAACGGACGCGCACAGCGTTATCCACACCACAGCGGCCACGGCCATTGATCCGTCCAATTGGTTCACCCTGAATGGCAGGATCACCACAAAGCGCGCCGCGTTGCCGCGCAATGCGTTGTTCAACGGCGCGCTGGGTTATCTTGGCCGGGCGTTCCGTGGGGCGCAGGGACAGACGTACGGCGGTCGGACTGAAGGCAAACAGACCGGCTTCTGCCCTGCGTTGCGGTTGGGTTGCTGCCCCCCTGGCCAAATCGGGACGGGTGTAGGGGCGAACGCTTGGTCGATTGTCCAATGTCGGTTGTGGCGGCGGCGGTGGCACCAACCCCGTAGGCCGCACCTGCGGCCGCGCGATCGTGACAGAGACCTGTTCAATAACCGGTCGGCTGACTGGTCGCAGGGGCGCAACAGAATCAACAACAGGGCGTCCCTGTGGCCGCACATCCACTGTCTGCGCCAAAGCACCGCCCGCCCAAAGGCACAACAGCAGGAGCCCGGCGCGCATCATCCCTTTTTGGAAAGCGTCCGACCAAAGTCGGGCGCATCCGTGTCCTGCCCCGCTTCGACGATGCCTCGCCGGATCGCGCGTGTGCGTGTGAAATACTCTTGCAGGTGCGCCCCGTCCCCGGTGCGGATGGCACGTTGCAAAGCAAACAATTCTTCCGTGAACCGACCGAGGATTTCCAACGTGGCGTCCTTGTTCGTCAAGAACACATCGCGCCACATGATAGGATCACTGGCTGCAATCCGGGTGAAATCGCGAAAACCAGCGGCAGAATACTTGATGACTTCACCGTCCGTAACCCGTTGCAGATCATCCGCTACACCGACCATCGTATAGGCAATCAAATGCGGCGTGTGACTGGTGACGGATAGCACCAAATCATGATGATCAGCATCCATCTGATCGACTTGGGCCCCCATCCCGACCCAAAGTCGGTTGAGCCGTTCAACCTCGGTCGCATCCGCGCCTTCCGGGGGCACAATAATGCACCAGCGATTATCAAACAATTCGGCGAAACCTGATCGCGGCCCCGAATGCTCCGTCCCTGCGATTGGATGCGCCGGCACAAAATGCACATCATCCCGCAAGTGCGGCGTCACACTTGCGATCACCGCGCGTTTGACGGATCCGACATCACTGACTACCGCACCGGATTTCAGATGCGGCCCGATATCCTCCATGATGCTGCCCATTGCCCCGACCGGAACACAGAGCACGATCAGGTCAGCGTCACGCACCGCTTCGACTGCGCTTTCGCAAACCTCGCAAAGGTCCAGCTCGCGCGCGATATCGCGGGTCTGTGACGACCGCGCATAGCCCGTGATCTTTCTTGCAAGCCCGCCGCGTTTGATCGCCAACGCCATTGAAGAGGCGATAAGCCCCAGCCCGATCAGGGCGACACGATCATAGATCACCGCCATTACCGTTGCCCCATGAACTGGCCAATCGCGTGAACCACGCGGCGGCATGCACTTTCGTCGCCAACGGTGATCCGCAGGCAATTGGCAAATCCGTAACCCTTGGCCATCCGCACAACGATGCCCTGCGATTTCAAATGGGCGTCGCAGCCTTCCGCCTCTTCTTCTGATCCAAATCGGGCCAGAATGAAATTGGCGGTTGAAGTATCGGACGGCACGCCGATCTCGGCCAATGCCGTCGCCATCCATTCGCGCCAGCGGGTATTCTCTGCCCGGCATTTTTCGACGTAGGCACGATCGCGGATTGCAGCCTCTGCCCCGGCCAGCGCAGCAGCCGACAGGTTGAATGGCCCGCGAATGCGCGACAAGACGTCGATGATCTCCTGCGGTCCGTAGCACCAACCGATGCGGAGCCCGCCCAGACCGTAAATCTTTGAAAACGTGCGGGTCATCACCACATTGTCCCGCTCAGCGATCAATTCCGCACCACCGTCATAGCCATCCACAAACTCCGCATATGCGCCATCAAGTACCAGGAGCGCCCTGTCTGGCAGCCCATCGGCGAGCCGCTTGAGTTCTGCCTGTCCCAACATTGTGCCGGTCGGGTTGGCCGGGTTTGCGATATAGACCAACCGGGTCTTTTTGGTGCAACCGTCAAGGATTGCGTCCACATCAACAACCCGGTCACGTTCCTTGACAACAACGGGTGTCGCAGAACTCGCCCTGGCGTAGATCGGATACATCGCAAAGCCGTACTCGGTAAACAAAACCTCGTCACCCGGTCCGGCATAGGCCTGTGCCAAAAGATGCAACAACTCACCGGAGCCGTTGCCGCACATGATTTGATTCGCATTCAGATCGTAGGTTTCGGCAATCGCGGCACGCAGACTTGCATGGTCCGTTGACGGGTAGATGTGCATGCTGTGCGCGGCGCGAGATACTGCAGCGCGGGCCTTTTCAGAGGGGCCAAATGGGTTCTCGTTCGAGGACAGTTTCAGCACGTTCTCATGCCCGGCCACAGTCGAAGCACCGCCCTGATAAAGCGTGATATCCATGATGCCGGGTTGCGGCTTGATTTTCGTTGCCATCTGGCGTTCCTCACCGTTTGGCGTGTTCTAGCCGCCAAGGGTGCGCAAGACCAGAGGTTACACCGCCACGGTTTGTTCCGGTTTCCATTTGAACCCCGCCCGGATCACGCCGTGATCGGTTGTGCCGCTTTCCTTGTGGTCGTCAAAGTTCAGATGATCATTCTCGACGATCATCTCATCAAAGGACCAAAGCCGGGTTTTGGCGTTGTCATAGAACTCCTGACTGACAAGGATATGATCCAGACTTTCGCGTTCCGAATTATACACATGCGTATAATAGACATCGCGGGTTGAGCGGTATTCCTGCATCGTTTGCACGGTATAAAGCGCGTTGTCGCCACCACCGCGAGACAGCGGGGCAAGGAACCGGGGTTGTTCTGTCAATACGTTGAGTGTGTTGGACAATTTACCGTCATTGAGATCGCCGATCACCACCACAGGTGTCGCGGTGTTCTTGGTCACATCGGTAATCAGAACCCGCAAGGCAGCGGCCTCTGCGGTGCGACGAATGGTCGACAGCGCATAGCCCAGTGCGGTGGTGTGATTGCCATGCGTGGGCTTGTCATACCAGTCTTCGTTCCAGATCTGGGTCGGGCGACGGGATTTCAGATGACAGACAAAGACATGCACCTCTGGCGTGTCGGCATGGGGTTTCACGGTGAGATGCAAGACGGGCCGCGAAAAGCTGTTGAGGGTTACGTTAATCGCCTGTTGTTGCGGATCGTCACCGCCCGATTGCAACCGGAGCGCAGGCGGGAAATCCGTGATCCACTCTGGCGTGCCGGTCAGGATGTCACTGCGCACCGCCCCGGCGCAGACAATCCCCCGGCCGTTATGTCCCGGAGGGGTCAGCGCAGTGTGGGTCTGGTCCAACCCGGCGGAGTGCAACGCATCATCTAGTGCCGGCGCGGCCCAAAGTTCCTGAAATCCGATCACATCGGCCGCGAATCGGCGCAATTTGCCCCCGGTAAAGGCGATCTTGTCCTGATACTGTGCCGCCGTCCAAGGCGTGGAATTGTTGTAAAGACGTTCCCCGGCGAGCTGCAGGTTGTAGAGATTGAAACTGGCGAAAGAAATGTCACGCGCATTCATACTAGGACCTCATGCTAAAGAATTGGTTTCAATAGCGTCAGGTTAGCACGGCGTGGTCAGATCCCGTTCAGAAAACTGCGCCTAGGTCGCCAGGACATTGCGAAACTGCCAGGGATCGCTTTCGTCGATGTCCTCGGGGAAGTGTTCCCACCGGTCCTGCAACGGCGTCCAATCGGTATAATGCGCCTCGACCGGGCCGAGATAGGGGCGCTGCACCTCAAGACATCTCGCGTGGTCCATCTCATCGGTTTCAACGATCCCGGCCTGCGGATTTTCCAGCGCCCAGACCATACCCGCCAGCACCGCAGAGGTGACCTGCAACCCGGTTGCGTTCTGATAGGGGGCAAGCGCCTTGGTTTCTTCGTTTGACAGGCGCGACCCGAACCAAAGGGCGTTCTTTTCATGGCCGTAAAGCAACACGCCCAACTCGTCGATCCCGGTGACAATTTCATCAACGCCCAGAATTTCATGCACTTTCTGCTGTCGCCCGGCCCCGAACATTTCATGCAGTGACAACACCGCATCATCGGCGGGGTGATAGGCGTAATGGCAGGTTGGCCGGAACGCAGGATCATCAGCGGGACCGACCGTAAAGTAATCCGAAATGCTGACCGCCTCGTTATGGGTGACAAGAAACCCAAACTGCGGCCCCGGCGTCGGGCACCAGGTATGAACCCGGGTAATAGCGCCGGGACGGTCAAGCCAAATCGCCGACTGGCAACCAACTTCATAGCGATGGGCGTTTTCGGGAAACCACTTTTCATGCGTGCCCCAGCCCAGCTCTGCCGGTTGGAAACCTTCGGCGATGAAACCTTCGACCGACCAGGTGTTCACAAAGGTGCCGCGCGGGCGCGGCTTTAACCGTGCCTGGGTGTCACGTTCAGCAATGTGCACGCCCTTAACCCCCAGATTTTGCATAAGTTTTCCCCAACCCGCCCGGTCGGTTGGTGGCGTTGCATCACGGCCGGTGTCCTTTGCGAGGGTCAGCAGAGCTTCTTTGACAAACCAACTGACCATGCCCGGATTTGCGCCACAGCAGGACACCGCCGTGGTGCCGCCGGGGTTGGCGGCCTTTTCGTCACGCACCCGCTGGCGCAGGGCATAGTTGGTCCGATCTGCGTTTTCCGTTGTGTCAAAATAGAACCCTTCCCAGGGTTCAACGACGGTGTCGATGTAAAGCACACCCAGTTCACGGCAGAATTTCATCAGGTCAAGCGACGAGGTATCTACTGAAAGATTGACGCAGAAGCCTTTGCCATCTTTGAATAAATCACCAAGGACATCGCGATAGTTATCCGGTGTGAGCGCCGTTTGCACATGCCGCAAACCGTGTTCAGCAAGAAACGGCCCGCTGGCGGGATTGGGGTCAATCACCACAAATTGCGCGCGGTCAAAGTCAAAGTGCCGTTCAATCAGCGGCCATGTGCCCTTGCCGATAGAGCCAAAGCCGATCATCACAATCGGGCCGTCAATTCTGCCATAATTCGGGTGCGTCATCTGGGTCTCCGCCGGTAAATCAGGCGCAGGTTAGTCGAAACGCGGGCCGCGTCCAGAGGGCGCGCGCAATCAAATGTTAACGGCCGCGCCCTGGGCGATCCGGGGGATGCACAACCCATGCACATCCTGCCAACACCCCATGCAGACGATTTTGCTGAAACGCGGCCTTAACACGGCGTACGTTGTGGTTGCGGCCTGACCCGCGAAAATTGTTTCGCGCGAAACAGGTCTTTACCCAATATTGACCACGATTGGGTCAGCAGACTTAGCGGGCATATTCAATCAGGTCCCAGAGGTTGCCATAAAGATCGGCAAAAACCGCGACGGTGCCATAGGGTTCGATCTTGGGCGGGCGCACGAAGTTCACCCCCCGCGCGGTGTAGCTGTCAAAGTCGCGCTGAAAGTCATCGGTTTCCAGAAACAGGAACACCCGCCCGCCGGTCTGGTCCCCGACAAAGGCCCGCTGGCGATCATCGGAGGCCTGCGCCAACAGCACCCCGGCCTGCCCCGCGCCGCGCGGGCGCACGACGACCCAGCGCTTGTCCTGCGCGGGCTGATAGGTATCGGTCACCAGATCAAATCCCAGCGTATCGACATAAAAGGCGATTGCCGCATCGTAGTCTGCGACCACCAGCGAAACGAGCGAAAGAGATTGGGCCATGCGCACCTGCCGATTTGTCCTGATGCGCGAAACCCTGGCTGCGTCATCATTCGCTGTCCAGCACATCGGACGTGAGTCGTGAACAGGGTAAATTGTTTCCAAAACCGTGGGGAATACCATCGGCAGGGGTAGGATAGGTTCCAAGAACCCATAAAAACAAGGGGGTTACGTCATAACTTTGCCCAAATCCTCGCGCATAAGACCTGCGTAGGTTCTGCTCCCCCACTGCTATGGGGTTACCTGGAAGGATGCAAAGATGACCCGTTTAATGATGACCGCCGCGGTGGCGGCTACAACCCTGATCGCTGGCACAACCGCCGGTTTGGCCTCTGGCTATTCAACCAGTGAATCCGCCTGCGCCGGGCGCCTTGGCGGTGCGCAAACGCACACAATTGTTGCGTCGGGCGCCGGGTTTTTCCCGGATATCACCTATGCCTGCCCCGGCGACACAGTCAATTTCGTGGCCGATAATTCGCACTGGGTTCAGATGAAGGTACAGGACTATTACGAAGACGGCAGCAGCAAGCAAACCGGCTGGCAGCAGAATGGGCAGCCCATTGGCAGCATGTCATTCACTGTGCGTTCAGGTGTCGAAAACGAGATGAACATCCTCACCTCGCACCCCAAGTATCCGGACAGCTGGAAAATGGATGCCGGCAGTATCGTGCTGGGGCTTGCGCCGACTCAATACATGGAAGGCGAGCGTTACAGCGACCCTGAGGAATAATCGCGCTTAGGTCTCATCTTCGACGGGTTCAAGCAGCTCTGGACCCGCAGCACGATTGGAATTCACAGCCGTGGACACACGCTGGAAAGAAAGCGCATCTTCGGGTGCGCTTTTCATCAATCTGGCAGCGCCCTTGCCACTTTCACCAAGCCACAGGGGCCAGTCGTCCGGTTCAAGCACCAGCGGCAACCGGTGATGGATCGGGGTCATGGCGGCATTGGCCGGTGTGGTCACGATTGCGCAGCTACGATGGGTGATGTCATCGCGGCTCCAATCCTGCCAGATCGCGCCAAAGACCATCGGTGATCCATCCGCCCGCGTGACCCACCAGGGCAGCGGCGTTTCGCCTTCGACCCGCTTCCATTCATAAAACCCGGAGGCGACGACCAGGCAGCGCCGGTCCCGGCAAGCCGCGCGGAAGGCCGGTTTTTCGGCAATGGTTTCACTGCGGGCATTGATCAGCAGCGGGCCGCCGTTGGGTTTCTTGTACCACTGTGGAATGAAGCCCCAGCGCATCGGTTGCAAGCGGCGGCTGCCGTCCTCAGAGGTGACGGTGTGGATCTGCGTGGTCGGGCAGACGTTGTAATTGGGCACCTTTGGCAGGTCATTGGAGGCGGTTGCGGCAAACAACTGCACCATTGCCGCATGTGGCAGTGTCACGGCCATGCGGCCACACATCAGCGCGCGATCCCGGAGTAATGCAGCAGGCCCCAGCCGGTCAGTGCGCGATCAACCGGTCCCCAGGCCGCACCAAAGCTGAGCGGGTCGAACTGCGCCTGGGCTGCGATCTCTGACAGGTTGCGCCGCCCGTTGATCGCGGCAATCAGTGGCGCGGCCTTTGCCGGAAGATCAAGCGTCACCGGGCCGTCAGGTTCCTTCAGCCGCAGTGGCTTGCCAGCCGCGATATGGCGCGCAAGGTCGGCCGGTCTGCCACCGGACAGATGCGGCACCAGCGTCAGTTTCGCCCCCGATGCGGGTGTGCGGGGCTGGGCGGCGGGCACCGCATAGCCAACATGGGTCTTGATCGTGCCGCGCAGTTTCTCGGCCACTGCCATTGCGGCGACCTCCGACAGGCCCTCTGCCTTGGGCGCGAACAATGTGGGATCATAGAGCGCGGGTTTGCAGAATGACACCAGCGACCAGCCGGTGCTTTCGATCACCGTGATCAACCGAGTGACATCAAAGGCAGTGTCCTGACCATGCAGCAGAAGATCGTAAAACCCCGCGTCACTGACCCGGTGATCGGTCACCTGCGTGTTCACCTTGAAGGGATGGCCCTCGGGCAGCGCGGTGAGAATCGCGCGGGCCTCTTTCAACCGGTCCTGCGGCGACAGCCCTGCAAGCAGTGCCGCAAAGGCCTGTTGCAGCGGATAGACGCCGGATCGGCCATAGGGCGCATAGACCATAAAGCCCAAGCCGCCAGCGGGCGTTACCGCGCGCGACAGCGCGGCAAAACCCGCCGCGGGATCCGGCAAATGGTGCAGCACGCCGCAGCAGTCGATATAGTCAAACTGGCCATAGTCCGGCGCATCCAGCAGGCTTCCGGTATGGAACGTGATGCCGGTCAGCCCACGCGCCTTTGCACGCGCCTCGGCCACCTTGCGGGCTGAGGTCGAGAGGTCAAGATAGGTGATCTCATAGGGTCTGCCGACGCTGGTCATCAGCTGTGCCAACTGGATCAGCCCGTCGCCAGAGCCGCCCCCGGCCACAAGCACACGCAACGGGACACGCCAGTCACGACAGCCGCCAAAGATAAAGTGGTCAATCTCGGCGGGGCGTGACGGCGACCCGGTGATCAGGCGCTTGGCCTCGTCCGCGGGGTCGCGGGCCGGATAGGGATAGGCGTCGTAGTGTTCGGTGACAGAAACCATGCTGGGCTTTCACAGAGGTGTTGTCGCAATCTACTGTGAGGGATGGGGGATGAAAACCAGATGGTGCCGATAAGAGTTCAAGATCACGCCGCGGCGTCCCATCAGGCCGCGCCGGGCCACCATTGGGATCAGCACACCCCCGCGGGCGCGGCTTTTTATCGGTCTTTGCACGCTAACAGACGGGATGGGCTATTGCCGCGCGGGGCGATCCGAATTACGGCTGCGCCGTCTGAAACACCTTTCCACGGGGTCGCAAATGGTTGCGCGTAACTTCATTCGCCATGTCGTCTTTTTCTCGGCCAAGGACAAGGCCGATGTGCCGCGCGTTGTCGCCGGACTGTCGATGCTGGCGGATATCCCACATGCGCGCACCTTTGAGGTCAGCCAGAACAGCCATGTTGATGCGCTGTCTGACGATGTGGATGTGGTTGTCTATGCAGAATTTGACGATGACGCGGCGCTGAAAGCCTACAAAGCGCACCAGATCTATCAGGATGCGATCAAGATCGTCCGCCCGCTGCGCGAATTGCGCATTGCGGCCGATTTCTGACGCAGCAGTGATGGGCACACCGCGCGTTCAGTTTGACAGCGGGCCTCTGGGCAATGGCACCCTTTTTGCGGCACCGCGTCGGATCATCACAGCGACCACCCCGGCGGCGGTGCCGGGCGCCTTGATGCAGATGCAGGATGCGCAGCGGCAGGGCTATTGGCTGGCGGGCTATGCATCTTACGAACTGGGGCTGATGTTTTCCACAAAGCTGCGCGACCTGATGCCCGATCAGCTGGACACGCCGCTGCTGGCCTTTGGGGTCTTTGACGCGCCCGTCGCCTGCCCGCCCCCCGTCGCAACCGCAGATTCGACCTTGCGGGGGCTTGCGCCAAGTTGGGATGCGGCGCGCTATGCCCAGGCCTTTGCCGCGATCAAGGATTACATCGGCGCGGGCGATATCTATCAGGCGAACCTGACATTTGCCCTGACCGGAGCAATCAGCGGCACGCCTGAGGACCTTTATACACGTCTGCACCAGCGCCAGCCGGTGCAATATGGCGCCTATGTTGATCTGGCGGGGCCGGTCCTGTTGTCGCGATCGCCCGAGCTGTTTTTTGCAAAAGACGCCGCCGGGCGGCTGACCGCGCGCCCGATGAAGGGCACCGCACCGCGCGGCGGTAACCCGGCTGAGGATGCCGCACAGGCCAAATGGCTGGCAACATCGGAAAAGAACCGGGCTGAGAACCTGATGATCGTTGATCTTTTGCGCAATGATATCAGCAGGATATCCGAAATCGGCAGCGTGCGTGTGCCCGAACTGTTTGCGATTGAGACCTATGCAACGCTGCATCAGATGACGTCGCGGATTACGGCGGATGTCCGCGCGGGCACCAGCATCGCCGAGATCTTCGCGGCGTTGTTTCCCTGTGGCTCGATCACGGGCGCGCCCAAGATCCGGGCGATGCAGATTCTGCACGAACAAGAGGCTGCGCCGCGCGGGCCATATTGCGGCGCCATCGGCTGGATCGCGCCGGACAGCGCGATGTCCTTCAGCGTGGCGATCCGCACGCTGGTCTGCAATGGCGGGGCCGCCAGCCTGTCGGTGGGTGGCGGCGTGGTCTATGACAGCACGCCGGAGGGTGAATATGCAGAGGCGCTGCTGAAGGCGCGATTTGCGATGTTCGAGGGGCAAACGACAAAGGGCGCCCCAAACGGGACGCCCCTGCAATCCGCCTGACGCGGGATTACTTCATCATGATCCGGCCATCGGTGTAGGGCTGATAGTCACCCTGTTCAGCGATGTAATCGGCCACGACGTCAGCCAGATCGGGGCCAAAGTCATAGGCGTCCGCGGCGTCAACGAACATCTTGTATCCGTCACCACCGTTGCGCACGTAGTTGTTGGACACCAAGCCGTAGCTTGCCGCCGGATCAAGTGGCGCACCGCCAACCATCACGTCAGACACGCGCGAACCCGGCTCTGCCGCGGCATCAACGGTCATGGTCAGACCGGCGACCTGTGGGAAACGGCCTGCGCCCTCTTCGATTTCGGAGACACCGTTTTCAAGCGCGGCCAGCAGAACCTCGCCTGTGACAGTGAATGTCGACAGCGTGTTCTGGAATGGCAGCACGGTGAGCACTTCGCCCTTGGTGACTTCGCCTGCATCAATCGAGGCGCGGATACCGCCGGAGTTGGCGATGGCGACCTGAACGCCCTGATCAGCGACGCGGGCCAGCATCGCATCAGCAACAAGGTTCCCGCCGGAGCATTCCATGGCACGGCAGACGTCACGGTTGCCCTCGATCGCCTCAACCGTATTGCCCACGACCTGATTGCGCAGCGCCTCAAGCGGTTCTGCCAGCTCTCCGATGCGGGCCAGTACGGCGGCATCTTCGACAACTGCGCCGTCGATGATGATCGGCTCGCCCGAGGCTTCGGTGATCACGCCTTCGTCGTCAAAGGTGACGTTGAGTTCGCCAAGGAACTTGCCATATGCATAGGCCTGCACGATGGCCACACCGTTGACCATGGTGGGGTACGGCCCCACCGCGCTGTCGCTGGTGTTGGACAGCAGGGTGTTGGAGTGACCGCCCACGATCACGTCAACGCCGGTGGTATTGGCTGCAACCTCCTGGTCGGTGCTGTAGCCGGAGTGGGACAGAACGATGATTTTGTTCACGCCCATTTCAGTGAGCTTGTCCACTTCGCCCTGTACCGCATCAGCGGGGTCGGTGAAGATCACATTGGGGCCGGGGCTGGCCAGCTCGTCCGTGTCTTCCGGTGTCAGGCCGATCAGGCCGAGCTTTTCGCCGCCGCGTTCGATGACAACGGATTTGGCGATCTTGTCGGCAATCAGCGGTTCGCCGGAGATGTCGGCATTTGACATCAGGATCGGGAATTCGACCGCGTCGGTGAAGGCGGACAGCACTTCCGGTCCGTCGTCAAATTCGTGGTTGCCGACGGTCATGGCGTCGTAACCCAGCAGGTTCATGAATTCTGCCGTCATGGTGCCCTTGTACTGGGTATAGAACAGGGTGCCCTGAAACTGGTCGCCGCCATCCACAAGGATGGAATTGTTGGAACGCGCGCGCGCGTCCGCCACGGCCGTCACAAGACGCGCGGTGCCGCCAAAGCATTCGCCCGCGGCATTGTCTTCGGCAGAACATGGCCCGTCAAACCTGCTGATCGGTTCGTGCCGGTCATGAAAGTCATTGGTGTGCAGGATCGTCAGGCTGTAGTCAGCCATCGCGGTGCTGGCAGTCAGCGCCAGTGCTGCCGTCGTGGATAGGATACGAAATGTCATTCTGGTTCCCCCAAATTGGAATGTCGTCAGAGTGGCGAGGCCCAATCAGAGAGTCAAACGCCTAAGCCCGGTTCCCGGTAATGCGCCGTTACGTCAGTTATGTGACAGCCGGGTCTTGATTAATCCGAAGGCAGGCGGCATCACGCCGCCATGCTGATTTACAAGATATTCCGCGCCCCCGAATGGGCCGCCCTTCAACGCGACGGCCAGACCCTTGGCGCGCCAGTTGATCTGGCCGATGGCTTTGTCCATTTTTCCGCCGCCAAGCAGGTCGCCCAGACCGCCGCATTGCATTTTGCCGATGTCACCGGGCTGGTTCTGGTTGCGGTTGACGCGGGTCGCTTAGGCGATGCGCTGCGCTGGGAGGCCTCGCGCGGGGGGGAACTGTTCCCGCATCTGTTCCGCGCGCTGCGTCTGGAGGATGTGATCTGGCACAAACCGCTGCCCCTGGTTGATGGCGCGCACCAGTTCCCGGATCTGTCATGAAGCTGATGGAACGGCTTGCGCTGGCCGCGCTGCAGCGCACCGACCCCGAGAAGGCACATGGGCTTGCCCTGAAGGCGCTGCAATCGGGGCTGGGGCCAAGGGGTGGGCCTGTGACCTCTGACCGGCTGCGTTGCACCCTGGCCGGGCTGGCGCTGCCCAACCCGGTGGGGCTGGCCGCCGGATTTGACAAGAACGCCGTGGCGCTCGACGCCCTTGCACAGACCGGCTTTGGCTTTCTTGAGGTGGGCGCCGCCACACCGCGCCCGCAGCCGGGCAACCCAAAGCCGCGGCTGTTCCGCCTGACGCAGGACAAGGCGGCGATCAACCGCTTTGGGTTCAACAATGACGGGATGCAGGCAATCGCCAACCGCCTGAAAGGGCATCAGGGCATTGTCGGGCTGAACCTTGGCGCCAACAAGGACAGCGCTGACCGTGCAGCCGATTTTGCGCAGGTGCTGGCCCATTGTCGCGCCCATGTGGATTTTGTCACCGTCAACGTATCCTCGCCCAACACGGAATCGCTGCGCGATCTGCAGGGCAAGGACGCGCTTGCGGCGCTGCTGGAGGGCGTGATTGCCGCGAATTCCGCGACCGTACCGGTGTTCCTCAAGATCGCCCCTGATCTGACGCCTGAGGCGCTTTCGGATATTGCGCAGGTTGCCAACGACTCTGGTATTGCCGGGTTGATCGCGACCAATACCACGCTGGACCGCACCGGCCTGCAGGGTCCTCATGCGGGCGAAAAAGGCGGGCTGTCGGGCCAGCCGCTGTTTGACAAGTCAACGCGGGTTCTGGCGCATCTGGCGGGGCTGACGTCGCTGCCGATCATTGGTGTCGGGGGCGTGGGGTCCGCCCAACAGGCGTTTGACAAGATCCGCGCCGGGGCGACGGCGGTGCAGCTATACACAGCGCTTGTCTATGGCGGCATTTCGCTGGCCGGAGAAATTGCGCGCGGTCTGGACACCCTGTTGGCGCAGCACGGATTTGCCAGCGTGGCAGAGGCCGTGGGCACGGGGCGGGCGGACTGGACCTGAGCGGGCCGCCTAGCCTGCCGCCGCCTCTAGCCGGGGATAGCGCCAGCCCAGTGTCGCGCCCCGCACCACAAAGCTGAACAGCAGCCCAAGCCACAGCCCGTGATTGCCAAAGACCGCCATCAGCGGAATGACGGTCGCGAAATAGGCCAGCGCGGACAGGATCATCATGTTGCGCATATCCGTGGTGCGGGTGGCCCCGATAAAGACGCCATCAAACATCCATGCGGCGACCCCCACAATGGGTGCGGCGATCATATAAGGCAGGAACAGGTTGGCGGCCTCTTGCACGGGCACGTTCTTGGCCATGAGCGCGATGATCCACGGACCACAAAGCGCAAAGGCCAGTGCCAGCAGGACACACACCCCCAGCCCCCAGGCCGACGTCAGGATCACCGAACGGCGCAGCAATCCGCGACGCTTTGCGCCCAGCGCCTGCCCCACGAGCGCCTCGGCCGCGAAGGCAAATCCATCCATCGCATAGGCGGTGACTTCGAGGAATTGCAGCAGGATGTGGTTGGCGGCCAGTTGCACATCGCCAAAGCGCGCCCCGAAGAACAGGAAACTGACAAAGATCGCCTGCAACAGGACCGAGCGGATCAGGATATCGGTGTTCACCACCGCCATGCGCACCAGTGGTGCGCGGTCAAACACCCGTGGCCAGTCGCGCCAAGCCGGATCGCGAAACGCTGCGCGGCAGAGCCATAGCCCCAGCGCCAGCCCCGCCCATTCGGCGATGAAGGTTGCCCAAGCCACCCCCGGCACGCCCCAGTCAAAGCCCAGCACAAAGACAAAATCGAGCACGATATTGGTGCCATTCATCAGCAGCTGGATCGCCAGCACGCCTGCTGTTCGCTCTTGCGCGATCAACCATCCGGTGATCCCGTAAAGCGCGATCAGCGCGGGCGCCGACCAGACCCGGATGGCCATGTATTGCCGCGCGAGGCTTTCGACTTCGGCGCTGGCCGGAGAGATTGCAAAGGCCCCCGCAAAGAGCCAGACCTGCAGCAGGATGATCGCCAGCCCCGCCCCGGTCCCGATCAGCAGCGCCCGGGTCAGCAGTGCCGCCACTTCGCCCCGGTTCCCGGCCCCAGCAGCCTGCGCGGTCAGCCCCGAGGTGCCCATGCGCAGGAAGCCGAAGATCCAGTATAATGCGGTCAGGATGATCGCGCCGATCCCCACAGCGGCAATGGGTGCCGCCTCGCCCAATTGGCCAACAACGCCGGTATCAACCACGCCAAGGATCGGCACCGTGGCATTGGACAGCACAATGGGTCCGGCGATCCTGAGAACGCGGCGATGCGTCAGCGCATCGTCAGCCATCCTGGCTTGGCATCAGAAAGTGGCCGGTGGCCTGGGCAAACAGCCGTCTGCGATTATCCTGCCAGGCCTCGACATGCACAGAGGCGTAGCGCCGCCCTGATCGGTTGACCCGCGCGCGCGCATAGGCATCCCGCGGCAGGCCAGAGCGCAGGTAGTCGATGGTAAAGTCGATGGTCTTGGGCATGCTGCGCGGCGCGGCGCTGACATCCGCACCCGATTCCATGGCTGACCAAAGTTCTGCCCAGCGCAGTTCGATCAGCGCGGTGGTTTCCAGAAATGCCGCCGTCACGCCACCATGAATCGCCGGCAAGAGCGGGTTGCCGATCAACGCCTGATCAAAGGGCAGCACCGCTGTCAGTTCATCCCCGCGGCGGTCAAACCGGATGCCCAGGAATGTCGCGTAAGGGATGCCGTCGACCAGCGCGTTGAGCGCCGCATCGCGCCGCTGCTTGATCACCATGACCGGTTCGGGTTGGCTTGCCATCACGTGCCCCCCTGGATGGTAAAGGCCCCGGTGGCGGTGGCCACCGGGCGTGCGGTGTCCTTGTCGGTTGCAAAGGCGCGCACAAAGGCCACGGTGCGGGTCATGTTATAGACCGTCGCGGTGGCGGTGATCCGGTCGCCCGGTTTGGCCGGTCGCATGTAGTCGATCCGCAAATCCAGCGTCGCCGTGGTGCCGGGATTGTCCGGGTGCGACATCACCGCCGCCCCGCAGCAGGTATCCATCAGCGCCGAGACCGCCCCGCCGTGGATCACGCCGGTTTCGGGATCACCGATAAAGCGCGGATCATAATCCATCTGCGTCACCGCGCGGCCATCCGCGGCCTCGGTCACCTCCATGCCCAGCGCCTTGGCGTGGGGCAGTTCCCGCATGAAGGCCAGCGTATTTGCATTGCGTTGGGCCAGCCGGTCGGCGTCAGTCGGATCAGACATCGGGAGGTTCCTTTTTGATACCGCAGACTTTGCCATGTGGGGCGATCATCGCAACCCCAAAAGACATCACCGTCACCGGGGTGCCCGCAATCGGAAAGGTTTCGCACATCCCTGCGCTCTGCCGTTGCCCTGCGATTGCCGCTTCGCTACGTTCAACACCAAGGAGGTGTCGATGGCTGACCCGCGACTGACGTTCAAAGAGATGTGCGCCAAGTTCGACGTGACGCCGCGCACGTTACGCTACTACGAATACATCGAATTGCTGACGCCCGACAAGGAAGGGCGCTCGCGGTTTTACGGCCCGCGCGAAATTGCCCGGATGACGCTGATCCTGCGGGGACGGCGGTTCGGATTTTCGCTGGAGGACATCCGACAGTGGCTGCAGATCTACGAACATGAAGGCACCGAGGCGCAGATGCAGCAATGGATTGCGCTGGCCGATCAGCAGATGGAAGAACTGGCCGAGCAACGCCGCCAGCTGGACGACACCATGGCCGCGCTGAAAAAGCTGCGCGATGAGACGGCCAAGACGCTGGGATAGCCCGCCCGACCTCCGGGTCCCGCGCGGGATCCTGTCATCCGCGCCAGCCCCCAGTTAACCCCGACCGCCCCGATCACAACCCGGCAGGCTGCGCGGATTCGCCCGGCGGTCAGCGGACAGCCCGAGGCCCGCCGCGACCGGTTCGGAGACATCACCGCCATTGACAACCCGGTGATCCCGTGCCCCGACGAGCGGCACAGAAAAGTTAACATATGATAAGTTCTCGGCCCGCGCCGCAAAGACTCCAAGCGCTTTGGTCCCTTATTTTTCGCCTATTATGGGGAATTGTCCCGGTTTTTCCCTCTTAGAAAATTGCGCCAAACGGGCATGATCTTTCCTGACCTTTCGTCAGGGCATTTGTGACGTGGCGTTACGTTTACGTAAGGGTCAAGAAAGCTTGTATGGTGGGCGCAACCCTCGCATCTGCCGTGCATCACACACGGGATGATTGGAAAAGATATGACGACCGAAACGATGAGCATCCGCGAAATGTGCGACGCATTTGATGTGACGCCGCGCACCCTGCGGTTTTACGAAGCCAAAGAATTGCTGTTCCCGATCCGCGAGGGACAAAAGCGCCTGTTTACCCGGCGCGACCGTGCCCGGCTCAAGCTGATCCTGCGCGGCAAACGCTTTGGATTCAGCCTTGAAGAGATCCGGCAGCTGCTAGACCTGTACCACATGGAAGATGGTCAGCTGGCCCAGCTGAGCAAATCCTACGAACTTGCCCAGACCCATCTGGCGGAAATGGAAGCCCAGAAAGCCGAACTTGAAACGGCGATTGCTGAGCTGAAAGGCCAAATGGAATGGGGTGCCGCAAAACTGGCCGAACTGGCCAAAAACAAGAACGCAGCGGCCTGATCGCCGCTGCCCCACCCAAAGGACCTCCCAATGCCCAGCTACACCGCGCCGATCAAAGACCTTCAGTTTGTACTGCATGATCTGCTGAAGGTCAGCGAACAGGATATTCCCGGTTTCGCCGATCTGGACCGGGATTTCACCGGTGCGGTACTGGAAGAGGCTGGCAAGGTGGCCTCTGAAGTGCTGGCCCCGCTGAACGTGGTGGGCGACACCCAGGGCTGCACGCTGGAAAACGGTGTGGTCCGCACCCCGGACGGGTTCAAAGAGGCGTTTCAGCAGCTCAAGGACGGTGGCTGGACGGCGATGGATTGTGACGAGGATCACGGCGGTCAGGGGTTGCCCTATCTGATGCATACCGCCGCGCAAGAGCTGCTGGTCTCGGCCAATATGGCGTTGCAGATGTATCCCGGCCTGACCCATGCGGCCTATTCGGCGCTGCGTGAACATGGGTCTGACGCGCAAAAGGCGATGTATCTGCCCAAGATGGCCAGTTGCGAATGGACCGGCACGATGAACCTGACAGAGCCGCATTGCGGCACCGATCTGGGGTTGATGCGCACCAAGGCGGAACCGCAGGATGACGGATCTTATGCGATCACCGGTCAGAAGATCTTTATCTCGGCCGGTGAACACGACATGGCCGACAACATCATCCACCTGGTGTTGGCCAAGATCCCCGGCGGCCCTGAGGGCATCAAGGGTGTATCGCTGTTCATCGTGCCAAAGTTCCTGGTCAACGAAGATGGCAGCCTTGGCGCGCGCAACGGCGTTGCGGTGGGCAGCATCGAGGAAAAGATGGGCATCCACGGCAATGTCACCTGCGTGATGAACTATGACGGGGCCAAGGGCTATCTTGTTGGCGAGATGCACAAGGGCATGCGGTCGATGTTCGTGATGATGAACGAGGCCCGGCTGGGCGTGGGGCTGCAGGGCTATGCCCAGGCAGAGGCCGCCTATCAGAACGCAGTCGCCTATGCCAAGGACCGCCTGCAGGGGCGCGCCGTCACTGGCGATGAAAACCCCGACGGCCCTGCCGATCCGCTGATCGTGCATCCCGATATTCGCCGCAACCTGATGGATCAGAAGTCATTTGTCGAAGGGGCGCGGGCCTTTACCTACTGGGGTGCCAGTCTGATTGACCGCGCCGTGCGCAACAACAACGAAGACGCCGACGGCCTGATTTCGCTGATGACGCCCGTAATCAAGGGGTTCCTGACCGACAAGGGCTTTGACAGCGCAGTTGCAGCCCAGCAGGTCTATGGCGGCCACGGCTATATCGAGGAATGGGGCATGTCGCAGTTTGCCCGCGATGCCCGGATCGCGATGATCTACGAGGGTGCCAACGGGGTGCAGGCGCTTGACCTTGTCGGACGCAAGCTGGGCCAGGACGGCGGCAAGCACGTCATGGCCTTCTTTGAGATGGTGAAAGGCTTTATCAAGGACAACGAAGACAACGCAGCGCTGAAGGCCGATTTCCTTGATCCGCTAAAAGCCGCATCAAAGGATCTGCAGGCTGCGGGAATGTATTTCATGCAGCATGGCATGAAAAACCCCAATCACGCATTGGCCGGGTCGTATGACTTCATGCACATGATGGGCCATGTCTGTCTGGGCCTGATGTGGGCACGCATGGGCAAGGCCGCGATGGAGGCGATCGAGGCCGGCGCTGCGGATGTCGAATTCTACCAGACCAAGATCGCGACGGGGCAATATTACATGGCGCGTCAGCTGCCCGCGACGGCGATGCATCTGGCCCGGATCAACACAGGTGCCGATCCCGTGATGGCGCTGCAAGCTGCGCATTTTTGAGGTGCGGCGGGGTGCGCCCCGCCCTACACTCGCAGCCAAAGGAGTGCCCCATTGCCCAAAAGACTACGCCTGACCCGCCGCTTTCCCGTTGCCATGACCGAAGATGGCTATCGCCGCCTGAAGCGGTTCGCAAAGGAATCGCAACTGGACGAGGGCGAGGCGCTGTCATTCCTGTTTGAAAACTTTGACAGCGTGATTGACGACGACACATTTGGGCATCGGCTACGGATTTTTAACACAGAACTGGCAGACCGGAAGAAATGAAGGCCCTGGCCCTGATATCTGCGGCCCTTTTGGCCCCTGTCGCGCCTGCTCTGGCGCAAGGCGATGCGCTGCCGCCGCCAGGTAGTGCGCCGCGCGCGGTCGCAATCTTTGCGTCGCTGCAGGGCTATGACGATCTGACCGCGGACCGGTTTGGCACGCCTGCCGCCCCGGCCCCGCATGAGTTGGGTCTGGTGATGATCAGCCGGATGTTCCGCAACACCTGTTTGGGGCTGGAACGCGGCGCTGCTCTGGTCGATGTGATGCCGCCGGGCTTTACCGCCTACGAAGACCTTGCCTATCTGATGGGCACGGCGCCAACCGGAGAGCCCGGCGCGATGCTGTTGTCGCCCACCGGCGATATTGATCTGGACGCGGCGATGGGCCACCCGACGTTGCGTATCGCCCCTTCGCCGCGCGGAATGACCTGTCGCATCGAATGGCAGCAGGTCGCACCGCCCGCAACCGATCGGCAGGCTGGCATGGCCGGATTTCTTGTGCATTGGCTGCCTTACGAATTCGCCATGGTCCGCGCCACGCCGTCACGGGCCATGGATGCGCAACTGTTGGATTATCTGGAATGGGACCGCCCCTGCGCCGACAAATGGTGCCCGGTCACGTTGAACTATGCGCTGGAGCGCGGGTTTTTGAACCTTGAGACACGGCTGAACATCACCGACATTGAAGGGGCGCGCCCATGACGCTGCGATTGCACTGCTTTGGCGAAAGCGGAAACAGCTACAAGGCGGCATTGGCGCTGGAATTGGCCGGGCTGGATTGGGCACCTGTGAAGGTGGATTTTTTCAACGGTGAGGCCCGCAGCCCGGCGTGGCGCGCGGACAATCCCATGGGCGAGGCGCCTGTGCTGGTGGACGGCGACATGCGGCTGAGCCAATCCGGTGCCATCCAGCAGTATATCACGGATAAGACAGGGCTGTTTGGTGGCCCCAAGGCCGCCAGATATGAGGTGCTGCGCTGGGTCCTTTGGGACAATCACAAGCTGTCCTCGGTTGCGGGCATGACCCGGTTCCTGATGAATTTCCTGGCCGAGGACAAGCGCCCCGCAGAGGTTATCGCCTTTCATCAGGGCCGCCTGAAGGCCGCCTATGCGGTGCTGGACACCCATCTTGCGGGGCGGGACTGGATTGTCGGCGACAGTCTGACCAATGCCGATCTGTCGTGCTGTAGTTACCTGTATTATCCCGAGCCGTTCGGGTTTGATCGCGACGCCCTGCCCCATATCAGCCGCTGGCTGGACAATATTGCCGCCGTTCCCGGCTGGAAACACCCCTATGATCTGATGCCGCGCGCATATCCTGCCGCCGCGTGAAGGAGAGACACATGACCGAAGCCTATATCTATGACGCCGTGCGCACACCGCGCGGTAAGGGCCGCAAGGACGGCAGCCTGCATGAAGTCACCAGCGCGCGCCTGTCGGCGGGGGTGCTGAACGCCCTGAAAGACCGCAACGGGCTGGAAGGCCATGCGGTTGAGGATGTGATCTGGGGCAATGTGACTCAGGTCGGGGAACAGGGCGGCTGTCTGGCGCGCACGGCGGTTCTGGCCTCTGATCTGGACGAGAGCATTCCGGGTCTGGCGATCAACCGCTTTTGTGCCTCGGGCATGGAGGCGGTCAATCTGGCGGCCAATCAGGTCAAGGGCGGTGCCGGGCAGGCCTATATCGCGGGCGGCGTGGAAATGATGGGCCGGGTGGCGATGGGCAGCGATGGCGCGGCCATCGCCGTGGACCCGAGCCTTGCGATGGAGACCTATTTTGTCCCGCAGGGGATCAGCGCCGACATCATTGCAACCGAATACGGGTTCAGCCGTGATGACGCCGATGCGCTGGCGGTCAAAAGTCAGAACCGCGCCAAGGCGGCGTGGGATGACAAGCGGTTTGACAAATCCGTGGTCACCGTGCGCGACCAGAACGGGCTGGCGATCCTGGATCATGATGAATACATGCGCCCCGGCACCGATATGCAGGCGCTTGGTGCATTGAACCCCGCATTTCAGGCCATGGGCGAGGTCATGCCCGGCTTCGACAAGGTGGCACTGATGAAATATCCGCATCTTGAGCGGATCAACCATATTCATCACGCTGGCAATTCTTCCGGTATCGTGGACGGCGCGGCGGGTCTGCTGATTGCCAACAAGGACTGGGGCGACGCCCATGGCATCAAGCCGCGCGCCCGGATCAGGGCTACGGCCAAGATCGGGACCGATCCGACCATCATGCTGACCGGGCCGGTGCCGGTGACCGAAAAGATCATGGCCGACAGTGGCATGGCGATCAGCGACATTGACCTGTTTGAAGTCAACGAAGCCTTTGCCTCTGTCGTGTTACGGTTCATGCAGGCCTTTGACGTGGATGACAGCGTTGTCAATGTGAATGGCGGCTCGATCGCCATGGGTCACCCGCTGGGGGCGACCGGAGCCATCATCATCGGCACCCTGCTGGACGAGCTGGAGCGTACCGGCAAAGGCACCGGGCTTGCGACCCTATGCATCGCCTCTGGCATGGGGGCCGCCACGATTATTGAAAGGGTCTAGTCACGGATGGACCAGGCCGCCGATCAGGACGCAAGCGAGATTGCCAAAGCCCTGCTGGACAGGACCGGTGCGGCGTTGATGTCTGGCAATTTCGCCTGTTTTCGCACGGCCTTTCACCTGCCCTACCGGGTCGAAACCTTTGAGGCGACACGGGTCTTTGAATCCGACGCGGAACTGCAACATGCGTTTGATCTGATGTGCGGACAATTGCTGGCGCTGAACGTGACGGATATGGCGCGCCGCATTGCGGCGGCTGATTTCATCACGCCCCGACAGATCGGATCGACGCATATTTCCGAACTGCTGTCCGGTGATCGGCGGGTGATCGAACCCTACCCGGTCTATTCGATACTGGAGGTGGTTGATGGCCGTTGGCGGATTTTGAAAAGCGACTACGCCCTGAAACCCAAAAGCGGGCTGGAACAGGCGCTGCTACGCCCGCTGAGCCGATCGAACACGACCCAACAACACCCGAAATACAATCCAATGGCGCAGGTCCTCAAGACCATGCCGCCCAATTGCGGAGACGACACATGACAGATTTCACGATGCAAACCGACGCCGATGGTGTCGCCGTCATCACCTGGGACGTGGCCGAAAAGTCCATGAACGTGATGACCCGCGACAGCATGTTGGTGCTGAACGATCTGATTGACACAGCCCTTGCGGATGAAGCGATCAAAGGGATCGTCATCACCTCTGGCAAGGACAGTTTTGCCGGGGGCATGGATCTGAACGTGCTGGCGCGGATTCGCGAGGAGAACGGCGATGACCCGGCCGCGGGGCTGTTTGAGTTTGCCATGAACGGGCACAAGATGCTGCGCAAGATCGAACGCGCGGGCATGGACCCCAAGACCAACAAGGGCGGCAAGCCGATTGCGGCGGCCCTGCCCGGCACCGCACTTGGCATTGGTCTGGAGCTGCCGCTGGCCTGCCACCGCATTTTCGCCGCAGACCGCCCCGGTGCCAAGATCGGCCTGCCGGAAATCCTGGTGGGCCTGTTCCCTGGCGCGGGCGGCACAACGCGGTTGGTGCGCAAGATGGGTGCGATGGCCGCCTCTCCACTGTTGCTGGAGGGGAAGTTGAATGACCCGCAAAAGGCCAAGGCGGCCGGCGTGGTTGACGAGGTTGTCCCGGCAGAGGATCTGCTGGATGCCGCCAAGGCCTGGGTGTTGCAGGCGACAGATGCGGATATCGTGAAACCCTGGGACCAGAAGGGCTACAAGATGCCCGGCGGCGCGCCCTATCACCCTGCCGGTTTCATGACCTTTGTGGGCGCCTCGGCCATGGTAAATGGCAAGACCAAGGGCGTTTATCCTGCTGCGAAGGCGCTGTTGTCCGCCGTTTACGAAGGGGCGCTGGTGCCTTTTGATACCGCGCTCAAGATCGAGGCGCGCTGGTTCACCCATGTGCTGATGAACCCCTCTTCAAGCGCGATGATCCGGTCATTGTTCATCAACAAGGAAGCCCTTGAAAAGGGGGCTAATCGCCCCGCCGTGGACGATCAGACGGTAAAACAGGTTGGGGTCATCGGCGCTGGCATGATGGGTGCGGGCATTGCACTGGTTTCGGCCGTGGCCGGGATCAAGGTGGTGCTGATCGACGCCAAACAGGACGCTGCCGACAAGGGCAAGGCCTATAGCGCGGATTACATGGACAAGGGTATCGCCCGCAAGAAAGCGACGCCGGAAAACAAGACCGCCGTGCTGGACCGCATCACCGCCACCACGGACTACGCCGCGTTGGAAGGCTGTGATCTGATCGTAGAGGCGGTGTTCGAAGACGTCGCGATCAAGGCGGAGGTCACCAGGAAGGTGCAGGCAGTCTGCCCGGATGCGATCTTTGCGACCAATACCTCGACCCTGCCGATCACGGAGCTGGCCAAGGCCAGCACGGACCCGACGAACTTTATCGGCATCCACTTTTTCAGCCCGGTCGAAAAGATGATGCTGGTCGAGATCATCAAGGGGGCGGACACTGGTGAGCGGGCGGTGGCCAAAGCGCTCGACTTTACCCGCCAGATCCGCAAGACGCCGATTGTGGTGAATGACGAAAGGTTCTTTTTCGCTAACCGCTGCATCATCCCCTACATCAACGAGGGCATTCGGATGGTGAAAGAGGGCGTTGCCCCGGCGCTGATCGAAAATGCGGCAAAGCTGGTAGGCATGCCACTGGGGCCGCTGCAACTGGCGGATGAGACATCGATTGATCTGGGCGTCAAGATTGCCAAGGCCACCAAGGCCGCACTGGGCGCGGCCTATGATGACAGCACGGATGAGGTGCTGTTTGGCCTGTTTGATGCCGGCCGGCTGGGGCGCAAGTCCAATGGCGGGTTTTATGCCTATGACGACAAGGGCAAGCGGCAGGGCTTTTGGGATGGGCTGGCGGAGAAATATCCACATGCGGCAGAGCAGCCCGATCTGATCACCGTGCAGCATCGCCTGTTGTTCGTGCAGGCGCTTGAGGCAGTCCGCGCTTTGGAAGAGGGCGTGCTGGAGGACATTCGCGAAGGCGATGTCGGCGCAATTCTGGGCTGGGGCTTTGCGCCCTGGTCAGGCGGTCCGTTCAGCTGGCTGGACATTATCGGCACGCCCTATGCCGCCGAACGCTGCGCCCAACTGGCCGCCGATCATGGCGACCGCTTTGCCCCGCCTGCGTTGCTGCGCGACATGGCGGACAAGGCGCAGGGCTTCTATCGCCGCTTTGCCTCGGCCGCCGAAGCCGCATAAAAAAAGGGCGCGGTATGACCCGCGCCCCAAACCCCGCCGTCGTGGGGGCTGATTAAGTTTAGGCGACGGCGTGGAGTTCCGGTGTTGACGGATGTGTTTGTGAGGGTGTTGGTGTTTTTGGCACCCGCGCATTGCGGGCGCAGTCTTCGAGGTCGAGGAGATCAACCAGCATATCAGCCTGATCAAGCGGCAGGGTCCGGTAGGTGCCCCCGCTATCATCAAGCAGATCCATTTGCGCCGGACAAAAGAACAGCGCTCCGATATTGGCAAAGACGACCTCGTCCTGTTCAAACACAAGGGTGATCACCTCAAGCCGGGCCGGAGGGGCCACGCGGGTGATCCCGCGATAGCCCTCTAGCGCAAGTGCCGGGATCATCGCAAAAGGGTCGCCAAAGATTTCTTCTGCCGCATCGCTTTCAACAAGCACGGCCTGTTCGCACATCAGGGTCATGTCAGCGCGGTTGCCCAGCATGCCAGCGGGCACATGCAACGGCCATGTTTCGGGGTCACGGTCAGAATGATCAGAATAGATGACCTGTCGGCGCACCGCGACCACCCGTTGCATGCCACCGTCAAAGGTTAACACGCGGTCGCCTGTTACGATGCCTTCGATCACGCGCCAGCCGATTGGCGTTGCCACCTTGGTGCCCGCAACCAGTCCGGTTGTCACATCAGCCAGCCGTTCGCATCCTGCGCGGCCGTCGATTTGATCCATCATATCAAACATATCTGACTCCCCATCGTCATATCGTCCGAACCTGACTGTGGCAGCGGCGGTTCGTGGCATGACACCAAGGGGCGCGATTCCATTGCCGGAGATGCGACAGAAAAAAGGCAAGTTTGCGTCAGTGTTGCGGCCGCAATATGCAATTAACCATAACAGGGTTAATCGTTGCGCATTTGGAAACGATCAGCTGGGGCCGTCAAACTGATAGCCGCTGCGGGTAATGTCAGCGGCACAATGCTTGGCGATCAGTGCTGCATCAGCGGCATTGTAATAGCCACGATAATCACGGCGCCGGGTGGAGGCATTGGCCCGGGGCATGTCGATGGCAAAGCCAAGCAAATCGGCAAACCCGGCAAGATCGTCGCGCCAATGTTCGAGGCGGGCAAAGGTATTGCCATGACAGATCCCTGCTCCATCCGTGACATAACGGGCATAGGGATTGGCCCGCAGCGCGGCCAATGTTTGCGGATGGTTCACGAAAGCGCTGAAATCAAGGCGCTGCGCCAAAGCGACGGCGGGGTGATCAAAGCGTTGATCCTGCAACCAGTGATAATAGCTGACCATGCGGTCCCAGGGATTGCGCACCAATGTCACCACATGCAGCGTCGCCATCTCGGCGCGGGTCAGCAGACCTTCGACATCGGCAAGGGTGCTGTGTTTCCAGAGCCGTCCGGAAGTCTGCACATCGCGCAGCCGCCGTCTGCGCCGCAGGGCCTTGGGCGTGTCCCCGATCAGGATGTCATCCTTCATCGCGCGGGATTCAAGCGCCAGCGCCAATGCCGTGCCGCCGGTTTTCGGAATATGGGCAAAGATATAGCCCCGGCCGCGGCTGATGATCACGGGTCTGACCGACGCGCGATGACAGCACCGGCAGCCACGATCAGCGCCATGCCCAGAATGCCAAGCGCCGGCACCCCCTGCCCCCAAAGAAACCAGGCCCAGATACTGGCAAAGACCAGCAGCGAATATTCAAAGATCGCCACGCGCGAGGCCTCTCCGATCACATAGGCGCGAAAGATGCAGGCGATCCCGATCAGCGTGCCAAGCGCCTGTGCCGCGATCCAGGCCAGGCTTGTCCCGCTCAGCGGCATCCAGCCCCGGCTGTTGAACCCTTCGGCCCCCGCTGCCGCACCCGCAGGCAAGAGCCCGATGCCGCCCAACCCCGCAAGTAGCAGCGCCACAAAGAACCAGGCCGACAGCGTCAGCGTGCCTTCGCCTTCGCACCATGCGCGGGTCGCCACGGCCCCGATGGCATAAAGTAATCCCGCAAGGATCGGCAGAAACGACACCAGATCCAGCGCTGCCGGGTCCGGGCGGATCACCATCAACGCCCCGGCAAACCCGATGATGACGGCGGCAACCTCGACCCAGCCGACGCGCTTGCCCTGAAAGATCACCGCGATCAGCAGCACAAACAGCGGCGAGGTAAAGAACCCGGCCAGCGCAACCCCGATCGGCATCAGCGTCAGGCAGCCAAAGTAGATCAACATCGACAGGCCCTGCATCGCGCTGCGGGCAAAGACCGCCGCGGGCCGCCGCGGCCAAAGCCGCCCGTAGCCGAACCGGGCAACCACTACGAGGCAGGCAAGCGCCATTGTCGAACGCAGGAAATGGAACTGCCAAAGTGAACTCTCGGTGCTGATCAGCCGCAACAGGTTGTCGGACAGGCCCAGCACCCCCATGCCCGCCAGCACGAAGATGACAGCGTAGCGATTGTCCGAAGTCTGCATGCCCATGACGTTCCCTGCATATTACGCTTCCCAAAGTCACGGTTGCGCGACAATACTCAACCCCCAAAGCGACACCTGCCGGGGGGAGACACGACATGGGCTGGATGGACGATGAAACCGGACTGGGGAAATGCCCGGCAAACCATGTGCCGCTGACGCCGCTGTCACATCTGGCGCGGGCGCAGCGGGTCTTTCCGAACCGTGTCGCGCTGATCTATGGCGCGGTGCAGCACAGCTATGCCAGCTATCACGCGCGGGTGTCTCAGCTGGCTGCGGCGCTCGCCGGTGCGGGGGTGACGCCGGGCGATGTGGTGGCCACGCTTTTGCCCAATATCCCGGCGCAGTCAGAGGCCGCTTTTGGGGTGCCGGCCTGCGGAGCGGTGCTGAACACCATCAACACCCGGCTTGACCCCGACACCATCGGTTACATCTTTGATCACGGTGGCGCCAAGGTGGTGCTGGTCGACAGCCAGTTCATTGCCACGACCGAGGCCGCAATTGCGTTGATGGCGGGCCCGCCGCCCCGGATCATCGAAGTGCCCGACCCGGTGGCGGGCATCGCGGCAACCGGGCGTTATCCGCTTTACGAGGATTTCATCGCTGACGGTGATCCGGCCTACGCCTGGGTCTTGCCGGAGGATGAATGGGAGAGCCTTGCGCTGAACTACACCTCGGGCACGACGGGGCGACCAAAGGGCGTGGTTTATCATCATCGCGGCGCTTACCTGATGACCATGGGCACGCCGATTTCGTGGCAGATGAACCTGTTTCCGACACTGCTGCAGATTGTACCGCTGTTTCACTGCAATGGCTGGAACCACACCTGGATGTTGCCCGCATTGGGCGGCACAGCGGTCTGCTGTCGGGATGTTACGGCGGCGGCGATCTATGACGCGATCGCGGATCACGGGGTCACACATCTTGGCGGCGCGCCCATCGTGCTGAACCTGATCGTCAATGCCAAGGACAGCGACCGCAAACCGTTTGATCATGTGGTCAATGTCTTTACCGCCGGCGCGCCGCCGGCCCCTGCAACCTTGGCGGCCATTGGCAAGCTGGGCTTTCACGTCACGCAGGTTTACGGCCTGACCGAAACCTACGGCCATGTCACCGAATGCCTGTGGCTGGAGGAATGGAATGACCGCCCTGCCGAGGAACGGGCAAGCCTGCAATCCTATCAGGGCGTTGCGATGCCAATGATGGAACATATCACCGTGCTGGATGACAACATGCAGCAGGTCACGATGGATGGGGCGACGCAGGGCGAGATCGTGATGCGTGGCAATGCGGTGATGAAGGGATATCTGAAGAACCCCGAGGCCACGGCCAAGGCCTTTGCGGGCGGATATTTCCATTCCGAGGACCTCGCCGTGCAGCACCCGGACGGCTACATCCAGATTTCTGATCGCGCCAAGGACATCATCATTTCGGGTGGCGAGAACATCTCATCAGTTGAAGTCGAGGGCGCATTGATGGCCCACCCGGCGATCAGCCTGTGCGCAGTGGTGGCCAAGCCTGATGACAAATGGGGCGAGGTGCCCTGCGCCTTTGTCGAACTGAAAGAGGGCGAGGCCGCAGAAGAGGCGGAGGTGATCGCGTTCGCCCGTACCAAGCTGGCCGGTTTCAAGTGTCCGAAATCAGTTATTTTTCAAGAACTTCCCAAGACCTCGACCGGGAAAATCCAGAAATTCGAATTGCGCCAGCAGCTCAGGGCAGGCTAGTGTGCTTGTCTCTTTGTTGCAGTTGTCCCGCGCCCCCGCCCTGCGGTAAGGTGGCAAAAAAGGGCAGTCGGGCAGATGACGGCACTCAGGGAATATGAACGGCTAGAAAGCGGTGGGCTTTGGCGTGCTGAAGCGGATGCGCAGCGGCGCGAGGTCACGGTGTCCTTTGGCGATGCGACACTGGTCATTTCCGATACCGCCGGACGCCCGCTGACCCATTGGTCGCTTGCAGCGGTGCAGCGGCAGAACCCCGGCACACGCCCCGCGATTTTCACCCCGGCACCGGACGCGGATGAGGCGCTGGAAATCGAAGACGACCTGATGGTTGATGCCATTGAAAAGGTCCGCAAGACGGTCGCCAAATCGCGCCCGCGCAAGGGCAAGCTGCGCGGGCTTGGCACGGTGACGCTGATTGCGGCGGTGGCGGCGCTTGTGGTCTTCTGGCTGCCCGGCGCGCTGCACCGGCAGGCGCTGAGCGTGGTGCCACAGACAAAACGGATCGAGATTGGCGCGGCCATCCTCGGTCACCTGCAATCCCTGACCGGGCCGGTGTGCCGTGGCGATCTGGGCCGCGCCGCTCTGGGTCGGCTCCAGAGCCGCGTGCTGGGCCGGGACACCCTGTCGCAGATTGTGGTGATGCCGCTGGATCAGGACACCGCGCTGCCCTTGCCGGGCGGGATCATCGTGCTTGATCGGGCGGTGATCGAACGGCTGGATGATCCGGCCATCGCGGCGGGGTTCATCCTTGCCGCGGACACCACCCGGTCACGGCATGATCCGCTCTCCCCAATTCTTGCGCAGGCCGGGTTTGCAAATACGCTGCGGTTGCTGACCACCGGTGACATTCCGCCGGATGTGCTGGCCGCCCATGCGGTGACGCTGATCGGGGATCAGGCGGCGGATCTGGACAGTGCCGCGCTGTTGCCCGCTTTTGCGCAGGCCCGCATCCCCAGCACGCCCTTTGGTCAGCATTTGCAGGCACAGGGCGTGGCGGCTGATGCCTTGCTGACCGCGGATCCGGTTGCCGCCGACGATGTCCCGATGGTGATTTCAGACAGTGATTGGGTCAGCCTGCAAGGCATCTGCGACAGTTAGGCAGAGGTTCAGACTGCGGACAGCCAGAAGACCCCTGCGCAACAGTGCAGGGCCCTTCCGGGGAGAAATCCTAGTTCCGGGTATAGGCGTCAGCAAAGCCCATGCCGCGCACCGCTTGCAGGGCGCGGGCAAGATCGTCTGGGTTTGCAAAGGGTCCGGCTGCAATCACCTTGAGGTTGCCTGACTTGGCGGAAGCGACGGGATATCCCATGCCGCCAAGGCGCTGGATCATCCGGGCCGCGTTGGCAGGATCGCCAAAGGTGCCGACCTGCACATAGCGGTGGCCATTGGCAACGGACGCCGGGGCCTGCACGGCGGCGGGCGTAGACCGGGTCGAGACACGGGCCGCGGCCGCAGGTTGCGCCACCTGACCCCGCTGCGGGTTGATCCGACCGTCAGCCCAGACCTGCTGGAAACCGGGCATGACCCGTGGTGCTGTTGCGTTACTCGCCACCGTCGGATTTGATCGGGGCACCGACTGTGACCCGCGGTGGGTGTAGGGCAGTTCTTCCTGCGGGCCACAACGCACCGACAGGCCCGGCGTCCCTTGCAGGTAGGGGCTGTTGGGACAGGTTGCCGTTGCTGTGGCCACGACAGGGGCCGCGACCGGCGCGGGCGCGGGCGTCAGCACAGGCGGCGCGGGCAGGTCCATCGTTGCGACAACTGCGGGGGCAGCATCGCAGGCAATCGGCGTCCCGTCCGGGTGCACATAGCGGATATTGGGGTTGGCCTGCGCGCGGGCGCAAACTTCGGCCAGTGTCAAGCGCAGCGGCGCGGGCGCGGCGGGCGCCGGCGCAACGGGTGCCGCGGCAAGCGTGACCGCTGGTGCGGGCGGTGTGCCGCAGTCGATCGGCTGTCCGGTCCGCGATGAAATGAACCCGCGCTGGATGCCGGTGCGACCCTCGCAGGCCTCTGCAAGGGTGATCCGTGGCGGTGTGATGCTGGGGGCCGCCGCACTGGCAGCACCGGCAGGCGCTGCCGCAGCGGCGGGGACTGCGGGGATCGAGGCCACGGTTTCGATCGGCGGGCCGACATCGCGGGTGCGGCGCACAGGCGCGGGCGCAACCGGTGCGGCAGGTGCAGGGGCAGGGGCAGCAACCGCCACAGGCGGTGGGGTGATTTCAATGATCGGCGCATCCAACGGCGCAACCGGACCCGGAGCCGGACCGGCAGCGACATCTGGGAATGACGGCTGGAAATTGCACAGCGGCTGACGTGAGCGACTGACCCGCGGCACCCAATTGGTCGCGCCACCAACCCCGGCACGGATAAAGGCACAGCCCTTGCTGTCGACAAACTGGTTGCCGGTAAACGCCGCGGGTGGAAATTCGGCTGGCACATCGGCGCTTTGCGCCATTGCGCTGGTTGCCCCGATTGTGATCGCAAGGGCGACCGCGCTCGCAAATCCAATTTGTGCCATAGTATCCCCCACAAAATATTGTGGCAGGATAGCCGACAATCCCTATTTCGTAAAGAGATTGTTCCCCTATTTTGTGCCAAACATGCGGTCACCCGCATCCCCTAGCCCCGGCACAATATATCCATTGTCATTCAAGTGACTATCCACTGCGGCAGTGACAATTGGCACGTCGGGATGCGCCTCTTTCATCCGGGCGATGCCTTCGGGCGCGGCCAAAAGACATAAGAACCGAATGTTCTTTGCGCCCGCTTTTTTAAGCAGATCAATCGCCGCGACAGAACTGTTGCCGGTCGCGAGCATCGGGTCCACAGCGATGACAAGGCGGTCTTCGAGTTCGGTTGGAACCTTGAAATAATACTGCACCGGTTTGAGCGTCTCTTCATCCCGGTAAAGCCCGACAAAGCCGACCCGCGCTGATGGGATCAGTTCCAGAATGCCATCCAGCAGGCCATTGCCCGCCCGCAAGATTGACACAAGCGCCAGCTTTTTCCCGTCCAGAACGGGCGCATCCATTGGCTGCAGCGGCGTGTCGATGGCCTGCGTGGTCATCGGCAGTTCGCGCGTCACCTCATAGGCCAAAAGCTGACTGATCTCGCGCAGAAGCTGGCGGAAGACGGCCGTGGATGTGCTGGTCTTGCGCATCAGTGTCAGCTTGTGCTGCACCAGCGGATGCTGGACGTGGGTCAGATGTTCGGTCATGCGGATTCCAACTGTTTGCGGATGCGGCTGCGGGTGTCGGCATCGCAATAGGCCGCATCAATGGCGGTTTTGCCCATGGCGATAAAGTCGTCCTTGTCCCAGCCGAATGTGCGGTGCATCCCTTCGCATTCGGCGGTCATGGTGGTGTGAAAGAATGGCGGATCATCGGTCGAGAACGTGACCTTGACCCCAAGATCACGCAGTTTCGCGATCGGGTGCGAGTCCCACCCATCAACCGCCTTGAGGATCACGTTCGAGCCGGGGCAAACCTCAAGCACGATGTCTTCTTCAACGATCCGCCGGACCAGATCCAGATCGTCGATTGCCCTGATGCCGTGCCCAAGGCGGTTCACCTTGAGCACATCCAGCGTTTCGCGGATACGGTCCGGGCCGCCCCATTCACCGGCGTGACAGGTCAACGACAGCCCCGCCTCGCGGGCCTGATCAAAAGCATAGGCAAAATCAGAGGGCTGATGCATCATTTCCGCCCCGGCCATGCCAAACCCGGTAATAAAATCGCCAGCGGTCTCCGCCGCGCAAAGGGAATCGCTTTTGGAGGCCTCGGGCCCACGGTGACGGATGCAGGTCGCAATGCCCTTGAGGGTAATGCCAAAAGCCTTTTCACCATCCGTTGCCGCCTGTGCCATTGCCGCCACGTAATCACGCCATTTGACCACGTCGCCACCGCCGCAGTAATCGGGCGAGACAAAGCTTTCCATGTAGATGACGCCGTGGCTTGCGGTTTCTTCCAACACCGCCATGGTCAGGCGGTAGAAGTCTTCGGTGGTCTTGAGCGGTTCACAGGCCGCGTCATAGGCGTCAAGAAATTGCTGAAAATTCTCAAAGACATAGCCGCCGCTTTCATCGAAAATTCCATCGAGTCGGATGTTCTTTTCCTGCGCCAACTGGCGAATGAATGCAGGTGGGGCGGCCCCTTCGAGGTGGGTGTGCAGTTCGACCTTTGGCACATCGCGGAATGTCATAAAAAGCTGCGGCCTTCGCCCTGATACGGAATGTTAAGATGTGCCGCGACTGAGGCCGCAACGTCGGTAAAGGCAAGCTGTCCCAGTTGTTTTGCCCCGATCCCATGCACCAGCACCGGCACACGTTCACGGGTGTGATCACCGCCAACCCAGGTGGGGTCATTGCCATGGTCGGCGGTGATGATCAACAGATCATCGGCGCGCAGTTTTGGCAGCAATTTCGCGAGTTCCGCATCAAACCATTCCAGATGCCGCGCATAGCCTGGCACGTCGCGCCGGTGCCCGTATTCGCTGTCAAATTCGACAAAGTTGGCAAAGACAAACGCCCCGTCATCCGCCGTTTCTACAAGGTCGTCGAGATGCCCCATCAGATCCAGATCACGTCCTTTGCGCACATCGTCGATCCCGCGCATGGAAAAGATGTCGCCGATCTTGCCAATCGCGTGCACCGGGCGGCCTGCGTCCTGCACATAGTCACAAAGCGTCTTGGCGGGCGGCGCGATGGCATAGTCCTTGCGGTTCACGGTACGGGTAAACCCGTCTTCGGGGGTGCCGACAAAGGGGCGGGCAATGACGCGCCCCACTTTCATCGCGTGCAGCGTCGGGGCCAATTCTGCACAAAGCGAGAGCAGCCGGTCCAGCCCGAAGTGGTCCTCGTGCGCGGCGATCTGCAATACTGAATCCACCGAGGTGTAGCAGATCGGCCAGCCGGTCTGGATATGGCGCGCGCCTTCTTCATTGATGATCGCGGTGCCGGATGCATGGCGATTGCCAAGCAGGCCGCCGGTCCCCGCCGCCTGACAGATCATCGTGGTCAGATCATCGGGAAAGGCCGGGTCCGCATCCGGGAAAGTATGCCAATCCCAGGGCACCGGCACCCCGGCAAGTTCCCAGTGGCCCGAGGGTGTATCCTTGCCGTTTGAAACCTCTGTCGCCGCGCCCCATGCGCCGGTCGGGCGGGCGTAAAGCCCCGGTGCGCTGTCGCCGGAGGCCAGCGTGATCGCCTTGCCCAGCCCCAGCGCATCCAGCGTCGGCACCATCAGCGGGCCACGGCGATCACGGTCAGCGCGGCCATCTGCACAGCTTTCGGCGATATGGCCCGCGGTATTAGATCCGGTGTCGGGTTTGGGTCCGTTGAAAAACCGATGGGCATCGGGCGCCCCGCCGATTCCGACACTGTCCATCACCACCAGAAATGCGCGTCCTGTCATGTCACAACCTCTTTGATCAATGCCTGCGAATCTGGCGCAGCGCCAATGCTGACCGCCTTCAACACAGCCTGGGCCGCAGCCTCTGCGGCGTCTTCGGTTGCGGCGTGGATCGTCGCAAGCGGTTGATTTTTATCTACTTTTTGACCAAGCATCACCACGTCCGTCAGCCCAACGGCAGGATTGATACTGTCGCTTTCAACCCGCCGTCCGCCGCCAAGGGAGACCACGGCCAGGCCAAGTGCCTCACCGTCGATGGCGCTGACATGGCCAGCGTCACGGGCCACCACCTCGCCCACGATCGGGGCATCTGGCAAATGGGTCCGCCAGTCGTCCAGCATGTCAGGTGGGCCGCCCAGTGCAGCAACCATTTTGCTGAATCGTTCCAGCGCCGCGCCGGACGAAAGCGCGGTCTTCAGCTGGCGCGTCGCGTCGGGTTTTGCCACCCCGGCCAGCGCCAGCAGTTCCACCCCCAGCGCGACGCTGAGATCCACCAGCCGGGGCGCGGCCCCGGAATCGCCCGACAGCACTTCCATACAGGTGGCGACCTCAACCGCGTTGCCCAGCGCCGGGGCCAACGGTTGGTTCATGTCGGAAATCACCGCCGCGGTTTTGCACCCGGCCCCATTGGCCGTATCCACGAGTGCACGCGCCAAAGTACGGGCGTCATCGGCGGTTTTCATGAACGCGCCGCTGCCGACCTTGACGTCCATCACCAGCGCCGCCAATCCGGCGGACAGTTTCTTGGACAGGATCGAGGCGGTGATCAGCTCAACGCTTTCGACGGTAGACGTGACATCGCGCACCGCATAAAGTCGCTTGTCCGCCGGGGCAATGGCACCGGTGGCCCCGACGATGGCGCAGCCATTGTCCTTGACCATACGGCGCAACTTCGCCTCTGAGACCTGAGTCTTGACGCCCGGGATCGCCTCAAGCTTGTCCAAGGTGCCGCCGGTATGCCCCAGCCCGCGCCCCGAGATCATCGGGACGTAGACATCACAGGCGGCCAGCATCGGCGCGAGGATCAATGAAACGCAATCCCCCACACCGCCAGTGGAATGCTTGTCGATGACCGGGCCATCCAGGTCCCAGTCCAGCACATCACCGCTGTCGCGCATCGCCGTGGTCAGTGCCACGCGACCCTGATCGCTGAGCCCGTTGAGGCAGACCGCCATGGCAAATGCCCCGGCCTGCGCGTCGCTGACCGCACCGTCTGCAAGGCCTCGCGCGAACCAGTTCAGCGCGGCCGCATCCGGGGTTTCTTTCTGGCGAAGCTGCGCGATGATGCTGCGGGCGTCCAAGGGTCAGCTCCGCGACAGGTAGTCTTGATCAAAGGCGCCGGGCAACAGATCGCCAACAGTGGTCGCCAGTTCCGTCCCGTCCATCGTGGCCAGCGTGACGGGAACCGCCCCGGTGGCAAATTCCGCAAGCTTCTGGCGACACCCGCCACAGGGGCTGACCGGCGCGGGACTGTCAGCAATGACCGCCACTGCGGCAATTTCGCTTTCGCCCGCGGCCACCATCGCGGCAATCGCCCCGGCCTCGGCACAGGTGCCTTCCGGATAGGCGACATTTTCGACATTGCAGCCAAGATACACCGCGCCCGACGTGCTGCGGACCGCTGCCCCGACCTTGAAATTGGAATAGGGTGCATGGGCGTTTTCACGCACCGCGCGGGCGTCATCAACAAGGGACATTTCAGGCAGCTCCGGTATTTGCGATGACTTTGCGGCTTTCGCGCAGATTTTGCAAGATCGGCAGGAACCAATTTCGACCCGGCGCGTTTATCACGTATTGGAGTACGAAAATGCCTGAAATCAAAAGAAAATCAAATACAATGTCGGCGGCCAATAACCCTTTTGAACCGGTCACGCACATGCGCCAGGATCAGGCCGAATTGCTGCGCGCGCTTTGCCATGTGACCGGCACAGAATTTGACAGCAAACTGACCGAGGTTGAGGCCGCAGAACGCATTGATAACCTGCGAGACAGCCTGCAGAACCTGTCCCAAAGTCGCTGATCCGGCCGGTCTGGTCCGGGCAGTGGCCCGCACTGCAATCGGCCCGATCAGAAATTTCGCCCGGAGTTGGTCTTTGCAACAGCCTGCAAAGCGTGTTTATTGGCATGAACGAAAGCCGCCTCACGCGGATAGTTCAACGTTAAACAAAATGGGCGGGGCGACAAGATGAGCAAGTCTGACAACGATGGATTACGCGCGGCGGCCCTGGAATATCACCGTTATCCCAAGCCCGGCAAACTTGAAATCCGCGCCACCAAACCGCTTGCCAATGGCCGTGATCTGGCCCGCGCCTATTCTCCGGGCGTCGCAGAGGCCTGTCTGGAAATCAAGGCGGACCCGGCCACGGCGCGCGACTACACCGCGCGCGGCAATCTGGTGGCGGTTGTCACCAATGGCACCGCCGTTCTGGGGCTGGGCAACATCGGCGGGTTGGCGTCAAAACCTGTGATGGAAGGCAAGGCCGTCCTGTTCAAGAAGTTCGCAGGCATTGATTGCTTTGATATCGAGCTGAACGAACCCGACCCCGAAAAGCTGGCGCAGATCGTCTGCGCGCTGGAACCCACATTTGGCGCAATCAATCTTGAAGATATCAAGGCACCGGATTGTTTCATCGTTGAGGATTACTGTCGCGCCCGGATGAACATCCCCGTGTTCCATGATGACCAGCACGGGACAGCCATTGTTGTTGGCGCAGCGGCGACCAATGCGCTGCGGGTGGCGGGCAAGTCATTTGCCGATATCAAGATCGTCAGCACCGGCGGCGGCGCGGCGGGCATTGCCTGTCTCAACATGTTGCTGAAGCTGGGCGTCAAACGCGAAAACGTCTGGCTGTGCGATATCGAAGGTTTGGTCTATGCCGGGCGCGAAACCGAGATGACACCGCAAAAGGCCGCGTTTGCCCAAGGCACGACGCCTGCCACGCTGGACGATGTCATCGGTGATGCGGATATGTTTCTTGGCCTGTCCGGCCCCGGTGTTCTGACCCCCGAGATGGTCAAGAAGATGGTTGATACGCCGATCATCTTTGCGCTTGCCAATCCGAACCCCGAAATCAACCCCGACGCCGCGCGTGCGGTTAATCCCAAGGCGATCATTGCCACCGGTCGCAGCGATTTTCCCAATCAGGTCAACAACGTCCTGTGTTTCCCCTTTATCTTTCGCGGGGCGTTGGATGTCGGGGCCACCGACATCAATGACGAGATGAAAATCGCCTGCGTCGAAGGCATTGCCGCCCTTGCCCGTGCCACCACAAGTGCCGAGGCCGCCGCCGCCTACAAAGGCGAACAGCTGACGTTTGGTGCGGATTACCTGATCCCAAAACCGTTTGACCCGCGACTGATGGGCGTGGTGGCCAGCGCCGTGGCCGGGGCCGCTTGCGAAACCGGCGTGGCGACCCGTCCGATTACGGATATGGAGGCCTACAAGATCCGGCTTGACGGCTCTGTCTTCCGTTCCGCGATGTTGATGCGCCCGGTCTTTGAGGCGGCGCGCACCGTGACCCGCCAGATCGTATTTGCAGAAGGCGAAGACGAACGGGTGCTGCGCGCAAGCCAGGCGATGATGGAAGAGACCACCGATATTCCGATCCTGATCGGCCGCCCCGAGGTGATTGCCGCCCGCTGTGAACGCGCCGGGCTGGAAATCAGGCCCGGTGTCGATTTTCAGATCGTGAACCCTGAAAACGACCCCCGTTACCGCGACTATTGGAACACCTACCATGACCTGATGGCGCGGCGCGGCGTGACGCCTGATCTGGCCAAGGCGATCATGCGCACCAATACCACCGCAATTGCCGCCGTGATGGTGCAGCGTGGCGAAGCGGACAGCCTGATCTGCGGCACCTTCGGGCAGTATCTGTGGCACCTCAACTACATTCAGCAGATTCTGGGCAGCAAGGACCTGCATCCTGTCGCGGCCCTGTCGATGATGATCCTTGAGGATGGGCCGCTGTTCATCGGCGATACCCAGGTTCACGCCGAACCGACGCCGGAACAGATTGCGGAGACGGTGATCGGCTCTGCGCGGCATGTGCGCCGGTTTGGGCTGGAGCCGAACATCGCGCTGTGTTCGCACAGTCAGTTTGGCAATCTTGACTGCGACAGCGGACGCCGGATGCGGGCTGCGATGGCGATCCTTGACGCAGCGCCGCGCGATTTTGCCTACGAGGGCGAGATGCATATCGATTCCGCGCTTGACCCGGAACTGCGGGCACGGGTCTTCCCGGCGGCCCATATGGAGGGCACCGCAAACTGCCTGATCTTCGCCGATGCTGACGCCGCCTCTGGCGTACGTAATATTCTCAAGATGAAAGGTGGCGGGCTGGAGGTCGGTCCGATCCTTGTCGGCATGGGCAACCGGGCCAGCATTGTCACCCCGTCAATCACGGCGCGGGGCTTGCTGAATGTCTCGGCGCTGGCCGGGACTCCGGTCACGCACTACGGCTAGGCACACCCGCGTTTGTAAAGGAATTGACACCCCCACCGCCTGCGCGACATTGCGATCTTGCCGGGTTCAGGGGTGCGGCTTAACACTACGCCCAAGATCAAGGGAGGACGATCATGGGCTACGCAGAGGTTTACAAGAGCTGGCAGGACGACCCGGAGGCCTACTGGATGGCGCAGGCCGAAGCGATTGACTGGGTCACGCCACCCCGGCGCGCTCTGGATGACAGCAAGGCCCCGCTTTACCGCTGGTTTACCGATGCAACCGTCAACACCTGCTACAACGCAGTGGACCGCCATGTCGAAAACGGACGTGGGGATCAAGCGGCGATCATCTATGACAGCCCGGTCACCGATACCAAACGGACCATCACCTATGCCCAGTTGCAGACCCGCGTCGCAGCGCTTGCTGGGGCGCTGCGCGACAAGGGGATCACCAAGGGCGATCGCGTGATCATCTACATGCCAATGGTGCCCGAGGCGCTGGAGGCGATGCTGGCCTGCGCCCGGCTTGGCGCGATCCATTCGGTTGTTTTTGGGGGGTTTGCCGCCAATGAACTGGCGGTGCGGATTGACGATGCCACCCCCAAAGCGATCATCGCCGGATCCTGCGGGATCGAACCGGGCCGCGTGGTTGAATACAAGCCCCTGCTGGATGGCGCAATTGAAATGGCCAGCCACAAACCGGATGTCTGCATCATTCTGCAACGGGAACAGGCCCGCGCCGGCATGATCGCCGGACGCGATTTTGACTGGCATGAGGTCACCGCGAAGGCCACACCTGCCGACTGTGTTCCGGTGCCAGGCGATCACCCGGCCTATATCCTTTATACCTCTGGCACCACCGGCGCGCCCAAGGGCGTGGTGCGGCCCACCGCGGGTCATCTGGTGGCGCTGAACTGGACAATGAAGGCGATTTATCAATGTGATCCGGGCGATGTGTTCTGGGCCGCATCGGACGTGGGCTGGGTCGTGGGGCACAGCTATATCTGCTATGCGCCGCTTATTCATGGCAACACCACGGTTGTCTTTGAAGGCAAGCCTGTCGGCACGCCCGATGCAGGCACGTTCTGGCGGGTCATTTCCGAACATGATGTGCGGTCGTTCTTTACCGCACCAACTGCCTTTCGCGCGATCAAACGCGAAGACCCCACCGGCGAAGAGATCAAGAAATACGACATTTCGCGCCTGCGTGCGCTGTACCTTGCCGGGGAACGGGCCGACCCGGACACGATTCAGTGGGCGCAGAAAATCATGGGTGTGCCGGTCTATGACCACTGGTGGCAGACCGAAACCGGCTACACCATTGCGGGCAACCCTGCGGGGATCGAGGCGCTGCCGGTCAAGATCGGATCGCCCACCGTGGCCATGCCGGGCTATGACGTGCAGATCCTGGACGACGCGGGCCATCCCGTGCCCAAGGGCGAATTGGGCGCCATCGCGGTCAAGCTGCCGCTGCCGCCAGGCACCTTGCCGACGCTGTGGAATGCGGAAGACCGGTTCATCAAGTCCTACCTCAACACCTTTCCCGGCTACTACGAGACCGGCGATGCGGGTATGATTGATGAGGACGGTTATCTTTACATCATGGCGCGCACCGATGACGTGATCAATGTTGCGGGCCACCGGCTGAGCACTGGCGCCATGGAAGAGGTGCTTGCCAATCACCCGGATGTCGCGGAATGCGCAGTCATCGGGGTGACGGATCAGCTAAAAGGGCAATTGCCCATGGGCTTTGTCTGCACCAACAAGGGCACTGCCAAATCCGATGATGAGATCAAGGCGGAATGCATCAAGATGATGCGGGACACCATTGGCCCCGTGGCCGCCTTCAAGCTGATCGCGGTGGTGGACCGGCTGCCCAAAACCCGCTCTGGCAAGATCCTGCGGGGCACGATGGTGAAGATTGCCGACAATGCCGATTTCAAGATGCCCGCCACCATTGATGACCCTGCAATCCTTGACGAAATCAAGCGGGCGCTACAGCCGATGGGATATGCAGGCGGATAGGACCGCGAGATAACTGTGGCCGGGTGCGAACCCTTTTTGCCCCCGGCGGTGTCTTCCTTTCAGACCCCTTACGAAAGGATGACAAGGATGACCCAGTACAATAACACGTTGATCATTGGCGCCGGGCGCGGCACCGGGCGCGCGCTTGCGCTACAATTGGCCAAGGCCGGCAGCGCGGTGACGGCGGTGGCCCGCACCGGCGATGATCTGGACAGCCTGCGCGCCGAAAACCCGAACATCGCAACCCATCAGGGCGACGGTGCCAGCGGAATCGCCGCAGATCTGGTCGCCGCGGTGCAGCCTGATCTTCTGGTCCTGGCCGGTGGCATCACCCCGAAGATGAGCAGCTTTACCGACCAAAGCTGGGAGGATTTCAGCGCCACGTGGAACGCCGACACCAAGACGACGTTTGACTTTCTCAAGGCTGCGGTCACCACCCCGATGGCAAAGGGCAGCGCCATCGTGACCCTGTCAAGCGGTGCGGCAATCAGCGGTTCGACCCTGTCGGGCGGCTATGCCGGGGCCAAGCGGATGCAGCACTATCTGACCAACTACGCAACCTGGGAATCCGAGCGGCGCGGATTGGGCCTGCGCTGTTACACCGTTTATCCAAAGCAGTTCATCGCCGGCACCCGGACCGCCGAGACCGCCTGCGCGGCTTATGCGGATGCGCGTGGTGTGTCCTCGGCGCAATTCATGGCACAATGGGAGGCACAGCTGACCCCTGATCTGCTGGCTAAACGTATCGTCGCCCTTGTCGATCGCGACGCCACACATGACACAGGTGCCTGGGGTGTAACAGGAACGGCAATGGAACCAATGGCTTAGATGGCGCACGACCGCGAACCAGAAGGGCTGGCCACGTTCCGCGCGGCCCTGCCGGCGCTGCGCGGCCCGCTGCACCGCTATCTGGCACGGATGGCCGGGTCGGTGATTGATGGCGAGGATATCCTGCAGGATGCGCTGATCGCCGCCGCCACAGCGCTGCAAGCCGGGGCGCAGGTTGATAATCTGCGGGCCTGGCTATTTCGCATCGCCCATAACACCGCGCTGAACCACTTTCGCGCCGCCAAGCGGGAGGCCGCCATGAAAGAACACCTGATCCATTTGCCGCCAATGCCGCAGCCTGCCCCTTGGTCAGCATTGCCTGAGGCGTTGACGCCCTATCTTGCGCTGTCCCCGACCCAGCGCAGCATGGTGATCCTGCGCGATGTGCTGGGCTATTCGGCTGCCGAGGTGGCAGCGCTGACCGACACCAGCATCAGCGCGGTGAAATCAGCCTTGCGCCGTGGGCGGGTCGCCCTGCGCGCGGCCCGCGATGATGACGAGGCCGCCACGGCCAGCACAGTCCTGAGCACCGCCCAGACCGAGATGCTGCGCCGCTATGCCGCCCTGTTCAACGCCCATGACTTTGACGCGCTGCGCGACATGCTGAGCAACGAGGTCCGGCTGGAGTTGGTCGCGGTCGAAAAGCGGCAGGGCAAGGCGCGCGTGTCGGGATATTTCAGCAATTACGCAAAGCGCGAAGACTGGCATATGGTGCCCGGCCAGATCGAAGGTCGCCCGGCCCTTTTGTCGGTGGATCGCGCCGATCCCGACGGTGCGCCGCGCTACTTTATCCTGCTGGATGCGGATGCTGCGGGCGTGCAGGCCATTCGTGATTTCCGTTATGCCCGCTATGCGATGGGCGATGCGCGGTGGCTGCGCATCTAGGCGGGGTTGGGTGCTGCGATTTCGCGTGCGATCCCAACCGATCGCAACGTCAGATCACTGTCGAGCAGCAGGACATCCTCAGCCACCCGCCCCAACAGCCGGACCCGGTCCCAAAGCCCCATCATCTGCCCCGGATTATGGCAGCACATGCGCAGCGCGTCTTCGCGGCTGACACCATAGCTGACAAGATTTTTCAGTGCGCCATGCATCGTCAGATGCGCCCCGGCCAGCGAGCCCTCTTCGTTATAAAGCCGCCCGTCCCGCAGCTGGATGTGCTGCCCGTAGAGGTCGAAATTGTCCGGCCCGTCAACGGTCGACATCGCATCCGAAATCGCAACCATGCGGTCCGGCAGTGGCCGCGCGCGGACCGCGATGGCAATCATGATCGGGTCAACATGCAACCCGTCCGCGATGATCGAACACCAGGCGTCACTGGCAATGCCCGCGCCAACCGCGCCGGGTTCACGGTGCAACATCGGCGACATGGCATTGAAAAGGTGGGTCATCCCTGTTGCGCCTGCGGAAAGGGCCGCCTGCACCATGTCTGCGCTGGCATCCGTATGCCCGATTGAGACCACGGCCCCCAGATCGCGCAGTTGCGAAATCTGCGCCGGGGCGGTGACTTCGGGGGCGACGGTGATCAGCACCGGCAGGCCCGCCGCGCGCAAGTCCCCGACGATCGACAGCGTTGCTGCATCCATGGGACGCACCAGATGGTTGGCATGGGTGCCCCGGCGCACCGATGAAATATGCGGCCCCTCAATATGGATGCCCACCGCACCGGGCAGATCCCGGGCGGAAAGACAGGCGGCGGCGGCCTGTTCCAGCACCTTTGGCCCGTCGGTGATCACGGTGGGCAAAAGGGCCGTTGTCCCAAATTTGCGGTGGGCGGCAAGGATCGTTGCAACACCTTCGACCGTTGGTGAGGTGTTCAGCAGCACACCCCCGCCGCCATTCACCTGAATGTCAAAGAAGCCCGGCGTTATCAAGCCCTTATGGTGGGTGACTTCGGTGCCCTGCGGTAGCGCGGCCAGCGGTTTGATCGCGCTGACAATGCCGCCAGAAAGGCATATGCCGTGCCGCGTCAGCAGGTGGCGGCCATCAAAAACCTGATCTGCGCTATGCCAGTGTTCAGTCATTGGCCTGCCCCGCCAGCGTGAAATAGGGGACCAGCGCCATCTGGATCGTGGCGAGCGTCAGCCGGTCATGATGCGGCAGATTGGCGGGCAGTTGCGCCGCGCGCGTGATCACCTCGGGCGCGAAATATTGCATGCAAATCGGGGCCGGGATGGTCACGTCCCGCAGGGCATCCCGCAGCTTTGCGACGGCGGACTGCACCGGCGGGTGGGGCCAATAATAGCGGATACGATCCGAAAAACTGAAATGCCGCAGCATCTGCAGCTGCCGCGCGTCACCGCTGAGGTGGCCTTGCCAATGGTGCGGATGCGCGCGCATTTCGGTTTCAAGCACCTTCTGGATATTCAATTCAGTTCCCATCACCGCCGCACGAACATGGTCGAGCGCGTAGATGGCCTGCCGATACGCAAAGGTCAGGGCAGGCCCCACCTTGTGAATGGCAAAGCCCATGTCCGCAAGACGGGCGTAGGCATCGGGGTGCTGATAATCGGTTGAATGCGCCTCGAACGTCAGCCCCGGATAGGGGTCCAGTACCGCGCGCAGGCCGGTTTGGTCGGTCTGCGGCAGATGGTCGATCTCTTGCGCGCCAAATTCCACCCCCGGCTGCACCACAAGCCCGACAATCCGGCGCTGCGCGGCCTCTGAAAAAGCGACAAAGTGGGTCTTGAGCGTTTGGCGCGCGGCGGCGGGTGTTGTGGGCGCGATATGGTCGTGATCCGCGCGGGCGCCACCGGGCACCGGCACCTCGGTCCCGATAATGTAGCTGAGCCGCGATGGATCAGCGGCAGCCGCTTCACAGACGTCTGCAAGCTCCGCGGCGCGGGCGGCCACGGTATCATCGTCCAGATGCGCCGGTTCGCCAGCGCAGCCTTCGGAGCAATCAAGGTGAATTTTGCTGAACCCGGCCTGGACATAGGCGGTCATCATGGTTCGGGCCTTTGCCATCGCCTGACCCGCTGCTTGGTCTTTCCAGGCCTGCGGGCCAAGGTGGTCACCACCCAGAATGATCCGGTTCCGGTCAAAGCCGGTTTCGGCGGCGATCCCATGGACATGGGCGACAAAATCGACGGGTGTCATCCCGGTGTAACCGCCATCCTGATTAACCTGATTTGACGTCGCCTCGATCAGCAGCGGCATATTCGCGATCTCGGGCAGCAGCATCGCCGCGCGCAGCACGTCGCGATGGGCCGAGCAGATCGACGGCAGCGCGCGTCTGCCCCCTGCCCGGTTGTCGGCAATGATCCGGTGCAGCGCTGTCATGCCACCCCCGCCTGCTGTGCCGCAAAGATCGCAGCGCCACGCGCACCGCTGGCATCACCGTATCTGGCCTGCGTGATGCGCGGCGGTGCAGAGTTCGCCAGCAACAGCCCATCAAGGGCCGCCAGCAGATCGTCAGGCAGGCCCTTGACCATGCCAAGCCCGCCGCCCAATACGATCAGAGCGGGGTCCGCCGTGCGCGCAATCAGCGCAATCAGATGCGCGGCAAGGCGCAGCCAGGCGCGGCGCACCTCGGCAAAGTCCGGATCAGACAGCGCCTGTTGCGGTGTTGGCGATTGCCCGGTCATTGCCTTGGCCAGCCGTTGCAGGCCGGGGCCGGACAGATAGGTTTCAAAACACCCGGTCAGCCCACATCCGCAGGTGATCAGAGGCACATCATAAGCCGCCACAAAGGAAGCAGGGATCGGCAGATGACCGTATTCGCCGTGCTGGCCATTCATGTCCGGCAAAATCTGCCCGTCCACTGCATGCCCGCCCGCGACACCGGTGCCGATCACCAGCCCCACGGTGTTGGAGCGCTGCCCGGACAGCGCCGCCGGGGTCTCTGACAGGGTAAAGGCGCGGCAATCATTGATCACCGGGATATCCCGCCCCGCCCGGCCAGAAAGGTCCGCCCGCAGCACCCGCCCGGTGGCCTGCAGGTTTGCGGTCAGGAAAACGCCGGTGTCCGGGTGGATCAACCCCGGCGCACCAAGGCCAATGGCCTGCATATCCCCAATGGTTTCAAGCCATTGCACCTGAGCGTGCAACGCATCCAGCATTGCGTCGTAGGATTCTGCCGGGGTGGCAATGCGGTTACGGGCAAGCTCTTGGAACGCAGCATCATAGGCGCGCGCCTCGATCTTGGTGCCGCCAAGGTCAATGCCACCAAAACTCATGATGCGGCCGGCGGGTAAAGTTTCACGTCCGCCACGACGCGGGTCAGCGTGCCCTGTCCGGCGAAGGGGTCGTCGACGTTCAGGCCAAGGCGCGCGGCAAGGATTACGCCAATGATCTGAGCCGCAGTGACCTGCACGATCCCGCCCCAGGAATCGGGTAGCGCAGGGCTGGCGGGCTCAATCTCGGTCACGGTGATCCCTGCAAACTGCGCACGCAGTTCAGCCGCCAGATCGCGGTCATAGCGGGCAATATCGGGGTCAGAAGAGATCAGGCAGAGCACATGGGTTTCGGCATCCACAAAGGCCTTTGGCCCGTGGCGAAACCCAAGGCTGCTGTCCCAAAGTACCGGAACCTTGCCGGCGGTCAGCTCCATGATCTTGAGCGCCGATTCCCGGGCGATATAGCGTAGCGCCCCCGATCCGGTCACCACCATCCGGCTGGGCATGGCCATCTCATTCGCCAGCCTTTCATAGATCGGCGCGCTTTCGGCGAAGGCCGCGGCAAGGGCGGCACCATCGCAGCGGGGTGCGGGGTCGAATATGCCAAGCGCGGCCAGCATCATCGTGGTGAAACTGCTGGTCATCGCAAAGCCCTGATCATGGGTCTGCGGTGGCAGCACAATGCTGCGTTGCTGCGCCGCCGGCCGGGTGGCGAGCGCGCTGGAGGCGTTGCAGGTCATGTTGAGACGCGGAACCTCGGGCGCCAGCGCGTCCAGCACGTTGAGCACGCCGATTGTTTCGGCACTGTTGCCGGACCGCCCAAAGCTGACCACCAGCGGTTTGCCCAGGCCGAGGACCTGATGCGGTGCCGCAACCAGATCGGTTGAGGCGACCGCGCGTAGCGGCAGCGTTGCGGTTGTGCCCAGGGCCGCGGCGATGAAATCCCCGATATAGGCAGAGGTGCCTGCGCCGGAAAACCAGACCTCGGTTGCGCCGGTTTCGTCGATCCAGCGGCGCAGATCAGCGGCTTGCGCAGCCACAGTGGGGCCAAAGCTGGCCCAGATTGCGGGCTGGGCGTGAATCTCGCGCCAGGTGTGCCATTGCGTCAGGTCAGTCATATTGTGCTGGTGACTTTCTTTAGGGTCGTGGGGGCATCGGGGTTCAGACCAAGGTGGTTCGCGGTGGCGTGAATAAGCGGGTAGATCATGCACAGCAAGGCCGCCGCCATCGCCGGTTGCGCCATATGCGGCAGGCCGATGTCATCGGGGCAAATCCGCAGGATCGTCGCGCCTTCTGCGGCAAAGCGTTCTTCGGCGGCGCGCAGGCTGGGTTGCGCCACGGGGTCAGCCGAATCCAGGCTGATCACGGTCAGGGCGCGGGTCGACAGTTGCAGTGGCCCGTGCAACACCTCTGACGCCGAATAGGCCTCTGCATGGATTGCGCAGGTTTCCTTGAGCTTCAGGGCGGTTTCCTGCGCCACTCCAAACGAGGCAAGCCGTCCCAGCACATAAACGTGCCGGGCCTGCGAGAGGGTCGCGGCCTTTGCGGCAATATCTGGCAGATCGGGCAAACCCGCGGCAAAGCTGGCCGCGGCCTGTTCACAGGCCCCGCGATAACCGGGGTCAATCGCCGCCAAAAGCGCCATGCCCGCCGCGATCGATCCGACCACGGATTTGGTGGCCGGCACCGCAAGCTCTGGCCCGGCGTCAACGCGCACAACGCTGTTTGCCGCTGCCTCAACCGGAGAGCCCGGGACATTGGTGATGGCAATCACCGCGCCGGGTTGTCGGGCGCAGGCAACAAGGTCATCACTGGCCCCCGACTGCGAAATGATCAGCGACAGCGCCCGGTCCAGCGACACGCCATTGATCAGCGAAAAGACCGAAGGGGGCAGGCTGGTCATCGGCAGGCCAAGCTGCGCCATGAAGGCATAGGACAGCACATTGGCCACGGTATCAGATGATCCGCGCGCAAAGGTATAGATCGCCGCGGGTCGGGTCAGTGCGGGAACATCCTGCACCACTGCGCGGCTGAAGACGCCAGCCGCTTCGCGCATTTCTGCCGCCATATGGGGCCCTAGCAAGGTCATTTTCGCAATCCATATTGGTCAAGTGCGGTCCAGATGTCGCCCAGATCGACAACCCGCCGTTCCTTGCGGGCCTGGTCAATTGCAAGCGCCGCGATCCCGGCTTCGAGCGCATCCAGCACGGTCACCGGCAGCGGGATCGCCGGATCCTTGAGATGGGCAATAATGTCCGCAACCATCATGTCATCCGCGCCGTAGTGCCCCTTGGCCGGGGCGGTGCCGGTGTAGTCAAGGTCAAGCACGCGGTCATTGCTGCGCGCGTCCGTGACATGCAGATAGCCGCGCACAAAATCGCCTTCGGCCATGCCGCGCGCGCCCACCACGCAAAACCGCCGGTGTTCATCAGGCACGTTAAGATTGGTATGAAACGCCAGGCTGGCCCCGGATTCATATTCGAGGATCGCAGTCTGGCAGTCGATGATGTCAGCATCCGAGTCAAACGGATCATCTGCGCTGTTCCAGACAGAGCGTTTGACGTGATAGACTTCCATCTCTGAATTGGTGTCAGGGCGGTGTTTGGGCAGGAACGACCGGCGCGCGCCGAAACTGGCAACGTGGCGCGGGCGGGATCCGGTGATCATGTTGTAAAGGTCCAGATCGTGGCAGCATTTTTCCAGCATGAAGCCACCGGAATGCGCCGTCTTGCGGCGCCAGTCCCGCATGAAGAATGCCCCGTGATAGGGCCCGATATGTTCAGAGGCTTCGATGCTGGCAATATCGCCCAACGCGCCGTCACTGATCGCCTTGCGCAGATCAACCATATGGCGTGAATACCGCAGGACCAGTCCCACCATGACCTGATCCAGACCATGTTCCGCCAGCAGTCCAGCCAGTTCCAGCGTGTCCGGGATCGACGTTACAACAGGTTTTTCGCAAAACATCCGCACACCGGCGGCAAAGCCTGCCTTGAGGTCATCAAGGTGAAATTCATTGGGTGAGCCGATAAAGAACAAGTCTGGCTTGGTCTGCGCCAGCATCGTTGCGACAGAGACAAACTGTGGGATCGCCGGGTCCAATTCGTCGCGAAAGGTGGGCTGCGGATCATAAAAGCCGACAAATTCCACCGCATCCCATTGCGCGCGAAACCGGGCCAAGACAGAGGCCGTCCGCAGGCCCATCCCAGATATGGCAATCCGCATGTCAGATGTCCTTATGACTGAAAGTCGGGTGCGCCAAGGCGCGGCAGGACGTTGCCCTGTGCATCAAACCCATGCGCCGCGGCCGGGTCAAAACCAAGGCGAATGGTTGTGTCCTCTTTCACCGGTGACGCGCCATCAAGGGCAGCGCAGAACCGCACGCCGCCGACATCGCTATAGGTGATCGACAGCCCGCCAAGGCGTTCGAGAATCTTGACATGGACCTCTAGCTGGCCGTCGTCCTGCAAACGCAGGTGTTCGGGCCGCAAACCAATGTCGATGGTGTCGCCGGTCGACACCGTGGTGCCATTCAGCGGCAGCGACAGCGTGACATCGCCGGGCAAGGTGACGGTGATCCCGCTGGCGGATGCTTCGCGCACCTTGGCAGGCAGGAAGTTCATATTGGGCTGGCCGATAAAGCTGGCCACGAACCGCGTGCGCGGCTGGTGGTATAGTTCCATCGGTGAGCCGAATTGTTCGACCCGGCCATCGCGCAGCACCACGATCCGGTCCGCCATGGTCATCGCCTCGACCTGATCGTGGGTGACGTAAACCATGGTGGTATTCAGTTGCTTGTGCAGTTCGCTGAGTTCAACGCGCATATCGCCGCGCAGCGCCGCATCAAGGTTGGACAGCGGTTCATCAAAGAGGAAAATCTTGGGTTCGCGCACGATCGAGCGACCAATCGCAACGCGCTGGCGCTGCCCGCCCGACAGCTGCCCCGGCTTAAGGTGCAATTTGTCAGACAGCTGCAGGATGTCAGCCGCCTTGTTGACCTTTGCCTCAAGCTCTCGTCGTGGCAGTTTCTGAACCCGCAGCGGGAAGGCGATGTTTTCGAACACGCTGAGGTGGGGATAAAGCGCGTAGGATTGAAACACCATCGAGATCCCGCGATCAATCGGCGCAAGGGTGCTGACGTCGTCGTCCTCGATCATGATCTGCCCCGAACTCGCCGCCTCAAGGCCGGCGATGATCCGCAAAAGCGTGGATTTGCCGCAGCCTGACGGGCCAACGAAGACCACAAATTCCTGATCCTGAATCGACAGCGAAATATCGTGCAGCACCTTGGCTGACCCAAAGGATTTGTCGATGCTGTTAAGCTCTAGCGTTGCCATGGAATGCCTGTCTTTCCCGTCGTTGTCGCGATGGCCCGGCGCGATCCGGGCCATCGTTTCTGCTGTTCTTAAAGTGCGTCAGCCAGTTCTTCGGCCGCGATTGCGACCAGGTTTTCGATGCTGTCTTCTTCCAGCAACGCACCCTGGATCATGTTCACGAACACCGCCTGCAGCGATTTGAAATCCGTGATCAGCGGCTCTGGCCCACCGGTTGGGATTGACGAGACAAAGACCTCCCACTTTGGATCGGTGGTGTAGTAAGGCTCATCAAATCCCAGCTTGTCGTACTGCTGGATCGGGGTGAGCCCCCAAGAGCTGTCAAGGTCATATTGCGCCTGGCCCGTGGTCAGCGCCCTTGCCAGTTCCAGCGCCAGATCTTCGTGACCTGTGCCCTTGAACACCACGATGCTGTCGGTGATCAGCAGCGTGCCGCTTTCACCGGAGGGACCAGCGGGGACAGGGACAACCATCTGGTTGATGTCTTCGTTATGGCGTCCCCAGCCCCAGGGCCCGTTGATGTACATCGCGATCTGCCCATCGTTGAACAGGTCAACCATCGCGTCCCGCTCCCACTCAAGCACGCCGGGCTGGGCGTATTCCTGCAAGCTGGCATAGAAGGCGAGCGCCTGACGGGTGTTTTCGCTGTCCAGCGCAACATTGCCGTCGGCGTCCAGCACCTCACCACCATTGGAATAGAGGTAGTTGAGGAACTGGTGCATGGTGTTGTCAAAGTCCTTGCCGGCCAGACCCACGCCTGCGGCATCGGTATTTTCGGTGACCTGTTTGGCCAGTGCCGCCATGTCATCCCAAGTTGCCGGGGCTTCGCAGGTGGCCCCTGCCTCTTCGATCAGGTCGCAGTTGAGATACAGCGCCTTGGTCGAAAACGCATGTGGCATCCCCCAGTATTGACCCTGAGAGGTCACGGTCTGCAGCACACCGGGCTGGAATGCCTCTTTCTGTTCATCGGTGAATGTAATGGGTACAACCAGATCATTGGTGGCCAGCTGGCGCAGGGTCCGGCTGCCCATATAGGCGATCGAGGGCGCATCACCTGCGGCGGCGAGTGTCAGGCTTTTGTCCTGGCAATTTGCCCAAGGCACGGCCTCGAGGTTCACGGTGACACCATCGCGATCGGCGATAAATTCGTCGATAATCGCCTGATCAGCGGGGCGCACATCGTCGCCACACATGATAAAGTGCATCTCGGTCGCGTGACTTTCCGCAAACGCGGGCAAAGCCGTCGCACACAGAAGGGCTGCACCCAATGTGGTGAATTTCTTGGTCTTCATTCGTCGTCTCCCTTGGTTGGATGGATGGCTGAATTATTCTTTGACCGCGCCAGCCGTCAGCCCGGCAACGAGGTATTTCTGTAAGAAGAAAAAGATCAGGATGACCGGCACGACACCGGTGAGCGATGCGGCCATCATTTCGTTCCAGGTCACCACCTGGCGGCCGACAAATTCCTGCAGACCCGCCGGCAGTGGCTGCAATTCGCGGGTCTGGTTGAAGGTGATCGCAAACAGGAACTGCTGTGCATAGGCCCCGATAAAGGTCGCGGTGCCCACAACGATGATCCCCGGCACCGCCAGCGGGATCACCACCCGGCGCAGGATATAGATGCGGCTGGCCCCATCAACAAAGGCGGCCTCTTCCAGTTCGACAGGAATTTTTTCCAGATAGGATTTCAGCAGCCAGATGCCAGTTGGGATCAAAAAGGCGATCCCCGGCACGATCATCGCCCAGTAGGTGTTCAGCAGGCCCAGCGTCTTGAGAACCTTGTAAAGCGGGATCAACAGCACCGCGCCGGTGAACATGTTCACCGCCAGAATGCCCGCAAGGCTTGCGGTCTTGAACGGAAACTGCAACCGCGCATAGGCGTAGGAGGCCGGGATCACCAGCACCATGGTAAAGGCGGTCACGGCACTGGCAATGAACACCGAATTCACGATGTAGCGTCCCAGCAGCGGCACCGATTCCCACATCGTCGAGTAGGCATCAAAGGACATCTTGTCCGACCAGAACCGATAGGGCGTGGTGCGCAGATGTTCGAGCGGACGCAGCGAGGTGACAAACATCTCGACAAAGGGCAGCAGCATGAAGCTGAGGAAGGCAAAGATACCCAGATAGATGCCGATGATCTGCCAGAGTTTATAGCGGTCCATCATCTTACTTCACCCCGTAAATCTTGTTGATCTTGCCCAGCAGGAACATGTAGATCGCCGAAAAGATCGCCAGCAGCACAACGATGACCACCGCACGCGCAGCGCCTTCGCCAAACTTGAAATTGCCGATTGCGGTTTTGTAGGTGTCGATGATCAGCGTCGTGGTGGCCCCGCGCGGCCCGCCCTGCGTCAGGATAAAGATGATATCAAAGCTGTTGAACGTCCAGATCGCCGACAGCAGTGACATCGACACGATGACCGGCATGATCTGCGGAATCGTGATCCGCCGAAAGCGATACCAGCGCCCCGCCCCGTCGACCCATGCGGCTTCGTAAAGGTCGCGGTTCACACCCTGCATCGCCGCCAGAAAGAACAGCGTCACCATCGGCGTGCCAATCCAGACATCGGTCACGACGGCAGAGTAAAATGCCGAGGTTTTGCCCGCCAGAAACGGAAATGCCCCATCAAATATCCCGATCCGCTGGCCAACCCCCGACAACAGCCCAAACGTGCCATTGTAAAGCCAGAGCCAGCCGATGCAGCCAATCGCAATCGGGATCACCCAGGGCGGCATCACCAGCATACGGAACAGCGCCCGCCCCGGCACCGCGGCATTCAGCAGGCTTGCGCCGATCAGCCCCAGCACCATTTTGGCCAGCACGCTGATAAACATCCAATAGAAGGTGATCCAGACGTAGCTGTGAAACCGCCGACTGTTCCAAAGATCGACGTAGTTTTCAAAGCCGACATAGTTTTCGCCCCCCAGCCGCGCATCCGTAAAGGACAGCCGGATCGTTTCCACCAGCGGCCAGGCGATGATTACCCCGATAAAGGCAAAAGCCGGCAGGATGAGCAGCACCGCAAAGGCGCGATCGGACAAACGGCGCGGTGCGGATTTTGGTCGCACGGTTGCGCCCGGCTGGCTGAGTACGTCGGTCATTCATCCCCCTGCAAACCACCTCGTTGTGATTCGTGGACCAAGGGTAACAAGTTCGCGCAAAAAAGCTACCAATTTAATGCCAAATAATTGGTGTTATATTTGCGGTACGGATATCGTCGAATTTTGGTGATATTCCAGAGTTCTTTGTAATTTCGGGTGGAACATGCTTGCCAATTCTCAAATTGGTATTGTATTGGTGAAGCAACGGGAGGCGCGTGACAGATATGAATCAGCCGGATTTTGCAGAGATGCTGAAAGCCGACCACTGGCACTTTCAGGGGCGCGGGCCACGCTATCGGCAGTTGTCGCACTACCTGCGGACCGCGATCAAGGACGGCACGCTGGGCGCGGATACATTGCTGCCGCCGGAACGCGAAATGGCGCTGCAGGCTGACGTCAGCCGGGTCACGATCCGCCGCGCGATTGGCGATCTTGCCGGTGAAGGGTTGCTGGATCAGCGGCAGGGGTCGGGCACGGTCGTGATGCCCACCGACAAGAAACGTCTGCGCCAGTCTCTGTCCTCGCTGGTGTCATTCACCGAAACGATGGCGCTGCGCGGCTATGCCTCATCCAGCGAAGTCCTTAACGCCGGGCTGTTCCCGCCCACACCAGAGGAAACCATCGCACTGGGACTGTCGGGGTCATCACTCGTCGCGCGTATCAAGCGCCTGCGCCTTGCCGATCCGGGACCGCTGGCGATTGAAACCTCGACCCTGCCGGCGGACGCGCTGCCCAACCCGGAAATGGTCAAGCAGTCATTGTATGTGGTGCTGCGCAAGACCGGCTTTGCCCCGGTGCGCGCGATCCAGCGCATTTCGGCCACCAACCTTGATGCCGCTGACGCAGGGTTACTGGGTGTTGAGCCCGGCACGGCGTTTCTGAAAATCGTGCGCAACGGCTATCTGGCCAGTGGCCGCCCTGTCGAACTGACCACGGGTGTCTATCGCAGCGATGTCTATGATTTCATGGCCGAAGTCCGGCTGGAGGATAACGCATGAGCTATCGGCTCAGCTCTGTCATTGAAAATGGCAAGACCCTGCGATGCGAAATCGCCACAACCGGGTCAGAGACCCATAAGAACCCGGTCTTGTGTTTTTCTCTGCAAGCGCCGGCGACAATCCTGTCGGGGGGCAAAAAGATCGAAGGGCTGGGCGGGTTTACCGCCGTGGTGCTGGATGGCGTGCTGAGTGCTGCGCAGCCGATTACCTTTGTCCTGGGGTTTGAGGACCCTTATTTCTGGGTCTCCAATCGCGCCTGGCATCCGCAGGGGGCCTATCTGCGCACGGCTGCCGGTCCGGTTCCCGTCGCTGGCACCATTTCGGTGGGGCCGCATCTGACCCCGCCCCCGGCGCGCCGTGCGCCGGACAATGGCCTGGCCCTGATCCCGGCCCCAACCGATTGGCAGGCCAGCGGGGGCAGGCTGACGGCCAGTGGGTTTGAGGTTTCCGGTGCGTTTTCCGACGCGGTGAACGCTGTGGATGCCCTGTGTCAGCGCCGTAATTTGCCACGCCTGACTGGTGGCGCGACCGCGCTGCGGATTGTGCGGGATGATCGCCTGCCTGCGGCGGGGTACCGACTGACGATTGCGGCGGATGTCACGCTGCATGTCGGCGACCGGGCCGGTGCGTTTTACGGGCTGATCTCGCTGACGACGCTGCGGGTGACCGATACTGCCCTGCCCTGTGGCACCATCACCGATGCGCCGCGCTTTGGCTGGCGCGGGTTCATGCTGGATTGCGTGCGCGAGTTTTATCCGATTGCCGCGATCAAGAAGCTGCTGGACCTGATGGCACTGCTGAAACTCAACCGTTTTCACTGGCACTTTGCGGATGATGAGGCGTTCCGTCTTGAGGTCGAAACCGCCCCCGATCTGTGGCAAAAGTCGGGATTTCGCGGCGAAGGGCAGCTGCTGCCCGGTGTTTTTGGCGGCCGGGCCGGGCCGACCGGAGGCACCTATGCCAAGGCCGAGGTCGCAGAGCTGATCGCCTATGCCGCGAGGCTCAACATCGACATCCTGCCCGAGATCGAAGTTCCCGCCCATGCGCTTGCCCTGACCGCGATCCGGCCAGAGCTGCGCGACCCGGACGACACCGGCACCGAACATTCCGTGCAGGGGTATCACCGCAATGTCGTCAACCCGGCACTGGCCCAGACCTGGGACCTGCTGGAACCCCTGTCGCTTGAGGTGGCAGACCTGTTCCCGATTGGCATGTTGCATCTGGGCGGCGATGAGCTGCCCGAAAACACCTGGAGCGGCTCTCCGCTGGCAGATGCCTACAAGGCGCAGCATGGCCTGCAGACGCATCAGGATGTGCAGGGTCATCTGATGCACCGCCTTGCCAGCCACCTGCGCAGCGCGGGAATTACCCCCTGCGCATGGCAAGAGGCGGCAGATGGCTGCACCGGGGGGATTGGCAATGACGCGATCCTGTTCAGCTGGACCGGGGCCGGGCCGGGGCGCGAGGCCGCGCGCAAAGGCCATCGCGTCGTCATGTGTCCGGCGCAGCACACTTATTTTGACATGGCCCATTCCGCCGCAACCGATGACTGGGGGGCCAACTGGGCGGCGAATTACGCGCTTGACGCGGCGTTCGACTGGAACCCGATCCCGGCAGACGCCCCTGATATTGCAGACAACATCATCGGTGTTGAGGGCACGTTCTGGTCGGAATTCACCAGTGGCGCAAAGGATTACGAAGCGATGATCGCCCCGCGCATATTTGCACTGGCGACCAAGGCCTGGTCACCGGACGGCGCCACAACATTGGCGCGGCTGCGCGATGTGATCACATGTTACCCGCCGCTGATGCAGGCGCTGGACTGGGCCGTCTATTACCCCGCCGTCGACATGGTAACGCCCGAGGGAAATGTCCGGCGTGTCGATGCATAGGGCAATGAAACGGGTCGCGATTGGCGGGCTGCATACCGAATGTTCAAGCTATGCGCCGTTGCAGCAGGTCAGCGCGGATTTCAACCGGGTCAGCGGCGCCGACCTTTGCGATATGGTGCCGTTTGACTTTGCTGCCGCAGGGATCACGCCCCTGCCGCTTTTCCATGACAGATCCGTTCCCGGCGGACCCGTCTCGGCCGCGACATTTGCCGCGCAGCGCGATGAATTCATGTCCCTTCTGGAACAACAGCTGCCGCTGGACGGGGTGTTGCTGTTGATGCACGGCGCGATGTTCGTGCCCGGCATTGACGATCCCGAGGGCGACTTCATCTCCCAAGTACGCGACATCGTCGGGCCAAAGCCGATCATCGCGGCCGCCTTTGATCTGCACGGGCAGATCACCGCACCGATCTGCGCCGGGCTTGATGCCTTTGCCGCCTATCGCACGGCCCCCCATATTGACACCGCCGAAACCTATGCCCGGGCCGCTGTCATGCTGGCAGATGCGCTGGACGGCGGGCCGCGCCCGCGCGTTTACTGGCAGCCGGTGCCGATCCTTGTATCGGGGGAAATGTCCTCGACCTTTGTGGCCCCTTGTGACCGGCTTTACGCACAGCTGCCCCGGATAGACCGGCGCGACGGCGTGTTGGATGCAAATCTGATGATCGGCTATGTCTGGGCCGACAGCCCCCGCGCCACCGCCGCAGCCGTCGTCACAGCGACCGATGCCACCGCTGGCAAGGCCGCCGCTGCCGAGATTGCGCAAAGTTACCGCGATGCCCGCGACGCGCTGGTCTTTGACATGCCTGCCGCGCCCCTGCCCGCGGCGCTTGCGGCCCTTGGCGGGCACAGCGCCATTCTGGCTGACAGCGGCGACAATCCAACCGCTGGCGGCGTGGGCGATCGTGCGGATGTGCTGGAGGCCGTACAAAAGGCTGGCGTCACAGGGGCGTTATTTGCCGGGATCGCCGACCCCGAAAGCTATGCCGCGCTGGCCGCCGGACAGCGGCAGATCACCATTGGCGGCGCGCTGGGTGGCGGCGGACCAAAGGTCAGCCTGCACGTTGACAGCTACCACTGCGTGGCCGATTGCGCGGTCATTAGCTGCGCGGGCATCACCCTTGTGCTGAGCAAGAAACGACGCCCCTTTCACAACTTCAGCGATTTTGAGGCTCTTGGTTTGGACATTGACGATTTTGCCCTGCTGGTGGTCAAATCAGGCTATCTGTCACCCGATCTGCGTACCCTGCCGCGACGGCAGATGATGGCATTGACCAAAGGCGCGGTCTGTCAGGACCTGCGCCGCCTTGAAAACCGGCACCGACCGGGTGGCACCTGGCCGTTCTGCACATTTGACTGAGGCCGCTCAGGCAAATTGTTCGCGCAGCAGGCGTTCTTCCAGCCCGTGACCGGGATCAAACAGGATGCGGTGGCCGATGCTGGAGTCGGACCGGATTTCAACGCTGACGACATTGCGCACCGATTTGCTGTCCGCCTCGGCCATCACCGGGCGCTTGTCCGCGTCCAGCACATCAAACCGCACCACCGCCGCCTTGGGCAGCAGGGCCCCACGCCAGCGCCGGGGCCGGAATGCCGCCATCGCCGTCAGCGCCAGCACACCAGAGCCAATTGGCAGGATCGGCCCATGGGCAGAGTAATTATACGCGGTTGACCCGGCAGGTGTTGCCACCAGCGCGCCGTCACAAACCAGTTCAGGCATCCGCATTCGGCCATCAACCGTGATGCGCAGCTTGGCCGCTTGCGGACCTGCGCGCAGCAGCGACACTTCGTTGATGGCCAGCCCTTCGTGCATCTGGCCGGTGGCGTCCAGCGCGGTCATGTGCAGCGGATTGATCGTGGCCTCTTCGGCTTCGGCCAGCCTGGCAGGCAGATCATCGGCGGAAAATTCGTTCATCAGGAAGCCGACCGTGCCACGGTTCATCCCATACACCGCCGCGCGCAAGTCCTGCGTGCCGTGCAGGGTCTGCAACATGAAGCCGTCCCCGCCAAGTGCGACAATGACATCGGCCTCTGCGGGTTGGGTATCGCCATAGCGCTTGGCAAGCTCTGTACGTGCGGACTGCGCTGTCGGCACATCACTGGCAACAAAGGCAATTTTGGGTGCTGACATGCGCGTCGTCCTTGATTTCGTGACATTTGTTGACTGTTCCGATCTGAAACGCAAGGTAACCTAAGGGAACCCATGTGCCGGGCTCATGATCTTGTTGGTCGTTTTGGCCCTTTTGAGGATGCCCCAGATGTCCTATGAGGGCCAAAGTTGAGTGCCAGCCAAAGGACGCGCCATGAACGCCACGATTCGCGACGACGGTTTCTTTACCGAAAAACTTGCTACCCGCGACCCCGAAATCCACGCAGCCATGCAGGCGGAACTGGGTCGTCAGCGCAAAGAGATTGAGCTGATCGCGTCAGAAAACATCGTTTCTGCCGCCGTCATGGAAGCCCAGGGCGGCGTGATGACCAACAAGTACGCCGAAGGGTATCCCGGACGCCGCTATTACGGTGGCTGCCAGCACGTCGACGTTGCTGAAAACCTTGCGATCGAGCGCGCCAAAAAGCTGTTTGACTGTGCATTCGCCAACGTCCAGCCCAACTCTGGCAGCCAGGCCAACCAGGGTGTGTTTCAGGCGCTGCTGCAGCCCGGCGATACGATCCTCGGGATGTCACTGGACGCGGGCGGCCACCTGACCCACGGCGCCAAGCCAAACCAGTCGGGCAAGTGGTTCAACGCGGTGCAATACGGTGTGCGCCAGCAGGACAGCCTGCTGGATTACGCGCAGCTGCAAGAGCTGGCGAGCGAACATCAGCCCAAGATGATCATTGCCGGCGGCTCTGCCATTCCGCGGATCATTGACTTTGCCCGTATGCGCGAAATTGCCGACAGTGTCGGGGCCTACCTGATGGTGGACATGGCCCATTTTGCCGGGTTGGTAGCGACCGGGCTTTACCCCTCGCCCTTCCCGCATGCGCATGTGGCGACAACCACGACGCACAAGACGCTGCGCGGCCCCCGTGGCGGCATGATCGTCACCAATGACGAAGCCATCGCCAAAAAGGTCAACTCTGCCATTTTCCCCGGCATTCAGGGCGGCCCGCTGATGCATGTGATCGCAGGCAAGGCCGTCGCCTTTGGTGAGGCTCTGCGCCCGGATTTCCGCACCTATCAGGAGCAGGTTGTCAAAAACGCGCAGGCGCTGGCCGATCAACTGATGAAAGGTGGATTGGACATTGTCACCGGCGGCACCGACACCCATGTGATGCTGGTCGATCTGCGCCCCAAGGGCGTCAAGGGCAATGACACCGAAAAGGCGCTGGAACGCGCCCACATCACCTGCAACAAGAATGGCATCCCGTTTGATCCCGAAAAGCCCACCGTGACGTCTGGCATCCGTCTGGGCACACCTGTCGGGACAACCCGTGGCTTTGGCGAGGAAGAGTTCCGCCAGATTGCCGATTGGATTGTCGAAGTCACCGACGGGCTGGCGACACATGGCGCAGACGGCAATGCCGCGGTCGAGGCCAAGGTGAAAGCCGAAGTCGAAGCCCTGTGCGACCGGTTCCCGGTCTATCCAAACCGCTAGGGCACCACGGCCGGATCAGTACATGGTTTCGCGGTAGCGTTCCTCAAGGTGCTGATCCAGTTGCGCCAAAGCATCAGGATCGTCAGGTGCATTGCCAGTCTGATCGAGCATGATCTTCATCAGGCTGGGCATCTCTGACCGATCCTGAAACGTCGCGGGGTCCCACAGGCGGGACCTTCGGAAGGCTTTGGCGCAATGGATAAAGACCTCATCCACGCGGACCACGATGGCCACGCGCGGCACCCTGCCCTGGACCGACACTTGTGACAAAAGGTCCGGGTCGTATGAGATCGACGCCCGCCCGTTGATGCGCATCGTTTCGTCATAGCCTGGCACCAGAAACAGCAGTCCGACGACCGGATTGGCAATGATGTTGGACAGAGTAACAAGACGGTTGTTTCCCGGACGATCCGGGATCAGCAGGGTATGATCATCAAGGACCTTCACAAAGCCGCACGGGTCGCCGCGCGGGCTGACATCTGCGGTGCCGTCTGGCGATTGCGTCCCGATGCAAAGGAACGGTGCCCGCGCCAGGAAATCGCGCGCATGTTGATCCAGCTGCGGCAGGCATTTGCGCTGCGCAAGATCATGCACCGGCGGAAAGGCATCGCGCAGGGCCTGTTCGGTTTTGATCAGAAATTCCTGTTTTAGCTCAGCCATGTCAGCGTCCCTTCATAAGCCCATCTGGGCACGCCCCAGCGCTGTCAGATCATCAACCGTGGCCCGCCCGACAAAATCGACTTCGTAGTCTTCGGGCGCAAAATCGGGGGCGGAGCGCCCGGCCAGAAACGCCTGCGCCTGCTTGGCGACATAGGCCGCGTTCTTGGCACATACCGGCGAGGCACCGATGTAGATCACATTCGCATAATCCTGACCGTTGTGTTCATTGGCCACGGCATGAATGACATCGGGGTGCCACCAGACGGTATCGCCGGGTTCCACCACCGGGATGCTGGTCAGCCCGTGCAGGATGTCGCCGTGCCACTCAGGGCTGGCCCCCAACGCCCGCCCCGGCATCGCCCCGCAAAGGTCATCGTCAGCCACATCATCCTGCAGGGCGCGCAACAGGAAATAGGCGATGGATTGCGACAGCGGCAGCAAGCTGAGCGTGCCATCCGCCGGCCCCTGGGTGGTTAGTCCGGTCCAGCCCTGAAAGGTGCGAAACATCGAACAGACCGCCGGCGAGGCATATTCGCGGGTCTGGGTGCGAAAGGTGGCTTTCCAGGGATCATACCGCTGCCAGTGCCCGGCAAAGATCGCGCCATAGATTTTCTGATAGGCCGGATCAAGCCAGCGTTCATAACTGCCCGAATCCATATGTGGCGACAGGCCAAGCGTCGTATCACCCGGTTCACGTCGCCGGGTGCGGTCCGCATAGGCAAAGTCATGATCGGGATCAAACTCATCCCCCATCGGTCCGGCCACATCCCACAACCGGTTGAGAAACCTCTTTGTCGCCGCCATCGCCAGATCCTGCCGCGCCATCACCTGCGGCCGCGACCAATACAGCCCGTAGATCTGCGGCGCCCCGTCCGCAAGATCTGCAAAATACTTGTCGATCCCGGCCTTTTCTCTGGCCTTGCTGAGATAGTCGTTGCGGGCGATGTAATCGCCAATTTCATCATTCCAATCAGCAACCTGCGCCTTGTCAAATACGCCCCGCACAACTGCGCAACCGCGGTGGCGGATCTCTGCGCGGGTCGCATCGCTGACCCGATCATTGGCAAGTGCTGCATAATCCAGTTCGGGAATGACCGCGCCACCGCTGGCACGCAGATCGCCAATGGCGTCAACTTCGGCCAGCATCGCGTCGCGCACCTCTGCAAAGGCGGCCCTGACATCCGTCAGCCCGCGCAGATGGGTTTTTGCCGCACGAATGTATTGCGATAGCTCTTGTTCTGACATGGTTCCCCCCCGGCGAATGCGGTGAGTATGGCAGCGCTAACAGCCCGCGCAAAGCCCTAGATCATGCCGCGCTTGTAGGCCATCGTCACCAGCACCACAAAGACCACGATCGCAAAGGCCGCGACCTTGGCCGTTGCCAGCAGGATGCGGGTTTTCATCACCTCGGCGCGATCAATGGACGTCAGATGGCTGATCACATTCTCCGCCGCCCGTCCAATCGCGGCCTGATCCACCATCCGGGCCAGTTTTGGATTCTGGCACAACACCATCGCCTGCGCCACGGATTGCGCGTCGCGCTTGATCCGGGCAGGCATCTGCCGGCCCGAGCGATAGATCTTTTGTTCAAGCGAGCGGCCCTTAATGCGCAACCGTTCGGTCAGCAAATTGCTGATCTCTTCGGCATAATCTGTGATCTTGTCCCCCGGCATATCGCCTCTTAGCGCGGGTGTTGCGATGGCTCAACCATTGTGGAAGGTTCGGCGCGGAATTGCCAAAGGGATGGTGTATGCTCAACACGGTAGAATACGGCCAACAGACTGAATTACCTGACCTTTTGATTGCGCACGGGTTATTCGGCTCTGCCCGCAACTGGGGGGTTTTGTGCAAACGGTGGGCGCAGGACCGCCGGGTTGTCGCGGTTGACATGCGCAATCATGGCGGCAGCCCGTGGCATGACACCCATTCCTATCACGACATGGCCGCTGATCTGGCCGCGCTGATTGATGCGCCAATGGATGTTCTGGGGCATTCGATGGGCGGCAAGGCGGCGATGGTTCTGGCCCTGACGCAACCGGCCAAGGTGAACCGGCTGATCGCCGCAGATATCGCGCCGATTGCCTACACGCACAGCCAAATGGGGCCCATCGCGGCGATGCGCCGGGTCGATCTGCAAAACATCAGCAACCGCGCTGAGGCGGCGGCCCAATTGACCGGGCTGGAACCCGGCGTTGACACGTTCCTGCTGCAAAGTCTTGACCTGAAAGAGAAACGCTGGCGGCTCAATCTCGATGTGCTGGCCGATGAAATGGACAAGATCATCGGGTTTCCCGATCTCGACGTGGCGTTTGACGGGCCAACCCTGTTCCTGTCGGGCGGGAACAGCGATTACGTCCAGCCGGCGCATCGCGACAGGATCAAAGCGCTGTTTCCAGCTGCAAAATTTGCCAAGATTCCCGGTGCGGCGCATTGGCTGCATGCTGAAAAACCGCGCGAGGTTGAGGCGGCGGTGCGTGCCTATCTGGCTGTCACCTGACCCGCAAGCAACACGCGGGAGATGATGTGAAGGGCGGCGATTGGGGCACCGCCCTTCGGTGTGACACCCAACATCGGAGGATGGGTGCCGCAGTGCGCGAGGCCCGGAACGCCGCCTACCAGGGCAGTGCGGCGATTGGGCTCGCGGTCAGGAAGGCGGCCAGACTGGCACCGCCCATGAGAACAAGAAAAACGTGGGGAAGATATCGCATGGCGCGCTCCATCGTTGTGATGAAGGTAAAACGCCACCGCCCCGGTTTTCCGTCGCTATTTTTTCCGCTCGATCGCGTTGCGCGCCAGAACGTAAAGAATGGTGGTCGTTGTTTCGATCTTGAACATGTGGTGGCTCCTCTTTCATCAAGATACGCAGGCGCGCGCAAAAGAGTTTCACCATAGCGCGCATTTTCTCGCCTTTGGCAGGACCACAACATCTGTGGCCGATTGGCACTGGTGGTGGGTTACGCGCCGCGGGGGCCAATATTTGGTTGATTGAACCGCCCGTGCGGGGTAGGCACGGGGCACAGGTGCTTATAGACGCGGTAAATACCTTGACGACGAGGCTGGTGCGCACTGCGGGTCAGCCTCGTTTTTCGTCAGTGTCGCGAATTTTTTGGGGGCCGGAATCAGAAAAGGCATCAGGTGCTTAGACGCGGTCTATGCATGGGCCGAGGCCCCCCTGACACCTTCCTGAGCAATCTTTCCCGAAGGTCAGATTGATCAATGCATCCAGAGTTCCCCCCGGTCTGCTGCTGCCTTGTCCTTCCAGAGGTTGCCCCCTGTCCGTCCGCCGCAACGATCATCGGGTTTGCCGAAACGCCCCCTTTGACCCGCATCAACCCGGTGAAACCGCCCGTCCTTCTGCCCTCAAGTGACATCAGGTTGGCTTGTTTCCCAAACGTGCGCGCCACCTTCACAGTTGCCTGTTCCAATCCGCCTTCACCCCTGAGGGTCTTTGCGTATCGCTCCGTTACATTGAAGTCGTCTGCGATGGGTTGAGGTTGGCGCGGGCCGGGTGAGTCGTGCAACCGTTTTGTGACAGGTTAGCGGAATGTTCTTGTGGAGCGATCTGGGGAAAAGTTGGGGGTAAGCATGTGGATGGCAAAGCCTTTTTTCGTGGGGTTTCAGGGCGTTGCAGACAGCGAGGGCGTGAATGAAAATGGGCCGATGCGCGCCGCCGTGGCGACGCGCAAATGGTTCCTACTTGGGGCCGACCGGCCGATCACCCGGCCCCTTGCCCTTGCCGCCCGAACGCGCGTTACCCAATGTCCAGGCCGGTGCAACCGTCTCTACGCCAACGTTCTGGCCCGGAACGTCGTCAACATTGCCGCTTTGATCGTGACCTTTGGCCATCGCCGCCGTCGCCACGAGTGTGGCCAAGGCCGTTGTGATGATAAGTTTCGTCATAGGCTTCTCCTCATTGTTCGGAATGAACACAGGAGTCACGGGGCGGTGGGGGAATAGTTTCAGCAGGCATTGAAGAGCGCACCTTGCCATGGCGCGGTGCTGTCCGATCTTGCCGCCAGCGCCCGGACCTCGGGGAGGCGTCGTGCGGCGCGGGACGGTGCAGCAGGCGGAAGGGTGCTCTGGATTGAGAGCGTGGAAGATGCGCCCTCCCCGTGGGAGAGGGTGAAGCCCGTCTTGGAAACCGTCCAGTGGACGGTTTCAGGGCTGAACGGGCGGAGCCCCGGATACGGGCGCTGCCAAACGCGGAGCGTTTGGGGGTGCCACAAGAAATCCAAACGTTTACACCAAGCAAGCATTGAGTTTCAGATACTTCCAATGGCGCTCGCAATATCGAAGTAATGTTCTTGAAAAAGCGCTTTCGCCTTTCCGTCAAACAGCGTAATAAAATTCTCTATATTCGGTTTAATGATCCCATGGTTCACGCCGATTATTCTCTGGACGCTGTCTGAATTTGCCGCCCCCATTCCATAGGTCGTTGCAAAGATCGCCGAGTTCGAGCCACATTTCAATAGGCGTGTATTCTGTTCTTCAAACCCAAATCCCAAATAGAATACTGTCTTGGCACCCCTTAACGCGTCAATGATCTCGCTCCGTATCTTTGCATTGGTTTGCTCTGTGAATAGGCTAATCCTGCCAGCGAATTTTGCTATTTCGATGTGCGGATTCGACATGGGGAACTGACCCTGAAAATCGAAATAATTTCCTGCTTCCAAAGGATCATAGGTTCCGAGACTACCGTAAACATGCTTGACGTCCAAAAACTTCAGAGTTTCCGACGAATCGATATGAAAATTTTCCTTAAGCCAAATTACTACGGACCTTTCAATTGCTCGATCGTAATTGAAAGTGACAAACGTCAAGTTGCGAAGACTCTCCAGAATATCTTCGCGTGTATGACCACGCGATACAAAATTCATGAGCGGATTGATGAAGTAGTCTGGGGCTGCGCTTTGGATGGCTTGTCCCCTAAGCTTTCTACCGATGACACAGCTTTGCTCAGCACGCGAAATAGCAAAATATATTGCTGCCTTAGCAGCTAACACCATTTCCTGATCGTTCCTTCTCTGATCCAGGAAATTGTCCACTGACGCCGCCCCAATTATTTGATCCCGATATCTAGCACACCGTGCCAATACGTCTTCAGCTGCTCTTCGCTGGTTGCCGTTTTGAAGCGCGACGCAGCCTAAAAACCAATCTTTGGTACTCGGATCTCGTCCGCTCAGGATCTCTGCGACTTCCGCTTTGAGCTTGACTCCGAGAGGAAACCCAACATCGGCGCTTGCTCCAGCGCCGACTACAATGCAAGTCTTACGGTTGATCATAAGGAGTGTTCTGCCTTCTCAATTGCATTTAGGAAAAGTGTGCCACGAGGGTTCGAAAAAACTAGTTCTTCCACAGAGGAAATTGTCCAAATCAAGTGCACCATGACTTTGGACGAGAAATGATGCGGCTGAGAATTGGCAGCGTTTTTCATAGTACTGCCCACCTCCGCCCGGAGCCAACTGCAATCTTGCATGCAAGAACCGCTTACCTGGTTTGTGCCAAACTGCACCGAGTGCCAGCCGCAGTTTTGCAAGCAAAACCGCTTACCCGCACTGTCCTCACCACGCCCAAAATGGATTAGGAATCCATTTTGAGTGCGCTGATGAAGGCTTCCTGCGGGATATCCACCTTACCAAACTGCCGCATCTTCTTTTTCCCCGCCTTCTGCTTGTCCAGCAGCTTGCGTTTGCGGGTGGCGTCGCCGCCGTAGCATTTGGCGGTCACGTCTTTGCGCAGGGCTGACAACGTCTCACGCGCGATGACTTTGCCGCCAATCGCCGCCTGGATCGGGATTTTGAACATGTGGCGCGGGATCAGGTCTTTGAGCTTTTCGACCATCGCGCGTCCGCGCATCTCGGCCCGGTCACGGTGCACCATCATTGACAGCGCGTCGACGGGTTCATCGTTCACCAGCACCGACATCTTGACCAGATTGTCGGTCTGATAGCCGGTCAGCTGGTAATCAAACGAGGCATAGCCCTTGGTCACCGATTTCAGCCGGTCATAAAAATCAAACACCACCTCGTTCAGCGGCAGATCATAGACCACCATCGCGCGACTGCCCGCATAGGTCAGGTCAAGCTGCACGCCGCGACGGTCCTGACAGAGTTTCAGCACGTCGCCAAGGTAGTCGTCGGGCACAAGGATCGTGGCCTTGATCCGCGGTTCTTCAAGGTGGTCGACATGGGTCATGTCGGGCATGTCGGCCGGGTTGTGCAGGTCGATCTTTTCGCCGTCGCGCATATAGACGTGGTAGATGACCGAAGGCGCGGTGGTGATCAGTTCAATGTCATATTCGCGTTCAATCCGGTCGCGGATGACCTCAAGGTGCAGCAGCCCCAGGAAACCGCAGCGAAAGCCAAAGCCCAGCGCGGCCGATGTTTCCATCTCGTGGCTGAAGCTGGCGTCATTCAGCGCAAGTTTCTCTATCGCATCGCGCAGGTCTTCGAACTGGGCGGAATCCACCGGAAACAGGCCGCAGAACACCACCGGCTGCGCCGGTTTGAAGCCGTCCAGCGGCGTCTCGGCGCCCTTCTTTTCGCTGGTGATCGTGTCACCGACGCGGGTGTCGCGCACCTGTTTGATGCTGGCGGTGATGAATCCGATCTCTCCGGGGCCAAGCACGTCGATATTCTGCATCGCCGGGCGAAATACACCAAGCCGGTCAATCTGGTGCACGGTGCCGTTGGACATGAACTTGACCCGGTCCTTGACGCGCATTTCGCCATCAATGATGCGCACAAGCACCACCACGCCAAGGTAGCTGTCATACCATGAATCCACCAGCATTGCCTTCAGGGGGGCATCGCGGTCACCCGTTGGCGCGGGCAGTTTCTTCACGATGGCCTCAAGCGTTTCAGCGATGCCGACCCCGGTCTTGGCGCTGACCTGAATAGCCTCTGACGCGTCAATGCCGATTACATCCTCGATCTGTTCTGCGACCTTGTCACATTCCGATGCGGGCAGGTCGATCTTGTTCAGAACGGGCACGATTTCATGATCGGCATCAATGGCTTGATATACATTGGCCAGCGTCTGCGCCTCGACGCCCTGGGTGCTGTCCACCACCAGAAGCGAGCCTTCGACCGCCCGCATTGAGCGGCTGACCTCATAGGCAAAGTCGACATGGCCGGGCGTGTCGATCAGGTTCAGGACATAGTCCTGCCCGTCCTGTGCGCGGTAGTCGATCCGCACGGTGTTGGCCTTGATCGTGATGCCGCGTTCGCGTTCGATATCCATGCTGTCAAGCAGCTGCGCTTTCATGTCCCGGTCGGCGACGGTGTTGGTGGACTGGATCAGCCGGTCCGCAAGCGTGGACTTGCCGTGGTCGATATGGGCCACGATCGAAAAATTGCGGATATGAGACAGGTCGGTCATGGCGCTCAATCTGGTGTATCAGGGTTGAGCGTCAATGGCGTGGGACGGGGGATTTTGCAAGAGCCCTGCGGGCAGTGCGCCATCGCAACGCGGCGAATTCGGCGTTTCAATCGCGGTGCGCATGCAAATCACCCGGCCGGGGGCATGGCGCATCACCTATCCCAGAAACCGCAGCATCGCCTGCATCACGCTTTGCCAGCTTTGCGTCTGCCAAAGCGGTATATGGTTGCGACCCTCGACGACATGCAATTCGGCACCGGGAATCCCGGTCGCCAGAACGCTGGCCTGTTCAACCGGATGCACGGAATCTTCGCGGGCATGCACGACAAGCGTCGGCGCGCGCACCCGCTCCAACAGCCCGGTGACATCAAACTGGTCAATCGCCACGCGCAGGGCGACCGCGTTTTCAGGCGTGGCCGAGGCCAGTTGCAGGTCACGCATATGGGCAATCTGGTCCTGCGTGGCATCGGGCATGTATAGCGTGCTGAATGCCGCGGCAAAGGCCGCACCGCGCCGCCCCCAGCCATTGCGGATCACAGTCTTGATCGCTTCGGCGTTTTCGCGTTCCTCTGCGGTGCCGCGGCGACTGCGCCCCTGCGCATAACCCCCATACAAGACCAGTTTGCTGACCTTTTCGGGATGGCGGACCGCATAGGCAATCGCCACCGGCACCCCCTGGGACGCCGCAAAGATCGGAAACCGATCAAGCCCTGCCGCCTCTGCGACGGCTGCCAGATCATCAACAAGACAGTCCAGGTCCAGCCCGACAACGGTCTGGTCCGAAAGCCCGGTGGCCCGCTGATCGTAGCGCACGAATGAAAAATGCTGCCCGATGTCTTCCAGTATCGGGCGCCAGATTGGACTGTGCCAATCCTGCTCAAGATGCGTGAGGAAATGCCCGGCCCGCAACAGCGGCGGCCCCTGCCCGGTCGTGGCAAAGGCGATGCCGGTGCCATCGCGCGACCGGGTCATGCGGATGGCCTGCGCCGTTGTCGTCTCTGATGCGGCAGGGCGCGCGGCGGCCCCGTCAACCTCGACCGGTCCGATGAACTGGAACCCAAGGCGCGGCACCGTGCGCAACATCGCCTGCCGTCGACCATCATCGCCAATTGCCCGGCGCACGGAGTTGATACGCGATGAAATTGCCGCCTCGGATACGATCCGTCCCTGCCAGACCTCTGTGATGATCTGATCCCGCGTAACGAGCGTATCTGCATGTTGGCAAAGCAGCGCGAGCAGATCGAAGACCTGCGGCTCCAGCGGCCTTTCTTCACCATTCCGGGAAAAGGAATGGCGTTTCAGGTCCAGTTCGCAGCCATGAAAGGTCAGTCGCATATCCAAACCTGCCGCGTGAAAGCCCTGTTCGACAAGGGGTTATCTGCGTCTTTTGCAAATCTCAAGGACTTCTGCATGTCTTCTTGAGGCTCTCTTCAAGCGCGCAGCGGAACGGTGCGGCATCCTGGGGACATCAGTCACGCAAGGAAGCCGAAACATGGAATATACACCCCAAGAGATCCGCCGCCGCCCCGATGGTTCAATCGACATCGCGCATTACCTTGACCGTGCCCACCAGTGCCGCGCCGATCAGGCCAAGGCGCTGCTGACCCGCACCCAAACGGGCGATGTCCACTCCGCGCCCTCTCTCTGGCGGGCGCGCGCTGGCCGCGATCCGGCATCAGCCCGCGGCCCATCCAGGTTAGAATAACCACGGCTCTGATCCTGCGCAGATCCAACCAGAGCCTTGGTTGCCCGCCCCCGGTGCTGTCAGCGTGACCTGCGGTCGAACACCGAAGTCACCTGCAAAACCGGGGGTTTGCGGCCAACCTGCCATGAACGTCAGGAATCCCTGACTTGCCGCAAGGGCAACGATAGCTGTCTAATCCCCCCATTATCACACCGTCTATTGATATCTGGAGGGACGATTATGAAGACCTCGAACATTCTGATTTTTGGCGCATTTGGCGGCTGTTGCCCGACGATTGCCAAGATGGCATCCTACTATTCGACCCATCCTGCGCCCGATATTCCGCAGATCAGCACCTACATCGGGCTGGGGTTATTTGCGATTCTGGGCGCTTTTATCGCCGTCGGGTTTGGCGCCAAGGAACTGAAGGCCGCCATCATCGCCGGCATTGCCGCTCCGGGCCTTGTGACCAATATCGTCAACGGCGCTGCCTCGGCCAATGTGCCAACCCCGCCAGAGGCGTTCATTTCGTCCGGATTCTTCGTCAGCGCCGCAGCCGCGCAGGAATTCCCCGTCGGAGAACGGATTGCAGGATTTCGCGGCGGCGATGTCCTGCAACTGAACACGCAATGGTCCGGTCCGGACACATCGCAAGCACAGGTGGATTATCGTTTTGTTGACGCCAATGGCACCTATCTGCCGGGCGGCGGCACGCTCACCGCGGGCGAAACCGGCACGGTTGTACCTGTCCCCGAAGGGGCCACGCAGATCGCCATTGCAGACGCGCTGACACCGCTGCCCGAGGGTGAATCCATGGCCAATATCGCGATCAAGACGGCCCCGACCCTGGGCGGTGATCTGCTTTGGGCGCTGGGTGCACAGCGGCGGTATCAGGTAGACGACATCACTGTTACCTTCGGTCAATAACTGTGAATTGCATCGCTGCATCGCATTGGGCATATTCCCCATGTGGTGCAACACCCGTTAAAGACTCGGGAAAATCCGGGCGGGGTGAAAGGGAGCAGGCAGCAGATGCGATTGATTTTTGTCCTCTTGGCAATGGTGGCGCTGGGGTCTTGTGGCGGGCGTGTCACCGGTGAAATCGGCAAGGCCTGTGTCGCCTCTGATCGGGCGGCTGCGAATCCGCGCCTGTGCGGCTGCATCCAGTCCGCTGCCAACAGGCACCTGAATGCACGTGATCAGGAACTGGCCGCGACCTTTTTTGCGGACGCGGAAAAGGCCAATGATATCAAGATCAACGACAGCCGCGCTGCGGATGCATTCTGGGAACGCTATACGGCCTTCAGGCGGACGGCTGAAAGGTCATGTCGCTGACCAATTGCGCCGCTGCAGTTTCGATCATCGTCAGCGCCCCGTCAAAGTCGCGGGTGTAGTAGGGATCGGGCACATCGCGGGCCGCAAAGGCGCGCACCGGCGTGTCACTGCCCGCAGGGCGCAGGCTTTCGATATCCGCGACGTTGTCGGCATCCATGCCCAGGATCAGGTCAAACCGGTCAAAATCGGCCGCAACAAACTGACGGGCGCGCAGGTCGGACAGGTCAAGCCCGCGCGCGGCGGCCGCGGCCTGCATCGGACCATAGGGCGGTTTTCCAACATGCCAGCCGCCGGTTCCCGCACTGTCAATCTGCCAGTCAGGCACAAGCTGGCGCAAGACGCCCTCGGCAGCCGGTGAACGGCAAATATTGCCCAGACAGACGCATAATACCTTCACCGCAGGACACCCGACCGGCCCAGCGCGCGGGCGTAGTAGATCAGCAGGATCAGCACCACATAAATCAGCGCGGTAAAGGCCATCTGCCCCGTGGTTGCATCGGCCATCATGCTTTCCTCGGCCAGGAAAAACGTATGGATACTGGCCAGCAATAGCCCGATCAGGGCGATGGTCAGTGCACCCGCAGCCGCGCGGTGACGCAGCAACAACAGGAGAGAGCCGATCAGCCCGAACCAGACGCCAAAGGCCCAGGCCGCGTCATACCAGGCCGGGGCATTGTCAAAGAACGCCAGCATCCTGTCGTCCATCTGGGAAAGCGCGAAATCAAGCCGGAACTGCACGCCGATGTAATTCGAAACGCCGCCGATGTGCCAAAGCACGGCCAGAATACCGATGAGCCAAAGATGCCAGGGTGCACGCATGTGATCCTCCGTCTGTTCTGGCAACGGTATCACAGGTCTTTGCGATCAGAAAACCAGATCGCCACGCATCATGCGATAGTGGGCCCGTGGGCTGGGCAGGAAGAACAGCAAGAACCCGAAAGTGACATAGACGTAGATCGCAGCCGGAATCCAGATGAGCGAAAAGACCAGCCCAACCGCACCGGTGACGCGCTGTGCAAGGTGCTGGGACAGCAACCGCAGGGTCAGAAGATGAAACAACTTGCCACCGTCCAGCGGCTGCACCGGAATCAGATTGAATGCGAACAGCGCAAGGTTGATCCAGCCAAGCAGAGCGACATAGTGCAGAAGCTCGATGGCGAAAAATGCCATCCCGATATTGGGTCCGAACATCGCCGGCAAAAAGGTCCAGACCAGCCAGGACAGGATGCCGCAAAGCGCCCAGATCGCAAGATTGACCAACGGGCCCATGGCGGTGATCAGTTCTTCCTGCCGGGGCTGGGTGCTTGTTGCATGTTCACAGAACCCGCCGCCGCCGTGGATCACCACACGGCGCACCGGCACCCCCTGCACAACGCAGCCCCAGGCATGGCCCAGTTCATGCAGGAAGATAGAGCCGACCAGCATGGCTGCGAAAATCAGCACTTCCAGCAGATTTCCACCAAGCGAGATGTAAATAAACAGGCCGATCAACAGCAGGATGGATTGATCTATTTCGACACGCACGCCCCAGGGACCGCGAAACTGCGCAATAGCATTGCCATTTTCAAACATTGGCGGCCTCTTGTGGACAGGTGACTCACGTTGTCATCTGGTATTGGCGTCTTAATACGGCAGCCATGCGACGGGAATTGGAAATTGCTGCTCTGGCCCACAATATTGCCGAGACTGCGTCCGGTTCGCCGCGGTAGGCCTGTCGTGCGCGGGCTGATCTGCGGCGAAAGGCACTGGACAGGCCGGACCGACGCGGCCAGAAACGCGCCATGGCTGCAGTGACTTCAATCCCCGACCTTGCAACGCAACTTGCCGCTGGCGACCGCCGCGCATTGGCGCGGGCCATCACGCTTGTAGAAAGCGCGCGTGCCGACCATCGCGCCGATGCGCTGGCGCTGCTGGACAGGCTTGGCACCGGGCGCGAGGCGATCCGCATCGGATTGTCCGGCACCCCCGGTGTAGGCAAATCGACCTTTATCGAGGCCTTTGGCCTAATGCTGACCGGCCTGGGTCTGCGTGTCGCGGTTCTGGCGGTGGACCCGTCTTCGGCGCGGTCGGGCGGATCAATCCTGGGTGACAAGACCCGGATGGACCTGCTGTCGCGCGATCCCAATGCCTTTATCCGCCCATCGCCCAGCCAGACCCAGCTTGGCGGCGTGGCCCGCCGCACCCGCGAGGCGGTCGCCCTGTGCGAGGCCGCGGGATACGACATCGTGCTGATCGAAACGGTGGGTGTCGGCCAGTCGGAAACCGTGGTCGCGCAAATGTCCGATCTGTTCCTGCTGCTGCTGGCCCCGGCAGGGGGCGACGAACTGCAGGGGGTAAAGCGCGGCATCATGGAAATGGCCGATGTGATTCTGGTCAACAAGGCCGATGGCGCGCTCAAGCCGCAGGCACTGCGGACCTGCGCGGATTATGCGGGGGCACTGCGCCTTTTGCGCAAACGCCAGCAGGATCCTGACGGCTTTCCCAAGGCGCTGACCGTATCGGCGCTGGAACATGGCGGGCTTGAGACCGCCTGGGACGAGATGACCACCCTGCTGGACTGGCGCCGGGACAGCGGGATATGGGACAAAACCCGCGCCGCGCAGGCCCGCTACTGGTTCCACGAAGAGGTCCGCACCCAGCTTTTGGCCCGGCTGACAACCGATCCGGACCTCAATGCACGTCTTGCAGCTGCCGAGGCGCAGGTCACCGCAGGGGACATTGCACCTGCGGCAGCGGCAGCACAGGTATTACGCGCGCTCGATCAAGCGTGATTTTCCACCTGTGATGACTTGACCAGAGCCGGGAATCCGCCTATTCGGCGCAAACCGATTTCAGGCCCCTTTGCATGGGGGTCTTTCACATATGCCGGCCGCTGCCTTGACCGCAGGGCTTTGCTGGCCGCAAACGAAGGAAAATGCTCATGTCGCGCCGTTGCGAACTGACTGGAAAAGGCCCGATGTCTGGCAACAATGTCAGCCACGCCAAAAACCGTACCCGCCGCCGGTTCCTGCCGAACCTGCAGGACGTGTCTTTGCGCTCTGACACGCTGGGCCGTACGTTCAAGTTTCGGATTTCCAACGCCGCCCTGCGCACCGTTGACCACCGGGGTGGTCTGGATGCGTTCATGGCAAAGGCGAAAGATGCCGAGCTGTCGCCCGATGCGCTGAAAGTCAAGAAAGAGATCGCCAAGGCCACTGCCGCGGCCTGATCCCTGGGACAAGTTGATGGAGGACCCGACTGCAACCGCAGCCGGGTCCTTTGTCGTTTTGACGATCAGCGTTTTCAAACTCCGGCGGATCGCTTAAAGATGTGGGGGAATGGCCCGGCAGCAGACATTCGGTCAGCCAACGCCCTGTTTACGCGGACATATTTGCAATGACCCAAAGATCCATGCCCTATTATGCCGCCCGTTATGTCTGGCGCAAAATGAAGCTGGTGGGACTGGCGGCAAAGCTGATCGCAGATTATTTCTATGATGCGCGGCGCTATCTTGTGTGGTCACACGGTACGGATGCCGACCGCACCCGCGCCCAAAGCACCCATGCGATCTACAAGGCCTATCACGGCATCGAAAAGGGGTTGTCCCTGTCGGAACCCCGCCCCGGCTTTGGCGTCCCCGTCATTGCGCGGCTGATCGAAAAGCTGACCGTCTTCGCCCGCGATCATGACGGGGAAACCATCCCCGCCGCCGTCTCGGCGCTGAAGGATTACAAGGCGTTCAACGCAGAGCATGACATCAGCAACCCGCATCTTGATGCCTTTCTTGCCGCGCAGGAGAATGATCAATCGGGCGGGGCCAAGCCGGTCACCGCCGCCGAGATCACCGCAGCGGGACAAACCGCAGGCCGCGACTTTTTCTGGTCACGCCATTCCGTGCGGCAATACGCCGATCGCCCGGTTGACATGGATCTGATCCGCCAAGCGGTTGATTTTGCGCGCAAAACTCCTTCGGTCTGCAACCGGCAGGGGCCGCGTGTGCATGTCTTTGAAGACGCGCAAGAGGCGTTGAAATGGCAGCCGGGCAATCGGGGCTTTGGTCATCTGGCAAGCCGCGCCCTCGTGGTGACGGCAGATTTGCAGGCGTTCTCCGGCACCGGAGAGCGCAACCAACCCTTTGTGGATGGCGGGATGTTTGCGATGTCGCTGCTTTACGCGCTGCACGCCTGTGGCCTTGGGGCCTGCCCGCTCGCATGGTCGATCCGCCCCGGCAAGGACCGCAAGATGCGCCGGGCCCTGGGGATTCCCAACAGCGAGGCGGTGATCATGATGATATCGGTGGGGCATTTGCCCGACGACCTGCGCGTTGCAAAATCCCATCGGATGCCGCTTGAACACGTCATGGTCGAGCATTCGGCCTGACGCCGATGGCCCCGTTGCCCATTGATGACGTCCTTGACGACCTGACAGCGGCGCTGGCCAGCCATGGCCGGGTGGTCCTGCAGGCCCCGCCGGGGGCGGGCAAAACCAGCCGGGTGCCCTTGGCGATGCGCGCCGGCACTGCGGGCAAGATCATCATGTTGGAACCACGCCGGCTTGCCGCGCGGGCCGCGGCCGAACGGTTGGCCGAACAATTGGGTGAAACGCCGGGGCAGACTGTTGGCTACCGCATGCGCGGGGCGTCGGTGGCTGGCCAGAAGATCGAGGTTGTGACCGAAGGCATTCTGACGCGGATGCTGCAATCTGACCCTGAATTGCCGGGCGTTGGCGCATTGATCTTTGACGAGTTTCACGAAAGGTCGCTGAATGCCGACCTTGGGCTCGCGCTCGCCTGGGAGGTCCGGCAGGCGCTGCGCCCGGATCTGCAGATTGTTGTGATGTCGGCAACGCTGGATGCCGGCCCGGTCGCGACCCTGTTGGATGACGCACCGGTTGTGACCTCGCGGGGGCGCGCCTTTCCGGTGACATTGCATCACCTTGACCGGGCGGTGGCCAAGGGTATGCGCCTGCCCGCCGCGACGGCAGACCTGATCGCCACGGTCGCGCCCCGGACCGCGGGCGGCATGCTGGTGTTTCTGCCGGGTGAGGGTGAAATCCGCCAGACCGCTGCCGCGCTTGCTGATCGTCTGCCCGCGGATTGCGTTGTGCGGCCGCTTTACGGGGCTTTGCCATTCAAGGACCAGCGTGCAGCGATCGCGCCGTTTGGCAATGGTCGCAAGGTCGTGCTTTCGACCGCGATCGCCGAAACCTCGTTGACGATCGAGGATATCCGCGTGGTTGTGGATGCGGGCCGCGCCCGCCGGGCCCGGTACGATCCGGGGTCCGGCATGTCGCGGCTTGTCACGGAACGCGTCAGCCGGGCAGAGGCAACGCAGCGCGCGGGGCGGGCCGGGCGCGTCGCGCCGGGCGATGCCTATATGCTGTGGACAAAAGGCGAGGATGGCGCCCTACCCGCCTTTGCCCCGGCCGAGATCGAAGCCGCCGATCTGGCCCCGCTGGCGCTGGAACTGGCGATCTGGGGCAGCGATGACCTTGCCTTTCTGACACCGCCACCCGCTGGCACGCTGGACGAGGCACGCCACCTGCTGCGCGACCTTGGGGCATTGGACGCCGCCAACCGGATCACCGCCCATGGCCGCGCGCTGGCGGCCCTGCCGCTACACCCACGCCTGGCACATATGCTGGTAACGGCCGGGGCGCAGGCCGCCCCCCTTGCCGCGCTGCTGGCCGCGCGTGACCCGTTGCGCAATGCACCGGTCGACCTTGGCCTGCGGATCAAGGCGCTGGCCGGGCGGTACCAGGGGCCCGGACAGGTCAACCCCGCGGCCCTGCAACAGATAAAACCGGAAATAGCGCGCCTTTCAAAAGGCTTGCAGACCAAAGCTCATCTACCTCTGGCGGCGCAGGCGGCCCTGGCTTATCCCGACAGGATTGGGCTGCGCCGCAACGGCGATGAGCCGCGCTATGTCCTGTCAGGTGGCAAGGGCGCGGTGCTGTCAGCCGAAGACCCCATGGCCAACGCCCGCCTGATTGTCGCGACCGATCTGGACGGGAACCCGCGTGAAGCGAAGATCAGGCAGGCCATCGCAATCACCGAGGCAGAGCTGCGAGATACCCTTGGCGCGCGCATTCACTGGCGCGATATCTGCATCTGGTCCAGGCGTGACAACCGTGTTCTGACCCGTCGGCAAGAGGGTCTTGGCGCATTGGTGCTGGATGACCGCAATTGGTCTGACGCCCCTGCTGAGGCGGTGGCGCGGGCGATGCTGGACGGCGTACGCCAATTGGGCCTGCGGATCAGCGGCAAGGCGGCGCTGTTCCGTGCCCGCGTGGCCCTTGTCGATGACCTGCCACAGATGGATGATGACAGTCTGATGGCCACGCTTGATCAATGGCTGCTGCCGCATCTGGACGGCGTGCGCAGTGGCGAAGACTGGAAACGGTTTGACCCGCTGCCAGCGCTGCGGGCGATGCTGGACTGGGACCAGATGCAGCGGCTTGATCGCGCCGCGCCAGCCCATTTCACGACACCGCTGGGGCGAAAAATACCGATTGATTACAATGGGGATGCCCCCGGGATCACGCTGCGCATTCAGGAAATGTTCGGGCAAACCGAACATCCGATGGTCGGCCGGGTGCCGCTGCGCGTCACGCTGTTGTCGCCGGGTCAGAAACCGGTGCAGACCACGCAGGACATTCCGGGGTTCTGGGACAGCTCTTACGCGGATGTGCGGCGCGACATGCGCGGCCGTTATCCACGCCACCCCTGGCCCGAAGATCCCACCCGGGCCGACCCGACCCTGCGCGCCAAACCGCGCGGAACATAATGCTGAAGAAACTGTGAATTTGAAGTTATCCACGGGATATGTTATTGATTAACCAACAATTAACAAAAAACGACCATAGGTAGATCATGTTAAATTCTGTCCGCTCCGCTTTGGCGGATACAATCATGCCATTGCTTCGCCGTCCGCCTGCGCTGCAATTGGCCGCGCTTTGTCACCGCAATACACCGCAAGGGCGTGAGGTCCTGCTGGTCACCAGCTCTCATGGGCGCTGGATTTTGCCAAAGGGCTGGCCGATTGACGGCATGAACGGTGGCGAAACCGCGCTGCAGGAAGCCTGGGAAGAGGCGGGCGTCAAAAAAGGCAAGGTGACCAAGGCCCCCGTGGGCACGTTCAGCACGATCAAACGGTTTGATACCGGACAGGAAGTGCCCTGCGATACCACCGTCTATGCGGTGAAGGTGAACGAGGTCGCAAATGACTATCCAGAGGCCGACAAACGCGAACGCCGCTGGCTTCCTGCGCAAGAGGCGGCCGATCTGGTCGATGAACCGGGCCTGCGTGATCTCTTGACCAGTTTCTAGCGCAAGATCATGAAGTGATTGCCTTGCAGTCGCAGGACGTTTAGGCCGTTTCCGGAAAGTATCCGGGGGCCCCATGTCATCTACACCACCACCACCAAATCAGTGGCGCACGCTGGACAAGGACCTTGGCCGTATCGTCAATGTCGAATCCGCAGCGCAATACGTGTCCCGCCCCATGGTCGGGATCGGCATCAGCTTGATTTTCATGGTTGTCGCCGGTCTTGGTGCCGCGCTGTTCTTTGGTGACGGATCAACCAGTTACATCGTCGTTGCCGCAGCCATCTTTGGCGCCTACATGGCCGTCAACATCGGGGCCAATGACGTCGCCAACAACATGGGGCCGGCGGTGGGCGCAAATGCGCTGACGATGGGCGGTGCGATTGTGATTGCGGCGCTGTGCGAAACGGCAGGCGCATTGCTGGCAGGCGGCGATGTCGTTTCGACAATCTCAAAAGGGATCATTGATCCCAGTTCCGTCGCCGACGAACAGATCTTCATCTGGGCGATGATGGCGGCGCTGATGTCCTCGGCCCTGTGGGTCAACCTGGCAACCTGGGTTGGCGCACCGGTGTCTACCACCCATTCGGTTGTGGGGGGTGTGATGGGCGCGGGTATTGCAGCAGCGGGCTTTGCTGCCGTGAACTGGCCCAGCATGGGCGCCATCGCCGCCAGCTGGGTGATTTCGCCGCTGCTGGGTGGTCTGATCGCCGCCGGCTTTCTGGCGTTCATCAAGCATTTCATCATCTACCGCGAAGACAAGATCGCCGCCGCACGTGCATGGGTGCCGGTGCTGGTCGGCATCATGGGCGGCGTTTTCGCCATCTATCTGGCCAAGAAGGGTCTGAAAAAGATCATCTCGGTTGATCTTGGTCCGGCGCTTTTGATCGGTGTGATCATCGGCGCGGTCATCTATGTGATCACGGCCCCGCTGATCCGCCGCCAGTCAGAGGGTCTTGAGAACCGCAACAAATCCCTGAAAGTCCTGTTTGCCCTGCCGCTTGTGCTGTCGGCGGCGCTGCTGTCCTTTGCCCACGGGGCCAATGATGTGGCCAATGCGGTGGGCCCGCTGGCGGCCATCGTGCACGCGGAATCATTCGGAGAGTTTGCCGGCAAGGTGAACATCCCCCTCTGGGTCATGGTGATCGGGGCGTTTGGCATCTCATTCGGGCTGATCCTGTTTGGGCCAAAACTGATCCGCATGGTTGGTTCGCAGATTACCAAGCTGAACCCGATGCGCGCCTATTGCGTGGCCCTGTCAGCCGCTATCACAGTAATCATCGCCTCATGGTTGGGGCTGCCGGTATCGTCGACCCATATCGCTGTCGGCGGTGTCTTCGGCGTCGGATTTTTTCGCGAATGGCACCACGAGCGGCGCGCCCGCAACCGCCCGGCCTCCGCCAAAGCCCCCAAGATCGCCCGCGAGGAACGCCGGCGGCGCAAGCTGGTGCGCCGGTCGCACTTCATGACCATTGTCGCCGCATGGATCATCACGGTGCCCGCTGCGGCCAGCCTGTCCGCGGTGCTCTTTCTGGTGTTAAGCGCCGTTTTTGTCGCCTAGCCTAGCGCCCCAGGCAATGGCGCATGATCGCCTTTTGCGCGTGCAACCGGTTTTCGGCTTCGTCAAAGATGACCGAATGCGGCCCGTCCATCACCTCTGACGTGGCTTCATCATCGCGGTGCGCGGGCAGGCAGTGCATGAACAGGCTGTCCGGCTTGGCGTTTGCCATCAGCGCCGCATTGACCTGATAGCCCCGCAACTGGTTGTGACGCCGTTCGCGGGCCGACTGCGGATCATGCATCGACACCCAGGTGTCGGTGACAACAAGATCCGCCCCGGCGACCGCCTCCTGCGGGTTGCGCACCGTGGTATAAAGCCCCGCCAGCGCCAGTTCGGGGTCAAGCGGCTCTGGCCCGGTGAAGACCAGATCAAATTCAAATTGCTGTGCGGCATGGGCAAAGCTGGCAAAGACATTGTTGCCATCCCCTGACCAGACAACTTTCTTGCCTTTGATCGGGCCGCGATGCTCTTCAAAGGTCAGGATGTCAGCCATGATCTGACAGGGGTGCGTGCGATCGGTCAACCCGTTGATCACCGGGACATCGGCGTATTCGGCCATCTCAAGCAGGGTATCCTCTTCGAAGGTCCGCATCATGATCAGATCAACATAGCGCGACAGGACGCGGGCCGTGTCAGCAATGGTTTCCCCATGGCCCAGCTGCATATCGGTGCCCGACAACACCATCGTTTGCCCGCCCATCTGGCGCACGCCCACGTCAAAGCTGACGCGCGTCCGGGTTGAGGGTTTTTCGAAGATCAGCGCAACCATGTGCCCGGCCAGAGGCTGATCCGCGTCCGGCATGCCCTTGGGCTGGCCCTTGCGGGCGGATTTCATCGCCTGTGCAGAATCGATAATGCCACGCAAGTCAGCGGGCGAGGTTTTGTGAATATCAAGGAAGTGGGTCATCTTGGTCTTTCCTGACGCGGGGCCTGCCCCTGCCGTCAATTCTGAATTAGCTTTTCACAAGCGACTTAGCGGCCGCGTCAAGTTTGTTGATGGCCGTCGCGATGTCATCGTCAGCGATGTTCAGCGCCGGCAGCAGCCGGATCACATTATCGGCCGCAGGCACGGTCAGGATCGCCTGGCCATAACCGGCCTGCACGACATCGCTGTTTGTGACCTTGCATTTCAGGCCCAGCATCAGGCCCGCGCCGCGCACGCTTTCAAACACCTCCGGATTGTCCGCAACCAGCCCCTCCAGCTTTTGCCGCAGCAGGCCTGCCTTGCGGTTCACCTCGCTCAGGAACGCATCCGTCGCGATAATGTCGAGCACGGCATTGCCGACGGCGCAGCCCAGCGGGTTGCCGCCATAGGTCGACCCATGGGTGCCGGCGGTCATGCCAAGGGCCGCGTTTTCCGTTGCCAGCACCGCCCCAAGTGGGAACCCGCCGCCAATGCCCTTGGCCACCATCATGATATCAGGTGTGATCCCGGCCCATTCATGGGCAAACAGCTTGCCGGTCCGCCCAACACCGCATTGCACCTCATCAAGGATCAGCAATGCGCCATGCTCGTCGCACAAATCGCGCAACCCCTTCAGGCATTGATCAGGCACCGGACGGATACCGCCTTCGCCCTGGACCGGCTCAATCAGAACAGCGGCGGTCTTGTCACTGATCGCGGCTGTCAGCGCGTCGTGATCACCAAAGGCAAGGTGGGTAAAACCGCCCAGCAGCGGGCCAAAGCCGCGGGTCATTTTCTCCGAACCCGCGGCAGCGATACCGGCAGCAGACCGCCCGTGAAATGACCCGTCAAAGGTAATGATCTCAGTGCGGTCCTCGCCCTTTTCGAACCAGTATTTGCGCGCCATCTTGACTGCCAACTCGCAGGCTTCGGTGCCGGAATTGGTGAAAAACACGGTATCGGCAAAGGTGAGGTCAACCAGCTTGTCGGCCAGCGTCTGCTGGGCGGGGATCTGGTACAGGTTGGACAGGTGCCAGACCTGCCCGGCCTGCTGCGTCAGGGCTGCGGTCAGCGCGGGATGGGCATGGCCCAGCGCATTGACCGCAATTCCGGCGCCCAAATCCAGAAAACGTCGCCCATCCGCCTCAACCAGCCAAGAGCCTTCGCCTTGGACGAAAGACAGCGGAGCACGGGAGTAGGTCGGCAGAACGGAGGAGATCATGGGATCAGCCTTTGCAATTAAGAAGCCCGATAGATGCCGAAGTGGCGCGGGCAGGTCAACGATTTTAGGGTGATAGATGGACGTGCAGGATCAGCGGACGGGCTTAGCGTCGGCGTCGGGTCAGGATCTTGGCACGTGTCATCATGGCGCCGACTTAGCGCAAAGGCGCAGGCAGGGGAAGAAACAAAATTCGCGCTTGCAACTTTTCCAAGCAGCGCGCCTTGTGCCGCAATGACATTCAAGGCCGCCAACCCACCGCTTGCCATCGCATTCATGCTGGCCGCAACCGCCTTTATCGCGGGCACGATGCTGGCGGCCAAATCGCTGGGGACCGCGCTTTTGGGGCCCCCGTTGCACCCGTTTCAGGTCACACATGGGCGATTCATCTTTGCTTGGCTGGCCATTGCCACAGTGCTGGCGATCATCCGCCCGCCCCTGCAACGGCCTCATTTCGCTTTGCACATTGGCCGCACCGCCTTTGGGTTTTTCGGCGTCACCTGCATGTTTGCCGCCGTTGCCTATATCCCGCTGACCGATGCCACCGCGATTTCATTTCTGAACCCGGTGATGGGGATGCTGCTGGCAATCCCGCTGCTGGGGGAAAAGGTCGGGCGCTGGCGATGGATGGCTGCCGGCATGGCGCTGCTGGGCGCGATGGTCCTGCTGCGCCCCGGTCCCGGGACCTTTCAGGTTGCAGCCCTGCTTGCGCTGGCCGCAGCCATGCTGCTGGGAATGGAGCTGATCTTTATCAAGAAGCTGGCGAACCGGGAATCTTCGCTTCAAATCCTGTTTGTAAACAATAGCCTCGGCGTGGCCATCGCCTCTATCGTAGTACTGCCGTTTTGGGCGATGCCAACCCCCGCGCAATGGGGCGCTCTGGCGGCACTTGGTCTGATGATGGCCGCCGCGCAGGCCTGCTTTGTCAATGCGATGGCGCGGGCGGATGCCAGCCTTGTGACGCCTTTCAGCTATGTCTCGCTGATCTTCGTCACCCTTTATGACCTTGTGATCTTTGACGTATTTCCCGACGCGATCAGCTGGACCGGCGTGACGATCATCCTCGCCAGTGCTGCGTTATTGGCTTGGCGAGAGCAGAAATCCCGTCCCAAAATCGCACCAGCCACGCCAAATTCGCGCCCCGATTAACCAATATGCCGATGCGCATGTTGGACGTTTACGAATATCGCCAGACAGGGCGTAGTCAGGTTGTGTGGCTCACCGCTGCGCTGGTCGCATTCCTATTGGCTTACGGGGTGGTCAATGATGCCTCGCACACGATGTCGGTTGTCTGGGCCGCGGCGGGTGTCGTACTGATGTGGATGCTGATGCGCGCGCCCGTCCGGGGCATTCGCGTTGACGATGAGCACCTGACGCTGAACGCCTGGCACAAACCGCGCACAATTGCCTTGGCCGACGTTTCGCATCTGCGCGCGACCCATTGGACCGATGACGCCAATATCACCGTTGTCTACAAGGACGGCACCGAAGAAAGCACCAATGCGCGCGATATGCCTGATCTCAATACCCTCGCGCTTGTGCTCGCCGAGCGGGGCATAAAGATCAAGGATCCCGGCCTTATGGTTTAAGCCGGTAGCCGCGCGCCAGCCAGCTCAATACCAACCCCAGCACCACGGTTGTCGCTGCACCGACAACACACAATCCGATCCACGGGCTGCTGTCGCTGGTGCCGATCATGCCAAAGCGGACCCCGTCGATGATGTAGAAGAACGGGTTTGCATGACTCATCGTCTGCATCGGACCGGGCAAGGCTTCGATCGAATAGAAGGTGCCAGACAGAAAGGCGAGCGGGGTGATCAGGAAGTTCTGGATCGCGGACAGCTGGTCAAACTTGTTGGCAAAAATGCCGCCAATCATGCCCAGCCCGCCCATGAAGGCAGACCCCAGCGTCACGAAGACCACGAACCATAGTGGATGTTGCAACCCAACCCCAAGGAATAACCATGACCCCGTCGCAATCACCGCGGCGACAATCCAGCCGCGCGCCAATGCGCCAAAGATGTAGCCGGCCAGCAGCTCCCAGGCGGACAGCGGCGGCATCAGCGTGTCAACGATATTGCCCCCCACCTTGGCGCTGGCGATCGAGGATGATGTATTGGCAAAGGCGTTCTGGATCACCGTCATGGTCAGAATGCCCGGCGCCAGAAATGTCATGAAGGGCACGCCCATCACATCACCGCGCCCTGGCCCGATCGCGATGGTAAAGATCATCAGCAAGAGACCCGCGTTGATCAGGGGTGCCATGACGGTCTGCGACCAGACATTCATGAACCGCTTTACCTCGCGCCCGCCCAGTGTTGCCGTGCCGACCCAATTGACGCGCCCGAACCGCCGCACGCCCATGTCTGTCTGTTCCGCCATTGCCGCAGCCTTATCCTTTTCGTCCGGTTGTCCTTGTAACCCCCGTTGGCATGTTTAAAATAGGGGATCGTGTGAATAGACAAGGCCCGGTGCACCGCATCCCGCCTGAAACCCGAAGGAATCTCTATGTCCTGGACTGACGAGCGCGTCGAGACGCTCAAAAAGATGTGGGGCGAAGGCCAATCGGCCAGCCAGATCGCAAAAGAACTCGGCGGCGTGACCCGCAACGCTGTTATCGGCAAGGTGCACCGTCTGGGCCTGTCAAACCGCGCCGGATCGGGGGCCTCTGCCCCTGCCAAACCGGCAGCGGCCAAGGAAAAGGCCGCCTCAAAGCCAGCCGCGCCCAAGGCACCGCCCAAGGCAAAACCAGCCGCAAAGGCCGCCAAAGAGGAAGAGCCGCAAGAGCTGGACGAGAACGGCATCCCGATCTCAGCCGCCCGCCGCGCGATCATTCCCGCCGGTCAGCCCCTGCCGCCACAGCCCAGCGCCAATGAAATCAGCCCAGAGGCATTGGCCAAAGTCAGCGAAGTTGAAAAATCCGCCAAGCGGATCACCCTGATGGAATTGACCGAAAAGACCTGCAAGTGGCCGGTCGGCGATCCGGCAACGGATGATTTCTGGTTTTGCGGCCTGCCGGTTCAGCAGGGCAAACCCTATTGCGAAGCCCACGTCGGCGTCGCGTTCCAACCCATGTCCTCGCGCCGCGACCGCCGCCGCTGAGCAAGCTGACACTGTCACGTTAACAAGGGCTGCCCATGGGGCAGCCCTTTTGCGTTGATGCGCGGCCCCACAGCATTCGGTTGACTTTTTATTTCCAATAAGCGTTAATTAACGCATGAGCGAAAAACGAAACCTCACCGATACCTTTGCCGCGCTCGGCGATCCAACCCGCTTTGCGATAGTCGAGCGTCTGTTGCAGGATGGCGAACTGCCCGCTGGGACGCTGCACGGCGTTGCCGACCTGTCCGCGCCGGCGATGTCGCGCCACCTGCGGGTGCTGCGCGAGGCGGGCATCGTGTCGCAACGGGTCGATGCACAGCGCCGCCTGTACCAAGTGCGCCCCGAAGCCGTCAAAGCCATCAACGATTGGGCGATCAGTTACGCCGATTTCTGGTCGGGCAGCTTTGATCGCCTCTCTGCCGCCTTGCGAAAAAGGACAGCCAAGTGACGACAGCCACCCTGCAAATGACCCGCAACCTCCCGGCGCCGCCGGACATCGTCTTTGCGTTCCTGACCCAAGGCGCGCATCTGCTGAACTGGTGGGGGCCCGAGGGCACGACAATCACCGATAACAATCTCGACTTTTCCCGTCCCGGACCCTGGCATGCCACGATGGTCGGTCCCTCTGGTCATGGCGCGCGCGTTGCCGGTGAGGTGCGCCATGTCGATCCGCCCAACGCGGTCGAACTGACGCTCAGCTTTGACATGGGGCCAGAGGGGCGCGGACCGGAATCCGTCATCACCTTTACACTGTCCCCCAAAGGCAGTGACACCCTGCTGACCCTGACCCAGACCGGGCTCGACCCGGCGCATATCGACGACATGATGAACAAAGGCTGGAATTCTGCTCTGGCCCGGCTCATCGCCCTTGTTTCCAACGCCTGAAAGGACATTCCATGGCACAATTCATCCTCACCTATCACGGCGGCAGCCAACCCAAGTCCCCGGAAGAGGGCAAAGCCCACATGGACCGCTACATGCAGTGGATCGGCGGATTGAACGCCAGCGTGCCGCAACAGCCGCTGAAGGGGACGCAAATGCTTGGCGATGTGCCGGACGGCCATGTGCCGATGATGGGCTATACCGTGATCGAAGCTGACGACATGGACGCCGCGCTGGCCATCGCCAAGGCCTGCCCGTTCCTTGAAATGGACAACGCCGCCATGCAGGTCAGCGAATTTCACAGCATGGGCGGCTAATCAGCCTCAAACGTCAGCGCAGCATCGACCAATTGGCGCAGCTGCGCGGCGTAAGTCTCTGGCGGGACATCGGCCACACCGGGCAGTTGCAGGCTTTGACGGGCCATTGATGCGCCCAGGATCACCGCGATGAACAGCGCAAGGCGCTGCGCGGCACCCTCGCCGCCGCCCATCTTGTCCTGCAAGGGCTTCAGCAGCTTGACCTGCAAGCCTTCGCGCACCAGATCGCCCACCTCAGGGTCGGCGGCATTCATCACGATCATGCGGACGGCCGCGGTATCCGCCGCCCCCGCATCAGGCGCGGCATATTTGGCGATGGCAACAACCGACGGGTCATCCGCGGCCAGCAGCTCTGGCCAGTCAAAGGCGGTATTCAGCGTGGCAGCAAACAGCCCCCGCTTACTGCCGAAATAGCGCGACACCAGCGCGACATCGACCCCCGCCGCCTTGCTGACATCGCGCAGCGGCACATTGGAAAAGCCCCGGTTCCAGAATAGCGCGGTGGCCGCGTCCAACAACTTCGCTTCGGTTTTTTCTGCCCTGCCCATGGGGTTGCCTAGGCAGTGACGAAAATTTTGTCAACACCCGTTGACAGTGTGCGGCACCCGCCCTATCTGAATGTCAACGCCTGTTGACAAACGGAGATCACCATGTCCCAAACTGCCCTGATTACCGGTGCCTCGTCCGGCATTGGCCGTGAGTTCGCCCGCTACCACGCTGCAAAAGGCGGTGATCTGATCATCACCGCGCGCCGTGGCGACGCGCTTGATACACTCAAGGCTGAACTGGAGGCCGCGCATCACGTCACCGTGCACACGATCGCGCTTGATCTGGGCGCGCCAAAGGGGGCGGCGCAGCTTTATGCCGCGGCCAGGGCGACCGGCGCGTCGATTGACATCCTGATCAACAACGCCGGGTTTGGCGGGCAAGGGGCATTCCTTGAACGGGATCTCGCCACGGATCTCGCGATGATCGACCTCAACGTGAAGGCGTTGGTGACGCTTTGCCATCTCGTCGGGAATGACATGGTTGCGCAGGGTGGTGGCAAGATCCTCAACGTCAGTTCAACCGCCGCCTATATGCCCGGACCGTTGCAGGCGACCTATTACGCCACAAAGGCCTATGTTTCCAGCTTCAGTCAGGCGCTGGACGAGGAATTGCGCGCGAAGGGTGTGACCGTCACCGCGCTGGAACCCGGCATTGTCGCAACAGAGTTTCAGGCCGTGGCCGATCTTGAGGATACGGCCATTGTCGACATGAACCGCGCCACCCCCGCCAGCGTCGCCGCCTACGGATATGAGGCCATGCAACGCGGCGAGTTGCGCGCCATCAATGAACGCGGCCTGCGGTTTCTGGCCAATTGGGTGTTCCCGCTGCTGCCGCGCCGGGGCTTGCTCAAACGCATTCACCAGTCGCAAATGAAATCCTGACCCGGCATATGTGGCATTCCCCCGGAGGCCGCATTGGGGTAAAGCGCCCTTATGACCCAGAACCCGCCCGATCTCCGCCCCGACCTTGCCCGCGCGCAAGTGACCGAGACCCGCCGCGATGGCCAGCCGACCATCGGCATGGTCAGCCTGGGCTGCCCCAAGGCGCTGGTTGACAGCGAACGCATCCTGACGCGGCTGCGGGCAGAAGGCTATGCGATCAGCCCCGACTATGCCGGTGCAGAGGCGGTAATCGTGAACACCTGCGGCTTTCTTGACAGCGCCAAGGCCGAAAGCCTTGATGCGATTGGAGAGGCGCTGCAGGAAAACGGCAAAGTCATCGTGACCGGGTGTCTGGGGGCAGAGCCGGATTACATCCGCGAACATCACCCCAATATCCTTGCCGTCACCGGTCCGCACCAATATGAACAGGTGCTGGATGCGGTGCACGGTGCGGTGCCACCCAGCCCCGATCCCTTCATCGACCTGCTGCCTGCCCGCGGCGTGTCTCTGACCCCAAGACATTACAGTTACCTAAAGATTTCAGAGGGTTGCAACCACAAGTGCAAGTTCTGCATTATCCCCGACATGCGCGGGACACTCGCCTCGCGCCCGGTGCATGCTGTGCTGCGCGAGGCTGAAAAGCTGGTTGATGCCGGTGTGAAGGAACTGCTTGTCATCAGTCAGGACACCAGCGCATATGGGCTGGATCGCCGATACGACAGCCACCCCTGGAAGGGCGACGCGGTGCGCAGCCACATCACCGACCTGACCCGCGAACTGGGTCGGCTGGGCGCCTGGGTCCGGCTGCACTATGTCTATCCCTACCCGCATGTGCGCGAGCTGATCCCGCTGATGGCGGACCCGGCCAACGGCGTGTTGCCATATCTTGATATCCCGTTCCAGCACAGCCACACCGATGTGCTGCGCCGCATGGCCCGCCCGGCCGCCGCCGCCCGCACCCTTGATGAAATCGCCGCCTGGCGCGCGATCTGCCCCGATCTGACACTGCGCTCGACCTTTATCGTCGGCTACCCCGGTGAAACCGAGTCAGAGTTTCAGCACCTGCTTGACTGGCTGGATGAGGCCCAGCTGGATCGCGTCGGCTGTTTTCAATATGAAAACGTCGCCGGGGCGCGCTCAAACGCCCTGCCTGATCACGTGCCCTCTGAGGTCAAGCAAGATCGCTGGGACCGTTTCATGGCCAAGGCGCAGGCGATTTCCGCAGCAAAGCTGGCGGCCAAGGTCGGCACCCGCGCAGAGGTGATCGTGGATGACATCGACACCGACGGCATCGCCACCTGCCGCACCTGGGCAGATGCGCCGGAAATCGACGGCAATCTGTTCATCGACGAAGGCGCAGATGGATTGGCTGTGGGCGATATCGTCACCGTCACGGTCGAAGAGGCAGGCGAATATGACCTCTGGGGCGGCCTTACCCGTTAGGCTGGCCGCACATCAGGCAGCATTGGGTCCTTACGCGTCAGGCGGCCGGTTTCCCTCATCGTCAACCGGCCCCCGTCCCATGTCTGGACCGGTCAGGTGTTCAGGATCACCCAGCTTTGGTCATTTGTGATCGTCTTGAGGCAATCCAGAATGGTCACATAGTGACAGCGGCTGACCTTGGATCCACAAGACATGATGCTGTCGTGCTTTTCGGGAAATGGCGGATGGGTCAGCCGGTTATCACGGCAAAGGTCAGCGAATTCATCATGCGCGTCTTCGACCGACATGCCCGGATAAAGGCGATATTCATCGGGCAATCCCAGACAGTGCCCAAATTCATGGATCGCAGCGCGGTAATCGACCTGCGCCAGCACACGTGGCAATGGCAGCGCCCGGATCTTGGCATAGCGGTGTCCCCAGTAGCGGTCGCCACCGTCAATCGCCGTCACATGGGCCGCCTCGAACGCGCCGTGACTGCGCACATATGCAGCAACATTGTTGGCCCGCTCAAGGCTGAGGTTCCTGGCCTCGCTTGAATTGCGATAGCCAGTCACCTCCAGCGGGACCCGCTTGCGCCCCTGCAACAGGTTGTCACGGGCATATCTGATCGTCTCGCGGACGCTCGTGCGGATAGCGTCCGTCATCGCAGAGGAACCGTTGGTAAATTCGATATGGGCCTTGCCTGACCGCAGGCTGGCCGTGGCATTGGCGTGCGACGTGGCATAGGCCTCGGCCTGCGAAGCGTGATCGTTGAGGTTCTCGGTCGTGACCGGCGCGATCAGCTCGCTATAGGGCAGCACCGTGCCCTCATCCAGGCGCAACTCCAGATCGCCATTGGCGACCTCAAGCCCGGCGGGATACAGCTTCATATGTGACGCGGTGTTGATATGTTCGGCAATCTCGGGCGCAAAGACGCCCGCCTGCACCCGCACCGACATATGTGCGTTGTTCAGCACCGGCACGAATTGCACGGTGGGCCGCACCACATGACCAGAGGTGTTTTCAAGCCGAAAGCGGCCGTTCCAGACCTGATCGATGCCCTGCTGAAACAACCGCATGAATTCGTTGCGCCGCGTCCCTGTCCAGGCCAGCGTACCCATTTGCCCGGCCCAGTTCATCGTCCCGCGCACAGTCACGGTAAACGTATTGGTCACGTCGTTATAGACGCCACTGAACCGCGATAACCCGGTCGGTGGCGCATAGTGACCTGCCGGAAGCGTGTCAGTGGTAAAAACGGTCATGGGCGAGACTCCTGTCAGTTGTGTTACGCGGTTGGGATTCGCGCTTTGGGTGCCGCCACGTTAGGCGCTCTGCGCCCGGCTGGCATCCCCCTATTTTGGGCAGGCGCGCGGTTTTTGACACCGCGGAAATCTCAGGATTGCTCAAACCAGACCCGCACCGCGTCCTGCACCCTGCGGAACCGATCACCGCCAAGCTTTGTGCCGCCGAACCAACGGGTTACAACAACTATCTCACCTATTCTGTCGGCCCGTTCCAGCATCCGCAGAATGACCATGCCTGCGCCGGTCTCGCCATCGTCATTCTTCAGCGGCGTGCCATCGGGCAGGATTACCGCCCAGGTGTTATGTGTGGCCTTGGCGAATTTCTTGTTGCGGCACAGCGTCTTGAGAAAGGCGCGCGCCTCGTCCGGGCTGCTCACCTTGCCCCCGGATACCGCGTATTTGGACCCGCGATCGGTCAGCGCATGTGCGATGATCTTCATCATCCCTGCCTGCCAGTCCGAAGGGTCGGTGGCAAGCGTCAGGAGGCCTTGGAATACACCGCGCCGCTTGGTGCATAGGCGTCAAACGCCTGCGCAATGATCCGCGTCAACGGGCGGCCCGCGTCGGTGATGCGTAAATGGTCTGAGGTCAGGTCGATGACTTCGGCAAACTGCGTCCTGATCCGGGTAACGGCCCCGTCCAACGCTGCAAGTGGTGCATCAAATTCACTCTCCAATACTCTGAAATCAATCGTGAAATTGCACATGAGCATCTCGATGACCCGTGCCTGCAACCGGTCGGAATCGCTGTGCCTGTGACCACGTGCGCCGGGCAGCTGACCGGCGGCAATCCGTTCGCTATAGGCCGGGGTGGCCGCCGCGTTCTGGACATATCCGGCCCGATAGCTTGAGATTGACGACGCCCCCAGCCCGATCAACGTGCGACAATTGTCATCGGTATAGCCCTGAAAATTGCGCCGCAGCCCGCCGTTGTCCGCCGCTTTGGCAAGCGTATCATCCGGGCGGGCAAAGTGATCGATGCCGATGGCCTGAAACCCTGCCACCGCAAACTGTGTCGCCGCGCCTTGTGCCATTTGAAACCGCATCTGATCCCCGGCCAAATCAGCATCCTTGATCAGCTTCTGACGCTTGGACATATGCGGCACATGAGCATAGCCAAACAGCGCGATCCGATCAGGGTCCAGCGCCAGCACCTGATCAATGGACGCGGTAAGACGGGCCGCGGTCTGGTGTGGCAACCCATAGACCAGATCGGCGTTCAGCGATGTGATCCCGGCCGCCCGCAGGCTGTCAACGCAGGCCTTGGTTTGTGCAAAACTCTGGTGGCGTCCGATCGCGTCCTGCACCTTTGGGGCAAAATCCTGCACGCCGATACTGGCGCGGGTCATGCCCGCAGCGGCAAGGGCCGCAATCTTGTCGTCATCCACAAGCGTGGGATCAATCTCGACCGAAAAGGCCAGATCGTCCGTCGGCGTAAAGACCCCTTTGATCGCCCCGGCCAGCTGCGTGATCATGTCGGGTGTCAGGATCGTCGGCGTACCACCGCCCCAATGCAACTGCCCCATGCGCAACCCCTTTGGCAAAAGCGGCGCCACCAGCGCCAGTTCGGCTTTCAGGGTCTCAAGATAGGCGGCAACGGGGGTCAGGCTGGTTGTGCCCTGGGTGCGGCAGGCGCAGAACCAGCACAGCCGCTCACAGAACGGGATATGCACATAGACCGAGACCGGCTCTGCCGGGTCAAGCCCACGCAGGCATTCGGCCTGAAATCCAGCCCCGGTTTCGGTCGAAAAGACCGTTGCGGGCGGATAGCTGGTGTAGCGCGGCACCCGCGCATCAAAAAGGCCAAGGCGGGCAAGTTGAGCAATCTGTTCCATGCCTCCTTCTGCCTGTCACCGCCCCGGCCATCTTTGCGCTGGATCAAACTGCCGGTGACGGGGGGCTAAATCAGCAGCCCCACGATCACGCAGACCCAGGCCACCCCAACCGCAGCAGCTGTCACCGCCACCGCGGCAGAGCCGCAATCCTTGGCCTGCCCCGCCAGCAGGCGTCGGTCGGTGCCGATGTCATCGACGATGCGTTCAATCGCAGTGTTCATGCATTCCGCAGCGAGGATCATGATACCACCCATCAGCAACAGCCCGCGTTCCCCGGCCGAGAGCGGCAGCACAAGGGCCAGCACCGCAAAAACCGCATTTGCCACCAGCCACTGGGCCAGCGACCCTTCGGTGCGAAAGACATGGACAAATCCCGCCCACGACCAGATCGCGCGTTGCCTGACTCGCAGGGCCTGATTCCAAACAGCACGTAACATCCACAACTCCTTCACCTTTTTTCGCTACGTTAAAGCCCCCGTGCCGTGTCGTCATCATTGAACCGACACAATTGGCCCCTACCGTAACCCCATGCGAAAGGTCCGCCCCATGTACCCCAAGTACGCGCGCTCTGAACGGATCGCAGATGGCTTGATGCATACTGTCGGCGTTATCGGCGCGCTCGCAGGTGCCCTTGTGCTGGTCATCTGGTCGGTGATGCATCTGGGCGGTGGACAGATTGCCGCGCTGACGGTTTACGGGGCCGCCCTTGTGGCGACGTTCACCGCCTCGGCGTTTTATCACATGACCCCATGGGAAAATCTGCGCCCAACGCTGCGCCGCATTGATCACGCGGCGATTTACCTCAAGATTGCGGGCACTTACACGCCACTTGTCGTGATGATCGGCAACCGGGCCGCCTATGCGCTGCTGGCGCTTGTCTGGGCGCTGGCGGTGTGGGGGATGATCCGCAAGCTGTTCTTCTGGCGCGCGCCGGGCCGCTTTGGCCCCGCGCTTTATCTGGTGATGGGATGGATGGGGGTCGCGGTGATCTGGTCGGCACTGCCGATCCTGCCGCCACTGGCCACAGGGCTGATTGCAACGGGCGGCATGTTATACACCGTCGGGGTGATCTTCTTCAGCTGGGACAGTCTGAAATATGCCAATGCGATCTGGCACGGCTTTGTCGTGGCGGCCTCTGCCTGCTTCTTTGCGGCAATCACCCTTGGCGCGCAGGCCGCAATCTGACCCAAGGTAAGGGAATCCTGACCCCGATTTCCGCCAAAGTCAGGAATGCCTGACCTGACGCCTCGCCCCGATTTGTCCAGCTTATCCGCATCGGGGTTGCTGGATTGGGAGTTTGGGCAATGTTAGAATTGATTACTGCGTTTTCGCCCAGCATCTACGACGCGATTGGCGTTGCGGGCTTTGGGCTATACGTGACCAATTACGCTCTGCTGACCTTGCGCATCATGCACTGCGAATATGTGTCCTATTTTGTGCTGAACTGGATCGCGGCCAGCTGCGTGCTTATTGGATTGTCGGCATCGTTTAACCTGGCCTCGGCGCTGATCCAGATATTCTGGATTGTGATCTCAACCGTCGGGATCATCATCCGCCTGCGTCGCCGCCGCACCGTGGCCTTTGTCAGCGCGCGCAGCGAAAGCGCCATGCCGCTCTAGAACCCGGCGACCACCCGGCGCACCGTGGCGACACGCTCGGCATTGGCCGGATGGGTCGACAGGAAACTTTCGCCCGGGTCGGGAATACGCGCAAAAAACGCCGCCCCCCGCAACGGATCATACCCCGCCAGCAGGGCAATCTCCGCGCCCAGCGCATCGGCGTCCAGCTCAAACTGTTTGGAATAGCGCCGCGCACCCAGCGCTGCACCCAGTCGCTGCGCGTCTGCAACCGTTTCCGGCGTGCCCCCAATCCCCGCCAGATTGCCAAAGATCGTCGCACCGATGCTGGCGGCACGGCGTTGCAATTGCAGGTGACCGGCAATGTGATGCGCCGCTTCGTGGCTCAGGATAAAGGCCAGCTCATCGCGGTTACGCGCCTCCGCAATCAGCGGCACGCTAAAGGCGATGATCGGCTGACCGTCGTCATTGACGGTCTGATAGGCATTGGGCGGCAACCCCGGCCGGTCATCCACGACAATCAGGAAATCGCAATTGCGCTGCGGCGCGCGACGGCGGCACACCGCCTCTGCGACCGGTTCGATCTGGTCGATGACCGCGACGAAATTGCGCACGGCGGTACGCCCGTCAAGCCGCGGCGGTGCTGCGGTCACCGCGCGGGGCGGGACCGGTTCTATAACCTTGTCGACCGGCTTGCGCCCCTCGGGCGGGGCCACGGCACAAGCCGAAAGGAGTGCAAAAAGAACAAGCGGGATCAAGCGCATGGCAATGTCAGGTCCGTGGGGCGTCGTGGCCCCAACCCTATCAGCCCGGTGTCACGCCGCCAGCCCAAAGACCACACAATTCAGTGTATCGCCCCCTTGTGCCGCCGCGCCACACCGCTAGGCTGGCGGCATGTTTACGATCGAACACGAATTTGACGCGACGGTGATCACGCTGGTGGATGAGGGCGACGCCCCCCTGCAAGAGGACGTCGTGATCAACGCCTTCGAAGACTGTATCACCGTTGAACAGTTTGACCCGCGCGCCAATGACGTCACCCGGATGACCCTGTCCCTGACGCAGGTGCGCGACCTGATGGCAGCACTTGATCTGCCCGAAGGCATGTACCAGATGCGCCCGCCCCGCAAAGGCGAAACCTGACCCCCGTTGTCAGCGCGGCATAGGGCAATTATCTGAAGGTCAAACAGATCTGGATACCCCATGCCCGCCAAGAACGCCGCCGCCCTTGAATTTCTGCTTCACCGCCGCTCGCGACCGGCCAAGACCCTGACCACACCGGTGCCGGATCGGGCTACGCTGACAATTCTTCTGACCGCTGCGGCCCGCACCCCCGATCATGGCAAACTTGAACCCTGGCGCTTTCTGGTGCTGGAAAAGGCGGCGCTCGCCCGGTTGGCCGATGCCGTTACAGCCAGGGGCGCGGCCCTTGGTGTGATGCCTGAAAAGATCGAAAAGGCCGTGGCACAGTTTGCGATGGCAGATCTGGCAGTTGCGGTCATCGCCAGTCCGAAACCATCAGACAAGGTGCCGCAGATCGAACAGCTTTATTCTGCTGGCGCGGTCTGCCTGTCGCTGCTGAACGCCGCACTTGCGGCGGGCTGGGGCGCTAACTGGCTGTCAGGCTGGGCCAGCCACGACCGCGACTTTGTACGTGATCAGTTGGGGTTGGCGGATCACGAGACCATCGCCGGGTTCATCCATATCGGCACCGAAAAATTGGTGCCGCCAGAACGTCCGCGCCCCGACATTGCCGCAATTACCACATGGGTCAGCACATGATTCTCGGAGATTTCATCAAAGCCCTTGTGCAATTGCCCGACCCACGCTTTCGCCGCGTGCTCTGGATGGGCATCGGGCTGACCATCGCGCTGTTGATCGCCGCCTATGCGTTGCTGCTGGCGTTGATCGAATGGCTGACCGGCGAAACCACCACCCTGCCCGGCGTGGGCGAAGTCACCTGGTTCGGCGATCTGCTGTCCTGGGGATCGCTGGGGGTGATGATAATCCTGTCGATCTTTCTGATGGTGCCCGTGGCCAGCGCAATTACCTCACTGTTTCTGGAAGACGTCGCCGCCGCGGTCGAGGCGGAACATTATCCCGAACTGCCCCCCGTCGCGCGGGTGCCCTTTAGCGAAGGCCTGCGAGATTCAGTCAATTTCCTTGGGCTGATGCTGGGGGCGAACATTCTTGCCATCGGGCTGTATCTGATGCTGTTCTGGGTGCCCTTCGCGCCATTCGTGATCTTTTATGCGCTGAACGGATTTCTGCTGGGGCGTGAGTATTTTCAGCTTGCCGCGATGCGCCGCCTGGGCCGCGAGGGCGCAAAGGAGCTGCGCCGGCGTCACGGGCGCGAAGTCTGGCTGGCGGGCTGCCTGATGGCCGTGCCGCTGACCCTGCCGCTGATCAATCTGTTCATTCCGATTCTGGGTGCCGCCACGTTCACACACCTGTTTCACCGGCTTGATCAGTCCGACACCGGCGGTGGCAGATAGCGGTCACGCCAATCAAAATCGCTGACCGAGATCAGTTCAAACCAGATCACCGAAGCGATGATCGCCCAGATGCCAAAGGCCCAGATCGTCGTGATCTTGGCCTTGCGCTTGATCTGCGGGTCTGCCGGGGCAGAGGTATGCGTGCCGGGCACCACGTCGCCGGCTTCGCCCTGGCTGACGTAGCGCAGCGGCAGCACCACAAAGAACACCATGAACCAGACAACCGCATAAAGAACGAGCGCGGAGACCGGACCCATCAGACTTGCTCCAGCTCGACCAGACAGCCGTTGAAATCCTTCGGGTGCAGGAACAGGACCGGTTTGCCATGGGCGCCGATCTTGGGATCTCCGGTCCCGAGCACCCGCGCGCCTTCGGCCCTCAGCTTGTCCCGTGCGGCCAGGATATCATCCACCTCATAGCAGATGTGGTGGATGCCGCCCGACGGGTTCTTATCAAGGAAATTCTGGATCGGTGAATTGTCCCCCAGCGGGTAAAGCAATTCGATCTTGGTATTGGGCAGAGTGATGAAAATCACCGTCACGCCATGATCGGGCTCATCCTGCGACGCCCCGACATCTGCGCCCAGCGCCGTGCGATATTGTGCCGCTGCGGCCTCAAGGTCGGGGACGGCGATTGCAACGTGGTTGAGGCGACCGATCATCAGAATGCTCCTTTTTGTCCGACAGGGCGCTTATGGCGAAAGCGCGCGAAAACGACAAGGACCGGGGCATTTCGCCGCGATGTTAAGACCCTCTTTACCCTGACATGGTTTGTTCAGGGCTGACGATGGCCTGGAGGTGTCGAAATGGATGGACTGAACGATCTGACAACCACGCTGCAACCCACCGCGTTGCGCCCGCTTCTGGGGCTGACGGTCCTGCTTGTGGAAGATAGCCGATTTGCCTGTGAGGCGGTGCGCATGCTGTGCATCCGATCAGGGGCCCGTATTCGCCGGGCGGATAGCCTTGCCAGTTCGCGCAAACACCTTGCCGTTTATCGCCCCTCGGTGGTGATTGTTGACGTCGGCTTGCCCGATGGCTCTGGCCTGCCGCTGATTTCCGACCTGTCGCGCGGCTCCCCCCGGATTGACGTGATCCTTGGCACCAGTGGCGATACCTCGCTTGAGGGGGAGGTCATTGCAGCTGGCGCTGATGGTTTCCTGGCCAAGCCGATTGAAAGCCTTGCCGCATTCCAGGCCGCGATCCTGACGCATCTGCCCGCAGATCAGCAACCCCCCGGGCCCCGCATTGTGCCGGACGAGGTTGTACGCCCCGATCCTGTGGCCTTTCACGATGACCTGACCCATGTAGCAGAGGTGCTTAGCAGCAAGGCCACCGATCATTCCATTGACTATGTGACGCAGTTCCTTGGCGGGGTCGCGCGCAGCGCAGATGACAACGACCTGAATGATGCGGTCAGCCGACTGCGGGCCCTGCGTGAGCGTGGCGCGCCGGTGCAACCGGGCATCGCGCAGCTAAGTGAAATGGTGCAAAGCCGCCTCGCCGCCGGTGGCCCGATCTAGCAGGATAACGATGGGTCCCTTGCGACAAGGTGCGGTGCCGTGAAATGGCCCAGCGCCTTGCGCTGGCGCCCGTCCTGATCAAAGTTCGCCGGATCAAGCCAGGCCTTATGCGCGCCCTTGATCGCCGCCCAGTCACCATCCGTCATTGCAAACCAGGCGGTGTCACGGTTCCGCCCCTGCACCACCTGATGCTGGCGAAAGATCCCTTCAAAGCTAAAGCCCAGCCGCTGCGCCGCCCGCCGCGAAGGCGCATTCAGCGCATTGCATTTCCATTCCAGCCGGCGATAGCCATTGTCAAAGGCCCAATGTGCCATCAGTGAAAACGCTTCGGTCGCAATCCGCGTTCCCTGCAAGCCTGGCGACAGGTTCACGTTGCCAATCTCGACATTGCCGGTCTCGCGCACCACGGTCCAAAAGCAAGCATACCCCAGCGGCGTCGGATCGCCCTTGGCGCGGATCACGTAACAGGGGCTTTGGCGGCGCGCCTCCAGCTCTGTCATCCGGTTCTGAAATCTGGCCAGATCAGGCGGCGGGGCGCTGCCAAGGTAATCCCATACCCAGTCATGCCCGGCAAAGACCCGCCACAGACCGGCGCTGTCAGCGGCGGCATCAAGCGGTCGTAGATCTGCCCAATGGCCCTGCAACCGGTGGCCCGCCGGATCAGCCGCCGCCGACCAACCCGGCACCACCGGTCCCAATGGTCGCTCTGTCATGGAAATCACCCTTCAAACTGTCTGGCCGCAACCTGCAGCGCCGCGCAGATCAGTGCAACAGCTTTGGATCCTGTCCCAGCTCAAGACCGGGAAAGACAGTCTCTGTCAGCGCCGCGGCAGAGGTGCCAAACATGCCCCGCATGACCCAACCCGCCAGCGCACGCACATCCTGGGTCGGCATCAGATCGCGGCGCTGGTACAGGTCAGCCTCACGCAGGCCCGGCCAGTCGCCCGCGATCTGGCCACCGCGCATCGCCCCGCCTGCGTAGATCATCGCGCCGCCGGTGCCGTGATCGGTGCCACCGGTGCCATTTTCCGCAGCGGTGCGGCCAAATTCCGTCAGACACAGCACCGCCGTCTGCCCCCAGACCGGACCCAGCCGCGCCTTCAACGTCAGGATCGTCTCGGCCAATTGCTGCAACGGGCGGCGCAGCCCGTTGCGCTGGTTCTGGTGCGTGTCCCATCCGCCGATCGAGAAACTGGCGATGCGGGTCTCTCCGCGCAGGCGGGCGGCGGCAAAATCGGCCACCTTGACGTGCACCCCGTTGCCCACAGGCGCGCCCATCATCGTATCATCGGTGGCGCTTTCTGTTGCGGCTTCATCGGCCTTGACCTGTGCGGCGATGGCAATCGCCTGATCTGCCGCATCGCGAAACAGCGGATCGTCGTGATAGACCCGTTCCAGCAAGCGTTGCACCGCCGGGGTCAGGCGCAGGTTGGCGTCGGGCGACCAGCGCGCGGCGGGCGCCTCCCCGGCAAGGATCGCCATATGTTCGCGTCCGATGGCATAGGCGGTTTCAGCAGCACCCGGCGGCAGCGTCGTCAGCAACCGGTTCAGCCAGCCGGTCGCCCCGCCACCGATGTCCAGCACACCTGCCTCAAGAATATCCTGCCCGTCAAAGTGGCTCCGCTTGTCGCGGTAGGGGGTGGACACCGCATGCACCGCCCCGACTTCGCCCGCCTGCCACAGTGGCAATAACGGCTCCAGCGCCGGGTTCGCCCCCCATTGCCCGTCAAGGTTCAGGTGTCGGCCATCATGCAGCTTTGGCCGCAACGCTGCATAGGCCGGATCATGGAGCGGGCGCAGAACGTCCAAGCCGTCCATCGCGCCGCGCAGGATAATCACGATCAGGCGATTTTCGCCCGGCGCCGCGGCCAGCGCAACCGGGGTGACAAGCGGGCTCGCCGCGGCCGAACACCCCAGCGCGGCCCCACCGATCAGAAACTTGCGTCGATCCATCGTCATCTCCTTTGGAACGCGGCAGAGGCCAGCACGACCCCAACCCCATCCTGCCGCGACTCTGCGGCATTTGCGGCAAAGATCACATCTTCGGTCGCCAGATCCCCCAGTGCGTCGCGCACGAAATCGCGCGGATCAGGCAGCGCGGGACGGATGCGGATCGGCGCTTGCATCGCCCATGAAATGCGCCCTGCCACACCCTGCGGGATAATCCAGTCCTCGGCCCGCTCGGGCCAGCCATCCGGCCCCGGCGGCTCTTGCCAGGGCTGCCCCATGATCCGCAGCGGGCGAGTCAACAGGCGGCGATAGTCGCCGTTTGTGGCGCGCAATATCTCTGCCCCCGTGACGCCCAGTGCGCGCAGCGCCGCGGTGATGAATTCCTGTGGCCGCCGCACCTTTTGCCGCGTGGCAGCCCATGCGGCTGGATGTGCCAGCATTGCGTTGGTCAGATCCCCCAGATCGCCACGATCATCAAAAGCAGCCGTCATCGCCGCGACCAGATCGGCAGGTGGGTCGTCCGCAACAAAATGCACCGCCATCTTGCGCGCCAGATGGGCGACGGTCTCGGGCAGCCGGGCCAGATCATCCATGGCCGCCAGCACGTTTTCCAGCGTTGCATCCGCGCCAAATGTCCGGCCCAGAACAGTTTCCGCCCCCGGCTCTGCCCGGGCAGGATCGTAATAGAACCCCCGCTGCGGCCCATAGGTCATCCCGGTCAGCAGCTCAGCCAGTTCGCGCACGTCACGCTGATCGTATGACCCGTCAACCCCCAGCAGGTGCAGCTCCAGCAGCTCCCGCGCGAGGTTTTCGTTCAGCCCCGCGTTGCGCCGCCGGCCACGCTGCGACCCCGGCCCGATCGAGCGGAACTGCTCAAGATAAAGCAGCATCATCGGGTGGGTCACCACCGCACGCAACATGTCCGAAAACCGCCCGGCGACATGCGGGCGGATCGCATCTTCGACAAAGGCCCCGACCAGATGCGCCGTCTCAGAGCTGCGGCGGATCACAGTGAAATGGTCGGCCCAGAACGCCACGAGCCGCTCGCGCAGCCCATGGGGCGCATCAACCGCCCGGGCCAGCATTGCCAGATGGGTGGTGCGTCGGGCCGGGCCGATCAGCGCGCGCAACTGCTGACGTGCGGCCTGCGCCGCCTCTTCGCTTGGTGTATCACGCGCCGCGCGGGTCTGACGATTGATCCAGATCAGGGCGGCGTGCGACGGTTCTACCGTGGCGAAGCCGGCAACCGGAAAGGCCTGCGCCATGTCATCTTCGCCGCGCAGATCGCTCATCATCCTGACCGCGGATGGCGGCGGCGCAAACCGCGGACCAAGCCCGGTGCCAAATCGAATCATCGCCAAGGTGGGGTCAAATGTCATCGTCTGCCCTGTGCTGCCTGACCCGAACATATGGAAGCAGGTCAGCAAGGCAAAGCGATCTATCCGCCACGGGCAAAGTTCTGCGCGGGTGATTCCCGCCACAGCTGGCAAAATCCCGCCAATCCCCAGCATTTCCCGCCAAAATTGCGGCAAAAAAGCAAGTCTGACCAGAAGAATGACCCGCCCACGCAGAGTTTACCGAAATTTTGCGGACCTTGACCTTTGATATGTGCAATATCTGCGCCGAACGCCCTTTGGGGAGGGCTTGCTGATGGAGTATCATATGATCAATCGCCGCCATTTTTTGGCCACGGCATCTGCTTTTGCCGGTGCTGCTGTCGCCACCCCGCTTGCTGCGGAACCCTGGCCGCTGGCTGAACTGCCCGCCAACCTTGCGCCACGTGTCGTGGTGCTGAACAACCCGCTTGCGGCGGGACAAATCCATGTCGTGCCGGACCAGTATTCCCTGTACTGGACGCTGGGGAACGGCCGCGCGATCCGCTATTTTGTCGGCGTTGGCAAAGACGGGCTTTATGAACCGGGCATCTATACGATCCGGGCCAAGAAAGAATGGCCAAGCTGGACCCCAACCGAGGACATGATGGAACGGACCCCCTCTTACCGCGAATGGGAAGATGGGATGCCCGGCGGGCCGACCAACCCGCTGGGGGCCCGCGCGCTTTATCTGTTCTCGGGCAATCGCGACACTTTTCTGCGTCTGCATGGCACGCATCTGCCCAATACCATCGGCAAGGATGTGTCCAACGGCTGCGCCCGCCTGATCAACCGGCAGGTTGTTGACCTTTACGACCGCGTGCCCAAGGGCACCCGCGTTTACATGTATGAAAAGGATATCCTGCCGCCGGTCACCGCAGAGGGCTCCGCCTAAACGAAGGAAAAGCCGGTTTGATAGTGGTGAAGGCCGTCGAAATCGGCCTTCCCGACATCGACGCCCGCTTGCCGCAAAATCGCATATGCCATCGACAGGTGAAACCACATGTTGGGCAGCGCAAAGTCCAGCACGTAGGTTTGCGCATCCTGATCAAGCTCGGCATCTCCCGCCTGATGTGACACGCGCCGCTGCGTCACCCCGGCAAAATCTGCGGCGGCCAGCGCGGAAATATCTGCCCGCGCGCCGGTAAATTGTTCCTGCAAAGCGCCCCGTCCAGCGCCTTTCACGGCCAGTGACCACTCCCGCCCGATCGGGGTCAGCGTACTGCGCAGCGCAAAGATCGTGACGGTCCGAATTTGCCCTGCAAAATCAAACATATGCGGCACAAGTTGCCGTGTCAGACACGCATCCGGGGCAGTGCCCAGAAGGTGCTCGGCGCGGTCAATCGCGTTCTGCGCAGATTGCGTGACAACATCAAAAATGGCCTGATCATTCATCTCGCCATCTTGCCGACTGCCCGCGGATGAGGCAACCGGCCAGGTCCCGCCCCCGGGTCCCCTATCGGAACGTCACCAGATAAACACCGGAAATGACCAGGGCCGCCCCCAGCAATTTGCCCCATGTCAGCGGGCTGGCGACCACGCCGAACAAGCCGAAATAGCTGAACGTCATCCCGGCCAGCACCTGGCCCGACACCGCCAGAACAAAGAAAGCGCCAATGCCAATGCGCGGGATCAGGTAGCTCGTTCCGATGATCATCCCCGCGCTCATCACCCCCGCCGTCAAAAGCCACAGCGGCAGCGTCCCGATTTTCTGAAACTGTGCGCCGCGCGCACCGGTTGCCACGGCGATCACGATGGACGCCAGCAGCGCGACGGCAAAGAATGGCACATTGGCCATCGGGCCAGAGCCCAGCAATTGCGACGTGCGCGTGATCATCGGCAGATAGATCGAAATGATCGCGCCCATCATCAGCGCAAGCAGAATAAGATGAATGGCCATTGTTACTCCCGGTCTACTGTCCAGGGTCACGCTAGCATGAATTTCATCTACACGACAAAGGCAGGGCCCGCACCGGGCCCTGCGGCGACGACCTCAGCTTTCCGGTGGCAGCACGCGCAGGCGTAATTCGCGCAACTGTTCGTTCTGCGGCTCTGACGGGGCGTCCATCATCAGGTCTTCGGCGCGCTGGTTCATCGGGAACATGATGACTTCGCGGATATTCTGCTGATCAGCCAGCAACATCACAATGCGGTCGATGCCCGCCGCGCAACCGCCGTGTGGCGGGGCACCATATTGGAAGGCATTGACCATGCCGCCAAACCGCTTTTCGACCTCATCCTTGCCATATCCGGCAATTTCGAAGGCCTTGAACATGATCTCGGGCCGGTGGTTCCGGATCGCGCCGGATACCAGTTCGTAGCCGTTGCAGGCCAGGTCATACTGATACCCCAGCACGTCTTCGGGGTCGCCATCCAGCGCCGCCATACCGCCCTGTGGCATCGAAAACGGGTTGTGTTCAAAGTCGATCTTGCCGGTCTCTGCGTCGCGTTCGTAAATCGGGAAGTCCACGATCCACGCAAAGGCAAAGCGGTCCTGATCGGTCAGACCCAATTCTTCGCCGATCACGTTGCGCGCCTTGCCGGCCACACCTTCAAACGCCTTTGGCTTGCCACCAAGGAAGAACGCCGCATCACCCAGCCCAAGGCCCAGCTGCTGGCGGATCGCCTCTGTCCGCTCTGGTCCGATGTTCTTGGCCAGCGGCCCGGCGGCTTCCATGCCGCCCGCAACTTCGCCCGATTTCAGCTTCGCCTGCGCGTCCTTGACGGAAATGCCCAGTTCCTGCGCCACCGCGTCGGCCGTCTTTTCACGCCAGAAGATATAACCCATGCCCGGCAGGCCCTCTTTCTGGGCAAAGGCATTCATCCGGTCACAGAACTTGCGACTGCCGCCTGTGGGGGCGGGGATGGCGCGCACCTCTGTGCCCTCTTGCTCCAGCAAACGGGCAAAGATCGCAAAACCAGAGCCCGCGAAATGCTCTGACACGACCTGCATCTTGATCGGGTTGCGCAGGTCCGGCTTGTCGCTGCCATACCACAGGGCCGCATCGCGATAGCTGATCTGCTCCCAGGTCTGGTCAACCTTGCGACCACCGCCGAATTCTTCGAAAATCCCGGTGATCACCGGCTGGATCGTGTCAAACACATCCTGTTGTTCAACAAACGACATCTCCAGATCAAGCTGGTAGAAATCCGTGGGCGACCGGTCCGCGCGCGGGTCCTCGTCGCGGAAACAGGGCGCGATCTGGAAATACTTGTCATAGCCGCTGACCATGATCAGCTGCTTGAACTGCTGCGGTGCCTGCGGCAGCGCATAAAACTTGCCCGGATGCAGACGTGACGGCACCAGAAAGTCGCGCGCGCCCTCGGGGCTGGATGCGGTGATGATCGGCGTCTGGTATTCGCGGAAACCGCTGTCCCACATCCGCCGCCGCATCGAGGCGACAACATCCGACCGCAGTTTCATGTTGTCCTGCATCGCCTCACGGCGCAGGTCGAGATAGCGATACTTCAGCCGGGTTTCCTCGGGATATTCCTGATCGCCAAACACCATCAGCGGCAGTTCCTTTGAGGCGCCCAGCACTTCGATTTCACGGACGAACACTTCGACCTCGCCGGTGGGCAGCTTGGCGTTCACCAGTTCCGGATCGCGTGCTTTCACTTCGCCGTCGATACGAATGCACCATTCGCTGCGCACCTTTTCAACGTCAGCAAAGGCCGCTGAATCGGGGTCGCACAACACCTGCGTGATGCCATAATGGTCGCGCAGGTCGATAAACAGGATGCCACCATGATCGCGCACCCGATTGACCCAGCCGGACAAACGTACGGTATCACCGACGTTGGCCGCTGTCAGATCGGCGCAGGTATGGGTGCGATAGGCGTGCATGGGATCATCCTCGGGTACATGAATATCGGCCCGATACACCCCTTTGCACCAGATAAGTCAAGCATTGCGCCGCGGCTGCCTGAACTTGGTCCCGCCGCGCAGATCTGGGCTGCACGAATTTCACGCCAAAAACCGCCCAATTGCCCCTTGCACCCGCATCGCCCATCCCTATAACGCAGGACAATTTGCATATGAGGGTCAGGCATGCCGAAACGTGATGATATCAAGTCGATCATGATTATTGGTGCGGGCCCAATTGTCATCGGGCAGGCCTGCGAATTTGACTATTCCGGCGCACAGGCCTGCAAGGCGCTGCGCGAAGAAGGCTACCGGATCATTCTGGTCAATTCGAACCCGGCGACAATCATGACCGACCCCGGCCTTGCCGATGCCACCTATATCGAACCGATCACACCCGAGGTGGTGGCAAAGATCATCGAAAAGGAACGCCCCGACGCGCTTTTGCCGACGATGGGTGGCCAGACCGGTCTGAACACCTCGCTGGCGCTGGAAGAAATGGGTGTGCTGGAAAAATTCGGCGTTCAGATGATCGGCGCGAACCGCCAAGCCATTGAAATGGCAGAAGATCGCAAACTCTTCCGCGAGGCGATGGACCGTATCGGTCTGGAAAATCCCAAGGCGACAATCATCACCGCCCCCAAAGGTGACGACGGCAAATATGATATCAAGGCCGGTCTGCAACTGGCCGTGGATGCCATCGAATATGTCGGCCTGCCCGCGATCATCCGCCCGGCCTTTACCCTTGGCGGCACCGGCGGCGGCGTGGCGTACAACCGCGAGGAATACGAACATTTCTGCCGCACCGGGATGGAGGCTTCGCCCGTGGCGCAAATCCTCGTCGATGAATCCCTGCTGGGCTGGAAAGAATACGAAATGGAGGTCGTGCGCGACCGGGCCGACAACGCCATCATTGTCTGTGCCATCGAAAACGTCGACCCGATGGGCGTACACACGGGCGATTCCATCACCGTGGCCCCGGCGCTGACGCTGACGGACAAGGAATACCAGATGATGCGCTCCGCCTCGATCGCGGTCCTGCGCGAGATCGGCGTCGAAACCGGCGGCTCCAACGTGCAATGGGCGGTGAACCCTGCGGATGGGCGCATGGTGGTGATCGAAATGAACCCGCGGGTGTCCCGCTCATCGGCGCTGGCGTCAAAGGCGACCGGGTTCCCGATTGCGAAAATCGCCGCAAAGCTGGCGGTGGGCTATACGCTGGACGAACTGGATAACGACATCACCGGTGTTACCCCGGCCAGCTTTGAACCGACAATCGACTACGTCGTCACCAAGATTCCACGCTTTGCGTTTGAAAAATTCGCCGGCTCCGAACCTCTGCTGACAACGGCGATGAAATCCGTCGGCGAGGCGATGGCGATTGGCCGCACAATCCACGAAAGCCTGCAAAAGGCCCTGGCCTCGATGGAAACCGGCCTGACCGGATTTGACGACATCGACATCGCCGGAGCCCCTGACAAGGCCGCGATCACCAAGGCGCTGGCCCGGCAGACGCCAGACCGTTTGCGGGTGATTGCGCAGGCGATGCGGCACGGGCTGGCGGATGAAGACATCCAGGCCGTCACCAAGCTCGACCCCTGGTTCCTTGCCCGCATCCGCGAGATCGTGGATGCAGAGGCCGCCGTGATTGCGGATGGGTTGCCGGTGACCGAACAGGGTCTGCGCGACCTCAAGATGATGGGCTTTACCGACGCGCGGCTCGCCAGCCTGTCGGGCCGGGACGAAGCCAATGTCCGCCGCGCCCGCCAGAACCTTGGCGTCAACGCGGTGTTCAAGCGCATCGACACCTGCGCTGCCGAATTTGAGGCGCAGACCCCCTATATGTACTCCACCTACGAGGCCCCCGTGATGGGCGAGGTTGAGGACGAGGCACGCCCAACCGACCGCAAGAAAGTGGTCATTCTGGGGGGCGGGCCCAACCGGATCGGTCAGGGGATCGAATTTGACTACTGCTGCTGCCACGCCTGTTTTGCACTGACCGATCAGGGCTATGAAACCATCATGGTCAACTGCAACCCCGAAACGGTCAGCACTGACTATGACACCTCGGACCGGCTCTATTTTGAGCCGCTGACCTTTGAACACGTGATGGAAATCCTGCGCGTGGAACAGGACAATGGCACCCTGCACGGCGTGATCGTTCAATTTGGCGGCCAGACCCCGCTGAAGCTCGCCAATGATCTCGAGGCGGCCGGGATCCCGATCCTTGGCACCTCGCCCGACGCGATTGACCTGGCCGAAGATCGCGAACGTTTTCAGGATCTCGTGAACCGTCTGGGGCTTAAGCAGCCGGTCAACGGCATCGCATCAACCGATGCGCAAGCGCTTGAAATCGCGGCAGATATCGGCTTCCCGCTGGTAATCCGCCCGTCTTATGTTCTGGGTGGTCGGGCGATGGAAATCGTGCGTGATCAAACCCAGCTTGAACGCTACATCTCGGACGCCGTTGTGGTGTCAGGCGACAGCCCCGTGCTGCTTGACAGCTACCTGTCCGGCGCGGTCGAGGTTGACGTGGACTGCCTTTCAGATGGCCAGAACACCCATGTCGCCGGGATCATGCAGCATATCGAAGAGGCGGGCGTGCACTCCGGCGACAGCGCCTGTTCCCTGCCGCCGCATTCGCTGTCCGACGCGATGGTCGCCGAAATTCGCCGCCAGACCGAACAACTTGCCCTTGCGCTGAATGTCGTGGGGCTGATGAATGTGCAATTCGCGGTCAAGGACGAAACGGTCTACCTGATCGAGGTCAACCCCCGCGCCTCGCGCACCGTGCCCTTTGTCGCCAAGGCAACCGACAGCGCAATTGCATCCATCGCCGCGCGGCTGATGGCGGGCGAACCGCTGTCAAACTTCCCGCTGCGCCCGCCCTATCCGGTGACCGACAACCCGATGGAAATTCTGCCCCTTGGCGATGCCTTCACACTGGCGGACCCCAAAACACCCTGGTTCTCGGTGAAAGAGGCGGTCCTGCCCTTCGCCCGTTTCCCAGGTGTTGACACGATCCTGGGCCCGGAAATGCGCTCCACAGGTGAGGTCATGGGCTGGGATCGCAATTTTGCGCGAGCCTTCCTCAAGGCGCAGATGGGCGCGGGCACCGATCTGCCATCAGGCGGCACCGTGTTCCTGTCTATCAAGGACGACGACAAAACCGCCGAGATGGCCGAGGCCGCCAAAGGTCTGGTATCACTCGGGTTTTCGCTGGTTGCGACCCGCGGCACCGCGGCCTTCTGTCAGGCACAGGGGCTGGATTGTGAGGTCGTCAACAAAGTCTACGAAGGCGGACTGACCATTGTCGATCGGCTCAAGGACGGGCATATCGCGCTGGTGTTCAACACCACCGAAGGGGCCGCCGCCGTCGAAGACAGCCGGTCAATCAGGGCCGTCGCGCTGAATGACAAGATCCCTTATTTCACCACCGCCGCTGCCGCACAGGCCGCGGTGATGGCGATGAAGGAACGCGAATCCGGCGACGTGGGCGTGCGCGCACTTCAGGGCTGATCGGCGTCCCGCGCCGCAAGCTCTTGGGTCAGGCGGCGCAACTCGGCAAGGTCCACATCGCTGGGGCGGTCCTCTGGCCCGGCCACCAGACCCGCCAGCCTGTCGTGCATGAAGGCGCGCAGAACCCGGTTCATCCGGGGCTGATATCCCGCCCCCAGCCCTTTGAAAAACCGCACAACATCCGCATCAAGCGCCAGCGTCACCCGGACCCGTTTTTCGTCGCGCCGGTCCTTTTCGCGCCAGATGTCGTGCCAGCCTTCGGGTATGGTCGGGGGGGTGAATTCGCTTTCAAGCCGGGCGTGCACCTCTTCAGCGTAAGACCGGTGCAGGCGCTGGGTTTTGCTTTCGCTCATCTGGGCGCTCCGTAAAAGACCCCAGCATCGCAGTAACAGGTTAAGCGCGCTTCACACTTGCGTCCGCACCCGATGTGGTCAGGATGTGCTGACTTTCTGCACTGCATTTTTATGGTAAACTGGTTTCATTCAAACATAGGGATTTTGCCATGAAACACCTTCTTCCACTTTTGCTGATTGCTGCCTGCACACCGATGCCGGAACCGCTGCCCATCTTTGGCGACGGGTATCGCGCGGATGGCGATCAATGTCGCCGCGTTGGCGAAAATAACTTTACAAATCAATTCCTTGATGACGCCGCAGATCTGGTTGCCTGCCCCGAGGGCATGGAGAATCTGGGCGTTTTTGCGCTTGATACCGGCGGCGTTGAGGTCGCCCGGACGCAGGGCTTTGTGCTCTATTCGGTGCCGATCAGATGAAGTCAAAATGGCTCATTCTCACCGCGGTCCTTCTGGCCGCGGTGATCATCGGGCTGCTGGTGATGCCCGGTGCGCCTGACCTGCCGCAATCACAGGCACCCGTCGCCGAAGACAGCGGCCAAACCCGTGATGGCGGTGATGCACCGCCGATGGCCTCGGCGCCCGATGACTTGGACATGTTCGCACCCGAAGCGGCCGCACCACCGCCGCCACCGCCGCCACCGCCACCGCCACCGCCTGAGGCGGTTGTTGAGGCCCCCGCCCCCTTTGCCGAGGACGAGACCCACCGCGACGTGCAAATCTACATGGCCACCAACCGGGCAGTTGATCTATCCGCAGACCCCGATGACCCGGCCAGCACCTTCACCGACAACATCGGCCCGCTACAATACGCCACCGCGCTGGTGTCGATCCCGCGCGAACACCAGATGGGCCATCTGGAAAGCCAGGGCTGGTTTGCCTCGATGGTGTTTGATCCTGACATTTCGCAGCACGTGATCCTGCAAGACATCACGCTGTTCACGTCAGAGGCGTTGTTTGAACAGCTGTCCGCCGATCTGGCTGCGACCGAGAACGCCGTGCTGATGTATGTGCACGGCTTCAACACCTCGCTGGACAAGGCCACCCGGCGGTCCGGGCAACTGACCTATGACCTGGCCTGGCAGGGGCCGTCTTTCCTGTTCAGCTGGCCCAGCGCCGGACGGGCAATCAATTACCTGTCCGACAGCACCATGGCGCAACGCTCTGTGCCCGACCTCAAACAGGTGCTGCATGACATCGCCGCGCAGGACCCCGACCGCATTGTCGTCATCGCGCATTCCATGGGCACCCGGATCATCAGCGAGGCGATGGCAGAACTTGTTGCCGAACGCGACCCGATCGTGGACGAGATTACCACGATCATCCTTGCCGCCCCCGACATTGACGAAGTGGTCTTTCACACCCGGCTTGCCCCGCGCTACCGCGAGGCCACGGGCACACATGTCACGCTTTATGCCTCGGGCGAGGATTCCGCGCTGAAAGCCTCGGAAAGCGCCAATGGATTTCCGCGTATCGGGGATACCAGCGGCGGCGTGCCGTTTATCCCCGGCATTGACGTAATTGACGCCACCGGCGTGGTGTCGGATTTCTTTGGCCACACCTATTTTGGCGATAACGCTTCGATCCTGTCTGACATCTTCGAAATGCTGCACAGGGGCAGCCCTGTCGATCAGCGCCCGATGCTGCGCCCGGTCCCGCCAGAGCCGCCAACCCCCGCCGATATCACCCATTGGCGCATCCGGCTGGAATAGCCGCCGCGTCACGCTCGACTCTGCCCCGCCCGCTCCCCTAGGCTATGGCACACGGGACAGGGGGCGGGCATGCATGGCGTAGCAATCACCGGGACCGGGGTTTTCACCCCGGAACATACAATCACCAATGACGAACTTGTCGCCGCCTTTAACGCGCATGCTGACCTGTGGAATGCGGAAAACGCCGCGGCCATCGCCGCCGGAACCCTGGCGGAAAAGCCGCAATCCTCGTCTGAATTCATCCTCGCCGCATCGGGGATTGAACGGCGTTATGTTCTTGATAAAACAGGCATCCTTGATCCGACACGCATGTACCCCAGCCTGCCCGCCCGCGACGATGATGCGCCCTCCTATATGGCCGAGATCGGGATTGATGCCGCCTGCAAGGCCCTGGGCAATCTTGATCCGGCGATTGTCGATGTGGTGATCTGTGCGGCCTCCAACATGGAACGCGCCTATCCGGCGATTGCCGTTGAAATCCAGCAACTGCTTGGCGCAGGCGGCTTTGCGTTTGACATGAATGTGGCCTGCTCCAGCGCGACATTCGGGATTCAAACCGCGGCGGACATGATCCGCGCCGGATCGGTGCGCACCGCGCTTGTGGTCAACCCCGAGATTTGCAGCGCGCATCTGGAATGGCGTGATCGCGATTGCCATTTCATCTTTGGCGATGTGGCCACCGCAACGCTCTTGCAGCGCGACACCGATGCCCCCGCGCGGCATTTCAAGATCAGGTCAACCCGCTGCGCCACGCAATTCAGCAATAATATCCGCAACAACAACGGCTATCTGCGCCGCACCCACGATCAGATGGAAGACCGCCGCGACATGCAGTTCATGCAGAACGGGCGCAAGGTGTTCAAAGAGGTGCTGCCACTGGTCAGCAAACATATCGCCAGCCATATGGCGGATGAAGGCATCGGCGCTGACGATCTCAAACGGCTCTGGTTGCATCAGGCCAACAAGACAATGAACGACTATATCGGCAAGAAGGTGCTGGGTCGCGATCCGGGGCCGGGGGAACAGCCCAATATCCTGCAGGATTACGCCAATACTTCCTCTGCCGGATCGATCATTGCTTTCAGCAAACATTCCGATGATCTGAATGCCGGTGATCTCGGGATCATCTGCTCATTCGGGGCGGGCTATTCCGTTGGCTCTGTCATTGTTGAACGGGGCTGACCAAAGCCGCGTTCAGCACCATAGCCTCCGGCCCCCGGCATTGGCGGCGATCACTACCCCGGGACGCGCAAAACCCTACGCCAAACGTGGCACGGACCGGGGTAGGCTGACGCCACGTCATATCCTGTAACGCACCAAAGCCGGCAGCAGATCGCCCGGATCATCAGGCGCCGCGCTAAGCGCGGCATCACTGGCGTACAACGACGCCGGGGGATAACATCTGACATCTCGGCCCGGTCAGGCGATGATGTCGCTTTCAAGGTGAAGTTTCATGTTCAGAAGAACCTTTTGCAGCCCCGTCGTTTCCGCCAATAGCCGCTTGGCTTCATTGATCGAAATCGTGCCATCCTGAATGCTCTCGTGGTATTCAGCCATCAGCGCGGCAAAGCGCTGGCTCAAGGCCACAACATCCGAATTTACCCCTTTGGATTCAGGGGCTTCTGAACTGCCTAGCGATATGGTGATGCCCCGTAGTTCCGACAGCGCCGCCGTCACATGCGGATAGCTTGCCGCCGTCTCAAGGGCCGCCACAGCATCAATCGGCATAAACCGGTCCGCGTGTTCGTCCTTGTCCGAATAATAGCGCCCCAGGGTCGCCTTGGACTTGCCGGTCAGCTCACAGGCTGCAGCGATTCCGACGTCTTTGACCAGCGCTTCGGTGTGGCGCTTTAGATATAGATCAGATGTTGCCATCTTCTTTTTTCTCCCCTTGTTGCCCCGACACTTGGCCGGGGAAACACATCCCCTCATTCCCATTAAAGCCGTGGCGGCCAAATGTCATGTTCAAAACGCGGTACATGACGCGCCTGCGGCGTAACGTCCTGTCGTTTTGGGACGCAAAACTGCGGGTGTGTATCGTCGGACAGGCCAGAATGCGGATCGCCCCAATCGACCGCGTTCTGGCCACCACTCACGTCAGTCCGGGCGCGCTTGCAAAGGCGTGCCCGGCGCAGTTATGACGCTGCCATGGCCAAGCTCTATTTCAATTACTCCACCATGAACGCCGGGAAATCGACGGTCCTGTTGCAGGCGGCGCACAATTACGCCGAACGCGGTATGCAGACCTATCTTCTGACGGCCAAGTTTGACAATCGCGCCGGACAGGGCCGGATCGCCAGCCGGATCGGCATTGGGCAGGACGCAGACACTTTTGCGGCGGGCGAAGACCTTTTTGCCAAGATCGCAGCTCGCCTGGCGTCGCCCTGCGCCTGTATTTTCATCGACGAGGCGCAGTTTCTGGACCCCGATCAAGTCTGGCAACTCGCCCGTGCCGTTGATGATCTGGGCGTGCCGATCATGTGCTACGGCCTGCGGGTGGATTTTCAGGGTAAACTGTTCCCGGGCTCTGCCGCCCTGCTGGCCCTGTCTGATGAAATGCGCGAGGTCCGCACGATTTGCTTTTGCGGCAAGAAGGCGACGATGGTCGTGCGCAAGGACGCTCAGGGGCAGGTCCTCAAGGACGGGGATCAGGTGCAGGTGGGCGGCAATGAATCCTATGTCTCGCTCTGTCGGCGTCACTGGCGCGAAGCGGTCGGCGACTAAAGCCCCTGCGGCAGGCTCAGCCCGTCTGCCCAGGCCGAGATATTGTCCAGCGCCATCTGCCCCATCGCCTCGCGCACCTCAAGCGCGGCCGTGCCAAGATGCGGCAACAGCACTGCGTTGGTCAGCCCGATCAGCGCTGGTGGCACGTCGGGTTCCTCGGCATAGACATCCAGACCCGCGCTGATCCGCCCTGTGGACAGTTCCGCAATCAGCGCCGCTTCGTCGATCACGTCACCGCGCGCGACATTCACCAGCACCGCACCGTCATCCATCTGTGCCAGCGCTTCGGCATCAATCAGATGCGTATTTCCGCCCGGCACCGTGATCACGATGACATCCGCCTGTGACATCAGGCTCTGCAAGTCATCCACCTGCCGCGCGGGCACGTCGACCGCCTTGGGCGAGCGGTTGAAATAGATCACCGGCATTCCGAACCCATAATGGCCGCGTTTTGCGACGGCCTGCCCGATTCGGCCCATGCCGACAATGCCAAGCCGCTTGCCGGTGACATGACGGCCCAGCAACTGCGTCGGTTTCCATCCGTCCCACGCCCCCGCGCGCAGCAGCCGCTCGCCTTCGCTGGCGCGACGGCAGGTCATCAGGATCAGCGTCATGGCAATATCTGCCGTTGCATCCGTGACCACATCCGGCGTGTTTGACACCGCAACCCCTGCCGCCTTTGCTGCGGCAAGGTCGATGTGGTTATACCCCACGCCAAAGTTGGCAATCATCTTGCAGCGCAGATGCGGGCTTTCAAAGGCCTTGGCGGTGAACTGATCCCCGATCGAACAGAGGATCGCGTCGTGGTCCTCCAGCGCGGCGGTGGCCTCCGCTTCGGTCATCGGCGCATCGCTGTCGCGCTGTGTCACGTGATATCGCGCCTGCGCGGCCGCGGTGGTGGCGGCGGGGAAGGTGCGGGTCAGCAGAATCCGTTTCAATGTAGCCGCCCTCCGACCGGGACCGGCTGATCCGGCCCCACCAGCACAACTTCGCCCGCGGCATCCGGCATCCCCAGCACCAGAACCTCGGACATGAACTTGCCGATCTGGCGTGGCGGGAAATTGACCACCGCCAGCACTTGCTTGCCAATCAGCTTGGCCGGGTCGTAATGGGCGGTGATCTGGGCAGAGGTCTTTTTCTCGCCCAGCTCATCGCCGAAATCGACCCACATCTTGATCGCCGGTTTGCGGGCCTCCGGATAGGGTTCGGCCCGCGTGACGCGGCCCACCCGCACGTCAACTTTCATGAAATCGTCAAAGCTTATCTCAGCCACGTCCCAACTCCCGCGATCTGTCCGCAGCGGCCTTGACCGCGCGGGTCATGAGGGCCGGAAATCCATCTGTTTCGTCCATCAGCACCGCAAGGGCGGCCTGTGTTGTGCCATTGGGCGAGGTGACATTGACCCGCAGCTGTCCGGGGTCTTCGGCGGCGTCTTCGGCCAGTTGCCCGGCGCCGCCCACCGTCGCCTTTGCCAGTGCCATGGCCAGTTCAGCGGGCAGACCCTCTGCCTCACCCGCCGCGGCCAGCGTTTCGATCAGGTGGAACACGTAGGCCGGGCCAGAGCCTGACACGGCCGTCACCGCATCCATCTGCCCTTCGTTGTCCAGCCGCACGGTCTGCCCCACCGCGCGCAGCAGCACTTCTGCCAGGGCCATATGCGTTTCGGTGGCAATGTCATTGCCAATCAGCGCGGTGATACCGCGCCCCACCGCTGCGGGCGTGTTTGGCATCGCGCGGATGATCGGCGTGCCCGCGCCCAGCACCGCCTCATAGGCGGCAATGCCGGTGCCCGCTGCGACAGAAACGAACAGCGTCTTGCCGCCACCCATGGCCGCCAACCGCGGCAGGGCATCGCCCATCATCTGCGGTTTTACGGCAATGAGCACCAGCGCCGGGTCAGCGGGTAAGTCAGCGTTGATATGCACCCCCTGTGCGCGCAACCAGGCCGATGGCTGCGGGTCCAGCACCCAGACGGCAGTGGCAGGCAAACCCTGGTTAAGCCAGCCCTCCAGCATCGCCGACCCCATCTTGCCACATCCCAGCAATACCAGACCGCGCGCGGCCACATCATCCATGTGCATCGTCATATGTCCTCCACCGGGGCAATGCCGTCTTAGGCAATCATCGCCACAACAACAACAGATCGCGCGGCGGGCCAGACCTGTGCAGGACCGGCAACGTATCGGGGCAGGCCGCGCAGCGGCCTGCCCCCTCGCGATGCGGGCAAAGCCCGCAGCGCAAAACCTACGCGCGCCCGTATGCCTCGGTCATGGCGACCTGCAGCGCCTCCGCCGGGGTCCGCTCCGCCCAGGTTACAAGTTGGATGGCCGGATAGTAACGTTCGCAGCTCATCACCGCGGCATTGATCATCGTGTCGATCTGATCCGGCCCCGCGGTCTGCTCGCCCGACAGCACCAGCCCGTACCGGTAGACCATCATCTGCTGCTCTGACCACCAGGTAAACGCCCCTGCCCAGCATTGATCATTGATTGCATTCAGCGCCTCATAAAGCGCTGGCATCCGCTCTGCCGGAGGCTCCATCTCGAAGGTGCAGATCAGGCGCAGCGTTTCATCATAGGCCGACCAGGCCAGCGTGATCGAATAGGTCCGCCATTGTCCCTCAACCGCCATCGCGATCTGATCGTCGTGAATACGGTCAAACTCCCACGCGTGATGCTCTGCCACGTGTTCGACAAGATCAATTGGGTGGATGTCTTCCGCATCCAGGTAATGTTCGGAAAGTGCCATGCCTGCAGCCCCTTAGGTTCTGGCCCCTGGGGTAAATTGGCAGCCCCAAAAGCTATGCCTCTGCTCTAAGGACAGTATGGTTCTTGTTCTGCCCCTACGATATATGGTGGGCCAGCACGGGGGCTCCTGTAAAGCACTTTCTTGGGGATAACTGCCGGCCAGCCGCAACTTCTGCAAGAAAATGCAATTGCCCACAGGTTTCTTAACGAAACCTTCATGTTCATTAACAAAAGTCGGTCTGAGATCGGCGCTAAACGGTGCCGCCAAGCGTCTGCGCGGCAGAAACCCCGGACCACACACCGATCATCCCAAACAGGAACGGTCCCGCGGTCATCGACGTGCCGCGGTAAAGCGGGATGTCGATCGCCCGCAGCGCATCGCCGACCAGCGTGGCAGAATGGTGGATCAGGGTAAATGTCAGCCCCGCGGCGGCAAAGCCGATGATCAACGCCCACAGCGCCTGTCGTTTGGCCCATTGCGCGGGAAAGGTCGCCAACCCCAGCGTCAGCACCACCAGCATGCAGCCGAACCACAAGACCAGTGCCACCCCATAGGTCAGCGGCAGAACGACCGCCATTTCATGCGGTACAACCTGCCAGAAGATCAACGCGAACATGCAGACGGTCCAAAAGGCCGCCCAGCGTGCACCGGCAAAGCTGGCCGCCGCGATGCGAAAACAATCTGTATTCGTCATGCCCATCGCGCCAGCTTGGCACAACAGATGGGCAAAAAAATGGCAGCGGGTCTTTACTTCGCGTCAGTCTCCAAGGCGGCGATCCGCGCCTCAAGCGCTGCATTTTCTTCGCGCGCCTTCTGCGCCATGGCCCGCACCGCATCAAATTCTTCGCGGGTGACAAAGTCGCGATCCGCCAGCCAGCGGTCCATCATACCCTTCATCGCGGTGTTCGCCTCATCCTTGGCGCCCTGTGCGACGCCCATGGCATTGGTCATCAACTGGCTCAGATCGTCGAAAATCTTGTTCTTGGACTGCATGAGAATGCTCCCCTTTTGCTGTTATCCTCATATGGGGTGGTCGGCGGCAAAGCGCAACTGCGACCGGTTGACTTCCCCCCCGTCGCATCACAGGAATAGCGCCATGTCAGGTGCGCTTCCCTTCCCCGAAATTGACCCCGTGATCTTCCAGATTGGCCCCTTTGCGCTGCGCTGGTACGCGATGGCCTATATCGTCGGCATTGGCCTGGGATGGCTGTTGATCGCGGCGGCGCTGCGGCGCGTCCATTTGTGGCCCGCCGACACGCCGCCGATGGAAAAGGCCAAGCTCGAAGACCTGCTGACCTATATCGTGATCGGCGTCATCGCCGGGGGCAGGCTTGGCTATGTGCTGGTCTACCGGCCATTGCACTATCTGCAGAACCCGATCGAGATTCCGATGATCTGGACCGGTGGATTGTCCTTTCACGGCGGGTTTATTGGCGTCATTCTGGCGGTCTATGTGTTTTCGCGCCGCCATCAGGTGCCGCTGGCCCCGCTGGCGGATGTCATTGCGCTGGCCGCGACACCGGCAATCCTGCTGGTGCGACTGGCCAATTTCATCAACGCAGAGCTTTGGGGCCGGGCCACAACCCTGCCCTGGGGGGTGGTATTTCCCGGCACTGCGGCACAGGATTGTCCCGGCGTTGCAGGGCCCTGCGCCCGCCACCCCAGCCAGCTTTACGAGGCCGGTCTTGAAGGGCTCCTGCTGGGTCTCATCCTCATTCTGATGACCTTCCGGTTTGGCGCGCTGAAACGGAACTGGTTGCAGACTGGCACATTCTTTCTGATTTATGGCCTGTCCCGGTTTGCGGTCGAGTTTCTGCGCCAGCCCGATGACTTTTTCCAAACCCCGGACAACCCGCTGGGCTGGCGGCTCGATTTTGGCGAATGGGGGCTGACCATGGGGCAAATCCTGTCCACGCCGATGATCCTGATTGGCCTTGCCCTGCTCATCCTGGCGCTGCGCCGCCGATGACGGCCCTTGCCGACCTTCTGATTGCGCGCATTGCCGCGACCGGGCCGATCACACTGGCCGATTATATGGCCGAGGCGCTGATGCATCCCAGGCACGGGTATTATGCGACCCGCGATCCCTTTGGCGCTGCGGGGGACTTTGTCACCGCACCTGAGATCAGCCAGATGTTCGGCGAAATGATCGGCCTTGCGCTGGCGCAGGCCTGGCGCGATCAGGGTGCGCCCAATCCCGTCACGCTGGCCGAACTGGGCCCCGGACGCGGCACGCTGATGGCCGATATCATCCGCGCCACGGCGGCGGTGCCGGGGTTTCATGACGCGGTGCGGGTCGTGTTTGTCGAAACCTCCGCGACGTTGCGGGCGGCACAGGCGCAGGCCGTGCCCACAGCAACGCATGTGGACCACGCTGATGCGCTACCGGATGCGCCACTCTTCCTTGTGGCCAACGAATTCTTTGATGCGCTGCCGATCCGGCAGTTTACCCGGCAGGGCGCGGGCTGGTCCGAAACCCTTGTGGGGGTCAGCGACGGCGCTTTGGTGTTTGGCCGATCGGACTCCGCGCCGCGCCGGTTCCTGACCGGGCGCATCGCGGATACGCAGGACGGAGACATTGTTGAATATTGCCCGGCCTTGCCCGGCATCGTCGCCAGCCTCTCGGGCCGCATTGCCGCATATGGCGGCGCGGCGGTCCTGATCGACTACGGCGATTGGGTCAGTCTGGGCGACACGCTGCAGGCGCTCAAGGCGCACAAGCCGACGCATCCGCTGACCACCCCGGGCGCGGTCGACCTGACCGCCCATGTCGATTTTGCCGCCATCGCTGCCGCCAGCACCGTGCCGCATTCCCGGGTGACAACCCAGGGCGTGTTTCTGGAGCGTCTTGGCATCACCGCCCGTGCGCAGGCCCTCGCCGACCGGCTGACCGGACCGGCGCTTGACCGCCACATTGCGGCACATCGGCGCTTGACCCACCCCGCCGAAATGGGCGACCACTTCAAGGTGATCGGGCTTTGGCCCGACAGTGCCACGCCAATACCGGGTCTTGCGCCATGACACTGGACGTTATTACAGACGATCTGCTTGCAAACGTCCGACACGGTTTTTTCACCCGCGCCGGCGGCGCGTCATCGGGCGTTTTCGAAGGGCTGAACTGCGGCACCGGCAGCTCTGACCAGCACGAGATTGTCGCGATCAACCGCGCCCGCGTGGCGCAGAAGATGGGGCTTCCCGCCACCGCCCTTGTCGGGGTGCATCAGGTGCATTCGGCGGATGTTGTGACCGCCACGGCACCAACCGCAGACAAACCCAGGGCCGACGCGCTGGTCACCGCAACCCCCGGCCTTGCGTTGTCGGTGCTGACCGCCGACTGCCAGCCAGTCCTGTTTGCCGATCATGACGCGGGCGTGATTGGCGCGGCCCATGCGGGGTGGCAGGGCGCGCTTGACGGGGTGCTGGAACAGACCCTCACCGCGATGGAAAGCCTTGGCGCTGATCGCAGCCGCACCGTCGCTGTCATCGGCCCCACCATCAGCCAGCGCAACTACGAGGTCGGGCCGGAGTTCATGGACCGCTTTCTTGACAGCGACCCGGTCTCTGCCCGCTTCTTTGCCAATGGTGCGGGGGATCGGCTGCTGTTTGACCTGCCCGGCTATGGGCTTTGGCGTTTGCGCGAAGCCGGCATTGGTGAAGCGACATGGACGTGCCACTGCACCTATGCGGATCCGGCGCGATTCTTCAGCTACCGCCGGTCGGTGCACCAGAAAGAGGCTGACTACGGCCGGCTGATCGCGACCATCCGGCTCTGATCTAGGCAGGATTGCGGCACGGCGCTGCCCTATTCCTGCCGAAGTTGCCCGGAAACAATCCCGCGATCCACGCCCAATTACCCCCTGATTGCGCAACAACGCCCTTGTTTTTCGTAGGATCGCGCCGCCATTAACCGCCCCTTCACCGCGCCACATTCAATCTGCAAAAAATTTTTAGAAAATTGCGCCATTGCCCAACTCCCGCCCCATCCCAAGGACAAACTGTTCTCAACGCCGAAACAAACACCGGCACCGAATTAAGAGATCAGGAGCAGTAAAGATGAAAAAGAAGACAGCACGCTGGATGCGCAACACCATCAAAGAGGCAGAGGCCTGCACCACCAAGATGCCGTGGGAACGCGGCGCACGGCGGCAGGAGATGATCGCGCGTCGCCTTGAGGACGCTGACAGCAGCGCCAAGGTCACGCTTCCCCCCATGCCCAAAGGTGTCTTTCTGGCTGCCAGCGCCTGACGTCCCTCCTCAACCAATAGCCTTCCCAGGGCAAAGGGGCTGCGTAACCGACTGGTTGCGCGGCCCTTTCTTTGTTCTGCAAGAATCCGGACGCGATTCGTGGCCTTGATTGCCGGCCAGCCCCGACAAATGTGGCAGGTTCAGCCACGCTGCGTGAACAATCCACCGTTTCGGGCCATGATTGATCAACCCGTTGCGCCATTCTGCGAAACATTTTGACAGAATGCGACCCCATTCGCCACATTCAGGTTAACAGCAACGCTCCTCAGATGTTGTCGGTGGGGGCCGACATTTGTGACGAACCGGAAGGTGAGACACATGAAGACGACCCCATCAAGCGCCGCCGGCCTCGCGGTGCGTAGTAATAGTAAGTCGGTTGGCCTGTCTGGCCGTATCGCTCCTCAAGACGGGCGATCTCAGCGCGCAAAGCCTCTAATGCGCAAATATGAGATCGCCCATCTGACCCCCGAATCTGAAATCATCGAATCCACCCGGCTTGCCCCGGCGCTGCCCGCATTCGAAGACTCCTTTGCCGCCATCGGGCGGGGTGCAATCGTCCAGACCGATGCGGGTCCCCGCGCGGTCGAAGATCTGTTGCCCGGCGATCAGGTCATGACCGCAAGTCACGGGCTGCAAACGCTGAAATGGCATGGCACCATGACAATCGTGCCCGGTGCCCAGAATGCGCGGCCCGAAATGGGCAGCATGACCCGCGTCACCGCGGATGCGCTTGGCCTGGGGCGCCCCTCACCTGACGTGGTTCTTGGCCCCGGTGCCCGCGTGATTCACCACGCCCCCGGTGTCCGCACGCTGACCGGGTCGGACGCCGCGTTCATTCCGGTGCGTGATTTCATCGACCAAAGCCAGATTATTGAACTGAAACCCATTGCGCCGGTGCATTGCTACCAGCTGGGGTTTGATGATCACTGCCTGATCAATGTCAACGGGATCGGGATTGAAACCCTGCACCCCGGCGCGGCCCATACGCTTGGCCTGCGTAGCGATATGCTGTCGCTGTTGATGTCGCTTTTCCCGCACAAGGACACGTTGCAGGACTTTGGCAGCATGCTGCATCCGCGGATTCAGCTGCGTGATCTTGATCTTTTCGAAGTCGCCTAAGCGTCCCGCGCAAGCCGTTCTTCCAGCACGTCAAACGGGACGCCCGGTTCATCCTTTGCGCCCCGGATGACCAAAGAGGTCTTGACGCTGGCCACATTCGGGGCCGAGGTCAGTTGCCCGGTCAGGAACCGTTGGAATGACAGCAAATCCGGCGCAACGCATTTCAGAATGAAATCCACCTCGCCGTTCAGCATGTGGCATTCGCGGACCAGCGGCCATTTCTGGCACCGTTCCTCGAACATGGTCAGGTCCGCTTCGGCCTGACTGACCAGCCCGACCATGGCAAATACCTGCACTTCGAATCCCAGTTCGCGGGCGTCCACATCAGCGTGATATCCGCGTATGAATCCCTGCTCTTCAAGGGTCCGGACACGACGCAGGCAGGGCGGTGCGGAAATGCCGACCCGCTTGGCCAATTCCACGTTTGTCATGCGCCCATCAGCCTGTAATTCCGCGAGAATCGTGCGATCGATCTCGTCAAGCTTGGTTCCGGGCATCCAAATTTCTCCACATTCGCGTTTTCCGAATCATACGCTTTCGGCGATTTGCGCGCAACATTATTTCAATTTCACGCAACAATGTTTTGACACCGGCGAATTGTTGCGGGAATCACGGCAGAAATTGGGAAAAGTAAGGATTTTCTGCCTTAACAGTAAGGCATTCTTAACGTAAAGTAAGCCTAGGCCCGTTTTTGTTGGGCTTGTCATCAATGGGGAGATGGCGGTTCGGCGCATGTAGCCGCGTTGAGTTGTAATCCTAAACGGTCTCCCAGTTTATCGGAGTAAAAAGAATGAAATTTAGAAATCTCGTGGCAGCGGCAGGTATTGCCGTGATGAGCGCCACAGCCTCCTTCGCAGCCGTGATTGACCTGGGCTTCTCGCTCGATGGGTCAGGGAGTGTTGGTTCCAGCAACTTCAACACCGTCAAGACTGCCCTTTCGACAGCGCTTGGTTCGATCCCCACAGATCCTGCTGGCAACCAGTACCGTGTTGCCGTGACTCAGTTCGGGTCCAGCAATTCAACGATCTGGGGTCCAATGGTGGTGACAGCTGGTAACATTGGCGCGCTACAGACCGCCGTGAGCACGGCGACTTACCAGAATGGTTCCAGCACGCAGACAGCCTCTGCGATCAACTACCTTTACAACCTGTTCAACAACGCCGGCGGCCTGTCCGACCTGACGATGTTCAACATCACAACAGACGGACGGCCCTGCTGCCAGAGCAATGCACAGGCCCTTGCCGAAGCAGCTGCACTTGCCGCGCACAACAACGGCGTTGACGGCATCAGCTTCGAAGGTGTCGGCAGCGGTCTGACTGCAACCGACCTGGCCAATATGGCCAAGCTTGCTGGTCTGGGCACCGCAGGGAACGCAGCCAATGGTATGGTTGTTGACGTGAACAGCATCCCGAACCCGCTCACAACCGGCTTTGTGATCAAGGTTGACGACTTTGCTGACTATGAGGCCGCAATCGCCGCGAAACTGCAGAAAGTTATCACTGCGCCTGTTCCGCTGCCCGCTGGCCTGCCACTGCTGCTTGTCGGCATCGGCGCGTTTGGTCTGGTTCGCCGCAAGGCAGCCGCCTGAACCATCCGGCTAACGTAACAACAAAAAGCCCCGCAACCTTGCAGTTGCGGGGCTTTTTCTTTGGCTCTCCGGCGGCCTAGTTGGCGACGTCGATTGCAATAAAGGAATTGTCCTCAGCGACCCAGACGCCCCGGGCGGAGACAATTTCCTCTTGCGCCAGACCGTCGTGGTTTTCCGGCGCTTCTGCCGGCAAGGCTTCCGGGTCGTCCCAGACCCAAACGCCGCAAGGCACCACGTCACCGCATATCGCCCGGCCAACATCGGCCAGTTGCTCTGTGTCCAACCCTGTCGGGCAGATCGCGATCGAAATGATCGTTGTGGCCGATCCCTCGACACATTCATGCGGCGGCAACGTTGCACCCTCGCGGCTGCCCACGTCGATCGGTTCCGCCCAAGCCGCGCCCGCCGCCATCACGCCTGTCGCGCACGTCAGAATAATTCGTTTCATCACAAGCCTCTCAATCACAAATAACATATCTGGTGTCGCAGCCATTTGAAGCCGCTGCTGTTCCCGACTATATGGGCAAGGCTGCAATGAATGAAGGGGCATCAAGATGAGCAAGCAACAACACACCAAAGTTCTTATTGTTGGCTCTGGCCCTGCCGGATACACCGCCGGCGTCTATGCCAGCCGCGCCATGCTGGAACCGATGCTGATCCAGGGTATCGAACCGGGCGGGCAGCTGACCACCACCACCGAGGTTGAAAACTGGCCCGGCGATACCGAGGTTCAGGGCCCCGACCTCATGGTCCGGATGGAGGCCCACGCCCGCGCCATGGGCTGCAATATCGTGCATGACATCGTGACCTCGCTCGACCTGCAAAAACGCCCCTTTACCGCAACCTGCGACAGCGGCGCGATTGTCACCGCGGATGCGGTCATTCTGGCCACTGGCGCGCGGGCGAAATGGCTGGGCCTGCCCTCGGAAGAGGCGTTCAAGGGCTTTGGCGTCTCTGCCTGCGCCACCTGTGACGGGTTTTTCTATCGCGGGCAGGAAATCGTGGTGATCGGCGGCGGCAACACCGCCGTGGAAGAGGCGCTGTTCCTCACCAATTTTGCCAGCAAGGTGACATTGGTGCATCGCCGGGACGAGTTGCGGTCAGAAAAGATCCTTGAGAACCGCCTGATGAAGAACCCCAAGATTGAACCCCTGTGGTTTCATGAACTGGTCGAAGTCTATGGCGAGGATAACCCCAAGGGCGTCGAAGGCATCAAGGTCAAGCACACCAAAACGGGCGAGATCACGGATATCCCCTGCAAAGGCGTCTTTGTGGCCATCGGTCACGCGCCCGCCAGCGAACTGGTCAAGGACCAGTTGGAAACCCATTCCGGCGGCTATGTCGTGGTCGACCCCGGCAGCACCCGCACCGCCATCCCCGGCGTCTTTGCCGCGGGCGATCTGACCGACCACATCTACCGCCAGGCCGTGACCAGCGCGGGCATGGGCTGCATGGCGGCACTTGATGCCGAAAAGTTCCTCGCCGAACAGGAAGACGAAGAAGTTCGCGAAACCATCAGCGCCGCAGAATGACCCCCTAGCGGGCGGTCCCGACCTGTCTGCCGATCAGGCAGCACCGGCGACCGCCCCGATCCCAACCGTGGCATTTGCGCAAAAAACCGACAATTTCACAGCGTTAACAATGTTTGTTCTTTTTTGAACACACTTCGCGTGCAATACGTTCAGCGATGAACAAACCCTGAGTCGATCGCGTGAACACCACAAAGTCTCCTCCCATGACGGACGAACAAGAAGCCCTGTTTCGCCTGTTGCGCCAGCTGGACCATGCGCCAGATGCATCGCAACGGCACACAGCCTCTGTTCTGGGCGTGTCACTGGGGCGGCTGAATGCACAGCTGAAATCAGCGGTGGCCGCAGGGTTCATCAAGATCGGCGCGCGCGACAGCAGCGACAAACGTCAGCGATTTGCCTATGGGCTGACCCCGCGCGGGGCAGCAGAAAAGGCCCGGCTGACAGATCAGTTTCTGGCCCGCAAGTTTGCAGAATACGACGCGCTGCACGCAGAGCTGACCGGCTCTGCCAGCAGTCACCCCCCTCCCAACCACAGGACCCAAGTCATGGAATACAACCTCGCTCCCATCCCCGAGCTTTACGTCTCATTCGAGAGTGCGCAGAAGATGAAGTCGGACGCCGCTGACCTGACCAGCCACGACCTTAGCCCGCGCCAAATCTGCGATCTGGAACTGCTGATGAATGGGGGTTTCAATCCGCTCAAGGGGTTCCTTGGCGAAGAAGACTACACAAGCGTCGTTGAAAACATGCGCCTTGCGGACGGCAGTCTTTGGCCGATGCCGATCACCCTCGATGTGTCCGAAGCCTTTGCCGATACGGTCGAACCCGGTCAGGACATCGCCCTGCGCGATCAGGAAGGTGTGATCCTGGCGACGATGACCGTGACCGACAAATACAAGCCCAACAAGCCGCGCGAGGCGGAAATGGTCTTTGGCGCTGATGACAGCGCCCACCCCGCGGTCAACTACCTGCACAATCAGGCGGGCAGTGTCTATCTGGGCGGTCCGGTCACCGGCATCCAGCAGCCCGTGCACTATGATTTCCGGGGGCGTCGGGACACGCCGAACGAATTGCGCGCCTATTTCCGCAAGCTGGGCTGGCGCCGCGTTGTGGCCTTCCAGACCCGCAACCCGCTGCACCGCGCGCATCAGGAACTGACCTTCCGCGCCGCGAAGGAAGCGCAGGCCAACCTGCTGATCCACCCCGTTGTCGGCCTGACCAAACCGGGTGACATCGACCACTTTACCCGCGTGCGCTGTTACGAGGCGGTGCTGGACCAGTATCCATCTTCGACAACAACCATGTCCTTGCTGAACCTTGCGATGCGCATGGCCGGCCCGCGCGAAGCGGTCTGGCACGGGCTGATCCGCAAGAACCACGGCTGTTCGCATTTCATCGTTGGCCGCGATCACGCGGGCCCCGGCAAGAATTCTGCCGGTGAAGACTTTTATGGCCCCTATGATGCGCAGGAGCTGTTCCGCGAACATCAGGAAGAAATGGGCATCGAAATGGTCGACTTTAAGCACATGGTCTATGTGCAGGACCGCGCCCAATACGAACCGGCGGACGAGATCACCGACAAGGATGACGTGACGATCCTCAACATCTCGGGCACCGAATTGCGCCGCCGCCTGTCCGAAGGGCTGGAAATTCCGGAATGGTTCAGCTTTCCCACGGTTGTCGAAGAACTGCGCAAGACACGTCCCCCCCGCGCCAAGCAGGGCTTTACCGTGTTCTTCACCGGCTTTTCGGGGTCCGGTAAATCCACCGTCGCCAATGCGCTGATGGTCAAGCTGATGGAAATGGGCGGCCGTCCGGTGACATTGCTGGACGGTGATATCGTGCGCAAAAACCTGTCGTCAGAGCTTGGGTTCTCAAAGGAACACCGCGACCTCAACATTCGCCGCATCGGCTATGTCGCCTCTGAGATCACCAAGAATGGCGGCATCGCGATCTGTGCGCCAATTGCGCCATATGCCACGACACGCCGCGCGGTGCGTGAAGACGTCGAACAATTCGGGGCCTTTATCGAAGTGCACGTCGCCACCAGCATCGAAGAATGTGAACGCCGCGACCGCAAGGGGCTCTACAAGCTTGCCCGCGAAGGCAAGATTAAAGAGTTCACCGGGATTTCCGATCCCTATGACGTGCCCGAAAATCCCGAACTCTCGCTTGAAACAGAAAGTGTCGAGGTCGACAATTGCGCCCATCAGGTGATCCTGAAACTGGAAAGCATGGGGCTGATCAAGGCCTGATCCCGCCCGTGTCCTGACCACATATCAAAGGCCGGGTGATTCCCGGCCTTTTTGCTGTTTGCCGCGTGTCATGGGTGTCGGCGTTAAGGAAGTGAAACCGCCCCGTGAACGTGTAAACTTAACAGCCATTCACACTTTCATGCATGCAGGATGTTGCCGGGATGTGCATGGGATGTGCATCCCGTCCGGTGCGTTAACGTCCCACCGGATTATCAGTGCAAAGTGACCAATTCCATGTGGTGTTCCTGCGCCAGATGCGAGGCAATCATCGGATTGGCCACGATCGCGACCTGCTCGCCTTCACCGTTGTGCACCGCAAATACCGTCTTGGTATCACCGGCCTGCGCACGCACCTCCGCGGGCAGATCAGCGGTCGCAACAGGCTTGAGGTAAACGATCTTTTTGCTCAATCCTTCAAGGTCATAGGGGGTGTTCATGACTTAGCCTTTCTTGATCTGAATGGTATGGACAACGCGGTCCGGCTCGCTTCGGTTCAGGTCGATATGCAGCAGCCCGTTCTCCATCGTTGCGCCGCCAACATCCACACCATCTGCCAGCACGAACGACCGTTGAAACTGCCGGGCCGCGATCCCGCGATGCAGGAAAACCCGGCCCTCGGCGTCATCGGTCTGTTTGCCCCGCACAACCAGGGCTGAATCCTCAACCGTAATCGCCAGATCCCCCTCCCCAAAGCCAGCAACCGCCAGCGTGATCCGATAGGACCGTTCCGAAGTTTGTTCAATGTTATAAGGGGGATAGCCGTCGTTTCCCGTCTTGGCAGTGCGTTCCACCAGACGTTCCAACTGTTCAAATCCAAGCAGGAACGGATGCGTTCCCAAAGCCAATTTCGTCATGCGACACGTCCTTACGTCCAAGCGACATCTCAATCGGTGGTCCCGACTACGGCAACCACCTGCTAAATATGGGTTCGCAGCGCCCATCCTGCAAGGCCGCACTTTGCCTTACAGGTGAATCATACTATCCTGACCTTGCCTCTTTCTAGGAAGACCAGAATGAATTCATCACCCCGAATGGATGAAAACGACGTGTTGCGCGTCAAGCTTGAAGTGCTGCGCAGCGAACATCGCGACCTGGATGATGCCATTGCCGCGCTGCATGATCAGGGCACGGCAGATATGTTGACGCTCAAGCGGTTGAAGCGGAAAAAGCTGTCTCTCAAGGATCAGATTGCCGCGATAGAGGACCGCCTGACCCCTGATATCATTGCATAATTCAGTTCAACCGGGCTGTCAGTATCTTCATGCCAGCCACTCCAAAGCCAATGGCAAATGCGGCCTCGAACCCGCGCCGCATCCTGATGTAGGCGCGGGTCATGGCCGGCGTTGAAAAGATCACCGCATAGCCGTGAAAGACCACCAGACTTTGCAGACCCACGGCGATAACCACCACCGCCAACTGGCCGAATGTCGCATTTGATGGCACGCCAATGGAGAACAGCGCACCAAAAAAGAGCACGGCCTTGGGGTTGGTCAGATGCAACGCAAGCCCGCGAACATAGATGAGGCGGGGTGGTCCCCCGATAGCGCGCAGCGTTAAGTTCTTGGAAGAAAGGGCAGATTTCGCTGACTTCAACGCCAGCCAAAGCAAATATCCGACCCCGAAATAGCGGACGATTTCCATTACCCAACCATGCGCCAACATCAAGGCACCTAGGCCCAGCGCTGCCGACACCGACCAAATCAATGACCCGGTGGTGATCCCGGACGCGAGGACAAGCCCCGCATTGCGCCCCTCAGCCATCGAGGTTCCCGCAATTGCCAGCGTCGCCGGACCTGGCGACGTTGCGGCGGCCAAAGCGGCCAATAAAATTACAACAAGATTGACATCGCCCAGCATGTTTCGCCCCTCGTCCGATCACGTCGACCATGCACGCTGCAAAGCGATTGCACTAGCCCCAACGCTGGCTATAGTGCCGCTTCCTGACTTGAGGGAACGATCATGAACCAACCTCCCATCGGTATCATCATGGGCAGCCAGTCAGACTGGCCAACGATGAAAGAAGCCGCTGATCTGCTGGATGAACTGCACCTGACCTACGAGGCGAAAATCGTCTCTGCGCACCGCACGCCGGATCGACTTTGGGAGTACGGTAAAACCGCTGTGGATCGGGGCCTGCAAGTGATCATCGCCGGCGCTGGCGGTGCGGCGCATCTTCCGGGGATGATGGCCTCAAAAACCCGGGTGCCGGTGATTGGCGTCCCGGTGCAGACCAATGCGCTGTCGGGTGTTGACAGCCTTTATTCCATCTTGCAGATGCCGCGTGGTTATCCCGTTGCGACCATGGCAATTGGGGCCGCCGGGGCCAGAAACGCGGGTCTGATGGCTGCCGGGATCCTTGCCCTGCAAGACCCCGCGCTTGCCACGCGACTGGATGAATGGCGCGCCGCCCTGTCCGCCTCAATTCCGGACGCCCCAACCAATGACTAAGCCACTTCATACGGGGGCCACCATCGGTATTCTTGGTGGCGGACAGCTTGGTCGCATGCTCTCGGTCGCGGCAAGCCGTCTTGGATTTCAGACACATATCTTCGAACCGTCGGCAAATTGCCCTGCCTCCCATGTGGCGCAGGCCCATATCCAGGCCGACTACACTGACACTGACGCACTAAGACGTTTTGCGCGCGGCGTGGATGTCATCACGTATGAGTTTGAAAACATCCCCACGACCGCGCTTGACCTGCTGGAGGCCGAGCGCCCGATCCACCCCGGACGCCAGGCGCTGGCCACGTCCCAGGACCGCCTGACGGAAAAGCTGTTCCTGCAGGACCTTGGCCTTCAAACTGCACCCTTTGCGGATGTGACGGACGCGGAAACGCTGGAGGCTGCCATCGCCAGGATCGGCGCACCAGCAATCCTCAAGACCCGGCGCTTGGGGTATGATGGCAAGGGGCAGGCCCGGATCATGACGCCGGCGGATGCACCCTCCGCGCTTGCCGATATGGCCGGAGCCGCGGCGATCCTTGAAGGCTTTGTTGACTTCAGCCACGAGGTTTCCGTTATCGGCGCGCGCGGGTCAGACGGGCAAATTGCCTGTTTTGACCCGGGCGAGAATGTGCATCGCGATGGAATCTTGCATACCACGACCCTGCCCGCCAAGCTCGGCGCGTCACAGCGGACCGATGCTGTGCTGATTGCCGCCAAGATCCTGAATGCGCTGGATTATGTTGGCGTCATGGGCGTCGAGTTATTTGTCACGCCGCAGGCGCTGATCGTGAATGAAATAGCGCCGCGCGTCCACAATTCGGGCCACTGGACACAAGCCGGATGCGCAGTTGATCAGTTCGAACAGCATATCCGCGCCGTGGTGGGCTGGCCGCTGGGCGACGGATCACGGCATAGCAATGTGGTGATGGAAAACCTGATCGGAATCGACATCGAACGCCTGCCCGATCTTGTGACGCAAAATACGGCGATCCATCTTTATGGAAAGTCGGACGCAAAACCAGGACGCAAGATGGGCCACATCAACACTGTGACCGGTCCGGCCGCATAAGGGACGGTGGGTGGGGCGTCGTTCAAGGAACGCGCGTCACCCATCGGCCTATTCCAGCCCGAACAAGACGCCGGTCATCGACAATCCGCGATCAAATTTACCCTCTTCCAGAAACGCCAGCACCTGCGCCATCACCAGCGGGTTGTTCATCATGAACGTATGGGTCACTGCCATTTCCAGATGATCGGTCATTCCTTCCAACCGGGTGCTTTCAACCGACACTTTGCCATCATCCGGCCCATCAATGACGGCTGAATAAACAGGGTTCAGGCTGGCATTTCCTGCAATAATTCCAACTTCGTAGCTTGGCATTTCAAGCTGGTTGGGCAGGCTTTCCTCATCTGTGCCAAGTTGCAGGCCCGCGGGACCATTGACCCATTGGAACGGCTCCCAATCGCCAAATACGTCAACAAGCTCTGATCCGCTGTTGGGTGGTCCCAACATCACCACACGCCCCATCTTTTCGGGGCGATTCTTGGTAAGCCAGGCCCGCGCCAGAATTCCGCCCATGGAGTGGGTCACAAAACTGACCCGCCGATCACCGCAGGCGGCCACATCCTGTGGCAGGTTTTCCTCGACAAGCTGCTGGACGGTGAATTCTGTCGACGGATAGCCGGTATTCACGACCGTATACCCTTCGCTTTCCAGAAAGATCTGCATCGGCGTAAACGAAATTTCAGTACGCGCCAATCCGTGCAGAAGCACGATACATTCATCCGCATGTGCATCCAGCGCCTCTGCCGAGGGCGAACAGGCCGCAAGGACCAAAAGGCAGGCTGAAAACGTGCGACGCATCATACTTAAATAAGTCCCATGTCCAAAAATGACAGTGGACGATCTGATAACCTTGCGTCGCAAACCCGCAAGAGGCAAGCATAACACCATGTCAATACCTCCACGACTTGCTGTGCGCGGCATCATTCTGCACCAAAACCGTCTTTTATTGGTGAATGCCTGGCGTGGCAGGTCGCATTTGTGGTGCGCGCCTGGTGGCGGGGTCGAACCGCACAGCAGCTTGCCCGACAACCTTGCGCGCGAGGTGATGGAGGAATGCGGATTGCGTGTAACGGTTGGCGCTGTCTGTCTGGTCAATGAATTTCACGACCCCCATGGCGATTTTCATCAGGCGGATGTTTACTTTCGGTGCACCCTGACGGGCGGCGACCCTTACGGTGACTGGACCGATCCCGAAGGTGTGGTCAGCATGCGGCGTTGGGTCACGAAGGCAGAGATTGAAGATCTCAACGTCAAGCCTGACAGCCTTGCCGCAGTCGCGTGGTCGACCAGCCCAGCGGCCTATTACGACCCCCTCGAGCCCATTGTCAGGTAGCTTTGCGCCGCAGTGACACGCCAATGCCGCCCAGCACCAGAACAGCCGCAAACATCAAGCGTGGCGACAAGGGTTCGGCCAACAGCACAACACCCGCAGCAACCGCGATAACCGGAACAGTGAGTTGCACGATCGCCGCCACCGTTGTCGCGAGCTGCGGCAAGACGCGATACCACAAGGCATATCCGATCCCGGATGTGATGGCCCCTGCACCAACCGCGGTGAGGAGGCCAGCGCCATTGCGCAGATCCAAGTCTCCGATCAGCAGGAATGGCAGCACCAGTGGCAGCGACCGCACAAAATTGCCAGCGGTGGCGTTCAGGGGGTCGGATGCCCCCTGCCCGACGATGGTATAAACCGCCCATGCCGCCCCAGCGGCCACCATGCTGAACGCGCCGACCAACGGCACCGCGACGTCTGAGCCGGGCCACAGCAGGACGACCAAACCGGAAAAAGCAATGCCAGCGCCGAGGATTTTCGCGGGGGTCAGCGGATGGCCGTTCAGCCGGGACACTGCAAACATCACCAATTGCACCACGCCAAACAGGATCAAGGCACCGATCCCTGCACCCAACGTGATGTAGGCCCAGGAAAACCCGATCATGTAAACCGCAAGCGAGATCGCCCCGTACCAGTGCCGCAACCCGCGCACCGGCATCGTCATATGGAATCCGGCCAGCGCCCAAAGCGTCACCGCGCCCGCCAGCACCCGCACAACGGCAAAGGCCAGCGGCTCCATCCCAAAATGATCCACACCCAACCTGTTCAGGATTGAGTTGCCAGCAAAGGCACACATGGTCACCGTGATCAAAAGGACAAGTCGCATTACTCCTCAATGCGCGCAAATCGCACAGAAAACAAATGACATCAGCGGAACAATTCAGTGAGTGTGGGTTTTGGTGCTGCCGCCACGATAGGGGCGACAATCCGTGATCGCGGCGCGGGGCAGCATCATCGCCGCGCAAAAGAAGCATCAAACTGACGGCGGGCATTCTGCTGCGCATCGGGATGATGTCGACCCGCCGCCCAAAACCGCAGAATGACCTGCAGATACGCCCCCTGGGTTCCGGCTTCAGCCCTGCGCTGTGGGCACTACGATTCCTGCGGCATAGGCAACCGCCAGCGCGCAGTCTTCGGCCTCAGGGCGGTCAGATTGGCGGGGCGCAATCACGTCAAGTGCTGCGTCCAGAGATGTGTGGCTCAAATTCGCAAATGTCATTTTTTCGTCCTCCTGTCACAGACTGTGCCAGCGATTGCGGCCGCTGCGCGGATGTCGAAAGAAATGCGATGCGGGTCAAAAAAAGGGCGGCCCGTCCGGACCGCCCTTCCTAAATGCTGAAGGCATTTGCGTGTTCGGGAAACCCCCGAACCAGCAATTTACATCATGCCGCCCATGCCGCCCATGTCGGGCATTGCAGGTCCGCCTGCAGCGCCTTCTTTGGCTGGCTTGTCAGCAACCATCGCTTCGGTTGTGATCAACAGACCAGCAACGGAAGCTGCGTCCTGCAGTGCGGTGCGCACTACTTTGGCAGGGTCGATAACGCCGAACTTGAACATGTCGCCATATTCTTCGGTCTGCGCGTTAAAGCCGAATGCCTTGTCGTCGCTTTCGCGGATTTTGCCTGCAACAACAGATCCGTCAACGCCAGAGTTTTCAGCGATCTGACGCAGCGGCGATTCAATGGCCTTGCGCACGATCTGGATGCCGACGTTCTGGTCAGGGTTTGCGCCTTCCAGACCGTCAAGCGCCTTGCCAGCCTGGATCAGAGCAACACCACCGCCTACAACAACACCTTCCTGTACGGCCGCACGGGTCGCGTTCAGGGCATCGTCAACGCGGTCTTTGCGCTCTTTCACTTCGACTTCGGACATGCCGCCGACGCGGATAACGGCAACACCGCCAGCCAGCTTGGCCACACGTTCCTGCAGTTTTTCACGGTCGTAGTCAGATGTGGTTTCTTCAATCTGGTTACGGATCTGCGTAACGCGTGCTTCGATCTCGGCCTTTTCGCCAGCGCCATCAACGATGGTTGTTTCGTCTTTGGTGATCGAAACGCGCTTGGCAGAGCCCAGCATGTCGATGGTCACGGATTCCAGTTTCATGCCCAGATCTTCTGAGATCACCTGACCACCAGTCAGGATCGCGATGTCCTGCAGCATGGCTTTGCGACGGTCACCAAAGCCAGGGGCCTTGACTGCAGCAATTTTCAGGCCGCCACGCAGTTTGTTAACCACGAGGGTCGCCAGTGCTTCGCCTTCAACGTCTTCAGCGATGATCAGCAATGGCTTGCCGGACTGGATCACAGATTCCAGCAGCGGCACCATTGGCTGCAGCGATGACAGCTTCTTTTCGTGCAGCAGGATGATCGCATCTTCCAGCTCAGTCGTCATCTTGTCGGTGTTGGTGACAAAATACGGTGACAGGTAGCCGCGGTCGAACTGCATACCTTCAACAACGTCGGTTTCCGTTTCGAGACCTTTGTTCTCTTCGACGGTGATCACACCTTCGTTGCCGACTTTCTGCATCGCGTCAGCGATCTGGCGGCCGATTTCGGCTTCGCCGTTGGCAGAGATCGTACCAACCTGCGCAACTTCGTCGCTGTCAGACACAGGACGCGCAGCGGCCTTGATGGCTTCGACAACCTTGGTTGTCGCAAGGTCGATCCCGCGCTTGAGGTCCATGGGGTTCATGCCAGCGGCAACGGACTTCATGCCTTCTTTGACGATGGCCTGTGCAAGAACGGTTGCAGTGGTTGTACCGTCACCCGCTTCGTCGTTGGTGCGCGATGCAACTTCTTTGACCATCTGCGCGCCCATGTTTTCGAACTTGTCTTCCAGCTCGATCTCTTTGGCGACGGATACACCATCCTTGGTGATACGTGGTGCACCGAACGACTTGTCCAGAACCACGTTGCGGCCTTTCGGGCCGAGTGTCACTTTAACCGCGTTTGCCAGCGTGTTCACGCCTTTCAGCATCCGGTTGCGGGCGTCGGTATCAAACTTGACGTCTTTAGCAGCCATGATTTAGCTCCTTGAATTTTGAATTAATTGGGTGCGATGTCGTGCGGGATTACATGATCCCGAGGATGTCGCTTTCCTTCATGATCAGCAGGTCTTCGCCGTCGATCTTCACCTCAGTGCCGGACCATTTGCCAAACAGGACTTTGTCGCCTGCTTTGACGTCCATCGCGATCAGCTCGCCATTGTCCTTGCGCGCACCTGCGCCGCAGGACACAACTTCGCCCTCAGCAGGCTTTTCTTTGGCGCTGTCAGGAATGATCAGACCGCCTTGTGTTTTCTCGTCGCTTTCGATGCGGCGGACCAGCACACGGTCGTGAAGTGGTGTAAATGCCATTTCGGAACTTCCCTTAAGTTCGTGTTTCATCTCCCGTTAGCACTCACTCGCGTTGAGTGCTAACGGGAGGGAGATAGGCAAGCGTCATGACTGAGTCAACCAGATTGACGTGAAAATCTACCACTCCTGAAACGAAAACGGGCCCGCCTTGGTCAGGCGGGCCCGGCATCAAAGTTGATGGGTCGTATCAGCGCTTGGACAGGGCTGCCCAGCCACCGGAAACGATCAGCGCGGCCAGTACCGCTTTGATCGCGTCGCCAATCAGGAATGGGCTGACCCAGTAGGTCCAGATTGTGCTGGCAGAGGATGCAGTCCAGTCGCCGGTTGCACCGGCAAGGGATGCAATCCCCATCGGCCATGCCACACCCGGAATATAAAGTAGGGCAGAGGCAGCAAGCGCCCCCAGTGCCATGACGACAAAGCTTTTGGACCGCTCAGCAGCAAGCCCGGCAATGAAGGCCGTCAGTACAAAGCCGACCAGGAACCCGGCGGTTGGTCCGAGAAACACCAATGGCCCGGCTGCGCCACCGGCGAAAACGGGCAGGCCCGCAAAGCCTTCGGCAAGGTAAGCAAGCAATGTAATCGCACCAAGGCGCGAACCAAATGTGAGCCCGACAATCAGAATGGCGAGTGTTTGCAACGTCAGTGGTACGAACGGCAGTGGGATGCTGATTTGCGCGGCGATCCCGATGAAAATGGACCCGGCGAGTACCAGGCCCGCCTTTTTCAGGAAGGTATCTGCGCCAAATGTGGCTTGAGTCAGTGTCATGCTTGTCCCCTTTCGACAATTCGCGACCTTAATTCTGCATCTGCAAACGCCTGTCAAGCGAGCCGCCTTGCTGGTTTGGCGCTAACATGGCAAAGAAAAGCATGATCCGGCCAATTTCTTTCCGCCCGCACCACTTTTTATGCGCCCTCGGCTTTGAAGGTAAGGGCTACTCTGATGCCTTTACGGCGAACATGTCGCGCATGGTTGATGGGATATTACGCAGTCCGGATGGTGACGAAACTTTGCTGAGTGTCACGTTTGAGGCAGACGACATATGCGCCCCCTGCCCCAAGCGGCGCGGTGTCGGCTGTGAATCCCAAGGCAAGATCGACACCCTTGACCGAGACCATGCCGCGGCTCTGAAATTGTCGCCGGAGCAAACGCTCAGCTGGGCTGAAGCAAAGGAACGGATCGTTGCCAACGTGCGGCCTGATGATCTAGACAGGCTGTGTTCTGGCTGCAGCTGGCTTGACGGCGGGATGTGCAAATCTGCGCTGACCCGTTTGCATCGGGACCGTGCGACACCCTAGTCGCACGTGACCACGAGGGCACAATTCAGCCCTGCCCCATGGTCCGACCAAAAAGTTCTTGGCGATTGCACGATCATCGCGTTAACAACGCCTACGCAAATCGCGAATCAAAGGAGTAAACAATGCACATAAAGGATCTTCTCAGCACCCGCTGGTAGTGCCCTGCATTGTTTTGGGCGCTGTTGCAGCTGCCCTTCATCCGACCATTCCGACGATTTCAGGACCTTGTTCCATGCATCCCCCGTTTATTTTCACCGATCACAAGATCGGCCCATCATCGACACCTGTCCCGCGTCCGAAAGTTCGGCGCACCAGACCCGAACCGCTTGATCTGCGCATCGCTGCGACGCCCGGCTGGCCACCGATGCCGCTGGTTGAACAGCGCCCCTTTGCCCGCATCGCAGCCGAACCGGCGCGCCATCTTTATGTTGTGCCGGAACCAAGAAACGCGATCCGTGATGCCCTTGGCCGGTTTCTCATCCGGTTGGGGCAGCGTATGATCCTAACCAATCGCCCAGGCTAACTTGGCCCGGGCCTTCAGATAGGCTGTCAAATGGTCCGCAACTTTCTGCTCGCTCTTGCCCTGCTGGCAAACCCGTCCGTCCTTGCCGCACTTTGCACTGGCCAGGATTATCTTGAGACCCTATCAGTCGGGGACAGGGCCCAGATTGATGTTGTGGTAGCCAATACACCTTATGCCCAAGGGCTATTGTGGCAGGCCACCCGCGATGACGACAGCCTGATCCTGATTGGTACGATGCACATCTATGACCCGCGCCTTGATCCGATCCACGCCCGTGTTGAATCGCTGATCGTCGGCGCCGACCTGCTGCTTGTCGAGGCGGGCCCGCTGGAAGAGGCACAGATGCAATCGGCGCTGACGACAGATCCAGACCTAGTTTTTATTACCGACGGCCCGACCCTTCCCGAAATGCTGGACGATGCCACCTGGCAAGCCTTGGCACAGGCTGTCCGCGACCGGTCAATCCCGCCGTTTCTGGCGGCCAAAATGCAGCCGTGGTATCTGGCGCTGACACTCGCAATTCCAGCCTGCGCGATGCCTGACCTTGCAGCTGGCGCGCGCGGTCTTGATCACATGCTGATGTCTTCCGCCGCTGCCGCAGGCGTGCCGATCAAAGCGCTTGAGCCCTGGGATACGTTGTTCGAAATCATGCGCAAGGACACGCAGGAAGAACAGATCGAAGCGCTGAAACTTGGCCTGCTCCCCACCGCGCACCAATCCGCAATGTTCGTCGCCATGTTGAACAGCTACTTTGCAGGAAATATTGCCGAGATCTGGGAGGCCTCCCGCATCGCCGCCCGCGACATTCCCGGTCTTGACCCGGCCCGTGCCGACGCGCTGTTTCTTGAAACCGAGCAATACGTCCTGATTGATCGCAACATCGCATGGATTGATGACATCGAAGCCGCCGCTACATCAAATTCCCGGATTGTCATTGCCGTCGGCGCAGCACATCTGCCCGGTGAACATGGCGTATTGCGCCTGCTAGAGGCAAAGGGTTGGACCATCCGGCAAATCGACTGAGCCTAGGTGTCACCCCAATCGCTTAGCCCTTCGCGACCGGCCTCCGTCAATCCATACACACCACGGCTGACCCGCGTGAACCAACCATAGTGATCGTCAGCCATGATCCGTGTCGCTGCCGGCACTTCGGCCCAGTCCTTCACTGTTGACCCCTTGCTGGGCCCATGCACCGCCAGAAATCTTGCGCATTTCACCGCATCCTGCCGATAGCCGGTGACAATGCCGTGGCGCGTCGCTCCGCCATCATTTGGATCACCATCGAGCCGCTCAAACGCCTTTAACAGCCGCGCCGTCTTTTTTCTGGACTTGCGCGGCGCATAAGGGCCCGGGTCGGCAAGCACTTCGACGAACCCGTCGCGCAAACGCACTGTCAAAACCCCCAACCCCAACCGGCGCGCCAGCGCGACATTGGCTTTCAGCGCCTTTGTCTTTCCGCCGGCGGGCACGGCGAGGTAAACAAGATCCGTCAATGCAAGACGCGCGATCCCCTGATGGAACAACGCGAGTGAAAATCCCAGTTTCAGCTCAACAACAAGAATATCGTCACCGCGCCGCCCGACAACGTCAGCGGCACCGACTTCGCCTTTGACCTGCCATCCTGCGCGGGTCAAATGTGCCTTCACCGGGGGGTAGAGTTCGGCTTCTTTCACCATGCCGATACATCACGGGAATTCCTCGCAAACTACAAGCCCCGCCCGACGCGCGGGCGGGGCGACGTTCTTAACGGCCTCCCAGACGTCCGGGGAATTTTGGTGGCCTGATATTGCGACGTGTGTCGCGGTTCAGATTGTCATGGGGTCGGGTTTGACCGGGCGTGACCTGTTTGCGGGCAGCCGCGCGGCGCGCGGTTTCAACAGAGGTCGGGCGTTGAGCCGCCTTGCGCGGCGATTTTGTTTTACGGGGCATTTGGTGCTCCATCTTCAAGACATTGGAAAAGCGGCCTTTGAACAAAGGCCAAGGATCGCCAGAATTGGCGTTCAGATTTGCTGGTCCATTGCTGGGGCACTCCTCAAGATCGGGAACGGCGCATCACAGCGCCAAAACGGGGTTGAGCGGTTCTAAGCGGTCAGGTCCATCGTCAGGTTCCTCCTTTTGGGTGCTCACAATCTACCATTCGGCCAGTGAACCGTCAAACACTGCTGCGCGAGGGGTGACACCGCGGTGGCACAGACCTATAACGCGCGCGATTCCTCGCATTTCCGCTGAAAGGCACCGCGCATGACCACTTTTGTTTTTGGCCACAAAGCCCCCGACACCGACAGCACCGGCTCTGCCTTGATTTGGGAATGGTTTCTCACCCAACAAGGCGTGGATGCACAGGCCAAACTGCTTGGCACTCCGAATACCGAAGCCCTGTTTGTTGCCCAGCGCTGGGGCTTTGTTCTGCCCGACGTGATCGCGGATGTCGCTGACGATCAGGATTGCGTCATCGTTGACACCAACAATCCCGCTGAACTGCCCGCGAATATCAACGCGGCAAATGTGACAGCCATCATCGACCACCACAAACTGGTCGGTGGCCTGGAAACCAAAGGTCCAATTGACATCACGGTACGCCCATTGGCCTGCACCGCGACGATTCAGCACCAACTGATGGGCGCGCATGCACAGCATATGCCGGACGGCATCAAGGGGCTGATGCTGTCCTGCATCCTGTCGGACACGCTGGCCTTCCGCTCGCCCACAACAACAGCCACTGACAAGGCTCTGGCAGAACAACTCGCTGCCGATCTGAATCTTGATATAGACGCTTATGCGTCAGAGATGTTTGAAGCCAAGTCCGATATCTCGGCCTTTTCAGATGCAGAGCTTCTGCGCATGGACAGCAAGGAATACGCGGTTGGTGACACCAAGTTCCGCGTCTCCGTGCTTGAAACGACCGCGCCGCAGATCATCCTGGATCGCAAGGCCTCGCTCATGGACAGCATGGCAACGGTTGCGGATCAGGACGGTGTAGATCAGGTGCTGCTTTTTGTTGTCGATATCCTGAAGGAAGAGGCCACGATGTTGCTGCCAAACGCGCTGACCAAATCCGTGGCCCAAGCCTCCTTTGGTGCGGATACGGCGGGGGATACCGTTGTTTTGCCTGGCGTGATGAGCCGTAAGAAACAGATCATCCCGAATCTGAAGGTCTGAACGCCCGCGGGACGGTGGGTGGGGCGCCTTGCGCGTCAGCGCAACAGCGTCATCCCCGTCCCGACTTGCACCAAACGACTGATCTGATAGGCCTGCCGCATACCTTCGGAGGCCCCATGTCCCAGATTATCGACACCTTCCACGACATCTCAGATCAGTACGACGCCGCATTTGTCGACCTCTGGGGATGTATGCACAACGGCATTGCCGCCCTGCCCGCAGCCGTAACTGCAATGCAGTCTTATCGCAGCCGCGGTGGCAAAGTTGTGCTGGTCACAAACTCGCCCCGCCCCTGGGATTCCGTTGCAAAACAGATCGAAGGCTTTGGCATCCCCACCGATTCCTGGGACGCAATCGCGACCTCTGGCGATTCTGCCCGGGCGGCGATGTATCTCGGCGCGGTTGGCAACAAGGTCTGGTTCATGGGCGAAAGCCCCCGTGACGATGATTTCTTCAAACCCCTCAAGATCATCGAAAACCCGGTCGAGATTGTCAAAGTGCCTCTGGCCGAGGCCGAGGGCATCGTCTGCTGTGGTCCATTTGATCCGCTCGCCGACCCGGACGTCAATCGCGCGGACTTTCTGCTCGCCAAGCAAATGGGGTTACCGCTGCTCTGCGCCAATCCCGATATCGTCGTGGACCGTGGCGATGTGCGCGAATGGTGCGCCGGGGCCCTGGCGCAGCTTTACACCGATATGGGCGGGCAAAGCCTCTATTTCGGCAAGCCTCATCCGCCAATCTATGACCTCGCCCGGCGTCGGTTGAATGCCATCGCAGATATTGGCGCAGATCCCAATATCATCTGTATCGGCGATGGCATCCACACCGACATCCTGGGCGGCCAACAAGAAGACCTTGATACATTGTTCATATCCGGCGGCCTGGCCGCAAAGGAAACCAAAACGGTGACAAACCCCGACCCCAGCCTGCTTGATCAATTCCTGCAAGATCACCAGGTCTCGGCAACCTTTACGATTGGTCATCTTCGCTAGACGAGAATCACTTGACTTTCTGCGCTTGCAAAGTAATTAAGTTTCAAGATTTCTGCCCTATCGGACCTTTTGTTACCTCATGGAGACCGGGATGTTGGACAACGCACCGCGTGGAACGATCGTCATTGAAGATATCGCCGTCGGTATGGTGCGGTCGCTGTCCAAGGTCGTAACTGACCGGGACATCGAACTTTTCGCCGAAATCTCGACCGACCGGAACCCGGTCCATCTGGACGACGAATACGCTCAGGACACCATATTTGAAGGCCGTATTGCCCATGGAATGCTAACTGCCGGACTCGTCTCGGCGGTCATCGGGGAACAATTACCTGGTCATGGCACAGTCTATTTGGGGCAATCGCTGAAGTTTCTGGCCCCCGTGCGACCCGGCGACCGTGTTACCGCCGAAGTTGAAGTGATGGAAATCGACTACAGCAAGCGGCGGGTCAAGATGGAAACCCGCTGCCTTGTGAAGGGCAAGAAGGTTCTTGTTGGCGAGGCGACGGTGCTCGCCCCATCGGCAAAATTCGACTAATCCCGATCGGCCCGCGACGGGCAGAGACACTGGCGCAAAGCCCGGCTTGCACCCTTTCGCAGGCCGCGCTACGCAAGCCCATGCGTATCATCCGCGACACCCTATACCTTGACCCCAGTGACCGGGGGGCTGCCGTGGCCATCGGCAATTTTGACGGCGTTCATCTCGGCCATCAGGCTGTCATTGACGTTGCGCGCGAAGTGGCCCAGCGGATTGACGCCCCCCTTGGCGTGATGACCTTTGAACCACACCCACGCAGCTATTTTGCACGCTCTGATGCGCCGTTTCGGCTGATGAACCCCGAAGCCAAGGCCAACCGGCTGGAAAAGATCGGTGTCGAGAAACTTTACGAGGTGCCGTTTAACGCCACCCTCGCGGCCCTGCCCCCGGATGCCTTTGCGCAGGAGATCATCGTCAACCGGCTGGGGCTGAAACACGTCGTTGTCGGGGCCGACTTCTGTTTTGGCAAGAACCGCGCCGGCACCACGCGCCATTTGCAACAGCTGGGTCATGATCTTGGGTTTGGCGTGACCATTGCAGACATGGTCAATATTTCGGACCTGCCCGTCAGTTCAACCGCGATCCGTACGGCCCTATCCGAGGGACGTCCGCGTGATGCTGAAAGGATGTTGGGCCATTGGCACCGTATCGAGGGTGAGGTGATCCGCGGTGACCAGCGCGGCCGAGAATTGGGCTACCCCACCGCCAATATGTCCATCATCGGCCTGCATCCGCCAAAGTTCGGTGTGTATGCGGTTCGGATTGATGTTCTTGATGGGCCGTACAAGGGCCACTATGGCGGCGCGGCGTCCATTGGTGTGCGTCCGACATTTGGTGTTAACCAACCCAATTGTGAGACCTTCATTTTCGACTTCAAGGGGGATCTCTACGGAGCCCATGTATCCGTCGCGCTGGTGGAATACCTCAGACCCGAACTGAAATTCGAAGCCCTGGAAAACCTGATTGCGCAGATGGATCAGGATTGCATCACGGCGCGGGACATTCTGGCCAATGTGCGCTGATATTCCCCGCGAGGGATTACGCCCAAGGTTCTGGGAAACGACCCCTTTGACCAAATTGAATCAGGCCGAGTGGGAAGCGCTTTGTGACGGGTGTGGCAAATGTTGCCTGAACAAGCTTGAGGACGAAGACACCGGCGAGGTCGCCCTGACCCGCATCGCCTGTCGTCTGCTTGATGACGAAAGTTGCCTCTGTGCCCAATACCCGATCCGGCATCAGTTTGTCCCCGAATGTATCGTTCTGACGCCCAAAACCCTTGAGCAGAATATGTACTGGCTGCCCCAAACTTGCGCCTATCGGCTCATGGCCGAAGGTCGACCGTTGTTTCACTGGCACCCCTTGGTGTCCGGCGATCCCGACACGGTGCACCACGCCGGTGTCTCGGTTCAGGGCATGACCACCCCGGAATTTGAAGTCGACGAGGACGACTGGGAAGATCACATCATCGAGGAGCCGACATAGATGTTTTTTGCCTCTGACAACGCGGGCCCGGCCCACCCCAGCATTTTGGCCGCGCTGAGTGAGGCGAACGCCGGCTACGCCATGGGATACGGCAACGACCCCCTGACAAAAGCTGTGCAGGACCAGATTCGCGATGTCTTTGAGGCACCCGAGGCGGCCGTCTATCTGGTGGCAACAGGAACTGCGGCAAACGTCCTGTTGCTGGCGACCATGGCGCAGCCCTGGCAGGCGATATTCTGCACGCCAATGGCGCATATTCAGATGGATGAATGCAACGCTCCGGAATTCTATGCAGGTGCAAAACTGATCAATGTGCCCGCGACAAATGCCAAGATGAAAGCTGCTGCTCTGCGCGATGTTGTCGCCGCGCAAGAGGCGATCGGCGTGCATAACGTGCAGCGCGGTCCGGTGTCGATCACCCAGGTCACAGAACGCGGAACACTCTACGACCTGGACGAAATCGCGGCCATTTGCGCGGTCGCACGGGACTTTGGGCTCAGTACCCACCTGGATGGGGCAAGATTTGCCAACGCCGTTGCAGCGCTTGGCTGTACAGCTGCCGACATGACCTGGAAGGCAGGCGTTAATGCGGTCAGTTTCGGCGGCACCAAAAACGGTCTGCTTGGCGCAGAGGCCTGCGTGATCTTTGACCCCGATCTTGCCTGGGAGTTCGAGTTGCGGCGCAAGCGTGGCGCGCATCTGTTTTCAAAACATCGCTATCTCGCCGCGCAGATGCAGGCCTATCTGACCGATGATCTGTGGCTTGACCTGGCCCGGGCCGCCAACGCCAGTTGCGCCCGGCTTGCCGCCGGGCTGGACAAGGCCGATGGGATCGCGCTGCAGTTTGACCCTGCCGCAAACATGATCTTTTTCGAAACGACGCGCGCAAATCACCAACGCATTCTCGCGGCCGGCGCGGTCTACTACATTGAAGATGGTGACGTAACGACGGGCGATCCAAATGGAATCCTCACCGGTCGGCTGGTCACGGACTGGTCCATGACAAATGCCCGCGTTGATGAATTTCTGGCCGTCGTCAACGCCTAGATCTTGCCACCCAGATGCGCATCCAGATCGTCCAGGCGATCTTCGCCCCAGAACCGCTGGCCGCTGTCCACGACAAAGAATGGTGCTCCAAAGACACCGGCATTGACCGCGTCCTCAAGGTTGCGGGCATAGGTTTCCGCACTTGCCAACATGCCTTTGTCCGCAAGGTCCGGGTCCAGTCCCGCCGCTGTCAGGCAGTCTCGGATCACATCGTCCTGCGCGATGTCCTTTTCATCATTCCAGCACGCCCGTGTCACCTCGGCGACAAGATCGCCAACGTCATTGCCTGCTGACTGCGCTGCGATCACGGCATAGGCGGAAGGTGCCATATTGGTCGGAAAGAACGCAGGCTTGACGTTCATGGGCATATCCAACAGGGCGGCGCGGCGTTCGAGGTCCTGCAACCGATATTCGGCGCGATTGGGATGACGGTCCTTTGGCGCAGTGCCACCGGTGCGCGCGAACAGCGCCATGATATCAAGCGGCTTGTAGGTGAGTGTTGCCCCATGCTTGGCCGCGATCTCAGCCGGACGCGTCCCCGTCAGATAGGTATAGGGGCTGATCGTGGCAAAGTAGTAATCAATATGGGCCATCTTGCTCTCCTGCGGCTGGCAATTCTTTGCGCGACGTTAACGGTGTGCTAGGCGGTGTCAACGCGCGCGAATCCCTGCGCACCTTGCTGCCAAAGGACCAAAACTCCCATGCCGAACCTGCTCGAACCGAAGTTGATTTCTGGAAATGCAAACCGCCCGCTGGCCGAGGCCGTTGCCCGCCGCATGTCGATGCATCGCGGTGTCGATGTCGGGTTGTGTGATGCCCGGGTTGAGCGTTTCAATGATGGTGAAATCTTTGTCGAAGTGTTCGAAAACGTCCGCGGCGAGGATATGTTCATCATCCAGCCGACATCAAATCCGGCAAACGACAACCTGATGGAACTGCTGATTATCGCGGATGCGCTGCGCCGGTCGTCGGCGGCACGGATCACCGCCGTGATCCCCTATTTTGGCTATGCCCGTCAGGACCGCCGGTCCAAGGCCCGCACCCCGATCACCGCCAAGCTGGTCAGCAATATGATCGTCGAAGCCGGTGTTGAGCGCATTCTGACCCTGGATCTGCACGCCACGCAGATTCAGGGTTTTTTCGATATTCCGGTCGACAACCTCTATGCCTCTCCGGTCTTTGCACTGGATGTCATGCACAACTTCAAGGGCAAGATGGACGAGGTCATGGTTGTCTCCCCTGATGTTGGTGGTGTGGCGCGCGCGCGCGATCTGGCGCAACGGATCGGTGCCCCGCTTTCAATCGTCGACAAACGGCGTGGCAAGCCGGGCGAAGTCGCCGAGATGACGGTGATCGGCGACGTCAAGGACCGCACCTGCCTGATTGTCGATGACATCGTTGATACCGCTGGCACCCTCTGCAAGGCCGCCGAGGTGCTGATGGAAAACGGTGCGAAGGAGGTGCACAGCTATATCACACACGGCGTTCTGTCGGGTCCGGCGGTTGATCGGATCAGCAAATCCGTGATGAAGAACCTGGTCATCACCGATACGATCCAACCCACGGCCGCGGTTGCCGCGTGCAAGAATATCCGCAGCGTCAGCACCGCGCCGATCTTTGCGCAAGCGATCCTGAACACTTGGAACGGGACTTCGGTCAGCTCATTGTTCAATCACAAGACACTGAAGCCGATCTATGAAGGCACTTACCGTTAAACGGGTCAGATATCCCAGGCTTCTTCATCGCTGACCGGGCCAATGGCCTGCCACGCAACGCGCACGCGGGCGACCTTGGTGTCGCCCCACGTGCGAAATACAATGTCAAACCCTGTGCGGTCGACCTTTTCAGCTTTGACATCTGCCCGCATGTTCGCGCCGTTTGACATATCCCACATCGACAGTGACACCGTGACAACCGGGGCGAGATCATAGGCATCTGCAAAGTCGACATGTTTCCTGATCAGGCGCGGACCGTCACCGGTCCACATCTCACCATCGTGTTCAAAGTCTGAAAACAGGACAACATCGCCCTGATCCACGCCAACTAGGTGACTGCCAATCTTACGCATGTCCCGCCGTCCCAATTTTCCCTAAGGGCTTATCTCAGACGTCCCGGTCTTTGACGACCTGCCCAAACAGACAAAGGCCCCGGAGTGCGGAGCCTTTGTCACAGTCATTAACCAAATGTTAACCTTTGAGGTCGCGATCAGTTCTGCGCCGTCAGGCCAATGTGGCCACCAACGGCGACCATGTCTGACAAAAGCTTTGCCGCATCGTCAACCGGACCCGGCTCATTCTTGAACACTTCCTTGGCGTTCTCATGGGCAGCCTTGGCATCAGCAACCATCTGGTTGAACACATCCTGGGTCACCTCGTCACGCGGCAGCGCGCTTTCCGCCAGAACCGACACACCGCCAGCGGTGATTTCAGCAAAACCGCCGGACACGACATATTCATCTGTCCCGGACCCGTGGATCACCCGCAGCACACCGGGGCGCAGCGTCGTGATCGTCGGGGCATGGCCCTGCATTGCGGTCATATCGCCATCGGCACCGGGGATTTGCACCTCGGACGCCTCGACCGACGCCAAGCGGCGTTCAGGCGAGACAAGATCGAATTGGACGTTTGCCATATTGGCTTACTCCTTCGGCCTAGGATCAGGCAGCGTCTGCAGCCATCCGTTCGGCTTTGGCTTTCACTTCGTCGATACCGCCAACCATGTAGAAGGCAGCTTCGGGCAGGTGGTCGTATTCACCAGCTACAACAGCCTTGAACGATGCAATGGTATCCTCCAGCGGCACCTGAACACCGTCCGACCCGGTGAACACCTTCGCCACGTCAAACGGCTGGCTGAGGAAACGCTCGATCTTACGGGCGCGGGCAACCGTCAGTTTGTCATCTTCTGACAGTTCGTCCATGCCAAGAATGGCGATGATGTCCTGAAGACTCTTGTACCGCTGCAACGTCTGCTGCACGTCAGAGGCAACCTTGTAATGCTCTTCGCCAACGATAGCCGGGTCAAGCAGACGGGACGTCGAATCGAGTGGATCAACAGCCGGGTAGATACCCTTTTCCGAAATCGCACGGTTCAGAACGGTTGTCGCATCCAAGTGCGCGAACGAGGTCGCTGGCGCGGGGTCGGTCAAGTCATCCGCAGGCACATAGATCGCCTGAACCGATGTAATCGACCCGTTCTTGGTCGAGGTAATGCGTTCCTGCATCTGGCCCATGTCGGTCGCCAGTGTTGGCTGATAGCCCACAGCGGATGGGATACGACCCAAAAGTGCAGACACCTCGGACCCGGCTTGGGTAAAGCGGAAAATGTTGTCCACGAAGAACAGAACGTCAGTACCAGACTGGTCGCGGAACTGCTCGGCCATGGTCAGACCGGACAGGGCCACACGCATACGCGCACCGGGAGGCTCGTTCATCTGACCGTAGACCAGCGCCACTTTGGACTTTGTCAGGTCTTCAGCGTCGATAACGCCGGATTCGATGAATTCGTAGTAAAGGTCGTTGCCTTCGCGGGTCCGCTCACCAACACCGGCGAAAACAGAATAACCGGAGTGCACTTTCGCGATGTTGTTGATCAATTCCTGGATAAGAACTGTCTTACCCACACCGGCACCACCAAACAGACCGATCTTGCCGCCCTTGGCGTAAGGCGCCAGCAGGTCGATCACCTTGATCCCGGTCACAAGAACCTCGGATGCGGTGGACTGCTGTTCAAAGGCAGGCGCCTCGGCGTGGATCGAGCGGCGCTCTTGTTCACCGATGGGACCTTTTTCGTCAACTGGATCGCCGACAACGTTCATGATGCGACCCAGCGTAGCGTCGCCCACGGGGACAGTGATCGTCGCGCCCTCATCGAACACCTCTTGACCGCGTACCAGACCCTCGGTCGAGTCCATCGCGATGGCGCGCACAGTGTTTTCACCAAGGTGCTGTGCGACCTCAAGGGTCAGCAGCTTGCCATTGTTGTCTGTCGTCAGTGCGTTCAGAATTTCGGGCAGGTGGTCCCCGAACTGAACGTCAACGACGGCGCCAATCACCTGCGTGATCTTGCCAGTAGCTTTTGCCATATCGTTTCTCCGGTTCTTCTCTAGAGCGCTTCCGCGCCCGAAATAATTTCAATCAGCTCGTTCGTGATCACAGCCTGACGCGAGCGGTTATACTGGATCGTCAGCTTGTCGATCATCTCGCCGGCGTTACGGGTCGCGTTATCCATTGCGGACATCCGTGCACCCTGTTCCGAGGCGGCATTTTCAAGCAGTGCGGTAAAGATCTGCGTCGCCACACCACGCGGCAGCAGGTCAGCCAGAATGGCCTCTTCGCTGGGCTCGTAGTCGTAAAGCGTTGCAGCGGCGTCACCTTCTGTTTCCTCAAACGCCGCAGGAATGATCTGCTGCGCCGTTGGGTGCTGGGTCACGACGTTTTCAAAGCGCGCAAAGAACAGTGTGGCCACATCAAACTCGCCCGCATCAAAGCGGCCAAGTACGTCCTTGGCGATGCCCTGCGCGTCAGTGTAACCGACACGCTTGACCTCGGTAAGATCGACATGGCCGACAAAGTGTTCGCCCAGATCGCGTTTGATCGCGTCACGGCCCTTTTTGCCAACTGTCAGGATTTTGACAGTCTTGCCATCGGCCATCAGTTTTTGCGCATGGCTGCGCGCCAACTTGGCGATGTTGCCGTTAAAGCCGCCGCACAGCCCCCGCTCAGCGGTCATTACGACCAGCAAGTGGACCTGGTCAGCGCCAGTGCCCGACAACAGTTTTGGCGCCGAAGGCGAGCCGCCGACGGATGCCGCAAGCCCTGCCATCACGGCGTTGAACCGTTCAGCGTAGGGGCGCGCAGCCTCGGCTGCATCCTGGGCGCGGCGCAGTTTTGCGGCCGCGACCATCTGCATCGCCTTGGTGATCTTCCGTGTCGATTTGACAGTTTCGATCCGGTTTTTGAGGTCCTTTAGACTAGGCACAAGGACACCTCCTTATCTGCAATCAAAAGGTCAGGCGAAGTCTTTTGCGAAGGCATCAATGGCTGCCTTGATCTTGTCTTCGGCCTCACCTTTGATTTTCGGGTCTTCCTTGGTGATAAAGTCCAACACGTCGCTTGCGTTTGTGCGCAGGTGCTTGAGCAGGCCGGCTTCAAAGCGACCAACGTCGGCCACATCAACCTTATCGAGGTAGCCGTTCACACCGGCATAGATGACGCAGACGATTTCAGCGTTCGTCAAAGGCGAATACTGTGGCTGCTTCATCAGCTCGGTCAGACGCGCACCACGGTTCAGCAACTGCTGGGTCGCGGCATCCAGATCAGACCCAAACTGGGCAAAGGCGGCCATTTCGCGGTATTGTGCCAGTTCCAGCTTCACCGGACCAGCGACGGATTTCATCGCGTTCGTTTGGGCAGATGACCCAACCCGGCTCACCGACAGACCGGTGTTCACGGCGGGGCGGATACCCTGGAAGAACAATTCAGTTTCAAGGAAAATCTGACCATCGGTGATCGAAATCACGTTGGTTGGAATAAACGCAGACACGTCACCACCCTGGGTTTCGATGATCGGCAGTGCGGTCAGCGACCCTCCACCATTGTCCTCGTTCAGCTTGGCCGAACGCTCCAACAGGCGGGAGTGAAGGTAGAAAACGTCACCGGGATAGGCTTCGCGGCCTGGTGGGCGGCGCAGCAGCAGCGACATCTGACGGTAAGATACGGCCTGTTTGGACAGGTCATCATAGATGATCAGCGCATGGCGGCCGTTGTCGCGAAAATGCTCGGCCATCGCGGTCGCAGCATAAGGTGCAAGGAATTGCATTGGTGCTGGATCGGATGCGGTCGCAGCCACGATGATCGAATACTCAATGGCGCCCGATTCTTCGAGCTTCTTGACCAATTGCGCAACGGTCGAACGCTTCTGACCGACAGCAACGTACACACAGTAAAGCTTTTCGCTCTCTTCGGTTGCAGCGTCGTTGTAGGATTTCTGGTTCAGGATCGTGTCAAGCGCGACAGCGGTCTTACCAGTCTGACGGTCGCCAATGATCAACTCACGCTGGCCACGGCCAATCGGGATCATCGCGTCAACGGATTTCAGACCCGTCGCCATGGGTTCATGCACCGACTTACGCGGAATGATACCCGGCGCCTTGGAGTCAGCAACAGCGCGCGTCTTTGTCTTGATTGGACCCTTGCCATCAAGCGGATTGCCCAGACCGTCAACAACGCGGCCCAGAAGTTCGTCACCAACAGGCACGTCCACGATGGACTTTGTGCGCTTGACGGTGTCGCCCTCTTTGATGTCCCGGTCAGACCCGAAGATAACAACACCAACGTTGTCGCTTTCAAGGTTCAGGGCCATCCCGCGAATGCCGCCGGGGAACTCAACCATTTCACCAGCCTGCACATTGTCCAGGCCGTAGACGCGGGCGATCCCGTCACCAACGCTCAACACGCGGCCAACTTCGGCCACTTCGGCCTCTTGGCCAAAGTTCTTGATCTGGTCCTTTAGGATCGCAGAGATTTCAGACGCTTGGATCGCCATTTATCCGACCTCTTTCATAGTGTTCTGGAGTGCGTTGAGCTTCGATTTGATTGAGGTATCAATCATTTTCGAGCCCACTTTTACGATCAAACCGCCGATGATGCTTTCATCGACGGTCTGTTTAATGGATACGTCAGCGCCCACTTGCGCCTTGAGTGTCTTTGCCAGCTTGTCTGACTGCGCCTTGGTCAGCGCCGTGGCAGAGGTGACTTCAGCGGTCACTTCGCCACGCTCTTCAGCAAGCATGTTGCGCAACGTTGTGACAAGTGCAGGCAGGACAAACAGGCGACGCTTTTTCGCCATCAACTGAATCGTGCTGGCCACGGTTGTCGAAAGTTTCATTTTCTTGGCAATTTCCGCCATGGCGGCAGCTTGTTCGTCACGGCCATAAAGCGGGGAATCAATCAGCGTGCGGAAATCGGCGCTGTCAGAAAGGGCCGCGTCCAACGCATTCACGTCAGTTTCAAGTGTTTTGAGGTCTTTGCCCTCGCGGGCAATCTCAAACACGGCAGAAGCATAGCGCCCTGCAATACCTGTGGAAATCGAAGCTGGTTCAGACACGTCCGCCCTTCCGATGTCTTGGGCCCATCCACATCGCGGCGCGTGCGTGCGGCAAGTGGCGGGCAATCAAAATGCCCCTTCACCGGAATGACGGGGCGTCGAAATTTGGGCCGATGTAGCAGAGGGGTTTGTGGGTCGCAAGCACCTCGGACAATGAATCGTGACCAAGCTTGCCATTTAACCCGGCGCCCTTCGAAGTGGTTGACAAGGCTGATCCGGCCCAGCCCGCTAAACCGGCCGTCCGCCGGGGACCGGTGCCGTCAAACCCTCCAGTACCCGCAGCGGACGGCGCACTGCCTCTCCCAGACCCGGCCGGGTCGGCTGCGGCACCTGCTTTGAAACTTCGACCATCAACACGCCGCCCGGCATAGGGACCGGAGAGCGTCGCCCGATGGTTTCAAGTAAATTCGCCGACTTGCGCCAGATCTTGCGGTGCGATGGCGGTTGATGAAGTGTTGAAAGATGTCGCACCGGGATAAGCCCGTGCAGCCTGAGCTGCGCCTCCAACTGGCCCAGCGAATAAGGTCGACCATAGCCAAATGGCGTGCGGTCGGACCGGGACCACATTCCGGCGCGGTTGGGAACGATAAAGATCGCCCGCCCACCGGGTCCAAGCACCCGCCAGACCTCATCCAGCAATTCGGTTGGATCGTCGGAGGTCTCCAGCCCATGCAAGAGGATAAGTTTATCCACCTGTCCGGCCTGCAACGGCCACAGGGCATCTTCGCACAAGACGCTGATATTGGGGCGACCGGCGGGCCAGGGCATCACCCCCTGCGGCCCCGGCATCAGCCCGATAACGCGCCGGGCATCCAGTAGGAACGGTCGCAACATGGGCACCGCAAAGCCGAACCCGACGACCGTCTGCCCCTTTGCTTCAGGCCACATCAGGCGCAATTCATCCCGGACGACCTTCTGCGCCGCGCGCCCCAAAGCGCTGCGATAATAAAAGTTTCGCAAATCCAGAACATCCAGGTGCATTGCGGTTGCCGGTTCCTTGGGTCAATCTGGTGCTAACATAACGATGAAAGTGCCGGATGCCATGCCCCTGGATCTCGTGACCATTCCCTGCCGCGCGGACAATTACGCTTTTTTGCTGCATAGCGCTGAAACCGGCGAAACCGCATTGATTGATGCGCCGGATTCAGCCCCGATCCAGGCAGAGCTTGACGCGCGTGGATGGCAGCTGAACGACATCCTGATCACCCATCATCACGATGACCACATAGCGGGAATCAGCGCCCTGCGGCAGGGCGCGCGCGTGATCGGTGCGGCCGCGGACGCGCACCGCCTGCCGGATCTGGACGTTGCCGTGTCAGAAAACGATACGGTGACCGTCTGCGGCGAAGTGACACGCGTGATAGATGTTTCAGGCCATACGATCGGTCATATCGCGTTCCACATGGCTGATTCCAGATTGCTTTTCACCGCTGACAGCCTGATGGCGATGGGATGCGGCAGGTTGTTTGAAGGCACCCCTGCGCAGATGTGGAACAGCATGTTGAAACTGCGGGATTTGCCCCCGGACACCACTGTCTGTTCGGGGCATGAATACACAGAAACCAACGCCGCTTTCGCATTGACACTTGAACCCTGCAATTCAAGCGTTATCTCTCGTCTTGAAGCGGTAAGAAAAATCCGCGCTGCGGGGCAGTTCACTGTGCCCTCCAGCCTTGAAACTGAACGCAACACAAACCCCTACCTTCGGGCCGATGACCCCGCACTTGCTGCCGCAATTGGCATGGCCGGGGCCGACGCCGTCGCAGTGTTCGCTGAAATTCGGACACGAAAAGACCGCTTTTGATCTGTGCGGCAGATCATTTGCCTAAAATTCGACGCAATAATCACGCTTTCACAACTTCTGACGCTTAATGTGATCGCAAGCAGCAAAAAAAGCCTTGAAGGTTTCTCATTTAGACCAAACCTTAAGGGTAAGAAGGCTACGGTCAGTTTGGTTCATGTGCCAAATTGACCCAGATGAAAGGAGCACCCAACGTGCCGTCATTTTCAACGACCCTAGAGCAGTCGATTCACGGCGCACTGGCCCTGGCCAATGCGCGCCGCCATGAACTGGCCACGCTGGAACATCTACTTCTGGCGCTGATTGACGAACCGGATGCCGCACGTGTCATGCGCGCCTGTTCGGTTGATCTGGATGAATTGCGCAAAGATCTTGAGGATTTCATCTCCGAAGACCTCTCGACCCTTGAAACCGATGTCGAAGGATCAGAGGCCGTGCCAACGGCCGCGTTCCAACGGGTCATTCAGCGGGCTGCGATCCACGTGCAATCTTCCGGTCGCACAGAGGTCACTGGCGCCAATGTGCTTGTTGCGATCTTTGCCGAACGCGAAAGCAATGCAGCCTACTTTCTGCAGGAACAGGACATGACCCGTTACGATGCGGTCAATTACATCGCGCATGGGGTGGCCAAGGATCCCGCCTTTGGAGAGGCGCGCCCGGTTCAAGGCACCCCCACCGAGGAAGACGCAACGGTGGAAGAGGCCGACCAGAAAGAAAGTGCGCTGGCCAAGTATTGCGTCGATCTTAATGCGAAATCGCAAAAGGGCGATGTTGATCCGCTGATCGGACGCGCCCATGAAGTTGAACGCTGCATTCAGGTTCTGTGCCGCCGTCGCAAGAACAACCCGCTGCTGGTCGGGGATCCTGGCGTTGGCAAGACCGCGATTGCAGAAGGTCTCGCCTACAAGATCGTTAACGGCGAAACACCAGAAGTGCTCGCCAACACGACGATCTATTCACTCGATATGGGTGCCCTGCTGGCGGGGACGCGATACCGGGGCGATTTTGAAGAACGCTTGAAAGCGGTGATGTCGGAAATGGAAGACCACGACGACGCGGTTCTGTTCATTGACGAAATCCATACCGTAATTGGCGCCGGTGCCACGTCAGGCGGTGCGATGGATGCCTCTAACCTGCTGAAGCCTGCGTTACAGGGTGGCAAGCTGCGCTGCATGGGGTCCACGACCTACAAGGAGTTCCGCCAGCACTTTGAAAAGGACCGCGCCCTGTCGCGCCGCTTCCAGAAAATTGATGTGAACGAACCCTCGGTGCCGGACGCAATCAAGATCCTGCAAGGGCTGAAACCCTACTTTGAGGACCATCACAGCATCAAGTATACAGCTGACGCGGTAAGAACGGCGGTGGAATTGTCTGCGCGCTACATCAACGACCGCAAATTGCCCGACAAGGCAATCGACGTGATTGATGAGGCGGGCGCAGCCCAACATCTCGTCGCGGAATCCAAGCGCCGCAAAACCATTGGCACAAAAGAAATCGAAGCCGTGGTCGCCAAGATTGCCCGGATTCCACCCAAAAACGTCAGCAAGGACGACGCCGAAGTTCTCAAGGACCTCGAAAAGTCGCTGAAGCGGGTCGTATTTGGTCAGGATGACGCCATCGTGGCACTTTCGTCAGCGATCAAGCTGGCACGCGCAGGCCTGCGCGAACCTGAGAAACCAATCGGTAACTACCTGTTCGCGGGCCCAACCGGCGTGGGCAAAACCGAAGTGGCAAAGCAACTTGCCGATACGCTGGGCGTCGAACTGCTGCGCTTTGACATGTCCGAATATATGGAAAAACACGCTGTGTCGCGGTTGATTGGCGCGCCTCCGGGCTATGTCGGCTTTGATCAGGGTGGCATGTTGACTGACGGGGTTGACCAGAATCCGCACTGTGTTCTTCTGCTGGACGAAATGGAAAAGGCGCATCCGGATGTCTACAACATCCTGCTGCAAGTCATGGATCACGGGAAGCTCACCGATCATAACGGTCGCACGACAGACTTCCGCAATGTGATCATCATCATGACGTCCAATGCGGGGGCCTCCGAAATGTCTAAGAACGCGTTGGGCTTTGGCCGGGAAACCCGCGAAGGCGAAGACACAGCCGCGATTGAACGGACATTCACCCCCGAATTCCGCAACCGGCTTGATGCGGTGATCAGCTTCAGCGCATTGCCCAAAGAGGTCATCCTGCGTGTGGTCGAAAAGTTTGTGCTACAACTTGAGGCGCAATTGATTGACCGCAACGTGCATATTGAATTGACCCCAAAGGCGGCGGAATGGCTGGCCGACAAAGGCTATGACACCAAGATGGGCGCACGTCCCTTGGGCCGCGTGATCCAGGAACACATCAAGAAGCCGCTGGCAGAGGAACTGCTGTTTGGCAAACTGATGAAGGGCGGTCTGGTCAAGGTTGGCGTCAAGAGCGGCGAACTTGATTTGCGGATCATGGAGCCGGAACAGGCCCGGATCGGTAAGGGTGACAAGCCCCCACTGCTGACCGCCGACTGACAAACAAACGGCCGGGCATTGCGCCCGGCCTTATTCTGAACCGTGAAGGCGGGCGACGACGCGAACGGGCCCGGTGCGGGTTTATGTGGTGGCGCATGCGATTCCTGACCTTACTGTTGCTGCCGAACGCGGTGTTCGCGCAAGATATCCAGCTGGCCTTTCCCGTCGGCTGCATCATCGGAACCAATTGCCACTTTCAACAGTTCGTCGACCATGACCCAACCCATGAGGCGGCCGATTTTCAATGCGGTACGCTGTCATACGACGGGCACAAAGGCACTGACATCGCGTTGCCGTCGCTTGCGGCGCAGGCAAATGGCGTTCCGGTCCGCGCAGCGGCCCCCGGCACAGTTACGGCCGTGCGCGACGCGCTGCCCGACATTCTGCAAACTGCGCCCGATGCGCCAGATGTCACAGGCGAAGAATGTGGCAACGGGGTTGTCATCTCTCATCCCAACGGCTGGGAAACGCAATATTGCCACCTTGCCAGGGACAGCATTGCCGTCACAGTCGGGCAAGAGGTCAAAACCCATACAGTGCTGGGGCAGATCGGATTGTCCGGCAATACCACCTTTCCGCATCTTCATTTTGAATTGCGTAGATCGGGTGAAATCGTTGATCCGTTTGATCCTGACGGTTCGGCCGTCTGCGACGCGCGCGCGCCCCAGTCCCTGTGGCACCATCCGCTGCCCATTCACACGCCACCCGGCGGCTTGATCGCATCCGGGATTGCCGCTGATGTGCCAACCTATGAGGCCATAAAGGCGGGTATTCCGCCACAGAACACGGTCAAATCCGACGCACCGCTGGTTCTGTGGAGTTTCGCGTTTGGGTCTCACCCCGGCGACGTGGTCATCCATACAATCATTGGCCCTGATCGCCAAACCATCTTTGAAGACACCGAGGTGCTGACCCGCACGCAGGCCCAGTTTTATCGGGCCAACGGGCGTCAGCCCCCGCTAGCGGGATGGCCGACGGGCCAATACAGTGCAATAATTTCAATGATGCGGGACGGCAGGTCGATCGACAGCGCGGTCATCCGTTTTGACGTGGCCCCCTAACGCTCTGTCAGTTTGATCTCGATCCGGCGGTTCTGGGCCCGAGCCACATCCGTATCAGCGCGATTGATTGGCTGATATTCACCGAATCCGTTTGCTGCCAGCCGATCCGGCGGGATGCCCAGCGCGTTTTCCATGTAGCGAACGACCGACAATGCGCGGGCCTGTGACAGTTCCCAGTTGTCGCGAAACTCACCAGTGCCAGACAGCGGGATGTTGTCGGTGTGTCCGTCGACCCGAATGATCCAGTCGATTCCATCGGGGATATCGTCGGCCACATTGCGCAGAATGTCGGCCACCTTGGCAATTTCGCCGCGTCCCTGGAACGAGAGGTTGGATTCCCCCGGCCGGAACAACACCTCGGAGGAGAACACGAACCGGTCGCCAACGATCTGAACGCCATCCTGACCCTCAAGCAGGTCTCGCAATTGCCCGAAAAAATCTGACCGAAACCGTTCGAGGTTCTGCGCCTCTGCCTGCAAACGGGCGCGTTCCTCTTCAAGCCGGACACGCTCGGCCTCTTCCAGCGCACGGCGGCGACGCTCTTCTGCTGCGACACGCGCCAATGCTGTGTTCAACTGGGCCCCCAATTGTTCGATCTGCACATTCGCCGCAACATCCGCCTCTTCGGCAAGGTTGAGCAGGGCCTGCAAGGTTCCCACCTGGTTGCGCAGCTCTGCAACCTGCGCATTCAGCAAGGCAACTTGCCGCTGGCTTTCCGCCGATAACGCCTCTTCCTGGGACAGCGCCAGATTCGCCGCCGCCAGCAAATCTTCTTGCGAGGTTGCGGTGTCTTCCAGCGATTGTGCACGCGCCAGGGCCGCTGCTAGGCGAGCCTGCAAATCGGCGCGCTCCTGTGTTGTCACAGATTGCCCCTCTGCCAACGCGGTGACTTCTGCCTGCAACGCCTCTTGCGCCAGCAAGGCCTCTGCAAGCCGGTCTTCCAAAGTGCTGTTGGCGCTGTTTGCATTGCTCGCCTCGAGCGCGGCAGCCTGCTGCGCAAGCAGTGCGGCGGCCAGCTTTGCCTCAATTTCTTCCGTCGTCGCCTTGCTTTCGGCCAACGCGGCGGCCAATGCGGCCTCTGCCGCCTGCAGGTCACCAGCGCTTGCAGCATTTGCAGAGACAGCAGCCGCGAGGCGCACGGTCAAATCCTCCGTCTGCGCATTTGATGTCTCAAGTGCCGCACGGGCTTCGGCCAATTCCGCGGCAGTGTTGTCCTGCAAGCTTAGCGCCGCCAAAAGGCGCGCGTCCAGATCTGACCCTTCAATCAAGGCCTGCGCCAGGTCGTTTTCGGCCTGCTGCTGCGCAAGTAAAGCGGCGGCAAGGTTTTGATCCAGTTGATCCCGCGCCGCCTGCGTTGCCGCCAATATCGTCAGTGTTTCTTCGGCTTCACGACGTTGTTCCTCAAGCGCAAGCGTCATCGCGGTCAGCTCGGTATCGGCCGTCGCAAGCCGCTCACGCAGGGCGAGCGCTGCCGCGGCATCCGAGAGTCGCGCCGCTTCCAGTTCAGATATTTGCGTCGCATCATCTTGCGCGGCGGCTTCAAGCTGCGCGATTTGTGCCGCACTCACCTCCGCCGTTGTTTCCAGATCGGCCACCAGCGCCTCAAGCGCCTCACGACGGGCTGCGGCAAGGCGGGCCGCCTCTTCGCCGGCATTTATCTCGGTACGGGCCTGCGCCAACGCAAGGTTCAGCGCCTCTTGCTGGGTGATTAGTTCTGCTTCGCGGTCCTGAAGGTCACGGATCAACGACTGCGCATCGGTCCGATCCGCCAAGAGCCCCGCAACTTGTGCCTCAAATTCGGTGATCTCATCCTGCGCCGTGGCCAGTGCCGCGGCCGTCGTGTCACGCTCGACCGTCAGCGATGCGATCAGCGCCGCTTGCGCGTCAGCGGCAGTTGCGGCCTCTTGCAATGACGTTTCAAGCTCTGCCGTACGGTCCTGTTCCAAGCCCAGCGTCGCGGCGAGGGTCGCAACTTCGGCGGCAAGCTCATCAAGCTGGCTGGCCTGCCCGGTGATGGTCTCGCGCAAAACGAACTGGATCACCATGAAGATGGTCAGCACGAACATCAGCACCAGCAACAGCCCGGTCATCGCATCAACGAACCCCGGCCAAATGGCGTTGTTCATGCGTTGCTGCCTGCGGGTCAAAGCCATGTCTAGCTACCTGTGGGGCGTCCTCGGCCCTTTAGTGCGCGGGTCAGTGCGGCAATGTCGCTGCGCAGATTTGCCAGTGTTTCCTGCCGTCCTGCGGACATTTCCTCAAGAACGCGCAACAATTGCACATCAATAGATCGAAGACGCATACGGCTTTCCGCGTCCAGCCCGTCGACGCCACCGTCTTCCAGCTTTTCGATCAGACGCTCCTGCCCTTCTGCGACGCGCTTCAGCAACGCCGTGTCACCGCCTTCACCCTGTCCGATCTGGGCAATCGCAGCAGTCAGTTGCTCAAGACGGTCATCCAGTTGGCTTTGACGAACGTCAGCTTGGTTGAACATCATTTGCATCGCTTCGATCTGCCCGCCCATATGATCGGCAAAGGCAGACAAAAGCCCGGTGTCTTCGTTCGCACCTTCGTCACTTCCGGCAAATCCAAGCCGTGTGATCGTTGAAAGCCATTCTTCCAATTCGCGGTAGAACCGGTTCTGCCCGTGACCTGCAAACAGTTCCAGCAACCCCACAACAAGTGATCCGGCCAACCCCAAAAGCGAGGATGAAAATGCCGTTCCCATGCCGCCAAGCTGGCTTTCAAGGCCCTGTTGCAGGCGTCCAAAGACATCCGCGCCGCTTTCACCCTCTGCCGGGTTGAGCGAGCGAATGGTTTCGACAAGGGCCGGCACGGTCGTCGCAAGGCCATAAAACGTACCCAAAAGGCCAAGAAAAATCAGCGTGTTTCCGATATATCGCGTGATTTCACGATCTTCGTCGATCCGCTGCGCCACCGAATCCTGAATCGACCGGCTTGAGGTCGAGGAAATCTGCATCCGCGCGCCGCGTGATCGCAACAGGGTCGCCAGCGGCGCCAATAGCGATGGGGCGATTGTCAGATTGTGACCGACCCGGTTTGCAGCAAAACCTTCGATCCATTCGACCGAGCGCATCAACTGATAGACCTGTCCAAAGGTCGACAGGATCCCCAGCACAAAAACCGCGAGGATTGCACCATTCAAATAGAGGTTGGCCATAAAGATGGCCTGAATCTGCGCAAAGCCGACATAGAGCCCGGCACCCACCAACGCCAAAACAATCAGCATCGACGTGATCTGACGCACGGGCTGTGAAAATTGTGGCTCGGCCTCGGGTTCCCTGTGGTCCGTCAAGGGCGCGGGTTCCTCGTTAACTACGTTATGTGCAACTCTAACGGGCCAGCGCGGAAACGAAAGTCATTATTCCGTCAGCGCCTTGACCCGTGCGACCAGCCAATCCATGTCCGGGTCGCGGATGCCCATCTGTGTCAGATGCGCCGCCGTGTTTAGCAGGTATTCGGTATTCGGACCGCGCCCACCCGTTGCATGGGCAATGATCTGCGCCTGCTTTTCCAGATCAAACTGGCAATACTGGACATGATCGCGATTGATGACATAGGCCAACGCAGCAATAATCTCACCATTTTCCAATGTCAGGTCCAAGGTCTTTTCCAGATAGGCTGACGAGATCAGCTCGCGCTCGCGCAGGGTTGCCAGAACATCGGCCTCCTCCGCTTCGGGCACGCGGAAAGCAACGCCCGTGCAGGTCGCGCCTTTGGTTTCATCCAGCGCCAGCACCAGCCCGGGATCCGCTTCCGACCCGCGGTGATGGATCGACAACATGCAAAAGCTGCGATGATAATCCCGTAACACCGCACGCCGCCGCTCGACCGGCTCAAAACCGGGGTTCCACAAAAGTGATCCGTACCCGAACACCCACATTGCCATGTTGCTGGTCCTTTTCTGACGGCCCCTATAAACACGGCTTCGCTGCAAAGGAAAAGGACCACTGATGCGCCGCCTCTTGATCCTCGTTATTGTCTTGGCCGTCGGATATGGCGGATATTGGTTTGGCGGCTCCCGCGCGGTCGAAGATGGTGCCACGCAGGCGCTTGCGGATTTGGACGCCGCGGGCTGGGAGGTCAGCTACTCTGCGCTTAACACGACAGGGTTTCCATCCCGTTTCGATACCACGGTTACCGATATATCCCTGACCGATCCGATGGGCGTATTCACCTACAAAGCCCCGTTTCTGCAGGCCTTTGCGTTGAGTTACCAACCCAACAAGGTCATTGTCGCCTTCCCGCCCACGCAGTCATTTGCGGTGCCGGGGGCAACCCTGACCCTAGGCAGTGAGGCGCTGAAGATGAGCGCTCAGGTCAGCGCCAACCCCAACCTCAGTTTTGCGAATGCAACGCTGGCCGCGGACATGCTATCGCTGGCCGCGGACACCGGCTGGACCTTTCGCATGGCGGATACCCTGTTGGCGGTCCGCGCGGGTGCTGAGGCCCAAACCTACGATGCCTTCCTTGCCATTGATCGGCTTACCCTGCCCGACCAACTCTGGTCGATCATGTACCCCGATGCGGCGTTGCCGCTTAGCATCCAGACGCTTAAGCTTGATGCCACCATCACCACCGATCAAGAGCTGAATCGCCTGACCTTTCAGGGCACACCGGCTGCGATCACGCAGATCACGCTTAACGATACAACCTTTCTGTGGGGCGATATGTCCCTGACTGCAAAGGGGAAACTGGATGTGGACACCGAAGGATACACCACAGGTCAGATCACCATAACCACCGAAAACTGGCGTCCGCTGATCGAAGGTCTGGGGCGCATTGGCGTGCTGGAACCGGGCATCGACCAGACATATCTGAACATGGGTGATACGCTGCAGAACGGTCAACAGCAGCTTGAGCTGCCCTTGAACTTTGGCAATGGGCTGATGTCGCTGGGGCCGCTGCCGATCGGACCGGCCCCCCGGTTCTAGTCGCGACCAAATAACCCGGTCAGCGCGCGCCGAACGAGGGCCGTGACCGACGGACGCGTTGTGGCGTGGAACGGCAAGGGGCGGCAGACCTCAATCGCGGCGACACCGACCCGGGCGGTCAACGCGCCATTCACCACCCCCTCGCCAAACCGCCGCGACACTTTTGACAGCACCCCGCCGCCGGCAATTGTCCCAATCAGATCATCCCCCACCGCAACGGCCCCGGTTGCGACCAAATGGGTCAGAACGCTCCGGGTCAGACGCCAACTGCCAAAGGTGCCTGAACGGCCACCGTAGACCTCAGCGATGCGACGGATCATACGGATGTTCGCGGTCAACGCCGTGAACACATCAGCCAGCGCCAGCGGCACAATTGCAGTGACGGTGGCAACCTGGCGCGCCGCGGCCTCGACCTCTCGGTTGGCGCGGGCATCCAGTGGCGCAAGCAGCGTATTCTCCGCAAGTCCCAGCAGCCCGTCGGCGTCCAGCACATCCAACTGGCGTTCTGCCAGTTGTTCGCGCCCCCAAGTCGTATCCTCGCGCCCTGTATAAAGCCGCTCCAGCTTTGCGATGACCTCTCGTGCGGCGGCCAGATCAGCGTTTGCGAGCGCCTCAGCCGCCTTTGCCTGAATCGTGTCGATCCGCCGCAGCCGGGAAAACGCGGCCAGCTCCCGCAGGGCAATTGCCAGCAAGACGCAGCAAAGCAGGACAACAAGCGCGAGCACCACCATGCCCAAAATGGGGCTGCGCGCGATCAGGCCAGTCACATAATCCCACGCCGCCAGAGACACAACAAATCCGACCAGCGTCAACGACAGCGACCAGAACCACTTGGCCAGAACCGACGGTCGCCGCACGGCAAGTGCGGCAACCTGTTGCATCGCAGCGCCTTGCGGTCCGTCCGGGCGATCAATGACGGCCGGTGCCATCGCCGGAGAGACATCATCGGTATTGCCATCAAGATCAATCAGAACGGGTCCGCGGCTCATGCCTTTGCCTCCCAATGATATTTCACGTCCGGCACGCCCTCTTCGTTGCCAGCCCCATCGGTTGTTTCCACGACCGCAAACCCGTGGCTCTCATAGAAACGCCGTGCCGGTTCATTGGCCTGAAAACACCACAGGGTCAGCGATGCCTGTCCCCGCTTTGCATGATCCAGCAGTGCCGACCCAATCCCTTTGCCGCGCATGGCAGGGGCAAGATAAAGGTGGGTCACCCAACCATCATCGGCGCCGATAAACCCGACAGCGATACCGTTTTCCGTGGCCACTGTGACGTGGCCCCTACCAATGGCGTCGCGCATGAATGCAAGATCCTCCGCAGGAGTGTGCAGCCGGGGCAACCATGCGGTTGTCGCAAAGAAATCCCCCAAAATAAGGGCGCAGGGAACGGCATCCTCGACGCGGGCGGACCGGATCATAGCTTGTCTCCGATCAGGAATTCGGCCGCTTTGTCCAGGCGGATGTGGGGCGGTCCGTCACCGGGGCGCAATGTCAGCGGGGCTGGCGAAAACCGCATCACCTGATAATCCTGATCCAGCCACCTTTCGGCGCCATCCCTTGCAGATGCCAAAAGGTGCTGCGGGTCATGTGGCAAGGCGCCGGGATAAAATGCCGCCTGCTTGCCTGAGTCGAGCAATCGCCCCCGCACAACGTCAAGCGGCCCATCCGCGTGGTCAACTGTCTCTTCGACGGTGGTGCGCAAGGCAGCGATCGACATCGCGGCAGTTTTGGCCCCGGCGAAATCCGCCCGGTCCCGTGCATCCCGCAACAGCGCCTCGGTGATCGCCGTCAATTGCGGGTGTTGCGCATGGTGCAGGTGATCTGCCTTGGTGGCCGCAAACAGGATTTTCTCAACGCGTCGCCCGTTGAAGATGCGTGACAAAAAAGCGTTGCGCCCGGGTCGGAACGCGCCAAGAATTTCGGCCATCGCGCTGCGCAGGTCCTCAACCGCCTTGGGCCCCGCATGGATTGCGCCAAGGACATCTATCAGGACAATCTGACGATCAATGCGGGAAAAATGGTCTTTGAAGAACGGGCGCACCACATTGCGCTTGTAGCTTTCAAATCGCCGCTCAAATTCGCGCCCCAGCGATTTACGCGGGAAATTTTCACCGGGCAACGGGGCAAAGGTCAAAACAGGTGAGCCGGCCAAATCCCCAGGAAGCAAGAACCGCCCCGGGGTGCAATCTGAATATCCGGCCTGCCGCGCCGCTTGCAGATGGGTGGTGAATAGGGTTGCAAGCGCCTGTGCTTGCGGCTCATCCAAAGGTTCTGCGGCCTGCACTCCGCTGACCGATGCCAGATAGTCCGCCCCGCCTGGCCGGTTCTCGGCCCGGTGCAGCGCCGCCGCTGACCACTCTGCAAAGGACAGGTCCAACAGCCCCAGGTCCAATAGCCATTCACCGGGATAATCAACGATATCAAGATGCACCGTCCGCGGCCCGGAAAGGCCAGACAACAGCCCGGTGGGCTGCACCCGCAGTGACAGGCGCAGTTCCGAAATTTGCCGCGTTCCCTCCGGCCAGACCGGATCCTGCGCCGTCAGATTTGCCAGATGCGTTTCATACTCAAACCGTGGCAGCGTGTCATCGGGTTGCGGCTGCAGGTAGGCCGCGCGGATCGCTCCGTTGGCCGCGGCCCGCAGTTGCGGCATCCTGCCGCGGTCCATCAGGTTGGCGACAAGCGAAGTGATGAACACGGTCTTGCCTGCTCGTGACAGGCCGGTAACACCCAGCCGGATCACCGGGTCGGAAAACGGCGTGGTCAACGTGTCAGATATCGTTTCCACCGACCGTGTAATCCTATCCGCGATTGCGGCAATGACCATGACTTCAACCCTGTTCTACCTATCCCTTGCCCTAGATAGGCCGCTGCGCTGGACTTGGGTAGGGATTGATTTCGCCCCCCGCTCCCCCTAAAGCCGCGCAATGCCCCGCTTTGCGTTGAAAATCGAATATCTCGGCACCCCTTTCGCAGGATGGCAACGGCAGGCTGATCAGCCCTCCGTGCAAGGAGCGATTGAAACCGCCCTGGCCCGGCTTGAACCGGGCGCGCATACGATTGCCGCTGCGGGTCGTACGGATGCGGGCGTACATGCGACCGGTCAGGTGGCCCATTGCGATCTGGCACAGGACTGGGACCCATTTCGCCTGTCAGAGGCGCTGAACTATCACCTCAAGCCCCTGCCGGTGGCGATCATCGCCTGCGCACCCGTCTCCGATGACTGGCACGCAAGGTTTTCCGCCGTTGAGCGACGCTATCTGTTCAAGTTGATCGCCCGGCGCGCACCGTTGACATTCGAGGCCGGCCAGATGTGGCAGGTCAAACATCCTCTGGATGTCGATGCGATGCAGCAAGGCGCAAATCACCTTCTGGGGCGTCATGATTTTACGACGTTCCGTTCGACCATGTGCCAGGCCGACAGCCCATTGCGCACGCTGGATGAACTCAACGTGCAATCGCAGCCGCATGAGAGCGGTCAGTTGATCCATTTCCATGTCCGCGCACGTTCGTTTCTGCACAACCAGGTGCGCAGCTTTGTCGGAACGTTGGAACGGGTCGGCGCTGGCGCGTGGCGTCCCGAGGACGTCTCAAGAGTCCTGGCGGCCAAGGATCGCACAGCCTGCGGACCGGTCTGCCCGCCAGAGGGGCTTTACCTTGCAGGCGTCACCTATCCCGACGATCCGTTCAGCTAGTCGTTGTCAGTCAATCCAGCCCCCCATGTCAGCAGCTGCAGACGTGCGGTTTCCCCCACATCAGGTGAATGCACCGTTTTCCTTTTTGCAGCCCCGCGCTACAACAATAAAAAGGTAGTGGGTGGAGCAGTTCTATGGCGCGGATCGGATTGTCGGTCGGATTTTTGGTGGTCGCTGCGACCCCGGTATTTTCGCAGGACATCACGTTGACGGCCCCCGATACCGGACCTCAATTAACCGCCCTGCTGGAAAACACATCGCTGGTCCTGTCAATCGACGCAGATCTTGACCCCGCACCGCAAGACTATGTTGCTGCAGCCCGTGCCGACTACCGCACCTTGCTGACCGCCCTTTATACAAAGGGATACTATAGTGGCACCGTCTCAATCCGTGTGAACGGGCGCGAGGCGGCCAGCATCGCACCGCTTGATGCGCCCAAACGGATCGACAGTATTGCCATCACCATCGACAAAGGGCCCAGCTTCACCTTTGGCACGGCCCGCGTTGCCCCGCTTGCGCCAGCCACGACGTTGCCCCCGGCCTTTGCGCCAGGCGAACGTGCGGATGCTGACATCATTCGTCAAGCCGCGCGGGCTGGCGTGGATGCCTGGCGCGATGCCGGTCACGCCAAGGCAAGTGTGGCCGATCAGCAGATTGTGGCGCGGCACCCGCAACAGCAGCTTGATGCACAAATCAGCCTGACTCCGGGCCCGAAACTGACCTTTGGCCCGCTGATCGTCACGGGCAATGAAAACGTGCGTGAATCTGCCATTCGCAGGATCGCCGGCTTGCCGGTGGGTGAAGTCTATAGCCCGGCAGAGCTTGAGGCCGCCGCGCGCCGCCTGCGCCAGACCGGTGCCTTTGACAGTGTTGCCCTGCGCGAGGCAGAGTCGATTGGCCCCAATGCAACGCTACCGATTGAAGCGCAGATCGCTGAATCATTGCCCCGCCGTCTAGGGTTCGGGTTAGAGCTTTCCTCGGTCGAAGGATTAAAGGTCAGCGGCTATTGGCTGCACCGCAATTTCTTTGGCGGCGCCGAACGGTTGCGATTTGATGGTGAGGTTGAAGGCATCGGCGGCGGCACCGGTGGCACCGACTATAGCGCGGCCGTCAGCCTTGGCATTCCAGCGATCTACGGCCCCAAGACCGACCTGCTGGCCACACTTGAAATCGGCCGCGAAGACGAACCGGACTACCTGCTGGACAAGATCGCGGCAGAGGTGACAGCAACGCGGTTTATCACCGAAGACCTTGAGTTTTCCGCCGGTTTGGGAGTGCTGCGGGCCCGCGAAACCGATGCCTTCGGCGTTGAGCAGTACACCCTCCTGACCCTGCCGCTGTCAGCGACACTCGATCGGCGCGACGAACCGACAAACGCCCAGAACGGTTATTATGTTGACGTTGATGCCACCCCCTTCATCTCGGTTGATGGCGAAACGACGGGTGCGCGTATTTATGTCGATGGTCGCGCATATCGCAGTTTTGGCGAGGCGGGCAAATTTGGCGTGGCCGCGCGCGCGCAAGTTGGCAGCGTCCTTGGCGCCAGCCGTGACGAAACACCGGTCGATTTCTTATTCTATTCGGGCGGCAGCGGCACCGTGCGCGGGCAACCATATAAGGCACTTGGCATCGATCGGGTTGTCGCGGGCGAAGACGTCACCCTGGGCGGCTTGTCGTTCATTGGTGCGCAGGTCGAAGCGCGCTACGCGGTGACCTCCAGCATCGGGTTGGTCGGGTTTTATGACGTTGGCTACGTCGGCGAGACACAGACGCCCGGCAGCGATGGTGACTGGCATGCCGGCACCGGCATTGGCCTGCGCTACAACACCGGGATCGGGCCGATCCGCCTTGACGTCGGCACCCCGGCGAACGGGGATGGTGCTTTTGAAAAGGTGCAGGTTTACATCGGAATCGGACAGTCATTTTGAAACACCTGATCTTAGCAATCCTTGCCATTGCATGCCCGCTCAGCGCCGCGGCGCAGGACACGTCGGAAGCTGACAAAGGTTATATCACCACCCTGATCGAAGATAATCTCTCCGGCGATGAACGCGTTGTAAACATTCAAGGATTTGCAGGCGCGTTGAGCTCCGAGGCGACAATTCAGCAGCTGACTGTCGCAGATAGCGAAGGCGTCTGGCTAACCCTGGACGACGTCACGTTGACATGGAACCGCAGCGCCCTGCTCAGGGGGGCGATTGATGTCGAAAAAATCAGCGCCGAGCGCATCTTGGTTGCGCGCGCGCCCATTACCGCCGATGCCCCGCCCACGCCCGAAGCGCAGCCATTCCGTCTGCCTGAATTGCCTGTCAGCATCTCGCTTGACGAACTGGCGATCAACCGCATTGAACTTGGCGACAGCTTTCTGGGGGAGCCGCTGGCCTTTAACGTGGTCGGGTCGGCGTCACTGTCTGGCGGTGAAGGCGCTGCAGACATCGCAGCGGCGCGGCTAGACGGCAAGAGCGGCCAGTTTGCGATTGCAGGCAGCTATGCCAATGCCAGCAAACAGCTTGTGCTCAATCTGGATATCAACGAAGGGCCCGCAGGTATCATCGCGGGCCTAGCCGATTTGCCCGGGCAACCCGCGCTGGACCTTAAACTGGCCGGTGAAGGGCCGATCAGCGACTTTGCCGCGACCCTTGATCTGCAGACCGACGGTGAACCGCGACTGACTGGTGATCTTACACTGATTACGGCAGACACCGGCAGCCAGTTTGATCTCAATATTGGTGGCAACATCGCCCCGCTCTTCGCCCCGGATTACCAGAATTTCTTTGGCCCCGATGTGCAGTTGGCGGCACGGGGTCAACAGATTGCAGGCGGCGGCTATGACCTCACTGCCCTGACCTTGCAGGCTGACAAGCTGCGGCTCAGCGGGCAGGCCCGCATCGACGCGGGCGGCTGGCCAGAACGGCTGGTCCTTGACGGTGCGATTGCTGATGACACTGGCGATCCTGTGCTGTTGCCGCTGCCCGGTGCCAAGACGTTTGTCGACCGGGTCAACCTCAACATTGGTCATGACCAAAGCATTTCAGATGATTGGAGCGCCGATTTCAACATCGTCGGGTTTGACCGGCCCGGATTGCGCATCGCGCAGATCGCACTTGATGGCGGCGGCATCATCACATCTGGAACCGGCGGAGAGATTGGTGCCGTGACTGCCAATCTGGACTACGCGGCAACTGGCGTAGCGCTGGATGACGCCGGCGCGGCAGACGCCCTCGGGGACGCCATCAAAGGCGTGCTTGTCGCTGAGTATACCGAAGGCACACCCTTCCAACTCAATCAGCTCACCATGACCGGGCCGGGGCTGGAAATCCTGGCAGAGGCCAGCGTCGCGACGCCAGATGACAACCTGCGCACGACGGCCGATATCATCCTGTCTGTGGCGGCGCTTGACCGCTTTGCAACCCTTTTCGGGCGGCCCGCCCTTGCCGGTCAGGCAGAGCTGAACGTGCTCAGCACCCTGAGCCCGCTGGATGGGTTCTATGATCTGTTGATCACCGGTCAAACGCAGGATCTGGCGGTTGGCATCGCGCAACTTGACCCGGTGCTTGCAGGCACAGGTGACCTGTCGTTGCAGGCGGTGCGCGACACCGGCGGCACCCGCGTCAATGCTTTGCGGATTGCAACACCAGAGGCGGAAATCACCGCATCTGCAGATATCACCAGCGGTGCAAGTACCGCTTCTTTTGCCGCAGCCTTAGGCGACATTTCCAAAGCCCTGCCAGAGTTGAACGGCGCTGCAAATCTCGGCGGCGATATCATCCGTGACGACGCGGGCAAGGTCACCTTTGACATAAACGCAGAGGCCGCAGGCGCGACTCTCACAGCGATCGGCGAAGCGATCCCGGCAGGAAGCGGGCAGACCATTTCTGCAAAGGTGGTGGCCGATGTGACTGACCTTGCCCGCTATCGCGCCCTGGCCGGGCGCGACCTTGACGGGGCGGCCCAGATGGACATTAACGCCATCGTATTGAGCGATGGATTGCGATTTGACGCCAATGTCGCCGCCCGCACGCAGGATCTTGCCGTCGACGTCGCCCAGCTTGACCCCCTGCTTGCCGGTGCCGGGACATTAACGGCCGAGATCAGCCGCACGGGGCAGGACCGTTTCCGGGTTGCGGACCTGCGCATTGCCAATCCTCAGCTTGATCTTGTCGCCAACGCTGATGGCGCGCTCTCTGAGGCGATCCGCGGCGATCTTGACCTGACGATCAAGGACGCAGGCCAACTTGCCGCGGGCCTGTCCGGCCCCCTGGATGTTGACCTCACCGGCGATCGCAACGTGCAGGGGCAGATCGACATTGATCTGACCGCCGTGGGGGCCGGCAGCGACATTCGGCTTGTGGGCACGGCGGCACCTATTGGCGATCACTTTGAAGTCACCGGCGATTTGGATGCCGACATCGCCGACCTTGCCCCCTTTGCAACACTGGCTGCACGCGACATTGCCGGTCGCCTGTCAGCAGACATCAGCGGCAGCGGCGTAACAGATCTGTCTGACTTTGATGCGGATTTCGCAATTGCAGGTCAGGGGCTTGCGATTGGCGATCCACGCATTGATCCGATTCTGACGGGCGACTCCGCAGTGTTTGGCACGGCAACGCGCAGCGATGGCGGCACCGCGTCAGCAACCCTTCAGGCGCGTGCAGGTGGCGCAAACCTGCAACTTGATGCCACGGCCAGCCCGGTCGGCGATCAGTTTGACGTGGCGGGCACCTTGCAGGCTGGGGCAGAAACGCTGACCCCCTTTCGCGCCATTGCCGGGCAGCCACTGTCGGGCTCTGTCACCGCTGATGTCAGCGGTCGGGTGATGACCGACCTGTCCAGCTTTGATGCGGACCTTTCCATCACCAGCGAAGACTTTGGCATTGGCAACACAAGCGTTGATCAGCTTCTGCGTGGCACGGGCGAACTGTCGGCGAAGGCCAGCCGCGCCGCTGGGCAAATCTCACTCCCCGCGTTTTCCTTGCGCACTGGGACCCTCAGCGCGAGTGGCAATCTGGTTGCTGACGATGATGGCACAGGCACGGCCGCGTTTGAGGCGCGACTTGCGGATATCGGGCTCTTTACCGATCAGCTGTCCGGTCCGGTGACCGCCCAGGGCAACGCGACACGCAATGCCGCAAGTTGGGGCGTGGATATGTCGGCCAGCGGTCCCGGTGGCATTGGCGCACAGGTCAATGGCGCGATCGCTGACAACGGCACCCTTGATCTGGATATGACAGGAAATGCGCCGCTGGGACTTGCAAACCCGGTTCTGGAACCCCGCCGACTTTCGGGCAATGCGACGTTTGATCTTGCCGTGAACGGCCCGGCTGCGCTGTCATCGGTCAGCGGGGCGATCTCGACCGCTGGTGCGCGGCTTGCCGCGCCGACGCTTGGTCTGGCGCTTGAAAATATCACGGGCGGCGCGACCCTGTCCGGCAGCCGCGCAGAGATTGGCATAAGTGCAGATGTGCCTGCCGGCGGCGGACTGCGGATTTCTGGTCCGGTGACACTCGCGGCACCCTTCAACGGCTCGCTTTCCATTGCGGTGAATGACCTGGTCCTGCAAGACCCCAACCTTTATCGCACCTCGGTGAACGGCACCGTTTCGCTGGACGGTGCCTTGACCGGCGGGGCCCGTATTGCAGGCCTGCTGAACCTCGGAGAGACCGATGTGCACGTGCCATCATCGGGGGTCAGTGGTCTTGGCGAATTGCCCCCCATTACCCATGTTGGCGAATCCACCCGCGTGCGGACCACATTGAACCGGGCCGGTCTTGGCGCAGAGGCTGCGGCCGCGCGCGCAGATCGCGCGGGCGGTCCCGGCTTCCCCCTTGATATTACCGTCAATGCACCAAGTCGCATTTTCATTCGGGGTCGGGGCCTGGACGCTGAACTTGGCGGTACGCTCAACATCGGTGGCACCACAAATAATATAGTCCCCGTCGGCCAGTTTGATCTGCGCCGCGGCCGTATTGATGTGCTGCAACAGCGGTTTGACCTGACCGAAGGCTCTGCCACGCTGCAAGGTGATTTCCTGCCCTACATCCGTCTGGTGGCCGCCACCGAAAGCCGCAACGGCACCTTGGTACGGATCGTGATCGAGGGCCCGGCAAACGCGCCAGAGGTAACGTTCCAATCAACTCCGGACCTGCCGCAGGACGAGGTGCTCGCCCAGTTGATCTTTGGGCGCAACCTATCCGAAATCAGCCCGCTTCAGGCCGTGCAACTGGCGGCAGCCGTTGGCACGCTGGCCGGGCGCGGCAGTGGCGGGCTGATCGACAACTTCCGGCAAGGCATCGGGCTTGATGATTTTGACGTCACGACAGACGCAGAGGGCAATGCCGCGGTCCGCGCAGGCAAATATCTGACCGAAAATGTCTACACCGACGTGACAATCAACGCCGACGGCGAGACGGAGATTAACCTGAACCTTGACGTTACTGACAACGTGACCGCCAAAGGCACGGTGGACGCTGATGGCGAAACCAGCATCGGTATTTTCTTTGAACGCGACTATTAACACCGATCCCAAAGCCATCCTCGCGGCGGCGAACAACGCAGATTGGTACGAGATGATGGCGGCCCTGCATGGGTGCCGTTTAGACCGTCTGAAAGAGGCGCTCGTCATGCGTGACCCACCGCCGCCCTATCACGGCACGATGGTCACTTTGGCACCAGACGCCGTGACCGCACAAATGCGCCTGATCGCTGCTCTGAAGGACACAAATGGATTTGCACTCAAGGACAGTTTTTCGCGCCTGAACCTTGCGGATCAGGGCCTTAAGCGCGGGTTTGAGGCGGCATGGATATGGCAGTCCGACCCGCCGCAACCCGCCACCAACCCGGCGTGGGAACGGATCAGGACAGCGGCAGACCTGTCCCTTTGGGAAGCGGCGTGGAACAAAGACTCCCCCAGTGACAAGGTGCAGTTTCCGGCCGCCATTCTCGACCGCCCCGATATCGCGATCTGGGGGCGCAGGCGCGGCACCGGATTTGACGCAGGCGGGATCGCGAACCGCTCTGTGACCTGCACCGGGATCAGCAACGTCTTTGGCGACGACGCATTTGCCCCGCTTGCCGGCCTGGCGCATGAATTTGGGCTTGGGCAGCCGGTGTCCGGCTATGCCCGTGACGACGTGCTGACGGCAGCCTGCGATGCAGGTTTTACCCCGGTTGGCCGGCTCTGCCTGTGGTTCAGCTAGCCGCCAGGACTTCCTCTGCCTGATGGTAAGGGCAGGCAACAAAGTGCCCATTGCCCAAAGCCTGCATCGCGGGGCGATCACCCGCACAGCTGTTCTGGGCCTTCGGGCAACGGGTGCGGAACACGCAACCGCTTGGCGGGGCAAGCGGTGAGGGCAATTCACCTTCCAGCACCGGTCGCACTCGCGCCTTTTCAAGCACGGGATCAGGGATCGGCACCGACGAAATCAGCGCCTGCGTATAAGGATGCTCTGGCACGGTCGTCAGCGTCTCCGCTGTGGCCATCTCCATCTGGCGCCCCAGATACATCACGATGATCTGGTCGCTGATATGTTTCACCACGCTCAGATCATGGGCGATGAAAATCATCGACAACCCCATGTCGCGCTGCAATTCCATCAGCAGATTGACCACCTGCGCTTGCACAGAAACATCCAGCGCCGAGACCGGTTCATCACAGATCAAAAGCTTGGGCTTCAGGATCAACGCGCGTGCAATGCCGATCCGCTGACACTGCCCGCCCGAAAACTCATGCGGATAGCGATTGATCAGATTTGGCAGCAGCCCGACCCGTTCCATCAGTTCGCGTACACGCTTCTTGCGCTCTTCGCGGCTGACGCCGGGTTCATGGGTCACCAGCGGTTCGGCAATGATCTCTCCCACGGTCATGCGCGGGTTCAGCGCCGCAAGCGGGTCCTGAAAAATCATCTGCACGTCGCGCCGATGCACGCGCCGTTCCGCCGGGCCCATGCTGGCCAGATCGCCGCCTTCGAAGTTGACCTGCCCGCCCGACGTTGGGACTGTGCCGACAATTGCCCGCGCGAGCGTGGACTTACCCGAACCGGATTCACCTACAACACCAAGGCATTGCCCGGCCTCCAGATCAAATGACATTTCACTGACCGCATGCAGCTTAAGCGGCGGCGTCCAGGGCCAGGCCCCCTGCGGGCGCACATCAAAGGTAACCGACAGATCTTTGACAGACAGGATCGCAGACATCAGACGACCTCCTTGATGGGAATGTGGCAGGACCGGCGGCGATCACCGGCGAAATCGACCAGTGGCGGACGGTCGGCTGCGCAATTGTCGCGCCGCATCGCGCAACGTGGCGTAAACGGGCAACCCTTGGGCAAGCGCGACATATCCGGCGGCTCACCCGCGATCGTGGCAAGTTCTGAATCCGCACGGTCCAGACGCGGCACCGCGCGCAACAGCCCATGGGTATAAGGGTGCGATGGATCGGCAAACAGCGTATCGGTTGGCCCGTCCTCCATGATCTGCCCACCATAAAGCACCAGCGTGCGGTCGCAGAAGCCGGCCACAACCCCCAGATCATGGGTGATCAGCACAATCGCGGTTCCGAATTCATCGCGGATTTCGCCCAGCAATTGCATGATTTGCGCTTGCACGGTCACATCCAGCGCGGTTGTCGGCTCATCTGCAATCAGTAGCTTGGGCTGACACAACAGAGCCATCGCAATCATGATCCGCTGTCGCATGCCGCCCGAAAACTCGTGCGGAAATGACCGCACGCGATTGCGCGCGTCAGGAATGCGGACCGCGTCCAGCATCCGCGCGGAATCCGCGATGGCGTCAGACTTTGACATCCCCTTGTGCAGCATCAGCACTTCAGCCATCTGTTCGGAGATCCGAATATATGGGTTCAGCGAGGTCATCGGATCCTGAAAGATCATCGACACCTGTTTGGACCTCACCTTGTTCAACTGCCGCTCTGACAAGGTCAGTAGGTCGGTGCCATCAAACATCACTTTGCCCGTGGCCCGGCCGTTCTTGGCCAAAAGCCCCATCGCCGCAAATGCGGTCTGGCTCTTGCCTGAACCACTTTCCCCCACGATGGCCAGCGTTTCCTTGGCATCAATGGCAAAACTCACCCCGTTGACCGCGTTCACGTCCCCGTCCGCGGTGGTAAAGCTCACGCGCAGGTCTTCAATGTTTAGCAAGCTCATGTTCAGCGGTCTTTCGGGTCAAGTGCATCCCGCAGGCCATCGCCTACGAAGAAAAATGAGAAGATCGTCAGCACAAAGAAGATCAGCGGGAAAATCAGCTGCCAAAGGGTGCCATACTGCATCGACCCGGCACCTTCTGAAATCAGCGCCCCAAGCGAGGTATTGGGTTCCTGCACGCCAAGGCCCAGAAAGCTGATGAAACTCTCAAAGATGATCATGGATGGCACCAGAAGTGTCGCATAAACGATCACGATTCCCAGCAGATTGGGCACGATATGGCGCAGGATGATCTTCATCGGATGCACCCCGGTCGCATGGGCGACCTCGACAAACTCCTTGTTCTTGATGGTCAGGGTCTGGCCGCGCGCGATCCGGGCCATATCAAGCCAGGAAATCAGACCGATCCCAAGAAACAGCATGAAGATTGACCGCCCGAAGATCACCAGCATCAGGATCAGGACGAACATGAAGGGGATCGACATCAGCACATCAACGATCCGCATCATGATGTTGTCAATCCGACCGCCAAAGTATCCCGCGACCGCACCATATAGCGTGCCGACGATCACCGCGACCATCGCGCCGACGATCCCCACCATCAGCGAAATCCCGGTGCCCTGCACCACCCGCGCAAACAGGTCTCGGCCCGAATTGTCCGTGCCAAAGTAATGGCCCGTTTCAAATGACGGCGCGCCCTTGTGGGCGTTGGCCCCCATCAGCGCGAAATCAACGGTGTCACGCTCATATTGCGTCAGAAACTGACCAAACAATGCGAACAAGGCGATCAGCGCCAAAACCACAAGCGAAACGACAGCCGCCTTGTTGCGGAAAAAGCGGGTCCGCGCATCAGCCCAAAGTGATCGCCCCTGAACCTCGGCCAGAAGGGCCGCGTCCTCAAGCGCTTCGACGGTAGAAGGATTGGGATACATCTCGCCTCTCCTCAATATCTGATCTTGGGGTCAATCCATGCGTAAAGGATATCGACCACAAGGTTGAAAAACATCGTCAGCGCACCCACGAGGATCGTGATGCCCATGATGACAGAGTAATCGCGGTTGAAGGCCGAATTCACAAAGAACTGGCCAATCCCGCCGGTGGAAAAGAACACGTCAATAATCACCGAGCCGGTGATCATGCCCACGAAGGCCGGTCCAAGGTAGGACAGGACTGGCAGCATTGTCGGCTTCAGCGCGTGTTTGCGGATCACCCGGCCCATCGGCAGGCCCTTGGCCTTGGCGGTACGGATGAAATTTGTGTTCAGGACTTCCAGCATCGAAGAGCGCGTAATCCGCGCGATACTGGCCATGTACGATGTCGAAAGTGCGATAACCGGCATAATCAGATAATCAAACCGCCAGGCGCCACCCCAGGGCAGACCAAAGCAAAAGTTATCCTTTTCGGCGCAGGCTGCGACGATGACGCCGCCTTCCCATCCGCCGCCGGGCAGCAGTGCGGCTCCGGTCATCCAGAACCATCCCAGCGTCAGCCCCAGCGTCAGCAGCGGTGCCATCACAAAGTTGGGCAAGACCTGCGCGCCAACAGAGATTCCGACCGCCAGATAGTCCAGCCATGAATTCTGCTTGATCGCCGCGGCGATCCCAAGCGACACGCCGACCACCACGGCCACGACGAACGACCAGAACCCATAGGTCAACGTCACCGGAAATCCCTGCGCGATTACGTCATTGACGGTCCTGTCCTTGTACTGAAACGACGGACCGAAATCGAACTGGGTGGTGACCGACCAGACGTAGTTGACGATCTGCTTCCAGAACGGTTGATCAAGGCCATATTTGGCTTCGATGTTGGCCAGCACCTGAGGCGGTAAGGGCCTTTCTGAATTGAAGGGGCCACCGGGGGCCGAATACATCAGCACAAAGCTGAGAACGACAAGGATCAATAGCGTCGGGATGGCCACCGAAAGGCGGCGCGCGATAAAGCTAAGCATATGTCAGGGGTCCGCTGTTGGTCGCGAAACAATAAAAGCGCCGCGCCCCTGACAAACAGGGGCGCGGCCGTTCAGACAGTCAGGTTATTCAGCAACCTTATAGAGGTCTTTTGAATACCAATTCTGCTGGAAGTTCTCCAAAGGCCAGCCTTCGAGGTTTTCAGCAAACATCTTGACCGCGGCGTAGTGGTAGATCGGAATGATCGGCACTTCAGCGCTGATGATCTGCTCAACTTCGGTATAGGCAGCCTGTGGGTTGTCAGAGGTCTTGGCTTCGGCAAGCAACTCATCAACGCGGGCGTTGACGTATTTGGCGTCGTTATAGCCAGACTCGGACTGCATCAGATCAAGGAAGGTTGACGCCTCGTTGTAGTCGGCGCACCAGCCGGCACGGGCAAGTTCATAATCCTGATTGCCGCGTGTTTCGAGGAATGTCTGCCATTCCTGGTTTGCCAGTTCCGTCTCAACACCCAATGTCTGCTTCCACATCTGGGTGATCGCAATCGCGACGGATTTGTGCGCTTCAGAAGTGTTGTAGATCAGGTTCACCGACAGCGGGTTGTCGGGCCCGTAACCGGCTTCGGCCATCAGTTCCTTGGCCTTGGCGTCACGCTCTTCCTGGCTCATCCCGGCGATTGGGGTGTCAGGTGTTTCAAACCCGGCTGTCGCCCAATGGGTGAACGTATAGGCTGGTTTTTGACCACCGGCCAGAACGGCCTCGACCACCACATCGCGATTGACCGCGAGGGACAGCGCCTGACGCACCTTTGGATCCAACAGCGCCGGATTTGTCGTGTCGGTCATATTGACGGTGTAATAATAGGAACATGCCAGCGGAACAGAAACAGCCTGATCAGGATATTCGGCCTGCAACGCCGGGAATTGCCCTGCGGGCACATCGGTGCGGTCCAGTTCCCCAGCGAGATACCGCGTCAGCGCAACGTTTTCATCGTTGATCACCAGTGATGTGGTCTTGTCGATGATCGTATTGGCGTTGTCCCAGTACATTTCGTTGCGCTCACGGACCAGCTTTTCCTGTGGCACATGTTCGGTCAGCACATAGGCACCGTTGGACACCATGTTGCCCGGCTTGGTCCACTCGGCGCCATGCTCTGCAATTACGGCTTCCGGCACCGGGAAGGTGGTGAAGTGGGTGACCATCTGGTCAAAGTACGGCAGCGGCTGCGACAGGCGAACTTCCAGCGTCGTGTCATCAATCGCGGTCACGCCCATTTCGGACGGGTCCATTTCGCCTGCAATAACGGCGGCCGCGTTCTCGATTGCCATCAGCTCAATGTACCAGCTGTAAGGGCTGGCCAGCTCGGGCGAGGCTGCACGCTTCCAAGCATATTCAAAATCGCCAGCGGTGACAGGTGATCCGTCCGACCACTTCGCATTGTCACGCAAGGTAAATGTGTAAACCAGATTGTCGTCGCTGACCGTGTGGCTCAGGGCGACGCCCGGCTCGAGGCTGCCGTCTGCGGCCTGATTGTAGAGGCCTTCAAAAAGGTCACGCAGGATATCACCACCGGCGCTGTCTTCGGCAACGCCCGGATCAATCGAGGGGCTTTCGTCCAGATCGCGATAGGTAAATGTCTGATCCGTTGCCAGCGTCTCGCCGGTTTCCGGATGCGTGGCGTGACCGTCCGCCCAAACTGTACTGCTGCTTGCAATCAGTAGTGCCGCGGTTGAGGCCATCATCTTGTGTGAAAATGTCATGTAAGTCTCCCAAATAGCGGATCGTTAACCGATCCTGCATAAGTCATGCCCACGCGCTACGTGGGCCGATGTCTCATCTTTTGAGACGAATGCCCAAATGGCAAGGGGGATGTCATTGTGACCCTGCGGAAAACGCGAACTGCCAATTTCACCGTGAAGCGGCGCAATATATGGACACTTTGCCCCCAATCCCGCAAACAATTGCTGCACGGTCGATCCTTCGTGCTGCATCCAGATGCGCGCCCCAGACTCCAATAGGTGATTCGCCCCATGCGCGATCCGCTTTCCCTTGAATACCGCACTGGCCTGCCGGAACCGTTACATGTTCTGCTGCAAAGCTACCCGAAAGACGGGTGGACGACGGACCCCGGATTTGACGATCTGATCCGCTTTTGGCTGGACCGCCACCTGATGTTCCGCCGGATCCTGACCGAAATGACAACAACGACAGAACGCCTTTTGGATCGCGATCTGGACCCGCGCAGGTTTGGCGCGATGATGTCACGCTACGGCGGGATGTTTGTGAACGGGCTGCACGAACACCACACGATCGAGGATACCCATTACTTCCCCGTGCTGTCGCAAAAGGATCAGCGCATCTCAAAAGGGTTTGAGATTCTGGATCAGGACCATCACGCGATTGACCAGTATCTGTCAAACTTTGTTGGCGCAGCAAATGGCACGATCAACGTCCTCGATAATCGGGATCAACTGCAAACCGCAGCGGACCGATTACGAAGCGAGTTGCAGACATTGCACAGGCTGCTTGATCGCCACCTCACCGACGAGGAAGAACTGATCGTCCCGGTGATCCTGAAATATGGTTTCGATATCTAGACGTATTCAGAGTCCGGAATAATGACCGCGTCGTCTATGGCACGGCTGCGCGATTCTGCCTGAAACTCATAACTTGCAGCCATGGCTTTGGTGTGGGCCCGGTCCGCCTCTGCCTTCATGCGTGCGGCCTCTGCCTTGGCCTGTAACACGGATTGCGACGTTGCCTTGCTGATCCGCGCAAAGGCTTCTGGCGCCGGCACCCGCGCGGTCATTGGCAATTCAACCGTACCCTTGGCGGTGTTGGCGGTGGCCAGAGGCGCGCCTTGTTGTGGCTTTGCCATGCCCTCCGGCCCCGACGGATCACGTCCAGCGCCTTGCACAACGGTGGGCATATTGACCACTGCCACGGGATTAATCACCATGTCTTCACCTGTTCTCAGATCGCCCCACCACGGGGACGATCCTAGCAGATCAAGCCGCAAAAATCCCGCAGAACCGAAAGAAAGGGTTAATCCCTATGACCGGTTCATGCGATTTTCGATCAGGTCGTCCACCACCTCAGGTTCGGCCAACGTGGATGTATCGCCCAGCGCGCCAAAGTCATCCTCCGCAATCTTGCGCAAAATGCGGCGCATGATCTTGCCTGACCGCGTCTTTGGCAGGCCCGGCGCCCATTGGATCAGATCCGGCTTTGCAATCGGACCGATTTCAGAGCGTACCCAGGTTTCCAGCTCCTTGCGCAGCTCTTCTGATGGTTCCCGCCCGCCCATCAGCGTGACATATGCATATATGCCTTGCCCCTTGATATCATGTGGATACCCGACCACGGCGGCCTCTGATACGGCAGCATGGGCGACAAGCGCGCTTTCAACCTCAGCAGTGCCCATCCGGTGGCCCGAGACGTTGATCACGTCATCTACCCGGCCGGTAATCCAGTAATAGCCATCTTCGTCGCGCCGGCAGCCGTCACCCGTGAAATAGTAGTTCTTGTAGTCGGCGAAATAGGTCTTCTCAAACCGCGCGTGATCACCCCAGACCGTGCGCATCTGCGCCGGCCAGCTATCGCGAATGCAAAGCACACCCTCGGCCGTGGTATCCGTAATTTCCTCTCCCGATGTCGGCTCCAGGATCACCGGCTGGATTCCAAAGAACGGCAAGGTGGCAGAGCCGGGCTTTGTCGCTGTGGCCCCGGGCAGCGGCGTCAACAGATGCCCGCCGGTTTCAGTTTGCCACCAGGTATCGACAATCGGCACCTGCCCCTTGCCGACAACGTTGTGATACCAGTTCCAGGCCTCCGGGTTGATCGGTTCACCCACGGTGCCTAGCACCTTGAGATCGGACAGATCATACTTTGACACCCAGTCATCCCCCTTCCCCATCAGCGCGCGAATTGCGGTGGGCGCGGTGTAGAACTGGTTCACTTTGTGCTTTTCGCAGGTCGCCCAGAACCGCCCGGCATCGGGGAATGTCGGCACGCCCTCGAACATCAGCGTTGTCGCGCCATTCGCCAGCGGACCATAGACAATGTAACTATGTCCGGTGACCCAACCCACGTCCGCCGTACACCAGAACACGTCACCGTCGTGGTAATCAAACGTGTATTGATGGGTCATGCTGGCGTAGACAATGTAGCCGCCAGTGGAATGCACCACGCCCTTGGGCTGTCCTGTCGAGCCTGAGGTATAAAGGATGAAGAGCGGGTCTTCTGCTGCCATCTCCTCGGGCGGACAGTCGGCACTGACGGACTCTTCCATCTCGTGCAGCCAATAGTCACCCTCAGCACGCCATGCGATCTGCTGCCCGGTGCGGCGAACGCACAGGCATTTGCAGTCATGCATCACGTTGATCAACGCCTGATTGACGCTGTCCTTCAGGTTTGTCACGCGACCGCCGCGTGGCGCCCCATCCGCGGTGATCACCACCTTGGCCTGTGACCCCGATATGCGGGCCGCCAAGGCATCCGCCGAGAACCCAGCAAAAACGATCGAATGTATCGCCCCGATACGCGCCGACGCCAACATCGCATATGCGGCCTCGGGGATCATTGGCATGTAAATGACAACGCGGTCCCCTTTTCCCACACCCATTTCCTTGAGAACATTGGCGAATTTGCTGACCTTCGCGTGCAGTTCACGATAGGTGATATGCTGCGCCGCCTCCTCCGGGCTGTCGGGTTCCCAGATGATCGCAGTCTGCTCACCACGGGTGGCCAAATGCCGGTCAATGCAATTTGCGCTGACATTCAGCGTGCCATCCTCGTACCACTTGATGCTGACGTTGCCCGGCGCAAAAGATGTATCCTTGACCTTTGAATAGGGCTTGATCCAGTCAATCCGCTTGCCATGTTCGCCCCAAAACGCGCCGGGATCAGAGATCGACTCTGCATACATCTTTTCGTAGGTTGCCTTGTCTGCATGGGCTTTTGCAGCGTTTTCGGCGCTTGGCGGATAAAGGTTGGCGCTGTCGGTCATGTTGGTTCCCCCCAAACGTGTCTTTTGCGCACTATGGGGCATCTGGCCGAAATGCCAAGACCACGCCTTCGGCCTTGACCGCATGTTGTCAATTTTTGCTGACTCACTGGGCAGGGATTGCAAAGTTTTTGACACACCGCCTTGCGCCTGACCGCCATGATGCGCAACTTGGTGCCATGGACGCCATTATCATTCTTGGGGCCGCCGTCTGGGCGGATGGGCCCTCTCCGACCCTCAAACGCCGCACGCTGCATGCCGCATCACTCTGGAAAGCAGGGGTCGCGCCTCTGATCGTGCCCTGTGGCGGAGTTGGCGAGCACACCCCCAGCGAAGCGCAGGCGATGACCGATATTCTGGTGGCCGAAGGTGTGCCCCCCGGCGTGATCCTGCAAGAGGATACGTCAACCAATACGCTCGACAATATCCGGCTGGCCCTGCCGCTGCTGGCACAGCATCAGGCAAAAGATGTCGTGCTGGTGACGGATGCCTATCACACCCGGCGCGCCGCAATGGTCGCGCGCCACTTCGGGCTGAATGTCAAAGTGTCATTTCCCGCTGGCGGGCCGTTTTTCCTGCGCGCGCGGTTCAGAGAGTTGCTCGCCATCCCGGCCTACGCTCGAAAACTACGCAAACTCCCCCGTTAACCGCAGATTAACGATAATAAAGAATTCTCTCGCCGTGAGGTGAGAGAGTATGATGAAGGCTGCCACGCTTGCATGTTTGTTTGGTCTTGCCGCCCAATCCGCCTTTGCCGGGGCCTGGGCGCGCGAAAAGGGCGAACTCTTTATTGCCGCTGGCGGCAACTTCCTGCTGTCAGACGGGTCAGAGCTTCCGGTGCATTATGACCCGACGCTATACGCTGAATATGGGCTGACTGACCGGATCACGATCGGGCTTGATGTGCACACTGCCCAAAAGGGCGAAATCGGGACCGCCTTTGGCTTTGTCTCGGTTCCCGTGGGCGATATCACCGCCCCCAACCGCTATATGGTGACCTTGGCCTATGGGCTGCGCGCCACAAATGGCGAACCGGTGGAAAACCTGCTGCGCGGTGGGTTTTCATGGGGGCGCGGGCTGGATAACGGCTGGCTTGCGCTGGATGCCAGCGCCACATTCGGCACTATCGACACAACCTGGCGGCCCAAGGTTGATGCCACTTGGGGGCGCAACTGGAACGACAGCTGGACCACGACATTTCAGCTGCAAACCGGACAAGGCTGGACCAATGATTATTACGCAAAAATCAGCCCCTCGGTGATTTGGACCGCCCCCAACGACATGAAATTTGCGCTGGGGTTGGTCAAGGGGCTGACCGGCGACAAGGGCGGCGCACTCAAGCTTGAAACCTGGCTGACCTTTTGAATCGATCGGGGCGCCCCGCGGGACACCCCCAAATCATCACAACGGATTATCCATCCGCACCTGATACCGCAATTTGCCCTTTACAGCAGTGTCCCAGACAAACCTGACTTCACGTTTGTCACTGCCATAGTTTGTATCCGCCCAGGGCTGTTCAAAAATATCCGCACCCCCGCTGGTTTCAATCGCGCCATCGGCCATGGTGCTGTCGACAAACCGCGCCTGCCCACGGAAGGCAAGATAGGGATCGGTATCCGCAACCCATGTCTTGGACGCGGTATTTTGCGTGTGTGTCAGGTTGGCCGGGTTGTAAGCCTCATTGGTGACCCCGTGAAAGGTGTTGTCGGCAAAGGTCACGCCACGCATCCGACTGAAATCAAGGTCCGAAAATGACGTATCAATCTTTTCCACCCGGTTGATGAAACCGTTGATCGACCGGAACACATTGCTGACAACCGAAAAGCCGTGAATGAAATGCCCGCTGCCGTAGGGTTTGATCACGATGAAGTTGAAACCCGCCGCGACATCATTGCAGGTGAAAATATTCCCGGTGATCGTCAGCCCGCCAAACGAAAACTGATTGGCAAAGTCAGGGTCGGCGGAATGCTCGTTTGTCCATTCGATAAAGTTGTTGTCGCAGTAGTTGCCGGTAAACACCGATTTGCAATTGGGCGTGGTGATGATGATCCCGCCGCGGCGGACGCCGTCGTTTTCATTGTCACCATGGAACCAGTGGTTGCCAACGATAAGCGACCCCGACCCGCCAAGCACGCAGAAATGCTTGAACAACACGACCCGGTTGTTGCGAATTTTCACATCGTTGGCGTTGGCATTGAAGGCCACCGACACCCGGCTCTGTACCGGCAGCGCCTGTTCTGCCGAATTGAACTGACATCGGTCAATGTGCAGCCCCTGACAGCCTGTACCATGACTGGTGATCCCGCGATGTGCGGGTTTGGTGATGGCACAATCCTTGATCTGGAACGCGATGCCATCCGGGGCCAACAGGACACCGCTGCACAGGCTGTTGCACTGAAAATCAATATCATCCAGCACCATCTGGCTCAGGCTGTCAAATCCCGAGAAATCCAACAGGTACTTATAGCGGCGAAACGTGAAATTCTGGGTGCCTGCCGCATCAAATAGCGGATTGCTCAGTTTGACCGTCTTGGCCCCGACGTTCTTTGAGGTCACGTAAACCTCGCGCCCGACGCCGGATCCCTCAACACGGCTGCCCACCAGCACGTTTGCGACGTCAACGACATTGGTCAACGTTGTTGGGTTGGACGGCGCATAGGTGCCTTGGCTGGTGACATTGGTGGTGGCCCAATCGCCGCCCGGATCGGGTTGAAACTGTCCGTTTCGGATCACGCGGCGGGTTGCAAATGCGGTGCGCGACGGGTCGCAGTTTTGCATATCAAGCGGCCCGGACAGCGTGATCCGCCGCCCGCACAGGTCCAGCGATTCATGATCGGCAAAGTTCATCAGCGCCTGAAACGCTTTCTTGAACGCCTCCTCCTCATCGCCAAAGGCGTCAATATAGGCCTGCAGGTGGTAATCCTTGCGCAGGATGAACCGCTTTGCGCGCGGCTGCGTGACAGTGCCTTCAAAGCGGATGTGGTTTTCAATCGTGACGTCATTGGCCAGCCGGTAGTTGCCCTCTGACACCAGCACCAGCCGCCCGTTTGCCGCCGCATCGGCGGCCTCAAATGCTGCGGAGTCATCCGTGGAACCGTCACCGATGGCCCCAAAATCGCGCACGTCGACCATCGCCATCATGTTGCGATGAAACGCCGAGGTGATATCTTCGATCTGGATATCGTCGACACGCACCAGCCCGCCGCTTGGCCCTGTCAGGTCAATGCCTAAATGACCATAGGCAGCCGCAGCCCAGACCATGTCGACACCATTGCGGTCACCGACACCGATGATGGCGCTGACCTCTACGACCTCTCCGTAGGTGGTTAGCGGCGTGATCGGTCCGACACTGACCGGAACAGACGCAGCACCACCGCCCGCCTTGCCCGCCCACCCGGCGATCCGGACATTCGGGATCGGTCCGGCGATGGCCTTCACCTTGGCACTGACCCGCAGATAGCAGCCCGGAAGGATCGGCGTTTCCCCCATGTAGCGGACCTTTTGGGTCGCATCGGTCTTTTGCACTTCAAGACAGCCGCCAAAATCCTGATCCGCAGACACGAAAACGCCTGTGCCGCTTACCGCATAGGTGTCCGACCCCGGCGTCCCGTCACCGCTTGACCACACGCCCAACCCTGCCGCAAATGGCAGTGGCATCAGCACAATCCCGTCGGTTATCGCCTTGTTCATCGTGTCATCCCTATACCCGGCCGTGATCACGCACCGGACAGGGCCCGGCGCCACGATCTACGGCGTCATGATGTCTTGATCGGCCCACCCAAGGCAGATCGTCTGGGAATAGAGATACAGAAGCGCAGTAAAGAACCGCTTGGCCCACCGCGCGGTGGTGGCAGGGTCAGGCAGACACGTCCGGCGCAGGGATCACCGTCACGCCATTGATTTTCCACCCGGCATCCGTGGCGATCATCGCATATAGCAAGACCCACCCGTTGCCCTGCGCATCGCGAATGAAGACCTTTTGCAAGGTCTCTCCGGGGCCGGTTTCCTGTTCAAGAAATGTCGCGTCACGGTTATCCCAGACCATCGGATAACCTTGCTGGACCATCATGCCGAAGTTGCCCGCATTACCGAACATGCCCTGGATCATTGGGCTGGCAAACGTCCAGGCCTTGTCCACGTCACGCTCAAGAAACGCCTCAAGCTGTTGGCCAATGACATCTTCAATGTCACCGCTGTCTTGTGCGGCCAGCGGCGTCACAAACGCCCAGACCGCCACGATCATCGCCAGAAATCGCATTACGTTCCTCCAAACTGCCTTATGAAAGATACGCAGCAATCACCCCAACAGTTTCATTTCTTTTTTCGGGTCGGCTTGGGCTTTAGCGTCCGGGCAAAGGCGACAGAGCGGTCAAACCAACCCGCAAGACGGGCCTCGTCATCCAATAACGCTTGCGAAACAGCAACATAGCCGTTCATCACGCTATTGTGGCGGATCACCGGCGCATTGTCCCAATCGCCGCCGTATGCGGCGATATCCTCCTTTGACAGGCGGATACACATTTCACCATCCGGGCCGACAAAACTGAACATATTTCCGTTCATCGCGGTATAGGCGGTGGCCTTGCCCTTGCGGGTCAGGTCCGGATGCCGCGCCAGCAGGCGATCGTAAACGGCAACGACAGTATCGCGATCAAATCCCATGCCCCTGCGTACCACAGCTTGTGGACAAGACAAAATCCCGCGGGTTCTGACGTCCGCGCCGGATCGTTCCCCTTTCCATTCCCATGCCAATGTGATGGGCTTTGACAAACGCACAAAACAGGGGAATGCGATGTCAATCTTGAAACGCGGCATGAAAGGTGCGCCAGTCAAGCGCCTGCAGAAAAAACTGGGGATCGAAGCCGATGGCGATTTTGGTCCCGGCACCGAACGCGCGGTCAAGGAATTTCAGGACTCAAAGGGGCTCATCGTTGATGGTATCGTCGGCCCCGATACATTCACCGTCCTGGGATTGCCCGAATTGATCCTGCTGCGGCAGGGGTCGCGCGGTGAGGCGGTCAAATTGCTGCAGATGGATCTGGGCATTGACGCGGACGGCAAATTTGGGCCCGGAACCAAGAAAGCCGTACAGGCCTACCAGACCGCCAACAACCTGCCCGCTGACGGGATCGCCGGGCCCAAAACATTGGCCACCATGCTGTCATTTGCTGCCATGATGACCCCGCAAACCGTGAAACTGGCGCAGGTCCAACCGGACGAAGAACATTTTGAAAGCGAACCCATGCCGGACATCAAAGGCGTCGAACCGGTCAAGGCTGAGGCTGCTGCACCGGTCGAGATTGTCGAAGACACCTCTGTCTGGGGCAAGGTCAAAGGCTGGTTCGGCTAACCACTGCCGTGAAAAACAAAAGCGCCGCAAGTCGCGGCGCTTTCTCTGTTTTGTGGGTCGCGAACGATCTAGCCGGCTAGTCGCTCCTGCATCAGCGTGATCGTTTCGTCAATCCCGTATAGCGCGATGAACCCGCCAAAGCGCGGCCCTTGTGAAGCCCCGAGCAGAACTTCGTAAAGGGCTGTGAACCAGCTGCGCAGCGGATCGAAATCATGCGCCTTGCCAACCGCAAACACCTCTGACTGCAACGCCTCGGCGTCCAGCCCGCCCTCCCAGGCCTTGAGTCGTTCAATCAGGTCTTCCATGGCGGCGCGCTCTTTTTCATCCGGCGCGCGGTAGACCTTGGTGGGTTTCACAAAGTCATTGTAATAGCGCACCGCAAAGCCCGCGGCTTGATCCATCTGCGGGTTTTTCTCTGGCGAGGCCTCAGGCGCATAACGCTGGATAAAGCCCCAAAGCGTGTCTTTGTCCTCGGCCCCCGACACGCTTGCCAGATTAAGCAGCATGGCAAACGGCACAACCATGTCGCTGCTGGGAACGTTGTGCCCGTGAATATGGAACACCGGGTTATTCAGCCGTTTTGCGGCGTCCTGATCGGCATAGGCGCGCAATTGCTGGTGATATTCGTCGACCGCTTTGGGGATCACGTCAAAATGCATCCGCTTTGCCGTCTTGGGCTTAAGATACATGAAATAGGACAGCGATTCCGTCGCGGCATAGGTCAGCCATTCGTCAATCGAAATGCCGTTGCCGGAAGACTTCGAAATTTTCTGCCCGTTCTCATCCAGAAACAGCTCATAGCTGAAATGCTCGGGCTTCTTGCCGCCCAGAATCTCGCAGATCCGGTCATAGATCGCGGTGTTGGTGGCATGTTCCTTGCCATACATCTCAAAGTCGACATCGAGTGCGGCCCAACGCGCGCCGAAATCCGGCTTCCATTGCAGCTTCACGTTGCCGCCGGTCACCGGCAGGGTCCACTCCTTGCCGTTTTCGTCATCAAAGGTGATCGTGTGGTTCACCCCGTCGACATTTTTCATCGGCACATAAAGAACCCGGCCCGTTTCGGGATGGATCGGCAGAAAGATCGAATAGGTCGCCGCGCGTTCTTCGCGCAGCGATTTCAGCATCACCTTCATCACCTCGTCATAGCGCTCCGCGGCCCGTTTCAGGACGTCATCAAATTGCCCGGACTGATAGAATTCGCGGGCTGAATAGAATTCGTAGTCAAACCCGAAGGTGTCCAGAAACCGCCGCAGCATCGCGTTGTTATGGTGACCAAAACTTTCATGCGTGCCAAAGGGGTCCGGCACGCTGGTCAGCGGCTTGTGCATATGCTTGGCCAGTTCCGCTTGCCCCGGCACATTGCCCGGCACCTTGCGCATCCCGTCCAGATCATCTGAAAAGCAAATCAACTTGGTCGGGATGTCGCTGATCACCTCAAAGGCGCGGCGGATCATTGTTGTGCGCAAGACTTCGCCAAAGGTGCCGATATGGGGCAACCCGGATGGGCCATAGCCGGTTTCAAACAAGACATAGCCCTTTTCCGGCGCCTTCTTTTCATAGCGTTTCAGCACCCGGCGGGCTTCTTCAAAGGGCCAGGCTTTGGACTTCATCGCTTCATCACGCAAAGAGGTCATGTCTTTTTCTCACTTTTCGGGCTGGCCCCCATGGCCGCTCAAGCGCACTCCCTATTGCGGCAAGGCGGTCGGGTCAATAAATGGGTTATGAACCAGTAAAGGATGCGACATGACGCCCGAACAACCGATCTCTGCCCAGGATGCCCTTGCCGCGCTGATGATCGCCGTGTCGGCCTCGGATTCCGATATTCGCACGGCCGAACTTGTGAAGATCAACAATGCCATCAATAACCTGCCGGTTTTTGCCGGATACGACGTTGATCACCTCCCCCGGATGAGCGAAATGGTCTTTGACCTGCTTGAGCAGGAAGACGGGTTGGAAGCCCTGTTTGGCCTGATCCGCGGCGCATTGCCCGAGAAGCTTAACGAAACCGCCTATGCGCTGTCCTGTGACGTGGCCGCCGCTGACGGCGCTATCGCCGGGGCCGAGGCACGGATGCTCGAGGAAATCCGCTACGAGCTCGACATTGACAGGCTGCATGCCGCGGCGATCGAACGCGGTGCCGGTGCCCGCCACATGACGCTTTAGGCTGTCAGTCGGTGGCCACCTCGGCGGTGGCGACGTTGCCCAGATCACCCATCAGCGCCCAGCGTTGCAGGATATCCTGCTGCAGGCGCTTGGCACGGGTGTTGAAGCTGGCCGCCCCCGCGGGGCGCTCCTCGTTGGTGGCCTTGCCGCGCGCGCGGGCCTCAAGATCAGCGGCAAAAATGGCAAAGGCCAGCCGTCGCCCGCCCGCCGTCGTCAGGTATCCAGCCAGGGTCGACACAAAATTCAGCGTGCCGGTCTTTGCCCGCACCTCTGCGGGATGATAGCGCATCGGGCGGCCCTGCCGGTCCTTGAGCGCAATCTTTTTCATGATCGGATGCAAGGTTTCGGCCACGCCTGGGGCTGTCAATAGTGTCACCATGTCGCCCGCGGCGATGCGCGATGTATCCCCAAGGCCAGAGTGATCTGCAAATGACGGGGTGATCCCCGCGCGCGCATCCGCCCAGCGTGCCATGCCCAGCGCCGAGGTCCGCAACCCGCGCCGTTGCCCGGTCATCGCGCCTGTTGCGGTCAGTCCCGCTGCCTCTGCGGTCAGGTTGGTTGAGAATTTCAGCATGTCACGCATGATCTCGCGCAGCGGCGCGCTGTCGATCTTGGCAATCACCGCCGCACTTGCGGGCAGCGTGGCGATGCGCTTGGCCGGTTTCAGGGCCAGCCCATGGGTCCGCATGAAGGTGCCAAAAACGTCCCCCGCATAAAGCGCCGGATACCGCACCGGCAACCACCGCGAACCCGAGGCGCCAAGTGCGCGGCGCGCAACGCTCCACAGGTCGACACCATTGGCATCCCGATAGGCATATACCGGGCTGCTGCGATCAACGATTTCCATTCGCGCCATCCGCACCGCCGGCCTGTGCCGTTCGCTGCGCGCATCCATCGCCACGGTATAGCTGCCGCCCTCCCGCTTCCATTCGAAATAGACCCGGTTGAAGTTCAGGTTCAGACCGGACACCGAAGGGTTATATCCCAGATGGTCAAGCTGCGTGTCGTCAATCTCTTCGACCCTGGCCAGCGCTCCGCCCCAGACCAGAAAATCGCCGGTGACGGTCTTGATCCCGGTTGCGATCAACCGTTCAGACAGGGTGAACAGATGATCGGTCAGCAGGTTCGGATCACCGCCCCCTGCCAGTATCAGATCTCCGTCCAACACCCCGTCAACCACCGGAGCCGTGGCATAGATCACTGTTTCAAAACGATAATCAGCGCCCAGCCCCTCAATCGCATATAGCGCAGTCACCGCCTTGGTCACACTCGCCGGGGGGCGCGGCACATCCGGCTCCACCGCTTCGATCAACTGCCCGTCACTGGCATCCGCGATGACAAACCCCACCTGCCCGGTCAACCCGGCATTGCTGATGATATCCGCGATTCCACGTCGCGCCTGCGGCCGTGTCCGCGACAGGTTGCTGGTACGCGCCAGGGGCCGCAAGGACGTCGCGGGCGCATCGGCCCAGGCGGCTGTGCCACAGGCAGCCAATCCCGCAATCAGGGCCCGACGGGTCAGAAGGGAATGATTCATGACCGCCAATCTAGCCAAGTCATCGCGACAGCTAAACCCGGGCTGTGCTCACTTTCACAAATTCCGCCTAACCCCATTCGCCGCGCCCCCGGATCGCCGTGGATGACGCGGCATTCATTGGCAAATTGACAAACGACCATGCCGGCGCGTCCCGCAAGGCCAGCCTCCGTGATGCCCGGCCAGGCACCCGCGCATGGCTGTAAATCCGTGCCGCTTTCGACAGCCGCGCTGGAATGCGATCACCAGGGCGGGCAAGGACGCCAACCGGCACCGTTTCCATGATCCAGCGCCAGTCCTGCCATCGATGAAACTGCGCCAGATTGTCTGCCCCCATCAGCCAGACAAACCGCGTGCCGCGATAGTGGTCCAGCAAGGCCCGCAGCGTCTCGGCAGTGTAGCGTGTCCCCAGTTGCGCCTCGATATCGGTCACGGTCACCCGCGGATGGCGCATCAATGCACGTGCGGCCTGCATGCGTTCTTCCAGCGGCGCGGGCCCCTTTTCCTTCAAGGGGTTACCGGGTGAGACAAGCCACCAAACCTGATCCAGCCCAAACCGCCGCAACGCTTGCCGTGTGATATGGACATGCCCCTCATGCGGTGGATCAAACGATCCCCCCAGCAGGCCGACAACCCGGCCCCGCGCGGCATTTGGAAACCCCTGTGGCATTGCCCTCCACATGGCCGCCCAAAGTGTTGCGTGTAAAGGGCCTTTTCGCACCAAAATCGCATTGTGGGCTTAACCTGACGGTAAGGTTTGCTGACTAGCCTGAAACGCAGTCTTTCTGAGGGGCCTTAATGTCGTTGGGGCTATTACTTTTTGCATCGCTGATGCTTGTTGTCGTGACAGCCGCTGCCACGCGCCTGTTTTCGCGTTGGCAATGGTCCAAAATGGCCCGGAATGGACTTGCACCGCGATCGCTGACCCAGGACCAGCAATTTCACCTGATCGCGTCGGCCTGCACCGACGACGGCCTCGTTGTTCAGGACCTCACCGGCAAGGTGCTTTGGGTCAATCCCGCATATTGTCGAATCATGGGCTGGGAAGCGCATGAAATGCTGGGCCGCAACCCGCTTGAATATTGCCTGCCCAAAGACCGGCAAATGACAGCGCAAGACATTGCCGCGTTCCGCTTTGATGCCGCCGACCCGACGTGGAACCAGCTTGCCCTGCATCAAAACGTCAAGAAATCAGGAGAGCTGTTCTGGAATCAGATCAATGTTTCATTCCATGTAGCCCCCGACGGCACGACCTTCGTGATCCTCGTCTGCCGGGATGTCACTGAGGAGGTTGAAAATGCCGAACGCCTGCGCGAAAAAACTGCTGAGCTTGCCCATGTGGCCACTCACGACGGCCTGACGGGGGCCGGAAACCGCGCCAAGCTGACCAGTTTCGTGACCGAGGCGCTGGCCCGTGCGCGCGACACCGGAACCCAGGTCGGCCTGTTGCAGATCGACTTGGACAAATTCAAGGAAATCAATGACACGCATGGCCATGCAACCGGTGACGCTGTGCTCAAGACGATTGCTGATCGGGTCACCCGGACATTGCGTGGAACCGATCTGTTGGCACGAATTGGCGGGGATGAATTTGTAGCAGTCTGTCAGGATGTCGCAGATATTTCGCAACTGCAAAAACTGGGCGCCACCATTTGCGAGGTGGCACGCAAGCCATTCACGTTTGGGTCGCAGGAAATCAGCCCGTCCATCAGTCTGGGCGCCGTCATATCCGAAACCAACACCGAAACGCTTGATGAACTTCTGCGCAAGGCGGACTTTGCGCTTTATGAGGTCAAGCGAAGCGGGCGCGGCAGCGTGGCCATCTATGACGAGCGTCTCCACAGACGATTGCGCCGCAAAGAGCGTCGCTCAGACGAATTGCTGCGCGCCGTGCGCGAAAACGAACTGACGTTCCACTTTCAACCGACAATCCTTGCCGCAGATGGTGAGGTACGCGGTTTTGAGGCGCTTGTGCGTTGGGATCATCCAAAGGAAGGCATGTTGCTGCCGGCGCAATTTCTCCCTCTTGCACATGATCTTGGCCTGATGGTCGATATTGATCTACAGGCAATGAACGCCGCGATGGTATTGCGGTCAAAGTTGATCGCCGCGGGCTGGGAAAACATGCGCACCGGCTTTAATGCCTCAAGCGCCTTGTTCACTGACGGCGAAATTCATCCCGAATTCATCAACATGCCCGCGCGGCTTGGGTTATCGACCGACAATATTGTTGTCGAACTTCCTGAAAGCGTCCTGTTTGGCGAACATATCTTTCCCGAACAGAGGGTCAGCATCGTTCATCAGCTTCATGCGCTTGGGTTCAGCATCGTGCTTGATGATTTCGGCGCCGGTTTCGCCGGGTTGATGCATCTGGTGCAGCTGGAAATTGACGGTTTCAAGAACGCACGCGGTCTGATGGAAAACCTGCTGACGGAACCCGCCTGCCAACGCACCCTACAGGTCGTGATTGAGCTGGCCAAGGATATCGGCCTGTTGTGCATTTCCGTCGGCGTCGAAAGTGAAGAACAGTTTCAGGTCATTCGGGAGATCGGCGGCGATATCGCGCAGGGGCACTGGATTGCACAACCAATGGCGGCAGACTCGGTCATTGGGTGGCTGGAGGCCAGAAAAACCGGCGACGGTGCATTCTGTGACATTCATCCGCAATTGCCCCCGCCGCGTCCCATCGCTATCTAAAGGCAAATTTCATTTGCAAAGCGAGCATCCGCGATGGCCAGTTACCAATTCGTCTATTTCATGGACGGTGTCTCAAAGACTTATCCGGGTGGGAAGAAGGTCTTTGAAAATATCCGGCTGAACTTTCTGCCTGGCGTGAAAATCGGCGTTGTTGGCGTCAACGGTACCGGTAAGTCGACGCTGATGCGGATCATGGCCGGGCAGGACAAGGATTTCGCCGGTGAGGCCTGGGCGGCCGAGGGCGCGCGTGTCGGCTATCTGCCGCAGGAACCGGAACTTGATGCCGCCCTGACCGTGCGGGAAAACGTCATGCTTGGCGTGGCCGAGAAAAAGGCCGTGCTGGATCGCTATAATGAACTGGCGATGAACTACTCCGAAGAAACCGCCGATGAGATGGCGAAACTTCAGGACGAGATTGACGCCCAGAACCTGTGGGATCTTGATGCCCAGATCGACGTCAGCATGGAGGCGCTGCGCTGCCCGCCTGATGACGCAAATGTCAACACGCTCTCTGGTGGTGAAAAGCGCCGCGTTGCCCTGTGCAAATTGCTGCTTGAAGCACCTGACATGCTGCTGCTTGACGAACCGACCAACCACCTGGACGCCGAAACGATTGCCTGGCTGCAACAGCATCTTATTGATTACAAAGGCACAATCCTGATCGTGACCCACGATCGCTACTTCCTGGATGCCATCACCGGCTGGATTCTCGAACTGGATCGTGGCTCCGGCATCCCGCACGAAGGCAATTATTCCAGTTGGCTTGAGGCAAAGGCAAAGCGGCTTGAGCGTGAGGCCAAGGAAGACAAGTCCAAGCAGCGCACGCTGGAACGCGAGCTGGAGTGGATGCGGCAGGGCGCCAAGGCCCGGCAGGCAAAATCAAAGGCCCGGATCAGCGCCTATAACGACCTTGCCAATCAGTCCGAACGTGAAAAACTGGGCCGCGCCCAGATCATCATCCCCAACGGCCCGCGCCTTGGCTCCAAGGTGATCGAGGTTAATGGGCTGAAAAAGGCAATGGGTGACAAGCTCCTGATCGAGAACCTGTCCTTTGACCTGCCCCCCGGCGGCATTGTTGGCGTGATTGGGCCAAACGGCGCTGGTAAATCGACGCTGTTTTCCATGCTGACCGGTCAGCAAACACCGGATGAAGGCAGCGTTGAATATGGTGATACGGTCTCTTTGTCCTACGTTGATCAGTCCCGCGACGCGCTCAGCCCCGATTCGACCGTGTGGGAAGAAATCACCGGCGGTGCCGAACTGATCGAGCTTGGCGATGCGTCGATGAACAGCCGGGCCTATTGCTCTGCGTTCAATTTCAAAGGCGGCGACCAGCAAAAGAAGGTCGGACTTCTGTCAGGCGGTGAACGCAATCGCGTCCATATGGCGAAACTGCTGAAATCAGGCGGAAATGTCCTGCTGCTTGACGAACCGACCAACGATCTTGATGTCGAAACCCTGCGCGCACTCGAAGATGCGCTCACCACGTTTGCAGGCTGTGCCGTGGTCATCAGCCACGACCGCTTCTTCCTTGACCGGATCTGCACGCATATCCTAGCCTTTGAAGGGGATGCCCACGTGGAGTGGTTCCAGGGCAATTTCGAGGATTACGAGGAAGACAAAAAGCGCCGGTTGGGCGCAGACGCGATGGAGCCGAAGCGCATGAAACATAAGAAGTTTGTCCGGTGATCCTTGGGGTGCTCATAGGGGCGGCCGCGGCCGTGCTGATGTGGGCTTTGGACCTGCCGCTTGCGCTTGGCGCGCATCCGTTCTGGTCGACAAAGGTCATCCTTTATGGCGCGCCCATCGGCGTTTTGCTGTTTCTGTGTGCATTCCGGCTGCGGAATCTGGTGACGCTTTTGGTCTTTGCCGCGCTCACGATTGCCGCTTTCCTTGTCGCCCATCAGGGGAAAACCGTCTTTGCCGCGTCTTTTGCGGAAAACGCAACCGCCGGAAAAGCCTGGTTTTATGGCTGGATCGCAACCTCTGCGCTGGTCACCGCCACCTCTGCGCAACTTGGGAAAACGATCAAAGCCGCGGACCCGTTCACGTTTCGCTAAGACTCCGCCCCTAAGCTGATCCCAACCGATACGGCAAATTCCCAAAACTTGGGGATCTGCCCTTTGCAATAGGGGTTGTCATGGGCTTTGTATTCTTTGGTGCGATCATAGGGGCTATCAGCGCGCTTGGCTGCACGCTTTTTGGGACCATCTCCCTGGGTGAGGCGTTTTTGATCTACTGGATTATGGGCACCGCCGCACCGGTCCTTCACATGTCAACCGGCGCGACACTTCCGCGGGTCACCGCCTAGCTGCGCGTTTTTGCTTGCCTTCTGCCGCGTCCGGCCCCATGTGGGACTTGCAACGTTATTCCATCTCGACCCTCTGTTATCCTTTTCGGCAACAGCGCTCGATTATGCACTGACTTCGCCAAACCGCCGCAATCACGCGGGCGGCCCATAAAAGGAAACACACGATGGCTACTGGCACCGTGAAATGGTTCAACTCAACCAAAGGCTTCGGCTTTATCGCCCCTGATGGCGGCTCCAAGGACGTATTCGTCCATATTTCCGCTGTTGAGCGGTCCGGCCTCACAGGTCTGGCAGACGATCAGAAAGTGACATTCGACGTAGAAGCAGGCCGTGACGGCCGCGAGTCGGCTGTAAATCTGGCACTCGCCTAAACAGATTCGGGTGCGCAGCAATTGCGCACCCACCCTTGGCAACTAGCAAGTTGCTGAAAAACCAGATATTTCCAATTCCTTTGATTTTTTTGACCGCTGCGGCATACTGATGTTGCTACGTTACCTCTATCGACCACTGCACCTGTGAACGGCCCAGTCTCTCGATCAAGCACTGACGAGCCGGCCCGCTGCATCCCGCGAGCGGAAAATCAGGAGGAATGACATGGCCTCAGGCACTGTCAAATGGTTCAATACCACCAAAGGTTACGGTTTTATCGCGCCCGATGGCGGCAGCAAGGATGTGTTCGTGCACATTTCTGCAGTCGAACGGTCCGGCCTGACCGGATTGAAAGATGATCAAAAAGTAAACTTTGATATCGAAGCGGGGCGTGATGGCCGCGAAAGCGCCGTCAACCTGACCCTGGCCGATTAATCGGCAGACACGTCAAATGGGCGCCCGATGATGACCGTGGCGCCCATTTTTGTGCTCAATCGGACAATACGAATGTCACTTTCAGCACGACGCGATAGCTGGTGACCTTGCCGTCATCAACCGTGACCTTCTGATCGGCAACCCAAGCGCCCTTGATCCCTTTTAGCGTTTTTGATGCCCGTGCGATGCCATTTTCGACCGCATCATCAAATGACTTTGAAGACTCGCAAATGATTTCTGTGACTTTTGCTACTGAAGACATGTTTCTCCCTTTCATGTGAACGTGCAGATATCTTAGCTCATGCGCCGTTCCAATTCACGCCTGCCGCCTCGTCAACCTGAAGTCCGCCATCGCGATAGGGCAGCATCAGCGCCCTGGCCGCATCCTCGTCGTCACCCAACCAGGTTGAAACGTCCTTCTTTTCAAGGATGACGCCCATGCGGTGATGAATATCGCGCACATCGGCCGAAGGCGCGCAGGTGACCGTTGCGACCTGATGGATTTCGGAGCCCCCCGGCGCGGCCCAGACATCGCAGATCGCCGCAAACCAGATCAGCGCCTGATCTTTGCGTGTGATCCGCCAGGCTGTCTTGCGGCGGGTTTTGCCGGTCCATTCGTACCAGCCGTCTACCGGCACCACCGCCCGCTTGACCCCGGCAAAGGCGGATTTGTCGAACACCGTTTCTGATCTGGCGTTGATGATCGTCTCCATCACCGGCCGACCGCGCGCATTCACGCGCCCCACTGGGATGATCCCCCAGCGCATGTTTCGACCGCCCTCCGCGGTCAGTGTGATCAGATCCTGTCCCGGCGCCATGTTCCAGCGTGGCCCTTCAAATGTGATCCCGGCGATTTGCGGGTCCTGCCCCAGAAACAGCCGCCCGGGCATCAGTCCAGACCCGCGGCAAAATCCTGCACCCGGGGGCCCAGGTCATCCACGATCAGCGCCACCCCGCTTGCGGTCGGATGCAGCCCGTCGGCCTGCAGATAATCAACCAGATTGCCCTCTGCCACGATCAGGCTTTCGAAAAATCCCGGCACAAGCACGGCCTCATGGGCGGTGGCAAGCTCTGGATAGATCGCGTCAAATTTCTCTTTGTAGTCAGTGCCATAGTTTGCGCCGACCTCAAGTTGAACCAACATCACCGGCACCGCCCTGTCACCTGCGGCTGTCAGAATGCCATCCAGGTTTTCCCGTGTCAGGTTTGGGTCCAGCCCGCGCAGGTAGTCGTTTGCGCCCAGCGCGACAATCATCGCATCCACGTCATCGCCTAATGTCCAGTCAACCCGCGCCAGCCCTCCGGCCGTTGTGTCACCGGACACGCCCGCGTTGATGATCGTGACCTGCGCACCGCGCGCATCCAGCCAACGCTGCAACTGCGCGGTCAGCCCATCTTCGGGCGGCAAACCGTAGCCTGCGGTCAGGCTGTCCCCCAGCGCGGCAATCCTCACCGGCTCCGCATGCACGATTCCTGCACCAAATATCAGCATAATCAGGTTGAGAACTGCCCACCGAACCCCATATCCAACAGAAGTTAACCAAACAAAGGCGATCCCGATGACTGACCCCGTGCTGTCCCTTTCCAAAGCCAGCCTGTCGTTGATGGGCAACGCCGGGCGGGTCGACATCCTGCATGACGTATCGCTTGACGTCGCTGCGGGCGAAACGCTTGGGTTGATCGGGCCAAGTGGGTCGGGCAAATCTTCGCTCCTTATGTTGATGGGCGGGCTGGAACAGGCAACATCCGGTCAGGTGACCGCGCTCGGCCAGCCCCTGACAGCCATGAACGAAGACCAGCTTGCGCGCTTCCGTCGGGATAATATGGGGGTGGTGTTTCAATCTTTCCACCTCATCCCGACAATGACTGCGCTGGAAAACGTTGCAACCCCGCTTGAACTTGCCGGCGAACGCAACGCCTTTCAGCGGGCTGCGGATGAACTTGCGGCCGTTGGCCTGTCTGATCGCGCCGATCATTACCCCAGCCAGATGTCAGGCGGGGAACAGCAGCGCGTGGCGCTGGCCCGCGCCTCTGCGCCCCGGCCCCGGATCCTGCTGGCTGACGAGCCCACTGGCAATCTCGACGAAACCAACGGCGCGGCCATCATGCAATTGCTGTTTGATCTGCGCGACCGCCACGGTGCGACGCTGGTGATGGTCACCCATTCGCGCACGCTGGCCAATCGCTGCGACCGGGTTGTTCCGCTGCGCGACGGGCGCATCGACACCGCCCGGGCCGCAGCATGAGCCTGCGCCTCGCCGCCACATTTGCCCGTCGCGAATTGCGCGGCGGCTTGCGCGGGTTTCGGGTCTTTCTGGCCTGCCTTGCACTGGGTGTCGCAGCCATCGCCGCCGTTGGCACGGTGCGGACCGGCATCGCAGCGGGACTGGCCGAAAAAGGGGCAGAGCTTCTGGGCGGCGACGCACAGGCCACCTTTACCTACCGGTTTGCCGACGCAGCTGAACAGGCATTTCTGAACGATGTGGCCACGGTGGTCTCCGAAACGGTCGATTTCCGCTCGATGGCAGTGGCGGGGTCGGGCGACACCGCCGAACGCGGCCTCACGCAGGTCCTTGCCGTTGATGGCAATTATCCACTTATCGGTCAGGTTCAGCTGGCTCCGGATATGTCGCTTGATGACGCCCTTGCGGATTTTGGCGGGGTGATGGAACGGGTTCTTGCCGACCGTCTGGGGCTGGTGCCCGGCGACCGGTTTCAGCTTGGCACAGAGGTGTTCACGCTGCGCGCCATTCTGGAACGCTATCCTGACAATGCCTCGGGCGGGTTTGGCCTTGGCCCGCGCACGATTGTGCGCACCGCTGCGCTGGCCAACGCCGGTCTGATCGCCGAAGGCACATTGTTTGAAACGAACTACCGGCTTGACCTGCCCCCCGACACCAACCTGCCCGCCCTTGAAACCCTGGCCAATGAAACGCTAAGCGCATCGGGCCTGAAATGGCGCGACAGCCGCGACGGTGCTGGCGGTACGGCACGCTTTGTTGACCGCCTTGGGTCCTTCCTGATCCTCGTGGGCCTGTCGGGTCTTGCCGTCGGGGGCGTGGGTGTCAGTGCCGCAGTACGCGCTTATCTTGCTGGCAAAACTGGCACAATTGCGACGCTCAAAACCCTTGGCGCCACGCGACGCACGATCTTTCTGACATATTTCCTGCAAATCGGTGTCCTCACGCTGCTGGGCATCGCGATTGGCCTCGCGCTTGGCGGCACGCTGCCGCTGCTGCTTGCGCCAATGATCGAAGGCGCGTTGCCGATCCCGGCCAATTTCGCCTTTGACCCGCGACCCTTGGGCGAAGCGGCGGCTTACGGTCTGCTTGCCGCGCTGATCTTCACGCTTTGGCCGCTTGCGCGCACTGATGACATTCGCGCCGCAACCCTGTTCCGCGATGCATTTGCAGGCGGACGGACCTTTCCACGCTGGCCCTATCTGCTGGTGACCGCGGCGCTGATCGGGGCACTACTGGGCCTTGCTGTCTGGTTTTCCGGCACGGTCTGGCTCACGCTTTGGACTGCAGGTGGCATTGTTGGCGCATTGGTCATTCTGGTCCTCTCAGCGTTTGCGATCCGCCTAATCGCCCGGATCAGCCGCAAAGCTGCGCGCGGGCGACCGGCCCTGCGCCTCGCGCTTGGGTCCATTTCCGCCCGCGGGGGTGAAGCGACCAGCGTTGTACTCTCCCTGGGCCTTGGCCTCTCGGTGCTGGCGGCGGTTGGCCAGATTGATGGTAACCTGCGCAATGCCTTCACCAACGAAGTGCCAGAGGTCGCGCCAAGCTATTTCTTTGTGGATATCCAGCCCGACCAGATCGGTGGTTTCAAGGATCGCCTCGCCAAAGACAGCAACGTCAGCCGGGTTGATGCAGCACCGATGTTGCGAGGACAAATCAGCCGGATCAATGGCGAACCTGCCGAGGCTTATGCAAACGGGCATTGGGTCACCCGGGGCAATCGCGGTGTAACATATGACGCGGCAATGCCGGAAAATGTCGTGCTGACCCAGGGCGAATGGTGGGAAGAGGATTACACAGGCCCGCCGTTGATCAGCTTTGCCGCCGAAGAGGCCGAGGAAATGGGCCTCGAAATCGGTGATACGATCACGATCAACATCCTTGGGCGGGACATCACTGGCACAATCGCCTCTTTTCAAGAGGTGACATGGGACGACTTTGGCATCGGCTTTGTGCTGACCATGAACCAATCCGCGCTGGCGGGTGCGCCCCATAGCTGGATCAGCACGGTTTATGCCACCCCCGAGGCCGAGGCGCCGATCCTGCGTGATCTTGCCAGTGCCTATCCCAACATCACCGCGATCCGGGTGAAGGATGCGATTGATCAGGTTGCATCGCTGGTCGAAGGGATTTCCGCAGCCACCCGCTATGGCGCGCTGGCCACGCTGGTCACAGGGTTTCTGGTGCTGATCGGGGCCGCGGCCGCCGGGGAACGCGCCCGCACATTCGAAGCCGCCGTGCTCAAGACGATTGGCGCAACGCGCGGCCGCATCATCAGCAGTTTCGCCCTGCGCTCTGCGCTTTTGGGGCTCGCGGCTGGGGCCGTGGCACTGGGTGCGGGGATATTGGGCGGCTGGGCGGTGCAGACCTACATCATGGAAAACGACTTCACCGTTATCTGGGGCAACGCCCTGACGATTGTCGGCGGCGGCATGTTGGTGTCCTTGCTGGCCGGGCTCGCCTTTGCCGCGCGCCCGCTGGCGGCAAAGCCTGCGCAGGTGTTACGGGCGCGCGAATGAGCGATCCGGCTTTCTTTGGCTATGGTTCTCTGGTGAACCTTGCCACCCATGACTACGTCGATCCCCGGCCCGCAACGCTCTATGGCTGGCGGCGGGTCTGGCGAAAGACGACACTGCGTGACGCAGCCTTTCTGTCTGTGGAACGCGACCCCGACAGCCATATCGACGGTGTGATCGCCACGGTGCGTGGCGGCAGCTGGGCCGCACTTGACGCGCGCGAGGCCGCCTATGCCAAGGTCGATGTCACCGCGGCGCTGGGCGCGGCGCATACAACGGTTGTCTACCGGGTGATCGACAGTCTCACCACGGAACGCGGCGGGCACATCCTGCTCAGCTATCTTGACGTTGTCGTGCAGGGCCTGTTGCGGATGCATGGGCCGCAAGGTGTGGCGCGGTTCTTTGCCTCGACACACGGATGGGATACGCCAGTCCGTGATGATCGCGCCGCGCCGCAATATCCGCGCAGTCAGACACTCCGCGCGGCCGAGGTCGCGCTGGTCGATGCCTGCCTAGCGACGCGTGTGCAGATGCCGGAATAGCGTCAGCTGCCGCTCGAACGGGCCACGGCTGTCGCCTTTGCCAATGGCAATGACGCTGTTGGCAATCCAGCCCGCGATCAGCCCAAAGACCACCCCACCAACGGCCTGCCCGATCAGCACACCCGCCGCGCCAAACCACCATGCAAACAGCATCACAAAGGGGATCGTGCCAAGCGTGTGCCGTCCCCAGTTCACCCATGTCGAATAGAACGGATGCCCCAGATTGTTGCAGGCCGCATTGCTGACGAAAATCATGCCGTTAAAGAACCACAGCAGCGACAGCGGCCCGGCAAACAGAAAGACCAGATCAAGCGCCACGCCTTCAAGCTGAAACAACCATTGCAATGGCCCACGCAGCGCAAACAGCAAAAGCGAGACAAGCAGCACCACACCACCGGTAAACAGCAATCCGTCGCGATAAGCTTCGCGGACCCGGTCCTGTTTGCCCGCCCCCGCATTCTGCCCGATCACCGGCCCCACCGCGCCCGACAGCGCAAAGATCACGCCAAAGGCGACCGGCGTCAGCCGGCCAATAATCGCCATCCCCGCAACCGCTTCCTCGCCATAGGTCGACATCGCGCGGGTCACATAGGCCTGCCCGACCGGCGTCGCCAATTGCGTCAGAACAGCCGGGGCCGCAATCGCCATGATCGGGCGCAAGTCATGCATAACCTCGCCCGGAGTCGGCTTGCCAAAGCCGCCGTGGTGCCGGTGGATCGCCCACAGCGCTGCCGCCGCGATTGTGCAGCGCGCCGCCACGCTCGCCAAAGCCGCGCCGGTCAGCTCCAGGTCAAACCCGAAGATCAGGATCGGGTCCAGCACTGCGTTGACCGCACCGCCCCAGATCATCACCCACATCGACCGCTTTGCGTCCCCATGGGCGCGCAACACGGCCCCGCCCACAATACCAAGCAGCAGGATCGGCAGGCTTGGCAGGATGATCCGCAGAAAATTGATCGCCAAATCCGCAGTTTCGCCCACGGCACCCAGCAGCGCGATAAGCGCTGGCGCATAGGCCCAGACAATTGCCGCAAAGACGGCCCCCGCCACAAACCCGATGATCAGCGCATTTGACGCCCGCCGCGTCGCCAGTGCGGTATCGCCCTCGCCCAGCGCCCTTGCCACCAGCGCCCCGCAGGCGATCGCCACCCCGATCCCGAATGAGCCGGTGAAAAACAGGATTGCCCCGGCATAGCCGATGGCTGCCGCCAGCGCCGCATTGCCCAGCATGCCAATAAAGATCATGTCGATGAAATCGACCAGGAAAACCGCCATCAGTCCGACCGTCGACGACAGCGCCATGACAACCACATGGCGCATCGTACTGCCGGTCAGAAACTTGGCCTCTTCGGCCATGCGCGGGCCCCCTAAAGTTTTGGCTTCACCTGCAGCAGCGGCATCACCTCGGCCATTTCAGGTCCGCGCTGGCGCCCCGTAACGGCTTGGCGCAGCGGCATAAACAGCCCCTTGCCCTTGCGCCCTGTCGCCTCCTTGACGGCGTTGGTCCAGCTGGACCACGTGTCAGCAGCGTAGGGCGGATCCCCCAGCAAATCAAAGGCCGTGGCCACAAATTCCCGGTCTTCGTCAGACACCAACGGGGTCGCCCCGTCGCGGAATTGTGTCCACCATCCCGCAACATCGTCCAGTGTTGCGATATTTTCGCGCACCACCGCCCAGAATGCCGCGTGTTTGTCCCCCGGAACCCCGGCGGCATCCAGCGTCGCGGCCACATCAGCCGCGCTTAACGTGGCCAGATGCCGTGCGGTCAGCGGGCGCAGATCTTCCACGTCAAACTTCGTCGGTGCCGATCCGAACTTGGACAAATCGAACCCGTCCACAACCTCTTGGATGGTGGCGCGCAATTCAACCGGGTCTGATGATCCCAGCCGCGCCATCAGCGACAGGATCGCCTGTGGCGCAATGCCCTGCGCGCGCAAATCCTTCAACGCCAGCGTGCCCAGCCGCTTGGACAGACCCTCGCCCTGTGGTCCGGTCAGCAGGGAATGATGCGCAAAGCGCGGGACGGTCCCGCCCAACGCCTCGATGATCTGTATCTGCGTCGCCGTATTGGTAACGTGATCAGACCCGCGCACCACATCCGTGATCCCCATCTCGGTATCATCCACGACCGAGGCGAGCGTATAAAGCATCTGCCCATCACCGCGGATCAACACCGGGTCCGACACAGAGGCCGCATCAATGGAAATATCGCCCAGAATACCGTCCGTCCATTCGATCCGTGCCTGATCAAGCTTGAAGCGCCAATGCCCTTTACGGCCCTCAGCGCGATAGGCGTCCTTTTGGACGTCGGTCAGGTCAAGTGCGGCGCGGTCATAGACCGGCGGCTTGCCCATGTTCAGCTGCTTCTTGCGCTTGAGGTCCAGTTCAACCGGAGTTTCAAAACATTCGTACAACCGTCCCGCCGCAATCAGCGCATCCTTGGCGGCAAGATAGCGATCCATGCGCGCTGACTGCCGCTCGACCCGGTCCCAGTCAAATCCAAGCCAGCCCAGAACATCGGTGATACCGGTGACATATTCTTCCTTGGACCGCTCTGCATCGGTGTCATCAATCCGCAGCACGAATGTGCCGCCGTTCTGGCGCGCAATTGCATAGTTGAACAAGGCCGCACGCAGGTTGCCAATGTGCAGCCAGCCAGTGGGTGAAGGGGCAAAACGGGTCGTTGTCATGGGGTGTCTCCTGTTGAACCCCATGTGTCACGCGCCATGCGCAAAGTCCAGATCAGGACGGCCTGACCGGCCAGCGGGTCGCGAGATCATCCAGCCCGGCACGGATCAGCTCTGCGATCACATCCAGATCGTTGTGTTTGAGCTGGGTGAGGTACAGACAGGATTTGCCAATCTTGTGTTTGCCAATGCGGTCAAGCAAACCTCCGAAATCCTGATAACCGGGCATGATATACAACACCATATTGGCCTTGCGCGGGCTGAACCCGGTGGCCAGAAAATCGCCCTCGCGGCCGCTGTCATAAATGTAGTGATACGCACCGTACCCGATAATCGACGGCCCCCACATCCGGGGCGTCCAGCCGGTGACATCGCGAAAAACCTGGTCAAGCACCTTGGCATCCGCCCGGCGCACCGGATGTGCGACGCTCTCGATGAAATCAGCCACCGCAACATCGGTGGCCTGGGTCTTGTTCTCTGCCATGCCGCCAGATTAACACAGATTTGCGATTGGCCAAGTCAGGGACGGCGGGTGGGGCGCCTTCGCCGAAAGGCGAACAGCGTCACCCGACGGCTAGGACGGATCACGCCACCGGTTCACAATCGGGTATCTCCGGTCCAACCAGAACGCCCGATCCGAAAGCCGCGGCCCCGGCGCGGACTGGAACCGCTTGTATTCGCTGATGTAAATCAAATGTTCAACGCGCTTGACCACCTCCCGGTCATAGCCTGCCGCGACACAGTCAGCCACGCTTGCCTCCCGATCCACCAACAGCTCCAGAATACCGTCCAGCACATCATAAGGCGGCAGACTGTCAGCATCCTTCTGATCCGGGCGCAACTCCGCCGACGGAGGTTTGTTGATAATCGCCTCGGGAATGACCTGGCCTGCCGGGGCTTTCATCCAGGGACGGTGGTTTGCATTGCGCCAGCGGCAGGTGTCAAAGACACGGGTCTTGTACATGTCCTTGATCGGATTGTACCCGCCGGCCATATCGCCATAGATCGTCGCATATCCCACAGCGACCTCGGACTTGTTGCCGGTGGTCAGCAGCATCTCACCAAACTTGTTGGATTGTGCCATCAGCAGCAGCCCCCTGATCCGGCTTTGAATATTCTCTTCGGTCAGATCGGCATCACGGCCCTCAAAAAGCCCCGCCAGCGTCTGCGTCACCGCGTCCCGCGTCGCCTTGATCGGCACCAGGTCGTAATCGCAGCCCAGCGCTTTGGCACAGGCGGCCGCATCGTCCAATGACCCTTGCGAGGTATATTCAGAAGGCAACATCACACAGCGCACATTCTCCGGGCCCAGCGCGTCGGCCGCGATGGTGGCCACGATGGCAGAATCAATCCCGCCCGACAGACCCAGTAACACCTTCTTGAATCCGGTCTTGCGCATGTAATCCTGCAATGCCCCGACCATGACGTGATAATCGCGCTCGGTTTCCTCTGGCAGGGCCGCTTTTTCGCCCTCCAGCGCCCGCCATCCGGCGTCGGTCTGTTCAAAATCGACATGTGCAATCGCCTCTTCCATGAAGGGTAATTGCACTGCCAGATGGCCGCCGGGATTAAGGACAAAGGATCGCCCGTCAAACATCTGATCATCCTGCCCGCCCAGCATGTTGAGATAGACCAGCGGCACCTGGTTTTCGACCACGCGCGAGACCATTTCGTTCATCCGGATCGGCATCTTGCCCCGGAAATAGGGTGAGCCGTTGGGCACCAGCAGCAGCTCTGCCCCGCTCTCGACCATCGCTTCGGCCACGTCCGGATACCAGGCATCTTCGCAGATCGGGGATCCGATTCGTGGTCCGCTGGTCGAAAACGGGCCCGTGATTGCCCCGCGATTGAACAGGCGCACCTCGTCGAAGACGTTGAAATTCGGCAGGAAATGCTTGTCGAACCGGGTAACGATCTTGCCACCGCCGAGCAGGAAGTAGGCATTCAGCAGCCGCCCCGCATCCAGCACGGGCGCCCCAATCATCAGCAGCGGGCCGTCCGCACAATCATCCGCCAGCGCCAGCAGATGGGTCATCGCGTCAGCAATGAAGGCCGGGCGTCGCACCAGATCCTGCGTCTGATATCCAACCAGGAACATCTCGGGTAACGCCACCAGATCGGACCCCGCCGCCTTGCCCTCCGCCCAGGCCTTGCGGGCCAGCGCGGCATTGCCCGCCAGATCCCCCACCGTAGGGTTCAGCTGCGCCATCGTCAGGCGAAATGTCTCGGTCATCACGTGGCCCTCATTGCATTGCGCCAGATGTAGCAGACTGGCGCGCAAGGGAAAGCCGATTGCCGATCACGCCCCGTTGTCACCCCCGCGCCCCTCCTCTAGATTGCGCCCGAGGGAACGAGCGGGGACCGACATGATGAAGCGGCTTGCATGGGCAGGATCATTGGCAGTGGCGATGGCGGGCATGGCCCATGCCCAGACCATCGAGACCAAGCAATACGACGACGGCGGCGTCTATGAAGGCGCATTCCTGAATGGCAAGCAGCACGGTCAGGGCACCTATCGGCTGCCCAATGGCTATGAATACACCGGCGACTGGGTCGAAGGCGAAATCCGCGGCCAGGGCACCGCGACCTTTCCCAACGGATCGGTCTATGTCGGGCAGTTCCAGGCTGGCAAACCGCATGGCACCGGGATGATCACCTTTGCTGACGGCGGCACCTACGAAGGGGACTGGGCTGATGGCAACATCACCGGTCGTGGCATCGCCAACTACGCCAACGGCGTGAACTACGAAGGCGAATTTCGCAACGCCATGCACCACGGCACCGGCACCATGCGCTCTGCCAATGGTTACGTCTACGAAGGCCCCTGGATCAATGGCGTCAAGGAAGGCGAAGGCAAGATCACCTATCCCGACGGCTCCATCTACGAAGGCGCGCTCGTCAATGGCGAACGTGAAGGCCGCGGCACGTTGCGGATGAAAGACGGGCTTGTCTACGCCGGCACCTGGGTCGACGGCCAGATCGAAGGCAAGGGCCGCCTGTCGCAGCCCAATGGCGACGTCTACGAAGGCGACCTTGTCGCCGGTCGGCGCGAAGGCACCGGCATCGTGACCTACGCCAATGGCGACACCTACCAGGGCGGGTTCAAGGACGACAAGCGCCACGGCCAGGGCACCTTTATCGGCACGGATGGCTATCGCTATGTCGGGTCCTGGGCCAATGGCCAAATCGACGGGCAAGGAGAGGTCACCTACCCTGATGGCTCACTCTATGTGGGCAGCTTCACCGCGGATCTGGCAGATGGTCAGGGCAAAATCACCTATCCCGACGGGTCCAGCTACGAAGGTGACTGGCAAACCGGCGTGATCAACGGCAGCGGCATCGCAACCTATGCCAATGGTCTTGTCTACGAAGGTGAATTCCTGAACGCCAAGAACCACGGACGGGGCAAGATGACCTATTCCGATGGCTACACCTATGACGGCATGTGGGCCGAGGGTCAGCGCAGCGGACAGGGCCGCGCGGTCTACGCCGACGGCACCGTCTACGAAGGCGAGTTCCTGGGCGGCCAGCGGCATGGCACCGGTTCCATCGTCCTGCCCGACGGATTTACCTACGAAGGCCAGTGGTCCGAAGGTGAAATGTCCGGTGTTGGCGTGGCCACCTATGCCAATGGCGATGTCTATGAAGGCAGCTTTGTACGGGGCCGCCGCCAGGGTCCGGGCACCATGCGCTATGCCAGCGGAGAGGTCGAACAAGGCGAATGGGCGGATGGCGCAATCCTGAACGACACGGCCCCAACCGCCGAACCGGACGAGGATACCAGCAATCCCTGACGGTCTGCCCCCCGGACTTTGCGAAAGCGATCTGCCGCCGCATCACCGTGGCCGCTGGACGATGGATCACAGCTACCCCGCGCCCGACGGCCAGCACTTTCTGTGCCTCTACGCCATCAATGAAGAACGCAGCGGCACCCGCGCGGCGCGCGCGCTTTGGCTGGCCCGGGATGATCCCAAAACGGTGCTTGGCACAATCAGCCGCCTGCCCGTCATGGCAGAGGCGCATTGGATCAATGACAGGCAATTTGCCATCAAGCTCAACGCACATCATCGCGATTGGATACGGCCGATGGTGGTGATTGATCTGGCACAGGGATTTCACGTGCTCGACCATAGCAATGATCCGGGTTTTGATCTGCCCCGGTTGCACCGTCCCGCTGCCTACCCCTTTACGCCCTTCAGCGAAGCCGCGCTCGCCGTTGCCACCGACCTCAGCCACCTTCTGTGACGCCTCAAAAGGTTAACGCTGGTTAAGATTCACGTCTGCATGGGTTGTTGGCAGGATGTGCATGGGTTGTGCATCCTCAAAAATCGCCGTTCGCAGCGATAACCTTTGACAGCGCCTCTGCCTCACGCAAAACGCGGGATTTGTGCCCGTCATCCATGCGATCCCATGTCCGATACATATGGCCCATGCGCGGATTTTCCCTGAACCTTTCACTGTGCCGGTCCAAAAATTGCCAATACAGCAGATTGAAGGGACAGACGTCCGCCCCGGTCTTGGCCTTCACCTGATAGTGGCAGGATGCGCAGTAATTCGACATCTTGTTGATGTAATTTCCTGAGGAAATATAAGGCTTTGAGGCGATGATGCCGCCATCGGCAAACTGGCTCATTCCAATGGTGTTGGGGGTCTCGACCCAGGCATAGGCATCCGCATAGACGGCAAGATACCATTCGTGCACGGCTTCGGGATCAACGCCCGCCAACAGGGCAAAATTGCCGGTGATCATCAGGCGCTGAATATGATGGGCGTAAGCCTCTGACCTTGTTTGTGAAATCGCCTGTGACAGGCAGTGCATCCGGGTCGGCTTTCCCCAGTACACGGCAGGTAGCGCGGCGTTGTGTTGCAGCACGTTTCGGGATGCATAATCTGCGCCTTCAAGGAAATAGATGCCGCGGATGTATTCGCGCCAGCCGATGATCTGACGGATGAACCCCTCTGCCGCGTTGATCGGTACATCACCGTTTTTATATGCGGTTTCAACGGCTTGACACAGTTCAATTGGCTCCAGCAAACCTGCATTCAGATAAAGGCCCACCAGCCCGTGATACATGAACGGCTCATCAGATAGCATCGCATCCTGATAGTCGCCAAAATGCGGGGCAGCATAGCGAAGCCAATGGTCAAAATGCGCCTTCGCCTCTGCGTGATCGGTGGCGAACCAAAAGTCATCCAAATCACCAAAATTGCTGGCAAATCTTGCACCCACCTGATCCAGAACCTCCTGCACGATCTCATCGGGGGCAAACCGTTTTGGTCCGGCAAAATGCACAGCATCCGGTGCGCCCTTGCGATTGTCGTGATCATAATTCCACCGCCCGCCCATGGGCGTATCGCCATCCATCAAAAGCCCGGTCTTGCGCCGCACGTCGCGGTAAAAATACTCCATTCTCAATGCCTTACGACCCGTGGCCCAGGTCTCGAACTCGGTATGAGTGGCGATAAACCTGTCGTCGTGCAGAATCGTGATATCAAGCGGACAGTCCTGCAGCGCATGGATTAGGCGCCACTCCCCCGGCTCTGTTGCGATGACGTCGCGCAGTCCATAGGTTTCAGCCGCCGCCAAAAGGGCGGCGTTGATCGACCGCACACCAGCGTCAATCTTGGTAAATGCCACGGTCCAGCCTGCCGCGCGCAAATTGGCTGCAAACTTGCGCATTGCACTGAATGTAAAGGCAATTTTCTTGGGGTGATGCGCAACGTACGTTGCTTCCGCCGCGACTTCGGCCATGACAACGATATCACGCGATTTATCGGCCGATTTCAGCGCAGAAAGCTGCTCTGACAACTGATCCCCCAGCACCAAAACCAATGTCACCACGGCACCTCTTCACCGGCATAATCATAGAACCGACCGCTATCCGACGGGCCCAGATTCGCGATGACTTTCAACAGGTTGGCAGCCGCGACATCGGCGGGCACGGTCTTGTGACGGGTCGCGAACCTCTCGGTAAACCGTGTCGCGACGGTGCCGGGATGCAACGCCACGACGACGGCCTGCTTATGGCTTCGCGCCACTTCGATGGAACAACCCCTAACCAGTTGATTCAATGCAGCTTTTGACGTTCGATAGCTATGCCACCCGCCGATCTTGTTGTCCCCGATGGACCCCACCCGCGCCGACAGGAACGCCGCAACGGCCCGACCATCCCGCCGTAGAAGTCGCGGCACGTGCCGCATGATCAGCGCTGGGCCTATCGCATTGATCGCAAATATTTTTTTCAACTCATCAGCGGTCACCGCAGACAGGGATTTCTCGGGCGATCCAAGCATTCCCGTAGCGACAAAGATCAGGTCGAAAACCCCCTCCACCGCGGTCAATGAGGTGTCGACAGTATCCGGATCACTCAGGTCAAATCCATCTCGTGATCGCGAAAGCGCAACGATATCAACGCCTTGCGCCGACAGTTGATGCGCAACCTCGGCGCCGATCCCGCCCGACGCCCCGATGATCAATGCCCGTTTCATCCCCGCCAGTTAGCCGGGTTGCTGATCGGGTCAAGCAAAGCGCCGGAACCAGATTCAGTCTTTCCAAACAATTTTCCCGCGGTATAGTGCCCGCCATGATGACGCGCGCACATAATCCTGCTATGGCCCCCACGGGCCTGTCGCTGCGTGCGCTATTGCTGCTCCTAAGCCGCCTCTGAGCGTGCCATCCGGCGCGACCGCTCAGGGGGGTTTTCGCGCCACGACAGCAACATCAGGAATAAGAAAATGACCAACCAAGTTTTGATTTTTGACACCACTTTGCGTGATGGTGAGCAGTCACCCGGCGCGACAATGACACATGCTGAAAAACTTGAGATTGCAGCGCTGCTGGATGAAATGGGCGTCGATATTATCGAGGCTGGCTTTCCAATCGCTTCAGAAGGCGACTTTGCCGCAGTAACCGAAATCGCGAAAAACGCCAAGAATAGTGTGATCTGCGGGCTGTCCCGCGCCAACTTCAAGGACATTGATCGCTGCTGGGAGGCGGTAAAGCACGCCAAAGCGCCACGCATTCACACCTTCATCGGAACTTCGCCGCTGCACCGGGCGATTCCGAATCTGACCCAAGATGAGATGGCGGAACGCATCCACGATTGCGTCACTCACGCACGCAACCTTTGTGACAATGTGCAATGGTCTTCGATGGACGCGACCCGCACCGAAGAGGATTTCCTGTGCCGGACCGTCGAGATTGCGATCAAGGCCGGCGCGACAACAATCAATATTCCCGACACCGTTGGTTATACCGCGCCGCGTGAAAGCGCGGACCTGATCAAGATGTTGATCGACCGGGTTCCCGGTGCAGATGACGTGATATTCGCAACCCATTGCCACAATGACCTTGGCATGGCGACGGCGAACAGCCTTGCCGCGGTCGAGGGTGGTGCCCGTCAGATAGAATGTACCATCAACGGTCTGGGGGAGCGTGCTGGAAACACTGCTCTGGAAGAAGTTGTCATGGCCTTGAAAGTCCGCAATGACATCATGCCTTGGTCCACCAAAATCGACACCACGAAAATCATGAATATCTCTCGTCGTGTTGCATCGGTCAGTGGGTTTGCGGTGCAATTCAATAAAGCCATTGTTGGAAAGAACGCCTTTGCGCACGAAAGCGGAATCCATCAGGACGGCATGCTGAAAAACGCGGAAACGTTTGAGATCATGCGCCCCACCGACGTTGGCCTTTCCGAAACCAACCTTGTCATGGGCAAGCATTCCGGTCGCGCCGCTTTGCGATCGAAGTTGGAAGAGCTCGGATATGATTTGGGCGACAACGAACTGATGGATGTCTTCGTTCGGTTCAAGGAACTGGCCGACCGCAAGAAGGAAGTCTTCGAAGACGATTTGATCGCTTTGATGCACAGCAACGCGACCGAGGATGACACCTTGCAGTTGAAGTCGCTGAAAGTGGCCTGTGGCACCGAAGGCCCGCAAACGGCTGACATGGTCATGCTGGTTGAGGGTTCCGAACAATCTGTGAGCACGACGGGTGATGGCCCGGTCGATGCAACGTTTTCCGCCGTCAAGGAGATCTACCCCCATCGCGCGCGGCTGCAATTGTATCAGGTTCATGCGGTGACAGAAGGCACGGACGCGCAGGCAACCGTGTCTGTCCGGATGGAGGAAGACGGGCGCATTGCAACCGGCCAATCGTCGGATACTGACACAGTCGTTGCTTCTGCGAAGGCCTATATCAACGCGCTCAACCGATTGATTGTACGCCGCACGAAATCGGAACCGGGGTATGACACCAAAGGCGTCAGTTACAAAGACGCTGGTTGATCGAATCCTCAAGATGCCAGCGTGATGAAAATTGCGCTGCCATCCTACGAAGCGGTATGTTGGTTTCTTGCTATTTTGCCTCAAGATCACTTGCTAAGTCGCTCAATTTTGTTCGATTTGTGCAAGTGGCAAATTGACGCGCAGACCCTTGAAACTAAGGGTTTCAACCGCTTTCCCACGCCCGTATAAGGCATTAGCCGCGACTTATAGGGGAGTCGCCGGCCAGGCAGCACTTTTGGGAACGGGAAGGCCAGCAAATGGCAATTTTTGGTAGTTTGTTTTCGTCCGACATGGCAATCGACCTTGGGACAGCAAACACGCTGGTCTATGTCAAAGGTAAGGGCATCATTCTGTCCGAGCCATCCGTCGTGGCTTATCATGTGAAAGAGGGTCAGAAGAAAGTTCTGGCTGTTGGCGAAGATGCCAAGCTCATGCTGGGGCGGACACCGGGATCAATCGAGGCAATCCGCCCGATGCGCGATGGCGTTATTGCAGACTTTGACACCGCGGAAGAGATGATCAAGCACTTCATCCGCAAAGTGGCAAAGCGTTCGACATTTTCAAAACCCAAGATCATTGTCTGTGTCCCCCATGGCGCAACGCCGGTTGAGAAACGTGCCATTCGCCAGTCGGTCCTATCTGCAGGTGCGCGCCGCGCTGGCCTGATCGCTGAACCTATTGCAGCTGCAATAGGAGCGGGCATGCCCATCACCGATCCAACCGGCAACATGGTCGTCGATATCGGTGGCGGGACGACCGAAGTTGCGGTGTTGTCGCTTGGCGACATCGTTTACGCGCGATCGGTCCGCGTTGGCGGCGACCGTATGGATGAGGCGATCATCAACTATTTGCGCCGCCAACATAACCTGTTGATCGGGGAAAGCACCGCTGAGCGGATCAAGACCTCGATCGGGACCGCGCGCATGCCCGATGATGGACGCGGCAGCAGCCTACATATCCGTGGGCGTGATCTGCTGAATGGAGTGCCCAAGGAAACCGAGATTTCTCAGGCGCAGGTGGCAGAGGCGCTGGCCGAGCCGGTGCAGTCCATTTGCGAGGCCGTCATGACGGCACTGGAAGCAACGCCGCCGGACCTCGCCGCCGATATCGTTGACCGTGGCGTCATGCTGACGGGTGGTGGCGCGCTGCTTGGCCAACTTGATCTGGCATTGCGTGAGCAGACTGGCCTTGCGATTTCGGTTGCCGACGAAAGCCTGAATTGCGTTGCATTGGGGACCGGCAAGGCTCTGGAGTATGAAAAACAGCTCCGCCACGTTATTGATTACGACAGTTAAACATATCCAAAGGGGTGTTTGACCCTTGGCACGAAACCGCGACAGCGACGACTTTGTCGGCCCAATCCGCAGATTGCTGGTTGGGGTTTGCGTATTTCTTTTGATCGGCACCTTTCTGGTTTGGCGGATTGACAGCCCGCGTGTGGAACGGTTTCGCGCAGCTGTCATTGACCGTGTGGTGCCGTCTTTTGACTGGGCGATGGCCCCCGTGACCGGGGTTGCCAACCTTGTCAGCGACTTTCGCAGCTACCAACAATTGGCTGAACAAAACAGCGACTTACGCCGCGAACTTCAACAAATGAAATCCTGGAAAGAGGCGGCGCTTCAACTGGAGCAGGAAAACGCCCGTTTGCTGGATCTCAACAACGTCCGGCTTGATCCGCAGCTCACCTATGTAACCGGCGTGGTCATGACGGATAGCGGATCGCCCTTTCGGCAATCGGTTCTTTTGAATGTTGGCAGTCGTGATGGAATCATAGACGGCTGGCCCGCGATGGATGGCATTGGCCTAGTCGGACGGATCAGCGGTGTTGGGCAAAAAACATCACGGGTCATTCTTCTGACGGACACTTCAAGCCGGATACCTGTAACAATCCAACCCTCTGGTCAAAAGGCCATTCTGGCGGGTGACAACACGTTGAATCCACCGATCGAATATCTTGAGGATGCCGCTGTTGTCCGCCCTGGCGACCGCGTGGTTTCGTCGGGTGACGGCGGGGTCTTTCCGCCCGATCTGTTGGTCGGTCAGGTGGCCCTTGGCTCTGATCGTCGCCTGCGGGTTCGGTTGTCCGCCGATTATGGCCGGTTGGAGTTCCTGCGCATCCTGCGCGCCCATCCGCACGAGCAGATCAGCGACCCCGGCGGGTTGCTTCGCCCGACCGAGCCGCAGTTCTTCGGTCCGATGCCCCAAACTGCTGAGAACAGCGCCGGCGGCACCGATGGCTGAGACCCCTGCAACACAGGTCTGGATTGGGCGCGCGACATTCGTGACCATCGCCCTTGCGCTGATCTTCCTGCAATTGCTGCCACTGGATATGCAGCCGGGCCGCTGGGCGCCACCGGACCTTTTGCTTGCGGCGACGCTGGCATGGTCTGCACGACGCCCCGACTACGCGCCGTTTCTGGTTGTTGCGACAATCTTTCTGCTGACTGATCTGCTGTTTCAACGACCGCCGGGCCTGTGGGCCGCGTTGGTCCTGATCCTCACCGAGGTCCTCCGGGCGCGGGCGATCAAAATCCGCAATATGCCGCTGCTGCTTGAATGGGGCGGCGTCGCAATTGGTATCGTCGCAATAACGATTGCAAATCGCATCGTGCTCACAATTGTGATGTTGCCGCAAGCGCCACTTGGCTTGACCCTGATCCAAATGTTGATGACGATTGCAGTCTACCCGGTAGTCGTTTTTGTGGGGCAATACCTGTTTGGTGTGGCACGCCCTGCGCCGGGTGCCGTGGATAGCTTGGGGCATCGGCTATGAAGAAACCACAGCGCGATACCGAAGAGAGCACGCGACGGCTGAGCCGCCGCGCATTGCTGCTGGGGTCGGTGCAATTGGGCATCGCCGGCACGCTCGCGTGGCGGATGCAATCCATGCAGGTTGAACAGGCCGATCAGTTCCGTCTGCTGGCGGAAGAAAACCGGATCAACATCAACCTGATCCCGCCGGCCCGCGGCCTGATTTTTGACCGCAACGGGCTCGCGCTGGCTGAGAATGAACAGAACTACCGGGTCGTAATGGTCCGCGAAGCCGCTGGCGATGTACAGGAAACGCTGGATCGTCTGACACAGATTGTCGACATTGATCCCGATGACATTGCACGCGCCGTTGAGGAAATGAACCGCCGCTCTCCCTTTGTCCCTGTCACCATTGCCGACAGATTGGCGTGGGAAGACGTCGCACAGATCAACATCAATGCCCCTGCCCTGCCCGGCATCACTGCCGAGGTTGGCCTGTCGCGGCATTATCCTTGGGGGGCAGATGTTGCCCATGTTGTGGGCTATGTCGGCCCGGTCAGCGACTATGATCTCAGTCGCATTGATGATCAGGACCCGTTGTTGCAGATCCCGAAGTTTCAGATTGGCAAAACGGGCGTCGAGAATAAGCTGGAACATGCGCTGCGTGGCTCTGCGGGAACCAAGCGCATCGAGGTGAATGCCCTGGGACGTGTGATGCGTGAGCTGGACCGGCAAGAAGGCATCCCTGGGCAGGACATTCAGCTGACACTCGATGGTCGGCTGCAAAGCTATGTGCAGGCCCGTCTGGATGGCGAAAGCGCCGGGGTTGTCGTCATCGATCTTGAGAATGGCGATTTGCGGGCCATCGCATCTGCGCCGGCGTTTGATCCCAACCTCTTTGTGCGGGGCATTTCGGTCAAGAATTGGACCGAGCTTAACGAAAACATCTATCGTCCGCTTGCAGCCAAAGCCGTGCAAGGAACCTATCCACCCGGATCAACGTTCAAGATGGTGACCGCGCTCGCCGCGCTGGAAGGCGGCGTGATCAGTCCGGATGAAACGGTCTATTGCCCCGGCTACACCAACGTGGCCGGGACGCGTTTCCACTGCTGGAAACGCGGCGGGCATGGCAACATCAATTTTCACGAAAGCCTGAAACAATCTTGCGATTGTTATTACTACGAAGTCAGCCAACGCATTGGCATCGACAAAATGGCCGAAATGGCTCGCAAACTTGGATTGGGCATTCGGCACGATTTGCCACTTTCCGCAGTCGCACAGGGGTTGGCCCCCGACAAAGCGTGGAAACGTGACGTGCGTAGCGAAGAATGGCGGATTGGCGACACAGTGAACGCGTCGATCGGACAAGGGTACGTGCTGTCTTCGCCCCTGCAGCTGGCGGTTATGGCAGCAAGGATCGCGACCGGGCGCGTCGTCACACCACGTCTGGTCAAATCCATCGACGGGATCGAGCAACCAAGCGGCCTTGGCGAAAGTCTGGGATTGAACGAAAACAACCTGCGTCGGCTGCGCCAGTCGATGACCGCCGTCAGCAACCATCGTCGCGGTACGGCTTATCGCAGCCGAATTGTTGCAGACGGAATGGAAATGGCCGGCAAGACCGGCACATCGCAGGTCAGACGGATCACTCCGGAAGAGCGCGCGCGCGGCGTCACCCGCAACAGCGACCTGCCGTGGGAGCGCCGCGACCATGCGCTATTCGTCAACTTCGCACCCGTTGAGAATCCACGCTTTGCGGTCGCAGTCGTCGTTGAACATGGCGGCGGTGGATCATCAGCGGCAGCGCCCATCGGCCGAGATGTGACTTTGCAGGCGCTTTACGATGGTGATCCTCCGCTAGAGGCGTACCCTACGGCAGATCGCGGGCGCATTGCAGAACAGCAGGAACGGATCCGCCAGCGCATTATCCCCGGCGGCCGGGCGCAGGATCGGGCGTAAAGCATGAGTTATCTTGAGTATCAGGCCAAGTATGTTCCAACAGGATTTCGCAAGCTGATCTACCTGAATTGGCCGGTGATCGTATTGCTGTCCGCCGTCGCCTGCGCCGGGTTTATCATGCTGTATTCGGTTGCCGGTGGGTCTGCGACCCCCTGGATGGAACCGCAAATCCGGCGGTTTGCCCTTGGCATGGTGCTGATGCTTGTTGTTGCAATGGTGCCCATCTGGTTCTGGCGCAATATGGCGGTGTTGGCATTCCTGGTGTCGATCCTGCTGCTTGTCGCTGTCGAATTCGTCGGTGTTGAACGCAACGGATCGCGCCGTTGGCTCGACCTTGGCCCGATGGACCTTCAGCCCTCGGAATTGGCCAAGATTACGCTGGTGATGTTGCTTGCCGCTTATTACGACTGGCTTCCCGCAAACAAAACCTCGCGCCCGATCTGGGTGTTTCTTCCGGTGTGTTTCATTCTGATCCCAACCTATCTGGTCCTGTCACAGCCGGATCTTGGTACGGCCTTGTTGTTGCTGATGGGAGGCGGTGCAATCATGTTCTTTGCTGGCGTCCATTGGGCATATTTTGCGACCGTCATCACGGCCGGCATTTCTGTCATCGTAGCGGTTTTCCAATCGCGCGGAACCACGTGGCAATTGCTGAAAGACTATCAGTACCGGCGTATCGATACCTTTATTGATCCTGCGAATGATCCACTTGGCGCAGGATATCACATTACCCAAGCCAAGATCGCGTTAGGTTCGGGCGGCTGGACCGGACGTGGTTTCATGCAAGGGACGCAAAGCCGGCTGAATTTCCTTCCTGAAAAACACACCGACTTTATCTTCACAACGCTGGCGGAAGAGTTCGGCTTTGTCGGTGGCATCGCCCTGCTCTCGCTTTATGTGTTGATCATTTTCTTTTGCGTCGTCTCGGCGGTGACAAATCGCGACCGGTTTGCCGCGTTGCTGACACTTGGAATCGCGACAACATTCTTCCTCTTCTTTTCTGTCAATATGGCGATGGTAACGGGGCTTGCGCCTGTTGTCGGCGTACCGCTGCCCCTTGTGAGCTACGGGGGGTCTGCAATGCTTGTGCTGCTAGTTGCCTTTGGGCTTGTCCAATCCGCGCATGTGCACAAACCCCGATGATCAAAATACAGTTCTCTGCCCAATCTGAACGCTGGGATGTATATGAAGCACCACTGCGCAAAGCCTGTGCCGCTGCGGGGCTGACCGTTGACATCGGCGTGGATCACGCCCCGGAAGATGTGGACTACGTCATATTTGCGCCCAACGGTCCGGTGAAAGACTTCCGTCCCTATACGAAATGCAAGGCGCTGCTGAGCCTTTGGGCCGGTGTGGAGGGGATCATCAAGAACCCGACAGTCACGCAGCCAATTGTGCGTATGGTGGACTTTGGGCTGACACAGGGCATGGTCGAATGGGTCGTCGGACACACCATGCGGCTGCACCTTGGCATGGATGCCCATATTCACGGGCAGGATGGACGATGGCGCGAACTGATCTTTCCGCCGCTTTCACGCGATCGACCGGCGACTGTTCTGGGTCTTGGTGAACTTGGCACAGCCTGCGCGATTGCGCTCAGGGATTTGGGCTTCCCCGTCACGGGGTGGAGCCGGCGACAAAAGACACTTGCCGGTATTCAGTGCCTGCACGGGGAAACGGGACTGAAGACGGCGCTGAATGGCGCCGAAGTTGTCGTTTTGTTATTGCCGGGAACAGCAGCAACAGAAAATACGCTGAATGCAGAGACGCTGGCCCTGTTGGCCGATGGCGCATTTATTATCAACCCGGGTCGTGGGCAGCTCATTGATGATCATGCGCTGCTTGAGGCGCTGGACTCCGGTCAGGTGGGCCATGCGACGCTGGACGTTTTCCGCACCGAACCTTTGCCGCCGGACCATCCCTATTGGCAGCACCAGAAGGTCACGGTCACGCCGCATATCGCCTCTTTCACACGTCCGGAAACCGCGGCAGAGGTCATTGCAAAAACCATTGCCGATCACGGAAATGGCCATCCTTTGCGGCATGTCGTGGACAGAACCGCCGGCTACTGACCCGGATCGGGTCATCGGCCCTTAGCGCAACCGGGGTGGTTTGTCGGGGTCGCTGCCCAGTGCAATCGGGGCAGCACGGGTCGCGATATCGGGCAGATCAAAGCGCAGGCCGACTTTTTCGAGCCGTGCGGTCAAGGGGTCGTCGGACTTGACAAACAGGACATCCATCGCCCCGGCAGCGACGCCAGAAAACTGCAATGCCTCACTCGCTGCATTGGCAAGCGCGGTTTCCGCTCCCTCTTTGGCCCCGACGAAGGCGAGCACATGCCCCTTGCCATCCCCCGCATACGTCGCGGCAACCAGATAGGCATGTTCAGCAAGGCCGGCTGCAATCGCAAGCTTTCGATCCAATCCGCTGATCATCGCCTCGGGCAATCCCTTGGGTTGCGAAATCTCGGTCAGGTGCGCCTCTGCTGCTTCCGGTCCTTGCTGGAGCATCTCAAACAGCCAGTCGATGCCTTCAGCCGGGATCAGCATGGCGGAGGGTGCAACCTGCAGATTCAGGGCCAATCCGATGCCCCGCCCCGCCATCATCCCGGCCAGTGCCCGCCCAGGCAGCCCGGCATAGGGCGACGCGCGGCCCGTAAACTCTGTGAGGCGTTCTTCGCGATCAAAGACAAGCGCGAATTGTGTACCCTGAACTTCGAAAAGTTCAGGCTCAATCTGATCATCACTGGGTTCGGTGCCCAAGAGCATGAACAATTCCGTATCGGCCAGACGTTCGTAAAACTGTAACCGCGCGGCATCATCATCTGGCGCGGCATTCATGCGGGCATGGGCCTGATCAAGATCGGTCTCTGTCATGAAAGTGCTTTCTGAACTTGGGCACGAAGCGCGGGCAGCAGATCGTTTTCGAACCATGGATTGCGTTTGAGCCAACCGGTATTTCGCCATGAGGGATGCGGCAAGGAAAAAACAGCAGGTGCGGTCGCGCGCCAATCCGCGACCCGAGATGTTACGGGCACACGCCCACCCAAGTGCCATTGCTGAGCATAGGCCCCAATCAGGAGCGTTAGGTGTGGCGTTCCGATCTGATCCATTGCCATGTCCCGCCAAGTTTGCGCGCAGATCGTGGGCGGCGGCAGATCCGATCCCGATTTGTCATACCCCGGAAAGCAGAAGGCCATTGGCAGAATCGCGAACTTCCCGCGATCATAAAACGCCTCTGGTGTCACACCCAACCAGTCACGCAGCCGATCACCCGAGCGATCATCGAAGGGGATGCCACTTTCATGGACCCGGGCGCCAGGCGCCTGTCCGGCAATCAAAATTGGCGCATCCTTGTCAAACCATGCAACCGGCCGCGGTGAGTGCCGGGTCTTTGTTGCAGCAAATCGGTCCGCACAAATCCGGCATGCTGAAATTTCGCTTTGCAAAGACATGTCGCAAGATGGACCGGAATCTGTAGAAATGAAACTTGCTTCGGTATGATCTCTGCCTGCGACAGGTTGAAGCACTTAACGCTTTGCTCTACTCAATTGTGAACAGCGACTGAGGGTGGACATGTATCGCGTCTGGAATTTTCTAACAAACTACTCACTTTTGTTAATCATTGGCGCGATTGCCGCCCTTGTCTGGGCGAATACGAATCCCGACAGTTACCATCACTTTGTTGAGTTCGTCCTGATTGACCACTTTTTTGTGGGGCATCCTCACTATGACAGCGCCGGTCTGGTGGAATACCGTACGCTGACGCTGCATTACCTTGTGAACGATGTCCTGATGGCCTTCTTCTTTGCCATTGCGGCCAAGGAAGTTTGGGAAGCGGTTATCCTGAAGAACGGATCATTACGCGGCAAAAAGGCCGCAACACCCTTGGTTGCGACAGTCGGCGGCATGGTTGGCCCGATTACCGTATACCTTGGAATCGCTTGGTTTCTGGGCTCTGACACCTATGACGCAGTGGCCCGTGGCTGGGCAATCCCCACTGCCACGGATATTGCGTTCAGCTACCTCGTCGGGCGTATGGTGTTCGGTGCTGGTCACCCTGCTGTGCGGTTCTTGCTGCTGTTGGCTATTGCTGACGATGCGGCGGGTCTGATTATTCTGGCCGTGTTCTATCCATCTGGCGAATTGCAGCCTGTCTGGCTCTTGCTCTCGCTTGCGTCTGCTATTGGCATTTATTTGATATTCAACTGGTTGCCGCGCAAGATGGATCAGGGCAATGAACTGCGTCCGAACTCAACCTGGGTGCGTGAGAAGCTGTCGTTTTGGCCATATCTCCTCGCCGGGTGCCTGTCATGGTTCGGCTTTCAAGAGGCTGGGATCCACCCCGCCCTTGGCCTGTTACCAATTGTGCCGACCCTGCCCCACGCAGACCGGGCGTTTGGCATTTTTGCCGAGGCTGAGCAGTACCTGACTGATCTGCTGAACCACTGCGAACATATCCTCAAGCATCCAGTTGAGATCATCCTTTTCTTCTTTGGACTATTGAACGCAGGTGTTGAATTTTCCTCGATCGGATCCCCGACGTGGCTCGTGCTTGCCGGTCTTCTGATCGGAAAGCCGTTTGGCGTGCTGTTGTTTGGCTGGCTGGCCGCGAAACCGCTTGGCTTTGGGCTCCCGCAGGGCATGCGCATTGTCGACTTGTTCGTCATCGGCTGCGTTGCTGCGATTGGCTTTACCGTATCGCTGTTTATCGCGACCGTTGCCTTTGACAGCAGCGTCATGCTTGGCGATGTGCGGGTGCAGGATGCAGCAAAAATGGGAGCCTTGTTCAGCTTTGCAGCAGCGATCGTGTCTTTGATCGCTGGCAAGGTCACCGGTGTGCAAAAGCAGGACGGCTAGCACACCTGCGCTCACTTCTTCGGGAATTTGTACAAACGCCTATATTCGGTCACGATCTTTAGGCATACTTGCTAAAAATGAGGGCTCCTCAAGGGGCATTAACCTCTTGCGGTCAACAATGACGGCGAGCAAGTGAGAGCAACAGGCCAACGGATGCTGGAATTCGTGAACGTCAGCAAGTCCTTTTGGACGGGCACACAACACAAGGTCATTCTTGATCAGGTGTCGTTCAAGGTCGAGTTGGGCAATTCGCTAGGCATCCTTGCGCCCAATGGAACGGGCAAGACAACCTTGATCAATATGATGGCCGGCCTCGAAAAGCCTGATGAAGGCGTCATTGAGCGTGGCTGTCGGATCTCCTTTCCGCTTGGATTCATGGGCGGCGTTGTAAACCGCCATACCGGGCGCGAAAACGCGCGCTATATCTCTCAACTTTACGGTCTTGATCCTGATTATGTTGAGGCGTTCTGCCGTTGGATGTGCGGGATCAACGAATATTTCGACATGCCCATCGGCACCTATTCGCAAGGCATGCGGGCCAGATTCACATTCTCGCTTATGTTGGCGCTGGACTTTGATATATACCTCATTGATGAGGGCATGCCTTCTACAACCGACGTCGAATTCAATCGCAAAGCAGGTGAGGTTCTGCGTGAGCGATTGGAAAATACAACCGTCATTATCGTATCGCACCAAGCGGCAACACTTGAACGCTTTGCCCGATCAGCCGCTGTGCTAAAGGACGGGCACCTGCATATGTTTGATACCTTGGAAGAGGCAAAACAGCTTTATGACTACCAAACCTAAGGCTAAGAAATTTCGCATCCGCCGAGGTGGATCAATGGGCCAGACGCCGCCGTCCATCACCACACCGGGACCGGCTGCCGCAGGCATTGCGCAACCGGCAGCGAGCCCATCGCCTGCGGCCAAGAAGGCGACGTCGATTGATGAAATCCGCAAGGAAGGGCTGACGGGCCGACAATTGCGCATGGCGCGCCGCGTGGCCCAGAAAAACGGCATGGCCGTGACGTCAGATTTCGATGCGGTGCGCCAGTTGCGTGCTGCAGGCATTGATCCATTCCAGCAATCAACCATTCTAGAACTGGTCGCGCCAAAAGGCGGCACCGATGCGCCGGGCGCTGCCCCGGGTGCAGGACAGCAGGCCGGGCGGGTGCAACTGCCACAAACCATTCCGCGCGAAGATGCAAATCTACCATCCACCGAACGCGCGAACCCAATGGACGTGCGCGCAAAGGAAATCATGCAAATTCAGCGTGATATCGCGCGGCGGCGGCGACGCAAACTTGCGTTGCTATTCACCCGCCTAAGCATTTTCGTATTGCTGCCAACGCTGTTTGTCGGCTGGTACTTCACCTTTATCGCAACGCCAATGTTTGCGACCAAATCCGAATTTGTCATCCAGCAAGCTGAATCCGGCGCATCTGCTGGCGGTCTTGGCGGCCTGTTCCAAGGGACGTCGATGGCGACTCAACAGGACTCCATCGCCGTTCAGTCGTTTCTCCAGTCACGCGAAGCGATGGTCAAACTGAGCGAAGACCATGCCTTCAAACAGCATTTCAGCAGCGACAAAATCGACCCGATCCAGCGACTTGATGCTGACGCAACAAATGAATCCGCCTATTCGTTATATTCCGACAAGGTAAAGGTCAGCTATGACCCAACCGAAGGCTTGTTGCGGATGGAAGTCATTGCCGCCAGTCCCGAAGCAAGTCAGGAATTTTCCTGGGCACTGATCGGTTATGCAGAAGAACAGGTCGACCAGCTGACCCAACGGTTGCGCGAAGACCAGATGGCCGGCGCCCGTGCAAGCTATGAAGCGGCAGAGCTGCGCCGGACGCAAGCGCTTGAAGAATGGCTAACCATTCAGGAAGCCTCTGAAATCATTGACCCCATTGGTGAGACGGGCGCATTGACTGCCCAGATCAGCGCCCTGGAACAGCGCCGGCAGCAGTTTCAGTTGACCCTTTCGGATCGCCTGAGCGTGCGCACCCCCAATGAAGCACAGGTTGCTGGTCTGCGCGGGCAAATTGCCAATATTGAATCGTTGATCTCTGAGCTGCGCCAGCAAATGACAGCCGCCTCGGGCGGCTCACTTGCGTCGCGTAACACCGAACTCCGGCTTGCCGAAGAGAATTATACGTTCCAGACCTTGTTGGTTCAGCAGGCGCTGACCCAGATGGAAGCGGCCCAGATCGAAGCGAACCGACAAGTGCGATACCTTTCTCTTGGCGTCAAACCCGTCGCCCCGGATGAGGCCACCTACCCACGCGCGTTCGAGAACACCGTTCTGGCGTTCCTGATTTTCGCAGGGATCTATTTGATGATTTCGATCACCGCCTCGATCCTGCGTGAACAGGTCACATCATGATTGACGTCACGTGCGGTGACCTTGTCGTGGGCAACGATCGCCCGCTTTTGGTCATAGCTGGCCCCTGCCAGCTTGAGGGGACAGAGCATGCATTGATGATCGCGGAACGGATGGCGCAGGCCTGTGCCGAAGCAGGTGCGCAATTCGTGTTTAAGGGCAGCTATGACAAGGCGAACCGCACCTCACTCTCCGGCAAGCGCGGGCTAGGCATGGACGCTGGGCTGAAGGTCATGCAGACGGTGAAAGACAAGATCGGATGCCCGACGCTCACCGACATCCATACGCCAGATCAATGTGCGACGGTCGCCGAGGTTGTGGATATCCTACAGATCCCTGCATTTCTATGCCGGCAGACCGACCTTTTGCTGGCCGCCGGTGAGACCCAGGCTGTTATCAACGTCAAGAAGGGGCAATTTCTTGCCCCCTGGGACATGCCCAATGTCGTGTCGAAAATTGAAAGCACAGGTAACACGCGCATTCTGCTGACCGAACGTGGCACTTCGTTTGGATATAATACGCTTGTGGCGGATATGCGGTCACTGCCGACGATGGCCAAAACCGGCTACCCGGTTGTCATGGATGCAACGCATTCGGTACAGCAGCCGGGCGGTGCAGGTGGTTCAACTGGTGGGCAGCGCGAGTTTGCGCCAGTTATGGCGCGGGCTGCCGTGTCGCTTGGCATTGCCGCCATATTCATCGAAACGCATGAGGCGCCTGACACTGCGCCATCAGACGGGCCAAACATGATTCCGCTTGATCAGATGCCGGCACTGGTCAGGTCATTGATGGATTTCGACGCGCTGGCCAAGGACAACCCAATTCGCGTTTGAAAAGGCTTTTCGAAACCGTGGTGAGCCCGTAGGCTTGGCAAAATTGCCAGTCTGAGTTTTTTCATATGCGATTTCTAGCTTGCCTTGCCATCATGTTGGTATTTGCCATCCCGACTGTCGCCTTTGCCCAAGAAGCAAATGGGACAATTACAATCGGCAATTCAGCGCAGCAAGACGCGGATATCGCGATCCGCATACGCGAAATCATCGCAGAGCTTGAGAATTACGGCGACATCACCGTCAGCGTCAGCGACGGGGTTGTCAGCTTGCGTGGTACCACAACGTCGCTCACCGAGGCAGAGGCGCTGACTGCGCTTGCCAATCGGGTTGAGGGTGTTGTGGCGGTCCGTAACACCGTTACCGAAACAACCGACGTTGCGGCACGACTAAACCCCGCCGTTGATCGGTTCAAGAACCGCCTGTCGCAACTCTTGACGATGCTGCCTCTGATTTTGATCGCCACAGCAGTATTTCTGGTGGTGGTTCTGGCGGGATTCTGGATCGCACGACGAAAGCAGCCGTGGAACCGTCTGGCACCAAATGATTTCATTGCTGAGATCTACCGCCAGGTTCTGCGGATCGCTTTCTTTGTCCTCGGCCTTGTCGTTGCGCTTGATATTCTGAATGCGACCGCCCTCCTCTCGACAATACTGGGGGCTGCCGGGATTATCGGACTGGCGCTTGGTTTTGCGGTGCGTGATACGGTTGAAAATTTCATCGCCTCAATCATGTTATCGATCAGGCAGCCATTCCGCCCCAACGATGCGATCGAAATCAATGGCGACGAAGGCAAGGTTATTCGCCTCACCAGCCGTGCAACGATTCTGCTGTCCTATGACGGGAATCACATTCGCATCCCAAACAGCACAGTCTTCAAAAGCCGGATTGTGAATTTCACGCGCAACGACGAACGCCGGGTCAAATTTGAGATTGGCGTTGCATCAGATTGTGACCTGACGGCCGTGCGCGAACTGGCAACGCAAACGGTGGCGGGCTTACCGTTCATTCTGGACGATCCTGCGCCATCGGTCTGGATTGACCGGATCGGCGACGGTGCAATATTCATGACCGTAACCGGTTGGATTGACCAGACACAAACCTCGGCTGTGCGCGCCAAAGGAGAATCCCTGCGCCAGGTCAAAAACGCGATTGAGGCAATAGGTGTTGAGGTTCCTGACACAACCTATCGCATCCAAATGATCGGCGAAGGCCCTGGCACACCATCAGACAATGCCAAGATCAAGAACACCGCAGCATCGATCAGTCATCGCGAAGAAACAGTAGACGTCGCAGCGACCAGCGACGTTGCGCTGGAGAGGATCATTGACGCCGAGCGAGCGCAGACCAGCCGAACCGATTTGTTGGATCAGGATGGTGATGAAGAATGATTCATTTTGTGCAGCTAAGGGCTTGAACAGGCCATACCTCTGGCGTATCTAGCCCCTCGCTGATGGGGTGTAGCCAAGCGGTAAGGCATCGGTTTTTGGTACCGTGTATCGTAGGTTCGAATCCTACCACCCCAGCCAGCGATCCAACCATTTTGAGATGGAACGTATTGGCGTCGGTTTAGTGCCGTGGTTTCAAGGGCTTGTGCGTGGCGGCAGATTGCTCAGACCGCAGATGTTGCGGCAATACGCGCCCAAACGGCCCAAGGTCTGCACTTGGCATTTCGGCGATACGCGTTTGGCGGCATGATTAGTGGCTTAGGAGCAATGCGCGCTGCGCGGTCCAATCGGACGGCAGCGTATGACGAAGACACCAATCGGACGTAAATCCAACGGGCTGTTTGCCATCCATCACGTCACGCACCAGATCAGGCGCGAGGAACGCGAGATCGATCATTTGCTGGATCCGGCGCTTTGATGTGTCCTCGGTTGCGGCGATCTCATCAAAGCTTTTGCCTTTTCTGATCTGCGCAAACCAGTGATGCGCCTTGGCGATGTTCTTGATCAACTTAGGATCTTGGCCAGTAGGCCTTTCCGCCATAATGAGCTTTGTCTCAACACCACGCTTTCTCATTTGGAACGTGTTGGTGAGTTTGAGGGCATCCTCGTCTAAGGCGTCGACATGAACGTCCAGCAACACGGCCATCTGTTCTGCATCCATCTCAATGCTTAGCTGGCCCGGTGTGATCGTTAACTTCTTTACCGGGTTGAGAAGCTGCTTCTGGTCTGCTGCGTCTACCCAGTCACATAGCGCCCTCTGTATACGACCGATCTTGTCTGTGGCCGCATCAAGCATGAGCCGTGCCGCTGCGGCCTTGCTTGTCAGTGACGTCCGGTTCAGCGCTGCAACCTGCGTCTCCAGTTCCGGCGCCGGCAAACGCCAGCCGCCTTGATGCGCTTCACCGCGTTTTGCGATCAAGCGATGCGAGACATAATACCGGAGCCGCTTCCCTGCCTTGGTTTTGCTGTGTGATGGCGTGAGACGATCACCCGTCTCGTCAAAGAGTTTGCCACACAACGGCGATGATTGCGTTTTGGATCTGGCACGTCTGGCCTTGGTCGCTCCGTCCTGTAGCATCACTTGCACCTGCTCCCAGCGCGCCGGATCAATCAGTGCGGGATGTTGGCCCTCATGGATTGTCTTCCGATGCCGGATGCGCCCGGCATAAAGCGGGTTGGTCAGGATCTGGTGGATATGTCCGCGGGAGAATGAGACGTCACCACTCACCGATCCATCGGTAGCTTCGCGGCGCTTTGTTCTGAGCCTTTGGCGATTGGCATGCTCTTTGACAGCCCGAACACTTCCGTGTGCCTCGTACAGATCGTAAAGCGTTTTGACCATCCGCGCCTCTTCGTCATTGATCTGCAGTGTGCGCCCATCCACGTCATAGCCAATGGGCACCAGCCCTCCCATCCATAGCCCCTTGCGCTTGGAGGCTGCTATCTTGTCGCGGATCCGCTCTGCGGTAACCTTTCGTTCAAATTGTGCAAAGCTCAACAGCATGTTCAGCGTCAAGCGTCCCATGCTTGTCGCCGTGTTAAACGACTGGGTCACCGAGACAAACGAGGCCCCCGCCGCATCCAACACATCGACAATCTTGGAAAAGTCCGTCAGCGACCGGGTGAGACGGTCGATCTTGTAGACGATGATCTGATCCACCAATCCGTCGCGCATGTCCTGCATCAGCCGTTGCAGTGCCGGGCGCTCCAGCGATCCGCCAGATAAACCGCCATCGTCATAAGCCGTTGATATGAGCACCCAGCCTTCATGCTTTTGGCTGGCCACATAGGACGCGCAAGCCTCGCGCTGAGCATCCAGTGAGTTGAACTCCTGGACCTGTCACAGTTTGATGCCGCTCCTTTGTTAGCATTTATTGCAGCAAAGGAGACGAACTATGGGAATGAACCGGACGGACGAATTCCGGGCTGACGCGGTGCGTATCGCGCTGACGACCGGGCTTACACGTAAACAGGTGGCGTCAGATTTGGGCGTCGGCCTTTCGACGCTAAACAAGTGGGTGACTGCGCATCGCGACACTGATGTTGTGCCCGACAAGGACCTTGATCTTGCCCGCGAGAATGAAAGGCTTCGTCGGGAAAACCGCATCCTGAAGGAGGAGAGGGACATCCTAAAAAAGGCCACAGCCTTCTTCGCGAGCCAAAAGCCATGAGGTTCCGGTTCATCGAAGAGCATGGCCACGATTTCCCGACCAACCGGCTTTGCCAGGTTTTGGATGTCAGTTCACGTGGCCTGCGCGCCTATCGCAGCCGCCCAGCCAGCCAAAGACAGCGAACCGACATGGTGGTCTTGGCGCATATCAAGGAACAGTCCCGTCTCAGCCTGGGCAGCTATGGCCGTCCACGGATGACCGAAGAGCTGAAGGAGATCGGCCTGAAAGTCGGGCAACGTCGTGTCGGTCGGCTAATGCGCGAGAAGGTCATACGCGTCGAACGATCCAAGACATACAAGGTGACGACCGACAGCAACCACGCCTTCAACATTGCGCCCAACATGCTGAACCGGGACTTCCGTGCGGATCAGCCGAACCAGAAGTGGGCAGGCGACATCAGTCATGTCTGGACGCGCGAAGGCTGGCTCTATCTGGCGGTCATTCTCGATTTGCGTTCACGTCGCGTGATCGGTTGGGCCGTATCGAACCGAATGAAGCGCGATCTGGCGATCAGGGCTTTGAAAATGGCTGTGGCGCTGCGGCAACCGCCAAAGGGATGCATTCACCACACCGACCGTGGCAGCCAATACTGCTCACACGACTACCAGAAGCTCCTGCGTCAGCACGGCTTCCAGGTATCGATGAGCGGCAAGGGAAACTGTTACGACAACTCGGCAGTCGAGACCTTCTTCAAGACCATCAAGGCAGAGCTGATCTGGCGCAGGCCGTGGCACACGCGACGGGACGCGGAACTGGCAATCTTCCAGTACATCAATGGCTTCTACAATCCGCGGCGACGGCACTCAGCATCAGGTTGGAAAAGCCCTGTCGCATTCGAAAGGAAAGTGGCTTAAACGAGCACTTGGAGCGGCACAAAAGCGTGACAGGTCCAGTTGTTATGCACTTTTTCGAGTGGCTTGTTCAGCTACTTTGAGCTTCAATTCGAGCACGCTTCCTCAGGAATTGAAGCGTTTACCGAGTTGGATTTGCCGGACTTTGCTCGATTGGTGAGGCATGGTCTGGAGTTGTTGACACTAGACAGCCAATCAAGCGCTTCAGAAATTCAAACTGCATCCAAAGAGCTCGTTGGGGATGGCCTTGAGCATTTTCTTGATGTGGCAGAACCCCTCGAGACTTTTGTTGATGAGAACGCTTCGAAGCTTTCGAAGGCGATTTCTGAATACATCCGTAAGAACTCAGACAAGCTCTGGCGCACACCGCAATAGGCAATACCTCCGGCGTTAGTTTGGGCTCTTTGCAGACCTCAGACGCACCGCAGCATCTTGTGATATGCTGCCCCGGTCACCGTCGGGTGTCGTTGTGGGAGGGCATGGCGGATCGGAGGATCAGTCATGGAAACACCAAACCTACCAGCCATTCGCGCACTTCGCCCGGCTTGGAACAAAGGCCGCATCATAGGCCAAAAGCGACCATTGAAACCAACGCACGTTTGGGCGATCCGAGTTCGCCTTGAACTGGCCGAAAACCATCGATACCTCGCTCTCTTCAACATGGCAATCGATAGCAAACTGCGCGGTTGCGATCTGGTAAAGATGAAGGTCGTCGACGTTATGGCGTCCGGGCAGATCAAAGAACGGGCATCGGTACTGCAAAGTAAAACGCAGAAACCTGTGCGCTTTGAGATATCTGAAGGCACTCGAGCCTCCGTCGAGAAGTAGATGGAAGACGAGCTCATAGTTGGCTCTGAGTACCTTTGGCCTGGTCGCTTCCATGATCGCCTGCACATCTCAACGCGCCAATACGCACGGATTGTCCGTGACTGGGTCACGTCGATCGGTCTCGAGGCAACGGCATATGGCACACACTCGATGAGAAGGACCAAGGTTACGCAAATCTATAAGAAGACGGGCAACCTTCGCGCCGAGCAACTCTTGCTCGGCCACACGAAGATGGACAGTACGGTTAGATATTTGGGCGTTGAACTCGAGGATGCCTTGGCGATTGCTGAAGCCATTGAAATCAAATGCAGTTGGGTCGCCTACATGGGCAGCCCAGTGCCGACCTTGAGCACGGCCAGATGATGCTGCCGCGCGGCCCGTCAGAGCCGCCATTCGCTGCAGGCGCAAAATCTGGACCAGATAGAACTCACAGATCGCGGGACAAAGTGAGCATTCGTTGCGGCTGCGCCAATGTTTGCATTGAGTTTTTTAGAGCGATTTGACCATTAGCACCCAATCTTGGCCTGGCCCTTCCCATTCACCCTTAAACATAGGACGCCGGGCTAATTCATTGAATCCACTGCGTTCGTAAAGACGGATCGCCGGAGTGCTTGCATCGGAGACCACGAGAGCGATGCGGGAATGTCCGCCAGCGCAGGCCATTCTTTGCGCTTGCGCCATTAAACGGGAACCATGTCCCAAGCCGCGAAATGCGGGCAGTGTTGCGATCACGTTCAGATACCATGCTTCTGGGACAAGATTCTCCAATTCAATAATTGGGACCCACTCGGCATCGATATCTTCTAACGTAGCTGGTTCGGTTCCGTGGGGTTGTCCCATCATGACCGCCTCAACACCGGAGCCTTGATCGAGCACGACGATGTTCCAACCAGATTTTATCTGCTCGAACTGTTGAAGTCGGCCGTGTTCCCAAGGATCACCTTCTTTGCCTGCCATTCGCTTCCAGATTGTTAGGAGTATGCCACCGGATGCCATGTCGTTAAGCCGAGCCACCGTGTCAGCATCTTGGGGTTTGAAAGGACGCAGCGGAGCGACTAGTGCGGCGGATAGGTTTGGCCTGATTTGCTTCACTGGGTTTCCTTCAATTTTCCATTCTTGGCAACTTCATGCCACTTGCAGTTCACAGCGTCATAGACATTTCATGCCAGACCACCCCACCGTGATCGGAGGCTGAGGGTTGCTGATAGTCATATCCAAACTTCTCATAGAGCGGCACATGGTACGCCTTGCACATGAGATGGATGGTGGATTTTCCCAGTGCCCTCATGCGCCTCTCGAATTCGACCAACAGTGCTTTTGAGTAGCCTTTCCCTTGATGCTTGGGATCGACAACAACTGACATGATGACCACATTCGGTGCGTCTGGATCGTGACCGATGAGTTCCCTGAACTTTTCGTCTGACATCTCGACATTGTAGGCACATCCGCAATTGATGAACCCTACAACTTGACCATCGATTTCAAGGATCAGAAAACCTTCTGGATAGGTCCCGATGCGCTTTGCGATTTTCGCAAGGCTAGCTGCCTCGTCGCCTTCGTAGGCATCGGTTTCTATTTCAAAGCAGCGATTTGCGTCTGCAGGTTTGGCATTTCGAAAATCGTTCATGCGACTACACTATTCGGGATGGATCAAGTTGCAAAGCCGCCGTTCGTGCCGCTCACAGCATCGGTCACAAGGGATCTTCGCGGTCATCGGATGCAGCGCGGCATCTGCGCGGTCGCGCGTCTGACCGGCTACGTGGAACCGGCCCATTCCAGACCTTGGCCATCGGGTCAAGACGCTGCGGCGAGGCCCGTCAGAGCCGCCATTCGCTGCAAGTGCAAAAACTCGAACGAACGGAATTCACAGTCTGCGGACGAAAGCACCAGTTCGCTGCACCTGCTCCAAGGTCTGCTTTGATGTAAGGAGGTGCGGTGTAAACGGCTCTATCCAGCATGGCCAAAACGGATGAGTCTTGGCCATGCCGCGTAAATCTCAATTGGGTGGAGAGCTGATTTGCTCTAGAGGCCTAAGCCCTCGGCGATCACATCAACGAGTTGTCCGTGAACTGCGGCCCGATCCGTATCTTCAGGGTCGGTGCAGATCGGATCATCCCCATCTTCTTGAATAAGGTCCGCCGCGTGCGGTTTACAGGTGCCCAGAAAGGTGAAGTGATTGGCCGGAGCAATCTCGACATATGTCGCATCAGGCAGATGCTCTGCCAGATTGTTGCCGTCCGGCCCCACATCGACCGCGCCCAGACGGTCAGCATCACCCAAGTTGATAAGCGTCATGCCCGCCAGCGCGTCTTGCAGGCTTTCGGGATCAGCCGACCCACCGAAACCGGGGTCAACAATGACGGCCCGGATGATGCGGGGATCGCGCGCATCAGCGTGATATCCGGGGTAATCCGCAAACCGTACATCCCCCAGTCGGAAGAAGACGCAATCGGCGGCCTCAGGTCCTGTCGCGCAATTCTCATCCTGGACCTCACCGTTGAAGCGCACACCACCAAGTCCAAGCGCTGTTGTCCCACCCAAGGAGAAGCCAACGACACCAACGCGGCTTTCATCAATGAAGGGCGAGAAAGCGGGGTCAGAGAGCACCATATCCAGTGCTGCCGACAGGTCATTTGCCCGCGCGTCAAGATCGGTTGAACGTCGCGGGGAACTGTCCCCGCTGGTTGACCCGGGATGGTTCACCGCCAGCACAATCGCACCCTCTGCGACCAGTCCACTGGTCAACCAACCCAGACTATCTGAATTGCCGCCTGATCCATGCGAAAGTAGAACAAGTGGATGCTCTCCCTCAGCAACGGCAGGGCCGATAAAAGCAAAGGTCGGGTCAAAGATAGGTCCATCCCCGACGGGAGCACGGTATGTTGGGTTCGCCGCCGGGTACCAGATCGATGCGGCAATGGGCCTGGCCCGATGATCTGCCATCAGGTCAAACCGATCATAACCCGGGAGCATGTCCGCCGCTGCAGGAACAGCATGGGACAGCGCAAGAATTGAGAAAAGAGCAAGACGTTTCATGGGAACCTCCGTTTTGAACGCTGCCCAACGGATGAACAAAAAATCATCGCCTCGCGTCCTGTTTCCGTGATTCAGGTCGTCAAGATCCGGATTTTGGACGATAGTCGTCCTATGCCCATGCTTCCGATTCCAGCCTTTGTCGCGCTTGTTCTTGGCTATCTTGCCTTTCGCACCTTTCTGTCTGAGGGGCGACTTCTTCTGGTGGCATTCCTTGCTGCCTGCGCTTTGCAATCCGGCATGGTTGCCCTTGTTGGCGGTTATGGAATTGGTTGGCTCCGCTTCGTTTTGCCGGTGAGCGCAACGCTTATCCCGCCTTTGGCATGGGTCACCTTCCAGGATGCGCTTGTCAGCCGCTTGTCTGTAAGAATGATGGTTGGCCATCTAGCGGCTCCAGCATTCACACTGTTCTGCAGGGTCTTTGCGCCTGAGACGACCGACGTCGTTGTGCCACTTGTTTTTGTAGGCTATGGAGCCGCGATCCTTGTACTGTTGCGCAGTGCCGCTGATATGCCACTGGCTCGTTTGGAGGCCGGGCACGTGCCGGTGGTGATCTGGCAAATCCTCGGGTGGGCCCTGATCGCGTCAGCGGTCATCGACATCCTCATCGCAATGGCCTTTGCCACGGGGAACGGCGAGTGGACCGGATGGATGATATCAGTGTCCTCTTCTCTCGTATTACTTGTAGTCGGGATGCTCAGTGGCAGCCCGTCCGCATCCGGCACCGGAGGTGACGAAGGTCAGGAGGCCGCAGCCCCTCTGCCTCAAACCAGCCAGGAAGATGTTGCGATTGTCGCAAAGTTGGAGGATTTTCTAAAACGAGAACCGATGCATCTTGATCCCAATTTGACGCTCGCGCGACTTGCCCGACGTTTACACCTCCCCGAAAAGCGCCTGTCCATGGCGGTCAATCGCGCGACTGGAAACAATGTCTCGCGATACATCAACTCCTGGCGCATCCGTCATGCCTGCGCAAAGATCGAATCTGGAATGAGCGTTATCGAAGCGATGCTGGAAAGTGGCTTCAATACGAAATCCAATTTCAATCGAGAATTCCTGCGGGAAACGGGTGTTGCGCCAAGCAAATGGTCCAATGAGTCTGCAACCAGAACAAACGTGACCTCAATTGGTAAGGCCGAAAGAGCGCCGTAGCCTAATAATTGATTGCACAATAACCCCCTGCCCCAACCTACGCGCCATAAACCCTTGGCGAATCCGCTTTTGACTTTGTCGCGTTTTGGCCATCTCCTGAAGAGCGGACGTTGGAACGATCTGCAGCATTCGGTAAAGTGGGCTCGAACCGGCCACTCGATCAGTTGCAGTATTTTCCCTATGAGGTGCTAGCGCCAATGAAAGGTCGGCCCCATACCGGCCATTGACCAACTCTCGGCCATGCTGCATTCGCAGCACGCTTAGCGGTCATTCGCTGCAAGCGCGAACTCCTAGTTTCGTCGAACTCACGCATCGCGGAGATAGTGACCTCTCTCTGCGGCTTCGCCAAGGTCTGCTTCAGAATAACTAAGGGCGCGATAAACGCTAAATTTCGCCAGTTGATGGGGGAGTTAAGCTTTCTCTATAAACCACGCTTGAGTAGCAGCTTACCACTTTTTAATGGTTCATAGAGGTTTGCTCTCGCAGAGATCAGTCCTTGGGCCGTGTCCGATCAAGTTCCGGTGTAATTGGAATAAATTCAGCGTCGTCACCATCAGGCAGTTTGAAGGGTCCGTTTTCCCAATCCCCTGCTTTCCAGTCTTCTTTAGCCTGTGCGATCCGGTCTTTCGACGAAGATACAAAATTCCACCAAATATACCGCTTTTCATTCATAGTTGCACCACCAAGCGCCATGATACGCGCCCCTTGTGGTCCAGCCTTGAGCGAAATGCGATCACCGGGGCGGAACACCATCATGCGGCCAACTTCAAACACGTCACCTGCAACTTCGACGCTACCTTCGGTCACATACACGCCGCGATCCTCATGGTTGTCGGGCATGGGGAAGGCGCGGCCTGCTTCCAATACAACATCAAGGTAGAATGTCTCTGATTGCATTGTGACAGGGCTGACCTCGCCAAACGCATTCCCCAATGTCAAACGCGCTGTGGTGCCGGTGTCAGTGATGACGGGTAAGGCACCTTCTTTGTGGTGTTCAAAGTCCGGTTCCATTTCTTCTTTGTCTTCGGGCAGAGCTATCCATGTTTGAACGCCAAACAGTTTGTTGCGCTTGGCGCGGGTCGCGTCGCTGGTTCGCTCCGAATGGGTGACGCCTTTGCCTGCCGTCATCCAGTTGACCTCACCAGGGTAGATCATCTGATGCGTACCGATGCTGTCGCGATGTTCAAATTCACCGTCATAGAGATAGGTGACGGTTCCCAGGCCGATGTGGGGGTGAGGACGCACGTCAATGCCGCCTTCGTCAATAAACTCGGCCGGACCCATCTGATCAAAGAAGATAAATGGCCCGACCATCTGCCGGTCCGGTGACGGCAGGGCGCGGCGCACGTCAAAGCCACCGATATCGCGGGCACGCGGTATGATCAGTGTTTCGATGCCATTGGCATCAGATGCGTGACATTCAGGGTTCTGCGTTGGGTTCCAGCTCATGACGGTGTTCCTCTATTGAGCGGCGACACTGGCGACCTGGATGGTCGCCAGTGATTGGGTGTTAAGGCGCAAGGTTGAAAAACAAAAACTCAGCGCCCTGGCCTTGGTCGAAGGTCAATGTGCCTGACCCGTCAATCGCGAGGCCATCGCCTTTGTTCAAGGCAACGCCATTCACGCGGACGGACCCGTCTGCGACTTGCACCCAAGCTTTGCGTCCAGCAGATAGTTCCTGTTCGATCACTTGGTCGCCTTTCAGCGTGGCTGCGTAAACACTGGCATCCGCTTGCGTTTTCATCGACCCATAACGCCCGTCTTTGGACAGGAACAGCTTTAGCTTGCCGCCTTTGTCAGTAGGCGTCAGATCAATCGTATCATAGGCAGGCTTTGTGTTCTCAACTTCGGGCAGCAACCAAACTTGCAAAAACCGCGTCTCGTCTGTCTGGGATGGGTTAAATTCAGAGTGAGTCACACCCGAACCAGCGCTCATGTATTGCACGCCACCAGCGGACACGACCGAGCCGTTGCCCATGCTGTCTTTGTGTTCAAGCTCGCCGCCCAGAACGTATGAGAAAATCTCGGCGTTCTTGTGAGGGTGCTGACCAAAGCCCTTCCCGCCCGCGACCAGATCATCATTGATGACGATCAGGTTGCCAAAACCAAGATGCGCGGGGTCGTAGTATTGACCAAAGCTAAAGCTATGCGCAGATTTGAGCCAGCCAAAGTCAGCCTTGCCGCGTTCGTTTGCGGGCCGCTTTGTGAAGATAAGAGCGTCTTGCGTCGTGATATTCTGATGAAGTGTCATCTGTTCATTCCTTTTGAAACGCATGCCAAAGGACCGCGTGTTAGGCGTCGCGTTTCAGCGCGTCTGTTGTTTCAACCAGTTGTGTTATCGTCGCCTTCAGCATGCCCGCTGGCATTTCAGCGACCAAAGCGCCATTGTCATCAAAGGCGTTGAACCCGTCGGATACGGCGACTTGGCTAGGCACAACCGTTACCCCAATGTTGCCAAGCATCATGCGCAACGGCACCAGCCCGCGCAATCCGCCCAAGGCACCGGCAGAAACGGCCCCGATAGCCGCGACCTTGCCCTGGAACGCCCAAAGGCCTGGCTCGCTTTCAGTGTGTGGGCGCGAGATCCAGTCAAGTGCGTTCTTCAGTACAGCCGGGATAGAGCTATTGTATTCAGGTGATGCGATGAAGAACCCGTCGTGTTGAACAAACAGCTGCTTTAGCCGCTTTGCATTTTCAGGCAGGCCGGTGTCTGCTTCGATATCTCCGTTGTGAATCGGCATGTCGAAATCTGCGAGGTCGATCAATGTGACTTCTGCGCCTGCTTCTTTTGCGGTGCGCGCAGCCAAAGCTGCGAGCTGTTTATTGGTGGAGGCCTTGCGAGCACTGCCCGCCAACATCAGGAGCTTTGTCATCGTTTTAGCTTTCTCTTGAGATGTTCGTTTTCAATTCAGGCTTTCAGAGTTGTCGGCAAGAAACCATCAACCACTGGCAGCTTGCGCAGGGCGAAGGCTCCACCACCTTGAACGGTGACCGCCACAGCCAGTGCGACAAGCAACAATGGGAATTCCCAACCGCCATTTGGCGCGCTGAACAACCAGCCGTTCGCAGCATGTGCCCAGACAGAGCCGATCAGGATCGGCAGCGACAGGGCGCCGACAAGACGAGAGTAGAGACCGACGACAAGTGCGGCACCACCAGCAAGCTCTCCAAAGATCACGAGATAGGCTGTAATCGCAGGCAGGCCGAGGCTGTCAAAGTAACCAACGGTTCCGGGAATGGTGAAGACGAAGACCTTCAAGAGCCCGTGGGCCAAGAGGACAACGCCAAGGGAAACGCGGATGATGAATGCACCGTAATTCAGTTCATTTTGCTGTGTCATGGTCTTTCTCCAGATGGGTATTTTGTTCTGGCACTGATATTGCATCTAGAGATTCGATTGATAATATCTGAACTTAGAAGATCACTCATTCCATTTGGTTGATAATTGCATGGACCACATTTCCCGCGTTGGGGTGTTCATTGCCGTGGTCAAAGCCACTAGCTTTGCTGGTGCAGCACAGGCCTTGGGGATAACCAGTTCTGCCGTATCCAAGCAGATCCAAAACCTTGAACAGGATTTGCAGGTCAAACTGTTGAACCGCACGACACGAAATGTGTCTCCTACCGAAGAAGGGACGCTGTATTATGAGCGAGCTTCGCGCGCCCTGGAGGACCTGAAAGAAGCGGAAGACCAGATCAACGAATTAAGATCGCGGCCCCGTGGACCGCTGAAAGTCAGCCTGCCGCAAAGTCTGGGCATCAAATATTTCGGTGACGCCATTGCCACTTTCGCGGCGATATACCCCGAAGTCGAACTGGATGTGAGCCTTGATGATCGCCTTGTTGATGTCGCAGGTGAAGGGTTTGATCTGGTTGTGCGCATCGGATCGCTGAAAGATACATCATTGATCGCGCGACGTTTGGCAGACTGTCCGCTCGTGCTCTGCGCGAGTCCCAGTTATCTCAATAAGTACGGAGCGCCACAAAGCCCTGGCGATCTCGCAAATCACAACCTCCTCGCGTTCACGGGCAACTTGGGGCCGCATGAATGGCGTTATACGGACAAAGCGGGGGACAAGGGGCAAGTTTCGTTGCAAGGCACCTTCAAAGCAGATTCCGGTGACATTTTATGCCGAGCCGCATTGGAAGGCGTAGGCATCGTTATCTTGCCAATTTTCTATGTGTCAGAATATCTAAAGAACGGCGACTTACAGATCATGTTACCTGACTTCGAAACCTTTCCAAAACGCGAGATTTTTGCAGTGTTTCCACCTAACAGGTTTCAATCTACCCGACTGCGTCTTTTCGTGGATCACTTGATTTTAGCTTCCAAACGACTTCCTTGGATGACTTAAACAGAACAAATGCTCCACTCACTCAACCGACTTCTCAAGTTGCGTCAAAAACGGTCGATACTGGTGAAAAACTCTGGCGATTTTCATGTTTGGATTTCCTCGGCTATGCTAATGACAGCATTCGCACTCTGAGGCAGAGAGGGTGAGATTATGGTGTTTGATTTCGCGGTTGCCCCATTGCTCTGGCGGTCTGGTGTGTTGCACGTCAGCTCACCGCATCGAAGCTACCCAGCATATTTTTCGCCGCAGTACTTTGCTTGGAGTTCGTCGTGATTGCCTTGCCGTTCGTTATCTACAATTGGTCAGTGGGTCAGGCCGGTCTGTCTGACTTCGGCAGTTGTCCAAACGGCCAGGAGTGTCCGTCATCAAATGGTTTGAGACAGATGGCAGTTTGACTTTGAGGAGTTATCGCTCATCTGGTTTTAGTTAAGCAGCGGATTTGAAGTGCTGCAAGCGCCTTAGTTTCATGGTTTTCCTTTTTGTCCTTTCTCGCTCCAGCAGTATTGTGTGACCGTGGCCTGTGTAGACGTCGGCAGGTGTCAGGTTCCTCAAGCTCTCATGATAACGCCGATGATTGTAGTGACCGACAAAGGCGGCGACCTGTGCTTCGAGATCACCAGGCAGGAAGTAGTTCTCCAGTAAGATGCGGTTCTTGAGTGTTTGATGCCAACGCTCGATCTTGCCCTGAGTTTGTGGGTGGTAAGGTGCGCCACGTGTGTGAGGCATACCTTTGTCTTCCAGATATTCAGCCAGTTCGTCAGAGATGTAGCACGGGCCGTGCAGGACTGGATCAATGCCATTGGCGCAAAGACGGCTTACGTCGAGTCAGGGTCACCTTGGGAAAACGGGTATTGCGAAAGCTTCAATGCCCGATTCAGGGATGAGTTCTTGAACGGCGAAATCTTCTACAGCCTGCGCGAAGCACAAATCCTGATCGAAGAATGGAGGAAACACTACAACACGAAACGACCCCACAGCCCATTGGGCTATCGCCCGCCGGCCCCTGAAGCTATCGTCCCGATAGACAAAGGCCATCATGCACTAACAACTAAATTGGACCACATAGGTGGGGCTGATCACTGTCAAGTTTCTTGGGCATATTGTTCTCCAGTTTTTCGAACAATTCTTGCCCGTACGTTTTCTGGACATGTCGTTGGATAAAGTGGTCAGGCGTTGCGCGTTTATGATGTTAATACATCTGTCTGCTCGGGGGCTTGCCACTGCCAAGCGATCCCGATGATGGCGATTAGGGCGATCAACTGAATACCCATGAAAAAGACGTTGTCGAGGTCGGGCTTGAGGTTCATCGTCACGATCATGGCCATCGTCAATATTCCCACCACAATATTCGCCCATCGACTTATCCCAAGGGGCAACAGCAATGCGAGGATTGTCATCAAGATCGGGATCTCTATCATGAGCCACCCTAACAGCATCAACACTTCCGTGACGACGACCCCGTCAATTGTGCCGGACATCATCTGTTCCAGCATGCCGGGGCGGATCAACTCATGGATATCGCGTGCAAAGAAATTCAGAATAATGAAGATCCACAGGACCGACAAAAGGATACGGGGATTGGCAATATTGTACGTCATTTCAAGTCTCATTTCTTGGTGTGGAAGGCCGGGTAAAAGGTGGTGAAGAATGCTTTTGCCGACGATTTGGCGGCCTCAACTTTGCACGTATGAAGATTTCTGCAGCCAGCATATTGAGCACCCATGCGAAGATCATCAGCCCGTCGCGCAAGGGTCCCATGGCTTCGGAGCCGGCAACAATGATCCAAGCAATACCCAAAACGGTTTGGGTCGAAGCACCTTGACCGATGGCATAGGCCCGCATCAACGACGCGCTGTGTTGGAAAACGTTGCGGGATTTGATTGCGATCACCGCCCAGATGATGAGTGCAATCATTGCTGTGCCCAACAACATCCGCACCCAATAAAGGGGAGCCCCCTGAAGCACTTCGGGAAAAGCATAAAAATGCGTCATCCAAAGGCCAGTGAGCGCAGAAACACATCCCGCCGCCGCGCCCACCCGACCGATGACGCGATGCGCTGCGGGACGTTGGCGGCGCAGACTCGGCAAGAACTGCAAAGCGCCGAGCACGCAGAACAGACTGCTGCCAAGGATGTGGAAAATGATAGGTGTTGGGGCAAGCAACGCCCGCGGATTTTCTGGTGCCACCTGTGGCCCGCCTGCAAGCTCGAGAACCCGAAACAACCCGCCCACGACCGGAATGAACGAATAGACCAAGATTAGGACAAGGACGACCCACTCGGAATTTCCCAAGCGAAGTTTGGGGATCTTTCCATTTGCAGTCATCATAATGACCGCCGTGCCCAAAAGGCAGTGCTCGCAAGGCCCGCAGAGCCGAGCCGAACCGGTTGGTATCCGACATCGATAAGCTTGGACGCGTGCATCCACGCGATGCCTTCTTGCTCAGTGATCGCCCAAGTGCGCCACATAAGTTGAATGAGTGCGCCAAAAAGTGAGGGGCGTGTGACGCAAAGGAACACCGTTCCACCTGGCTTTAGAACGCGAACCATCTCTGCAAGCGCCCATTGCGGATGCGGCAGGTGTTCAAGGACGTGCGCGGCCATAACAATGTCGAAAGACTGATCCTCATAGGGCAATGACATAACATCGGCCTGTTGAAGGCGCGGATCCAGCCCGGCGTGCTGCATCACGGACTTGGCCTGCACAAGCATTTCAGCAGAGGTATCAATTGCATGGAAGTCGGCCGGACCCTTCATCAGGCTAGCAAGCGCAATCGAAAGGCTCCCATTTCCGACGCCGCAATCAAGGATCCGCGCCTGTGGCGCAACCTGCATAATATCTATGACAACCTGTGAAGCCAAAAGTGGTTCGCAATATGCGGCATCCAATCGAAAACGACGGGCCGTCCGCGCCCATTTGCCTGAAGCCGCGTCGTAGCGACTGGCAAGGTCCGTGCTGGAGAGCACACGCCTGCTAATGACAACTTCCCAAGAGCCAAAACGACGAGAGGTCATGGGGATAGCCTGTTCCATCGCGGCATTGCGCGATGCGTTATGGCCATTCTTTCTTGGCGGCGTCATATCTTTTTACCTGCTTAAACTTGATCGTTGGCAAAGATATAGAATGCAGCCTATCGATACGGAATTGCGCTTCTCTCTTGATCTGGTATACGAAAATAATGGAGTGGAAACGATCAGCTTTTGACTGGAACCAAGCGCGGGCGTTTCTCGTTACCGCTGAAGAAGGGTCGCTGTCTGCCGCAGCGCGCGCTCTTGGGCTGACGCAACCGACGCTGAGCCGACAGGTCGCGGGCCTCGAAGAGGCTCTTGGTGTGACCCTCTTTGAACGGACATCGCGCGCACTTTTGCTGACACAGTCAGGCGTAAGGTTGCTTGCAGATTTTCGGACGATGGGCGATGCGGCAAACAATATATCCCTTGCAGCAACAGGCCAATCCCAAGCCGTGACCGGGCATGTGTTGATTTCGGCCACAGACCTGATGGCAAAGTATTTGCTACCGCCAGTCCTCAAGAAGTTGCGCAAAAACGCGCCGGATCTTCAGATCGAGATCATCGCGTCAAATGAGTTGAGCGATTTACGGCGGCGTGAAGCAGACATCGCAGTCCGTCATAGTCGACCTAAAGACGAGACCCTGTTTGCAAAACGGCTCCACGATAGAAAGGCACATCTGTTCGCGTCAAAAGAATACCTTGACGAAGTTGGCCGTCCAGAGACGCTCGCTGATCTTGAAAAATTGACATTTGTTGGTTTTGACCAACCAGAAATACGGCTTGGGTTGATGGCGTCACGTGGTGTGACTCTAACGACGGCGAATTTTAATTTTTCGACGTCGAGTGCCACCCTAGCACTTGAACTTGTCCGGCAGGGCTTTGGCATTGGTCTTCTCCCAACCGAAATAAGCGAGCATTGTCCAGAACTCGAAAACCCTTATTCAGAGTTTGAGCCAATCAGTATTGAGACATGGCTAGTGGCCCACCGCGAGCTTAAGACAAATCTACGCATTCGTGTGGTTTTTGATCTTCTGGCAGAGGGCATTGGTTAGGAATATCGTAACACCGTCAGTGATTTGACGCTGGAACGCCAAAACCGCCGCTACAATAAAAACCGCTGGAATGGGCAATCGCGTCGAAGGGGCCCGCACGGACGAAACGCAAATTGTAGCCATTGAAGCAAGCGCTGCGAAACCAAACTTTGTCCGCATCTAGTTCATTGCCATCGACTTCTACGCTGCGCTTTGCACCGATGGCTGCTACTTTAGCCGCGTTGCGGCATTGGGTATTTCGCTGATGCAGCGATTTTCACGCTGCCTGCGCACGCATGAAAAAGTCTGAACTCACAGTATGGGCTGGCAGGGTCATTCGTGGCAAAGCCCAAAAGCGACCATTCGTTGCGGAGCGACAGGCGTCACAGCCAGATTGTCAACGGAGCGGCAAATGGTTGCTGTCTAGTTCGTTTCGGTGTTGCTGCACCGAAATCCACGAGATCTTCCATTCCCCACGTACAAAATCTCACTGCCTCAACGGTCTAGTAAAACTAAGGGGGTGGGTGGCATCCATCTTCCAGTCAGCCGGTTCTAAGTTGTGTGCGGTTAGTTGGTCTGATCAACAACACTATTGACTGATCGATCAGTCAGTGTATTTATGCTCAGATGAATAGCACTGTAGAATCGACGCAAGACATCAAATCGGACGCATTGGCGCGGATCCTCTCCGCCGCCGAGCAGGAGTTTGCCGAGCGCGGCTTTGATGGGGCTGGCATGAAGGCGCTTGCCGCGCGGGCTAAGGTCAGCCAATCGCTTCTGCATTATCATTTCGGCTCAAAAGACAAGCTTTACGCCGCAGTGATCCAATCCAGGTCCTCGGCGATCAACTCAGAGCGACTGATGCTCTTAGGGAAGGTGGACATGTCCGCGGATGACGCCCTTCCGCAGGTGTTTCGCGCCATGTTTGAGCCCGCGTTGGGGCCATCAGGTGGGGGTCGTGCCTATGCGAGAATTTTCGCAGGACTCATTGCAGGGAACGAGCGGGATCAGGCCCTTGTACGCGCGAACTACGACGAGACCGCCAAGACCTTCATTGCAGCAATACGAGACTGCCTACCGGGCGCCGGGGCGCTAAGCGCCGCACAGGTTTATCTTTGCGCGCTTGGCGTGATGGCCACCGCCTTATCACGGGAAGGCCGCGCGCAGCGGTTGGCAGGAACGACCGATACACAAGACGACGAAGTTTTAGAAACACTCATCAGGTTCGCAGTGGGAGGAGCCAAGGCGATTCAAAACGGATGATGTGAAATTGGGAGGACCAAATGAACAATATTCTATCAAAGACTGCGATCGTCGCAGCAATGACCCTGCCTGCCCCCACGCTGGCAGAAAGCTACAACGCAACGGTTGTTGCAGGGCATCCCGGTGTCTTTCGCTGGGTAAAAATGGTCGACGAGGCATTTGTGCCAGGAGTCGAAGCGGCACTTGAGGGGTCGGAACACTCGATTAGCTTTGACGGGCAATACGGCGGCTCAATCGCCAAAGTGGGCGATGAATTGGAAACCATTGAGGCTGGACTGGCCGAAATCGGCATCTGCCAGAGCCTCTTTGACCCTGCGAAACTGGCCGTTCAAAACGTTACATACTACACGCCTTTCGTCAGTGATGACCCCCGTTTGGTGTCCGAACTCATGGACGAACTTCACGACAGCGACGCCCGCATGACTGATGCTTACGCCCAAAACGGCGTCGTTTACCTCGGCGGGCCAGTGGGCATTGATGACTACTTGCTAATGACGACGTTCCCGATCGAAACTCTTGCAGATCTGGAAGGCCAAAAGATCGCAGCACCGGGACCGGCCATCAACTGGCTTGAGGGGACGGGCGCGGTCGGCGTGTCGGGCAACCTAACGACCTATTACAACGAGATGAAAGCCGGCGTTTATGACGGCGTGATCGTCTTTGCTTCGGCGGCTCTGCCGGGCAAGCTTTATGAGGTCGCCCCCTACGTGACTCGCGCAGGTCTGGGTGCGCAGTTTGCTGGCGGCCTTTGCGCCAATGCGGATTGGTACAATGGACTTCCGCAAGACGCGCAGACAGCGCTGCACGATGGCGCGGACGACGCGCGTGAGTGGTACCTGTCAGCACTCGAAGAAGCTGTCGAGCTTTCGTTCAGCGTCATGGCCGAAAATGGTGCAACGATCACCGATGCCAGCGATGAGATGCGCATGGAGTGGGCCAATGGCATGGACAACGCCGCCAAGAACTGGGCGGAAGGACTTGATGGTCAGGGCATTCCCGGCAGCGAAGTTCTCACGCTCTACATGGACGCCATGCGTGACGCAGGTGCGACACCTTTGCGGGATTGGGACAAGGAGTGAGCATCGCATCAGAAGGCCGGACTGAAGAGTCCGGCCCTATCATTGGGTTTCTTGACCAAATCACGCTCATCGCCAATGTCGTCGGCTCCTGCCTGATTGTCGGTCTGGTGCTGCTGATCACGGCGGATGTGCTCGGGCGCAATTTGTTCTCCGCCCCTGTGTCGGGAGTTCCTGAAATGGTGTCGCTTTCTATTGTTGCAATCGTATTTTTGCAGGCGCCGCAGGCGCTGCGCGCAGGGCGATTGACTCGCAGCGATGGTGTTATCGATATCTTGCGTGAACGCCGACCGGTCCTCGCGAATGGACTGGAAACTGTTTTTGACCTTGTTGGCATGATTGTCGTTGGCGCGATCCTCTACTCCCACTGGCCTATCATGACCCGCGCCTGGGAACGAGGCGATTTCATCGGTGCTGTGGGCAACTTCACCGCGCCCACCTGGCCGGTGAAGGTGATGCTCACTATCGGTGCGTTCCTACTGGCACTGCAATTTCTGGCCCGTATCCTGCGGAGGTATTCAAGATGACACCCTTCGAAATCGGCCTTATCGTGCTGGCGCTAATGGGCTTGCTGGTCTTGCTAGGCATGCACGTGCCTATCGCTCTGATTGCGTGCTCCTTTTTGGGTGTCTGGGCGATCAAAGGCTCGCCATTGCTTGCTTCCAAGATGCTGGGCCTTGCGGCCAATGATGCGATTACCTCCTACTTCTTCGGGGTGGTACCGTTGTTCGTTCTCATGGGGTTCTTAGTCAGCGAAAGCGGGATGGGGCGCGATGCGTTTGACGTGGCCAATTCCATGTTCCGGCGTATCAAGGGCGGGCTTGGCATCGGCACGATTGCCGCCAACACCATCTTTGCCGCGATCACTGGGATCTCCATCGCTTCCGCCGCCGTCTTTACCAAGATTGCCGTGCCAGAATTGCGCCGTCATGGGTACACCACACGTTTCTCTGTTGGGGTTGTGGCGGGGTCTTCTGTGCTGGGTATGCTTATTCCGCCCAGCTTGTTGCTGATCCTCTATGGTCTGCTGACCGAACAAAGCATTGGCGACTTGTTTGTTGCAGGGATCGGACCCGGCCTGTTGCTGGCGGTACTTTTCGGCATCGGCGTCCTGATGATGGCACGGTTTGCACCCGCAATGGTGGGCGAAAATCTCGGTCAATCCGACGAGCAACTGACACGTGCCGAACTCTTTTCAAAAGGATTGCCGATCACCGGTCTGATCGCCTTGGTTTTGGGGGGGATTTACGCGGGACTGTTCACACCTGTGGAGGCCGGAGCCATCGGTACTGTCGGCGCATTGATTATTGGACTGGCGAAAGGCACGCTGAAGCCTGACAACCTGTGGCGGGTATTGGTCGAAACAGGGTTGGTGACTGCCGCTGTATGTTTTTTGATCATTGCGGCGCAGATGTATTCACGCATGCTTTCTTTCTCCGGCATGCCCGGCGCATTCGGAGAGATGATGGCAACAGCCGATCTTGGGCTTTACGGGTTGCTGATTATTTATGTGCTTGTTGTGATCCTCTTCGGGATGATCCTCGACAGTTCGTCTATCATGCTGATCCTCGTACCGCTGATGATGCCCGTGGTCGTGCCAATGGGTGTCGACCTTGTGTGGTTCGGGATTATCACCGTGATCGCGGTGGAGATCGGTTTGCTCACCCCGCCTTTCGGCATCTCCGTCTACGTGATCAAATCTACTCTTGAAGACCCTGACATTAAGCTGTCGGACATCTTCATCGGGGCTGCACCCTTCGCGCTAATGATGCTGATCTGCCTAGCCGCCGTGATCTTTTTCCCATCAATAGCAACTGGCCTAGTTGGTCGATAGGAGCTGCCATGCCACGACAATTCATTGACCTGTCCGTAGCGCTTGAGGCCGAAATCGCCTCCGATCCGGATGTCATGCTGCCGCAGATCGAATACATGTCCCATGGTGAAACGGCGCAGCAGGTCATGGACTTCTTTCCTGGCTTGCAGAAATCGGACCTGCCCGGCGGCGAAGGCTGGGCATTGGAAAAGCTGTGCATCTACACCCACAACGGAACGCATCTGGATGCGCCCTACCATCACCATTCGACCATGGACGGCGGCAAGCCCGCGATGACCATTGACGAAGTGCCGCTCGAATGGTGCTTCAACCCTGGTGTGAAGCTCGATTTTCGGCATTTCGACGATGGCTACCTCGTCACGCCCGATGACGTGGATGCAGAACTTGACCGGATCGGACACAAGCTCCAACCGCTCGATATTGTCGTAGTCAACACCTCTGCTGCGGCGCATTACGGTAAGCCGGATTACCTTGCCAAGGGTTGCGGCATGGGGCGGGCAGCCACGCTTCACCTTCTTGAACAAGGTGTGCGTCTGACCGGAACGGATGCATGGAGTTGGGATGCACCGTTCAGCACCACCGCCAAACGCTACGCCCAGACTGGTGACGCCAGCCTGATCTGGGAAGGACATCGCGCCAGCATGGACATCGGGTATTGCCACATCGAAAAGCTGACAAATCTGGATCAGCTTCCTGGCACCGGTTTCACGATTTCCTGTTTCCCGTTCAAAATCAAAGCCGCATCGGCCGGGTTCACCCGTGCCGTCGCCATCATCGAGGACTAACGGAATGCCCAAAAAGACCATCATCACTTGCGCGATCACGGGGGCTGTCCACACGCCCACCATGTCGCCCTATCTGCCGGTGCATCCTGACACAATCGCCGAACAGGCCATCGCCGCAGCCGAAGCAGGCGCCGCGATCCTCCACCTTCACGCGCGCCACCCTGAAACCGGCGCGCCCTCTGTTGATCCTGCGTACTTCGCTGACATGCTGCCACGTATCCGTGAAGCAACTAACGCCATTGTTAACATCACCACAGGCGGCCACCCGAAGATGACTGTCGCTGAACGGATTCCCCCAGCGCTGACCTATTCGCCCGAAATGTGCAGCATGAATATGGGGTCGCTTAATTTTGCCCTGCATCCGCTTGCCGACCGCTACAGCAAATGGAAGCACGACTGGGAAGAACCGTATCTGCGCGACTCGGAAAACAACATTTTTCGCAACACCTTTGCGGATATCCGTTCCGTTGCCGAACAACTTAGCGGCGCGCCGCATCACGTAAATTTCGAACACGAATGTTACGATGTCGGCCACATCCACAACCTCAACTTCTGCCTGCGCAGAGGGCTGTTTGAAGGTCCGGTTTTCCTTCAATTCGTCATGGGTATCCTTGGTGGGATCACCGCCGACCTCGACAATCTGATGTTCATGAAACAGACCGCAGACAAGCTCTTTGGCGATGCCTACGAATGGTCCGTCATCGGCGCGGGCGGCCAACAGATGCGCATGGCATCGGTCGCGGCGCAGATGGGCGGGCATGTGCGCGTCGGGCTTGAGGACTCTCTTTACATCTCGCGCGGTGAGTTGGCGCAATCGAACGCAGAACAGGTGGAGAAAGTCGTCCGCATTCTGCGCGAGCAAGGCAATGAACCCGCAACACCGGACGAGGCGCGTGTAACGCTCGGCTTGAAGGGATACGATAAGGTGAACTTCTGATGACCATTGAACAACCCAAAGACCCGCTCACAGTTACCTTTACCTGCAACGGTCAGGCAACCGGCAAGATGCGCAACGATCTCGATGTTTCGATGACCGAGCCAATGGAAGAGCATTTCACCCTCGCCACGGATGAAGGCCCCTTCCACGGGGGAGACGGCACGGCCCCTCCCCCGCTGGCGCTTTTCGTCGGTGGGCTGACAGGGTGCATCATGACCCAGATCCGCGCTTTTGCAAAACGTATGGACGTGGTTCTCGACGACTTGCGGGTCGAAACGACGGTGCGTTGGAGTTGGACGCCGAAAGGCCGCATCTACGAGACGGCGCCCAAGTCATTCGATATAAATATTTTCATTGAGAGCGCCTCGCCATTGGAGAAGCAGGTGGCACTGGTCGAAGCGGCCAAGAAAGGGTGTTTCGTCGAACAGACCTTGGCCGTGGAGAATAAGATCACACATCGTATAAAGACCGAGACGGGTTTTGTGAGGTTGAACTAAGTACCGGGTGCAAAGTCAAAACACCGGTTACATACAACGGCGACTGCGCGAACCTACTGGCGTTCACTTGCGCTCTTCTCGCTGATGGTCGCTTTGACGCTTTTCGGACTCGGCGCTGAGCCGAGATCGGTTTGGATTCGGAGTTGTATTTTCAAATCGCGGGCTTTTGCCCTACCACTATCAGATGATCGAAAAGATTTCCGACCTCGAAAAGTTCTTGGCCATCGCTGACGCAGGCAGTTTGCACGAGGCGGCGGCGCGTCTTGAAATCAGCCAGCCCGGTTTGTCGCGCGTCCTGAAACGGATGGAGACGGCGTGCGGCGGCCCTTTGTTCGAACGTCTTCCGCGCGGGGTCGCGCTTACGCCACTAGGACGGCTGCTGTCGGAAAGGTGCCGTAATATTCTGCGCGAATGCGAAACCGCCGAAGACGACGTGCGCGCCATGGTATCGGGCCGAAGCGGTACGCTGCGGCTGTCGTCAGGACCTGTGTGGAGTTTCGCAATTCTGCCGCAGGTTCTTCCTGCATTGAACCGCACCTTCCCCGGCGTGCGTGTCCAGCTCAGCGTGCGGGGGTATCACGTTGCTGTCGATCTGCTGGAGCAAGGTGTCCTTGATGCTCATGTCGGTGGTTTCGATTCGGAAACCCCGCTGCCGCGCAACCTGACACGCATCCCGTTGATGAGCCTGCGCCTTGGCGTGGTGGCCGTGGCCGATCATCCAATTTTCGACAAGACAGCATCGCTTGATGATCTTTGCGACTATCCGTGGATTGATTATGGTGCGGGTCGTCCTGCAAACGACCAAGTGTGGCCAGGGACAGTCGACATTCAGGCCGAAGTGCGCAACCGGACGGGTCGCGACTTTCGCACGATCGTGGAGTGTGATGCGTCGGGTCTTGCACTGATGCGCAGTGCTCCCTACCTCGCTTACCTGCCCGTCAACATCGCCGAAAGTATCCCCGGACTGCCCCTCAGGGAAGTCCCGGTTAATCTTCACGAGCGTGTCTTTCGTTCTGGTCTGATCTTGCGCCGGTCGATCCAAGACAACCCGGTTTTCACCGCACTTGTCGACGAACATCGCAAGGTCATGTCTGAGCGATAACAAATTGGCATCGTTATTCCATCGGGCGATCATATTTCGCATTGATCGGGGTCGCTAGGCTTGAGGTAGGTCAGTCAATTGACTGAAATCTTCTGGGAGGAAAGAATGGCATACGAACTGAACCGCCGACAGGCGATCCTGACATCCGCCGCCCTTGGCGCACTGACGCTGCCGCAGATTGCCATCGCGGCGGGACATGGCCAGGCGGCGACCGGTGTGCCTTACGAAAAGAAGGACCAGATCAACGACGGTGCGCCGATAAAGCTGGAGTACTGGGAATGGTCCGGCCAACGCGCGGATTACCAACGCAAATGGGCCGAAGCCTATATGGCGATGTATCCGAACGTCGAGATCGAGATCGTGCTACAGCCCTGGGACAGCTACTGGCCGTCACTGATAACGAATGTTCCTGCTGGTGCAGGTCCTGCGATGTGGCACATGCACGCCTCGAAACAGACCGAGTTCTGCGGCGGGGACCTGATGGACCCGATCCCTCAGAGCGCGGCAGACCCCGCTTATCTTGCCGAGAACTGGATTGGTTTCGCCGAAGGTGCCATGGCTTGCGGATCGGGAAGTATCCATACGGTGCCCATGGGCGCGATGATGCCTCTGTTGTTCGTGAACCTCGACAAATGGGAGGCGGCCGGTCTGACCGAGGCGGACGTGCCCACGACCTGGGAAGAGTTGCGCGCGGTGGCTGTCAGGTTGACCGAGCGCGATGCGCGCGACCGCATTACCGTCGCAGGGCTTTCGATGGATGGCCAGGAATGGCTTCAGAACGCAGTCTATCAACAAGGGCGGTATCTGTTCAACGAGGACGGCACCAAGGTTCAGGTCGACAATCCCGAATACCGCGCGGCGCTGAAATTCATTCAGGATCTCGTCCACACGGACAAGGCGTTGGATAACGAGATTGCCAGCACACGGTTCGAAGCGCTTCCGGCAGGTCAAACCGCGATGTACATCGGGTTCTCCTGGATTGCAGGTTTTCTGCGTGCGAACGCACCGGATATGCGGTGGTCGGCCTTCCTGCTACCCACGCCAGATGGCGAATTGCCGCCCGCATACGGCAATATCCGGTTTGCCATCGAGGCTGTCGTGAACCCATATGCCGATGATGCCACAAAGGCCGTCGCATGGGATTTCTGGCACTTCAACTATAGCCGGGAGGACGTGATCGTCGAAGACCTCGCGCTCTTCAACGGCTTTCTGCCGCCCTACGCGAAGGTGCTCGATGACGGGCGTGTCACCGAGGATCCAATCGCCGCGACCATGGCACCTGCGGGCCAGTTCGGCGTCATCAACGACCTGCCCAATGTGATACGCGACGAGCAACTTGAGCTTGTCACCGCTATCGTGCTTGGGCAAGTCGACCTCGATCAATTGCTGGCCGACAGTGAGGCCGCACAAAACTCGCTGTTGTCGGAGCGGGACGATTGGAACATCATCGAGCGCAACTATGCCAACCACGACCTGATGATTGCGGACCAGTAAAGCGTCCTCCCGATGGGCGGCGGGTGCCAGTCCGCCGTCCATGTAAGGCCAGCCCATTGCCATGACATCAAGGACCATCTTCATCTACGGCGCACCCATCGTCGCGGGCGCGTTCTTTCTGATCTGGTACATTCTGCCAATCGGCTGGGTCGTCGCGATCTCCTTTTGGGATTACTCGCCGATTGGCAGGAACAACGCACCCGTCGGTCTGGAGAATTATCGCGAGGCACTTACGCAGGATCACGTGTTTTGGGCGGCCACCAGGAACACCGCGTACTTCACCTTTGGAAACGTTGTTCTCGGCACGCTGCTGGCGCTTGTGATTGCCAATGCCTTGTCCCGAACCGGTGCGTTCACACGGCTCGCGGAAACCGCTTATGTGATGCCGACGCTGTTTTCCGTCGTGGCCGCGGCAGTTGTCTGGGAGGAGATATTTCAGCCGCGCTTCGGCATCCTGAACAATGGCCTCTATTTCATCACCGATACCTTAGGCTTGCCGCCCTTCCCCGAGATCGGATGGACAACCACGACCGAATGGTCGATGCCGACGGTCATCTTGTTCGGTCTGTGGAAATTCCTCGGGCTTCGTATCATCATCCTGCTCGCCGCAATCGAGGCAGTGCCGCGCGACCTTTACGAAGCGGCGTCACTCGACGGCGTGACCCGCCGCCAGCAGTTCTTCCACATCACGATCCCCCTGATTAAGCCGGCACTCTGGTTCGTGGTCATTGCCGGGATCATCAACAGCTTTCAGGTCTTCGAGCCGATGTATGTGATCACCGATGGAGGGCCGCTGCGCTCGTCCATCTCAATTGTCATGCTGGTCGCCGAAACCGCGTTCGAGCGTCAAAGGTTCGGCTATTCGGCTGCGATTTCGGTCATTCTGTTTGCCATCATCCTGGCCTTCACCGCAGTCCTGTTCTGGCTGCGCGGCCGGTCGGAGGCGAAATGAGCGACCGGGCCTACCGACAAGGCGTACTGCCGGCGACGCTCCTGTGGATTGGCGCTGGCGTGATGCTATTCCCGACGGTCTGGATGATCCTTTCGGCCTTCAAGGCCCCACAGGAACTGCTGGTCTATCCGCCCACGTTTTTTCCTGAAACATGGTCATTCGATTACATCATTTACATCTGGAACGAACGAAACTTTGGCCGGATGATGATGAATTCGACGTTTGTGTCTACGACCGTCACCTTTCTGACCGTCCTGTCCAGTGCTTACATCGCCTATGTCTTTCGACAGTTCGATTTCCGCTATCGGATGCCGCTTCTGTATCTGGTTATCGCGACGACGATGGTGCCGCTTCCGGTGCTTGTGCTGCCGCATTTCCAGATGGTCTACTGGCTTGGGTGGCTGAACACATACCAGGCGCTCATCGTTCCTTACGCACTTTGGGGGTTCGGCGTGTTCCTCATGTACCAGTTCCTGGCCGGATTCCCGCAGGACTTGATCGAAGCCGCGCGACTGGACGGTGTGAGCGAGCGGCAGATCTTTCAATACATCGTGTTGCCGCTGATGAAGAGTCCCTGTGTGGCTCTTGGGATCATCACCTTCCTGCAGCAATGGGAAAGCCTGCTGTGGCCTCTCGTCGCGGCCAACAAACCCGAGATGCAGATGCTGCCCGCCGGTCTTGCGACCTTTTCCGGCAACGCCGTTGAAAGTGCCGATTTATTCAACCCCTATGCCGCTGCGCTGATCGCCGCCCTGCCGCTGCTTGCGGCCTTCCTTGCTTTCCAGCGCATGATCGTGAAGGGCATTGCCATGACGGGAATGAAATGACCAAACGGCCCAATATCCTGATCGTCTGCACCGACCAGCAACGCACAGACACCCTGTCTTGCTACGGGGCCAAGCATATCAACACCCCCGGATTTGATCGTATCGCGCAAGAGGGCACGCGGTTCGACCGCGCTTATGCAGCCTCGGCAGTTTGCACACCAAGCCGTGTATCGCTCCTGTCCGGGCAGTACCCCTCGCGGCATCGCGTCTGGAACATCGGCGTCAACACAGGCGACGACGTACGCATGATGCAGCATGATCTGCGGGATGCTGGTTACCGCACCGGCCTGATCGGCAAGGCGCATCTCGAAGCCTATCAGGCATCCAAGGACGAAAGTCGGGAGAGTGTCGAGGGCTGGGCGGCCGGCTATGACGACTGGGGCGGGCCGTATTACGGTTTCGATGAGGTGCAATTGGCGCTTGGCCATGTCAACTATGGCATGAGCGGACATTACGGCGCCTGGTTGCGGCGACGGTTCAGCGCCGAGGAGATCGAAGGCTTCAAGACGCTATTGCCCCGCGGCAATCACCCGCCTTTCGGCGGCGAAGGCTACGATTGGAGTTTGCCGGTTGAGGCACATAATTCGGTGTGGACCGGCGATCGGGCAGTCGAGTTCATCGAGTGCCACACGCGAGAGGACCCGTTTTTCCTCTTCGTCTCGTTTCAGGATCCCCACCATCCGCATGCATTGCCCCGGGGGTTCGACAACCCGGTCTCCCCGCAGGATGTCCCCGATCAGATCCGTGCCGAGGGTGAACTGGATCAACGCCCCCCGCACTTCCGTATTGCCCATGAAGGGCGACTGGCAGAATCGCGGTTTGTCGGCGACACCTATCCGATGATCGGCCAGGGACATGGCGCCGACTTCCGCACCGTGCCGGACGCCGCAGCGCGCGATGGAAAAGCGCAGTATTTCGGAATGGTCAGCCTGATCGACAGGCAATTGGAACGGATATGGACCGCGCTGGATGACACCGGACTGACCGACAATACGCTTGTCATTGTTACGTCAGACCATGGTGAACTGCTCGGCGATCATGGTCTGTGGATGAAGGGGCCATTTCACTACGAACCGGTCATCCGTGTGCCGATGTTGATGCGCGGGCCGAAAGGTATCGAAAGCCAGTCGGGTCGCATATGTGCTCATCCGGTTTCTCTTGTGGATATTCTCCCGACGTGCCGCGAGACGGCCGGGCTGCCGGCTGCCGTTGAAATAGATGGGCAGAGCCTGTTCGAGCCCTCGCGTGATCGGCATATTCTCGTCGAGACGGTTCAGGACTGGCATGCTTTGCGTTGCGTATCGCTGGTGACGGCACAGTACAAATTGACGTTCTATCCGGACGAGAAATTCGGTGAGTTGACTGATCTGCACGAGGATCCCAACGAGTTCACAAATCTTTTCGACACCGATCCACAGACACGGGCGGAGCTCTTGCAACTTGCGACAAGCCACTACTACCGGCTTACCGCGTCTTCAAAGTCGCGCATTTCCTACGCCTAGAAGGCTCAGAGTTCATGGTTAGTTGGCAGAACAGAATTTGCGAGTGACGCTTTTAGCTAACGATCACAGATGGAGTTGCAGCCCTTACCTGATTGTCGGCGTGACATGCGATGCCGCAGTTCAGCCCTTCGAAAGCAGACGTTGCTGTTGCTGCGATCCCGCAAATCCTTACGCCCTCATCAACTCCTTGATCCCGCCGATAAAGGTCGCGTCGTCCTGAGCTTTCCGCCTGTCTAAGATCTCCACTGCGTCTGCTCCGGCGCGGAACCTCAGGCGGTCGCTAGTGTCGATGGCGGCGGCCCAGATCACTTCTGCAACGGTTTCGGGCGCTGATGGGTTGGACGCCAATTTTCCAAAGACCCGGCCCATGGCTTCGGCCATTGGCGCATAGTCCGGGAGGCTCTCGTCCATGGCAAAGTCAAATGAGCTTCCGCCAAAATTGGTCTTGATCATGCCGGGTTCGACAATGCGGACGTGGATACCAAACGGTTCAAGTTCGTAGTGCAGTGCTTCGGACAGACCTTCGACTGCGAATTTGGTGCCGTGGTAGAGTGTCCCAAGCGGGAACGTAATCTGTCCGCCGATGGACGATATGTTGATGATCGTGCCTGCGCGGTTTTCGCGCATATGCGGCAACACGGCCTTTGTGACCTCGATCAGTCCAATCACGTTGGTGTCGAACTGCCGACGGACACGTTCCATCGAGAAGGCTTCCAGTGCGCCATAGGCCCCGTAGCCTGCATTGTTGAGCAAGACATCGATCCTGCCGAACCGGTCAATGCCGGCAGCGACAGCTGCGGTGATTGAGGCGGGATCGGTCACGTCGAGACGCACCACTTGAACGTTACCCAGTTCGGCAAGATCGCCCGCGCTATCGGTGTTTCGCATGGTGGCGACAACGTTCCACCCGTTTGCTTGGAAGTGTTTGGCGGTGGCTTCGCCAATTCCTGAAGAAGCCCCAGTAATTAGAATGGTATTCATGTTGTCTCTTTCTCAGGCATTGAGTTTCAGCATGTCTTCGATGCCGAAGCTGGTCATGACATTGCGCGTAACATCCTGCAGCACGTCGTTGTACCGTTCGATCTGTGGGCCAACGCCAACGTGATCGACAACAGTGCGGAATGGCTTTTGTCCGAAAGGCTTTTCCAGAAGGTCAATGACGGCTTCCGCGATCCGCTCAGGGCGTTGATCCGGCGTTGCTTCAAGCGTCTGGGCCAAACCCGCTGCCGATATTGCGGGCACCGACGCAAACGCTCCGTACTGCGCCTCGCGCTCCGGATCATTCGGAGAAACCATCCCATCGAAGAACGCTGTCGGCATGGCGCCGGGTTCGATGATGCAGGATTCAATCCCAAAGCCAGACAATTCAGTCCGATAGCATTCGACGATCGCTTCCAACGCCCATTTCGAGGCCGAATAGGTCCCGTAGAACGGCGTCGCGATCCGGCCGATCAAACTGGAGGTGTAGAGAACCGTCCCCCTCCCCTGCTCCCGCATGTGTGGCAGCGCCGCGCGCATGACGCGCTGCACGCCCAAGACATTCACGTCGAAAACGCGCACCATTTCGTCGGGCGACATTAATTCTTGAATGCCGTAGGAGCCTATCCCGGCATTGTTGAACAAGACGTCGAGGCCGCCCAAATGTGTGATGCCATCCGCGATACCACGCTCGGTGCTGGTCGTGTCGGTCACGTCCATTTCGACGATGGACGCCCCGGCCGCCTCAAGTTCCGAAACGGTATCGGCGTTCTTTCCCTCCCGACTGCGAACGCTCCCTGCGACCGGGTAGCCTTCTTCAAGAAGTGCAAGCGCCGACGGCTTTCCAAACCCGCCAGCGATGCCGGTGATCATGACCTTTTGCATGTCGGTCTCCTTTGCTGTGTCTTGATCACGTTAGTCGTACTAGGCTCTTCATTCATTCCCAATTGGCCAGATTACTTGCCTGATTCTCCAGAAGATCAGATTTCTGTTATGGATTAGGGTATGGTGATGCTATTGATGGGCGTCCCTTGGGAGGCCAAGGCCATGAAGAGAGAAAATCTGCTATCACACATTACAGCGCTGCTCGATCAAGCAGCCGTCATAAGAGGTGCATTTCATCATGCGCAAAGCGGTACACACCTCCTGCGGCATCAAGCGACGACCGATCTGAATGCGACTGTTTATCGACCGCTTCTTTGTCTGATCCTGCAAGGCGCAAAGCAGGTGGGGTCCAGCAGCCGAACACTGGCTGTCGGCGCCAGGCAGTCGCTTATCGTCAGCCATACTTTGCCGATTGTTTCGCGGATTACAGAAGCAACGACAGAAGCCCCCTACACGGCTTTGGTCTTTCCACTTGATCTCGATCTTCTCAGGTCATTAACCCCCGCAGTGCCACCCGCGTTGAACGCACCGTCTTCCGATCCATTTTCGATCTGCTTGTGCGACACCGATCCAGGTCTGGAAGACGCGCTTTACCGCTATATCATTCAGTGCGAGGAAGAGGAGACGCGGCAACTCTTGGCGCCGATCACGTCCCGCGAAATCCATGCAAGGCTACTGATCGGGCATCATGCGCAGATCCTGCAACGACTTCTCTGGCGTGAAAGCACCGCCAGCCGTATTTTCCTTGCGACAAGAAGTATTCAAACCAATCTACAGGAAACCATCGTCGTCGGAGATTTGGCCGCAAGGATTGGGATGAGCAACTCAGCCTTCTTTGAGCAATTCAAAGCCGTCACGGGGACATCGCCGCTTCAATACCAAAAAGACCTGCGATTGCTGAAAGCCAGAGATGACCTGCGGACGAGCCGGGCCAAGATTTCCGAAGTCGCATTCGCTGTGGGCTATGAAAGCTCGGCTCAGTTCTCCAGAGAGTATTCGCGCAAGTTCGGGAGATCACCCAGGCAGGATCGCGAGCTCGAACCAGTGTAGTAGAGCCGCACTGGAGACGGTCGAAGGGGACATTCGAGCAGATACAGCTAAATGGCGCTTTCTCGCTAACACGTCATTTGGCCCATTCTAGGGAAGGGATAGCCGTTCGAAACCGTCGGATGGTAGCTGCGAGGCTAAACTCACGTTACATAGAACTAGCATTCTGAAGCGTTGTTTGCCTCTTTGTGGTACATAGTTGAACTTTTCTAGGCTTTGAAGAATGGAAGAATGTTTCAGGCTTGGGGGGTCGGAAATTTACGAAAGCTAGATGGCATCAGATCCAAAGACGGTTCTCCCACCCTCTCCTGGAATTCTCTGGGGCGAACAAATCCGTGAACGTTTGAAACAGGGACCGCGTTGGAGATCCATTTCACTCATAAGCAAATTGGATACTCAATTGGGCGAGACCGCAGTGCTTGCCTTTCAGGCAGCGGGCAATGGGTGATGACAGAGAGTCCTACATTGCTCTGTGTGCCGGCACCTACATTGGACGCTCTGGAGATTGGTTTCTCGTAGTTCATCAAAAGAACGCCAATGGGTTGAATGCGCTCGGCCAGCAAGTTTTAGGACCGCAAATTGTAGACTTTTTGCTGACCTTCGACAAAAGCGCTCCCATTCCATTTTTGGCAAACGTTTAGGCAGTGGCTGAGCCACTGCTTGTCTGCGCGGTGTATGCTCGCCCACATCGTGGGTCGCGGTCCCGCCCGTCGATACCGTTCTTTCTCCATGTGTCATGGCATCATCGGCTCTTGCGTCGCGCGCCGCTCAGCACTGGTCATACCGAACCGCGCGCCCTCATGCAGAGTACTGAGCACCTCCGGCGTCAATTCTTCCTCTGTAATACTCTGCGCGACATCCAAGAATGGGCCCGGACCGCAATTGCAGGTCCGGCCAAAAGATTCCCGCCCGAACAGCAAGTCACGGAGGTGCGAGCGGGTCTGCTCGATGTCGAACCCTTTGGTGAGCATCACCTGGTCAGCTTACATCGATTTGCGATTATGGGTGCCGAATTTCAAATGCTCTAGACCGCCAGCAAATGAAGTAACTTCGCAATGCACAAGGGTGCGCGAGAGTTAGAATGCCTTGTTCAGCGTGCCGCCACCGAATGATTCGCAGATGCCGTCTGGCATGATCGACATCTCATCACTCTACCTACCGATACGGGCGCCCTGAAAAATCATGGGGTCATATCCAATCCGTAGAATTCAACGGCGGTGCCGCCATAGATGGCCCGCCGAGCATCGGGAGAGAGGTGACGCAGCAACTGCCGCGTCACGTCACGCCAGCTGTCGTAGTCCCCCGCAAGGTTCAGCACCGGCCAGTCGCTGCCCCACATCACGCGCGATGGGCCAAAGACCGACAGGATATGATCAACAACTGGCGCTAACCTGTCGGCGTTCCAGCCCGGCCCAGCCTCATTTGCCAAGCCAGAAATCTTGCAGAAAATGTTCGGCAAAGTGGCAAGCTGCGCAATGCCATCACGCCAAGCAGCGCCCGGATCTCCCCCCCCGGAAATCACCGGTTTTGCGCAATGATCAATGACAATTGGCAGATCTGGAAGGCGCTCGGCCATCACTGCTAGCACATCGAGATGCCGTGGCAAAACCAATGCATCATATCGCAAGCCACGGCGCGCCACCTGTTCCAATCCCGCAAGAACACTCGACCGCAGGATCCAACTGTTATCGTCAATGTCCTGCAACATCGGTCTAACGCCCTTGAACACAGGATTTGCCGCCAAACGATCCAGTGATAGGCCAACGTCCTTGTCCTCTAGGTCCACCCAACCGACGATGCCCTTGATGAAGGAAGCCTGTGAAGACAACGAGATCAAGAACTCTGTCTCGGCCGTGGTTGCTGCGGCCTGTACCACCACGGAACCGTCAATGTTATGGCGTCGGAGGTGAGGAGCTAGGTCGGAAGGCAGGATGTCATGGCGGATCGCCGCGACCTCATCGTTCATCCAATGATAATCACCGCGCGCAATCTGCCAAAAATGCTGATGCGCATCAATGACCGCAGCTTTCGCAATAGGTGTCTCGTGAAGTTCTTGCATTTCAGTATTATATAATTAAAAACAATACCAGTAAAGCAGACATAATGTGGGCAACGGCAATTGAACACGACAACGCGCATAATGCAATTCGGCACAAGTCGGTTTCTCCAAGCCCATGCCGATCTATTCATTTCGCAGGCGCGAACTAGCGGGCAAGATGTTGGGCCAATCTGCGTCGTGCAGACTTCGGGAGATGCCGCTCGCGTGGCGCGCGTGCAGGCCCTGACGTCATCCTTCCCCGTGAAAATCGAAGGGCTTGAGAACGGCGCACACGTTCGAAAAACCGTCAATGTGGGCAGCATCAAGAAGGGTTTGTCGACGGCTTCGGAATGGCCGGAGGTTGTCAGGGTATTCGTGAATGACGTGCGGATCGTCTTGTCGAATACTGGCGATGCAGGTTATGCGCCGCAGCCAAAGGATAACACCCCCACGTTTCACCAAGCCATGTCCTATCCCGCAAAGCTGACACTGCTGCTGCGGGCGCGATTCGAGGCAGGGGCAGCACCGATCCAGATCATGCCGATGGAATTAGTTTCAGGCAATGGTGACGTCCTCAAGAAGCGCGTGATGGAAATTGCGAAGACCAGTCCTGTCGAGTTCCAGAATTACATTGAGACCGAGGTGACCTGGGTCAATTCGCTTGTGGATCGGATCGTGTCCCAACCGATTGAACCGGCTGGTGCCGTCGCCGAACCCTATGCGCTTTGGGCAATCGAGGATCAGATAGGGTTGCAGGTACCCTGCGTCCACCCGGCGGTGCAGGTGGTGCCATCGCTGGCAACGATCGCAGCACTAAAGCTCTTCGTGCTGAACCTCGGCCATACGGTGCTGGCGGACCGCTGGCTGGCCGGTGGCAGCAATGCTTCTCCCTTTGTCCGTGAATTGATGGACACTCCTGCAGATCGTGAACACATCGAAGCCGTCTACACTGATGAAGTCCGTCCCGGCTTTGCCGCCGCCGGGCTGGGCGCAGAATTTGACGACTACGCGGTCACAACACTGGAAAGATTTTCCAACCCTTTTCTCGACCACGCAATTGCCGACATCGCGCACAATCACACCATGAAAGTGGATCGCAGGATTGGCGGATTCCTGCATTTTGCCAAGAACCATGGCGACACCTCCGCCAAACCCACTCTCGGCGGAATTTGCGCCCGGCTTCAAGGATCCTGACAGATGGTCATCAAAACAAAGCAGGTCGGACAAACCCATCTTCGGGTAAGTACATTGTCGCTTGGCGGGGCAAGTATTGGCAATCTTGGCCATGAGATCACTGACGCGGATGCGAAGTCCCTGATGGATCACGCGTGGTCAAAAGGGATACGCTATTTTGATACTGCGCCCCACTACGGACGAGGCCGGTCCGAAAAGCGGATCGGTGCTTGCCTGGCAAACAGGCCACGCGACGACTATGCTTTATCTTCCAAAGTCGGACGCGTACTTTCACCGGGCGAACACCTGGATGCCGCGGACGGATTTATCAAACCACTGCCCAACGCCGTCCGCTATGATTACAGCGCTGACGGAATCCTTGAGAGTTTCGAAAGCAGTTGCGAGCGTCTTTGCACGTCAAGGATCGACATCCTTTTTGTCCATGACATCGGCGTCATGACCCACGGGGAGGTTGCAAACGCCAGGCATTTTGACGATCTGATGGGGTCTGGGATGCAGGCACTTCATGACCTCAAACAATCTGGTCGCATCAATGCAATCGGACTGGGCGTCAACGAGACACAAGTCTGCCTGGACGTGATGGCTAAGGACACGCTGGACGTGATCCTGTTGGCGGGCAGGCTGACCCTGATGGACCGCGAAGCAGAGGACGGGTTGCTGCAAGCCTGTGCTGCCCAAGGCACCAGCCTTGTGTTGGGCGGCATCTTCAACTCGGGGATACTTGCGACCGGCCCTCAGCCAGGAGCATGGTTCGACTATGCGCCAGCGCCGGATCATATCCTTGAAAAGGCGGCGCAACTCCAGGCGCAAGCTCATGCGGTCGGGTTGACGCTGGCAGCAGCGGCAATGCAATTCGCAATCCGACATCCCGCCGCGTGTTCTGTGCTGATCGGCACCGGCAAGATTACCTCGCTGCAACGCAACCTTGATGCCGCAAATCTTGCGCTGTCAGACGACGCTCTGGCCTTCGTCTCCACCTAGCGCACGATCATGCGCCCTCAAAGAGTTGATTAACGTTTGCGCTGCAGTCCCCAAGTGCCGCTGGGCTGCCCGTTCAGCACGGACCAGATCGCCGCTGCGCAATGCGTCGATGTAGGCGAGATGTTCGTGGATCGCCGCTTCGTTCCGGTCCCGCTCGTCTTCCTTGTTCCACTGAAAATGATAGTGGAAAATTAAGGAAATGATCTTTTGAAAGTCCCTGACGAAGCGATTCTCGACGACCGAATTGATTGCATTGTGGAACGTCTCATCGAGTTTTGAGAAATCATGATAATTGGTCTCGATGCGTGACAGCAGGCTACGATGGTCCTCCTCCAGCCTTGACAACTCGGTCCATACGCCATGATTAGTTGGTAACGCAACAAGATGGCGGACAGCGTTCATTTCCAATACCGTGCGGAACTCCGAAAGCTCCAAGGCGAAGCGTTCGGTGAATCCTTCTAGTTGCCACCCTCCACGGGGGCGCCGTTTCACAATGCCATAACGGCTCAATGATGACAGAAACTCCTGAAGAGTATGGGTTGCGACGTGAAAATCCTTGGCAAGCTGGGCAACGTTCAGGACGGTCCCGGGTGGCACGTCCATACGCAACACCCAGTCAAAAAACCGATGTTCGAGTTCATCTACCGTCAGAAGAGCGGGGGGTTCTTCCCAATAGTCTGATTTGCGGACTGCTCTCTGAATATTCTTCTGTCGTCCGTCAAGCCAGATGATGCCAGAATTGGCCAAGCGATCAAGCACGCTACGTACAATGGTACGGCTTACCTGAAGATCACGCGCAATCGCGTTTTCTGAAGGCAGCGATTGGCCGATTTTCATGGTCTTACAGCGGTTTAACATTGAGTTGTAAGACTGGATTAATCGTACATTACTTCGGGCCAAGACGCGTCCTTCTCACTTGATCTCTGCTATATTCTACCTGTTTTTTTGTGCTGTATAGAAAAACAAAAAACACCTCCAGCCTACAATCTATCAATTGTACTAAATAATAAAAAACGATAAAGTCAACTTACGGGGCAAAAGGTGCCAACCATTCCATCCGAAAAGACGCAAAGGCCTCACTTGTCGGCAAAAGCGATCAGTTCCAACAAGACCTTTACAACCTTCGCTGAAGCGAGAGGTGACGTTGAAGGATTTGACCTGGTCGTTGACGCCAATGGCGGTGGGATAGGGGAGAGTTTTGCCGCCGTGGCCCCTGGATGCAACTACATCCTTCACAGAGTGGTGAAGTGCGACGCCGCTTTCAGCGACCCGGCGACCAATATGCTGAAAATGTCTCTTCTGGGCAGTCGCAACGCGCTTCAGGCATATTCTGACAGGGTGATTGCATTAATCCTGACTGGCGGCAACTTTGCCGGTGCTCTGTCTTCCATGGAGACAGCGCTGAACAAACTTCAGTCCCAGATCGAAGCCCAAGTCGGCGACCGTGGGGCGTTTATCAAGTCTAACGTGACATTGGGTACCTAACCTTGACCTTAAAGAAAACTCTGCACCTGCACCCGCATGACAATATAGCAATCGCACTACAGGCCCTGGCAAAGGGTGAGGCTGACGCGGTTGAGCCGATTCCCAAGTCACACAAAGTTGCTACTCGGGTCATTGCCGCGGGCGAAAATGTCCTGCGATACGGTCAGATTATCGGGAAGGCAGATCGAGATATTCCGACCGGAACTCACGTACACGATCACAACATGAGCATGGGTGCACACGTAGCGCACTTCGCCGCCAAAACAGCTTGCCATCAGTTGCCCAAGCCTGATGCCCAACGCACATTCCTTGGCTATCACCGTGACAATGGACGGGTCGGAACACGCAATTACCTAGGCATCCTCACAACCGTGAATTGCTCGGGGTCTGTCGCAAGATTCATCGCCGATGCTGCGGAGGAATCCGGCCTTCTGGATCCGTTCACCAATGTGGATGGCATCGTACCCATCTTTCACAACACCGGCTGCGGCATGTCGCACCGCGGTGACGGCCATGATTTGCTGCTTCGCACCCTTGCCGGCTATGCGCGACACCCGAACTTCGGAGGTGTGTTAATCGTGGGACTGGGTTGTGAAGTGCTGCAATTGGCCGATCTGCTCAAGGGACAGAAGATCACCAACGATGGCAATCTGCGCTACATGACGATCCAGCAAACTGGCGGCACAAGGCGCACAATTGACGCAGGGCTGGCACATCTGGCATCGCTGGCAGAGTATGCGAACGCGGCTGCGCGGGAACCCGCGCCGGTTTCAGAACTGGTAATGGGGATGCAATGCGGCGGCTCCGATGGCTATTCCGGCTTCACAGCCAACCCGGCCCTCGGCGGCGCGTCTGATCTTCTGGTACAACACGGCGGAACTTCAATTCTGTCAGAAACATCAGAGGTTTATGGGGCCGAACATCTGCTGACGGCGCGCGCGACCTCTCCGGCTGTGGCTGAAGCCCTGATGGACAAGCTGCGCTGGTGGGAGGATTATTGCGACCGCCACGGCGCGCAGATGAACAACAACCCCAGTCCGGGCAACAAGCGGGGTGGCTTGACCACAATCCTAGAAAAATCCCTTGGCGCTGTGGCCAAGGCAGGACATGCGCCCTTATCCGGGGTGTTCGATTATGCAGCGCCCCTGACGGCTCATGGCCTCGTGTTCATGGACAGCCCCGGATACGATCCCTGTTCGGTCACCGGGCAGATTGCCTCTGGCGCAAACCTTATCGCGTTTACCACTGGCCGCGGGTCGGTTTCGGGTTATAAACCAACACCTTGCCTGAAGCTGTCGTCCAACTCTGAGCTCTATATGCGCATGGGTGATGACATTGACATCAATTGCGGTGACATCGTTGATGGGACCTCACTTGACGACAAAAGTGCAGAAATTTTCGAGGCTATGATCGCGACCGCCAGCGGCGCGCAAACTAAAAGCGAGGCGCAGGGATTTGGCGGAGTCGAGTTCGTGCCGTGGCAAATTGGCGCGGTGCTTTAACTGAAGGGCAAACCGTTTTGTCCGAAATGCTTCACAGTGTGTCTTTGTGCGTTTCTACGTATCAAGTTGAACGCGACCCTAACGTCATTGGATTTAGAAGCCCGACAAATCTGGCTGAGAAGCTTGGCCGGCAAAGCTCCCAACAATGGTGCCAGATCGCGCGAAATGAAGATCTTTCTGATCGGCTTTTTGGCAATCGCAGATCTTGCCGGAATATCATGTGCTGCGGGTGCTGAAGTGATGGGGAATTTCTTGTCCTGATATCGGCTTCTTCTCGTGCAACGGCAGCCCAAATGAAGCAGAGAACTTCCTCATTGTACGCCGCCGAACCATCGTCCTATGTTAGTTTGCCAGATAACTGCGCCAGTTCGCAGGACGCTGTTTGGCATCCCGCCCGCCTTCCTTTTACCGACATCGCCGATTTGACAAAAGGCAAGTGCACCATTCCTTCACGAATGATAGGTTCCTTAATCCGCGATACGGCCAATACAGTCGGGACGATCCGTATGGCGATCGAATCATCAAGGACAACTTGGGACAAGTCCGCCCCGGCTAGTATGTGACACCACCGCACCTGTGATTGCAGAAATCCAATCCCAAGAACACATATGGATCGGGATGCTGGATTGGCCCCAATCTGAACGGACCTATTCAGGCCATTGCACCGAAAAATCGACATGCGCAATGTGTTGGCAAATGCGACCGTGCCTGCACAGTTATCAGATCGGCATGGAAGGGAATCCGGATCAACCACAACGCGCTTTTGCCGCAGAAAATGGCGGTTCGGTTATCTTGATAAGACAAGTCGGCAGGCATTGCCAGTACAACGGCGGCAGCCAAATCAGCCGTTTAGCCTTAGCAACAGCTCGATGCGACTTGCGTATGACCGAAACGTTGCGTTGGCTGCACCAGCGTGTCCGCGATTGCGTCAACATCCGGCAAATTGTCCAACGACTGTGTCAAACCACCAATAGCCAGATGATCACCTGACTTCAGTTCAAGACGATCAAACGTTATTCCGCTCTGCCGCGACGCTGCGACCGCTGTGCCATTGAACCGGACTTCGGTCTTCGATGTGATCCCCAATAGGTCAAGCCGTTGTAGCCGGATTTCACCTCCGAGTACCTCGAGCCGGAAGGTTTCCCCGGTGTGAACGACCTTGCCCCAAGCGCCCGCGACCGCCCACAGTGATCGATAGTGACCACCTTTCGCGATTTTCGGGTCGACCCCGATGTGTCCGTGGCGCATATCGTAGGTGAAGCCCTGCAGAAGCGGGATAGCAGCATAGCTCGCCATGGCGCGCGCGTAGTTGGATCCGCATTCAATCTCGTTCCACGGATTTCGGTTCCAGCCGCGATATCGCCCGCGGATAGCTGCGAAGACACGCGCGCCCTTCCCCACATCACTGACTGAAAGGAGCGCGCCCCCGAAGGCATATTCGTATCCCCCCTGGGTTTCTTGGGCGTAGGGGAGCGGAATATCTGGCTGATGCGTGCCTTCTGGCCAAGAGCAGATAACCGTACCGCCTTCGCCATCGAGCGCGAAGACACGACATGGGTTCGCGACTGAGCGCAGGTCTTCACTGAAGCTTTCTTCGAACGTTGCGCAAAGCGATGTCCGGACCTGGGCAGGGTCGAATATTTCGCCCAGCCCCGCAACCGCGGCAAGCCAACATCCCGTGACCTGATCGATCACCATGCCGTCCCCAATCTGGTACTTCATCTCTTGAGCTTCTTCGTTCCAATAGATGGAGTCCGCGGTCACGACCTCTGGTGCGGACCCTGTCACTCCGTTTTCGTATTCAGTGAGGACGGGATGATGCGCGTCCTCGTAGTCGCGCAAAAGATCGAGGTCAGTCAGGTCGAGTTTTTGGAAGTAATATCGACCGTTGAACAGGTGTTCGTCTGACCAGCCCTTGCCGGCCTCGAACATGGCGCGGTAATCTGTCGCCGCTTCGCTGTCTCCAAGATGCTCGGCCATTTCCGCCCCTGCCTTGAGCGCGGCGAGGTAGTAGCTGGTCAGCCACGAATTCGGGCCAAACAACTCCATATCCAGCGTATGGTGCTGTCGACCCCACAGGACGCCGGTCTTGTCGACATCCCACTTGTCGTAGTTTCCGGGGTGCCAGGCAAAAGCGATCGCGGCCTTCACGTCGTCCCAATGCGTGCGGAGCCAGGTGTCGTCTCCGGTGGCTTTTACCTCGCGCCAGGCACGGACCACCGTTCCGAAATGGCCATCGGCCGCGGCGCGGTCGAGATTGCGCTTAGAGCCGAAGGGCGCAGGCGTTCTGAACGACATGCCGCCTGTCTCCGGGTCCTGGTTGTAGCGGAAGTCGGTCGCGACCAGGCTCTGCGCGAGCGTTGGGAACAGGAAGGGCAGCGCCTGTTGATAGTTCCAGACATGAGTGCAACTGCCTTCGCAGCAACCTTCGACCGCATGACATCCCTCAAATCCGTAGAACATCTCTCCCTCAAAAAGCGCAACCGTCGGCGATTTCAGGGTGCTCAGATTGGCGCTGACGGCATCAAGGACCGGGTCCGGCAAAGTCGTGACACGCAACGTTTCCGCAAAACGCCGCGTCCCGTGCCACAAGTCTTGCCAGCGCTCTCGGGTCTCATCCACCGCCGCGTCGATGTCGGGCCACCAATCGGCGTGCTGCATCCGCCAGTGGTTTTCGGTGTCCGTGGCCTCGGGCGTGGTACGAATCTTTGATGACCAGTATTTGCGGAAGTTCGGGAAACGCCAATTGATCGCGGCGCGAAGCTTGCGTCTTTCACCCGGTGCAAGCGTGACGCGTGCTGCAAGCGAACCGTGATCGCGATCATTCGCCGAGCCGCCTTTGCCGGCAACGCGGTCGCCTTCATACGTCCGGTCGCGGAGTGGACCAGGTGTGGTGACATCGTTCCAATACTTCTGAAGCGCGTCGAACCAGTGACCGCGGTACCAATAATGTTGGCCGGAAATTTCGCCGTCGAGAAACGTCAACGCTACCGCACCTGTGCCCATTGCCTTGGGGTCGGCAGCGGCCCCCGGATCGAACGACAAAGTTGCCGCCCCGTCGCCGTGGTCGCGGATGCGTGCGCTTGGTTTAGCCTCGGGGTGCCCGGCCAGTGTTCCGAGCAGGGCGTAAGTCAGCGGCCCGTCTGTCGTATTCTCGATCTCGATCTCGAACATCGCTACGGGAAGTCCGGAGCTTCTAACGTCGCCCGGAAGAAACGGGCTGAGCGCCTGAAGTGACACGGCTCCCGGGAAGGCGTCTTCCTCGAAGTCGAGTTCGGCAAGTGGATAAAAGCCGCGGAACGTACAGGCGCTGAAGTTTGGCAATCCTGACAAATACTCGCGTTTCGCGCCAAAGCCGAATGTCTGGTAATTCGGCTGATTAATGTCGCCGGAACGGTTCTTTTCGAGTGGGCCGTTTAGCACACGCGCGTCGATCACTTTGCCGTCGCGTTCGGCGCGGATCAAGAAATGGGTATAGCCATGGGTCGAGCCCTTGTTGGGCCGGTTGAAGATTTCCCAATCAATCAAACGCCCCCGACCAGATAGCCCCAGGCAGCCCGCGCCAAGTCCGCCAAGCGGAAACGAGATATGTTCCTGACTTTCATGATCGTAGGTGAAATGATCTCCGAAGGGGAATGGATCTGTCATAGTCTTTGGCCCTCGGCGTCAAATAGATGGATGGCTTCGGACGCAACAGTCAGCCAGAGCTGTTGACCGTGCCGGAAGGCGTCCGTGTAAGGATGGCGCAGCGTGAAGGCGTCGGTGTCGCTGCTCACATGCAACAGAAGCTCGTTGCCGAGATCTTCGAGGCTGGCGATCTGAACCTTCAGACCGGTTGGCCCGTCCAGTGATAGCGTCCAGTCCTCGGGCCGGACACCCAGGGTGGCGACCCGGCTCGCGTCGACACTAGTTGCGGGCACGCGCAAACTTTGGTCCCCTCCAAAAACGAGCCGCAACATGCCCGTATCCGCATCCGCATGACAGGGCAACATGCTCATCTTCGGCGAGCCGATGAATTCGGCCACAAAACGAGTGGTCGGTCGGCTGTAGACCTCGCGCGGGGAACCGGATTGTTCGACCCTGCCGTTGTTCATCACAAATATCTTGTCGGCCATAGTCATCGCCTCAACCTGATCGTGTGTGACATAGACCATCGTGTTCTTCAGTTTGTCATGCAGGCTTTTCAACTCGACTCGCATCTGCCCGCGCAGAGCTGCGTCAAGGTTCGACAGCGGTTCATCAAACAGGAAAACGCGCGGTTCGCGCACAATAGCGCGTCCGATGGCTACGCGCTGCATCTGTCCGCCGGAAAGCTGTTTCGGTCGCCGCTGTAAGAGCGGCTCGATCTGAAGGATTTGCGCTGCATGGCGCACCTTGGCGTCGATCTGGTCTTTTGGTTCGCGTCGCTCGCGCAGCCCAAATGCAATATTCTCGTAAACGCTCATGTGTGGGTAAAGCGCATAGTTTTGAAACACCATCGCAACGCCGCGCTCAACCGGGGCCATTTTATTAACCCGTTCACCATCGAACATAAGATCACCCCCGGTGATGGCTTCCAGCCCAGAGAAAAGCCGCAACATCGTCGACTTCCCGCTTCCCGATGGCCCGACAATCACCGCGAATTCCCCATCCTCGATCACTAAAGAGATATCGCGCAGCACCTCCACCGCACCGTAAGATTTGGACAGTTTAACGAGTTCGATTTTGGCCATCTTGGCGCTCCCTAATTCTTGACGCCAGTATTTGTCAGGCCCTCGACAATGAACCGTTGGGCGAACAGGAATACGATAAACAACGGCGCGAATGATAACACGACACCTGCCATCAGAACCGCCAGATCAACAAAGTTTCCGGTCATACCAATCGCAAAAATCGCAAGCGGCAGTGTTGTCTGATTTTCGTTTTGCGCAAACACAAGCGGAAGCAGAAAGTTGTTCCAACTGGCCGTAAATGTGATGATCGCCAAAGATGCCATCGCAGGCGCCATCTCCGGTAGTGATACCCGCCGAAAGATCGACCAGTAGCTCGCACCTTCGACCAACGCCGCCTCTTCGTATTCCTTGGGCTGCGAGATCATGAATTGCCGCAGCATGTAAACACCGAGCGGCGAAATCACCATTGGCAGGATCAGGGCCCAAACTGAGCTGAGAAGACCGATGGCCGCGAACTGAAAGAACAGCGGAATCATCACGAAAGACAGCGGGATCATAAGGCTCATTAGGATCAGAGCGAAGAATACACTGCGACCTCGAAACTCCAGCCGCGAAAAGGCGAAGGCCGCAAGCGCGCTAGAGATTAGCGCACCAATTGTTGTCATGGCGGCAATAAAGATGCTGTTCCAGTATGCCCGCAGGAATGGCACCTGAGTCTGAAAAAGGTCGCGATAGGCCTGGAAGCTCAGTTCATCCGGGATATAGACTGGCGGCAAGGTCAGCCCTTTGCCAGGTTGCAGCGAAATCGATACCATCCAAACGAAGGGAAAGGCCACGAAAACGGCCAGCAGGATGAGGAAGACGATGGCAAGCCAGTCGCGCCAGGAATAGCGGGCCATCGCGTTGAAGAACGTCTCTGTCATTCGTGCACGAGCCTTCTGCCCACGACGAACTGGAACACCGCGATTACCGACACGACAAGGAGCAGCACTACCGCTGCAGCCGCCCCGGTCGAGATGTCGCCACCGCCAAAGGCCTCATCGACCATGTACATGACCGTGACGCGGGTGGCGTCCCCGGGGCCGCCGCCAGTGAGGACACGGGCGGAGTCGAAAACCTGAAGACCAGTGATCGTGGCATAGGTGGCTGCAAAGAAGATAACTGGCGAGATGATTGGCAAGGTGATCCGGTAAAAGATGCTCCACGGCCTCGCACCATCAATCTGGGCCGCCTCGATCAGGGAACGGGGAACGTTTTGCAGGGCGGCAAGGAAGATGATCATGTAGAAGCCGAACCACTTCCAGATGTCGAAGATGATGATCGACACCATTGCAAGATTGGTGTCGGTCAGCCAGTGGATCGGCCCGATGCCCCCCTTTGCAAGGTAATAGTTGAATAGCCCGAAATCCGTGGAATAGAGGAACTTCCAGACGAATGCGATCGATGAGATCGTCACGAGCACAGGCAGGAAAAAGACCAGCCGGAACATATAGAGCGCCCAGTTCGGCAGCGCGCGGTTGAGTAGAACGGCAGTCAGAAGGCCAAGCCCAACGTTTCCGATCACAGCAAAGAAAACGAATGTTATCGTATTCTTCAGGGTCGTCCAAAACCGCTTGTCCTCAAGCACCCAGACGTAGTTTTCCAGCCCAACCCATTCCCACGTCAGTTCAAAACGATCGACGTAGAAAAACGTGCCAAAGAACGTGATGATGATTGGAAACAGGATGACGTAGGCGAAAATCAGATAGGTTGGCGCCAAGAACAGGTATCCAGCAACCGCCTGTTTCCGCTTGATCGATTCAACATGCATGAAAAGGGCCGCCTGTGGCTGCATTGGTGGCCCAACGTTTCGCCGGGCCACCACTGGTTTTAGGGACTGCCGTCAGCGGACGCGGCGCATGGCGCGTGTCAATTCGGAGTCCATCTCGCTGATTGTATCTTCGAGATTGGCTGATCCGGTCATATAGGCCGACATATTGCGCATAAAGATGTCCGAGACCTGTGCGAAGTTTGCCGGCGACACAACCGGCGTCACGTGATCCGCCGATAGGTAGAAGACCTCTGCGTTTTCTGGATAAGCGAGGTATTCTGCGCTGTTCGCCCAAGTGCGGCTTGCGGGGATAGCGCCAAAATCTTCCGCGATGGTCTTTTGGAAGTCACCACCAGCGAATAGCTGCACCCAGGTCAGTGCGAGGTCGCGATTGGGCGAGTCCTTCAGAACGCCAATACCGCCGATCCCGGCAACAGTCGCAAGCGGGTCGCCCGCATTCGGGACCGGCGGCATGACAACGCCTACACGCATCCCCTGATCACGCATCGGCGGGAGGCACCAATGTCCACAGGAGAACATGGAGGCTTGGCCAGCGATGAACTGATCGCGCCCGTGGCCATCTTCATAAGTGGGTGAAACGCCATGCTCGTGGATCAGCGCATGCAGGAAGGCAAGGCTTTCACCAAAGGCCGGGTCAGTTACGTTTGACTCCGTCCAGTCTGGCGTCAGTTTTTCAGTGCCATTGGTCAGAAACCAAGCGCTTAGCAGAAAGTTGTGCCCGGGAATGCGGTAGCCATATTGTGAGGTTGTATCACCGTCCCTCTTGGTCAGAGCTTGCGCCGTTTCCAGAAACTCGTCCCATGTCCAGCCATTCTGGGGATAGTCCAGGCCTGCCGCATCGAAGTGGTCCATGTTGTAATAAACCACCGAATTGTTCCATTCGAGGGGTAGGAAGTTCAGCTCGCCCGATGTAGGCGACCGCATGGCATTCAAGAGTCCAGGCGCGATGTCTGCCGACAGTGTCTGCAGTTCTGCGTTGCTGTCCATCAATGGCCCGAGATCGGCAAGAATACCCCGCGCAGCGATAGTTTCGAACCCCTCGATAGCAACTTCAATCACATCAGCACCGTCGCCCGCAGCGACTTGATTGAGGAACTTGTTGGCGTATTCGCCCCAGCCACCATTGTTGGCTGAGTTATAGCGGATTTCGACCTCCACATTCGGATACATCGCGTTGAACTTTTCTAGTGTATCTTCCGCAGCTGCCACAAATCCGCTGGAATCGCGCATGTAGACGGTCAACGTGCCCTCTTCATCCGAAACGACCTGTCCGATCGCCGAGGTTCCAAGAAGTGCTGCTAGCGTGACGGTGTAGGCAAGATGAGTGATATTCATTTCTTTCCTCCCATTTTTCAGACTCTACAACTAGTTGTCACAAGTCTGATCTGTATTTTATAAATAAATACTATTTTGATAATTTCTTACCTGTCAAGCTATCAGAAGACGCATTCATTCCCCCTTGCGGGCCAAATCGATCATGCATTTGTTTAATATGTTCTTTTTCGCAATGGCTCATACTGCTCTAGTGGAGGCACACAACTTGGCGCGGGCAGCAGCGCCTGTGGAGCTGAATTTTCTGGCGTGGCAAAGTGATGTTGCCCGCCGAAACCCCCAAGGTGCAAGAAATCGACTACAATCTGCTGCGCGCGGAGGCCATTGACCGGAAAACGCGGCGTTTCTCAGTGAAACTGCATGGGAAAATTCCGCTCCAACCATTCCAAATAACCCTGATGCGCTTGCAATCGGTGCGTTTGCGGTGGCCAGTTGACGTGCAAAATCTCGTAGCGATTGCAACAACCGCGGTGCTGTGGTGCAGGCAAACCACCCACAAGTTTTCTGCCGGCGAAATCTCATTACCCACCGGCTTGTGATAAACAGGGATGCACCGAGTGGGGGTTGTGGCAGCGCTATAGTTCCGGTAACACAACACCCTTTTTTAGCGCGATGTTTCCGTAAAGTCGACGCTCGCCGGTTTGAACGATGGCAAACGCCGATTTCGCGCGCTCATAGAACAGTGATCTTTCGACTTCGCCCAGCTTGACGGCGTTCTGCGTGTTCTTAGCGACGATCTTACGAAACTCCTGTACGACGGCCGGGTTTTCGGGATCGCCACTCACAACCGCCATGATGTTTGCTGGTGAGTCGACATAGGTATCGAGAGGCAGAACTGAAAGGATCGCAGCAAGCATCTGAGGTGCATCGATTCCGTCGGCTCGCACAAGTCTTTCTGCACAGGCTTCCGCTGGGAAGTTCGCATCGGCGATGACAATCTCATCGCCATGTCCCATTGCGCACAACGTCCCCAAAAGTTGCGGCGACAAAACAGGGTCAATTCCTAAGAGCATGAACAGTTCCTCTTGATTGATTTAGGGAATATGAAGCACGAGCAGATACGTTCCTGCCTTTACTCTCTGATCGCGTTTTGCAACACGGTACAGCGACTTATTCATGCGCAATTTTTACTACTACCTTAATCAGGTCTGCTCTATTGTTGGCGAGGCTGGGCATCCGATCCGCAAGGTCCTCGAGTGTTATCAGACTGGAGCAAAGAGCGTCGGTGTCAATCAGGCCATCGCGGATCGTCGAAATTACCCAGTCAAAATCAACCTTCAGAGCGTTCCTGCTGCCGATCAGACGCATCTCGCGCTTGTGAAACTCGGGGTCGCTGAATGAAACGTCATCCTTGACCACACTAACCAGTACGTATGACCCACCGTGTGCAACGGCCTCAAAACCCGCATTAATTGCTCCAATTTGACCGGTTGCATCAAAAACGACATCAAATCCGTCATTACCATTGCCGCGCATGGCTTCACCAAGGTCAGTACTACCAACATCCAATCCAAATCGATCCTTAGCCATCACCAGCCGTTGAGGACTCAAATCAAGAAGCGTGACCTCAGCGCCTTTGAGGCGGGCAAAGAGGGCTACACCGATCCCAATCGGGCCGATCCCAACGACCAAGACCCGATCAGCTTCGCTCAGTTCTGACCGGCGCACCGCGTGTGCGCCGATGGCCAAAAACTCAACCATTGCCGCCTGGATGGTCGACAGCCCGTCAGCGCGGTAGAGATTTTCGGCAGGGACAGCGATTTGTGGAGTCATTCCACCGTCGCGGTGCACACCTAGTACCTGAATATTGCTGCAGCAATTGGGCTTTCCGCGCTTGCATGATCGGCAGTGGCCACACGACAGGTAGGGGTTGATCACAACCAGGTCGCCTGCTTTCCATGCCGCTGTGTCCTGGGCAATGCGCCCGCTGAGTTCATGGCCAATTACGCGCGGATATTCCAGAAACGGATGTTTGCCTTCGAAAATATGATAATCGGTGCCGCATAACCCAACTGCGCAGATATCGACGATAACCCAGTCAGGCGGGTATCCGGTCTCAGGTTCACGCATCTGAATTTCGAATTCCCAAGGCCGAACGACCACGCCCATTTTAACCCTCTTGTCCGTCAAATTATCCCACCTTTCCAAACGTGCTGCCTTGGCGAAAACCCAGCCCTGTATCTCAAAATCACTTCGGTGGCCCGCGCACGTGTTGGCCGAAGTCATGTAAGAACCGCACGACGCGCAGCCGTTCTCTGTGCCTTTAGTTCCTAGCGTTCTGACGTCCCGGAGCGAGAGATCGCGTCAATCGCAACCGCAAGCAGCAGTATTGCACCTGAGAACATCAACTTATCAGCAGCACCAGCACCTGACAGGTCCAGTCCGTTTCCAAGTGACCCGATCACCAGAGCACCAAGTATGGCGTTCCAGACCGACCCGCGCCCTCCAAAGAGCGATGTACCACCGATGACGGCTGCACCAATTGACTCCAACAACAGTGAACCGCCCGCAAATGCCGTGTAGCTGACGGACCCAAAGCGAGACGCACCAAAGATACCGCCGATCGCGGCCATAAGGCCCACGATGGCAAATGCGGAGACGCGAATTCGTTTGACATCGATGCCAACGCGCCGCGCGCTTTCGGGATTGCCACCAACCGAAAAGATCGCGCGCCCATAGGGTGTTGAGGTGGTGATCCAACCGACTACCGCAGTTATTGCAATCAGCAACACGATCAGCAATGGCACAGAGCGATAGGAGTTCAGTGTCGCTACCGTCGCGAGCACCAGCGCTCCAAAGAATGCGATTTGCCCCCACACCGCGACCTTATTGTCAAGCTCAAGTCCCCGCGCTTTGCGCTGTGTCTGCTTGCTCAAAATTGTCCAAGCGAAGAATAGCACGCAAAGAATGCCAAGCGCCCAACCCATTGCATCTGGTAGCAATACTCGCGCGAACCCTCTTACGAAAGGGTCCCCGACGTTCAGGTTTCCGGTTGGAAGGATCTTCTGCATGACGCCTTGAAATCCAAGCAGGCCAGCTAGGGTCACAACAAAGGACGGAATGCCAACATAGGCCACAAGGATGCCCTGAGCGGCCCCGATCACGATACCCAGCACCATGACGATAATACAGGCAATCGGAGCGGGAACGTCCATCAGAACCAACACCCCGAGAAGGGCCGCACAGACACCCGCAGTCGCAGCTGCCGACAAATCGATTTCACCCAAGAGAAGGACAACTGTAATGCCCACCGCAAGGGTAGCAATGACCGCCGACTGCATGAAGAGGTTGTAGATGTTCCGTGGGCTTAGGAAAATGAACCGCAGAGTTTCTGCATCCGGATCCCCCCAATAGTCCCAAATGGGCACGGCAAGTCCGAAATAGATCCAGATCGCTGCCAAGGCGAGGAGCACCGGAACAAATGCGCCAAAGCGGGTTTCCCGCATGGAGCGCAGGCGGGCGATCAGTGACACTTTGTTCTTAGGCTGCATTTGTAGCCTCACTGTCTAAACCGCGAGTCATCGCGCCTACGATTTCATCCGGTGTAACGTCGTCTTTGGTCCAGGTCGCGACATTTGCGCCATGTCTGAGAACGCAAATGCGGTCGGCCACTTCAAATATGTCCCGCATGTTGTGAGAGATGTAGACCACCGCGTGGTCGGTATCGCGCAGGCGTTTGACCACGTCGAGTACCTGGCGGGTCTGTGCAACCCCGAGCGCTGCCGTGGGCTCGTCCAACATGACCACAGTCCCGTCTGCGCCAACCGCTCTGGCGATGGCAATTGCCTGTCGCTGCCCGCCCGAAAGCCCTCCGACTTTCGCGCGCACCGACTTCAGGGTTTTCACCTGAAGCCGATCAATCGCCTCTTGCGCCCTGACTTCCATCGCAAGATCGTCCAGCGGACGCAATAATCGAGGGAGAAACGTGAATCCGGGTTTGATGGGCTCTGCACCAAGACAAAGATTTGCTGCCACGTCCAAGTTTTCGCAGAGCGCCAAATCCTGATAAACAATCTGAATCCCAAGGTCACTTGCATCATGTGGCGAGTTCACGGAGACCGATTTTTCATCAATGAAAAACTCTCCCTCGTCCGCAATGTGTGCCCCTGCAAGGACTTTCATGAGTGTTGATTTTCCGGCACCGTTATCACCGACAAGGGCCATGACCTCGCCACGGGCAACCTCGAAGTCGACCCCCTTCAAGGCGTGAACACCACCAAAACTCTTGTGAATTCCACTAACCCGCAAATGAGGGGATGGGGCCATTGGCCCCATTGAGTGTTTTGTCTGAGACATGAATCTTTCCGATCACATGCAGAATGATGTTTGAGCGGCTTCGCCCTGACAGATCATTTCCTTTGTAATCGACGGATCGTTCTCAATCACATATGCGACACCTTCCTCACCTACTGCGGAATAGGACCCGACAGGAACATATGCGACTTCTGCGCCGACACCGTTTTTGACTTTGTCAGGTGCCAGGTCAGAGAAATCTTCGCTGTTCAAAAGGCGTACCGTCACCTTGGCTGCCGCTTCGGCCATGTCTGCTAGCGGACGCCAGCCACATTGGGTTTGTTTGCCCAAAAGCATTAGCTGTTGCGCTTGAACGGTACAGTCGAGACCGGAAACCGGCACTGATCCGGCCATACCCTGTTCTTCGAGCGCGGCAATCGCGGCACCGGCATTGCCATCATTGGAAGACACAACGCCCTGAACATTATTTTCGAGCTGGGTCAGCGCCTGATCCATTGAACGGCGCGCAATTGCCGGATCCCAACCCGGTGTCCAGTTCTCATATCCCATCACCCGCTCGCCGCTGTCGAAATAGGGTGTCAGGGCACGTACCTGGCCATTGTGGATTACCGCAGCATTTGGATCGGTCGGCGACCCCTTGAGAAGGACGAGCGTATCTCCATCGTTGGTGTTTTCGATGACGTGCGTCGCTTGATCAAACCCCATGCCTTCTAGATCGGCCTGAACCCAGAATGTGGTATTCATGGAGTTGATCATCCGGTCATAGGCGATCGTCGGCACGCCTTCTTCGGCGGCTGTGTCCGCAATGATGGCAGAGCTTTCACCATCGATTGGAATGACAACAAGAACCTTTGCGCCCTGTGTCAAAGCCTGTTCCGCTTGGCGCTGTTGTGTCGCAGTGTCATTGCCAGCGTTGTAAACTTCGACTTTCACGTCGGGTGCAATTTCCGACATCGTGCTTACAAATGCCGTCGCATCCTGTTGTTCCCAGCGCGGATTTACATTCTCTGGCAGCAATAGGGCCACCATATCTTCTGCTGAGACTGCGCTGGCGGTCATTCCCACACCCGCCATCATGGTTGTCGCGAGCAAAACCCGTTTTGTTGCGTTCATCTTCTTCTCCTCCTGATTGAATTTCTTATGTCTCTCGATCTATCTTCCCGCCGGCCGAAACGACCAATTGCTTGTCCAGAGACCTTTATCTTGATGTCGCTTTAGACCCTCCCGCGGCACCTGACGGCATTTCTGTTTTTTATCAAAATGAACATATGAATCGCATTCGCGAAGTGTCAATTGTTTTTTATTTTTTAAAACATTTCAAAGAAACGCTAGGTCTACACCCGTGCCCGCGAGGCCGAATAGGCGGCCTGCAAGCGGGGGCCTTGCAAATTGCCAACAGCCCCCTAACTCATTGTAAGAATGCAACTTCTGGCATCAGATGCTCTAGGGTGAACCTTCCAATGACATGGAGGGCGCATGAAAACAATGCATGTTGTTCTGAGCAGGTTTCAAAGCTTCGGCACGCGTCCGGCACTTGTCAGAATTGTCGTCTGCGACGCGCGCTCCGGAAATCCACATCATTATGGTGCACCAAAACTGCTCAGCCACGATGCGCTAGAAGTTCCGAAAGTATTTTGAGGTCCGTGGACAATTGACCTTGGGAGCGGGAAATTGAAGTTCATTTATATATCAATGGTATGATCAGCCCCACCTGAGTGGTCCAATCTGATTGTGAGTGCATGATCGGCCTGGGTTTCATCTGGCTGATGGCTTCCGGGGCCGGAGGGCGGTCGCCGAAAGCACCATACGGACGCTTCGTGTTGTATTGTTTCCTCTATTCATAGGTCAGGATCTTGGCTTCTTTCAGGCTGTGGAAGATCTCGCCGTTCTGGAACCTATCGCGGAAGCGCGCATTGGAGCCTTCGCAATAGCCGTTCTCCCAACGCAGCAATCCGACGATAGCCATATCGGCCTTGTTGCCGGACCAGTTCGGTTACTTCTGCAACAATACGCCCTTCCTCAGAACGCCCTACGGCAATTTGCGTTGCGTGGATCGATGCTGTCTCAGGACGCGGCACCCCTTGCCCGTCAAAACCTCAACCTGCTGTGACGTCGTAACAATCGCTTCCGGCTTTGGTCGCTTGAATACCATGTGTTTCCTCCGTTCACCTGAACATGGCGAAGGACCAACACAGTGGGGGACGACCAAAGGTAGCTCTGTGATCCGACCTCACCACTGTCAGGTCTTCACATATCATATGGGCATCAGCACCTGCGCAAACCTCGGATTGGGCTTCCCGTTTGGCTCTGTTCTGAGCTTCTGCTGCCGCGGAATACTGAAATGGATTGCCAATCTTCAGGCTCGCGTGTCTGTCGCGCCCTGGCATCTGTTCCACCTATGTCTGACAAATATAGTGATTTTTTGTTATGCTCTCGTCTGCGTGGGTCATTGGCAAATTCCCTCTGGTGTGTCTGGTCGCTTAGGCAGATTGAAAGACGCAGGCGAAACGTCGGTTGTTGCGATGTGGTCGCCTTAGTTGAACCATTCCTACGCCCCTACCGCGTCGGCTTCGTCGGAGTGTTGGCCTCCCGTTCAAGACGCGCGTTGCGAAGACGTTCGTTCTTGGCTTGGCGCTGCTCGGCCTCATCTTCGACCATCTTGCCAACGATGCGGGTTGTCTTGTCCAATGGTGTTTCAGCTTTGGGAGCTTGGGCCTTGAACAGGCTTGTTTTTGTTAGTTTTGCCAAGTGACAAATTCCTCTTTTAATATTTCTTTATCGGGCCCCAACACTGTCGGTCAAACCAATGCCAGGTGATTCTTTGGACCATGCGATACGCTTACCATCGACCGGGGCCGGTCATTGTGTAGGATCGTTTGAATGTCAGGCGCGGCCACGGCGCGCATCAGCGCGCTATAGTTCATCTGGAATCGCATTTCCGATCCAACGCGGAGCGTCTGATCGTTCGTGCCAATGACGATATGATCGCTTGTCGCACCGATAAGCGTGCAGCCAGCAGGCATCGAAAGCCCCGCTACATCTACGTCTTGGTTTCCAAGGGCAAGAATGATCCGTGTCGTTTCTGAGGTGGCCGGAACGACCCCAATGATTGCCGGTGCGTGCTCCGCCGTGCTTGCAACTAGGCTCACTGTCTTGGTGTCGGTTTCGATCACTTCGGCGACAAGCGTAAAGGTGTCTCGAAACATACCACCAATCTGATTTCCGGTGATCGGATCCACGCCAAGCAGTATGGCTTCCCCAAGGCGCAGATCGTTGATCCGGCCGGTAGCGCGCGCGCCGAACGCCCAGGGCAAATTTGCAGAGTTGCCGCCAGATACCGTCTCAAGGAATGGGCCGCACCGCCCCTCGACTTCACTGGCAAGTACGGTCAATGCCTGCATTCTGGTAGCCGTAGGGGCCTTGCCGCTCAGACAGGCGAAGTTGGTACCGATGCCTTTCAGCGCCACACCGGGCAAGTCCGCGACTTGCTGTCCAATGTGTCCAATGTTTTGTGGCATGATCCCTTCGCGCAGATCACCCATTTCGACCATCAGAATTATACCGTGCACCTTGCCTTTTCGGCGTGCAATCGCGGCCAATGCTGCGATCACAGTCATCTCTGTGTTGTAGCTCGCGTCACAGTACTGCACGACATCATCGACCTGACTCAGCATTGGCGTCCGGATCAATGTGATTTGGCATGTCATGCCAGCTTGGCGTAACCGCTTCACATTGCTTACACGCGCCTCAGCCAAGCCCGTAGCGCCGCTGTCAAGCATGGCCTGTGCAATAGCAGGATGCCCACGGACCGCTTTGGTCACCGCAGTCACCCGTATGCCCCGCCCTTTCAATCGCTCGACAACGGTTCGCGTGTTGTGGCGTATATTGCGCAGATCAACTTCTATCCGAGGGCAGCTCAAATCGCGGCCACGGGTGTTCCTTGCTGCAGGCCGGGATATGCCGCAACTACCATCGCAAGCAAATGTGCTGAAGGTCTGCTGAGCGCGTCGGTGATGGGCAGCGCAAGTATTTGGCTTTGGGTCGCGATCGTACTTGTGATCTCGGCTTCGGACATCCCCTCGTGGTTGAGCGTGATGCCGATGACCTTGGTGTCAGAAAAGGCCTCGATCAAAGCAATCTCGCTTGCCGGTGTGGGCATTGGCATATTGGGAAAGTCACAGCGATGGGCGCGTTTTGGTGCGTGCTGAAGGATAACAGCGTCCGGCTGGCTGCCGCGCAGGATAAAGGCCGATGTACAGAACGCGGGATGGCTCAATGCGCCTTGGCCCTCGATCAAAATAACATCGGGTTGTTCAGCTTCTGAGGCTGCGACAATCGCGCCCTCAAGTTCGCCGCAGCAGAATTGGGGCGGGACGGCGTCCATGGCCACACCGTATTTGGCGCCCTGCATCAGGCCCGTCTGGCCTGTGCCAACTAACACGGTATTGATGCCCTTTGCATTGAGGGCGCGCGCCAAGACCGTCGCCGTGGTCCGTTTTCCTATCGCGCAATCGGTCCCCAGTACTGCGATGCGTAGCGCATGGACGTTCGCAACACTGCCGTCGAACAGGCGCATGTCTTTGCTGGGTTTGGGTTTGCGGATGTCTCGGATGGTGACCTGTCTGTCCCATGCGGCTTGCGCAATTTCAGGGTCATCACTCAGATATTCATGCAGGCCACTGACGATGTTCATGCCGCGCGCAATCGCATCCAGCACAACACCACGGTCAGCAGTCGAAAGACGCCCTGTTGAGGGGGCCATTCCATAGATGAAGGTATTAGGTATGGAGGGTGCGCAGGCGAAAGCAGTCTTCAGGCTTTCGAGAATTGGTATATCGTTGAGCACGCCGTCAAGAACCAGCCCGGCGTTCTTGCCGCTATACGTGCTGTCGATGACCGAGACAATCCGATAGGCCTCTGAATGACGGACGAGGCCGTTGGCCGTTTTGCCGTCAATTTTGGCAAAGTTGCCCTCGCAATAGACAACTGCTGTCGGGGTCTGAGTAACCGCAGGTGATCGTTCCAGAGTATCATGGATCGGGGGCGGCGCTTGAGCGCCACTGGCTGGTCGGCGAACGGTATCTACCGACTGGAGTTCGGATATCATCATATCTTCCTTTTGATGACGAGGCTTTTGCTCGACAGGATATTGAATTGGATGTTGCGGTGCACTGCGTTCAATTCCTGAGAACGCACAGGCCCTTGGACTTTTGGAAGTTTCGGTTGCATTCCCAGCGGTTGCCGGACCTGTCGAGATGGGCGTTCGCGGGCATGTTTATCGCCTCACATCCTTCACCCAAAACTTCATATCCCCGCTGGCATTTCCAACCCTCGCCGAAAGCTGCATCGTGAAAATATGCGAATTCCGGGATATCCACGGCCGCGCACAGCCCGTCTTGTTCGAAGAACCCACGTTCACATGACCAAGGCAGACCGTAGACAGTATCGTTCAGGTATCCGTTGACCGGGACCGCGATTGCGGAGCAACTGTCACCTACCTTTTCGAACCCGCGTCCACATGCCCAAGCGGGCCCATAGGTCGCGTCCAGCAGATAGCCGTTCTCAGGCAAGACGATCTTTTGGCAAGTATCATCGACTTTGAAAAATCCGCGCAGGCAGTGCCAACGTTCACCGGACGGGTCTAGAAACCCACTATCGGGAACAACTATAGTAACACAGTCAGTTTCATTGATCTTGCGAAAGCCGTGATGACATTCCCATCCGGGTCCATAGGTGCGGTTTGTCTGATAGGCGTTTTCAGGGACCACAATCGCTGCACAGGTCTCATCCGTGAGGCGATACCCGACATTGCATTCCCAACCATCTCCATAGCTCTTTGCGCTGGCGTTTTCCGGCACGGTTTGGGCAAGGGCCGGCATTGCAAAGAGTAGCAGAGCAAAGATGGGGGCCATAAAAGCGCCCCAAAGCAGTCGGGTGTTCACAAACATCGGTGTCCCGCAAATTACCGGTGAAGTTTGCGGCCTCACGCTTGAATTAAGATCCATCCAACTCAAGCCCCGCGAGGCAAGCATCTGCGAGGTCACGGTCTGGCATATCGGAACCGGGGCGGGTCGCCCAGCCTGTTTCCATCATTGCATTGCGGCGGCCAAAGCCGGAGACTTCTTGTAGAACCGCGAGTTTCTCTGTGCGTTCTGGGTCAGCCGCAGACATGTTGAGGCATACCGGAACCATCGCTAACGTCACCTCCTCAGATGCTAAGTCCGTCGCCATGGATTTGGCGCTGCCACTTGTTGTCCAGCCACCCCAAGTGAATCCAAGTATAGAGATCGCAATTGCGCCACCCAAGGCACCGTATAGGCCGGGTTTCGTCCATTCAGGAAAAGTCATTTTTGATCCTTTGACGGAGAAGGCGCCGCCACGCTGTTTTTGCGCTGACAAGACATTTTGTCAGAGCCGTCTCGAGGTCGATTTATCGACGACTCGTACTCAATGCACAGGCGCAAATCGCTGGTCAGTTCGGCCACCAAGGCGGACGAACATGACCCATGGTTGTGTACGACAACAACGCCAACCGTCCCAAGCGTCAGAGCCCTGTTACGGCATGCGACAATCGAATTTTAATGATAGATAATTGCAACTGGCTCTGGCAGTCGATGCGACTTTACCGAAGAAAACCACAACTTTGTATGTCTTATGTAGTCGCCCAGCACCTAATTTACAATGCTAGCTGACATGCCCCTTTTCCAAACAGAGCCGGTGGTTGCTAGCACTTGACCTCTTCGAGCCGCGTTCAGCGAAACGGGGGGCCATGCGCCCAGACGGTAAGCGAACGCCGAATGCCTCTCTTAATCGGCGTTACTTGATGCAGTGCAAAGCTCGGAAACACGCTGACAGACCCTTGCGCCCGATTGGCCAATAGGACGTGAGCACTTGGCCTGATCTCCAGGTCACCCCCATCGTAGGTGCCCGGATTGCTCAACTGTAGCACAAGTGTGAGCTTTCTCTTACCAGCCAAAAGTCCATGACCAATGTCAGAATGCCACGCAAAATGACCCCCTTTTGCCGCATCATAGCTGGCAATTTGCGGGCTTTCTGCAAACTCGCGCACATCGAAATCAAACTGGTGCTTGTTGGATTGAATGACAAGTTCAATTAACCGGGTCATCACCCAGCTTAGGTTTCCGACATCGTCCATCCAAACGAGTTCTGCATGACGCAGATCGAGATCCCGATTACGGCCCACAAGCAGCGCGTCATCAGTAGGGATGTTGGCAATTGCCGCAACAATGTGATCACATTCTCCTGTGGTAAACGCGTCGGGCACTGAGTGCACACCCATCATTCCGCCCACCATTTACAAATCGTGGATCGCGTATGCGTCGACGCGTGAAGGGATTGCATCAATGCGCAGCCGGTTTCTCGGACCGATCCGATAGGTCTTTGAATACTTTCATGATATCTGTTGGCTCCGCGCGATCAAGTGCCGCGTTAGCGATTTCTTCTTCTGTCCAAATCCACGTCTTTGCAGGATCATGAAGCATCGCCCAATCTGCAAACAATCGACTTTGTATCTTGCGATTCAGGAGTTCTTTGACCCCTGCATGGCGATCATCGCGACGTATCCGTGAATAGGCTGCGCGCACTGCATTCTCCGGGCCTTCAAGTAGCTGGAGGTAGATGTCGTGTCGACAAACCAGCGCGCCGGTCACGTCATCCCGCTTATTGCAGCGTCTGGCATCAATCAAAATGCCTGCCAGTGTGGGCTCATCGAACCCGAACGGTTGTGACACATAAACGATCTGGATGAGGCTTGTGATGATTTGGCTCCGGGCGGGATTGAGCGATGCATGAAAGTACTATGGTAGAGGCACGATCAAATCGCTTCGGATGAGAACCGTAGGCCTTTGGTGACGCTGAGTCTCTATTAAAAACACACAAACTGACAATTTGGAGAATATCGTCTCAACATAGCGAATCTTGCACCATGACCGCGCAGGTTCCCTGCTCAGGTATATACGGCAAGGAAACAGGGCAGTTTTGTCTGGAGCGTGTGGGTCCGCCACAATGCACCGTGGACGTGTCGCGGATTGATGGCGTTCCGTTGATAGCATTTATTGCATCAAAGGAGGCGAGCTATGGGGATGAACCGGACGGATGAATTTCGCAAAGATGCGGTGCGGATCGCGCTGACCAGCGGGCTGACCTGTCAGCAGGTGGCTGATGATCCAGACGTCGGGATGTCGACGTTGAACACATGGATCACAGCTCACTGAGACACGGATGTGGTGTCGAAGGAAGTTTTGGCCCGGCTCGCGAGAATGGCCGACTTCGACGGGAGAACTGGCTCATGAAGCAGGAAAGGGCGATCTTAGAAATGGCGACCCAGTTCTTCGCGGGTCCAAAACAGTGAGATTTGGGTTTGTCGAAGAACATAGGACCGATTTCCCAGCCAATCGGCTGTGTGATGTCGTTGGCGTCAGCACATGTGGATGACGTGCAATTCAAAGCCGCCCAGCCAGCCGCAAACAGCGATCTGATCTGGTCACACTGGCGCATGTCAAAGAACGGTCGCGCCTCAGCCTGGGCAGTGGATGTGGACCATCGTCGCGTTGGCCGTCTGATGCGCCAGAACGGCATATCTGTTGTCAGAACCCGCAAACACAAGGTGACAACCGATAGCGATCACAAGTTCAACATCGCGCCAAATCTGATGGATCGTGACTTCATGGCAGATGCACCAAACCAGAAATGGGCGGGCGACATCAGCTATGTCTGGACCCGCGCGGGCTGGCATTATCTGGCTGTCATCATCGACCTGCATTCAAGGCGCGTCATTGGTTGTGCCGTCAGTAACCGCATCAAACGCGATCTGGCGATCAGGGCACCGAAGATGGCGATTGCATTCCGGTCACCGCCGCAAGACTGCATCCACCATGCGGATCGCGGCAGCCAATGTTGTTCACACGATATCAGAAGATCTTGCGCCAGCACGGGTTCAGCCTGTCGACGCGCGGCAAGGGCAATTGCTGCGACAACGCCGCCGTCGAAACCTCCTTCAAACCCATCAAGGCAGAGCTGATCTGGGAAAGGTCACGGGAAACACGGCGGCAGGCTAAGATGGCGATTTTCGAATACATCAACGGCTTCCACAATCCACGCCGACGCCACTCAGCCTTGGGCAGGAAAGCCCCGTCGCATTCGAGAGGCAAGTGACCCAATCGAGCACTCGGAGCGGCATAAAAAAGGGACAGATCCAAGGCTAAGCACAGAAGTGTTTGGCATCTGCTTATCATTTATGCAAAGCAGCCCGATCTTCCGGAGCCTCGAAATGCAACGCGCCCTCTCTGCAAATCTCGGCATAGTATTCCAGACCATCTCGATCCCGATCGATGTGAGATCACCAAGTTTCGCAGGCGTTATTCGCGCGGTCATTGATACAGCTGCGCTGACAACCAGCAGTATCGGAATGACAAGGCACGCGGCCGTTGTAAATTCCAGATCCCTACGCGGGCCCCTCGTCAAGAAATAGGACTATAGGGGTGAATAACAACGTCCTTAATCCTGCGGAGCCGAGACATCTTCAGGCCGGGATCGCGATAAGTATTGGCCCATTTTTGTGATCGCGTTCATCCGACATTCACGATTTTCAAGCTTTATGGGTGATCAAAGATCAATTGGGGAACGATATGCTCAAACTCCTGTGCCGAATCGTAACTGTGATATGCACCTTCGCAGCAACAGCCGCCCACACGGAAACGCTTACCCTCGGGAGCGTCAATGACAATGTCCGCAAGCACGTCTTACGCTTCACTCCCCTGGCGGCGTATCTTGAGGACGCGCTCCGAGAACATGGCGTCACATCCGTGGAGATTTTGGTCTTGCCCAGTTCAGATGCAATGGCCAGGGCGCTGAGCGAAGGGCGGGTCGATCTGTTCTTTGATAGCCCGCTGGTCGCAGCCAAAGTTGCACGGCAAGTAGGGGCAATACCATTCTTGCGCCGGTGGAAACGCGGCGTCGCGGAGTATCATTCAGTTATTTTGGTCCCGGATGCCAGCCCGATCCAGTCACTGGGCGATTTGACCGGTCGCAAGATCGGTTTTCAGGAACCGGACTCAACATCCGGTTTTCTGCTGCCTGCCGGTATGATCAGCCGCGAAGGGCTCCGTCTAACGCGCTTAAATGACCGGAGCGAACTCCCCCCCGGCGATGCCCTTGGCTATGTGTTCACGGGCGATGACGAAAACACTGTTTTGTGGTTGGCGCGCGGCTGGATTGACGCGGGGGCCACGGATCCCAGAGGTTTCGAAATTCTTGAGGCCGCCCGGCCTGGGGAATATCGCGCCCTGGCAAGAAGCATTGACGTCCCCCGCCAGGTTGTCGTCCGCCGCGCAGAAATGGATCCGGCGCTATCCGATATTGTTGCGCACACTTTGATCGGCATGGCCGAGACGCCGGAGGGCTTGGAGGTCATGCAACAATTTCACGAGACCTCGCAGTTCGACCAGTTCCCAGATGGCGTGCCTGCAACATTTGCCCCAATCTATGATCTGCTCGACGAACTGCGCGCACTTGGCATTGAGTACTAGCAGGCATCATGCATGCGACGGACCAAAACGTAGGTAGACGGGGCCTGTCACATCGGCTTGCGCTGACGTTCAGTTGCCTAATTGGCGTGATCGTGGCCTGTGCTGTGCTCCTCAACTCGATCACACAGATCGAGCTGGTGAACGAACGTCTGCAAGCGAGGTCCGAACACTTGCGGCAGCTTGCCTCGGAACTTTCCATGCGGTTCCTGATTGAGGGCCGACCCGCCGAATTGGAGGTCCTGTTTGACGACATCGGCGCCCAGGATGATGTTGTGCGTATTTTCCTGATTGATGAAAGTGGATCCATGTTTGCCGAGAGCGGATACGAAGATGATGGGGGTTTCCTGCAAGTTGTCGATGATCCCTTGGCAAAAGAAGCACGCCAAGAAGGCAATTTAATTGAAAGAATCGTCGGTCACGAAAGGCACATCGCGGCACCTATCATTCTGGGCGGTATTGAGTATGGAGTTCTGCGAATTGATCTGAGCAAGACAATTGCCGAAAAAGAGATTTTTCAGGTCATGCGCAAGAACATTATTGCTGGAATCCTGTTTATTTTGACCGGCTTGGCAACAAGCTGGATGGTGGCCAGGCGCATGACCCGCCCCCTGAACCAATTGACGGCAGCAACGGAAAGAGCGGCTGATGGTGATTTGGACCAGGTCATTCACGTCGATACGCGGGATGAATTTGCTAGTCTTGCAGCATCGTTCAACGTGATGCTCGCCAAGCTGCGCGAGTCCATGCGTAAGACAGAGGTCACCGCATACCGCGACAAACTGGTCAAATTTGGGAACCGCGCATGGATTTCCCGGCAGTTGCCTCTTCAGTTAGAAACGGCGAGAGACCAAAACGGTGAACTGGCAGTCTTGTTTCTGGACCTTGATGGTTTCAAGGAGATCAATGATGTCCATGGTCACCATGAAGGCGACAACTTGTTGGCGAAATTTGCTGATCGGCTCTTGCAGACGGTGATAAATTCGGGACTGAACGTCTATTCCATTCAGGATTCATTTGGGCGCAAAGCGGACCCGTTTGGCAAGGATGTCAGCATTGCACGGCGCGGCGGTGATGAATTCACGTTGGTCGTCGCCCATACCCACGCAGTTGCCCTGGCGCAAAAGATCGTCGCATCGATGAAAGACCCATATGAAACCGGCAATCTCTCGCTTTCCGTCACCGCAAGCATCGGGATTGCGACGTTCCCGCAGCACGCCGACAACGTCGACGATCTGATAAAGTGTTCCGACGTTGCGATGTATCAGGCGAAGGCCGCGGGGCGGAATTGTTGGCGGCTATACGACGTTGATAACCATCAGGACGAAATCGGCCGCAGGGAACTTGGCTCTGAAATCCGCGAAGGCATTACAAAAAACCAGTTTGTCGTTTTCCTGCAACCTCAATTCAATGTCCTGACGGGTAAGGTATCCGGGGCCGAGGCTCTGCTGCGATGGGAGCATCCGACCCGCGGGTTGGTTCCGCCTGACAATTTTCTACCAATTGCACGAACGATGGGCATCATGCCGGACATTGGCCGGCTAGCTTTTAAGCAGTCCATTCAAATTGCACGCGAAATCCAAAGAACCTGGAGCGAGCCCTTTACGCTTGCCATCAATGTCTCGGTCGTTGAGTTGAGCCGCGCCAGCTATGTTGATGAGCTGGTCACGCATCTAGAGTTTGCAGCATTGCCAAAGAAGTTCATCGAAATTGAAATAACCGAAGAAACGGCGATGATCCTGAGCGATGACATCGGCCCACGCATCGAAAAGTTACGGGAAACGGGCGTTCGTCTTGCAATTGATGACTTTGGCGTTGGCTATTCCAACCTTGGTCGCCTAAAGGAAATGGCATTTGACACCTTGAAAGTGGACCGCAGCCTAACCAAAGGCCTAGGATCTGACCCGGGCGAGGAAGACCTTATGCTGGCAATCTTCAATATGGCATCCGCGATGAAGGCTGAAGTCATCGCCGAAGGCATCGAAACTTCGGCGCAACTCCGCTTTCTAGAGGAGAACGCATGCCAGTTCTACCAAGGATATCTGGGTGGGAAACCAATGCCGGTCAATGACTTCATGGCCTTCCTTGAACAACAAGCCACCGTGCCCCGCTTGGCAGTTGGCTGAATTTCACGGTGGCATCGCACGCTCTCTCAGCCAAATCGACAACGATGACCAGAATGTCGCCTGGCTGAAATAATTCGGCACCTACCTTACGCGCTTGCTAACTGCGCCGAACAGAATGCCGATGCGACGACACCTCATCATCCTTTGTAAGGCAACTTCGTCACATCATCGACCTGCGAATGCTCGCATGGCCCGATGTCGGGCCGGGGGATGTTCCCCCTGCTACGCTCTGTCCTCACCGCCAGCCGGCATCAACGATAAGCGTCTGATTTGTTATCGCCCTCGCAGCATCGGAACATAGGAATACAGCAGCTTCGGCGATGTCATCAGATTCAATGAACTTTTCAATGCACTGCCGCGACATGACGGTTTTATGCAGCTCGGGGGTCAACCACTTTTCCCGCTGCCTTTCGGTGTTGACGAACCCCGGTAGCAGGCAGTTTACACGAATCCCATCCCGTCCGGCTTCCCGGGCCAACGCATGCGTAAGCCCCTCGATCCCGGCCTTTGCGGTGACATATCCCACGGCATCTTCTAGCCCCTCTCGCCAGGCGATTGAGCCAAAGTTCAGAATTACGCCGGATTTTCTTTCACGCATCGCGGGCAAGACGGCCTGCGAGCAAAAAAACTGGTGGTCAAGATTGTTGGCCAATGTATGGCGCCAGCTGTCTGGCGTGACGTCACCGGTTGTATGGCGCATGTCATTGGCGGCCCCGTTGACCAGCACATCGATGCGACCTTGATCATCAATTAATGCCGCGATCCGCTTCTGGACCGTGGTCACATCAGTCAGATCAACTTTGTGAAACTGGGCGAAAGCACCAAGCGCTAATGCAAGGTCCTCCCCTGCGGCGACATTGATGTCGAAAAATGCCACCGTTGCCCCCTGCCCGATAAAAGCTTTGACGACAGCGCGACCAATGCCCGTTGCGCCGCCGGTGACCAGGATAAATTTGCCCTCAAGATTTGTTCTTAGCATTACAATCGGGCTTCGGATGTGGGATCGAACAGGCTGACCTTGCTCATATCGATCTCAAAATCAATCGCGGTGCCGGTCGTAGGTGCTTCATCCGGTTCGCAAACGATCGTGGCCTCCTGACCTGCGATGCTGCACATCAGAATCGTTTCAGATCCGGTCGGTTCATCCATGTCGATCGAAACCGGCACGATAACGGACGGGTTTCCCTTGCGCGTGGCACGTGCCACATGCGCGGGACTAAAATGTTCAGGGCGTACACCAAATATGACCTGCTGACCGTCACGAAGGTTTGGCTGACGCTGGCCGGGCAACGGAAGCAAGCTGCCGTCACCACCATCCAGAACAATGCCCCCTCCCTCGGCGGAATTGACGTATTTGGCCGCAAAAAAGTTCATATTCGGAGAGCCCATGAAACCCGCCACAAAGATGTTGGCAGGCTGTTCGTAGATCTCCTTTGGTGTCGCGAATTGCTGTAGCACGCCTTGGTGCATAACAGCGATACGTGTAGCAAGCGTCATGGCTTCGACCTGGTCGTGGGTCACATAGACTGTCGTGCGGCCGACATTCTGATGCAGTTTCTTGATCTCAGAACGCATCTCGACCCGCAGCTTGGCGTCGAGGTTAGACAGCGGCTCATCAAACAAAAACAGTTTAGGGTCACGAACCAACGCGCGGCCCATGGCAACACGTTGCCGTTGACCACCAGACAGTTGGCCAGGTTTGCGGTCCAGTAACGGTTCAATCTGCAAGAGCGCTGCGACCCGCGCAACCGTCGCGGCCTGCGTCCCTTTGTCGATGTTGCGGCATTCCATGCCAAAGGTCATGTTCTGGCGCACCGTCATGGTGGGGTAAAGCGCGTACGACTGAAACACCATGGCGATGTCGCGATCTTTCGGCGCTTCGTTGTTGACCACCTTGTCCTCAATCGCGACCTCGCCCGAGGACACACTTTCAAGACCGGCGATGATCGACAACAGGGTCGATTTTCCGCATCCGGACGGACCAACCAGCGCGACAAATTCACCAGACTCGGCCTCCAGATTGATATCCTTTAGCACCTCGACCGAGCCATAGCTTTTACGTAAGTTTCTGATTGCCAAAGATGACATTGCCAGCCTCCTTATTTGACTGCGCCGGAGGTCAAACCCCGCACGAAATATTTTCCACCAAGAACGTAAACAAGCAGCGGTGGCAGGGCCGCGAAAATGACCGAGGCCGCTTCAACGTTGTAGTGTCGCTCACCTGTTCCGGAGCCAGAGAATGCCACAATGGCCGAAGTAATTGGCTGGTTGGCCCCAGAGGTAAACACTGTGCCGAACAGGAATTCGTTCCAAATTCCCGTGAATTGCCAGATCACGCAAACGATCAGAATCGGCGGTGACAATGGCAACATGATACGACGGAAAATGCGCCAGAATCCTGCGCCGTCGATTCGGGCGGCTTTGATCAGATCGTCGGGAACCGCCACGAAGTAGTTGCGGCAAAATAGCGTCGTGAAACTGATGCCTTGAACCGTATGCACCAGAACGAGCCCGGCAATCGTGTTCGACAATCCGATTTTGCCCAGGACGAATGCCCAGGGCAGCAGCGTCATCTGCGCTGGGAGGAAAACGCCCAGTGTGATCAGCCCAAATACCCATGTGTCGTATTTAAAGCGCCATTTGGACAGGGCGTAGCCATTGACCACACCAAATGCCGTGGAAAGGATTGTCGCAGGCACTGTCATCATCAATGTGTTTGAAAAATAGCGCGAAACACCTTCGCAATTTCCGCCAATGCAAAATGTGCTCCAGGCCTCAATCCAGTATTGCGGGCTTAGCGCACGCGGCGAAGAGATGAAGCCTTCGCGCACAATATGTTCAAGCGGCCGAAAGCTGTTCATGAAGATGATGACCAACGGCGACAGATACAGTAACGCAAAAAACACAAGCAGCGCGTAGACTGTGAATTTGGCCCGGAACTGGCGCGCGCGGCTACCTGTTGCCAACGGGTCAAAGGCTTGGTGGGTAGTGTCAGCCATGAGACGGCCCCTCCTGTCTGGCGCGCCAGCTAGTCCATATGACGTAGGGCACGATGACAATGGCAAGCGCGACAAGGATCATCACCGCAGCGGCAGCTCCTTGTGCGATTTGCCCCCGCTGGAACATCAGGTCATAGACGACAATCGCCGGGACGGTGGTCGCAACGCCCGGCCCGCCCTGGGTCAGTGCAACCACGAGGTCATAGGTCTTGATGGCAAATTGCAGCAGCACGACAGTGACTGCGACGAAAATTGGCCAGATCGTCGGCAACACCACCCTGCGATAGATGCGCGGCATGGAGGCCCCGTCTATCTGCGCTGCTTTGATCAGATCACCATCGACGGACCGCAGGCCGGCGAGGATCAGCGCCATCGCAAAGCCCGACGCGTGCCAGATCCCCGTGAACACCACGACGTAAAGCGCCATGTCCCGATCCGTGATCCAATCGAAGTTGGCGCTTAACCAGCCAAGGTCGCTCAGCGCACGTTCCACGCCGGTTTGCGGATGGAATATCCAACGCCAGACAGTTCCGGTAACAATGAATGAGATCGCGAGCGGATAAAGAAAAATCGTACGCCAAACAGATTCAAACCGCACGCGTTGGTCAATGAGAATGGCAAGCAATGTGCCCACCACCAACGAGCCAATCACATAAAGCGCGCCGAACAGGAACAGGTTTTGATAAGAAACGATCCAGCGTTTGCTTTTCCATAGCGCCGCGTATTCGCCAAACCCACCGTAGCTCATGTTCGGCAGGAGTGTGGATTGGGACACTGATATCCAAAGCGTCCAGGCCGAAAACACGACGACATACATGAAGGCGGCCGCGAGCGTGGGAATGAGAACCAGCTGGGGCGTCCAACGGGCAAGCCGGTTGGAAGATTTGGATTGCGAATGGTCCGGCATGTTCAATCTCTTGCGTGAGTACATTTGGTCGGCCGCGCCAACCGCAAAATGCGGGCGGCGCGGCAAGATTGTTGCCGGACTTTAGCCTTGCAGTTCGACCGCATCCGCAAGTTGATTTGCGGCCTCTTCCGGTGTGATGGAATCGTCTGCAACGAATTCGGTGATTACCTCCATCATCGCACCACGGTATTTCTGCAAAACCGTCATGTTATGCGCCATCGAACGGACCAACGTGCCTTCGTCCACTGATGCCTTCAAATCCGCCAAGCCTTGCTGCTGACACTGGGTAAAGCCGCCGACCGACAGATCAACGTCGGTGCGTGAAGGGATTGACCCTTTGGCTACGTTAAATGTCACCTGAAATTCTGGCGACATGATCGTGCTAGCCAGCAACTTTTGCCCTTCAACATAGTCGGGATCATTCTGGTTGAAGAACACGACCGAGTCTGCGTTCAGGATAAACCCGTTGCCGCCCCAGTTCACCGGAGTCTGGTTGCAGAGGTAGTCTTCGCCCTCTTTGAATCCGGCGAGATTGGCTGAAGCCACTGTCCAGTCACCCATCAGGAAAAAGGCGGCCTCGCCCGTCATGGTCATGGTCATGGATTGTTCCCAAGAACGGCCATTGATTCCATCATCCATATAGCCAACCATTTTGCGCAGCTGCGCAAAGGCGTCGATCATGCCCTGGCTGCGCATCGCATCGACATCCGCTTCCTGAAATGCCCTGCGATACAGGTCGGCATCCATGCCGTAGACGACGCTGTCAAATGTCGTCGCATCGGACCAATCTGCGGCACCGTGGGCGATGCAGGTGTAACCCGCCTCGATAATTGCATCACATGCCGCGTTGAACTCATCCCATGTGGCCGGAACCTCAAGACCCAGTTCGTTCAGGATTTTTGGCGAACTATAAAGCCAATTGACCCGATGAATGTTCATCGGCGCAGCGACCCAGCTGCCGGTTGGCTTCATCACAGACGTCAGTTCAGGGGCGACAACATCGTCCCAACCTTCGGCTGCTGCGACATCATCCAGATTGGCTGTCGCGCCGGTTGCATTCCATTCAGCAATTTCAGGCCCCTTGAGCTGGACAGCAGCAGGTGCATTGCCTGCAACCACATCCGACCGAAGTTTTGCCAGTGTGTTGGACGTGTGGCCGGAAATTGCCGTCTGCTCCCATGTCCCTCCGGCAGCCTCGAACATCTCGCCCAGCTTGGCAATCGCCGCCGCCTCAGAGCCTTGTGCCCATTGGTGCATCATGTTGGTCTTGGGCTCTGCCTGCGCGCCTGCCGCCAACACAGTCGCCGTCAAGATAGAGACCCCTATCGTTGTCTTCTTCAGTTTCATTTTCGTTCTCCTCCTAAAAATGAATTGCCTGGTTTTCACGGGTTTTGTGGACGCCCTCAGATCGAAATCCCTCCGTCCACATTGATGGCCTGACCCGTGACAAAGCCACCGTCGGCCGAGGCCAACCATGCACAGGTCGCGGCAATTTCGTCCGCGGTGGCGAACCGTCCAGCGGGCTGGCGGTCCAGAAACCATTTCTCTGCGGCCTCGGCACTGCCCATCTCCTCTGCCAGATCGGCAATCCTTTGCCGCAGGGATGGGGTGTCTACCACACCGGGGCACAGCGCATTAAAGCGGATACCGTCGTCGAGGTAGTCGGCCGCGCAGGCTTTCATCAATCCAATCACGCCGCCCTTCGCTGCGCCGTAGGCGGCGCGGAATGGGAACCCCTTAATTGATGAAGCCAGCGATGCAATTAGCACCACCGCGCCGCCATTGGCCTTCATGCGCGGCACCGCTGAGCGGGTCACGAGGAATGCGCTATCAAGGCAAATCGACTGGCTTTTGCGCCAGTCATCATCACTTGTGCCTTCCACTGTGCCATGATGAACAAAGCCGACCGCATGTGCCATGATATCGATACGGTCAAAGCGTCCAAGCCAGCCTTCGACGGCCATCGGGTCAGTCGCGTCAACCGTCGCCATAGATGCTGCACCCAAACGCTCCAGCAAATCGCCATTGATGTCAGACACATGTACCTCAGCCCCCTCCTCGAGGAACCGCGCAGCAATCGCACGTCCGATGCCCTGGCCTGCGGCCGTAACGCAGGCGGTCTGGCCTCTTAGCCGTTGTTGCGGCGGGTATGCGGGCCGTGGTGTGGTCAATTGACTTCCCGCCGGTACGAGAAATAGTCCACCTCGCACTTAGCGAATGCGAACCCGGATGCAGCAATGCTGGAAATCGCGCGAATGGGGTGGGTAACCGCCTTGGACACTGCCACGCTTTCGCCCCTCGCGACTGTACGTTCCCGCGCCGGCAGTATCGCACATCTATCTGTCTGTGATGGTGCCATCCCACAAAATCCAAACTTAATGTTCACGTGAACATTTTCGCCGATTTGTGATCGTTGTCAAGGTTTCTATTCATGGTCGATGCGAATCTGCAGGGCTGAGGGGATCTGCAACCCCACAAAAAGACCTATTGCGATAGGTTGGAAGTGCCACAGAAACAACCAGCTGGCCGCCCATTGGGCTGCAATTGTGCGGGAACAAGTATCAACACATCGCTCGTTTCCGGGGAAACGACCGTGATTCGATCATCCGGCAAGCCCTGATAAACCTTTCCCTAGACCTACGTGGGGACGCGCTGTCGTAGATCCCAAGCAAGTTCAAGGCAGCAAACAACCAGCTTGGGAATGTGAGTCTCCCTGCAAGTCCACGACTGACACTGTGCCAGCAAACGCGCTCGGCCCCGATTTCTTCGCGGCTTTGCCAAATCTGGCCACCGGGCAACGTTAGAATGATTCCTTCGAAGCAATGTGACCGGCGACGAGATCACCGGCATTGCGATGATCAATTCGCTTCCGTAGCCGATGATCACGCCTGATTGGGCTCACATTCATCGGTGAAAGTCCAAAGATCACCGTCTGCCTCATCAAAGATGGTTGGGCCTTGGTCAAATTTCTTTGGAAAGCCAGTGCAATGCCATCCGCCTAGGGTCAGGACTCATAACCAATAAATGACGGTTGCGGCGAGGGCGATTGCCGAGAGGAAGACTTTGGGGCAGCGG
>CANMYO010000002.1 GCA_947502145.1 uncultured Paracoccaceae bacterium | reverse complement strand
CGGTTGTAGCTCAGCTGGTTAGAGTACCGGCCTGTCACGCCGGGGGTCGCGGGTTCGAGCCCCGTCAACCGCGCCACTTCTTCGCCACGTCCTGCCGATATGATGCGCGGTTGTAGCTCAGCTGGTTAGAGTACCGGCCTGTCACGCCGGGGGTCGCGGGTTCGAGCCCCGTCAACCGCGCCACATTTCTGCAAGATCATCATGCAAGAACCACCGCGGGGCCCGCCCCTTATGCGGGACGGGCTGTCTTCTTATTTGCAAAGTGCATCGAGGATTCGCGCCCAGGACCGGATGCCCTTGTGAAAACTTGACAGGTCATACTTTTCATTGGGTGAATGGATCGCGTCATCGTCCTTGCCAAAGCCGATTAGCATCGCGTTCATGTCCAGCAGTTCGCCAAAATGACCCGCGATGGGAATCGAACCACCACAACCGACGTAGGCGGCCGCATTGGGCCATTCGTCAGACAGCGCTGCCTTGGCCTTGCCAAATGCGGGGTCATCCGTGGACATCTGCCCGGCAGGCCCTGCGCCATGAGAGGTCCACGACACAGAGCAATCCTTGGGCACCATCGCTTCGACCATGGCGCGGAAATTCTCGCGAATTTTCAGTGGGTCCTGTGTGCCCACGAGGCGAAAGCTGATCTTGGCCGTTGCCTTGGAGGGCAGCACCGTCTTGAAGCCCTCACCGGTATAGCCCGAGGTCATTCCGTTGACCTCGCACGTGGGGCGCGACCAGATCATCTCAAGCGGGCGCCGACCCTGCTCACCTGCAGGGATGCTGAGCCCGACCTCCCCAAGAAAACTGTCGTGATCGAACTTGAGATCATCCCAGCTTGCTGCAAGTTCGTTGGAGAGTTCCGGCACGCCGTCATAAAAATCCGGCACCGTAATGCGCCCGGTCTCGTCATGCAGCGCGGCGATAATCTTGGCCAGAACCCGCGCCGGGTTCATCGCAATGCCGCCATACATGCCCGAGTGCAGGTCAAGAGATGGGCCGGTGATCGTGAGCTCTTCGCCTAGCAAGCCGCGCAATTGGGTGATGATGGCCGGGGTGCTGTCGCCAAACAGGCCGGTATCACAGATCAGTGCGATGTCGGCTTTCAGCTCATCCGCGTTTTCCTTCATATAAGGCACAAGCGACGGCGAGCCGGATTCTTCTTCGCCCTCAAAGAACAGGGTGATTTTGCAGGGCAGGGCGCCATGCGTGGCGATCCAGGCGCGGCAGGCCTCAACAAAGGTCATCAACTGGCCCTTGTCGTCCGAAGAGCCGCGGCCCCGGATTACCTTGCCTTTTGGGGTGTCTTCGATAGCCGGGGCAAAAGGATCGTTGTCCCATAACTCAAGCGGATCAACCGGTTGCACGTCGTAGTGACCATAAAACAGCAAATGGGGGCCGGGCCCGTCATAGTGGGCCACAACCATCGGATGCCCCGGTGTCGCGCGCTTTGAGGCGTCAAAGCCCATGGTGTTGAGATCATCAACCAACCAGTCCGCCGCCCGATCACAGTCGGCCTTGTAGGCCGGGTCGGTTGAGATCGAGGGGATTCGCAGCAGATCCAGCAATCGGTTGGCTGCGGTTTCGATATCTTGGTCGATACGGTCCAATACCGGTGAAAGAGTCATGTGGGATCCTTTGTAGAAATTTGCCGCAAGGTCTGCCCGTTTGGCGGTAAGGTCAATGGCGGTTGACGGGGGGCATTCCGGGGAATTGCACAGAATTGGTGCGGTTTTCCCGACTTGCGCTAGATCAAAGAGCGGCAGACACTTTTGCGCGACAAGGGGTCACGGAGCGTCGCATATTGCCGTATTGATGATCACGCGATATGTGACGCGAGAAAGTTTTGATGGCCCGCTTTGCGCCAATGAGAAGGGACAACCGGTTGAACTACGATGCCCACTTAGATGTCGCTCTGAACCGTCTTCACGAAGAAGGGCGTTACCGGACGTTTATTGATATTGAACGTGAACGCGGCCAATACCCCCATGCCACCTGGAACAAGCCCGATGGCAGCAAGGCGCCGGTGACAGTGTGGTGCGGCAACGACTATCTGGGCATGGGGCAGCACCCCACAGTGCTGGAGGCGATGCACGAGGCGCTGAATGCTACCGGAGCTGGATCAGGCGGCACCCGCAACATTTCCGGCACAACGGTCTATCACAAGGATCTTGAGGCAGAACTGGCCGATCTGCACGACAAGGAAGCGGCGCTTTTGTTTACCAGCGCCTACATCGCCAATGATGCAACCCTAAGTACGTTGCCAAAGCTGTTTCCGGGGTTAATCATCTATTCGGACGCCTTGAACCATGCCAGCATGATCGAAGGCGTGCGCCGCAATGGCGGTGCGAAGCGAATCTTTCGCCACAACGATGTCGCGCATCTGCGCGCGCTTCTGGCCGCGGATGATCCTGCAGCGCCAAAGCTGATCGCCTTTGAATCGATCTATTCCATGGATGGTGATTTCGGCCCGATTGCGGAAATCTGTGATCTGGCGGACGAATTTGGCGCGCTGACCTATATTGACGAGGTTCATTCCGTGGGCATGTACGGACCGCGTGGTGCCGGTGTGGCGGCGCGTGAGGGGCTGATGGGACGGATCGACATCGTCAATGGCACGCTGGCCAAGGCCTTTGGTGTCATGGGCGGCTATATCGCGGGTTCGGCAAAGATGTGTGACGCTGTGCGGTCATATGCGCCAGGCTTTATCTTTACGACATCGTTGCCACCCGCCGTTGCCGCCGGGGCCGCTGCCTCTGTCAAGCATCTAAAGTCTGACGACACCCTGCGGAGCCAGCAACAGACACAGGCTTCGATTCTCAAGCTGCGGCTGAAAGGCCTGGGATTACCAATCGTCGATCACGGCACCCATATCGTTCCAGTGATGGTTGGTGACCCCGTTCATACCAAGAAGCTTTCGGATATGTTGTTGGAAGATTACGGTATTTACGTGCAGCCCATCAACTTTCCCACGGTGCCCAGAGGCACCGAACGCCTGCGGTTCACACCCTCGCCGGTGCATGGCCCGGAGGAGATGGACAAGCTTGTCAGCGCGCTTGACGCACTTTGGTCGCATTGTGCGCTAAATCGTGCCGACATGGCGGGGTAAGCTTTCACCCGGTGCACATCATCTTGTGCTGTGGTAAGGTTTTCTTAAGCACAGGGGCGTACGCGATTCGTATAACCCCAGTGATTGGGGCACGCAGGCAACGGGACGACGGATGATCGTAAAAGGCTTCAGACGGGCGAAGGCCGCTGAGGAGGTGGAATCCACGAAGGGATTCGACGCCTTTGAGTTGCGTCTTGGCGATCTGATGCGCGGTGAGCGTGCCACCATGGGCAAGAGCCTGCTGGATGTGCAACGTGAACTGAAGATCAAGGCCGCCTATATCGCGGCGATCGAAAACTCTGACCCCTCTGCCTTTGACACGCCCGGATTCATTGCCGGTTATGTGCGCTCTTATGCGCGCTATCTGAACATGGACCCGGACTGGGCATTCAACACATTCTGCGAGGAAAGCGGTTTTGCCACCGCGCACGGCATGTCGCCGTCTGCATCCTCGTCAAAGCCGAGCCGCAACCAGGAAAGCTCACCGTTTCAGGGCAAGGATATCTTTTCTGGCTCTGCGACACCTTTTGTCCCGGCGGGCGAAGCGATGTTCAGCGGGATTGAGCCGGGGGCAGTTGGGTCAGTCCTGGTGCTGGTCGCGTTGATTGGCGGACTGGGGTATGGCGGGTGGTCAGTCTTGCAAGAAGTTCAAAAGGTGCAGTTTGCGCCAGTCGAACAGACCCCCGTCGTGCTGTCGGACATTGATCCGCTTGCGGGCGCGTCAAACGTGATCGAGACGGCCGACATCTCAAGTGATTTTGTCGCCCCATCGCCGGAGGCGTTGGATCGGCTTTATCGTCCGCAGGCGCTGGACGTGCCGGTGCTGGTTGCGCGGGATGCACCGATTTCGACGTTGCGGCCGGGTGATTTTGGAGCCTTGGTGGTGCCAAGCGGCGTGGATGCCGCATTGGCAGAGGCCGTGGCCGAACTCAACACACCGGCAACCGCGCCCGATGCGCCGCTGGTACAGGTGAACGAAGGGCCGGTGCCTGAGGTGGCCCTTGTCGCCGTGCGCCCCGCCTGGGTGCGGGTGCGGGCCGCTGACAACAGCGTGATTTTCGAAGGCATCATGGACAAGGGCGACCGCTTTGCCCTGCCAGCCACCGAAGAGCCTGCGACGCTGCGGGTGGGCGAAAGCGGCGCGATCTATTTTGCGGTGAACGGAACACATTACGGCCCTGCCGGGCCAAGCGGGCAAGTGACGTCGAATCTTGCTTTGTCGGTCGACAATCTGACAGATGCCTATGCGGTGGCTGATCTGGATCGAGACACCGATTTGGCCGCCATCGTAAACGTCGCGGAAATCCAGACCACGGAATAATGCCCCCTGTGGCTGCTTGTCCCGTTGCCCCTTACCGGGCCGATGCATAAGTTGTGGGCGAAACAACAATCGGATTTTCCATGTCACTTCACGCGATCCGCCCTTGGCGCCACATCGAACGCCGTACGTCGCGCCAGATCATGGTTGGCGATGTTCCGGTAGGTGGGGATGCGCCGATCACCGTGCAGACGATGACAAACACGCTGACCACCGATGTTAAGGCCACAATCGCGCAGGTGCAGGCGGCGGCGGATGCGGGGGCGGATATCGTGCGGGTCTCGGTGCCTGATGAGGCGTCATCCGCCGCGCTGAAGGACATCGTGCGCGAAGTGACAGTTCCAATCGTTGCCGATATTCATTTCCACTATCGGCGCGGGATTGAGGCGGCAGAGGCGGGGGCTGCATGCCTGCGGATCAATCCGGGCAACATCGGCAGCGAAGCCCGGGTGCGCGAGGTTATCCAGGCAGCGCGGGACAACAACTGTTCGATGCGGATCGGGGTCAATGCCGGGTCGCTGGAAAAACACCTGCTGGAAAAATATGGTGAACCCTGCCCCGATGCCATGGTCGAAAGCGGGTTGGACCATATCAAGATTTTGCAGGATAACGATTTTCACGACTTCAAGATCAGTTGCAAGGCCTCTGATGTGTTCATGGCTGCCGCGGCTTATCAGATGCTGGCCGAACAGACCGATGCGCCGATCCATCTTGGGATCACAGAGGCGGGCGGCCTGACCTCTGGCACGATCAAGTCGGCGATTGGTCTGGGCAACCTGCTGTGGATGGGCATTGGTGATACCATTCGGGTTTCGCTATCCGCTGACCCGGTTGAAGAGGTCAAGGTCGGTTATGAAATCCTGAAATCGCTGGGACTGCGGCATCGCGGGGTGAACATTATTTCTTGTCCATCCTGCGCGCGGCAGGGCTTTGATGTGATCAAGACGGTGGAAACACTGGAACGGCGTCTTGAGCACATCAAGACGCCAATGTCCCTGTCGATCATTGGCTGTGTGGTGAACGGGCCTGGAGAGGCCCTGATGACGGATGTGGGGTTCACAGGTGGTGGGGCCGGCAACGGGATGGTTTACCTTGCCGGGAAGCAAAGCCACAAGATGGACAACGACAGGATGGTGGACCACATCGTCCAAGAGGTCGAAAAGAAAGCCGCCGAGATCGAGGCGCAAGCCGCAGCAGCGGAATAGACGGCAGGTCGACGCGCGTCCGGCTTGCATCGAAAATTGCGCCGCCAGCCGACCCGCTTATTGACGAAGCAGCGGGGCGCGAATCTCTTCTTCGGTGGCCCAGGCCTGCACGGCCTGCACGATGGCCGCAGTGATCCGTGCCCGCCCATCGGGGGAGGCCAGATCAGCGCGATCTTCGGCGTTTGAGAGAAATCCGACCTCGACCAGTACAGAGGCGAAATCAGCCGCATTGAGAACTGCAAACCGACCCTCTCTCCGGGGCCGCGAATTAAGCCGCGCCCCGTTGTCGCGCAACGCCGCCACAAGCAGGTCAGCAAAACGGGCCCCGCGCGGCGCGCTTTCGAGGCGGGCAAGCTCCATCAGCAGGGTGACGACGCGATCGTCCTGCCCCTTGAGGTCGAGACCGGCCAGCAGATCACCCCGTTCGTGCCGTTCCGCCATCCGTTGGGCCGCAATGTCCGCGCCCTTTGCATTCAGCGTGTACACAGATGCGCCGCTGGCCTGATCTTGTTCCAGCGCATCGGCATGCAACGAGATTAGAAGGTCGGCATGGGCGCTGCGGGCGCGGGTCATCCGTTCTTCGAGCGGCACGAACACGTCCGCCTCACGCGTAAGCAATGCGCGAAACCCCGCGCGGTTTAGCGCCTCGGTGACCTCAATGCCCAGTTGCAGCATGATCCGGGCTTCGATCACGCCGCCACGGTTTGCGCCGGGGTCTATGCCGCCATGACCGGGATCAATGACAATTGTGACCTGATCGTCCGCAGGCGGTGGCGCAGGCAGCGAGGGCGTGTCCGGGATCAGGCTATCCCAATCAGAGCCCGCGGGCACCCCGGCCAGGGTCGCGTAGATCTTGGGATTTGTCGGTAGAAGCAGGACCTGCAAATGTGCGGTGCCGGTATTGGGGTCAACCTCCATCCCGGCGGCGTCGATGCGCAACGGCGCGTTCAGATCGATCACCATCCGCGACCAGCCCGGGCGTAACGTCCCAAACCGGATATCGGTGGCATTGTCCGCGTTCAGCAGCGCGCTGCGGCTGACGCCTTGCCAGTCAATTTCACGAAAATCGAGCACCAGGCGACGCGGTTCATCAAGCGTGAAGACTCGGAAGGGCACGGTTTGGCTGAGATGCAGATCAACCAGCATGCCGCCCTGCGCATCCCTGACCTGACTTTGCCCCATGTCAATACGGGCCAACCCCGAAAAGTCCTGTGCTGCAACGCTGGTCGCGAAACAAAGCCATATGACAAGCAGGATGTGTTTCATCGCGCGTCCATGAACCGTTTCAGACGGTCCATGCCCTCTGCCATGTCGGCCTGCGTCCCGGCATAGGAAAACCGCAACCAGCGGTGGCCCTTGTGAGGGTCGAAATCAAGACCCGGCGTGGCCGCAATGCCTGCATTATCAAGAAGTTCGCGTGCGAAGTTAAGGCTGTCATCCGAATGGGCCGACACATCGGCATAGACATAAAACGCCCCGTCAGGCGGCGCGAGCGTTGTGAATCCGGCGGCTGTTAGCCCTTCAAGCACCTTGGCGCGGTTCGCGGTATATGTCGCGATATTGGCCTGTAGTTCGTCCTGCGCATCAAAACTGTGCAAGGCAAGGCGCTGCGACGCATGGGGCGCGCAGATGAACATGTTCTGGGCAAGCCGTTCGACCTGCCGTGTATGATCAGCGGGCACGACCATCCAGCCCACACGCCAGCCAGTCATCGCAAAATACTTTGAAAATGAGTTCACGACGTAGACGTCATCCGTCACCTGCAGCGCAGAAACCTGTGCCCGGTCATAGGTGAGGCCATGGTAAATTTCATCTGAAATCAAGGCGGTATTCTGGTTCTGGCAGGCAGATGCAAGATCCTGCATCGCTGGTCGGTCAAGCATGGTGCCGGTGGGATTTGCAGGTGATGCCACAATCAGCCCGTCCAGATCATGGGCGGCAATATCATCGGGCTGTGGCTGAAACCGGGTCTGCGCCGTGGTCGGAATCCCGATTGCGGTCAGCCCCATCGCCTTTAGTATCTGTCGATACGACGGATACCCAGGCAGCCCCAACCCGACGCGGGCGTCATTGTCAAAGAGCGCTGAAAACGCCAGCACAAAGGCGCCGGATGCACCGCTGGTGACAACAACGCGGGCCGGATCAAGGTCAACGTCATACCAGTCGCGGTAATGTTGCGCGATCCGCGCCCTCAGCGCGGGCAGACCAAGACCAACGGTGTAGCCAAGCGGGTCGTCCAGTTCGGTGGCAAGTTTCGCCCGCGCGGACTTGGCCGCGCCGGTGCCGGGCTGACCCACCTCCATATGGATAATGTGGCGTCCGGTTGCTTCTGCGGCGCGCGCAGCTTCCATGACATCCATCACAATGAAGGGATCAACCGCGCCGCGGGTTGAGTTACGCATCTGCTGCCTCTACTGATTTTGCCTAAGTGATGCACTTGGCTTTGGGTGCGCGTCAATGCCAGCAATGGGCTGGGACGTCGATATGTAAAAAGGGTTCACCGGATGATGAAGGCCATCGGAATTGTGTTGCGGGCCGTCGCGGTCATGCTTGCGTTGACACCAGCGGTGCAGGCGCAGGACCAAATGAGCGATGAGGAGCGCGCCGCATTTCGTGCTGAGGTGCGCGCCTATCTGCTTGAAAACCCTGAGGTTCTGATGGAGGCCATTGGCGTCCTTGAGGCCCGTCAGGCCGCGGCACAGGCGCAAAATGATGCTGATCTGCTGGCTGCAAGCATGGATGCACTGCGCAACGATGGGTTTTCCTATGTTGGCGGCAATCCTGATGGTGATATCACCGTGATCGAGTTCATGGATTACCGGTGCGGCTATTGCAAACGGGCCCATCCCGAAGTGGCGGAGCTGCTGCGCACCGATGGCAATATCCGATATATTATCAAAGAATACCCCATTCTTGGAGATGCTTCGATCCTTGCGTCGCAATTTGCGATTGCCACCAAGCTGGTAGCAGGTGAAGCGGCCTATGCGGAGGTGCATGACTCGCTGATGTCCTATCGTGGCGAAATCTCGCATGAGGCGCTGGGGCGGCTGGGCGAAACGCTTGATCTGGATGCCGAGGCGATCATCGCGGCGATGGAAAGCGATGAGGTGAATGCGATTCTGACCGCCAACCGCGATCTGGGGCAGGTCCTGCAGATCAACGGCACCCCAACATTCGTCATCGAGGATGAGCTGGTCCGGGGGTATATTCCGTTTGATCAGATGCAGCAGATCGTGGCCGCGTCGCGCGGGTGAACCGGGCCCCGTCCGCAATCGGGCAGGGCGCGAAGTGATGCGGCGCTGAATGACAATCGAGGAGATTGATATGGACCAAACACGTCGCCGTTTTCTGAGGAGCGCCGCTGCCGCTGGCAGTGTAACCCTGCTGCCGCTGCGCGTCGGTGCAGAGAGTCACACGGCCGATATGTTCGAAACACCCGGCGGAACTGTTACGGTGCATCCGATTGATCATGCAAGCCTGATCCTCGAGACTCCGGTGGGGGCAATTTATGTCGATCCTGTCGGCGAACCTCAGTCCTACAATGGCCTGCCGCTGGCCGATCTGGTGCTGGTCACCCACGAACATGGGGATCACTACAACGCTGGTATCCTTGCCGATCTCGCGGGGACCGCGCCGATCATGACCAATCGGGCCGTGTTCGATATGCTGCCTGCGCCGATCAAGGGGCAGGCCATTGCATTGGCCAATGGTGAAAGCGGCATGTTCGGCGGAATGGAGATCGAGGCGATCCCGGCGTATAACACGACCGAGGGGCGCACCGCGTATCACCCGCAAGGGCGGGACAATGGCTATGTGATCAGCCTTGACGGTTTCCGCATTTACGTGTCAGGCGATACCGAAGACGTGCCCGAGATGCGGGCGCTCGAAAATATCGACTTGGCCTTTGTCTGCATGAATTTGCCCTGGACCATGGACGCGGTCGCCGCAGCGGACGCGGTGGCGGCCTTCAAGCCAACATATGTCTATCCATACCATTACCGCGGCCGCAACGGTGGCACCCAGGATCCACGCGATTTTGCAGCACGTGTCGGGGATCGGGCCGAGGTGAAATTCGCACCCTGGTACGGTGACGAAATCATGCCAGGCTAAGGGCAATGCAGGCAGATTTACCCGGCGTGAATTGGCTTAGCAGCGTGTTTCTGCTTTTGACGATGACGCCGCCGCCCCCTATAAGCGGGGCCTAATTGGTTTAGAGGCGAACCGACGTGTTGCGATTTATTCTGTCATTCTTTGGCGGCATCTTTTCGATGCTGACACTTGGGCTTGTCATGGCCGGGTTCACCTTGGGTGGAATCTTTTTCATCTATGGGCGGGATCTGCCGTCATACGAGGTTCTGGCAACTTACACCCCCAAGACAATCAGCCGGATCTACTCCGGCGAAGGGCAGATCATTGACGAATTCGCGGTTGAACGCCGCCTGTTCACGCCGGCTGAAGAAATCCCCGATCTGGTCAAACAGGCGTTTATCAGCGCCGAAGACAAGAATTTTTACGACCACGCAGGCTATGACGCGCGCGGCATGGCGGCAGCCTTTGTGGATGCGGTGAAAAGCCGGGGTGAGGACATTCGCGGCGCATCCACGATCACCCAGCAGGTCATGAAAAACTTTTTGCTTGATGGGTCGCGCAGTGCCGAACGCAAGATCAAGGAAATCATCCTTGCCACCCGGATTGAAGGGGCGATGCCCAAGGAGAAGATTCTTGAGCTCTATCTCAATGAAATCTTTCTTGGGCAGAACAGCTTTGGGGTGACTGCGGCGGCGCTGACCTATTTCAACAAATCACTGTCTGAGTTGACAGCGGGTGAAGCGGCATATCTGGCGTCCCTGCCCAAAAGCCCGTCAAATCGCCATCCGGTCCGGGATCAGGAAACGGCCATTTTCTGGCGCAACAATACGCTGCGCGAGATGTTCGAGAACGGTTATATCGACACTGCCACGTACGAAGCGGAACGGGAGGCGCCGTTGTTGTCGGTGCAGGGGGGGGATTACGAGAGTTTCCGCTCAGAGGTGCCACCGCGCAACTACTTTACCGATGAAATTCGCCGCCAGCTCAGCCAGAACTTTGGCGAGGAAGAATTTTTTTCCGGTGGTCTGTCGATCCGCGCAACTGTTGATCAGGAAATGCAGGTCGAGGCAGCCCATGCGTTGCAACGCGCGTTGGAGCAATATGATCGCGGGGCCGGTCGCTGGCGCGGAACGGGCGAAACCATCGACGCCGCATTGCTGAACGATGAAGCTGCGTGGCGGGATGCCCTTGCGCGGGTCAACGTATCGCGTGACGTGACGCTGAACAGCAAGTGGCATGTCGCGGTTATCCTTGAAGTGGCCGACGATCAGTTGCGCATCGGCATCGAGGACGTCACCGAAACCGAAGCGGAGCCCCATGTCATTCCACGCCGTGATATCGAATGGATGCAGGGCAACTTTTTTGACAACTTTGCCCCCGGCGACGTGGTGCATGTGCGCCGGATGACACAAGACAGTGATGGCGCATTCATCCGCTGGACCCTGCGCCAGGTTCCGTCGGTGCAGGGGGCCTTTATGGCAATGGATGTAAACACCGGGCGGGTTATCGCGATGCAGGGTGGCTTTAGCTATCAGCATTCGGTGTTCAACCGCGCCACGCAGGCGCAGCGCCAGCCGGGGTCATCGTTCAAGCCATTTGTCTATGCCGCGGCGCTGGATTCCGGCTATTCCCCGGCGACAATCGTGGTGGATTCTCCGATCGAAATTAATACGCCGCAGGGCGTGTGGCGACCAAAGAACTATTCCAACCAGTTTTATGGACCGACACCACTGCGGACCGGGATCGAAAAATCCCGAAACCTGATGACGATCCGGCTTGCGCAAGAGGTCGGGATGGACACCGTGGCACGTTACGCAGAAAAGTTTGGCGTTTATGAGAACATGAATCAGGTGCTTGCCGCTTCGCTTGGGTCAGAGGAAACCACCTTGTTCAAGATGGTGGCGGCCTATGCAATGTTTGCCAATGGTGGCGAACGGGTAGAGCCGACACTGGTTGACCGCGTACAGGACCGTTACGGCAACACCGTATTCCGGCACGATCAGCGGATCTGTGTGGATTGCAGCGATTCAACGCTACCTGAGGGCCAGCCACCCGCGATCACGTCAGACCGCGAACGGGTGATGAACGAGATCACAGCATATCAGCTTACCTCGATGCTGGAAGGTGTGGTCCGGCGCGGCACGGCAAGTGGTACGGTGAATCTGCCAGTGCCGATCGCCGGCAAGACCGGCACGACAAATGATGAAAAGGACGCCTGGTTCGTCGGCTTTTCGTCAAACATTGTTGCCGGCTGCTATATCGGCTTTGATACGCCGCGCCCGATGGGACGCAGCGCAGGTGGTGGTGGGATTTGCGGGCCGGTGTTTAATCAATTCATGCTGTCAGCGATCAAAAGTTATGGCGGTGGTCCGTTTGACGTGCCGGTAGATTGCCAGTTTATCAAGATTGACCGCTTTACCGGTGCGCGTCTGCCCGACAGTGCGGGGGGTGAAAACGTCATTGCTGAGTGTTTCCGCCCTGGCGAGGAGCCCGTCTTTGGCATCACGTTTGACGGTGGGTTTGCCATGGCAGCGGATTTGCCCCTGTTTGACGAAGTGCCGGCTTCGGCGCGTCGGGTCACTACATCGACTGGGTCGACGGCGACAGTGGGACCGCGCGCCAGCTTTGGGTCGTTGTCATCCGGCGGTCTTTACTGACAAAGTGCCGCGCCCTTTTGGGATGCGGCACTCTGATACGGCTTAGGCCGATTGCACCCCGTTAAGCTGGTCACGGTGCAGATAAAAGACCACAGCGCTGAGCAATCCAAGTACAGCGGCAGGCATTGCGGATGGTCCCAGGATCAGAATATGAGCGCCGACCGCACCAATCATGGTGACGATGAGAAGGGCTGCACCCTGAAGCTGGCGGCGGGGCAACCAAAGCAGGATCGCGCCGGTGATTTCAATCAGGCCAGTTACATAGCGGAACCATTGTCCGATGCCGACAGCCTCAAACGTCTGGACCATCATTTCGACGCCCGCAAGCTTGGCAAAACCTGCAGCGACAAAGGCGAGGGTAAGAACAGCCCGAAGGCCAAGGGATAGATAGGTCATGTCGCAATTCCTTTGGTGCGTTGTTGACAGTCCGATACTTATGTGTCGAGATATGAGGCGCAATGCGCGATTTCGCGCGATATGTGTACAAAATATGTGCAGGTTGGGTGATGGACAAATGGAGCGAACTGCGCACCGCCTATTTTGTCGGGGAGTTGGGCACGATCAGCGCGGCTGCGACACGGCTGGGGCTGCACCGTGCCACGGTCAACCGGCACATTGATGCGCTTGAAGCGGACATAGGTGCGCCGCTGTTTCTGCGCCACGGGCGTGGCTACACCCTGACCGAAGCGGGCGAAGAGATGATGCGCACGGCCAAGAAAGCCAGCGCACTGATTGAACATTTCGCCAATCGGGGACAGGCGTTGACCGGTGAGCTTTCGGGCGAGATCACCGTCACTACCCTGGATGCGCTGACTTACATTTTGTGGCCGACCATCAGCGCGTTCCGCGCCTGCCATCCCAATTGCACGGTGCATGTGGTGACCGGCGAAACCCTTGCGCGGCTGGAATACGGGGATGCTGATCTTGCCGTTCGTGTCGGGCCAAAGCCAGACAATCCCGACTACGTGGTGCAGCGGTTTCGCGATATGCGGCTGGGTGTTTATGCTCATGACAAGTATGTTGCCCGGCGGGGTATGCCGGATGCCAAGCTGGATCTGCATCTGCACGATTTTGTGGGCACCACCGAAGGACCCGCCCCAACCGTTCCATGGCTGATAGCAAACGTTCCGCCCGAACGGCTGGCCATTCGCACGCAAAGCGCGCGGGTACAGGCCGATGCGATCATGTCCGGATTCGGGATCGGATTTGTGCCGGAGTTCATTGCACAAGATCACCCTGAATTGCATGAAGTGGTGCCGTCACGGCCAGAGTGGCAGGTGCCTGTCTGGCTGGTCACGCATGTCGACCTGCATCGCACAGAGCGGATTCAGCGGTTTCTTGAGGTGCTGCGCGAAACGCAGGGCCAGCCCTGACCTTGCCGCCCCGAGACAAGCGGTTTATCACCGCCCGACACGCCAGATAAGGACCGCCGCCCATGCGCGCCGAGACAGAAAATACCGTTGCCGAGATTGAAAAATCGCTCGCCCTTTTGGCGCAGCGGATGGACTATGAAACCGCGCCGCATCGGCTTGAGGAATTTAACGCGCGGGTTGAGGACCCAAACCTGTGGGATGACCCGACGTCGGCCCAGAAACTGATGCGCGACCGCCAGATGTTGGTAGATGCGATGGAAAGCTACGAGTCGATCAAGACCGAACTGCAGGACCACCAGGACCTGATCGAGTTGGGCGAGATGGAAGACGACCAAGAGGTTGTCACCGAGGCAGAAGCTGCCCTTGAGGCGTTGAGGGCCAAGGCCGCCAAGAAAGAGCTTGAGGCGTTGCTGGACGGAGAGGCCGATGGCAATGATACCTTCCTCGAGATCAACTCTGGAGCGGGGGGGACGGAAAGCTGTGACTGGGCGGCGATGCTGGCGCGCATGTATGTCCGCTGGGCTGAAAAGAAGGGATACAAGGTCGAGTTGCAGTCAGAAAGCGCTGGCGAAGAGGCCGGGATCAAATCCGCCGCTTATAAGATCAGCGGGCCCAATGCCTATGGCTGGATGAAATCGGAAAGTGGCGTGCATCGGCTGGTCCGGATCAGCCCCTTTGACAGCGCGGCCAAGCGGCACACGTCGTTCACCTCTGTCAAAGTTTATCCGGTTGTGGACGACAATATCGAGATTGAGGTGAATCCGGCAGACATCCGCATCGACACATACCGGTCATCCGGTGCGGGCGGTCAGCACGTCAACACCACCGATTCCGCGGTGCGGATCACCCACCACCCCACAGGCATCGTTGTCACATCGTCCGAAAAGTCGCAGCACCAAAACCGCGACATCGCGATGAAGGCGCTGAAATCACGCCTGTATCAAATCGAATTGGACAAGCGGTCCGCGCTGGTCAATGAAGTGCACCAAAACGCCGGGGACGCGGGCTGGGGCCACCAGATTAGGTCCTACGTCCTGCAGCCCTACCAGATGGTGAAGGATTTGCGCACGCGCTACGAAACATCTGACACGCAGGGCGTTCTGGATGGGGATCTGGACGGTCTGATGGCTGCGACTCTGGCGATGGGTGTCAGTGGCATGGGGCGCGATGAGGCAACGGCCGAGGACTAGCGGCGGAGCGGCGCAATGCCTTGACTTGACTTGAGTCAAACACGTGGCGGCTGAAACCGGGCAATCTGGCCCCATCATGGGGGTGAGAAGAGGCACGGCATGACGGAGAATACCAAGGCATCGCCACTGCCGCAGATCGGTCAGCTTACGCTGCGCGAGATCTGGACTTGCCTGAAGAGCGGTGTGGAAGATTTTCGCGCAGCGCCGATGTTTGGACTGTTCTTCAGTGCAATCTACGTGCTGGGCGGATTTGGTATGATCTGGCTTGGCGCGGGGCATGTCACATGGGTTCTGGCCACATCGTTGGGGTTTCCGCTGGCAGCCCCTTTTGCAGCTGTTGGACTATATGAAGTGTCGCGCAGGCTGGAAGCTGATCTGCCGCTGGAGTGGGCGGCAGTTCTGGGTGTCATCTGGGCGGAGCGGACTCGGCAAATCCCTTGGATGGGGGTGATTATCGTGATTTTCTTCCTGTTCTGGACCTTTCTTGCGCATATGATTTTCGCCCTGTTCATGGGGATGACTGCAATCACCAATATCTCTCAGGATTTGTCGATTTTCTGGACCGCGGCGGGGCTGCGCATGATCGCCGCTGAGTTGGTGGTTGGCGCGGCGCTGGCCTTTCTGCTGTTTTCAATGACCGTGGTGAGCCTGCCGCTGGTATTGGAAAAGGAGATCGATTTTGTCACGGCGATGCTCCTGTCCGTCAGGACTGTGGCGCAGAACCCGCTGGTGATGCTTGTGTGGGCCGCGGCCATCGCGGGGCTGTCCTTGTTGGCGCTGCTGCCCTGGTTCCTTGGGTTGGTTGTGGTCCTGCCGGTGTTGGGACATGCGACGTGGCACATCTACCGCCGCGCGCTTTATGATCCGACCTGAGCGCGCGGCATCGCAAATGCGGCCAGCAATGCGGCGAGCAGCGCCAGTCCTGCCGAGACCCAGGCCACAGCCGCGAATGCTGTTCCCATCGCTTGCACATGGGCGGCGTCGTGCAGCGTCTGGCCATAGCTGAACTGCCCGCCCGCGCGCGCATAGACAAATCCGGTTAGCGATCCCATCCCCGCCACAGCGATCAAACCTGCCATCCTGCTCAGCGCGTTGTTGACGCCGGATGCAACGCCGGATTGTGCGTCATCCACCGCGCCCATCACCGCAGCGGAGAGCGGCGCAATCACCATCGACATGCCAAATCCCATCAGGGTCATCGCGGGCAGGATTGTGCGCCAGTAGTCCTGGAGATGCACCATGCTTGCCAGACTGGCATAGCCCAGGGCCACGGTTCCACTGCCCATAGCGATCACGGGTCCCGCGCCAATGCGATCTGACAGGCGCCCAAATCGGGTCGAGAGCGTCGACACAAAGATCGAGATCGGAGCAAAGGCTGCGGCGGCCTCAATCTCGGTGATGTTCCAGCCCGAGACCGTCAGCATCGGCAGAAAGAACATGATCGCGGAAAGGCTGAAATAGAGCGCGAAAGTTGCGGCATTGGCGGCTGAGAATGTGCGGTCGCGAAACAGGTGCAGCGGCATCATTGGGTGGCGGGTCCGATGTTCCTGCAGGATGAACAGCACCAGCGTAGCGACGCCGAACGCACCGATCACCCAGGTCATGATGCTGGTGTCCGCACCTTCCAGATGCGTCAATGTCCAGGCCAGAGCACCCAGCCCGACAACGGCCAGCGTCGCCCCCGCAAAGTCCACGGGTTGGCCCGGTCGGCGGTTATCCCGCGCGACCCCACGCGCGGTCAGGATCAGGGCCAGAAGCCCAAGGGGAAGGTTGATTGCAAAAATCCAACGCCACATTTCGGGCCCGCCCAGCGACAGGGCCAGCCCGCCGATGATTGGCCCGGCGGCGGTTGTGACCGCAGAGGCGGCGGCCCAAATGCCGATCGCGCGCCCCCTGATGCCACGCGGATAGGCGCGTGATATCATCGCAAGACTGCCCGGGATCATCAGTGCCGCACCGCAACCCTGCGCAAACCGGGCGAGGATAAGAACATCGGGATTGGGGGCGATGGCGCAGATCAGCGATGTGGCAATGAACAGCGCGATACCCGCAGAGAAAATCCGCGACAGGCCAAACCGGTCTCCGAATGATCCGCCCGTCAGGATCAGTGCCGACAGGGAGACCATGTAGGCATTGTTGATCCAGGTGGCCTGATCAAGCGTCGCGCCGAGCGTTTCGCGTATGGCGGGCATGGCAATGGACACCACGGTCCCGTCAATGAACCCCATGGAGGAGGCAAGTACAGCCGCAGCAAGGACAAGGGTGCGCCGCGACGAGTGACAGAAATCACCATCAAAAACAGGCCGCATCTTTTCAGTTGCGGCCTGTCTGGCGTTCCTGGAATGGGTCAATACGGCGTTAGCCTTTGGAGGCCTCGGCTGGCATCTTTGCTTTGCCGCCACCGGTGGACAGCGGGTCGTCCTGTCGCTGCACGGAGCCTTCGAAATGGGCACCTGATTCAATCGCAATGGTCTTGTGAATGATGTCGCCTTCGACGCGTGCGGTCGAGGTCAACCGCACCTTGAGACCACGCACACGCCCGATGACCCGACCGTTCACGATCACGTCGTCGGCGATGCATTCACCTTTGACGGTGGCACCGTCCCCGACGGTCAGAAGGTGGGCGCGAATGTCGCCGTCGACCTGACCTTCGATCTGCACATCACCGGTTGTCTTAATGTTGCCGGTGATCAGCAGATCAGCGGACAAGACCGACGGTGTCGGTTTGGTCTTGGGCGCAGAGGACTTGTATTCGGCAGTAGGGGCGGGTGTGGCGCTGCTGCTTGCGGCCTCGGGGGCCGCTGGTGCGTCGCCTGATTTTGGGCCCGGCTCGTTGATTTTGGATTTAGAAAACATCTTGTCCAGCTCTGATATAGGTCATTGGGTTCACGGGGCTGCCGCCGACGCGGACCTCGTAGTGTAGGTGTGGCCCGGTGGACCGTCCGGAATTCCCCATATCACCAATCCGCTCGCCACGCGAGACCCTTTGACCAACTTGCACACGCATCGCGTTCAAATGCGCATAGCGGGTCTCGATCCCGAACTCGTGCTGGATCTTGATCAGGCGGCCATAGCCTGAGGACCAGCTGGCGTGGGTTACGACCCCATCAGCGGTGGCATAGATCGGCGTGCCGATCGGTCCGGCGAAGTCGGTGCCCGCATGCAGGCGGCCCCAACGCTGACCAAAGCCAGAGGTGAATCGGAAACTAGATTTCACGGGAATATCAAAGGGCGCCTTTTCGGCGGCGATCCGGTAAAGATTGATCCGGTCCATGCTGTTCAGAATGCTGTTCGCGCGCGATGCATCAGGATCCGGGCCGCCACCCTTCGTCGAAAACTGCAGCTGCGTCAGCGGCCCGCCAGTGCCGGAGTAGCCCCGGCGCACGGCACTGATCAGGCTTTCGGGCGACAATCCGGCGTTACGGAACATCTTATCAAGGGGTTCGACCGAGATGGTCATTGCGTCTTCGAGCTGGCGGAAAATCTCGTCATTGCGTTCCTGTAGTAGGCGCAGCTCAAGCTCTGCTTCGGCGGCATGTTCCAGCGCAAAGGCCGCGTCCGCCGCAATCATGTCGCGTTCGGCCGCAGTTTCTGCAAGCGCGTTGGCCAGTAGATCAACGGTGCCTGTCGCCTCTTCGTTCAAGGCGGCAAAAGAGCCAGCATCTTCGCCCTCTGACGTGAGTTCGGCCAGCTCACTGCGCGCGGTCTCGCGTTGTTTCATGGTATTGCGCAGCGTGGCCTGCACAACCTCAAGCCCAGTCTCCAACTCGCGGCGCTGGTCTTCCAGCGCCAGCAGTTCTGATTGCATCGTAGAAATCTGCGCCAGTGCGGATGAAAAACGCTGTTGCGCGGCCACCGCCTCTTCGGCGCGCGCATCGCGTTCCACCGACAAAGCATTGAGCCGCTGTTCATAGATCATCTGATCGCGTTGCGCCTGCGCACGGAAATTGCCTGCCCCAATGCTGTCCATCAGCAGGATGGCGGTGGAAATGATCGTCCAGCCAACGATCACGATACCACCTGTCCACCCGATCAGCTGGGCTTCGGGCTTGAGCCTGATAAATCGCGTTTCAGTGTCAGATCGCAGGAAAAGGCGCTTTTCTGGCAGCAGCTTTTCCAGTTTGAGATGAATCGCGGTAATCAGTCTTGATTTCACGGTATTGTCCCAGTCCCGTCCCAGTCCCAAGCGGCAGGTTCCCACACCTTTTGCGGCCGCTTGCAATCGTCTAGACAGGCTGCGGCCTTCTCGCAAGGTGTTTGCAGAAATCGTGCATTATTTCCGCGACTTGGGCGGGTTTCTGCCGATGTTAACCTCTATGAAGATGTGGTTCCGGCCAGCGGCCAGTAGAAATCGGGTGGTATGCCCGCTTCGGCCCTTTTTTCTTCGTTGAACGGGGGTTTGAGATTGCCGTGAAAATATCGCCGTACAAGATCATGAAAAACGCCCGTGGGATCCAGATCGTGACGACCACAAAGGAAATGGAACCACTTTGAGCCATAAGCGACGTGATGCACCTCTTCTGCGTAGATCGTTTCAAGCGCGGCGACTGCATCGGGCAGTTTCGCCTGTTTGAAGATCTTGATCATCCCAGGCGTTACATCCAGACCGCGGGCCTCGAGCACCATTGGAACAACGGCAAGCCGCCCCATCAGATCATCGGCGGTATCTTCGGCCGCGCGCCACATGCCAGCATGGGCAGGCAGCGCGCCGTAATGGCTGCCTAGTGCTTCAAGACAGTCGCACATCAGGTTGAAATGTTTTGATTCTTCGTCCGCGGCCTTGACCCAGTCGTCGAAAAAGCCAATGGGCAGAGGGGTCTCAGAAAAGCGTGCGATTATGTCCCAATGCAGATCAACAGCGTTGAGTTCGATATGCGCAACCGCATGCAAGAGTGCCAGGCGGCCCGCCTCTGACCCCGGTTTGCGGTGTGGCACGTCACGCGGGTTCAACAGGACGGGTGTTTCCGGGCGCGCAGGCCGAGGCGGCGGTGTGGCGATGCCGATCTCAGGGGTTTCGCCCTGTGCCCGCGCCGCTTGCCATTCGGCCGCGAACCGGCGCGACAATGCTGTCTTTTCGCGCCCGTCTGCCGTTGTCAGCACGGCGACCGCCATTTCAGCCAGCGGGATCACAGGTCTTGCGCCGCGCCGAGAACCTCTTCGACGTGGCCGGCAACCTTCACTTTGCGCCAGATACGCGCGATTTTTCCATCCGCTCCGATCAGGAAAGTTGCGCGTTCAATTCCCATGTAGGTCTTGCCATACATCTTCTTTTCAACCCAAACGCCGTATCTCTCACAGACGTCGCCGTCTTCGTCAGACAGCAACGGGATGCCCAGCTCATATTTGTCGCGAAACTTGTCGTGTTTTTTGACGCTATCTTTCGAAATGCCAAGGACGGCTGTCTTTGCCGCTGCGAACTCCGCGCCCAAGTCGGTGAAACCCTGTGCCTCTTTGGTGCAGCCGGAGGTGTCATCGCGCGGGTAGAAATAGACCACCACATTCTGACCGGAATAATCTGAGAGCGAGACGATCTCGCCTCCGTCGCGCGGCAGAGAAATTGCAGGGGCGATGTCACCAATTGAAAGCTCGGTCATCAGTGGTCCTTTTTTGCCATGATGTTGCGTTTGTCGGTTTCGTTTTAGCGCGTGAAAGGCAAAGATAAAGAGGGACAGGCAAACGGCGCATGACAAAGATCACCGAAGAAACAGCGCAGGTACAACCGGCACGCAAGCGGCGTGTGGTCTGGCATGGTTTGCGGGTGGTCTGGCTGCTGGCCTCATTACCGGTACTTTTCGCGCTGATCGCGGCGGCGATGATGATCGACCAGGAGATCACGGCACCAAGCTGGATCACCGCACGGGTCGAGGAACGCGCGGCGCAGATGCTGGGCGGCGGGCAGATAGATTTTGGGGAAATCACGCTGCATGTCGGAACTGATCTGCACCCGCGGGTCAGCCTGACGGATACGGTACTGCGCGATGCCGCTGGCGCGCCGCTGGCGCGGGTGGCGCATGTTTCAGGACTTCTGTCACCCCGTGGGCTGATCCTTGACCGCTCGGCATTGCTGCAAGAAGTGGTACTGAGCGGAGTGCAGATTGCCCTGCGTCGCAATGCGGACGGGTCTGTTGCCATCTCCTTTGATCGCGGGGCAGTGGATGCCGGTGCGGCGGAAAGTTTGGCAGAGCTGCTGGAACAGATTGACGAAGCCTTTGCCCAGCCCGCGCTTGAGGCGCTAGAGCAAATCAGGGTTGATGGCGTGGTGGTGAATTATGCCGACGCGCGCGCAGGGCGGAACTGGACGGTGGATGGCGGTCAGTTCGGGTTGGATTTGCGGGGTAATCAGTTTGACTTTGTTGCAGAGGTCGCGGTCCTGTCGGGGGGCAGTCTGGGGACCCTGTCGTTTGCCTATGCCAGCCCCCGGGATAGTCATGCTGCAACGCTGGTGCTGGATGTTGCGGGCCTGCCGGCACGAGATATTGCGACACAATCACCGGCGCTGGCTTGGCTTGGGTCGGTTGATGCGCCGCTTTCGGCGCGGTTGGAAAGCGCGCTGGATGCAACCGGCCATCTTGGTGTTCTAGATGCCGCGCTGACCATCGGTGCGGGCGAGATCCGGCCACAGGGGTCGACGCAGGCGTTTGCGTTTGACGGTGCCACCGCTGATCTTGCCTATGATCCCGCTGATCAACGTCTGGATTTTAACAAGATCAGCCTGCAAAGCGAATGGGGTGAGATAAACGGGCAGGGGCAAGCCTTTGCTGCCGAAGTATCTGATGGCCTGCCGCAAAGTCTGGTGGGGCAATTCCAGTTTGAAGCGCTGACGCTTAATCCTGCGGCGCTCTTTCCTGCCCCGGTTGCGCTTGGGGATTTGTCGGTTGATTTCCGGCTGGGCCTTTCTCCGTTTGCGATTGATTTGGGGCAGGCGGTGCTTGTCCATGACAGCGGAACGCTGGTCGCCAGAGGAACGGCGGACGCCGGGTCAGAGGGCTGGTCATTGGCCGTGGACGTGCAGGGAGACAGGCTGCCCCGCGATCGGGTGCTGGCGCTTTGGCCATCGAGCTTTCGCCCCAGGAGCCGCGATTGGTTTGAAACCAATATGATCGCCGCGCAGATCACCGATTTCAATCTCGGGTTTCGCAGCCAGCCGGACGCAGACCGGAGGATGGCGGTCAGTTATGCCTTTGAGGATGCCGTTGTGCGCGTGATGCGGCATATGCCGCTTTTGACCGACGCGCGGGGGCAAGCCAGCCTGATTGACAACCGGTTTGTGCTGCGCATGGCCGCAGGGCAGGCGATTGCACCACAGGGCGGAATTGTCGATCTCTCGGGCTCTGTCATGACCATTCCGGATGTGCGGATCAAACCTGCGCAGATGGAGCTGGACCTGACAACTGACAGTAGTGTCACCGCAGCGCTATCGATCCTCAACCAGCCACCGTTCACCTTTCTGGACAAGGCCAATCTACCCGTGACCTTGGCCGACGGTCGCGCAGAGACCATTGCACGGTTGCGATTCCCAATTCGCAAACCGGTGCCAAAGTCCGAGTTCATTTACGATGTGACCTCTGCCCTGCGCAGGGTCAGCAGCGATGTGCTGATCCCGGACCGGCGGCTGACCTCAAGCGGGCTTATGGTTGAGGCCAACAACAGCCAGCTGTCTTTGACCGGCCCAATCCGGCTGGATGAGGTGCCGCTGCGTGGCAGCTGGACACAGGTCATGGGCGTCAAAGGTAGTCAGGTTGACGTCGCGATCACGTTATCGCCAACGACGCTTGGTCAGCTTGGCATCACGCTGCCGCGGGGGGCGGTGTCGGGCGAGGGGCTGGGCGAGCTGGTCATTGATCTGCGGCGCGGCGAAGCGCCCGCCTTTCGCCTGACTTCGACACTCGAAGGCGTAGGTCTGAATCTGCCGCAGATCGGATGGTCCAAGGCCGCGGCACAGGCGGCGGACTTCCGGGTGCGCGGCAATTTGGGCGCACGCCCGACGATTGACAGTCTGCAACTAAGCGGCGGTGGGCTGGACGTGGACGGGCGGATTGAGCTGAACGCAGACGGCAGCCTGGCGGCGGCAAGATTTAGCAGGGTGCGGGTCGGTAGCTGGCTGGATGCACCGGTTACCCTGCGTGGGCGGGGACGCGGACGGCCGGTTGCGGTCGAGATAGCGGGTGGGGTGCTGGATTTGCGGCTGGCGCGGTTTGGCAGCTCTGGCGGCAATGCAGGGGGGCCGGTTGCGATATCACTGGACCGGTTGCAAGTCAGTCAGGGGATCGCGCTGCGCGGGTTCCGGGGTGAGTTCAACTCTGCCGGTGGCCTATCCGGGCAATTTACGGCGCGGGTGAATGACGGCCCCGGCGTGCGCGGAACCGTTGCGCCCCAGAATGGCCGTACCGCTGTCCGCATTCAAAGCGACGATGCAGGTGGCGTTGTCCGTGCGGCGGGGCTTCTCAAAAACGGGATTGGCGGCGATCTGGATCTGCGCCTGATCCCCGCTGGCGGGACCGGCAGCTTTGACGGTTATCTGACAATTGCCGGTATCCGAGTGCGCGATGCGCCCGCCATTGCTGCCTTGCTGGATGCAATCAGCGTCGTGGGTTTGCTGCAGCAGCTGGACGGGCAAGGGCTGGCCTTTGACGAAGTGGACGCCCGGTTTCGTCTGACGCCCGAGCAGGTCATCGTGACAGAGGCCAGCGCCATTGGGCCGGGGCTTGGCATTTCATTGGACGGGGTCTACATGCTCGCCAGCAAATCCTTCGATTTTCAGGGCGTCGTGTCACCATTTTATCTATTAAACGGGATCGGAGCGGTTCTGACACGGCGCGGTGAGGGGCTGATAGGGTTCAACTTTAATCTGCGTGGCACCGCCGAAGCGCCAGATGTTGCGGTCAATCCGCTGTCTGCGCTTACGCCGGGTATGTTTCGCGAAATTTTTCGCCGCCCGGCACCACAGGTCAATCAATGAAGCTCTCCGATTTCGATTTTGAACTGCCGCAAGATCGCATTGCGGTGCGTCCGGCGCGGCCACGGTCATCCGCCAAGTTGCTTGTGGCGACACCCGACAGCTTGCAAGATCTGACCGTCACCAATCTGCCCGATCTGCTGTGCCCCGGGGATCGGCTGGTGTTGAATGACACCAAGGTCATACCCGCCCGTCTGAGCGGCCTGCGCCATCGGGATGGTGACGCCGGGTCGACGAGCGCCAAAATCGAAGTGACGCTGCTTGAGCCGCAGGCGGACGGCACCTGGCAGGCCCTTGTCAAACCGCTCAAGAAAGTGCGCGACGGTGAGGTTGTCGTCTTTTCGGACAAACTGAGCGCGAGCGTGACAGGACGTCGTGACGGGCAGGCCACTTTGCAATTCAATCTGACGGGCGACGATTTTGACGCCGCATTGCAACAGGTCGGTGCGATGCCATTGCCCCCCTATATTGCCGCCAAACGTGCGGCAGATGCCGCCGACAAGGATGACTATCAGACATGGTGGGCAACGCATTCCGGCGCGGTGGCAGCGCCTACGGCGTCATTGCACTTTGACGGGCCACTGCTGGAGCGACTCAGAGAAAAAGGCGTAAATTTCACATTTGTCACCTTGCACGTCGGTGCGGGCACATTTCTTCCGGTCAAAGTGGACGATGTGCGCGACCATAAGATGCATGCGGAATGGGGCCAGGTGACCCCCGAAGCCGCCTGCGAAATCAACGCCACCAAGGCGCAGGGTGGCCGGGTGATTCCGGTGGGGACAACAGCGCTCCGGCTGATTGAAAGTGCGGCCACTGCCGCCGGCGTTGCGGCCTGGGACGGGCCTACCGATATTTTCATCACACCGGGCTATGAGCTGCGCGTTGCTGACGCGCTGATGACCAACTTTCATCTACCAAAGTCGACCCTGATGATGCTTGTATCTGCGGTGATGGGCCGGGACCGGATCATGGAGATTTACGATCACGCGATTTTTGCACGCTACCGGTTCTTTTCCTATGGCGATGCCTCGCTTTTGCTGCCAAAGGGCGCAGCACGTCCGGATGCGACCTAATCTGCCGTTTTGGGGGCAGATCATCGTGATCACCACACGGTATCCGGGGGCAAATGACGCGCAGGAGAAGCGGAATGATACAAGTTTTAGGCACCTCCTGGGCGTTGTTCCTTGGGATGTTCATGTTGATGGTTGGCAACGGGCTGCAGGGCACTTTGCTGGGGTTGCGCGGCGATCTTGAAGGGTTTTCGACCACCGAGCTTTCGATCGTCATGTCTGGCTATTTTCTCGGCTTTCTGTTCGCCTCAAAGATGGTGCCGCAGATGTTGCGTCGTGTTGGCCATGTGCGGGTTTTTGCCGCCCTCGGATCGACGATTTCAGCGGTGCTGATCCTGTACCCCACTATAACGGAGCCCTGGGCTTGGACGCTGGGGCGGATCATCGTCGGTTTTTGTTTTTGCGGCGTCTACATCACGGCTGAAAGCTGGTTGAACGACGCAAACTCCAACGAAACAAGGGGTCAGGCGCTGTCGATCTATATGGTCGTGCAGATGGCCGGTATCGTATTTGCGCAGTGGATCGTCAGTCAGGGCGACGTATCTGGCTATGTACTTTTCATCATTCCATCGGTTCTGGTGTCGCTGGCTTTTGCGCCCATTCTGCTATCCATCAAGCCGGCACCAGCGTTTGATCAGACCAAACCGATGACCATTCGACGCCTGATCCAGGCCTCGCCATTGGCTTGCGTCGGCATGTTCCTTTTGGGAGGCGTCTTTTCCGCTCAGTTTGGCATGTCTGCGGTCTACGGGTCGCGGGCCGGGTTCTCGGTGGCGGAGATTTCGCTGTTTGTTTCGGCCGTTTACGTGGCCGCGCTTATCGCACAGGTGCCCATAGGTTGGGCGTCTGACCGACTGGACCGGCGCGTGTTGATTTTCGCGGTCTCTGCCATCGGCGGAATCGGCGCATTTGCGGGCGTTTTTCTGCCAAGCGGGCTCTGGGTTGCGATGACGGCGGGGGCCATTGTCGGCGGCACATCCAATCCGCTCTATGCACTGCTGATTGCCTATGCCAACGACTATCTGGAGCGCGAAGACATGGCCGCTGCATCGGGCGGGTTGCTGTTCATCAACGGGCTAGGCGCGATTGCCGGCCCGCTGATTGTTGGCTTCATGCTGGACCGGTTCGGCCCATCGGGGTTTTGGCTTTTCCTTGCAATTCTGATGTCCGTGATTGCGATCTATTCGGTCTACCGCATGGCCCGCCGCAGCCGCGCAAATCTGGACGTCGAACAGACGCCCTATGCGCAGGTTTCACCGACCACTTCTGCCTATATTGCGGAGGTCGCCCAAGAGGTTTACATCGACGCCGAAATAGAAGACGCAAAGACGCCGTAATAATGCTTGTTTTTGTTGCAAGCCTCTGATTGTCTTATAACAAAGTGCGGAGGGTTGAGCCGTGAGTACGCCCCAAGAAGTGCTGGCCTATTGGCTAGATGAGATTGGGCCTGTTGGCTGGTACAAAGGTGGAGAAGAACTGGACGCGGAGATCCGCGACAAGTTTGGTGACACATTGAATCGGGCAGCAGGTGGATCGCTGGGTCTTTGGTTAACCTGCCCATCTGAGACACTGGCCTATATCATCGTCACCGATCAGTTCTCACGCAACATCCACCGTGGTGCGGGTAATGCATTTGAGACCGACGAATTGGCGCGTGCCGCAGCCAAGATGGCCATTGCCCGGGATTGGGACAAGCGCATTGACGAACCGGCGCGGCAGTTCTTTTATATGCCGCTGATGCATTCCGAGAATCTGTGTGATCAGGACCGAGCCGTGCGCCTGATCCATACGCGGATGCCGCAGATCGGTGATCAGATCATTGATCACGCCAAGGCACGCCGCAAGATCATCCGCGAGTTCGGTCGTTTCCCTTATCGGAATGGGGCTTTGGGCCGCGAAACGACTGCGCAGGAAAAGGCATTCCTTGTGAGTGGCGGTTACCGGACGGCATTACAATCCGTGCAAACACAAGCCGCGTAACCCTTGCATCAGCGCGATAGCGGCTTTGTGCCAGTCTCACTAGAGGTCTGGTGAAAAGTAGTTTAACGTCAAACAAACTGCTCATGGAGGAATGACATATGGCTGCGAAATCCTTTGATCTGATTGTGATTGGTGCTGGACCGGGGGGCTATGTTGCCGCGATCCGTGCTGCGCAACTGGGGATGAATGTCGCCATTGTCGAACGCGAGCATATGGGCGGCATATGTTTGAATTGGGGATGTATTCCGACAAAGGCCCTGCTGCGATCCTCTGAAGTGTTTCATTTGATGCACCGGGCAAAGGAATTCGGCCTGTCCGTTGAAAAGGCCAGCTTTGACCTGAGCGCGGTTGTGAAACGGTCGCGTCAAGTTGCAGGCCAATTGTCGGGTGGCATCAGCCACCTGATGAAAAAGAACAAGATTACCACTGTGATGGGTGTCGCGACATTGTCCGGCAAAGGCAAGGTTTCAGTCAAAACCGAAAAGGGCAGTGAAGAGCTGACGGCCAAGAACATTGTGCTTGCCACCGGTGCGCGGGCCCGCGAATTGCCGGGGTTGGAGGCTGACGGCGATCTGGTCTGGACCTACAAACATGCGCTTGACCCGGTGCGGATGCCAAAGAAACTGCTTGTTATTGGCTCTGGCGCGATTGGGATCGAGTTCGCAAGCTTTTACAACACGATGGGCGCGGAAACGACCGTTGTTGAGGTCATGGATCGTGTGCTGCCGGTTGAAGACGCCGAGATTTCCGGCTTTGCCAAGAAACAATTTGTCAAGCAGGGCATGAAGATCATGGAGAAAGCCATGGTCAAACAGCTGGATCGTGGCAAGGGCAGGGTCACCGCGCATATTGAAGTTGGCGGCAAGGTCGAAAAGCAGGAATTTGATACAGTTATCAGTGCCGTTGGCATCGTTGGAAACGTTGAAGACCTTGGGCTTGAAGCGCTGGGTGTTAAGATCGACCGCACCCATGTCGTGACCGACGAATACTGCCGCACCGGCGTCGACGGTCTGTACGCCATTGGTGATATCGCGGGCGCGCCATGGCTCGCGCACAAGGCATCCCACGAAGGTGTCATGGTGGCCGAACTGATCGCCGGTCAGCACCCGCATGCGGTGAAGCCGGAGAGCATTGCGGGTTGCACCTATTGTCATCCGCAGGTTGCCAGTGTTGGCTACACGGAAGCCAAGGCCAAGGAACTGGGATATGAGGTCAAGGTCGGACGCTTCCCATTTATCGGAAACGGCAAGGCCATTGCCCTGGGTGAGGCTGAGGGGATGATCAAGACCGTGTTTGACGCCAAAACCGGAGAGCTTCTTGGCGCTCATATGGTGGGTGCCGAAGTTACGGAACTGATCCAGGGCTATGTTGTCGGTCGCCAGTTGGAGACCACAGAGGAAGACCTGATGAATACCGTCTTCCCGCATCCGACCCTGTCTGAGATGATGCACGAAAGCGTGCTGGATGCCTATGGGCGCGTGATCCACATGTAATGTGTTAATGCGCCGTTGTTAACAATTGGCGCGATGCACAATGCATGCACATCCTGCCAACAATCCATATGGCAAGACTTGTTAAAGCCCGTTCATATCTGAGCGGGCTTTACGATGATTAAGATCCCTTAACCTAATCCACAATCAGCGGCATGGATGCGATGACGCTGCGATCCTGACCCAGGAAATATCTGATCAGATAATCGCCTTTGTCCTCTGGAACGGTGACGGTGACGGGGTTGCCGTTGCGGGTATAGGAGAAACTCTCCCACATCTTGTTCCCGTCCGCGTCAACGCGACCGATCCCGATATAATCGTTCCTGTAATCCGGTCCGTCCCAACCGATTACCAGATCGCTGCCAGCCGAGGCGGTACCGGGCGCAAGAAGCTGTGCCTTGACCGCCGTGACCTCGATCGGGGTGGTGAACAGGATACTGCGGTCTTGTCCCATGAAATAGCTGATCTGGTAGCTGCCCGGTTTGGTCGGAATCACCAGTTCGCCGGGTGTGCCATCGCGCGTGTAAAAGAAGTTGTCCCAGCGGTCGTTAGAGCGTGCGCCGACCTCTCCAATCCCGATGTAGTCGTTCCGGTAGTCTGGCCCGTCCCAGAGGATGCTGACAGTTTCGCCTGCAATTGCTTCGGCCGGGGCTGTGACGCTGGCTTTGACCGGCGTGATCGTCATCGGAACCGTGGTCAGGATGCTGCGATCCTGTCCAACAAAATAGCTGACAAGATAGTCGCCTGGCGCGGTTGGTATCACCAATTCACCGGGTGATCCGTCGCGCGTGTAAAAGAAATTGTCCCAACGATCGTTAGAGCGCGCGCCAACTTCGCCGATGCCGATATAGTCGTTGCGGTAATCCGGCCCTTGCCACGTCACCGGTACGGTTGATCCAGCCACGGCGGTGTCAGGCAGCGACAGGCTGGCGCCGACTTCGGTGATGGTAATCGGCACAGACGCCAGCACGCTGCGGTCCTGTCCAAGGAAGTAGGAGATTACGTACTCTCCCGGATCCGTTGGCACGACAAGATCGGCAGGGCTGCCGTCACGGGTATAAAAGAAGTTTTCCCATGCATCGGTACTGTTGGCACCGATTTCGCCAATACCGATGTAGTCGTTGCGGTAATCTGGCCCGGTCCATGTCACACTGATCGTGCCACCTGCGACCGCATCCTGAGGGGCCTGCAGTGTCGCATCAATCGGGGTCAGGGTGATGGCGCGGGTGGCAATGATTTCATTGCCTTCCCGCAGCTGGTAGCGCAACTCATAGTCGCCGGGCTCTGTCGGCATCAGGATATCTACCGGGTTGCCTTCGCGGGTGTAGGTAAACTTGATGTAGTTTTCCCCGGTCTGGCCAATGCTGATGTAATCGCCGTCGTAGTCCGGCCCATCCCAGCCTACGGAAACGGTGGACCCAGCAGGCACGCTGTCAGGCGCGATCAGCTGGGCCTTGACGTCCGTCACGTCGATGGGGCGGGTAAAGATCGTTTCACGGTCAAGGAACACGTAGCGCAGTTCGTAGGTGCCGGGGTCCGCCGGTGCGGTCAGCGTCACCGGGTTGCCACGCTCCGTGTAGGAATAATTGGAATAGCCGCCTCCAACTGGTCCAATCTGCACGTTATCAAGGTGGGCATCTGGCCCGGTCCAGCCGACCTGGAATTGTGATCCGACCGGCACGCTGTCGGGCGCGTCAAGGCCAAGGTCGATTTCCGTCACGGTGATCGGGCGGGTTGCGATCGTTTCGCGATCTTTGAACACATAGCGCAATTCGTAGGTGCCTGGCTGCACCGGCAGGATGATGGGCACCGGATTGCCATCCCTGGTGTAGGTATAGTCAAAATACCGTCCGTTGCCGAGCACCACCTGCACGTTGTCGAGGTTCTCATCCGGCCCCGTCCAGGAGACCATCACGGTTGATCCACCCGGCGCGGATTCAGGCGCATCAAGCGCGGCTTTGGGGATGATCCGGGGGAAGGGGATGGCGACAATGGAATCTGTCGTGCCGGTCACGGTAAAGGTGGTCGACAATTCAAGCTCATCAACCACGCGGTAGGCCGTGGCCGTATAATCCCCCGGAGGAAGGACTGCCTCTAACGGGTTGCCTTCCTGATCATCAAAAATCACGTCAGTGTCGCTTGCGACGTCCCAGATGAACTGATCCGTCAGGATCGCGCCGCCTGGCGTTTCATCAGTGGCCCGAAAAACACCCGAGACGGTGATTGGTTCGGGGTCCTCGACAACGGTGTTTAGCGCCGCACCAAGTTCTGTGGCGTTTGAGGCTGTGAGGAACTGGCCGCCGGTTTCAGCGGCGATGCATTGCATCTGCGTCAGCGCCTCCGCGTCGCCGGTTACGTCAAAGCCAATAACATGGGCGGTGAAATCAATGCCGGCCTCTTCCAGCAGACGGGCTGCCGCGCAGGGGTCAGGGTTGCAGGTTTCAACCCCGTCAGACACGAGGATCACGGTGGCGCTGTCCTCAGTATAGCGCAGCGCCTCGGCGGCGGCGATGACACTGTCGGTCATGGGGGTCTTGCCCAGTGGCTTGATCCCGTTAACGGCGTCGGCGATCGCTGCGCGGGTGCCGCTGCCAGGTGCGACAAGGGTTTCAATATCGGTGCAATTGCCCCGCTCGCGATGGCCATAGGCAATCAGGCCAAGCCGCTGGTCTTCCGGCAGGGTTTCAAGCAAATCGGTGACGACCTGCTGCGCAATGGTGATTTTTGCGACGCCATCAATCTGGCCCCACATCGAGCCGGACCCGTCCATTACGAGGATCGTGTTGGGTTTATCCTGTGCCGTGGCAATGCCTGCAAAAAGCATCAACGAAATCGAATAAATCAGTGCGCGCATCAAGAAATCTCCCGAAAAACCATGCGGCAATCTAAGCATGGGATTGCACGACTGGCTAGTCGGCCAAAGGCGCAGGACGGGAAAACCTTACCATGGGTCACGCTGCCACAGCATGTAGCGCAGATCGTATATGTCCCCATCGCCCGGTTGGGAAAAGTCGGCACGGTGCCCTGAGCTGGAATCGCGGTGAACGGGGGACGCCGGGCGGAAATCGGCGCGCGCCATCTGCCGCGGCCCCTTTTTTGTTGTTAATGTTCCCTAATTGTTCTAAATATTCACTGGCATTTTGGGCGCCCGTGGCTATGTCTAGCAGGGCGACTTGCGGGGGCAGACATGGCTGAACTGAAGAACATCGAAGTGCGGGGTGCGCGCGAGCATAATCTGAAGAATATCGATGTCGATATTCCGCGTGATCAGCTTGTCGTTATTACCGGCCTGTCAGGGTCCGGCAAATCGAGCCTGGCCTTCGACACGATCTATGCTGAAGGGCAGCGCCGCTATGTCGAAAGCCTGAGCGCCTATGCCCGCCAATTTCTGGACATGATGGAAAAGCCCGACGTGGATCACATCAGTGGGCTGTCTCCGGCAATTTCAATTGAACAAAAAACCACGTCAAAGAATCCGCGTTCGACCGTCGGCACGGTGACGGAAATCTACGACTACATGCGATTGCTGTTTGCGCGCGCAGGTACGCCCTACAGTCCGGCCACCGGACTGCCCATTGAGGCACAGCAGGTGCAGGATATGGTTGACCGCGTCATGGCGATGGACGAGGGCACACGTGGATATCTGCTGGCCCCCATCGTGCGCGACCGAAAGGGCGAGTACCGAAAGGAGTTTCTTGAACTACGCAAGCAGGGGTTCCAGCGGGTCAAGGTTGACGGCCAGTTTTTCGAGTTGGACGAACCCCCGACGCTGGACAAGAAGTTTCGCCATGACATCGACGTGGTGGTGGACCGGATTGTGGTGCGTGAGGGGCTTGAAACCCGGCTGGCGGATTCCTTTCGCACGGCACTTGATCTGGCTGATGGGATCACGGTTCTCGAAACTGCTCCACAAGAAGGCGAGCCCCAGCGGTTCACGTTTTCGGAGAATTTTGCCTGCCCTGTCAGCGGCTTTACAATCCCCGAGATTGAGCCACGGCTGTTTTCATTCAACGCGCCTTTTGGGGCCTGCCCGACCTGTGACGGGCTGGGGGTTGAGCTGTTCTTTGATGAGCGGCTGGTTGTTCCTGATCAGACTTTGAAGATTGCTGACGGTGCTCTGGCCCCGTGGCGGAAGGGCAAAAGCCCCTATTTCCTGCAGACAATCGAAGCAATTGCAAAGCACTATGGTTTTGACCGCAATGCGCGCTGGAAGGATCTGGACCCAAAAGTGCAGAATGTGTTCCTGCGGGGGTCAGGCAAGGAAGAGATTAAGTTCCGCTATGACGAAGGTGGGCGAGTCTATCAGGTTGAGCGGCCATTTGAGGGCGTGATCCCCAACATGGAGCGCCGCTACCGCGAGACAGACAGCAACTGGATTCGCGAGGAGTTCGAGCAGTTCCAGAACAACCGGGCCTGTGCTGACTGTGGTGGCTACCGGCTGCGCCCCGAAGCCCTGGCCGTGAAGATCGGCAAGAAGCATGTCGGCGAGATCGTGCAGATGTCGATCAAAGAGGCCTTTGACTGGACCGAACGGGTGCCGGGACATCTGAGCAACCAAAAGAACGAGATTGCCCGCGCGATCCTGAAGGAAATTCGCGAGCGGCTGGGGTTTCTGAACAATGTGGGCCTTGAATATCTGACACTGAGCCGTAATTCCGGCACTTTGTCGGGGGGCGAAAGCCAGCGGATCAGGCTCGCCAGCCAGATCGGGTCCGGGCTGACCGGGGTTCTCTATGTGCTGGATGAACCCTCGATCGGGTTGCACCAGCGTGACAACAATCGGCTGCTCACAACGCTGAAAAACCTCCGGGATCAGGGAAATACCGTGATCGTCGTAGAGCACGACGAAGAAGCGATCCGCGAGGCGGATTATGTCTTTGATATTGGACCCGGGGCCGGGGTGCATGGCGGCGAGATTGTCGCCAAGGGCACGGTACCAGAACTGATTGCCACCGAAGGGTCGGTGACCGGGGATTATCTGTCAGGGCGACGTGAAATTGCAGTGCCCGCCAAGCGGCGCAAGGGCAACAAAAAGAAGCTGTCAGTCGTCAAGGCCACTGGCAACAATTTGCAAAGCGTCACCGCGGATTTTCCGCTGGGCAAGTTCGTCTGTGTCACTGGTGTGTCGGGGGGCGGCAAATCGACCCTGACCATTGAAACATTGTTCAAAACTGCCAGCATGAAACTGAACGGCGCGCGCCAGACGCCGGCCCCCTGCGAGACCATCAAAGGGTTGGAGCATCTGGACAAGGTGATCGACATTGACCAGCGCCCGATCGGTCGCACACCGCGATCAAACCCGGCAACCTATACCGGGGCCTTTACCCCGATCCGCGATTGGTTCGCCGGTCTGCCAGAGGCCAAGGCGCGCGGGTATAAGCCAGGTCGGTTTTCGTTCAACGTCAAGGGCGGACGCTGCGAGGCCTGTCAGGGTGATGGCGTCATCAAGATCGAGATGCACTTTCTGCCCGATGTCTATGTCACCTGCGAAACCTGCAAGGGTGCACGCTACAACCGCGAAACGCTTGAGATCCGTTTCAAGGGCAAAAGCATCGCGGATGTGTTGGACATGACGGTCGAAGACGCGCAGGAGTTTTTTAGGGCGGTGCCGTCGATCCGATCCAAGATGGATGCGCTGATGCGTGTGGGCTTGGGGTATATCAAGGTCGGTCAGCAGGCCACGACCCTGTCTGGCGGAGAGGCGCAGCGGGTCAAGCTGTCAAAGGAACTTGCCAAACAATCCACGGGTCGCACGCTTTATATCCTGGATGAGCCAACCACGGGACTTCATTTTGAGGACGTGCGCAAGTTGCTTGAGGTGCTGCACGAACTGGTTGATCAGGGTAATTCGGTTGTTGTGATCGAACATAACCTCGATGTGGTCAAAACGGCCGATCATATCATTGATATCGGACCCGAAGGTGGCGATGGCGGTGGCCAGATCGTTGCCGTAGGCACGCCGGAGCAAGTGGCCGGCATCGCCGAAAGCCACACCGGTCGGTATCTGGGCGATATGTTGAAACCCGGGCGCGTGGCGGCTGAATAGCGCGCTTTACTGGGGATCCCGGCTTTGGACTGCACGGCCTGACCCATCGGTCCGCGATTTTGTCATGAGATGTCAGGGTCGTGACAGATTATCACTCTGGCACACTTTAAAGTTAATGCTTGTTACATTACTTCGAGTAAGTCGCAGATGGAGGATGAGATGGCATTACGCACAATTGTATTATCGACGTCGATTGTTGTCGGATTCGGGATGAAGGCGCATGCAGAATCCCGGACGATCGACATCGCCGGATTTGATGAGGTCGAAGTGAGCGCGGGGATCGTCGTGGATGTGACGGTCGGCGCGGATTATGGCATTTCTGCCGAGGCCTGGCGCGGTGATCTGGATCGACTTGAGATAGAAAAGCACGGGGATCGGCTGATCATATCGCGCAAAGTCGGCTGGGGATTGCTGAGCGCGTCACGTCGAGATCGCTTTGCGGTAACCATTTCAATGCCGGCGTTGAGCGAGGTTGAGGCATCTTCCGGGTCGGAAATGTCGGTCAATGGCGCAAAGATGCTGACGCGGGTTGATGGCAGTTCTGGAGCGATCATCACATTGGATGAGATGGACCTGGACCGCCTGCGGATAGATGTTTCAAGCGGTGCAAATCTTGATGCGGAGGGCCGCTGCAGGGACCTTCGCGCGCAGGCCTCATCGGGGGCCAATGTCGATTTGCGCGGATTGACCTGCAAGATCGCGGAGATCAGCGCGTCAAGCGGCGCAGCGCTGCGCGCTTCAGCCAGTGAGACGGCCGAAGTTGCGGCCAGTTCTGGCGGGAGCATCGCGCTGTGGGGCGGGGCAGAGGTGATCCGCGAGGACGTCAGCAGCGCAGGCAGCGTAAGTATCCGCTAGGTCGGGGCGCAGCGCGCTGTGATGCGCTGCGCCATATCAATGTGCGTGTGTCAGTTCTTGAGCGTGCAGGTGCGGATGCCAAGCACGCTGTAGACCGGACAGGACCCGATCAGCCCGGTGACCAGCGGGACGATGCCGATCAGTTTGGCGTAGTGCCAGACACCGCCGGACTGGTCGAAGAAAAACCAGCCTAGCAGGGCAAGCCCGACAACAACGCGCAGAATGCGGTCAACAAGACCCTCGTTGGTTTTGAACATGGGACATCTCTCCTCTTCCGTGGAAATCTGCCAAATTCTAACCCGGGGGGGCCGGTGTTCACCTTGATCCGGATCAAACCGCTATCGGGTCGCAACGCGCAGCAGAATGCCGGAATCCTCTTCGATCACCACGGCCGTGCGGTTGATCACCGCGTAGGCTTCGCCCGGATCGAGATCAGGCAGGTCATAATCGCCATAGTTGGGCAGGAGCGTGTATTCAGATGGTTCAAGCTGCGTCCCGGCGACATAACGATAGCCCTGCTTTTCGGCCCATTCGGCAGCCGTCGTGCCATTGGCGGCCTCGCCGGGTGGCACGCAGCCGGTGTCGCGCTTGCGCAACCCGGGTGGGCAGAAGCCCTGGCTGGGGTTGGCGCGCGCATTGGCACTATTCCCATTGGCGCGGTTCAGTTCGCCATCGCTGTTGCGGCCATTGCCGCGATTTGCGTTTTGGCCGCGGTTGTCCTGGGCGGACTGGCCACGGTTCCCGTTGCCGTTTCCGTTACCGCCCTTTTCGGCCAGCGCAGCCATTGGCAGCGCGGCGATGCAGATCGCAGCGACTGCGACGTTGATCGGTTTCATCATGACTTCCTCTATTTCGTTCGCAGATGTCGGTTCATTCAGGAAGTCTTAACTGCGAAATATGTCGCGTGTAGGGCAATCCGAAACCGGTGGCGGAGGTTTGCCACATCCGCGACTAAGTCCGCCCACGCGCTGCGAACCGGGGCAACATCGCGCTGAAATCACGCCCTGCGCCGTCTTCATCCTCAACAAATTGCGCATAAAGATCGCGCGCGTGCTGACCCATCGGCGTATCGGCGTCTGCTGCGATGGCGGCCATTTGCGCAAGGTTCAGGTCCTTGAGCATGAGGTCAGCCGCGAAGCCGGGCTGATAATCGTTGTCTGCGGGGCTTTGCGGCCCCACACCGGGGGCCGGGCAATAGGCGTTCATGGTCCAGCTATAACCTGAGGAGGTGCTGACAACGTCAAACATCGCCTGACGGTCGAGGCCGAGCTTGTCGGCAAGTACAAAGGCCTCGCAGGTGGCGATCATCGTGACGCCAAGGATCATGTTGTTGCAGATTTTCGCGGCTTGCCCACTGCCTGCATCGCCGCAATGCACCGCCTTTTGACCCATGATGTCCAAGAGTGGTGACACCTTTGCAAAGGCGTCCTTTGGACCGCCCGCCATGAAGGTCAGGGTGCCGTTGGTGGCGCCGCCGATACCGCCTGAGACGGGTGCATCAACCGCAAGAAGTGAAGCCTTTTCAGCTAGTTCTGCGACGTTTCTCGCGCTCTCGACATCAACGGTTGAACAGTCGAGGTGTACGGCGCCCTTTGGCATGGCAGCGTGAATTTCGGCTGCAACAAGGCGTAGAATGTCGCCATTGGGCAGCATTGTGATGACCACGTCAGCACCGTTGGCGGCCGCTGCGGCGGTGGCGGCCATCGGCACACCGTCCGGTTTTGCCAGAGTGTCAAACCCGGTCAGGTCGTAACCCGCCGCGATCAGGTTGGCCGCCATCGGGGCGCCCATGTTGCCCAGTCCGATAAATCCGATTTTCATGGCGTTTCCTTTAATTGCAGGGCTTCTGACCCCAGTGGCAATGTCATGGTGAGCACATCCGCGCTGGTAACGGCCTGCCAGTCAGCGTGCTGCCACTTTGGCGCGCGGTCCTTGTCGATGATGGCGGCGCGTATGCCTTCGATAAAGTCGCCATGTTCGACCGCCCGATGGGTAAACCGGTATTCCTGATCCAGCGCATTGGAAATGGTGGGGCGCATCCGCACCCGGTGGATCACTTCTGTGGCGACAGCCATGGAGAGCGGGGCGTTGCGCTGCATCAGCTTCACCGCATGGGCCAGAGAGTCTGGCAGGTCGGCGGGCATCCCGCGCATGATATCGCCAAGCGTTTCACCGCCAAACGCCGCATCAATGTCCGGCTGCCAGGCTGCGAGCCTGCAGTCAGGAGCGGGCAGGGCGGCAGCATCAACCTGCGCGGGGTCGCCGGTATCGCAAAGCTTTGAAATCAGCCCCTCCCATTTGCCACGCGGGACGAAGTAGTCGGCAAATTCAGCAAAAATCGCATCGCCGGGGTCCATCCGGTCGCCGGTCAGGCCAAGGTATTCACCCACACGCCCCGTTGCCTGAGCGAGCAGCAGGGACCCGCCCACATCGGGAATGAGCCCAATGCCACATTCGGGCATGGCAATTGCGCTGCCGTCACAGACGATCCGGTGGCTGCCATGGCATCCGACGCCAACGCCGCCCCCCATGGTAAACCCCTGCAGGAAGGTGACAACCGGCTTTGGAAAGTGAAACAGATCCGCATTCATCTGGTATTCATCGCGCCAGAAACGGCGCCCGTAGTCTAGATCACCGCGTTTGCCGGTGGCGTACATCTCGGCAATATCGCCCCCTGCACAGAACGCGCGGTCACCCACGGCGTCGATGATCAGCAGGTCGATCGCATCGTTCGTCCACCAGTCTTTCAGCGCGGTATGAATGCCGGTTACCATGTCCCAAGTGAGCGCATTCAGCGCCTCGGGGCGGTTCAGCGTGATGCGGCCCGCGCGGCCTTGGGTGCGAATGATCAGATCAGTCATGCGAGCCTCTGGCGATTGTCAAATTGGGTCATAACAGCCGCGGCAATGGAATTGAACACTTGTTTAATAAACCAGTGTCACGCGTTCTCTACAAGGTTAAATTCGGCGCGCGAATCGATTTTGTTGCAACTTGCCTTTGGGACAGCGCGCCTTCCCGGAAGTGTACAAGTGTTGAAGAAAAGGCGTGTCGCAGGCCAAAACGTGCCCTTTTTCCTCAAAAAGCAGGCCAAAACGGTGGTCGCGTGCCTTACGTTGGCCGGCCAAATGTGTTAACTTTGTGTCAAGTGGGTCGGATTTTGGACCCTGGTATGATTTTTGGTGAGTTCGATGAAAAAGATTATCTCTGGCATCACATTCGCAGTTTCCATGCTTGTCGCGTCTGGCGCGTCAGCGGCCATTTGCCCCGCCATTTCCTATCAAGGGCAGACCCGCTCGGTTGAGCTGACCTCGGCAACTGCAACGGTGTCCTGCTATGCATATGGCGAAGGCAACACCGGTAACGGTACCAATGATCCGATTCTGGTCGGCGCAAATGGCAGCAACACGTTCAACGCTGTTGGCGCCGTGATTGCCGGTCTGAAGGAAATCGCCGATACAGGTGACGGTACAACGCTGATCACTGGCGATACGAACGCTGGGTTGATGGGTACGGTAACCATCGGCGCGCTCAGCGGCTGGACCGATTTGATCCTTGCATTCAAATTTGGCGGCACGGCGCAACAGTCCCCAGATTGGGTGGCATTCAGCATCTCTGACGTTGGCAGCTTTGACTGGAAGAGTTTTAACAACCAAAACGGCCTGTCGCACACGGTGTTGTTTGGCAAGATGGCGACGGTGCCCGTACCAGCAGCCGGCCTGATGCTCATCGCGGGTCTTGGTGGTCTGGGCTTGATGCGGCGCCGCCGCAAAGCCTGAACGAAACAATAGAATTGCGAAAGGGCGGTCCACTGGACCGCCCTTCTTTGTTTGCGGGTGTCTGCGATCAGGCGATGGTGATGCTGCCCTTCATATTTGGGTGCACCGCACAGAAGTAGCTGAAAGACCCTGCCGCGTTGAATGTCAGCGAGGCGGATTGCCCTTTGCTTAGCCGCCCAGTGTCAAAGGCGCCATTGTCGGCCGTTGCCGTATGTGGCGCGCCGTCATTGTTGACAAACATCACCGTGTCGCCGGGTTTGATTGTGATGCTGGCAGGAACAAAGGCAAACCCCTCGATACTGACCGTATGCGCGGTTGCGTGGCTCGCCGCTTTTGCAGCTGTTGCAGCGGCAAAAGGAACGGCAGCAGAAAGCGCGGCAAGGCGCAGAAATTTGCGACGGTTTGGGTGTGTCATAAGAAGCTCCATCTGTTGAATTGTGCTGAAGCCACGCATCAGCGTTGAAAAGAGTTTCACTTTCATGAAAAGAAAAGGCCCGGCATAACCGGGCCCCGTGAATTATTCCATGACGGGGATTGAGAATTCCCCACCTTCCTTGATCCCCGACGGCCAGCGCGCCGTGACGGTCTTGGTGCGGGTGTAGAATTTGAACGCATCCGGGCCATGCTGATTAAGGTCGCCGAATGCAGATTTTTTCCAGCCCCCGAAGGTGTGATAGGCCAGCGGCACCGGGATGGGGACATTCACGCCAACCATGCCAATGTTGATGCGATTGGCAAAGTCACGTGCCGTATCGCCGTCACGGGTATAGATTGCTGTGCCGTTGCCGTATTCGTGATCCATCGCAAGTCCGATCGCCTCTTCGTAGGATTGCGCGCGCACGGTTGTCAGGACGGGGCCAAAGATTTCCTGCTTATAGATGTCCATGTCTTTGGTTGCGTGATCAAAAAGATGCGCGCCGACAAAAAAACCGTTCTCATACCCCTGCAGGCTGAAGTCACGGCCATCGACAACAAGTTTGGCACCCTGATCAATGCCGGTTTGCACCAGACGTTCGATATTGGCCTTGGCGGCGGCGGTCACGACAGGACCGTAGTCAACGTCACTGCCAGAGGTATAGGGCCCCACCTTGAGGGCCTCGACCCGGGGAATCAGCTTTTCAATCAGACGGTCAGCCGTTTCGTCGCCCACTGGCACGGCAACCGAGATCGCCATGCATCTTTCACCCGCGGCGCCATAGCCGGCACCAACAAGCGCGTCAGCGGCCTGATCCATATCCGCATCGGGCATGATGATCATGTGGTTCTTGGCACCGCCAAAACACTGGACCCGCTTGCCGTTGGCGCAGCCACGGGCATAGATATATTCGGCAATTGGTGTGGAGCCGACAAAGCCGACCGATTGGATCACCTCATTATCGAGGATCGCGTCAACCGCATCCTTGTCGCCGTTCACGACTTGCAGGATCCCTTTTGGCAGCCCAGCGTCTTCCATCAGTGCGGCCAGCATCAGCGGCACCGATGGATCACGTTCGGAGGGCTTGAGGATAAAGGCATTGCCACAGGCGATCGCAGGGGCAAACATCCACATCGGGATCATTGCGGGGAAGTTGAATGGCGTGATGCCGGCACAAACACCAAGCGCCTGTTTCATCGAATACATGTCAATGCCGGGGCCGGCACTGTCGGTAAAGTCACCCTTGAGCAGTTCCGGTGCACCGATGCAATATTCGACGACTTCGAGGCCACGCTGCACGTCGCCGGCTGCATCGGGCAGTGTCTTGCCATGCTCACGGCTGAGCGCTTCGGCCAGTTTGTCCATGTTGTCATTCAGCAGGCTGACAAACTTCATCATCACCCTGGCGCGGCGCTGAGGATTCACCGCCGCCCATGCTGGTTGCGCGGCAGCTGCGATTTCAACTGCCTTGGACATTTCCGCCGCACTGGCCAGCGGCACCTTGGCCTGCACCTCACCTGTCGCGGGGTTGAAGACTTCGGCAAAACGGCCGGAGGTGCCTTTGACCTGGGCGCCGTTGATATAATGGGTCAGTTCTTGCATGGAATCCTCACTATGGTTGGCGGCAGTGTAGTCTTGCGCTTTTGTGTGTAAAAGGATCAATATCCCAAAGAGATTTTGCGAATTTGTCGGGACGATGAGGATGAAGCGATGCAAAACTGGGATGATTTGCGGATATTCCTGGCTGTGGCCCGCGCCGAGAGCCTGACCGGCGCAGCGCCGGGGCTGCAAATGGACCCGGCAACGCTGTCGCGCCGGATTGCGCGTCTAGAAGAACGGTTGGAAGCGGCGCTGTTCATCAAATCACCGCAGGGCTATCGGCTGACGGATCGTGGTCAGCGCGTGCGAGAAGAAGCAGAGGCCGCCGAAGGGGCGCTGATCCGCGCGCTGGAACCGGGGCAGGCTGATGGTCCCGGCCTGTCGGGACAGATCAGGATTGGGGCGCCAGACGGGTGCGCAAATTATCTGCTGCCGCAAGTCTGCGCGGCGCTGAGCCGTGATCATCCGGGGTTGGAGGTGCAGGTTCTGGCCCTGCCGCGGGTGGTAAATCTGTCCCGGCGCGAGGCTGATATGGCGATCACGGTCAGCCCCCCGGCTGCGGGGCGGTTGACCGTGCAAAAGGTCACCGATTATCAGCTGCATTTGGCGATGCACGCGGATGACCTGCCGCCGACATCGCTGGTCGCCGTGCGGCAATTGCCGATTGTGGGCTACATCCCGGATATGATCTTTGACAAGGAGCTTGATTACCTTGGGCCGCTTGCCGCGGATGGCGTGCGCATGGCATCGAATTCCGTCGCGGTGCAACTGCAGATGCTGCGCGCCCGGGGCGGGATTGGGATTGTCCATGACTTTGCATTGCCAAGTGCGCCGGAATTGCGCCGGGTGTTGACGGATGCGCTGTCACTGACCCGGTCATTCTATCTGGTCAGACATGCGGCGGATCGCCCATCAGAGCGGCTGACCCGCTTTGCAGAGGCGCTGATGATAGCGTTAAAGGCCGAAGTCGCCCGGCTTGAACACCTCGTTGTCTTGACAGAGGGGCAATCCGTGGAGGACGCTTGACCGATAAATTCGAAGGAGACCAACATGCTGGTGAAACAAATCCTGACATCCAAAGGCGGTGCGGGGGGCGTAATTTCGGTTAAGCCCGGCGACACGGTGTCAGAGGCCGCGAAGATTTTGTCCGACAAGCGGATTGGGACCGTGGTCGTGTCAAAAGACGGCAGCAGCCTGGACGGGATCCTGTCTGAGCGCGACATTGTGCGCGAGCTGGGAAAACGCGGGGCCGGTTGCCTGACGGAATCCGTGTCGGCGCTGATGACGTCCAAGCTGATCACCTGCACCGCAGATGATAGCGCGGATGCGGTTCTCAAGAAGATGACCGACGGTCGGTTCCGCCACATGCCCGTGATGGATGGCGACAAGATGGTCGGACTGATTTCTATAGGGGATGTGGTCAAGGCGCGGCTGGCTGAGCTGTCGATGGAAAAGGACGCACTTCAGGGCATGATCATGGGCCATTGAGGTTTTTGGGTTGCCCTTGGTGGCCCAATCATGTTGCGTGGCGCGAAATGACGTCAAGATGAGGTGCCAAGATGCGCACAGGCCTGTATCCGGGCACGTTTGATCCGGTCACCCACGGACATATTGATATTATTCGGCGCGCCTGTTCGCTTGTCGACAAGCTGGTTATCGGCGTGGCCATTAACCGTGACAAGGGACCGTTGTTTTCGCTCGAAGAGCGGGTCGAGATGATCCGTAGCGAATGTGTTCCACTGGGGGCCGCTACGGGCACCGAGATTGTCGTACATCCGTTTGAAAACCTGCTGATCGACTGTGCGCGGGATACCGGGGCGACTGTGATCATCCGGGGTTTGCGTGCGGTGGCCGATTTTGAGTATGAATTCCAAATGGTCGGCATGAACCGATCGCTGGATAATTCAATTGAGACGGTGTTCCTAATGGCAGATGCGAAGAATCAGGCCATTGCCTCGAAACTTGTCAAAGAGATTTGCCGCCTTGGCGGCGATGTCAGCAAATTTGTGACACCGGCGGTCAAAGAGGCGCTGATCCGAAAGTATGTGGTCAATAGCTAGGGCGATTGCCGTGATTATTGGGGCCTACCTTGCCTATGCAGCGCTGATGGTGGTGCTGCACCCGATGTTCATCTACCCGTTTGGCGATGTGCCGATGGGCACGCCGGGTTATGAACAGATCACCGCGGGTGATGCTTATCTGGCTGTGTCAGAGGGCAGGGGGCAGCCGGTGCTGTACCTGATGGGCAACGGTGGGACGCTGGCCTATTTCGAAAGCGATCTGATCTATCACCAGCGTGCGGATCACTTTGTTGTCGCACTGCAGTATCCGGGCGGCGGTGGTATCCCCGGCGGCGCGACAGAGGCGGGGCTGAAGGCGCAGGCCCTTATTGCGCATGACTGGCTGGCGGAACGCACTGGACGTCCAGTGGTGGTACATGGCGTGTCGCTGGGGGCCTCACTGGCGCAACATGTCGCCGCAGAGCGGGACGTGCTGGGCGTCATGCTGAATGCGCCCTTTGCCCGCATGTGCGAGGTTATGGCGCGAACGGCCAAGCTGCCAGCCTGTCACCTGCCAGGTGTGCAAAGGTGGGACAGCATCGCCTATGCGCCGGACATCACTGCACCCGTTACAATTATTCATGGCGGCCGGGATGCTATCGTGCCAATCGCGGATGCCCGCCGTTTGCAGGCGGCACTGACCGCCGCAGGTGTTACAGTCAGCTTTGCCGAGATTGAAGAGGCGGGGCATAACGACCTGCATCGCGCCCCATCCTACAAAGCCAGACTTGATGATTTCTTTCGCCAGTTCTGACGCAAATGCCGCCCCGAATGGGACGGCATGTTTTTGTCGAATTCGCCAGATTTAGCCGTAAATGGCCTTGGCTGCGATCTTGCTGGCATCTTCGCGGAAGATGCCAAGGTCCAGTGCCACATCAAGTGACATGGCGCGGATTTCGTTCTTGGTGCGTTGGTAGGCTGCGCGTTTTTGCAGGGCGGAGCGAACCGAATGTAACATAGTCATGTGAAGATCCTTTCAAGGTTCGGTTATGTCTTGAGGCATCATTTAGCGATGCTGCGGCGCAGCACAACGCACTGTTTGGTAGATCAGGAATGCAGAAAACGCATAGCGATCTTTACGAAAAAGTCATTCCTTGCCAAATAGATGCAAGTTGCTCTTTCATTGTGCACAAACAGAAAAGGGCGGCCCTTTTTGCAAGTACTGCCTAATTTCAGATCAGTTTGCCCATGGCGACGGCGGTATCGCTCATGCGGTTGGAGAAGCCCCATTCGTTGTCATACCAGCTCAGGATACGGACCATGTTGCCGTCCAGCACCTTGGTTTGATCAAGGTGGAAGATCGACGAATGCGGATCATGATTGAAGTCGCTGCTGACAAGCGGCTGATCGGTATAGCCAAGCACCCCTTTGAGCGGGCCGTCAGCGGCAGCGATGATCGCGGCATTGACCTCTGCCACTGTGGTGGCTTTGCTGGCCTCGAATGTCAGGTCTACGACCGAAACATTCGGTGTTGGCACCCGGATTGCGACGCCGTCGAGTTTGCCATTCAGTTCCGGCAGAACCAGACCAACGGCCTTGGCCGCACCTGTTGACGTTGGGATCATCGACAGGGCCGCGGCACGGGCGCGGTAAAGGTCCTTGTGCATGGTATCCAGTGTCGGCTGGTCGCCGGTATAGCTGTGGATTGTGGTCATGAAGCCCTTGGTGATGCCAACAGCGTCATTCAGCACCATGGCGACAGGTGACAGGCAGTTGGTCGTGCAAGACGCATTTGAGACAACAATGTCATCTGCCGTCAGCGAGTCGTCATTTACACCGTAAACGATCGTCTTGTCCGCATTCTTGCCCGGGGCGGATATCAGCACGCGGCTGGAACCGTTATCAAGGTGCGCCTGACAGGATTCCTTGCTGGTAAAGATACCAGTGCATTCCATTACGACGTCCACATCCGACCAGGGCAGGTCAGCCGGATTACGGATAGCTGTAACTTTTATTGGGCCCCGGCCCACGTCAATAGTATCCTCGGTGGTCGTAACTTCTGCCGGGAACCGGCCATGCACCGAATCGTAACGCAGCAAATGCGCGTTGGTTTCGACCGGACCAAGATCGTTGATGGCAACAACCTCAATATCCGTGCGACCTGATTCAATGATGGCCCGCAGGACGTTACGTCCGATACGACCGAAACCGTTAATGGCGACTTTAACAGCCATGGGAGTCTCCTTTGGGAGTTGGCGTTGATGTTGGCGCTAACATTGCGATTTAAGCCGGAAGGTCAACCTTTGATCACGCTCAGACTAACGCCAAAAGGCCAACCAGCGTATCAAATCGAGCAATGCACGGAGTGCGGCAACGCCTGCACCCCATTCCAGCACGTAATGATCGAGCAGGAAGAATCCCGCGATCAGGGAAACGAGCCAGATGGCGAGCGTGTTGGTCATAGAGTTGGTTTACCGGCCTGCGCCAAGGATACAAGTCATTTGCACGGCCTGCGCCGTTGCGCTGCAATGGATAGCCGTGACACGATGGCTCCGGGGGGGCAGGATCATGGCAATGATCACAGAGATAGAAACCTACTTTGACAAGGGCTGCGGGCGCTGCAACCGGTTTGCCACCGCCGCCTGTTCAGCACATATCTGGAACAAAGGATTGCGGGCACTGCGCGACCTGGCACTGGCTGCCGGGCTGGATGAGCAGGTGAAGTGGGGGCATCCCTGTTACGTGCACACCGGACGAAACATTGCGATCATAGGCGCGTTCAGGCACGATTTCAGGCTCAGCTTTTTCAATGCGCCATTGCTGCAGGACCCGGAAGGCATTCTGGAAAAGAAGGGCGCGTTTACACAGCACGCTGATATGATCAGGTTCACCCAGAACGGGGCAGTCAAGAAAATGGCGCCGGTCATCACGAAATACCTGCGGGAAGCGATCGGATATGCGGAAGCCGGGATCACACCGCCAAGGATCCCGCGTGAGGTTCCGATACCTGACGAACTGATCACTGCGTTGGATGCCGACCCGGAACTGGCCGAAGCGTTCCACGCGCTGACGCCCGGCCGCCAGAAAAGCTATGCCTTTAATCTGAATCAGGCCAAGACATCCAAAACCCGCTTTGCCCGGATCGAAAAGTTTCGCGGCAAGATCCTGGCAGGCAAGGGGGCGCAGGAAAGGTCATGATGTCAGTCGGCTGGTCAGCTACGCGCGCCGAAACGGGAGGTGCGATTATTGCAGATCAGTTGCGGGGCGGCCTAGCCTAGCCGGCCCATTGCACCAGCGACATCAGCCATGCGGGCCGAGAATCCCCATTCATTGTCGTACCACGCCAGCACACGCACGGTCTTGCCACCAACAACCTTGGTCTGGTCGGGGGCAAAGATGCAGGATTGTGTGGTGTGGTTGAAATCAATCGAGACCTTGGCCTCATCATCATAGGCCATCACCATTCCCATGTAGCCGCCAGCGGCTTCTGCGACGATGGCGTTGATGTCGTCTACACTGATGGATTTACCCGCTTCAAAGGTCAGGTCAACGGCCGACACGTTGGGCGTGGGCACGCGCATGGCGGTTCCATCCAGCTTGCCTGCCAGCCCCGGCAGGACCTCGCCAAGCGCTTTGGCCGCACCGGTAGAGGTTGGGATCATCGCCATGGCTGCGGCCCGGGCGCGATAAAGGTCGTCGTGGCGACGGTCCAGCGTCGGTTGATCGCCGGTGTAGCTGTGGATGGTGGTCATGATCCCGCGTTCGATCCCGACGGCATCATCAAGCACCTTGGCCAGCGGGGCCAGGCAATTGGTGGTGCAGGATCCGTTTGAGACCAGCCGCTCTGTCGCGATCAGATCGCGATGGTTGACGCCGTAGACCACGGTGCGGTCAACGTTCCTGGCGGGTGCGGAGATCAGCACCTTTCTTGCGCCACGATCCAGATGCACCTTGGACTTTTCGCCATCGTTGAATTTACCTGTACATTCCAGCACGACGTCACAGCCAGACCAGTCAAGTTCCTGTGGATCATAGGTGGATTGCACATTGATCGGGCCACGTCCGAGATCAATCGTATCATCCTTGACCGTGATCGGGCTGCCAAAGCGGCCATGGACACTGTCGTACTTCAGCAGATGGGCGTTGGTTTCGATTGGGCCAGTGGCGTTAATCTTGACCACCTGCACATCATTGCGAGCGGCTTCGGTGATATGCGCCAGTGTGCAGCGTCCAATGCGGCCAAAGCCGTTGATGCCCAAAGTGACGGTCATTGTGATCCCCTGATACGCGCCTGTTCGCGCTATTTATAGGAGCGAATGGAAGGCAGGGACAAGAAAAACTGAATATTTATCAATGTGATAACGGTAACAGCGCAATTCGTCAGGCGGTTACCGCTAACCGTTTGCGCCAACAGACCATGCAGTTTCTGCCGATGCTTCAAACATGAGAATCACCCGGGTTAGCGTTCCAGCCAGATCAGTTCGAGGACAGAGTATGTTGTGCCCACCGGCCCTTCGTTTGAAGGATCGTTTTTGGGGTCAGAGGTCACACATCCAGGTCCGCAGAGCAGGGATGCAAGTTGCGTTTTGTGGTCAACTCGCCAAAGCCGCCCGGCGGGCGTACTGATATAGCCGTCGGTGCCGGCTTCAATATCAGACATCAGATCATCCGAAGAGGGGATCTCGTTATTGAACCTGGCGGAGAATGACCCATGCGTATGGTAGGATGCAATCGTGCTGGGGCGCGGGTTGGGCAGATGGCAGGACGCCTCGGTCCCCGGACGCGCCGGTGTAGCCCGCAATGTGCCATCGGGGCCGCTTTCAATGTAGCCGCAGTATTCCCGGCTTTCGGCGATGGAGCGGGCCTGCAACCCGTCCAGAACTGCGCGGGCAAACGGCACGACTTCGGCCGTTTCCACGGGCTGCGTGACCTCAACGGGTGCCGGTGCTGCGCAGGCGGTCAGCAACGCGAGGCCGCTGACCGCCAATATGGAACGTGGGCTGTGGATCACAGCAACGCTTTGACCTTGTCAGCGACATTCTCTGCCGTGATGCCGAATTTTTCAAACAATGTGCCGGCAGGGGCTGATGCGCCAAAGCTGTCCATGCCAACAAAGTCCGCCTTTCTTGCGTTGCCACGTTCACCCAAAAGCAGCGCGTCCCATGGCTGGCGCACGCCCGCCTCGACACCGACACGCACCGGACCTGCTGGCAGCACACGTTTGCGGTACTTTTCGTCCTGTTGGGCAAACAGCTCCATACAGGGCATGGACACCACGCGGGTGCCGATCCCTTCGGTCTGCAGCAAATCGCGCGCTGCAAGGGCCACCGCGACTTCGGACCCGGTGGCGATTAGGATGGCGCGACGTTTACCGTCAGCGTCAGCAAGCACATATCCGCCCTGCGCAGTGAGGTTCTTGGTCTTGTGTTCGGTCCGGACTGTTGGCAGGCCCTGACGGGTCAACGACAAGACAGTTGGCGTCTTTTGGCTGGTCAGCGCGATTTCCCAAGCCTCAGCTGTTTCAACAGTGTCGGCAGGGCGGATCACGTTTGTATTTGGCGTCGCCCGCACCATTGCGAGATGTTCGACCGGCTGGTGGGTCGGGCCATCTTCGCCAAGTCCGATGCTGTCATGGGTCATCACATAGGTGACGGGAACGCCCATCAGCGCCGACAGGCGCATTGCGCCGCGTGCGTAATCGGTAAAGCAGAAGAACGTACCGCCATAGGGGCGCGCGCCACCGTGCAGGGCCATGCCATTCATCGCTGCCGCCATCCCGTGTTCGCGCACACCGTAATAGATGTAACGCCCCTTACGGCTGTCGGGGTGGAATACGCCCATATCGGATGTTTTGGTGTTGTTGGACCCGGTCAGATCAGCAGAGCCGCCAATTGTTTCCTGCATGATCGGGTTGATCACCTCTAGCGTCTTTTCAGAGGAGGCGCGGGTGGCAAGCTTGGGCGCACTTGTGCTGGTCTGTTTTTTGAACGCCCGGATCGTCGCGGCCAGTTTCTTGGGGGCTTGACCGGCCAGGGCGCGGTTGAACTCGGCCTGACGGCTGGTGGAGAGCTTGGCAAAACGGTCTTCCCAGGCGGCACGGGCGGCCTTCCCGCGCGTTGCGGTTGCCTCCCAGTTGGCTTTGATATCGGCCGGGATCTCAAATGGACCATACTTCCAGCCATATGCAGCCTTGGCGGCCAAAAGCTGGTCATGATCTGTCAGCGCACCGTGACCTTTTGATGTATCCTGCGCCGCATGACCAAGTGCGATATGGGTCTTGCAGGCAATCATCGAGGGGCGCGGATCAGCTTTGGCAGCGATGATGGCGGCGTCAATCGCCTCTGGATCGTGGCCATCAATCGCCTGCACGTGCCAGCCGGAAGCGGCGAAGCGGGCCGGTTGGTCGGTGATGTCAGCCATATCAACGGTGCCATCAATGGTAATGTTGTTATTGTCAAAGAAAACAACAAGGTGGGACAGTTTTTGCATCCCTGCGAGGGCCAGCGCCTCTTGGCTGACACCTTCCATCAGGCACCCGTCACCGGCCATGACATAAGTGTAGTGGTTCACGATGTTCTTGCCATACCGTGCACGCTGGATTTCTTCGGCAATGGCAAAACCAACGGAGTTTGCTATCCCCTGGCCCAGTGGCCCGGTGGTGGTTTCAATGCCCGAGGCATGGCCATATTCGGGGTGGCCAGCGGTAATCGCACCCCATTGGCGGAAGTCCTTGATCTGCTGCAGCGTCATATCGGCATATCCGGTGAGGTGCAGCAGCGAATACAGCAACATCGAACCATGGCCCGCCGACAGGATAAAGCGATCCCGATCGGCCCAGTTCGGCGCGGCGGGATCAAAGTTGAGGTGGTTCCGGTAAAGCACCGTTGCCACGTCAGCCATGCCCATCGGCATGCCCGAATGGCCGGAATTGGCCGCGGCCACCGCGTCAAGTGTCAGCGTGCGGATCGCCGCCGCCATCATCCAATGTTCAGGGTGTTTGTCGCGGAGCGTCGCAATATCCAAGGGTCTGATCCTGTTTATTAAGAAGTCTGTTGTGTCACCTCATAACAGGGCAGACCCATAGATCAAGCATACAGCCTAACCCGCTCAGAACATTGCGTTCATGCAATTTGCGGGGGCAGGCGGGATGGCATAGGCTTTGCCGAAAGAGGCACGATTCGGCAGGCAAGGGCACAAGATCAGATGCCAGACCTGCTGAGAGTTCGGGAGCAGGGGACCGGCATCGGTCCCGGGGCTCTCTCGGGTCGAAGTTATGGCCTCAGGAAGGACAGGCAAATGAGTGAAATCAATGGCTTAGAAAGCCGCATTACCGCAGCGCTTGATCGTATTCGGTCCGGATTGGACGGCATGTCCGCCGCCGCACCCGCTAGCGCTGGCGATGACAGTGCAGCGTTGCACGCACAGCTTGAAGAAGAAAAGACCGCCAATGCGCAGCTGATCGAGCGCGTGCGTGTGCTGAAAGAGCGTCAGGATGGCAAAATTGCCGAACTGGAAGGGCGGGTTTCCGCGCAGGCTGAACAGATGGCGCAGCTTGATGGCGAACTGCAACGTTTGCGGGCATCAAATGCCGACATGCGCGAAATGAACGCGCAATTGCGCAGCACTGCCGCGGACGGGGCCGCCGACCCTGAACTGATCAATCGGGCGCTGATTGCCGAAGTCGAAGCGCTGCAGGCGCAGCGTTCAGCTGATGCCGCAGAAGTCGATGCCATTCTGGCAGATCTGAAACCGATCATCGAGGAGGCGCAACATGCCGCAGGTTGAAGTTGCCATCGGGGGCCGCACGTTTGAGGTCGCCTGTCAGGAAGGCGAAGAACACTATCTGCATTCTGCAGCCAAGATGCTTGATGACGAAGCCGGGCACTTGTCTGCGCAGATTGGGCGGATGCCAGAAGCGCGCATGCTGTTGATGGCGGGACTGATGCTGGCTGACAAGACTGCGGGGCTCGAAGAAAAGGTCCGCGAGGCCGAAACCCGCATGGCACAGATGCAGGCCCATATCGACCAGATGCAGAGTCGCCCAGCAGAGCGGGTCGAAGTGCCGGTTGTGCCAGCCGAAGTGACCGATACGCTGGCCGAAATTGCCGCGCGTGCTGAGGCGCTGGCCGATCAGGTTGAAGGTCGCGCCCATTAAATGACCAAGGCACGCTGGGCCACGGTTTTTGAAGTCACCGGATTGGTGCTGGCGATGGCCTACGCTTTGCTGATTGCGTCAAACACCGGCATGAGGTGCAGGGGTTTGGGCTATTGCTGTTCGCCGGCTGGGGATGGCTGGATCGCCGTTGGGCGTTCTTTGCGCTGCAATTCTTTTACGCCACGTCTGCTGTGATCGGCCTGATCCACTGGAGTTGAACGCGTCAAGCTGACAGCGTGCTGGTTTCTTGATCGGTGAACCGACAGGGCGGTCACCGATCAAGCTGTTCGGGCCTTAATCGGCGTTGGCTTCGCGGATTTTATCGGCGGCGTCCTTGTCGAAAGTCACGCCGTTTTCCGTGAACAGGGTGTCAAGTTCACCCGATAGGGTCATTTCTGTAATGATGTCGCAGCCACCAACAAATTCGCCTTTGACATAAAGCTGTGGGATCGTCGGCCAATCGGTGAAGTCCTTGATTCCTTGGCGGATTTCATCATCGGCCAGGACGTTGACGTCAGCAAAGTCAACGCCCATGAAATTCAGGACGCCGGCCACCCGCGACGAGAATCCGCATTGTGGCATGGATTTTGTGCCCTTCATGAAAAGCACGACGTCATTACTGGTGATAGTTTCTTTGATCTGGGTCTCTGCGGTCATGGTCGTTTCCTTTGCGGGGCAGGTTCGCGAACGAGATTTCTTCGGATTTCAAATGGATAGGATTAGTCAGGGGCCTTGGTCGTCAGGCCAAGCGCATGCAGTTCGGCATTGTTCCCGTCCATCTTGCCTTTCAGTGCGGCATTGACCGCCCGCTGCTGCTGGACACGGTTCTTGCCGCGAAAGCTTTCGTCTATCACTTCGGCTGCGAAATGTGCACCGTCATCGCCTTGCACGGTGATTTTTGCATTCGGAAAGGATTCCCGGAGCAGTGCTTCGATTTCATGCGCGGTGATGGCCATGGGACGTCCTTTTGCTAGGTTGCTTCTAATTTATGAACGGTGGTGGACCGGGGCAAGTAGCTTGCCCCCGACACGCGCATTTGTCACGCCGCGCGCGTCAGGCCACGGCCTTTGCAAAGGCGGTGCGGTAACTTTTTGCCAAGGATGCCAAGGGTGCGGAATGGCTGCCAAAGCTGATCTTGTCACCGCCGGCCTTGCCGACTTTTGCCAGCGGCACTCCGGCCTGTTCGGCAGCCTGCAAAAGCGCATCAGCCTGGTCAGAATTACAGCCAATCAGGTATCTGGCTTGATCCTCACCAAAGAGGGTCGCCGTGTCCTCCGCCGTTAGTGTTACGCCAACGCCAGCGGCTTCGGCCATTTCAAAGGCCGCCAGCGCCAGCCCACCATCAGAGAGATCAGCGCAGACCTGGATCTGCTTGCGGTTGGCGCGAATGAAGTCGCCGTTGCGCTTTTCGGCCGCCAGATCAACCTGAGGGGCATCCCCGTCTGCGCGGTTGTGGACCTCTGCCAGAAGCGCGGATTGGCCAAGATGGCCCTTTGTTTCCCCCACCTGTAGCAGCACATCTCCGTCGCGCAACTTCCCGTTGATGATGTCGCCGGTGTTCTTCAAAAGCCCGACCGCGCCGATCGTCGGCGTAGGCAAGATCCCAGTGCCGTCGGTTTCATTATAGAGCGAGACATTGCCCGACACGATGGGCATGTCCAGGGCGCTGACGGCTTCACCGATACCTTGGATCGCGCCCACAAACTGGCCCATGATCTCGGGCTTTTCGGGGTTGCCAAAGTTCATGTTGTCGGTGGTTGCAAGGGGCAGGGCGCCAACAGCGGTCAGATTGCGGTATGCCTCTGCGACGGCTTGTTTGCCGCCTTCCACGGGGTTCGCCTTGACGTAGCGGGGGGTCACATCGCTGGTAAAGGCCAGCGCCTTTTGCGTCCCGTGCACCCGGATGATCCCTGCGCCAAGCCCGGGGCTGACGGCGGTATCCCCCATGACCTGCTGGTCGTATTGTTCATAAACCCAGTTTTTGGCTGCGTAGTTCGGGCTGCAGATAAGCGCCTGCAATCCGGCGATCGGGTCCACCTCTGCCACATCGCCCAGGGGTGCAGCAGCGGGCGTTGCGACCCAGGGGCGGTCGTATTCCGGGGCAGTTGATGACAGCTTGGAAAGTGGCAGGTCTGCTTTCACCTCATCCCCGTGCACAATAAGGAATCGGTCTTCTGCAAGCGTTTCGCCAACGATGGCGAAATCGAGGTCCCACTTTTCAAAGACCGCGCGGGCGGCCTGTTCCAGCTCTGGTTTCAGAACCATGAGCATACGTTCCTGGGATTCCGACAACATCATCTCGTAGGCAGTCATGTTGCTTTCGCGCTGTGGCACCGCATCCAGATCCAGACGCACGCCAAGTCCGCCCTTGTCGCCCATTTCAACCGCTGAACAGGTCAGGCCCGCCGCACCCATGTCCTGGATCGAAATCACGGCACCTGTTGCCATCAGTTCCAGCGTTGCTTCCATCAGGCGCTTTTCGGTGAAGGGGTCGCCAACCTGCACGGTGGGGCGCTTTTCCTCAATCGTATCGTCAAATTCGGCTGAGGCCATTGTCGCGCCGCCGACACCGTCGCGTCCGGTTTTCGCGCCCAGATAGACGACCGGCATGCCAACGCCAGACGCGGCGGAGTAGAAAATCTTGTCGGTATCAGCAAGCCCGGCGGCAAAGGCGTTCACGAGGCAATTGCCGTTGTAGGCAGCGTCAAACCGGACCTCACCCCCGATGGTCGGCACGCCAAAGCAATTGCCATAACCGCCAACTCCGGCGACAACACCGTTCACCAGCTGGCGGGTCTTGGGGTGGTCCGGTTCGCCGAAGCTAAGCGAGTTCATCGCCGCAATGGGACGCGCGCCCATGGTAAAGACATCGCGCAGAATCCCGCCAACACCTGTGGCCGCACCCTGATAGGGTTCGATGTAGGATGGGTGGTTGTGGCTTTCCATCTTGAAAACCACGGCCTGCCCATCGCCGATATCAACAACACCCGCGTTTTCACCGGGACCGCAGATCACTTGTGGGCCACTTGTCGGTAGGGTGCGCAACCATTTCTTGGATGACTTGTAAGAGCAATGTTCGTTCCACATCGCAGAAAAGATCCCCATCTCGGTATATGACGGGTCGCGGCCAAGGATGCTGAGCACCTCTTGCCATTCATCCGGTGTGAAACCGTGGGCTGCGATGACTTCTTCGGTGATTGCTGGATCTTGCATAACGTCCCCCTCGACTCGCTTGGCTTTTAGAACGGCGGCGCGCGAAGGGAAAGGTGCTTGGACGCTTGATTGCGGGGCGCGCCGCGGCGGATTGCACGGCACGACAACAGGCGGGTCTGACCGAGATAGCGGCGCGCAAAAAAAATGCCGGGCACAAGGCCCGGCGAAGTCCAACAGGGAGGTTGAGGAGATGAGCGTCAAGGCATCATCTGCCTCGTGAATGCACATAGGGTTCAACTTTTAACCGATCAAGAAAAACCCGCGTGATTCTTGTGCAAAGCCGCTATGCGTTTCCCGCATAGCTTGTTCATAAAGCGCCTTAAATTTGGGCATTCGCGGCGGCGCTGTCGCGGATCTTGCGGCGGTGCGCAATGATTTCATCCTGCACGAAATCCCGAAATGCGCTGATCCGTTTGGATTGTCGCAGTTCCTCTGGATACGCAAGGAAAACAGGAACCTCACTGGATTCCACCTCAGGCAGGACCCGCACCAGATCGGGAAAATCATCGGTCACGTAATTGGGTAGGACACCAACGCCGAGGTTGTTCAGAACGCCCTGCAAAACACCGAAGTAGTTGTTCACCGTGAACAGGGACTGCACGTCATGGGTCAACAGGTGTTGCACCATTGTCGCGCCGGCAGCGACCTGCGTTGAGGTCAGGCTCTGGCAAATCAGCCTATGGTCGGCAAGGTCATCCAGTTCATTTGGGGTGCCACAATCGGCCAGATAGGCAGGTGTCGCATAAAGCCGCATGCGCACGGACATCAGCCGCTTGCGGATCAAATCCGCCTGCGAGGGTTCCTTCATCCTGATCGCGACGTCCGCCTCGCGCATCGGCAGGTCCAGCACGCGTTCTTCCAGCATCAGGTCGATCTTGAGATCAGGATAGAGTTCGTAAAGTTTCGGCAGGCGCGGGGCGAGCCATAGCGTGCCAAAGCCCGTCGTCGTCGTGACGCGCAGTTCGCCAAAGGCTTCTTCCTCACTGTCCTTGATGCGTGCAGCGGCGGTATCAAGGCGCTTGTTCATGGATTTGGTGGCATCGAATAGCAGCTCACCCTGTTCGGTCAGGATCAAGCCCCGCGCATGACGGTGGAACAGGGTGGTGTTGAATGATTCTTCGAGCGCCCGAATTTGGCGCGACACCGCGGATTGCGAAAGATGCAGCGTATCACCCGCATGGGTCAGCGAACCGGCGTCCGCGACGGCGTGAAATATTCTTAGCTTATCCCAGTCCATTTGTGATCCAATTCAAAACATGTGAGCGCTCGCAATAGAGGTTCCTTACGCCATAGTGGTGATTGATTGCAAATGTGTGATCCGGCGAAATTCCGCTTTATGGGTCAGTATTTTTGACCTATATTGAGGGCAGGATTTCGCACTGGGAGGCGCAGATGGGCCGGGAAGATATCTCACTTAACGATCGCTATGACCTGTCCAAACGGCATGTCTTGCTGAACGGCACGCAGGCGCTTGTGCGGTTGATGTTGATGCAACGCGCGCGCGATGAAAAAGCGGGTCTGAATACCGCGGGATATGTCACCGGCTACCGTGGTTCTCCGCTTGGTGCGGTAGACATGCAAATGAGCCGCGCAGGCGATCTGTTGACGAAATCACAGATTACATTTCAGCCGGGTTTGAATGAGGATCTTGCTGCAACCGCCCTTTGGGGCAGCCAGCAGGCCGAGCTGCGCGGTGAAGGCAAATACGACGGTGTCTTTGGTCTATGGTATGGCAAGGGCCCCGGTGTCGACCGATCCGGCGATGTGATGCGCCATGCCAACATGGCCGGAACATCGCCCCACGGTGGCGTTGTGATGGCAATGGGGGACGACCACACCGGCGAAAGTTCCACCACTTTGCATCAGTCCGATTGGGCGATGCTGGACGCCTATATGCCCATCGTTTCACCGGCAGGCGTGCAAGAGATCCTTGATTACGGCCAATACGCCTGGGCGCTCAGCCGCTTTGCCGGGGTCTGGGTCGGGCTGAAGACAATGAAGGATACGATCGAGGTCACATCTGTAGTGGACGGTGATCCGCACCGGTTGTCCTTTGTCGCGCCCAATTTTCCAATGCCTGAGGGCGGTCTGAATATCCGCGTGGTGGATACACCGCAAATGCAGGAACAGCGGATGATCGACCACAAACGCTTTGCCGCCGAAGCGTTCAGCCGCGCCAACAAGATGGATCAGCGCAAATGGGGCAAGGCAGGGGCCAAGATCGGCTTTGTCGCCGCGGGGAAGAATTACCTTGATCTGGTGCAGGCCCTGGCGCTGCTGGGCATCGACAAGGAGGAGGCAGAACGTCTTGGGCTGACCACCTACAAGGTGGGGCAGGTCTGGCCGTTGGACATGGCGTCGTTTCATGAATGGGCCGAAGGGCTCGACCTGATCATCGTGGTCGAGGAAAAGCGCAAGCTGATCGAAGTGCAGGTCAAAGAAGCAATTTTTGACGACCGGAAGGGGCGGCGTGTTTACGGCTGGCACAAAGGGGACGAGCATTCAGAGGGCCGGCGCGAAGAGATTTTTCCAACGCGGGCGGATATCAACCCGATGTGGATTGCTGAGAAACTTGGTGATATCCTGATCGAGGAAGGCTGCGACGGCGGCAAGATCAGGGCCGGGCTGGCCGAGGTCGTGGCGGCAAAGAAAGCCGACAACGCGCCGCAACTGGCGGCGCGGCTGCCATACTTCTGTTCCGGATGCCCGCACAATACATCAACCAAGCTGCCGGAAGGATCGCGCGCCTATGCCGGGATTGGTTGTCACTACATGGTGCAATGGATGGACCGCGACACGGTCGGGTTCACGCAAATGGGCGGCGAGGGGGCCAACTGGGTTGGCGAAGCACCGTTTTCTACGCGTGATCATGTGTTTCAGAATCTTGGCGATGGCACTTACAACCACTCAGGGGTGCAAGCGATCCGCTTTGCCTTGGCGGCAAAAACCAACATCACCTACAAGATCCTTTTCAATGACGCCGTTGCCATGACTGGCGGTCAAGCCAACGAAGGCGATCTTTCGCCGCAGCAGATCTGTAACGAGTTGATCGCGATGGGGGTCAAGACCGTTCACGTGGTCTACGATGACAAGGAGGACGTCGATTTTGACGCCTTCCCAAAGGGTATCCCCATATCCGAGCGGGCCGAACTGGCACGAGTGCAGGCCGAGATGACCAAGGTCAAAGGGGTCAGCGCCATTGTCTATATCCAGACCTGTGCTGCGGAAAAACGCAGGCGTCGCAAAAGGGGTCAGTTTCCTGATCCTGACAAACGGGTCTTTATCAATACGGATGTTTGTGAGGGCTGCGGAGATTGCGGCGTTCAGTCCAACTGCGTCTCAATTGTGCCGGTGGAAACCGCGCTGGGACGCAAACGGGCGATTGATCAATCCTCCTGCAACAAGGACTTCTCATGCGTGAACGGGTTCTGCCCGTCGTTTGTAACCATCGCGGGCGCAAAGATCCGCAAGGAAGCGACAGCAAAGATCGCCCTGCCTGATTTACCGGCGCCGCAACTGCCGACCATCAATGGCACCCACAATGTTGTCATTACCGGGGTTGGCGGCACAGGTGTCGTAACAATCGGGGCGGTAATGGCGATGGCCGCCCATCTGGATGGCAAGGGGGCGGGGATGATGGAAATGGCTGGTCTGGCCCAGAAGGGCGGCGCCGTTCACATCCATTGCCGAATTGCGGATGAACCCGGCGATATCGCCGCGATCCGCGTTGCTACGGGCGAGTGTGATGCGTTGATTGGCGGTGATCTGGTGGTCAGCGCGGGCTCCAAAACACTGGGGTTGATGCGCACGGGCAAGACCCGCGGTGTGGTGAACAGCCACGAAATCGTCACCGGCGAGTTCACCCGCAATACCGAATTCAAACTGCCAATTGACCAGCTCAAGTTGTCGCTGGAAGCGCGGTTGCGGGATGGGCTGGCGATGTTTGACGCAACCGACCTGGCCAAGGCAGCGATGGGCGACAGCATATATTCTAACATGATGATCTTCGGGGCCACATGGCAGCACGGGGCGATCCCGCTCACGCGCGAGGCAATTTTCCGCGCGATCGAATTGAATGGCGCCGCCGTTGAGCGCAACAAGCACGCTTTTGATTTGGGGCGTTGGGCGATCCTGCATCCAGTTGACGCGCAAAAGGCGATGGCACCGAATGTCGAGCCGCTGCCGCAATCCCTGGACGAGATTATCGCATTTCGTGCAGCGCAGTTAGTCAGATATCAGGGCAAGCGACTGGCCAAACGGTATCGCAAACTGGTGGACGAATTCAGTGACCCGAAACTTAAAGAAGCCGTCGCCATCGGGTATCACAAACTCTTGGCCTACAAGGACGAATACGAGGTTGCGCGGCTGCTTCAGAACACACAAGCCAAGGCTGAGGCAGAATTTGAAGGCACGCTCAAGCTGACCTATCATATGGCACCGCCGATCCTATCCAAGATGGGGGCGAACGGCCGCCCGGTCAAAAAGGAATACGGCGCCGGGATGGCCTGGCTCTTGCCGAAACTGGCCCGGTTGAAATGGCTGCGCGGCACACCCTTTGACCCCTTTGGGCGTAACCCAGAGCGGAAGATGGAGCGTGCGCTGATCGCCGAATACGAACGCGATATGGACGCGCTAAAATCCCAGATCACCCCGGGTACGCTGGATGCAGCGATTGCACTGGCAATGTTGCCACGCGACATTCGCGGCTTTGGCCCAGTAAAAGAGGCCAGCGTGCGCAAGGCGGCCAAGCGGCGCGAGGAACTGCGCGCAATCTTGCGCGATGCAAAGGGGGCAACAGGCGTTGCCGCGTGATCAAATCAGGAATGGCGGAGGCAATTCGGAACGCGGCACAAAGTCTTCAATGGAAATCCGCCACAAAGGCGCATATGACCGTGTTAAGGCCCCGGCTTTGGGGCGCAATGAGCGATAAGAGACGAAGGCAGGACGATGGCTGTTGGCATTTTCGATAGCGGGCTGGGTGGCCTGACGGTGCTGGACGCGGTGCATAAACGGCTGCCGGATCTGCCGTTGGTCTATATGGGTGACAGTGCGCATGCACCTTATGGTGTGCGTGATGCCGACGACATTTACGCGCTGACGACAAAGGCAACGGAGCGGCTATTTGAGGCGGGCTGCGATCTTGTGATCCTGGCCTGCAACACGGCCAGTGCGGCCGCCCTGCGCAAGATGCAGGACTCTTGGGTTCCCGAGGGAAAGCGTGTGCTGGGCGTCTTTGTGCCATTGATCGAGGCGCTGACCGAACGTCAGTGGGGTGACAATTCACCCCCGCGTGAGGTTGCAACGAAACACGTGGCCCTGTTCGCAACCCCTGCCACTGTCCGCAGCCGCGCTTTTCAGCGCGAACTCGCTTTCCGGGCGATTGGTGTTGACGTCGAAGCGCAGGCCTGTGGCGGTGTCGTGGACGCGATCGAAGATGCGGACATGATCTTGGCCGAAGCATTGGTGCGCAGCCATGTGGACGCGCTGAAACGCAAGATGCCGGAACCGGACGCAGCGATCCTTGGCTGTACGCATTATCCGCTGATGGCAGAGACGTTCCAGGATGCGCTGGGACCCGAGGTCAAGGTCTTTTCACAAGCCAGCCTCGTGGCCGAAAGCCTTGCCGATTATCTTGACCGGCGGCCAGAGATGGTCGGCCCCGGCCAGAAAAGCGCCTTTCTGACCACGGGTGACCCGCAGCGCGTTTCGGATCGCGCCACGCAGTTCCTGCGACGACAGATCACGTTTGAAGCTGCTTGATTGAAGCCCTGCGGGGCCTTGCCTATATACCTGATCCGAAAGGGGTTCTGACATGACCCACAACGTCGCAATTCTGGGGGCCTCCGGATACACCGGGGCCGAACTGGTTCGGCTGATTGCCACCCATCCGTCACTGAACATCACTGGCCTGTCCGGCAATTCAAAGGCTGGCATGGCGATGGCCGATGTCTTTCCACATTTGCGCCATCTGGACCTGCCAGTGCTGACCACAATCGAGGACATGTCGTTTGACGCTGTCGACCTTGTCTTTTGTGCCTTGCCACATGCAACGTCGCAGGCGGTGATTTCCACATTGCCGGAAAGCCTGAAAGTCGTTGATCTCTCTGCCGATTTCCGGCTGCGGGACCCTGCGGCCTATGAAAAATGGTATGGTAAACCACATGCTGCGCTGGCGCTGCAAAAGGAAGCGGTCTACGGGCTGACAGAATTCTATCGCGACGAGATCCGGCATGCCCGGCTCGTTGCGGGAACCGGTTGCAACGCGGCGACCGGGCAATATGCGTTGCGCCCCTTGATTGCAGATGGCGTGATTGACCTTGACGAGATTGTCATCGATCTCAAGGCCGCAGTGTCTGGCGCGGGTCGTGCCTTGAAGGAAAACCTGCTGCACGCCGAATTATCCGAAGGTGCGAGCGCCTATGCGATTGGCGGCACCCATCGTCATTTGGGCGAATTTGATCAAGAATTTTCGGCCATTGCAGGGCGAGAGGTCAAGGTACAGTTCACACCGCACCTTTTGCCTGCCAACCGTGGCATTCTGGCGACCGTCTATGTGCGCGGTGAAGCGGACGCGGTACATGCCTCTCTGGCGGCGGCCTATGCTGATGAACCGTTCATCGAGGTACTGCCAAAAGGGCAAAGCCCGGCGATGAAACATGTCCGGGCCAGCAATTTTTGTCATATTGGCGTCATTTCGGATCGGATTCCGGGGCGGACAGTGGTTGTCGCCGTGCTTGATAATCTGACAAAAGGGTCCAGCGGGCAGGCGTTGCAGAATGCCAACCTGATGCTGGGATTGCCGGAAACCGAAGGCCTGATGCTGGCGCCGGTCTTCCCATGAAGAGCCTGAAGAAGAAACGCCGGGTGCAGGTGATCGCGTTGTCAGGCATCTGTATCGCCGCCATTCTGCTGATCCTGTCGCAGCTTCCCGATGATTCTTTCCAGTTCTTCCGCTCACCTAGCGAAGTGGCAGAGAATCCCCCTGCCGAGACAGAGTTGTTCCGCATCGGCGGGCTGGTGCTTGAGGGGTCAATCACACGCGGTGAAGGGACGGAAGTTGCGTTTTCGGTGACCGACGGGGGGGCGACCATTCCGGTTGTCTATACCGGCATTTTGCCTGACCTGTTTGCCGAGGGTCAGGGCATGGTGGGGCAAGGGCGTTACATCAACGGAACGTTTGAAGCTGTTGAAATTCTTGCCAAACACGATGAAACTTACATGCCAAAGGAGGTCATCGACGCGCTTAAGGAGCAAGGCACATACGTTGCACCGGACGGTGGTGAAGCGACCAATTAACTTCAATCACGCAGGTTGATCCCCGCAGTTCTGGGGGGGTCACCATGCAAACAGTCCGACAAATCGCATCCGCAATTGTTGCCCGCGAAGGCGGCTATGTGAATGATCCTGACGATCCGGGCGGGGCCACAAACTTTGGTGTAACCATCCACACCATGCGCCGACTTGGGATGGACCTGAACGGAGACGGGCGGGTGTCGCAGGCCGATGTGCAGCGGTTGACCCGCGATCAGGCCGAAGACATTTTTGTGCGCCACTATTTTGAAGGCCCCCGAATTAATCTTCTGCCAGAACCCATTCAGGCCAGCGTTTTTGACATGTATGTCAACGCAGGTGCCCATGCCGTGAAAATCCTGCAACGATTGCTCAACAAGATGCGCATTGATGTCGGCGTTGATGGCGTGATCGGCCCGATCACGGCAGAGGCAACGGCGCGGGCCTTTGCCGCTGCTCCTGATCATTTCGTGGACGCTTATGGCATTGCGCGGCGGAATTATTACTACGCACTCGCTGATCGCCGCCCGGCAAGTCGCAAATATGCGCGCCGTCGCAATGGCGGCAAGGGCGGGTGGATCACACGCGCAGAGGAGTTCGTCTCGCCCCGTTATCACCTGACAGATGCGCAACATCAGCAAAGGACGTCGACATGGGATTGATAACGGGATTGATGTCGGCACTTTTTGGTGACGGCCGGAACGGGGTTGCACAAACGATTGAAATATTTCGCGAAAACGCCGAGAATGAAGCGGCGCGGGAAAGCACCGACAAGGCCGCAGCCTTGGGGCAATTCGCCGCAGAATTCCAACACCGGCGACGCGGGGTATTTGACCGGTTGGTGGATGCCCTGAACCGGCTGCCGCGCCCTGCGCTGGCACTTGGCACAATTGGACTGTTCATCACCGCAATGGTCGAACCGGTCTGGTTTGCGGATCGAATGACCGGCATTGCCCTGATCCCGGAACCACTTTGGTGGCTGATGGGCGCGATTGTCAGTTTCTATTTTGGTGCGCGGCATCAGGCAAAGGGGCAGGAATTTCAACGCTCTGTCGTGGAAACCGTTGCCATGTCACGCGCGCTCGGACGAGATGCGCCGGCGGATATGGCCGTACCTGAGACCGACGAAAACGCAGCCCTTAAGGATTGGTGGGCACGGCATGGGGGATGATTGGGCCACGCGCATTGAAAAGCGCCTGACAGAACTCGAAACCCGCACCGCCGTAGAGGCCGTGCACCGCGGCAACGTCGCGGACCGGCTTGGCGCGATCGAGGATACGCTGAAATGGCTGGTCCGGCTGGTGATCGGCGGACTGTTGATGGGCATTGTGACCTATGTCCTGCAAGGGGGATTGGCGGGGTGAAACAGGTGTTGATGATCGCGCTTGCATCGCTGTCAATCTTGTTTGCGAACGCCCAGATCGGAAATCTTGAAGGGCGATTATATCCCGTCACATCCCGCGCAACGATCACCCATATCGATGCCGTTGATGCGACCCACGTGCGCGTCTGGGGCCGCGCGACGCGATTGCGGGACTGCTCTTTTGAGGGGTTGCGCTGGTATTACGGCACCCGGAAAAATCGTGTGCTTGTTGCAATGACGTTTGAGGAAGGGACGCGGCTGCGCCCGACCGGGCAGATGGATTTTGGCCCCTGGCTGATCCAGCTCACACCCGCTCAATTGCAGAACCGCTCCTTTGCGGTAGCGACCCATCGTTGCCACTGGCTTTGGCGTACACGCACCGTGTTCTATTGAGTGACCTGACCCACATCGCCCGCGATTTCGTGACCCGGCCCCCATGTTGTCCGCCGCACGAATAGTCTAAACTGTGTGCATGTTGATTGAGCTTGCCCACTTCACCCTGATTCTGGCGTTTGCCATTGCGATTTGCCAAACCTTTGTGCCGTTGATCGGGGCGCATAAGGGGTGGCGCGGCTGGATGGCGATGGCAGAGCCGGCGGCCGTGTCTCAGTTCCTCTTGGTTGGCTTCAGCTTTGCCGTTCTGACATGGGCCTTTATCGTTTCTGATTTCTCGGTCGAGCTGGTTTTCGCCAACTCCCACACAGACAAGCCGATGCTTTACAAGATCAGCGGTGTCTGGGGCAATCACGAGGGCTCGATGTTGCTGTGGTTGTTGATTCTGGCGCTGTTTGGCGCATGTGCTGTCTGGTTTGGCAGTAATCTGCCTGACACGCTGCGCGCCCGGGTCCTGGCGGTGCAGGCGTCGATCTCTGTGGCGTTTTATGCCTTTATCCTGTTCACTTCGAACCCGTTCACACGGATGACGTTTGCACCGCTCAACGGTCGCGATCTGAACCCATTGCTGCAAGACCCCGGTTTGGCATTCCATCCGCCGTTTCTGTACCTTGGCTATGTCGGGCTGAGCATGACATTCAGTTTTGCGGTTGCCGCGCTGATCGAGGGCCGGGTTGACGCGGCTTGGGGCCGATGGGTGCGCCCCTGGACTCTGGCGGCATGGATGTTTTTGACCATTGGCATCGCCCTGGGGTCTTGGTGGGCCTATTACGAGCTTGGCTGGGGGGGCTTCTGGTTCTGGGATCCGGTCGAAAACGCGTCATTCATGCCCTGGCTTATTTCTGCCGCGCTGCTGCATTCTGCCATTGTTGTCGAAAAGCGGGAAACACTGAAAAGCTGGACCGTTTTGCTGGCAATTCTGGCCTTTGGCTTTTCGCTGCTGGGGACATTTATTGTCCGCTCTGGCGTGCTGACCTCTGTGCATGCATTCGCCAACGATCCTGAGCGGGGCGTCTTTATCCTGCTGATCCTGACCTTCTTTCTGGGAGGGGCGCTGACGTTGTTTGCGGCGCGCGCAAATGTGCTGCAGTCCAAGGGTGCATTTGGCACGGTAAGCCGGGAAAGCGCGTTGGTTCTGAATAACATCCTGCTGGCCGTCGCGGCCTTTGTCGTTTTTATCGGAACGATCTGGCCGCTGGTGGCTGAACTGGCCTTTGGCCGGGTGATGTCGGTTGGCCCACCATTTTTTGACGCCTCTTTCAGCCCCTTCATGATCGCGCTGGCCATTGTCCTGCCGCTGGGGTCCCTCCTGGCGTGGAAGCGCGGCCGGTTCGGACGCGCGCGCGGACCATTGGCGGCATTGGCTGCCGTGGCTGCGGCGGCGGCAGCGCTGGCCTTTGCTGTTCAGACCGGGCGATCCGCCCTAGGGCCCGTGGGACTGGCGCTGGGGATTTGGGTTGTCGGCGGTGCTGCGCTTGATCTGTGGATGCGTGGCGGCCGCGGCGGCCCGGCAGACCGCCTGCGCCGCATCATGCAGCTGCCACGCGCAGATTGGGGCAAAGCGGTCGCCCATGGCGGCATGGGCATAACGATCTTTGGCGTGGCCGGCATTCTGGCCTGGCAGGTTGAGGATATCCGCGTCGCCAATATCGGAGAGACATTTGACGTTGGCGCCTACCAGGTGACCCTACAGGACGTGCGCGAAGAGGCTGGGCCCAACTACCAGTCAACACTTGCGGATATCACCATTGCGCGCAACGGACGCGACATTGCGGTTCTGTCACCGGAAAAGCGGTTCTACCCGGTCGCCAGAATGCCAACCACCGAAGCGGCTATTCGCAATGGAATACTGCGCGACATCTATGTGGTAATCGGTGATCCGCAGGCACAGGGCGGTTGGGCCGTGCGAACCTATATCAAACCTTTCGCAAACTGGATCTGGGGCGGCGCAATCCTGATGGCCCTTGGCGGGTTGCTGTCGCTGAGCGATCGACGGCTGCGCATCGGTGTGGGGGCTGCAAAACAAGCACGCAGCGTTGCAGCCGAATGAAAAAGCTGCTGATGATCCTACTGATCTGTGCTGGCCCGCTCTGGGCCGTGCAGCCTGATGAAGTGCTTGACGACCCCGAGCTGGAGGCGCGTGCGAGGGCGATCTCGACCGAGTTGCGCTGTCCGGTATGCCAGAACGAAAGCATTGACGAATCCAACGCTCCCGTCGCGCGAGATTTGCGGATTGTGCTGCGTGAACGGCTGGTTGCTGGTGACAGCGACGACGAAGCGATTGATTATATGGTAGCGCGATTTGGCGAATTTGTACTGATGAAGCCGCGCGCCCAAGGCAGCAATCTGCTGCTTTGGTATGCCGCCCCGGCCATGTTGCTGGCGGCGCTGGTCATTGGCTGGATCACGGTGCGAAGGCGGCCAAGCGCCGCGCCTGACCCGTTAAGCGCACAGGAAAAGGCCGAACTGGACAAAATTCTGCGGCAATGACGCTGGGTTGGGGTTTTCTAAACCGATCCGTTCAGTAATGTGCGCCGTAACATAACAAAGGACGGCGCGATGGACTATTCCACAATCAGCTTGGTGATCAATAATGGGGTGGCGGTGATCTCACTGGCGCGACCGGATGTGATGAACGCGCTAAATACCCAGATGCGGGCCGAGATTACCCATGCAGTCAAACAGGCAGAGCGTACGGCGCGGGTGCTGGTACTCACCGGAACCGGCAAGGCGTTCTGTTCCGGACAAGATCTGGGCGATGGCGGTAATGCGGCATCCCTTGATCTGGAACGCACGCTGCGGGACGAATATGTCCCAATGCTGCGGGCGATTGTCGACTGTCCGATCCCGACAATCAGCGCGGTAAATGGAGCGGCGGCAGGGGCAGGGGCAAATCTGGCTCTGGCGGCGGATGTCGTGATCGCCTCAGAAGATGCGTATTTCATTCAGGCGTTCACGCGTATCGGACTGATCCCTGACGCGGGCGGAACCTGGATGTTGCCGCGACAGATGGGGCTGGCACGGGCGATGGGTGCGTCGCTGTTTGCCGATAAGATCACCGCGACCCAGGCCGCTGATTGGGGCATGATCTATGAAGCGACACCTGCTGATGAGTTTACCGCACATTGGCAAGCACGCGCAGCACAGCTAGCAGAGGGTCCTACCCAGACATACGGATATGTCAAAGAGGCCATGCGCGCATCCTTTGGCAATGATCTTGATGCGCAATTGACGCTAGAGGCAAAATTGCAGGGGAAATGTGGTCAGACCCGCGATTTTCAGGAAGGTGTTGTTGCCTTTCTTGAAAAACGACCTGCCAAGTTTGAGGGCCGCTAGCAGCCTCGCGCTCGGACGCACAAACTGTCCTGCAAAAACAAAACGCCCAGGGGACACCCGGGCGTAATGCATACTTGTTGTACGAATGGATCAGCCTTCGCCGGGGCCGTCACCATCCAGGCCAATCACGGTCACGAACAATGTGGCTTCCAACCCGTCGTTGGTCTGATAGGTGAATTCAGTCACGGCAGTTTCGCCGCCTGCAAGCTCGTAGAACTCGCTGTCACCCTGGTCGTCCAACGCAGAGAAATCGACAGAGCCATCAGCGTAGATGATCGCGCGGCCGCCCATGCTGCCATAGACGATCTGACCCGGGTCAGCGACATTGTTGGCACCAACCACGCTGGTGGGGCCATCGTCGTTGTCCAGCATGATGAACGTGTCATTGTCCAGCAGATCGGTCGGCGCGCCGGGGAAGGGTGGGCTGAAGGATTCGTCAGCAAAGACAGTCATGTAGTCGTCATTTGCGACGCCGGATGGCTCTTCCGGGAACTCAGGCGAAGTACCGCCCAGTTTCAGTGAACCGTCACGGCTGCCGCCTTCTTCGCCAACGGAGGTCAAGCGGATGCCGAAGTCTTGTGCGCTGAAGTCAGCCAGGCTCAGCGCGCTACCATCCGTTGTCGACAGTGTGAAAGACACTGACTGATAATCGTTTTCCCCGATACCCTGCGTGCCAAACTGGACACCGCCATCGAACTTGCCAGCTTCTTTGACGACCTCACCATTCATATTGGTGTAGCTGTCAACCTTGGTGACGCTTTCTTCATCGAAGACGTCTTTCAATTCGACAGATTCAGATGTGGCCAGGTCGGTGCCATCGCTTGTCATAAGCGTGTCGACGACGACGCCTTCGCCCGCGTCGAAGAATATCGCGTTGATGTCACCGATCAGACCGGTTGAATCGGCACCCTCGGTGATCACAGAGGTGGTGAAGGTCAACGTGCCGTCGGCGTTCTCGGTGATCGTGATTTCGACGTTTACGTCGCCGTAGATGATGAAGGATTCGCTTGCCATGTGTATTTCTCCAATTTAGCTGACCCTGCTGTGAAGCTGCGACACGGCGGAAATGAGGCCAAAAACGGATGTTATCGGACCGTCATCGCGACTTGTTTCCAAAATTGGGAAAGTCTGTCGAATTGGGTTGGATTAACCGCGATCCAGCCGGAAATACACGCTGTCCGACCAGACATCGTCAATGCAGAAGGTGTTCTTTGCCCGATGGGTTTCGCGAAAGCCAAGCGACATCAGCAGCCCGCAGGACGCCGCATTGTTCGGGTCCGCGTCGGCAGTCAGCTGATCCAGACCAGTGGTCTTGAACAGGAACGGGATCAACGCGGTCATTGCCTCTCGGGCAAAACCACGCCGCCAATACTCCGGATGCAGAATGAACCCGATTTCGTCGTCTCGGTACAACCCGCCAGAGCCGATCATCCGCCCTTCGCATTCAAACATCAGGTAGGTTGGTTTGCCAAATTCCTTGGTCTGCCGTGCGTTGCCGGCGATGACACGATCCAATTGCGCGGCCGTCGTTTCCCGGTCGGGGTGCGGCGCGGTTGACCAATACCGCATCGCATCAGGGTTTCCGTAGATCGCGAACATATCGTCCAGATCGGTAGGCCGGGCAGGGCGCAGCAACAGCCGCGCCGTGCTTAACATTGTCTGGTGGCCGCCCAATGGCGACCCCGCGACCTAGCGGTTTTCGATGTCAATGTAGTCACGCAGCGTCTCACCCAAATAGAGTTGACGGGGGCGCCCGATCTTGAGCTGCGGATCGCTGAGCTGTTCCTTCCACTGCGAAATCCAGCCGACGGTCCGGCTGAGCGCAAAGATCGGTGTGAACATCGATGTGGGAAAGCCCATCGCCTCAAGAATGATGCCGGAATAGAAATCCACATTCGGGAACAGCTTCTTGTCTGCAAAATAGGGATCAGCAAGCGCGGCTTTTTCCAACTCTTTGGCGACCTGAAGGATGGGGTTGTTTTCAACGCCAAGCAGGTCCAGCACCTCATCGGCGCTTTCCTTCATCACTGTCGCGCGCGGGTCGAAGTTCTTGTAGACGCGATGGCCAAAGCCCATCAGGCGGAACGGGTCTTCCTTGTCCTTCGCGCGGGCGATGAACTCCGGAATCCGGTCCACGGTGCCGATTTCGCGTAGCATCTCAAGGCAGGCCTGATTGGCGCCACCATGCGCCGGCCCCCAAAGGCAGGCAATGCCGGCAGCGATACAGGCAAACGGGTTGGCCCCGGAAGAAGACGCTAGACGCACCGTTGAAGTCGAGGCGTTCTGTTCATGATCCGCGTGCAGCGTAAAAATCCGATCCATCGCACGGGCAAGGATCGGGTCAGGATGATATTCCTCTGCCGGAACGCTAAAGCACATATGCAAAAAGTTGGACGCGTAATCGAGGCTGTTCTTGGGGTAAACAAATGGCTGACCCACGTGGTATTTATAGGCCATGGCCGCGATTGTCGGCATCTTGGCAATCAGCCGAATTGAGGCGACCTCGCGCTGCCATGGGTCCGAAATGTCAGTGGAATCGTGATAGAACGCGGACATTGCGCCAACCACACCCACCATGATGGCCATGGGATGCGCATCGCGCCGGAACCCACGGAAAAAGTTCATCATCTGCTCATGCAGCATCGTGTGATTTGTGACGCGCGCTTCGAAATCTTCAAGCTGCGCAGCGGTTGGCAGCTCACCATACAGCAGCAAGTAACACACTTCGAGATAGTGCGATTTGCCTGCCAGCTGATCAATCGGATAACCGCGGTGCAGCAGTTCGCCCTTGCCACCATCGATGAAGGTGATCGTGCTGTCCGTGGATGCAGTGGACGTGAAGCCCGGGTCATAGGTAAACACGCCAGCCTGGGCATAGAGTTTGCGGATGTCGATAACATCGGGGCCCGCGGTGGGTGAGTGGATCGGCAACTCGAATGCGTTTCCGTCAATCGTTAAGGTCGCGGTTTTATCGGCCATGTTTATTCCCCATGTCGGCGTTGAGTAGGTCTACCCACGCAGGTTTCTTGGTCAGCCAAGTCGTTAACCGCCTTTGGTAACGATTCCGTTTCAGACAGAAGCCTCCGCCAGACGGGATATGGTTTCATCCCGGCCAAGCACGAGCATCATGTCGAAAACACTGGGAGATACAGAGCGACCTGCCAAAGCCGCGCGAAGCGGTCCGGCCAGCTTGCCCAGTTTCGTCTCGTGGCGCGTGGCCAAGGCCGAAACAAGTTCCTCCAGCGTGCTGCGCTTCCAGCTAGCAGTTTGCAACTGCGGCGTCAATTCGGACAGTATGCCACGGGATACCGTATCAAGTGCCTTATCCGCCTTTTCATCCCGCTCAATCGGGCGAGAAGTCAGGATAAAGTGCCCCTTTTCAAGGAGTTCCGGAATAGTCTTTGCGCGTTCCTTGAGGCAATACATCGCTCGCAAAAGACCGTCATGCTGCTGAGGGCTTAGCGGTTTTTTTCCCGTCGCGGCCAGGAAATCGGCAATTTCATGCAGCAGTGCAGCATCGTCCGCGGCAGCGATATGCTGCCCACATATATTTTCAAGCTTCTTGAAATCGAACCGTGCGGGGGATTTGCCGATTGCCGGCAGATCAAACCATGCGCGGGCCTGCGCATCCGAAAAGAACTCATCATCACCATGGCTCCACCCAAGGCGCGCCAGATAGTTGCGCATCCCTGCCGCTGGATAGCCCATCGCCTGATATTCAGCCGCGCCCGTTGCGCCGTGGCGCTTGGACAGTTTCTTGCCGTCGGGACCGTAGATCAGCGGGATATGTGCCAGTGTGGGCTTGTCCCAGCCCATCGCCTCGTAAATCATGTTTTGGCGGAAGGCATTGGCGAGGTGATCATCGCCACGAATCACATGTGTCACGCCCATATCGTGGTCATCCACAACGACCGCCAGCATATAGACGGGCGATCCGTCTGAGCGCAGCAGGATCATGTCATCCAGCTGATCGTTGGACCACGTCACATCGCCCTGCACCTGATCCTTCAGGGTGGTCTGCCCTGTACGCGGGGCCTTGATCCGCACAACAAACGGTGCATCGGGATGCTGATCTTGCGGAACGTCCCGCCAGGGTGAGCGGAACAGCGTTGACGTTTTTTCCGCGCGGGCTGTTTCGCGGAACGCCTCAATCTCGGCCGGAGTCGCGAAACACTTATATGCGCGGCCCTGCGCCAGCAGCTCATGGGCCACCGCGATATGGCGATCTGCAGCTTCCGCTTGCGAAAGCGGTTCACCATCCCAATCAAGCCCCAGCCAAGTCAGACCATCCAGAATGGCCTGCCTGTTTTCCGCAGTTGAGCGCGCCTTGTCGGTATCCTCGATCCGCAACAGGAACTTTCCGCCGCGACCCCGTGCATAAAGCCAATTGAACAGGGCCGTGCGCGCGCCGCCGATATGCAGGGCACCAGTGGGAGAAGGGGCAAAGCGGGTCACGACGGTCATATGGCGTTAACCTTTGATTTACGGTGAATGGGCAAAGTGAAGTTCCACGCGGGATAAGCATTTGAAAGGGCGGTGACAAGTGCAGGGCCTTCGCCAATTGCATGAAGCAGCGCTGGCGCAGCGCGGCGCGTTGTTCGGCTGGGTGCCCGTCTGTCTGGCTATCGGGATCGGTGGGTATTTCTCGCTTCGGTTTGAACCGGACATATTCGTGTGGTGGTCGCTCGCCCTGGTAGCGGTCGCGTTGGCAACGGCTGTGCGGGTTGTGCCCTTGGCCCTGCAGCCACTGGTGATCGGCATCGTGTTGATCCTGGCCGGGGCCGGTCTGGCCAAATGGCAAACCGTCACGGTTGATGCACCGGTTTTGACGTTCCGCTACTACGGGCCAATCGAAGGACGCGTCGTCAAGATCGACCGCTCTGCCAGCGACGCACCACGGATCACTTTGGACCAGGTGCGGCTCGAGCGCATCGCGCCGCACCGGATGCCTGCGCGGGTGCGTGTGTCGCTCCATGGGGAACAGCCACTTGCCCGCGTGTTACCGGGCGACATGATCATGACAACCGGCCATCTGTCGCCGCCGTCGGGTCCGGCAGAACCGGGCGGATTTGATTTCCGGCGGCATGCATTCTTTGAGCGTCTTGGCGCCGTCGGATACACCCGCAATCCCGTCCTGCGCAGCGCGCTGGCTGAACCTGATGGCTGGCGATTGTGGATATTCACACAACGGATGCGGATCTCTGCTGCGGTGCAGGCTGAAATGCCCGGCGAAACCGGTGCCTTTGCCGCGGCCATCATGACCGGTGACAGATCCGGTATGGGGCAGGATACGCTGCGCGATTTGCGGGCTTCGAACCTCGCTCACCTGCTCGCGATTTCCGGTCTGCACATGGGGTTGCTGACTGGGTTTGTTTTCGCCGTGGTTCGCTATGGTCTGGCCCTGTTTCCCTGGGCGGCGCTGCGATTCCCCGTCAAGAAATTGGCCGCTGTCACGGCAATTACCGTTGGTGCGGGGTATCTGGCCCTTTCCGGCGGCAATGTTGCGACCGAGCGCGCCTATATCATGGTCACAACCATGTTTGTGGCGATCTTGCTGGACCGGCGGGCGCTGACCCTGCGGGCTGTCGCAATGGCGGCGATCGTGGTGCTTTTCCTGCATCCCGAGGCGCTGATGGGGCCGGGGTTCCAGATGTCATTTGCTGCAACGACGGCGCTGGTCGTTGTTTTTGGCCTGATGCGCCACGTCGATCTGCACCATTGGCCGGGCTGGCTCCGGGCGGTCCTCTCCGTGGTCATCTCTTCCTTTGTTGCCGGGCTCGCGACGGCGCCGATTGCGGCGGCACATTTCAACCAGATCGCGCACTACGGGCTCATCGCCAACCTGCTTAGCGTGCCGCTCATGGGTGTCATGGTGATGCCGGCAGCAGTGGTTGCCGCCTGTCTTGCACCGCTGGGCCTGTGGGGGATCGGGCTTTGGGTCATGGAACTGGGCTTGCGCTGGATCCTGTTTGTCGCCCACACCGTTTCCGCGCAAGACGGGGCGCTGAGCCACGTCAAGGCACCGGACGGGAGTGTCCTGGCGGTGCTTTCAGTCGGGATGATCTGGTTGATCCTTGTTCAGGGTCGCATCCGCTGGGCTGGCGTCGCGGCCACCATGCTGGCAATGGTCATGTGGGTTCAGACCCAGCGACCGGCCATCCTTGTTGCAGACAGCGGCGGGTTGTTGGGACAGATGACGCCAGCTGGGCGCGACCTGTCCAAGGCAAAGGGCGATGGATTTGTTGCAGGCATCTGGCTTGAGAATGACGGCTGGCCAGTGGCACAGGACGTCGCGCATGGCCGCGACGGGGTGCAAGGCGAGGGCCGTATGGCACGCGCCCGCATCGGAGACTGGCGGATCGTGCAGGTATCGGGCAAGACGGCCCTCGCGGCATTGTCCGGATGCGGTGGCGCGGATATTCTGGTGAGCAATCAACGCGTTGAGGCGCCGCGCACCTGTCTGGTGCTGGACGTCGCCGCGCTGCGTGCGGTTGGTGCCGTCGCGCTTGATCTGGATGACAACGGCGATTTGCATATCACAACGGCACGGGACATGACCGGCGTGCGCCCCTGGAACGTGCATGCCAGCCGTGACCATGACATTCCTGCGATACTGTACCGCCAAAACGCAGAAGGGCCGCCAGAGGCGACCCTCGCAAGCCAGTCTGAATAGCCTAGTAAGTGCGGATCAACCCCACCAGACGGCCCTGAACCTTGACCTGATCGTCACGGAAGATGCGCGTTTCATAGGCCGGGTTGGCAGCTTCGAGCGCAATGGTAGAGCCGTTGCGGCGGTACCGCTTGAGCGTCGCTTCCTGATCTTCGACCAGTGCGACTACAATGTCGCCGTTGTCCGCAACAGAGGTTTCGCGGATCACCACGACGTCACCATTGTTGATCCCAGCCTCGATCATCGAGTCGCCTTTCACCTCAAGCGCGTAATGTTCGCCTTGCCCCAGCATCGTCTGCGGCACGGCAACACTGTGGGACACCTCGGAAATGGCGGCAATGGGTACACCCGCCGCAATCCGCCCCATGACATTGAGTTCAACCGCGGCAATCGCCACCGGATTGGCATTTGCAGGAATATCGTCCGGTCTATCCCCGTCAATCACCCGTGGGGAAAACCCCGGTTTGCCAGCCATCGCATCGGGTAATTTGACAATCTCAAGCGCGCGGGCCCGATGGGCAAGGCGGCGAATGAACCCGCGTTCTTCGAGCGCGGTAATCAGGCGGTGAATCCCCGATTTGGACCGCAGATCCAGCGCTTCTTTCATTTCGTCAAAGCTGGGTGGAACACCGTCGCGCTGCACCCGCTTGTGGATGAATTCCAGAAGATCGAGTTGTTTCTTTGTCAGCATAGCAAGCCTCGCAATATACGTTACTTTTGGCAGTACGTTTTGCGTATGTTCTATCTGTGTTCTTGTTTTGTGTCAACAAATCATGGCGCCTTGGGCCGGGCGTTCAAATCGCGATGATGTCAATTCTGTCGCCGGCCTTGCGCGCCGGGTCATGGGGCGGTCGGATGGCCAGACAATTGGCCTGCGTGAGAACTGACAACAGCGCGCTGTCTTGCCGGTCAAAGGGCGTGACCTGATCGCCATCAGTGTGCGCACGCATATAGTGGGCGCGCGGGCCATTGGGTCCAAGCGCACCGGTTAGCTGAGCGCGCGTGATTGCTGGCAAGGGGGTTTGATCGCCCAACATTGCGCGCACCATCGGCAACAGGAACAAATGCCCGCACACCATGGCAGACACCGGATTGCCCGGCAGGCCCAAAAATGGTGCGGCCCCATTATGTCCCAGCATCAGTGGTTTGCCGGGGCGCATGGCGATCTTGTGAAAATCAAGCGTGATGCCATGCTTTTGCGCAGCATTGCTGACCAGATCATGATCGCCGACAGATGCGCCGCCGATGCTGACGATAATGTCGGCCCCCGCCGCGAGTTCAAACGCCAGTGCAAGAGCCGGATCATTGTCCGCGGCAATCGGCAGAATCCGCACCGTCGCACCAGCGGCTTCTGCCATGGCCTTCAGCCCAAAAATGTTTGAGGCGATGATCTGGTCGCCGCGTGGCGCACCTCCGGGTATGACCAATTCATCCCCGGTCGCAATCAGCGCAACACTGGGTTTGCGGGTCACGACCACCTTGTCGGCGTTCATTGCAGCCAGCAGGGCAAGATCAGCGGGAGAAAGCCGTCGCGGCGCTTCCAGGGTGAAATCTGCGCCAAAATCAGCGCCGGCGGGGCGGATATTGGGGCCGTCGCCAAGGCTATTCAGAACAGTAATGCAATCACCGTCCCGGCGCACATCTTCTTGAATAACAACATGATTTGCACCGGTAGGCACTGGCGCACCGGTAAAGATGCGCAGGGCCTGACCCTGCGCGATTTCGCCTGACCACCCGTGACCGGCCGCAGCTTCGCCGATCACCGTGAACGTCGCGCCGGGCGCAAGTGTCGCTGCGTCAATGGCATAGCCATCCATGGCAGAAGCGGCAAAGGGGGGCTGTTGGCGATGGGCCGTGACGGGGGCTGCCAGCATCCGCCCGGCTGCATTGCGTAAAGGGATCGTTTCTGTCGCCAGCGGGGTCAGACCTCGGAGGCAAAGCGCCTGCGCCTCAGCGACAGGGATCATGCCTGATACCGGCCTGATTTTCCGCCGTCCTTGAGTGTTACACGAATGCCGCCGATCACCGTGTCCTTTTGCACGGCTTTGACCATGTCATGCACCGTCAGGGCGGCAACGGAAACGGCGGTCAGGGCCTCCATCTCAACCCCAGTCTGACCCGTTGTCTTGACGGTTGCGGTGATGCGTACGCCCGGCAAGTCGGCATCCGGGGTCAGATCCACACTGACCTTGCTGATTGCAAGCGGGTGGCAAAGCGGAATCAGGCCAGCCGTCTGCTTCGCCGCCATAATCCCGGCCAAACGTGCGGTACCCAGCACGTCACCCTTCTTGGCGGTGCCTGAAGTAACATGCGCAAGGGTTTGATCAGACATGGTTATATGCCCTTCTGCCATAGCGACCCGTGCTGTAACTTCCTTGTCGCTGACATCAACCATATGGGCCTTGCCGTCTGCGTCAAAGTGACTGAGCGGCATCTTCAAATCCCCCCGCCAGAGAGCGGATTGGCCAAAAGGTCACGTGTTGCGGCCGTCACATCATCCTGGCGCATCAGACTTTCGCCAATCAGGTAGGTACGGGCGCCATAACGGGCCAGATCAGCGAGATCTTCGGGCGTGGAAAGGCCGCTTTCCGCAACGATTGTGCGGTCATGGGGCACCTGCTTGGACAGGGTCCGCGTCGTATCAAGCGAGGTTTCAAAGGTGTTGAGGTCACGGTTGTTGATCCCCATCAGCGGGCTTTTGAGAAGCGATGCACGCTCAAGTTCCTGCGCGTTATGCACTTCCAGCAGAACATCCATGTTCCAGGCCAAGGCGGCGTCTTCAAGCTCTGCTGCCTGCGTGTCGCAGACGCTGGCCATGATGATCAGAATGCAATCCGCATGCAACGCGCGCGCCTCTGCAACCTGATAGGTGTCATACATGAAATCCTTGCGCAAAGCGGGCAGGTCACAGGCTGTACGCGCGGCGGTCAGAAAACTGTCATCGCCTTGAAAAGAAGGCCCATCGGTCAGGACGGAAAGGCATGTCGCCCCCCCAGCTTCATAGGCCTGCGCCAAGGCGGGCGGGTCGAAATCCGCGCGGATCAGTCCCTTGGAGGGGCTGGCCTTCTTGATCTCTGCGATCAGCCCGTATCCCTGGCGGCTGGCGTCACGCAACCGGTCGGCAAATCCGCGCACGGGCGGGGCGGCGTTTGCGCGGGCTTCGACCTCGGCCAGGGGAACCGCTGCCTTGCGGCTTGCGACCTCTTCCAGCTTGTAGGCTTTGATCTTGTCGAGAATGGTTTGCGTCATCGGTCGGCCCAGTGAATTGCGGTGTCGCCCTGTTCAATAAGCCACTGGTTCACGGTTGAAAATGGGCGGCTGCCGAAAAACCCGCGATAGGCCGAAAGCGGTGAAGGATGGGCGCTGCGGTGGACAAAATGATCCGTATTCCCCAGATCAAACCGTTGCGCCGGTTTGCCCCACAGCACAAAGGCGCGGGGGCGGTCGGCGAGGCGGGTGATCACCTGCTCGACCAGCCTGTCCCAGCCGATGCGGGCATGCGCTTTGGGCCGCCCCTGCGGCACCGTCAGCGCGGTATTGAGCAAGAGCACGCCCTGTTGCGCCCAATCATCAAGGCTGGTCTTGCGGCGAGCGACACCAAGGTCGCTCTCTATCTCTTTGAAGATATTCCCCAAACTATCAAGACGCCCGTCAAAGCTTTCGGGAATGGAAAACGCCAAACCATCAGCCTTGCCCGGCGAGTGGTAGGGGTCTTGCCCAAGGATCACGACCCGCGTGGCATCAGGCGGGCAAAGGTTCAGCGCCGCAAATGTCAGTGCAGGAGGTGGCAAGAGCGGGGTGGATTCTCGCGCCAGGGTCGCCGCAATGCGGGGCAGATCCTGCGCGAAAAACGCCAAATCGCCCCAGGCGCCCAGACGAGAGGTGTCAAACATTACGCGGCAGAGGTCACGCGGGCGAGCGTTTCGACGGCCTGTTTCGCGCGCCCGGAATCAATGCTTTCCTTTGCGATTTCAACGCCTTCCTTGAAGTCATCCGTCTTTCCGGCGACAACCAGCGCCGCCGCGGCATTCAGCAGCGTAGCGTCACGGTAGGCACCGGCCTGACCATCGAGCAGGTCACGGAAGGCGGCGGCGTTATCCGACGGGGTGCCGCCGACGATCGATTCAAAGGGATGTACGGGGAGGCCAAAGTCATCCGGATGCACGGTAAATTCATGAACCGCGCCATCCTTGACCGCTGCAACCCAAGACGGGCCGGTAATGGTAAGTTCGTCCGTGCCATCCGAGCCATGCACGAGCCATGCCGCCTCGGTCCCGAGTGTGAGCAATGTTTCCGCCATGGGGCGGATCAGATCGCGGCTGAACGCGCCGGTCAACTGCCGCTTGACCCCTGCGGGATTTGTGAGCGGTCCCAATATGTTGAAGATCGTCCTTGTGCCAAGTTCGGCGCGTGTCGGCATGACATGAGCAATCGCGGGGTGGTGCATCGGTGCCATCATGAAGCCGATACCGGCCTCTCTCAGGCCACGCTCAACCACGGCGGGTCCAACCATCACATTTATGCCCAACTGCCCCTGCACATCAGCGGTACCGGATTTGGACGACAGGTTGCGGTTCCCGTGCTTCGCAACAGGCACCCCGGCGCCGGCGACAACAAAGGCCGTCGCGGTGGAGATGTTAAGGGTATGTTTACCATCCCCACCGGTGCCAACGATGTCGATCGCCTCAGCCGGGGCCACAACCGGCAGGCATTTGGCACGCATGACCGCCGCCGCTGCGGCATATTCGTCCACGGTTTCGCCGCGTGTACGCAACGCCATCAGCAAACCACCGATCTGTGACGGCGTCGCGTCGCCATTGAACAGGATCTCGAACGCGGTTTCGGCCTGTGCGCGGGTCAGCGGACCTTCTGCAGCGGCGTTGATCAGCGGTTTGAGTGCGTCGCTCATGCGGACACCTTCACGGTATCCAGAAAGTTCTGCAGCATCTTATGTCCATGTTCTGAAGAAATGCTTTCGGGATGGAACTGTACCCCGTGGATCGGCAGGGACTTGTGCTGCAGACCCATGATCGTGCCATCCGCAAGTTCTGCCGTTATGTCGAGGCAATCGGGCAGGGTGTCGCGCTCAACAACCAGCGAATGATAGCGGGTTGCGGCAAAGGGGCTGGGCAGATCCTTGAACAGACCTTTGCCCGTATGCTGCACTTGCCCCATTTTTCCATGCACAATTTCATGGCAGCGCACCACTTTGCCGCCAAAATTTTCACCAATCGTCTGGTGGCCAAGGCAGACGCCCATAAGTGGAATCCCCGTCTCGGCGGCCGCGGCTGTCAGGGCCAGGCAAATGCCGGCCTGGGCAGGATCACACGGGCCGGGCGACAGCATGATGGCATCGGGTTTCAGGGCCATGGCGGCCTGCACATCAAGGGCATCGTTGCGTTTCACGACCACTTCAGCGCCCAGTTCACCCAGGTAGTGAACAAGATTGTAGGTGAAGCTGTCGTAGTTATCGATCAGAAGTAACATGCGGGGCACCGCCGATTTGAATTTTGGGCTACCGTTTCCGGGGCAGGCCACGGTATAGTTGCGCCATACATGGGCCAAGGCGTAGCAAAGCGTCAAGGCCGGGCAGTGGGTAAAAAGGGCAGGCACCGTGGCACGAGGCGTCATTCGCGGAACCATTTGGGGATTTGTGCTGGGTGGCGCAGGCCTGACGGCGGCATCATTGGTGGGCCCGCAACCGGCTGGCAACACTCCACCAGCCGCCCCACAAGTCGATGCGCCGGTTACGGCCGCAGTTACGCCGCCGGAGCCGACCACGCCACCAGAACCCGTTATTGATCTTGAAACAACCGACGCGGGTGCCGCGCCACGCGTTGCGGAGCCGGTCGCCGAACCCGTTTTGCCAATGGCCGACACAACACCGCTGGATGCTCCGACTGCGGCTGAAGTGGGTGTTGCGCTGACCGCCCCGACCGAGGCCGACGCGCCGAAGCTTGCGGCAGTCACCGTTGAACCCGTTTTGCCGAACCCGCAGTCCATTGCGCCGCAAATCCCTGCCAGCGAAGGCGAATTGGTGATCGAGACCGCCCCGGCGGAACCAACTGTTGTGGAAGAAAGTGCCACTGTGGTCATTGTTGACACCGAAGACCCAGTGGTTGCTGAGGTCGTGATCACTGAGGTGCCAGAGGTGGCAGACCCGGTTGAACCCAGCACAGAAGAGCCGGGCGCGATGACCGCTGAGGCTGCACCGGAGACGGCCGACACCCCAGCGCCCGAAGAAGCTGCGCCAACGATGAACGACGATAGCGTCGCGGTTCTGACGGACGACACGGCAGAGGTGGTGGCGCCGGTTACAGCGGTAGACGAAACCCCGGAACCTGTTGAAACGGCAGAAGAACCTGCCGAGGTGATGGCAGAGCCAGCCATGGCCGAGACCGCGAGTCCAGAAGATGGGGACGCGGTGCCCGTAGGGTCGCCAGAGGTGGCAGACATTGCCGCACCCGAAACCGCAGAGGTTGCCGCGGCAGAGACTGCGGCCCTGCCGGATGTGGCTGAGGCCCCGGAGACCGCCCCGGCAGTGGCTGACGTCGTCGCACCCGAAGCCACGTCAGAAGACCCCGCGGACACCATTGAGACCATCACGCCGGAGCCGTCCGACCTTGTCGAAACTGTTGAATCAATTGAAGAAACCGTGCCGGATGTGATTGCACCGGCGCAGGATGATGCGCCCGTTATTATCGCCGAAGATGTCTCGCCGGCAGCACCGGCAGCCCCCCCGGAGGATTCCACACCGGTGGTGGTCAGCATCATTGACACGCCACAGTCAGACTCCGCTTTGCCGCAAGGCACCGGCGGGGTGACGATCCGGCGCATTGGCGTCAGCACAGACGAGGCCCCTGCAGATCCGGTCGCGGAACCGGCCGCGCCCGTTGATCCCAACGCGCCAGCGCTAGAGGCCTATGCCGCAACATTCGACAATAAAGATGACAAGCCATTGATGTCATTGGTTATTGTTGATGATCCTGATTTCGCGGACGGGCCAACGGCCCTGCAGAAATTGGCCTTTGGGGTGACGGTTGTGGTTGATCCGACCTTGCCCAATGCGACGGATCGCATGGCCGCATATCGCGCCGCAGGAATTGAGGTCGCCGCCGCCGCGCGCCTGCCGCAGGGCGCCACAGCGACAGATGCTGCGATCACGCTTGAGGCGGCCTTTGCGACCTTGCCGGAGACCGTTGCCCTGATCGACACCGGTGCCGGAGACGTGCAGTCAAACCGCGAAGTCAGTGCCCAGACCATGGCGGCGCTGGCCGATGATGGGCGCGGTTTTGTGAGCGTTTCCAGGGGGTTGAACACGGGCCTTCGCGCTGCCGAAGCAAACGGCGTGCCTGCAGCGACCTTCTTTCGTGACCTTGATGGCGACGGACAAGGGCCGCGGGTCATCGCGCGGTTCCTGGACAATGCGGCGTTCCGTGCGCGCCAGAACAGCGGTGTTATCTTGCTGGCCCGGATGCGGGGCGATACCATGACGGCGCTGATCCAGTGGGGCGAGGATAACCAGTCCGGCCAGGTCGCGATGGCACCCCTGTCAGCGGTTTTGACCGCCCAGTAGCGCGAATCAAAGGTTAACCCCTTGAATTTGCAAAGGTTAACGGGGGCACAAGCCTGCAACACCCCATGCACAACCGATGCAGACGTGCGACGGGAATCGCGGGATTAATGCAGCGTGCTTAACCATGACAGGCGCAAAATGGCGCCTGCGAAACCTGCGAAACAATTGCGCTAGCGGTTACCGTCGCGGTTGAACATCGCCGCATCTGCCGCCGCTTTGCGGATGGCGTTGGATTTGTGCACGGTCTCTTGATACTCCGCCTCTGGGTCGCTGTCATAAACGACACCGCCACCGGCCTGGATATAGAGTTTTTCATTCTGCACCACGGCGGTGCGCAGCGCGATACACATGTCCATGTCGCCATTTGCCGAAAAGTAACCGCAGCCGCCGCCATAGACGCCGCGTTTCTCGGGTTCGAGTTCGTCGATGATTTCCATCGCACGCACCTTGGGCGCACCCGAGACGGTCCCGGCAGGCATCCCCGCAAAGAAGGCAGAGAGCGCATCCTGATCATCCGCAAGCTCACCCACGACATTCGACACGATATGCATCACATGACTGTAGCGTTCCACGATGAATTGTTCCGTTGGGTGCACGGTGCCGATCTTGGACACTTTGCCGGTATCGTTGCGCCCCAGATCAAGCAGCATCAGATGTTCGGCCAGCTCTTTTTCGTCGGCCATCAGACTGTCTTCGTTGGCCTTGTCCTCGGCGGGGGTGGCGCCGCGCGGGCGGGTGCCTGCAATCGGGCGGATTGTCACCTCTTTGCCAAAAACCCGCACGAGAATCTCGGGCGATGCGCCAATGACCTGAAAACCGCCGAAGTTGAAATAGAACATGAAGGGTGACGGGTTGGTCCGGCGCAGGGACCGGTAAAGCGCAAAAGGCGGTTCGCGGAAATCCTGTGTCCAGCGTTGTGAGGGCACCACCTGAAAGATGTCACCGGCCTTGATATAGTCCTTGGCCTTTTCCACCGCGTCCAGATAGCCCTGATGGGTGAAATTGGATTGTGGCGCGCCCACAGGGGCCGGATCAGCCAGCACGCGGGCATCGGGCACGGCGCGGGTCAGTGCCCGTTCGGCATCCATCACACGCTCTGCCGCTTGCGCGTAGGCTGCCCGTGCCGAAAGACCGGAGGCGGCCCAGGCCGGAGCAACAAGGATAACGTCTCCTTTGACCCCATCCAGCACCGCCACCACAGAGGGCCGCAGCATCACTGCATCGGGCAGCGCCAACGGGTCGGGATTGATGTCAGGAAGATGTTCGACCAGTCGGATCATGTCATAGCCAAGATAGCCGAACAGGCCCGCGGCCCCACCGGGCAGATCGGCAGGCAGGTTGATCCGGCTTTCTGCGATCAGGGCGCGCAGCGTGGTCAGCGGGTCGGTGCCGGCGTCTTCAAAGGCGCTGTCGTCAAACCGGGCAGAGCGATTGACCCGGCTGGTGGTGCCGCGGCATTCCCAGATCAGATCGGGGTTCATGCCAACCATGGAATAGCGGCCGCGCACTTCGCCACCGGTCACACTTTCCAGCATGAAGGTGTTGCGCCCCGCATCCCCCAGCTTGAGCATCAGTGACACAGGAGTATCCAGATCAGCGGCGACGCGGCTGTAAACCACCTGATTTTCACCCGCATCGTAGCGGGCGGCAAAGGCGTCAAAGTCAGGAAGAAGCGCCATCTTATTGCAGCTGTGCATTCACCGCATCAACGGTGGCTTGGTTGATTTGAACATCAGTGCGCACCCGCAGCGATTCTGCAAAAGCGGCAAACATGTCCCGTGCAATACCCTGCGCCATTTGCTGCCCAAAGGCGTCGATCTGCGCCGCTGTCGCGGCATTTGTCGTGTCGGGTGGCGTGGTGCGGTCCAGACGCAGGATCAGCGCCCGGTCGCCATTTTCTAGAACCCGCACCTCGCCCACCTCCATGTCGTAGACCGCAGCGAGGAAGGTTTCGGGGGTGTCTTCGGTAAAGGTGCGGCGGGTCAGCTGGTCCGCCTCAACCGGGGTCAGGCCGAGGGTATCAAAGCCGGTGAGCGGGCTGATCTGGCTTGCGAAATCTTCGGCCAGCGCCATCACCGCCTTGCGGGCCGTCTCTGCGCTCCAGGCGCGTGCGACATCTTCGCGCACCTCTGCAAAGGGGCGCAGGGCGGGGGGTGCCACCCCATCCAGACGCAGCACAAAAAGCCCGCCGTCTTCAAGTTCTTCCAGGCTGGGAAATGCGCCTTGCTCTGCACTGGCGGCAGCGGCGCGGAAGGAATCATAGGCCGCAGGGCCATCGGTACTGCCGGGAGTCCATGCAATCTGGCCCAGCGTGAGGTCAGTGCGTTCGGCCAGATCCTCGAGCGTGGCGCCACCGGCCAACAGGTCATTGATGGTTTCTGCGCTGGCAGCAATCACCTGCCGCGCCTGCGCCGCACCCAGTTCAAGGCGCAGATCGGTCGCGGCCTCTTCGAAGGTGATCTCCTGCGCTGCAAGCACCGCATTCATCCGGAACAGAGCCGGGCCAAAGTCCGTTTCAAATGGTCCCACGACGTCACCGGGGGAGGCGGCAAAAACAGCCTCGCCCGCGGCCCCCAACTGGTCTTCGCTGACGTCGCCCATATCCACATCAGAAAGCGCAAGCCCGCGATCAGCGACCAGCGCATCAAAGGACAGCGCGTCCACGTCGATCTGCGCAATCGCGGCATTCGCTGCGGCCGCGTCTGCAAAGATCAGCCGTTCAACCAGACGCCGTTCCGGGCTGACAAAAGTGGCAATGCGGTCGTCATAAAGCGCGCGCACCGCGTCGTCCGCGACATTGACCTGATCCTGTATCATCTCGGGCGTGACCCAGGCGTAGCTGATGTCGCGGGCCTCGGGGGCGGTGAACAGCGCGGGGTTGGCTTCGTAAAAGGCCTGCAGGTCCTCATCGGTGGGGCCGGGCAGGGGGGCGGTCAGGTCATCGGCAGAGACATTGGCAAATGTCACATCGCGGGTTTCGGCGTCAAACTGCACAATCGCATCCACCAGCGGGGATGGGGCCGGGACACCGCCCACCACCGCCGCCTGCAGCAGGTTGCGGGCTGTTTCATCGCGGATGGCGGTTTCAAACTCGGCCTCGGACTGGCCGCGCCGTTGCAGGCGGTCACGATAGACCTCGCGGTCAAATTCGCCGGACAGGTTGGCAAAGGCGGGCCGGGCCGTCACAGCATCGCGGACCCGTTCGTCGCCGACGGAAATGCCAAGCTCTGCGGCTTCGTTGTCCAATGTGCGTTGCAGGACCAGAATGCTCAGCGCGGCTTGATCAAGGCCCCTTTCACGGGCCTCCTGCATCGTGATGCGGCGGTTGACCTCTCCTTCGTAGGCGCGGATCTGGGTGTTCAGCGCGTCGCGGTAGTCGTTGATCATCACCTCTTTGTCACCAACGGTGCCCAGGCTGCGGGTGTTGCCGCCCAGACCGCCAGCGCCAAAACCCAAAAGCCCGATGCAGCACAGGCCAAGTATAATCCAGATAAAGGGATTTTTGCGTGTCTTATCGGCCATTGGGACGGTCCTTTTTATGCCGCTGAACGGGGTTTTGAGATGTGTATGGAAGGGGCGCGTCGGGTGCAAGCCTTAGGGTTGAAACCGGGCCAGTCGGTCAAAGAGTTCTGCCACACCAGACCGATCAATATTAGCAAATGCGATCCGCAATTCGCGCGCACCCGCCGGGTCGTCATCCGGGCGGAACATGGTGCCGGGCAGGCAGAGCACACTGGCGTCCTTTACCAGACGTTGCGCCAGCCGGTCAGAGGGCAGATCAAACGGATGTTGCAGGTAGGCAAAATAGGCCCCGACGCCCAAGAGCGTCCAGCCCTGCGCGGCCAACTTGGGGAAATGCGCATTGATTGCGGCGCGCCGGTCAAGGATTTCCTGCCGCTCACCGGCAAGCCAGTCAGCCAGGTTCTGCATCCCCCACAGCGCTGCACGTTGGCCAAGCTGATTGGGGCAGATCGTCACCGTATCAAGGAACTTTTCCATCTCGGCCAGCCGGGCAGGGCTGGCACAGACCGCACCGACGCGGTGGCCGGTCAGGCGGTAGGCCTTTGAAAAGGAATAGAGCTGGATCAGGGTATCATCCCATGCGGGATCAGAGAACAGGGCGTGTGGCGCGCCGCTGCGGCTGTCAAAATCGCGGTAGGTTTCGTCAACAATCAGCGCGATGCCGCGGGCGCGGCAAAGATCGCGGAACGCGGCCAGCACAGACGCCGGATATTCCACGCCGCCGGGATTGTTGGGGCTGACCAGCGCAATCGCGCGCGTGGTGTCGGAGATCAGCGCCGCCGCCGCCGAGACCTGCGGGATCAACCCCGGACCCGCTGGCAAGGCACGGGTTTCCACTCCCGTCATGTCCAGCCACATGGCGTGGTTGAAATAATAGGGCGTTGGCAGAATGACATTGTCACCTTCATTGCAAAGCCCGGCAATGGCCGCGGCAAACGCCTGATTGCAGCCCGAGGTGATTGCCACGTGATCCGCCGAGATCACCCCGCCATAGGCCGCGCTGAAAGTCTCTGCCACCTGACTGCGCAGCGCGGGCAGGCCCAGCACGGGACCATAAAGATGGGCCTCAGCGTCGTCGCGCACAATCTGCGCCATCGCCTCGCGCAGCGCCGCGGGGGGCGGATCAACCGGCGCCGCCTGACTGACGTTCAGCAAGGGCCGGTCGGCTGGATGGGTGACGCCGTCAAGCCAGCGGCGTGCTTCCATGACGGGCGGGGCAAAGGTCGCTGTTGTGCGGCTCATCTTCGGTCCAATCAGATCGCGCGGCGGCGGGGGTCAATCCTTGCCGCGATAGGGTTCGACGTATTGCAGCGCCATATCCCAGGGAAAAAAGATCCAGGTGTCCTGACTGACGCCGGTAATAAAGGTATCAACCTGCGGTTCGCCTGCGGGCTTGGCGTAAACGGTGGCAAAATGCGCCTTGGGGTAAAGTTTGCGCACCAGTTCCAGCGTCTTGCCGCTGTCCACGAGGTCATCAAGGATCAGCACACCGGTCCCGTCGCCCATGATCTCGGCGTCGGGAGATTTCAGCACCTTGGCATCGCGGCGCTGATCGGCTTTGCCGCCGCCGGAATAATAGGACATCACCGAAATCGTATCCACGGTGCGGATATCAAGTTCGCGCGCCACGATCATCGCCGGGGCCATGCCACCACGGGTGATCGCCACAACGGCTTTCCATGCGCCATCATCGGGCCCGCGTCCGTCCAGACGCCAGGCCAGTGCACGGCTGTCGCGGTGGATTTGATCCCAAGAGATGTGAAAGCCTTTTTCGTGCGGCAGGCGGTCGGTCATTGCATAGCCTTTCGGATGGTAACGGTATTGCGCCCAAAGAGGGCAATGAGGGTGCCAAAGCTGCGGTCGAACCACGTCTTTGCGATGATATAGGCGATGCGGGCACGGGGCAGAGAAAACACAGGCGCGACGGCCAGATACCACAGTGTTCCATTGGCGAAAACGGCGGCGATGATCGCCAGTTTCCATCCAAGCGTGGTGTCGGCAGGCACCAGCCCGACAAAGACCGCACCAAAGAAGATTGCGGGCTTGGGGTTGGTGGCAAGGGTCAGGAACCCCAAGCGCACAGCCCCCCTGATCGTGCGGGGCGCGGTTGTGGTCTTCGGTTGGGCCAGCGGTGCGTTGGCGTGGCGCCACATCATCACGGCGATAAAGATCAGAAAGGCCGCACCCTGCAGTTTCATCGCGGTGAAAAGCGCAGGCACCAGTTCAAACAAGAGCGCAACTCCCGCCAGCGCAGCCGTAGCCCAAAGCACCGCACCCAGCCCAAAGCCCAATGCGAGGGCCGCCGCGATGCGAAACCCCTCTGCCGCGCCGACCCGCGGAGCCACGACAAACGACGGGCCGGGACTGATTGCCGCGGCGAGGTGGATCAGCACCACACGGGCAATTGCCGCCAGTGTCACCGTGCGACCCCCACCAACAGACGTCCGGCAAAACCGGCAAGGCAAAGGGCCGCGATCCGGTCGATCATTCGCTTGGCGGCCAAATAGCGCCGGCGCACCGGTTGGGCCGTCATGCCAAAGGTCAAAAGCGTGTAAAAGCAAATCTCAAGAGCGAAGTGCAGCGAGACGACTTGCACGGATTCGCGCAGCGAAAGCGCCTCTGGCAGCAGGGTGGCGAAAATAGCGGCGATAAACAGCACCGCCTTGGGGTTGGCGAGGTTGGACAAAAACCCGGTCGCAAAATCGCCCATTCCGCCTTGGGGTTGCAGGGGCAGCGGTTTGTCAGCGGTGCGCCAGATCCTAAAGGCCAGCCAGATCAGGTAGAGCGCGCCGCCCATTTTCAGCACCAGCCACAACACCGGCACAGCGGCAAACAGCGCTCCAAGACCCAAAAGCGCCAAGGCGGTCCATGTGGTCGCCATCGTGGCAAGGCCCAGACCCACCATCAGCCCCGCGCGGCGTCCGCGGCCCAATGCCGCGCGCAGGATCACCAGAAATGCAGGGCCCGGACTGGCCAGGGCCACCAGGATCATTGTACAAAAGGCGATGTAATCCGCGAGCGCCATCGGCCTATTCCTTGGTGATATCGGGGGCATCCACGGCTTTCATGCCGACAACATGGTAGCCCGCATCAACGTGCAGCACCTCACCCGTCGTGCCAGAGCCCAGGTCGGACAGCAGATAAAGCGCCGATTTGCCCACATCCTCGATCGTGACGGTGCGGCGCAGCGGCGAATTATATTCGTTCCATTTCAGGATATAGCGGAAATCGCCAATGCCGGATGCGGCGAGTGTCTTGATCGGACCGGCGGAAATTGCATTGACGCGGATCCCGTCCTTGCCAAGATCTTCGGCAAGATACCGCACAGAGGCTTCGAGTGCGGCCTTGCACACGCCCATGACGTTATAGTGGGGCATGACCCGTTCTGCACCGTAGTAAGTCAGCGTCAGGCATGAGCCGCCTTCGTTCATCATCTTTTCCGCCCGGTTGACCACCGCGGTAAACGAATAGACCGAGATGTCCATCGAGGTGAGGAAATTCTGGCGACTGGTGTCGACATAGCGCCCGCGCAGTTCGGATTTGTCCGAAAACCCGATCGCGTGCACGACAAAGTCCAGCTTGCCCCATTTCTCTTCCAGCGTTGAAAACATGGCGTCTACGCTGTCCATGTCGGCAACATCGCAGGGCAGAACAATGTCAGAGCCCAGCGATTCCGCCAGCGGGCCAACCCGCTTTTTCAGCGCTTCGCCCTGATAGGAAAACGCAAGTTCCGCGCCCGCTTCGCCGCAGGCCTTGGCGATGCCCCAGGCGATGGATTTGTCATTTGCCAGGCCCATGATCAGGCCCCGTTTTCCGGCCATAATCTCTGATGTCATGGTATTCTCCTTATGACCAAGCATGGTTTTACCGTTGGGTTTAGGCCAAAGCCCAATCCCCGGCAAGCAAGCCATTTTGCCGCCACTTGCTTGCGGTGCTGCATACGTTGTCCTATGCATCTTTGCAAAGATTGGGACAATATCACGATATGACAGAGCGGTCTGGCATTTTTGCAGGGGAAAATCCCTTTGCGCTGGCACAGGTCTGGCTGGATGAGGCGCGCGCTGAAGAAGCGGTTGACCCCAATGCCATGGCCCTGTCCACAGTTGACGGCGAAGGCATGCCCAATGTGCGCATGGTTCTGCTCAAGGACATCGAAGAAAACGGTTTCGTCTTTTACACCAACTACGAAAGCCGTAAGGCGCAGGAAATTGAGACCTCCGGTCGGGCCGCTTTTGTGCTACACTGGAAAACGATCGCGCGGCAAATCCGTGTGCGCGGGCTGGTTTCACGCGAAGACGGCCCGGTGGCGGATGCGTATTACGCCTCTCGGTCGTTAAAAAGTAGGTTAGGGGCCTGGGCGTCCCGTCAGTCACAGCCACTGTCCAGCCGGGCAGCGCTGATGGCCGAAGTTGCCCGGGTCACCGCGGCAAAGGGTACGCAACCGGAGCGCCCGCCGTTCTGGGGGGGATACCGCGTGACGCCGCTGGAGATTGAGTTTTGGGCCAATGGGGCATTTCGATTGCACGACCGGTTCCGCTGGACCCGCGAGACACCAGATAGCGACTGGAATATTGTGCGGCTTTCTCCCTAATTTGGAATAGTTAATGCATCCGATCTGTTTTCGGATTAGCCAGTGCATATGTCGGTCAGTACGACCTGAAGATAACACAAACGACGTCGGAGAGCCGGCTATGGACAACTGATGCAGGACACTGAGACCCAAGACGGCAAGCGAATGACAGGACGAATCAAATGGTTCGACCCGGTTAAGGGCTTTGGCTTTGTCACCACCGACCCGGCTGAACCTGATGTGCTGCTGCATGCCAATGTTCTGCGCAACTATGGGCAGGGCTCTGTCGCGGATGGGGCCGAGGTCGAAATTGTCGTACAGTCCACGCCGCGCGGGTTGCAGGCCAGCCAAGTGCTTGCAATCACGCCGCCACCAGCGGATGAGACTGCGCCGCTGGCCGATATGGATCTGGTCTCGCCCGAGGATATCGCCGCGCATCCGGTCCAGCCGGCGCGGGTGAAATGGTTCGACAAGGGCAAGGGCTTTGGCTTTGCAAACGCCTTTGGCGACAACCGCGACGTCTTTGTCCATGTCGAGGTGCTGCGGCGGTCCGGGCTGGCCGATCTGGCCACCGGTGAGGCCGTGGGTCTGCGCATCATGGAAGGTGAGCGCGGGCTGATGGCGATCGAGGTCACCGGCTGGGACACACACAGCACATGATTCGATCCGCGCTGGTGCTGATGGCCCTTGCGGGCGCAGCCCAGGCCGATTGCGCGCCTGATCGGGTTCTGGTGACGGGCGATTTCGGGCAGGTCAATTTCAACGTTGTGCTTGCCGACGATCCCGCAGAGCGCAGTCGCGGGCTGATGTTCGTGGAAGAGATGCCAACGCTGGCCGGGATGCTGTTCATCTACGAAACGCCGCGCCCGGCATCCTTCTGGATGAAGAACACACTGATTCCGCTGGATATGCTGTTCATTGGCGATGATGGAATCATCAGCAAGATTCATCCGCAGGCGATTCCGCATGATGAAACCAGCATCCATGGCGGTGACGAGATCCTCGCGGTTCTGGAAATTAATGGCGGTTTGGCGCAACGATTGGGCATTAAAGTGGGCGATGTCATAAAACATCCCGCATTTGGTGCAGATGCGGCCTTGCCCTGCGAATAATTGCGGTTTAGAGAACCCGCAGTCGGGGCGTAGCGCAGCCTGGTAGCGCATCTGTTTTGGGAACAGAGGGTCGGGAGTTCGAATCTCTCCGCCCCGACCACCTTCAAATCTTCGCAATGAGACACGGCTGAGCGTGGCAGTTGTCGCGGCGCGCGTGATTCTATTGCGTGCAGAAACCGCGACGTCTTGCCGACCACTTAGCCGGCTTACCCCACTAGATATGGGGGGTCTCTGATCGGCTAACCTAAATATGGTGGTTTTCCGGACCGATCCGCGGTGGGACAGTTGCGCAAAACCCACGCCGCGCAAGGGTGGCAATTTGACGCGCGCCAACTCGCGATCGCGCGCCGTTCACCGGCATCACCCAGGGGTCGTTCCGGTCTAAATGTCCTGTTTTGCTGACAGATTTTCTGTAACCGCTTTCAGGACCGAATGTGGATCATTCTGGGGAGGAATCGGCGCGCCACTACCAATGGTGTGCGTCAACAGAAAATTCCCTAGATTTTGTAAATATTGCCGTTGACCCTGACGGTGCAGATACGCCAAATTGTGCAGGCCAACACGAACAACACTAGATGTGGTGGCTGACGGGGACGGGACAATTTAGCCAAGGATGCGATGTGGGCGCTGGATAGCAATTCAGCGCACGTCTATTTTTCGACCAAATTTGCCACCCCGTGAAAGGCAATAGCGCAGTCCGTAAAGGGCAGCAGGGATGACGAAATAGCCGCAACGACGGCAATAATCACGGGGCAAGACGCGATGAAAATCGAACGCAATTTCACTACTTCCGGCAAAGACGCCTACGACAGCATCGCATTCCGCAGTGCGACCTCGGAAATCCGTAACCCGGACGGGACTGTCGTCTTCAAGCTGGAAAACTGTGAAATTCCCGAGAGCTGGAGCCAGGTTGCCTCGGACGTGATTGCGCAGAAGTATTTCCGCAAGGCCGGCGTGCCATCCGCCATCAAGCGGGTGAAGGAAAAAGGGGTTCCGGCATTCCTGTGGCGCGGAGAGCCTGCCGAAAACGCGACGTTTGACGGGGAAACATCCGCCAAGCAGGTGTTTGACCGGCTGGCCGGCGCCTGGACCTACTGGGGCTGGAAGGGCGGCTATTTCACCACCGAGGAAGATGCCCGCGCCTATTTCGACGAGATGCGCTACATGCTGGCGACTCAGCGTGCGGCCCCCAACAGCCCGCAGTGGTTCAACACCGGCCTGCACTGGGCCTATGGAATCGATGGTCCGGCGCAGGGTCACTATTACGTCGACTACAAGACCAAGAAACTCACCAAGTCCAAATCCTCATACGAGCATCCGCAACCGCATGCCTGCTTTATCCAGTCGGTCAGCGATGATCTGGTGAACGATGGCGGCATCATGGACCTGTGGGTGCGCGAAGCTCGCTTGTTCAAATATGGATCCGGCACCGGCACCAACTTTTCATCGTTGCGGGGCGAGGGTGAGCCGCTGTCGGGTGGCGGCAAGTCGTCCGGGCTGATGGGCTTTTTGAAGATCGGCGATCGCGCCGCCGGAGCGATCAAGTCGGGCGGAACCACCCGCCGCGCCGCAAAAATGGTGATCGTGGACGCCGATCACCCCGATATCGAGGAATTCATCAACTGGAAGGTGCTTGAAGAGCAGAAAGTCGCCAGCATCGTTGCCGGTTCCAAGATGCACGAAGAAAAGCTGAATGCGATTTTTGCGGCAATCAAGGCCTGGGACGGTGCCGAAGCGGACGCCTATGACCCCAAGGTGAACAACACGCTGCAGTCAGCCGTGCGCGACGCCAAGAAGGTGATGATCCCCGAAACCTACATCAAGCGGGTTCTGGATTATGCCAGGCAGGGCCACACCAGCATTGAATTCCCAACCTACGACACTGACTGGGATTCAGAGGCCTACAATTCTGTCTCGGGTCAGAATTCGAACAACTCCATCCGCGTGACCGATGCCTTTCTCAAGGCTGTTGAACAGGATGCTGACTGGAAGCTGATCAACCGCAAGAACGGTGAAGTCGCCAAGATCGTGCGGGCCCGTGACCTATGGGAACAGGTTGGACATGCCGCCTGGGCCTGTGCTGATCCTGGTATCCAGTATCATGACACCGTCAACGCCTGGCACACATGCCCCGAGGATGGCGCAATTCGGGGGTCAAACCCGTGTTCCGAATACATGTTCCTTGACGACACTGCCTGTAACCTGGCGTCGATGAACCTGCTGACCTTCTATGAAAACGGCGCTTTTCAGGCAGATGATTACATCCACGCCACCCGTCTGTGGACCATCACGCTGGAAATATCGGTCATGATGGCGCAGTTCCCAAGCCAGGAAATTGCGCAGCGGTCTTATGACTTCCGCACGCTGGGTCTGGGCTATGCCAATATCGGCGGGCTGCTGATGAACATGGGCTATGGTTACGACAGTGACGAAGGGCGCAGCATGGGCGCAGCCCTGACCGCGATCCTGACGGGCGTATCCTACGCCACGTCTGCTGAAATGGCGGCAGAGCTGGGGGCCTTCCCCGGTTACAAGAAAAACGCCAAGCACATGCAGCGCGTGATCAAGAACCACCGTCAGGCCGCGATGGGCAAGACCGACGGCTATGACAATCTGGACATCAAGCCGGTCGCACTTGACCATGACAACTGCCCTGATCCGAAGCTGATCAAACTGGCGGTTGCCGCCTGGGACGAGGCGCTCAAGCTGGGCAAAAAACACGGCTACCGCAACGCGCAGGTTTCGGTCATTGCGCCAACCGGCACGATCGGGCTGGTGATGGATTGCGACACCACCGGGATTGAGCCTGACTTTGCCCTGGTGAAGTTCAAGAAACTGGCCGGTGGCGGCTATTTCAAGATCATCAACCAATCCGTACCCGCCGCACTGGATACGCTGGGCTATGGATCGGCGCAGATCGAAGAGATCATCGCCTATGCCGTGGGACACGGGTCCATGGGGCAGGCGCCGGCGATCAACCACACCAGCCTTGTGGGGCACGGTTTTGGCCCGGCAGAGCTGGAAAAGGTCGAATCGGCGCTGAAATCGGCCTTTGATATCCGCTTTGTATTCAACCAGTGGACACTGGGCGAAGAGTTCTGCACCAAGACGCTGGGCATTCCGGCGGAAAGGCTGAATGACCCGACCTTTGATCTGCTACGCCACCTTGGGTTCTCAAAAGCGGATATTGATGCGGCCAACGACCATGTCTGCGGCACGATGACGCTGGAGGGCGCGCCGTTCCTCAAGGACGAGCACCTGAGCGTCTTTGACTGCGCCAACCCCTGCGGCAAGAAGGGCACCCGCTTTTTGAGTGTGGACAGCCACATCAACATGATGGCTGCGGCGCAGTCGTTCATCTCGGGCGCGATCAGCAAGACGATCAACATGCCCAACGATGCGACAATCGAAGACTGCCAGAAAGCCTATGAGCTGAGCTGGTCGCTGGGGATCAAGGCCAACGCGCTATACCGCGACGGGTCCAAGCTGTCACAACCGCTGGCCTCTGCGCTGGTCGAGGACGACGATGAGGCGGCCGAAGTGCTGCAAAGCGGGTCCATTCAGGAAAAGGCTGCGGTGCTGGCCGAGAAGGTGGTCGAAAAGATCATCGTCAAGGAAATGATCACCCGCGCGCGGGAAAAGATGCCGCAGCGCCGCCGGGGCTATACCCAAAAGGCCAATGTGGGCGGTCACAAGGTTTACCTGCGCACCGGCGAATACGAAGACGGCAAGCTGGGCGAAATCTTTATCGACATGCACAAGGAAGGCGCAGGCTTTCGCGCGATGATGAACAACTTTGCCATCGCGGTGTCGGTTGGTCTGCAATACGGCGTGCCGCTGGAAGAGTTTGTCGACGCTTTCACCTTCACCAAGTTTGAGCCCGCCGGCATGGTGCAAGGCAACGACAGCATCAAAAATGCGACGTCGATCCTTGACTATATCTTCCGCGAACTGGCCGTGTCCTACCTGGACCGCACCGATCTGGCCCATGTCAAACCCGAAGGCGTCAGCTTTGACGATCTGGGCCGCGGCGAGGAAGAGGGCGTGTCCAACTTTACCGAGTTGCAGGGTACGCGCGCCTCGTCACAGGTTGATGTCCTCAAAAGGGTGGTGTCCACGGGGTATCTGCGCAACCGCGCACCTGAAGGGTTGATGGTGCTGGATGGGGGGCTGAATGCCGTGGCCTCTGTGGCGGAGATCATTCCGGGCGCGGCCGCCGCCGTCGCCGGAGAGGCCGCCGTGGCACAGGCCGTCAGTGCCACCACCGGACTTTCGGCCCGCGACAAGGCCAAGATGCAAGGCTATGAGGGCGACCCCTGTGGCGAATGCGGAAATTACACGCTGGTGCGCAACGGCACCTGCATGAAGTGCAACACCTGCGGCGGAACGTCGGGGTGTAGCTGAAGAACACAGGTCGCGCTGGCCGGATCACCTGTCAGTGCGGCCCAGTGACCAGAGATGGCCGAGGTCATCTCAGGCGCGGATCGGGCCGCAGGCAAAAAACCGAGCGGTACATAAATCGAGCCTGATAAGCGAAACTTACGGGGTCCCTTCGGGGGCCCCTTTTTTCGTTGGTCATCGACCCGAACTTGGGCAGTATGATCGTAGGGGGACACCAATGACATATGAACTGGCAAGAATGCACGCGCCCGCGGCACGGCTGTATCGCGGATCCATAACGGCGCCGGAACGCTGGGCAACATGGGCACCGCGACCGGGCGATGTGCTGGTCTGCACGCCGCCAAAATGCGGCACCACATGGACCCAGACCATGCTTGCGATGTTGATCGCGGGTGAGCCTGCGCTGCCGGACAAGCTGGCGGTGGTCTCGCCCTGGGTCGATGCGGATTTTGATCCCGCAGAGGAGGTCGCCAGCGCGCTGATCGCGAAGGAGGGCCGCCGGGTCGTCAAAACCCATACCCCCGCCGATGGCTTTCCGGTTTGGGAGGATGTCACGGTGGTCTGCGTCTACCGGCACCCATTGGATTTGTTTTTTTCATTGCGCAAACACGTGGCCAACATGGTGCAGACCGATGAAACCCATCCGATGCGCGCCCCGGTTGCCGATGCATTGCAGCACTTTCTGACAAATCCCGTCGATATTGATGATCTGGATCGGGATTCGCTGCCGACGGTTGCCTGCCATTACGAAAAGAGCATCCTGTCGGGCCGATTGCAAAGGATTGAACGGCTGCATTATGCGGACATGATCGCTGACCACCGGGGCACGGTGGCGCGCCTTGCGCGGATCGTGGGACGCGAGGGGGAGACTGCACTGATTGATCAGGTGGTCGCCGCAACCGAATTTGCGGCGATGAAATCCGCGCCGGAAAAATTCGCGCCCGAAGGGGGCAAGGGGTTCTGGCACGCGGACGCGGCTTTCTTTGATTCTGCCAGCAGCCGAAAATGGGAAGGGCAGTTGGATGAGGCGCAACTGGCCGCCTTTGAAACCAGACTGGCAGAGCTTATCCCAGACACCGCCGCCCGCGATTGGTTGAAATTCGGCAATCGTGGAACTGGCGCGACCTAGGGACAGCCCCCATATTGGCCTTTAGGGGCGCCGCGCGGGGCGTCCCATTTGTGCAGAAGGATTTGAACATGCGTTGCCATGAAGTCGATTATGAAATTTTCGGAGATGATATGCAGATCGTCGAGGTCGAACTGGATCCCGGTGAAAGGGTCATCGCCGAGGCTGGCGCGATGAATTACATGGAAGACGGCATCGGTTTTGAAACCAAGATGGGTGATGGCACAACACCAACCAGTGGTGTCATGGGGGCACTGATGAACGTCGGGAAGCGGGTGCTCACGGGAGAATCCATTTTTCTGACCCATTTTGACAATCGTGGTCAGGGCAAGCGCCGGGTCGCCTTTGCCGCGCCTTATCCGGGCAAGATTATTCCGATTGACATGTCCCAGATGGGCGAAGAGCTGATTTGTCAGAAGGATGCGTTCTTATGTGCCGCCTTTGGCACCACCACGGATATTGCGTTTCAGCGCAAGCTGGGGGCCGGGTTCTTTGGCGGAGAAGGGTTCATCATGCAGCGCCTGCGCGGCGACGGCATGGCCTTTATCCATGTCGGGGGCACGGTGATCAAACGCGAGCTGGCCGAGGGCGAGACGATCCGGGTTGATACCGGCTGTTTTGCCGCTTGCACAGCCATGGTGGATTACAACATCGAACGGGCAGGCAATTTGAAATCCATGGTGTTTGGCGGCGAGGGGCTGTTCATCGCCACGCTGCGCGGTCCGGGCACCGTCTATCTGCAAAGCCTGCCATTCTCGCGCTTGGCAAACCGGGTCTTGCAGGCCAGTGGCGGTGGCAAGGGCGAAGGGTCGGTGCTGGGCGGGCTGGGCGATATGTTCGGCGACCGCTAACGCGCGTTGAAGGTGAAAAGCTGTTCACCTTCAAGCGTGTAGCCATTGATCAGCGCGGCGGCTGCCGGGCTGGTCAGCCATGTCTCCAGCTGTTCGGCAAGCGCGCCCTGCACATGGGGGTGGCGGTCGGGATTGACCGGCAGATAGGCATATTGGTTGAACAGCGCGGGATCACCTGAAAACAGCAATTGCAAGTCCCCCTTGTTGCCGTGTTTGAGCCATGTGGCCCGGTCCGCCAAAATATAGGCGTTCAGCCCGGTGGCGGTGTTCAGCGCAGCGCCCATGCCGGACCCGGTTGCCTTGTACCAACCGCCAAACGTGGCGGGGTCGCGCGAGATCGCCTGCCAAAGTGCGACCTCGGCTTTGTGGGTGCCGGACTCATCGCCACGGCTGACAAAGGGGGCTTCGGCCTCTGCTATCGCGCCGAGGGCCTGCGTCGCACTGTCACGACCACGCACGTTTGCCGGATCGGAACCGGGACCGATCAGGACAAAGTCATTATGCATGATCTCTCTGCGGTGGGTGGCATGACCGGCGGCGATAAAAGCCTCTTCGGCGGATTTGGCGTGCACCAATATGGCGTCAACATCACCCGCTTCACCCAGGCGCAGCGCCTGACCGGTGCCCACGACCAGCAATTGCACGTCGATCCCGGTATCAGCGGCGATTTCGGGCAGGAGAACCTCGGCCAGGCCTGCGTTTTCAAACGAAGTCGTCACCGCCAGTTTCAGCGTGTCGGCCTGCGCCGGTGACGTGAGCAGCGCGGCGATGAGGATGAGGTGTTTCACGTGATGATATCCCCGTTCAGGAAGGCAGAAAGTTGTATATTATCAGGTGTCTGCAGCATCGCAGCGGGGCCCTTGGCCGCGACCTTGCCGTGCAGCAGAAAAATGATGTCGCTGGCCAGACGCCGGACCTGACCCATGTCATGGGTGGCCAGAATGATCCGGGTGCCAGCGTCCAGCGCATTGCGCAGCAGGCCCTCGATTTCGCGGGTGGCGTGGCCGTCTAGGTTAGCGCAGGGTTCATCTAGAAACAGCACCTTGGGCCGGGTGATCAGGGCACGGGCCAGGGCCATCTTTTGCCGCTCTCCCCCGGAGAGGCGGTTGGCGGGCAGGTGGGTCAGGTCTTGCAGCCCGGCGGCCTTAGCAGCGGTGCGAACCCTTTCGGGAAGCTCGGCCTTGGGCACGCCCTGCAATTGCAGCGGATAGCTGAGATTGCCGGCGACAGTGCGGCGCAGCAGCACCGGCGATTGGAACACAAAGCTTTGCTGCGCGCGCGCCTCTGCCAAGGGCACCGCCCAGTCCGTGTGACCTTCAGAGAGGCGTTCGACCCCATGCATCAAGCGCAGCAGCGTTGATTTGCCCGCACCATTGGGGCCGATCACGGCGGTCAGGCCGGGGCCGTCCAGCACGTGATCAACCGGGCCGAGCAACACCTTGCCCTTGCGTCGCACCGTGACGCCGGAGAGGGTCAGCGGCAACATCACCAGCGCCCCGAGGTTTCAGTGCGCGACAGCGCGTGGATCGCGATATTGACGAGGATCGCCAGCAGGATCAGCACAAAGCCAAGCCCCAGTGCCAGTGCAAAATCGCCCTTGCCGGTTTCCAGTGCGATCGCCGTTGTCAGCACCCGTGTTGCGTGGTCGATGTTGCCACCGACGATCATGATTGCACCGACCTCGCCAATGGCGCGGCCAAAACCGGCAAGTGCTGCCGTCAGCAGGGCGCGGCGCCCGTCCCGGATCAGGGTCCACATGCGCTGCCGCTTGGTGGTGTTGAGTGAGATCAGCAGGTCATGGTATTCGGCCCAGAGTTCGCGCATGGCCTGATGGGTGATCGAGGCAATCAGCGGTGTGATGATAATCACCTGGGCGATGATCATGGCCGTGGGGGTGAACAGCAGGCCAAGCACGCCAAACGGGCCTGAGCGGCTGAGCAGCAGGTAGACGATCAGCCCCACGACAACCGGCGGCAAGCCCATCAGCGCGTTGAGCACCGCAATCACGGTGCGGCGAAACCGGAACCGTTGCAGCGCCAGCAAGGTGCCAAGCGGAAAGGCGATCACACTGGCAATCAACAGGGCAGTCAGGCTGACCTGCAGTGACCGCAGACTGATTTCAACCAGGTCCGCATCAAGCGTGACCAGAAGGCGCGCGCCTTCCAGCAATCCCTGCAGGACCTCGTTCATGAAATTTCAGTCACGCGTTTCATGGCTGACTTGCTAGGAGGGTCACAGGCCCTTGTCCAGACAGCTAGCGGCGTGGAATGTCGAAATCTGCCGGCGCAAGGGTGAAGCCATCAAAGCTGAACCCCGGCGAGACGGCGCAGCTGACCAGCGTCCAGTCCCCGGTGGTCCGCGCGGCCTGCCAGTGATCAGGTTCAACGATCAGTTGCGGATGTTGCCCGACCGCCAGATCGGGGCCCAGCAGCGCCTCGCTCGCCGGTCCGTCAGCACTGGCCGCGCGCGACAGGATCAGCGGTGCCCCGGCATGGAACAGCCAGATTTCAGCGGCATCAACCCGATGCCAATGGCTGCTTTCGCCCGCTTTGAGTAGAAAATAGATGCAGGTCGCGGTGGGTCGCCCCTGATTTTCAGCGGCCCAGGTCTGGCGGAAATAGCCGCCTTCGGGATGCGGGCTCAGGTCAAGCTGCGCGATGATCTGATCCGCGGTCACGGCCGGAGGTCCACTGGCGTTGGGTGGCGATGCCCGGTCAGGGACATCGCCAATGTTGCGGCGCGCGCGTGGGGGGCGCGGCGCGGGATCATCCCTTCAGGATCGACCGACCGGCGTAGACGGCGGTCTCGCCCAGCAGCTCTTCGATGCGGATCAGCTGGTTGTATTTGGCCAGACGATCAGAGCGCGACAAAGAGCCGGTCTTGATCTGACCACAGTTGGTGGCGACGGCCAGATCCGCAATTGTCGCATCCTCGGTTTCGCCAGAGCGGTGCGACATCACATTGGTGAACTGTGCCCGGTGCGCCATGTCGACTGCTTGAAGTGTTTCCGTCAAGGTGCCGATCTGATTGACTTTTACCAGCATGGCGTTGGCCGAGCCCTTGGCGATCCCGTCAGCAAGGCGCGCCGGGTTGGTCACAAACAGATCGTCACCGACCAGCTGCACCTTGTCGCCGATCTTGTCGGTCAGCATCTTCCAGCCGTCCCAGTCATCTTCGGACATGCCGTCTTCGATGCTGATGATTGGATAATCGGTGGCCAGCTGCGCCAGGTATTCGGCATTTTCAGCAGAGGTGAGCGATTTGCCTTCGCCGGTCATCTCGTATTTGCCGTCCTTGTAATATTCTGTCGCGGCACAATCCAGCGCGAGGTAGATGTCCGAACCCGGCTCGTATCCCGCCTTTTTGATCGACGTCATGATGAAATCAAGCGCGTCGCGGGTCGAGGCGAGGTTGGGGGCAAAGCCACCTTCGTCGCCGATACCGGTGTTATGACCGGCGGCGGACAGCTCTTTCTTGAGTGTGTGAAACACTTCAGAGCCCATGCGCACCGCTTCGCGGATGTTGGCTGCGCTAACCGGCATGATCATGAATTCCTGAATATCAATAGGATTATCAGCATGTTCGCCGCCGTTGATGATGTTCATCATTGGCACGGGCAGGGTGCGGGCAGAGGTGCCGCCGATGTAACGGTAAAGCGGCTGTGCGGTGTATTCCGCAGCGGCCTTGGCCACCGCCATCGACACGCCAAGGATGGCGTTTGCGCCAAGGCGGCCTTTGTTGGGTGTGCCGTCCAGTTCGATCATGGCCATGTCGATGCTGACCTGTTCGGTCGCCTCAAAGCCCAGAATTTCCTCTGCGATTTCACCGTTCACGGCGGCCACGGCCTCCAGCACGCCTTTGCCCATGTAACGGCCCTTGTCGCCGTCGCGTTTTTCTACCGCCTCATGTGCGCCGGTCGACGCGCCAGACGGCACAGCCGCCCGGCCCATGGTTCCGTCTTCGAGGGTCACGTCGACCTCAACCGTTGGATTGCCGCGGCTGTCGAGGATTTCGCGGGCGTGAATGTCGATGATCGTGCTCATGGGAGGCTCCTTCTGGGAGGTGTTAGCGGTATCGGACGTGCCTATACCAAGGCTTTGGTGGCATTGGAAGCGCGGCGCAAGCGTGCTTCGCGCATGATGGTGTAAAGACCGGCAAGAATGATGATCGCCGCCCCGACGAGCGTCAGCGCGTCCGGGCTTTCGCCAAAGGCGACAACACCGATGATCAGCGCAAACACAAGCCGACTGTAACGGAAGGGCGAAATCATCGACAGATCGCCGACACGGGTGGCGGCGACGATGGTGTAATAGGCAATCACTCCAATCAGCAGCGCTGCCAGCAGACGCAGGGTGTTGGCGGTGTCCGGAATGGCGATCGGATCACCCTGAACAAGAAACAATCCGACCCCTGTGGGGATCAGGGTCACAAAGGCATAGGTTGATGTTTTCATTGTTGAAATGTCGCGTGGCAATATCCGGGTAAACAGATCACGCGCACCGAGACCGACAACGGCCATCACCGCAAAGAGCGATCTGGCGTCAAAACCTTCCAAGCCGGGCCGAATGATGATCAGCACCCCGCAAAGCCCCACGATGGTCGCCGTCCAGCGTCGCCAGCCCACGGATTCGCGAAAGAAGATCGCTGCCCCCAGCGTCACCATGAGCGGTGTCGCTTGCAGGATCGCAGAGGCGGTGGAGAGTGGAATCAGGGCAATGGCGGTCAGAAACCCGATGGTGCCAAAGGCATCACAGAGGTTTCGTCCGACCACGATAGGGTGAAAAAAGTGCGAAAAGAGCTGTCCGCCTTCACGCAAGATCGCAGCACTGCCAAAGATCAGGATCCCGCCAAAGGACAGCAGCACCAGAATCTGCCCAATCGGAATCGCACTGGCCATCTGTTTGATGAACATATCTTCGATGGCAAAACACAGCATCGAAAAAACCATCAGCATACTGCCGCGAATATTGTCCATCACTGGGAATCCCTTGGTTCACGAAGGCGATACAGCGGCTGGGGCGGAAAGGAAAGAAGTCTGGAAAACCGCCATTGGTGAAATCCTTACGATTGGCGAAGATGATGGCGTTGATAAGTGACATGGGGATGTCAGATGCGTTTTGTAATGATGATGTGTGGCTGGGCAACAGCCACTGGGTTTGCAACCTTGATAGCCGGGTGAGTCAGCTGCTGCGCGTTTGTAATGCGCGGCGGAATGACCGGTCACACGGACGGAACCGCCGATGGCGGGCGGTGGGACTCGTGTGCCCGACCGCGACGTGAACTGCGCCGTGTCACCTAGAGGGTCAGCTGTCCTGCCATCACCGGGACGGCCTGACCGGTGATGGTGATGGCCACAGGATTGCCGCTGGTGCGGGCCTGAATGCGGGAGGGGCGCCCCATGTCTTCGCCCTGCAGGATCGACAGGGTCTGATCGGTGCCAAGTTCGTCCCGTAAGAGCGCCGCCAGCGTGGCACAGGCGCTGCCGGTGGCGGGGTCTTCGGGAATGTTGTCAAGCGGCGCGAACATGCGGGCATCAATCCTGCTGCCGTCGCGCACATAGGCAAACTGTGCAAAGTCGAGCCCGGCGGGGTGTCGCGCCGCGCCTTCGCGCATGGCGGCCGCATCAGGCTGACAGGCGGCAAGCGTGGCACGGTCGCGCAGTTCAGTGATGACAAAATGCAGACCCAGCGTCGCCTGCACGGGGGCATGCGTGTCCATGCGGATATCGCCGGGAGCAAGCCCCAATGCGCGCGCCACAAGCGCCGGATCCGGCGTTGCAACCCGTTCCAGCGCGGCGGGCGTGGTGAAGGAGGCAGCATCGCCGTCAAATGTGCAGCGGATCGGTCCGACCCCAAGCTCCAGCGTCTGCTGATCTCCGCGCCCAAGGTCACGCAGCGCAAAAGCGGTCCCGATAATCGGGTGCCCGGCGAAGGGGATTTCGGTTGTCGGCGTGAAGATCCGCACCCGCGCGGTATGGTCTGGATTCTCCGGTGGGTAGACAAAGGTCGTTTCCGCGAATTTGAACTCGGCCGTAATCGCCTGCAGTTTGTCCTGCGGCAGATCGCGCGCATCGGGAAAGATCGCCAGTTGATTGCCACAGAATGGCGTGTCGGTGAAGACGTCGTAGACGAGGTATGCAGTCATGGCAAAAGCTCTGGCTGGCGACCGACACGTTCGGCCAGTTTTGCGATGGTAAGACCCTGAACGATGATCGAAAACACCACAACCATATAGGTTGCCGTCAGGATCACGGGTTTCCATTCACTCTCTGGCAGGGACAGGGCGAGCGCCACGGATATCCCGCCCTTGAGGCCGCCCCATGTCATGATGGGCGTCACCCCCGCGCTAAAGGCGCGAAATGGGCGCAGGATCAGGATCGGTATCGCAACCGCTGCAAGGCGGCCAAGCAGTGCGATGGCGATGCTGATCAACCCGGCGGTGACATAGGCGATGTCAAAGGCGATGGCGAAAACCTCGACCCCGATCATCAGGAACAGAACCGCGTTGAGGATCTCGTCGATCAGCTTCCAGAATGCATCAACATAGCGGCGGGTTTCTTCGGACATGCCCTTCTTGGCACCGATATCACCAATCAGCAGCCCGGCGCAAACGGCCATGATCGGGGCCGAGACATGCAGCCAGACCGCCAGTTCGTAACCGCCAAATGCCAAGCCAAGGGTCAGCAGCACCTCAAGGCTGTAATCGTCAATCCGCCGCATGACCCGGAAGGTGAGCCAGCCCAGCACGATCCCCAACAGAGCGCCGCCAATCGCCTCTTGCACAAACAGCCGGGCCGCGCCGGACAGGCCGCTGGCATGGTGATCGCCATGTGGAAAGGCCAGCCCAACCAGGATCAGAAACACCACATAGCCAACACCGTCGTTGAACAGGCTTTCGCCCGCGATCTTGGTTTCAAGGGATTTTTCAAGATCGGCGTCGCGCAGCACACCAAGAACAGCAACCGGATCGGTGGGCGAAATCAGGGCCCCAAAGACCAGCGCAATCAGGATCGGCATGCCGGTCACCCAGGAAAATCCGTAGCCGATGATCACGGTGGACAGGGCAATGCCAATGGTGGCCATCAGGGCGACCGGAATCCACTGTGCCCGCAGATCCCCCAGTTTTACATGCAACGCGCCTGCAAACAGCAACAGCCCCAACATGCCTTCAAGCAGGGCGTCGGAAAATTCGATGTCAAGCACCGCCGCGCGCACTGTTTCGACAATTCCCAGCGCTGGCAGCAAGAGGTCAATGCCCATCACCGCGAAGGAGGCGAGCAGTGCGACCACAAGAATGCCAATCGCGGGGGGGAGTTTCAAAAACAGGTAGTTGATCGCCCCGAATGCACCTGCCAGCACGATCAGAAGGCTTGCCAATTGCAACACGGTCATGGGGCGGTTCCTTGCATCTTTGGCAGATGCCTATCACGTGCGAATTAGCCTTTCCAACCGCGCAATTTGATCCAGGTGCCGCCAAGCCGTTTGGGGACAGCCCCGGCCCCAAGCTTAAAGCGCGCGAGGCCGGGTGCCGTCTGGGTGTCGATCTGCCCCAGGTCAAGGCAGGTGAGCCCGCGGGCTGCAAAATCCTGCGCAGCGGTGATCAGAATCCGGTGATGCGCGGCGGTGCGCCGCCCGTCTTCGCCAGTCCAGCCGATGTGATAGGTCGCAGAGGGCCAATGCAGCAGAAAGATCATCGCGGCCAGCGGCTCGCCCCCGTCATAGGCGACGTAGGTCAGTACCTCTTGCGGGTTGAGACGCGCAAATTCAGCCGTGAAATGAAGCGGATAGCCGCGAAATCCCTTGATCCGCTGCTGCGCCTGGTCCAGCGCCGTGATCCAGCTGTCGCGGGCACAGTCATAGACGTCAGACTTGATTGTAAGCCCGGCGCGCCCAGCCCGCCGCCAGGCATTGCGCCATTTCTGGCTGGCGCGACCAATCGGATCACCCGTGAGCGGCAGGACGGCAAGATGCGCTGGCGTCATCACCTGCACATATCCCGCCCGGCGCAAAACCGCGGGATCGCTGGCCTCATCATTGATGATCATCGGCCGGTAACGGCGCAGAAAACCCGCCTGTGCGGAAGCGTCATCACCGTCCCAAAGCGGGCCGCGTCCGGTCATCCGCAGAAGGCCAAATCGGGTTTGCATCCCGGTCATCAACATGCGCCCGACACCCTGTTGCTGCACCATATCCGTGTGGCGCCCCAAGGCGCGTAGGGTGCGCGCATAGGCCGGGCTTTGCTGGAGCGGCAGCGCATCGACAGCGGAAATTGACGGGGACATCAACATGCCTCCGTTAAGCCATCAGAAACCTAAAGCGTGGTTAACTGCGCAAATGAAACACCGCAAAAAAGGCGTGGCCGGAATCTATGCACCGGGGCCACGTTTAACCCTTCTGTCGCTGACATCAATCGCCTGCGTTCTGGCGCTGCCAGTCTGGTTGTTGCTGGCGCTGCTGACTTAGCCCAGTTGCACCAATGCGTGCCGCTTTTTGCCTGCCGACAGCTTGATCGGTGTGGCCAGCATGCCCGCATCCACCATCAACCCTGCATTGCTCAGTGGTTCATCATTCAGCTTGGCGCCGTTTTCGGCAATCAGGCGCTTTGCCTCTTTGCCGGACCCGGCAAGACCCGCCTTGACGATCAATTGCACGATCGACACGCCATCGCCCAAGTCACCCGCAGACAGCGTCAGCGTGGGCAGATCATCGCCAATCCCGCCCTTTTCAAATACCTCACGCGCTGTGGCCTCGGCTGCGGCGGCGGCCGCGGCACCGTGCAGCAGGGTTGTAACCTCATTGGCGAGGATGATTTTTGCGGCGTTGATCTCTGACCCCGCAAGCGCGCCAAGTCGGTCGCATTCAGCGACGGGCAGTTCTGTATAGAGTTTGAGGAACCGCCCGGTGTCCGCATCCGTTGTATTCCGCCAGAATTGCCAAAACTCGTAAGGGCTGCACAGATCGGCATTCAGCCAGACCGCGCCGGATTGCGACTTGCCCATCTTCCTGCCATCCGAGGTGGTCAGCAGCGGCGAGGTCAGCCCAAAGATTTCGTGATCCAGCACCCGGCGGGTCAGGTCGATCCCGTTGACGATATTGCCCCATTGATCGCTGCCGCCCATTTGCAGCAGACAGCCATAGCGGCGGTTCAGTTCAAGAAAGTCATAGGCCTGCAGAATCATGTAGTTAAATTCGAGGAACGACAACGATTGTTCCCGATCCAGCCGGGATTTCACGCTTTCGAACGACAACATGCGATTGATCGAGAAGTGCCGCCCGATGTCGCGCAGGAAGTCGAGGTAGTTCAACCCGTCCAGCCATTCGGCATTGTTGATCATCATCGCTCCGGTCTGACTGTCGTCATAGGTCAGATAGGCGGCAAAGTCCTTTTGGATGCCTGTGATATTGGCGTCGATCTGGTCCGGGCTGAGCAGCGGGCGTTCGTCGGCCCGGAACGACGGATCGCCCACCTTGGTGGTGCCGCCGCCCATCAGGGTGATTGGCTTGTGTCCGGTTTTTTGCAACCAGCGCAGCATCATGATCTGGATCAGCGACCCGACATGCAGCGATGATGCGGTGGCATCAAAACCGATGTAGGCGGGCACGACGCCCTTGGACAATGCCTCGTCCAGGCCCTGATAGTCCGTGCAATCGGCAAGAAAGCCGCGCTGCATCATCACAGTGACGAATTCGGACTTGGGGTGATAGGTCATGGCTTGTTCCTGGCTGTCTGTCGGGGCACTCTATAAGCGCCGGGTGAGGCAAGGGAAAGAGTATGAAGATCAAAGGACCGGTGCGTGCCCTTGGGGCCATGTCGGGGACGTCGCTGGACGGTGTGGATGCGGCGGTGCTTGTCACCGATGGTGTCACGATTTCGGGCTTTGGCGAAAGCGCTTATCGCGAATATTCGGACCGCGAGCGGGCAGTGCTGCGCGCAGCATTGGGGCGTTGGCCGGGAGAAGACCTTGCCGCGGCTGAGGGCGTGATTGCCAAGGCGCATGAAATCACCCTGGCCGAGATTGAGGGGGCCGACCTGATCGGGTTTCATGGCCAGACCCTGGCGCATGAACCGGGCGGTCGTGGCAGCCACCAACTGGGGGATGGTGCCACGCTGGCGGCAGCCCTTGGTGTGCCGGTCGTCTGGGATTTTCGCAGCGCTGATATAGAGTTGGGCGGGCAGGGCGCGCCGCTTGCGCCGTTCTATCACTGGGCGCTGGCCCGCTGGATGAAGGCAGATGCGCCGCTGGCGTTCCTTAATCTGGGCGGGGTTGGCAATCTGACCTGGATTGATCCGCGCAAGGATGCTCCAGAGGCTGACGGGGCGCTGTTGGCCTTTGACACCGGCCCTGCGAACGCACCGCTGAGCGACATGATGCAGCGGCGTCTGGGTCAGCCATATGACGCCGGAGGCAAGCTCGCGGCCAAAGGGCAGGCGGATGAGGCGATTGTGACGCGGTTCCTTGCGCGGCCCTATTTCTTTCGGATGCCGCCCAAATCGCTGGACCGGGACGATTTTGCCGGATTGGTCGCAGAATGCGATACCCTGTCGGACGCAGACGCAGCGGCAACGCTGTCCGCCGCCATCGCGCTGAGCGTGGGTGAGGGGATGCCGCATTGCCCGGAGCCGCCAAGCACCATCTGGGTCACGGGCGGCGGGCGACATAACCGAACGCTGATGAAGATGCTTGGCGCAACGCTTGCCTGTCCGGTCAGGCCGGTTGAGGATGCCGGTCTGGATGGTGACATGCTTGAGGCGCAGGCCTTTGCCTACCTGGCGGTGCGTGTTGCGCGCGGTCTGCCCACCTCCTGCAGCGGCACAACCGGAGTGCGCGCCGCCGTGTCCGGCGGCACCCTGAGCCATCCAAAACCCTGATCGAACGGGCTAAGCGGGCAAATGGATGTTGAACCGTTCCCGAAGGGCCTGATCCAGCGCCGGATCGAACCGCGCGGCGGAGCGTTCGGCCAGGATCATCTCTTTGCGGGCAATGGCGTTGCGCAGCAGATCAGGCTTGCCATTCTCTTCCCATTCCTTGGGTGAGGAGCGGTCAGCCGTGCTGGGGTAGACATATTCGGTCTGCATCAGGGCCAGGGTCTGGTCAGAGCCAAGGTAGTGCCCCGGACCATTCAGGCAGACATCGCGCATCGTCTCAAGCCCGATGGTGCTGTCGTTGACCTCGATCCCGCGTACGCAGCGCATCGCCTGCCCCAGCAGATCATCCCCGAGAATCAGGCTTTCATGGCAGAACCCCAGCAAGGAGGCATGCATGCCCGCGGCCTCGTAAACCATGTTCAGCCCCGCGAGGCCGGCCATCACATTGGAGCACATCTGTTCCCAGCCCGCCTGCATGTCAGGCAGCTTTGAATCGGCAATCCCTGCCGCCGCCCCGCCGGGCAGGCCGTAAAACCGGTGCATCTGTGCGCATCCTGCCGTCAGCAGGGCCTGTTCGCCAGAACCACCTGACATTGCCCCGGTGCGCAGGTCAGAGACAAAGGGCCAGGTCCCGAAGATCGCCGGATGACCCGGCGCGATACTGTTGACATAGACCACGCCAGCCAGACATTCGGCCACGGCCTGCACGATGGCCCCGGCAATCGGCGCGGGCGCAGTGGCCCCGGCCTGACCGGCCGAGAGCAACAGCACCGGCATTCCGCCCGCGATGCAGGCCTCCATCACCTGACAGCTTTCGGTGGCGAATTTCATCGGCGGTACCACAAAGCAATTGGAGTTGGATACGAAGGGCCGCGCGCGCCATGTCGCCTCATCCCCCGCAATCATCTGCAGCATCTCCAGCGCGTCGGGGACAAAGCTGGGCTCGGTAAACGAGGTGCCAACGTGTTTCAACGTCCCGGCACAGGAGGCATAGATCGTGTTGAGGTCCATCTCTTTGTTGTCGGTGATGTCACGGGCCACCATCGGACGTTGCAAAAAGTGGATGTTGTCGAGCTGCTGCACGATCCGCGCCGCATCATGCAGATCCTGCACGGTGCTTTCGCGGTAGTTGCGCCCGTCAACGTCGACCATATGCACAGCCGCACCGGCGGTGCCATAGTGCACGCGGGTGCCGTTCAACTGCAGATCATAGGCCGGATCCCGCCCACAGAGCGTCAGGTCAGTGCAGGCCAGTGCCAGCATATCCTCAACAAGCGCGCGGGGGATGCGGATGCGGCCATCATCGCCAAGATTTGCCCCGGCACGGGTCAGATATTCAATGCCCGAAGGGGGGGCGTCAGCGAGGCCGATCTCCTCCAACGCGGTCAGTGCCGCGTTGTGGATCGCGGTGACATCGGCGTCGGTGAGCGGGCGATACCGCCCCCCGGACATGCCAGCGCGGATCGGGCGGAGCGCCTCTTCCAGTGGGGCGGCACGGGCGGCAGTGCGTGCGGCACGGCCACCGGAACGCGTGGGACGGCCAGAGCGGGTGTCAGTCATATCGGAACTTTCAAAACAACGGGAAGGGAGAGGTTCAGTCGAGGTTTTCGCCCGGTCTGCCCCGTGCGGCACGCCCGCGCCGCGCCCCGATGGTGCGGCGAATGCGGGCAAGTTGAACCAGATCGCTGCGCATGAGATCCCTTTGATGTTGTTGAGCCATCATGGGCGGGGTGGCTGGGCGGTCTTGTCCGGGAGCGACATCAGCACCTGTTTGCGACATCGCGATTTCAAGACCTGATCACGCCGAATTGGCGGAAAACCGCATTTTGCCGATCACGATTTGCGAAACATCGCCGGTCACGGCCGTACTGCGCCATTTTTCGCCAATACGCTGATCTTACACGTTTAATTTACCGCATTTTTTCGCTCACCTCTGTGTGAGGCCCTTGGAAAAGCGCCGGAGCGCACGCAGGTAATGGGGGCATACGCAAACATCCAAGAATGGAGTGAAAAATGAACACCCGCCTTATCGCGACCACAACGGCCCTTGTCATATCGGGGACAACCGCTGCATTTGCCGGTGGCCTGACAGAGCCTGTCGTCGCCCCGCAACCCGCGCCAGTGGCCGTGGCGCCCGCGCCGGTTTATATCGGTGCCGACTGGTCCGGCTTTTACGCTGGTGCAAGCCTTGGCTACGGCCAGGTGGATGCCGATGGATTTGCCGATGACACCGAGGATTACACCTATGGTGCGCATATTGGCTATCTGCACGATCTGGGCAATTTCGTACTGGGTGCGGAACTGGAATACGACGCCACGGAAATCACCGACGCCGCAACAGGCATCAACATTGACGGTGTTGCCCGCGCCAAGGTGCGCGCCGGTTACGATGCCGGTGCATTCCTGCCCTATGTCACCGCCGGTGTGGCGCAGGCCTATACCTCTGGCGGGTTAGAGGCTGATGACACCGGATACTTTGGCGGTGTTGGTGTTGACTATGCGGTCAGCGAAAACATCCGCGTCGGTGCCGAAGTCCTGCGCCATCAGTTTGATGACTTTAACGGTGGCGGCACCGATATCGAGGCGACAACCGCCGCTGTGCGGGTCGGCTTTACGTTTTAAGGGGAGAAGGGGGCCGGACGCCACTGTTCCGGCCCCTTTCGGTCATCCAAGCAGCGCGTCGATCTTGGCGCCATTGGCCGCATTGGTCAGGGCGCTGAAATCACCCTCTGCGATCATCGCCTGACCCGCTTGCAGCATCACCTGCTGGACCACACGGGCCAGCGATGACCCGATTGACAGGCGGGCCACGCCAAGGGCGGCAAAGGCGGTGCGGTTGTGATTGGCGAAGGGCCCGGCGATAAGCGCATTGACCGGTTTGTCGGTGGCCGCGACGATCCGCCCCAGATCATCCATGCTGGGCGGCAGCGGCACGTAGATGCAATCGGCCCCCGCTTCATCAAACGCCTGTACCCGGCGGATCGCCTCGTCGGTGTCATAGCTTCCTGCAAGTACCCCATCGGCGCGCGCGGTCAGCACAAAGTCGATGGGCAGGGCGCGTGCCGCCGCAGCGGCAGCGCGGATTCGTTCTGCGGCGAGCCCTGCGTCATAAGAGCCATCGCCGTTCAGGATGGTGTCTTCGATGCAGATCCCGGCCAGTCCGACTTCTGCGGCAAGGCGCACCGTTTCCGCGCAGGTGTCCGGGCTGTCGCCAAAGCCGTTTTCGAAATCACCCTGCACCGGCAGCGGCGTGGCGCTGACGATGTCCTGCGCATGGGTCAGCGCTTCGTCCCGCGTGATCGTGCCCCCATCGGGCCGCCCCAGCGTATAGGCATGTGCGGCAGAGGATGTGGCAAGCGCCTTTGCCCCAAGCTGTGCCATCATCTTGGCGGTGCCCGCGTCCCAGACGTTGACCATCAGGCAGGGATCGCCGGGCTGGTGCAATGCGCGAAATGATTGGGTCATGATAGGGTCCTTTGTCTTGCATAGGCGTTTTCGATTGAAATGAGCTTGTCCTTGCGCCAGAGGCCGCCGCCGTAACCGGTCAGGGTGCCGTCAGCGCCGATCACCCGGTGACAGGGGATCAGGATCGCGATTTGATTGGCTCCGTTGGCGCGGGCAACAGCGCGGGTGGCGTTGGGCTGGCCGATGTCTTGTGCTAGGGCCGCGTAGCTGCGGGTTTCGCCCGGCGGGATGGTTTGAAGGGCGCGCCAGACCTTTTGCATGAACGGCGTGCCGTGCAGCGCCAGCGGGATATCAAACGCCGCGGATTCTTTGGCAAAGTAATGCCCGAGCGCCCGTTCTGCCCGGTCGGTGGTGGCGCTGCGGCCAAAGCCGATGTCGCCCCTTGCCAATTGGGCGAGCTTGCGCATCTCTGCGGGCAGGGCCTTGCGGTCAATGAACTCCAACAGGTGCAAATGCGTGTTGTCGGCGGCCACGATCAGCGGGCCAAGCGGGCTGTCGATCCAGTCGATGCCAATCCGGCCATTGCGACGCAGGGCGGCCGGCGGCAAGCCGATGCGACGGTGGAACGCGTCGCGAAACGCCTGCGGGCTGTCAAAGCCGGCATCCGTCTGAGCATCAATCACCCGATCACCCTGCGCCAGCGCGGTAAAGCCTGCGCCGATCCGCTGCTGCCGGGCCATGTCAAGGAATGTCACGCCAAAGAGCCGCTTGAAACTGCGCCGCACGGTTGATGGATCAAGCCCAAGCGCGGTGATGTCACATTCACGCCAGCGCCGCGACGGGTCGGCCTCCAGCGCGGTCAGGAGCCTGCGCACGGCCGGGTCATCCTCGCCCGCGTGGGCAAGCGGTTTGCAGCGCTTGCAGGGCCGGAACCCCGCCGCGAGACAGGTCGCGATCTGATCATGAAACGTGCAGTTTTCACGGCGCGGTTTGCGGGCCGGACAGGTCATGCGGCAGAACACGCCTGTGCTGCTGACGCAGACAAAGGCGCGTCCGTCATAGGCGGAATCGCGGGCCAGCAGGGCGGCGTAGAGCGTGTCGTGATCGGGCAAGGTAAACAACATGCGGTCAGGCTATGCGATTCCCTGCAATGATGCTGCCAGAATTCGGGCGTCTATTTCAAAGAAGGTCAGGCATTTGCTGCGGCCCGGTCATTAGCAAATGCAATCAAAGTTCTGAGCGCGGCGGCATATTCATCATCAGCCACCGTCATCGCAATGCGAATGTGACCGGCCGCGGCCGTGCCAAAGCTTTCCCCCGGCATGACCGCGACATGATGCGCTGCAAGCAGCGCAAATGCGAATTCCTCGCCCTGCATACCCGTGGCGCGGATATCCAGCATCATGTACATCGCGCCCTGCGCGGGCACGGGTTTCACCACGTTTTGATCCTTCAAAAGGTCCAGCGAGATCGCACGCCGCCGCCGGAACGGTGCAGCGACCCGTTCTTCGGGTCCCGCACCTTGACCCAGTGCAAACAAAGCGGCGTCCTGAATGTAGCCCGAAACGCCATAGGTGGTGGTGTTGGCAAGGTTGAAAATATGGCGGATAACCTCTGCCGGGGCGCAGATCCAGCCGATGCGGCTGCCAGTCATCGCGTGGCTTTTGGACATTGAATTCACGACAATCGTTCGCTCCAACATGCCCGGCAGGCTGCGTGGCGTGATATGCGTGCCGTCCCAGACCTGGGTGTCGTAAACCTCGTCAGAGATCAGCCAGAGGTCATGGTCCGTGCAGGTTTGCACAATATTACCAAGCGTTTGCGCGTCATAGATCACACCAGTTGGATTGTTGGGCGTATTGATCAGCAGGGATTTCGCCCCCGGTGCGAGCGCGTTCAGTGCTGCCGCCTGTGGCTGAAAATTATCCTCTGCCCGGGTTACAACGGGTTTTGGCACCGCCCCGACAGCGCGCAGCGTGCCGGGGTAAGTGGCATAATAGGGATCAATAAACAGTGCCGTGTCGCCGTCATCGATCACCGCATGGTGCGCGGCAAAAAGCCCGGCCTGTCCGCCGGGGGTGATCAGGATATTGTCTGCGGTTGTCGCCACCCCGGTGCGGGACTGGATACGGGCTGCGACCGCCCGGCGCAGATCAAGCGCACCCTGTACGGGGGAATAGCCAGTGTTCCCACCCGTAGCCGCATCATGCATCGCATCAAGAATCGGGCGTGCGGTGCCGATATCGTGTTCGCCCTGCGTGAGTTCAAGCACGGGCACGCCATCCGCAATCATTTGCTTGGCTTTGTAAAAGACGTCCCAGCCGTCAGAGCCGCCGCCGGTGATCTGGGTGATGCGATGCGATAACTTCATGCGCCATCTGGACCACCGCATTCAGGGCGCGTCAAGTCAGCAGATTGCGGGGGCCCGGACCATCCTTGGCCAGCGTATCGTTCGGGTTGTAAAGCGCGCAGGACTTGAGGCTGAGGCAACCACAACCGATGCAGCCGTCCAGACGATCGCGCAGCGTCTCAAGCGCGGCGATCCGGTTGTCAATCTCGCGGCGAAAATGCTTTGAAATGCGACCCCAATCGGCCTTGGTCGGGGCCTTGTGGGCGGGCAGGTGGGCCATATGCGCTGCAATCTCCGCCAACGGAAAGCCAAATTTCTGCGCGGCCATCACAAAGGACAGGCGTCGGATGTCCGCACGGGCGTAGCGCCGGTGACCGCCAGCGTTGCGCACTGGATGCACGATACCGTGGGTTTCGTAAAACCGGATCGCCGACACCGCAAGACCGGTGCGGGTGGCGAGGTCGCCAATGGTGAGTCCCTGTTCCATGAGAAATCCCTTGATCTAAAGTGCACTTGAGGAATTAGAAACAGATTCGGAAGACGTTAGCAAAGAGGAAATTATGATGGCTTACATCCCAACCACCCGCTATTGCGCTGATCCTGATGCTTTGGCCGCGCTGCGCCGCGATGGCATGGGCTGGGGGCACGACGTAGATTGTGGCTGTTTTCAAACTGAAACACTGACCCGGAGACCGGGCCCATTGGCCCGTCTCACCCGCAAATTCATCAAAAGGACCTGACCCATGGCATATCTTGAACACGCAAACATCACCGTCGCTGACCCGCGCGCGACAGCGGCCCTGTTGTCAGACCTGTTTGACTGGCACACCCGCTGGGAGGGGGCAGCGATGAACGGTGCGGGCTATACCGTGCATGTTGGCAATGACCGCAGTTATCTGGCGCTTTATTCCGGGACCGATCCCAAACAGACCGTGCCCAGTGCTGATGCCAGTTATGAAACCCGCGGGGCGCTGAATCATCTGGCCGTTGTTGTGGATGATCTGGACGCAACACAGGCCAAGATCGAGGCGAAGGGCTACAAGACCATCAATCACGCGGATTATGAGCCGGGGCGGCGGTTCTATTTCCATGAAGATAACGGTGTCGAGATCGAAGTTGTCAGCTACGCTTGACCCTGACGCGGCGTGAGACGGCAAAAGGCGGGTATGGATCATCGAATCACAGAATATTCCGTTGGCGAATTGGCCCGCCTGTCTGGCGTCACGGTGCGCACGCTGCATCATTATGATGCCATTGGGTTGCTGCGGCCTGCGCATGTCGCATTGAACGGTTATCGCAGCTATGGCCGGGCAGAGGCGTTGCGGTTGCAGGAAATCCTGTTCTACCGCGCCTTTGGCCTGTCGCTGACCGACATTGCCGAGGTTCTGTCAGCGCAGGTCGATCCTATTGCCCGTCTCACCGCCCATCGCGACAAGCTGGCGGAGGAGGCGAGGCGGGTGGAGCGCCTGCTGGAGACGCTGGATGCGACGATCCTTTCACTGAAAGGAAAACACAACATGCAGGATCGCGAACTTTACACCCCCTTTGATGCGGCGACGCAGACGGCCCATGAAACCTGGTTGATTGACACCTACGGGCCCGACATGGCCGCCAGCATCAGCACGTCAAAACAGGCCATTTCCGAAATGGCGGGTGGCCTTGCCGCGGCCATGACGCGGCTGAAATCGCTGGAAACGGCGCTGGTGGCGCTTTTCAACGCGGGCCACCCGCCTGACGTGACCGCGAACCATACGACGCTGGATTCACATCGCGCGCTGATCGCAGAGCTTTGGGGTCGGGACTGCCCACCCGCGGCCTATGCCGGGTTGGCGCAACTGTACCAGTCGCATCCAGATTTTATCGCAAGATACGAGCGGCTTGCGCCAAGATTCTCATCCTGGTTGCCGGAGGCGATGATCGCCTATGCCAAGGCGGCCTGAGCCTTTTTGGACAGGCTGGATTTGATCAGCTCGTAAGAGACATTGATCCGATGGCGCAGTTCGTCGGGGTCAATGTCCAGCGGGATCGCGATCCACGACCGGTGCAGGTAACGGGCCTTGCTGCCGACGCCTGCGTCAATCAGCATCTGCGCGGTTTCGATGCTGTCTGTCTTGACCGACACGCTGTCGCCCAGACTGCCGGTGATCGCAAAAAGCTTGCCGCCGACCTTCCAGCTGTCGTGCCCTTCGCCAAGGTTGTGATCTAGCGTAGCGCCCGGATACGCCTTACAGATTTCATTTACGATTTTGCGTGACATGGAGGGATCGTGCGGCATGACGGCAGAAATGACAAGATGGGTTGCCCTGCTGCGCGGTGTGAATGTGGGCGGACACAACAAGGTGCCGATGGCCGCATTTCGCGCCATGGCCAACGGGTTTGGCTGGCAGGATGTGCAGAGCTACATCGCATCGGGGAACCTTGTGTTTGCCGCAGCTGGCCGTGCTGAGTCGCTATCTGCGCAACTGGCGCAAGGCTTGCGCGAACAGATGAATGTCGATGTGCCGGTGCTGGTGCTTTCCAGCGCGGCGATGTCGACGACATTGCAGGGCTGTCCCTTTGATCGCGACAGTGGAAAGGCGGTGCATGGCTTCTTTTGCACCCAACCGCCGGTCATTGACACCGAGGTGCGGGATCGCTGGATTTCGGCAACCGAACGGCTGGCGGTGGTCGGGCAGACGGTGTGGTTTAATGCACCCGAGGGGGTCGGACGATCCAAGCTGATGGCGCGAATCGACAAGGTCATTACCGGTACGGAGTTCACCGCCCGCAACCTCAACACCATCATCACGCTGACAGAAATGCTCGACAGCGGGAGTTAGGGCTGCTATTGCGGCCCCATGAAAAAGACCTGCATCATTATCTGCTGCATTATTTCCTGCTGAATTCCAGCGGGCCGCTTTTTCACGTTTCACCTGATCCTTGATTTCGCTAAGCCCGCAGGGAAAACCCGTGCGTGAGGCGCTATGACAAAGATCCGTTTCCATAATTCGATGTCCCGTCGCAAAGAGGACTTTGAACCGGTCATCCCCGGCAAGGTCGGCATGTATCTGTGTGGCCCGACGGTCTATGACCGCGCCCATCTGGGCAATGCCCGCAATGTGCTGATGTTTGATGTGCTGTTTCGGCTGATGAAAGAGATCTACGGCGCGGGCAACGTGACCTATGTGCGCAATTTCACCGATGTTGAAGACAAGATCAACGCGCGGGCAGCAGAGACCGGGCGCGAAATCGGCGATATCACCGCGGAAACGATCCAGTGGTATCATGATGACATGGATGCGTTGGGGGCGCAGCGCCCGACGCACGAACCGCGCGCAACCGCGCATATCGCGGACATGGTCGCGATGATTGGCAAGCTGGTCGCCGATGGTCACGCCTACGAGGCCGAGGGCCATGTGTTGTTTTCGGTCGAAAGTTTTCCCGACTACGGTCGCCTGTCAGGTCGTTCGGTGGATGACATGATTGCCGGCGCGCGGGTCGAAGTCGCCCCCTACAAGCGCAACCCGATGGATTTCGTGCTGTGGAAGCCGTCACCCGATGGCGTGCCGGGGTGGGATAGCCCCTTTGGCTATGGTCGGCCCGGCTGGCACATCGAGTGCTCCGCGATGAGCCGCGCCATTTTGGGCGAGACATTTGACATCCATGGTGGCGGCAATGATCTGCAGTTCCCGCACCACGAGAATGAGCTGGCACAGTCCAAATGCGCCCATCCCGAAGGTGATTATGCGCGGGTCTGGCTGCATAACGACATGCTGCAGGTCGAGGGCAAGAAGATGTCCAAGTCGCTGGGCAACTTCTTTACCGTGCGTGATTTGCTTGACCAGGGCGTTCCGGGTGAAGTGATCCGCCTGGTGTTCCTGACAACCCATTACAGCAAGACCATGGATTGGACCGAAACCAAACGTGCCGAGGCGGAAACGACGCTGCGGCGCTGGTACGGGATATTGCATGGCCACGGATTTCGCCCCGATCTGATCCGCGCATTGAAGGCTGAGGGCAAATGGCAGCCGGATGCGGAGTTCCTTGGCGTCCTGGCCAATGATCTGAACACCTCAGGCGCATTGGCGCGTTTGCATGTCCTGGCCAAGGGCAAGACGCCAACAACACTGGCAGGCTTTGCCTATGGGTTGCAGATGCTGGGGCTGGTGAACGACTGGGCTGCGATCCCGCAGTTTGACGGCGGTGAGGCCGGGACTGCGGTGACGCCGGACGTGGCAGCGCGGGTGGATGCCTTGCTGGCGGCCCGAGCCGCGGCCCGCGCAGGCAAGGACTGGGCGCGCGCGGATGAGTTGCGCGACCTGCTGAATGCCGCCGGGGTACAGGTGACGGATTTGGGCGGGCAGGCCACCTGGCAACCCGGCCCCGATTTTGACGCCGCAAAACTGGGAGACCTGTGATGGGCAAGGAACGGCTTTTCCTGTTTGATACCACGCTGCGCGACGGGCAGCAGACGCAAGGCGTGCAGTTTGCCACCTCTGAAAAGGTCCAGATCGCGCGCACGCTGGACAGTCTGGGCCTTGATTACATCGAAGGCGGCTGGCCCGGTGCCAATCCGACAGATTCAGAGTTTTTTGAGGCTGACGTCAGCACCAGCGCTACGATGACCGCCTTTGGCATGACCAAACGTTCTGGGCGCTCTGCTGCAAACGATGACGTCCTTGCGGCGGTGCTGAATGCAAAAACGCCTGCGGTTTGTCTGGTTGGCAAAAGCCACCCGTTCCATGTGGAAACCGCGCTTGGGATCACGCTGGCGGAAAACACCGAGAACCTGCGCGCATCCTTCGCGCATCTGGTGGCAGAGGGGCGCGAGGCGCTGTTTGACGCAGAGCATTTCTTTGACGGGTTCAAGGCCAACCCCGATTACGCGCTTGAGGCGATCCACGCCGCCTTTGACGCGGGGGCGCGATGGATTGTGCTGTGCGATACCAATGGTGGCACGCTGCCCCATGAAGTCAGCGAGATTGTCACCAAGGTGATCGCCAGCGGCATCCCGGGCACCCATCTGGGGATTCATACCCACAATGACACCGAAAACGCCGTTGCCAATTCGCTGGCGGCGGTGATGGCGGGCTGTCGTCAGATCCAGGGGACGCTGAACGGGCTGGGCGAGCGTTGCGGCAATGCCAACCTGACAACGATCATCCCGACGCTGCTGTTGAAGGAACCCTATGCCAGCCAGTTCGAGACCGGGGTAAGCCTTGATGCGCTCAAAGGGTTGCGCAAGGCCAGCCGGATGCTGGATGACATCCTGAACCGGGTGCCCGCCAAACAGGCCCCCTACGTCGGGGCCAGTGCCTTTGCCCACAAGGCCGGGCTGCACGCCAGCGCGATTGCCAAGGATCCGACAACCTACGAACACATCGACCCCACCGTGGTCGGCAACAGCCGCATCGTGCCGATGTCCAATCAGGCCGGACAATCCAATCTGCGCGAACGGCTGGTGCAGGCCGGGCTTACGGTCGAAAAGGGCGATCCGGCCCTGTCGCGCATTCTGGAACGGATCAAGGACCGCGAGGCGCGCGGCTATTCCTACGACACGGCGCAGGCCTCGTTTGAGTTGTTGGCGCGGGCGGAATTGGGCAGCCTGCCGGCGTTCTTTGAGGTCAAACGCTATCGCGTCACGGTCGAACGGCGACGCAACAAGCGCGGGCGGATGGTGTCGCTGTCCGAGGCCGTGGTTGTGACCAAGGTGCACGGCAAGAAGTTCCTCAACGTCAGCGAAAGCATGGGGCCGGATGGATCTGACCGGGGTCCGGTGAACGCGTTGAGCCGGGCGCTGGCCAAGGATCTGGGGCCTTACCAAGATTACATCGCTGACATGCGGCTGGTCGATTTCAAGGTGCGGATCACGGATGGCGGCACCGAAGCGGTAACACGGGTCATTATCGACAGTGAGGATGGCAAGGGCCGCCGCTGGTCCACGGTTGGGGTCAGCGCCAACATCGTTGACGCCAGCTTTGATGCGCTGATTGATGCGATTAACTGGAAACTGATCCGCGATGGGGCCAAGTCCTGATGGAGGCCTTTTTCACCCTGCATCGGGATCTGCCGCGCGAAGGGCCGGGCGTGCCCGAAGATGTCGCCTGGGCGGTGGATATCGCGGGCACACCTGCGGATGCGATGATCTGTGATGTGGCCTGTGGGCCGGGTGATGATGTCAAGGCACTGCTGGCTGCCTGCCCCGAGGGGTTTGTCCTCGGGTGCGACAAGACAGAGCATTTCATTGACGCGGCATGCACGCGCCACAAAGGCGAGGCCCGCGCACGATTTGAAGTGGCCGATATGGCCCGCCTGCAAGGCCCCTTTGATCTGATCTGGTGCGCTGGCGCAATCTATTTTCTGGGCGTTGGGCCGGCCCTGCGCAGCTGGCGGCGCAGTCTGAAAAAGGGCGGGGCGATCGCCTTTTCCGCGCCATGTTATTTCACGCCTGATCCCTCGGATGCGGCCATTGCATTTTGGGAGGGCGAAGGTGACATCCCCAGCAAACCGGCGCTGGCAACTCAGATCGCCATGGCCGGGTTCAAGCTGTTGGCGGCGCGCCCGCTGAGCGATGACGCCTGGGCGGCGTATCATGATCCGATGGCTGCACGTATTGCCGCGCTTGCGCCCGATGCGGAAGCTGATGCCGAGCTGGCCAAGTCGCTTGACGACGGGCGGCGCGAAATCAGCCAGTGGCAGACCGCGAAGGCCGAGACCGGCTATCTGCTTTGCGTGGTGAAACCGCTATGAGTCTGGCGGCCTGCGCGGCGCTGGTTGAACGGGCTGATCCGATCCGGTTCCGCGCCACGATGGCCGCGCCGGTTGCGGCACGCCGGGTGCTGTTCCCGCTTTATGCCTTCAACGTCGAGGTCAGCCGCGCGCCCTGGGTCACGGCAGAGGCGATGATTGCGGAAATGCGTCTGCAATGGTGGCGCGATGCCCTGCAGGAGATTGCCGCAGGTGACGGCGCGCGCAGGCATGACGTTGTTGATGCGCTGGCCGATGTGCTTGACGTAGAGGCGGCGCAATGTCTTGACGGGCTTGTCGCGGCGCGCCGTTGGGACATCTACACGGACGCCTTCGAAGACGCAGCCCATCTGGATGAATATGTTGATGCGACCGCGGGCCATCTGATCTGGACGGCGGCGCGTCTGCTGGGCCCGGCGGCGCAATCCCCCGTGCGCGATTTTGCCTATGGTGTCGGCGTTGCCAATCTGCTGCGGGCGGTGCCGGAACTGGAGGCGCGCGGCCACAAGCCACTTGTCGATGGCACGGCGGCAGGCGTGCAAGCGCTGGCGAGGAAGGCACTGGCGCGGCGCGGTGCGGCGGTCAAATCGCGGCGCGACATCTCGGGCGCGGCGGGTGCGGCCCTGATCGCAGGCTGGCAGGCGAAGCCCGTTCTGGCGAAGGCTGCCGCCCAGCCAAAGGCGGCTGCGGCAGGGACGCTTGCCCCCAGTGCGCTGGCGGATACGGCGCGGTTGTTGACGGTGTCCACGCTGGGATGGTGGCGCTAGCCCACAGGTGCGGTCCGCGGGCGCATGACAAGCCAGATCAGCGCCCCACCGGCAAGGATCAGGAACGGCAGCATGGCGAGGTTCACCGCTGTCCAGCCTTCGACCGGGGTGCCGCCCGAGCAATTCATCAGCCCGCCCGACGCAAGGGACGCCACGGTCACCATGCCAAAGACGATCATGTCATTCATACCCTGCACCACGCCGCGTTCGCTGGACGCATGCGCCCCTGCTAGCATCGTGGTTGCGCCGATGAAACCAAAGTTCCAGCCCACGCCAAGCAGGATCAGCACCAGGTAGAAATTGATCAATCCGCTGAACGAAGGATCAGCCGGGGGGGTGGTCACCGCACCCATCTGCACCCCGAGGATCGCCGCAAGGCCGGCACCGGTCAGGATCACAAGCCCGGCCGCAAGGATCTTTTCGACGCCAAACCGGGCAATCAGGTGACCGGTAAAGAAGCTGGGCACAAACATCGCGAGGACATGCGCAGAGACGATGTCATTGGCGTTATTGGTGGTATAGCCACAGCCGACAACGGCCAGCGGGGTTGAGGTCATCACCAGATTCATCAGCGAATAGGCCACCATGCCGCAGATGATCGCGACCAGGATTTGCGGATCGCGCAGCAGGGCGGCGCGGCTGCGGGCGGGGGCCGTGTTCACCGGGGCCGGCTCATTCAGGTTGCCCTTGGGCAGATCAAGCGCAAAGAACAGCATCATGCCGACAAGGTTCAGGGCGGCAACGGCCAGATAGGTGCCCAGGAAGGGCACCACGAAGGCCTCTTGCACCAGCTTGTTGAGCTGGGGTCCGACAATCGCAGCCAGCAAACCGCCCGCCATCACATAGGAAATCGCCTTGGGGCGGAACGTGTCCGAAGCCGTATCCGTGGCCGCAAAGCGATAAAACCCCTGCGCGGACATGTAGATCCCGGTCAGGAACGACCCCATCAGCAGGATTGTAAATGATCCAAGATAAAGCCCATAGGCGGCAACCAGCGCGCCGATTGCGCCGGATATTGCCCCCAGAAAGAACCCAAAGCGCCGCCCGCGTCTTTGCATCAGCGGCGACAGCCAGGGTGCGGTGGTCATCGATCCAAAGACGATAAAGCTGATCGGCAGGGTCGCAAGACAGGGATTAGTGGTCAGCATGCCCCCGGCAAGGCCACCAATCACGAAGATCATTGGCATCTGGGCGCCCAGGATGGCCTGCGCCAGCACCAGGACGATGACATTGCGTTTCGCGCGGCGGTCGTTGATGTATTCCATGACGGATCCGTAACCAAGCTGCGTGGCACGTTCAATGGTCTATGGTGCGCGATCAATGATGTGGGCGAAAGAGCCCGAGACCTTACCCATGATCAACCCCATGTCGGGCAGGGCAGTGCCGGTCGCATCATGGGCTGCAAACAGCGGCGTCCCTTTTGCCTTGACCGTTGTGGCGTAGTGAAACTCGTGTCCTTTCCAGGCCCCGGCCAGTGGCCCGGATGTTGCCTGCAGGTCGCGGTAGCCCAGATGCAGCTTGCGCTGTGCAAAGGAGGTTTGCAGCGGCAGGAGCCCCGCCATCTTGTGGCGGTGGCCGTCGGCATCCGTCAGGGTTTCGCCCAGCGTCATGTAGCCACCGCATTCACCATAGATGTCAGTTGTCTCCGCCGCGTCGCGCAAAGAGCTTAAGCATGTCCCGGCGGCGGCAAGCTGACCTGCATGAAGCTCTGGATAGCCGCCGGGCAGAAAGATCAGGTCAGCCGCGGGGGCGGGCTGATCGGCGAGCGGTGAAAAGACTTGCAAGGTTGCGCCCGCGGCCTGCCAATCCCGCAACATATGCGGATAGGCGAAGGCAAATGCCGCATCTTGGGCAATGCTGATGACCTGTGCGGGCGGCGGCACGCGCGGAACCGCGCTGGCGGGCAGGGGGCTGAGCAGGGCGGCGATCGGGGCCAGATTGACATGGCGGTCGATCACATCTGCCGCGCATTCCAGAAAGGCGTGCAGATCGGGATGCTCTCCGGCCTGCACCAGCCCAAGATGACGCGATGGCATTTGCAGCGCTGCGGCGCGGGGGATCGCCCCCAGCACCGGGATTTCAAGCGGCGCCAAGGCATCCCGCAGCATCCCCGCGTGCCGGTCAGAGCCAACCTTGTTCAGGATCACCCCGGCGATCTGTATCGCCTGATCATGGCTGGCAAAGCCCCGCACGATCGGGGCGACAGACTGCGCCATGCGCGCCGCATCAACCACAAGTATCACCGGCAGGCGCAAGAGCCGCGCAAGATCAGCCGTTGCGCCTTTGCCCTTGGGTGGTGCGCCGTCAAACAGCCCCATGGCACCTTCGATGATCAGTGGCGTTGTGCCCCCGGCGCGGGCCCGGATCAGATCATCCGGCATGGCCCAGGCATCCAGGTTGAGACAGGGCAATCCGGTGGCGGCGCTGTGAAATCGCGTATCGATGTAATCAGGCCCGGACTTCGCGCCGCGCAGCGCATGTCCCTGCCGGGTCAATGCGCGCAGAATGCCAAGTGTCACAGTTGTTTTGCCACTGCCGGACGCGGGCGCGGAAATAATCAGGCTCATACCGCAACAGCCCCGCTGCGCCGCGGCATCTTAGGCAGATTCGGCCGGGCGGCCCCGGCCAAGCGGATCAAGGTTGCGCGGTGTCTCACCAGCGGCCATGCCCTGCCAGTCCAGCACCTGCCGCATCAGGACAGAGCGTCCGACGCAGATGATGGCAGGTGGGGCGAGACCTGCGGCTGCGATATCGGCGGCCATCATCGACAGGGTGGTTTCCAGCACTTGCTGTGCGCCGGTCGTGGCTGAGGTGACGATGGCGACGGGTTCGTCTTTAGCCCGCCCCGCGTCCAGCAGTTGCGATGCAATCTGCGCGATATGTTTCATGCCCATGTAGATCACAAGAACCTGGCTTCCTTGCGAAATCGCCTTCCAGTTCAGGGATTGCGGTGTGTTGCCGCTCTGGTCATGGCCGGTCACAAAAGTGACGGACTGGTTCACGTCGCGATGGGTCACCGGGATCCCGGCATAGGCCAGCCCGCCAATCCCGGCGCTGATGCCCGGGATGATCCGCACCGGCACGTCATGCTGCACCAGCGTCTGCGCCTCTTCGCCGCCGCGCCCAAAGACAAAGGGATCGCCCCCTTTAAGCCGCAGCACCCGTTTGCCCGCCTTGGCCAGATCAACCAGCCGCAGCGAAATATCGCGTTGTTTCGCGGAAGGTTTTCCGCCGCGCTTTCCGGCGTAGATATGTTCGGCCTGCGGGGCCCAGTCCAGAATCGCCTCTTGCACCAGCGCGTCGTAGATCACCACATCGGCCTGACGCAGCGCGTTCAGCGCATGCAGCGTCAGCAGGCCGGGATCGCCGGGGCCTGCACCACACAGCCAGACCCAGCCCGGTTCAAGCCGGGGCCATTCCTGTCCGGGAAGGGAAAGCGAAGAATCCATGACCCTGATATGCACCAAGCCGGCGCGTTCGAAAACCCATCAAGCGACGCAGCAAAGCGACTTGGCGGCATCACGGTGGCTGTTATAGTCGCGCCAATGACACGCAAGCCTATCCAAGACCTGCGCCGTGGCTGGACCACGGGCGCATGTGCGACCGCCGCCACCAAGGCGGCGTTGTCGCGTCTGTGGGGCGGCGCGTTCCCGGCTGAGGTGCAGATCACGCTGCCAAAAGGGGAAACGCCGGTCTTCCCGCTGGCGCTGGCCGAGGCCGGGCCGGATTGGGCCGAGGTCGGCATCACCAAGGATGCCGGCGATGACCCTGACGTCACGCATGGCGCGCTGATCGTGGTGCGGGTGCGCCGTGCGACAGCGGGGATCATCTTTCGTGCAGGCGCAGGCGTAGGCACCGTAACCAAGGCGGGCTTGCCCATTGGCGTGGGCGAACCGGCGATCAACCCGGTGCCACGGCAGATGATGCAGGCCGTTGTGGCCGAACAGGCCGCCGCCTTCGGGCAGCCGGCCACTGTTGAAATCACCGTTTCGATCCCAGACGGAGAGGCACTCGCGCAAAAGACCTGGAACCCGCGACTTGGTATCACCGGGGGCTTGTCGATCCTTGGCACCACCGGCGTGGTGCGCCCGTTTTCATGCGCGGCGTGGATCGCCTCGATCCACCGCGGCATTGATGTGGCACGTGCCGAGGGTACGCCGCATGTCGCCGGGTGCACCGGTGCGACAAGCGAACGGGTGGTGCAGGCGCTACACGGATTGCCGGATCACGCGATGCTGGACATGGGCGACTTTGCCGGTGGGATGCTAAAATATCTGGCAAAACATCCCGTCGCCCGCGTCACGATCGGCGGCGGCATCGGCAAGATCACCAAACTGGCCCAGGGCGCGGTTGATCTGCACTCGGGCCGGTCCCAGGTTGATTTTGCAGCACTTGCGCTGTTGGCAGAAAATCCGCAGGTGGCGCAGGCCAATACGGCCCTTGAAGCCCAGCAAATCGCGCCGCAGATTGCACCGCGCGTGGCAGAGGCCGCATTGGCACAGCTGAGGAGCCGCTACGGGGGAATGGCGTTTGACATCGTGGTGATTGATCGGGCGGGCAGCATTCTGGCCCATGTGGGCCCATGACGCTGCTGTTGCTGGCAGGATCGGGCGATGCCAAGCGCATCGCCTGGGGGCTGGTTGACACCGGGGTCGAGGTTGTCGCTTCACTGGCCGGTGCAACACGCGATCCCGATCCCCTGCCAGTGCCGACCCGCCACGGCGGGTTTGGTGGCGCTGACGGGTTCCGCGCCTATCTCAACGAGGCGGGGATCACCGCGGTTCTGGACGCAACCCATCCCTTTGCCGCTGATATTACCGCGCGGACAGCGCAGATTTGCCACGCGGATGGCATTCCCTACCTGTATCACCTGCGGCCACCCTGGTTTGCACAGGCCGGCGACAATTGGACGGCGATTGATCGCGAAGAACAGGCCGCCAGTCATGTGACGCCGGGGCAGACCGTCTTTCTTGGCACCGGGCGGCAAACGCTGGACCGGTTCAGGAACCTTGAGGGGTGCCGTGTGATCTGCCGTCAGATTGACCCGCCCACTGCGCCATTTCCCTTTGAGGGGGGCGAATTCCTGATCGGGCGCCCTCCGTTTCCTGTGGCGCAGGAAAAAGAGCTTTTCGAGGCGTTGGGCGTTGATTGGATCGTCGTCAAGAATGCCGGTGGCGCGGCCAGCCGCACCAAGCTGACGGCCGCGCGGGAGTTAGGGATTCCTGTGCTGATGATCCGCCGTCCGCCCCCGCCCAAGGCGCAGATTGTTGACACTGTGGCCGATGCAATTGCATGGGCAAGATCCCAATGAGCGAACGGATCATCCGGTCAGAGGCCTGCGTCGCCGAAGGGGCAGCCTGGCTTGCGGCACATGATCCGCGCTTTGCGGCGGCGCTGGAGGAGGTGGGCCCTTTGCCGCTGCGTCTGAAACCGGATGGGTTTGCACAGTTACTGAGCGCCATCGTCAGCCAGCAGGTCAGCGTCGCATCCGCCAATGCGATCTGGGCCCGGCTGGAGACGGCGGGCATGACCTCTGCGGCGGCTGTGGCGGCGGTTTCCGCCGACGACCTGCGTGCGCTGGGGCTGAGCCGCCAAAAGGCGCGCTATGCATTGGCCCTGGCGGATGCCGGGATAGATTTTGATGGATTGCGTCATTCGGATACTGACGCAGTCATCAAGACCCTGACAGCGGTGACGGGCGTCGGAGTCTGGACGGCCGAGATTTACGCGATGTTCTCGCTGGGCCGTGCGGATGTATTTGCGCCCGGCGATCTGGCCCTGCAAGAGGGTGCCCGACTGGTGCTTGCACTGCCCGAACGCCCCACGGAAAGGCAGCTGCGGCAGATGTCTGCGCAATGGTCGCCGTGGCGGTCGGTTGCAGCGCGACTGCTCTGGGCGTACTACGCGCAGGACAAGAAACGTGAGGGCATCAGATGACACGCGCATTGCAAGCAGGCCGCAAGGAACCAGTATCGGGCGAAATGCGCTCTGCCGTGGTGTTCTTGCACGGATATGGCGCCAATGGGGCCGACCTTTTGGGACTGGCCGATCCGTTGGCAGAACATATGCCGGACACGCTGTTTCTGGCCCCCGATGCGCCAGAGGCCTGCGCCGGTGCGCCGATGGGCTATCAGTGGTTTCCGATCCCCTGGATTGACGGGTCATCCGAAGAAGAGGCAAACGCCGGTTTGTTGCGCGCCTCGGATGATCTGAACGCCTTTCTGGACGGGGTGATGGTGGACGAGGACCTGTTGCCCGAACAGGTGATGGTGCTTGGCTTTTCGCAAGGCACGATGATGGGATTGCACGTATTGCCCCGGCGCGAGGATGAAGTTGCCGGGCTGGTCGCCTTTTCGGGCCGCATGATGCAGCCCGAGCTGTTGGCAGACGAGGTGGTCTGTCGCCCGCCGGTCCTGCTGATTCATGGTGATCAGGACGATGTGGTGCCGCCGCAAAGCCTGCCGCAAGCGGCAGAGGCCTTGCAGGGCGCGGGCTGGAAAGAGGTCTATGCCCATGTGATGAAAGGCACCGGTCACGGGATCGCCCCTGACGGATTGCAGATCGCGTTGGCCTTCATGCGGGACCGCCTTGGCCTGGGCTAGGATTTAACCCAAGTTTCACGCTTTGCGGTCATGATGCCCCGAAACATGAGGGCATGGCATTGGAATGGATCGTCAGGCTGGTTGCGCCACGCAACACATGGGATGTTGTGCTGAAGACCTTTTTGTTTCTGCTGCCGATCGGTGGGTTGAATTACCTGCGCGACACGCTGGAACATGGGCCGGAGGCGAGCCCTTTCTACGTCAATCTATATGAAGCAACTTTTGTCGGGCTGCCTTTTTGCGTCTTTGCGCTGGTGCTGGTGGGGCATCTCCACCGCTTGCAACTGCGTCTGATCCATCTGGCAAGCACGGATTTGCTGACCCAATTGCCCAACAGGCGGGCCTTTATGGCCGCGCTGGAGGCGCGGCAGGCAAAATCGGCCGGAACCCTGTTGATGGTGGATATCGATCATTTCAAACGTGTGAATGACACCTATGGCCATGCGGTCGGGGATGCCTGCCTGCATGCGATGGCGCAACAGCTGCGCCATATCGTCAACGAGGATGACTTCGTTGCCAGGCTTGGCGGTGAGGAATTTGGCGTCCTGTTGCAGCAGGACGCGGAAGATGTTGTTGCCCATTGTGGCGCTCAGGTTGCGCAGGGGGTGCGTTTTGCCCTGCATGACCGCACGCAGGTATTGCATGTCACAACCTCTGTTGGGGCCACGGCGATCAGTGACCAGATCGACGTGAACGCGCTTTTGCGACAGGCCGATCACGCGCTGTATCAGGCCAAGGCAGCGGGGCGGGCGCAACTGCGGTGCTTTAACAGCTTTGGAGATGCCGAAGCCGCTGAGGCCGCGCCGATGAAAAGCGTTGGATGATCGCCGTCACGGTCCTGTCACAGAGGTTTGTTAACTCTGCGACATATAGTGCACATTTATGAATTGCCCTTTGACGGACACTAGATATAGTCAACCTAAGCGGCCGGAGCGGGGCTCCCGCTCTGCGGCCGGCAGCTGGCGACAGAGCAGGGGAACTTTTGCGGATGGACGGCGACTTTAGATCGGAATTTGTCAGAGAGCCCGGAGCACTCAAACATTTCCCTGCATTGGTCCTGAATGCGGACTACCGGCCTTTGTCCTACTACCCGCTGAGCCTGTGGCCCTGGCAAGAGGCAGTGAAAGCGGCCTGGCTGGATCGTGTTGATATTGTATCGGAATATCAAGAGGTTGTGCGATCCCCCTCAACCGAGATCAGGATCCCGAGTGTGGTGGTCCTGAAAGATTATGTGAAACCTCAAAAGCGCGTGGCCTTCACGCGCTTTAATTTATTCCTGCGCGATGAATTCTGCTGCCAGTACTGCGGCGCCCGCGGCGATCTGACCTTTGACCATGTTGTACCGCGCGCCCGCGGCGGCATTACGTCATGGGAAAATGTTGTCGCCGCCTGCAGCCCCTGCAACCTGCGCAAAGGATCGCGGTTGCTGAAACAATCCGGCCTGTCGCTGAACCGCAAGCCCCGCCAACCGATGGCTGAAGAGCTGCGCAACATGGGCCGCAAGTTTCCACCAAATTACATGCATGAAAGCTGGATGGATTTCCTGTACTGGGATGCAGAACTGGACGCTTGATCCCGCCGAGACTGGGCCTAACGGTCGCCACACTTGCCATTTGCAGCCCCGCGATGGGATAGTCTCGCCAGCACGAGCGACAACCGCAATGCAGCTGATCCGGGCCGGTGAACGCTAGACATCTAGCGACGGTCTGCTAAGAGGGCGTTAGCGCTAACGTAAATCGACGGAGCATCCTATGGTCAGCCGCGTTATCCCTGTGAACAACTTCGACCTCGTGATTTTTGGGGGAACGGGTGATCTGGCCCGCCGCAAAATTCTGCCCGGATTGTTCCGCCGCTTCATCGCCGGGCAAATGCCTGCTGAAAGCCGGATTATCGGGGCTGCGCGCTCTGATCTGGACGCAGCGGGATATCGCAAGATGATCAAGGATGCGATTGCCGAATTTGGCGGTCCCGAAAAGAAAGACGCCACCAGCCTCAAGGCGTTTCTGGCGCAACTGGACTATATCGCGATTGATGCGAAGGGCGACGGCGGCTGGCGTGAACTGGCCAAGCTGATGCGCAAGAACGTCGTGCGCGCCTTTTACTTCTCGGTGGGTCCTTCGCTGTTTGGCGACCTTGCCGAGCGTTTACACAAGCACAAGATAGCCGATGAGAACAGCCGGATCGTGGTTGAAAAGCCCTTTGGCCGCGACCTTGAATCAGCGCAGGCGTTGAACGCCACACTGGCGGCACATTTTTCGGAAAAGCAGATCTATCGCATCGACCATTATCTTGGCAAAGAAACGGTGCAGAATCTGATGGCCGTGCGCTTTGGCAACGTGCTGTTTGAGCCGCTTTGGAACAACCATTACATTGACCACATCCAGATAACCGTAGCTGAAACCGTTGGTGTAGGCGGGCGTGGCGCGTATTACGACCGTTCTGGCGCGATGCGTGACATGGTGCAGAACCACCTGATGCAGCTACTGTGCCTGACGGCGATGGAACCTCCCAGCCAGTTTGGCGCCGATGAGGTGCGCGACGAAAAGCTGAAAGTGATCCGCGCGCTACAGCCCGTCGAGCCGCATCACATCGTTCGGGGTCAATACGATCCCGACGGGGATTCGCCGGGGTATCGCGACGATGTTGAAAACCCACGGTCCTTTACCGAGAGTTTCATCGCGATGCGGTGCGAGATTTCCAACTGGCGGTGGGCGGGGGTTCCGTTTTATCTGCGCACCGGCAAGAAGCTGAAAGAACGGGTGTCGACGATTGATGTCGTGTTCAAGGACCTTGGCCATTCGATTTTCGAAGGTGACACGGCGCGCCACCGCAATGTATTGTCAATCCGGCTGCAGCCCAATGAGGGCATGGACCTGCAAGTGACGATCAAGGAGCCGGGACCGGGCGGGATGCGCCTGATCGACGTGCCCCTGGACATGACATTTGCGGAGGCGCTTGGCGATGATGTTGATCAAGCCACGGATGCTTATGAACGTCTGATCATGGATGTGATCCGGGGCAACCAGACACTGTTCATGCGCGGTGATGAGGTCGAGGCGGCCTGGCAATGGACCGATCCGCTGATCGAGGGCTGGGAGGCGCGCAATGATGTTCCCAAACATTACGAAGCGGGATCGGCGGGCCCGGAGGATTCGCTGATGCTGATGCATCGTGATGGTCGAAAGTGGCGTGAAATCAAAGGATAGCACGATGGAGTTCAAGGAATATCCAGACAGCGAAATGATGATGATGGACCTTGCTGACACTTTGATCAGCGAGCTGGAGAATGTGCTTTTGACGCAGGACACAGCGACGCTGGCGGTGCCCGGTGGAACAACGCCGGGTCCGATTTTTGACAGCATGTCCGCTGTGCATCTGGATTGGCAGCGGGTCAGCGTCATGCTGACCGATGAACGCTGGGTGCCTGAAACCTCTGACCGGTCCAACACCCGGCTGTTGCGCGAAAGGCTGCTGGTGGGACCGGCTGCAATGGCAAATTATCAGCCGCTTTATGCGGATGCGCCCACGCCAGAAGACGGGCTGGACCAACTGCAGGCGCAGGTCGCTGACAGGCTGCCCGTATCGGTGATGTTGCTGGGCATGGGCACGGATATGCACACTGCCAGTATTTTTCCCGGCGCCGACAAACTGGACACGGCCCTTCATGGCGATGACCTCTTGGTGGCGATGCGCGCAGCGGGCGCGCCCGAGCCGCGGATCACCCTGTCGGCCAAGGTCATCAATGATGCGATGCAGCGCCATATAGTCATCGTGGGGCTTGAAAAGCGCGAGGCGCTTGAACGGGCCCGCCATCTTACCCCCGAAGAGGCCCCGGTCGCCGCGATCCTGCCCGGATCGACCGTGCACTGGGCGGAAAGTTGACCATGTGGGATAAACTGCGCGCGCATCATGATACGGTCAAGGACCGCCGTTTCATTGACATGCTGGATGCCACGCGGGCGGCTGATTTTGCCGCGACCGCCGGTGACATGCGGCTTGATTATGCCAAGACGAATATTGATGTCACCGGACGCGATCTACTGTTTGAGTTGCTTGAAACGGCGGGTGTCGCAGCCAAACGGAACGCGATGTTTGCCGGTGCGGCGATCAACGAAACCGAAGGACGCGCGGTGCTGCACACCGCATTGCGCAATCTGGATGGCGATCCGGTTGTCGTGGATGGCGCGGATGTCATGCCTGCGGTTCACGCGACGCTGACGCGGATGGAGACCTTTGCCAAAGCTGTTCGCAACGGCACGATCGAAGGGCAGGGCGGCAAATACACGGATGTTGTGAATATCGGGATCGGGGGCTCTGACCTTGGGCCGGCGATGGCGGTTAAGGCGCTCGCCCCCTATCATGACGGGCCAAGGTGTCACTTTGTTTCAAACGTCGATCCGGCTGATATCGCCGGGGTGCTGCGCAGCCTTAACCCTGAAACGACGCTGGTGATTGTCGCCTCCAAGACCTTTACCACCATCGAAACCATGACCAATGCCCGCACCGCAAAGGCGTGGATGAGCGAGGCCGTCAGCGACCCCGCCGCACAGTTTGCGGCGCTATCCACGGCCGAAGACAGGACCACGGCCTTTGGTATCTCGCCCAAGCGGGTCTTTGGTTTTGAGGATTGGGTCGGCGGGCGCTATTCCCTGTGGGGGCCGATTGGCCTGTCCCTGATGTTGGCTGTTGGCGGGGACAGCTTTCGCGCGTTCCTGCGCGGGGGCCAGGCGATGGACCGGCATTTCCGCGCCGCTGAATGGCATGAAAACCTGCCTGCGCTACTTGCCCTGGTAGGCATTTGGCACAACCAGATTTGCGGGTATGCGACCCGTGCAGTGCTGCCGTATGATAATCTTCTCATGCGATTACCGGCCTATCTTCAACAACTTGAAATGGAGAGCAACGGCAAGGGTGTGCGGATGGATGGGTCGTCCCTGGACGTGCCATCGGGGCCGGTTGTCTGGGGCGAGCCGGGCACAAATGGGCAGCATGCGTTTTACCAGTTGATCCACCAGGGCACCCGCGTCGTGCCATGTGAATTCCTTGTCGCCGCGCGAGGGCACGAGGACGCGCTGCATCATCAGCATCAGTTGCTTGTGGCCAATTGTCTGGCCCAGTCAGAAGCCTTGATGAAAGGGCGCAGCCTTGACGAGGCCCGCGCCAAGGTCGCGGACAAGTTCACCGGAGCAGAGCTGGAACGGCAAGCCGCGCACCGGGTATTTCCGGGCAATCGCCCTTCGGTGACGATCAGCTATCCGCAGCTGACGCCATTTGTATTGGGCCAGATCATCGCGCTTTATGAACATCGTGTATTTGTCGAAGGGGCAGTGCTGGGCATCAATTCCTATGACCAATGGGGCGTGGAACTGGGCAAGGAACTTGCCACGGCCCTGCAACCCGTTGTGGAAGGACAGGACAGCGCGGCGGACAAGGATGGCTCAACTGTCGCACTGGTGGAATTTCTGCAAAAGCACGGTGTCTGAGCCGCAATGACCGGCTAATCTGCCCAAAAAACAAGGGCAGAGCAGATGCAAATTGAATGGATTTCATACGCCGTGGGCGCGTTGCTGGTCGTGGCTGCGGTGATGGACACCAAGATGTCGCGGATTCCGAACTGGCTGGTGCTGGTGCTGGCGGCGCTATTCGTCGCCAAAGTTGTGTTGTTTCCGCAAAGCGTTGATCTAATCTGGCAGATCGTTTTTGCCGTCTGCGTCTTTGTCGGCGGTTTTGCCCTGTTTGCAGCGGGCGCCTTTGGCGCGGGTGCGGTCAAACTGGCCGGTGTCACGGCCCTGTTCATGCCGCTGGACTGGATTGGCACATTGGGGTTGATCCTGCTGGCCGGGATTTTTGCCACCGGGTTCCTGTCGGGTCTGGCCCGCAGCATGTGGGGCGGCGAGGACAGCAGTTGGACCGTCCTTGCCAAGCGCATCATCCCCTTGGCCATCCCCATCGCGGTGACAGGGCTGGCCGGGCTTTTCCTTTTCTAGACGCAGGGTCTAAACGGCCGCGGTCACGATGATCTCGACCAGGAAACCGGGCTTGGCGAGTTTCGCTTCACCGGTCCAGCGGGCGGGCGCGTGACCCGGGGCCACCCAGGCATCCCATGCGGCATTCATCTCAGCGAAATCGGCCATATCCGCCACCCAGATTTGCGCTGTCAGCAGTCGGGTTTTGTCGGTGCCGGCCTTGTCCAGCAATGCCGCGATCTTGGCCAGAATCCCATTGGTCTGATCAGTGACCGAGGCGCCTTCGGCGGCGACCTGACCGGCCAGATAGGCGATCCCATTGTGAATAACGCATTGCGACATGCGTGCGCCGCTGTCGATACGGGTGATATCGGTCATCTTGGTGTCCTGTTTTGGGAAAATGGGTGGAGCGGGTAACGGGAATCGAACCCGTAACTGAAGCTTGGGAAGCTTTCGTGATACCTTTTCACCATACCCGCATCACAGGGATCACCTATGCGGCGCCCTGTCGCGCGTCAAGCGTGAACCTGTCGTAGGCTGTGCTTGCCCCGGTGCGCGTGCAGACATAGGTTGCGGCAAGACGACAGGAGACCCGTTGATGGCAACCAAACCCCGCAGCATTTTCGAAGAAGTCGGCACCGCTGAAAAGCAGGTCGCGCAACCCGGTGGCATTGATCGGGGTGGTGATGGCGCAAGGGGGGCAATACGGCTTTGGCTGATGATCCTGTTTGCGCTGGTGGCCGTCATGATTGCGGTCGGTGGGCTGACGCGACTGACGGATTCCGGCCTGTCCATCACCGAATGGGCGCCGGTGACCGGGGCGATGCCGCCGCTGAATGGCGCGGCCTGGGGTGAGGCCTTCGACAAATACCGGGCCATCCCCGAATATGAGTTGCAAAACAAGGGCATGACCCTAGCCGAGTTCAAGTCGATCTACTGGTGGGAATGGGGCCATCGTCAGCTGGGACGGGTGATCGGTCTGGTCTGGGCATTGGGCTTTGTCTATTTCTGGGCGCGCAGGAAAATCCCCACAGGCTGGACCGGGCGGCTGTTGTTTCTGGGGGCTCTGGGTGGCCTGCAGGGGGCCATCGGCTGGTGGATGGTGGCCTCTGGCCTGCGCCCCGGCATGTTGGATGTGGCGTCCTACCGACTGGCGATTCACCTGGGGCTTGCCTTTGTCATCTTTGGTTTCATCGCCTGGTATATTCTGCGTCTGTCGCGCCGATCTGCCGATCTGCTGCAGGCGCGCCGGTCTGGTGATGCCGCGATGTGGACATTGGCCAGTGTGCTGATGGTGCTGACCTTTTTGCAGATTGTCCTTGGCGCGCTAGTGGCCGGTATTGATGCGGGACGTGCCTATCCGGACTGGCCGTTGATGGCCGGCGGTTTCCTGCCTCCTGATCCGCTGGGATTGTCACCGGTCTGGCGTAACTTTTTCGAGGATGCGGGCCTTGTGCAGTTCATGCACCGGATGACCGGCTATGCGCTGTTGCTTTTGGGGCTGTTCGTCTGGTGGCGCGCGCGCGCAGTGGCGAACCTGCGCACCCGCTTTGCCTTTAACATGGTGCTGGCGATGATGCTGATGCAAATGTTGCTGGGAATCGTGGCGGTGATCTATTCGGCACCCTGGCACATTGCGATTGTGCATCAGGCCGGGGCGGTGATCCTGTGGGTCCTTGTGCTGCGCGCGCGGTTCCTCGCGCGGTTCCCCCATCCTCAATCTGTAAGGAATACCTGATATGTCCGCATACGACGATTTGATGACTTTTACGCGGGATACCGTCGCAATGGGCCAGGTTGCCGGCCGGTTGGGGTGGGACCAGGAAACCATGATGCCCGACGGTGCGGTCGAACAACGGGCCGAGGAACACGGTGCCATGGCTGCGATGCTGCATGATCGGCGCGTTGACCCCCGCGTGGGAGACTGGCTTGCGACCGCGCAGGCCGATGATGAGGTCGCCTTGGCCAACCTGCGCCATATCAAGCGGGATTTCGATCGCGCCACCAAGGTGCCAGCCGCCTTGACCGCTGCATTGGCCAAGACCACGTCACGCGCCCATCGGATTTGGGCACAGGCGCGCGCCGACGAAGATGTCGCTGCATTCCTGCCGATCTTGTCGGAGGTGCTGGATCTGCGTCGGGCAGAGGCGGCTGCAATCGCCGGTGATGCGGATCCCTATGATGCACTGCTCGATGATTATGAGCCCGGCGCAACGGGAGCCGATATCGCGGCAATGTTTGATTCCTTGCGGCCGCGCCTCGTGGCCCTGCGCGCAGCCATTCTGGAAAAGCCAGCACCGCAGGGGTTGCAGGGCACCTTTGACGAAGCAGGGCAGTTGGCCCTGTCAACCACGCTGGCGCAGGCTTTTGGCTATGACTTTGCACATGGGCGCATCGACAAGGCGATTCACCCGTTCTCCAGCGGGTCGGGTCTGGATGTGCGGATCACCACCCGCACCACGCCAACAGATCCCTTCAACTGTTTCTATTCGACAATTCACGAAGTTGGTCATGCCGCCTATGAGCAGGGGATTGATCGCAAGTACCTTTTGACACCGCTGGGGGCAGGCGTGTCGATGGGGGTGCATGAGAGCCAAAGCCGGATTTACGAGAACCAGCTTGGCCGGGGGCGGGCGTTTACCGGCTGGCTTTACGATCAGATGACGGCGACGTTTGGGGACCTGGGGCTGGCGGATGCGGAGGCATTTTATGCCTGTGTCAATCGGCTCAGCGATGGTTATATCCGCACCGAGGCGGACGAGGTGCAATACAACCTGCATGTTCTGCTGCGTTTTGATCTGGAGCGGGCGCTGGTGTCCGGTGATCTTGCGGTCGGTGATCTGGAGGCGGCCTGGAACGATCGCTTTGCTGCAGATTTCGGTTTTGCAGTGGATAAGCCGTCGCACGGTGTATTGCAGGATGTGCATTGGTCAGAGGGTCTGTTTGGATATTTCCCGACCTATTCCTTGGGCAATGTCTATGCCGGTTGCCTGCATGCAGCCCTGCGCCGCGACGTCAGTGATCTGGATGCTGATCTGGCAAAGGGCGAGACCGGGCGCGCAACCTCATGGCTGCGAGAGAACGTGCAACGCCATGGCGGGCTTTACACACCCACAGAGGTCATTACGCGCGCCACGGGTGCGGCGCCAACGGTGGCCCCGCTGCTGGATTACCTTGAGGCGAAGTTCTCTGCAATTTACGGGCTGTGATCCAAAGGAGCGGCTGCGCCGCACATCATGTGTGACGCGCGGCGCTGCCGCGCGGGCGCATGGGGCCTAGTCCCGCCAGTCCGGCGGGCGTTTGTCGAGGAATGCGGTAATCCCCTCATCCGTATCGGGGTTGGCCATGTTCCTGACCATGGCAGCGCCAGCGAGCGCATAGGCGTCTTGCGTGGACATGGGCGCCTGCGCATAAAAGGTTGATTTGCCGGTGCGCACAGCGCTTTGCAGTTTTGATGCGATCGTTGCGGCCAGCGCACGGGCCTGATCGGCCAGTGAGTCTGGCGGTACGCTCTTGTTGATAAGCCCCAGCGCCTGTGCCTCCTCCGCGTTGATAAGCCGGCCCGTCGTCAGCATTTCAAAGGCCGCCTTGCGCGGGATGTTACGGGTCAGGGCAACCATCGGGGTTGAACAGAACAACCCGATATTGACGCCGTTGACCCCAAATCGTGCATCATCGCTGGCCACGGCAAGGTCGCAGGTCGCGACCAATTGGCAACCTGCTGCAACCGCGACGCCGCGCACCTGCGCAATCACCGGTTGGGGCAGGGACTGAATGCGCAACATCAGGGCGGTACAGCGGTCAAACAGATCCTTGATCGCGGCCTGCCCACCATCGGGCGCGTCGCGTTTGGCTTGCATTTCGCGCAGGTCGTGGCCGGCGCAGAACGCCTTTTCACCGCCCGCAATAATAACCACGCGGATTTCCGGTGATGCGGCGATGTCATCCAGCGCAGACTGCAGCGCGGCGATCATCTCATCTGACAGCGCGTTCAGCCGCGCCGGAGCGCTGAGTGTCAAGGTTGCGATATGGTCCGCGTCGGACCGGCTGAGGATTGTCATTTACGCCCCCGCATGTTCCGTTTCCCCAAGCTTTAGACGAGAGGGGCCAGGATGGAAACGGCGATGGATGTGGCCGCGCTTGATGATTTCATGACGCGGGAATTTCCGCAGGTGTCAGAAACGTTCAAGACAGAGACCCTGACGCCGGAGGGCGTGGTGATGCGGCTGCACGTAGGTGAGCAGCATTTGCGTCCCGGTGGTACAATTTCCGGCCCCAGCATGTTTGGTCTTGCGGATGTGGCAGTATATCTGGCGATCCTGTCGCGGATCGGTCCGGTGGCCCTGGCCGTCACCACCAACTGCAGCATTGATTTCATGCGCAAGCCGGCAGCGGGCGCGGATCTGCTGGCGGAGGCGCGATTGCTCAAACTGGGGCGATCCCTCGCAGTGGGCGATGTGCTGATCTTCAGCGAGGGGCAGGCGGCACCGGTGGCGCGTGCCACGTTGACCTATTCAATCCCACCGCGTTGATAAAAAAGGGGGCCGGAACATGTCCGGCCCAGTCAGGAAGAGGGATGATCGGTCAATCCTTCCAGAACGGTTTCTCGCTTTCGCGCAAGGCGGCGCTTGGCGAAACGCCAATATCGTCAAGTTCGTGCGGATCCAGGGCCAGCAAGGTGCGACGTGACTTTTGGCGCATGTCCCATTTGGTCACCACGACGGCCAGCGAGACTAGAATGCGCGCCAGTGACGGCAGGCGATTCTGACTGTTCAACTGCGCAAGATGCGCGACGTGGAGCGAATGTGACATGGGACAACTCCTCTAAATTGTATTGACACAATGCAACGACATGTTACCTATTATTGATACAATGTGGGAATGTACTGGTCTAGGAAATGATTGTACCTGATACAAAATGGCGTCCCGATTTGTCGGGCGCAGGTCGATCCAAATACAAGGCCCTGGCGCAGGCAATCCGGGACGGAATTGCAAATGGCGTCCTGCGCGCGGGAACACGTCTGCCGACAGTGCGTGATCTGGCCTATCAGGTTGGGGTAACGCCGGGGACAGTTGCCCGCGCCTATGGTGTTTTGACCAATGAAGGGCGGTTGGTCGCCGAGGTCGGGCGTGGCACCTATGTCGCGGGAACCCTGACCAAGGACCGGCCCGTTGAGCAACCACTGATCCAGACCGTCGATGAACGCACCGCCGATTTCCGCAGCAGCCGGGTGCCCGATGTCGGGCAGGGGCGGTTGATTGATGCCGCCTTTATCCGCCTGGGGCAGTCCCACCGACGCAGGCACATCAATTATCCGACCGCGGAAACCGATTTTGCGGCCCGCGCCGCCGTTGTTGACTGGATCGGGGCCGCGCGGCTGGGGGGCTTTGACGCGGATGACGTGGTTCTGGGCAATGGCGCGCAGAACTGCTGCATCATTGCGCTGCAGGCCATCTTGCACGGAGCACATCCGGTGATCCTGACCGAAGAGCTTGCCTATCCCGGCGTGCGCCACGCGGCGCGCATGTTGCGGGCCGAAGTGGTTGGCCTGCCAATGGATGACGAGGGCATCACGCCCGAAGGGCTGGCAGAAGCCTATCGCAAACACGGCGGTCAGGTTCTGTTGACCGCGGCAGAGGTTCACAGCCCAACAACGGTCAAGACAAGTCTGCGACGCAAGAAGGAGATCGCGGCGCTGGCGGAACGATACGGCCTGACGATTATCGAGGATGATTGTCACTGTACCTCCCAAACGGAGGTGCCCGGATATCGGGCGATCCTGCCCAAACAGAGCTACTACGTTTCGTCCTTGACCAAATCGGTCAGTGGCGCGCTGCGCTTTGGCTTTATTGTTGCGCCGGAGGATCGCGGCCGGGCATTGCGGCAGATTGCACAGAGCTCGTTTTACGGCGTCGCACAGCCGATCCTGGATGTCTGCACCGATTTGTTGACCTCGGGCGATGCGCGGGCGATTCGCGACAAGGTTCAGGTCCACACGGCTGCAAGGGTGCGGGCCACCGTAAATCGGCTGGGTGGCTGGGATCTGAAATGGCGGGAAGACGCGCCGTTCGTGCTGCTGAACATGCCAAACGGCTGGCGGGCCTCAAGCTTTGTCATGGCTTGTGAAAGGCGCGGGATTACCATCCGCGGCGTTGATGAGTTCGTGCTTTCGGGGGATCGAGCCCCCAATGCGGTACGTCTTGGCGTAAATACTTGCAGCGATGAAGCCCGGTTTCTGCGCGCGCTTGAGGATATGAACATGCTTTTGGCCAATCCGGAGAGCACAATCGACGGTTAGATGGGGTAAAATAATACCTATTTTGTATAGCATTGGAATCAAACAATAATTTCGCCGTGACTATGCTTGACTGTTACGGGCCGCCCTTTATAAGCCACCCATCCGAATGACGGGCCCGCAAGGGCCCCCCTACCTTTCTAGGTGAGATATGAAAACCTTTACCGCTACCCCGGCGGATATCGACAAGAAATGGATCCTGATTGACGCCGAAGGCGTTGTTCTGGGCCGTCTTGCCTCGATCATCGCCATGCGCTTGCGCGGCAAGCACAAGCCATCGTTCACCCCGCACATGGACATGGGCGACAACGTGATCGTAATCAACGCTGAAAAAATCCAGATGACTGGCAAGAAGCGTGACGAAAACTACTACTGGCACACCGGCCACCCCGGCGGGATCAAGTCCAAGACCAAGGGCGAAATCCTGGAAGGCGCGCATCCCGAGCGTGTCGTCATGAAAGCCGTTCAGCGCATGCTGCCCGGTGGCAAACTGAGCCGTCAGCAAATGACTCACCTGCGGGTTTTCGCAGGCACAGAGCATGGCATGGACGCCCAGAAGCCGGAAGTTCTGGACGTGAAGTCCATGAACAAGAAGAATACGAGGACTGCATAATGGCCGATCAAGTCAATTCCCTCGAAGAGCTGGGCCAAGTCGCCGAAGGCGTCGCCGTTGCGGATGCGCCCGCTGCTGTTGCCGAGCCTGAAATCACCCGTGAGCCCGTCCGCGACGAGCTGGGCCGGTCCTATGCGACTGGTAAGCGGAAGGATGCGGTTGCCCGCGTCTGGATCAAGCCAGGCTCTGGCAAGGTCACCGTGAACGGCAAGGACATGCCGGTCTATTTTGCACGTCCCGTGCTGCAAATGATCCTGCGTCAGCCATTTCAGGTTGCCGGTGTTGTTGACCAGTTCGACGTGATGGCAACGGTTGCCGGTGGTGGCCTGTCCGGTCAGGCTGGCGCGGTCAAGCATGGCATTTCAAAAGCGCTGCAGCTTTATGATCCGACCCTGCGCGCCGCATTGAAAGCCGCTGGCTTCCTGACACGTGACAGCCGTGTGGTTGAACGTAAAAAGTACGGTAAGGCCAAGGCCCGTAAGAGCTTCCAGTTCTCCAAGCGTTAAGACGTTTGCGACAACACGTATTGGGGGGTCCGGTTCGCCGGGCCCTTCTTCTTTTGTCACACCGGTTGGGCCGGGCTAGGGTGGGGCAGGGACGTTGAAGGGGGCCGATTTGTGAGGGCACAACTGCGAAAGCTGGCGATGAATGCGTCCCAGTCACTGGGTATTCACCCGTTGCGGGTCCGAAATCCCAGGCCGGCCAAGGGCGGCCGGGTGGTCCACTTCCTGCATATTGGAAAGAATGCCGGGACACAGGTGCGCAACATCGCGCAGCAATTGGACGCGGGGAAATCCAGGGTCCGCATCGTGCCACATAGTCACGAGGTCATGTTGCGCCACCTTCCCGCAACGGCAGAATTCTTCTTTTCGATCCGTCGCCCGGCCAGCCGTTTCAAATCGGGTTTCTATCACCGCAAGGCAGAGGGTCGCCCGCTGCGGGAAATCCCGTGGAGCGCGGATGAAAGGCTGGTGTTTCAGCGGTTTGAACATGCCAATGATCTGGCTGAGGCGCTATATGCACCCGGCGCAGATGGCGCGGCGGCCCTGGCGGCGATGGTGACGATCCGCCACACCGCGCAGCATCAGGTCGATTGGTTTGCCCTGTCTGGACATATGTTGGACCTGCGCCCCCCTGTCCATATCCTGCGGCAGGAGCATCTTTCAAATGATATCAGCGTGTTATGTGACAAACTTAATCTTGATGTCGCGGTTCAGATATCGACTGATCCGGTGCAAACGCGGGTCAGGGATTATGGCGAAATCCCTGAGTTGTCCGAAAAGGCCCGCGCAAATCTTGCCAGATGGTTCGCCGCTGACGAACAGTTTTATGACCTTTGCGAAGATTGGTTAAACAGAACCTCCTGACCGACCGGGCGGGCCGATACTGCAGAATCACCCGAGTTGTGGTAATTTGCGATGCAATGCGGAGGGATGTCATGGACCTGAAATCGAACGGCGGCAGCGTTTCGCTGACCGTGGACCGCAAGGAGATTGGAACCTGTGGATCAATCACCGTTGATCGCGGCATTGGCCAGCGACAGGGGAAAGCGCTGCTGGCCCATGAGTTGACACATGTGGTCCAGCAAAACCCCGGGCAGCCCGTCACATTGCAGCTGGACGGCGTTGACAGGGCGACTGCGCAGAGCCTCGTGCCATCGCAAGTCAAGATTATCATGCTGTCGATGACGGATACGGCGGGTCGCAAATTTGGCATTTCCGGCAAGGTGACCAAGGTCGAACCAAGCAGGGCAGCAGCAAATCAATGGACGCTGACGCTGGAGTCGGTCCAACGCGCGGTGTGATCCGGCCCCTCCGACGTCAATAAGGCAAATTGACAAGCCCGGTGTTCCGCCCGACAAACAATCGAGAGGTTCATGGCCCAGTCACCGGGCATCAGGCGGAGATGTCATGCGCACCCCAACACGCGCGCAACGGCGCAGTATGCTGCTTTTGTTTCCGCCCGCGGGCTACGCGCTGATCCTGCTTGCCGCACCCTTGATGGCGATCGTGTTGTTCAGTTTCTGGACGCAGGATTTTGTGACCGTAGATACGACCTGGACATTGGATAACTATCGGGAAATCCGCGATAAACCGATCTATGGCGCATTGCTGCAGCGCTCGATCATGGTCTCTGCCTGCGTGACCGCAGTAACCGTCATCCTTGCCTATCCGATCGCTTATTATGTGTCATTTAAGGTGGATCCCGGGCGCAAATCGCTTTGGCTGTTTCTGATCACGGTTCCATTCTGGACCAGCTATCTGGTGCGGGTTTTCCTGTGGAAGGTCATTCTGGGCTATAATGGTGTCATCAATTCTGGCCTGATCTCTGCCGGCCTGATCGACGAGCCGCTGACCTTCATCCTTTATAACGTGAATGCCGTCATCATCACATTGGCGCATGCCTTTGCGCCCTTTGCGATCCTGCCGATCTTTGTGGCACTGGAAAAGATCGACCGGTCGTTGCTTGAGGCCAGTCAGGACCTTGGCGAAGGCAAGCTGCGCACATTTTTCCGGGTCACGCTGCCCCTTTCGATGCCCGGTGTTGTCGGCGCGGTCCTGATCGTCTTTATTCCGACAATTGGTGACTATGTGACGCCGGAGCTGATGGGTGGTGCCGGGGGCAAGCTGATCTCCAATATCATACAGATCCAGTTTCGCGAGCTGAACAATGCGCCGCTTGGGGCCGCCCTTGCCATTGTCGCGATGCTGAGTGTCACAGCGATTTCCGTGGTGTTTGTACTGCTGAACCGGCGCTGGTTGCGGAGACGCCAATGACCCTGCGCATTTATGCCGTGATGTATCTGGTGTTCCTCTATGCACCGATCGTTCTGCTGCCGTTGTTCGCCTTCAACGATGCAACGATCATTGCCTTTCCGCTGGCCGGTTTCACCACCGAATGGTTCACTGCGCTGGCTGACAATAGATCGATGCAGGTTGCGTTGAAAAATTCGGCGATCATTGCGTTTTCAACTGCAGTCTTGTCGACGGTGCTGGGGCTCTGTGCTGCCCGGGCCGGTACCATGGCGCATTTTCCCGGCAAGGGCGGGGTCATCGGGTTTGTGATGCTGCCGCTGGTCTTGCCCGAGATTATCGTGGCGGTATCGCTTTTGGTGGTGCTACGGCAGGTGTTGGACGTGGACTTGTCGATCTGGACCATTGTGGCGGCACATGTCTTGATCAGCACGCCGTTTTCCATCGCCATCCTTAACGGGGCTTTTCAGAGCCTTGATCCATCCATGGAAGAGGCGGCGATGGACCTGGGCGAAAGCCGATGGTCGGCGTTTCGGCTTGTCACCTTGCCGCTTGTTATGCCGGGGATCATCGCCTCCATGCTGATTGGCTTCACCATCAGCCTGGACGAATTCATCATCGCGTTTTTCCTGAGTGGAACGCAGCCAACCTTGCCGGTCTATATCTGGGGGCTGTTGCGCTTTCCCGCGCAGCTTCCCATCGTCATGGCACTTGGCACGATCCTTGTTGCGCTGTCGATTGTGCTGCTCAGCATTGCAGAAATGTTGCGTCGCCGTGGCGTGCGCAGAGCCGGGAAATCCGACATAGGGGGCTTTTTGTGAGCGGGCTGATCCAACTGACAAACGTGCAGAAATACTATGGTGACTACCACGCGCTGCGCGACATCAATCTGATCATCAACGCGGGTGAGTTCTTTTCCCTGCTGGGGCCGTCAGGGTGCGGCAAAACCACGCTGTTGCGCGTGATCGCCGGGTTTGAGGATGTGTCGGACGGCGTTGTGATGCTGGCAGGGCAGAATATGGCGGGTGTTGCGGCCAATCTTCGCCCCACAAACATGGTATTTCAGTCCTACGCGATATTCCCCCATCTGAGCGTCGGCGAAAACGTCTCCTTTGGTCTGCGCAAAGCGGGGTTGTCACGGACCGAACGGGCCGCAGCGGTGGCAGAGGCATTGGATATGGTCGGGCTTGCGGGCTACGAAAAACGCGCCGCGCACGCCCTGTCTGGCGGGCAGCGGCAACGGGTTGCCCTTGCGCGCGCACTGATCCTGAAACCCAAGGTTCTGCTGCTGGACGAGCCGCTGTCAGCGCTGGACAAGAAGATGCGCGAACATATGCAGGTTGAACTGATCCGCTTGCAGCGCGCCGTTGGGATCACCTTCATTCTGGTCACCCATGATCAAGAAGAGGCGCTGGTGATGTCAGATCGCATCGCGGTCATGTTTGAAGGCAGGATCGGGCAATTGGCTGATCCCGAAACCCTGTACCGGCGTCCGAATTCACGGCAAGTGGCAGAATTTATCGGCAAGATGAACTTTCTTGACGCCCAGGTTCTGACTGACGGGGCGGTTGTGACATTGCAGGTCGCAGGGCTGGGGCAATGTGAGGTTCCACAGCCCGACGGGATTGCCGCCTCAAAGATTTCAGCCGTTGGTATCCGGCCAGAAACGCTGAGTGTGCTGTTTGAGGGAGAGGTTGCGCCCCGTCATACGGTGCCGGCCACGGTTGATGAGGTGGTCTATTATGGCGACATGACCTATTATCACATGTGCATCAAAGACGTCGCAGAACCAATTACAATCGCTATGAAAAACATGATCGGTCGCCCGGTTCTCGAAATCGGAGATCATGCGCGAGTGGGTTGGGACGAACGGGCGCTTGTGCCGTTCTAATCGAGCGTGATTGCATAGCGGGCTGAAATTGTTTCAAGCCCGGGGTTCAGGGCGCGGATGTCCCCGTTGGATCTGTGATCGTAGGACAACGTAAGCCGCGCGCCATTGTCAAAGGCATAACCGACCCCCACAGAGGCGCGGAACTGCAGATTGCCGCCCAGATCAGGGCCAGAGCCGCCAATATCAACTCCGGGCATCAACGCGGCATCGACATAAAACCCACCATCCTGCGTCAGTGCCTTTTCCCAACGTGCGCCAGCACCCACCCATATCCGCCCGGAATCGGTCAGCGAGGCCAGAACCGCGGGCTGAAACGGGCCGTAACTGCTGCCAAAGTCATATCCGACGGACAGTTCCGACCCGATGATTTCGGAATCAAATTCGACAGCGGCGCCTTGCAGCACAAGACGTGCAGGGGCATCTGAGCGGGTCAGACAGCCCGTCGGGCAATCGTTCAAGGTCATATCTGTAAGCGATGCGATGATAAAAATCGCCGCAAGTGTGCCGTCCATAGGATGCCTGCAATCGTTGTTTGGCAAAAACTGGCAGGCTGGGTCCGGCTTTGCAACCAGCTATGCGTCGGGCGAGATCAGACCGAGGCCGCGCAGATACACACCGATGCCGGTTTCAAGCAGGTCTTCGGGCGGGTAGGGGCTGATCGTTCCGGGGCTGCCGCGGGCAAAAAGTTCTACCACGCCATGGGACAGGGCCCAGATATGGGCCGAGAACATCGCGGGCGGTGGCCGTTTGTCCGCAGGGATATGTTGTGACAGATCCTCAGCCGCCTTTTCCAGAACACCCAGCGCGCGGGTCGCGGCTGCATTCAGCTCGGGATTGCGATTGATCGAGATACCCGATTCAAACATCGCCACGTAATGGCCGGGAAACTTACGTGCAAAGGCAAGGTAGGCGCGGCCGGTGGATTCAAAGGCAGAAAGCGCCGATGGCTGACCTTTGTCATAGGCATGCTCCATCAAATCACCAAAGATTTCATAACCTTGGCGCGCAGCCTCTGCGATCAGGTCTTCGCGACCTTCAAAGTGGCGGTAGACGGCGGCAGGGGTCACGCCGGCCTCGCGGGCGGCTTCGGACAGGGTAAACCCGGTTGGGCCCTTCGCCTCGATCAGTTTCAGACAGCCGTTGACCAGCGCCTCTTTCAGATTGCCGTGATGATAACCGCGTTTAGGCATGCCAGAGGTCCGGGCCTCCTGCGACTTTGGCGTCAACCGCGCCGATGGCCTTTGCATCCTTGCGCGCATAGCTGAGCCGATCCAGCACAGCCCGCACCGTGTTGACACGCGCGCGCCGTTTGTCGTCAGAGCGCACAATCAGCCAGGGCGCGTGATCACTGTGGGTCTTGTTGAGCGTTTCATCAATGGCATCTGTATAGGCGTCCCACTTGGACAGGCCTTCAACGTCAATCCAGCTGAGTTTCCACTGTTTGAGCGGATCATCCTCGCGATCAAGGAAGCGTTTGAGCTGCGTGGCGCGGCCCACGTTGAGCCAGACCTTGAAAAGCTGGATGCCGTCCTCGATCAGCAGGCGTTCAAATTCGCTGACCTGGGCAAACCACTTTTGGCGCTGTTGTTCTGTGCAAAACCCAAAAACATGTTCCACCACGCCGCGATTGTACCAGGAGCGGTCAAAGAAAACGATTTCGCCCGCAGCCGGCATATGGTCGATGTAGCGCTGGAAATACCATTGCGTCTGTTCCAGGTCCGTCGGTTTGGACAGGGCCACGACGTTGGCATGACGCGGGTTCAGGTGTTCGCGAAATCGCGCGATTGTCCCGCCCTTGCCAGCGGCATCGCGGCCTTCAAAGACAATGACGATTCTTTGTCCGTCTTCGCGGGCCGCAGCCTGCAGTTTCACCAATTCGATTTGCAGCGCCGCAAGCGCCTTTTCATAGTCCTTGCGGTCCCAGCGGCGGTCATAGGGATAGGTTGGGTTCAGGATCTGCCCTTTTTGGGCGGATTTGATCCGATCGCGCACATCCTGTGGCGCGTCCTCTTCGTAGTAGCGGCTGATGCCACCATCAAAAGGCTTGTCCATGCAATATCCTTTATCCCTCTGATATACCTAGGGGCTTGGAGAGTTTAGCGCAATCCGGCGCGGGCTGCCGCGCGGTCAATTGCGGCAACTGCGGCCTCTGGGTCGTTCTGATGCAGCATATGCCCAACACCGTCGAGCATCGTCAGCCTGGCCGATGGCACCAACTTGATGAGTTCTTCGCTGTGCACACGTGACGGCACGGTCTGGTCCGCTGTCCCATGCAGGATTTCAATCGGCAGGGTCAGCTCAGGATAACGTTTGGCCATTTCCACCACATGCGGGCGCAGGGTGCGCACCTGCCGTGTGTTGGCGCGGAAACTATCCACACGAAGCGTGAGCGGCGCGCCAAGGTAGTCTGAATAACCCTCGGGCGGTGTTTGCGGTGCAAAGGTATCGCTGACCGCCTTGTCCACAAGGCTTTCAGGCACCCAGGCGGCGATCAGCGGCACGGTGACCGCACCGCCAAAGGCGGAACCGTTCAGTGTGTAATACCACCCCAGATCACCGGGCCAGGGCATCGCTACCCCGGCGTAGGACACCATCGCGGCTGCGTTTTCAGGGGCCTGCTGATCCAGCCCAAGGTTCGCCCAGGCCAGCCCCACGGCGCCGCCGAAGCTATGGCCAACGACAATCGGATTGCTGACACCAAGGGCCGCCGCCGCTTCGCGCAACATGGCCGCCTGCGCCATTGGCGCATCCCCCTCGGTCGCAAAGGCACCCTGATCCACCCCGGGCACACGATCAGTGTAGCCCAGTCCGGGCCGATCAAATGCAGTCACGGTGTAGCGATCTGTCAATTGCCCCATCAGGTGAAAAGTGAACTCGCGCAGATTGCTTCCCGCGCCATGCAGCAGAACCACATGGGGGCCGGAGCCGTCTTGCACGTAATGCACCTTTCCCCCTGTCACGGTAACAAAGTCACCAATGGGCGGAAAATCCGCCTCTGCCGCGGTTGTCTGGCGATGTGACATCGTAGCGGTCGCGACAGCGCAGGCACCGGCGACGAGGGCAGAGATGGTCAGTGCTTTAGTTACCGATGGCATTCAGGTCATACTTCGTGGTCTGGTAAATCTCGTTTATCCAGTTTCCATATAGAAGGTGCGCGTGACTTCTCCACCGGTTTTGCGGTGTTTTCGTCGGGTCATCGTCGGGATAATAGTTCATCGGCACATTGATCGGCGTGCCGTTGGCCACGTCCCTGTCATATTCCTGCTTGAGCGTACCGCTGTCATATTCAAAATGATTGAAGATATAGAGTGCCCGGCGTTGCGGATCTTCAACCAGACAGGGCCCGGCCTCGTCAGAGGTGATCAGCGTCTGCAACCCGGCGGCGTCAATCTCGTCCTGGCGCATTTCCGTCCAGCGGCTGACAGGGATCACGCAATCATCTGAAAAACCACGCAAATAGGGTGACGCTGGGGCCATGTTGTGATGCCGGAAGCAGCCAAACTGCTTGTGATCCAGCATGTGCTTTCTGACTCCGTGGAAGTAATTGATCATCGCCATGCCGCCCCAGCAGACGCCAAAGGTTGAATGCACATTGGTCTGGGTCCAGTCAAAGACCTCGCGCAGTTCGTCCCAATAGCTGACCTCTTCAAACGGCAGGTGTTCAATGGGGGCGCCGGTAATGATCAGCCCGTCAAATTTTTCGTCCTTCACGTCCTGAAACGGACGGTAGAATTCGGCCATGTGTTCGGCAGCGGTATTCTTGGTCTGGTGTTCGCTCATTCGGATCAGGCTGAATTCGATTTGCAGCGGGGTTGCACCGATCAGTCGCGCAAATTGGTTTTCGGTCTGAATTTTCTTGGGCATCAGGTTCAACAGTGCAATGCGCAGCGGGCGAATGTCCTGTGTGCCAGCAGTCACATCGTCAAGCACCATGACGCCTTCGCGGTTCAGCACGTCATAAGCGGGAAGGGTGGCGGGTAATTTGATCGGCATGGGATCGGTCCAGTCAGATAAGGGAAAAGAGATAGGCGGCCTAGCTGCGCATCTCAAGGGCGTCAGCGATCATGCCAACAAAGCCCTCCGTATCTTTGACGCCTTGAACGACGTGTTGCGGGATCGTCAGACCCCAATTGTCAGCCATCGCCCGATAGCGCGGCTGGCGGTGCGCCAGTGCCTTGGCAAAGGCCCAGCGGATGAAATCATCAGGGTCAACCTTGTCAGGCGCGACGTCAAATTCGGTCAGATAATTCTGCCATGTCGCCAGCAGGAAGGCCGGGTCGTAGGACATTGGCTTTGGTTCCTTGTCGAACCGGCGGATCAGTTCGGCGGTATGTGCCTCAGTGCCTTCGATCCAGACCATCAACGTATGGGCCGACAGGTCGGTCAGGATCGGATCGTTCGGATCATTGGCATCGACCCATTCACAGATCGACCCGCCGGTATCGCAAACGAAGTTGGGATATTGATAGAGCGCCGTGGACCGTTCGATGAAGTGCTTGGTGTCGCGCAGGGCTGCGACTTCGGCGCGCTGAAACAGGTCCTGACGGCGGGTGTATTCATCCCAGGGCAGCCCCCCCTTTGATTCATCTCCGGGCTTGCCAAGGTAGGACGACATCGGGCGCAGATCGTTAAACGAGATGTTCGAGCCGATATAGATCGAATCCGACCGTAAGAGATCCCGCAGGAACGGCACCTTCATCGCTTCGCGCTTGGCATTGTCGGCGATCAGCTCGCCCATGTAGCGGGTGCCAATCCGGTAGTCGATGGAGTAGTGGAACCAATCCCCCTGCGCGCGCAGCATGTTGGACAGGTAGGTCTTGCCAAGCCCCGACATCGCAAACAGCAGGACACGCTTTTGCGGGGCATTCAACCAATCAGAGGCAGAAGCGTAAATCATGCGCCCTGCCTAGGGTGCGGGGGCAAGTTGTTCTAGCGGAAATTTGCCCCGGCACTGAATTTCTTGGTCTTTTGTGATCTTTACGACTTGCGAGTCTCAGGGTGCAAAGAGGCGGCAAGGATATGATCTGCCTTTTGGATCACGCTGTCGGCCTGCAGGACGATCTTGGGATCGGGGGCTTGGGCAACCGCGATATCCTTGTCAGGATAATCAAGCTGCGACAGAAAGTGTTTCATGCAGTTGAGGCGCGCGCGCTTCTTGTCGTTTGAGCGGATCACCGTCCAGGGGGCATCAGCGGTGTTGGTGTAAAAGAACATCGCCTCTTTGGCTTCTGTGTAATCGTCCCATTTGTCCAGGCTGGCGCGATCAATCGGTGAGAGTTTCCACATTTTCAGCGGATCGGTTTCGCGCGAATTGAACCGCAGGCGTTGTTCGTCGCGCGTGACCGAGAACCAGTATTTGAACAGGCGGATGCCGCTGCGCACCAACATGCGTTCAAACTCGGGCGTCTGGCGCATGAATTCGAGGTACTCATTTGGTTTGCAGAAATTCATCACCCGCTCAACGCCTGCGCGATTATACCAAGACCGGTCATACAGCACGATTTCACCCGCGGTTGGAAGATGCTTGATGTAGCGCTGGAAAAACCATTGGCCGCGCTCTTCATCCGTCGGTTTGTTCAGCGCCACCACGCGGGCCGTCCGAGGGTTGAGGTGTTCGGTAAACCGCTTGATCGTACCACCCTTGCCAGCCGCGTCACGGCCTTCAAACAGCATGACGAACTTCTGATTACTGTCCTGCACCCAATGCTGCACTTTCAGAAGTTCAACCTGCAGCGCGGCCTTTTCGGCCTCATATTCCTTTCGGCTAAGGCGGTTTTGGTAGGGGTATTCGCCCTGTTCAAAACCGGTGATGGCAGCGCCGCGGTCGTTTGTGGTGGCTTGTGTCGCGGGTTTGGCTGTTGGCATGCGATCCTCCGTCTTTCGGAGGCATTTTGACGTTAACCGCGCCGATCGTCTTTGACCTGCGTCAATGGGTCAACGACCACGCCAAATCCAGCCGCCACCCAGAACGCGAGGGCTGTCAGGGTCATAAAACACGCAGGCCTGACCGGGAGAGACACCTTCCTCTGCGACCAGCAATTCCACTTCCGCCTCGGTCGCTGAGATCGGCCGCAGTATCGCATCCGTGGGGGGGCGGGTTGACCGGACCTTGACGGAGATCTCACGCTCTCCTCCGTCGAAGAAGTCGCCGTCGCCGATCCAGTTGATTTCGCGCAGCGGCACGCGCCGCGTTGCCAGCATGGTTTTTGGCCCGACGATCACCTGTTTATTGTCGACGTCCAGTTTCACGACGTAGAGGGGATCGCTGAGCCCGCCGATGCCAAGGCCCCGGCGTTGCCCGATGGTGTAGTGAATGACGCCATTGTGCTGCGCCAGAACCCGCCCGTCCGTGTCGACAATATCGCCTGGTTCTGCGGCACCGGGGCGCAATTTCTCAATGACCGCAGCGTAGTTGCCATTGGGCACAAAGCAGATGTCCTGGCTGTCCGGTTTGTCCGCCACACTCAGCCCGTATTTTGCGGCCAGGGCGCGGGTGGCGTCCTTTGACGGCAGATGTCCCAGCGGGAAGCGCAAGTAATCAAGCTGCTGCGCCGTGGTCGAGAACAGGAAATAGCTTTGATCGCGATTCGCATCGGCCGCCGAATGCAGCTCTGCGCCGTTCAGACCCATCTTGCGTTGGATGTAATGACCTGTGGCCATGCAGTCCGCGTCCAGATCCTTGGCTGTTTCCAGCAGGTCCTTGAACTTGACCCGCTCATTGCAGCGGATGCAGGGGACGGGGGTGGCACCGGCCAGATAGCTGTCGGCAAATTCGTCGATCACCGCCTCGCGAAATGTATTTTCGTAATCCAGCACGTAATGGGGAAAGCCCATTTCCTCGGCGACCCGGCGGGCATCGTGGATGTCGCGACCTGCGCAGCATGCGCCCTTTTTTGCAAGGGCCGCACCGTGATCATACAGCTGCAACGTGACCCCCACGACGTCATAGCCTTCTTCGGCAAGTTGTGCTGCCACAACAGAGCTGTCAACGCCGCCAGACATGGCAACGACTACCCGCGTTTCGGCGGGGCTTTTGGCAAAACCAAGTGAATTCAGAGCGGGATCAAGCGGCATTTCGCGACCAGAGTTTGCAGATACAAATCAAATATAGGAAAATGCGATCTATATCCAACCCGGCCCTTATACCAGTCATTAAGCGATTTCAGTCATCAAGGCCGAAAGATGATTTTGAAAGGCGCGACAGATGTATCTTCGCAAAGTGGACGGGCCGCGGTCGGTGACGCTTCCGGATGGCAATATATTGACCCGGGCTGATTTGCCCTCGCCGCGCACCCGACGATGGGTCGCTTCGCGCAAAGAAGCGGTGGTGCAGGCGGTATTCCACGGGCTCCTGACCCGAGAGGCCGCGCTTGAGACCTATGCACTGTCAGATGATGAGTTCACCGAATGGGAAACCGCGATCCGAACGCACGGCAGGGATGCGCTGAAAACCACCGCAATTCAGCGGTATAGACAACTATAGGTAGAAATGGCATAAAATTGAAGAACCGGTAACGGGTGGTTAACCATTGGGCGTCTAGGTTGGCTCAACGAATTCAAGCGGAGAGAACTCTGATGCGCGTATTGCTTGTGGAAGACGACCCAACGACCTCGAAAAGCATTGAATTGATGCTGAGCCACGCAAACCTGAATGTCTATTCGACAGACATGGGAGAAGAAGGGATCGATCTGGCCAAGCTCTACGACTATGACCTGATCCTGCTGGACCTCAACCTTCCCGATATGACCGGTCACGAAGTGCTGCGGCAACTGCGTCTGGCCCGTATTGACACCCCAATCCTGATTCTTTCCGGTGCCGATGATACCGAAAGCAAGTTGAAGGGCTTTGGCTTTGGGGCGGACGATTATCTGACAAAACCATTCCATCGTGAAGAACTCGTGGCCCGCATTCACGCAATTATCCGCCGGTCCAAGGGACATGCGCAATCCATTATCAAGACAGGTTCTGTCGCGGTGAACCTTGACGCCAAAACCGTTGAAGTGGGCGGACAGACGGTGCATCTGACCGGCAAGGAATACCAGATGCTTGAGCTGCTGAGCCTGCGCAAGGGCACAACCCTGACGAAAGAAATGTTCCTCAACCATCTTTATGGCGGCATGGACGAGCCAGAGCTCAAGATCATTGATGTATTCATCTGCAAGTTGCGCAAGAAACTGAGCGAGGCGACAGGTGGCGAGAATTTCATCGAAACGGTCTGGGGGCGTGGTTATGTGCTGCGTGATCCGGAACCCGTCGAGGATACGGCGCAGATCGCCGTGGGTGCCTGACCGTCAACTAAACCTAGATCATTGAATTGAGGGCCGTTGGCCCTCTTTCTTTTTGTGCTGACTGGACCCAATTCGGGTGACAGCATAAAACATCCCTCAGGCCGTGGCGCTGCGGTCAATCGGCGGGGGCATATCGTGACACAGAACACCACGGATCGGGACGCAGGTCAGCAGATTGCGGGAATCGACTGGCCGGATGACGTCAGTGCGATCAGCGAATCTTCTGCCCGTGACCTGCTTGCCCAGCTGGCCGCGCTCTTGCAGCAGGCAAATGTGGATTACCACGCCGCCGATGCGCCAAAGCTGACAGATGCCGACTACGACCGGGTGAAGCGTCTGAATGCTGCAATCGAAACGGCGTTTCCCGATCTCAAGCGGCAGGACAGCCCATCCGAATTGGTTGGCGCCCCCGCCGCCGAAGGGTTCGGCAAGGTCAAACATGCTGTGCGGATGTTGTCGCTTTCCAATGCCTTTGATGATGCGGATGTGCAGGACTTTGACGAATCTATCCGCAAGTTTTTAGGATTTTCCGGAGATCAGCCGCTCAGCTACACCGCAGAGCCAAAGATTGACGGGCTGTCCTTGTCGTTGCGCTATGTCGACGGCGTATTGACGCAGGCCGCAACACGCGGCGATGGCGAAACCGGTGAGAACGTCACAGCGAATGCCCGCGTCATTGCGGATATCCCACAGGTCCTGCAGGATGTGACGGGCGTCATCGAAGTCCGTGGTGAGGTCTACATGAGCCACGCGGATTTTGCCGCGCTTAACACCCGCCAGTCTGAAACGGGTGGCAAGACTTTTTCCAACCCCCGCAACGCGGCGGCGGGATCCCTACGGCAGCTGGACGCCAGTATCACGCGGGAACGCCCGCTCAAGTTCTTTGCCTATGCCTGGGGCGAATTGACCGCGCAACTCGCGGAGACCCAATATGGCGCAATCGCGCGCCTGGCAGAACTTGGGTTTGCAACAAATCCGCTGACGCAGGTCTGCGCGGGGCCGGCAGACCTTTTGGCGCATTATCGTCAGATCGAAGCGCAGCGCGCGACATTGGGCTATGATATTGACGGTGTGGTCTACAAGGTTGACGATCTTGCGTTGCAACGCCGCCTTGGGTTCCGCTCAACGACCCCGCGATGGGCTATCGCGCATAAATTCCCGGCCGAGCTTGCCTGGACATGGCTGAAGGGTATCGACATTCAGGTCGGCCGCACCGGTGCGCTATCGCCGGTGGCGCGGCTTGATCCGGTTACCGTTGGCGGTGTGGTCGTCAGCAATGCCACGCTGCACAACGAAGATTACATCGCGGGAACAGGCGGAGACGGTGAGATGATCCGGGGCGGGCGTGACTTGCGCGTCGGCGACTGGGTGCAGGTCTATCGCGCCGGGGACGTCATCCCGAAGATCAAGGATGTGGATCTATCCAAGCGTCCTGAGACAGCGCGTCCATTTGTCTTTCCAGTCACGTGCCCCGAATGCGGATCAGCCGCAATCCGTGAAGAAGGCGACGCGGTGCGCCGTTGCACGGGCGGCTTGATCTGTCCGGCGCAGGCCGTTGAAAAATTGAAACATTTTGTTGGCCGCGCCGCCTTTGATATCGAGGGTCTTGGCGCCAAACAGGTTGAAGCGTTTTATCATGATGAGATGCTGCCGGTAAAACAGCCCGCTGATATATTTACCTTGCGGGCGCGCGACGCGAAGGCGATCGCAAAGCTGAAAAATCGCGATGGCTGGGGCGAAACCTCGGCTCGGAATCTGTTTGACGCGATTGACGAAAAGCGTGTGATCCCATTGAACCGGGTGATTTTTTCGCTTGGCATTCGCCATATTGGCGAAACCGGTGCCGCAATTCTTGCGCGCCACTACGGATCATGGAAGCAGCTTGCGGCGGCTATGGATCAGGCCAAGGTTGGCTCTGGTGCGGCCTGGGATGATCTGATTGGCATTGATGGGGTCGGTGCCGTTCTTGCTGCGAGCCTGATCACCACAATGCAACAGCCAGCCGAACGCGCGAGCATTGACGCGCTGATTGCGCAGTTGGATGTGCAGGACGTAACCGCACCGGACACATCCGGCAGCCCGGTGGCGGGCAAGACCGTCGTCTTTACCGGCAGTCTGGAAAAGATGACCCGGGCCGAAGCGAAGGCCCGTGCTGAAAGTCTGGGCGCAAAGGTCTCAGGCTCGGTCAGTGCGAAGACCGATCTGCTGGTTGCGGGCCCAGGTGCCGGTTCAAAGGCCAAGAAGGCAGCGGACCTTGGGATCGAAATGCTTGACGAAGACGGCTGGCTTGCACTGATCGGCGACGCATGAGCGGCGGCCCCGAGCTCTTGTTTCCGCTGTTTTCGGACCTGACCAAACTGGATGGGATCGGGCCAAAAACCGCGCAGAACCTGGACGCGTTGGGCATCACCAAGCCGCGTGATCTGATTTTCACCCTGCCGCATGCTGTGATTGACCGCCAGAAACGGGCCAGCATCAAGGACGTCGTGGCCCCACGCATCGTCACCGTTGAGGTGGTGATCCATGATCATTTGCCGCCAAAACAACGGGGACGGCCCTATCGCATCAATGTTGCTGATCAGGACACGACGTTCCAGCTGGTGTTTTTTCATGCCCGCGGCGATTACCTGCAACGGCAGCTGCCCATGGGGCAACGGCGTGTGATCTCGGGCAAGTTGGAGATTTTCGACGGGGTCGCGCAAATCGTGCACCCCGATCATATGGTGACGCCGGAAATGGCTGACGAGATTCCCTCTTTTGAACCGGTCTATCCGCTGACCGCAGGTGTCACGCAAAAGCTGATGTGGAAAGCAACGCGCGCCGCGCTTGCCAGGGTGCCAGAGGTGCAGGAATGGATCGATCCGGGGCTTTTGGCGCAGGAAAAATGGCCTGACTGGCCGACAGCGCTTTTGCAGGCCCATGGGCCGGAAGGGTTGGGCGATGTAACGCCAGAGGCGGTGACGCGGCAACGGCTGGCCTATGACGAACTGTTTGCCCATCAATTGACCCTTGCCTTGGCGCGGGCCTCTGCCCGACGGGCGAAGGGGCGCGAGACCATTGGTGACGGGCGGTTGCAATCGCGGGTTCTGGCGGAATTGCCCTATGTTCCGACCCAGGCGCAGACCCGCGCGATCGCCGAAATCGCGGCCGACCTTGCAAGTCCGCAGCGGATGAACCGGCTTTTGCAGGGGGATGTGGGATCGGGCAAGACGCTTGTTGCGCTGATGGCGCTTTTGGTTGCGGCAGAGGCAGGCGGGCAGGGCGTCATGATGGCGCCAACCGAAATCCTTGCGCGGCAGCACCTGGATGGGCTGCGCCCCTTGGCCGAAAGTGCGGGCATTGTGCTCGACATATTGACCGGGCGCGACAAGGGGGCAGAGCGCGCGGCGAAACTTGCAGCACTTGCCAATGGCGAGGTTCAGATCCTTGTCGGCACCCATGCGGTTTTCCAAAAGGATGTGATTTTTCAGGACCTTCGCCTTGCGGTGATAGATGAACAACACCGCTTTGGCGTAGCACAGCGCATGGAGCTTGGCACCAAGGGCGATGCGGTTGACGTGTTGGTGATGACCGCGACCCCGATCCCGCGCTCACTGAGCCTGACGCAATATGGTGATATGGATGTCAGCGTGCTGGACGAAAAGCCGCCCGGGCGCACTCCGGTCCAAACTGCGCTGGTATCCACCGAACGGATCGAGGATGTCGTCGCGCGGCTTCAGCAGGCTGTGGCAGAGGGGCGGCAGGCCTATTGGGTTTGTCCGCTGGTTGAAGAAAGCGAAGTCAGCGACATGACGGCCGCGGAAGAACGGTTCAAGCGGCTGCGCGCAATCTTTGGCGAAGGTGTTGTCGGGCTGGTCCACGGACAGATGCCACCGGCCGAAAAGGACGCGGCCATGGCCAGATTTGTCACTGGCGAAACCAAAGTTCTGGTCGCCACAACGGTGATCGAGGTCGGCGTGAACGTGCCAAACGCCTCGATCATGTTGATTGAACGGGCCGAAAGTTACGGTCTGGCGCAATTGCACCAGTTGCGCGGACGGGTCGGGCGCGGCGCTGCGGCCTCGACCTGCCTGCTGATGTATCAGGCTCCGTTGTCAGAAACGGGACGCAAGCGATTGGAAATCATGCGTGAAACCGAGGATGGGTTTCGCATATCAGAAGCGGATCTGGCGATGCGCGGCGCGGGCGACGTGATTGGCACGGCGCAATCAGGCCTGCCGCGTTTCCGAATTGCTGATCTTGAGCGTCAGGCGGGTTTGATGGCAAAGGCGCAATCGGACGCCCGAAAGTTGCTGCATGATGACCCGAACCTGACAAGCGCACGCGGGCAGGCGGCCCGTGTGCTGCTGTGGCTGATGGAGCAGGACAAAGCGATTCGTTTGTTATCAGTGGGTTAGCAGCGCTCGTGTCATTTTGTTCACAAATGTTCTCAAAAAGTTCTTTACACATGGTTAACCATATGAGAACAAAGGGGCAACAAAACGAACGAAGCAGGAGACACCACAATGGCCAAGGATATCAAACAGATCGTTGCAAACGCGCACGAGACGCTGATCGCCGACGCTTTGGGGGCTGTTGCTTTGGTTGTGATGCTGTTTGTCGGATTGTCCTTGCCTGGGATGATCTGATTGCCTCGCATCCAGTTTCGGGCGCGTTGTTGCACTGTCCCACATCGCAATAACCCTAAGACCTGCCTGTCCGATATCTGAACCGGGTTTGCCTGCCCGCACAGATCGCCTGAAAACCCCTGGATGCACTTCCTGCCGCCGCCATCCCGTCCCGGATGTGCGGCGGTTTTTTCTTTGCGAAATGGGGCGTCAGTTTGTCACTTTGACCTGTTCGAAGGCGTCAAGCGTTGCCTGCAGGGCCAGCATGATTGAATCGTGCCGGTTTTTGTAGTCCCTTGCCGGTTGCAGCACTTCGAGCCCGTCAAAGGGGGCATCCGGTACCGGGCCATTGGACGTCAGCATCGCCTTTAGCTGGTCGCGGCCCTTTGCGATCGTTGCGCGATCCAGTCCGATAATCTGCGCCCCCACGACAGCAGCGGCAGCCTGACCCAGGGCGCAGGCTTTTACGTCCTGACCAAAGCCGGTCACGATATCGCCTTCAACTGACAGGTCGACCGTCACGGTTGACCCACACAGCGGCGAGCGTCGCTTGGCGGTTGCATTCGGGGCGGGCAACCGGGTCGCATGGGGCATGTCCGCAGCCAGCGCGAGGATTCGCTGCGAATAAAGCTTCATCAGGTCTGCGTTGTCCGGCATGTGGTTTGCCCTTTTGCTGTCAGCCCCCTAGATAGGGCCAACACCACCAGATGCAAAGGGCCGCCCATGCCGTTCGATCCCGCCACACTGAAGTTTGATGCAAACGGCTTGATCCCGGCCATCGCGCAGGACGCCAACTCGGGCGAAGTGCTGATGATGGCATGGATGAACGCCGAGGCTGTGACCCGCACGCTTGAGACGAGGCAGGTCACCTATTGGTCGCGGTCGCGGCAGGAGTTCTGGGTCAAGGGTGCGACATCGGGCCACACCCAGGCGCTTGTCGAATTCCGCGTTGACTGCGACCGGGACTGCATCCTGATGGAGGTCGTACAGGTGGGGGCAGCATGTCATACCGGGCGGCGGACCTGCTTCTTCACCGAAGTGAAAGACGGCGAAGAGGTTGTCAATCCGCAGGAAGACCAACAAGACGCCTGATATCTTTGGGCGTTGCGCCCTCGGACCGGTACTTTGCGATGGCGCGTGCGTCATCACGCTTTGCCAGACGCTTGCCCGTTTCATCACGGATCAGCTTGTGGTGGTGATACTGCGGCTGAGGCAAGCCAAGCAGATCTTGCAGCAGAACATGAATCGGCGTGGCCGCTGCCAGATCGGCCCCGCGGATCACTTCGGTAACACCCTGCGCTGCGTCATCCAGAACGACTGACAGGTGGTAGGATGTACCCATATCGCGGCGGGCCAGGACCACGTCGCCAATCGCGTTGATCAGCGCCTTCGCGGTGCAATCCTGCAGGGGCGCGATCCCGGTTTCGACATAGCTCAGATCACGCGCCACCCGTTGCATATTAAGCCGCAGCGGCACATCGTTGGGCCGGTGATCCGGGCGTGGCCGGTCACGGCAGGTGCCGGGATAGATCACCCCGTCCGGCCCCATCGGCGCGCCTTCTTGCGGTGCGCTCACCGCGGCGATGATGTCCTTGCGGCCACAGGTGCACGGAAACAGCCATCCCTTTGCCCAAAGCGCATCAAGGGCCTTGGCGTAGACGCCACTGCGATCCGACTGACGCATCACCGGGGTGGGCCAGGACAGGCCAAGCCAATGCAGATCATCATAAATCCGGGCTTCCCAGTCCGGACGTGACCGGGACTGGTCGATATCCTCAATCCGCAACAGGAATTTGCCACCGGCAGCGCGTGCGGCATCAAATGCCAGCAATGCCGAATAGGCGTGACCAAGGTGCAAGGGCCCGGTCGGCGACGGCGCAAAGCGGGTGATCACCGGCGGCGCAACACGATGACATCAGACCCCATGCCCTTGCCCGGCAGGTGCGGCCCATGTTCGCGAAACAGCACCTCGGCCCTTCCGTTGGCGATCTCGGCCACCAGCGCATCGCTATAGCTGTCGTCCTGCAGTGTAGGATCGTTGAAAGAGAGCGCCAAAACACCCCCGGTTTCAAGCTTGGCGACCAATTGGCCAAGCGTGCTGGCGGGGGCCGCGCCCAGACTGACAACACCGCAGGCAACAATCGCCCCATAAGCACCGCGCCCAAAGCTCATCTCACCAATGTCTGACAACCAGGTTTTCTTGTAGATGCCGCGTTCCTTGGCGATACTCAGCATTTCTTGTGTCACGTCGGTTCCGTCCAGATCCTTGAACCCAATGTCATAGAGAGCCTGACCGGACAGGCCTGTGCCGCAGCCAAAGTCTATGATCCGGACTGTCTTTGGGATCACATTTGCCAGCGCAGAAGCAACCCGGGTCGGCGTCACATAGCCTGAATCCAGTACATCAGCGTCATAGTCCACCGCCCAATCCCGATATAGCGCTTGCGTCTCTTCGGGGCTGCGCGGCGTCCAAAGGCCGGTTTTCAGGGTTTTGTCTGTCATGTCCCAGCATAGCGCGGCGACTTAGGCGGCGTCTACTTTCATACCGTCCAGCCAGTCCTGCCAATCCTGTTTGGCGCGATCCGTATAGCCTTTGTAGCGTTCCTTGCGTCCCTTGCGCCCGCCACGCATGCCGTCAAGCGGCGGAAACAGCCCAAAATTCACGTTCATCGGCTGGAACGTCTTTGCGTCCGCCCCGCCGGTGATATGGGTCACAAGCGCGCCCATTGCCGTGGTATGCGGAACCGGCGCGAGGGGGGTGCCGCGCAGCTCTGCAACCGCCATCCGGCCGGCAAGCAATCCCATTGCTGCACTTTCCACATAGCCCTCAACCCCTGTGATCTGGCCCGCGAACCGGATATGGGGCTTTGAGCGCAATCGCATCTGCTCATCCAGCAGCGTCGGAGAGTTGATGAATGTGTTGCGGTGAATGCCGCCAAGACGTGCAAATTCGGCATTCTCAAGGCCCGGAATACGTTTGAAAACATCTTTTTGCGCGCCGTACTTCATCTTCGTCTGAAAGCCGACAATATTGTAAAGCGTTCCAAGGGCATTGTCCCGGCGCAGCTGCACAACGGCATAGGCCTTGTTTTCGGGATCATAGGCGTTCGTCAGACCGACCGGCTTCATCGGGCCAAATCGCAGTGTTTCCCGACCCCGTTCTGCCATGACTTCGATCGGCAGGCAGCCGTCAAAGTAGCTGGCGGTTTCACCCTCTTTGAATTCAGTCTTGTCAGCCGCCAGCAGCGCGTCGATGAACGCCTCGTATTGGTCCTTTGTCATCGGACAATTAAGGTAGGCAGTGCGTTCTTCCGGGGTGTCACCCTTGTCATAGCGCGACTGCATCCATGCCACGTCCATGTTGACACTGTCAAAATAGACGATGGGGGCGATGGCATCAAAGAAGGCCAGCTGTTCTGCACCGGTTTCGACCCGGATCGATTCTGCCAATGCGCCAGAGGTCAGCGGGCCGGTCGCCACAATCCAATGACCGTCGTCGGGCAAAGTGGTGATTTCCGCAGACGAAAGGCTGATATTGGGGTGGGCCAATAGCGCGTCGGTCACACTTTTCGCAAAAGGGTCGCGATCAACGGCCAGCGCGCCACCAGCAGGCAGGCGGTGTTTTGCGGCCATTTCCATGATGATCCCGCCAGCCTGGCGCATTTCCCAATGCAACAAACCAACCGCGTTCTGTTCGTGATCGTCAGACCGAAAGGAATTGGAACACACCATTTCGGCAAGGTTCCCGGTGCGGTGGGCAAATGTGCCAACCTTGGGGCGCATCTCGTGGATGACCACTTGAATCCCCGCTTTTGCGGCCTGCCAGGCGGCTTCTGATCCGGCCATGCCGCCGCCAATGATGTTCAATATTTTGCTCATGCCCGTGATCTATCGGGCATGAGCGATCTTGCAAAGGGTATTAACGCCCTTCGAACGTGGTTCCGCGCGCGGCACCAAACGTAATGCGCGCGCCGATACCGATATAATCTTCACTTGCTGATCCACCGCCGGTCGCCGCTGTCACCCGACCGTACTGGCCATAGAACTCTGGTCCGTTCTGCATCTTGTAGGTGACGCCCAGTTCGCTCGTCGAGAGTGCCAAGTCGGTGTCAGCCGCGAGGTCAAAGTCGGTAAACAGCGAAAAGCTCGCGCTGATCGGCGTGTCCGAACTCAGCCCAAAGATCACGACTTCTTCGGGGCCAACCTGCTGCACACCAATATAGCCGCCAATGTCGCCACCATAAAGCGCGGTACCGCCTTCGATTCCGTAGGATGCATTGTCGATATCCAGACCCGGGGTCTTGGCGTAGAACGCCCCGACAGAGGCGGTCTCGTTCAGGTGATAAATACCGTGCAGGGTCATCCGGGGATCAATGTTCCCAAAACCCACGTCGATCTTGTCGACGTCCAGACCCAATCCAAACTGACGCGTGATCGCCATTTCAGCGGCCCCGTTGTAGGACACGCCATCGATGTTGGAATCATCGACCAATGCGTTGTATTCAATACCCAATTCGCCGCCAGTAAACTGTTGCGCGACAATCGGGGTGCTGGCCACTGCAAGAACAGCGGCAGCAAAAACTGCGTTATATGACATTTGCTCGCCTCAATAATTCTTGGGGCTTTTTGCGCCCCTTGCCATGCAACCTAGGCGGTCACCACGGATCTGACAAGCAAATCATCAGGATACGCGCGGCCCTACGAGTCGAGCGCTGCCCCTGTGTCACTTTCGTCACCCTGATCGGCGATCCAGGCAACGCTGACGACTTCTTCACCCTTGGCGGTGTCAAAGACTTTCACACCGCCCGCCCCGCGACTGCGGAAACTGATGCCGTCCACCGGGACACGGATTGACTGACCGGTTGAAGTGACAAGCATGATCTGATCGCTTGGCTGGACCGGGAACGACGTGACCAGCGGCCCGCCGCGCATCGCCTTGTCCATCGCCGCAACCCCCATGCCGCCACGGCCTCGAACCGGATAATCGTGTGATGACGATAGTTTACCGGCACCTTTTGATGTGATTGTCAGGATCAGATTTTCGGCTGCGGACATTTCGGCATAGCGTTCCTGGCTGATCGCACCGGGTGTGACACCGTCATCGTCCTCGTTTTCGGCGTCATCCGTCAGGCCAGCCATGGCGCGGCGCATCTTGAGATAGGCCGCGCGTTCCTCAGGATCGGCCTTGAAGTGGCGGATGATCGACATCGACACAACCGCGTCCGTTCCTTGCAATCTGATCCCACGCACACCCACGGAAGCGCGACTGTTAAAGACCCGCACATCCGTTGCGGGGAAGCGGATCGCCCGGCCCGAATTTGTCACCAGCATGACGTCATCATCGTTTGATGCGATGCGGGCATTGATCAGGGTGGTGCCTTCATGTTCGCCTTCGAACTTCATGGCAATCTTGCCGTTGGACTTCACATTTGTGAAGTCTGACAGGGCGTTACGGCGCACAGTTCCAGCAGATGTCGCAAAGACGACCTGCAGGTCTGCCCAATCTTCTTCAGGCCGGTCGACAGGCATGATCGCCGCGATTGTCACACCGGTCGGGATCGGCAGAATATTGACAATCGCCTTGCCCTTGGCGGTCCGGCTGCCAAGAGGCAACCGCCAGGTCTTCAGCTTGTAGACCATGCCATCGGTCGTGAAGAACAGCAGTTGCGTATGGGTATTGGCCACGAACAGGGTCGTGACGACGTCTTCTTCCTTGGTCTGCATCGAGGAGAGCCCCTTGCCGCCCCGCCGCTGCGCACGGAAATCGGCAAGCGCCGTCCGCTTGATATATCCGCCTGAGGTCACGGTCACCACCATGTCCTCTTTTTCGATCAGATCTTCGTCTTCCATGTCACCGGACCAGTCGATGATCTCTGTCCGGCGTGGCACGGCAAATTGGTCACGGACCTCATGCAACTCGTCGCGAATAATCTGCATGATCCGATCGCGCGAGCCAAGAATTTCCAAGTATTCTCTGATCTTTGCCGCGAGTTCCTGAAGTTCGTCCGTCACCTCTTTGACACCAATTTGGGTCAACCGTTGCAGGCGCAGTTCAAGGATCGCGCGGGCCTGCGTTTCCGACAGATTATAAGTGCCATCGTCGTTAGCTGTGTGCGTCGGATCGTCAATCAGCTTGATGTATTCAAGAATGCTTTGCGCTGGCCAGCGACGGGTCATCAGCTTCTCGCGCGCTTCGGCAGCATCGGCTGATTGCCGGATCGTATTGACGACCTCATCAATATTGCTGACCGCGACGGCCAGACCGCACAGCACGTGGCTGCGTTCGCGCGCCTTGCGCAGTTCAAAGGCTGTCCGGCGGGCCACGACATCTTCGCGGAAGTCGACAAATGCTGTCAGAAAGCCGCGCAGCGTCAGCGTTTCGGGACGCCCGCCATTCAGCGCGAGCATGTTGCAGGCAAAATTGGTCTGCATTGGCGTAAAGCGGAACAATTGATTCAACACGACTTCGGCCGTTGCATCCCGCTTCAGTTCGACCACGACCCGCACGCCGTTGCGGTCGGATTCATCCTGAACGTGGCTGATACCCTCGATCCGCTTTTCGCGGGCGGCCTCGGCGATCTTTTCGATCATTGAGGCCTTGTTGACCTGATAGGGCACCTCATCAATGACGATGGCCCACCGATCTTTGCGAATTTCTTCGACGCGGGTCTTGGCGCGCATGATGACACTGCCACGGCCTTCCAGATAGGCTTTGCGCGCGCCAGACCGGCCCAGCATGATCCCGCCAGTGGGGAAATCGGGGCCGGGAATGTGATCAATCAGCGCTTCGGAAGACAGATCCGGGTCATCAATCAGCGCCAAGGTGGCATCAATGACTTCGCCAAGATTGTGGGGGGGAATATTTGTCGCCATACCAACGGCAATACCGCCCGCGCCGTTGACCAGCATGTTCGGAAAGCGTGACGGCAGCACCGAAGGTTCGGTTTCTGTGCCATCATAGTTTGGCAGGAAATCCACTGTCTCTTTGCCCAGGTCGCCGGTCATGAAAGACGCGACCTTGGCCAAGCGGCTTTCGGTGTAACGCATGGCAGCCGCGTTATCGCCGTCCATCGACCCAAAGTTGCCCTGACCGTCAATTAGCGGCAGTGACATCGCAAAGTCCTGCGCCATCCGCACCAATGATTCATAAATCGCGCTATCGCCATGCGGGTGGTAAGAGCCCATCACATCGCCCACGGATTTGGCGGATTTACGGTACGACTTGTCGTGGGTGATACCCTTTTCGTACATGGAATAGATAATGCGGCGGTGAACCGGCTTTAGGCCATCGCGCAGGTCCGGAATCGCCCGGCTGACGATGACGGACATCGCATAATCCAGGTAGGACGTGCGCATTTCGTCAATGATCGACACGCTGGGGCCCGCGAACACGGGACGCTCAGGTGGAATTTCGTCATCTTTTTCAGGGGTTTCCGGGGTGTCGGTCACAAGTGCCGCCTGTCTGCTGTGCTGCTGCTATATTTTGTTCGGGTTAACATATCAGACACCGGATATGGGGTGCAATGGCAGATACGAACTTGCCTTGGCAGCCACCAAAGGTGACTGATAACAATCTGTTTTTATTGACTTTTAATCTATCTGTGGAACGATTGGATCAAAACCAGACCTTTTGAAAGGCACAGGCAGATGACGCAAGACACCGAACTAATGCTGAAGGGCTATGGGCTCACCACGGCAGAGATGACCTATCACATGCCCGATTTTCCCCATGTTTTGAATACCTTCGTCTGGCAGGACTATGATCTTGCCCCGGACCATGACCGGCTTTTGACCTTTATTGATTTCTGGCGCGCCGAACTGGACGGACCGCTGCATTCGGTCCGATTTGTGCATCGCAAGATGATTTCACCCGGAGAATGGCGGCACGTGACAGGCGAATTCACCTATCACTGACGCCGGAGAACCTCGCGCTAGGGCTTGGCCCGTTGCAGCATACCAAAAAGATCGCGGGGATCATCTGGGTCGGCAACAAAGTCCAGATCCTTGTAAAAAGGCGTGCCCTTGATCTGCTGATGGACATACCGCAGGGCCGAAAAATCCTCGATCGCAAAGCCGACACCGTCAAACAGGGTGACCTCTGACGCCGAACGACGCCCGTCAGCCTTGCCTGTCATCACTTGCCAGAGTTCTGTGACCGGGTGGTCGGGGTCCATCTGTTGAATCTCACCCTCGATCCGGGTCTGCGGTGGGTATTCGACAAATACAGAGGCGCGGGCGACGATATCGCGGTGCAGCTCAGTCTTGCCGGGGCAATCACCCCCAATGGCGTTGATATGCACACCCGCGCCAACAAGGTTGTCGGTCAGGATGGTCTGCATGTCCTTGTCCGCCGTGGCCGTGGTGATCACGTCAGCACCTGACACGACCTCTTCGATCGTTTTGCACGCCGTCAGCTTCAGCCCGGATCCCGCTAGATTGGCCATTGCCTTAGCGGTTGCCGCAGGGTCGATGTCAAACAGGCGCACGTTTTCAATGCCGCATACCGCCTTGAGAGCAAGGCACTGGAATTCCGACTGCGAGCCATTGCCGATCATTGCCATTGTCTTGCTGTCCTTGCGCGCCAGATGTTTCGTCGCAACAGCCGAGGTCGCCGCCGTGCGCAGGGCTGTCAGCAGTGTCATTTCCGACAACAGGACAGGATACCCGCTGTAAACATCCGCCAGCACACCAAAGCCGGTGACAGTCTGCAGCCCTTCTTTCATGTTCTTGGGGTGGCCGTTGACGTATTTGAAGCCGTAAAGCTCACCATCGGACGTGGGCATCAGCTCAATCACGCCAACCTCGGAGTGTGAACCGACGCGGGGCGTCTTGTCGAACATTTCCCATCGCGCAAAGTCGTCTTCGATATAGTCGGTCAGATCGCGCATCACGTTTTCGATCCCGATGTGATGGGTCAGGCGCATCATGTTGTCGACGCTGACAAAGGGCACAAGGGCAAGTTTGGAGGGGGTCGTCATGTCAATTGCTTTCAATGGGCCGCAAGGGCAGGTGCGTGCGGATCATCCATGGCTCCGCGTTGGGCGGTCAAAGACGCGGCGACCAAGCAGCGAGGCGGTCAGATCAACCATAAGCGTCGCGGTCTTGCCGCGCTCATCCAGAAACGGGTTCAGTTCAACCAGATCAAGCGATCCAACCACGCCGGAATCACACAGCATTTCCATGACCAGATGACCTTCGCGCACGGTTGCGCCGCCGGGCACCGTCGTGCCCACCGCCGGTGCGACGGAAGGGTCAAGAAAATCCACATCAAGTGAGACATGCAGCACGCCATTGGCCGCTTTTACCCGGTCAAGGAAGGCCTCAAGCGGGGCTTTGATGCCGGATTCGTCGATCATCCGCATATCAACCACGTCAACGTCCATCTGTTGCAGCATCGCATGTTCAGCGCCGTCAACCGACCGCAGCCCAATCATGCAGATATTGCTGGGATCGACCTTGGCCTTGAGGGGCGGGAAATCCTCGAATCCCGGTTTGCCGGTGACATAGCCAACGGGCGTTCCATGCAGGTTGCCGCTATCGGTGGTGTCGGGCGTGTGGATGTCGCTATGGGCATCAAGCCAAAGCACAAAGAACGGGCGATCGGATTTCGCGTGGTGTGCGGCCATACCGGCAACGGTCCCAAGCGCCAGTGCGTGATCCCCTCCCATGAAGATGGGCATCCCCTCTGGGGCGTGGGTTTCGGCAGCTTCGGCAAGGGCAATTGTCCAACCAACGTTTTCTGCCAATTGGTGGACCAGCGGGTTCTTGGGGGCGCCAACCTCAACCTTGGCAGGGCTGACGTTACCCACGTCATGAACGCTGTGACCAAGGGCAGTGATCGCCTCGGCCAGGCCAGCGGTCCGGTAAGCGTCGGGGCCCATCAGGCAACCGCGCCGTTTCTTGCCCGCGTCATGGGGGGCGCCAATCAGGATGCAATGTTGTGTCATGCTCTGATCTTTGCGGAATTGATCGATTGCAGGAAGCCGTCAAATTGTGCGAAACGAAGGTGAATTGTACAAAATGGGCAGTTACCATGGACAAATTGGACGGTCGGTTGATCAGCATGCTGCGGCGCAACGGGCGCGCATCCCTCTCTGCCCTGGCGGCGGATCTTGGTGTGACTCGCGCCACAGTCAAGGCGCGGATGGATCGGCTGATCGCTGGCGGAGAGATTGCCGGGTTCACCGTGCTGACCCGCGCCGATGTGACGCCGCAGCCGGTGCGCGGGTTGATGATGCTGGAAATTGCCGGACGTGGCGCAGAAAAGGTCGCACGTGCCCTGCGCGCCATGCCGCAGGTTCATGCGGTACATTCGACCAACGGCACCTGGGATCTGATCGCAGAGATTGGCAGTGAAACCCTTGAATCCTTTGACAGGGTCCTGTTCGCCATCCGAAATATCGAGGCGATCAGCCGGTCAGAAACAAACCTGCTGCTGTCGACGACCCGTTAGGATTTGCGAAAGGCGGCGATCCAGACCAGACAAAGGCCTGCCGCGAACAGCGCATTCCAGCTTGCCATAGACAGGCTGAAAAGCTCCCACGATACCTGATCGCACATGACCAGCCTCGGGCCATCAAGCGAAAGCAGATCACCCGACAGATCGCCACCGGTCCCGGTGCAGGACGAAGGACCTTCCCACCAGTCTCTTTCCACACCGGTATGATAGACGCCAATCGCTGAGGTGGTCGCCGTGGCCAGTGCGCCCAATGCGGGCAACAGCTTTCCACCGATCCGCATCGCCACAAGCCCCACAGCAATCGCTACAAAATGCGGCCAGCGCTGCCAGAGGCACATTTGGCAGGGCGTGTATCCGATGAACTGGAACAGATACGCCCCCGCAAGCAGCGCAAAAGAGCCAAACGCAGCCCAGATGATCAGAATTTGACGTGTCATAGGAATCCCAGCATCAGAAAGCCGCCGATCAGCACAATGCAGAACAATGTGAACATCAGGGTCAGACGTTTTTCAATGAAATCGCGGATCGGTTCACCAAATTTCCACAGCAAGGCGGCGACAAGAAAGAACCGGATCGCGCGGGCAAAGATCGCCGAGGCGATGAAGACGGGCAGCGACATCCCGGTGACGCCTGATGCGATTGTGACAACCTTGAACGGCAGCATGGTAACCCCGGCGACGATCACCGCCCAAGCCCCGTATTCGTTAAAGTTCGCGGACATCTCGGCAAATGACTCGTTCTTGCCATAAAGATCCAGAATCGGGCGTCCGACGGTCTCAAACAAGCCAAACCCGATGTAATAGCCCAGCAGGGCCCCCGCGACAGAGGATAGGGTGCATACGGTCGCGATCAGGAATGCGCGGTTCGGGCGCGCAATGATCAGCGGGATCATCAGCACATCCGGCGGAATCGGAAAGAACGACGATTCAATGAACGAAATGACGGCCAGCGCCCAGAGCGCATGCGGAGAATGCGCCAGTTGAATGGTCCAGTCGTAAAGCCGTCGCAGCATGAACGTCGCCTGTTTTCGAGTTTCCCGCCTTAGGCCACGCGCATGGCGGTGCGTCAAGCTTGTCGTGCAGGACAATTTCGCGCAGATTAATGGCCTGTAGATGGGGGTTTGCATATGAAGTGGCAAGGTCGGCGCGGAAGCCGGAATGTAGTGCGTCGCGGTGGCGGGCGCGGTCGGGTCGGGGGTGGCGCAGGTATTGGCGGCGTTGGCGCGATCGTGATCCTGCTGCTGGGGTGGTATTTTGGCGTGGATGTCAGCCAGTTTGTCGATTTGGGCGGCAGCGGTGCACCCACCACGCAAAATGCGTCTGAAATGACCGAAGCTGACAGGCGGGCGGAACAATTTGTCTCGGTCGTGCTGGCCGACACGGAAGAGGTTTGGGCAGAGATACTGCCGCAGCAGGCCGGTATCGCATATGACGAACCCACGCTGGTGATCTTCAAGGGGGCGGTGCGGTCGGCTTGCGGCGGTGCCTCGGCCGAGACGGGACCATTCTATTGTCCCAGTGATGAAACCGCTTATCTGGACACGGATTTCTTTGTGACGCTTGAACAGCGTCTGGGCGCGGGCGGTGACTTTGCCGCGGCCTATGTGATTGCCCACGAGGTCGCGCACCACGTCCAGCAAGAGGTTGGTACGCTGCGCCAGGTCAATGAGCTGCGCGCCCGCAGCGATGAGGCGACGTCAAACGCCTTGTCGGTGCGGACCGAATTGCAGGCGGATTGCTATGCCGGGATCTGGGCGCGGGCGGCACGTGACAAATTCGGATCACTTGAGCGCGGCGATATTGCCGAGGCGATGAATGCAGCGGCACAGATTGGTGACGATACCCTGCAGCGCAACGCAGGGCAGGTGGTGCGACCACACACCTTTACACATGGAACGTCAGATCAACGTCAGCGGTGGTTTGCACGCGGCTATGACAGCGGCAATATGGCGGACTGTGACACGTTTTCCGCAAACCGGCTTTAGCACGATTGACCTTCCAAATGCTTCGCCTTAGGAGGGTGTTCGCTGGCCGATGTGGCGGAATGGTAGACGCAGGGGATTCAAAATCCCCCGATGGTAACATCGTGAGAGTTCGAGTCTCTCCATCGGCACCAGCCTTACCCTGAACTGACGGTTTGATCCGATCTGTGGTGCTTGCGCCCGGGCGTCTCTGTGTCGTTCTCCGGGCTTTATGGGCGTTTCGTTGCGCGCAGGGACGACGCTATGCGCCGCGCGCAAATCTGGGCCGAAATGTGGCGCGATTCCGACCGGTGATTCGACGAGATTCGGCGGCTCTTCGCCGAAATGGCGCCTGATCGTTCCGCCTTTGGGGACAATCGCAGGGGGATGCCCGCTTTATTTGCAGATTTGAAACGCAATTGCGGCCAACTTTGGGCAAATTGTCTTAAAACTGGTGCCACGGTTAAGGCACATTCCATTGTTTTCAGTTCCGGCACAATTAACGAATGTTAACGGCTGATTTGCCAAATTTTCGCCTTAAATCGGTCATTTGGCGCCTTTTTGTCGCGCATGTGTCGCTGATTGTTTCGGATCGGGAAACCGCACCCTTTGCAGCATTGTTTTCATTTCACCTCCAATGCAGGCATGAACGGCTGTTTGTATCAAATATGATGCCGCATCAGGACATTTTCCCTTTGTTTGGCGCGGCGGCTTGGGTATTTCAAAAGTGCCCAACTGGGGGGCTTTGCGGTCGATGGGGCGACCGCGTCAGGTCAGGTTGACCTGACGAATGTGTTTGTCTGCGAGTGGGGGTTTTCTTCCTAGCAGTATATTTCGCAACGGCACCTTTGCGGGTGCCGCCGGTAGCGATGTGCCTTTGGCCCTTCTTTTTTGACAGGGCCGCTGCCGGATTGGTTTTGAAAGATCCGTGATTTCACACGGGTGACGAGGAGACGACAGGATGACCTTAACGATTGATTGGGACCAGATTGGTTCGGACGGCAGCCAGACATTGAGTGAGAATGGCCAGGACGTCACCGTTTCTGTCGCAACTCCAAAGAATAGCGAAGGCAAGGACTGGTTTGTTCAGGACGGCATGCTCAAGAACTGGGACGTGACGCGGGACTCCACCGCCGATATTCGGTTTTCAGAAGAAGTCACGAACATTAAGTTTACACTGCTTGATGTTGATCGCCTTGATGAAATTACCATAATGACCAAAGATGCCGACGGGAATCCTGTCCCCGTCGAATTCGAAGTCACCGGGGTACACAGCGTTGATGGCAATACTGTCACCGGCACCCAGACCAACAGCCCCGGTCCAGGTGCAACCAACGACGGTCAAGACATTGATGTCTGCATCGAAGGTCCGCTGACATCGTTCTGGATCGTTCTGGATAACGGGGAAGAGCGTTACTACTCTGGCACAGTTGCGGTCAGCGACATTACGTTTGATCTGCCGGCAGAGCTTGATGGCTATGTCGAAGGCACGGACGGTGACGACGTGATCGACGTCAATTATGCGGGCGATCCGGACGGCGACAAGATTGACGCAGGCGACGAAATCCTGCCCGGCGAGGGCCCGCAAGACGATGTCGTGCTTGCGGGGGGCGGCGACGATCTTGTGATGGCCAAGGACGGCAATGACGAGATTTACGGCGGCGAAGGTGATGACACGCTTTGCGGCCAGGACGGCGATGACCTTGTCTACGGTGGCGCGGGCAACGACATTCTTGAGGGCATGCGCAACAATGACCTGCTGTTCGGGCAGGACGGCAACGACACCGTCTACAGCGATGGTGGCGATGACGTTGCGGTTGGCGGTGTCGGTGACGATTCTATCAAGGGCGGCTCTGGCGAGGATGAGCTTTACGGTGGCATCGGTGACGACACGATCGACGCCGGTTCACAGGATGACGTTGTTTACGGCGGTGCCGGGTCTGACGATATCGAGGGCGGCAGCGGTAATGACACCCTGTTTGGTGGTGGTGTCTCTTTTAACGGCAAGCTGGATTTCAACGATCTTGCGACCGGTGAGTTCGTGAATGGCCAGTATGTTGGCAACGGCGTGCACATCTACAGCGCCGACCCACATAACCCGGTGATGATCTTTGACAGCGCCAACCCAACGGGTGGCGACTACGATCTTGCGACAGGTAACCTTGGCAACGTGCTCATCCTGTCCGAGGACCGCGATGCAACTGATCCTGATGACAACGCAGGTGGCGGCACATTCGTCTTTGAATTTGATGGCGAAGCCTATGTGGAAAGCCTTGATTTCCTCGACATCGAGCGCGGCGCGTGGATCAAGATGTATGATGCTGACGGCAACCTGATCCGTCAGATCGACACGGCAACCACCTCTAACGGTGGGCAGTTGAGCCAGGCGATCAATCAGGATGGCGTTGTGCGCATGGAAGTGATCATTTCCGGCTCTGGTGCGATCGACAACCTGTGCTATGCGCTGAATGGTGACGCCGACGACGCTGGTGATGTCATCAACGGTGAAGATGGTGACGACTACATTGATGGCGGCGCTGGCGATGACGATCTGACCGGTGGCGCTGGGAATGACACCATCAAAGGCGGCGACGACGCGGACACGATTCACGGCGGCGCGGGCGACACGGTTGATGGTGGCGCCGGTGGCAATGACTATGATGTGCTTGATCTGACCGGGCAGGGGCCATTCTATCTGGCTGGACCCGGTGGCACGGGCAATCCTGTGCCTGACAGCAATGGCAATGGGATTGACGGACAAGTTGTCTTTGTTGATGGCGACGGAAATCCGACCGGCGAAGTGATCGACTTTACCGAAATCGAAGAGGTTATCGGCAACGAAATCAACCGCGGCCCGGATGCCGAGGACGACGACTTTACCGCAGGCGAAGACGATCCTGCGGGTGTGGTTGGGAATGTCCTGGACAACGACAGCGATCCCGATGGCGATCCGCTGAGCGTGGGTGAAGTCAATGGCGATCCAAATGCCGTTGGAACCCCCGTCGCTGGCGATAACGGTGGTCTGGTCACAATCAATCCAGACGGGACCGTCACCTTCGACCCGAACGGCGAATTTGAAGCGCTTGGCGAAGGTGAAGAGGCAACAACAACTGTCACATATACTGTTGATGACGGGAACGGCGGCACCGAAGAGGCAAGTGTCACGATCACCGTAACCGGTGTGAACGATGGGCCAGTGGCGCGCGACAATGCCTATGACGTCCGTTTTGACGAGGCGGCTGGCGATATCGACGGCAACGTGCTGACAGACAACACCGGCGACGGTGTGGACAGCGATCCCGAAGATGACCCGTTGACGGTCATTGGCGTCGGGGCGGCGCTTGGCGGCGTTGGGACAGCAGTGGCAGGCAGCAACGGTGGCCTCTTTACCATCGCGGCTGACGGCACAGTTGATTTTGATGCCAATGGTGAATTTGACGATCTGGGTCTGAATGACACCCGCACCACAACCGTGGAATACACCATTTCCGACGGCAACGGCGGCACTTCGACCGCGACAGCCTCCTTTACGGTCAGCGGGATCAATGATGGCACCGTGCAGGGCACGGCGGGTGATGACATCATCAACCCTGATATCCCCTATGTGGATGCCGACGGCGATGTGGTCGACAACAACGACGCAATTCTTGATGGCGATGTTGAAAACGACGATCTGATCCTGGGTTTCGAAGGCAACGACAGCATTGACGCTGGCGACGGCGATGACCGGGTCTTTGGCGGCGCTGACAATGACACTATTGACGGTGGTGCAGGCAACGACGGGCTGGTCGGCGGCGACGGCAATGACATCATCGAAGGCGGTGACGGCGACGACATGGCCTTTGGCAATGCTGGCAACGATGAGCTTTATGGTGGCAGCGGCAATGACAAGCTTGAAGGCGGGACCGGCGACGATCTGCTTGAAGGCGGGGTCGGCGATGATGACCTCTGGGCCGGTGCTGGCAATGACACGGTGCTGGGCGGCGATGGCGACGATGTGGCCAACGGCGGCTCTGGCAACGATGTGATCCACGGAGAAGCGGGCAATGACACGCTTGATGGCTCCAACGGTGACGACACTGTCTTTGGTGGCGCAGGCGATGACAGCATTGATGGCGACTTTGGTCACGACACGCTGTTTGGCGGCGTGGGCAATGACGTTGTCGACGGTGGCAACGGCAACGACGTCATCGACACCAGCAACAACGTGAACCCGTTGTTTGACAACCCGTATCCCGGTCTGGGACCAGCAGATCCGCTGCCCAACAATGACCTTGATACCGTGTTTGGCGGGTCCGGCGACGACACCATCTCGACCGGTGACGACGCGGATTACATTGACGGCGGTATCGGTGATGACGTGATCGACGCTGGCATCGACAACGATAGTGTTGACGGCGGCGCAGGTGACGATGTGATCACCGGTGGCGAAGGCGTTGACCTGATCGACGGCGGTGACGGCAATGACCTGATCTATGGTGGTCTGGACAACGATACCTTTGACATCCCCGACGCGGTTGACCTGCTGCCCGGCAACAACATCGACACGCTGGAAGGCGGCGCCGGCAACGACACGATCTTTGGGCGCGACGATGATGATGTCCTCTTCGGCGGCACCGGTGACGACACGCTGGACGGTGGCATTGACGACGACAGCATCGAAGGCGGCGAAGGGGCCGACACCATCATCGGTGGCGAAGGCGAGGACAATCTGTCCGGCGGTCTGGGCAATGACCTGTTCCTGGGTGGCAACGGTGGTGATGTCGTGGTTGGTGGTGAAGACCCCGATCTGGACGGTGACGGCCAATCTGACGATGTGGATGTGCTTGATTTGACCGGCAGCAATGTCGACCGGATCGAATATGTTCCCGGCGATCCAGAAGCGGGCACAGTCTACTTCACGGATGGGTCCACCATGACCTTTTCCGAGATCGAGAACGTCATCCCATGCTTCACGCCGGGCACCACGATTGCGACCCCAAGGGGCGAACGTCTGGTCGAGGAGTTGCAGGTTGGTGACAAGATCATCACCCGTGACAACGGCATCCAGGAAATCGCATGGCTTGGCCACAAGGCGATGAGCGGCAAGCAGCTTGCGGCGAACCCGCATCTGAAGCCGATCCTGATCAAGGCCGGCTCACTGGGGCAGGGCCTGCCAGAGCGTGACATGCTGGTCAGCCCGAACCACCGCGTTCTTGTGGCCTCCGAAAAGACGCAGCTCTACTTTGAAGAGCGTGAAGTCCTCGCCGCGGCCAAGCATATGACCGGTGCGGACGGGATTCACGCGGTCAACGTGATGCAGACCACATACGTGCACTTCATGTTCGAACGGCATGAGGTGGTCCTTTCAAACGGCGCCTGGACCGAAAGTTTCCAGCCCGGCGATTATAGCCTCAAAGGGATTGGCAACAGCCAACGGAACGAGATCTTTGAGCTCTTCCCCGAGCTGAGCACCAGAACCGGACTTGAAGGCTACCAGTCGGCCCGCAAGGCGTTGAAGAAACACGAGGCGCGTCTGTTGATGCGCTAAGACATGCAGCTTGAGCCGGACAGTCCTTGTCTGGCCAACGGGCGGGGGTCACCAGATGGTGGCCCCCGTTTCCGTTTGACACCACCCCACCTGCACAGGCAGATGATTGTTTCCAGTATGGAAACGATCGGCGATTTACTGCGCGGCTGTTTGCCAACGCTGGCCGATTTCACGCTGAACTTCGCTGATCCACCGCCATCACCCTAGGGTTGCATTGAGTTGTCTCTCCTCACGGGCAACAATCCATGCGGGCATTGGCGGAGAAATCGGATGGCAACTGTTTTTGGGACGGACGGCGACGACACCATGCGCGGCGGGTCAAACGATGACACGCTTGCGGGTCTTGATGGAAATGACCAGATTTCAGGTCGCAGCGGCCAGGACACATTGTTCGGGGGCGATGGGGATGACAGGGTTGATGGTGGTCACGGGGACGATCAGATCTTTGGCGGTGACGGCAACGACACGCTAAACGGTGGCGGCGGTCAGGACCGCATCTTTGGTGGTGACGGCAATGATGTGATCGACACCGGCGACACCCGCAACAACAAGAGCTTTGACATCGTCTCGGGGGGTGATGGCGACGACCTGATCAGGTCGTCCGGCAATCAGGATGAACTGGCCGGCGATCAGGACAGCGATCGCATTGTCGTGACGGCGGATGGCAGCAATTTCAACAACCTGACTGTCCTTGGCGGTGAGGATGACGATCAACTGGATATTGATACGCTGGACCTGTCAGAACTGAAAGCACGCTATCCTGATCTGTCGATCACCTACGAACAGGGGGATGAGACAACCGAAGATGGTCGGATTCTGCTGCGGACCGAACCCAACGGGCGCGAGTTGGGGCGGATCACCTATGCCGGGATTGAGCGGGTCGTGATCTGTTTTGCGCTTGGCACACTGATTGCCACATCAAAGGGCGAGGTTCCGGTGCAGGACCTGCGGCAAGGCGACAAGGTCCTGACCCGCGACAATGGCATGCAGCCCATTGCCTGGGCGGGGTCGCGCCAATTGGGATTGGCCGACCTCAGCCGCAGGCCCGCATGGCAGCCGGTGCATATCAAGGCGGGCGCACTTGGTCCCAACCAGCCAGAGCGGGACCTGATCCTGTCGCCCAATCATCGGTTGCTGATGACCAGCCAGAAGGGAGAGCTCTACTTTGAAGAAAACGAACTGCTGGCCGCTGCCAAACATCTGGTTGGCGCAACAGGTGTGACGCGCCCCAGGACCGCAGGCATTACCTATGTCCATCTCATGTTTGAGCGTCACGAAGTCATCCTTTCCAATGGCGCCTGGAGCGAAAGTTTCCAGCCAGGTGACTATTCCCTCAGCGGGATGGACGTGGTCCAACGCACCGAAATCATCAGCCTGTTTCCAGAGTTGGCCGAAGGCACCCACGGTTTCCCCGCAGCCCGACGCGCGCTCAAGCGGCACGAGGCGAAATTACTCCTTCATTGATCGGAAGGCGGCCCAGTCCGCGGGTGTATCAAGATCTAAACGGGCGCGATCGTCGTCAAAACGTACCAGATGCGTTTGGCTGCGTAGCGGCCTGACCAGGTCTTCGCCACCGCTGTCACCCGACAGCCCGGCAAACTGCGCGCGCAGACTTGCGTCGAATATGATCGGATGTCCGGCCTTGCCCGCCGCGGTTGCACCGCGCCAAATCAATTTGTCAGGCGCGGTCGCACGCGCCGCAATGACCTGCTGCATCTCGGAGCCCGTTATTTGCGGCAGGTCCGCCAGCAACACCATGAAGGCCTTACAGTCCGGCAATCCCGCGACACCGGCGCGCAGGGTGCCGGACATGCCTTCGGCTGAGTCCGGCAGGGCCAGCGGCGTAACGGCAAGCCCCTCCAACACATCCAGCCGCGCGATATTGCCCGGCGGCAGGGCCACAAAAACCGCATCACTGACCTGCAACGCCGCGCTGGCAACACGCCGCAAAAGCGGCTGGCCATCAACAAATTGCAGCAGCTTGTCACTGCCGCCCATGCGTGCGGATTGTCCAGCGGCGAGGATCAGAACGGGGATCATGCGCCACCTTAGCAAAGCGGGACCGCGCCAGGCAATCCGCGTCTATAGCAAGGGTTCCGTGATCAGACGCGCCGGGCGCATATCACCGAGAATTTCAATCTCGACCTGCAAACCGGGCTGCATTTTATCACGCGGAATCAGCGCCATGGCGATGGATTTTTCCGCATGGTGAGAATAGCCGCCAGAGGTGCAAAACCCGACAACCGTGCCGTCAATGAACACCGGCTCATAAGCCGTGACATCGGCATCTTCCGCGTCAACCTCAAAGGTTGCGAGCATGCGCGCGGGTGGCGCCTGCCGCTCAGCCTCTGCCGCCGCACGTCCCACAAAATCACCCGGTTTTGACCAGGCGATAAAGCGGTCCATGCCTGTTTCGGCGGCCGTGTAGTCGGGTGAAAATTCGCGCAACCATGACCCAAAGAACCGATCAAGGCGGAGCGACATCATCGCGCGCATCCCAAACGGGGTCATGCCCAAGGGTTGCCCCGCAGCCCACAGAATCGCCCATAGCCGTGGTTGATCCATTGGGTCGCAATAGATTTCATAACCCAGATCACCCGTATAGCTGACTTGCTGCACAATGCAGTCGACCGTATCGACCCGGCTGCGTCGCACATCCAGAAACGACATCTCTGCGCAGTCGGGCGCAAGCCTGCCTAGCAATTCTTGCGATTTGGGACCGGCAATCTGAAACCCGTTGATCTGATCCGACACATTGGTGATTGTCACTCCGTCCTGCGCAAATTGGTCAAACCAGCGCTGATGGATCGTTTGGTATCCATAAGACGCGGTCAGTTGGAACCAGTCCTCACTCATGCAGGAGATCGTGAAATCCCCCATCAGGCGGCCGGCGGGGGTCAACATTGGCGTCAGGCTCATCCGGCCGGGTTGTGGCACGCGCCCGGCCATCACGTGGTCCAGCCAGGCCCGGGCATTGGGGCCGGTCATCTTGAACTTGGAAAAGTTGTGGACCTCATTGATGCCGACGCCGGATCTGACCGCGGCGACCTCGCGCGCGGTGGCTGCAAAGGCGTCGGATCGGCGGAAACTTGGCGTCTCAAACGTGGGTTCGCCATCTCTGGCAAAGTAGTTTGCTACCTCAAGCCCAAATTGATGCCCCCAAACCGCGCCCAGGCCGCTGAAGATGTCATACATCGGGGTGACGCGATGCGGTCGGGCCGCCGGAAGCTCTTCGTTGGGGTAGCTGATCGAGAACCGACGCTGATAGTTTTCGATCACTTTCGGGCGGGTGTAGCCCGCATTGATCCAAGGTCCAAACCTGCCCACATCCATCGCCGTAACATCGCGCTCGGTTTCGCCCGTGGTCATCCATTGCGCCAGCATCAGTCCGACACCGCCACCCTGGCTGAACCCGGCCATGACGCCACAGGCGGACCAATAATTGCGCAAGCCCGGCACCGGCCCCACAAGCGGATTGCCATCAGGGGCAAATGTGAACGGACCGTGGATCACCGTTTTCACACCTGCCCGCTCAAGCGCCGGGAACCGCTTGTAGGCAAAGGTGATGCTGTCCTCGATCTTGTCAAAATCATTGGCCAGCAGCTCATGACCAAAATTCCACGGCGTGCCATCCACGGCCCAGGGGCGGCAGGTTTGCTCATAAAACCCGATACAGAGCCCGCGACCCTCTTGCCGCAGATAGCTTTCCCCAGCCGGGTCCATTACATGCGGATGTTCGCTGTCGCGCTCATAGATTTCGGGCAGGTCCTCGGTGACGATGTATTGATGCTCCATCGGATGCAGCGGCACATAATGCCCCGCCATCGCCCCAACCTCGCGCGCCCAGAGGCCCGCCGCATTTACCACATGTTCCGCATGGATCGTGCCCTTGTCGGTTACAACATCCCATGTGCCATCAGGGCGCGGCGTGGTTTCCTGCACCATGCAATGAGTTTCGATCGTCGCCCCGCCAAGACGCGCCGCCTTGGCATAGGCATGTGTCGTGCCCGATGGGTCAAGGTGACCGTCCAGCGGGTCGTAAAGCCCGCCGACAATCCCATCAAGATTTGTGATCGGCGCGATCCTGGCAATGTCCGCCGGGCCGATGATCTCTGTTTCCAACCCCATGTAGCGATGCTTGGCCCGTTCTGCGACCAGCATGTCAAAGCGATCCTTGTTATCTGCCAGCGTGACACCTCCAACGTGATGCAGGCCACAGGACATGCCTGTCAGCGCTTCCAGCTCACGATAAAGCTTGATCGTGTAACCCTGCAGCGCCGCCATGTTGGTGTCGCCGTTCAAGGTGTGAAAGCCACCCGCCGCGTGCCAAGTTGACCCGCTTGTCAGCTCTGAGCGTTCCAGCAGCATCACATCCGACCAGCCCAGTTTGGTCAGGTGATAAAGCACCGAACAACCGACGACACCGCCGCCAATCACGACGACCCGAGAGGTGGATTTCATATCATTCTCCTGCGCGTTGTCGGCACAGCATGACAAGATTCCAGACGTATGGTGATCTGAATTCGACAGGCAAGGTCGCAAAAGGGCATTCTGACCCGCCGGTGGCAGCGCAAGTTTGATCTGACAGCAAGCAAAGGTCAGCCCATGCGCACACATGCCCAAGCCGTCGTGATCGGGGGCGGCGTTATCGGATGTTCGATCCTCTATCACCTTGCCAAGGCAGGTTGGACCGACGTGGTTTTGCTGGAACGGGACGAACTGACAAGCGGGTCAACCTGGCACGCCGCGGCCAACATACATGGTTTGCACGACAGCACCAATATCAGCCGGATCCAGCATTATACGATGGGGCTTTATCAGGCGCTGGAGGCCGAAACCGGCCAAAGCTGCGGCGTGTATCAGCCCGGATCGCTTTACCTGGCCCAGACCGAGGCCCGCGTTCATCAATTGCAATTGCAGGCCGCCAAGGCCCGGTTTTACGGGATGCCGTTTTACGAGATATCCCGTGACCGGGCAGAGCAGCTTCATCCGCTGGTTAATTTTGATGGTATTCGCTGCATCATGTACGAACCCGACGGTGGGAATGTGGACCCATCGGGCGTCACCCAGGCCTATGCCGCCGGGGCGCGGCACCGCGGTGCCGAGGTTATCCGGTTTTGTCCTGTCACCGGGACCCTGCAGCAACCCGATGGCAGCTGGATCGTGCAGACTCCCAAGGGTGACATCGCATGTGAATGGGTGGTCAACGCCGCCGGACTTTGGGGTCGCGAAGTTGCGGCAATGGCCGGAATCTCGCTGCCGCTGATGCCAACCGAGCACCAGTATTTTGTCACCGAAACGATTGCCAAGATTGCGGCGATGGACCGCCGATTACCTTCTGTCGCTGATCGTGACGGCGAATATTACCTGCGTCAGGAAGGGCAGGGGCTATTGGTGGGCGCATATGAAAAGGGCCCGCGATTCTGGGCCGAAGATGGCACCCCCGCGGGCTTTGGACATGAACTATTTGCGGATGATCTGGACCGGATCGCGGACAACATCCTGCGCGCCATTGATCGTGTCCCGGCCGTGGGCGCGGCTGGCATCAAGCGCGTCATCAACGGCCCGATGATCTGGTCGCCCGACAGCAACGTGCTGTTTGGCCCGCATCCCGATTTGCAAAACTACTTTTGCTGTAACGGGATTATCCCCGGATTCTCGCAGTCCGGGGGCATGGGGCTCTTGGCGGCGGACTGGATCACCACAGGAGAGTCGCGATACGACATGTTTGCCTGGGATGTGGCACGCTTTGGTCCTTGGGCGGATCACGCCTTTACCAAGGCACGGGTAGGGGACCAATACGCCAACCGGTTTGCGATCCATTTTCCGGGCGAGGAACGCACCGCGGGGCGACCTCTGCGTCAGCGCCCGGTCTATAAGATGCAAAAGGACATGGGCGCCGTCTTTGGCCTGAACTACGGTTGGGAACATCCCCAGTACTTTGATGCGGATGTTCCCGACAGCGCCGGTTTTGACCGCCAGCCGTGGTTTGACGTTGTCGGCCGCGAGGCAAAGATGCTGCGGCAATCTGCTGGAATTATTGATATTTCCAACTTTGCCAAATACCGCTGCACAGGGCCTGGTGCGGCGGATTGGCTGAATGCGGTCTTTGCCAATGCCATGCCATCGGAAGTGGGGCGCAGCTGTCTGACACCGCTGATTGGCGTGAACGGTGGCATCGCCGGGGATTTTACGGTCACATGTCTGGCGCCCGACAGTTTCATGGTCATCGGATCAGGCATGGCAGAGCGTTACCACCAACGGTTCTGGCGCATGGTGCCGCTCCCGGCGGAAACAACATTTACGTCACAAACGGACGCACTGTGCGGTTTTAACATTGCCGGGCCAATGGCGCGCGAAATCTTGCAGGAGTTGACGCAGGCTGATCTGTCCAACGCAGCTTTTCCATTCATGCGCAGCCGGCAGATCGTGGTTGCAGGCATTGCGGTCTTGGCGCTGCGGGTCTCTTTTACCGGTGATTTGGGGTGGGAACTTCATTGCCCCAGCGCTGATCAGGTGGCGCTATATCAGGCGCTGTTGCAAGCAGCGGAGGCATGTGGCGCAGGCCCCGTCGGCGCGCGTGCATTGATGTCGTTGCGGATAGAAAAGGGCTATGGATCTTGGGGGCGCGAATATTCACCGGAATATTGGCCGCAAGAGGTCGGACTTGATCGCCTCATCAAGTCCAACGCGAAGTTCCTGAATAAAACCGGCTACTTAAACATCAAAGATCATGTGCCACGTGAAGTGCTTTCGCTGATCCATGTCACCGATGTAGAAAATGCTGACGCATCGGGAGGAGAGCCCGTTTTCCTGCCCGATGGCACGCCGGTGGGGCGGGTGACATCAGGGGCCTATGGACATGGTGTGGGGATGTCACTGGCCCTTGCGTACTTGCAGGATTGTTCGGCAGGCACAGCGGTTGACGTCATGATATTGGGTCAGCCGCACCGCGGTGTGGTGCTGGCTGAACCGCCATTTGATCCCAAGGGTCAACGCCTTAGGGGATGATCCGCGTGTATTTTGTCCCTTCGAGCGTCGCGCCTAGCTGCAATCCGGTCTGTGCGAAGACCACCGCAATCACAGGTGCAAGGGATGTCGTCGTATCCGCGCGCAGCATCTCGCCCTGATCATTGATCGCATAGGTCACATCAGCACCCAGCGCCCAGCCTTCAGAACGACGGAAGTCCATCAGTGAATCCTGCGTCATGAAGAACAAGACATGGCTGTATTGTTGCGCGCCGATTTGCAGACCCGCGCTGCCAGATGCTGCAGAGTAATAATCGACCGTTGATCCTGCAATCTGCAGCGCTCCTGTCCCGAAAGACCCGCCAAAGCCCAAGCCGACCTCTGTGATCAATGGCATCGCGAGAATCCCGGCGGACTTGGCGGCCAAATCGCGGGTGCCAGGGTATTTGGTATACATGAAGTTCAGCGTGCTGCTGACCCGTGCGTCAATTGTGGCGGCACCGTTGCCACCAATCCCATTGCCACAAGCCGCCAATGACAGGGATGCCCCCGCCAGCACGAAACCGCGTCGTGAATATGTGCTCATTTTTTGCCCTATACTGCCGTGATGAGACTGTTTTGCGTCTCTTTGGCCAAAGTATACGGGCTTTGCGTGAATCTGTCACGCAGAAGATCGGAGAACCGGTGGGTCGCCGCTAAGAGCTTGGTTGCGGGCGGCAGATCTGATTGGCCACATCATAAGTCATCGGAATTGGCAGGCGGATAAAACAGCGGATCGCGTCAAAGGCGCGGTTCTGCTCCCGGACCGTTGTGCCTTCGCGGCTGCCTTGGGCATTGGTATTGCCTTCGATTGCGGTAATCTCGCGCGTGCCAACGGTGTTTACGATCCCGATATGGGAATGCTGATACACGACAACGTCGCCACGATGCGGGCTGCGCACCCGGTCATCAGGGGCAAAGACAAGGCAGTCCTGCGCCGGGGCCCAGATCCGATAGAATTTGCGCACCCCTGCTGTGCGGGGTGGTGTAACATTGTTGTATAAACCGCTCTGATCAATCAGTTTTTGCACGCAAAGACTGACAAAGGCCGCGCACCACGGATAGCCATCCGTGTCACCGTCTTTCCACAACCTGTCGGCTTCGAAAATCTCGCGCATGCGCGGGTCGGTGCCCATGCGATTGCCGCGTGCCTCGCGCGCGCCGATATAGGGGCGTGCAATGTCGGCCAGCGGCTCTTGCGGCCCAACCGGGTAGTTATAGCGAGGCCGTTCGCGCGGGGTCTCGTTCAGTTTTCTGAGCGTTCGGCCGCGCGGGTCGACCCGCCCGTCCGCGCGGGTCAGGCGCACCACGCGCTGTTGAAATATCTCGATGGCCCGCACGGTTTCCGCAGTGCATAGCCCGCAGACAAAAATTTCTTCCATGTCCGGAACCATTTCCGCATGGGTGTTCAGCAGCATTTGCACGGCAATAACATCGTTGGGCAGGTTTACGCCGCCCCGACCCACCGAAGCATGAATTTGGGTCATTTCCGTACCCCACAATCAATAAACGTCAATGATGGGGAAGTCTGCGCGCAAATTGGGCATGCGTAAAGGGTCTTAACCCGCGGCATCCTGCAGGGCCCGCGCCGCGGCGGGGGCAAAATAGCTTAACACACCGTCACAGCCCGCGCGTTTAAAGCACATCAGACTTTCCAGCATGACCTTGTCATGATCCAGCCAACCGTTTTGCGCGGCTGCCTTGATCATCGCGTATTCGCCACTGACCTGATAGGCATAGGTGGGCACGCCAAAGCTGTCTTTGACCCGCCGGCAGATGTCGAGATACGGCATCCCGGGTTTGACCATGACCATATCAGCCCCCTCAGACAAATCGCGTTCCACAAGACGCAAGGCCTCATCACTGTTGCCGGGATCCATCTGGTAGGTGTTCTTGTCACCTGTCAGTGCCGAAGAGGCCCCGACCGCATCCCGAAACGGGCCATAAAAGGCGCTGGCGTATTTGGCGGTATAGCTCAGGATGGTCACATTCTGATGCCCGTCGCCTTCAAGCGCTGTGCGAATGGCCCCGATCCGCCCGTCCATCATGTCCGATGGGCCAAGGATATCCGCGCCAGCCTCTGCCTGTGCCAGTGCCATTTTCACCAGCGCATCCACAGTGCGATCATTCACGATCTCGCCATCCACGACAAATCCGTCGTGTCCGTTGATATTATAGGGGTCCAGTGCGATGTCGGTCATGACGGCGATATCGGGAACCGCGTCCTTGATGGCGCGGATGGCGCGGTTGCTGATGTTGTCCGGCGACCAGGCCAGCGCACAGTCTTCCGTGCGGGCCGCCATCTCTGTGTAGGGAAAGATGCAAATAGCAGGAATACCAAGGGCATGCGCCTCGCGCGCGGCTTTGACCGCGCGATCAACCGTCAGCCGCATCACCCCCGGCATCGAGGGCACGGGTGTCTGCGCGTCGCGGCCCTCCATCACAAAAATCGGCCAGATGAGATCGTCCGCGCTCAGCGTATTTTGCCGGGCAAGTCGGCGCAAAGCCGGGGATTGACGCATCCGGCGCAGCCGCGTCATAGGGAAGGGAGCAACAGTCGGTTTCATCATGCGGGCCTTTCTGGTCACACCCATTTCGTCGCATGCCTTGCCGCGCTTCACAAGTCTGGGCAATCGGGCCGCGTGGCGCTAGGTTCCGCGCCAACTGCAAGCTGCCAAAAAGAGAAACCCGTGGACTGGAGCCAAGCCCTCTTCCAAGTGATCGACCTGCGGTCGTTCTCGTCCCTTTGGTACTGGATCGTTCTGGCCGTTGTCTGGTCATCGGTCAGCCACTGGGTCCTTGGCGTGCCATATGACCTGATCGCCCGCGCACGCAAGCTGGGCGGACAGGCCGAACAGGACCTGAATGACATGGTGCGGATCAACGTCAATCGGCTGCTGCAGATCGCGCAATCCGCCGGGCTGATCCTGATTGCCTTTCTGTCGTTCCTTCTGACCTCCTTGGCGGTGCTTGGATTCTATTACCGTGTCGAACTGGCGCAGGCCGTCTTTATGTTGGCGCTGCCGCTGTCTGCCGTTGGCGGGGTCAGCCTGTCGACAAGCCGGCTGATCCGGCTGCATGAACCCACGGGCGAAGCGCTTTATGCGATGCTGTTGCGGCACCGCCTGTGGACCCAGATCATTGGCATGATCGCGATCTTTGTGACGGCCATGTACGGGATGTATCAAAACCTTGATGCGGTGCGCTCGCTCTGACTTGACACCCCGAAGGCGAAGCGTAGGTCAGCCCCATGTCCCAAAGCGATCATATCACCGTCAGTGGCGCACCCGAAGGCTATGACGCCCAGCTGATCCTGGCCGAAGTGGCCCGCACCAAGGGGCCAGTGCTGCATGTCGCGCGCGATGATAAACGTCTTGCTGCGATGCAGGCCGCCTTGGCGTTCTTTGCGCCCGAAATGCCAGTTGTGGTTTTTCCCGGGTGGGATTGCCTGCCCTATGATCGGGTCTCACCCAATGCCGATATCTCTGCGGCGCGGATGGCGACATTGGCCGGGTTGGTGCATGGGATGCCGTCGCAATACATCCTCTTGACGACGCTGAATGCGGCAACCCAGCGTGTGCCGCCCCGCACATTGCTGCGCGAAGCAGCCTTCTCTGCCCGCGTTGGGGACCGCATCGACGAAGACGCATTACGCGCGTTTCTTGTCCGCATGGGATTCACCCAAAGCCCCACCGTGATGGAGGCCGGGGACTATGCCGTTCGCGGTGGAATCATCGACATCTATCCGCCGGGCCAACCCGGGCCGATCAGGCTCGATCTTTTTGGAGATGTGCTGGACGGCGCGCGCCGGTTTGATCCGGCCAGCCAGCGCACAACCGAAAAGCTGGCCGAGATTGAGCTGGCCCCGGTCAGCGAAATCATCATGGACGAAAGCGCCATCACCCGGTTCCGGCAGAACTACCGGATCGAGTTTGGCGCCGCGGGCACCGATGATCCGCTTTACGAGGCGGTCAGTGCCGGGCGCAAACATGCGGGGGTCGAACATTGGTTGGGCTTCTTTCAGGATGATCTTGAAACCCTGTTTGACTACCTGCCCGGCGTGACCGTGTCGCTGGACGAACAAGTGGGCCCGCAACGGCTGGCCAGGTGGGACGCAATTGCGGATCAATATGGCACGCGCATGCATGCGCTGGGGCAGAAGGGGCGGCTTGATACCGTTTATAAGCCTGCACCGCCGGACCTGCTTTATCTTGATGATGCGGCCTGGGTCAAAGCGGTTGCCGGGCTACGGGTGATGCAGTTTGCGCCGCTCAAACAGGCCACGGGCCCCGGCGTCATTGATGCGGGCGGCATGATCGGGCGCAATTTCAGCCCCGAAAGACAACGCGAAGAGCTGAGCCTTTTTGGTGCGCTTGCAGAACACGTCCGCGCAAAGATGGCCGACGGACCGGTTGTCGTGGCCTCTTATTCGGAAGGGGCGCGGGAACGCCTGACAGGCCTGATCGAGGATGAAGGCATTGCCGAGGTGATCCCGGTCAGTGACTTTTCCCGGGTCGGCAAAACTGGCGTCCACTTGGCGGTTTGGGCTCTTGATGCGGGGTTCGAAGCCCCGGGTGTTACGGTGATTTCGGAACAGGATGTTCTGGGCGACCGGTTGATCCGCCAAAGCAAGCGCAAGCGCCGGGCCGAAAATTTCCTGACCGAAACCAATGCTCTGAATCCCGGTGATCTGGTTGTGCACGTCGATCATGGGGTTGGCCGGTTCAAAGGGCTTGAGGTGATCACCGCACTTGGTGCCGCGCACGAATGCCTCTTGCTGGAATATGCAGAAAGTTCAAAGCTTTACCTGCCAGTCGAAAATATCGAACTGCTGTCAAAATATGGCCATGACGAAGGCTTGCTGGACAAGCTGGGCGGGGGCGCATGGCAGGCCAAAAAGGCCAAGCTGAAAGAGCGGATCCGCCAGATCGCGGAACGTTTGATCCGCGTCGCAGCAGAGCGTGAATTACGTACAGCTCCCGCCCTGTCCCCGGCGGACGGGATGTGGGATCAGTTCTTGGCGCGGTTCCCATATGCAGAAACGGACGATCAATTGCAGGCCATTGATGATGTGCTTGAGGATTTGGAATCCGGCCGCCCGATGGACCGGCTGATTTGCGGCGACGTCGGATTTGGCAAGACCGAGGTGGCAATCCGCGCAGCCTTTGTCGCCGCGATGTCCGGCGTGCAGGTGGCGATTATTGCCCCCACGACCTTGCTTGCGCGGCAGCATTACCAAAGCTTCGCGGAACGGTTTCGCGGCTTTCCGGTCAATGTGCAGCCACTTTCGCGATTTGTCAGCGCCGGGGCGGCGGCCAAGACCCGCGATGCGATTACCAAGGGTACGGTGGATATCGTGGTTGGCACCCATGCCCTGCTTGCGAAGGGAATCCGGTTCAAGAACCTGGGCCTGCTGGTCATTGACGAGGAACAGAAATTTGGCGTCCAACACAAGGAACGCCTGAAACAGCTACGTACCGATGTGCATGTCCTTACCCTGACCGCAACGCCGATCCCGCGCACGTTGCAACTTTCGTTGTCGGGCGTGCGCGATCTGTCGATTATCGGCACCCCGCCGATCGACCGGCTCGCCATTCGCACCTATGTCAGCGAATTTGATACCATCACCATCCGCGAAGCCCTGTTGCGTGAACATTATCGTGGCGGACAAAGCTTTGTCGTGGTGCCACGCATCGCCGATATGGCCGAGATGGAAGACTGGTTGCGCCGCGAGGTGCCCGAGGTCACTTATGTCACCGCCACGGGCCAAATGGCGGCAGGTGAACTTGATGACCGCATGAATGCCTTTTACGACGGCAAATTTGATGTGCTACTGGCGACAACAATCGTTGAATCCGGGTTGGATATTCCAACCGCAAACACGATGATCGTCTGGCGCGCTGACATGTTCGGGTTAAGTCAACTGTACCAGATTCGCGGCAGGGTCGGGCGCTCCAAAACCCGGGCCTATGCCTATCTGACCACCAAACCGCGCCAGAAACTGACCGATACGGCACAGAAGCGACTGCGGGTGCTGGGGTCGATTGATTCACTTGGCGCGGGCTTTTCGCTGGCCAGTCAGGATCTCGACATTCGCGGAGCCGGAAACCTGCTGGGCGAGGAACAATCAGGGCAGATGCGCGAAGTTGGCTACGAACTTTATCAGCAGATGCTGGAAGATCAGATTGCCGCGATCAAATCCGGTGCGGCCGAAGGTATCATCGATGATGGCCAATGGGCACCGCAGATCAATCTGGGCGTGCCTGTGCTGATCCCCGACGATTACATCCCTGATCTGGACGTGCGGCTGGGGCTCTATCGGCGATTGTCCGACCTGACGACAAAGGTTGAACTCGAAGGCTTCGCAGCGGAATTGATCGACCGGTTTGGCAAGCTGCCAAAAGAGGTGAACACGCTGATGTTGGTGGTGCGGATTAAGGCAATGTGCAAACGGGCCGGTATCAGCCATCTGGATGCAGGACCCAAGGGCGCAACCATCCGTTTCCACAATGACAAGTTCGCATCCCCCAAGGGGCTGGTTGATTTTATCAACGATCAGAACGGGCTGGCCAAGGTCAAGGACAACAAGATCGTGGTGCGCCGTGACTGGGCCCGCGAACGGGACAAGATACAGGGATCGTTCAACATCGCCCGCGATCTGGCGCAAAAACTGGCGGAACAGCAAAAGGTGGGAACCAAACCCTGAGCTGACGCGTTAATTCTTCATTAACCAAGATTAAGGCGTTTTCATGCGGGTTTGTGTTGTTGTTCTTTTCCTGTGCGCCTCGGTTGTCCATGCCCAGTCCACAAATCCCGCACCGCGCGCGATCGGGGATTTTCCGTTACTTGCGCCGCTGCTTCTGGCGCAGGGGTTTGATTGCAGACGCAAGACCTGTTCGCAAATGCGCAGCTGCGCTGAGGCCTGCCATAAGCTTCTTGTTTGCGGGGATACCCGCCGGGATGGTGACAACGACGGAATCCCTTGCGAAAACATCTGTTCGCGTCGCTGCTAGGATTCATCCGTCGGGCGGCGCGGCCCCAGCCAAAGCATCAGCACCAGACCCGCGACGGCGCAGACAAGGACACCAGCGGTCAGCGACATCGGCGTGCCATCAAAGGCGAGGCTGACCGGCATTGCGATCACAACCGCCAGCACTGTGCCGATGGATCCCATGATTGACGCAGCCGTGCCCGCGATCTTGCCCATCGGCTCCATCGCGAGGGCGTTAAGATTGCCAAACGTGAATCCGACCATCAGCATCACAGAGTAGTTCCACACAAAGAAGACCCAGAACGGCAATCCGGTGGTGGCTGTCAAAAGAGTTGAAAGCGCCGCAAGCAGACATTGTGCAATCAGGGTCGTCTGAATGATCCGCCGCATGCCGGTTTTCGCCACGATCCGTGAATTGATATAGCTGGCGGGCATCGCCAGAACCGCCATCAGACCAAACCAGAGTGGAAAACTTTCCGCACGATCATAGGTGATGTCATAAATTGGCTGGATCGACGAAATCACTGAAAACAACGCTCCGTAAAGCATCACCTGCACGGCCACCGAAAAGCGATAGACCCGATTGGCAAAGGCGGTCTTGGCGGCGCTGATAAGCGGTGCGAGCCGCATCGGCTGTCTGTTTTCAACCGGGTGGGTTTCCGGCTGCCGAAGGCCAATCCAAAGGCTGGCAATCAGCCCAAACCCGGCAATCGCAAAAAAGATCGACCGCCAGCCAAACGTGTTCATCACGACTTGCCCCATCAATGGGGCCAGCGCAGGCACAAGGCCAAAAATCATCATGCTCAGCGACATGATCGAAGCCATCTTGGACCCGGAATAAAGGTCCCGCACCATCGCCAATCCGGCAATGCGGGGCCCTGCGACTGCAAGTCCCTGCAAGAAGCGGCCGGCCAGCATGATTTCTAGCGTGGGGGCCAATCCGGCGACCACCGCTCCAAGGATGAACCCGACATAGGCCCAGAGGATCACAGCCTTGCGCCCATAGGCATCTGACAGCGGTCCTGAAAATAACGTCCCAACCCCCATGCCAAACACAAATGCTCCTACCACAAGGGCGGCGCGGTTCGGGTCGGCGGGTGAAAGCTCTGCTCCGATCGTGCTGAGCGCAGGCAACATGGCGTCAATCGCAAAGGCAATCGTCGCAAAGAGCATCGCCGTCAGGGCGATGAATTCATACTCGTGCAGGCGTTTCATGGGATTATTCAGCGGCTTCCAGCTGTGCCTGAATGTCCTTGATCACCTGCACCCAGGTTTCAGGAGGTTGGGCGCCAGGTACCGCGTGCTGGTTGGCGACAATGAATGTGGGAACCGAATTGACCCCCATTTCGCGACTATGGGCATCACGGGCGCGGATGTCGTCAAGATCACTGTCGGTTTCCAGCAAGCGCTTGATCATGCTGGCATCCATTTCCGCGGTATCTGCCACGTCGCACAAGACCTCGTGATCGCCGATGTCCCGCCCGTCCACGAAATAGGCCTTGAACAGCAGATCAACCACCAGCAACTGGCGTTGTTCGATACCCGCCCAATGGATCAACCGATGCGCGTCAATTGTGTTGGGCGTCCGCTTGATGGCGTCAAAGTTGATCACTGCGCCTGCCTTTTCGGCATGCTCGACAACCGGGGCATAGGCCCTTACAGCGCCATCCTTGCCACCGAATTTGCCTTCCAGATAGGCCCGGCGGTCCATGCCCTCTGCAGGCATATCGGGGTTTAGCTGGAACGGGTGCCATTCAATGACAAACGGATGGTCCGGCATGTCCGCAAGCGCCTTGTCCAGATTTGTCTTACCGATGTAGCACCAGGGGCAGATCGGGTCAGAAATCACATCAAGTTTGACCATGTTCGGTCTCCCATTTCTGGCGCAGGACATTGCGAAGTAATTTGTTGTTCGTACCGCGAGGCAGCTGTTCGACCCGCCGGAATATGCGCGGCACCTTATACGCGGCGAGCCGTTTGGCACAAAACGCTGTCAGGTCAGTGTCATCTATCATGTCTGGCGCGACATAAAAGGCCGCAATCAGCGACAGGTCTGTGCGCAAACGCACCTCAGTCACGGCGCATTCAGCAATCTGCGAATGGCTGGCAAGCACCTCTTCGACCTCAAGCGGGGACACCCGATACCCCCCGGCATTCATCATGTCGTCGCGCCGCCCCGCGTAGCGGATTGCACCTTCGTCCGTCATCGCCCCAAGATCGCCGGTGACAAACCACGCGCCGTCAAACCGCGCGGCGGTTTCATCGGGGCGGTCAAGGTAGCCGCGCATCAGCCCCGGATCATCCTTGTGGATCAGGATTGCACCGTCCGCGCGCAGCTTTACACGACGTCCCGGCTGCACAAATCCAAGGGTGTTGGCGGGCGCAGGTTTGGCCGGGCAGCCAGAGATGAACGTCGAACATTCCGACATCCCATAGGCTTCGTGAATGGGCGTGCCGGTTGCAGCCCGCCATTTGTCGCGCAGCGTTTCCGACAGCTTTTCACCGGCTGACAAGCCATGCCGCAAGTCTGGCAGCGGTGGCATCGGTGCGCGCAGCAGGCGGCGATAGACACCGGGTGCTGCGGCAAACAATGTCGCCCGGTGCCGCGCCAGCAAGGCGGGCAGGTCCTGCGCGGGCGTGTCAGGCCCCGGGATCAAGGCGGTTGCCCCTACGGCCCAGGGGTCCATCAATCCGGTGCCCAGCGTATAGGTCCAGTTGAATGCGCCCGCATGTAACAACCGATCGCTGTCGCTCAACCCATACCAGCCATCCCACATCATCTGGCGCGCCCAGATCGCGCGATGGGCATGTTCAACCGCGCGCGGCTGCCCGCCGGTGCCTGACGTATAGATGATATAGGCCGGCCGGTTGGGATCGCCTGCATGATCGGCACCCGCGGGCAATTCCCGCATCAGGCGCAGCGCTGCGACGTCAAGCCGTGGGATCGCCGCATCGGGCAGGGCTGGACCCTGATCGTAAACCACAAGGGCCGGCTGGCAGTCATTTGCGGCCTGGGTGACTTCGGGGATGGTCCATTGCGCAGAAGTGGGAATGGGCACAAATCCACCGGCAATGGCCGCAAGATAGAGGATGGGAAAATCAGGCGTATTGCCAAGGCGCATCAGAATGCGGTCCCCCGGCTTCAATCCGAACTGGCGCAGACCGGAAGTGGTGCCCCGCACAGCCTGCGACAATCCCGCGAAATCAAACTGCACCGGCTTTGGTCCCAAAACCTCAAGCGCGACGTGACTGGCGCGCGCCGCTGACCTTGCCAGCACATGCGTGGCCATATTGAACGGGTTGGGGCAGGGCGGAAGATGCATAGGCTCTGGCTACGTGGCTGCGCTGCTGGTTGCAAGAACCGGTCGAAGCGTCGTAGATAGCACAATGACCACGCAAGACCCCAAAGCCATTATTCGTGTTGTCCGTGAAGGCGGGGATACCGATGTCGTTGCACCGCTTGACCTTGGGGCGCGGGTACGTGCCCTGCGCAAGGATCGCGACTGGACACTGGAACAGGCGGCCAAGAAGGCCGGGCTGGCCCGCTCAACCCTGTCCAAGATCGAAAACGGTCAGATGTCACCGACCTATGACGCGCTCAAGAAAGTGGCCGTCGGGCTGGGCATTTCTGTCCCGCAGCTTTTCACCCCGCCGTCACAGGATCAGGTCAATGGCCGCATGGTTGTGACCCGCCGGATGGAGCCTGTCGCCCATATGACGGGCACCTATGAACATGATCTGCTGGCGGCGACCCTGACCAAGAAAAAGATGCTGCCCTACCGTGCGCGCGTGCGGGCGCGCACAATGGAAGATTTTGACGGTTGGGTCCGCCATGACGGGGAAGAGTTTCTATATGTGCTGACTGGCCAGATACGGCTCTATACGGAATTCTATGAGCCGGTTGAAATGGTCCGCGGCGACAGCGCCTATTACGATGCCACGATGGGCCATAACGTCGTGTCGATCAGCCCCGAAGATGCCCTGATCCTTTGGGTCACGTCACTGGTTTAGCAAACAGGCGCGGCAAGATCAGCGCCGCAATGCCCAGCCCGATGACCTGCGCAATGACAAACCCCGGAACATCGCCCGGTGTGATCCCGGAAAAGCTGTCCGAAAACATCCGCGCAATTGTCACCGCTGGATTGGCAAAGCTGGTTGAAGACGTGAACCAATAGGCCCCGGTGATGTAAAAGGCGACAAGGGCCGCCACGGATTCGGGCCGCGACCGCAGCCCCCCAAATATCACGAACAACAATCCAAAGGTCGCGATCACCTCGCTGGCCAATTGCCCGGCACCACTGCGGGCGGTGCTGCCAAATTGCACGATTGTCAGGTCAAACATCAGATGCGCGGCGCAGACCCCCAGAATGCCACCAAGTATCTGCACCACAATGAAGGCCGCAGCGCCAGACGGGGTCATCTCTTTGCGGATCAGAAAGGCGAGGGTCACAACCGGGTTGAAATGCGCGCCGGACACCGGGCCAAGCGTGGTGATGATCACATAAAGGATGCAGCCTGTCGCAAGGGCATTGGCCAATAGCGCAATGGCAATATTGCCACCGGCCAATGCCTCACCCATGATGCCGGAGCCCACGACTCCGATGAGAAGAAAAGCGGTGCCGAGCGCTTCGGCCATTAGTTTTTGCGGCATATCAGCCCTGTATGATTAATCGGCGTGCGTATAAATCCGACACCCATCAGATTTGTGACAAAGGGTGATCCAAATGAGCGGCTGCGCCGCGCGCCATATGTTGTCGCCGCAAGACGGTCAGCAATGCGCTAGATCAAGGCATCAGCGGCCCCAAGGACCACCTGACCGGTATCAATCACCGCATTGCCCACAACTTTGGCCGGGGTGCAGCCGCTGGCGGTCACGACGACCGCCAGCAATAGAATACGGGTCACTCTTCCCACCACCAGACATCCGGTTCCCAACCGGGCCAGTCGCCGAACAGCGGCATTCTTTCGGGGAAATGCAGCTCTTTGGCATAGGCCACACGGCTGACGTTCCAGGAATAGATCGGAATGACGTAGCGCCCCGACATCAGCACCCGGTCTAGCGCCCGGACAGCAGCGAGAAAGTCATCCTGCGTCGGCGAGGACAGCATCGCGTCGATCATCGCATCCGCCGCCGGGGATTTCACCCCCATCAGGTTGCGACCGCCCGGCGTATCAGCATTTTGCGAGCCGTAGTAGAAATACTGCTCGTTGCCAGGCGACAGCGACAGACCGCGCCGATAATAAGTCATGTCGAAATCGTAATTGTCAGTGCGTTCCTTGTATTGCGCATTGTCGATCACCTCGACGGTGGCGTCGATGCCCAGCGTTGTCAGCGCCTCGACATACATATCAACCATCGCGCCCTGTTCGGCGCTGCCCTGCTTGAGCAGGATTTCAAAGGCAAAGGGCGCGCCCTCGGCATTTTTCATCACCCCGTCCTGAATGGTCCAGCCGGCGGCCTCGAACTGATCAATGGCGACGCGGATGCCGGGCCGGTTACGGGATGTGCCATCGCTCTCGGGAAGCGCATAGCCGTCAATCGCACCGGGTAGCAATTCATCCGCGAAGGGCGCCAGTAATTCTGCGACCCGACCGGTTGCCGGACCATCCTGCATCCCCAGCGGAGAATTCGACCAATAGGATTTGATCCGTGGCTGCGCCCGCCCGGTGACCGTATCGTTGATCTGATCGAAGTTGAATGCATGCAGCAAGGCGTCACGCACCCGCCAATCGGCAAACAGATCACGGCGGGTGTTCATCACAAATCCGGTCATCCCGGTCGGGCGACCATGGGGCAGGACGGACTTCAGCACCTCACCCGATTGCACCCGCGGGAAGTCATAACGGCTTTCCCAGCGGGCCACGTTGAATTCGCGGGTCATGTTGACGATACCAGCGGTAAAGGCCTCAAACGCGGGGGTTTCATCGCCAAAGAACTCCAGCCGGATTTCATCCAGGTTCATCGTCCCCCTGCGGAACGGGATGTCAGCGCCCCAGTAATCGGGGTTGCGCTTGAAAGAGATAAAGCGCCCGGCCTCAAAATCGTCGATGACATAGGGGGCAGAGGTGATCGGGATCACGTCCAGACCGCTTTCGGTGAAAGGCACATCGTCCCATTGCGCCTTTTTCAGGATAGGCCGCAATCCCGCCAAAAGGGCCAATTCCTGATCTGCAACATTGAAGGTGAAGCGCACCTTGTCCGGCCCGGTCTGTTCCAGGCTTTCCACCTTGGTCCAGAATCCGCGGTAACGGCCATGCCCTTCCGTGCCCAGTGTTTCAAACGACCAGAGCACGTCTTCGACCGTGACCGGGCTGCCGTCCGAGAATCGCGCCTCCGGGTTGAGGGTGAATTCGACCCACTCCCGATTCGGTCCGGTTTCGATTCCGCTGGCTAGAACGCCGTAGAGGGTGAAGGGTTCGTCCAGGGTCCGCCCCATCAGACTTTCCCCCATGAAGAAGCGTAACTGCCAGTGAACAGAGCCTTTTTGTATGAATGGATTGAGGCTGTCGAAGGACCCGACATTGGCTGTCACGATGCGCCCACCCTTGGGCGCATCCGCGTTCGCATATGGGAGGGACACAAAATCAGGTGGAAGGGCCGGTTCGCCATACATAGCTATGCCATGCTGTGGTTCGGCGCCCGCAAATTGACCTGCGCAGATCAGCGCAACCGAAGCTGCGGCGACCCGAAGGCGTGAGAAAAAGACTATGCTCATTTTGGCGACAATCCCCTGTGTCCCTGTTGTTGTTGACGATCAGCGTAATCGCGCCCGCGGGGAGGCGCAAACTTTTCCCTTGGCCACACGCAAGTCATTGCTTATAAAGGGGTCACTGCTCGATAGGTTTCTTGCCTGTATGAAACCTGCCTCAATAACTTAACGCCAGCTTCGTGCTGGCGTTTTTTTTGGGCGGGGCGCTTGCTCAGCTTTGCACCAGATTGGCCGGGACATCCGGTCAGGGTTACTCTGACGGTCCCGTCAACGCAGTTTGCCCTCTCGACCCGGCGTCAATGCAGAATGGCATGTTCTTTCGCGGTTGCGGCATTATATTGCTGCAAAAGCAAATGGAGCATGTCGATGTCATTGAGTGGAAAGAATGCAATCATCACCGGGTCGAACTCTGGAATCGGGTTGGGCATTGCGCAGGAACTTGCCAAGCTGGGCGTGAATGTTGTGCTGAACTCTTTCACTGACCGCGACGTAGATCATGCGCTGGCAGCGGAGATTGCCAAGGATCATGGTGTTAAGGCCCGCTACATCGGCGCTGATATGTCCAAAGGGGATGATTGTCGTCGCCTGATCGAAGAGGCCGGCGGCTGCGATATCCTGATCAACAATGCGGGCATTCAGCATGTTGCCGCGATCGAGGACTTCCCGGCTGAAAAATGGGATGCGATCATTGCGATCAACCTGACATCGGCCTTTCATACCACCGCCGCCGCAGTCACCGGCATGCGCAGCAATGGCTGGGGGCGAATTGTCAACATTGCCTCGGCCCATGGGTTGACGGCTTCGCCCTATAAATCTGCCTATATCGCCGCCAAGCACGGCATCGTTGGCCTGTCCAAGACCGTCGCACTGGAAACGGCAACCGATCCGATCACCTGCAACGCGCTTTGTCCCGGTTACGTGTTGACCCCGTTGATCGACTCCCAGATTCCCGACACGATGAAAGAATACGACATGACGCGTGAGGAAGTGATCAAGAACGTGCTTCTCAAGCGACAACCGTCCAAGGAATTTGCCACCATAGAGCAATTGGCCGGCACCGTTGCGTTTCTGTGTTCTGATTCCGCGGCGCAGATTACCGGCACCACAATCAGTGTTGATGGCGGCTGGACCGCGCTTTGATCTGACGGTGAAACGAAAGGGGCGGTCAGCATGACAGCAAAACGCATCAACCTCGCGTTGCAGGGGGGTGGCGCGCATGGCGCGTTCACCTGGGGCGTGCTTGATTGCCTGCTCCAGGACGAAGGTATCGAGATCGCCGCGATATCCGGCACCTCTGCCGGCGCGTTGAATGCGGCCGCATTGAAGGCCGGCATGGTGAGCGGCGGGCGCGACGGGGCGCGGGACTGCCTTGATTGGCTGTGGGGGCAGGTGGGCGCGATCACCCATGACGGCTTTGCCGCATGGATGAACACGCTGACGCCGGGTGCGCCCTATTTGGCCAAAGCGCTGGAATATTCACCCGCCTTTGCGGCATTTGACATGACCACGCGCCTGATGTCGCCCTATGTCTATGGCCCGGCGCTGCAAAATCCGCTGACCCGCATTGTCGAGAATTTCAGGTACAAGGATGTCTGTGCCAAAGGGGGGCCGGACATTTTTATCTGCGCCACCAACGTCCGCAGCGGCAAGATCAGGGTATTCAGCGGGGACGAGATTTCGCCTCATGCGATCCTCGCCTCTGCCTGTTTGCCAACGCTGTTTCAGGCGGTCGAATTTGCGGACCCCGCATCCGGCAAGACCGAGGCCTTCTGGGATGGTGGCTATACCGGCAATCCGGCGCTGTTTCCGCTTTTTGATGACGCGCTGCCCGATGACATCCTGGTGGTGAACATCAATCCGCTGCACCGCGACGCCCTGCCGCGGGACAGCCAGGCCATTGCCAACCGGATCAACGAAATCAGCTTTAACAGCTCACTCTTTCGCGAATTGCGGGCCATTGATTTTGTGCACCGGCTGCTTGAGGAAGGGCGCGTGAAGCGGGGCACGATGAAAGATGTGCTGGTGCATATGGTGGCCGATGACGCGCTGATGAACACCTTGAACGTGGCCACCAAGACGATTCCCAATGCGGTGGTGCTGGCGCGGCTAAAGGACGCGGGGATCACCGCAACCAAGGCATTTCTCGCGGACCACCGCGATGATCTGAACCAGCGGGGGACGGTCGATTTGCGGGCCATGTTCGCCTAGGCCAGCAATTTGGCCGCCAGCGCCCACATCACCAATCCGATCACCACATCCAGAAGCCGCCATGCCCGCGCCGATCGCATGATCGGGGCCAATAGCCGGGCACCATACCCCAACCCAAAAAAGAACACGAAGGATGACAGTACCGCGCCTGCGCCAAAGGCGATCCGCGCAGAGCCTGCGAACTCGGTTGAAATCGCGCCAATCAGACCCAGCGTATCAAGATAGACATGTGGGTTTAGCCAGGTAAAGGCCGCCCCTGTGGCAAGTGTCGCCCATAACCCTTTGGATTGGCCGGATATTTGCATCTCGTATTGGCCGACCCAGGCCGCATGAAACCGCAGCGCACCATAGGCCAGCAAAAATGCAGCACCACCCCAGGCCATGATCTGCGGCAACGCCGGATATAGCGCGACAACAGCGCTGAAACCGGCCACGCCGGTGACAATCAGGATTGCGTCCGATCCGGCACATAACAAGCACAGCCAGAACACATGGGCACGGGCCAGCCCCTGACGCAGCACAAAAGCATTCTGCGCACCAATGGCAAGGATCAGGGAAAATCCCGTTGCAAACCCCGTCAGTCCGGCACCCAACATCAGCTTGGGGGCACCGTCGGATCTTTGCCGTTGGGATAGACAAGCCCGGCTGAAATCACCAGCTTCGCCGCATCCTCCACGGTCATGTCAAGTTCGATCACGTCAGCGCGGGGCAGGAACAGCAGAAAGCCGGACGTGGGGTTTGGTGTTGTCGGCAAAAACACCGTGGCAATGTCGTCCGGTCCGGGCAGTTTGGCCTTCACCTCGCCCTTGGCATTTGTGGAAATGAAGGCAATCGCCCAGATCCCCTTGCGCGGGTACTCGATCAGGCAGGCCTTATCAAAAGAGGTGTCGCGCTGTGAAAACACGGTTTCGGCGATCTGTTTGACCCCGTTGTAGATTGATCGCACCACCGGCATGCGATCCACGATCCGCTCTGCCCAGCGCAGAAACGACCGACCAATCAGCCCCTTACCCAGCCACCCGACAAGGACAGTAAAGACCAGAAAAATCACCACGCCGATGCCTCGGACATTCACCCGGATCGGGTCTTCGGCAGAGCCAAAGTAACGATTGATGATCGCTTCGGGCTGGTAATAATTGGGGACAAATGGCCAGACCCAGCTGTCGATCCAGCCGACCACTGTGTAGATCAGCCAGAATGTCAGGCCAATCGGGGCGACAATGATCAGACCGGCCAGAAAATTGCTGCGCAACCGGCTGATCAGGCCGGGGCGGCGAAGCCGGTCATCATGGCGCGGATCATTGCTCATCAGTGTTGTCCGTCAAGTCAGGTCAAATACATCTAAGTGGGGCAGGCCAGACCCGCAAGCGTCACGTGGCCAGCTCTGCCGCGATCGCGGCGGCAAGGCGGGCATTGTTCAGCACCAGCGCGATATTGGCCGTCAGGGATCGCCCTTCGGTCAGGGTGAAAATGCGCGACAGCAGATAGGGGGTCACGTCCTTGGCACTGATGCCCGCCGCGTCAGCATCCGCCAGTGCGGCTGCGATGATCGGCGCAAGCGTCGCGGCCGGGATTTCATCGGCAAGCGGGATCGGATTGCAAACCAACTGCCCGCCGGCAAGTCCCATCTCGGCCCTGACGCGGTGGGCGGCGGCGATGTCAGCAGCCTTATCCATCCGCAAGGGCGCCGGCATGTCGGATTGCGCTGACCAGAAGGCGGGCAGCATGTCCTGCCCATAGCAGATGACCGGAACGCCCAGTGTTTCCAGAACCTCGTAGGTCTTGTGCAGATCAAGGATCGCCTTGGCCCCGGCAGCCACGACGGTGACCGGGGTCTTTGAAAATTCCGGCAGATCTGCAGAAATGTCAAAGCTGGTCTCGGCACCCTTGTGCACACCACCAATTCCGCCAGTGGCAAAGACAGAAATTCCCGCCAGATGCGCAGCGATCATTGTCGCCGCGACCGTCGTTGCACCCCAACCGCCAGATGCGATGCAGGCGGCGATATCGGCACGGCTGACCTTTGCAACGTCCTGCGCCTGGCCAAGCGCCGCAAGCTGCTCTGCCTCAAGCCCGATGCACAACTTGCCACCAATCACGGCAATCGTGGCGGGCACGGCACCGTTGTCCCGCACCGTGCGTTCCACCTTTGCGGCCGTTTCGATGTTCTGCGGATAGGGCATCCCATGGGTGATAATTGTGCTTTCAAGCGCGACAATCGGGCGGCCCTCAGTCCGGGCCATTGCAACTTCGGCACTGAAGTGAAGTGGGATCACAGTGGGGTATCTCCTGAAACATAGGTGGCCGCAGCGTTAAGGGCCCGTGCCAGGGCCGCCGGGCGGTCCATGCCCTGCGCTTCGGACGCGATATGGGCCGCCATGAAGGTATCGCCAGCGCCGGTTACCCGAGTCACCAGCACCGACGGCGGACTTTGGGTCACGATGTCATCGCCCAATGCCTCGGACGCGGATTTGCCGCCATCCGTGACCAGTACCCGGTGGGCACCGCGTCTGATCAATGCCGCCGCTGCCGCTTCTGAGCTTTCAAAAGTCGACTGACACAGCAGCCCCGCTTCCTCTAGATTGACATAGAGGGTGGCAGAAGGGTGGCCAAGCAGCGCCAAAAGCCGCTCTGCCTTCCCCGGAGAGGCGGGGGCGACGCGCAGGTCGGATCTCGCAAACAAGGGTGATTTGGCGATCGTCTGCAACAGTTCTTCAGTCAGATTGCCATCAAGCGCGACCGGGCCAGCAAACGGCTGCGCTTCTGATCCCAGGGCCCCATTGGCCAGCGGCCGCAGGATCTTGTCGCCCGAGGCCTCAAGCGAATGTGCATCCGCGATCGCCGCAATCAGCCCGTTTGCGCCTTCGATTGCCATATAGACGTCAGTGGGCAGATCGTCCGAGCGATAGACGTGATCACAGATCATGCCCATGCGTCTTGCCTCGTTGATCAGCTCTTCGCCTTCCGCGTCCCGCCCGATTGATGTCAGCAGGGCGGGTGTCATCTCAAACCGGCGCAGCGTCATGGCGATGTTCATCGCAACGCCGCCGGGCAGACGGGTGATCCGGCCCGGAACATCTGATCCGACGCGCATCACGCTGGCCGCGCGACCGATTACGTCCCACAGGACGGAACCGATGCACAGAATATCTGGAGTCTTGGTCATTTCGGCGTTGTCGTTCACTCCGATCCGCGCCGCAAGTGGATTTTAGCCCTGTCAGGGCGCCGCCCAGGTCAAATTGGCCCAAAGCGTTTCCCACACTGCGCCCGTTGACGCCGCAAGTGCGTCAGAGGGTTCGCGCAGCACAACCGCGTCTGCCATATAGCGATAGCCGGATTTTACCGGGATGACCGCAATGCCATTGGCATCGGTCCGGTAAAAGGCTTGCTGCACCACCCCCATCGGCGACTTTTCGAGAATTTCGATCTGCGTATTTGCGCGAACATCCTGACGATAGAAAAGCTGCAGGCGCATGCCCGCGGACAGATCGTCAGTATAGGGGTTGGTCAATGCGACAATCTCGGTTTCAAGGCCAGTGCGCCGATCCGATCCCGCACCGTCACCAACCCCGATCAGTGACTTGGAATAGCGCGAATAAACCTCGTTGAAATTGGCCTCCGGCAGTCCGCGCGCGTCGTGGCGGCTGCGGACATCACCCAAATCCTTGTGGTCGACAAAGCGTTGAAACTTCTCCCAAGAATCATAATCGACCGTCGCATTGCGCGCCTGATAGGCAATCACATGCAATCCGTCGCCCGCTGCGCGCATGTTCAGCGCGGGCTGATCGCCGACCCGCCCGGGCACGGGCACAACCTTGCCTTGCACAACCGCAACAAAGTTGACAAAACGCTGCGGCAGGTAGGGCAATTTCGTACCGGAAAATTCCTGACCATTGACAATCTCTCCGGTCAACATACCGTTCGCCGAAACCTGATAGGCCTCAGGTTCGATCCAGAATTCATGGGCCGACAACGGGGCCGCAAGAAAAGCAAAAATGAGGGCGAGACAGCGCATGACAGATTCCTTTTTCAACACGGCAAAGGTGGCTTTCGCCCTGGCATTGTCAAGTTTGGCAGCACTTTGGATCACATTGGCGTCAGCCGTGCAGGCGCACGAAGTCCTGCCGTCTATTGCCGACATGACGCTTGAGGGGGACCAATTGGTCTTTGATGTGCGCCTGAACCTTGAAAGCTTCATTGCCGGGGTGGATCAGGACCAGATCATCGACACCGACGAAGCGCCACAGGCCGACAGGTATGACCAGCTGCATGCGCTGGATTCAGAGACGCTGGCCGCCGAATTTGAAGCCTTCTGGCCGCAAATGGCAGACAAAATTGTGGTCAGCTTTGATGGTGGCCCCGCCGCGGAACTGGTGCTGCGCGATGTGCAGCCCGGTGCGATCCCGGGGGACGAGATTGCACGCAGTTCCGCCATTCAATTCGCCGCCGCCGCACCCGCTGGGGCCGAGACTGTTTCGCTCAGCTGGGACCGGACCTACGGCAATCTGGTCCTGCGGCAGATGGGGGTCGATGCCCCCTATGACGGGCTGATCCAGCAGGGTGCCTCAACGGGGCCCATTTCCCTGTCCGGTGGCGATCAGGCCGGCGCGCTGCAAACCTTTGTGAATTATATCCCGGTCGGGTTTGACCATATTGTGCCTTTGGGGCTTGATCATATCCTCTTTGTACTTGGGTTGTTTTTTCTGTCGACGCGCATGGGCGCGCTGCTTTGGCAGATTTCCGCCTTTACGCTGGCACATACAATCACGCTGGCCCTCGCCGCCCTGGGTTATGTCACGATACCGGGCAGTATTGTGGAACCTCTGATCGCGCTGTCGATTGCCTACGTCGCGATTGAAAACCTCTTTACCGATGGGTTGTCCCGGTGGCGTCCGGTCATCATCTTTGGCTTTGGATTGTTGCATGGGCTGGGCTTTGCCAGCGTTCTCGCTGAATTTGGCCTGCCTGACGGCACATTTGTCCCGGCCCTGATCGGTTTCAATATCGGGGTAGAAATCGGCCAGTTGGGTGTCATCGCGGTGGCCTATGCCTGCGTGATGAAGGCGATTGACCTCAGCGACAGCGCAACCGCAAACCGACCCGTTGCGGCGCTTTATCTGATTGGCATGATTGTGGTCATCGCCCTTGTCATTCCCACCAATGCCTATCTCCCTGACATGCGCGAAGACCTTGGCAAGTTGATCGCAGCGGTGGCCGTCCTGCTTGGCCTTTGTGCCGCCTCAGCGGTTGTGGCGCGCGTTGGCAGCTACCGCGAGGTCGTGGCAATGCCGGGGTCGATCCTGATTGCCGCGGTCGCGGTCTACTGGTGTGTTGAACGGGTCTTTCTCTGACGGCGAACCTGCAATTTCCGATTTGGAAAGGCAGGTTTTCCATACCTTGTGATAGCGCTTACATCCCCGATATTTATCATAGACATATCAGGGAACTAATTACGATGACTGTCCAATTGCGTGCCGCGACACGCGACGATGCCGCCGACATGGCAACGCTGGTCAATATGGCGGGCGAGGGGCTGCCGCGCTCCTTATGGGCGCGCCGGGCCGATTTTGGCCAGGACCCAATGGAAATTGGCATTGCGCAGTCACGTGATGACTCCGGACCGTTTTCCTGGGTCAACACCACAATCGCAGAGCTGTCGGGCGATGTTGCCGGGCTGTTGATCTCCTCCGCGATCGGCAGCGAAGTGACCGAAATGGACAGCGATACCCACCCCGTCTATCGCCCGATCCTGCGGCTCGAAAACATGGCGCTCGATACACGCTGCGTTCATGTGCTGGCAACCCAGCCAAACCTGCGAAAGATGGGCATCGCAGAGGGGCTGATTGCGCAGGTCGAAAAGAACCCCGGCAAACGTGGCCTGTCCGCGATTGTTGCCGACAAGAACGCTGCTGGCCGCGCCTTTTATGAACAACAGGGCTACCGCGAAGTTGCGCGTCTGCCAATGATTCACGGGGATTGGCAAACCCCAAACACCGCATGGATCCTGTTCAAGAAACCCTGACCGTCGACATCACCTGGTCGCGGCATTTTTGACATGTCGCGGTCATGCGCGCAGACTCTGCCTTACGATCAGCACCGGGCAGCATCAGGAGGCGCGGAATGGACTTCAACGGGATCAATGGCGCAAAGGACCGAAAGGTCATCAGCGCCACGCGTGAGGGAGAGGCGACGCGGGTGGTCCGCGCGCGCCGGGGATTTGCTGCCGCGCCAGAAACCCTTTGGGACGCAATCACCAATCCTGACCGGCTTGGTTTATGGTTCTCAGACGTCAGCGGTCGCTTGACCGAAGGCGGGCGTTTCTCGATCACCGGCAACGCTGATGGCGACATCCTGACCTGCACGCCACACCGGGACATCGTGCTAACATGGGAAATGCAGGACAGTACAAGCTGGCTGTCCCTGCACCTGCAACCGGCGGCAGATGAAACGATCCTTACACTTGATCATGAAACACCGTTAATGGGCGCGGCCCAGAAACACTGGGACACCTATGGACCCGGCGCGACCGGTGTGGGCTGGGACTGGGCCATGGTCGGGCTGGACCGCCATCTCAGCGCACCGGAACAACCGCTGATTGACGCCGGCATGGCGTGGGCGCAAAGCGCGGCAGGCAAGGACAGGCTGCGCGATTGGGCAAATGCCTGGGGGCAGGCCCATATCGCCAACGGCACGGCAAAGGCCAAAGCGATGGACGCCGCCAAATCCACAGCGGATTTCTACACCGGCAGCTAGGCGCAAAGGGCGCGCCCTGACCAACCGATCTCTGGGGCAATTTACTGTCAAGGCAGCGCGCAATCGGCAAACGGCTCCGCATGTTGCAGAAGGCCTTGCCATCGTGGCGGGCTTGCGCTACATCGCGCGCACTTAATCCCACAGGCGGGGGCGGGTGATTTGGGGAGACATCCCAGATGATCCACCGGTTGGCGCATCCGCGCTAATTCCCCGCTGAGGCTGAAACCGGAAAAGGAAAACGGACATGGCTCTTCCTGAGTTCACCATGCGCCAGCTGCTTGAGGCAGGCGTTCACTTTGGTCACCAGACCGCCCGCTGGAACCCCAAGATGGGCAAATACATCTACGGTTCGCGCAACGGCATCCACATCATGGACCTCACTCAGACTGTTCCAATGCTGGACCAGGCGCTGCAGGTGATCCGCGACACCGTCGCAAAGGGTGGTCGCATTCTGTTTGTTGGCACCAAGCGTCAGGCAGCCAAACCCATTGCTGAAGCGGCCGAAAAATCCGCGCAGTTCTACATGAACCACCGCTGGCTTGGCGGTACGCTGACCAACTGGCAGACCGTGTCCCAGTCGATCAACCGTCTGAAGGCCATCGACGAAGCCTCTGCCACCGGTTTCTCTGGCCTGACCAAGAAAGAGCGTCTGGGCATGGAGCGTGAGCAGGGCAAATTGCAGGCCTCTCTCGGCGGGATCGCCGAAATGGGCGGCACACCCGATCTTCTGTTCGTCATTGACGTCAACAAAGAAGACCTCGCCATCGCAGAAGCCAAAAAGCTGGGCATCCCGGTTGTTGCCATCGTTGACACCAACTGCTCGCCCGATGGTGTTGATTACATCATCCCCGGCAACGATGACGCTGCACGTGCGATCGCGCTTTATACTGACCTTGCAGCCCGTGCTGCCCTTGACGGCATGCAGGCGCAACTGGGCGCTGCCGGCGTTGACATGGGCGCCATGGAAGAACTGGCCGAAGAAGTCGTCGCAGAAGAAGCTGCCGAAGCTGCAAGCGCTGAATAAGCGCCCCTGAACTTCGCATGAACAGTCGGGCAGGGGCCGTCGGCCCCGCCCGCGATTTTTGAATTCCGTTGAGGAGAATTGTTATGGCTATCACCGCAGCAATGGTGAAAGAACTGCGCGACACCACAGGTGCCGGCATGATGGACGCCAAGAAGGCGCTGACCGAAACCGCAGGCGACATGGACGCCGCCGTTGACTGGCTGCGCACCAAGGGTCTGGCCAAGGCCGCCAAGAAATCCGGCCGGACCGCCGCTGAAGGTCTGGTCGCAGTTGCGGTGTCCGGTAGCGTTGGTGTCGCTGTCGAAGTGAACTCTGAAACCGACTTTGTGGGCAAGAACGCTGACTTCCAGAAAATGGTGTCCGGCATCGCTCAGGTTGCGCTTGGGGCAGATGACATCGACGCGCTGAAAGCGGCTGACATGAACGGTAAAACCGTTGAGCAGACCGTGACCGACGCAATCGCCGTGATCGGTGAAAACATGTCTGTCCGTCGCATGGCCCGCATCGAAGGTGCGCAGGTTGTATCATACGTGCATAACGCCGCTGCGACCGACATGGGTAGCATTGGCGTGCTGGTCGCTCTGTCCGGCGACAACGCGGCATTTGGCCGTCAGGTTGCTATGCACATTGCCGCGACAAACCCAGCCGCCCTGAACGAAGCTGATCTTGATCCCGCAATCGTGGAGAAGGAAAAGCAGGTGCAGATGGATATCGCCCGCGAATCCGGCAAGCCGGAGCAGGTCATCGAGAAAATGATCATCGGCCGGATGAAGAAATACATGGCCGAAGTCACGCTTGTGAACCAGCAGTTCGTCGTGAACCCTGACCTGACCGTGGGTGCTGCGGCTGCCGAAGCTGGTGTCGAGATCACGGGTTTTGTGCGTCTTGAAAAGGGCGAAGGCATTGAAATCGAAAAAGAAGACTTCGCCGCTGAAGTCGCAAAGATGAACGCTTAATCGCGCATACCTTTGGTATTTCGGGAAAGCCCTGCGCATTGCGCGGGGCTTTTTCTTTTGGGATTAACCAATTCACAGTTTGACCAAACTGGCGACACAGTTCTCGTCCATATGCCGCAAATATCTGCTGCAAAGGACACATTATGCCCGATCCGATTATCAAGATTGATACCAATGACGAATTTTCCTGGGATCAGATCACCATCTACCGCAATGACAATGGCACCCTGGCCTTCAAGAGCATCCTGTTCGACAACGGCATTCAGCGCGAAGACGAATTTGACAACGGCATTCTGCAGACGTCTTTCCAGACAGATCAAAGCGTTGATGGCCTCGCCAAAAACTGGGAAACCTATCATTCCTATTATAACTCCAGCGGCGAAATTGCCTTTCGGGAAGTCATCTTTGACACCGGGTTGAAAAGCGAACTTACGTTTGCCAATGGTGTCCGGGCGCATCTGGTGCTGACGGATCTGGCCGACGCCAAGTCCTTTGAGACGCAGAACATCTATTACACCAGTACCGGGTTGATGACCTTCCGCGAAACGCTGTTTGATGATGGCGATCTGCGTCAGGAAGAATTCCAGAACGGCATCCGCTCACACACCATTGAAACCAATGCAAACCCGATCGGGAATGCCTGGGCAAGCCGCGAAAGCTATTATGACACCACCGGCCAGATCGTTTTCAAGGAAACGCTGTCTGCCAATGGCACGTTGCGTCAGGACGAATTTGACGCCGGTCAGTTGGTTCATACCACGCAACGCGAGGTCGCGGGCGCAGAGGACGCCAATAACTGGAGCCTGATCGACACCTATTACGATGCGCAAAAGCAGATCGCATTCCGTTCGACGACCTTTGACAACGGTGTTGAGAAGATCGAGGAATTTAACGCCGGACAACGGACCGTCACCCGCCAGATCGACCATGACACAGGCTCGGGCATCACCTGGGACGAAATCACGACCTATTTTGATGCCAACGGCCAGCGCGAAATGCACGAGGTCCTCTTTGACGGGGGCGGCAGCAAGGTCGACAACTACAGCAATGGCGTATTGTTTCAGAGTGTTGAAACAGATGGTGCTGAAGGCACTGCGGGTGATCTCAAGGATTGGACCCGCGTTGAATCCATCTTTGACGCATTGGGCAAGCGCCTGTTTCGGGACACCGAATATGATGATGGGCGCAGCAAGACCGAAAGCTATTCGGATGGCCTGATATTCCAAAGCGTCGTGCGTGATGTTGCCAATCTTTACGACTGGGACCGGATCGACACCAATTTCAATTTCGGTGTGCGGGATTCGACCGGCATCACCTATGACAATGGTGATCAACTGCTCTCTATCTACGAAAACAACGCCCGTACCGCCCGTATCGAACATGATGTGGACGGGGATCGGCCCTGGTTGCTGCGCCTGACCGAATACAGCGATAGCGGGGATGCGCCCGTGGTGTCGACATACGACACCTACGAAGACCTGCCGGACCCCTACGCGGATTACTTCCTGATCGGGGCCTGAAACCGGCCTGCCAGTGCGCGCAAAACGGCGCCGCATTCGGGAGAGATGCGGCGCCTTACTTGTTAACTGCGCGCTGTCAATGGGATGGGACATACACGCCTTGCAGGACCCGGCGTCACAAGCTTAGCTTGATCTGGTCCGGTAATGCGGGCCGGCTTGCCTTGAAATCGCAAGGGTTCCGACCCGCTGTTCCCTGGCCTTAGGCCACCACTCACGGAACAGTCTCAGAATGCCAATTAACCTTGCGTAACGAAAGTATGGGAAACCTGACCTTCGAATTTGTGCAGGTCTAATCCTGCCCCATCACAAACATCTGATTATAAAATGCGGCCTTCAAAACCGCCTGCGCCGTGGTCTCTACGTCCAGGGCTTCGCGCGCAAGGCGCAGATGTTTTTCCACCGTTGCCGGTGTCAGTTCCAGAAGGATCGCAATGTCCTGCGTAGTCTTGCCATCCCCGACCCATTGCAGCACTTCGCGCTGACGTTTGGTAAGTGGACGCGCACCCGAATAGGGCAGTGTCAGCAGCTTCAGGTGCATGACATTGTTGAGGATCACCAGCTCATCCCCATGTTCCGCCCAAACCTCTTCGACCTCGTCCTGCGTCATCCGCGGACTGCCCACCAACCCAATCGCGCCTTTGCTGCGCTCCGAGATGCTGCGGAAGCTGATGGTGTATCCCGAAGTGACCTCGTGTTTCTGGTTGATCGCCAACACATTCAGTTCCTGCGGCGTCAGGTTGTCGGTGCGGGCGAGTTCCTCCATCCAGCGCCAACTGCAGGCGCCATTGTTATTGAGCGCCCAGCGTAGCATCGGGGCATGATCGTAATGCGTATCGGTGAAAAAGCTGTCCATGAAGGCGCGGCTGTGATTGGTCAGGATGATCCAATCCGCCGGATCGCCCAACCCATGTGACGTCTTGTAACGGGTATAGCCATAAAGCAGCCGGTCAAACCCGTAGGATTTCATCTTTTCAACATGCAGTTCCCAAAGCTCGCTGTCGGTTTTGGCATTGGTGATCGCATAGAGGTGGTCGATCATCCCGGTCATGTCGCATTGCCCAGATAGTCGTTCATCGCCGTAATTGCCAAAGCATAACCCGCCGCGCCAAATCCGCAAATCAAACCCACCGCCGCGCGGCTGACGTAGGATTGGTGCCGAAATGCTTCGCGGGCATGGATATTGGACAGGTGCAGCTCGATCGTCGGAATTTCCGTGGCGTTGATCGCATCCATCAGCGCAATCGACGTATGCGTGTACGCGCCTGCATTCAGGATCACGCCATCATGGGTGCCGCGTGCTGCATGAAAGGCGTCGACCAGCGCACCCTCGTGGTTGGATTGATCAAAGGTGACCTTTATCCCAAGCGTCTTTGCATGGGTTTCGCAGCTGCTCTGAATGTCAGCCAGCGTCGTGCTGCCATAAATCTCTGGCTGCCGCGTGCCCAGCAGATTGAGGTTCGGACCGTTCAGGATCAGGAGTGATTTTTTCATGGTTATCTCTCTGACACATCAAATACATGCTTGAAAACGGAAAAATGCCGCGATGCATGTGCAGCGGGCGCTGTGAGGAGAGCCATCCACAGTTTTTTGGCCGGATTAAGGCAGACCGGGGAAATCCGCCGATTGCGTTAACCTTGCCAGTCAACATCGAAGGCGGTGACAACCTCTGCGACCTGCGCGGATGTCAGCAACTTCGGGGACATGCCGCGGGTCATCATCGCAAGCCGCGCGGTGTCTTCAAGTTCTTCAATGGCATTGCAGGCCGCTTCAACATCCCGTCCGGCCACAACCGGGCCGTGATTTGCCAGCATCACCGCGGATCGCTTGCCCGCCAGTCCGCGCACCGCTTCGCCCATGGCCGGATCACCGGGAAGATAGAAAGGCAACAGCTTGACCTTGCCTAGTTTCATGATCCCATAGGGCGTCATGGGGGGCAGGAAATTGTCCTTATCCACATCAGGCATCATCGACAGGGCAACAGCGTGGCAGGCATGCAGATGCACCACCGCCCCGGCGGTGCTGCGGGTGTCATAAAATGCCGTGTGCAATGGCAGTTCCTTGGTCGGCAGGGCCCCGTCAATCAAGGTGCCTTTGGCATCAAACCGACTTAACCGGCCCGGATCAAGCCGTCCGAAACTTGTGCCCGTCGGGGATACCAGCAAGCCGCCGTCAGCAGTGCGGGCCGAAATGTTGCCGGTGCTGCCACCGGTCAAACCCCGGTCAAACATCGACTTTGCCAAGAGGCATATCTGTTCGCGCAGCTTTGTCTCGTTCATGATCCTGCCTGCAGACATGCGGCCGCCTTCATGAAGAAATCTCGCGCACCAAAGTTTCCAGACTTCAACGCCAGGACAAGGTCCGGACCCGCGCGCAGGGCAGGGACCCCGGGGTCGATCTCCGGCCCGATTGTCAGTTCCTGCGCCGCAGTCCCGCGCACAACCGCGCCAGAGGTTTCGCCCCCCGCCGAAATGATCCCGCCAACGCCCTGCACAACAAGCCGCGCCGCGACATCCTGAAAGAATGCTTCAATTGCCGCTGCCACCTGATCGCGCCCGAAGTCGATCTGTACTTCGTCGATAACCGCAGGGTCAGCAGAACTATACGCCAGCGGCACCCCCTTGGCGCGGGTCAGCTTTGCGACGATATCTGCGGGCGTCAGCGTGCCATCCATCACCGCACGGGCACAGATTTCAAAGGTCGGCTGGCTTTTTGCGTGTTCCGCCACCTGCTGCCGCGTCGCCTCCGAGCAGGATCCCGATAGTGCGACGCATTGGCCCGCTGTGCCGCGCCAGACCGGCGGTGTGGCGGAAAGCCCGCCCTTGGCGCGGAAGTTGTCAGGCAGGCCAAGCGCGATGCCGGACCCGCCCGTGATCAGCGGTAGATCAGCGGCGGCCTTGCCAATCGTGTGCAGATCCGCGTCTCTCTGTGCGTCCACGACAATCAACCGATGGCCCTGATCCGATTGCGCCTGCAAAGCGCCCCGGATCGCCCCTGCGCCCTCTAGTACCGTCCCGATCGCAACATGTCCGATGCTGCCCTTGCACTGGTGTGCCAGCCAACGCCGGATGTCGGGATCGCGCATGGGTGTCAGCGGATGGTTCTGCATGCCGCTTTCGTGCAGCAGGGTGTCATTCACAAACAGATGCCCCTGATAGACCGACCGCCCGGTGCCCGGAAAAGCCGGGCAGACAATCACCCTGTCTGCGTCCAGCGCCTCTGCCAGTGCTTCGGCAACCGGGCCAATGTTACCCGCTGGCGTGGAATCAAAGGTCGAACAATATTTGAACAGGAATTGCTGACAGCCCTGTGCCCGCAGCCAATCCAATGCCGCGAGCGATTGTGCGACAGCCTCTGCTGCCGGGATCGACCGGCTTTTCAGCGCGATGACACCCGCTTCGACAGATGAATCTGCGGGCCCCTCGGGCACGCCGCTATATTGCACGACATGCATGCCTTGCTTGGCCAGCGTGTTTCCCAGATCGCTGGACCCGGTAAAGTCATCGCCAATACATCCCAGCAGCATTCCGCACCCCCAAAATTCCTATCAAGGGTTATCGGTGCGTTGCACCATGCTGTCAATGCATACGTTAACTTATGCAAAGATGTTTGCACGTGCGATCAATCCTGAGGCGAGACCGACAATAAGGCCGCCATGATCTTGCGTCTGCAGCCTGAACCGGTGGGCCGCGTCAGTCGTCAATGGCCTTCTTGAGCGCAGAGCCGACGGCCGTGTCAGCCTCGCCGTCGGCAACAACCTCTTTGACCACATCGGCGACCTGCGACGATCCGTCGTTACTGTCATCTGCGTGATCGGGATCACCCTTTTCACCGTCGCGATCCTTTAGGCTGTGATGCTGTTCAGCGCCCTGGATATCAATCGGGGTATCCTGACTCACGTCGATATCATTGTCCTTCGACTTGTCGTTGCCATTCATAATGCGTGACCTCGCGCAATAGCGTGAAATTTGGACCCAGCGTCACCACCCCGGGACATGCCGCGGCCCCAGGATGGCAGGACAGGATCAGATTGAGTCAAGGAAATCGTCGACTTCGCGCTTGGCGTCTTCCTTGGTCTTCCCGTATTTCGCCTGAATCTTACCTTCCAGCGCTTCACGGTCGCCGTTCACTTCGGCGATCTCGTCATCTGTCAATTCACCCCATTTGGCTTTGACATTGCCGGTCATTTCTTTCCATTTACCTTCGATTTGGTCCCAATTCATGATTTTTCCTTTCTGGATAAAGCGTCTGAATTTGGGTTCAGACACGCGATATGGGTCTTGAAAGAACATTCATGTTGGCCAGCAAGCCGGGCCGAGGCCAGTCATTGCCCGGCGCTAATTTGGAAAACGTTAAACCAGAACAGCATTTGACGCCCGGCCCCTGCAATGGCAGCACATTTGCTGCCCAATGTGCGATGCATCATTGGTCAGATCTGTCACCGGGAACCCGAATCCGGGATGTAAAACCGCGCGATCCTACAAGAACCAAAGTAGCACGCCCGTCGCCACGGCACCAAATGTCAGGATGCTGGCGAGTGTTGTCATCCGCTGATGTGACTGTGCTTCAACGTCGTGATCCTCCATACGCGCCTGCGCCTTCCGGGACTTCACGACCGCCGCCCAAAAGATGAGGATGGCGACAACAATGAAAACTTCTGCGACGCTCTTGGCGATCAGCGGATAGTCAGTTTCCCTGAAAATTGCCTTCAAGCCAAGCGCCAGCGCGATGCAGGCCATGCCTGTGCGCATCCACCCGGCAAAGGTCCGTTCATTGGCCAGAACTGTGCGGTCCTCTGCCCAGGCCGTGCGCGTCTCGGCCATCTCATCCGCGTCCGGATTGTCCGAAAGGTCTGTTTTTGTCATGATGGCCTTCCTTTGGTGATCTGACGCGACAGGCCATATTTGGCCCTCCGCACCCCGCGAGGCTGCTGACGCTGCGCCCGACATCACCCCGGATGGTGGCATGTCCGCGCTGCGCTGTCACCGCCAGATTTGCGGGCCCGTCGCGCCCCAATCGACATCTCAGCAAGCTGCCGCTGCGACTGCCTACGCTGTGCCAGCGAACCCAGGGGCGGGGGTGCGCCGCAATTCGCCAAATGGCCCGCCATGTCACCGGGCGGCGACCCAATGACTGCCAAAACCTTGTCGCAGATTAGTTATTGCCGCCGCACATCAACACCTTCGGTTGTTAAGATTGAGTGCGATGACCGGTGTCTTGCATGACCCCGGGTAATCTCTGCAGTCGGTCCGAACCAACAAAGCAACCGACTGTAATGAAACCGTTTTGTCCGCAAATGGCCTGGTTGGTTTGTTTGCCGGTGCAGAACCATCGAAAAAATGAGGAAGACAATATGTCTCATGTTTTGAGATCACAGAAATCGAACCTGGCGACGGGCCTTTTGGCATCAGCCGCCACGCTATTGGCTTTGACTACGTTTGCCCATGCAGAAGGTCATACGGCGGCGTTTTCGGCGCTGGAATTTGACTCCGCGCTCAACCTCAATGCATCTGACCTTCTTGGCGCGCGTGTTTATGCCTCCGAGGCTGACATCGCTGATGAACCGATCGCTGCAGACGGTGAAACGGAATGGGATGACATCGGCGAAATCGACGAGATTGTCCTGACCCGTGACGGCAGCGTGACCTCTGTCATCGTTGGTGTTGGTGGCTTTATCGGGATTGGTGAAAAGTCTGTCGCGATTGATATGTCAGAGCTGAAGTTCGTTTCGGATGGCGAAGACGCTGACGAGTATTTCATTGTCGTCAAGGCAAGTGCTGCGGGCGTCAAGGACGCACCGGACTACAATGCAATGGAAGCCGACAACATGACACGGGCCGACCGTCCTTATCTGACGGCGCCGACAATTGACCGGACAGATTATGAAAAGGTGGAAGTCACGGACCTCACTTCAGAGATGCTGACCGGCGCACGTGTCTATGGCAGCTCCGATGAAGACATCGGTGAGGTGGACAGCCTGCTGTTGACCGATGATGGCAAGATTGACCGCGCCGTCATCGACGTTGGTGGCTTCCTTGGCATGGGCGAAAAGGAAATTGCCGTCACCATGGAAGAACTCACCATCATGCAAAACGACGGTGACGTGCGTGTCTATATCGACAGCACGCAAGAGGCGCTCGAAGCCCAGCCGGAGTATGAAGGCTAAACTATGAATTAACGAGTACGTCAGTAGCGATTTGGTGCTGTCCTTTGGAAACGGGGGGCAGCATTTTTCTTTGGGACCCAGATCGGGCGGGTGCGGAAAAGGTTAATGGCGTGAAACCTAATTTGGATTAGGAGGATTTCCGCTGTGTTGCAACGGTTAGGGTCTATGGTCACCAAGGCTGTGATAACTTGTCCCTCAGCCACTGGTGGGTGGGTCGCGACGAACCACCGTCCCTCGTTTTGTTGGCAACTTGCCCACCAAACCAAATCACACGCCCAAAGACGGGTAAGAAGAAAGAGTAATCATGACTGGAATTGGATGGATCGGTGCGATCATCATCGGTGGGCTGGCTGGCTGGATTGCCGAAAACATTATGAAAAGTAATCAGGGCCTGTTGATGAACATCGTGCTTGGGATTGTCGGCGCGATTGTACTGAACGGAATCCTGTTTGCCGTTGTGGGCAATACCTTGGGCGGCTGGATCGGCCAGTTGATCGTCGGGGCCGCCGGGGCCTGCCTGCTGATTTACGCCATGCGCCTTTTCAGCCGGAAAACCTGAACCTTTGGCGTGCGCGGTACTGAGCCGCGCGCGCTAAACCGACAAGGGGGCAGACCTGCCCGCCTTGCAACGTCGGTCTAATCCCCGAGAAACCGACCGACCTTCTTGAATGCATCCAGTTCATCGCAAACGATCTTGATCACGATCAGGATCGGTAGCGCGACAATCATTCCCATCACCGACCAGATCCAAGCAAAAAACGCAACCGACAGGAAAACCACTGTCGTATTCAGTCGCATTCTGCGCGAAATCACCAAGGGCGTGATGAACTGACCTTCTACTGAGGTCAGGACGACATAAGTAATAAAAACACCAAAGGCGATCCAGGATTGGTCCAGGCTGACAAAGGCAACGGCTGCTGCAATCGTGGCCCCCATCAACCCGCCCAGAAACGGAACAAAGTTCAATCCGAACGCCATAAAGCCAAACAGCACAGCACTGGGCAAACCCCAAAGATGCATCGCGAAACCAATCGCCAGCCCCAGGCCAATATTGATCAGCGCGATACCACCCAGATAATAGCCCAACCTGTCTTCGATCGAATGCAGCACCTCAACCGCGCGTCGCTTTTCCTCAAAACGATCAAAGCTCTGCACAATTTTCGTCAGGAACATATCGCCCGAGGCGACAAGGAAAAACAGCAGGATCAGCGCAAACACGATGCGGCTGACAAAACCCGGGGCAAGGCTGAACAAGGTCGCAGCGATCCCGGAATCTGACACCACTGCGACCTCAACGGTTTCAGCATCCTGATCCGCCATGATCTCTCCCGCGGCGACCGTGGCGTCATTGATGGCCTCCAGCGTCCCGCCCGCTGCAGAGAGTTTTCTTTTGATCTGCTCAATAAGCGACGGCAGATCCTCAATCAACTCTGCCGCCGGGGCGCTGAGCTGGACCAGCAACGCAGCAATAAGAAGCGTCAGCCCAAACGTGAACATGCTTGCCGACATGAATGGCGGAACTCCGACGCGTGCCAACCACCGCCGCGGGCGGTTCAGGACAAAATAACCCAGGAATGCAGCTGTGACAGGGATCAGAAAGTCGCTGGCCCAGACAAGGGTCTGCAACAGCAGGATCAGGAAAATGCCGATGACCGGTATTTCCAGATGCTTCCATCGGCGCGCGGTCTGCTCGCGTGCTGCGGTCACGGCCTTGTCTTGCAGGGGTGCGGGTTCACCTGTCACTGTCGCCGCCTCCATTGTCGTCAAAGAACACCGTGGCCTTCATCGGAAAATGGTCAGATCCGAACGATTCCAGGCGGTTAAAGGACACAAGTTTCACATCCTCAGTCACATAAAGCTGGTCAATCGGGAACCGCATAAACGAATAATCCGCATGAAAGCTGGAAATCATGCCCCTGCCGACCCGAGGTTCCAGAAACTTCCCGTAACGTTTGAAGCGGCGGGTTGTCCATGACCAGGCAACATCGTTGAAATCCCCCATGCAGATGGTTGGTCGCTCCGACGACTGGGTCATCAGTGCGGCGTCCTTGATCTGCGCGTCCCTGGCCTCGGTATCATTACCTGGCACCGGCGGGCGCGGGTGCAATCCAATGAAATTGAATGCTGTGCCGTTCGGGGCCACAAGCGTCGCGCGCACGGCAGGGGTGTCATCCTGCTTTGGCCACAGCAAATCAACATTGATCGTCTCCAGCCGGGTTGCAAAAATCAGACCGTAATGATCATCCGCAATATGCGATTTCGTGACGTCATAGCGTGACAGAACGCTTTCCAGGGCGTCGTTCCACCGGGCATCCGTCTCCATCAGCAACAATACGTCGGGATCCTCGCGCGCGATGATGTCGATCAGGTCGCGGTGGCGCGTGTTCTCCATCAACACATTCACCGCCAGCAACGACACTTCAACATCAGGCGCGGGCGCTGTGCTGAATGCGATCTCAGTGCGCGCCCAGGGCATGTAGGGATGTATCTGGATCAGCTGATAGGCACATGCCGCGGCCATCATGACCATCAGCGCGCCTTTGAATGCGATAGCATAGGGAAGCGCGATAACAAAAACCAGCAGCGCCACCCCGGCGATATGCAGCCGCGGGAAATCCCACATCCTGATCCACCAGTTCACACTGTTTGTCAGCGGTAGCAGGGTGGTGATCAGCACAGCCGCAGCCAAACACCATAAAACCGTGCTCATCATAAATCCGCTTCGCCTTTGCCTACTCACTGGACTTGCCGAGGTTGTCGGCCTTGACCGCACCCCGTTCCCCCATAGGCTGGTCTTCACCTTGCGTGGTGTCAATGCGCGTCTGTGCTTCAAGTTCACCGTTCAGTTCCGCCCCCAGCAGGATAATGAACGCAGAAATCCAGAACCACATCAACATGACCACGGCACCGGCAAGCGCACCAAAGCTTTCGTTGTAAGAGGCAAAATTACCGACATAAAAGGCAAATCCGGCCGAGGCGGCGACCCAAAGCACGCAGCCGGTGACCGCCCCGACCGACGCCCAGGCCCACTCAGGCGCGTCCCGTGACGGGGCATACCGGTATAAAACGGATAGGCCAAAAATCGTCAGCGCAGCCAGTGCCAGCCACAGAACAGCCGAAATCAGAAACTCGACCGTGCTGCCAAGATCGACCATGAACGCCAGTACGGCCGGCAGTGCGAGCATCGGAAGCAAGGCAATCAGCAGGCCCATGATCAACACAAGCGTAAGCGCGAACGTTACCAGTTTCAGTTTGATAAAGCCGCGCTTTTCCTCTTCGTCATAGGCGACGTTGATCCCTTGAATCAAATGGCCCATGCCATTGGACGCCGAATAAAGCGCCAGCAATATGCCCAGCACCGCAGCCAGCCCCAAACCACCCTCGCGAGACCCTGCAACTTCGGTCGCCTGGGTGGTAATGATCTCGATCACGCCATCGGGGACAAGACCTGACAGATTGTCCAGTTGTGCGACGATCATGCTGGGTTCGACAAGCAATCCGCTGATCGCGATCATCGCAGTGATGGCGGGAAACAGCGCAAGTAGGCCATAGAACGCGATGCCAGCGGCAATCAGACCGACCCGATCTTCGGCCAGCTGGTCTTTCAGGCGAAACGCGATGTCCTTCCAGCCCTTGATCGGGATGTCGGCAGGGGTTTCGGCATTGCGACCGCGCGACATGGCACATCCTTACGGAAATTTGGCTTACGGGAATTTGGGTTGAGGGGGGTAAATGCCCCCCTCGCGGGCAAATCAAACCTTTGGTTTGCCAAGGTTCTTGTCTTGCGCGGTTTTCACCGCCTTGTCAGCGACGCGGTCCGCAACGGATTTGGCCTTGTCGCCAAGGGCCTCCACCGCTGATTTTTCACCAGGGGCTCCGCCATCCAGGTCGGCCTTGGTCTCCGCTGCGATGTCCTTGACTTCTTCCTTGACGGATTGGGCAACGGACAGCGCTTTTGACTTTTCTTCCTGGAAAATCCGTTCAGCTTCGTCAAAAAGCGCATCGCGCTGATCGCCCATCAGGTTGTCTTCGGTTTTGGTGCGGGGCAGGGCGCCGCCAAGGGCTGCCCCCACCGCCAGCGCAAGCGCCCCGGCGACAAGGGGTTGCCGGTCATAAAAACCCGATACCGCATCGGCACTGTCATGCGCAGACCGCGAGGCTTTGTGGCGCAATGCGATGGCCTTCTGACGTGCCGCAATAACCCGACGGCGCCCTTCCTCGGTCAGTTGCTCTGTTCCCTCGGCAATCCGTCCGCCTGCGGCTTTCAACCGGGCCTTGGCCTGTGCTGCCGCATCCGACACTGCATCCTTACTGCTGCCCGCAATGTTTGAAGCTGATGTGCCCGCAGATGTTGCGGTATCCTTGACCGCGGCAGCGCCACGACTGGCGGAATCCTTGATCGCCGCCGCACCCTGTGCCGCAGAGGACCGCACAGCCTCTGCGCCGGCAGACAGCTTGTCCCCGATCCCGTCGCCATCGTCGTCATCATCCGGCTGTGACCAGGACGGTCCGTCATAGACCCCGGTCCCGGCTGCGTGGCTGCCGGTGGCACGATAGGCCGGTGCAACATAGGGGCGGCCCGCATCTTCGCGTGATCGCCGATAATCCTGCTCCGCCCGGCTATCGCCGGCGTATGAGGTCTCCCGGCTTGCCGCAGGTTTTTGCGAACTGCCAAACATCAACCAGGCCAGACCAATGCCGGTCAGCGCCAGCGGAATCGGATTGGCGCGCACCTGATCAGAGATCGCGCGTCCCATATCACCGCCATGTTCGCGGAACTGGTCACCGACCTGCCGCACCAGCGTATCAATTGAAAACTTGTCCTGCAGATGTTCAAGGTTTTCAGTAAGCTCCGACCGCTGATCCTCGATCTCGCGCTCGATCTCTGCGGGGCTGCGTGTATCACTTGTCATCGTAAGCTTCCTTTACGGCTGCGGCGTCACGTTGCACGTTCTTGACGGTGCGGGTCGGCGCGAGGCTGGTAAGTTTGAGATCATTGATCCCCTTGTTGATCATCAGGTAGGCGAGCAACCCAAGCAGGGCGCCGACGATCAGCGCCGACCAGCCAGCATCAATGCCAATTTCGGTCAGGCCAACGACAAGTGCGGCGGCCAGCACGTTCAGGGCCACCAGCGCAATGATCGCCGCACCGGCGATCAGCCCAATGGCCACGCCCGCACGACTGATGTTTTCACTGATTTCGGCGCGGGCCAGATCGACCTCTTTACGCACCAGCGCGCTGACATTGTTCAACGCATCCGACAGCAGATTGCTGGCGCTCTTTGATGTTTTGTCATCGCTCATGTCAGGTCTCCACGGTCAGAGGGCAGGGGGGGCAAAGGGTCATCCGTTGCGGGCCCAGAGGCCTTGGCAAACCGGGTTGCGGCAAATCCAATCAGCGCCGCGCCGCCAAGAAAGACCATGGGGTTCTTGCGCGCAAAGGCGCTGACGTCCTGCACCATTGTGCTCAGGTCCTTTTCGCGCATCGCGTCCGAAACATCGGCGATCCCTTCGGCGATCTGACCGAACGTGCGCTCTTGCGGGGACCCTTTGCGCATGTCCTCTGCGGCCTTGCGCAGGGCAGAGGCGACGCCGGACACTTCGTCAGCGGCAGCCGACTTGGCGGCTTCGGCCTGCGATGCGGCCGTGTCGGCGACCTTCTGCGCGGTCTTGCCAGCAGCGGTCTTGGCCTTGTCGGCAATATCGGCCGCGGCCTGTTTGGCTTTTTGTGTCACCGGGGGTGTTTGACCGGCGATGGGTGTCTTTTGTGTTGACATGGTGTGTCTCCGGTTAACTTCAGAATGCGAGATTTATGACGGCCATCACGACGACGATCAGTCCAATGAGGTAGAATACATTATGCATGGTTTTATCCTCCGACGGGGCGATTGTTTTGACCCCTTGCACCAGACTCTAATGACACCTGCCTGTGTTCGGGTAGCGCAAGCATTAAACTATATTAGCGTTTGATAAGAAAACACATGTTGCGCGCATTCGGCGCCCCTCTGCGCATCGGAATAGGTGTAGCCTAAGCGCAATGGTGAAAGGACCAAGCATGAGCATTGACACGCTGGAAGACCTCTACATCGAACAAATCAACGACATCTATAGCGCTAACAAACAGGCGTTGGTGGTGGCCATCGAGATGGCACATGCCGCCAAGGACAAAGGGTTGGTGCAGGCACTTACAGCGGGTGTTGACGGGATTCAGGACGGGATCGCAACAGTCGAAGCGATCGCCAAGGGTCACGAGGAAAGCCTTGACGGGGCCCATTGCAAAGGCATGGAAGGCCTCGTGAACGAGGCGCGCACCCATGTGTTGGAAAAGACATTTGGCGAAGACGAAACAAGGGATGCAATGATCATCACGCAATATCAGCGGCTGGTTCATTACGCCATTGCCGGCTACGGCTGCCTGGCCGCATTTGCGGACCGGCTCGAACTTGACAGGGATCTCGAAGCGATCCGCAAATGTCTGGACGCATCTTATGGCGGCGATCGCACCATGACGGAACTTGCAACCGGCGGGATCAACAGGTCCTCAATGGGCTGAAACCCGATGCGATCTGCCGCTGGTCAATCCGCATCAAGTGCGGGGGGAAACCACGACGTATCCATACTCACAAACGCATCGACAAATTCGCAATCGGCTTCCCATTGTTCCCGTTTGAGCAGACGAACATAGGGGCGTTCGATTTCAATTTCGCCATTCTCGACAAAGCCGCGCAGCAGCTTGTTCACATAGATCGACGTCAAGCCAACGGCCTGACCCATCTCAACCTGGCTGAACGGCACCTGAAACCGGTTCCCAAGGCCGATGTTCGCAACCTCCAGACGCGATCTGAGTTGCAGCAACCAGAACTTCAGCTTGCCCTTTGCATCCATCGACCCCAGCGAACTGGCATGGTGTCGCAAGGCAATCTGGTCCAGGCTGCCAACCGCGGTGAGCAGGGCGCCCAGACGCGGAAAGTCAGAGAAAAGCGGCGCCAACCCATGTCGGGGAAAGGGGCAAATCACACCGTCCGTCTGCATCACGATGCGATGATTGGCATGGGATGAACCAATTTCCGCCAATCCCATCACTTCGCCCGGCAGATATACCCGCAGGATCTGGCTGCGTCCGTCCGAGGTATCACCCTTAACCGTGGCCCAGCCCGATTTGAGCACCATAATGCCCTCCGTTGCCTCGCCAACGCTGACGACAGGCCGTCCTTTCTGGCGCGGATGTTCGTCGCGTTCCATCTCGGCAATGAATTCGCTTTCGCCTTTGGTGAGCGTGACAAAGCGGGATAGGCGGCTGACGAGACAGCTTGCGACAGGCTGGTTCATGCATTTCCCTAACATAGATTAAGGTCGATGGGCTCGAAAACACGACTGATTGTCAGGATAGATGGTTTAGCGCAATGTGATCAACAACCTTCCCAAGAACGAGAGCAGCCATGGACCTCATCCGCATCATCGTGTCAGTCATCATCCCGCCTCTGGGCGTATTCCTGCAGGTGGGGCTGGGCAAACATTTCTGGTTCAACATCATCCTGACGCTGCTTGGGTATATTCCGGGCCTCGTGCACGCCGTCTACATCGTCGCCCGCGATTAAACCTGCGGACAGGTCAAAGACCCGCGCAGGCGCCTGCAGATGTCTCTATTGATCGTTGAAAAGCGGGATCGTCGATATCGACATTTTTGCCGATCCATTCTGTACATCCCGCGCATGTGATACATAGATCAAGGTCTGGTTGGTCGCATCAAAGATGCGTTTCACCTGTAATGACTTCCAAATGATCGACCGACCTTCGGAGAACACGTTTTCACCTTCGTCAGAACGATCGATGTCGCCAATCGAAATGGCACCGGTCTGACGGCAGTCAATGGAAGAATTCGAAGGGTCTTCGAACCAGTTTCCTTTTTGAAGCCGGTCAATCAGCCCGCGTTCGAAATAGGCGACATGACACGTCACACCGGCGACTTTGGGATCAGCAAAGGCCTCAATGACAATATCATTGCCCAGCCAGTCCACATCCACATTGCCGACTTGTTCCGCGTGAGCGACGGTGCCGACGCCCGCAACGATACAGCCCCATAGCACACCGTTGACGAAGTTGCGCACCTCGTTAGCGCAACCCAAAGAATGACAGGACAGCGAGAATTACAACAATCAGGCCAACGATATAGATAATGCGACTCACGGGGTTTCTCCTAGGTGTTACGGACCCACAGGGGGCCTCCATTGCGTCTTCTAACAGGCTGGTACGCATTACGTTTTTCGCATAAGCATCCCGTCACGACTCGAGTTTATACACTGGCTTAATATTTGTCGAACCGGACAGGCCATTTCTTAAACTCGAACAATGTTTTGATCTTTTTCAACTGACATGACGCACCAAAGTGCAACCAGGACGGCCGGCAACCGACTGAAATCCAACGCTAACACCCAAAAGCCCCGTGGGACGAACACTCCTAATTTACATAATACCAATTATGCGATTAATGCATGTAGCCGCAAAGCGATATTATCACTCATGAGCAATTCAGGAATGTCACTCTGCCCTCAAAAATCGATGAGGGTGAGCAGACATGGGATGGGCGGTTATGAGCGAGCGCGAGCTGAACCGCGTGGAGGTGCCCGCGCAAGTCGATGATGGTCGGTTGAGCGTCGATAACGCGGCGAACATGCTGGCGCTGACCACTGATGGTTTGAGGATCGCGGCGATCACTGCACCCTGCTCGTTTTCATCGAAGACGCGACCAGCGCCTTGATGGAACTGCGGTTCGTAAAGTCTGAGAGCACGTTCAGCTATTTCGACGCACTGGAAAGCTATCTGCTGGAGCATGGTCGCCCGGTTGCCTTCTACAGCGACAAACACACGGTATTCAGAGTTCCCAAGCCCAATGAACATATGACGGGCATGACCCAATTCGGACGTGCCTTGTCAGAGCTGAACATCGAGATCATCTGCGCCAACTCCTCTCAAGCCAATGGCCGCGTCGAACGGGCAAACCGCACATTACAAGACCGACTGGTCAAAGAGCTACGCATCGTAGGTATCTCCAACATTGAAGACGAAAACGCGTTCCTCGCTGGCTTCGTGGAGCGCAACAACGCCAAGTTTGCAAAGGCTCCGGCCAAACCAGACAATCTACACCGCGCACTAAACATCGAACCAGACCGCCTTGCCGAGATCTTCCGTCGACGCGACAAATGTTATGTCACCAAGGATTTGACGCTGAAGTACGATCGCAAGCGCATCCGACTTAAGGTCAATGATCTGACGCGCGGTCTCGTCGGCAAATACGTTGGATATTCATGCGATGCCAGATGGGCGCATCCAAGTCCGTGCCAAAGGCGTCGCCCTGCCCTGCAGCATCTTCGATCCACACCAACAGCGGGTTACCCATGCCGCTATCACCGAGAACAAACACCTGAGCGCCGTCCTCGCTCACATCAAGGAAGAACAAGTAAGGGTAGCAGCCCGCCCAAGGTCAAACTCGTCAGCGCAAAGAACGGTTACAAAAAGACCGGACGCCGCCCACCAGGACGGCCTTCAAAGATGGAAGCCCACTATGAACGCAGGCGGGCTGAACGGGCACGCGCGGAGAAGCCGACTTGACCACATCTTCAGATGCTTTCTACTAACGACTATGAAGCATTCTCAGTTGCACGCCATTGCCCACAATTTCACCGACTCATTGGCAAGTGGACTTGGTTTTGTTGTCGGATACTGTGAGACGAATGTCTTCGCAGATGCTGCATGCAATCCGGACGGATACCTTGTCGTGGATTTCTTGACTGGCCAACTGGACGAAGGAACCGCGTCAGACCAGCTTCTTAACGCACTTCCCGTTTTTCGGAATGAGTTTGAGAATTTCTGCCAGAAGCACGGTGCGACAAAATCCGACTTCACAGAATTCAAGACAAAGTTTGAAACTGGGCGGTGTGGAAACATGTACTCCATAACGATATCAGATGCGCGCGGTCGCAGGTCGTCAATCGACTACAAAGGCATTCCCGGAAAACGCATCAAGATGCTCCATGACCAAGGGCGCATTGTTCCCAGCAAAACCGTTCTCGACACCTGACCCGCAAGGCTTTTCAGCCCTGCGATATGTGAGGTCTCCGGGCTGCTAAGCCTTGCGACCCTCAGCGCTGTTGGTGACACTTCTGCTTTGCCAACCCCGTGACATTTCTACTTGGTTGCAACATGCATGTAGCGGCAAAGCGATAGTATCACCCCAGCGCATATCCTGCGCCCCGCACCGTGCGTACCGGATCATCGCCGCCGTTTTGGGTCAGCACTTTGCGCAGACGGCCGACATGCACATCCACGGTGCGCGTATCGACGTAAATGTCGCGTCCCCAGACCCGGTCCAGCAGTTGATCGCGCGACCAGACCCGGCCGGGTTTTTCCATGAAGGTCGACAGCAACCGGAACTCTGTCGGGCCAAGCTTGAGCGTCGCATCACCGCGGGTCACACGATGGGTTTCGGCATCCAGCATGATGTCATCAAAGGTCAGCACCTGCCCCACGGTTGTCGGACGTACCCGGCGCAACTGGCTGCGCACCCGCGCCATCAGTTCTGACACCGAATATGGCTTGACCACGTAGTCATCCGCGCCGGTTTCCAGCCCGCGCACGCGGTCGACCTCTTCGGACCTGGCCGACAGCATGATCACAGCGATCCCGCGTGTGGCCGGGTTCATCTTGATGCGTCGGCAGATTTCGATGCCCGACACCGAAGGCAGCATCCAATCCAGCACGATCACGTCTGGCGGATCTTCCGCCATCAGCATCAGGCCTTCTTCGCCATCCTCGGCACGGCTGGTGCGGAACCCTTCCGCCTCAAGATTATACGCCAGCACCTCACGCTGTGCGGGTTCATCTTCGACGATCAGGACATGCGGTTGCTGTGCTGACATGGCTTAGCTCGGTTCCTTTGCAAAGGCCGTCTTGTCACCCTTCGGGCGTGCCTCTTCAGGCATTTCACCGGTCACAAGATAGATGATCTGCTCGGCCATATTGGTGGTCAGATCGCCCATGCGTTCAATATTCTTGGCCATGAAATGCAAATGCATACAAGGTGTTATGTTCCGCGGGTCCTCCATCATGAAGGTCAGGAATTCACGGAACAGCGCGTTATACATCTGGTCGACCTCCTGGTCGCGCTGACGCACATCTTCGGCCAGATCCGCATCCCCGCGCGTATAGGCATCCAGGGTATCTTTCAGCATCGACTGCACCTCGCGGGCCATGCGCCGCAAGGCGCTGTCCGATCCATTCACATGGGTCATGTCAACCAGCACACTGGTGCGCTTTGCGATGTTCTTGGCGTAATCGCCAATCCGTTCCAGCGATGCGGCAAGGCGCAGCACCGTCAGCAATGACCGCAAATCCTTGGACACCGGCGCACGCAGCGCAATTGTGCGGGCCGCCTCTTCGTTGATCTGGATTTCCAGCGCATCAATGATCTTGTCGCCTTTGCGCACCTCTTCGGCCAGCTCAATATCGCGGTCTGCCAGCGAATTTGCGGCCTTGAGGATTGCATCCTCAACCAAGCCGCCCATGCGCATGATCAACGTGGTGATGTTCTCCAGATCGCGGTCGTATGCGCTCGAAATATGTTCGTTCATTTGCCTGCTCCTACCCGATCCGGCCAGAGATGTAGCTCTCTGTACGCGGGTCTTCGGGGTTGGTGAAAATCTTGTCGGTGTCACCAAACTCAACGAGGTTTCCAAGATGGAAAAACGCGGTTTTCTGGCTGACCCGCGCGGCCTGCTGCATCGAGTGGGTGACGATCACGACCGAATAGCGCTGGCGCAAATCGTCGATCAGTTCTTCGACCTGTGCGGTGGCAATCGGGTCAAGTGCCGAACAGGGTTCGTCCATCAACAGCACCTCGGGTTCGGTGGCAACGGCGCGGGCGATACACAGGCGTTGCTGCTGTCCGCCAGACAGCCCGGTGCCCGGCGCATCGAGGCGGTCCTTGACCTCGTCCCAGATCGCGCCGCGGCGCAGCGCTTTTTCAACGATCTCGTCCAGATCGGCCTTGTTGCGCGCCAGACCATGAATTTTCGGGCCATAGGCTACGTTGTCATAAATGGATTTCGGGAACGGATTGGGCTTTTGGAACACCATGCCGACCTTGGCGCGCAGCTGCACCGGATCAACGCGCGGATCGTAGATATCCTCACCGTCAATGCGAATGTCACCTGACACGCGGGCCACATCAATTGTGTCGTTCATCCTGTTGATACATCGCAGGAAAGTTGACTTGCCGCACCCCGACGGGCCGATAAATGCGGTCACCGTCTTGTCCGCGATTTCAACATCCACATCCTTGATGGCGTGGGTGTCACCATAATAGACCTGCACGCCCTTGGCGCTAATCTTGGTATCTTGCTGCGTCATCATCGCACGATCCATGTGATACATATCTTCCATTCTGTGGCTCCTACCAGCGGCGTTCAAATTTGCGGCGCAGGAAGATGGCCACGGCATTCATGATCAGCAGGAACACCAGCAATGTGATGATCGCGCCAGAGGCACGCTCGACAAAGCCGGGGTCGGCCCGTTGCGTCCAGTTATAGACCTGAACCGGCAGCGCTGTCGCGGCTTCGCCAAACAGGCCTGCATTTTCGGTGTAAGCGGCCGGGTATTCGCGCACAAACGCGACCATCCCGATCAGCAACAGCGGTGCGGTTTCCCCCAGGGCCTGCGCCAGCCCGATGATTGTCCCGGTCAGGATGCCGGGCGCGGCAAGGGGCAGCACATGGTGGAATACGGATTGCATTTTGGACGCCCCGACCCCCAGCGCCGCATCTCGGATGCTAGGGGGCACGGACTTCAGCGCCGCACGTGTCGAAATGATGATCGTCGGCAGGGTCATCAGCGTCAGCACCAGCCCACCCACAAGCGGCGAGGATTGGTTGAAATGCATGAAGTTGATAAAGATCGCGAGCCCCAGGATCCCATAAACAATCGACGGCACCGCTGCGAGGTTTGAGATATTGACCTCAATCACATCGGTCCAGCGGTTTTTTGGGGCAAATTCCTCAAGGTAGATGCTGGCCGCGACACCAATCGGCAGCGCCAGAAACAGCACCACCAACATCATGTAAAGTGACCCCAGGATCGCAACGCCCAGGCCGGCGGCCTCGGGGCGCTGATCGGATGCATCAGGCGCGGTAAGGAAATTCCAGTTGAACCGCGTGGTAATCAGACCCTCAGCCTTGAGCGCATCCGCCAGCATGAGGGCCTCGGGCGAGGTATTGCCATCCAGCGCCGCAGATTCCAGTGTCACGCGGCCCTTGTAATAGCCGTCAATCCGCCCCGACGCGAGCAGGTCAAACGTCAGCGTCTCACCGACAAGTGACGGGTTTGCCAGTACACTGTTGCGCACCGTTGCCGGAGCTTCTTTTGAGATCAGCGTGGCAATCTCCTTGTCGGACAGGCTGGTGTCGATCCCGGCGTCTGTGATCGCGTTCAGCAACCCTTCGCGCAGCAGCTTGGCATAGCCGATCGTGGTCACCTTCTTCATCACATCCAGATCGCGCACACCGGATTTGTCCAGCTTGTCTGCGTCCAGCGGCACATCAATCGTGATGAATGTCTGGCGAAACGCGCTTGAACCGTTTGCCACCACACTGGACAGCAGGATCGCAAGCGCCAGCATCGCTGTGACAATCGCGGCAATGCCATAGGCCTTGAACCGGGCCTCGGCGGCATTGCGCTTTTTGGTGCGATCATCCAAATTCAGCAGAGACTGCCGCGGCTGGCCTGTGTTGGGAAAATCGGTCATTCGTATTGCTCCCGGTAGCGGCGCACAATGAACAGGGCAAAGACATTCAGCCCCAGCGTGATGACAAACAGCGTCAGGCCAAGCGCAAAGGCGACGAGCGTTTCGGGTGATGCGAAATCCGTGTCACCTGTCAGCTGGCTGACGATCTTGACGGTGACGGTGGTCATCGCCTCAAACGGATTCAGCGACAACCGTGCCGCGGCCCCTGCCCCAAGAACAACAATCATGGTTTCGCCAATGGCACGGGACGCGGCCAGCAGCACTGCACCAACAATGCCGGGCAAGGCGGCCGGTATGACCACCTGGCGAATGGTCTCCGACTTTGTGGCCCCCAGCCCAAGCGAGCCGTCCCGCATCGCCTGCGGCACTGCATTGATGATGTCATCAGAAAGCGACGACACGAAGGGGATCAGCATCACACCCATGACCAATCCCGCAGTCATCACGCTTGATGCGCTTTCACCAAATCCCATTGGCTGGGCAAAATAGTCCCGCAGGAACGGGCCAACCGTGATCAGCGCAAACAACCCGTAAACGATGGTCGGGATCCCGGCGAGGATTTCGATCAGCGGCTTTACCACACTGCGCACCCGGACAGAGGCGTATTCAGAAAGGTAAATCGCGGCAAACAGCCCGATCGGCACGGCAAACGCGAGCGCAATCAGACTGATGTAAAGCGTCCCCCATAGCAGCGGCAGAATGCCAAGGGCAGAATCTCCGCGAAAGTTCGGCGACCATTCCGCCGAAAAGAAGAAATCGGTCCAGCTGTAATCACGAAAGAAATTTGACGTTTCAAACAGCATCGACATGACAATTCCGACGGTTGTCAGGATTGCGATGGTCGAGGCAAAGATCAACAGCCCCTTGATCCAGCGTTCCGCCGCCGCGCGGGCGCGAAAATCGATCCGGATGCGACCGAGCGACCACAGACAACCGGCCAGCGCGACAGCAATGACACCGCCCTGAAACACCAGCGGAGAATTGGCCAGCCAGCTGTCGCTGAACAACCGTCCAAACAGCATCCAGACCAGGATCAGGCCAAGCGCGGGGATCGCGGTGCTCAGCACCGTGTTCAACCCATGCTGACGCGGTAGCGACGCCAGTTTGCGCCGATCACCTGCGGACACTGACATCGCGCGCGATTGCGCCAAAAACCAACCCGCAAGGCAAAGCCCCAGGATGACAACAAGAGGAAGCGACAATGGCACCGGGATATGATCCGTCTATGAAGCGGTGGGGAAGGATGGCAGGGGCCGCAACACGCGCCCCCTGCCCTGCGTCGTCAAACTAGGAATTTGAGCCCATCAGATCGCCGTTCATCACGGCATCCTGCGTGTCCAGCAGCTCAGGGTCGCTGACAAGACCGTATTCGGCCAGCGGTCCGTCTGGGCCGGCCATGTCATCAGAGACAAAGAAGTCAGCGTATTCCTGCAGGCCAGGGATTACGTCCAGATGGGCCGCCTTGATGTAGAAATACAAAGGCCGCGAGACGGGGTAATCGCCGCTCGCGATGGTCTCGGTGGATGGCACGACATCGGACATCGTTGCGACCTGCAACTTGTCGGTGTTGTTTTCGTAGAACGCCAGACCAAAGACGCCGATACCATTGGCATCCGCTTCGATCCGGGCCAGTGTTTCGGTGTAATCACCATCAATATCAATCGACAAACCATCCGTGCGCACCGCCATGCAGGTGCCTTCGGCCGCATCTTCGTCGCCGCCATTCAGACCGACGATCGCTTCCATTGCACCTGTTTCCTCGCAGCCGGCCAACAGCACTTTTTCTTCAAACACTTCACGTGTGCCGTGCTTTGTACCGGGGATAAATGCCTGGATCGGCTGATCGGGGAACGCAGGGTTGACCTCGGACCAGTTTGTCACTGTGTTGGGCACCAATGCGCCATCAACGACAACCTCGGCGGCCAGCGCCTTGTACCAATCGGCGGGGGTGAAGGCAAAACCGTTGCCGTTGATGTCAGAGGCAAAGACAATGCCATCATACCCGATGCGTACTTCGATGATATCGGTGACACCCGCTTCGGCACAGGCTGCAATTTCCTTGTCCTTGATCGGGCGGGAAGCATTGGCGATGTCGATGGTGTTTTCCCCGACACCTTCACAGAACCGCTTGAGTCCGGCAGACGAGCCACCCGATTCAACCACGGGGGTTGGGAAGTCAAAGTTTTCGCCAAAGGCTTCGGCAACGATTGCGGCGTAAGGCAGCACCGTGGAAGACCCTGCAATCTGCACGTTGTCGCGGGCCATTGCGGCGGTGGCGGTGATGGCGGTGATCGCCAGGGTCGAGGCGGTCAGCTTCATGGTCGACATATGTCAGCTCCTGATTGTCAAACATCCGACCCTCTGGCAGACGCGTCTGGGGCCGTTGCCGCCGGATTAGGCGGGCTTGGCAATGCTTTTGTGACAGCTATGTAAAAGTTTCATGACAGCCGACTATTTGCCTTCACGTTTTGCATGATTATCTCAACGCCATGCCAGATACCGCCCCTGCCCCTGCCCCTGCTTCGGACCACCATGTCCAGCCCCGATGGCGCATTGCGCGCAGTCTGGCGCTTTTGCCGTTGATCCTGCCGCAGGGCCTTTATGTGAAACTGCGGGCCGCCCAGATGGACGAAGCCGCAGGCCCGCGCGCGGGCACGGCAGGACAGGGACGGCCCCTGCGCATCCTCATCCTTGGCGATTCGTCAGCCGCCGGTGTCGGTGTTGCGACACAATCCGACGCTTTGACCGGCCACCTTGTTGCCGCACTCGCGACTGACTTCACGGTAAGCTGGAAACTTTGCGCAAGGATTGGAGCAACCACAGCGAGCATAACTGAACTCCTGAAAACCCTCCCCGTTGAATCCTTCGACGTGGCCCTGACCGCACTTGGGGTGAACGACGTCAAGAACGGCCACAGCCTGTCGTCCTACCTACGCAATACCGCATCACTTTATGAATGCCTTACTGCACGCTTTGGCGTGCAGTTGATCTGCGTCTCCGGCATGCCGCCGGTTGCCGACTTCCCGCTGTTGCCGCAGCCTTTGAAATGGGCGCTACACCACCGGTCGCAGCTGTTTGACGCAGCCCACCGCGACCTGATCGCTGACATGAAACATGTGGCCTACCTGCAAGGTCCGACCCGGCTTGACCCCGCCGATATGGCCGCGGACGGTTTCCATCCCGGTGCCGCGATCTACCGCGAATGGGGCCGGCTGGCCGCTGACCTGCTGCGCCAAAACTGGCCGGTTCAGCCCTGCTGACTGGTGGGCAAGGTGATGCTGACCCGCGTGCCGTCGTCCTGCGAACTGGTGATCTTGATCCGACCCCGGTGGCGGCTGACGATATGTTTCACAATCGCCAGACCTAGCCCGGTTCCGCCAACTTCGCGGCTGCGGTGACCGTCAACGCGGTAGAACCGTTCGGTCAGGCGGGGGATGTGATGGGTGGCAATCGCCTCGCCCCCGTTGGTCACGGCAAATGTGATCCCCTCCTGACGCAAACCGGTGTGAAACGCAGGCGCGGATATCTCAATCGTCACTTCGCCGCCGTGAACGCCATATTTCACAGCGTTCTCGATCAGGTTGCCGATCACCTGTCGCAGCTGACCCGCATCGCCGGGCACCCAAGCGTTGGCGCTTTGGTCCTGCAGATTGATCTGTGCCGCGCCTTCCGTGATCACCGGTGCAAGCTCGGCCAGGGTCATCTTAACCAGATCACCCAGCACCACCTGCTCTTGTGGGCGGATGCGTTCATTCTCCTCGACCCGGCTCAGCGACAGCAGATCACCGACCAGCCGGGTCATGCGCCGGGTCTCCCGCTCCATGATGCCAAGGAACCGGTCCCGCGCGGCGTCATCGTCGCGCGCCGGGCCGCGCAACGTCTCGATGAACCCGTTCAGCGCCGTCAGCGGCGTGCGCAGTTCATGGCTGACATTGGCCACAAAATCCCGGCGCAACTGGCTGATCGCCTCAACCGCGGTCTTGTCTTCGAATGTCAGCACCACCTGCCCGTCAAGCGGGGCAATATGCACCTGATAAACAGACTCCTTGCGGTCCTCGCGATGCAGATACAGCCCCTTGCCAAATCGCTGCGTCGCGATTGCGCTTTCGATCGCCTCAATCAGCACCGGCTGACGCAACGCCGTAATAAAATGCCGCCCCACCAGCCCGCGCCCCAGCAAGGCATCCAGCGCAGCATTGCAGGCCGTCACGTGACGGTCCGTCGCGATTACCATCATCGGAAAAGGCACAGCCTGTATCACTGACGTGGCGCTGTCCTCTGTCACCGCATATCCCTTTCGCGTTGCAACCTGTAGTTGCATATTTGTGGCACTTTGTCGTCTCTCCCTACAGCTTTATGTTGTGCCCCGGCCTGAAACAATCCTAACCTGTGATTGTCACTCTTTGCTGGATTGGGTGAACCAAAATTGGTTGTCGATAAAACGTTCTCAGCTGACCGTGAGTCAGCAGGTGCCGGGCCGATACCACCGGACCCGATCACGCTTGTCCTTGGGGATATGGCGCAATGGGTTGCGCGCCAGCGCGGGTTCCCGGATGCACCGGGGCTGAATTTTGCCGATGTTGATGATTTGTCACCCGACCTGCTGGATCGGACCAATCCGCTGATTGTGCTGTCACCGCTGGTGGTGCGTAACACCGACGCGGTCGAGGTCGCGGATCGCTTGCAGAAACTGGGCTTTCGGGGCCGTTACCGGGTTGTGGCCGATCCGCTGCCGGATACGGACATCATTCATCTTGAGGTCGCCACAGTGGCGCCGGGTCTTGACTTCGGGATCATGTCGCTGCCGCTGTTGGGCCTCAAGGATTAGTGGCCGCCGCCACCGCCGCGCCCAGCTCTGCAATCAGCAATTCGACCTGTTCCACGCCGACCGAGACCCGAAAGAACCCTTCGCTGATGCCCAGTGCCGCACGCCCCGCCTCTGACAGGCCGCGGTGCGAGGACGACGCTGGATGCGACAGCGTCGTGCCGATATCTCCCAAAGTGGGGGCAAAGGCGATCTCAGGGGCCGCGCGTGTCAGCGCATTGGCCGCCGCCCGCCCGCCTGACAGCTCAAACGACAGCATATGGCCGCCCTGCCCCGCCAAAAGCGCCATGGCGCGGTTATGGTCGGGATGATCGGGCCGCGTCGGATACAGAACACGCGCCACACCCGGCATATCAGAAAGCGCATCCGCCAGCTTGCGGGCATTGGCCTGCGCGGCGTCAAACCGCAGATCAAAGGAATGCAGGCCCCGCTCTGCCAGCCAGCAATCAAACGGGCTTGGCGTCAGCCCCCAGGTGACATTGGCATCGTGGATCGCCGTCCGCAGGTCCGCATCGCGCGCCGCGACATAGCCAAGCGTTGCGTCCGAATGCCCCGCCAGCAGCTTGGTGACGCTGTGCACCACCACATCCGCGCCGTGATCAAACGGGCGATAGCCGCGCGGGGTCGTAAAGGTGTTGTCCACCACCACAAGGATGCCCCGCGCCTTGGCCAGCGCGATGATACCGTCCATATCGGCAACCCGGATGGTCGGGTTTGACACCACCTCAACCAGAATGATCCGCGTGTTTGGCTGGATCGCCGCCGCTATGGCGGCAACATCCGTCGGGTCGGCCAAGGCGGTTTCGATCCCCCACCGCGGCAGATCCTGCGTCAACAGCCGCAGGCTGCGCCCGTATAGCTGATCCCCTCCGACAACATGGTCGCCCGCTTTCAGCACGCCCAGCAAGACCGCCGCAATCGCCGACATGCCCGACCCGGTGATGATCCCCCCGGTTGCCCCCTCAAGCATGTCGATCTTTGCCGCCAGCACAGCCGCATTTGGATGCCCCTCCCGCGCGTAGGTATAGCCCGATCCGTCCTGATACTGCGCATCCAGCGCATCGGGGTCGGGCGAGGCATAGACCACAGAGGGCTGCAGCGGTGTCACCACCGGCCGCGACAAAGAGCTGGGCCATTGCGTGCGGCGCACAAGGGACTTGGGCACCTTCATCTACAGTGTCCCTAATCCGGCGCGAAACCGCGCGGCGTTCTTCTGATAACGCAGGGCCGAGTCGCGGTTGGCGGTAATGGCCGCATCATCCAACATCCGCACAACCTTGCCCGGCATCCCCATGACAAGGGATCCCGCCGGAATTTCCTTTCCCTCCGGGATCAAAGCGCCCGCGCCGATCAGGCAGTTTTCACCGATGCGCGCCCCGTTCAGCACCGTTGCGCCCATCCCGATCAGGGTATTGTCGCCGATTGTGCAGCCATGCAGCATCGCCTTGTGCCCGATCGTGCAGCCTTCGCCGATCAGCAGCGGATAGCCCATGTCGGTGTGCAGCACGCAGTTTTCCTGCACATTGCTGCCCGGCCCGACGGTGATTGTTTCATTGTCGCCGCGCAGGGTGCTGCCAAACCAGACCGACGCCTTCGCCGCCAACACGACCTTGCCAATCACGTGACAGCCTGGCGCGATCCAGACGTCTGCCCCGATATCCGGTGCGTGATCATCCAGCTGGTAGATCATGCACGATCCTCGAATTCATCCTGCAGCCGGCGCACCGTAGTGAGCAGGTCGGGCTGTTGCGCCCGCCGCATCCGCTCGGCGGATATGATGGTTTTCAGCTTTTCTTCGGTGGCGTCCAGATCATCGTTCACCAGCACGTAATCATAGCCGTCCCAATGGCTGATTTCGTCCCAGCTTTTCTGCATCCGCTTTTCGATCACCTCGGCACTATCCTGCCCGCGCCCTTCCAGACGGCGCCGCAGTTCGGGGATCGACGGCGGCAGGATGAAGATCGACAACACATTGTCGCGCATCACCGAATTGCTGATCTGCTGGGCCCCCTGCCAGTCGATATCAAACAGCACATCGCGCCCCGCCTCAACAGCCGTCTGCACCGGTGCGATGGGCGATCCATAGTAGTTTTCAAAGACCCGCGCATGTTCCAGCATCCCCTGATCCGCAACCTGGCGCTGGAAATCCTCAACCGTGACAAAGAAATAATCCTTGCCGTCGACCTCCCCTTCGCGCGGGGCGCGGGTGGTCGAGGACACCGAAAACCGCAGCGTTTCGTCCCAGACCATCAGGCGCTTGGCCAATGTTGATTTCCCGGCCCCCGAGGGTGAGGACAAAATGATCAGCAATCCACGACGGGCCATTAATTACTCCACGTTCTGTACTTGTTCGCGCATCTGGTCGACCACGGCCTTCAGTTCAAGCCCAACCGCCGTCAACGCAGCGTTCTGCGACTTTGAACACAAGGTGTTTGCCTCGCGGTTAAATTCCTGCGCCAAAAAGTCCAGCTTGCGTCCCGCCGGCGCATCTGCCGCCAGCATGTCGCGGGCAGCCGTGACATGGGCCCTGAGCCGGTCGATTTCTTCGGTGACGTCCTGTTTTGTCGCGATCAGCGCCAGTTCCTGCGCCAGCCGTGCGGCGTCAACATCGCCCACCTCTGCCAGGACCCGCGCCATGGCGTCGCGCAGCGATTGCGCCACCTCGGGTCTGCGGGCTTCGGCGGCAGCCTCGGCTTGGGTGACGAGATGCGCGATCACGTCCAATTGTCCGCTGATGACCTTGTGCAGCGCGGCCCCCTCTGTCGCCCGCATCGCGGTGAAATCGGCGATCAGCGCCTGCAAATCGTCGCGCAGCGCCGCGACCAGCGCCGTATTTTCGCCCTCACCGGATTGCGATCTGGTCACGCCGCGGTGCGCCAGCACATCTGCCGCCGTTGGCTGGGCCAGTGTCACACCAATGGTAAAGGCGCGCTCCTGCACTGCATCAAGCGCGCGCAGAACACGATCAAGCTGTGCTTCATCCAGCGCCAGCGGCTGGCTGGATTCATCCCGGTTCAACCGCAGGTTCAGCGTGATACTACCGCGAGTCAGCGCGGATTTCAGCGCCGTGCGGATTGCCGGTTCCAGGCCATCCAGCCCATCGGGCAGCCGCAGCCTGATATCCAGCCCCCGCGCATTCACTCCACGCATTTCCCAGTTCCAGCTGGTGCCCGCCTCAGCGCCGGTCCGACTGGCGTATGCGGTCATGGATTGGATCATGGATGGGCCTTTCTGGTGCAGCGCGCTTGCCGTCACCTAAGGCGAAACAGGCCACGGGGGCAAGCCCGCCACCCGCAGCGTTAACCCTTTAAGACTTTGTTAAATGATTTGCGGACAATTTTCGATTAAGATTGTGTTAATCGCGACGGTATTCAGCGTCGCACATACGACAAGTGAGATTGACGATGAAATTTATTCGTGCGTTTGACGCGCCACATTCACCCACCAGCCGGATCGGCGACGCGGAGCGGGCTATCCTGCAAACGCTTGAGATGGACTGGCGCACGATTACGGCGCAGGACGACAGCAAAGGCCGCTTTGACCCCGCGCTGATGGATGCCGCCCTTCCCTATGCTTTCATGCTTGAACGCACCGCACCGGATGCGCTGCGCACCCGTGTCGCCGGGCAGAAGCTGCACGAGATGATGCGCATGGACCCCCGCGGCATGTCCTTTACCGCCTTCTTCACCGGGGCCTCCCGCGACATCGCACTGCGCCTGGCTGAAACCGCGTTCACCACCCCTGCCATTGTCGGCATTCCGCTGACCGCGCAGCGTGGCTTGGGCCGCAAGCCACTGCGCGGAGAGGCCCTGTTGCTGCCGCTGCGCGACGCCGAGGGCCATCTGAACCGCGTCATGGGTGCGCTTGTCGTGTCAGGGGAACCGGGTTCCCGCGGGCTGCGCTTTGATGTTGCGGACGATCAGCCAATCCGCTGCGATACATTGCTTGATGGCCAGACAGAGCGGCGCGCGAAACGTGGGGTCCCCTTGCCGTCGGGCAAGCCGCCTGCCCCCAGAGTCAACATGCCCAAGCGCGGCGCGCTGCGGCTGGTTGTTGATAATACCTGACACGCAAAACGCCGCGCGGGGCAACCGGCGCGGCGTTTCTGATTGACGATCAGGAGGCGGTCTTAGACCGCCTTTGCGTCTTTCAACCCATTGCGGCGGGCCGACAGCTCTTCTGCCACAAGGAAGGCAAGCTCCAGCGATTGTGATGCGTTCAGGCGCGGATCACAGGCCGTGTGGTAACGGTCCGACAGATCCTCATCCGTGACGGCCCGGACCCCGCCGGTGCATTCGGTGACGTCCTTGCCGGTCATCTCAAAATGCACCCCACCGGGGATCGTGCCTTCGGCGGCGTGGATCGAGAAGAACTCTTTCACTTCACGCAGTACGCTTTCGAACGGACGTGTCTTGTATCCGGTTGAGGATTTGATCGTGTTGCCATGCATCGCGTCACAGGTCCAAACCACGTTGGCACCCTCCTCCTGCACCGCCTTGACCAGACGCGGCAGATGTTCACCCACCGATCCCGCACCAAAGCGCGCAATCAGTGTCAACCGACCGGCTTCGTTTTCAGGGTTCAGCGACGCCATCAGCGATTTCAAGTGGCCAGAGGTCATCGACGGACCGCATTTCAGGCCAATCGGATTCTGAACGCCCTTGCAGAACTCAACATGCGCCCCGTCCGGCTGGCGGGTGCGATCCCCGATCCAGATCATGTGACCAGATCCGGCAAGCCATTTGCCGCTTGTGCTGTCGATCCGGGTCAGTGCCTCTTCGTACTCCAGCAGCAGGGCTTCATGGCTGGTAAAGAATTCAACCGTTTTCAGCTCATGATTGGATTCAGCGGACAGACCCGCCGCCTCCATGAAATCAAGCGTGTCGCTGATCCGCGCCGCCATATCGGCGTATTTCTTGACTTCATTGTCATCGGTGAACCCCAGCGTCCAGGCGTGCACCTGATGCACATCGGCATAGCCACCGGTCGAAAACGCCCGCAACAGGTTCAGCGTCGCCGCGGCCTGCAAATAGGCCTGTAACATCCGTTCAGGATCAGGAATCCGCGCCTCAGGGGTGAAATCGAATCCGTTGATGATATCACCGCGGTAGCTGGGTAGCTCGGTGCCGCTCACGGTTTCGGTGGGCGCCGAACGCGGCTTGGCCATCTGTCCGGCCATCCGGCCGACCTTTACCACCGGCACCTTGGCCCCGTAGGTCAGCACCATTGCCATCTGCAACATCACCTTAAAGGTGTCACGAATGCTGTCGGCGCTGAATTCTGCAAAACTCTCGGCGCAATCCCCACCCTGCAGCAGGAACGCCTCGCCGCGGCTGACCTTGCCAAGGTGATTTTTCAACCGACGCGCTTCGCCCGCAAAGACCAACGGCGGATAGCTGGCAAGACGGCCTTCCACTGATTCCAGTGCGGCCTTGTCCAGATACTCAGGCATCTGAACCCGCGGCTTGTTGCGCCAGCTCGATTTCTGCCAGTCCGTCATCGTAATGCTCCAAAAAAGTAGGGTTAGCGGTATCAAGGGCCGCTTATATCAAAACAGCCCCGCGCGCCAATGCCAAAACGTAATGGGGGCTTGATCGAAACATGAAAACGTGGTGGGACATTTCATCACCCCCGGCCAGGACCGCCACATGAAGATCAAACCGCCCACCGTTGATGTCGAGCATGCAGGCAAACCCCGCAGATTTGTCTTTGTCCTGATGGACAATTTCACCATGCTATGCTTTTCGGCGGCCCTGGAAAGCCTTCGCATTGCCAATCGCACGGCGGGCATGAAGGTCTATGACTGGATGATCGTGTCTGAAAACGGTGAGGTGGCAACCTGTTCGAATGGCTGCACATTCAAAGTCGATTCCGATCTGACCGAACTTGATCGCGATGACACTGTGATGCTCTGCGGCGGTATGGATGTGCAAGAAGCGACCACCAAAAAACTGCTGAACTGGGTCCGACGCGAGGCGCGACGCGGGGTTGTGATGGCCGGGCTCTGCACCGCGGGATACACGCTGGCGCGGGCCGGATTGCTGGATGGTCGGCGCGCGACGATCCACTGGGAAAATCAAGACAGCTTTGTTGAAGAATTCGAAGAGGTCACGCTGACCAAATCGGTCTTTGTGGTCGACGGCAACCGGATCACAACTGCGGGCGGCACCGCCTCAATCGACATGATGCTCAAGATCATTGCCGACGATCACGGGGAAGAGCTTGCAAACGCGGTCGCCGATCAGCTGATCTATTCCGCCATCCGCACCGATCAGGACACCCAGCGCCTGTCGATTCCGACCCGGATCGGCGTGCGCCACCCGAAATTGTCGCGGGTGATCCAGATGATGGAACAGAATCTTGAGGAACCGATCAGCCCGGCGCTGCTCGCACAAGAGGTCGGCATGTCGACCCGCCAGCTTGAGCGGCTGTTTCGCCGTTACCTGTCGCGGTCCCCCAAACGCTATTACATGGAGATGCGGCTGCAAAAGGCGCGCAACCTGCTGATGCAGACCGACATGACCGTGATCAACGTCGCGCTGGCCTGCGGCTTTGCCTCTCCGTCGCATTTTTCCAAATGTTACAGGTCGCACTACCAGACCACGCCCTACCGCGAACGGGGCAGTCAGGCGACGCGCCTGTCGATGTGATGACGTAACGGAACGGAATTGCGGCTTTGTCAGCAAGAGCTGAACATTTGTTTGCGATACGGCCGATTGGCCCGCAATTTTCCCAAAAATTGGCCAAAAAGACTGGTCTTACCCGCTTCACAATCACGTCGCGCCTGCTAATCTCCTGCGAGGATTAAAAAATATCCAACTGGGAGAAAGAAATGAAAAAACTGATGATGGCCACTGCGGCCACAGCACTGATGACCACCTCTGCTTTTGCCGAAGGCCACACCGGAGACGTCAAGATCGGCATCATCCTGGGCTTTACCGGCCCGCTTGAATCCATCACACCCGCCATGGGCGCTGGCGCCGAAATGGCCATCGCCGAGGTGAACGCCGCAGGCACATTGCTTGATGGTGCTTCTGTCGAAGGCATCCGTGCGGATTCAACCTGCATCGACGCCGGTGCTGCCCAAACCGCCGCTGAACGTCTTGTGACCACCGATGGCGTCAACGCAATCATGGGCGCGGATTGTTCCGGCGTGACCGGCGCGATCCTGCAAAACGTCGCCCGTGCAAACGGCATCGTGATGATTTCGCCCTCAGCGACATCGCCAGCGCTGTCCACGGCTGAAGATGACGGCCTCTTCTTCCGCACCGCGCCGTCTGACGCGCGTCAGGGTGTTGTGATGACCAACGTCATCATGGACCGCGGCATCAAGGAAGTTGCGCTGACCTATACCAACAACGACTACGGCAAAGGTCTGGCAGACAGCTTCCAGGCGGCCTTCGAAGAGGCTGGCGGCACGGTCACGATTTCAACCGCCCACGAAGACGGCAAGGCCGACTATTCTTCGGAAGTTGCGGAACTTGACGCAGCCGGCGGTGAAGTGCTGGTGGTTGCGGGCTACACCGACCAGGGTGGTAAAGGCATCATTCAGGCTGCGCTTGATACCGGTGCATATGACACCTTCGTTCTGCCTGACGGCATGGTTGGCCAGCAGATCGTTGATGATCTGGGCTCCGGCCTTGATACCTCTTTCGGTCAGTTCCCCGGCACCGACAGCGAAGGTGCGGAAATCTTCCTGGGTCTCGCAAGCGAAGCGGGCTTTGACGGCACAGGCGCATTTGCCCCTGAAAGCTATGACGCCGCAGCGCTGATCATGCTCGCCATGGAGGCCGCAGGCTCCAACCAGTCCGCCGACTTCAAGGACAAGGTGATGGATGTGGCCAACGCACCGGGCACGGAAATCTTCCCGGGTGAACTTGCCAAGGCGATCGAACTGCTGAAAGCCGGCGAAGAGATCGACTATGTCGGCGCAACCGCGGTTGAACTGATCGGTGCAGGCGAAAGCGCAGGCAACTACCGCGAAGTTGAATTTGGTGACGGCGAAATCAAAACAGTTCGCTTCCGTTAATCAAGACAAAGAAAAGGGCATGGCGCGGGGATTTTCCCGCGCCATTTCCATAACTTATATGACGTAATTCGCGTCGCGGGGTGGGACATGATCGTCGTTGATAACCTCGTGAAAACCTTTGGTGGTTTTCACGCCGTAGATGGGGCAACCCTCTCGATTCAGGAAAATTCCATCACCGGTTTGATCGGGCCAAACGGGGCCGGAAAAACCACACTTTTCAATGTGATCGCAGGCGTCCTTAAACCAACGTCGGGCACGGTGAAGATGGCAGGCGAAGATATTACCGGCTTGCCGCCGCATGACCTGTTCCACAAGGGGCTGTTGCGCACCTTCCAGATCGCACATGAATTCTCCTCGATGAGCTGCCGCGAAAACCTGATGATGGTGCCCGGCGCGCAATCGGGCGAAACGCTCTGGAATACATGGTTTGGCCGCAAGCGCATCGCCGACGAGGAACGCGCCCTGCGGGCAAAAGCCGATGAGGTGCTTGAGTTCCTGACCATTGAACATCTGTCCGATCACAAGGCCGGGCAGGTGTCTGGCGGTCAGAAAAAGCTGTTGGAGCTGGGGCGCACCATGATGGTTGACGCCAAGATCGTGTTTCTGGACGAAGTCGGCGCAGGCGTGAACCGCACCCTTCTCAACACGATCGGTGACGCAATCATCCGATTGAACAAGGAACGCGGCTATACCTTTGTGGTGATCGAACACGACATGGACTTCATTGGCCGCCTTTGCGACCCGGTTATCTGCATGGCCGAAGGCAAAGTTCTCGCGCAGGGGACACTGGATGAAATCAAGGCCAACGAGCAGGTGATCGAAGCCTACCTCGGCACCGGCCTCAAGAACAAAGATCAGGTGGCAGCGGTATGAGCGATAATCCCTATCACGATGACCGTGGCAACAAGGATCGCAGCATCACCAAGGATGGCGGATCAAAGTCCGATCCGGTGCGCAAATCCGGCGCGACAAAATCAGCCGCCGATGCGGCCTTCCTGATTGGCGAAACCATGACCGGCGGTTACGGCAAGGGCCCCGATATCCTGCATGAATGCACCATCGCGGTGAATCCCGGGGAAATCGCCGTGATCGTTGGCCCCAACGGCGCCGGGAAATCCACCGCGATGAAAGCGGTGTTTGGCATGCTCAACATCCACACGGGCCGTGTGGTGCTGGATGGTGAGGACATCACCGCCCTGTCGCCCCAGGATCGTGTCGTCAAGGGCATGGGGTTTGTGCCGCAGACCTCCAATATCTTCACCTCGATGACGGTCGAGGAAAACCTCGAAATGGGGGCCTTTATCCGCCGCGATGATTTTCGCGACACCATGGCGCAGATCTATGACCTGTTCCCGATCCTGAAAGAGAAACGCTATCAGGCTGCCGGCGAATTGTCCGGCGGTCAGCGCCAGCAGGTCGCCGTGGGCCGGGCGCTGATGACTCAACCCAAGGTGCTGATGCTGGATGAACCCACGGCGGGCGTTTCACCCATCGTGATGGACGAATTGTTCGACCGGATCATCGAAGTGGCCCGCACCGGCATTCCGATTCTCATGGTGGAACAAAACGCGCGGCAAGCGCTTGAAATCGCTGACAAAGGCTATGTCCTAGTGCAGGGCCGCAACGCTCACACCGGGACCGGCAAGGAACTGCTGGCCGATGATGATGTCCGGCGGAGCTTTCTGGGCGGATGACCAGCGCCGCATCATATGCCGGATCGGCGGCCCGGATTGGCGCCCGGATTGGCGCCCTGCCCCTTGCCGCGCTGGCCTGTGCCACATCGGCGATGGCCGAAGGGCGAAACGATCCCTTCATGCGCTGTACATTCGCAGATGGGCGTATCGTGGTGCTTGCGGAAAAGGGCGACGGTTTTGAATGGCGCGAGGGGCAATATGTGGCCCCGCTGGTCGCAGAAACTCCGCGCCTTGCCGATGACCCGATCCTGACATTCATCGCCAATGCCGCGGAACCCGAACGCATCGACGTGTTTCTCGGGCGGTTCGTGGCAGGTCAGGACGTGGCCGAAATCGGCACAGCGCTGCTGACCCGGACCATCCTTGACGACGCGGGCCTGCTGACCTCGCAGCAGACTCCCGGCCATTGCGAAGATTTCACCGGATGATCCGCGCCGCCGCCATATTGGCCGCCAGCGCGGCACAGGCGGACGATCTGCACTGCGTCATGGAAAATGGCGACATCGTGAATTTCACCATCAACCGTGACCAGTTTATTGCCCCGCAGAATCCCAACGATCCGCCCCGGCGCCGGGTCACCGCGGTCACTTTCGGCGACAAACGCTTTCCCGCTGACCCGATCCTTCTGGGCGACACCCGTGGTTTTCACGGCGAAGGCCTTGGCGGATCATCCATCATCTTCATCGTGCAGCCCGACGGGGCCGCCACCTATGCAAATGTCCGTTCCGGCGAAAAGCTGGTCGGAACATGTGAGGACCACTAATGGATATTCTTAACGCGCTTGTTGTGCTCGCGAACTTTGTGCTGGTGCCCGGCCTCGCCTATGGGGCGCAACTGGCCATCGGCGCGCTGGGGGTGACGCTGATCTACGGGATCCTGCGGTTCTCCAATTTTGCCCACGGCGACACAATGGCTTTTGGCACCATGTCGGTGATCCTGTTTACATGGGCATTCCAGGCCATCGGGATCAGTTTCGGCCCGCTGCCAACCGCGCTGCTCGCCCTGCCCTTTGGGATCGCCGTGACGGGGCTGTTCCTGCTGGGCACGGACCGCACCGTCTACCGGTTTTACCGCGCGCAGAAGGCCAAACCGGTGATCCTGGTCATTGTCTCAATGGGCGTGATGTTCATCATGAACGGACTGGTCCGCTTTATCATCGGTGTGCGCGACATCAGCTTTGCCGACGGCGAACGCTTTATCGTGACGGCGCGGGGTTTTAAGGAAATGACCGGCCTGGAAGAAGGTCTGGCACTGAAAACCACGCAGGCCATCACCCTTGTCACCGCGTTTGTCGTCATGGCCGCGCTGTTCTGGTTCCTCAACCGGACCCGCACCGGCAAATCCATGCGCGCCTTTTCGGATAACGAAGACCTTGCCCTGCTCTCGGGGATCAACCCCGAACGTGTGGTGATGGTGACCTGGCTGATCGTTGCCGCCCTCGCCACCACGGCAGGCACGCTCTACGGGCTGGATAAGTCGTTCAAGGCCTTCACCTATTTCCAATTGCTGCTGCCGATCTTCGCGGCGGCAATTGTCGGTGGCATCGGCAATCCGATTGGCGCCATCGCCGGCGGTTTTGTCATCGCCTTTGCCGAGGTCACAATCACCTATCCGCTGAAAAAGGTGCTGGGTTATCTGCTTCCTGAAAGTCTGGAGCCCGCCAGCCTCGTGCAGCTGCTTTCCACCGATTACAAATTTGCCGTCAGTTTCGTGATCCTGCTGATCGTGCTTCTGTTTAAACCGACCGGCCTGTTCAAAGGACAATCCATATGACCCAGTCGATGCGCGCACCCCTGCTCTTTGGACTTATCTGCATTCTGATGATCGGCACCGGCGTGGTGCAGGGCCCGACGGCGATGCTCACCATCCTCAGCTACGGGCTGATCTCGGCGATCATGGCGCTTGGGGTGAACCTGCAATGGGGCTTTGCGGGCCTGTTCAACGTGGGCGTCATGGGATTTGTCGCACTTGGCGGGTTGGCCTCGGTGCTGATCACCATGCCCCCGGTGGGCGAAGCCTGGGCCGCGGGCGGACTGCGGGTCTTTGCCGGGCTTGCGCTGGGGGCCGCGACCATCGTTGCGGCCGTCTTGGTGCAGACCCGCATGGCCAAGGGCACGGTGCGCAATCTGCTGACCATCGCTGTTCTGGTGGTTGGATTCTTCCTGTTCCGCGGCGTCTATGACGGCGCGGTAGATGCGATCGAGGCGGTGAACCCCGCTGGCACCGGCTATCTGGGCGGGCTGAACTTCGGGGGCGAAAACTATCAGGACTGGGGCTTCATGGCGCTGATCGCCTGGCCTGTTGGCGGGCTGTTTGCTGCGGCGGCGGCCTGGGTTGTGGGTAAAACGGCACTTGGGTTGCGCTCTGACTATCTTGCGATTGCGACGCTGGGCATCGCCGAAATCATCATCGCGGTAATGAAAAACGAAGACTGGCTGTCCCGCGGGGTCAAGAACGTCAACGGCCTGCCCCGCCCCGTGCCCTACGAAACCGATCTGCAAAACGATCCGAGCTTCATCGAACGTGCCGCAAGCTTTGGCATGGATCCGGTGACTGCGTCGACAATCTGGACCAAAGTGCTTTATTGCGGGCTGTTTGCGATTTTCCTCGTGGCCCTGCTCTGGATGGCACAAAAGGCGCTTAACAGCCCTTGGGGCCGGATGATGCGCGCGATCCGCGACAATGAAGTCGCCGCCGAAGCAATGGGCAAGGACGTCACCGCGCGGCACCTTCAGATCTTCATCCTCGGCTCTGCGATCTGCGGGATTGCCGGTGCAATGTTGACCACGCTGGACGGGCTTTTGGCGCCCACGTCCTATCAGCCGCTGCGCTTTACCTTCCTGATCTGGGTCATGGTGATTGTCGGTGGCTCAGGCAACAACTTTGGCTCGGTGCTTGGTGGCTTCCTGATCTGGTGGCTTTGGGTGCAGGTTGAACCGATGGGGCTTGCACTGATGGACCTGATCACCGCAGGCATGGCTGACGGCAGCGCGCTCAAGGTGCACCTGACTGATGCCGCCGCGCATATGCGTCTGCTGACCATGGGGATCATCTTGTTGCTTGTGCTCAGGTTCAGCCCACGCGGCCTTGTGCCAGAACGATAACCGCAATTTACCAAATGCTGCGGAACGCGATCCGGCGTCCACCAGGATGGGCGCATTAGGTGAACTGGCGGGTTTCGCCTAGGATACCAGGATGTCGTCAACAAAAGGATCGCGTCATGCTGCCATTTCCCTTTCCCGCAACCGATACCGCATCCCCCTTTGCGGCGATGCGGTCGAGCCATCCCTGTCTGCGGGTGCCAGATTACCAGGCTGCCGTTGATTGGTATGTGGCCGCCTTTGACTTTCGCATCGTCAAGGAATGGCCCGGCCCCAATGACATCAGGCTCGCCTACCTCGCCACGCCGGGCGACAACGGATCGCTGATTGAAATCATCGGCGACAACACCACGGATGACGGTGCAAAGATGCCCGCGGATTTCTGGGAAACGCTGAACCCCACCGGTTTTCACCACTTTGCGTTTTCCGTCCCCGACATTGATGCTGCATTGGCCACGCTTAACGCCCGCGGCGTCCCGACCTATCAGGATCCCTTTGAAGTGCCGGAACTCGGCTACAAGGTTGGGTTTGTCGCCGATCCCTGGGGCCACATCATTGAACTGGTGGAACTCTAGCCGGGGAAAATGCGCGCCATTTCCGCGTCAAACTGCGCCCAGCTCATCGTCGCCTTGTTCCCGGCATAACCATGATAATAGGATTGTCCGTTCTGCAGCGGCAGCCCGGCCCAGATCTTGGCCAGATTGCGCATGAACTGATGGCGACTGATTTCGCCCCGGTGCACCGCATTCAGGCCCGCCTCTGCCAGCAGCGCATCGGCCAGCTTGTCCTGCACGCGCGCGCCAAAGACCTCACCCGGATGCACGCCGGTCTTGGTTACCAACCGCCGCAGCGTCGCAGGTATGAACTGATAGCGCCCAATCGCATGTGGCTGACCCGGCGTGGCGTCGATCCAGGCATAAATCTCAGCCACCGTCATGGCCGTCGGGCGACGTGGCGGACGCACCTTCGCGCCATGTTGCACCGCGTCATAACCTGCGGGCCCCGCCTCCGCCACGGCGATCAGGTGCCGGATACGGTCCACCGTGCTACCCCCCATGCTGAACTGCACGCGGCCGGTGTCGGCTGCGATGCGCACCGGATAGGGCCGAAAGAAACTGCTGCCAGCGCGCCCGATGAACAGGCTGGGCGCACCGCTGGCCGTGGTGATCTCGGGCGCAGAGGCCGGCACCTGCACAAGCGCCCCACGGCCACTCGAAAAATGCCCGTCGTCAAAAATCGAATTGGCCTCGCCAAAGGCCGCAGCAGGCACGGCCATCAGCCAGACAATGAACCAACACAGCGGCAGCATTCAAACCTCGTCATCCGGAATCACTGCCCCGTCATGACGCAGGATGGTTGAGAAATTGTTGCAAATTTTATTTACGCTCCGTTCCGCTAAAACCTTAAGAAAGTTCACACTTTCGTCTGCATGGGTTGTGCATGGGATGTTGCCGGTCTGTGCATATGCCAATTTCACCGTGCGTTGCGGCAAGACTTCATTCCCCTTGTTTCGCAATTCAACACGGCCTATCTAGGGGATGTCCTTCGGGACTATGGACATAAACGCGCTCGTAATAAGCGGATCGGACCCGGGGGCGGTACCCGGCGTCTCCACCAATCAACCTTCATTTGGGGTCGGAGGGGGACGAAATAGGATCGACGAACGTCTAAAGGGGTTAGCTTTGTCTCGGTGAGATACCACCGTTATCGGTTCAAATTGTATAGTTGCAAATGACAACCATGCTCCAGTGGCAGTCGCAGCGTAAGCTGTGCCTAATACTGAAAACTTAACTCCTACGGTTTTGCGACCATAGGCGGGGTTCGCAGGTACCTGGCAACAGAAACCTGCACTTTCCCCCTCTTGCATCACCGGTCTTTCCTGCGCACGATAATGCCATGGTGCGTTTACCTTTTCTGTCTATGCTTGCTGCACTATGGCCGGGCGCGATGCTGGCCTGTGATACGGCGCTTATTCTGACAATTGACGTGTCCAATTCGGTTGATCCCGCCGAATATCGCATTCAGACCGACGGGCTGGCCGCCGCCCTGCGGGACCGCGAGATCATCGAACTCATGGTGCAGGGTGAAGTTGCGGTATCGGTTGTGCAATGGTCGGGCGAAATCCGGCAAGAGGTTTCGATACCCTGGACCCGTATCCGGACCGCGCTTGATGTTGAGATCCTGTCGCAACAGGCCGCGGCCATGCCCCGCGCGTTTGTGCTGTCTGACACCGCCCCGGCCGAGGCGATCTACTTTTCGCTCGCGCTGTTTGACACGGTCTCCGATTGTGGCCATCGGGTGATTGACGTCTCTGGTGATGGCACGCCCAACGCCGGGCGATCGGTTCAGGATGCGCGAAACGCGGCTGAACTTGCCGGTGTGACAATCAACGGAATTGCCATTGAATCCATGGGGTTAGCGATCACCAACTTCTTTCGGGGCGCGGTCATCACGCGCGATGGTTTTGTGATGACGGCACGGACCCACCGCGAATATGCCGACACGCTGCGGCGCAAGATCATCCGCGAACTCAGCCAGGTGCTGGGTTGACCCCCATTGTTCGCTGAATTAGGCAATTGGGATGGGGCCTGCGACCGCCCCGTGAGGCCACGGCCCAAGGATCGCATCCACTGACCCTTTCAGCGAGGATGCATCACGATGCCCGACCTAAACACAATCACTGCAAAACAGCTTATGCGACTGATCGGCACGCCCGATGTTCCGCTGATCATTGATGTGCGTATCGACGAAGATTTTGACGCTGACCCTCGGTTGATCCCAACCGCGTTTCGCCACAGCCATCACGAAATTGCTGAGTTGATAAAGCGTGTCGCGGGGCGCAAATGCGTCGTGATCTGCCATAAGGGGCTCAAACTTTCCCATGGCACCGCCGCCCTGTTGCGGGCAGCAGGCGTTGCGGCGGAAGTCCTAAAAGGTGGTTTTGAGGAATGGTTGTCAGACGGCTTCCCACTTCTGCCGATCGCCGGGTTTCCAACGAACACCCATGTGGGTCAACGCTGGGTTTCGCGCCATCGGCCCAAGATCGACCGCATTGCCTGCCCCTGGCTGATCCGGCGCTTCATTGATCCACAGGCAACATTCATGTTTGTACCGCCAAGTGAAGTAGTCGCGGTCGCGGAGCGCTTTAGTGCAACGCCCTATGACATTGAGAATGTGCGTTTTTCGCATCGTGGCGACCAATGCACATTTGACGCCCTTATTGCGGACTTTGGCCTTACCCATCCGGCCCTTGACCGGCTTGCCCGGCTTGTTCGTGCCGCTGACACCAACCGACATCAGGACAGTCCCGAGGCGGCGGGTCTTCTCGCCGTTTCTGTAGGGCTTTCGCGGATGTTCAAGGATGACCACCAACAGCTAGAGGCCGGGATGACGGTTTATGACGCGCTCTATCGTTGGGCTCGTGACGGCTATGACGAGGGTCACGACTGGCCTGCAGGACGGACCATATGACACCGGGGTGGCACGAAATGTTGCGGGTCTTTGGTCGCATCGGGCTATTGTCCTTTGGCGGCCCGGCGGCGCAGATTGCGTTGATGCACAAGGAACTTGTCGAAGATCGCAGCTGGCTCAGTGAACAGCAATACCTGCGCGCCTTGTCCTTCTGCATGCTGCTGCCGGGGCCCGAAGCGATGCAACTCGCCACCTATGCGGGCTGGCGTCAGCGGGGGATTCCGGGCGGGCTTCTGGCTGGCGGGCTTTTTGTGATGCCCGGTGCCCTGGTGATCCTGACGCTGGCGCTGGCTTATGGCGCATATGGCGACCTGCCAGCGCTGCAGGCGGCCTTTGTCGGGGTGCAAGCGACCGTGATCATCATCGTGATCGCCGCATTGCGCAAAGTAATGTCCAAAGCGCTGCACGGACCAATCGCCTATCTGATCGCGGCGGCATCCTTTGTGGCACTGTTTGCATTTGCCGTGCCGTTTCCACTGGTCATCCTGTTCGCGGCGGCGGTTGGTGCAGCACTGCTGGCCAAGCCGGATGTCGAACAGACCGCAGACCTCGATACACGCGGCACGTTCTGGATCATCATCATTGGCCTCACGATCTGGGCAGCGCCTGTCCTGCTTGCACTGGCGCTTGATGCCGCATTTCTGGCCGAACTTGGATTGTTCTTTTCCAAACTCGCAGTTGTCACATTCGGCGGGGCCTATGCGGTGCTGGCCTATATGACCCAAACTGTGGTTGTGGACTATCACTGGATTACCACCACCCAGATGATGGACGCGCTGGGGCTCGCCGAAACGACCCCCGGTCCCTTGATCCTTGTGACCCAGTTTGTAGGTATGCTTGCTGGTCTTGCCCACGGTGGTATCGGCATGGCGCTTTTGGCGGGATTGCTGACGCTTTGGGTCACATTTGTGCCCTGCTTTATCTGGATTTTTGCCGGCGCCCCATTGATCGATTGGCTTGCCGGTCAAGCCCGTATGCAAGCCGCCCTTGCGGGGATTACGGCCGCGGTTGTGGGGGTGATCGCCAACCTTTCGCTTTGGTTTGCATTCCATGTCTTTTTCGCAAAAGTCGGCAGTACCTCTTGGGGGCAGCTGACGTTCGTTTGTCCTGATATCAATACCTTGCAGTGGCAACCTGTTGTGCTGGCGGCAATTGCATTCGGGTTGATGATCTGGCGCAAGATTGGGCTTTTGACCGCGCTTTTCATCACGGCTGCATGCGCTTTGGTATTTCACGTCGCCGGTTTGCTTTAGGCCCCTTTCATCCCCTTTCGAATCTTCTATGCTAGGGAAACACTCAGCAAGGGGAGTCCTGTCGTGTCGCGTTCCATAGACTACGGAAACTTGATGCACAGGGCCATGCGCGGTCTGATTCAAGAGGTGCTGATCAGCATTGCCAAAGACGGGCTACCGGGTGCGCACCACTTTTTCATTACCTTCGATACGATGCATCCGGACGTCGAAATCGCCGACTGGTTGTCGGACCGCTACCCCGGCGAGATGACCGTTGTCATTCAGCACTGGTTTGACAACCTGGACGTCACCGACGAAGGCTTTGCCATCACGCTGAATTTTGGCAATAATCCAGAGCCGCTGTATATCCCCTACGATGCGATCAAGACCTTTGTTGACCCCTCTGTCGAATTTGGTTTGCGGTTTGAAACGCAGGACGATGAGGACGAGGCTGAAACGATAGTAGCCACCGCAGACGCCGACGAAGCACCAATGGATGAAATGGTGGAACCTGATACCGAAGATGCACCAAAAGAGGCCGAGGTTGTCAGTCTCGACAAATTCCGCAAGTAACCCTGCTTTGCGTTGCACCCAATCGGTCTGCTGGATACACCTTGCCCCGACTTCATAGATACGGGGATCATCATGACCGAAACGCGCACCGAAACCGACAGCTTTGGCCCACTTGAGGTCCCTGCGGACCGTTACTGGGGTGCGCAAACGCAGCGGTCCCTGATTAATTTTCCAATCGGCTGGGAAAAGCAGCCCGTCGCCATTGTCCGCGCCCTTGGCGTCATCAAACAGGCCTGCGCGATGGCCAACAAGGAACGCGGTAAACTGGATGCCGAGCGGGCCGATGCGATGATTGCAGCAGCGGCTGAGGTCGTTGCAGGCAAGCTAGATGACCACTTTCCGCTTGTTGTCTGGCAGACCGGGTCTGGCACGCAATCGAACATGAATGCCAATGAGGTGATCTCAAACCGGGCGATCGAGATTTTGGGCGGCACGATCGGATCAAAAGATCCCGTACACCCCAATGACCACTGCAACATGGGGCAATCGTCCAACGACACTTTCCCAACAGCGATGCACATCGCAGTTGCGCGGACCGCCCACGACGTGCTGATCCCCGGCCTTGAAAAACTGCACGCGGCGCTTGTCGCCAAGCAGGAAGAATTCAATGATATCATTAAGATCGGGCGCACTCATACGATGGACGCTACCCCGCTGACGCTGGGGCAGGAATTTTCCGGCTATGTTCATCAGGTGGCGATGGGGCTGCGACGGATCAAAGCCGCCCTGCCCGCCATTTACGAACTTGCCCAAGGTGGCACTGCGGTTGGCACCGGGCTCAATACGCCAAAAGGCTGGGGCGAAACGGTGGCTGAAAACATGGCTGACATCACCGGGCTGCCCTTTGTGACGGCACCCAACAAGTTTGAGGCGCTTGCAAGCCATGATGCGCTGGTTGAAATGTCCGGTGCACTCAAGACGGTTGCGGCCAGCATTTATAAGATCGCCTGCGACATCCGTTTTCTGGGATCGGGCCCACGCTGCGGTCTGGGTGAATTGATGTTGCCTGAAAATGAGCCCGGGTCTTCGATCATGCCCGGCAAGGTGAACCCGACGCAGGTCGAGGCAATCACCCAGGTTTGCGCCCATGTCATGGGCAATGATGCCGCTGTTGGCTTTGCCGGATCACAAGGGCATTTCGAATTGAACGTGATGAAGCCAATGATGGCCTATAACGTCTTGCAATCCATGCAACTTCTCGGGGATGCCTCCGCTGCGTTCACTGACAATTGCGTTGTGGGTATCAAGGCTGACAAGGTGCGGATCGAAAAGCTGATGCGTGAATCACTGATGCTGGTCACCGCGCTCGCCCCGACAATTGGATATGACAACGCAACAACAGTCGCCAAGACGGCGCATAAGAACGGCACGACTTTGAAAGAGGAGGCGATCAATCTTGGATTCGTGGACGAGGAAACCTTTGAAAAGGTTGTGCGCCCCGAAGACATGATTGGGCCAAAATGAAACCTGTAAACCTCAACCACGTCCGCAAGGAAAAAAAGCGTGCGGCGGCCAAAAAATCGGCAGACGAAAACGTCATCCGGTTTGGCATGACCAAGGCAGAACGTGTGCTTGCGGCGGCAAAGGAGGAGCAGGCGTCCAACCGCCTGAACCAGCTCAAGTTCGAGGATGAATAGCGGACGCCCCGTTAAACGGTCTCTGACCTTGCATGGTCACCGCACCAGTGTGTCGCTTGAAGATGCATTCTGGCAGGCGTTTCGTGACGCCGCGCAGAAAAACGGCCAGACCATCAATGGTCTGGCCGCAGAAATTGATGAAAACCGTGGTGACGTCGGGCTGGCATCAGCCATACGTGTCCACATCCTCAAATCGTTGCAGGATCAATCTGACGCATAAAGCGCGTTCCGGATCAAAGACATCGATTCACGTTCCAAAAGCTCAGATTCGCGAAGCTCTTCGACCTTTGACAAGGGCGCGCCCGTTGGCAGTTCAAATAGAACCGTCAGTTCTTCTTTCTTCAGCGGTATGGGGTCGTAGGGATCAAATGTATCATCAGGACGCGAGGCAGCGCCGAAATTGCGCAAAGTCCGCCCCAGCGTCTCTGTGATCGTCGTAAATGTATACCCAGCAATAGACATCAGCTACTTCCCAATTCTGCCGATGCCCCCACATGCAATGATTAACACAATGTGGCGCAAATCTGCCAAAAACTTGACTGAATTTTCCCTTACAAGAAGGAACGATGCGCCTAAGTCATTGATATTAACTTGCTATGTCAGTTTGGAAAAATGTGGCGCAAAAAACGCGGGAATAGGGCTTTGTTGCCGGCATCGCAACAGACTTGCACTGAAACACAAGCTGTTTGGAAAGGCGAAACAATCTAGCCACTACGGGGCGCGAATCGCAGCCACATGCCGTCTTTCGTGCGCACGGTAAGATGGGCAACGGGTTCAGGTGGCCGGTCCGCAACGATGTCGAACCGATATGCGGCGATCAGTTGTGCCAACAAGACGGCCCCTTCGATCATCGCGAATGCTGCACCCGTGCAGACGCGCGGCCCCGCTGAGAACGGGATAAATGCATCGCGTTGACAGGTCTTGCCATTTTCGGTTTGCCACCGCGCTGGGTCAAATCCATCCGGATTGTCCCAAAGGCGGTTCTGGCGGTGCAGATGCCAGGGCGATAGCACAACCTGTGCGCCGGTCTTGACGGGGCGTTCGCGAAAAACCTCCGGACAGGTCGTCTCACGCACCATCATCGGCACGGGCGGATAAAGACGCAGGGCCTCGCGAAACACATCGCGGGTGATCTTCAGCGTGCTGACACTGCTGAAATCCTCACTCAGCAAGGCTGCTTCACGTGCAACCTTGTCTTGCCAGTCAGGGTGCATTGCCAAAAGATAAAGCGCCCAAGCCAATGCCGCGGCGCTTGTTTCGTGGCCTGCCAAAAAGAAGATCGCGACTTGATCGACCATTTCATCAACATCAAATCCCCGTCCGGTTTCCGGATCGGTGGTGGTCATGATCTTGGTGGCCAGATCGTCTGGCGCCACCCCGGATTTGATTGCGTCCAGACGTTGCCGGGTCAATTGCGTTATCAAGTGCCGAATGATCCGCGCGCTCTTGCGTGTCTCGCGACGAAAGAACCGCGGCATCCACCGGGGACCGGGCAGGAATGCCGCGAGGTTCAGGATGGGCTGGCTGCGTTGATAACGTCGAAACTCTTCAAAGACCTGACCCGCAATCGCGTCTTCGATCGGGATCGAGAACAGGGTGCGAAAAATGACGTCAGCCGCGGCGTGGCTCGTCTCTGCCTCGATCTCATGTGGGGTGTTGTCGGCCCGCAATGCAAACCGCGCAACAGCCGCCTGCCCCGCGGCGTGGATGGCCGGATAGGTGTCACGCAGACGCCCTCCTTCAAAAGCGGGGTCGATAATCCTGCGCTGTCGTTTCCAAGTCTCACCATTGGTCAGGAAAACAGAGTTTCCCAGTAATGGGCGCAAACCGGCGCCGATCCGGTCGGACTTGGGAAAATCGTCTGGTCGTTCCCTGAGCACCCTTCGCACCAGATTGGGATCATTGATCATGTAGCTGCGAAAGAAAGGCGTGCGAAACTCTGCCATCCACGCCCGATACAGCCGCGCTGGTTGTGCTGACAGAATGTCCTGACGAAACAGCCGGAGATATCGCCAAAGCGAAACCTTATCGGGCCGTGACGGCGGCTTGGGGGGTTGTGTCATGGCGTGAGAGATGTGTGTTTCGACGCGGGTACGTCGATCCGTGATTTTGACGACGGCCGGTCACGATATCGATCTGCCAATGTCAGCGGGCCTGCCGTTATCTGGAAATAATCGTAGTCCTTAGGCCGATCAAACGCGCAAAGATACTGGAAATGCAAACGGAAGAACCGCCACCGAAGGGCCTTCCAGGTCTCTGGTGTCAGCGACTGGGTGAAGGCAGCAGAGACGATCAGTGGCCAGCGCTGACCGGGTGGTGAAACACCAGTGACAGCCACTGGATCACACAGCGCGAAAGAACAACCATCCCCCGGTGCTGTCACGTCAACCCAAGGCACAACTTCCTGCACGGAGAGATATGCCAGATCGTTTCGCAACCGATAGGCATCTGGTAGAAAGGACACCATCGGCACCACTTGCCCCAAGGACAGCAACGACAAAGCGGGACCGGTGACTGGCACCCGATCCTGGCGCAACAGGTCGGCGATGATGGAAATCGCCAGATGTGCGCCGGATGAATGCCCAACCACCAGAACCTCGTCGACATCGCTTTTCAATGCCTCGGCAATGGTATCGCCAAAGATCGCCATGCGTTCTTCGAGCGGTTTGGGGTTTGCACCATTGTACCGCGCAGAGAAGGCATAATCGTGCATCAGATAATAGGCATAAAACTTGCCATCTTTGGACTTGAACCATCTCAGCACAAGGACTGTGACCAAGATCCAGACAAACCAACTGACAAAGGTTCCAACCAATCCCACGGCCCAGACCGTTGTTTCAATGCCAGCAGGCCCCGCGCCGACAAGGCTGGCCAGGCGCGCAAACGGATATTCAACAAAGGGTAATAGCCAACCGATTACCGCAGAGGGGATCCATCCGGCAACGACGGCAGCAAGCAACTGCAAAAGCAACATACCGACGGGATAAAGCGCGGCGATGACAGGCCCTTTGCGCATCCACATCAACCGGCGCAATGTGCCGCTTGCAACATATACCCATGCGGTGCGGACCAGTTGCCAATATGTAGCCGGGATCGAGTTGGACATGCTTTCACGCACAATGTCGGACCAGACAAGCGCGTCCACTTCGGAGACCGTTGTCGCACCATCAATCTTTGATGCCACCTTCCAGCCATAAGTCTCACCGTTCGGACGCGCACTGATCCCAATCTCATATCCAGAAATTTCGGCCTGCGCCGCGCTTTCCTTGCGATAAAGCTCGCGATACCGCCGCGGGTGTATTGGATCATAGCCGGGAATATAGAAGACGCGGCGGCGACGTACGGGATTGTTCGGCAATTCGTCTGTCATCATTGTGCCTGTCTGCTGTTTTTTCGCAGCCTAGCGCAGAATTTGGACGAAAATAAGCCTTATCCGAGCGTTGCAAGTGCCGGGAATCGTTCAAGCAACCACCAGCTGAACGCGGTGAACTGCCCCGTCAGCATCATCAGCCCCACCGTCCAAAGCAGTAGGCCCGAGACCCGTTCAATGCGCGACATATGCCGTTTCATCCAGGCCATCGGCCCTTTGAGCAGCGGGAAGAACCCGGCGACCAGCAAAAAGGGGATACCAAGGCCAATGGCGTAAATCGCGAGCAAAGTCGTGCCCCGCCAGATATCAGCCTCGGATGCGGCCATGCCGAGGATGGCCCCCAGAATCGGACCCAAACACGGTGTCCAGCCAAAGGCAAAGGCCAACCCAAGCACATATGCACCAAGCACCGACCCACCATTGTCACCGCCTTCCATGCGGGCTTCTCGATCAAGGAATCCAATGCGAAAAACGCCAACAAAATGCGCGCCAAATATCATCACAATGACGCCGGAGATGACGACAAACCAATCCTGATATTGCAGTAAGGCCCGGCCAATCGCCGAAAATGCGAGACCCAAAAGCAAGAAGACCGTTGAAAGGCCAAGAACGAAGAAAGCGGCGGCAAGAAGAACCTTACCTCTGCCTGCACCGGACCGTTCCATATCGCGCACTGAGACACCGCCCATGAACGCCAGATAGGGCGGCACAATGGGCAGCACACAGGGGCTGAGAAAGGATAGCAATCCCGCCGCCAGCGCGATCATCATCGCAGGCAGGAGAGTCGCATCCAGTATCTGGGTCGCTTCCAACATGATCAACGCCTAGACGATTGTGCCTGCCCCGTCACTACGCGACGTGTCACGACATTGTTTACATGCTGAAACATCGCGCCTAAGCGTGGGACATGGATTATGATTCAGATCTTGATGCCATCGGCTTGCTGTGCCCGCTACCTGTGCTGAAGGCGCGCAAGCGGCTGGAACCACTGCAAGTTGGGCAGATTCTGAGGATCAGTGCGGATGACCCCGCCGCTGTGATCGACATACCGCATTTCTGCAATGAGGGGGGCCATACGCTGGTTTCCCAAGACAACAAGGGCGGCATTCAGGTCTACAGGATCCGCAAGGGCAAATGAAAACGCCGCCCCCAGTGGGAGCGGCGTTAATTGGATCTGCGCGGCCTCTAGCGGCCCAAAGACCACCAGCCCTTGCGCTTGGGCTTATCCTCTGCCGAGGATTCTGCCTCTGCAACGGTTTCCATCGCTTTGGTTTCCGGCACGGCTTCAACTGCGGCCACTGGTGCTGGCGACTCGGGCTCAGCTGCAGGCTCTGGTTCAGCCGCTGGCGTTGGCGCGGCCTCCACCTCGACATTGGCTGGCTCTACCGCAACTTTCTTGGCGCGCGAGCGGCGCTTTGGCTTTGGCTTTTCTTCGGCAACAGGGGTGTCCGGTTTGGCCGCCTCATTTGCTGATTCTTCTGCTGCGGCTGCCGGCGCATCCTCTGCAGATTTTTCTTCAACCTTCTTGCGGCGTGTCCGAGTGCGTTTGGGTTTTTCAACCGGCGCATCTTCGGTGGGCTCCGCCGCGTTTACAGGTGCGTCTTCATTCGCAGCGGTTTCTGTCTCCTCAACCACTTTCTTGCGGCGTGTCCGTGTCCGCTTTGGTTTCGCGGGGGGGTCTTCAGCGACAGGTTCTGTCGCTGGCGTTTCCGTCTCGGAAGGTGTCTCATCCGCTTCCGCAGGTGCGGCGTCAGGCTTGTCTGCGTCAGCCTCGGCCGTCTCTGTGGCCTCCTGCTGTTGGTTCTCATCTTCGCCTTTGCCACCACGCCGCCGCCGACGACGCCGACGGCGCTTCTTCGGTCGCTCCTCGTTATCCTGCGGTGCGTCAGCTTCGATCTCATCGACCGGCTCTGCGACAATGTCATCGTCATCATCCATCATGCTGGCAGATGAAACGACAACCGGGGCTGCATCGGGTACAATACGGGTGGCCGTCTTGAATTTTTCAATTTCAAAGTCTGGCGATACGAGCGCTGGAGTGCACTCGATCCGGACCGACATGCCATAGCGCGCTTCAATTTCAGCGATATGCTCACGCTTTCCGTTCATCAGGAAGTTGGCGATCGAGATCGGCGCTTTGATCAGCACTTCTTTTGACCGCCCACGCACGCCTTCTTCTTCAAGTTGGCGCAGAATATTCAGTGAAACATTGTCATCAGACCGCAAGAGCCCTGTGCCATGACAATGCGAACACATCTGTGTTGTTGCCTCAAGCATACCGGGACGAAGGCGCTGGCGTGACATTTCCATCAAGCCAAAGCCTGAGATGCGCCCGACCTGGATACGGGCGCGATCGGTCTTGAGTTTGTCCTTGAACCGCTTTTCGACAGCTGTGTTGTTCTTGCGTTCATCCATGTCGATGAAGTCAATCACGATCAGCCCGGCAAGGTCCCGCAGGCGCAGTTGCCTTGCAACCTCATCCGCGGCTTCAAGGTTGGTTTTCAGTGCGGTCTGCTCAATCGAACCTTCTTTGGTCGCCCGACCGGAGTTCACATCAATCGCCACAAGTGCTTCGGTGATCCCGATCACGATATAGCCGCCAGAAGGTAGCTGGACCGTTGGGTTGAACATGCCGGCCAGATAGCCTTCGACCTGATAGCGCGCGTAAAGCGGCAGTTGCTCGGCGTAGTGCTTCACGTTTTTGGCGTGGGACGGCATGATCATTTTCATGAAGTCCTTGGCCGTCCGGTAACCCACATCACCCGCAACGATTACTTCGTCGATCTCTTTACTGTAGAGATCGCGGATTGAACGTTTGATCAGGTCGCCCTCTTCATAAATCTTGGCAGGCGCAATGGATTTCAGCGTCAGCTCACGGATCTGCTCCCACATCCGCTGGAGATATTCGTAATCCCGCTTGATTTCGGTCTTGGTGCGTTGTGACCCGGCAGTGCGAATAATCAGACCGGCCCCTTCCGGCACCGACATGGAACCGGCTATTTCCTTCAACTTCTTGCGATCAGCGGCATTGGTGATCTTGCGGCTGATGCCACCACCGCGCGCCGTGTTCGGCATCAAGACGCAATATCGACCTGCAAGCGACAGATAGGTCGTCAGCGCAGCGCCCTTGTTGCCACGTTCTTCCTTGACGACCTGCACCAACAGAATCTGGCGGACGTTGACGACCTCTTGAATCTTGTAACGCCTGGGCCGTGGTTTGCGCACGGGGCGCACTTCGTCTGTATCGTCTTCCTTTGCGACGCTTTCGATCGTCTCGTCCTTGGCGGTCGCATCGGCGCTGCCATCGGCCTTGTCTGAATCTTCGTCTTCATCGGTGTCATCATCAGCCGCTGGTGTCTCAACCGGGGTTTCCCCAACCAGTTCCATCGGGCTGGAGCCTTCGACGGAAACGTCAAGGTCAATGGTTTCCATGCCCTTGATGTCGCCAGAGGTTTCATCCTCTTCAGTCTCGATTTCTTGCGTCGCGACCGCATCTTCATTCGCGACCTCTGCCGCCTTGCTGCGGCTGCGACGCCGGCGGCGCGGTTTTGGTTTTTCGGCTTCTTCCTCAGCTTCTGCCTTCAGGCTTTCGGCATAGGCTTTTTCCTCGGCCAGCAGCGCCTCGCGGTCAGCAACAGGAATTTGGTAATAATCGGGATGGATTTCAGAGAACGCAAGGAACCCGTGGCGGTTGCCGCCATAGTCCACAAACGCAGCCTGCAACGACGGTTCAACCCGCGTGACCTTGGCTAGATAGATGTTACCAGCAAGCTGTCGCTTGAACTGGCTCTCGAAATCAAACTCCTCGACCTTGTTTCCGTCTACTACGACAACGCGGGTTTCCTCCGCGTGTGTCGCATCGATAAGCATTTTCTTTGGCATATTGTCCGTTCGCATGTACATCCGGCCTGCACCCAGGGGGTGCGGCAGTCCGTTTGACATGTCTGATTTTAGCGATTTGCGCGCCGACAGTGACCCGGCCCCTTAAGGCATCGGCTGTCTGACCTGTCATTTGCGCGCTTTGCATCGCGTTGCTACTCCGACCCCGGTTACATCCGAAGCCCGTTCATGGCCCGGTCGGCATAACAAACACATGCGACCAGGGCGTTCTTCTGACCCTTTTCGGATCAAATCAGCTGTAAGGGATGACGGGTCGGACCGTCACGCGCCTTACAGAGAATCTCACCGGCTCACCTCGCGCACCTTTGCGCAGACAGCCGTAGCCCATACATAAGTCACCGAACTGTCATAAAACAAGTGGCGATCGACATGCAGCGTGACAATTTAGTTTCCAGCCACCTCTTCAGCGCAGCCATCAAGCCAGACATCGTCATGCGACAAAGGTTCGCATTCACGCGCCAACAACCGCGAAATTCGCTCTTTGCGCTGACGAAGTGCGGGTCCTGGCGTTGCCAGTTCAAGACGCCTTGGCGCAATCATGACAGCCAAAAGCGCATGAAAATCGGTGTCTGACAGTTCTGCCACTGGTTGACCGAAAAAGGCTTGGGCGGCGGGGTACATGCCGTTGATCCAAAGTTGATCCGCACCACGCCCCATTGGCACACTATCCAAGAACAAGGCCAGAATTTGTGGCTTTGTCAGCCGCGTTTCGAGGCCAAGCGCGTAGCCAATCTGGCGAATTTTCATCAATCCGGGTGCGAAATCCGCGAATCCCTCCCGTTTCGCGAGCGACTGCGTAATCGTTGTGGCCCCTGCCCCGGCCGTCGTCATATCTATCCCGGCGTGGGTAAAGAATGCAGGGTCCTGCACGCGCAACAGCGCGGTTTGGCGACCTGAACCGAGGTTCCGTCCGCCCTTGCCGTCTGCAATCAATGCATCCGCGCGCGGGGCCAGGCTCACCGCGTCCAGACGCGCATCTCGATAGCCCAAATAGCCATAAGAGATCACGCCCAACAGGACGATTACGCCCAGCCAAACGAGCGTTTTCAATATTCGCAGCATGTTTCGTCGCTTAGTTCAGATAATCAGACCGTTGCAGCGCATACTTCGCCATTTTCTCGTTAAGCGTACGGCGTGGCAGACAGAGTTCCTCCATCACGGCCACGATGCTTCCTTTATGCCTTCGCATAGTGTTATCAATCAACATCCGTTCGAAAGCTTCGACAAATTCCTTCAACGGTTTGCCTTCGGTCGTCATTGCCGGGCGGGCTTCTTCGGTATCCGCCATCAGAAGGGACGCGATGGAGCCGGTGCCACGACGATTTTGCAATACGGCGCGTTCTGCGACATTGATAAGCTGGCGCACATTCCCGGGCCAGGGCGCCTGCAGAAGCTGGGCCGCTTCCTGCGCGGACACTTCTGGAGCGTCACAGCCATATTCGTCCGAGAATTGTTCAGACAAGCGAGTGAAAAGGGTCAGGATGTCCTCTCCGCGCTGACGCAGCGGCGGGACCACGATCTTCAGCGCGGCAAGGCGATAGAACAGGTCCGGGCGCAGCACGCTCTCACAGGTTTTGTCCTGCTCTTGCAGGTTGCAGATGGCGACAATTCGCGTTTCCGCAGGTGTGCCCTGTTCATTGATAGCCGTCAGAAGCCGGGCCTGCAGGGCATTGCTCAGGGCTTCGATGTCTTCCAGCACCAATGTTCCGCCGCGCGCTTCTTCAATGGCTGGGATCGGCTCATCTTCCTGTGCAGGGCCAAACAGACGGCGCGAAAGCGTATGTTCGTCAAAAGCGGAACAAGAAATCAGAACAAACTTTTTGGACGCTCTGGCACCCACGGCATGCAATGCATGGGCAACAAGTGTTTTGCCCGTTCCGGTTTCGCCCTCAATCAGGACGTGTCCATCCGCCTGCCCCAGATCAAGGATGTCTTCCTTCAACCGCTCCATTGGTGGCGATTGCCCGATCAGTTTTTTGATGATCGCTGTCCCGTCGGACAGTTCCTTGCGCAACGCGCGGTTGTCCAGCGTCAGGCGACGCGCTGTTGTGGCCTTCTTGGCCAGTTCAGTCATGCGATCAGGGTTGAACGGCTTTTCAAGAAAATCGAACGCCCCCATGCGCATCGCCTCAACAGCCATGGGTACATCACCGTGGCCGGTAATCATGATGACGGGCAGTGCGCTATCAACGCCTTTGATCTTCTTGAGGAACTGCATGCCATCCATACCGGGCATCTTGATGTCGCTTACAACGATGCCGGGAAAGTTCTGGCCAACACCGCGCAGCGCATCTTCGGCGCTTGCATAGGTTTCCGTGTCAAACCCTGACAACGCCAGCCATTGGCTGATGGACTGACGCATGTCCTTTTCGTCGTCCACGATCGCAATCTTCATTGCCTTGCTCATGGCCTTGCTCCTTATTCTGCCGCAGCGAGGTCTTCGCTATAGATCGGCAACTTAACTTCAAAAACCGCGCCGCCGGTTGCTCCGTTACGTGCAGTTAACCGTCCCCCAAGGTCGTTGACGATCCCTGATGAGATCGCAAGCCCCAATCCGACGCCGTCGCCGGGCTGCTTGGTGGTGTAAAAGGGTTCAAAGAGGTTATCGAGGTCCTCGATCCCGTCACCATTATCCCGCACGGTCAAAGTCACCGTATCACCTACCGCAAGGATCACGTCGATCCTGGGGTCTGGCACTGATTTGGTGGCATCCAACGCATTGCGCAAGAGGTTGATGATCACTTGTTCCAACCGCAGTCGATCACCGTGAATGTAGGCGGGATCAGAGGGCAAGGTCCGGGTGATTTCGACGTGCCGCGTCTTAAGCTGCGGTTCCATCATCGACAGCGCAGTCGACACTGCAGCCCTTGTATCAACAGTTTCAAAGGCATCGCTGCCCTTGCGGGCGTAGGATTTTAGTTGTCGGGTGATGGCACCCATTCGGTCAATCAGATCATCAATCCGCTGAAAGGATGAAAGGGCTTCATCTGACCGTTTACGAGTCAGCAAGAGCCGGGCACCAGCAAGATATGTCTTCATCGCCGCCAGTGGCTGGTTCAGTTCGTGGCTAACAGCGGCGGACATCTCACCCAAGACCGCGAGTTTCGACGTTTGCGCAACGGTCTGCTCTGCCACTTCCAGGTTCTTTTCCACCTTCTCGCGTTCGGCAATTTCCCGCTGCAAGCGCAGGTTCAATTGGCGCAGCTCTGCCGATTCACGCTGAAAGAAGACCAGCCGAGAGGCGGTCTTGCGCGACGCAAGCCAGAACAGCAAGGCCAGCAGAATCGCGAATCCCATGACTTCGATCGCAAGAACGCCGTTAACCCTGTCACGGACCGAGGAATAGGTCGTGAAACTGACCATGCGCCAGCCCTGAAACGGGACACGCGCCTCGCGGCGCAAGACCGCCTCACCTGCCAGGTAGGCATCAATTGGCAGTGCCGCCCAATCTGTCGTGGCGCGGATTGCCCGCTGAATTGCAGAGGGGGCAGATTGCCGTTCAAGTGCTGACGCCTCATCTAACCCGCGCCAACGCGGTTCGGTTGAAAGAATAATCGTGCCTTCGCTGTCGGTGACAAACACCGCTTCGGTCACACCGGCCCACCCGCGTTCAAGCTTGCGCAGATCGACCTCGACCGCGATCACACCCAGTGTTGTTGCACCTGAACTGAGTTTGCGCGAGTAGACCGACACAAACGTCCCGTCATCCAGCTCTTCGCTGGTAAAGATCGTATCATTGCTGCGAAGAGCATTCACAAAATAGGGCCTTGCGCGATGCCCTTCACCCAACCGATTGCGATCTGTCGCCGCAACAACCCGACCATCCTTGTCAAACAGGATCAACGATGCGGCGCCGATTTCATCAACAAATGACAATAGGCGCGCGGTCGACAAGGAAAAATCAGAACTGTCGAGCGCGCGGATCAATTCCGGGTCGCGGGCCAGAAGTTGTGGAACGATGGAATTGCGTTGCAGCTCGCTCATCAGGTTGGCGACATAAAGCGTCAGGCGCAATTCCGCTGAGTTTCGCGTGGACTCTGTAAACCGCTGCGTCAACAATTGATTCGTGATCGAGATCACAAGGACCCCAAATGCGCACAGCACGAGGACAGCGATGCGCAATCGCCAGCCCCCGCGCCCACGTCCGATCCGGACCGGAAAGCGCCATTTGGTGTCTTTCGTCATGGCACAAAACTAGGCTGCGGCAGATAACGCCGCAAGGACAGGAATCTATGCCTGCACGAAAGCGCCGATCAATCCGCGGAAAAGCGCTTGCCCATCGGTGCCGCCGTGACCGAGATCAACAGCCCGTTCCGGATGCGGCATCATGCCCAGAACACGCCGGTTCTCTGACAGGATACCGGCAATATCTTCGACCGAGCCATTGGGATTGTCTTCATAGCTGAATGCGATGCGATCATCGCCTTTCAGCGCCGCCATGCCATTGGCATCAATGGTATAATTTCCGTCGTGATGCGCGATTGGATAGGCCACGATATCACCAGCGTTATGACCATTGGTGAAAGCTGAGTTAGATGTGACGACGCGCAATGGCGACGTCTTGCACACGAATTTCAGGCCCGCATTGCGCATCAATGCCCCGGGCAAGAGGCCTGTTTCAGTCAGGACCTGAAACCCATTGCAGACCCCCAGTGCAAACCCACCACGTTCAACGTGATTAACCAGTGCTTTGCAAATTGGCGACTTGGCCGCAATCGCGCCGCAACGCAGATAATCACCAAATGAAAACCCCCCGGGCACGGCGACAAGGTCGACATTTGGCAAAGTGCTGTCCTTGTGCCAAACCATGGTGACGTCAGCGCCGGCTGCTGTCAGTGCGACAGCCATGTCCCGATCACAGTTTGAACCGGGAAAGACGATGACCGCGGCCTTCATAGCATTTCGACCCGGTAGCTTTCGATCACGGTATTGGCGAGAAGCTTGTCGCACATCTGATTGATTGTCGTCTCGTCGGTCCCGTCTGCGAGGTCAAGCTCGATCACCTTCCCCTGGCGCACACCGTTGACGCCTTCAAAACCCAATGACCCCAGCGCATGGCGCACAGCCTCGCCTTGAGGATCAAGAACGCCATTTTTCAACATGACATGAACGCGAGCTTTCATCGTTTGGATTTCCTAGTTGATAAGGGTTGGCTTTGGGGCGTGAGTGACATTGCTGGGCAGCACACCAAGACGCTTTGCGACTTCAGTATATGCGTCGGCGAGCGATCCCAGATCCTGACGGAAAACGTCCTTGTCGAGCTTTTGACCGCTTTCGACGTCCCAAAGTCGGCAACTGTCCGGGCTTATCTCATCGGCGACGACAAGGCGCGGAAAGTCGTTGTCCCAGATGCGGCCAATCTCAATTTTGAAGTCCACCAATTTGATCCCGACACCGTGCATGACACCGGACATGAAGTCGTTCACACGCAGCGCGATGCTGACGATGTCGTCGAGGTCCTGCTGCGAAGCCCAACCAAAGGCGATGATATATTCCTCGGGCACCAGGGGGTCGCCAAGCTTGTCGTCCTTGTAGGAAAATTCGACGATCGGCCGTGGCAGTGCCGCCCCTTCTTCCATGCCAAGACGTTTGGCCATGGAGCCTGCCGCGACATTCCGCACGATCACTTCAAGCGGTATGATTTCAACTTGGCGGATCAGCTGCTCACGCATGTTCAGCCGCTTGATGAAATGCGTCGGAATGCCGATGTTCTGCAGACCGTTCATGAAGAATTCCGAAAGACGGTTGTTCAACACGCCCTTCCCCTCGATCACCGCTTTCTTTTCAGCGTTGAACGCGGTTGCATCATCCTTGAAATATTGCACATAGGTGCCCGGTTCCGGACCTTCGTACAGAATTTTCGCTTTACCTTCGTAGACAAGCTTGCGGCGCGCCATCTTAGCCCTCGCGTATGCGGCTGCCCGGCGTGGGCCGCCATTGGCCTGCCTCTTACGCCAAGCCCCCCTTGCGGGCAAGCGGTTGCGGGGGCATATCATGGGCAACTGTCAATTTATGTCCGGAGGATTGCCATGAGCAGCATGAAAGACCGCGAAAACGCATTCGAAAACAAATTCGCCCATGATGCAGAAATGCAGTTCAAGGCCGAAGCCCGCCGTAACAAGCTGCTGGGTCTCTGGGCCGCAGAATTGTTGGGCAAGTCTGGGGACGCAGCCAACGAATATGCCAAAGAGGTCATCAAGTCCGATTTTGAGGAGGCTGGTGACGAAGATGTCTACCGCAAGGTTTCAGGGGATCTGGGTGACAAGGCTGATGAGGCCACAATCCGCGCCAAGATGGCCGAGCTGATGGTCGAAGCCAAAGCCCAGCTTATCGACGAAGTCTAAGACCTGGCGCGGTGCATCCCTTTGGGGTTGGACCGCGCCTCAACTTGTCATGCAGGATTTCGATTTGCTTTGCAGACCAATCCGCGCAATAGCCGCATTGATTGCTATCGGAGCACCGCATGACCAATACTTTTGCAAAACTTCTGTCCGAACGTGACTGGCTTTTGGCTGATGGTGCGACGGGGACAAACCTGTTCAACATGGGACTGTCGTCCGGTGATGCGCCAGAAATGTGGAACGTGGATGAGCCAGCCAAGATCACTGCGCTTTATAAAGGCTCAGTCGACGCGGGCAGTGACCTTTTCCTGACCAACACCTTTGGCGGCAATGCCTCGCGGCTGAAACTGCATGACGCCCAGGCCCGGGTCCATGAATTGAACAAGGCAGGGGCAGAGATTGGCCGCGAAGTTGCTGACGCCTCTGGCCGCAACGTCATCGTCGCTGGCAGTGTGGGTCCTACGGGTGATATCATGGCCCCTATGGGAAGTCTGACGCATGAGATCGCAGTTGAGATGTTTCATGAACAGGCCGAGGGCCTGAAAGCTGGCGGAGCGGATGTATTATGGCTTGAAACCATTTCTGCATTCGAAGAATACGCAGCGGTCGCAGAGGCCTTTGCGATGGCTGACATGCCCTGGTGCGGCACGATGAGCTTTGACACAGCCGGACGCACGATGATGGGTGTCACTTCCAAGGACATGGTTCGCAAGGTCGGCAAACTGGCAAATGCTCCGGCTGCGTTTGGTGCAAACTGCGGCACGGGCGCTTCAGACCTGCTGCGCACGATTCTAGGGATGGCAGAGGCCGGCCCGGCACAGCCATTGATTGCCAAGGGAAACGCAGGCATTCCGAAGTATCATGATGGTCATATCCATTATGACGGAACCCCGGAGCTGATGGCCGATTACGCGACATTGGCGCGGGCATGCGGTGCCAAGATTATCGGTGGTTGCTGTGGTACGACCCCGGAGCATCTGAAGAAGATGCGAGAAGCGCTCGAAAGCTCACCCAAGGGTCCGCAACCATCATTGGACCAGATTACCGCAGCATTGGGTGCCTTTTCATCCGAATCCGACGGCACCGACGGGACAGGTCCAGCACGCGCCGCGAGGCGCGGCAGGCGGCGTGGCTAAAGCAATGACAGTTGATCGCCGCTCTGAGGCGGTCGGCGAAACAAATCTGTCCGCAGCGGCGGGAGATCGTTGGCCAGCCCAATCTTTTCTGTGCACACCTTGAACCGTCGCCGCATCAACGCGGCCCACGGGCCCTCTCCTCTCATGCGTTTTCCAAACGCAGGATCATAATCCCTGCCACCGTGGAGTTCCCGGACCCGCCCCATGATCCGGGCTGCGCGATCCGGGAACGTGCACTCAAGCCAATCACGGAACAACCCGGAAACCTCTCGCGGTAGACGCAAAACGATTGACGATGCCGCTGTTGCCCCCGCCTCTTTTGCGGCCACAAGGATCGCCTCAAGTTCATGATCCGTCAACGCGGGGATGATTGGCGATACCATGACACGCACGGGGATTCCTGCCGCGACCAGCCGTCGAATTGTCCGCAGGCGCGCCGCTGGTGCTGGCACGCGCGGTTCCATCGCGCGTGATATGTGCGGATCCAGAGTTGTTACGGAGACGCCTACCCGAACGAGACCATCCGCAGCCATCGGCGCGAGAATGTCGATATCCCTTTCGATCAGGCAGCCCTTGGTCACTATTCCAACAGGGTGTCGAAAGTCCTGCAATACTTGCAAAATACCCCGCATAATCCCGCGGTCCCTTTCGATGGGTTGATAGGCATCTGTATTTGTCCCGATAGCGATCATTTTCGGCTTGTACGATGGCGCGCGCAATTCGCGGGCCAAAACGGCGGGCGCATCTGGTCGCGCAATCAACCGCGTTTCGAAATCCAGCCCCGGCGACAGGCCAAGATAGGCATGGCTGGGGCGTGCAAAGCAGTAGATGCATCCGTGTTCACACCCACGATACGGATTGATTGAGCGATCAAACGACAAATCAGGCGAAGTATTGCGCGAAATAATCGTGCGCGGGGTTTCGTCCGTTGTCTGTGTGCGCAGAACCGGTGCAGCATCAACGTCACCCCAACCGTCATCAACAGCCTGCAAATGAAACCGATCAAATCGGATGTCAGGATTATTCACCGCCGCACGACCCGGTGTCGCGTGCCTTGGGCGCAAGGGATAGTCGTTCATCTCACAGTTATGGAACAAAAAGTGAACATGCGCAAGGTCGAGTCGGTCCACGCTTTGCGAACGTCGCAAATTGTCGGGTGACGCTGGTGACAAAAATGCATTAAAAGGTGAAAAGGATCAGCGCCTTGCGCTTTAGGGAGACTCAGCATGTCTGACGAAGAAGAAATCATCCTTTCGGAATTGAACGACGAAGACCTGGTCGCCCAGATGTTCGATGACCTATACGATGGATTGAAGGAAGAAATTGAGGAAAGCGTCAATATCCTGCTTGAACGCAAGTGGGAGCCCTACCAAATCCTGACTGAGGCGCTTGTCGGCGGGATGACCATCGTCGGTCAGGATTTCCGTGATGGCATACTTTTTGTGCCCGAGGTGCTTCTGGCTGCGAACGCCATGAAAGGCGGCATGGCCATCCTGAAGCCTTTGTTGGCCGAAACCGGTGCGCCGCGTGTCGGCAAAATGGTGATCGGCACGGTCAAGGGTGACATTCACGACATCGGCAAGAACCTCGTCTCGATGATGATGGAAGGCGCCGGGTTCGAGGTGGTCGATCTTGGAATCAACAATGCTGTTGAATCCTATATCGAGGCACTTGAAAAGGAAGGTGCTGATATTCTCGGCATGTCGGCGCTGCTGACCACCACGATGCCATACATGAAAGTCGTGATCGACACGATGGTCGAAAAAGGCATGCGCGACGATTACATCGTGTTGGTCGGGGGGGCCCCGCTGAACGAAGAGTTTGGCAAGGCCATTGGCGCGGATGCCTATTGCCGGGATGCCGCCGTCGCGGTGGAAACCGCCAAAACATTTGTCGCACGTAAGCATAATCAGGCTCCGGCAAGCTAAACCTGCTCTTGCTACTGGATTGGGGGCTGCTGGCCCCCTATCTTTTATGCATGATACCAAATGCGGAGATTGCGATGCCACTTGTCCACCTTCTTGTGATCCTTGTTGCTGTGAATGTTGCGTCTGCACTGACGGTTTGGTTTGTCCTGCAGGGCGGGATTGCGGTTGCGACCGTTCTGGCAATTGCGCTGGCTGGCACATTACTGGTCAGGTTCACCGGCCGCGGCGCATGACATCGCTTGATGCGCGGCTGACATCTACCGGTTTGGATGCAAACGGCACTGGCAGCATCCTGCTTTTGGCATGCGGCGCTTTGGCACATGAAATTCTGGCTTTGCGGACGGCAAATGGATGGGATCACTTGGATCTTCAATGTTTACCCGCAATCTTTCACAATCACCCTGAGCGCATCGTGCCCGCGGTTCGGGCGGCCGTCGCTGCCAAACGCGGAAGTTATGATGAGATATTTGTCGTATATGCCGACTGCGGGACGGGCGGCCAGTTACAAGCCGCCTGCGCTGACCTTGGCGTGCGCATGGTTGCGGGTCCACATTGTTACAGCTTTTTCGAAGGTAACGCCGCTTTTGAGGCGCGCGATGAAATGACGGCGTTTTATCTGACCGATTTTCTGGTCCGCCAGTTTGACGCTTTTGTCTGGAAGCCGCTGGGAATCGACCGGCATCCTGAACTGCTTGGGATGTATTTTGAGAACTATGACAAGCTTGTTTATCAGGCACAGACCGACAACCCCAACCTGCGCGCGAAGGCTGAAGCAATCGCAAAGCGTATGGGGTTGGAGTATGAATACCGATGGACAGGGTATGGTGATCTTGAACGGGCGCTCAAAGAAATTTAGGCAGCCGCCGCAACCTGCCTGATCCGTTCGATCATCGCTCGCACGCCATTGGATCGCTGCGCAGACAGATGATCATGAAGTCCAAGGCGTGCCAACTCAGCCTGCGCATCAATCGCAGCAACAGCCTTTACCGGAACGCCGCCATACAATGCAATCAGGACCGCAATCAGTCCACGCACGATCATCGCGTCGCTGTCGCCACGGAACGAAAAGACGTCGTCATCCACCTTCGGAACCAGCCAGACCTGCGAGGCGCACCCGTCCACTTTCGTCGCGGGCACCTTGAACGCGTCCTCCAAAGCGGGCATCGCTTTGCCCAGATCAATGACATGCCGATAGCGATCTTCCCAATCGTCCAGAAACTCAAAATCAGCGACAATTTCTTCAAAGGCATCGGTGGCCATGGTGCATCCTCAAACTCTGTGCCTGATTTAGGGCCCGTTGCAGCAAAGGTCCAGTCTGGTGCTTTTCAAGTTCGTCCACTTGGGCTAGGCATTTGACCAGACTGACGAAAGGCTTGCCAATGCGCCCCGCCCTGCCCCTGCTGCTATGTATCTCAATCGCTGCAACCGGTTGTTCGCAGATTTCACAATCGCGTCTAAATCCATTGAACTGGTTTGGTGCGTCACAGCCTGCGGCAAATGTGGACGCGGCCGGCAATCGGCGCCCGCTTGTGACCTCCAACATGGTCACGCAGGTTGTTGATGGTCGAATTGCGATCGACAGCGTTGATGCGCTTGAGGTCAACCGCACCGCGGATGGGGCGATCGTGCGGGCAACGGGAACAGCAGCGACACAGGGCGCGTTCAATGCGCAGCTGGTGCCGATATCGCGAGACGGCGGGACGCTCACACTGGTGTTCCGCGTTGAAGTGCCGCAAGGATTTCAGCCGCAGGGTCCAACACGGACCCGACAGGTCACCGTTGCGCGGGTCCTCAGCGCAAACGACTTGATCGGCGTTCGAACAATCCGTGTTCAAGGGGCGCGGAACGCCCGCGCCAGCCGACGCTGACTAGCGATCTACGGCAATTACCTTTGTACCTTTGACAGCCAAGGCAATTTCACCGTTGCAAAGGCGCAGCGCATCCCTACCAAAGACTTCATTGCGCCACCCTTTCAAGGCTGGAACCTGCCGCTCACCAGCAGCCAAAAGGTCGAGATCCTGACTTGACGCAATTAGCTTTTGCGCAACGTCCTCCTGGTCTGCTTTTGCTTTTAACAGCACCCGAAGCATGTCGGCGATTGCCGGGTTTACCTGCAATTTCTCACGCGTTTTGTCTGGTTTTGGCAAGGCATCATTAGGCAACTCGACTCCCGTCTTGATTGCGGTCAGGATTCCTTCGGCAATGTCACCACGGCGCGCTTCGCGCAAAAGCAGGCGGGACCTGCCCAAATCCTTTTCGCTTTGCGGTTTTGTCGAGGCCAGCTCAACCAATGCATCATCCTTGAATACCCGATTGCGCGGGATGTTGCGGGATTGCGCGTGCATTTCACGAAACCGCGCCAATTCACGTACAATAGCAAGAAAGCGTCCTGAATTGGTCCGTGTCTTCACCCGCCGCCAAGCGGTATCAGGATCGGCCTGATAGGTTGCAGGATCATTCAGAACGGCCATCTCCTCAGTCACCCACTTCTTGCGTCCCGATTTATCAAGCCGCGCCGACAGGTGTTCATAAATGTCGCGCAGATGCGTGACATCGGCCAGGGCATAGGTCTTCTGCGCGTCCGTTAATGGGCGCCGGGACCAATCGGTAAAACGACTGGACTTGTCCAAAGATGACTGGGCGATCTTTCGCACAAGCGTTTCATAACCCACCTGATCGCCGAAACCGCACACCATTGCCGCCACCTGCGTGTCAAACAAGGGTGCCGGAATCACCCCTTCATCAACGAAGAATATTTCAAGATCCTGGCGCGCGGCATGGAAGACTTTGACCACGCCCGCGTCGCGAAAAAGATCATAGAGCGGTTCAAGCGACAGCCCCTCGGCTAAAGGATCGACCAGCACCGCATCTGCGCCAGCCTCATCCTGATAGGCCAACTGGACAAGGCACAATTTGGAGTAATAGGTGCGTTCGCGTAGAAATTCCGTGTCAACGGTCACATAGGGGCGCTTTATCGCCTCGGCGCAGAACGCGGCGAGGTCTTCTGTCTTGGTGATCGTATGCATTTTGGCCTGTATTTATCTGACGCAACGCGTGGTGACCGTTGATAGGCCATCGCTGCTACAGTTGAAAGGTCCGCTATTCCGAAAGCAATAGTGGAGAACGCTCGCCACTGAGAAAGCGGTATAAGACGGCAGGATAAAGCTGGTGTTCGAAAGGCAAAACCCGTGCCGCGAGCGAATCGGCAGTGTCGTCTGCACGAACTGTAATTTTCGCCTGCCCAAGTATCGGGCCATCGTCCAATGCCGCAGTCACCAGATGAACGCTGCAACCGTGGTCCGTGTCGCCAGCTTCCAGACAGCGTGCGTGTGTGTTCAACCCCTTGTATTTGGGAAGCAGCGATGGGTGGATATTGAGCATCCTGCCCTCCCATCTTGCGGTAAACTCTGGTGAAAGGATACGCATGAAACCAGCAAGACAGATCACGTCTGGCTGTGACTTGATTAGCGCAGCATGCAGCGCACGTTCGAACCCTGCGCGATCCGGGTAGGCTTTGTGATCGACAAGAGATGTTTCAATCCCCATTGATCTGGCTTTGTCCAGTCCGGCGGCACCGGGCACATTCGAAATCACCAAAACGGGCCGTCCTGGATGATCCTCTGTCATCGATTTGGCGAGGGCCACCATGTTCGACCCGCCACCGGATATCAGGATGGCGACGCGTTTGCTCAAAGAAGGGCACCCGAGTAGCGGACCCCGGCGCCTGATGTGACGGTCCCAATGCGATAGACGGTTTCGCCTTCTTCGGTCAGCAACGCGGCAATACGCTCTGCGTGATTGGCTGCGACCGTAAGGACCATGCCAACGCCCGCGTTAAATGTCTTGAGCAATTCTGCCTCTTCCATGCCACCTTGTTGGGTCAGCCATTGGAACACCGGCGGCAAAGTCCAGCCCGTCAGGTCAATGTCAGCGCCAAGCCCGTCTGGCAGCACCCTTGGCAGGTTTTCGGTCAGACCTCCGCCCGTAATATGTGCCAAAGCATGCACACCACCTGATTTCACCGCCGCCAATGCCGGTTTCACATAAAGCCGGGTCGGCGCAAGCAACGCGGCCCCAAGTGAACCATCTGCGAATGGCGCCTCATCAGCCCATCCCAGGCCCGAGACGTCCACGATACGGCGAACCAATGAATATCCGTTGGAATGCACACCGTCAGAGGCAAGGCCCAGCAAAACATCTCCTTCGACCACATCAACCGGAAGGTCCGCGCCACGTTCCATCGCGCCAACAGCAAATCCGGCCAGATCAAAGTCTCCTTCATTATACATGCCGGGCATCTCGGCCGTTTCACCACCAATCAATGCGCAGCCAGAGGACTCGCACCCGGCTGCGATCCCATTGATGATCCGCGTTGCGCTGTCTAGATCCAGCTTGCCGGTCGCAAAATAGTCCAAAAAGAACAATGGCTCAGCACCTTGGCAGACAAGGTCGTTGACGCACATCGCAACCAGATCAATCCCGATTGTATCTACATTGCCGGTATCAATGGCGATCCGCAGTTTGGTTCCGACCCCATCCGTCGCCGCAACAAGGATCGGATCTTCGTATCCAGCACCTTTCAGATCGAAAAGTGCGCCAAATCCACCAAGACCGGCCATTACGCCGGGCCGTGCGGTGCGCTTTGCGGCCGGCTTGATCCGGTCAATCAATGCGTTCCCGGCGTCGATATCGACACCGGACTGCGCGTAGGTCATCCCATTTTTTGACATCTCTGGCACCCCCGGGCGTTGTTGCTGCTGCCCTAGCCGATCAAGGGATGCGGTGCAAACCATTTACCTAATCTGGTCGATCGGCGCGCTCATTTCTTCACAGAACACTTGACCCGCGCGATGGGTCTGGTAGCCCTGCGCGGCACGGGGGCCTGTAGCTCAATTGGTTAGAGCAGAGCGCTCATAACGCTTTGGTTGCGGGTTCAAGTCCTGCCGGGCCTACCATCCCCACTTTGACCGCTCACAGGTTTGTCAGATGACGTCATTTGACCTAAGGTTAGCGGCAGGATCAGATCGCCCCACACAACAAATGGGGACGTTCAAAATGACACATAAGATTCTGATTGCAGCAGCCTTGACCCTGACGGTCGCGGGATGCCAGATGAACAAAGACCATATGATGGCCGATGACGCGATGAAGTCGGGCGATGCTATGATGGCGGACGATGCGATGAAGTCCGGTGATGCCATGATGGCGGATGACGCGATGAAATCCGGCGATGCCATGATGGCAGACGGTTAAGTTTCTGCAATAATTGGCCAGTTGTACTGGCCATTTCAATTTGATCGGGGTGGTTTGAGTATACAATGGCATACCACCCCTTTTCGTGACCGGAATTATGCGCTATGGCACCGCCAATGCCACAGCAGCGCAAAGGAAATTCCATGTCAAAAATTAAGGTAGAGAATCCCATCGTCGAGCTTGACGGTGACGAAATGACCCGGATCATCTGGGATTTCATCAAGAAAAAGTTGATCTTGCCCTATCTTGATGTGGATCTGCTATACTACGATTTGGGTATCGAGGCGCGCGACGAAACCAACGACCAGATCACCATCGACGCAGCCGAGAAAATCAAGGAAATCGGTGTAGGTGTAAAATGTGCCACAATCACGCCCGATGAAGCGCGCGTCGAAGAATTTGGTTTGAAAAAGATGTGGCGGTCGCCCAACGGCACAATCCGCAACATCCTTGGCGGCGTTGTTTTCCGCGCGCCGATCATCTGCAAGAACGTGCCACGCCTTGTCCCGGGCTGGACGCAGCCAATCGTCATTGGCCGCCACGCCTTTGGGGATCAATACCGCGCCACGGATATGAAATTTCCCGGCGCCGGGACTCTGTCGATGAAATTTGTCGGCGAAGACGGCCAGGTCATCGAACATGAGGTGTTCAAGGCCCCCGATTCCGGCGTCTACATGGGCATGTATAACCTTGATAAATCGATCGAAGATTTTGCCCGGGCGTCGCTGAATTATGGCCTAAACCTTGGTTGGCCAGTCTATCTGTCGACCAAGAACACGATCCTTAAACAATACGACGGTCAGTTTATGCTGATTTTTGAGCGGATCTATCAGGAAGAGTTCAAGGATAAGTTCGAAGCGGCTGGCATCACATATGAGCACCGCCTGATTGACGATATGGTCGCCGCGGCAATGAAATGGTCCGGCGGCTTTGTATGGGCCTGCAAGAACTACGACGGAGACGTTCAATCTGACACCGTCGCCCAGGGTTTTGGTTCACTTGGGCTGATGACATCACAACTGATGACACCCGATGGCAAGGTTGTAGAGGCCGAGGCGGCGCATGGAACGGTCACCCGTCACTACCGCCAACATCAGGCCGGCCAGGCAACATCCACAAACTCCATTGCGTCAATTTTCGCCTGGACCGGCGGTCTGAAGCACCGTGCAAAGCTGGACGACAACGCACAGCTGATGTCGTTTGCGGAAACTCTGGAGAAAGTCATCGTTGACACGGTTGAAAGCGGCGACATGACCAAGGACCTCGCGCTACTTGTTGGTCCGGACCAGAAGTGGCTGACTACGGAAGGTTTCCTTGAGAAGATCGACGAAAACCTGAACGCAGCGATGTAAGAAAACAAAGGGCCGCAAAACTGCGGCCCTTTTTCATGTTCTGTCACAATGGCCTAAATGCCGTCATTGTCATAAAATGCATTCTCATACTTCAGATTTGCCATATCCCTGCGCACTGTGTTGATTTCTGTGCCGGTCGCTCGAACAGGAACTGACGGCAGGGCCCGGTCGCGCATGTCAGTTGCGGCCTTGATGACGTTGGCCGGAAGATGCGCAGTTGTCGGGTCGATGCCGCAGTTCAGCAGGTACCAGGCCTCGCAAATATGCGCAGCACCCTCTTCATGGCGTATCGCCGTGTCCCGATTGCGGAAATCGGCGCAGGCATGACTTGCTTCATGCACAGCCGTCGCGCGACCGCCTGCGGTCTCCATCACCATATCACTTTGAAATGAGAACGTATCATTGCCTGAATCGTATTCCGCCAATGACCCTTCGGTGGCGAGCCGCACCGGGTCAAAGGCAACGCTGAGCGTTCCAGCGCGGACGGCAGCGGCGACTGCACGAAAATGGCTTGGAAAGACATGGACATGGCCAAATCGGAAATTGATGGTTTGTACGGCTGGCGTCAGAAGCAGGTTCGCCAGACGATGGCTAAGGGTCAGTCGCGGGATCGGCACGGGAAAACAACTGTGGTGGCGAATAAACATTGAAGGGCCTTTCAAGAAATGAATGGGATCTGCTGGCAATATCGGGTGTAGCATTCCGGTTCCCATGCTGGCATCGTTTCGCATGAAATGCGTAGTCAGGATTCCCTGACCCCTGCCCGCCCAAGAAAGCCACTGCGATGCACTATCTTGTACTTGTTCTTGCCATCGTGACAGAAACCATCGGCACAACGGCCCTTCAGGCCAGCCAGCAATTCACACGGATTTGGCCATCAGTCATCTGCACCGTCAGCTATGCGGCCTCATTCTATCTTTTGGCGCTGACGCTCAAGGTAATGCCGGTCGGGATCGTCTACGCCATCTGGTCAGGCCTTGGGATCGTATTCATCGCTTTGATCGGCTACATCATATTCGGGCAAAAGCTGGACCTGCCTGCCATGTTCGGGCTTGCGCTGATCCTGTCCGGCATTCTGATCATCCATCTCTTTTCCGGCAACACCACACATTGACGCCGCGCTGCGGCAAATCAGGGCTGGCTTTTATCTGCGCACCGCGTTATCCGCGCGGCAACTCCGCATAAGGGCAGACTCATGGACATTCGCAATATTGCGATCATCGCACACGTTGACCACGGCAAAACCACTTTGGTGGATGAGCTGCTGAAGCAATCCGGCGCATTCCGGGAAAATCAGGCCGTTGATGAACGTGCCATGGACAGCAATGACATTGAACGGGAACGTGGGATCACGATCCTCGCAAAATGTACGAGTGTCGAGTGGAAAGGCACGCGCATCAATATCGTAGACACCCCAGGTCACGCCGATTTTGGTGGCGAGGTCGAGCGTATCCTGTCGATGGTCGACGGCGTTGTCTTGCTGGTGGATGCCGCTGAGGGCCCGATGCCACAGACCAAATTTGTCACCTCCAAGGCGCTGGCATTGGGCTTGCGGCCGATTGTCGTCGTCAACAAGGTCGACAAGCCGGATGGCGAACCTGATCGTGCCGTTGACGAGGTCTTTGACCTGTTTGCAGCGCTAGAAGCGGAAGACGAACAACTCGACTTTCCCACCATGTACGCTTCGGGCCGCGCGGGCTGGTGTGACGCCGAACTTGACGGGCCGCGCAAGGACCTGTCTGCCCTGTTCGATCTGATTGTGGAACACGTTCCAACCCCAAAACAGGTTGAGCGGAAGTCAGAGCCATTCCAGATGCTCGCAACAACGCTGTCGGCTGACCCTTTTATCGGCCGCATCCTGACAGGTCGCGTCGAAGCGGGATCGCTCAAGGCTGGTGACACCGTAAAAGCGCTTAGCCGCACAGGCGAAAAAATCGAACAGTTCCGCGTTTCCAAAGTGCTGGCCTTTCGCGGATTGGCCCAGCAGCCCATTGACGTGGCCGAAGCCGGCGACATCGTCACCATTGCAGGCATGACCAAGGCAACCGTTGCGGATACATTGTGTGACGTTGCAGTCGACATCCCCCTGCCCGCCCAACCGATTGATCCGCCAACCATCACCGTGACTTTTGGGATCAACGATTCACCATTAGCCGGCAAAGACGGTAAGAAAGTTCAGTCTCGCGTAATTCGCGACCGCCTGATGAAAGAAGCCGAAGTCAACGTCGCGATCAAGATTGCCGATACGCCCGGTGGCGACGCGTTTGAAGTATCCGGTCGCGGTGAGTTGCAGATGGGCGTTTTGATTGAAAACATGCGCCGTGAAGGGTTTGAACTGTCAATCTCGCGCCCACAAGTCATCTTCACCGAAGAAAACGGCCAGCGGATGGAACCGGTCGAAGAAGTCACCATTGACGTGGATGACGAATACACTGGTGCAGTAGTCGAAAAGTTGACAGGACCGCGCAAAGGTGAATTGACCGAAATGAAGCCCGCTGGTGCTGGCAAGACACGCATTATCGCACATGTCCCCTCACGCGGTTTGATCGGATATCACGGAGAATTTCTGACTGACACACGTGGATCAGGCGTCTTGAACCGGCTGTTCCATGGCTGGACCCCTTACAAAGGCCCGATTCAGGGCCGCCGTCAGGGCGTGTTGATCTCCATGGAAAACGGTTCATCGGTTGCATTCGCACTCTGGAATCTAGAAGAGCGCGGCAAGATGTTTATCGGCGCACAAGAGGCCGTCTACACCGGCATGATCATCGGCGAACACAGCCGTGAAAACGATCTTGAAGTGAACCCGCTAAAGGGTAAAAAACTGACCAACGTGCGGGCTTCGGGCACGGATGAGGCAGTCCGCCTGACGACTCCTGTTATCATGTCACTGGAACAGGCGATTGCCTATATTGACGATGATGAGTTGGTCGAAGTCACGCCCAACGCAATCCGGTTGCGCAAACGTTATCTCGACCCGCATGAGCGTAAACGGCAAGCCCGCGCGGCAAGCTAGCTGTCGGCTTCCCTATACGGCGTGACGCCATCCTGCAGACGGATTGTGCCCGGTCTGTGTACGCTAGCGTACCAGCCGCCGTGGCCACGTACCGCATTGTAGCCGCCAGGCCCAAGTGCGGTTTCGATCCGACTGCACGGCGGACAGGGCCCCTCGATCCGCAGAACAACATCCCCGATCTGAACCAACGTCTTGCGGAACGCCATCAAATTTATGCCTGAGATAACAAGGTTACGCCGCAGCTGAGCTGGCGCAACCACTGCCTTGTTTGCCAGCGCTGCGATGACGGGCAAATGTTCAAATTGGATCAATGTGACCGCCCGTTTGCCAGCCGGAGCGTGATCCCCGATTAACCCTGTTTCAGTCATATCGGCATTCTCGACGACTGCGACGTCCAATTTCCGCGCCGATCGCAAGCCTATCCATTCCAGGCGCCCGACGGCTGCGTGGCGTGCCAGCATGGTACCTAGCTGGCCCTTCATTCAGCCTCTTCGATAATACTCAGTTCTCGCTCAGCAGCGCCCTTCGCATGGGTTAAGGCCGCCTGATAACTGTCTGAATAATAACAATCATGCGCAGCTTGCATGGACGGAAAGCGTGCGACAACATTGCGCGGCCGATCTGGGCCTTCCAGCGTTTCATACGCCCCGCCCCGTGCAAGAAAGACGCCCCCATGTGCAGCAATTGCATCAGTCGCGAGCGACGCATACCTGCCATACGCCTCGGGGTCAGTGACCTTCACGTGGGCAATCCAAAGTGCTGACGGCATTGATCAAACTCCCTCCAGATAGGTTTTGGCCGCGGCAATGGCGGCATCTGCATTCTCTGAAGATGCACCGCCCCCTTGCGCCATGTCAGGGCGGCCACCGCCCCCCTTTCCGCCCAATTCCGGGACCGCGGCGCGCAGAATATCAACAGCGGACATCCGACTGGTCAAATCCGAAGTCACGCCTGCTGCCACGGCAGCCTTTGCGCCGGTATCTGCGATCAACAGGACAACGCCGCTCCCAATTTCCGCTTTGAACTGGTCGACAAGGGCCGGAAGATCCTTGCCTGAAACGCCCCGCAAAACCTGCCCGATAAATGTCACGCCATTCACTGTGTCCCGTGCGGCGTCATTGCCGCCGCCGCCCATAGCAAGATCGCGCCGTAACTGCGCAACCTCATTGGTCAGCGCCTTACGTTCGTCCAACAAGGCTTTGATCCGCTCGGCCATATCGGCAGCAGGCGCTTTCAGCGCGGCAGCGGCATCTGACAGCAGCCGATCCTGTGTTCGCAGGTGGTCCAGTGCTGCTTGCCCTGTCAGGGCCTCAACCCGGCGCACACCGGCGCTGGAGGCACTATCCCCAAGCACAACAAATGCGCCAATCTCTCCGAGGTAGCGCACATGGGTGCCGCCGCAAAGTTCGATCGAGTAGCTGTCCCCACCCAGCCCCTTGCCGGCGTCTGGCTTCTTTCCCATTGAAACGACGCGCACCTCATCACCATATTTTTCACCAAACAGCGCCTGAGCGCCCATGGCACGGGCGTCATCCGGAGTCATGATCCGTGTCTCGACACTGCTGTTCTGTCGGATCATAGCGTTGACTTCGCGTTCTACCGCTGTGAGTTCATCACTTGTCATGGCGTGGTTGTGACTGAAATCGAAGCGCAAACGGTCCGGCGCGTTCAGCGAGCCGCGCTGTGCAATGTGATCGCCAAGCGTGTTTCGCAATGCCTCGTTCAGCAAATGGGTCGCTGAGTGATTGGCCTGAATTTGGGTCCGTCGCGGCACATCAACTGCAAGTTCAGCCCCCTGCCCGATCCCGATGGTCCCATTGCGCATGCGACCAATGTGGATATGCAATCCGGCCACCTTTTTGGTGTCGGTAACCTCAACCTCACCGCTTTCAGTGCGCAGGACACCGGCATCACCGACCTGACCGCCGCTTTCGGCATAAAACGGGGATTGGTTCAGGACGATCTGCACCTCATCACTGGCCTCGCTCACGGCTTTGCCATCGACGACGAGGGCGACGATTTGACCTTCCGCAAAGGTAGAATCATAGCCAAGAAAATCCGTTGTACCGTGCTGATCAACGACGTCGAACCAGACGCTTGCATCCGCTTCAGCGCCAGAACCTGACCACGCGGCCCGCGCCTTTGCCTTTTGCGCTGCCATCGCGGTGTCAAATCCCTCCGTGTCAACGCTATGCCCCTTTTCACGCAATGCATCCTGCGTCAGGTCAAGCGGGAACCCATATGTGTCATATAGTTTGAACGCTGCTGCTCCGGGCAGTTTGGCGCCTTCTGGCAAGTTGGATAACTCGTCATCAAGAAGTTTGAGGCCACGATCCAGTGTTTGTTTGAACCGCACTTCTTCATTGAGAAGCGTGTCTTCAATCAAGCGTTGTCCCTGGCCGAGTTCCGGATAGGCGACGCCCATTTGCTGGACAAGCGTGGGGACGAGTTTGTGCATCACTGGGTCCTTGGCACCAAGAAGATGCGCATGGCGCATTGCACGGCGCATAATTCGCCGGAGCACATAGCCCCGCCCCTCGTTCGACGGCAAAACGCCTTCGGCAATCAGGAAAGAGGTCGACCGCAAATGATCAGCAATGACCCGATGGTGCACATTTTGGTCGCCGAACGGATCGGTTGACGTAGCATGGCCTGACGCCTCCATCAGGGAGCGGAACAGGTCGGTCTCATAGTTATCGTGGCTGCCCTGCAAAAGGGCCGCGACGCGTTCCAGCCCCATGCCGGTATCAATGGATTGCATGTCAAGCGGTTCAAGATGACCGTCATCGAACTGTTCGTTCTGCATGAAAACGATGTTCCATATCTCGATGAACCGATCGCCGTCCTCATCCACGCTGCCCGGAGGTCCACCCCAGATATGATCGCCATGGTCATAGAATATTTCCGTTGAAGGGCCACACGGACCGGTCGGTCCCATACGCCAAAAATTGTCGTCAGTCGCAATACGAATAATACGGTCTTCGGGGACGCCTAGTGATTTCCAGATTTCGAACGCCTCATCATCTGTGTGATAAACCGTTGTCAGCAATCGGGATTTGTCGATGCCAAAGTCCTTTGTTATCAACTCCCAGGCAAAGGGGATCGCATCTGATTTGAAGTAATCGCCAAAGCTGAAGTTGCCCATCATCTCAAAGAATGTGTGATGGCGAGCTGTATAGCCTACGTTGTCGAGATCATTGTGCTTGCCACCGGCACGCACGCATTTCTGAGCCGTTGTGGCACGATCATAAGATCCGCTTTCCACACCGGTAAACCGGTTCTTGAACTGAACCATACCCGAGTTGGTAAACATCAACGTGGGGTCATTGCGCGGCACGAGGGGGCCGGACGCGACAACTTCGTGACCATTCTTTCCAAAGTAATTGAGGAATGTTGAACGAATTTCGGCAAGGCTGGTCATCGGGGTCCCCGGTGCATAGTTAAGAAGCCCCGAAGATGTAGCCCCATGGCGATTGGGTGTCCACAGAACATGAAAAAGGGTGCAGATTTTGCTGCACCCATTCCCATTCATGCAGATGACGCATTCGACGTCATCGGGCCCTTTTCAGGTGTGGCCCAACACCGTTCGCTTACAATTCAACCAGTTCGTCATCGGCATCGTCAGGCTTGTCCGCGGACATGTCGAAATCTAGCCCGTGCGCAGCCCGAATCTTGTCTTCGATCTCAAGTGCAATATTGGCGTTCTCACGCAGATACATCTTTGAGTTCTCGCGGCCCTGTCCGATCCGCTCATCACCGTAGCTAAACCAGGCACCCGACTTTTCAACAACACCGGCCTTGACACCGAGGTCGAGCAATTCACCGTTCTTCGAGATCCCTTCACCATACATGATGTCAAATTCAACCTGTTTGAATGGCGGAGCAACCTTGTTCTTGACCACCTTCACACGGGTTGCATTGCCAACAACCTCATCACGGTCCTTGATCGCACCAATTCTGCGGATATCAAGACGAACAGAAGCATAGAACTTGAGCGCGTTGCCGCCGGTTGTCGTTTCAGGTGAGCCAAACATAACACCGATCTTCATCCGAATCTGGTTGATGAAGATCACCATGCAACCTGAACGATTTATCGACCCGGTCAGTTTGCGCATTGCCTGTGACATCAACCGTGCATGAACGCCAACGCTGCTGTCGCCCATCTCACCTTCAAGCTCTGATTTGGGTGTCAGTGCTGCAACTGAATCCACGATAACCATGCTCACCGCGCCCGAACGCACCAATGTATCGACAATTTCAAGCGCCTGTTCACCGGTGTCAGGTTGTGAAATCAACAGTTCATCAAGGTTAACGCCCAGCTTCTTTGCATAGGTCGGGTCAAGAGCATGTTCAGCGTCAACAAAGGCACAAACGCCGCCCTTCTTCTGCTCTTCCGCGATTGCATGAAGGGTCAGCGTCGTCTTGCCTGAAGATTCAGGCCCGTAGATTTCAACGATCCGTCCCTTTGGCAGACCACCTATGCCAAGGGCAATGTCGAGGCCCAAGGACCCTGTGCTTGTCGCTTCGATATCGGGCATCTTGTTTTCGCCGCCAAGGGTCATGATCGACCCTTTACCGAATTGACGTTCGATCTGCGCAAGCGCTGAATCCAACGCTTTTTGCTTATCGGCTGTTTTCTTGTCTGTCATCTTGAGGAGTTCTGCCGTTGCCATTCTGGTCCTGTCCTTATGTCACGCCCATTTCGGGGCGGCAATCACTGCTGATGTTCTTTTTCTGTTCTCATCAACCTATGAGACCAAAAAGAGAACATTTCAACAAAAAACTTCATCAAGCCACATTCGAATGTGGTGGTTAAGAAAAGGTTGATCGCCTAGACTGGAACTCAAGAAACGTCAGAGAGGTCTTGCAGGTGCTTGTTTTCTGGAAAGAAAATATTGCGATTTTATCCGTTCCCAAGACCGGAACAACAGCACTTTTGGGCGCGCTTGCGCCGCGCGCCTCAATGGTTGTGCGTGATCCTCCGGTCCTGAAACACATGCCCTGCTATCGTTACAGACGATTCATTAAACCGTTTTTCGTCCAGGCCGGCGGCAAAGAACCCGAATTGATGGCGATTGTGCGTAATCCTATTGACTGGCTGGGCAGTTGGTATCGCTATAGACATCGGGACGATCTGGTCGGACATGAGAATTCGACCCGCGGCCTTACATTTGACGAGTTTGTGCTGGAATACGCGAAAGGAAAACCGGCACCCTTTGCTGCCGTAGGGTCTCAGGCACGATTCTTGACCGTTGAGGATGGGAGAATCGGGGTCGAGCACCTGTTCCGATATGAAGCACCAGAACGGATCTCTAACTTTCTTACGCAGCGCCTCGGCGATCTGCCTGACATAAAACGGCTGAATGTGTCGCCCAGCATGGAACTGACGTTGTCGCCACATGTTGCGCAAAAACTAAAGGACAAGCGTGCCGCAGAATTCGATGTATGGGAACGGGGCCTAAGCTGACAAGGTTCGGCGGATCGCATCGCCCCAGGCCGCGTATCGCCGCTCGCGGGTTTCATCGTCCATTTTTGCCGTAAATTGGCGATCAAGAGCCCAGTTTTCAGCAAAGCCCTCCTGATCGGGATAGATGCCTGCGCGACTGCCGGCAAGCCATGCAACCCCAAGCGCCGTGGTTTCCAGAACCGTCGGCCGGTCAACCGGGGCGCCAATGATGTCCGACAGGAACTGCATCGCCCAATCGCTAGCACTCATGCCACCGTCAACGCGCAATACTGGTGCGTTATCAGCACCTTGCCAGTCACTCTTCATGGCGTCCAGCAAATCACGGGTCTGAAAGCCGACGCTTTCGAGTGCCGCGCGCGCAAATTCCGCCGGACCACTTCCGCGGGTCAGACCGTAAATTGCCCCCCGAGCATTTGCGTCCCAATAAGGGGCGCCAAGACCTGTGAAGGCGGGCACAAGATAAAGTTCCTGTTCAGGATCCGCCTTTTCCGCCAGTGGGTGAGTGTCCGCAGCCTTCGCGATGATCCCCAGCCCATCCCGCAGCCATTGCACAACTGCGCCGGCAACAAAGATTGAACCTTCCAGCGCATAGGTGGGTTTGCCGTCAAACTGATATGCAATGGTTCCCAAGAGACGTTTCTGAGATCGCACAATTGTGTCGCCGGTATTGAGAAGGGCAAAGCAGCCCGTGCCATATGTGGATTTGAGCATGCCAGGTGAAAAACAGGCTTGGCCGATTGTCGCCGCTTGTTGGTCGCCTGCAACACCAAGAATTGGCAGGCTAGTTCCAAAATGATCCGCTGCTGTGACGCCAAAATCTGCAGAACAATCAAGGACTTCTGGTAGCATGCTCATGGGGATGTTGAGGCGTTGGCAGATATCCGCATCCCATTGAGACTCGCGAATATTGTAAAGCATTGTGCGGGCAGCATTTGTCGCGTCGGTCACATGTCGCGCGCCGTCTGTAAGTTTCCAGATCAGATAGGAATCAACCGTCCCGAACAGCAATTCACCGTTTTCAGCGCGTGCGCGTGCACCAGAGACATTATCGAGAATCCAGTTGAGCTTGGTAGACGAGAAATAGGGATCAAGCAAAAGGCCTGTTTTTTCCGTAACTTCCGGTTCGAATCCTTCCGCCTTCAGAGCCTCGCAAAAGTCAGCGGTTCTACGATCTTGCCAGACGATTGCGCGGTGAACGGGCTCTCCGGTTGTCCGATCCCAAACAACGGTCGTTTCGCGCTGGTTGGTTATGCCTATCGCAGAAATGTCGGTCGCCTTCAGCCCCGCTTTCGAAATCGCGCCACGCGCAGTGTCCAGAGTTGTCGTCCAAAGGTCGGACACCTCATGTTCAACCCAACCTGAATGCGGAAAATGCTGTTCAAACTCTTGTTGCGCAGTCGCGACAATGGCCATGTCGGGGTCAAAGATGATCCCCCGGCTTGAAGTCGTGCCCTGATCAATTGCAAGAATATGAGTCATATCGCGCCTTTCGTATCAACCATGGTGATTGCGACACCATGTGCCGCGAGAACAGAGGAAATCGCTGTACCAACATTAAAGCCGCCTAGGCTGACATCGCCAACGATATGGTGCCAGACATCGTTTCGCATGTTCTATCCTGTCTAGATGTCGTGTGAGGGTGCAAGCGGCAGATTGCAGGATCAAAAGAAAAATCAATCAGTCAGGCCGCGGTCATAAAGGCATCTAACGCGGAAATCTGATCCCGCGTCATTCGCAATCCAAGTTTGCTGCGGCGCCAAACGACGTCAGCGGCTGAACGCGCGTATTCCTTTTCCATCAGCCAGTTCACTTCGGCCTCGGTCAGGGTCGCGCCAAAATCCTGGCCAAGATCTTCACGTGATTTGGCTGTCACCAGAATTTCTGCGGCCTCTGTCCCGTAAGCTCGGACCAACCGTCGGGCCCAACGTTCCTCTAGAAACGGAAAATCTGCCTGCAGTTGAGCGATCAGATCATCAACCCCTCCGACGGGGAAGTCGCCCCCAGGCAGCGCGATGCCTGCAGTCCAATCCCCTTTGCCCCCGATGAGCGGAACCAACTTTGAAAGCGCGCTTTCAGCAAGTTTGCGATATGTCGTGATCTTGCCGCCAAACACGCTGAGCAATGGCGCGCCATTTGTGTCTAGTGACAGCACATAATCCCGCGTCGCCGCAGTCGCAGATTTCGCACCGTCATCATAGAGCGGACGCACGCCAGAATATGTCCACACAATGTCGTCACGCGTGACCGGCTTCTTGAAATACTGCGTAGCAAATGCGCACAGATATTCCTGTTCTTCTTCAGTTGCGAGTGGTGATCGGTTCAGGTCATCATGCTCTTTATCGGTCGTGCCGATCAGCGTGAAATCCGTCTCGTAAGGAATGGAAAAAATAATGCGGCCATCTTCACCCTGAAAGAAATAGGCCTTGTCATGATCGTATAGCCGCTTGGTGACGATATGGCTGCCGCGGACCAATCGAATGCCTTCACTCGTGTTCATCCGCACCGTTGTTTTGACGATGGATTCGACCCACGGGCCCCCCGCATTCACCAGCGCCTTGGCAGAGTAGACGGTCTCACCATCGCCACCTAGTACAGTGATCAACCACCGGCCATTTCGGCGCTCGGCGCTGATAACCTTCGATTGCGTCAGAATCGTCGCGCCTCGTTGTTCTGCGTCACGCGCGTTCAGGACGACAAGGCGGGAGTCCTCGATCCAACAATCTGAGTATTCATAGGCCAGCTTGAACTTATCTTTCAGCGGTTTGCCTTCTTCACTTGTCGAGAGATCGACCGTTTTTGTTCCCGGCAGGATTTTTCGCCCCCCAAGGTTGTCATACAGGAACAGGCCCAGACGGATCAGCCATGCAGGTCGTCGGCCTTTCATCCAGGGCATGAATAGCGAGAGAAGTTTGGAAGTGGGTGTTTCACCCTCAAATCGCATGTCCCTGTGGTAAGGCAAAACAAATCGCATTGGCCATGAAATATGGGGCATCGCCTGCAGCAAAACCTCGCGCTCGATCAGAGCTTTGCGGACCAACCCGAACTCGAAGAACTCCAAGTACCGCAAGCCACCGTGAAATAGCTTGGTCGAGGATGAAGACGTCGCTGACGCAAGATCGTTCATCTCAGCAAGGGCTGTGTTCAGCCCACGGCCTTGGGCATCGCGCGCAATCCCAACGCCGTTGATCCCACCACCAATGACAAATAGGTCAAAATCGGTCTGCATTTTCGCCCCCCTGTTGCGCGCTCAATGGGGTTGGTTCGATTCTACCGCAAGGAAATGCCAAACTTCCGTTCGCTTCATGTCGAGCGAACGCATTTTTTGGCTGATTATTGTTCCATTATGTTCGCATTTCGGATAAACCGAACAAAATGAAGACCCAAAATCGTCATACCGCTATCCTCATGGCTGCACGTAGCCAAGGACGTGTGAGGGCGACATCATTGTCAACATCGTTGGGAGTTGCCGTACAAACCATTCGGCGGGACCTGCGGGTTTTGTGCGCTTCTGGTCTATTGGAACGGGTGCATGGCGGCGCGATTTTGCCATCAGGCGTGCGAAACATTGGATATGATGATCGCCAGACCCAAAACCGCGCCACTAAGGCCCGGATAGCGGCACGGACCGCCCGGATGATTCCTGATAATGCGTCCCTGTTCCTCAATATCGGAACCACAACCGAGGCCGTTGCCCGCGCACTGCGTACACATCGCAACCTTATGGTCGTTACAAACAACTTGAATGTGGCGAATATTCTTGCGGACGTCGAAACGTGCGAGGTCATCGTGGCAGGAGGACGCCTGCGCCGTGCAGATGGCGCATTAGTTGGCGATTTGGCTGCATTGGCAATCGCGCGGTTTCAGGTCGATTTCGCAATCATCGGTGCCTCGGCTATCGATACCAATGGAAATCTGCTTGATTTTGACCCCGAAGAGGTGCGTGTAAGTCAGCAGATCATCGCAGCAGCAAGATCGACAATTCTTGTTGCAGACGCCAGCAAGCTGCGGAGAAAAGCGCCGGTCCGAATTGGATCATTTGCAGATGTGGACGCTTTTGTAACCGACAGGATTACCTCGGAACGACTGGCACAATCCTGTCAGGACACAAACACGAGAATTGTTCTGGCCTAGCCTTTGAACCCCGTCGCGACGACGAATTTTTCAGAACTGTCAGCACGCGATGCAGGTGGCTTCACATTTGCAACTTTCTCAAAGCGGCTTTTCAGAAGTTTTTGCAATTCACCTTCTGCGCCACCTGCGAGCACTTTTGCAACAAATGTCCCACCTTCAACCAATACATCGAAGGCAAAGTATGCAGCCGTTTCGCAAAGGGTAATGATGCGAAGGTGGTCCGTTTGCTTGTGCCCAGATGCGCTGGCCGCCATGTCAGACATCACCACATCCGCCTGCCCGTCCAGCCATGCCATGACCTGTTTATCGGCATCGTCCTCAAGAAAATCGAGCTGGTAAATTTCAGCGCCGGGGATGGCCTCAACCTCTTGCAAATCAATCCCAAGCACTTTCCCTTGCGCCTTGCTCGGTCGATCATGCAGCGCGTTGACGCGGCGCACCGCCACCTGGCACCATCCGCCGGGCGCACAACCAAGATCGACAACCCGAGCACCAGGAACAAGAAATCGAAACTTGTCGTCCAGCTCCAGAATTTTATACGCGGCACGTCCACGATACCCATCAGCCTTGGCGCGTTTGACATAGGGATCGTTGAGTTGCCTTTGCAACCAACGTTGGGACGATGTTGTCCGCCCCCGTGCCGACTTGACCTTGATGGTCAAATCACGTTGACCGCGACCACTTGTATTCTTGCCTGGTTTCTTCATCTGATCTGTGTCTGATTAATAGGGGACGTCTTCCAGCACCCCATCTGCCGACATTTGCGCATAAAGCAACCCCTCACGTAGCCCGCGATCCGCAACAGACAGCCGATCCGTGGGCCAGAGTCGCATCAGAGCCTGAAGAATTGCGGCACCGGACATGATCAGCGCCTGCCGGTCCTTGCCAATGCGCGGATCGCTGCGCCGCCCCTGGGGACCTAGCGACAGGTAGTTGCGGATCACGGCATCAATTTGATCCGACGTCATCCGCAGCCCATCAACCTTCGTCCGGTCGTAACGTTTGAGGCCAAGATGGCTTGCCGCGACAGTTGTCACCGTTCCACTGGTCCCGACGATTTGAAAGCCTTCGCGATCCTGCGCTTCTGCAGAGGGTGCAAATTCAGATAGGTTTTCCTCAAAAAACCAACTCATCAAGGCGAACCGCGCAGCGTCGTCTTCGACATCAGAAAACTGATCCCGCAATGTTGCAACGCCAAGGGGAACGGAAATCCAGTCCACCACTTTGGCAGCCGCAAACGGACCCGGATCTGCACCAAAACCGGCGTGCAGCCGCATGATCGCGCGAGGACGTTCGCGGGCGGGCACATGCGCAAGATCTATCCAGACCAGTTCGGTTGAGCCCCCACCAATATCAACCACCAAAAGCTGCTCAGTCTTTGTGCTCACCAGCGGAGCGCAGGAGATGACTGCAAGACGTGCTTCTTCCTCGGGTTTGATAATCTCAAGATCAAGCCCTGTCTCACGCCGGACCTGCGAGACAAATGCAGAACCATTGCGGGCACGGCGGCAAGCCTCTGTCGCAACGAGGCGCAACCGTTTGACGCCATGCCGCTCGAGCTTTTGGCGACAAATCCGCATGGCCGAGATCGTCCGGTTCATTGACGCACGCGACAGTTTGCCGGTGCTCTCAAGCCCATGACCCAATTGCACAGATTTGGAAAAAGAGTCGACGACATGAAACTGACTGCCCTTTGGTTGGGCAATCAACATCCGACAACTATTTGTTCCCAGATCAAGCGCCGCGTAAAGGGTCGCCGGATCAGGGGTTTGTGGCGCGGGGGTATCGACCGCTTTGGGGTACGCGCCCGCACCAAAGGGACGCTTGGGCGCCATCTTAACGCCCTCCATTTTCGAGTTACTTTCAACGTAAGCGCTCGATTGCGGTCGCGCAAGCGCTGTGACGTCCAGAAGATGAATGAGGCTCAGATTCAAGATGAAGTTAATGGGGATAGGCTGCCCTTGGCCAACTAGGTGCGAAACGGCCATAAGACTTCGGTCGCCCCCGTCTTCTGTCATGTCGAAAATCGACATTTGGCGACTGCAATGGATGATAAAGAGGCAAAGAGAAATGGGAGATCTTGATGGCTGATGTGACAATCGTTTACTGGCGCGACATGCCCGCGCAGGTCATTGTGGGCAAAGGCCGTCGTGGGACCAAGCTGCCCCTGCCGGAACGGTTCGAGCAGGCAATTGATCGCGCCGCAATGAAATCGGGCGCCGCGGAGTCAGACGATTACATGGCCGGATTCCGAAAGGCGCCGCCCTACCCTGTTGAAGGAACTGACGCCGACGTCGCTGCGGCTGAAGTCGCCCGGATTGATGCAGAATACGATCTGGAGCGTATCAAGAAACTTATTGCCAATGACGGCTGGGCGTGACCCGGCCAGTCACCTTTGCTGATCGTCTAAAGGAGACCGTCGTGTCACTCATGCCATTCCTGAAAAAGAAAGACTCCGCGCTGGACACGCCTTTCAATCCAGAGATTGAAGCGTTGCTTGCAGGTTATTCGATCGAGGTGATGCCGCGTACTGCCGAGAAGATTTCGGATTTCCAGTCACTTCTGCCTGCGGCGACACGGGTCTACATTGCACATATCGAAGGGACCCCAATCGAGGACATGGTGGCCACCGCCAAACGTCTTGCCGCTGATGGCTTTCAGGTCATGCCCCACTTCCCTGCCCGTATCATCAAAGACAAGGCGACGCTGGCGGACTGGATCGCCCGTTATCGGGGTGAGGCAAACGTGTCGCAGGCGCTTCTTCTAGCCGGTGGCGTTGCAACACCGCACGGCGACTTTGACAGCTCAATGCAATTGCTTGAAACGGGGCTGTTTGGTGAATTCTCAAACCTGCATGTCGCAGGGCACCCGGAAGGAAACCGCGACATTGACCCAAGCGGCGGTGATAAAAATGTCATGGACGCATTGCGCTGGAAACAACGGTTTTCTGAAACAACAAACGCAGACATGGCGCTTGCTACTCAATTCGCATTTGAAGCGAAGCCGATCATAGCGTGGGCGGATTCACTTCGGGACGCTGGCATCACCTTTCCGATCCATATCGGCATTGCTGGACCTGCCAAACTTCAGACGCTGATCAAGTTTGCGATCGCCTGCGGTGTAGGTCCTTCTCTCAAGGTACTGCAAAAGCGTGCGATGGATGTGACCAAACTGCTATTGCCGTACGAACCCAATGACGTGCTGGCGGAACTTGCCGCGCACAAAGCCGCAAACCCAGAGTTCAACATCACCAATGTACACTTTTTCCCGCTTGGCGGGATCAAGACAAACGCAAAATGGGCCATCGCCAACGGCGGCGCCTCTGCCATTCCGGCCAACCCCAACAAGGAACCCGCATGACCCGCACCATCGTCGAAAGCAAAACAAAGACCGCCATTATCGGCTTTGACCAGCCATTCTGTGTTATTGGTGAGCGGATCAATCCGACTGGACGAAAGATCCTGAATGAAGAACTTGAACGTGGAGATTTTTCACGGGTTGAGGCTGACGCCATTGCGCAGGTTGCCGCCGGGGCAAATATTCTGGACATCAATTCTGGCGCTGTGTTTTCCAACAAGATGGCCGAAGATCCGCGTTACGCGGACAACAATTTTGTTGAACCAAGCCTGATGAAGGACCTAGTTGAACGGGTGCAGGCCATCACTGATTGTCCCCTGTGCATTGACAGCTCTGTTCCGGGTGCGCTGGAAAATGGCCTTGCCGCGGCCGAAGGCCGCCCACTATTGAACTCGGTCACCGGTGAAGAAGAGCGGCTTGAACTGGTGCTGCCGCTCGTCAAGAAATACAACGTGCCGGTTGTTGCCATTTCCAACGATGACACGGGCATTTCAGAAGATCCGGATGTGCGTTTTGCAGTTGCAAAAAAGATCGTTGAGCGGGCTGCCGATTTTGGGATTCCGGCTCATGACATTGTGGTCGATCCGCTGGTCATGCCGATTGGCGCAATGGGTACGGCTGGTTTGCAGGTCTTCACATTGGTGCGCCGATTGCGTGATGAACTTGGCGTGAACACGACCTGCGGTGCGTCCAATATTTCGTTTGGGCTGCCAAACCGCCACGGGATCAACAATGCGTTCTTGCCAATGGCCATGGCGGCCGGAATGACCTCTGCCATCATGAACCCGATCGCGCTGCCAACTGGCCCCAAGAAAATCGCTGAAAAGAAAGCTGAAGTTGAAGCTGCCGGAATTATACTGCCTGCGGACATGGACGACGAAGCTTTCGTGCAGTTGTTTGGCCTTGGATCAACCAAAGCACGCGCAGGCAAAGAGATGGAAGCAATCCGAGCCGCAAACTTTCTGACCAATAATGACGCCGGTGGTGGTGAGTGGATCAAGTTCAATCGCGCCCCCGTCGTGCCCGGAGAAGGTCGTGCCCGCACTGGTCGACGTCGCCGCGGTTAACGTTACAAAGGCAAAACAGAAAAGGGCGACGCAATGCGCCGCCCTTTCGATTCCGAAGATGCGCACCGCTAGCGATAATGTAGCGATTTGCCCTCATGAAAAATCTGCACCTTGGCAGGATCCGCGCCCATCCGGACACTGGTTCCGCGCAAATCTGCGTGGATACCGGGAAGTTTGCCAATGATGGCGTCGTTATCACCGACCTTGTCAAAATAAAGTAGGGTCACTTCACCAAGCGCCTCGGTGATGTTGACCTTCCCTTCAAAGATGAAATCGTCGCCATTTGATTCAACCATATCTTCCGGGCGAACACCTATGTTGACTTTCAATCCCTTATCAGCGGCCTGCGACGGAACGGCAGACGTTGCACGCCCTCCGCCATGCAGTTGCACGACAGTCTGCGCGCCGGTTTCGACGATTTCACCGGACAAAAGATTCATTGCCGGTGAGCCGATGAACTGGGCCACAAATTCATTCTCGGGACGTTCATAAAGTTCAAGGGGCGTACCCACCTGCGCAATGCCCTTGTTGGCAAGCACCACGATCCGACTAGCAAGGGTCATGGCCTCCACCTGGTCATGGGTTACATAGATCATCGTGCTTTCAGGCATGGATTCCTTAAGCTGTGCAATCTCAATCCGCGTTGCGACCCGCAATGCTGCGTCGAGGTTGGAAAGTGGTTCGTCAAAAAGGTAGACCTTTGGATCCCGCACAATCGACCGGCCAATGGCAACGCGCTGACGCTGTCCGCCTGACAACGCCTTCGGCAGGCGATCCAGGTATTCATCCAACTGCAGAATTCTTGCCGCCTTTGAGACCGCGTCTTCAATCTCTGCCGGTGTTTTCTTAGCGAGTTTGAGCGCAAATGACATGTTGTCGCGTACTGTCATGTGCGGGTAGAGCGCATAGGACTGAAAGACCATTGCGATCCCCCGTTGTGCAGGCGGCACATCATTGACCAATGTCCCGTCAATCTCGAGCGTGCCACCGGTGATGCTTTCCAATCCTGCGATCATTCGCAACAGCGTGGACTTCCCACAGCCCGACGGGCCAACAAAGACGATCAGTTCGCCCGTGTCGATATCAAGATTGATATTCTTAAGAACATCAATCGTGCCGCCATATGTCTTGGCAACGTCAGTGAGTTTAAGTGTAGCCATGGGTTGTCCTCCCTAATTTCGTCGCCGCATCAGGCGCTTTTGATCGCAAGGCATGCCTGCCAAGGACCAAGGTGTAGTCTTCCGTCCGCAGACGTGTTTGCGCTGCCAAGTTCCGCTCCTATGGGCTTCCAGTCCCCTGCCGGTAGTTCAAAATCACTGGGGCTATCGGATACGTTGAACACACACAGGATATTTTCGGCCCGATTCATTCTGCGGAAATGCACAACGTCGCCAACGGCCGCCAGGTCAGCATGTTCACCACATTGCAGCGCCGCATGGGCGTGGCGAAAGGCAATTGCCTTCCGGTAATGATGTAGTAATGCGCTAGGGTCTTCGTCTTGCGTTGTGGCCGCAAGCTGCAGATGCTCAGAGCTGATTGGCAGCCATGTCTGCGCCGCCTCAGAAAACCCGCCGTGTTGATTGCTTTTTTCCCACACCATCGGGGTACGACAGCCGTCGCGGCCCTTAAATTCGGGCCAAAACTCGATGCCATAGGGGTCCTGCAAGTCATCGAAAGCGACATCCGCTTCCGGCAGGCCAAGCTCTTCACCTTGATAAAGACAGACGGAACCGCGCAGGCACATGATAAGGGTCGCGAACATGCGCTGCGCCGCTGGTGGCAGGTTCCACCGGGTTGCATGGCGCATCACGTCGTGGTTCGAAAACGCCCAGCAAGCCCAGCCGTCTGATGCGACCTCATCAACTTGACTAAGCACATCAACGATCCGATCAGAGGTAGGTTGCGTGGCTGAGAGAAATTCAAACGCATAACACATCTGCATCAGGTCATCGCCTGCCGTGTACTCGCCCATGATTTCAAGGCCGCGCTGCGCATCGCCTACTTCGCCAACGGCTGCGGCCCCGAACGGGCGCATGATCGCGCGCAATTTCTTGAGAAATGCAAGATTCTCGGGCCGGTTCTTGTCATAAAGATGCTCTTGATGGTTATAGGGGTTCACAGACGGTGCAATTGTGGCGTTGCGATCTTCCTTCGGAAGTGCCGGATTATCGCGCAGCTGTGCATCATGAACGTAGAAATTGATCGTATCCAACCGGAATCCATCAACACCGCGGTTCAACCAGAACAATGCTACATCCAGCAATGCGTCCTGTACCTCATTACAGTGAAAATTCAGATCCGGCTGTTCCTTCAGAAAGTTGTGCAGGTAATATTGTTCGCGTTGCGGTTCCCACTGCCAGGCCGAACCCCCAAAAATTGACAGCCAATTGTTGGGCGGCGTCCCATCTGGTTTCGGCTCTGCCCAGACATACCAATCTGATTTCGGATTATCACGGCTTTTCACGCTTTCCTGAAACCACGGATGTTCCTTGCTGGTATGGCTTAGCACGAGGTCAATCATGACCCGGATACCGAACCTGTGGGCGGTATCGACGACCGCATCAAAATCGGCAAGCGAACCAAACATTGGGTCAACGTCGCAGTAGTCGCTGACGTCATAGCCAAAGTCCCGCATCGGCGAAGTGAAAAACGGTGATATCCAGATCGCATCGACACCAAGAGACGCGATATACGGCAACCGTTGGACGATCCCCTGCAGATCACCAATGCCGTCGCCGTTGCTGTCCTGGTAGCTGCGCGGATAGATCTGATAGATCACTGCTCCTCGCCACCAGTCAGGCTCTACCACATTGTCGATACTGGATGTCTTTGTCGTCATCATGTTCACGTCTGTCGTCCTATTTCACTGACCCGGCCAGAAGACCGCGAACGAGATACTTCTGCATCGCGAAGAACACGATCAACGGCACCGAGATTGAGACAAATGCCGCCGTGGACAGAATTTCCCAATTGCCGCCTCGGGTGCCAAGAAGTTCAACGATCTGGTTTGTCATCACCGTGGTTTGCCCTGTTGCATCAATCAGGAAAACTTTCGCAACAAGCAGATCGTTCCATGTCCAAAGGAACTGGAAGATCGCAAACGACGCCAATGCCGGGAAGGACAACGGTAGGATGATCTTTGTGAAAATCTGGAAATCCGTCGCGCCGTCAACTTTCGCATTCTCGATGATATCCCGCGGCAAACCGACCATGTAATTGCGTAGCAGATATATCGCGAGCGGCATGCCAAACCCGGTATGGGCCAACCAGACACCCAGGTAGCCCTTTCCGATACCAATCCCCAGGTGAAGCCGCAGTAATGGTATCAGCGCCAGCTGGAGCGGCACAACCAAGAGCGCCACAACAAAGGCAATCAAAAGCGCGCGTCCGGGAAAATCCATCCAAGCCAGGGCATAGGCTGCAAAGGCCGCAATCACGATAGGAATAATTGTCGCCGGTATTGTGACCGTGAGTGTGTTGAAAAAGGCCTTGGCCATGCTGTCGGTCGCATTATCACTCAGCAAGACCTGCTGATAATTGTCCGCCGTAAACTCAGGGGGAGTCTCGGCCGTAACAAAGACACGCTGCCCCCGGCCCGACATCTCGACAGGGCTGGTCTGCACGTAATCCCCGTTTGCCTGAACCGTGATAGTCTCCCCATCGCCCAAATCCGCAGTCTCACCCGGCACATAGGCATCAATAGCGCGGCTTGATGTCCCCCAGACGCTGATATTTGCATCGCCAGTTTCACCACCTGCGCCAAACAGGTTCCCCTCGATGACGTAGACCCCGTCGGTCAGTACCTGAACGCCCTCATCATCCGGATCGCCAGCGCGCAATGTTTGGTTCTGCTCGGTCGCAAACAATGACTGCCACCAACCAGACGCCGATATCTGATCTGCGGTCCGAAACGACGATACAAAAAGCCCAACCGTCGGGAATAGCCAGAGAATGACCAATGCGACGACGGAAATATGGACGGCCCATGACAGACCGGATTTGGTTCCAGCAATATTATCCATCAGCGCATCTCCTTGCGGGCGTTGTAGACGTTCCAGACGAGGATCGGGCTCACCAGGAGCATGATAACCATGGCCGCAGCCGAGCCGACGCCCCAGTCATTCGCCCTGAAAAGTTTGTCGAACATGTAGTTTGCAAGAACCTGGGTTTCCCATTGACCATTTGTCATCGCGAAAACGATGTCGAAGACCTTCAGAACAGTCAGCGTGATGGTGGTCCACACCACAACAATCGTGCCTGAAATTTGGGGGAGCTTGATCTTGAAAAAGACTTGGAACGGATTAGCACCATCAACGATGGCCGCCTCAATCGTTTCTTCAGGAATACCGCGCAAAGCGGCCGACAGGATCACCATCGCAAATCCGGTCTGGATCCAGATCAGCACAATCATCAGTAGGAACGAATTCCAACCCGGAATGGTCAGCCAGGTCTGCGGCTCTCCGTAGGGGTGGACGGCGGTGACGGCGCCAAGTGCAAGCGACAGCAGCGAAAAGACGATCCAAGCCAAGACCAGAATTGCCAATCCGCGGACAAGTACACCGCCCTTTTCCCGGATCGCAGTAACCTGCCCAATGATAACGTAAACACCCGCGGCTGCACCGCAAAGCATCAACAACGCCGGCAATAGCCGTAAGATCAGGAGCGATCCGATGCCGCCTTCAAATTGCAGCCAAACGGCATTCATGACACCGATTTGCGCCTGATCAACGGGACGCGTGTCATAGATAAGCTTGAAGATAACAGCGGCGCCAACAAACGAAATCGCCATTGGCATGAATATCAGCGACTTCGCAATACTTCCCCACTTGATACGGTCCGTCAGTTGCGCGGCCAGAAGGCCAAAGGCGGTCGAAGCGGCTGGGACAATGATCAACCAAAGCATGTTATTGCGCATCGCTTCCCAGAACTTCGGTTCATCCATCATCTGCGCATAGTTGGCAAAGCCGACAAACGCCCCACCCTGGCTACGGTCTGTGACCGAATACCAAAGGGTCGCGACAACCGGATAGGCAAGATAGAGGCTTAGCGCAAAAATCGCTGGAAAAAGAAACAACCAAGGCCTGATTTGATTGGCCCGATTGATGTTGCGGCCGGCGTTCGCACCCTTCGCGGGGAACAGCACATGGTCAAGAAATTGGTTGGAAAAGTAGAAATAGGCCAAGCACCCGCCTACACCCACTACGATGGTGACAATTCCCAGTAGTGCAGCTTCCATTGTGCACCCTCCCCCATGTCAAGAACAATGACAGCTGCGCGGATTGCATCGCGTGGCTGATGTCGTTGCCAGCCCCCACATCCCGGGGGGCTGGCAAGATCTTTATTTGCCTTACTTGGCGGCGTCCCAGCTCGCTTGGATTTGGGCAGCCACTTCCGCGGCATCATCGCCACCAGCATAATCCACCATGCCGGACCAGAAACTTCCCTGACCGACGGCGCCCGGCATCAGATCAGATGCATCAAAACGGAACGTCGTAGCGCCCAGCAGGATTTCGTTCATCTTCGCGGTTGGTGCATCAGAGAACTTTGAGCTGTCGACACCTTTGTGTGGTGTCAGGAATCCGCCAATATCCATCCAAATCTCGTGCGCTTCAGGCGTCTGCAGGAATGCAATCAGATCATGGGCCGCATCATTTTCGTTGGTGATGGCCCAGAGCGTACCTGCCCCCAGAACCGGCGAGCCGAGGTCCTCAGATTCAAACGCTGGGAAGTAGAAGAAATCAGCATCTTCGCCAACGATTGTACCTTCAGGGAAGAACGCCGGAATGAATGAAGCCTGGCGGTGCATGTAGCACTGCGGTGGGCTATCAAAAAGACCCTTTGGGCTGTCGCGAAAATCGGTCGATGCAACCTGCCCTGCACCACCGGCAACGTAATCGTCGTTGCGGGCGAATGTGCCAAAGGTTTCGATTGCTGAGACGACCCGTTCATCGTCAAACGGGATTTCGTTGCTGACCCACATGTCATAGACGTCAGTTGGCTGCGTGCGCAGCATGATGTCTTCGACCCAATCTGTCGCGGGCCACCCCGTCGCACCGCCAGAACCAAGTCCGATGCACCAAGGTGTGCCACCATCAGCGACAATCTGGTCAGACAGGGCGATCAGGTCTTCCATCGTTTCTGGAATTTCATAACCGGCATCTTCGAAATTCTCAGGCAGATACCAGACCAGAGACTTCACATCTACCTTGTAGAAGAATCCATACAGTTGATCATTACCGCCTTCATCGGCGTAGGTGCCCAGATCGACCCAAGACTGTCCGGCGGCGTAGTTGTCGCGAATCCAATCACTGGTGCCGTCTTTCAAAGGCGCCAGAAATCCGCGTGACGCCATATCAGCTGCCAAACCCGGCTGCGGGAACACAGAGACATTCGGAGCTGAGCCGGCTTCTGCATCAATCATGATTTGTTGCTCAAAGCTGTCAGAACCAACATAGCTCACATTATGGCCGAATTGCTCCGCAAATGCGCCAAGTACGGACTCGACTGATTCCTGGTCAGGGCCAAGCCACGGACCAAACACTGTCAGGTCTTCGGCTTGCGCTGATGTCGCCAAAGCAACCGCTGCCACACTGGCATACAGTTTCGTTTTCATTGAATTTCCTCCCATTTGCGCGAATTCGCGCGATCTTTCCGCATCAAAGCGCATTGGAATCGATCCAAAGCGCTTTGAACTACCTTCAAACTGTGTGATCCGCCCCCACAAGTCAACTAATTATCGCAGAAATGTCTGTTATGGAGTAGCGCCAGGCCCCGCGATGCCATACCTGCAAGATGGATAACGACCCCTAATACGCAGAAAAACAGTACTTTAGGGTTGCGGTTCATAGCGCTTTGGTAAAAATTGCCCTAATGAATCTTAAGGAACTCTCACTTCAGCTGGGCCTAAGCCAAACAACTGTTAGTCGCGCTTTGAACGGGTATCCAGAAGTATCGGAACGTACCCGCAAGCGGGTCCAGCAGGCTGCAGAGCAACACAACTATGCCCCAAGTACACGGGCCAAGGGTCTTGCCACCGGTAAGGCACTGGCAATTGGTCACGTTATCCAAAACGCCAATAAGCATGAAATGGTGAACCCGATTTTTGGGGATTTCATCGCTGGTGCTGGCGAGACTTATGCCGAGCGTGGCTATGAAATGGTATTGTCTGTCGTGCCGCAGGGTGTTGATGAAGATAGTGTTTACAAAAGCATGAAATCGCGACGTGCGGTGGATGGTGTCGTTGTGCACGGGCCGCAAATGAACGATCCGCGAATACCATTGCTCATCGACATCGGTTTGCCTTTTGTTGTCCACGGTCGTGCAAGCGGTTGTCCGTCACCCTATTCATGGTTGGACGTCAACAACCGCAGTGCTTTTATGCGCGCGACCGATTTTCTCTTTGATCTTGGCCATAGACGCCTCGCGCTGTTGAACGGGCTTGAGGAAATGGATTTTGCCTATCGCAGGCGAACCGGATTTGAAGATGCGCATAAAGCACGCGGCGTGACACCGGATCCTGACCTGATGTTTTCAGATGAAATGACCGAAGAATACGGTTACGCGACTACTCAAGACCTTCTGAAGCGCGATGAACCTCCCACAGCGATTGTGTCCTCCTCACTTGTAAGCGCGCTTGGTGTCCGCCGCGCGGTCGAAGAAGCAGGATTGGCGATGGGACGTGACATTTCAATCATCACTCATGATGACCGACTGTCGTACCTGCGTAATGGCAATGAGGTGCCTGTTTTTACTGCAACGCGAAGCTCAGTGCGGCAAGCGGGCCGTCAACTTGCGCAGATGCTCCTTGAGATCATTGCAGACCCTCCTGCGGCCCCAATGCAAACATTGCTGGAAGCTGAGTTGACCATCGGAACTTCGACCGGTCCGGCGCCGACGTAAACTGCCCTGACAGGGCAGCTCCTCGAAACTTCACGCATATCGACGACCAATACAAACTGCCAATGACCTTGAGAGATCACCCAACTCACACTATCAGGCGACGCATGCGCACCGGCGCGAAGGATATGACAATGAGCCACCCCTCAAATACCTATAGCGTCGTCGCCGACATTGGCGGAACAAACACGCGTGTGGCGCTGGCGGAGGGGGAACGTCTTCTTCCGACAACAATTCGTCGATATCGGAATGCCGATTTTCCTGATCTTGAGACGGTGATTGAACGCTATGTCGCCGATGAAGGTGGCGTTGATACCAAGGCAGCCTGCGTCGCGGTCGCGGGGCCGGTGCGTGATGGCAAGGCGACCATGACCAATCTGGATTGGACAATTGATACGGTAACCCTTGCCAGGGCAACAAGGTCAGAAAGTGTCGCGATCCTGAACGACCTGCAGGCGCAGGGGCACGCATTGGGGAGACTTGACACCAAGCACATCCGCAAAATCCTGAGCGGACCGGAGGCCGGCGTGAATGCGGCAAAATTGGTTATTGGTGTCGGAACAGGATTTAACGCCGCACCCGTATACGATTCTGTTGCCGGTCGTTTGGTTGCGCCATCAGAAAGTGGTCACATAAACCTTCCAACCCGAAACGAGCAGGATCTTCGACTGAGCGAATATGTCTCCAGGGCGCACGGATTTCCCGCAGTTGAAGAGGTGCTTTCTGGACGCGGGTTGGAGCGCGTGTACGAATTCTTGGGTCAGGAAGCAAATGATCCCAGGAAAGAAACCGCCGCGGCCATCATGGGCAAATGTGCAGATGGCACAGATCAGCGTAGCGTAGAGGCCGCCCAAGTTTTCACGCGAATTCTGGGGAGCGTTGCAGGCAACCTGTCGCTGATTCAATTGCCATTTGGCGGTGTTTACCTCGTAGGAGGTGTTGCCCGCGCTTTCGCCCCCTATCTGTCACGGTTCGGTTTTGCTGAGGCATTCCGCGACAAGGGCCGTTTTGCTGATTTCATGGACAATTTCCCAGTCGCGGTGATTGAAGACGATTACGCCGCCTTGACCGGTTGCGCCGTGCACCTCGCCGCCCGCCATCACCTCTGAAATGACAGAATGCCTTGGATCTAATGCAATTGTCCCTGCACAGTCGCTGTCAGTTCGGTCAATGAAAAGGGCTTTGGCAGGAACACGGAATTGGGAATGGATTCGTCCTGATCGGCAAAGGCATCTTCAGCATAGCCCGACACGAAGACCACCTTTGTATCCGGACGGTCTTTCAGGGCCTCTCGCACCCATGTCGGACCATCTTTGCCCGGCATGATCACATCCGTGACAAAGATGTCCACGCTTAGATCTGGATCAGCCAGCAAGGCCAATGCGGCCTCAGCGCAATCGGCCTCAAGCACTGTATAGCCTCGCAGTTGCAAAGCACGGCTTGCGAATGCCCGAACCGGTGCCTCATCTTCGACCAGTAGAATGACTCCGTCCGCGGCGGTGGTATTCATGCTTGTCTGTTCAATGACCAGTGGCAAGTTGTCAGCGACCGGGAGCGTATGTGCAGGGAACAGAAGCTGAAACTCGGTCCCGGTAGCCAGATCACTTGTCGCGAAGATGTAGCCACCTGTCTGCTTGACGATCCCATATACCGTGGACAAGCCCAGTCCGGTCCCTTCGCCGGTTCGTTTTGTCGTGTAGAACGGCTCGAAAATCTTCGGTAGCCGCTCCGGCGGAATCCCGTGGCCTTCATCGATGACTTTGACAACGACGTATTCGCCGGGCGGGATTGTGGCGCGATCTCTTTCGAGCTTGCGTTCAAGGACCAGGTTCTCTGTCTTTACGACAATCTCACCACCTTGTGGCATCGCATCACGCGCGTTGACGACAAGGTTCATCATCACTTGTTCCAATTGTCGCTTGTCAGCCTTGATACAGGCCAGATCAGAGTCATGATCAAGCGTAAGTCGAACTTTTTCACCGACAAGCCGATTTAGAAGATGGGTAAGGTCAGACAGGGTATCGCGCAAATCGATCCGCTCTGGCTGCAAGTTTTGTTTGCGTGAAAAGGCTAGAAGCTGACCCACCAGACTGGCGGCCCGGTTGGCGTTCTGATGAATCTGGATCAGGTCACCATAATCCTGGTCGCCCTGATCATGGCGCAGCAGCAATAGGTCGCAATGCCCTGAGATGGCCGTCAGCAGGTTGTTAAAATCATGCGCGACGCCGCCCGCCAATTGCCCAATTGCCTGCATCTTCTGACTTTGCACAAATTGTGCTTCGAGCGTTTTCAGTTCCGTCACATCGTTGAGCACCGCGATAAGTTGCGGCCCATCTCGGCCCTCTGCATTATTCAGCGTGACTTGTACAAATGTTTCCAGATTGTCGCCGCGACCGCGCAGAAACTGCGATACGTTCCCGCCCTGCCCGTTTATCGCCTCTTTCAACCAATCTTCGACCGGCCGCCCCAATCCGTCGAGAACTTCCTGAACACGTTTGCCGGTGGTATCAGCGATTCCCAGCAATTGCCGCGCTTCACGATTTGACGCCAGAATGTCACCATCTGCGCTGATCTTCAAAAGCGGAACTGGCAAGTCTTCAATCGCGCTCCAGCCACCGGACATGGCCCGCTGCGGCGCAGTTGTCGGCGTATCGGTCACAGGTAGTGCATAGATTTCCCTTCGTCCTGCAACGCCATTTACCAATGCGACAAGAACGTCTCGCGGCCCATCGACGGAATTGATCTTGATGACCTGCCCATTTGCCAGTTTCTCAGCCCCAAAGACCTCTTGCACTGACTTGGGGCGTGCACCCAGAAGTTTTCGAAATGCGTCATTAAGATAAAGAATTGCGTCCCGGGGTCCCACGGTCATCATGGGAAGCGTCAATGAATCCGCAGCACGGCCATTCGCGCGCCCGCCGGTCCCGGTTTCGTCAAGGCGCCAAAGATGTGCATCATCACCGATCTTGACCACAGATAACCGGAACTGTCCGTTCCGGGTTACGATATCCTCTTTGGCCGACCCCACCGTGAACGCGCGGTTCTGCAGGCGGTAAAGCACGACCTCGGGGTTTGCGAGGACCTGACTGAACACCGTTGTCAGATGATCATCACAGGCATCCCCAAATCTTTCCTTTGCGGCTGCGTTGGCAAATCGCACCTCACCTTCGGCATCCGATAGAATGGCGGGGTCGGAATCATGGCTGACCATAGTCTCAACCGCGCGTTCCATCGCCTCACGCGACTTTGCCTCGCGCTTTTGCGCCGGGCTTAGCCACTCTGGCCGCCAAATCGTGATAAGACCAATGACCCCGAACCCAAGCCCAAAGCCGACCAGGGCGACGCGTGAAACCGGATCAGGAATGGCGACTGCAAGGCCAATGGACAAGAATGCCAGGCCAACGGGTAGCCACAATGGTGGTCCCACACGGTTTGTTGGCTTGGCGAGCCCCTTCAACTGCCTCTGATCATTATCCAATACATGCCCCATCGCTAGACGAGAACGTGCTACCTGCGAGACCTTAAATCTTGGTTAAGGAAATCTGCACGCCCGACTAACGATAGCCAATCACGCCCGCCGCATAACCGCAAGGTAGAACCCATCATGCTGCGACTCTGGCAAAAGTTGCATTGTATCCATCAATTCAAAGTCAGGATTTTCCGACAGGAACGCTGTGACGACAGCTTCATTTTCAGATTTCAGGACCGAACAAGTCGCATAAGCCAAGACGCCCGCAAGACCCACGAAATTTGCCCCATTGCGAATGACGTCGGCTTGAATCCCGTTAAGTTCCGTGAGCCGGTCAGCTGTAAGCCGCCATTTTTCGTCCGGTGTTCGCCTCCACGTGCCGCTGCCGGAACAGGGCGCATCACACAGGACAAGATCAAAAGTCCCTGATTGCGCAAGAATATCCGGCGTCAATATTTTGATCGTCTGATTGGCACGGCGCGCGCGATGTTCAATGTCCTTCATGCGTTCTTGGGCAATGTCGTGGGCAAATATTGATGCGTCTGACAGGTCGGCGAGGGCCAGCGCTTTACCGCCCCCACCGGCGCAATAGTCCAACACGCGCCCTTGCGCGTATGGTTGCAGCAGATGCATCGCTTTCTGGCTGGCCGCGTCCTGCAATTCGACATCGCCATCCAGAAATGCGCGACTTTGACCAATGCGCCGTTCATTGCCAGTCACGTGCAGCGCCGTTGAAACCGCTTTACTGACAATCGTCTCAACACCGTCCTGCAACAGCTTTGCCTGCACCTCCGCTCTGCTGCCGGCGCTGAGATTGACTCGCAGCGTGATCGGTGCGCGATCTTTCTGAACAACGGCTGCATTAACAGCATTGTCTCCAAGGTTTTCGACCCAAATCGGCCACAGCCATTCGGGCAGGTCACTTTTCTCAGCGACAGACAAAGGAGCCTCCCTGCTTGCCTTTTCACTGTCGCTCAATGCAACTGGCGCATATCCTCCCGTGCCAAACACCGTTTCCGGATCGATCCCACGCGCCCGCAGAAACCCAAGTACCAATGCACGGCCATTGTCACCATTGCCCAATGCAGCTGCGCTTCTTTTTCGGCGCAGCACGCCAAACACATGGTCACGAATTGCTGCGCGATCCTTAGAGCCCGCGTATCGGTTCTGTCGCGCCCAAGTCGTCAAAACCTGCTCGGCCGAATGTCCCCCTTGAATGAGATCAAGCACCTCAATGGCTGCGGCGTATCGCGCTCCCGGTGTCATGATATTACTTCAACTATACCCTGCATGCCACTGAAAAGGCTACCCAACCCGATAGTTTGGGCTTTCGCGCGTGATCTGAACATCATGCACGTGGCTTTCTTTCAAGCCAGCGCCCGTGATCTTGACGAATTCAGAGTTTTTCCGCATTTCAGCGACGGTTGCATTCCCGGTATAGCCCATTGCCGCGCGCAAGCCGCCAACAAGTTGATGAACAACCGCGCTGGCCGACCCCTTGTAAGGCACCTGCCCTTCAATACCTTCAGGCACCAACTTGTCAGAGGCCGCATCCTTCTGAAAGTACCGATCAGCAGAGCCACGCGCCATCGCCCCTAAAGATCCCATCCCACGATAGCTTTTGAAGCTGCGACCCTGATAAAGGATAACTTCGCCCGGGCTTTCGTCGGTGCCGGCGATCATCGAACCTACCATCGCACAAGAAGCGCCCGCAGCGATTGCCTTGGCAAAATCACCCGAGAACTTGATGCCACCATCAGCAATGACCGGGGTGTCCCCGGCCTTGGCGGCGCAATCCATAATTGCGGTCAGCTGCGGTACGCCTACACCAGCGACCATCCGTGTTGTGCAGATGGAACCTGGTCCGATACCCACCTTGACTGCATCCGCCCCGGCCCCGATCAGCGCCTCGGTCGCAGCCCCAGTGGCGACATTACCTGCAACGATCTGAACCTCGTTGGACAGCGCCTTTGCACGTTCGACAGCACGCGCGACGCCATCAGAGTGACCATGCGCGGTGTCGATAACCAGCATGTCGACTCCGGCATCGACGAGTGCACGGGACCGCTCGAACCCGGCATCTCCGACCCCGGTCGCAGCCGCGACACGCAGACGTCCCAACTCATCCTTGCAGGCGATCGGGTTGAGTACAGCCTGTTCGCTATCCTTCAGCGTTAGCAGGCCGGTCAGTTTCCCTTCACCATCCGTGATGAGCAGCTTTTCTATCCGGCGCGCCTGCATGAGGCTGCGAGCTTCATCAAGATCCGCTGGTTCCTGCAACATGGCGAGATTTTCAGACGTCATCATCACGTGAATTGGCGTCGCATCATCAGAGGCAAATCGCATATCGCGGTTTGTCACGATGCCAACAATGCGGCCATCTTCGCCGACCACCGGAAAACCTGTCACCCGGTATCTCTCCATGAGTGCCTTTGCATCAGCGAGCGTTTGATCGGCGGAAAGTGTCACCGGGTTATAGACCGTCCCAGAGACAAAACGCTTAACCCGGCGGATTTCCTTGGCCTGCTCCTCTACCGTCAAGTTCTTGTGCACAACGCCCATGCCGCCCGCCTGTGCCATGGCAATCGCCATGCGGCCTTCAGTCACGGTATCCATGGCCGACGACAAAAGCGGGATATTCATACCGATCTTTTTGGTTACCTGTGTTCGCGTGTCTGCGGTCGACGGCAGCACGGCAGAGGCTGCCGGAACAAGTAGAACGTCATCAAAGGTAAGCGCCTCACGAATCTGCATTGACCTGTCTCCTGGCTCAGTCCCGTTGGCACGTCCCTATTGCACGGATGCCGCAGACACGAAAGACCAAATTGTCGTTAAGGTGCTTGTGCCCGGCAGCAGGTCAGCGCAAGTTCGCCCGATGACCACAAACCGCCCGATAAGAGAGCTACCTCCAAAACCCGGACAAGCGATTTTTCGTATCGCCTTGCGTTTGGCGGTCGTTGCGGCTTTGGCATTTGTGCTTCTGGCAGCATACGAGTGGGTGACATTGCAAGTGATGTCGATGACAGGGATTGGCCAATCCAGCGCCGCCTTGGGGGTTCTGGTGATCGTTCTCTTTGGCTACGCGCTGATGCTCGCGACCCCTTTCATGCCCGGCGTTGAACTTGGCATAGCGCTGCTCATGATGGAGGGGGCGGTCATTGCTCCGTTTGTCTATCTGGCAACTGTTCTTGGTCTCTTTGGCGCCTATGTGGTCGGGGCCTGCATTTCACTGGATTGGCTTCACCGGCTCTTTCGCGACCTGCACCTCATGTCCGTTTGCGACTGGATCACAAAGATAAAGAACCAGCCGCAAGACGAACGCCTTTCCACGTTGACCGAACGACTGCCCATATGGTTAGCCAAACCATTGGTCGACTGGCGCTATGTCACTATTGGCATCTTGATAAACCTGCCCGGAAACATCGCCATTGGCGGTGGCGGCGGAATTTTGATGATGGCGGGGATCACCCGATTGTTTCGCGCGTGGCAGATTGCGCTGACTTTGATCATTGCCGTATTGCCTGTGCCGCTCTTTGTTTGGCTGACCGGGACGTATTGGCTTATCTAACATGCCGTTCTGCATGATGTTTATGACGGCTTTTGCCCTTCTTTCTGTCGCAGCGCAGGTTAATGTCTCCAAAAGCAGTTTACAGGCCTAAACCATGCAGAATGATCCACTCGTGATTTTCACGCCCTCGGGCAAGCGCGGACACTTTCCCGTCGGTACGCCCATCCTGACCGCAGCACGTCAATTGGGCGTTGATTTGGACAGCGTCTGTGGCGGCCGCGGCATTTGTTCAAAATGTCAGATTACACCGTCATTCGGGTCGTTTCCCAAACACGGTGTCACCGTCAGCGAAGGGGCCCTGTCAGACTGGAATAAGGTCGAACAACGGTATGATGACATACGCGGACTAAAGAAAGGTCGCCGACTTGGCTGTCAGGCGACTGTTCAGGGTGACATTGTTGTAGACGTGCCACCAGAAAGCCAGGTCCATCGTCAAGTCGTGCGCAAGGCGGCAAGTGCGCGGGTCATGATTATGGATCCTGCAACAAAGCTGTACTACGTCACTGTCGCAGAGCCCAACATGCACACGCCCTCTGGCGATCTGGAACGCCTCTGCGACGCCTTGCAGGCACAATGGGGTGTTGAGGGGGTGACAATTGCCCCTAGCGTTCTTGCCAAACTCCAAAAGGTTCTGCGCAAAGGTGAATGGAGCGCGACTGTAGCGCTGCATCAAGGCGCGACCGCCGGACAGCCAAGGATCATCGACATGTACCCCGGCTTCCACGAAGGCCGCATTTATGGTCTGGCAATTGATTTGGGTTCGACCACAATTGCGGCCCATCTTTGCGATCTACGCAATGGTGATGTGGCCGCGTCTTCCGGCATCATGAACCCGCAGATCCGGTTTGGCGAAGACCTTATGAGCCGGGTCAGCTATGCGATGATGAATCCCGGTGGCGATGTCGAAATGACGACTGCGGTGCGGGCTGCAATCAATGACCTCAGCACCGCGATTGCTGAACAGGCGGGCGTCGAAATTGACCAGATCCTTGAAGTGGTTTTTGTCTGTAACCCGGTCATGCACCATCTACTGTTGGGAATTGATCCGGTTGAGCTTGGTCAGGCCCCCTTTGCACTGGCAACGTCGGATTCAATTTCAATTCCAGCGGTAGAGCTTGAGCTTACGGCGCTCAACAAGGCAGCACAGGTCTATGTACTGCCCTGCATTGCGGGACATGTCGGTGCGGATGCGGCTGCCGTAGCCCTCTCGGAGGCCCCCGGCCAATCAGACGATCTTGTCCTGGTTGTCGACGTGGGCACGAATGCTGAAATACTGCTAGGCAACAAAAGCCGCGTTTTGGCATGCTCCTCACCAACCGGGCCGGCTTTTGAAGGTGCGCAGATCAGCGCGGGGCAACGGGCTGCCCCGGGCGCGATTGAACGGGTTGAGATCAATCCACAGACGAAAGAGCCGCGATTTCGGGTCATCGGTTCAGACCTCTGGTCAGATGATCCGAAATTTGACGCCGAAACGGCCAGCACCGGTATCACTGGCATTTGCGGGTCCGGCATTATCGAAGCCGTGGCAGAAATGCGCATTGCTGGGCTTGTTGACGCGAAGGGTTTGATCGGATCCGCAGCCCAAACAGGCACCACGCGTTTAATTCCGCAGGGTCGAACGCATGCATACGTCATTTTTGACGGGACCGCCGATGGGGGACCGCTGATTTCTGTAACCCAGGGCGACATTAGAGCCATTCAACTCGCAAAATCTGCACTGTATGCCGGTGCGCGCCTGCTCATGGATGAAATGGGCGTCGAAACGGTTGATCGTGTCACACTGGCGGGTGCCTTTGGCGCCCATATTTCCCCAAAACATGCGATGGTCCTAGGCATGATCCCAGATGCGCCGCTGGACAAGGTCACATCAGCCGGCAATGCGGCAGGCACCGGCGCACGCATCGCGCTTTGTTCGGTTACAGCCCGCAGGGAAATTGAAGGGACCGTCAATGAAATTACAAAGGTCGAAACCGCGATTGAGCCGCGGTTTCAGGAGCACTTTGTAAACGCGAATGCGATCCCGCACGCCACTGACCCGTTTCCCAACCTGCTAGCCCACGTGACGCTGCCGGATGTTCACTTCAACAATGCGAGTAGCAGTTCTTCTGACGGTGGTCGGCGACGGCGACGCACCCGCTAGTCCTTGTCTTTCCAGCGCACCATTTGCCGCATAATTCCGTGCAACATCTGCACATCTGCGCGCGTCAGCGTCATCCTACTCCAAAGATTTCGGAGGTTGACCTTCATATTTGCCGCCTTGTGGTCGGGAAAAAAGAACCCCGCCCGGTCCAGTGTGGACTCATAATTTTCGGCAAGTTTCTCCATCTCGATTTGGGTTGCCCAATCACCCTGCAACTGGGTTCGCATGGGGACAGAGGCAGCCGTCGCCTTTTGCCATTCATACCCTGTCAGCAAGACACATTGCGCCAGGTTCAGAGAAGCAAACCTATGATTGACCGGAACTGAAATGATGGCATTCGCACGCGCAATGTCATCGTTTTCCATGCCTGCACGTTCGGGACCAAACAGCACCGCCACGCGTTGTCCGGCCGCAATCCTGTCACGCGCATCGGCCATCCCAGCCTCGGGGGTAAACACCGGTTTGGTCAACTCGCGCGGGCGCGCTGTTGTTGCATAAACATAGTCGCAGTCTCCGATGGCATCGGGGGTACTATCGCAAAGTGTAGCCTCATCCAATAACCGGCCAGCGCCAGAGGCCATCGCGACCGCTTTCTGATTTGGCCAACCATCTCGCGGTGCAACAATTCGCATCCTGTCCAGACCGAAGTTCCACATGGCACGCGCAGCGGCACCGATGTTCTCACCCATTTGCGGGCGGATCAGTACAAATGCGGGTTGTTTGGTGTCAGTAGGCATCAGGGATTTCCGGCTGGTTTTCCGCCTGATACGCTGGACCAGAAGTCGACACAAGGAGACGCCATGGCATACGACGAAGGACTCGCTGAAGTTTTACGCAATCATCTTGCGGATGAAACCGGCATCACTGAACGCAAGATGTTCGGGGGACTCTGTTTCATGAAACACGGCAACATGCTTTGCGGTGTCCACGCCGGCGGGGGTATGGCGCGGATTGGCAAACAGGCTGAAGAAGAAGCGCTCAAGATCGCCGGGGTCGCTCCGCTGTCATTCACAGGGCGCAAGATGGGTGGCATGGTTGATGTGAGCGAGGACACTTTTGCCGATGACGACTTGCGGCGACAAATCGTTGAACTTGCATTGGCTCATGCGGCGACACTACCTCCAAAGTAGCCAACCGGGAAAAAGCCAGCTAGAAGCCTTCAAAACGACCGAAGGCCTTTGTGATGACCGATTCTGCCGATGTGCCGCAGATCTACCTGATCTCTCCCACCGAATTTGATTTATCAGGATTCCCTGATCGCCTTGCCGCATGCCTTGATGTAACGGACGTTGCTTGCGTCCGGTTGGCGCTGGGCACGCGTGACGAAAGCCGCATTGCCCGGGCCGCTGACGCCTTGCGCGAAGTTACCCACGCGCGCGACGTCGCACTGGTTATCGACAGCCATTATCGCCTTGCCCAGCAATTCGGCCTGGACGGGGTTCATTTGACCGACGGTGCACGCTCTGTCCGGGCTGTGCGCAAAGAGCTTGGTGATGACGCGATCGTCGGAAGCGCCTGTGGTGCGTCCCGCCACGATGGCATGACCGCAGCCGAACTTGGCGCGGACTATGTGGCATTTGGCCCTGTCGGTCAGACCACGCTGGGCGGCGATACACGGGCAGAGCAAGACCTGTTTGAGTGGTGGTCAATGATGGTCGAAGTCCCCGTGGTCGCAGAAGGTGCGCTTGATGCTGCCCATATTGCGCAATTGGCACCGCACACTGATTTTTTCGGCCTTGGCGATGAACTCTGGTCACAAGATGATCCTGCGGCGCGCCTGCGTGAGTGGCAGACATTGATGACAGGCTAGCCCAAAAGACCTCTTCGCACGGCCAATTCAGCCTGCCCGGCCAATGCTTTCCGGTCCGTGCAATCGGCAACCACAATCGGTCGATGGTATATAACGCTGATTTCACCGTGTTGCCGCTGGGCAAGCACAGCCAGCAAATGCGGTCCAAGATCCATATCGCCCCACCATCCGTAAAACCGTGAATCGCGCCCTGCCGGTGCAGTGTAGCGTACAGTCACCGGTTGGATTTTCATCATTTCGCGAAGCGCCTCATCAAAGAATGCGGCGAATAATGTAGGTTTGAATGGCAAGACCCGGCGCCCGTCAGTTGATGTGCCCTCCGGAAAGAACAGCAATTTATGGCCAAGCGACAGTCTTTCCCGGAAAACGCCAATTTGCGCAGACGCTTCTCGCCGCGAACGTTGGATAAAAACGGTCCCGGTGACGCGCGCAAGCAAGCCGATGCCTGCCCATGACGCAACTTCGGACTTTGACACGAAATAAATACGCTTGCATGCATTCAGGGCGAAAATATCCAGCCAGCTGGAGTGATTTGCGACAACCGCGCCCGGGCCCTGCATCGGTTCACCGTGTTTGACAAAGTTTACGCCGATAAAGCGAAAGGCAGTGCGACAAACGAATTGCGTAACCCAAGGTGTCATTGGCCGCTGCTGTCCCCAAAAGGCGCGCTCGACAATCCGCAAGATGACGGAAACAAGGAATGCAGAAGCAATCAGCAAGACCAATGCCCCCCCCCGAACAAGCACGCGGCACCAACCGAAAAAGTCAATGTCTGGCGAAGCTGGATATCCGTCCGAATACCACGTGCTCATCCGGGTGATCTTTCATAGATGGCCCGCTGGCGCGGGGTCATTCGATCCACGTCGACTACCATGCAGACGTCCGTAGTATTGAACTGCCGGTCAACAAACGCCCCCTGCCCGACCATCCCGCCCAGCCTTAAATATGCTTTGATCAGGGCAGGTACCTGCGCAACGGCTGCAACCCGGTCAATCTTTTCAACGGGCATCAGGTCCATGGCGAATGATGTCTGCCCCTTGGCAATGGGACGCAACGGTTCAGGAGCAATGTAATTGTGATGCAGATATCCAAGCGGCTGCGCCAGCTGCGCAACATTCGTGCCGTGAAAGGATGCAACACCAAACAGGATTTCCGTTTTCGTGGCCGCGATGTGAGCCGCAAGCCCCTGCCAAAGATGAAACATCGCTGCGCCACCTCGATATTCGCGATGCAGGCACGACCGGCCAAGCTCCAGCAACTTCCGTCCGGACGACATCAATGGCGCCAGGTCGTACTCCTGTGCCGACACGAAACCACATGTCGCTGAGGCCTGTTCGCTACTCATCAGACGATATACGCCGACAACCTGATCATCCGCCGATCGTTTCAGATCACGCAGGATCAGATGATGCGCGTTTTGATCAAATTGGTCGACCTCGTAACAATTGTCATGATCGACCATTGGTCCCGCTGCGCCCAACTCGTTGACAAATACATCATATCGCAGGCGTTGCGCGGCGCGCAGGTCCGCTTCGCCATTTGCGAAGGCCAGTTTGAAATGCGGCGCTATGGTCATGACAAGTTGCTTTGGGTTCCTACAACCGAGCGGTATGGGCACCAAACGTCAGCTTGGCAACCAAATGACAAAACTTGCTCTGCGTATACATTGACAGTTCCTGCGACATTGCTACCTTAGGTTGTAGCTATTCGGCTGAAAGGAGCAGAATGACACGGGTCCCATCTATGACGACCTTTCCAACTTCTCGGAAATTCACAGTAATACGTGAACCAATGTTTGATTGCACCTGTCCAATCCCCCATTCGGGCTTATCTGGATGCGTAACCAACATCCCCGGTTCAAGCAACGCATTCATCGGGTCCATATTCTCACCTCATTGCGAAGGCCAAAACCATGCAGAATGAACTTGCAGCACTTGTCGGGTCTCGCATTTGCCACGACTTGATAAGCCCGGTTGGGGCGATCAGCAACGGGGTCGAGCTTCTGTCTCTGACCGACGGCGACACAACCGCGGAAATGAAACTGATTTCCGAAAGCGTTGAAAGCGCCAGCGCGCGCATTCGGTTTTTTCGGATCGCGTTTGGTGCCGCCAGCCCCGATCAATATATCGGTCGATCCGAGATCTTGGGCGTATTGTCCGGGGCGGCCCTTGGTGGGCGGTTTTCATATCTTTGGCAGATAGCGGATGACCAACGGCGCTTGGACGTACGCCTTGCCCTGCTTTTGATGCAGTGTTTCGAATCTGCCCTGCCCTTGGGCGGCGACATTACTGTGGAAGCACATGGCAATGCCTGGCGCATGAATGCCAGCGGGTCGCGGATCGCGGCAGATCCAATGTTGTGGGATGCCATCTCCGACCCAGATTCAACAGTCAAGCATACCCCAGCACAGGTTCATTTTGCACTGATACCAAGCGCCCTGGCTGACGCCGAACGCGATCTGGCAATCGACATTCAAAGTGACCGGATCACGGCGAAGTTTTAGCTTCTTATCGTTCCGTCCCCAGTCACAAGATATTTGAAACTGGTCAATTGCACCGCGCCGACAGGCCCACGAGCATGCAGCTTCCCTGTGGCAATGCCAATTTCAGCACCCATCCCAAACTCACCACCATCAGCAAATTGGGTCGACGCATTGCGCATCAGGATTGCACTATCAAGTTGACGAAAGAACCTGTCTGCGACGGCGTCATCTTCTGCCATGATCGCGTCCGTATGGTTGGATCCATAGGTCCGGATATGGGCAATTGCAGCATCCAGACCGTCGACAATCTTTGTCGCTAAGATCATGTCCAGAAACTCATGCCCAAAGTCGCCTGGCTCTGCCTGTGTCGTGCCTTCGATATGCGCCGCACCGTCCGCTCGAACCTCAACGCCGGCATCCAGAAGATCCCGCACCAGAACATCGCCATGTTGGTCCCAAAACGCCTGATCAATCAGCAAACACTCCGCAGAGCCACAAATCCCGGTGCGTCGTGTCTTTGCGTTCATGACTACATCACGGGTCTTGGCAAGATCAGCAGAGCCATCAACGTAAATATGGCAAATGCCCTCAAGATGCGCGAACACGGGAACGCGCGCTTCACGTTGGACAAGACCAACCAAGCCTTTGCCGCCACGCGGAACAATCACATCGACATAGTCAGTTGCCTGCAGCAATTCGGTAACAGCAGCACGGTCGCGCGTCGGGATCAGCTGGATTGACGCTTCAGGCAGGCCCGCAGCACGCAATCCGATTTGTAGACATGTGTGGATTGCCCCAGAGGAATGAAAACTTTCTGAACCACCACGAAGAATGACAGCATTGCCCGATTTCAAGCATAAAGCGCCTGCATCTGCGGTTACGTTCGGACGGCTCTCGTAAATGACACCAATAACACCAATGGGTGTACGCACACGCTTGATATGCAATCCAGTTGGCTGGGTCCATTCTTCGGTCACGGCCCCAATTGGATCGTCCTGACTGGCGACATTGCGTAGTCCTTCCACGATGCCCTTGATCCGGTCTTCATCCAGCATGAGCCGATCAAGCATGGCCGCTGAAAGCCCCTTTTCACGACCGAACGCCATGTCTTTTTCGTTTGCAGCGATGATGTCGGCACGGGCGTCCCAAACAGCATCAGCCGCTGCATTCAGCGCGTCCGTCTTTTCTGCAGAAGTTGCGGTTGCAAGAACGCCGGCCGCATCCTTTGCGGCGGCACCAAGTGTGGCAATCATATCAGGGCTCAGATCGTTCATGTCCCACTCCTATCTTGCAGTACCATATCGTCGCGATGAATAAGGGCAGCGCGCCCGGCATAGCCCAAAATATCGATGATTTCAGCAGTTCTTTTACCGGCAATTTGCTTTGCTTCGAGGCTCGCGTAACGGGACAGGCCCTGGCCAATAGTGTGCCCGTCAGCAGCTGCGATCGCAACCGGATCACCCCTTTCGAACGTCCCTTCGACTTTGCGTACCCCGGCTGGCAGCAGGCTCCGCCCATTGTGCAGCGCTGTAATTGCCCCGGCATCAACCAGAACAGTGCCACGCGGCTTCATCGCGACAATCCAACTTTTACGGGCCGCCTGGGGTGTCACCTGCGCAGAAAACCACGTAACCTTGGCACTGTTTTCCATAGCAGCCAATGGGTTAAGACTTGACCCTAATGCAATAGCCATTGCGCACCCGGCCTCTGTTGCAACCCGCGCGGCAAGCACTTTCGTTTTCATGCCACCCTTTGACAACCCCGATCCGGCATCACCAGCCATCGCCAAGATATCCTGTGTGATGGTCTGTACCAGGGGAATATGTTTCGCATCCGGATCGCTATGCGGATTTGCAGAGTAAAGCCCGTCAACGTCGGAGAGCAGTACCAGCTGATCAGCGCCAATCGTAACAGCAACCTGCGCTGCGAGCCTGTCATTGTCTCCATAGCGGATTTCGTCCGTCGCAATCGTGTCATTTTCATTCACGATCGGTGTCACACCAAGCCCCAAGAGTGTTTCGAGTGTCGCGCGGCTATTGAGGTAACGCCGCCTGTCTGTCGAATCCTCTAGGGTTACAAGCACTTGCGCTGTCTTGATGCCATGCGGCTCCAAGACTTCTTCATATGCTCGCGCCAATCGAATTTGCCCAACTGCTGCAGCAGCCTGTGATTTCTCCAGCGGCAACTCCGCCGAGCCGAGCCCTAGCACTCCGCGCCCAAGCGCAATTGACCCCGAGGAGACCAGGACAACGTCAGTCCCCCGCAACCGCGCAGCAGCGACGTCTTGCGCCAGCGACCGCAGCCAGGTGGTGCGCAACGCACCCGTTTCGCGATCGACCAGAAGGGCGGACCCGATCTTAATGACCAATCGTTTTGCGTCGCTCAGGGTTGCCACGGCGCGTCTTCCTCGTCCTTTGCATCCAAAGCCTTTTGGCGCAGGCGATCATCATCAATCTGGTGACGCAATGCGCGCAGGACCTCAGGTACGCCTTCGCCTGTCACACCTGACATCAGCATGACTGGGCCATCAACGACCGCGTTCATCTCGTCCAAGAGGAAGGCGCGTTCCTCTTCGTCCAGGGCATCAATCTTGTTTAGAACAGTTACCCGGGGCTTTCCCGCAAGTTCACCGCCATAGCTCTCAAGCTCATGTATGATCGCGTTATAGTCCCGCATTGGGTCCCCAGACGTACCATCAACGAGGTGAAGTAGCACGGCGCACCGCTCTACGTGGCCAAGGAATGTGTCCCCCAGACCGCGTCCTTCGCTTGCACCCTCGATCAGACCGGGTATGTCTGCAACTACGAACTCGACACCATCAATACCGACGACACCAAGGTTTGGAACAAGTGTGGTGAATGGATAATCTGCAATCTTTGGGCGGGCATTGGACGTTGCTGCAAGGAACGTGGACTTGCCAGCATTGGGCATACCCAAAAGCCCGACATCGGCGATAAGCTTGAGCCGCAGCCAAATTGTGCGTTCTACACCCTCCTGCCCCGGATTTGCCCGTCGGGGTGCCTGATTGGTCGCCGATTTGAAATGCAAATTGCCCCAACCACCGTTCCCGCCCTTGGCCAGTAGAACCCGCTGACCGACTTCGACCAAGTCGGCAATAATGGTCTCTTCGTCTTCGTCCAGGACCTCTGTACCAACAGGAACGCGCAATATAACATCATCACCCGTCTTGCCGGTCATTCCGCTGCCCATGCCGTGCTGACCAGATTTGGCAAAGAAATGCTGCTGGTAACGAAAATCAATCAACGTGTTCAGGCTTTCAACCGCCTCAACCCAGACGTTGCCGCCGTTTCCTCCGTCGCCACCGTTGGGGCCCCCGTATTCGATGAATTTTTCACGCCGGAAGGACACACAGCCGCCGCCGCCCGCACCAGAACGGATATAGACTTTCGCTAAGTCGAGAAATTTCATGCGGGCCGGCTTTCTTTTGGTTTAACGCCGCTTAAGGCATTGCTCTGCGCTTCTCAAGCGTCTCCCACGTTGTGCGGGTCAGCTTGCGGTGATGCACCAGCGTTGGCCGGCCGCGGGCGCGCGCATGCATGTAACGGGTTTGCCAATGGCGAAAGCCAAACTTAGCCAAGAGCTGGGCAGACTGCGCGTTGTCGAACCAGGTTGAACCGGTAAGGTACGCCCTGTCGGTCGTGCGGAATGCTTCACCAATCGCATGGCGCGCAGCGCGCGTCATGATCCCGCGACCATGGCAATCTGGTCTTAACATGTATCCGATATCGCCATTGGTAACACCAATGGAGCCGATGAGCCTGTCGTTGACGCAGATCGCCCAGACAAAGCCATTGCCCTTGTATGGGTTCGACCGCTCACGGACCTGCACTGGATCACACGGCCACTTCCAACCACCAAGCTGTCGTACAACCTCCCAGTGGCGCACCACGTCCAACAAATCGTCATAGTCATCCGGGCGAATGTTGCGGTAGGTCTCAACCACGGGCCATATCCCAGTCTTCTCGAGTCGATCGCATTCCCCGCGCAAGGACATTAGCCTGCCGCGCAGCAGAAAAGCGGACTTGTGCACCCACATCCTTGAAGCCGAGTTTTTCCAGCACCCGGCGTGATGCATCGTTCCCGACGAAATAAGAGGATTGAATTTGGGCGACATCACGTGTGTCGAAATAATGACTGACAGCAGCTGTCGCAGCTTCCGTCATATATCCTTTGCCCCAGGCGGGCTGACCCAACCAATAGCCTAGCTCATCGCCAATCGAAACCGCACCGCATAGCCCTGCGGCATCATGGATCATCCAAAGCGCGTCCAGCGCCCCATCTTTGTCAAGCTGCAGGAACTCCTGTGCATGCGCATGGGTATAGGGATGGGCGACGGGCACCAGCATCTTTGAAACGTCGTAGTTACCGACCAGACGAACAACATCTTCCAGATCAGCAGAGGTCAATGCCTGCAGCGTTAACCGCTCCGTTTGAAGGGTTGGAACTAACTCTCGATTTTCAGCATGTAGGTCCATGTTTGCACCACCGCATTTCTGGCAATGCTGAAGGCTTCCGCATCACCCAAATAGTCAAATCCGCAATTCGTCAGGACACGGGCCGAGCCCGGGTTATCCTGAAACGCTTCGGCAAAGTATTGCGCGGCGTTGTGAGGGTTTGCAGCAAGCAAGGTGCGAACCGCTTCAGTGGCAAATCCGACGTTCCAGAAGGCTGGCGCAACCCAATAGAAAACCTCAGATTGCGCGCGGTCCATGCGGCAAAGGCTGATCAGGCCCAGAACTTCGGCATGTCCCGATGCCGACCCATCCAGAACCCAGACATCCTCGACCCGATCAGGTTGATGCGCCCGTTTTATCAGGTTTTCGATTGTACCTGGTGGCAAAGGATGTGGGATAGAGCGTGTTGCACGCGCCAGATTTTCGTCACTGGCATACATCGAAATCAGACCCACATCGGAAATGCGAAGCGGGCGCAGCAGAAAGCGTTCGGATTCGTACGTGTCCTGATCGATGACTGTTTCATGCATCATGGTGGCTCCTCCTCCCGAAGGCTCATGTTCCTCTACATGGGACTCCGTTGCCAAAAAGATAAGGGGACCGGTTTTCACCGATCCCCCCAAATGCGTGATGAAGTTTTCGGTTTACTCAGCGGCCTCCGCCACGGGGAGAACTGAAATAAAGGTACGGCCCTTCAGACCTTTGTGGAATTGCACGTTACCTTCAACGGTTGCAAAGATCGTATGATCTTTGCCCATGCCCACACCTGCGCCCGGCCACATTTTTGTTCCGCGCTGACGCATTATGATGTTTCCTGGGATGACGGCTTCGCCACCAAATTTCTTGACGCCCAGACGACGACCGGCGCTGTCGCGCCCGTTCCGGGATGAACCGCCTGCTTTTTTATGTGCCATTGGTGTCTCTCCTTACTTCGCGAGGTCAGCAGCTTGTGCGACCCAGCCTTCACGTTCGATCCGGCCCTTGAACGACAGCTTTTCGTCCATAGCAGCGATATCGTCATCGGTCCATGCGGCGATTTGCGCAAATGTCGTTACGCCAGCGTCCAGCAGTTTCTTTTCAAGCGCTGGGCCAACGCCAGACAGCTGCTTGAGGTCATCCGCTCCGGCCTCGGCTTTTGGCGCCGCTTTGGCCTTTGGTGCAGCCTTTGGTTTTTCGGCCTTTGGCTTATCCGCCTTTGGGGCGGCTTCCTTTTTAGGTGCTGTTTTCGCCTTTGGTGCCGTTGCAACGGCAACGGCAGCTGCGGATACCGCCAAGCCTTTGCCGGAAACTGCAGCCTTGACGCCGGATTTGTCGGCGCCTTTTTCGAGGATGTCCCCGATGCGAACCAGTGTCAGTTGCTGACGATGGCCCTTCTTGCGCTGCGATCCGTGCTTGCGGCGTCGCTTGACGAAATTGATCGTCTTGGGGCCTTTGATCTGGTCAATAACGGTCGCCTGCACGCCAGCACCGTCAACGGTAGGCGTGCCAACGGTATCGCCAACCATCAGAATTTCATTGAATTGGATTTCATCACCGGCTTCGGCAGCCAGTTTTTCCACACGCAGCACATCGCCAGAGGCGACTTTGTACTGCTTGCCGCCGGTCTTGAGAACCGCAAACATCGTTGTCTTCCTTTGTCTTTCGCGTCGCACAGGCCCCGGGATGTCCGGCGTTGGATACCTGGTAACAGCGCGCCCTTAGGCGTAATTCAGCATAGTCCCGGTCAAACAGCTTGTCCGGATGGCGGCTTATGTGGCCATGTCGATTTCAAGTCAACCCCTCTGAGGCCTAATTCTAATGCGCATCGCAATCATAATCTGCAGCTTTCTGGCGGCCTGTACATCCAACCCCGATCACATCAGAAGTCCGTTTACGGCACCGATTGGCGGTCCGGGGATTGCCCAAGAAAGGCCCGCGGACAATCAGCGTCGCGGTGCGGTTGAGGTCATCGTGAAATCCAATCATGGCGCGATTTTGCAAGATATTGTCAATGGCGGTGGACCGGTGCTCACAGGCGCGATGGACACCGCCGGGATTCCTGATGCGGATCGGGCCGCCCGGGTGTTGCAGATGCAACGGGACTTTGGACTATACCAATCCAATCCCGGTGCGCTGGTTCTGGCCCTTATGGTCTATGGCCGCTAGATATCCTGTTGGGTCATGAACTCGGCAGAGGCAAGCCCAAGCGCCCGACTGATATTCTCGAAAACACCGTCAAACGCCTCGAACATTGCATCGTTCAGGTCCTGACCTGCCTCCGTCTTGGAAAACGCGATGTAAGCCTCCAAATCCTCGTCTGACAACGGCTGGTAGGCCATCATCAAGAAAGAATAGACCCATTCAGTCGTATTCACCCGAATCTCGGGCTCTTGTGACCATACATCAATCAGGACCTGCTCTTCGGTAAGGTCTTGGGGCATTGCGCCGCCATCAACCAGACCCATGTAAAAAGCATAGTTTGAATTCATTGCCCCAACGACATTGGTCTCGACCAGATCATTTGCCTCGACAAAGGTTTTGACCTGAACATATCGCTCTGTTTCATCCTCGATTGCGATTGCTGATGCTTCCTTGCTGGCTTCCTCGACGGCTTCATCCAGCAAAGCCCGTCGGGCTGACACTTCGAGACTGATGATCGTGCGGCCGGGCTCTGTCGTAAAAAAGGCCAACATCGAGTCTATATCATCACCTTCGAGCGAGGCCCTGAACTGCGCAAAGACTTCAGCTTGCATGCGGTCAGCATCATAGATTTGCGACACTGCGTCTTCCCACTTTGGCGAAATCCGCTCGGCAAAAAGGTCCAGACCAATTTCTTCGCCATAACCAAGGCCTTCCTCCCGCATGATCTGGATCATCTGCGGTAGCTCAAGAACTTCAAACAATTCCTGTGACTGATCTGCCTGCTGCGCCTGGCTCGCGGTTGCCGCGACAGCAATCACAATCGGGGCGAGTATCATACGGTTCAACATTGTCAGTCCTTTTTCTGGCCTAGTTTAGTGATAAGCCCGCCAAATGTGTTTTCCAAGGGAACCCACGCGATTGTCAGCATTTTGAAGATGCAGGGCTTGCAGCGCCCGCCTCACCCGATTAAACGCGCCCGTGATCCTTCGCGGAGAGGTGCCGGAGTGGTCGAACGGGGCGGTCTCGAAAACCGTTGTGGGTGCAAGCCTACCCAGGGTTCGAATCCCTGTCTCTCCGCCAATCAATCCTTCCATCATATTGGCAAGACAAGCTCAGCGCGCAGGCCACCCAAAGTTTCGCTGTCTGCCAAACGCAGCAGGCCGCCATGGCTTCTGGCAATGTCGGACACGATCGCCAGACCCAATCCGACACCCGACCCCCTGTTCTGATTGCGGGACTTGTCGAGACGGGTGAAGGGGCGCAACGCTTCATCACGGCGATGCGCCGGGATGCCCGGCCCGTCATCTTCGACCACAAATCTGACTACCCTGTCCGTTACCTGCAGACTGATTTGTGCCTGCGTCCCGTATCGCAATGCATTCCCCAAAAGATTGACAAGCGCCCTCCGCACGGCGAGCGCGCGCATTGGCACTGGATCCTGTGGGCCGGTCATGTCGGAGAACGTGATCTTCTGTTGCATACGTTTGGCATCACTGACCAGTGTTTCCACAATTTCACGTGGTACCGTCGGCACAAGATCATCGCCCGCATCGTCCCGTGCAAAATCAAGGAAAGCGTCCAGCAGATGCTGCATTTCGTCAACATCGGCGATCAGTGGGGCCGCCTCATTTTCATCAAGCATCGAAAGCCCCAGTCGCAATCGCGTTAGCGGCGTGCGCAGATCGTGGCTGACTCCAGACAACATCATGGTGCGCGATTGGCTCTGCCGCTCCAGCCGGTTTCGCATATCAAGAAAGGCCATCCCGGCGGCTCTGACTTCGACAGCGCCGGACGGGCTGTAATCGGTCACCCGCCCCTTCCCATATGCGGCTGCGGCGGCGGCCATCCGCTTGATAGGACGCAATTGATTACGCAAGAAAAAATAGGCAATTGTTGTCATGACCGCGCCAAGTACCACCATGATCACCAAAAGTTGGTGGGGATTGGACGCAGACACCCTTTTCCGATCAAAGCTGACCTGCATGGGCCCGTTTACCGTTTCAAACCAAACTGTGACGCGCCGGCGGTCAGCGAGGGAGACCTCGGAAATCGAATCCATGTACTGGCGCAGGTAACGGCGGACATTTGACCCGGTGAAGTCTGTCCAGGGCTGATCCGCACCAATCGCGGGAATTGCGTCGGGCCAGACAACATCCATCCCCAACGGCATCGCGACAGCAGCCACCGCGGATCGCGGGTTTGGGGCCGTGTTGGCGGTCATTTCGACAAAGGCGAGATCAATCGTGACCGCCTGTGTCATCTGTCTGGTGACGCCCTCAAAATGTCGTTGAATAAACACGACGGAGACCAGCAACTGAAGCGTCAGAACAGGTAGGATCAGGATCAGCAGGGCCCGGCCATAAAGGCCGCGCGGCATGTATTGTTTGAGCCAACTAAAGACCATAGACCTGACAATATCGGGCAGCGTCATCCGGGGAAAGCGAATATGACCAACGAACATGGCGAAGCGATCCAGCTTCACGACGGACTGCTTCGAGTCCGTGCGCCAAATCCCTCACCGATGACATATTCGGGTACAAACAGTTACATCGTAGGCAAGGAAACATTGGCGATCATCGACCCCGGCCCCGTTCTGACAGAGCACCGCGACGCGCTGCAACGGGCGATTGCTGGCCGACCAGTGAGCCATGTCATCGTCACTCACAGTCACCTTGATCACGCGCCGCTTGCACCACAGATCGGGGCAGATCTTAACGCGCCGGTTGTGGCTTTTGGCAAAAGCGAAGCAGGGCGCAGCAGCGTCATGAAAGATCTGGCGGCACGTGGTTTTGCAGGTGGCGGTGAAGGTGTCGACACAGATTTCGCTCCTGACGTCTGCGTTCCGGATGGCACGTTGATTGAGGGCGATGGGTGGCAGTTCGAAGTGATCCACACCCCCGGCCATATGGGGAACCACATCTGCCTTGCCTGGGATGATATTGTTTTTACCGGTGATCTGGTGATGGGCTGGGCAAGTTCGCTTGTTTCTCCTCCGGACGGTGACCTCACCGACTTCATGGCATCTTGCGAACGCCTCTTGGCGCGGAACGCCCGTGTCTTACACGCGGGTCATGGTGAACTTATTGGCGACCCCACGGACCGTCTCAAATGGCTAATATCCCACAGACAAATGCGCAGCGACATGATCATGACAGCGCTTCACAGTCAGCCCAAAACGATTGATGAACTGACCGCGGAGATCTACATTGACGTTTCGCCAAACTTACGCGCGGCTGCGGCCCGCAATGTCTTTGCGCATCTCATAGACCTCACAGGTCGTCACCTCGTACGCCCACTTGGCGAACTGCACGAAAATGCGCAGTTCACTCGCAAATAGATCTGCGTTTTCAACTGCATATAAGTAGTTGGACTTGAAACTTGGATCGAACCGACGCGCAGTTGATCAAGCCCAACATTCTTTGGCAGCAGTTTCAACATCCGATGCATGAACCCAAAATGAAAGATGACGGCCACCGCCGAGATGCCAACCATAAGTGCCATGGTGTGGGAACAGGCGGTTCACAGATCATCAAGACACCCGCTTTCAACGGTCGTGCAATGCAGGTCTATGTCAATGTTGGTCAGTTCCGCTCAGTCTGCCTTGTGAATGAAGGATAAAACGTCATTTTCGGCGATGTCCGGTGGTTAATGTCGGGCCGCAACTTCTGTGTAAGGACCAATGTGCGAAATGGGTCTCGGCCGTTTTCAGCACCGCCAGATTGGGTGCCTGTGCACAGGCGAGATCATTGAATGCATACGGTCTGAAGTGCGTTCAAAGAGCTGCAGGCGTTAGCAGCGCAGGCGCGGACGCTCTATTCCGATTCAGGTGGTGCGTCAGGGCTTGATATCGGCAGCTTGGAAAGGTCGCGCGGGCCAAAGTATGTTTCGAAACGGTCGCGCCAAAAGTATTCCTGCAGCGCTGCGCCTGTGTCCACCACGTCGTCGAAGTCAACACTTAACCAATCGCCATTTGGCGAGAGCACTGCAAATGCGCCGTCCCGTGTAAGCACTGCCGGGCGATGGTCCCATGGCACAATTCGTCGCAGATACTCCTTTTGCGTCATCCCTAACCACAGACGTGAACCTTCTCAATGGGGGAGCGCCACAATCCAAAAACCTATCCGATCTTGGTCTTGATCGTCCTGCGGGATAGGTCGCGCCGCCTACCCTGCGACTGTCGACGCCGGCGAGCGGGCAGACTTCTTCAACCAACTGATTGCCTGCATGCCGAATGGGTTGATCCAACAGCAAGACCGCCCGTCTGACGTCGGACAGTGCGCCAGACGTCAGGCGATCAGTCCGGAAACGGTCACAAGTAGCTGAATTTTTTTTGAAAAATTGGCTCCGACGGTAGGGATCGAACCTACGACCAATTGATTAACAGTCAACTGCTCTACCGCTGAGCTACGTCGGAACACTGCGGGGTCTATAGCAACGTGAATCCGGGTCGTCTAGAGCGTTTTGTTGTTTTTGCCCCTCAGATTTCGGAAAAGTCGATTGGAAACAAACCATGCACATTGCGGCGGACAAGTGGCAACAACGCATGTGGCAACGGTCCGGTGGAAATACGCATGACTCCAACGCAAAATCGGAGCAAACGAACCAGATGAAGTGTTAGATGCAACCCAGCGACCAGCCAAAGAATCCACCTGGCAAGACCATCGCCAAGGCATCGCAGATTGCGGCTGAAAGACTGGGGTCTGGCGGAGCGACAGGGATTCGAACCCTGGAGACGGTCTCCCGCCTACACACTTTCCAGGCGTGCGCCTTCGACCACTCGGCCACCGCTCCGTTGGGCGGTCTTTAGCCAGTTGGTTTGGCCAGTGCAAGGGGTCACAGACTGTTCACAGCCATTCGCATTGAATCCTTAACAAAACAGCCCCATAACGGTTGGGTCCTGTCTCCGGTGTCTGATGAAACACGAAGTTCCCAAAACCCCGCAACATGACGCGCGATTTGAGTTGGCGCGGCTACAGGCGGGCGCGGTCCTGGTTATCGCATTTGCCGTGGTTCTATTCCTGCTGGTTCAGGCGCGGTTCCTGCTGATTTCTCTTGCGACAGCAATCATTCTGTTTTCGCTGACATCCGACGTCATCAACTTCATTGCCCGTCAAAGGGTCGGCCCCTTCCGCATACCGAACTGGATTGCGAGTATTGCCGCCGTGTTCTTGATCGCCGGTGCCCTGTTAACGCTGACTTCCTTCCTGCTGTCCCAGGTCAATACGGTACTAGTGACGACGCTGGGCTATGCGGAACGGGTGCCTGAGGCCGTCGCGTCGCTGTTTGCCTGGCTCGGTGCAGACACCCAGCTTGCCGTGCTGAATTCTGTGCAGGCCGTTGACTTTTCAAGCTACCTGCGCTCGGCCGCGGGCAACGCCAGCAATCTGATGCAGGGAACCGTATTGGTCATCCTGTTTGTGGGTTTTCTTTTTGCGGAGCGGATTTGGTTTTCCACAAAACTGCACAACTTTGTTGGTGATCCGGTACGCGCAGAGCGCGTTGGCAAAATCATTGCCTCGATTATTCATCGGGTAAACTATTACCTGTTGGTCAAAACATTCATCAGCGCCATCACAGGCGGTCTGGTCTTCCTCGTCGCCAGTTCCTTTGGTCTTGATGTCGCGGTGCCAATCGGGGTTGTGACATTTGTCCTGAACTATATTCCCAACATCGGTTCAATCGTTGCAACTGCGTTGGTAGCCCTCGCCATGCATGTGCAGTTTGGTGATCCGACAATGACGGCCATCGTTTTCACATTGGCTGGTATCATTCAATTCATAGCCGGCTCAGTGATCGACCCGATGTTGATGGGGCGCGCATTGCGGTTGTCTTCATTTGGCATCATCATTTCACTGGCGTTCTGGGGCGCCGTTTGGGGTATTCCGGGGATGTTCCTGTCAGTCCCGATCATGGTGATGCTGCTGGTCGTTTGCAGCCATGTTCCAACGTTACGTCCGCTGGCGATCTTGCTGTCCCGCGAGGGTCTACCTGAATCAGAGCAGCAACTGACGGAATCAGCAGAGCGCGACCTGTTTGACCAACGCCGCAACTAGCGGTCGCTGCGCACCTCTTCCCCATTCGTCAGCTGTCTTCAAGATGAAGATAGACTCGGCGGTTTTGACGACCCTTCTTTTCGATCTTGCCTATCCGCACGCGGCCAATTTCGTCGGTATTGGCAACATGTGTGCCGCCACAGGGCTGCAAATCTGCAGTATTTTCGCCAACCCCGATCCGCACCAATCTAATCCGACCAGAGCCGCGCGGCGGTTGTACCGACATGGTTTTGACCAACGCGGGCTTAGCATCAAGTTCGGCGTCCGTAATCCATTCGTCAGACACGGCAAAGTGACAGGCAATCAACCTGTTGAGCGTTTCGTTTAGTGCTTCCTTGTCCGCGGGCGCGGTTTCCATATCAAAGTCCAGGCGGCTTTTGTCTGCACCAATTGACCCACCCGTGACGGGCAGCGGAATCACCACCGACAAAAGATGCAATGCGGTATGCATACGCATCAACCGGTGACGCCGTTCCCACGCTATGCCTTGCTGCACACGCGCACCAACAGTGGGCAGAGCCGCGGGCTCTGCCGGGATCAACACGACATCATCGCCCTGCCCCTTGACGGCCGTTGCAATTTCAATGCCGCCACCACTCCATTCCAAAGTGCCTGCATCGCCCGGCTGTCCACCGGACGTGGGGTAAAAAACACTGCGGTCCAGAATGATTCCCCCTTCCGAGGTGATGGCCCGGACCTGTGCAGAGGCATCACGGAGATAAGCATCTTCGCGAAACAGTAATTCGGTCATCTATTCCTTTGCCTCCTCTGTTGCCTCACCATCGGCGTTGCGAAGCCAGACATCCTGCTGTGGGAATGGGACCTCAATCCCAGCTTCCTTAAAACGTGCGTCAATTTCAAAGTTCATTTCAGACAGTGTCACGATCTTCCAATTGACGTCCCGCAGGATCACACGGATTTCAAAGTCGAGACTGCTCGCGCCGAAGTTCATGAAAAACACCTGCGGCGGTGGATCAAGCAGCACCATCGGATGTTTTTCCGCGACATCAAGCAGGATCTCTTTGACCGCCTCAACGTCGGAGCCATAGGCGACACCAATTGACAGGATCAGGCGGCCGGCAAGGTTCCCCCTTGTCCAGTTGGTGACTTGCCCACTGACCAGATCAGCGTTCGGAATGATGACATCGGTGCGATCAAAGGTTTCGATCCGGGTTGAACGAACCGATATGGTTTTGACAAAGCCGACCTGGCCGTTAACCTCGATCATGTCGCCCTCTCCGATCGGGCGCTCGATCAATAGGATGATGCCCGAAACAAAGTTCTGCACGATGTTTTGCAGACCGAAACCAATGCCAAGCGACAGCGCACCTGCGACAAATGCCAGGCTTGTTAGGTCTATTCCAGCCGATGTGATCGCGATCATTGCCGATACGAATATGCCAACATATCCGACACCTGCGACAACCGCATTCTGCCCGCCAAGATCAAGCCGGGTGCGTGGCATGACTGACGACCGGAGTGTCGTTTTGACAAACTGCGTCACGAGGTAGCCGACGACAAACACGAGGAGGAATGTAAAGAAATCTGTGGGCGATATACGTGTTTCACCCACAGCAAATCCTTCGCTTATCCGCGACCAGAACTCGCGCAGATCACTGCGGCTTGCCCCCCAGGCAATCGCAAGGATGGGCAGCGACGCGATGAACAGAAAGAAGCCGACAAGCACAGGAACAAGCGAACCGGTATCGTCTTCGGTATCAGATGTCTTGGGGGCGTAGATGTCATTTACCAGGCGCATCAGCACCAGCGCGACACCGAACAGCACCAGCGTCCAAACGACCGGTGTGAACAAGGCATCCGAGGCCGCATCATAGCCCGTGGCCGCAAGCAACGGCGTGAGAACGGCCGTAAACATGGTCAACTGACCAACCAATCGACGTACTGTGCCACCGCTGCCCGTATAGCCTGGCTGCACGACCGGCGGCTGCCGCAACAAGTTACCCAGACGATACAGGGCCCAGGCCGCAAGGACATTCATCGGGAACATGATTACTGCCACGGAGATCGAGGAAGTTTCGCGTAGTGCGAGCAGAGCTTCGATCAATACCAGCGCCGCGATCGCCACGCTTAACAGAATGCCACTGCGGCGAATTTTGCCGCGCACATCATGGGCATAGCTTAGCGGCCCATAGCCATCTCCGGGTGGAAAAAGCTTTGTATTCAGCCACCGCGCGACGATCACGACCGTGCCGGCGATCCGAATGGCGCTTAGTAACGGGTCAGCACGGCTGGCCCAGATATCGAGCAACTGCAGACCGGCAATCAGCGCGTAAAGTCCCACCAAAGGCAGGATGATTTGCCCCAACGAAAGTACAAACGACACAATCGCCCGGCCACGCGCTGTCCGATCGAGCGCATGAGCCTGCAGCTGCGCTGCCCAGATCCTGCCCCGCAGCAGAAGGACAGCCGCGACACCGAAATAGAATAGCGCGCCGGGAATGTCGTGCAAAAGAGCACCGCTCTCGGCGTCCACCACGATCTCTGCTGCAGCGTCGGCGGTGATATGTTCGATGCTGCTGCCAAGCTCAGAAATCGCATCAGCCCAATAGATGGGGTTCAGCGGTGATCTGCCGCGTTCCTGAAGGCGTCTATTGCTCTTTGCCCTGATCTGCGCGTCCACTTCACCCAGAAGACCTGTCGCGCGCGCATGCGCCTCTGCAACAAGTGCATCAGGTGTGGCAAGCCGCTGGCGGCTTGCCATCAGCACGTCGCGGCGTGCGGTGATCTCTGCGGCCTCCTCGCCATCCTCAGGTATCGGACCTAGGGCCGCTATCTGGTTATCAAGCGTTTCGATCCGTCCGGCGTTCGCTGACAGCAAAGCGGAAAAGGTCTCGCGCCACTCAAAAAGCTCTTCACGCAGCCGGTTCAGCCCGAAAAGGCTCGCAACGCCCTTTTCCGTAATCGTTTCGGCATGAACGGCCATTTGTTCCCAAGCCTCAAAATCGGGCAAGGATTCCGCGATGGTGTCCCGTGCAGGAGAATTCGACTGGCTGTCGTCAACCTGCGCCAAGGCCGCAGTTGCATACAGCAGCGCCGCAGCCGCGACGAGCCAGAGTGAACGCCAACACCGCAGGGCTAAACGTCCTCAAACACGGTCGGTATGTCCGCAGGTTCGCGATCAAGCCAATCAGGAACAGGAAGCCCTTTTTCCTTGAGGAAACTGGGATTGAAAACCTTGGATTGATACCGCGTGCCGTAGTCACACAGAATCGTCACGATGGTATTTCCAGGTCCCATATCCTTGGCCAGCCGTATCGCGCCTGCAATATTGATCCCTGTTGAGCCACCCATGCAAAGCCCTTCGTCGCGTAGAAGATCAAAGATGATCGGCAAGGCCTCCTCATCAGGAATCCGATAGCTGAAGTCAGGGGTGAAGCCCTCAAGATTGGCGGTGATACGCCCCTGCCCGATGCCTTCGGTGATTGATCCGCCTTCCGCCTTCAGTGTGCCGTCTGCGTAATAGCCGTGCAGCGCAGAGCCGCCCGGATCCGCCAGACCAACCTTTACCCCGCGCGGTTGCAGCGCCATTCCGACACCTGCCATGGTGCCACCCGACCCGGCAGAGCAAATAAACCCATTCACGCGGCCCGCAGTCTGTTCCCAGATTTCTGGACCTGTGCCCTCGATATGCGCGCGCCGATTGGCCGTGTTGTCAAACTGATTTGCCCAAACAGCACCGTTGGGTTCGCTTTGTGCAAGCCGCTCAGCCAGACGGCGAGAGTAATGCACATAGTTGTTGGGGTTGCGATAAGGAACTGCAGGCACCTGAATCAGTTCGGCACCCGCAACACGCAACATGTCTTTCTTTTCTTCGGATTGGGTCTCTGGAATGACGATGACAGTCCTAAATCCCATCGAGGCACCAACCAGCGCCAGACCGATGCCTGTGTTTCCTGCCGTGCCTTCGACTATTGTTCCGCCCGGACGCAAAGCGCCGCTGTTGATCGCATCTTTGATCATGAACAGGGCCGCGCGGTCCTTCACAGATTGCCCCGGGTTCAGAAACTCCGCTTTCCCGAGGATCGTGCATCCCGTCGCCTCAGAGGCTGCCCGCAGCTTGATAAGGGGTGTATTGCCGACAGCATCAGCAAGATCAGATTTGATGTGCATCGCGCATCCCTTTTTGTCGTGTTGTCATATGTCTATGGGCGCGCTTGCCCGAACTCAACCCGCTGCACCGCGCAGGGATGCACGTTGGCCCGCCAACCAGTACAGCATCAGCAATAGCGGTCCTGCCGAAACTTCGCCAGATGCGGCCAGTGTCATCGCCCGATCAAAAGTCATCGGATGCAGACGCAAATCTTCAGCTTCGCTTTCCAAACCCCCAGTATAGGTCACACCGTCGGGCAGGCTACATAGACCCAGATAGGTATAAAAATAATCGGTTGACGATCCGGGACTTGGGTAAAAGGACGCGATGTGGCGCAGCTCAATATCGTGCAGCCCCGCCTCTTCGGCCACCTCGCGCAGGGCGGCGCTTTCCGGCGTTTCGCGGGCATCCACCATGCCGGCAACCGGCTCGAGAACCCAAGGGTTGGGTTCCCCCAGAACAGCGGGGCCCATACGCATTTGTTCAACAAGCAAAACGCGGTCGGTTTCAGGATCATATGGCAGCACGATTGCCGCATCAATTCCAATGAAAACCTCGCGCGGTAAGGGGCCGCTTGGCTGCCCATCAAAACGATTGTGACATGCGTCAACCGCCTGAAGCCCAAAGAATTCACCGCGCATCGGCTTTCGTGGCTTGATCTCAACATCCCCAGGTCTTGGTTGGTAACGCACATGTGCAGGTATGTCGTGACGCCCCTGCGCCCGGTGTCGCGCCCATGCCCTGCCCTGTGTCATGTTCCATCGGTTGCGCAATGTCGCTGGGTCCGGGCGCGGGTCAAGCGCATAGATCTCTTCAGCCGCAAGCGCGGCTGCCGGGCCGTGGGTCTGCTCCCATTTCGACAGCGACCAATCCGCGTCGTCATGCGCGCGCCCCTCGCCCGCGACATAGACCCTTGACGGAACGTCCTGTCCGGCGACGCGCACCATTACATCGCGTAGGACGTAGCCCCAGGCCCCCTCGTACAGGTCAAACCGTGCCATCGCCTCTGCATCCACGTCGCGCAAAAGGATACCGCGGGCCATGCGACCTGGCGCTTCAACCAGCATTGGCACAATGTCCCCAGCCACACCAAACACAGCGTGATCGGCAAGCGTCGCCTCCTCAGTCGAGAACGCTGCACCACCAACCGCGCGCAGCAAAGGGCGCGACAACAATGTCCCGTAGAGAAAGAGATTCATGACCTAGGGGAACCGTTTGGCGTAGAATTCCGAAAAGAAGGCCGCACCAATCGCCCCAACGATCAGGGCGACAATCACGGGTTGGGTCGCGAATGTTTGGGCGTTTTCGACAGTAATTTGAAATACGTCGATCACGGCTTCGACCGGTCCATCATAGCTGCGCCGCATTGATTTGCGCAGCATATCGACGCCCGACAACAAGAAAAGGATCCAAAAGACCATCGCCGCCATACCGGTAAAACCATTGCCAACCGCCGCTGAATAGCCACGTCCGGCACGTTTTCCCATCACGACCCAGCCTGCCCAAACACCGCAGAGAATACAAAGCGGCCACCAGTAACTGGGCAAGGATCCCTCTTTGAACAAGGGCGAGGTGAGATAGGCAAGATAGGCCCCCAATACGGCTAGGGCCAAGGCGGCTGTCAGGCGTCCGGCTGTCGGCATAGGTCTGCTCCTTAGGCAAAACCGTGCCGAAATCCTCGTTTTATTGGGCTCGGGTCACGGTGATCTGCGTTACGTCGCAGTTTCCGCTATGAAAGGTTGCCGCGCAAGAGGTGAGGTAAAAGTTCCACATTTTTCGAAAACGGTCGTCAAAACCCAATGCTGCAACTTTATCCCACCTTGCATTGAAAACCTCATACCAACGCCGCAAGGTTTGGTCATAACTTTGGCCAAATTCGATAGATTTGGCGACCTTCAGGCCCGCGACCTCGACCGCTTCTCTCAGTTTGCTCGGGCTTGGCAGCATCCCACCTGGAAAGATGTATTTTTGAATGAAATCAGGCCCGCGCTTGTACACGTCCCAACGATGATCCGCGACCGTAATGATCTGTAATGTCGCGTTCTTGCCAGGCTTCAGCCTGTCATGGACCGTATCAAAATACACCGGCCAGTATTGTTCGCCGACGGCCTCGAACATCTCGATGCTCGCGATGCCGTCGTATGTGCCCGTCTCATCGCGGTAGTCTTGCAACTTGAACTCAACGAGGTTTGATAATCCCGCTTTTTCAATACGTTCCACAGCGTATTTATACTGTTCCTTGCTAATGGTCAGGCCCGTTACCTTCAGGCCACGTTCCTTCGCTGCATATTCGGCAAAGCCACCCCAGCCACAGCCGATTTCAAGTACGTGATCACCGGGCTTCGCGCCCATCTGATCCACCATGCTTGCGTATTTCTGCAATTGCGCGTTCTCAAGGCTTTCCTGCCCGGTTTCAAACTTGGCCGAAGAATAGGTCATCGTGTCATCAAGCCAGAGGCCATAGAAATCATTACCCAAATCATAATGATAGCTGATGTTTTTCTTTGCCTGACGCTTTGAATTGCCTTGCCACCAGAACCGCAGCTTTTCCCAAATGCGCACAAATCCCTGACCGGGAAAACCATCGTACATGTCTTCTGCCTCATCATGCACAAGGTCCATAAAGGCCATCAGGTCAGGTGTGCTCCACCAGCCATCAAGATAGGCATCTGAAAATCCAAGATCGCCTTCACGGATCGTTCGGGCAAACAAATCAGCGTTATGAACCTCAATCTCGGCAACGAACCCGGGCTCATGACCCTCAACACGAAAGATCCGTTGATCGGGCAATTTGATATCCAGACGGCCACGTTTGAGACCCGAAATGCGATTGAATACAGGCACAAAATAACGCGGCAGGTCCCGCTGCCCTTCGGTCGATGTAAAGATCATTGTCGTTCCCGTATTCCCGTTTGGCGTCCCATCGGGTCAAGCCCGCACCAGATATTAACATTATTCTTTGTTACGCCAAAGTCACGGTTCCAGATGAGTTTAGTTTCGCAACGTCATCCGAACACTAGATTTTTGCCACTGACCGTGATGTAGAGACGCAAATCCATTTGGGGGACGCGTGATGACGCACAAAGGACTTCTATTCTCAGCGCTGGCCGCGATGGCACTTGCCGCTTGTGATGGCGTTGCAGTAACGCCCGTTGATGGCCCGGCTGCGGTTGCGGCCGCACCGACCGTTGCCCCACCGTCCTCGGTATTTGGCGTAACCCCTGAGATGTTGCCTCAGGCCATCGCGACCGGTCCTGCCTTGGATCTGAACTGGGCGCAGCGCTATCAGGCCAACGTGCCTTATGTGAACACATCCCCACTACCGATCAGCGTTTTCAGCGGGCCGGACGGTCAAGACCGCATTTCCAGACTGTCACCCGGCAATGGCGGTGCAATCAATGCCTGCGCTGTTGAAGTTGACATGTGCTCAATCAGCTTTGGCACGGATCGGGTCCGTGGCTGGGTCTTTATGAAGGACATGGCACCACAAGCCTCGGCAAGCTAAAAGCTGCGTGTTTCGTATGCGGCAAGCGCACGTTTGCGACCTTCATCTGTATTGACGATAGGCTCCGGATATGGCGCATCCGGGCTAAGTCCCCATGCTTTGGGCACGGCATTAAAATACGAAATGGCGGTTGCGGTGGGATTTGGATAACCTTCTGCGATCCACCTTCGGATGTAACGATCCTTTGGGTCAAACTTGCCTTGTTGGACAACCGGATTGAACACCCGAAAATAGGGCGCCGAATCCGGTCCAGACCCGGCGACCCACTGCCAGCCCATCGCATTGCTTGCCGGGTCCCAGTCCGTCAGGCAATCCGCGAACCAAGCGGCACCAATACGCCAATGGGTCATCAGGTGCTTGGTCAGGTAGCTGGCAACAATCATGCGCGCACGATTGTGCATGACGCCCGTAACGTACATTTGGCGCATCGCTGCATCGACAAAGGGGATTCCTGTACGCCCCTGCGTCCATGCACGCACCTCTGCCCTCTCAGGGTCAGTATTCCAGGGGAAGGCATCCCAGTCCGGTTTCCAGTTCTCCGTCGTGATCTGCGGAGTGTGGTGGACCAGATGGTAGGCAAATTCGCGCCAGACGAGTTCCTTTAAGAAAACTTCAGCTTGTGCATCACCCTGATGCAATGCCTGCCAGCCCGCGTGCCAGCACTGCCGCGGCGAAATTTCGCCGTATGTCAGGTTCTCAGACAGACCGGACGTGCCATCGACAGCCGGGAAGTTACGTTTGTCCTTATACTGTGCGACACGCTGCGCGATGAAGTCATTCAACCGCGCCTGCGCCTTCTGTTCGCCAACACAGCAATGTTCAGCCAGGATTGCAGCGCCCCGCCTCATATCCCTGGCGAGGTGCCATGAGGCGATATCATCTGATACTGGCCAATTTTCCGGCCCTCTCAACTGGTGCGGCGCCGGATACGCGCTTGGCAATTCGTACTGCCGTACCGTCTTCCACATCGGCGTAAACACCTTGTAGAACCCGCCAGTCTTTGTTTCCACGGTCCACGGTTCAAACAGCAGATGGCCCGCAAAACTCTGAGCATCAACACCATCGCCTTTTAGGGCCGCCTTGACGGCCACATCGCGTTTCTTCGCGATCGGATCATACAGGCGCGACCACCAGACTGCAGTCGCACCCGTTTCACGGACGAGCTCGCGCAAGCAATCAAGCGCTGATCCTTTACGCAATATCAGCTGTGACCCCAGCCCTTCCAATGCCTGCCCATGTGCCGTGACAGACAGCCCCAACCGAAAACGCGGTGCCGCGCCCTGGCCCTTTACGACCTCGTCGCACAAAAATATGGGAATGACTGGGCGGCCCGACTTGCTTGCCGCATCCAGTGCAGCGTGGTCAGCCAGTCGCAGGTCCCGGCGGAACCATAAGAGAATAGGAGAATTATCAGTCATTACGCCTCAACAAATTACCAAGGCACAACCTAGCCTGTCATTCAGAACGTCAAGCGGGCTGAGACTCGGCAAATGCCTTGAACGCTCTCATCATCTTTTGGGTCTGCCTGCGAAACATGCCGGGAAACAGAGCAGCAAGTATCCTCAGGACGCCAGTGCACTGAAACTCGCACTCCATCCGCCAGATTGTACGATTGCCCTCTTCGATGAACCGGTTGACGTTGCGATTGAATACTTTATCGGCTTCGTATGTGGCAGTGAATTCTTCTGGCAGATTGTAGACCTCTAACGTCTCGATCATTTCGATCTCACGTTTGCCCATTTTGAAGCGGATGCGGGATTTTGAACCCACGGCCCCCTGGATGCCACTGATCAACTCAAAGCTTTGCAGACCCTCCTGCCATTTCGGAAGATGTATCGGATCGTCAAAGAGCGCCGTCACCCTGTCGCGCGCGTGATTAATTTCAATTTGGCAATTGTACTGCATGTTTACTCCTTCCACACAGACTTTTGCACCGGGCCTATCTGCGTTCAAGTGTCATGCCTTGTCGCAACGAAAAAGGCCCCGATGCGCAAGCACCGGGGCCTTGATTGGTTGTCTGGTGACGATTACTCGGCTGGTGTCACAACCGGATCAACGGTCACGGCCTCAACTCCGGCAGCCTCGCGGCGGCCATCGTTGTAGATTGCCTTGATCAGGGCAACGCACATGAGCGCCATGACAACGGAGAACGGCAATGCACCGATCACCATCGCGGTCTGGATAGCACCGGTCCCACCCGACAGCAGCAATCCACCAACTACGAGGGCCAGTGCAGCCCCCCAGAAGACGATGTGCGGACGTGCCTTTGGTCCTTCGTCACCTGCAGCATTGATCGTGTTTACAATCAGAACCGCAGAGTCAGCTGAGGTCACAAGGAAAGTCATCAACAAGACAACGATCATGACCGCCATTGCCCAAGACAGTGCCTGGCTGATCGGGGAAAGCATGAACTCTGTCATTGCGAAGATCTTGTCACCGTTTGCAGCGTTCAGGATCAGGCCGTTGGCCTCACCGTTCAGCTCAAGGTCGATGGCTGTGCCACCGGCCCATGCAAACCAGACAAAGCACATCAGCGCTGGCACGATCATTGCACCCAGGACAAATTCACGGATCGTCCGACCGCGTGAAATACGCGCAAGGAACAATCCGACGAAAGGTGCAAACGCGATCCACCAAGCCCAGTAGAATACGGGCCACCAGCCCTGCCACTGTGTCAGCAGGAAGGCTTCGGAACCTTCGACACCATCAGATGAATAGACGTTCACGCTCAACCAAGGCAGCGCAACAATGTAATCCCAGATGCCGATAAAGAATGCAGAGGCACCAAAGAATGTCGCACCAAAGATGATGAAGAAGCTCAAGAGGATGATCGACAACACCATATTGATGTTTGACAGCCACTTGATCCCCTTGCCAACCCCGGACAGCGCCGAAAGTGTCGAGGCACCCATGATAAACACCAAAGCCACGATGATACCCAGCGTATTCACGGTGCCGGCAATGCTGTCACCAGCCGCGTTCAGCGCACCCTCTGCATGAACAAGACCGCCAATGCCAATCCGTGTCAGACCCGCAACAAACTGATCCACACCAAAGCCAAGGGTCTGCGCGACGCCAAGAATGGTTGCCACAACGGCAACGATGTCAATCAGGTGGCCAAGTGGACCCGACAGTGATTTACCAAAGAGCGGTGTCAGCGAGGAGCGGATCGTCAGCGGAAGCCCACGACGGTAGCTGAAGAACGCGAGCGCCAGGCCTGCGATTGCATAACAGGCCCAGGCACCAAAGCCCCAATGCAAATATGACCAGACATAAGCAGTCCGCACATTGTCCGCATCAAGCGCGGTTGTGATGCCCTGAATAACTGACGGGTTATTCTTGAAGTGGGCGACAGGCTCAGCCACGGCCCATGTGAGCATGCCGACACCAATCCCGGCACCAAACATCATCGAGAACCATGAGAAATTCGAGAACTCCGGCTTCTCGCCATCCGCCCCCAGATTCATCCGCCCTGCAGTTGGCCAGATGGCCAGACCGATGCAGACGATAACAAATGCCGTCACGACCCAGATGTACCAGGCTGCGAACTGTGCAAGGATTGCCGTGTTCCAGGCACCCAGGACATTACCGGCCTGTGTCGGCCATACGATACACCACGCCACCAGCGCGGAGATTATTATCTTACTGACAACTGTGACGTTGACACTGAACCCCCGATAAAAACCGGCGTCAGCGGTCTTAATCGGCAGATCAGAAAGTGGTGGTTTGATAGCCATTTCTTCTGTTCCCTGTCGTTTTTGTTGTGCCAAGAACCTAAGCCAGAAGCCCACGAACACCTAGCGAATTACGACCAATCACACCCCATTGACGTCAAATGCCAGTCTCATTTTCCAAGAACAATCCGTGAAATTTGTCGCTCAAATTTCACGGTTCGGCTTTATTTCTAACGCTTTGCGACGTCTCAATTGTTAACATCTACCACGATGCGGCCTTTTATCTGCCCTGACAGAATTTCGCGTCCAAGTGCCGGTAAATCGCTCAAAACCGCTGGACGAATCATTGATTCGAGCTTTTCCATCGGCAAATTCGTGGCAATCTGGCTCCACGCCCGCAGCCGATTTTCATAGGGCTGCATTACACTATCGATGCCAAGCAGGTTTACGCCGCGCAAAAGGAAGGGGACAACAGTTGCAGGCAGCCCTGCCCCGCCGGCCAACCCAACGGCGGCAACACTCGCCCCATACTTCATCTGCCCCAATACGCGCGCAAGCATGGCGCCACCGACGGCGTCAACGCAGCCGCCCCAGGTTTCGGCCTCAAGGGGTCGCTTAGTTGTTTCATTCAGCTCTTCACGGGCCACAATCTGATTTGCGCCAAGGTCTTTGAGGTAGTCGGACGTCTCTGGGCGCCCGGTAACGGCAGCGACCTCATACCCCAGATTGGCAAGAATGGCGGTCGCCACAGACCCAACCCCCCCCGCAGCGCCTGTGACCAGAACCGGACCATCCTTTATCCCGTGGTCCTGCAGCGCCATGACCGAAAGCATGGCTGTAAAGCCAGCCGTGCCGACTGCCATTGCCTGACGCGTATCCAATCCATTTGGCAGCGGAACCAACCAGTCAGCCTTGACCCGCGCCTTTTGCGCATAGCCCCCCCAATGCGCCTCACCAACGCGCCAACCTGTCAGGACCACCTTGTCGCCGGGCGCGTAGCGTGGATCATCCGACGATTCGACGGTGCCTGCAAAATCAATGCCCGGCACATGAGGGTAGTTGCGTACAAGTCCACCTCCCTTGCCCAAACAAAGCCCGTCCTTGTAGTTGACGGTGGAATATTCAACCGCGACCGTCACATCGCCGTCGGGCAAGCGGCTTTCGTCGATCTGCTGTACGCCAGCAGAGGTTACGCCTTCGTCATCCTTTTCAACGATCAATGCATTGAACATGTTGCTCTCCTTTTCGGGTCTGGCCCGCTTATTTGCTGCGTCACCCTCGCGCGAGGGTCACAGTGTCTAATTCCAGAATTTGTCGCGGACCTGGGCGTTGCGCGGTCCATCCTGCGTTTGAACGGTGAATTGGGTATCTGCGTCCCAATGGGTCATCCGGACCATGCCTATGGCGACGCCTGTGCCATAGTCCGGTGATTGCGCAGCTGAGGTGACCTGCCCCACAAATTTCTTCCCGTCGTAGAGGGGCCATGGCCGATCACAGGGCGGCAGATCGCCATCAATGGAAATGGCGCGAATCTGTTGCGTCGGGCCCTCCTTCGCGACCCGCAGCAGTGCATCCCGCCCCACACAACCAATCGCAGTCTGCGTTGAACAAAAGCGCCCAAGCCCACATTCGTGCGGCGTGTTATCCCGCGTCATGTCGTTCCCATAGGACAGCAGTCCGCCCTCGATGCGCTCGATCAGGTTCGGGCACCCTGCATGGATGTCCAGATCGCGCCCGGCTTCCATCAGCGCGTCCCAAAGCGGCATCCCGATTGCACCGCCATCGACGTAGATTTCAAACCCACCCTGCTTGGAATATCCTGACCGAGCCACAATAAGGCTCTTGCCTTGAAAATCGAACCAGCCAAACCTGAAAAACTTGATGTTGCGAACTGCATCACCAAACACCCGTGCGACGGCCTCCTCTGCGAGCGGCCCCTGCACGCCAAGCGGCGAAACATCCGGTTCATCAACCAGAACATCAAGCCGGAAGCCGTAAGCCAAACCCTTGACCCAAAATAGCAAATCGCTGTCTGCAATCGATATCCACCAACGATCTTCTGCCAGTTTCAAAGCAACAGGGTCGTTTAGCATCCCCCCGGTTTCATCTACGATTGGCACGTAAAAACACTGACCGGGCATCATCCCACGCAGATCACGCGGGGTCAGCATCTGCATCAATTTTCCCGCGTCGGGGCCCCGCAACTCAACCTGCCGTTCGCAGGAGACGTCCCAAAGTTGCACCGCCGTCTTCAGGTGGTGATAATCCTCAATCGTTGAACGGAACATCGCCGGCAGCAGCATTCTGTTGTAGACAGAATACGCTTTGACGCCAGCGGCTTCGACGCCAGCACTAAACGGGGTGCGCCGTATTCGACGCGACGGTGCAATCTGAATCATCTCAGTCTTCCGGCATGATAAACAGATCCGTAACCTCAGGCGCATATCCCGCCGCTGTCAGCATGGCGTGAACCTGTCCCCGGTGATGGGTCTGGTGGTTGAAAAAATGCATGACACACAACCCAATCGGCTTGTGAACCTCGCGCCCAAGCGCGCCTGAATCCCATGTCAGTTCTCCGACCAGATCAAGCGCTGAAACTTTTTCGGCCCACAACTGCATGCGGCCATCAAGGCGGAACCGTTCTGCCCACCAGGCCGCTGGCGTCGGGGTAATATTGACACTCTCTTCAATCCCACCTGTTGGGGCAGCGCCGCCGTCAAAGCGACTTAGCCAAAGGTGATCGCCCCATAACAGATGGTTCAAGGTCGCCCGGATGGAGCCAAAGAATGCACCCCGATCCGCGTCCAGTTCCGTCAACGGCATCGGCTCAACGATGGCCCATAGCGCGTTGTTTTGCCACGCATTGTACCGCGCCATTATGCGGACATACTCGGGCGTAATCACGGACGCGGGCCTTTCCAGTCAATTGCGCAGACCTCCGCCGATTTGCCGCCGAAATCCCAGACCCGTCCATAATCGCGCACTTTCGATTTCATTCCGCGGGCCGCCAGAATATCCGGTCCCATCCAGTATTTTGAATTTGAAATCATCACTGGATGATCAGGGTTTTGCCCGGTCAGAAGCTCTATCTCGCCCTGAATTTTGCGGCCGATATAAAGCCCACGCTTGTTGCCTTCACGGACAATTTCCACCTTTTCACGTTCAGCTCCGATGATTTCCGACACCAACATCGTGAACAACCCAGTCGTGCCGCCTGCCTGACCGGAAAAGATCTTGAGAATCCCGTTGTAGGCCTTTTGCGACGCGCGTTCATCTACGTATGCAGCCACCTTCCAGTCGCCCTCTGCCATCCGCCCGGGAATTTCAACCATCAGGCCCACATTCAGGCCCGAGATATCCTCACCTTCAAAATGTCCGTCATCAATTGCAATTGCCATCCAGGCCTTGCAGTCGCCCTCGGTCGGAAAATGCTGCCCCAAGCTCACCACACATGGGCAAAACACAGTGCAAGAGCAGTTCATGAACAACTCACCCTTGATCGCCCAATCCGTGGGCTGCAGTTTTCGACGCTTTGGATTATCCATGCGCTGATCAATCCGCTGCGAGATCGCTATCCGGTCGCCCGGTGCCCTTGTTTTGTTCGCCATATCGCGGCCTTTCCTAGATCAACGGCAGGCCAATGCCCGCCAAAATTAGAATGACCCCCGTTGGGCGCGTCAGCCGCGCGCCAATCTGAGGGAGTTTTTCGAGAACCATGAAAACCGTCGCCACGCCCATCCAGGCAAGGTTCATTACGCCGCCGACAAACCCCAGGGCCATGAAGCCCCAGCAACAGCCAACACAGAATGTGCCAAGCCCCAGACCCATCCGCAGCCCGCCCGCAAATCCGGTCTGCCAGTGTCCCAAGAAATGGGTCAAGGGCGCATGACACACGCCATGGCAGACTTCTTTCGTTCGGGAAAACTGGAACAATCCCACGACGATCAATAGCCCGGACTGCAACCATACCGAACGCGCCGTGCCCAGCATGTCGATGGCCCCCGCAAAAAGCAGCGCAATTTGAGCGCCGGCAATCAAGGCGGCAAAACCGACCCATGCAATGCCATAACCAAGCAAGACCCCACACCAACCGGCACGGGTACCATCGGCGCTGACCATCAACCGTTCGTAGGTCGTCAGCGTCGGCACCATTGTCGGCAACATCATTGCCGCCATCATGATGGCCCACATGACAAACACCGGGCCAAGTCGCGCCATAGGCATATCCATCGGCATACGTGGATCCATGGCCGCCATCGCCGCCCCCGCAGCGCCCGGTCGCCCAAGCCAATCAAGGTCCATGTTCATCGCCATGGAATACATCACCCACCAGGCGGCAAGGATCGCCCCGAAAATGGACAGCCAAAGTGTTGACCGGATCGCATGATGCATGAATGCGCCTCCCTGAGCGACTCACCTCTTGCAAATCAAATGTCAGACTTTTAAATGTCTGACAAATGAAAATTGATCCTGACAGCCCTGTTGACCTTTCCGCGCAAATTGCGCGCGCCATTCGCGATGCAATCGTGTCAGGCGATCTGCGCGTTGATGAACGGCTCCCCTCTGAGGCGGAATTGTCAGAGCAATTCAACGTTTCGCGTTCAACGGTACGCGAGGCCCTCAAACGTCTTGGTGCGCAGTCACTCATCCGCACACAGCGCGGGGCAACGGGCGGCGCCTTTGTCAATCGGCTGACTTATCCAGAGGCCTATGGTCAGCAGATCACCACTGCAACATTATTGATCTCTATGAATGCAGTCAGTTTTTCTACAGCCTGCGAGGCACGCTATGCCCTTGAAAGAGCATGCGCACCGATGTCCGCAGAACGGCGCAGCGCCGATCATCTTGCCACCATGCGCGCAGAGGCACACCGACAAGCGCAGCCGGGCCTGACGGACGAGGCATTTTGTGCAAGTGATGTTGCCTTTCACCGGGCTTTGGTTGATGCCGCTGGCAATCCGATCCTGTCATATCAGCTTGCCGGCGCGGTCGAGGCGATGCAGCCCTTGATGAACATGATCACGTTCAGCGCCCGCTCGCGGGGCCGCATCGTGGGTTTTCACGCAGATATTGCCGACGCTCTTGAAGCACAAGACGCGGACGAAACCGACGCCTTGCTTGCCGCCCTCGCGCGCTACACCGATGAGCTGGCGCAAAGTGTTTTTGCGGCGCGCGAACAGGCCAAAACACAACATTGACCTTGCCGGACCGCTGGTCGCGCCCTAGGTTCCGCGCCAAACATCTTACGGGAGATCATAATGAAATTTACACTGTTTTTGGGTGCGACCAGCCTGCTCGCCACGGTCGCGGCGGCACAGGATGGCGACCTGTTGGTGTTGGACTATCCGGGCTTTGAAAACCCCGCATTCCATGTCGGCTATGTCGATGCACATGGGGATAGCCCATCCTTTTCGTTCTTTGGGGATGAAGACGAAGCGTTTCAGAAAATCCGCTCAGGTTTTCAGGCTGACGTTGCACATATCTGTGCAGGTTCCGTCACCAAATGGACCGAAAGCGGGATCATCGAACCGTGGGATACGAGCAAGATATCGGCCTTTAGCGATCTGGACAGCAATCTGACAGGCACCAATGTCGCGGCCGCGTCTGATGTCTTTTGGATCCCGACGGATTTTGGCTCAACGGCGATTGCCTATAACCCAGACGAGGTCCCGGCCGCGGATGTTGCCAGCCTCGATGTGTTTAAGAACCCGGCATATGCTGGCCGCCTCACATTGCCGGATAATGTCGACGATGCCTATGCACTGGCCTATCTTGCAACCGGGGTCGCCAACTGGACCAATGCCACGGACGAAGAGTTTGAAGCCGCATCGAACTGGTTGCGCGAAGTGCATCCCAATCTGCGCACTTATTGGGTTGACCCCGCAGAACTTGCCCAATTGTTGTCCTCGGGCGAAGTGTTGATCAGCTGGGCGTGGAATGAGACATATCCAGCCATGGTTGATGAGGGCCGCCCAATCGCATTTCAGCGCGAAACAACAGAGGGGTCCTCGCTCTGGCTTTGTGGATATGTGAATCTCAAAGATGGTCAGGGTATCGAGGACAAAGCCTATGATTACATGAACGCGATCCTCGCGCCTTCTTCTGTCTTGCCGTTGCTGGAGGCTGGTTTTGGATCGTCCAACAAGGTTGCACTGAATGATCAGGTCAGCCCTGAAGATTTGGCCGCATCAGGGCTAGAGCCGATTTCGGTCCCGATACTGGCGCAATTGCCGATGAGCAACGAAGCCCGCGAACGCCAGGCCGAAACCTTCGAACTGATCAAAGCCGGTTTCTAATCTCCGCCCGATATCGGACGACACGGGCGGCCCATTGGTCGCCCGTTTTTCGTGCAATGCCATTGACCTTTGCGCAATGCGGCGCAGGTCTCAGGTCAACCAGTCGAAAGGCCCACCATGGACGTGCTCAATTATATATTCGTCTTCCTCAGCATCGGTTTCGGTTGCTTTGGCTGGCTCGCGCCCCACTACACGATGTCCGCGCTCGATCTGCGTGCAGGTGACAGTAGCATGGGCGTATCTGAAATTCGGGCAAGTGTTGGCGCCTTATTTGTGGGCCTTGGCATCGGTGCGTTGCTGTTGGACACAACCGCAGCTTACGCGATGATTGGATTTGCCTGGGGCGGGGCTGCAATCGGGCGGGGCACATCGCTTGTTCTTGACGGGCGCTCTGCTAAGAAATGGCTCTATTTCGGGGTCGAGGCGATTGTTGCTCTCGGCGCAATTTGGATCAATCTGGGCGCCTGATAAAAAAGCAATCCACCGATGGTGGCACCTCTGCGCCGTTCACAGTAAACAGGCCAAAGTTTGCGGGTTCAGGGGGCCGGGATGGCGCTTATTTTTCGTTGGTTGCTTCGGCTGACCTCAGGGATCATTTTGCTGATTGTCGGACTTGCCTGCCTGGCATGGTTTTTTGCGTCCCGCTCTTTGCCTGAATACGAAGGTCAATTTGATGTCGTTGGCATCAGCACCCCTGTCGAAATTGTCCGTGACAACGCCAACGTGCCGCACATTTTCGGGTCCAATGACGAAGATGTCTATTTCGCGCTTGGCTATGCGCACGCGCAGGACCGCTTGTGGCAGATGACGATGCTGCGCCGCACGGCGCAGGGGCGCCTTTCGGAACTTTTTGGTGAATGGACGTTGGGTATCGACAGCATTGTGCGCCGTTTTGATCTTTATGGCACTGCTGTGCGGTCTGTTGCCGCTCAGGATGATCACACGTCAGCCGCGCTAGATGCATACGCGAATGGGGTGAACGCCTGGCTCGCCGAGGTGAACAAGGGCGCATTGGGCCGTGGCGCGCCAGAGATGTGGTTCTTCAATCACCCAGTTGCACCGTGGCAAGCCGCTGACAGCATCGCCATCATGAAATTGCTTTCTCTGCAATTGTCGAATCATATCGAAAATGAAGTGCTGCGCGCGCGAACCTCGTTGATGATCGACCCGGATCGGCTTGCCGACATCCTGCCGGATGATCCCAGCCAGGGTATCGCCGCCCTGCCTGAGTACGCCAGTTTGATCGAGGGTGTGCCTCAATACGCCGCCAATTCCCGAATGCCGTTTGACCCGCTCTCTCCAATCCAACCACGAGAACTTGCCGGGGCGTCAAATGCCTGGGCTGCAGGCATTGATCGTTCGGCTGCCGGATCAACTCTGCTCGCCAATGATCCACATCTTGGACTGACAGCACCAACAATTTGGTATCTCGCGCGGCTTGAGTTGCAGACAGGTGGCATCATCGGTGGCACAATCCCCGGTGTGCCGGCAGTATTGACCGGGCGCAGCGCGGATCTTGGCTGGGGTATTACTTCAAGCTATCTGGATGATCAGGACGTCTTTATTGAACAGATAAATCCTGACAATCCGGACGAGTACCGCACGCCAACGGGTTGGAAACGCTTTGAAATCCGCGAAAGCATCGTTAACATCAAGGATGCAGCCGCGGTTACGCTGCGCCTGCGCTGGACTGACAACGGTCCGGTTCTGCCTTCCGATCAGTTCGATCTGGGAACAATCACGCCACCTGGTCATGTAACGGCCATCGGATGGACCGCGCTTTCTGATCGCGACACTTCGCTGACCGCGATGTTGAATCTGGTGAGCCAGACAACGGTTGAAGACGCCATCGACGCCGTCGAAGGATTTGTCGCGCCATCCCAGAACCTGACTATGGCTGACCGCAACAGCACTGCGATGGTAACAATCGGTGCCATGCCGCGCCGCAGCGCGCAACACCAAAGTCAGGGGCGGCTGCCAGCCTATGGCTATCTGCCCGAAAACCGCTGGCAGGGCACCCTACCCTTTGCCAAGAACCCGCAATTTGTCGATCCTGCCGGCGGCATTTTGGGCAATACCAACAACAAGACGATTGATCGACCCTTCCCTGACCATGTCTCTTTCAGCTGGGGCGACACGCAGCGCATCAATCGGTGGCGACGCCTGATGCAGGCACGGCAGGTACACACGCGCGAAAGCTTTATCGAGGCCCAGCTGGACACGGTGAGCTTTACCGCACGCGCCTTGCTGCCACTGATCGGGGCCGATCTGTGGTTTACCGGCGAAGCCGCCCCCGAAGGCACCCCGGAACGCCGCCGTCAGGTTGCGCTCGAACTGCTGGCCGCATGGAATGGCGAAATGAACGAACACCTTCCGGAGCCTCTGATCTACGCGGCCTGGTTGCGGCAACTGCAGGCCCGGCTCATTCGCGACGACCTTGGACCGTTGGCCAGTGAGTTCACCCATATCGAGCCGATTTTCATCGAACGTGTGTTTCGCAACATTGATGGCGCTGCCGCATGGTGCGATGTCGCGCAGTCGGCCCCGGTTGAAACCTGCTCTGACGTTTCGCGCCAGGCGCTTGATGATGCCTTGATTTGGATTGATGAAACATATGGTGGCACCATCGAAGCGCTACGCTGGGGCGATGCGCATCAGGCAATTCAGGATCACCCGGTCCTTGGTGAAGTGCCTGTCCTCAATTGGTTCGTAAATATTCGCCAATCTACATCCGGCGGCGACAACACACTGCAGCGCGGGCGCACCTCCGGGATCGGACCGCATCCCTTTCAAAATGTGCATGCTGCCGGGTTTCGTGGCGTCTACGATTTCGCCGATCCTGATAGCTCCGTTTTTGTGACCGCCACGGGTCAATCAGGCCATTTTCTCAGTCGCTATTACGACAACCTGGGTGAACTTTGGCGGCGCGGTGAATATATCCCAATGTCACTGGATCCTGAACTGGCCCGCGCGGCGGCCCTGGGCGTCACAGTTCTTAACCCCGCGCGTGCGGATTAACCCCGTATTAATATTTTCCGCCGATACCCGGCGATGTATGAGTTCACGCGTATATATCCGCGTCTTCGCCCATTTTCTGGCGATACGACGCAAACGGGACCTGCTGTTCAAGCCGGCCGTCTTGTTGTTGATGGTTCTTGCCGTCCGGTGTCTGGCAGAAGGACTTCTGTTTGGGATCGATCCCGCACAATTCTGGCAGGAAATGCTGATCTCAAGTCTTGTTGGGTCGCCATTTCTTATCCTCGGCATGATCCTTGTCACTGACATGGAAACCCTGCAAGGAGAGCTTGAAACGCTCGCCACAACCGATCCGCTGACCGGCCTTCTGAACCGCCGCGCATTTCTGCAAGCGACCAACAAGGCCAAGAGCGACGGCGAAAATGGCATTCTGATGATCGCGGATGCCGATCATTTCAAATGCATCAATGACAAATTTGGACATGCGACCGGTGATCTTGCGCTACAAGAAATCGCCCATGCGCTTTGCGATCACGTCGCCACGCAAGGGTATGTAGGCCGGATTGGGGGCGAGGAATTTGCGCTGTACATCCCTGACGGGGCCACTCCTGACGTCAATGAATTTGGTGATATTGTTACAGGACCACATCAGGTCCCATTCTTTGACGGAGCTGACCAGTTAAATGTTACCATGTCGGTCGGGGCAACGATAAGCCCCGCAAGTGAAACCGTCGAAGAGGCACTGGTCAGGGCGGATATGGCACTATATCGCGCCAAGGCAGAGGGCCGCGCGCGCCTGATTATGTATGACTACAGGGTCGACCACCCACACGCGGCCTAGCAGAGCCGCGTAAACCGTTCCTTCTGTAACGCCGTCCAATGCACGGTCAAGGCGTAGCCATCTTCCGTCTGGTCATCATCCTTGACAACACCCTGATCAAACAGCCATGCACGTGCCTTCCCCTCATCAAAACCAAGATTAACCACTTCGGTGGTGCGGGAATCCTTGGTGAGCTCAGAAATTGCAGTCAGCAGCGTATCAAGACCCTCGCCGGTCACAGCTGACAGGGCGAACAGATCGTCGGACCGTACTGCCTGTGATTGAACGGCATCGCGCGCTTCAGGCGCGAGCAGGTCAATCTTGTTCCAGACCTCAATTGTCGGAGCCGTCTCAGCAACGCCCAATGACGTCAGGATCGCACGGACATCCTCAGCCTGATCTTCGGTCTGCTCATGGCTGATGTCACGCACATGCACGATCAGGTCGGCATCCAGCACTTCTTCGAGCGTGGCCCGAAACGCCGCGACAAGCTCGGTTGGCAATGCGCTGATGAACCCAACTGTATCGGACATGATGACTTCATCACCCGCCGGCAGCTCTATCTTGCGCATGGTCGGATCCAACGTAGCAAACAGCATGTCCTTGGCAAAAACCTGTGCGCCCGTCAGCCGATTGAACAGGGTCGACTTCCCTGCGTTGGTGTACCCGACGAGGGCAACAATAGGAAACGGCACCTTCGCCCGACTTGCCCGGTGCAGAGTCCGCGTCTTGACAACCTTGTCGAGCTGTTTGCGCAGGCTTTGCAGCTGCATGTCAATCGCGCGTCTGTCCGCCTCAATCTGGGTTTCACCAGGTCCCCCGACAAACCCCAACCCCCCGCGCTGCCGCTCAAGGTGGGTCCAGGCACGCACCAGGCGCGTGCGCTGATAGGAAAGCGCCGCCATCTCGACCTGCAAGACACCTTCAGCGGTCCTGGCTCTGTCGCTAAAGATCTCAAGGATCAGCGACGTGCGATCCAAAATCTTAAGCCCCCATTCCTTTTCAAGGTTGCGTTGCTGAACCGGGCTCACCGGCCCGTCGATCAGGACCAGTTCAATATCAGCGGATTTGAATTGGGTTTTCAGCTCGGCGATCTTGCCTTTGCCGAACAGCTGACCGGGGTGAATCTTTGGAAGCCGCACGACCTCTTGTCCCATAACCTCAAGATCTGGCAATGCAGCGGCGAGGGACACGCCCTCATCCAGCGCCGCATCGGGATCTCGGGCGCTACGGTCATTCTTGACGGTCGGGTGCAGGACCCAAGCCCGGGTGACGGGCCTGTCGTGTTCAAGCAATCTATTCTTCGCCTTCGTAAAGACTGATCGGCTGCGATGGCATGATTGTCGAAATCGCCGACTTGTAGACAAGCTGGGATTGGCCATCACGGCGCAAAAGCACGCAGAAGCTGTCAAACCAGGTGATCACGCCCTGCAGCTTGACACCATTCACAAGAAAAATGGTGACCGGAACTTTGGTTTTTCGGACATGGTTCAGGAACGCATCCTGAAGGTTGGCTTTATCGGACGCCATGGCGACACTTCCTTTTCTTATTATTACGGCCTGTGAGTGGCCCCCCAATTCACGCGCCCCACTATGTCGCGCCCCGACAGGATATTAAAGTCAAAATTGCAATCCACTATTTCCGCCAGATTTCAGGGTTGAAGAGCGCGATAATCGCCAGTGTCTCCAACCGGCCAAGAACCATCGCTGCGGCCAATACCATCTTCGCCAGATCAGGTATCCCGGCATAGGAAATGTGAGTTTCGGCCGCAATCGACGCCAAGGGCCCGGTTGTGGACAGCGCTGCAACCGCCAAAACCATCGCCGTCTCAAACTGCACCCCAGTTAGTGACAGCAACAGCATGACGCCAGCGATGCTGATTGCGAACAGCATGAAAAACAGCCACGAGATATATGCACCCTGCTTGCGAATTCGGCGTGCCTCGCGCCCGCCACCGCCCACAGAAGACGGGTGCATCAAGCGCTCAAGTTCGCGTTCACTATGACGGAATAGCGCATAGACACGCAGCAGTTTCACGCCACCAGCGGTGGTCGCAACCCCGCCGCCAATTAATGACAGCCCAACCAGAAACAATCCCGGCGTCTCAAGCCCGGACCAATCAGCTGCACCAACCCAGAACCGGGATTCAAAACCGGTTGTGGTCAGGAATGATGTCACAGTGAACACTGCACCCCAAAGGGCTGCGATAGCCTCACCAATGCTGGCTTGCTCGCCTTCGTCAATCGCACCGACAAAATGGCGCACAAACAACAGCGCTGTCGTCAAACCGACCAGAACCATCGCAACCTGAAACTCTGGATCGCGAAACAGATTGCCACTGGATTCGATGTTGTGGCGCCGGGTGTAGGTCAATCGCGACAGTGCAAAGATGAAAAATGCAAAGATCAATACTTCGCCCCAGATGCCAGAGGCTGCGTAATACACACCACCAATTGGTGAGATACCGGAACTCGACAGCACAGACATCGCATGGCACAGCGCGACGTAGGGGACCTCACCGAATATCACCAGACCAAGCCACAGCGCGAATGTAAGGCCAGTGTATATCGGCACAAAATAGAATGCGGTGCGCGCCAGTCGTTCGGACGGGTCTGCTACCTGTCCAATCTGGCTGAACCGGTCATTTGCACCGCGCCCGACGCCGCCGCTTGCCCGCACTTCAAATCCACCAAGGTTGATCGGTGCAAAGATGGAAACCGCCGTGATCCAGACCATCAGGCCGCCCATCCAACCAACCGTCGCCCGCCATAGATGCAATGAGGGTGTCAGCCGGCCCGTGTTGTCATACACAGTCGCGCCCGTTGTGGTGAAACTTGAAACCATCTCGAACCAGGCATCCAAAAATGTAGTGCCAGAGACCGCCTCATGGAATGGCACAGCAAACATCAGGGGCAGACCGGCAAAAGCGGCGCAAAGTGTGATCAATTGGCTGCGCGCAATGGAACGCGGGGCATATCCCGCGGTCGCCAAGCCGATGATCAACGTGAGAAACCCGAACAGGATCATGCCGTAAAAGAACACCCGCATGGTAACAAAGTCTTCCATGGCAAGGCCGTGCATTGCCGGCACGAGCATCGACAGCGCACCCAGCCCCATGAGAAGCACGAAAAACGGCAGCGCTGTGATGCGGCCCCACATCAGAAAAAGTCGATGCTGACCTGAAGCAAACGCTCAACCTCGGGTACGTCATCGGCCATCGCGAATATGGCGATGACATCGCCTTCATTGATCCGGGTCTCTCCGGTTGGCTTTGTTGGCTTGCCCCCCTTCATCACCCCGCCGACAATGGTTCCTTCGGGAAAGTTGATATCCTTGATCTTATGCCCCGCAATGGGTGACGTCCCCAGCACCTGGGCCTCGATCACCTCCGCTTCGGCATCCCCGATCGAATATACACCACGCACGCGACCGTGGCGGACATGCCGCAGGATCGAACTGACGGTGGTGGATCGCGGATTGATATAAGCATCAATGTCGAGCGGCCCCATCAACGGCACCAACGTCGGATCATTGATCAGGGTGATCGCCATCGGACAGCCCATTGCCTTGGCCCGAACCGATGCCAGCAGGTTGGTCTTGTCATCGTTCGTCAATGCCAGCACCGCGTCAGCATTTGCGACCCCCGCCTCTTCCAACAGGGATGAATCAAGCCCATCACCATGCAGGACAATGGTGCGATCCAGGGCATCCGCCGCGTGTTCCGCGCACTCCCGGCCCTTCTCAAGCACCCGCACGCGCAACCGATCCGTCCGCGCCTCAAGCGCTTGTGCAACGCTCAAGCCAACATTACCGCCGCCGACAATGACGATCCGTTCTTGCTTCCGTTGCGTCTTGCCAAATATCTCAAGCGCCCGATTCATGTCTTCTGTTTCGGTGAAAAGATATACGTCATCGCCCGCGAAAATCTGATCCCCCGGAGAAGGCACAAACAGCGCCCCGTCCCGCCGGATACCGACAACCAGCGCCCGCAAGGTGGAAAACAGATCGGTCAACTGTCGCAGCGGCGTGTTGATCACGGGACAATCATCGTCGACGATAATGCCAAGCAATTGGGCTTTGCCTTCAAAGAAGCTTTCCGTGTCAAAAGCAGCCGGTGCGGCCAGTCGCTGCAATGCCGCTTCTGCAACTTCTTTTTCGGGGCTGATTACGACATCAATTGGCAGATGATCACGGCGGTAAAGATCGGCGTAAATAGCGTCCAGATAGCTTTGTGCACGTAAGCGCGCAATCTTACGACCAACGTCAAAAATCGAATGGGCGACCTGGCACGTCACCATGTTGACTTCGTCGGAATGGGTCGCCGCGATAATCATATCCGCATCACGCGCGCCTGCACGTTCGAGGATGTCGGGGTAGCTGGCGTGCCCACTGATACCCTGGACGTCCAGCGTATCTGTTGCGCGCCGCACCAGATCAGGGTTGTGGTCCACAACCGTCACATCATTGTTTTCACCGGACAGATGCCTGGCAATCTGCCAGCCAACCTGACCTGCGCCGCAAATGATGACTTTCATCGCATTACTCCCCTAGCACCCGTCTTCCTGACAGAGCCGCAAGGGCTGGTCAATTCATGCGTCACCCTCAACGTAGGCAACCCGCGCGCCGGCCTTATTGGTCGTTGCAACGCCCAGAGATTTCAGTTTCCGGTGCAATGCACTGCGTTCCATGCCGACGAAAGAGGCGGTCCGGCTGATATTGCCCCCAAACCGGTTGATCTGGGTCAGCAGATACTCACGCTCAAACAGTTCGCGTGCTTCTCGCAATGGTAGGGTTGCAAGACCACCTGACAGAACAATGCGGCCTTCCTCGGCCGTTGCCTCTTCGCCGGTCGGCAGCTCTTTTGCACTGATTTCGTCGGAATTTTCGCCAAGGATAAGAACACGTTCCACCATGTTCTTCAGCTGGCGCACATTGCCCGGCCAAAGCATGGTCTGCAGCAAGGCACGCGCATCCTCTGCCAGTTTCCGCAAAGGCAGCCCCTGATCCTTATTGAATACTTCGACAAAATGTTCGGCCAATAGCGGGATATCTTCGCGCCGTTCTTCAAGACTTGGCACCTGAATGGGTACAACATTCAGCCGATGATAGAGTTCCTCTCGAAAGGTCCCAGCCTCAATTTCTGCCGGCAAGTCGCGATTTGTCGATGAGATAACCCGCAGGTCAACCTGCACCTTGTCGGTCCCGCCTACCCTTTGGAATGTTTGATCGACCAAGACACGCAGAATCTTCGATTGCGTGCCAGCCGGCATGTCAGCAATTTCATCAAAGTAGATCAGCCCACCGTTGGCCTGTTCCAACAGGCCTTTTTCGATGCCGCCCGCGCCCTGTCGGCCAAACAGCACTTCTTCCATGCGGTCGGGTTCAATGCTGGCGCTGGACACGGTCACAAAGGGTGCGCTTGATCGATTGGAATTGGCGTGAATATAGCGCGCTGCAATTTCCTTGCCGGACCCGGCGGGGCCGGTCAACATGACCCGGCCGTTTGACTTTGTGACCTTGTCCAGCTGGCTCTTCAAGGCCCGGAACGCCGCAGATTCACCCATCATCTCTGCCGTTGCGGATTCGCCGCGCTTGAGTTCAACATTTTCGCGGCGCAAACGCGATGTTTCCATTGCACGCCGGATCACGACAAGCAGCTGATCAATGTTGAAGGGCTTTTCGATGAAATCGTAGGCCCCCTGCTTGATCGCAGCGACGGCAATCTCGATATTCCCGTGTCCTGAAATGATCACAATTGGAACATCGGGATGATCCCGCTTCACCGATTTCAATATGTCGATCCCATCCATCCCACTGTCTTTGAGCCAGATGTCCAGAATCATCAGTGCCGGCGGTTCATCTGCAATCGCCTTCATGCATTGATCGGAATTTGCCGCTAACCGCGTTGTGAACCCTTCGTCCTTTAAAATATCCGAGATCAACTCTCGGATATCGCGTTCATCGTCAGTGATCAGAATATCGCCCATCTCGTCCCTCATGCTGTTATTTTATTGGCCGAAACACGCATCGGCGTGATCGGTAATTCAATGACGGCACAGGCCCCCGCGTGGGCATCTCCGTCAAACGTTTCGGCGTCTGTCAAAACCAGGGTACCGCCATGCTCTTCGATAATTTTCTTCACAATCGGCAGACCAAGGCCAGTGCCTTTGTCACGTGTCGTCACGTAAGGCTCAAACAGCCGTGCGCGATCTTCAGGAAGCCCAATTCCATTATCCTGAATGGTGATCTGCGCATTCTCATCGGTCACACGCATCCCAATGCGTATTTCCGGCGAAATCTCACGTTCGGGGTTCTTTTCCTTTCTTGTTTCAATGGCTTCCCCGGCGTTCTTGATCAAGTTTGTCAACGCCTGCGACACCATTGTACTATCAAGGTCTGCCATGATCGGGCCCTTTGGCATGTCCGCAAGAATGCGAACACCAGGCTGACCGGCTTCCTGCAGCGTCACCGCATCGCGAACCAGCACGGACAGATCCACCTCCTTGAGCTCAGGTTCAGGCATGCGGGCGAACTTCGAAAATTCATCGACAATACGCCGCAAGTCATTGGTTTGGCGCACGATCACATCTGTCATTTGCTCCAGCTTGTCGGCCTCATCAACCTCTTTGGAGAATTTGCGCTTGATCCGTTCAGCGCTCAGTTGGATCGGCGTCAGCGGGTTCTTGATTTCATGTGCAATACGGCGCGCCACATCCCCCCATGCCGCCATGCGTTGGGCGCTGACAAGGTCGGTGACGTCGTCAAAGGCGACCACGTACCCCTCAAGCGCCTGATCTGTGTTCAGCCGCGGTGCCATACGCACCAAAAGACTTTCCTGCTTGCCCTTTCGGATCAGGTTTACCTGATCTTGCACAAACCCCCGTCCATCATTGCGCAGGCGATCAAATAGCGGTCCGAACTCAGGAACGGCAACAGAAATGGCGACCTCAGCCTGCGTTTCACTGACAGATAGCAGACGCTTTGCAGACGGATTGACAAAGGCAATACGGCCCGATGCGTCCAGTCCAACGACACCAGAGGTGACAGATGTCAACACGGAATCAAACAGCCTCCGACGTCGCTCAGATTGTCGGTTTGCATCAAGCAGTTCGTCGCGCTGCCCTTTCAGTTGCGTGGTCATCTGGTTGAAATAATGGCCCAATTGGCTGATTTCATCGTCGCCATCATCCTCGATGACCTGCACGTCCAGATCACCTGCGCCGACGCGTTGTGACGCGCTGACCAATCGCCCGACAGGGCGGGACAGCCGTTCTGCAAACCATAACCCCAGCCAGGTCGCCGCCAGGATCATGATCACGGCAAACCCAAGATAAAGAAACCCGAACCCAAACAGCAACCGCCCGCGATCCCGCTCCAATTGTTCATACAGCGCGACGGTTTCTTCGGTTTCGTCCAAGAGTGCGAGGATCTCACCATCGACCCGACGCGTGACGTATAGATACCTGTCCTGAAATGTCGCCAGTGGAATCAACGCGCGAAACTCGTTGTTCTGCGCATCCTCCACGATCGCATATCCCTCTGCATCCGCCAACGCGAACTCGTCTTGCGTGGGCGGTTCAAAGTTGAAGTTGTAGGACCGTGCACCCCGCGTGCGGATCGTCCCGGTGCCGTCAATGAAAAAGACTTCAGTCAATCCGCGATCGATCAGGTTTTGGACCCGACCAAAGGCCTGCCGCACATCGCCGTCGTTCATGAAGAAGTTTGTTTGCCGCTCAGAATTAAGAAATCCCGCTAACGCGTTGCCATCACGTAATAATTCATTCCGCTCTTCTTCTTCGTAGGCCCGCGCTGTTGACAACGAGGTGCCAAGTACCGTTTGAACCCGATCTGAAAACCAACCTTCAAACCCAAGATTGATCGACAGCAGTGCGAACACGGCGACAAGCACTGTCGGGATGAGCGCCAGAAGGGCGAAGACCCCCGTCAAACGCAGATGCAGCCGCGACCCCGCCGACTTGTTGCGGCGCGCGACGATCATTCGCATCACTCGCAGCAAAACCAGCGCCGCGACCACGATTATGTAGACAAGGTCGGCAAGGAGAATCAAACGCAGCAGCGGCGACGCGGCCCCTTGATCCAGCGGTCCGCCAAGGACAATAAACGTTAAGGCCGTCAGAACTGGGCCAAGGACAACAAGCCCCAGTGTCAATGCATTTTGCACCGCGCGCCGCCGGCGCCAGCGCGAAAAACGCCTAATATCAATGCCCAAAAGGGAACGCTGCACGCGCTTTGCCCTGTGTTCTGGCGCGGGTTGAGCCGCGCAATACCGCCGTTTTATGTGGTCCTGCCGCAGGATTGTCCCTTCGGGGCCACGGTTATGTTGCGGTTTTACATCAGCTTGCGGCGGCGTGTCACGCGAATATCGAGGTCCGTGATCTTTTTTCGCAAGGTATTGCGGTTGATGCCAAGCAAATCAGCACATTTAGCCTGATTTCCACCTGTTGCATCCAATGCGATTTCAATTAGCGGCACCTCAATTTCACGCAATATCCGGTTATAAAGTCCCGGCGGAGGCAACGCCCCGCCATGCAGATCGAAATAGCGTTGAAGGTGCTTGCCCACTGACGCCGAAAGTTTTTCACCTTCCCCATCTGTGCGGAGCGGTTCCATCGCGGGTTGATTGCCCAGTACCAGTTCAACTTCACTGCGCGAAATATTCTCTTCGGTCGAAGTAAAAACCAGCCGCCTGATCGCGTTTTCCAACTGCCGCACATTTCCCGGCCAGCTATAGGCCCTTACCAGATCAAGCGCCGCTCCAGCCAAGCGACGCAAGGGCGCACCTTCGCGTTCAGCGCGGGCGAGAAAATGGTCGGCAAGAAGTGGAATGTCATCCACTCTTTCGCGCAGGGACGGTACTGAGATCGTCACGCCGCCAAGGCGATAAAACAGATCTTCGCGAAATTTTCCCTGCTCCATCAGAGCGTTCAAATTTGCCTGGGATGAGGCCATGATCCGCGGGCCATTATCATCAAGTGAATCGAGCATCCGCACGATTCTTGCCTGCGCCTGATCATCAAGGTCACCAACCTCGTCAAACAGGATCGACCCGCCTTTCGCGCGCGCCAATACGGCATTGGGTCCGTCGATGCTTTCCAGATCTGCTGCAGACACCGTAACGAATGGTAGGCTTCGCCGATCGGAAAAATCATGAATAGCGCGCGCGATCAGTGATTTCCCGGTTCCGCTTTCGCCTACAACAAGTACAGGCAAGGCCGTGTTCATGACGCGCGCGACAAGTCGGTAAAGGTTTTGCATGGCCGCAGTGCGACCCACCAACGGCAAATCACCGGTGTCGCCAGCGTCAGACATGCGTGGCGCCGGCGCCCGACGTTTGATTTCCAAAGCACGCGCAGCCCGCTTCATCAAATCCGGCAGATCAAATGGCTTGGGCAAATAGTCATAGGCCTCAGCCTCGGCTGCCTGAATTGCAGTCATGATCGTGTTCTGCGCGGATATGACAATCACCGGCAATCCGGGCCGCGCCTCTGCAATTTTCGGCAATTGCTCCAACCCGTTTCCGTCTGGCATCACCACGTCCGAGATCACCAGGTCGCCTTTGCCTTCTTCGACCCAGCGCATCAATGTCACCAGCGAAGACGTGGCGTGAACCTTGCAGCCCGCCCGGGTCAAGGCTTGCGTCAGGACTGTTCTGATCGTGCGGTCATCGTCCGCAACGAGTATGGTTCCGTCCATTAGTTTTCTCCGTCGTGATCTGAATTTTGCGCACGTGGCAGGCTGACCCGAAAAGCGGTTTTGCCGGGAACACTTTCGACGCTGATCCATCCGCCACCGTCGTGGACAAGCTTGCTGACCAACGCTAACCCCAGCCCAGTTCCGTTTTCACGCCCCGAAACAAAAGGCTCAAAGATGTCCTTGGCGATGTCAGGTGGCAAGCCGGGCCCGTCATCAATAATCTCAATCTGTAGCGGCAGCCTTGCCTGGGTTCCGTCGTGCTGGCGCACGCGCAGTGCAGTGTCATAAAACGTCCGCACACGGATCGTGCCGCCGTCCGTCCCCGCCTCTGCCGCGTTTTTGAGCAGGTTCAGGAAGATCTGCTGAAGCTGGTCACTGTCTGCCAATGCCCTTGGCAACGATGGGTCGTAATCGACGACATAATACATATGCGCCCCGAACCCGACCGAGGCGGATTGCCGTGCGCGGTCAAGCACATCATGGATATTCACCGCTTTGCGAACTGGCGCGCGCAGGTTGCCGAATTGCTCGACCTGCTCCAGCAGTTTTACAATTCGGCGGCTTTCTTCAACGATCAGGTCCGTCAGTTCCTGATCCTCTGGGGTCAACCCCATCGACAAGAGCTGCGCGGCCCCGGTGATACCTGCAAGCGGGTTCTTGATTTCATGGGCGAGCATTTCCGCCATCCCAATCGCGGACCGCGCAGCCTTGTGAGATTGATCATTCTGTACGATCCGACCCGCAATTTCGCGCGGGCTGATCATCAACAACATCACATCATCAATCCCGGCCAATGGCGAATAAAGCACATTGCAGGTCGATGGCACCCGCATCCCGGACCCCACGTCAACGTCATTGATAAAGACGGATCGTCGCTGCGCATGTGCGCTGGCAAAAGAGGCCTCGATATCTGCGTCAATCGTGACCTTGTCCCAGACAAACGCCCCTTCAAGTGCCTTGGCAGACAGGTTGAGAAAGCTTTCAGCCGCAGAGTTGGACTGCGCGATGATGTCATCCGGTCCGATCAGCAAGGCAGGCACCGGCAATGATGACCAAAGGATATCACCCGAAATCATGCGGCCACCTGCGGTAATGTGCACAAGGCGTCGGGGAGCATCCTGAGAACTTCTGCCGGCTCGACGCAGGTCAGAATACGTTTACGCAGGTCTTGCGCCGTGCCCGCATCATCCATGTACCATCCCAGATGTTTGCGCGCGACGCGACGACCAAGATCTGCGCCATAGAACGACAGCATCGCATCATAGTGACCTGCAACCATGGTCACGCGTGCAGCCCCCTGTGGAATTTCCGGCATCTCCGTTCCATGCAGCGCCGCGGCCACCACGGCCAAGATCCAGGGCCGCCCTTGTGCGCCACGTCCAATCATCACGCCATCCGCGCCTGATTGCCGCAGTGCTGAACTGGCGCTTCTCGCATCCACGATGTCACCATTGGCGATGACCGGAATCGACACGGCCTCTTTGATCGCGCGGATCTTCGCCCAATCCGCACTGCCTTTGTAGAACTGGCAGCGGGTGCGGCCGTGAATCGTCACCAATTGCACCCCAGCCTGCTCTGCCCGGGCCGCGACCTCAGCTGCATTCAGTGTGGCATCGTCCCATCCCAATCGGGTTTTCAGCGTGACCGGCACATCAACCGCCGCCACAACAGCCTCAATCAGGCGCAGCGCATGATCGGGGTCACGCAGCAGCGCTGATCCTGAATAGCCCCCCACAACCTTCTTCGCCGGGCACCCCATGTTGATATCAATGATGGCGGCACCATTGGCCGCTACAAGTCGCGCCGCTTCTGCCATCCATTTCGGGTCGCGCCCTGCCAGTTGGACGGCTGTGCCGGTCTGATCAAACCCCAGTTCCGCGCGCGCGCGCGCATCAGGCTTGGCCTGCACGACGTCCTGGCTTGCCACCATTTCGCTGACCACCCAGCCCGCGCCGAACGATCCGACAAGTTGGCGAAATGGCAGATCCGTGATCCCCGCCAATGGGGCCAATGCCACCGGCGGTTGCAGGGAAATTCCCGGAATATCCACAAAATCTGCCACCAAATTGATCTTTTGCCTAAACGATGTGCGTATTTCTTGGTCTAGCGCGGCAGAGGACCCAGAACAATGTTGGCTATCCGGATAATTGGCGTGTTTTCGTGCAATGCCTATTTATTGTGCAACAATGCCTCGCTCTCTTGCCGATTGCGCGACAAAGCGTCACGAATGAAACCATTCGCCAATAGGGAATCTCTCGCCAATGCACATCGCTGCCATCATCGTCGCCGCCGGGCGTGGCACCCGTGCCGGTGGCAAACTTCCCAAACAGTGGCAATCGCTTAGGGGACGTCCGGTCCTTGCCCACACACTTGCCGCGCTGCAGCCGCATGTGACAACCAATGTCGTTGTTGTCCATCCAGATGACAGCGCGCTATGGGATCAGTCCGGTTTGCTGGCCGATATCGTGGTTCAGGGCGGTGCAACACGCGACGCCTCAGTGCGTGCGGGTCTGGAAGCGCTCGCAAATCACGCACCTGAACTTGTTCTGATCCATGACGCCGCACGACCGCTGGTCAGCGCAAGGATTATCACGGATGTCATCGCCGCACTCGCCAGCAACCCCTGCGCTGCGCCCGCCCTGCCGGTTACAGATGCACTTTGGACCGGCACAGCAGATCAAGTCACCGGCACACAGGATCGCGCAGGGCTGTTTCGGGCGCAGACACCACAAGGGTTCCACTTCGCCAAAATCCTGCAAGCCCACCGCAGCCTGCCCGGGCCATTTGCGGATGATGTTGCCGTTGCACGCGCCGCGGGACTTGATGTTGCCATCGTCACCGGCGCAGAAGACAATTTGAAAATTACCGGCCCTGACGACCTTGCAAGGGCCGCCCGCCTGATGGAGAGCACAATGGATATACGGATGGGCAATGGCTATGACGTCCATCGGTTCGGACCCGGTGATCACGTCTGGCTTTGCGGTGTCAAGGTCCCCCACGCACGCAGCCTGCAGGGGCATTCGGACGCTGATGTCGGCATGCATGCCATTACTGATGCGATCTATGGCGCCTTGGGCAAAGGCGACATCGGACAACATTTTCCGCCATCCGATCCGCAATGGAGAGGTGCCGAAAGCCAGATTTTCCTTAAACACGCCGCCAACCTGGCGGTCGAAAATGGTTTTGCAATCAGTAATATGGACTGCACATTGGTTTGCGAGCACCCCAAAATCGGCCCGCACCAGTCTGCCATGAAAGCCGCGCTTGCAGCCATCACGGACGTTGATGAGGACCGGATCAGCGTCAAGGCCACAACATCCGAACGATTGGGCTTTACCGGACGTGAGGAAGGCATCGCCAGCCTTGCAACAGTCACGCTTGTGAAAGCATGAGCAAGATCATCGCAACTTTCTTCTTTGTCGGCCATATGCGTCCCGCCCCTGGCACATGGGGGTCACTTGCCGCGCTGCCAGCTGCGTGGGTGTTGCTGCAATTTGGCGGTTGGCCAACCTTGCTGGTTTGCGCAATCGCCGCCTATTTTGCCGGGCTCTGGGCCACGCGGATGGAAACACGCGGGCAGGAAAATCATGACCCCTCCGAGATCGTTATTGACGAAGTTGTCGGCCAGTGGATCGCGCTGCTGCCCGTCGCCTACGGAACAACCTTCAGTGATGGCGCACCTCTGGCGCTTTGGCCCGGCTGGTTGGCGGCCTTTGCGCTGTTCCGCCTCTTTGACATAACCAAGCCCTGGTTGGTTGGATGGGCAGATCGGCGCGATGACGCGGTCGGGGTCATGCTGGACGATGTCATTGCGGGGGTCTTTGCCGCGCTTGGCGTTATTGTGCTGGCCGCGCTTTATCATCTGGCGCTGACGTGACGGCCGCGACCCTGCTGCAGGTGGCGCGCGACAAGGGCCTGATGATCGCAACCGCCGAAAGCTGCACCGCAGGCATGATCGCAGCGGCGATTACCGACCCTGCCGGAAGCTCCGCCATTTTCGACCGGGGGTTTGTGACCTACTCCAACGCCGCAAAAATGCAGATGTTAGGGGTCAAATCGGACACCCTGACAGATCACGGCGCGGTGTCCGAAGCTGTAGCAGCCGAAATGGCATTGGGCGCACAAAAGAAATCGCAGGCGCAAATCGCCATATCGGTCACCGGCATCGCTGGCCCCGGTGGAACAGAACATAAACCCGAAGGACGCGTGTGTTTTGGCGTTGCGACCGAAACGGGTGTGCATACCGAAACCGTCGAATTTGGAGCCATTGGACGGGCTGGCGTCAGGTCCGCGACTGTCTCCCATGCGCTCGACCTGCTGCTTCTCGCTGCGCACAATGCAAAGGCATAGGCGGCCAAAATCGCCGCATTTTTAGGCAGTTCGTGAATCGCTCACGGTTTGTGCGCCCAGCAGAGCGCCTGCCACTTTTCTATGCGCTGCAATTGCTTTTTGTCCCCCACCAATAGAATTCGAAGGGGAAAGATATGAACGGAGCAGATACAGCCTGGATCATGGTGGCCACGGCGCTTGTGCTATTCATGACATTGCCGGGATTGGCAATGTTCTACGGCGGCCTGGTACGCGCCCGGAATGTTCTCAGCGTGTTCATGCACTGCTATGCCATTGCCTGTTTGATGAGCGTCTTGTGGTATGTCGCCGGATACTCAATCGCATTTGGCAGCGGCACAACCGGATATTGGGGCGGGCTGGACAAGCTTTTCCTGAATGGCGTGACACTGGAAAGCCTGTCAGGGACATTGCCTGAAATCCTCTTCTTCGCCTTCCAAATGACATTCGCGATTATCACACCGGCGCTGATTGTCGGCGCATATGTGGAACGCATCGGATTTGCATTTGTCCTGTTGTTTTCCAGTCTCTGGATGCTGTTGTGCTATGCGCCGGTGGTTCATTGGATCTGGGGTGGCGGCATGCTGGCGGATGGCGGACTCTTCGGTGAGAACGGTGTCAAAGACTTTGCAGGTGGCATCGTCGTGCACGAAACGGCTGGTCTGGCTGCGCTGATCCTTGCCATCTTCCTTGGGCCCCGCAAAGACCCATCCAAGCCCCCCCATAACCCCGGCATGGTCATGATCGGTGCAGCAATGCTTTGGGTCGGATGGTTCGGTTTCAACGGCGGTTCGCAACTGGCGGCTGACGCAGGTGCGGCGATGGCCATCACCGTGACCCACCTCTCGGCTGCCGCGGCATCCCTGACCTGGGCCCTGTGGGAGCGGATCAAATTTGGCAAATCCTCACTGGTGGGCCTGGTAACCGGGACGATTGCGGGGTTGGCCTCTGTCACACCGGCCTCTGGCTTCATCGAACCCTGGCATGCGCTGGTCATCGGTGCGGTCGCCGGCATTCTCTGCCAAGAGACCGTTGTTCTGATCCGCAATCGCTTCAAGATTGACGACACATTGGACGTCTTCGCGGTGCACGGTATCGGCGGGATTTTCGGCACCATCATGATCGCAGCCTTTGGTTTGGGATCATGGGCGGCGCAGTTGGGGTCACTGGTCATCGTCGGCATCTTTACAACGCTTGTGACGATCGCACTGATCTTCATCTGCAAGGCGATTACCAGCCTGCGCGTTGACCTTGAAACTGAGACCACTGGTCTGGACCTCGCCGTTCATGGCGAACGCGGTTACGAGTTCAACTCGTAACCAGACGCTTCAGCGGCGCGAGTTGTTCTGCCTGCGCCGCTGCCCAAAGATCATCAGCCAAGGCCCGCCCGATCACGGCGCGGGCCTTTTGCATTAACCGGTCCCGCCGGGTTTCAAGATCAAGTGGCCTGCTAAGATCGTGACGTAGCACATCCGAGCGCCCACCCGGGTAACGAACCGTGACCCGTGCCTGCATTTCGCTCAAATCCTCGTTCGCCACAACACGCACGACATCGCGCACCGCATGCAGCGCGGGGTTGCACGCACAAGCGTCACTGAAACTGTCAATTGCTGCAGTGTCCACTCCAGACAAGGCCATCGCGGCCGCCATCCGGTAGGAAAATTTGCACCCCAACCCGGTGTCTGGCGCTTGTTGATTGCAAACGTTCAACCATCTTGGATGTGTTTCCACAATTAGGCTTTCGACCGGGCCAGACACACCGGCCAGCGCCTCAAGCATCGCGTGTAACCCATGACAACATGCGTGGAACTTGTGGCTTATCCGCGCGATCTTCCAGCGCTCAGTCTGATCCCAGGCAGCGCGATGACCTATACCATGATGCACCTCGCCGAACTGGCGCAATCCGTCAACATCCGATGTCATGCCTGCTTGCGCCCAAAGCACAGCCTCAACGCCACATCGCGCGGCAAGTCCCGCATTCAGCGGCTTTCCCATTGTGCCAAACTGCCCCTTCAGGCCAGACGCCCCGGTTGCGGCCAGTCCGATCGCATATCGTGCCTTCCGATCATCAAGACCAAGAATGTTCGCCCCGGCCACAACTGCACCAAATGCACCTGCCGTCGCCGTTTGGTGAAATCCCGTCTGATAATGGTTGCGCCCCAACCAGACCCCGACTCGCACGGCCGCTTCTGACCCGACCAATGCGGCTTGCAGTGCGTTCGCCATGCTAGCTGACCGACCCAGCGCCAGAATGGTCGGCATGATCACCGCAGAGGTGTGGCCGATGTGATCGAAATGCGTATCGTCATAATCGAGCGCGTGACCAATTGCGCCCCAGCGCAAGGCGGACCCCGCAGCGCTGTGATCATCCGCCAAAATTGACGCCAGCGGTTCTGAGCGACCTGCCATCGCGCAAACGGCCCAGTCAAACAAGCAAAGTCGGATCAGCTCCAGCGGGCCATCATCAACCCGGCGATGGGCCAGCGCGACCAGCTGATCCTCCGGCGTCACCCGTAAAGCTCTTTCGCGCGCGCCTCAAAGGCACCCACAATGGTTTGCATCGCTTGGTTAAAGAACATGCCCGCGACACCCTGCAACACCCTGTTGCGGAACTCAAAATCGACGTGGAAAGACACTTCGCAGCCGCTTTTGACATCGCTAAACCGCCAAACGGAATCAAGATGCTTGAAGGGTCCGTCAATATAGGATGTGTCGATCTGCCGCTTTTCAGGCCACAGGGTCACGCGGCTGCCAAATGTCTCGCGGAAGACTTTGAAACTGACCACAAGATCGGCCAGCACCACTACATGATCACCGACGTCTTCACGGGAACGGATGCGCGCAGCTGCTGTCCAGGGCAGAAATTTGGGATAACTCGCAACATCAGCAACCAGGGCATACATTTGATCAGCGCTATAGGGCAGCACCCGTGTCTCGGAATGGGTCGGCATATGTGGTCTTTCGCGGGTGACTTCACCTATCCATGTCGTAAACTGCACCCGGAAATCAACCCCAGGGGACCTCATGCCGCACCGCCCTTATGTCATTGACCAATTGATCAGCGCCAAATCCATCGCCGCGCGGATTGAAGACCTCGCCCGTGAGATCAAGACCGAGTTTGGCGGCACCGACAAACTTGTCGTTGTCGGTCTCCTGCGGGGTAGTTTTGTCTTTATCGCTGATCTCGTGCGCGAACTTGACCTGCCGGTCGAGGTCGATTTCCTCGAAGCGTCCAGCTATGGCGACGGCATGGAATCGACACGCGAAGTCCGTATTCTCAAAGACTTGCGCGGCCAGATTGAAGGCCGCGACGTGCTTGTGGTGGAAGACATCGTTGATACCGGCCACACGCTGCACCATGTCACAGACTACCTCGGGACGCGCCATCCTGCGAAACTGCGCACTATCGCCCTGCTCGACAAGCCCGCCCGCCGCGAGGTCCCGCTGAAAGCGGATTGGACTGGCTTTGAAATCCCGGATGAATTTGTTGTCGGCTACGGAATCGACTTTGCTCAACGCAATCGCAATCTGCCGTTTATCGGCAAGGTCAGGTTCACCAAATAATGAACCTGCATTGGCTCATGCGGATGAAAAGATGGGTCCAGAACCCACCCTCCCGCAATCAGATGATCTTGATCGCAATCGTGATCGCCTTCTGTATCGCCCTCTTTGCAATTGAACGGATATTCGGGTGGCCGGATGCGCTAAGCCCAGAACGGTTCCTCGGCCCCCGGATCCGTCCGTGATGTGCGGAAATCGGCCTAATTTCGCTCAAATTGGTGCATAGGTGCACAGAAATGGTTTGGAATAAAACAGAGACATCACCAACATTTGTGGCATCCTGTCTTCATTCCAATGGACACGAGGTCAACGCAATGAAACCCAAGTCAATTCTCAAGATCACCGCACTTGTCTCTGCAGCAATGACTGGCGCGGCATATGCTGACAGCCACGTCAGCCCCGAAATCGCTGGCGCAATGGCAGCACGCCAGGCGCATATGGGTCTTTATAACTTCAATCTCGCCACACTTGGCGGCATGGCGCAGGAAAAGATCCCCTACAACGCAGAACAGGCCGCAGCAGCAGCGGCGAATCTCGCAGCGCTCTCGATGCTCAGTCAACAGGGTTACTGGCTACCAGGCTCTGATAGCAGCGTCGAAGGCAGTCGACTGAAGGTTGAAGTCTTTTCTGACTTTGAAACCGCTGCAAAAATCGGTCAGGATCTTGCACTCGCATCGGCTGCATTGGCCGAAGTTGCAGGGACTGACCTGGCATCGCTGCAGGGCGCGATTGGCCCCGTTGGAAAAGCCTGCGGCGATTGTCACGAAGCCTTCCGCACACCGCGCAACTAACTAGTCATGCGTTACTGGCGCGGGCTGGCGGTCACCATTTTGGTGGTTGGCGTGACGGGGCTCTATGTGTCCCGCCCACAGCCGCTGCCCGCGTCGACGTTTGACGGGATTACCGGGGATGCCACCGCGGGGGAAATCACTTTCGCGGCCGCAGGATGTGCGTCTTGCCATACCGCCCCCGATTCAGATGACCCGAGCATTCTCAGTGGCGGGAAGGCCTTCGCCACTGACTTTGGCACCTTTTTTGCCCCCAACATTTCAACAAGCGGAACCCATGGCATTGGTGCCTGGTCTGATCTGGAAATTGCCAGCGCGATCATGCGCGGGGTCAGCCCTGACAACGCGCATTATTACCCCGCCTTCCCCTATGCCGCTTATCAAAAAGCAGACCCCCGCGATATCGCTGACCTGATCGCATACCTGCGCACCCTGCCCGCTGCAGAGACCCCAAGCAAAGATCATGACGTCGGGTTCCCGTTCAACATCCGCACCAGCCTTGGCGGTTGGAAGCTTCTCTTTGCTAGGTCTGACTGGGTCATGCCAGAACCCCAAAACGATGACATCATCCGTGGCCGTTATCTGGTTGAGGCGCTCGGCCATTGTGGTGAATGCCATACCGCCCGCAACGCGCTGGGAGGACTTGATCGCAGCGCATGGCTTGGCGGGGCCGCAAACCCAAATGGCGATGGTCGCATACCAAACATCACACCGGGCGGACTGGATTGGTCAGCAGGTGACATCGCCGAATACCTCAAAAGCGGCTTTACCCCGGATTTCGACACAGCAGGGGCCGAAATGGCAGAGGTCGTCAGAAATACCAGTCAGCTCACCGATGCCGATCGCGCCGCGATTGCAGCCTATCTCAAGGCTGTACCCGCAGTCCCGGACCCCTAGGCCTGCCCCAACTTTTTCAACCGCGCTGCGCGTAACTGCGCAAAATCCTCGCCCGCATGATAGGACGAGCGCGTCAATGGCGTTGCAGAAACCATGAGGAACCCCTTGCCATAAGCCGCCTTTTCGTAGGCTGCAAATTCGTCTGGCGTCACAAATCGGTCAACCGCATGGTGCTTGGGTGTAGGCTGCAAATACTGGCCAATGGTCAGAAAATCGATATCTGCAGCGCGCATGTCTTCCATCACCTGTACAACTGCCTGACGATCTTCACCCAACCCAACCATGATGCCGGATTTGGTGAACATCGACGGATCAATCTCTTTGACCCGCTGCAGCAACCGCAGAGAATGGAAATACCGTGCTCCGGGCCGCACTTCGGGGTAAAGGCCCGGGACGGTTTCAAGATTGTGATTGAACACGTCGGGCTTTGCCTCGACCACGATGCGCAGGACATCGGGATCGCAACGGATGAAATCCGGTGTCAAAATCTCGATCGTTGTCTGGGGCGATTGCCGGCGGATCGCGCGGATTGTCTGTGCAAAATGCTCAGCGCCGCCATCTGCGACATCGTCACGATCCACGCTGGTGATCACCACATGATTCAATCCCAGTTTTTTGACCGCATCAGCCACGCGGCCCGGTTCAAAAACATCAAGATCTTCTGGTGGCTTTCCTGTTGCAATATTGCAGAATGTACAGGCCCGCGTGCAGACCTCGCCCATGATCATCATCGTGGCGTGGCCTTGGCTCCAGCATTCGCCAACATTGGGGCACCCCGCCTCTTCGCACACCGTGACCAGCTTGTGCTCGCGCATGATATTGCGGGTCGATTTGTAACCCTCAGACGTCGGCGCCTTTACCCGGATCCAATCGGGCTTCTTGGGCTGAGTGCTGTCTGGCCGTTTCTGCTTTTCAGGGTGCCGCTGGGCCGGTATTTTCAGATCGCGCGGTGCCATGGTGCCTCCGGGTCTATGCTTAAACCCATCTAGCCCCTCAAACCGCCAAAGTCCAACCAAAGCAACACCCTGCATGACGGCCATGTCTCGCCTGCAAGTCGATGCCCCCCCGGATCAGCCGATCATCGGGCGATATTGGCCTTGGTCTTCATAGTGGCGCACCAGCCGCTGCAAGGCGATGCGCAGCACAATCTTTCCTGATCGTGCCGACCACCCCATCTTCTTTTCGGTCACTTCCAGTCCTTCTAGGAAACAACAGCAGCGCAGCGCGATGTCTGCCAGACCCGGACCTAGATCCTCCATTGCTGCCCGCAGTCGCGCACGGGCGTCCAATGTCGCTTCTGCCGTGTTGGGTTTGGCCGGCTTGACGAAAAAGTCCTGCCAGGTTTCGACACCCTCGGTCATGAAATAGCAAAGCTCGAAATCTTCGCGCAAACGCTCACCCGACCGCACAAGATCCGCGCTCAGAAATGGACGTCCGGTCTTGTCTCTGCGCCGTGCCAATCCCACTAATGGGCTTTCCGTTATTGTGAACCGCCCGGATGTTGGCGTTGCCTCCTCACTCAGGTCCCAGACATTACTGCCGCCCCGTCGTGATGCTGCAAATTCACGAAAACCCTGAGCACGGTTTTCCTTTTGCGCGGTCAGGCCACGCAATGCGGCACGACCGGCATTGGTGATGACATAGCGTACAATCCGCACCGAAGGATCAGAGGCCGTGATCCAAGATTGCAGGGCCATGGCCTGGGCGATGTCACGATCAACCACGGCAGTCCGAATTGATTCTCCTTCGCCGTCTTCGCGCACGATGACCGCCGTATCCATATCCCGTGCTACGGCCAGAATCGCGCCGGGCTCGCACAAGCGACGCAGGATCGGCAATGCTTCGTCTTCGATTTGCTTCTGGCTCAGGCCAAAGTCCTGTGCTTCGGCTGTATTGTCCTGGCTCTTCAACATGATTGAAATGTCCTTGCTATGAATGTCTCGCCCACTGCCGCCGCACGGGACCAACGCGCGTAACGCGTCGTCAACAAGGGGATCGTCCCTGCGTGACTCAAATCGGCGAACTTGCCGCAGCACTGTCGATGGGTGCAATTCGCTGTCCCGGGCAAGGGCACGGATCGAACGTCCCCCGACTGTATGCTCCAAATAATGGCATACGGGTTCAGGCACCCAGTTTGGGAGTGTCAGGACTTTCTTAAGCTTTTCATTTTCCGACATTCCAGCGTGTCCAGATAGGGTGGTGACCGAGATAACTGTTTCCAGACTTGCACAAGTACAACAACTTAGGCGTGTAATGTTAACCGTTCGTTAACAATCCACCAGCGGCAAACTCAGTCTCCCAAACAACAGTTAACCATTTTAGGGGGGGTCCGAACGCTGGGTTGCACGATCACGCAACACTGGCCTTTGGCGTTGTATTTTCAGATTCGGGAAAACTGCTGAAATCTGGAAGGGAACAAAATGCTGGATCTACAAACACTTGTAAGTACCCTTAAGCGTCCGGGCCTGCTTGTGAGGGCCGCACGCTTTGGTTTGGACGACTACCGTCGCGACGTACACCTGCGCCGAATACTTAAGACAGAGCCATTGCCACGGACAGGTGCAGCCCTGATGCGCTTGATGGACAAGGAGGCCGAGCTCAACGACATGCGCCGCGCAAAATCCGCTGAGTACAACCCTACGCTGCATATCTCCGTATTGACTGCAATCATGGGCGAAGCCCGAATCCTGCAAGCCACATCAGGTAAGACGCCTACATGAAACTGTCAGGCATCGCCGCTTTCTTTTCGGCGACATAGGCGCGCAACCGGGCTTCGATGTCCGGGTCAAGGGTGGGTTGCTGATAGGTGTCCAGCAACCGCTTGACGCGTGCAGAGGCCAACGCCTGTGTGTCCTGCGCGCCTTCATCATCCCATGTTTCAAACGGCTTGTAATCCAGCAAATCGGACCGCCAGAATGCCGTTTTGAAATTGGCCTGGGTATGGGCGCAACCCAGATAATGGCCACCGGGTCCGACCTCTTGGATGGCGTCCATGGCTTGCCCGTTCTCGGACAAGTCAACGCCTCTCGCGAAATGATGCAATGTGCCAAGTTGATCGGCATCCATTACAAATTTCTCAAAGCTTGCAACCAGTCCGCCTTCAAGCCAGCCGCATGAATGCAGCATGAAATTGACGCCCGCCAGCAGACCCATTTGCAATGAATTTGCCGTCTCATACGCCGCCTGCGCGTCTGGCAGTTTGGACCCGCAGAACGATCCCGCACTGCGATAGGGCAATCCAAGACGTCGCGCCAGTTGCCCGGCACCATAACTGATATGGGAAGCCTCCGGCGTTCCGAATGTCGGCGCACCACTGTTCATGTCGATCGACGTCACGAAGGTGCCAAAGATCACCGGCGCACCCGGACGAATGATCTGGCTATAAGCCACACCCGCCATAACCTCTGCCAAAACCTGTGTCAGCGTTCCAACCACTGTTGTCGGCGCCATGGCACCGCCCACGATAAACGGGCTGATGATGCTGGCCTGGTTGTTCTGCGCAAAGACCTCCAGCGCGCCCATCATGATCGAATCAAACGTCAACGGAGAGTTGATGTTGATCAGTGAGGTCATCACCGTGTTGTCCTGCACAAACTCTTTGCCAAACAGAATCTCGCACATTTCGATGGAATCCTGCGCGCGGCTTGGCTCTGTCACCGCCCCCATGAACGGCTTGTCGCTCAACGTCATATGGGCCAGCAGCATATCCAAATGGCGTTTGTTGACTGGAACGTCGGTTGGTTCACAGACAGTGCCGCCTGAATGATGCAACCATTTGGACATATAGCCCAATTTCACGAACTTCTCAAAGTCGGCCATCGTGGCATAACGGCGGCCACCCTCAGCGTCGCGCACGAATGGCGGTCCGTATACCGGCGCCAGAACCAGATTCTTTCCGCCAATTTCAACATTTCGTTCCGGGTTGCGAGCGTGCTGAGTGAATGACGACGGTGCGGTGCTGCATAATTTGCGTGCCAGACCACGTGGAATACGCACCCGATCCCCTTCGACCGTCGCCCCAGCAGCCGCCCAACGGTCCAGAGCCGCCGGGTTATCGACGAAATTCACCCCGATTTCTGCAAGAACCGTTTCGGCATTCTTCTCAATCAGGTCAAGCGCGTCCTCGCTCAGAACCTCATAGTTCGGGATATTCCGCGAAATGGTCTTGGCGGTATCAATGCTGACCGCCGTACGTTCTGCGCGCCGCGCTGCACCGCCGCCACCGCGGCCCCTGCGCCCTATTCTTTGCATCGAATCTGTCATCGCGAACCCCTTCGCAGTCTCGTTGGCGATGGTGATACGCTGACCCGGGCGCTGCGGGTCAGCAGCAAACGCCATATTCGACCCGAAAGCGACATTGCGGCGTCTTGCACAGCCCGCGCGTCCGACATAACTAGCGGCATGGATATCACGACACATGAACGCTTGCTGATTATCGACTTTGGAAGCCAGGTCACTCAGCTGATTGCCCGCCGCCTGCGTGAACTTCACGTCTATTGCGAAATTCATCCCTTTCAGAATGTCACCGACGCATTCCTGGCAGAGTTTGCACCCAAGGCGGTCATCCTTTCCGGCGGTCCGGCCTCGGTCATTGATGCCGACTCGCCGCGGCCCCCGGCGACGGTCTTTGACCTCGATGTGCCAATTCTCGGCATCTGTTACGGTCAACAGGTCATGATGGAGGTTCTTGGCGGCAAGGTCGAAAGCGGCCACGGCACGGCCGAATTTGGCCGTGCGTTCGTGACGCCAACAGCGGCGCGTCTGGACCTCCTTCACGGCTGGTTTGCCAATGAAAAAGAACAGGTCTGGATGAGCCACGGTGACCACGTGGCCAAAATCGCCCCCGGCTTCGAAGTTTTTGGCACCTCCCCCAACGCGCCTTTTGCAGTGACGGCAGATACGTCGCGTCACTTCTATGCGGTGCAGTTCCACCCCGAAGTTCACCATACCCCGAACGGTGCGAAGCTTTACGAAAACTTCGTCCGGATCGCGGGCTTTACCGGTGACTGGACGATGGGTGCCTATCGCGAACAGGCTATCGAAACGATCCGCGAACAGGTTGGACAGAAGCAGGTCATCTGCGCGCTGTCAGGCGGCGTTGATTCCTCGGTTGCGGCCGCCCTGCTGCACGAAGCGATTGGCGACCAGCTGACCTGCGTGTTTGTTGATCACGGCCTGCTGCGCCTTAACGAGGCTGACGAAGTCGTCACCATGTTCCGCGATCACATGAACCTTAAGGTGATCCATGCCGATGAGACGGAACTCTTTCTGGGTGAACTTGATGGCGTCAGTGACCCGGAAACCAAGCGCAAGATCATCGGGCGCCTGTTTATCGACGTATTCCAGAAATACGCCAATGAAATAGACGGGGCAGAGTTTCTTGCCCAGGGCACGCTTTATCCAGATGTGATTGAGTCTGTTAGCTTTTCTGGCGGTCCTTCAGTCACGATCAAAAGCCACCACAACGTCGGTGGTCTGCCCGCTAAAATGGGCCTGAAACTCGTCGAACCGCTGCGCGAATTGTTCAAGGACGAGGTCCGCGCTTTGGGGGTCGAACTTGGCCTGCCCGCCAGCTTCATCGGACGTCATCCGTTCCCCGGCCCCGGACTTGCGATCCGCTGTCCGGGCGAAATCACGCGTGAAAAACTGGAAATCCTGCGCAAGGCAGACGCGGTCTATATTGACCAAATTCGCAAACATGGCCTTTACGATGAAATCTGGCAGGCCTTTGTGGCGATCCTGCCGGTGCGCACCGTTGGAGTCATGGGCGACGGGCGGACCTATGACTTTGCCTGTGCTCTCCGGGCTGTCACGTCGGTGGACGGGATGACGGCGGACTATTACCCCTTCAGCCATGAATTCCTTGGCGAAACCGCTACGCGGATCATCAACGAAGTGCAGGGGATCAACCGTGTGACCTACGACATCACCAGCAAACCACCCGGCACGATCGAGTGGGAATAATCCACACAGGCAAGTAAACGCTGCCGGGGAACCGCATGCAGAACAACTACGAACGCAAGCAAAACTTCAACGTCATCACGCGAACCTTGCACAAGACGCGGTATCGCAATCTGCTTGCGCTGTTTACCCGGATCACCGCACAAGTTGGCGGCAGGCCGATCAAGGTGATCGACGTCGGTTGCGGTGTTTGCAAAAGCTTCGCGGTGCTGAACGCGCAGTTTTCCATAGATTACACTGGCATCGAATTGCGCGCGGAAACCTGCGATTTGGCCCGGTCCCGCCATGGCGACATCGACGGATTTGAGGTGATCTGCGATTCCGTTGAAAATCACTTCCCACGCTTTGATGGCGCTGACGTGGTCATTGGTTTGGAATCCTTTGAACACATTCCCGAACCCATCGTCGTGCGTACACTCGAAGCTATCAGGGCCGCGCGCGTTCCGTATTTCTATTGCACTGTTCCAAACGAAGTTGGTCCCGCCATTTTGATCAAGAATGTCGGATCATGGCTGATGCGCTATCCGCGTTACAAGGAATATACCTGGGCCGAGACCTGGCACGCGTTTCGCTATGATCTCGACAAGGTTACGCTTCACACCACCAAACATATCGGGTTTGATTGGCGCTGGCTGGCCCAGACAATCCGACAGAACGTGCGTATCACCCAGATCACCACAAGCCCGTTCCGCCTTGTCCCACGGTCTTGGTCCCCTTCAATTGGGTTTGTCTGTGAACGTCGCGATGATGGTGCCCCATGAAAAGACAGCTTTATCTTGCCGGCGCGATCTGCCTGCTTGCGCAGAGTACGCTTGCGCAGACCCGCACCTGCAGCGGGGTTGATCCCGAATGGACAATGACCATTACCCCCGACGGCGCCCGTTTTGCCTATCTTGATCGCGAGAGCGACATGCAGATCCCGCAAAGCACCCAGCCAAAAGGGGCAGAATGGCCGCGGGCCATGACCCTCGTTGGGCTACGCGACAGTGCCATTGTCATTTTGGAATCACTCGAGGGATCTCAGCAACCGATCCGCGTCCTGACGCAGCGGGGCGAAGAACCAGTCATGCTCGTGGGCACCTGTCTGGTCACACAATGACCGATACATTTCGCGCAGCGTTGTGGATGGTTGGCGCAATCCTTTCGTTCACCTCGATGGCGGTTGCCGGCCGCCAGGTGAGCTCTGACCTCGATACCTTTGAAATCATGCTATTTCGCAGCATTTTGGGCATTGCCATTGTGCTTGTCGTGGCGGGCTACGCGGGAACGCTCGGTCAGGTCAGGCGACATCGCATTGGCATCCACCTGATACGCAATATTGCCCATTTCGCCGGGCAGAACCTGTGGTTCTATGCGCTGACACTCATCCCATTGGCACAGGTTTTTGCCTTTGAATTTACCACCCCGATCTGGGCGATGTTGATGGCCCCGCTGATCTTGAATGAAAAGCTGACAACGATTGGCCTCCTGTCGGCCGCCATCGGATTTATCGGCATCCTGATTGTTGTGCGTCCGGGCAGCGAAGGGATCAGCATTGGCCTGATTGCAGCGGCGCTCTGCGCCGTCGGGTTCGCGCTTAGCGCGATCTTCACCCGGCTTTTGACCCGCACCGAGACGATCACCTGCATCCTGTTTTACCTGACAACACTGCAGGCGGCTTTTGGCCTGATCTGCGCCGGAATTGACGGTGACATCACGCTTCCGACCTCGCAAACCCTTCCGTGGCTGGTGGTCATCGGCTGCGCCGGCTTGTTCGCGCATTTCTGTCTCACAAATGCGCTTTCACTGGCTCCCGCCGCGACGGTTATGCCCATTGACTTCGCGCGCCTGCCAACGATCGCCATCATCGGCGCGCTGATTTATGCAGAACCGCTGGACCCGATGGTCTTTCTCGGCGCGATCCTGATTTTCGGTGCCAACTATGTAAACCTGACCTTGGGTCAGCGGGAAAAACCTTAATAAACTGTTAAAATAAAGGGACATTGATGCCACATCGGTGGGGTCAAATCTTGTGACGCGGCGTCAGTATTTGACGGAATCGAATTGTCCCCCATACGGTTTGTTAATGAAATATTTCATGACGGGGACGGAGACATGAAAAAGACATTCACAACAGCAGCGGCATTGATGCTGACCACAACGGCAGCATCTGCAGGCGGCATCGACCGAAGCGGGAACGCTTACGCAGCCTTGTTCGAAACAGGGAATTACGTGGAACTCTCGTTCTCATCGGTCAAGCCCGAAGTGACCGGCACATATCCTGCGGCATTGGGCGGTGGCTCGACCGGTGACATGGCAGGCGACTACACAAACCTCGGCCTTGCGTTGAAATATGCGCTTAACGATCAGATCGACGTCGGCGTGTTCCTCAATCAACCATTTGGTGCAAACGCAGATTATCCCAGCGGCGTCTATACCGGTCTTTCTGCCGATTGGACCAGCAACCAGATCGCGGTTGTCCTGAAGTATCAGATCAATGAAAACATTTCGGTCTACGGCGGCGCGCGCAGCGTTGAATCGCAGCCCGAGATTGTCATCCCCGACGCCCTGATCCGTGGCGGACTTGCTGCCGCAGGGTCGCCAATTGCCGCCGCGGCCCCTGCGGGGTCGCTGGAATATACCGCCACGACCGAGGCAGACCGCCAGACAAGCTATATTGCCGGTGTGGCCTACGAACGCCCCGACATCGCCCTGCGTGTCGCGCTGACCTACGAATCCGGGTTCACCCATGAATTTGCAACAAGTGAGGTCATTCCCGCGCTTGCCGCCACACCATTCCCTGATTCAACAACCGAAATCGAAATGCCGCAGGCCGTGACCCTTGATTTTCAGACCGGGATTGCGGCCGATACATTGGTCTTTGGTTCGATCCGCTGGTCGGAATGGTCCGTCTGGGAAGTGCGCCCAGCCGGGTATGACAGCGTCACTGGCGACCGCGTGACCGGAATCGACAATGATGTGACCACTTACCGGATCGGTGTTGGTCGTCGTTTGAACGAAAACCTCTCGGTCTTTGGCCGCGTTACTTACGAAGATTCCAACGGCGACGTGGCCTCTCGCCTTTCTCCGACCGACGGTTCAACCGCGATCGGCGTTGGCGGAACCTATACGATGGACAACATGAAGATCACCGGCGGTATCGAATATATCATGCTGGGTGATGCGACAGACAGTTCCGGCGTGGAATTTGCGGATAATACGGCGATTGGGGCCGGTGTTTCGGTCGGCTTCCGCTTCTAGGCAGGCGACAAGGCGCAATACAAAAGGCCCCGAATGAAAGTTCGGGGCCTTTTCACATGTATCGGGTTGTTGAACCGGCAGTTCTCGCATGAGGTGCGGATATGAGTATTGCACAGAAATCGCTGTCGCCCCGCGCTTGGGCAGATCTTGGGCTGCTTTCCTTGATTTGGGGCGGGTCATTCCTGGCCGTCCGGATCGCGCTGGATGAAATTGGCCCGCTTACCTCCGTCGCGCACCGTGTCGGTTGGGCGATGGTGCTATTATGGGCTTACGTCCTGATCCGGCGCTTGCCGGTGCCAAGGACACCGCAGGTCTGGTTTGCCTTTATGGGCATGGGATTGTTGAATAACGTGATCCCGTTTTCGTTGATGGCCTGGGGTCAATTACATATCGAAACCGGCCTGACCTCAATTCTGAACGCTGCGACTGCCATTTTCGGCGTGATTGCAGCCGCAATCTTCTTCGCGGACGAACGGTTGACACTCCGTCGGGTAATTGGCGTCTCGCTTGGGTTTTTTGGCGTTGCCACTGCAATCGGTTTGACATTCCTGACGCAATTTGACCTGCGCAGCATGGGCCAACTCGCAGTGATCGCAGGCACAATGTCCTATGCATTGGCCGGTGTCTGGGCGCGCAAGACCCTTTCTGGTCTGCGGCCAGAGGTCGCCGCCGCCGGCATGCTCACCGGTTCAAGCCTCGTAATGATTCCCTTGGCCATGATGGTAGAGGGACCAATTTCCCTGTCACTCACCCCATCGACCTGGCTTGCCATCGGGTACTACGCCGTCATTGCAACCGCCGCGGCCTATTTGCTTTATTATCGCGTCTTGGCGATGGCCGGCGCAGGCAACCTGATGCTTTGCACGTTGACGGTTGCGCCAATCGCGATTGTCCTTGGCGCGGTTGTCCTGGGCGAAGCACTGCCTTTGCGCGCCTATGTCGGATTTGCCTTGCTTGCGCTGGGATTGTTGGTGCTAAATGGACGCCTTGGACGCAAAAAGACCGTCCATGACAGCCCGTGCGGCGCGTAGGCCAGGTGCCTCGCCACCCTGCCCCAATCGCTCCATCGTTAATGCCATGGCGGCCTGCTGTTCATCCGGCGCATTGAGGACTGCTTGCAATGCAGCACTGATGGCATCGGGCTGGCAGGCTTTCCCGATAAACTCTGGCACCACGCGGGTCTCGCTCACCAAGTTGACAAGTGTAACGGTGTCCACCAATAACATGCGGCTGATGATCACCCGGCTCAGCCATGCCATATCATAGGCAATTACCATTGGGGTCCCATTCGCAGCCAGCTCCAGAGACACAGTTCCGGACGCAGCCAAAGCCACATCCGCTGCGCGAAACGCGGCGCGTTTGCGGGCCGTGTCAGCGGCTGGAATGATGATCGGCTGTTTCGCCCAACCCGCGGTCAGTTCTCGCACCAGGGGTTCAACCCGTGGCGCAGCAGGCAAGACCACCTGCCCCGGCACATTGGCCAAAGCCGCCCCAAACCTATGCGCAAGCCGTGTGACTTCGCCTCTCCGCGACCCTGGCAGGGCCAGGATCAGCGGCCCCGCGCCCATGTCCGCGCGAAAGGCCTGCGCCTCAGCCGCGGTCGCAATTTCGTCCGTCACGACGGGATGGCCCACAAAGTCGCAGCGCATGCCAGCAACACGCATGAGCGGCGGTTCAAACGGGAACAGCGCCAACACATGATCAACATGGGCCGCCATCTTGGCGGCGCGCCCGGCCCGCCACGCCCAAACCGTCGGTGCAACATAGTGAACCGTGCGTATCGTGGATGCAGCCTTCACCCGCTTCGCGACACGCAAACTGAATTCGGGTGCATCAATCGTGATCAGGACATCCGGTTTGGTTTCCAGAACTGCATCCGCCATTTCGCCGACGCGCGCTTTCAAGGCGCGATACTTTGGCAGAATCTCTGCCAATCCCATCACACTCAGTTCATCCATCGGAAACCGACTGACCAAGCCCTCAGCCTGCATCAAATCGCCACCGACGCCATCAAACGACACATCGGTCAGCACCTTTAATCCTGCCATCAGCGCCGCACCCAGCTTGTCGCCCGAGGCTTCGCCCGCGATTACAAACACCCTCATGTGCGCGCCCTGACCCAGAGGAACATCCCCTGCGCGTCCAGAATTTCAACCACCGCGTCCCGATCAAGAACCATGACGCCATCCACTTCAATCACGATCCCGGAGAGTCCCGCCGCACTGGCACGCACAGCGGTGGCTGGCCCAATAACCGGCAAATCGGCGCGACGATCCTGATTGGGCTTTGGACCCTTAAAAAGCACGCCGCCCCGCGCTGGCAGCGCCGGATCAACAGAATTGCCACCACTTAGCCAATCGGCGGCATCCCCCAGAAGGGTCCCAACCGTATTGGCAACAGTCGAAAACGGTCCTTTATCCGGTGATCCGTCAGCAGCGGGCGGCGCAAGCCTTTCCAGCATCGCGTCGGTGCCGGCATCGTCCTCTTTTGCAAGCAACTCAGCCTTGCGAATGACACAGGCCTGCCCAAGGTCCGCGTCCCCCATAGTCGCCACGCAGGCCTGACCGGCGGCCGCATCCGCAAGGGCCCAATCATCTGGCGTGGCTTTGGTCAGCACGCCGCCAGCGGGCAGCAAATCCGGCGCAACCTCATGGGCCGCGACGACCTGAAAACCGGCCTCTTCCAAGATCTCGATGATCACACGTAGCGCGCCGTCATCGCCCTTCCCCAAAGCCGCCATGATGCGCGGGACAAGTGGTTGGGTGAGCGCGTCAATCGCATCAGGATCAACGGCGGGTCTGCGCACCGCACCCGCCATGCAAATCTGCGTCACACCACGGTCCCCAAGTTCTGCAAGGAAGGTGCCAAGCTGCTCGATCCGAAAGGTGATATCGACGTCCAACGCTGGCGCAAATCCGTCCAATGCACAAATCACGGGACGGACCGGCAAAGCCGCAACCAATGCGGTGGGTAAATCACCAGTTCCTGCGATCAGCGCCAGCATCAGCGCGGCGTCAGGAACGACCGGTCACTTTCGCCCAGCACAAAAGCCACCATCTGTTGCACATAGGGGCTATCGGCTTCTGCGCCCAACCGTTCAGCCCGCGCATGGAACGTGCCTTCACCCTCTTTCAAGGCCATGAAGGCCGCCCGCAGCGCGGTGATATCCGACCGGGCAACGCCCTTGCGTTTGAGACCCACCAGATTGAGACCCTCAAGATCGGCCCGGGGGCCCATCACCAGCCCATGTGGGATGACATCATTTGTCACCATCGACAGCCCACCAATGATCGCGCCTTGCCCGATCCGCACGTATTGGTGCACACCGCTCAGACCGCCGACGATCACATCGTCCTCGATCACGCAATGCCCGGCAATGGCAGAGCTGTTGACGATGATGACCCGATCACCCAACCGGGCGTCATGCGCGATGTGACACCCCGCCATCAACAGGCACTCATCCCCAATGACGGTGATCCCACCACCACCTGCGGTGCCAGTATTGATGGTCACATGTTCGCGGATGCTGTTGCGCGCACCAATGCGCAACGCCGTCTTTTCACCATCAAATTTCTTGTCCTGCGGGATTTCACCGATGACCGAAAATGGAAAGACAACCGTGCCTTCACCGATCTCGGTATCCCCGGTCACAACCACATGCGACTTCAGGTGCACACCCGGCTGCAGCACCACCTCGGCCCCGACGACGCAAAACGGACCGACTGTGCAGCCTTCACCAATCACCGCACCCGGTTCGATCACGGCAGAGGCGTGAACTTCGCTCACCCCTGCATATCCATCATCGCCATGAACTCTGCTTCGGCAGCCATTTCGCCTTCGACCTCTGCAAGGCCCCTGAAACGCCAGACCTTGCCGCCCGGCTTCCCGCGCAGGGTTTCCAGTTTCATCTCCAGCACATCACCCGGCACGACCTTGCGGCGGAATTTGCACTTATCAATCGACATGAAATAGACCAGCAAATTGCCATCTGTCAGCCCCATCGAGGCGCCAACCATGACCGCCGCCGTCTGTGCCATCGCCTCAACAATCGTGACACCCGGCATGATCGGGTTGCCGGGGAAATGCCCCTGAAAATGGGGTTCATTCATCGTGACATTCTTGATCCCCAGGGCCGAACTGGTGCCATTGATTTCACGGACCTTGTCCACCAGCAGAAACGGGTAGCGATGCGGTAATATCGCCTGGATCAGCTGGATGTCAGCTTCGGTCACTGGGGTGGTCATGGTGTTCTCCTCTAGGCCTTCGGCCTGACTAACAATCGGGCACTCTTGTAACAAGCTATTCGGGGGCATCCGATGTTGGCGGATTTTCGTCAATCCATGCAATCGCCGCGTCAGTGATGTCCGCTGCACGCACGCCAACAACAATTGACCGGCTGTCTATGACGGTCAGCGCGCCACGTTCAACCATCAGCCGCCCGACCAGCGGGCGCACCTCGTCAAAGAACTGAACGCGGGCCGCAGCGCTATCACGCTCAAGCTCTGCTTCCTTGGCATCACGTGCTGCACGAATGTCCTGCACCTTGGCATCGAAGGCTTCTGCTTCTGCACGAAATGCATCCGGGTCCATGTCCGGACGCCGCTCTGTCAAATCCTGCTCTTCTGCTGTCAGATCCGCGACAATCCGGTCATTCTCGGTCTTCAGCGCAAGTGTGCGTGCATCAAGAGCATCCCGCAATGACTTGCCATATTCGGATTCCGCCCACAGCCGCTCACTGTCCAGTATCAAGACCGGAGGTGCGACCGTCACCTGCGCTTCCTGCGCCAGCGCCGGACCGGCCAAGGCCAATCCGATCGCCAATGCCACCCCCCGCACGCCCATCAGAACGTGGTCGAGATGGTCACATCGAAGTTCTTGGTCTTGTCACCGGTTTGCACGTCAAGCGGCTCTGTGAAGTTGAACCGCAACGGGCCGATTGGTGTTGTCCAGAACAATGATAGTCCTGCTATCGCACGTGGCTCAGCGTCATTGTAAAGAATGTCGCTTTCGCCCAATCCACGCAGGTTGCCTACGTCCCAGACAGACCCATAGTCGATGAATGCGCCGCCCGTGATCCCGTATTCCTCAGGCAAACCCAGCGGGAACTCGGCCTCAAGCCGCGCCACGGCAAAGGCGTTCCCGCCCAGGGCATCATCCGTTGCGGCATCACGCGGACCAATGCCTCGGGGTTCAAACCCGCGCATCACCCGGCTGCCAAGGAAATAACGATCAACGACGCGGCTGTCGCCGTTCGAATAGGACAGATACCCCCCTTCAAGGGTGGCACGTAGCGTGATCTCTTCGTTGAATACCTTGGTCTCGGCAGCAGCGAGAGCGGTGGTCTTGATAAAGTCCGCATCCCCAAATCCGAATTCCTGACCAAAGCGGAACACAATACCGGAATTGGGGTCCAGCCCGGTGCGACGGCTGTCAAAGCTGTAGCGGTAGCCGATGGACTGGGTTGTCACCTCGCCGATGGCCACTTCTTCGCGCACAACTTGCGAAATCGTTGGGTCGGTCTGATCAATCCCAAACAGATCGGTGTAATCAAGCGCATAGAACAACGTCAGTCGCCCGTTCTCACTGATCGGGAATGTCAGACCGGGGCTAACCCGGAACGTCCGTGAATCGTAAACAGCGTTTTCATTGTCCGTCTCGCGATAGCCCACGTCGAAGGTAAATCGCAGGTCGCGGCCGAGGAATTGCGGCTCTGCAAATTCGAACGAGAATATCCGGTTGGTCCGGGCTGTCGACAATTGGAAATCCAGCGCCTGCCCGCGACCAAGGAAGTTCTGCTCGCGGAAATTGGCCAAAAGGCTCACACCAACGTCAGGGCTGTAGTTTGCACCAAACGACAGCGATCCGGTCGGTTGTTCCACGACATCAACGTCAATCACGACCTGCTCGGGCGAAGATCCCTCACGGGCATTGACGTCCGCATTTGCGAAATACCCAAGGGCACGGATACGCTCGGCCGATTGCCTAATCTCACGAGGGTTAAATGGATCGCCTTCAACAGTGCGGAACTGGTTGCGTACCACCCGGTCCAGCGTCGTGTTGTTGCCTTCAATGTCGATCCGCTCAACAAAAATCCGTGGGCCGCGGGTCAGCACGTAATTCACATCCAGCGTCAGACCGCGATCGTTCCGGCTGATCCGGGGATCAACTGCGACAAAGCTCAGCCCCTTCTGAATGGCAAGGCGCTCCAAACGTGCAATATCATTTTCCACCCGCGCAGGGCTGTAGATTTCGCCCGGCTTGGTGCTTAGGGCAGCCTGAAATTCAGCAACGACAGGTTCAGGGATTTCAGATGAGACCGTCACTGCCCCAAACCGAAATTGCTGACCTTCCTGCACGTTGAATGTCACCAGATAGGCGTCCCGTTCACGGGTCAGTGCCACATCAATATTCAAAACCTGGAAATCGGCGAACCCGCGTGACTGATAGAAATCGGTCAGAACCTGACGGTCAAAGTTGATCCGTTCCGGAGAAAACGTATCGCGCGTGATGACCGACCGCAGCAGCCCAGCCTGCTTTGTCTGCAAAACACGGCGCAGGCGGCCTTCGGAATAGCTCCGGTTGCCGATAAAGCTGATCCGTTCAATTTCGGTGATCCCTGCTTCGGAAACCTCAAAGATCAGGTCAACAACACCGTCGCCCCGGTCAATGATGCGCGGAGTCACACTGGCGTTGATCCGTCCACGCGACGCGTAGATTTCAGCGATTGTCGCCGCGTCGCTCTCAGCTGCCGCGGGGGAATAGACCCGGCGTGGGGTCGAACGGACAGCCGGCAGCAAATCCGCATCACGAAGCTGGCTGTTCCCTTCGATATTGATCCGCCCGATGATCGGGAACTCGACCACCTCGATGACAAGTGTTGAACCACGCGCAGACACATTCACCTGATCAAACAGGCCGCTATCGCGTACCCGTTGACCCGCAGCATTCAGTTCGCCCGCATCAATGGTCTGGCCCCGGCTGATCCCGGCAAACGTCAGGATCGCGCTATCTGACACCCGGTTGTTGCCTTCAATCGCAACATTGTTGAACGTAAAGCTTTGTGCACTTGCCATCGTGGCAAGGAAAAAGCCGACCAGAAGGACAAAAACAGCAATAAAACTTGCAAAATTTGGTGCCCTGCGTGCCGTAACGGCTGTCCGGTTCGGTATCATTATATAGCGCCTGTTATTATTTGATCCCCATTATGTTTGAAATACCGGGAGTCTCAGGCGATGTCAAAACGAAGAAACGCGCCCGGCCGGGGCGCGCTGCGTCAAAATCTGTCTGGTCGCGGGGCTTTACATCATGCCAACATAGGCGCCGGCATAAAGGGCACCCACCAATGCACCCGTGTACAGAATGCGGTCCCAGTTCAGGTTAAACAAAACCGTCACGCCGCGATAGCTTTGAGCCAATGTTTGCATGGGTTTACTCCTCTTTCAGTCAAAGAAGATAGACGTCAATTGGGGCGCGATTGTGGCGCGACCATGCCGGTTCAGGGGCACAGGATCAGATCGTTGAGCAATGCAAATGTCATCAGCGCCCCGATCACGGCCAATCCGCCCACCATCAGGAATTGCAGCGCGCGATCGCTTGGACGGCGGCGTGTGATCGCCTCGTAGGCATGAAAAACCAGATGCCCACCATCCAGAATCGGAATCGGGAACAGGTTCAATAGCCCAACCGCCGCGGACAACATCCCCAGAAACAACATGAAACTGCCTGCGCCTTGTGCAGCCATCGACCCGCTGGCCTGTGCTATGCCAACCGGGCCGGACAGATTGCAGGTCGAAATGTCTCCAACAATGATATGCCAAAGGCCGGACAACGACGTCGTGATCGAAGACCACAGCCGATCCACACCCAGCGTCAGGGCCTCCCAAGCACCAATTGGATCTGTCGCCGGGGCAAAGAAGAACGTGCCGCCAATGCCAATACGCAGGACACGTTCAAACCCGCCCCCCGGCTGCGGCTCATCCGTTGGGCGCGCGGTCAAACTGACTTGCAGGGTTTCACCCGCACGCCAGATGTCCAGGGCGATCGGCTCGCCGTCAGCCGTTTGCACGGCGTCGACCAAATCACCAAACGCATAGATCGGCGTTCCATTCACAGCCGTCACGAAATCACCCACGCGCAACCGCGCATCATCCGCAGCAGACCGGGGCACCAGCGAATCCACGCGCGGCACAATCGGGTTTGGTCCCTTCACGACAAGTTCTTCACCGTTACGCAAAACGGTGTAATCCTGCGTCGGTTGTCGCGGCAGCGCATCAAGGCTCGCGCCCTCTTCACCCATCCGCACATCGCCAATCGCAATGATCCGATCACCAGATTTCAGTTCTGACTCGAACTGCGCTGGCACATCAAAAGCCTCAAGAAAAACAAGGTCTTCGGATGCCTTGCCCTGCCACATCAGGTAGCCGGCAAAAATCAACACCGCCAGCAGGAAGTTCGCAACAGGCCCCGCCAGAACGGTCAGCGCACGGGCCCACAAGGGTGCGCCCAGCATTGTGCTGCGCGGACTGCGCCCCGGCATTTCATCGGATCCGCCGACACTGGCGGCATTGGCATCACCCAGAAATTTGACGTAGCCCCCCAATGGAAGCGCCGCCAATTGCCATTTCGTGCCATGCCGGTCGACGCGGCTCCACAGCACCTTGCCCATGCCCAGGCTGAATACTTCGGCATGAATGCCGCACCAGCGCCCTACGATATAATGGCCGTATTCGTGAATAGCGACGATGACCAACAGGGCGATAATAAAGAAGACGACGGTAAAGGCCGGGCCTCCAACGCTGGGTATCAGGGCAGTTACATCCAAGGCGTTATCCTAATCTCTGCATCATCTCGTCGGCGACGACACGCGCCTCCCGATCTGTCATCGCGACGTTATCTAGCGTAATCTCGGCATTTTGCAGTCCGTTTTTTGCTGACATCTTGGCAAGCACACGATCTACGACAACCGACATATCATTAAATCCGATTTCGCCGTGAATAAAGCCATCCAGTGCCCGTTCCTTTGCGGCATTGAACACGGCCCCCGACAATCCGCCCGCCTCCATCACCTCACGCGCAATGCGCAATGCGGGCCAGCGGTGCTCATCAGGTGCACGGAACGAAAATTGACCGATCTTAGCCAGATCCAGCCGCGTGACCGGCAGCGGCTTGCGGGCTGGCCAATGCAACGCAAATCCAATTGCATGGCGCATGTCCGGCGGCCCGACATGGGCCATCAATGCCCCGTCATGAAACCCAACAAGCGCATGAATCAGGCTTTCGGGATGTATCAATGCCTCGATCTGCTCAGGCCGAACCCCGAAAAATTCCTTTGTTTCAATAAGCTCCATCGCTTTGTTGAACATGGACGCACTGTCAATCGTAATGCGCTGTCCCATATCCCAGTTGGGATGCGAAGACGCCTGCGCCAATGTGGCATTTGCAAGTTTTTCAATTGGCCAGTCGCGAAATGCCCCACCGCTTGCGGTAATGATAATGCGCTCGACCGCAGTGATATCCTCACCGATCAACGCCTGGAAAACACCAGAATGTTCGCTGTCGACCGGCAAAACGGTCGCGCCGTGCGCTTTTGCAGTCTGCAACAGCAATGGTCCCGCTGTCACCAAGGACTCCTTGTTGGCCAGCGCCAGCGTCTGCCCTTGCTTCAGAGCTTCCAGCCCCGGGGCCAATCCGGCTGCACCCACAATCGCGGACATGCACCAATCTGCCGGCCGCGCTGCCGCGGCGCAGATCGCCTCATCACCGGCTGCTGCCTCAACATCGCTGCCTGACAGGGCCGCCCGCAAATCACCCAGCAGTTCAGGATGGCACGTTACCGCAACTTCGGCATGTAATGCCTTGGCGTCATGTGCTAATTTCTCGATATTGCGACCACCAGTCAACGCCACGACCTTATAGGCATCCGGGTCGCGTCGGATAAGGTCAATCGTATTCTGGCCGATCGAACCCGTCGCCCCCAGAACCGTGATCCGCCTCAAAACGCGACGCCTGGTACGTTGAACACACGGGCGACCAACAGCATGAAGATCGACGCCCCCAGCAAGGCATCAAAACGGTCAAACAGGCCACCATGACCCGGAATAAGGGTCGAGCTGTCCTTAACCCCCATGCGCCGTTTCAGCGCGCTTTCGGCAATGTCGCCAAACTGACTTGCCAGGCTCAACACCATTGAGATCAGCACGATCCAAATGCCCGCATTGGTAAAAAGTGTGAAGATGAAGCCAACAACCCCCGCAGCAATCCAGCCGGCAATTGTCCCGCTCCAAGTTTTCTTGGGGCTGACCTTGGGCCAGAATTTGGGCCCACCCAACAGCCGCCCCGCAAGATAGCCGAAAACATCCGTTGCGATGACAACCATCATCAACCAGATGATCCAGGTAAATCCATAGTCACCCCTGAATTGCACCAGCCCCCATCCCGCGATCTGAATCCCGAGGGCAAAGACAAAAAAGGCCAACCGCTCGCGTTTGACGCGCCAGGCTCCGATCAGGGGCACCACAAGAAACAGCAAGATGCCGGTGGTATTCTGTTCAAGCAATTGCCCGGACATCACAGAGGCAAGCAAAGCCGCCAGCAACATGCCTTCGGTTGGTTTGTCTGATGCGATCATCATCCACAGTTCCCAGACCATCACGGCGGTCACAAAGACCACCATCATCTGGAACCAGACGCCGCCCAGGATTACCCCGAATGCGCCGACAACAACCATTGCCGCGCTCGACGCGAGACGCACCGTCAGGTCGTCCCATTTGCTTGGAATTTCTGGCGCAGGCTCCGCCATCTTTAGGCCAGAACAGCCCCAAAGCGACGCTCTCGCCCGCCATAGCCCGCCAACACTTTGGAAAACTCCGCGGCTGAAAAGTCGGGCCACAATGTATCAACAAATTCGTATTCGGCATAGGCAGATTGCCAAAGCAGAAAGTTTGAAATCCGTGCTTCACCACTGGTGCGGATCACCAGATCCGGGTCCGGCAGGAATTGGGTATCCAGGAATTTAGACAGGGTTTCCGCATCCACATCCTTGTGTGTCAGCCGCCCCTGTTCGATTTCGACGGCCAACCGCTGGGCAGCACGGGTCACTTCGTCGCGGCCTCCGTAGTTCAGCGCAATTGTCAGATGAACCTTATTATTTTCGCTAGTAAGCAGCTCAAGATTATCCATCAGGCTGACCAGCTTATCGTCCAGTTTCATCCGGTCACCGATGAACCGTACCCGGACACCTTCGTCGAGAAGCGCGCGCGCTTCCCGTTCAATATAGCGGCGGAAAAGTGCCATCAGACCGGCGACTTCGGTTTGGGTCCGCTTCCAGTTTTCTGTCGAAAAAGCAAATATTGTCAGATACTTGACACCTTCGTCCGGGCAGGCCCGCACGATCTCACGCACCCGGCGCGCCCCGGCATGGTGGCCGAACAGGCGTGGACGTCCACGCTGGGTGGCCCAGCGACCATTGCCGTCCATGATGATCGCAACATGCTGCGGCCCGTGATGGGCATCTGTATCCTTGGGCATCTGCGGCCCTTTCCTGCTTGGCGAGTCGAGCGTTGGGCTCAGACCTGCATAATCTCGGCTTGCTTCGTCTCAAGCGTTTCATCGACCAGCTTGATGTGGTCGTCGGTAATTTCCTGAACGGTACTTTCCCAGAACTTCTGGTCGTCTTCCGACAACCCATCGCTCTTGGCCTTTTTGATCTGATCCATACCATCGCGGCGCAAATTGCGAATTGAGACGCGCGCACTTTCTGCGTAGTTGCCCGCCACCTTGGTCAGGTCGCGGCGACGCTCTTCGTTAAGCTCCGGAATCGGCAGCATTATGATCGTGCCATTAAGTTGAGGATTGATGCCCAAGCCACTCTCACGAATGGCTTTTTCGACCTTCCCAACAAGCCCCTTGTCCCAGACATTTACTGTCACCATACGCGGCTCTGGTACATTGACCGTGCCTACCTGGTTGATCGGCGTCATCGCGCCATAGGCGTCCACCATGATCGGTTCCAGCATCGAGCCTGACGCCCGCCCGGTCCGCAAAGAGGCAAGTTCCGTGCGCAAGTTGCTAATTGCCCCGTCCATTCGACGTGCAAGATCATCGGTATCAAGTTCAAAATCGTCTGACATGTTCTCTGCTCATCCTGGGGCATTCGCCCGTCTTTTCCCGGTCTTACGTCAATCGCTTGCATTTGTATAGGTCAGGACAACCACAGAAATGCAGCAGTTTTTCGGCAGATCGGCGGCAGTCCGCGCCTTGTTTGGCGCCAATAGCACAGGATTTCTGTCAGAATTCCTAAGATACGGTCAGATCAGTCATGCACAATCGTGTAGGTGCCCTTGCCCGCCAGGATGCCGCGCAGGCCACCCGGTTCGTCGAGGGAAAAGACAATGATCGGCAGGTGATTGTCCCGCGCGAGGGCGATGGCACTGGCGTCCATCACGCCCAGATGCTTGGCCAGCACCTCATCATAGCTGACCTTGTCAAACCGCACCGCATCGTCATGTTTTGCAGGGTCCTTGTCATAAACCCCATCCACTTTCGTGCCTTTGAATATGGCCTCACAGGCCATTTCATTGGCGCGCAATGTCGCGGCGGTATCGGTGGTGAAATAGGGGTTTCCGGTCCCGGCGGCAAAGATGCACACGCGCTTCTTTTCAAGGTGACGCACCGCGCGGCGGCGAATATAGGGTTCGGCCACCTCGTTCATGGTAATCGCACTGATCACCCGGGTATGGATGCCCAGTTCCTCCAGCGCCGCCTGCATGGCCAGCGCGTTCATGACCGTGGCAAGCATTCCCATGTAATCGGCAGTCGTGCGCTCCATCCCCTGCGCGCTACCCTGCAGGCCCCGGAAAATGTTGCCACCGCCAATGACCATGCAGATCTCGACGCCCATGTCGTGAACCGATTTAACCTCTTGCGCGATCCGTTGCACAGTTGGCGGATGCAGCCCAAACCCGGTGTCACCCATCAGCGCCTCGCCCGAGATTTTCAGCATGACCCGCTTGTAAGTGGTGTCACTTGTATCGGTCATGGTGATCCCCATTTGGCGTATTTGCGATTGGGCGCAAAATGTCGCAACAAGGGGGCGAGTTCAATGGCACATCCGCCTCTCGCGCGATTTTGTCCGAACTTTTGCAAAGCTCAGCGGGTAAGCCCTTGGAACGTATCACCATTCTCCCCGATCAACCGGTTCTGATTGCCGGGCCAACGGCCTCTGGGAAATCCGCGCTGGCGTTACAGATCGTCCAGGCACAGGGCGGGACGATCATCAATGCGGATGCGTTGCAGGTTTTTGATGGCTGGCGCATTCTGACGGCCCGTCCGGATGATGCGGATCTCAAGGCCGCCACACACGCGCTTTATGGCCATGTGCGATTTGATCAGCCATATTCTGTTGGGCAATGGCTGCGCGATCTCGACCCGCTCTTGCAGGGCGCGCGTCCAATCATCGTCGGCGGGACGGGGCTCTATTTCAGCGCGCTGACAGAAGGGCTGGCAGAGATTCCCGCAACGCCGCCACATCTTCGGGTGCAAGCCAATCAGATCCCCCTGCCCGACCTTCTTGCCGCACTGGATGACAAAACCCGCAGCCGCATCGACGTGCAAAACCGGCTCCGCGTGCAGCGCGCATGGGAGGTGCAAGCCGCAACAGGCCGACCATTGGCCGACTGGCAGGACAACACGCCACCGCCGCGCCTGCCGCTGTCCGGTGTGGTTCCAATCCTGCTGGATGCGCCAAAGGAATGGCTGACCCCGCGGATATCGCAGCGTTTTGAACGCATGCTGGCGTTAGGCGCATTGGAAGAGGCCCACGCCATGCTGCCCCATTGGAATCCCGCAGATCCGGCGTCAAAGGCGATCGGCGCGCCCGAACTGATCGCGCATCTGCAAGGGCAGATGACCCTTGCCGCCGCGCAAGAGGCTGCTGTGATCGCAACACGCCAATACGCAAAACGTCAGCGAACGTGGTTTCGCAAACGCATGGCCAGCTGGCATCAGATCAGGCTTCCATCCACAGACTTATCCACAGTATTGCACTTAATTGATTGAATTCACCGTTGTTTTTCGGGCTTTTGCGGTCCAAATTTGAACGATTACAACATGAGAGCCGTGATGCCATCGCCATCTGAACATATTCCGTCATCGCTTGCGCTGACGCCAATTGCGCAAAACCCGCAAATGGGACGCTGGCGGACCGAGGCCATGCGCAGCCATGCATCGCCGCGCCTTCTGTTTGTCGGCAAGGGACACGGCCGGATCACCATGGCCGGACTGACCAGCGGCTACGGCCCCAACAACATGATCTTCATTCCCGCACACACGATGTATGGATTTGAGGTCGGGCCAACTGTCTTTGGCCAGATGATCACGATCCCCGGCGCAATGGCGGCTGAATGGCCAGATGAGCCAACCCACCTGCGGTTGCGGGACGTGGCCGCTCAAAAGGAACTGATTGGCCTTCTTGATGGGCTTGAGCGTGAATTGAAATCCAATCGCAGCGCCCATGCCCGCGCGGCACATTACCATCTTGGACTTCTGGCGGTGTTTTTTGAACGGCAGTATGAAAGCCAGACGAGCGATCCGATCGAAGCGCGCAGCGAATCGACGTCCGCGCGTCTGGTGGCCGCTTACACAGATCTGATCGAAAGGGACTATCGTAGCGACCGCCGTGTCGCAGATTACGCGACGGAACTTGGGGTAACGGCAACTCACCTGACACGCTGCTGTAAACAGACCTGTGGCAAGTCTGCGCTGGCGCTGTTGACCGACCGGATTCACTACGAAGCCTGCGTGATGTTGCGCGACAGTCGCGTGCCCGTCCAGGACATCGCCCGCAACCTTGGGTTCCATTCCCCCGCCTATTTTAGCCGGGCATTTCAAGCCCGTGCAGGGCAAACGCCATCTGACTTTCGCCGCCACGGTGCCGGGCGGCTACGCCGCTGAGCGGCTCCGTTGATGTAAGCGCTCTCATTTCTCGCGCCCTATTTCCGCGACGCAGCATTGGACATAAATGTCCAGAATTGGCGGGATGTCGTTTTTGACCATTTCCCGAATGCGGCAAGCGATCCCCGCTTCTGTCGCGAATGTGTTCAAAATCGCCAAAAGACCTAATTGACGCGCCAATTCAAATTGTGCGCAATAGAAACGGACGAGAGATCCGAAAGTCGCTTTTTGGACATACCCAGACAGGGAACAGGCGGCGGGCAACGGCTCCAATCAAAAAATATCGCACGCGACGACTGTGCCACAGGGAGAGAACAATGACGCACCAGACGAAACCCGGATTGCATCCGGCCGGCCTTGCTTATGCAGCTGAACACAAGGCAGGTACCCTTGATCGACGTGAATTTCTGACCCGCACGACGGCGCTCGGCCTCACCGCTTCAGCCGCCTATGGCCTGATCGGCATGGCCTCTCCCGCGCAGGCCGAGGGACATGCGCAATCCGGCGGTACACTGCGCATGCAGATGGAAACCAAGGCGCTCAAGGATCCCCGCACCTACGACTGGTCAGAACTTGCCAATTTCTCGCGCGGCTGGCTGGAGTATCTGGTTGAGTATAACCGCGACGGTTCGTTGCGCGGGATGCTGCTGGAAAGCTGGGAAGCCAATGAGAATGCGACCGTATTCACACTGAAAGTACGCCCCGGTGTAACCTGGAACAACGGCGATGCCTTTACCGCTGATGACGTTGCCCGCAATATCACCGGCTGGTGTGACGGCAATGTTGAAGGCAACTCAATGGCCACGCGCATGGTGTCACTGATTGACAGCGATACCAAAACAGCCCGCGACGGCGCCATCGTTGTTGTTGACGACATGACGGTGCAGCTGAACCTGACCGCCCCCGACATCACCGTGATGATTGGCATGGCAGATTATCCTGCGGCCATCGTGCACGCAGACTTTGATGGCGGCGACCCGTCCGAGAACCCGGTCGGAACCGGCCCATACCTGCCGACACAGAACGACGTGGGGATCAAGCAGGTCCTGCAACGCAATGCGGATCACACGTGGTGGGGCACCGAAGTTTATGGTGGTCCCTACCTCGATACCATCGAATACATCGACTACGGCACCGACCCTGCCGCTTATATTTCAGGCGCGGAATCTGGCGAGATTGATGCAACCTACCAGACCGTTGGTGATTTCGTTGACATCTTTGACGGGCTCGGCTGGAACAAGTCAGAAGCCGTGACCGCCGCAACGCTTTGCGTGCGCTTCAACCAGTTGCAGGAACCCTATGACAATGTTGCCGTTCGTCGCGCATTGCAAAAGGCCGTCGACAACAGCATCATTCTGGAACTTGGCTACAATGGTCTGGGAACAACCGCAGAAAACCACCACGTCTGCCCGATCCACCCGGAATATGCCGAACTGCCGCCCCAAATCGTTGATCCGGTCGCGGCCAAGGCAGAACTGGATGAAGCCGGACATGGCGATACAGAGTTTGAACTGATCTCTGTTGATGATGCCTGGGTTGCCGCCAGCAGTGATGCAGTAGCGGCGCAGTTGCGCGACGCCGGTATGAATATCACCCGGACTGTCTTGCCTGGCTCAACTTTCTGGAACGACTGGACCAAATACCCGTTCTCGGCCACGGAATGGAACATGCGGCCCCTGGGTGTGCAGGTTCTCGCGCTGGCCTACCGGAGCGGCGAGGCCTGGAACGAAACCGCGTTTTCAAATGCGGAGTTTGACGCCAAGCTGGCAGAAGCCATGGCGATCCTCGATGCGGACAAGCGCAGCGAAGTGATGGCTGACGTGGAAAAAATCATGCAGGACGAAGGCGTGATGATCCAACCATTCTGGCGTTCGATCTTCCGTCACATGGCACCAAACGTGCGTGGCACCGACATGCACCCGACGTTCGAACATCACCACTACAAGTGGTGGGTCGAGGCGTAACCGCCGCATACAGGCAAAGGGCGGCAGCGATATCACCTGCCGCCCAATCCGACGGCAATAATGCTCTGGGGGGGGCGCCGTCGGATCAATCTGCCCGCACAACGGGACAACATGACCATGCTCCTTTTCCTTGCCCGCAAAACGCTCGGCATGTTGGTGACAGCGCTCTGTCTGACGTTGATCGTTTTCTTTTTGACCAACCTTTCGCCGAACCTTGAAAAGCTCGCCAAATCAGAACTTGGTGCCCGGATCACGGATGATGAGGTCGCAAGCTGGCTGGACAAGAACGGATATGCGCAACCGACTTTGGTGCGTTATGGCGAATGGCTGGGTGTCCTGCCCGGCTGGACCCGCGATAATGACGGCGAATTCACCGGCCGCTGTATCGACGGCAAGGCAGATGCAGAGACCGCGGCTTCTGCATCGCGCTTTTGCGGGGTCGTTCAGGGTGACTGGGGTGAATCCTCAGTGTTTAAACGCGATGTCGGAGAGGTCGTCAGCCGCGCGCTGAAACTCACCGGCAAACTGATGTTGTGCGTCATGCTGGTCATGGTGCCCGGCGCATTGATTGTCGGCGTTCTGGCCGGAATGCGCGAAGGCTCACGTCTGGATCGAAGCCTTTCAACCCTGTCGATCCTGACCACGGCCACCCCGGAATATGTCTCGGGCGTTGTTCTGGTGGCGATATTCGCCTCATCAGCCGTGGGACTGAAATGGCTGAATGGGTCTGCGACCTCTGCGATGGATAATATCACGATCGCCAATTTCACCCTGCCCGTCCTGACAATCGCGCTGTACGGCATGGGCTATATTGCCCGCATGACCCGGGCCTCGATGACCGAGGTGATGACCGCGCAATACATTCGCACCGCACGCCTGAAAGGGGTGAGTTTCTATAACGTCGTGATGAAACACGCCCTGCGAAATGCGCTGATCGCCCCCTTTACCGTCATCATGCTGCAATTCCCCTGGCTGCTGAACGGTGTGGTGATTGTCGAAACGCTGTTCAACTACAAGGGCTTTGGCTGGACCCTGGTACAGGCCGCCTCGAACAATGACATTGAACTTCTGCTCGCCGTTTCGGTGGTATCCGTCTTTGTGGTGCTGATTTCGCAGCTGATATCCGACATCGGATATGTCTTCCTCAACCCACGTATCCGGATCACGTAAGGGAGATTGATGATGGAACCCCTCACCTGGACCGGAACGATCGGCACATTCGTCAACCCGATTTTCAGCATCACGGCGATCGCATTTGGACTTGCAGTCGTAGCACAGATTGTCCTGTCATTCTTTGCCCCGGCAGTGACCCTGCAGGCCAACGCCGATGGCACATTGCAACAACGCGGTGGTGCGTTTGGCTTGGCCGAAAAGGCGGTGAAATTGCTACTGATCGCCAATGTCGCGCTGATCTTGGTCTACCTCGTAGGTGGCATTCTACTGCCTTACGGTGACGCCGGTATCATTGGCGCGATCTCAAAGCGGTTTCTGCCGGTCTGGATTGCTTTGATCCTCACCTTTGGCGTCTCAATAACTTTCAAACGGCGTCTTGGTCTATACGGCAAACTGTTTGACAGCACCGTTGGCATGATTGGATTTGCGCTGGTGATGTTCTGGGTCTTTACCGCGGTGCTTGCCGGGCTGTTTGACCTGATTGCGACCTACGATCCGCTATCTCAGATTTCCGGCCTGAAGAACAAAGTGCCGGGTTTCCCCGTGACAGATGAACGCAAACTTGGCGCCGTGCCGCATTATCTTCTGGGTGGGGACAACCTCGCCCGTGATGTGTTCAGCCGCATGGTCTATGGGTCAACAGTTGTCATCTCTATCGCACCACTGGCAACCCTGGTGGCCTTTATGGTCGGTATCACATTGGGCCTGCCGGCGGGCTATTTCAGTGGCCGTCTTGATACCCTCCTGACCTTTCTGTCAAACCTGATCCTCGCTTTCCCGGTCATCCTGCTGTTCTATCTGCTGGTCACACCCGAAATCATTCAGACCGGCATCCCGTCGTACATGGCGATGATCCTTTTCATCTTTCCGGTGGTATTCTTCGTGGTGCTGCTGAACGCGCGGTTTTACACCCAACCGTCAAAGCGGAACCCGATCCTGATCGGCGTGCTGGCCGTGCTGGGGTACTTCTATCTGTCGACAATTTCACAACCCGGGACAGTTGTGCATTTTCTGCCTGCTTGGCTCGATCTGTTTGACATTCCCGGCGGCATTCTTGTGGTGTTCGTATCGGTGGTCTTTGTGAACTCGCCCACCGTCTTCCGAATCGTGCGCGGGCTGACACTGGACCTGCGCACCCGCGACTATGTTGCCGCGGCCCAGACCCGGGGCGAACGGCCATGGTACATCATGCTGTGGGAAATCCTTCCCAATGCGCGCGGACCATTGATCGTCGATTTCTGCCTGCGGATTGGCTACACGACGATTCTGCTGGGAACCCTCGGGTTCTTTGGTCTTGGGTTGCCACCTGAATCGCCGGATTGGGGATCAACAATCAACGCCGGACGCCGCTTGCTATCAACCTACATTCATCCGCCGCTGGCACCGGCCGGGGCGCTGTTGACACTGGTCCTTGGTCTAAACCTGTTGGCCGACGGTCTGCGTGAAGAAAGTTTAAAAGATTAACCTTTGCGTCTGCATGGGTTGTGCACGGGATGTTGCCGGGTTGTGCATGTGCCAAAATCGCCGCTCGAAGGGGTAAGAAATGATTGACCAAGATTACGACGGTCCCATTCTGGAAATCGACAAACTGTCGATATCGTTCTTCACACGATTGCGGGAAATTCCGGCTGTCATGGACTTCTCGGGCAAGATCATGCCCGGCGAAGCCCTTGGATTGGTTGGCGAATCCGGCTGTGGCAAATCCACGGTCGCGCTCGGGGTGATGCAGGATCTTGGGGTCAATGGCCGTATCGTCGGGGGCTCGATCAAGTTCAAGGGACAAGAGCTGACGACGATGTCGCCGGACAAACTCCGCGAGATTCGTGGAAGCCAAATTGCGATGATTTATCAAGAGCCTATGGCCTCCCTGAACCCCGCAATGAAGATCGGCAAGCAGCTTGCAGAGGTGCCGATGATCCACGATGGGATCACTGAAAAGGAGGCCATGCAGCGGGCGTTCGAGGTGGTGACAGATGTCAAACTTCCAGACCCCAAAAGGATGCTCAACAGCTATCCCCACCAGCTTTCTGGCGGCCAGCAACAGCGCATCGTGATCGCCATGGCGCTGATGTCAAAACCCGCGTTGCTGATCCTTGATGAGCCCACCACCGCACTTGACGTCACAGTTGAAGCCGCCGTTGTTGAGTTGGTCAAGGACCTCGGGAAAAAGTATGGGACTTCCATGCTTTTTATCAGTCATAACCTGGGGTTAGTGCTTGAAACCTGCGATCGGATTAACGTGATGTATTCCGGTGAAGCCGTTGAACGCGGCAGCATCGAAGAGGTTTTTGACCACATGCGGCACCCCTATACACAGGCTCTTTTTCGCTCAATTCCCTTGCCTGGTGCGGACAAGAATGCGCGCCCGCTGATTGCAATTCCAGGCAATTTTCCTTTGCCGCATGAACGGCCCGAGGGCTGCAATTTCGGCCCCAGATGCGACTATTTCGAAGCAGGCAGATGTGACGCTGGCTTCATTCCGATGGCACAAGTTGAAGGCAATGATCGCCACCAGACGCGGTGCCTGCGATTTCAGGAGATTGATTGGAAAGCGCCGATAAATGTCGGAGAAATAAAAGAAAAACCAGAACCCGGCCCCGTTGTCCTGAAGATGGACAACCTCAAGAAATACTATGAGGTTGCAGCAAATGCATTGCTTGGCGGCGGCGACAAGAAGGTCGTCAAAGCCAATGAGACCCTGTCATTTGAGGCCCGGGAAAGTGAAACACTCGCCATCGTCGGCGAATCCGGCTGCGGAAAATCAACCTTCGCCAAGGTTCTCATGGGCTTGGAGACGGCAACAGATGGTCAAATTTTGCTGGATAATCAATCCATTGGTGATGTGCCCATCGAAAACCGTAGCACGAGCAATGTCGCCGACATCCAGATGGTGTTTCAAAACCCCTTTGACACGCTTAACCCGTCCATGACGGTTGGCCGGCAAATCATGCGGGCGCTTGAGATTTTCCGCATTGGAAAAAATGACGATGCGCGTCGGCAACGCATGTTGGAGTTGCTGGACCTCGTCAAACTGCCCCGCGCATTTGCGGATCGAATGCCCCGGCAACTTTCCGGCGGACAAAAGCAACGCGTTGGAATCGCACGTGCTTTTGCAGGTGACGCCCGGATCGTTGTGGCTGATGAACCGGTGTCGGCACTGGATGTCTCCGTGCAGGCAGCGGTCACCGATCTGCTGATGGAGATTCAGCGTGAACAGAAAACTACGCTGCTATTCATCAGCCATGATTTGTCTATTGTACGATATCTTAGCGATCGCGTGATGGTCATGTATCTGGGGCATGTTGTTGAACTTGGCAGCACGGACCAGGTGTTTGCCCCACCCTATCATCCCTACACGGAAGCCCTGCTGTCCGCCGTCCCGATTGCAGACACTTCCGTCACCAAGAAGCATATTGTACTTGAGGGGGATATTCCCTCTGCCATGAATCCACCCACCGGTTGCCCCTTCCAAACCCGCTGCCGCTGGAAGTCGCAAGTCGCGGGAAACAAATGCGAAACCGAGGTTCCGAAGCAACAGATCATGGCCCAGAGGCATCAAATCAAGTGCCACCTCGGCGCAGAGGATTTCGCGAGTATGGAGCCTGTCATTACGATCGCAGCCGAATAATCAGCTGCCCCAGATGACCCGGACGTAATTCTGCGTTTCTGCATAAGGGGGAATGCCGTTATAGCGCTCGACTGCCCCTGGTCCGGCATTGTAAGCGGCCAGCGCAAGTCGCCAATTACCGAACTTGCGGTATTGGGTCGCAAGATAGCGGGCTCCGCCTTCCAGATTCTGGGCGCTGTCATATGGGTCGACGCCCAATGCTCTGGCGGTTTGTGGCATCAGCTGGGCAAGGCCCAAAGCCCCTTTATGTGATCGCGCATTTGGATTCCAACCACTTTCCTGCTGCACAAGTCGCAGGAACAGATCTTCTGGAACACCGTGTTGACGCGCCGCACTGCGGGCCAGATTTAGATATGGACCGTTGTACTTGCCTCTATATGCAGGGCTGCTTCCGGGGGCGCCCGGCACAACGATGCGTGGTGGTTGCAATCGGACAGAATTATTGTATTGCTCAGACGCGCGAGTGTCCAAAACCGAAAGTTGGCTTTGAAACAAGGCGGTACGCGACCTCGTTGATGTCCTTTCCTGTGCCTGAAGGATACCGGCACCGACGATGCAAAACGCAATCGCGAACCCAAATACTTTTTGCATACAGCAGCCCCACATCGTCCGATGCTGCGCAATCTAATACTTTTCAGCGAATAAACCAGAGCGATGGCAAATTCGCCCGTTGTGATCCTGCACCTTGGCCCCGTAAGTTACTGCAAATCAGAATCGAAGGGGGTCGGCATGGCCGGATCAGTCAACAAAGTCATTCTTATCGGCAACCTCGGAGCCGATCCGGAAGTGCGTAGTTTTCAGAATGGCGGCAAAGTCTGCAATCTCCGGATTGCCACGTCGGAAACATGGAAAGACCGAAACTCTGGCGAACGGCGCGAAAAGACAGAATGGCATTCTGTCGCCATTTTTCAGGAAGGACTGGTGCGCGTTGCAGAACAGTACCTCCGCAAAGGGTCCAAGGTCTATATCGAGGGCAAACTGCAAACCCGCAAATGGCAAGACCAATCCGGTCAGGACCGTTACTCCACCGAAGTAGTTCTGCAAGGGTTTGGCGGCGTTCTGACAATGTTGGACGGTCGCGGCGAAGGCGGCGGTGGCTATGGTGGTGGTGACAGCGGCTATGGTGGCGGCGACAAAGGTGGCGGCGGTTATGACAGCAGTGGTGGATACGGCGGTGGATCGTCGTCAGGCGGTGGCAGCGGTGGCGGTCGCGACCTGGATGACGAAATTCCGTTCTAAGACAGATGGGCGAGGGAAACCTCGCCCGTCCCCTTTTGGTTATCGGCGTTGCAGCAACGCGTCGTCCAAAAGCCCCAACACGGCATCGCGCGGGACATCTGATGTGATAAAGGCCTCACCGATGCCGCGGGCCAGAACAAATCTCAGTTTACCATCGACGACCTTTTTGTCCTGTCCCATCAAGGTCAACAGCGCCGCAGCATCTGGCAGTTCACCCTCGATATCGGCAAGATCAACCTTCATGCCCATGTCCCGCAGATGTGCCCGAACGCGTGACGGGTCCTCTTGGCTGCAAAGTCCCAAGCGGGCGGAAAGCTCAAACGCCATCGCACAGCCAATTGCGACGCCTTCGCCATGCAACAACCGGTCAGAGTAACCAGTCGCCGCCTCAAACGCGTGACAGAATGTGTGTCCAAGGTTCAAGAGCGCACGATCCCCCTGCTCCTTTTCGTCCCGGTTCACGATCTCGGCCTTCATCTGGCAGGATCGCCTGACCGCATGCACACAGGCATCCATGTTGTTGGCCATGCCGGGCGCTTTTTGTTCCAGCCAGTCGAAAAAACCGGCATCGCCAAGCAGGCCGTATTTCACGACTTCGCCGTACCCGGCGAGATAATCACGGGGTGCAAGTGTGTCCAGCAATGAAGTATCCGCAAGCACAAGAGACGGTTGATGAAACGCGCCAATCAGGTTCTTGCCATGCGGGGCATTTATTCCGGTCTTGCCCCCGACGGAGCTGTCCACCTGCGCCAAAAGTGTCGTGGGAATCTGCACAAAGCGCACACCACGCCGCAGGATCGCGGCTGCAAATCCTGCAAGATCACCAATGACGCCACCGCCAAAGGCGACCACCACATCTCCACGTTCAACCTTCTGGTCCAGCAACCATTCGACAGAACGTTGCAGCTCCGGCCAGCTTTTTGTGGCTTCACCGGCAGGTAATGCAAGAAATTCTGAAGAAAGCTCACTGGCGCGCAGGCTGTCCTGCAGCGCTGCCATGTGCAAACCTGCAACTGTTTCATCCGTAATAATCGCGACGTGCCTGCGCCCCCCCATCTGCGCGATGCGTGGGCCGGCCTCTGCCAAGATGCCCGGTCCGATCAGGATTTCATATTCACGCCCCGGAAGATTGACGTTGACGACGGAATTCATTGCGCTGGCTCCAGGATATCAGTGCGGGATTTGAGAACGGTCAGAACGGTTTGCATCGTTTCTTCGATAGAGGAACGCGCGCGGACCTCTGCGCGCAGCCCCGCCTTGGCATAGATCGGATTGCGTTCACGAAAAATCTCTGCGAGCGTCGCCTTCGGGTTCGCCGTGCGCAGTAGCGGGCGCGTGTCCTTGTGCCTGACCCGCTCCCAAAGCAGGGGCAGCGGCGCGTCAAGCCAAACGGATACACCTTTTTGCGCAATCACATCGCGATTCTGTTCTGCCAAAAAAGCACCACCGCCGGTGGAAAGGATGGCAGGTTCGCCTGACAACAACCGGTCAATGACCTGCGTCTCACGACGGCGAAAGAACCTTTCGCCATCTCGCGCGAAAATTTCAGCAATCGTGGCCTGCGCGGCTTCTTCAATAGCGGCATCACTGTCCAGAAAGGGCACCCCAAGGTGCTGCGACAGCGCCCGGCCGACAGCTGTTTTTCCAGACCCCATCATGCCGACCAGCACAACGGTACGTTTCAGGCGAAGGTCACTCTGGCTTTGCACTTTGTGCCCGGTCATGATCTGTTCCGTGGTGCAAGGCGTAGCGATCTGGATAGGCCGCGCCTTGCCGAGTTGAAAATTCTGTCCTTCAATGGCGTGATCTTGCGCAAAAGGCCATATATAACCTGAATAAACGGCGGCAGGCCGTAGGTAGCAGGCAAAGTTGGGGCGAACATGATCTGGCGACTAATCAAGGTCATTATCTACATGGCGGTTCTGGCAGGGGTCGGCTTGGTTGCCTACGCCTACATCGGACCTTTCTTTTTTCCGGCCGATTTTGCGGCCCCGTCAACGGAAATCCGTGTGCCCGTGGTTTTGGAAGCGGAATAATATGGGGCGATTGGAACGGAGTCTGGCATTGGGGTTGTTGGCAAGCGCTGCCAATGCGCAGGATTCTCCCCCCCTTTCAGCGATCGATTGGCTTTCGGAATCTGTTTCTGCACCGATCGTTGCGCCGGTCGAAATTGATGAACCACCGGTAACCGACAGCGCCGCAAGTCCGGACGTTACCGTCACCGCGTTGGATGGTCCTTCACCCGATCCTGTCGGCTTGCTGTCAAGCACGACGACCGGATTGCCGCGTAATCTATGGTCCGGCAGCAATGAGGCGACACTGGTCACACTGGTCAATGCAGAGGCGATGCCGAGCTTGCCTGCGATGCAGGAATTCCTGGTCGTCTTGATGTTGGCCGAGGCCGACCCCCCGCTTGGCGCGGGTCCCGAGGGGGCACTGTTCCTCGCGCGTGTCGACAAATTGCTGGACATGGGTGCCCTGCAGCAGGCGCAAGCCCTGCTGGAAGAGGCCGAACCGGACACGCCACAATTGTTCCGGCGCTGGTTTGACGTTGCATTGCTGACCGGCACCGAAAATGCAGCCTGCAATGTCATGCAGGATCGTCCGGCTGTCGCGCCCACGTATCCGGCAAGGATATTCTGTTTGGCGCGGTCCGGTGATTGGACGGCAGCGGCGCTGACGCTCAATACGAGGCGCGTCCTCGGCGATGTCACGGATGACGAAGAAGCATTGTTGAGCCGGTTCCTTGATCCTGACCTTTATGAAGGCGAATCCGCCCTGCCCCCACCAAGCCGGGTGAGTCCGCTGATCTTCCGGATGCGCGAGGCCATCGGCCAAGGGCTGACCACGCAAAATCTGCCACTTGCGTTTGCACATGCTGATCTGCGCGACACGACCGGTCTCAAAGCACGTTTGGAAGCGGCAGAGCGGCTGGCCCGCGCAGGGGCCCTGCCCGGCGCAACCTTGCAAGAACTATTCACCACCCGTACCCCATCAGCATCCGGCGGTGTTTGGGACCGCGTCGAAGCATTCCAGCGGTTTGACGTCGCGGTGGCCGCACGGGATCCGGACGCAATTTCAGATACTTTGCCCAATGTCTGGGCCGCGATGAAGACAAGCCGGGCAGAAGTGCCATTTGCCCAGCTATATGCAAATCAGCTACAGGACCTACCGTTGGTCGGACCTGCCGCAGAGATTGCGGTAATGTTGGGACTGCTTTCAGCCGACTACGAAGCCGTCGCAAATGCGCCCGCTGCGATTGATCCGTTTTTGGCCGCGCTTGCAAAGGGGCAACCGCAAGAAGGCGCGCCGCAGAGCGAGATCGAAAATGCGATTGTAGCTGCATTCACAGGCGCGCCTCCGCCACAAACACTTGCCACTATGGCACAGTCAGGAAAGCTGGGTGAGGCCCTGTTGCGCGCCATCGCGATCTTTAACGTCGGCGTCGCGGGCGACGCGCCATCTGTCACTGACGCGCTTGCCTTCTTCCGATCTGTCGGACTTGAAGACCTGTCGCGACGGGCAGCGTTACAATTGTTGATATTGGAACGCGCATCATGACAACAGGTCAGCATCCGATGAGCCATTGGATCCAGTCGTTTCTTGAGGCCCAGGCTGCGGAGTTGGATGCTGCCACAAACACCCAACTCGCATATGCACGTGATCTGCGCATCTTCGCGGATTGGCTTGAAGACCAGAAAGAGCACTTTGAAACGGCGACACAGGACCATGTCGAGGGGTTTCTGATCGCTGCAGAGGCAGAAGGGCTGTCGCCCGCAACCCGTGCGAGACGTCTGTCAGCGATCAAACAGCTTTACAGATTTGCCTTTGAAGAAGACCTGCGCGCGGACAATCCGGCGATACAGATCAAGGGCCCGGGGAAGTCCAAGGCGCTGCCCAAGATCCTAAGCCAGGACGAAGTCTCTGCGCTCTTACTGGCCGCCCGGGACATGGGTCGGGATGCGGAACGCAATACCTGCCTGATGGAATTGTTATACGCGACGGGCATGCGGGTGACTGAACTTGTGACGCTCTCCCTGTCGTCTGCGCGCGGCGACCCGCGCATGCTTTTGATTAGAGGGAAAGGCGGCAAGGAACGCATGGTGCCGCTGTCGCCCCCTGCGCGCGCAGCCCTCACGACATACTTGGCAATCCGCGACGAGGAAGAAGAAGCAAAGCGGATAAAGGGCAAGCCCCAGTCACCATACTTGTTCTTTTCCTCTGGCAAGGCCGGGCATCTGACCCGACAACGCTTTTTCACTTTGATCAAAGAAATTGCCTTGCGCGCGAATGTACCGCCCAAAAAGGTTACGCCGCATACATTGCGCCACGCCTTTGCGACACATTTACTGGCGAACGGCGCAGATCTGCGAGCGATCCAGACGCTTCTGGGTCACGCAGACATCGCAACGACCGAAATATACACGCATGTGTTGGATGAACGCCTGACAGAGCTTGTTCTCACACATCACCCGCTGGCCAAAGCGTCGCGCGAGACTTGAAGCGGGCCACGCAAGACCCCATAACCACTTCTGTTGCAATTGAAAGTCAAAGATGGACACGACCCTTTTTGATGCCGCCTTTTGGATAACCGCCGGCGCCATCGCAGTATTGTTAGTGCTCTCGGGGTTTTTCTCGGGCTCTGAAACCGCACTGACCGCGGCGTCACGCGGCAAATTGCGCGCAAACGCAGACAAGGGAAATAAGGGGGCGAAGCGGGCCCTGACCATCACCGAAGACAGCGAACGGTTGATTGGATCGGTGCTACTTGGCAACAACGTGGTCAACATCCTTGCTACGTCTTTGGCGACAGCACTGTTGACCAAGGTCTTTGGTCAGAACGGTGTTGCGGCGGCCACATTGATCATGACGCTGCTTGTGCTGATCTTTGCAGAGGTCCTGCCAAAAACCTACGCGATCACAAATCCCGAAAGCGTCGCATCGCGGGTTGCACGCCCAATTGGCCTGGTCGTCCTGATGTTTGCGCCCATCGTAAACGCAGTGCGCTATTTTGTACGCGGCGTCCTCTATCTGTTCGGCGTGCGCACTGATCCCGATAGCCAAATCCTTGCAGTTCGGGAGGAAATCGCCGGAGCGCTGCAACTTGGCCACTCGGAAGGGGTTGTGCACAAGGAGGATCGCGATCGGATCCTTGGCGCGCTCGATCTCAATCAGCGGACCGTGGAAGAGATCATGCTTCACCGGTCCGGGATTGAAATGATTGACGCGGCGCTGCCAACCGGCGAAATCCTGCGGCAATGCCTTGACAGCAATCATACCCGCCTACCACTTTTCAAGGATGAGCCGGAAAACATCGTTGGCATCCTGCACGCCAAAGACCTTCTGCGCGCGACTCAGAACATGATGTCCGATGGCGTTATGACGGCCGCGGAAATGGACAATTTTGACATTCTTGATGTCGCGATGGAGCCATACTTTGTGCCCGAAACGACGACACTTGATGACCAGATGCGTCAGTTTCTAAGACGCAAGACCCACTTTGCACTTGTCGTTGATGAATATGGGTCTTTGCAGGGCCTCATCACACTTGAGGATATCCTGGAAGAGATCGTGGGAGAAATTTCTGACGAGTTTGACACGGACGAAGAAGATCTGGTCGAGAAAACGGTCGATGGTGCCTATCTGGTTGATGGCGCGATGACTATCCGTGACCTGAACCGTGCCCATGACTGGAACTTGCCAGATGACGAGGCCAATACGGTTGCGGGTCTTGTCATCCACGAGGCGCAGATCATTCCGCTGGCAGGACAGGTATTTTCGTTCCACGGGTTTCGGTTCGAGGTGATCGAAAAGGATGAAAACCGCCTCGCGGTCCTGAAAGTTCAACAGCTTGGCGGCCCGACATCTACCGCCCCTTGAACAATCCACCCAGGATGCCCCGCACGATCCTGCGCCCTGTCGTGCCCTTCAGCTCTTTGACCACGACATTGGCGATCGCATCACCCCAACCGCCGCCACTTTTGCGGGATGTGCGTGAGGTTGAGCGCCCGGTTCCGCCACCGTCATAGCGGCGCGCCTTGCGAAATTCGCGTTCTTTCTCCTCGGCCGCATCTTCTGCAGCTTCCGCAGCCTCGGCCTCTTTCGCGGCAATCTCCGCGCGGTTACGCAAGATTTCAAAGGCGCTCTTGCGGTCCAGCGTTGCGTCATACTTTGCGGCCATCGGCGAAGCATCCATAATCGCCTGCCGGGTCGTGTGATCCAGTGGGCCAAGCTGCGAAGATGGGGGGCGGATCAATGTACGCTCGACAATTGTTGGCGATCCCTTTTGATCAAGCATGGATGTGACAGCTTCCCCGGTGCCCACGTCTTGAATGGCCTGGGCCGTATCAAACGCGGGGTTCTCGCGATAGGTTTCGGCAGCCTTGTTAAGGTCCTTGCGATCCTTTGCTGTAAATGCGCGCAATGCATGCTGGACCCGGTTTCCCAACTGCCCAAGGACATCATCTGGCACGTCGGCGGGGTTTTGGGTGATGAAAAACACGCCGACACCTTTCGACCGGATCAGGCGTGCAACCTGCTCAACCTTGTCGACAAGGGCCTTGGGCGCATCATCAAAAAGCAAGTGCGCTTCGTCAAAAAAGAAGACCAGTTTCGGTTTGTCCGGATTCCCGACCTCAGGCAGCTCTTCGAACAGCTCTGACAAAAGCCAAAGCAAAAATGTCGCGTACAGTCGCGGCGAAGCCATCAGCCGATCGGCTGCCAGAATATTGATTGCACCGCGTCCGTCAGATTCGCTGCGGATAATGTCCGAAAGCTGCAACGCTGGCTCTCCGAACAACTGTGTACCGCCCTGATTTTCGAGAACCAGCAATTGGCGCTGAATCGCACCGACGGATGAGGCTGCAACGTTGCCATAACGCAGCGACAATTCTTTCGCGTTTTGACCCACCCAGACCAAAAGCGCCTGCAGATCCTTGAGGTCCAGCAGCGGCAGTCCCTCTTCGTCAGCAACCCGAAAGGCAACATTCAGAACGCCCTCTTGCACATCTGTCAGTTCCATCAGACGCGACAACAAAAGCGGTCCCATTTCCGCAACAGTCGCGCGGATCGGGTGGCCTTGTTCGCCAAACAGATCCCAAAACGTTACCGGGAAGGCATCATATTTCAGATCAAGCCCAATGGTCGCCGCCCGCTTTGTGAATGCATCGTGCAGTTTGAAATCCGCTGATCCCGCAGCAGCAAGACCCGACAGATCACCCTTGACGTCAGACAAAAAGACCGGAACTCCGGCGGATGAAAAACCTTCCGCAAGAATTTGAAGTGTAACCGTTTTTCCGGTTCCTGTCGCGCCCGCGATCAACCCGTGTCGGTTGGATTTGTCCAGCAGAATTGCCTGCGGATCGCTATACTCCGCGCCGCCGCCGCCGATGAAAATACTGTCTGACATATGATCCCGCCTCCCCATTTTTGGTTAAAATACATTCTTAACCAATCCATGCCAGAGTATTCCTGCCTGCTGTCTCAATTGTCCCCGAGGTGGCGGGCACTTTCTCCCTGTCAGACTGGCCGCGCCTCCCTTGCGCGGCCACTTTTTTTGCTGGAGCAATTGTGATGAGAATCCCTGTTGACGACAGAGGAACCTTGTCCTAGCTTGCCCCCAATTAGTCGGCTAAGTCCGATAGGGAGAACGGAAAAAGGGTCCAGTTTGCGGACCCTTTTTTCATTGTTGCAGGTCCTTGCCATGTCACGCATTTCTCACCTGACACGCCCAACGGCCCGTGCTAAGCCAACGCAAAATTATCTATTTGGAGTGTCTGATGTTGAACACCGTCAAGCCCATACTGCTCAGCTTATTGCTGGCCAGCGGGTCAACTGCATTCGCGCAAGAAACCACAACCGACGCCGCACCTGCAGAGGATGCCACGCCATCTGATCTCAGCATGGGCGAATTGGAAATCCCAAGCGAACCCATCACAGCCGAGGAGCTTGCGGCTTTGAGGCCCGGACAATTTTATGTACTGCAAGTACATGACGACTGGAAAATCCGTTGTGTCAAAACCGCCGAGGGCCAAAGCGACCCGTGTCAGCTTTACCAACTGTTGCTGGACGATAACGGCAATCCGGTAGCAGAAATCAGCATTTATCCACTGCCTGAAGGCGGCCGCGCCGCTGCAGGCGCCAATATCGTCGCCCCCCTTGAGACGCTGCTGACAGAGCAATTGACGCTGTCCGTTGATGGTGGACAGGGTCGCCGCTATCCGTTCACATTCTGCAACCAGGGTGGCTGTGTGTCGCGGGTTGGCTTTACGGCCGAAGAGATTGCCCAATTTAAGCGTGGAAACGGTGCACAAATCCGCATGGTCCCTGCCGCGGCACCGGATCAAGAAGTAATTCTGACCATGTCCCTTGCTGGTTTCACCGCAGGGTTCGAAGGCTCATACGCAACGCCAGAATAAAAGACTGATCAGATCTATGCGCTGTAAGGCCACCCGTACGCCGGGTGGCCTTTCTTATGCCTTACGCAGTGCCAGCACCGCGTTCAGCCCACCAAATGCAAAGGCATTGGACAGGGCAACATCAACCTTTGCATCACGTGCAACGTTTGGCACGACGTCCAATGCGCATTCTGGATCGGGCTCTTCGTATCCAATTGTCGGCGCGACAACCCCATCCCGCAGTGCCATGATGCAGGCCAGCAATTCCACGGCACCTGTGCCGCCAATCAGGTGACCATGCATGGATTTTGTGGAGGAGATCATCAGATTGTCTGCATGCGCGCCAAAAACATCGGCAACTGCTGCACATTCCGTTTTGTCGTTTGCAGCAGTGCCGGTGCCATGCGCATTGATGTACCCCACATCGTCCAAAGCGATGCGTGCGTCCCTGACTGCCCCCGCGATGGCCCGGGCCGCACCCTGCTTTGAGGGCGTGACAATATCGGACGCGTCAGACGACATCGCAAATCCTGCAACCTCGCATAGGATTTCCGCGCCGCGCTTCTTGGCATGCTTGCGGTCTTCGAAAACGAATATACCGGCCCCTTCGCCTTGGACCATCCCATTGCGCGTCGCACTGAAAGGACGACAGGCGTCCCGGGACATGACCCGCAAGCCTTCCCACGCTTTGATGCCGCCAAAACATAGCATCGATTCCGAACCGCCGGTCACCATGACATCTGCCATGCCGGATTTCACCATGTTGAAAGCCTGCCCCATCGCATGATTGCTGCTCGCACAGGCTGTCGCCACCGTGAATGAGGGCCCACGCAGGTTCCATTCCATCGAGACCTGGCTGACCGCGGCATTGTTCATCAATTTGGGCACGATGAAGGGATGGACGCGGTTCTTGCCCTCTTCGTAAACGGCGCGATAGTTTTCGTCTTGTGTATTCAGCCCACCGCCGGATGTGCCCAGAACGACGCCAGAACGGTCCGCCAGACGGCCGTTGAACTCCAATCCGGATTGCAGAAGGGCTTCCCTGGCAGCGAGTAATGTGAACTGGGTAAACCGGTCATAGAGAGCGATTTGCTGGCGATTGAAGTTGGCATGCTCATCATAGTTGCGGACCTGTCCACCGATCTGAATCGACAAACGGTCCACATCACGAATATCCAGCGGCCCAATCCCGCAGATGCCTTCGCGCATGGCCTCAAATGTACTTTGAACGTCTGTCCCAAGCGGGTTGATCGTCCCGGCACCGGTGATGACGACGCGACGCATCAGACCTTGCCTTGATCCCTCACCAACGTCTCGACAGCTTTGACGATGGCCGCAACAGAAGAAATGTCAAAATCGCTGCTGGAAGGTTCGTTTGCATTAAAGGGAACGGTGATATCGAATACCTCTTCAATCGCAAAGATACTTTCAACAAGGCCAAGGCTATCGATCCCCAAATCCTCAAGCGTATGATCCATCTTGACATCCGCGGGTGTCAGCAGGGCCTGTTCCGCAATGATTGCAATAATCTGGTCTTTGACGTTCATAGCGCATGTGTCCCCGAAAGATATGACGTGGATTTAGTCATTGTGACCGGAGTTTGAAACAGCTTTCTGACGAAGCGCCTTTTGTTGTGCACGAAATGCCGGCATCGGAACCGCCGGATAGCCCATCATGAATACGCCATCCCCAACGCTGGTCAGGACAATCGCCGCCCCACCCAACACGACATCCGCGCCAACGCTGATGTTGTCCTTGATCCCGGACTTTCCGCCCATCACAACCCTGTCGCCCAGAATTGCTGATCCTGCAACTGCCGCCTGCGCGCACAGCACGCAATCATCTCCGATAATCACGTTGTGGCCAATCTGGACAAGGTTGTCGATTTTTGTACCATCGCCGATCCGCGTTGCCCTGATTGTTCCTGCATCCAGAGTACTCCCTGCGCCAACTTCGACATGCTTGCCGATCACGACGCCCCCCAGCGAATGGATGCGGTGCCGTTTGGCATCACGTGGCGGTGCAAGCGGTTCGCGCCCCATGGTGCGCAATGCACGCTCCTCGTTGGCGGGTTCTTCGGTCACAAAAGAAAACCCATCAGCGCCAATCACCACATTGGGTTGCAGTATCACGTGATCCCCAATCCGCACCCGGCTGCCGATCCGCACGCCGGCATGAATCAATCCGCCCGCACCGATTTGCGCGCCAGTCGCAATGGAAACATGACTGCCGATCCAGCAACCATCACCGACCTTCGCATCCGCCCCGATCACAGAGAACGGCCCTATACTGACGCCATCGCCAATTTTCGCGGTTGCATCAATCACCGCACTGGGATGGATACCACTTTCACGGGGTCCTGTGTCAAAGGCTTGTGTCAATCGCGCCATCGCAAGCCTTGCACGCGGGACTTCTATGGCCGCGTCCAAACCCATTGCACGCCAATCGGCCCCCGGCCAGATGATCGCGACGCGCGCCGCACTTATCCCAAGCGCTTCGCCGTAGGACGGCGTCATCGCAAGCGCGAGATCATCGCGCCGCGCGTTGACTGGTTCCGACGGTCGAACAACGTCGAGTTCGGTATTGCCATATGCGGTGGCGTTCAGAAGTGCAGCAATGTCTTTGACTTTTACCACGCAGTTTCCCCCTTGCCGGGGCAGGCTTAGCCCTGAACGGCCCGTACCGCCACCCCTTCACGTGCCAAGGCATCCCAGATCGCCGCGTCACGACCATAGATATCACGGCGGAATTGCAGGCTTCCGGTCACATTTGTAAAGGCCGTGCGATAGACAAGATGAACTGGCACAGGCTGTTCCAGGTTAACCCGGCTTTCCCGACCCGTATTAAGCTGTGACTTGAAAAAGCCTTCCGGATCAGCGGTTTGCTTCGCAAGCAGCGCATAGGCAAAATCAAAAGGATCATTCAGGCGTATGCAACCATGACTAAAGGCGCGGACCTCTCTGCCAAACAGGCTCTTGGCAGGGGTGTCATGCAAATAGATATTATAGCGATTTGGGAACATGAACTTCACAAGGCCAAGCGCGTTGGCCCGGCTGGGCGGCTGACGCATCGAAAACGGAAAGTTGCGCGCGTTGTAGCTGGCAAAGTTGACGGCCCCACGGTTGACCCGCCGCCCGTTTCGGTCGGTGATTTCCAGATGGCTCACCGCGCCTGGATTGCGCTGCAACTGCGGTAGATACTCTTTGGTGATGATAGAGCGAGGCACATACCAGCTTGGGTTGATAACCATAAACTCCATCATGTCGGAAAATTCCGGACTGCGGCGATCGCTGTTATTTGCGCCAATCACCGACCGCGTGGAAAATGTGACCCGGTCATTGTCCACGATTGCAGCCGTGAAGTCGGTCAGGTTGACCCAGATATGTCGCTCACCTCGGGGAATATTTGTCCATCTCTCACGCTCCATCGCGACAATCACCGACCTGAGGCGTTGTTCCATTGTCACGTTGATTTCGCGTAGAGTGCCCTGCCCGGCTTCGCCGTCAATGGCAAGCCCGTGCGAAGTCTGGAAACGGCGCACCGCTTCGACCAAGTCCGCATCATATGTCGGCGTCGCGCTGCGCTTCATGAAGCCCATAGCGATCAGACGGTTACGCAGTTGAATGACAGCGGCCCCGCTGTCGCCCGCCTCTAGACTGTTGGCATTGACAACGGGCCCCCAGCCACCCTCTTGAATCATCCGCTCAAGGTTGAGCTTTTCGCGCATGAGTCGCGTATATTCCGGGCTGGACGGGGGCAATGACCGCAGAACAGCCGTCGGATTACCGCGTTCAAATGTCTGAAGAATTTCCAGACGGTCGCGCACAGGCGCGTCGCGCTTAATATCGGACACAACACGCGAAGGATCGAGTATTCCAGACTGCACGTCCTGCGCATATTGCAGGAATAGCTTGGTCAGGGTGACATCCATCACCCCCCGCTCAGCCGGGGTCCGGGCAGCGCGCAATTGCGCGACAAGTGCATTCACATCATACCGGCTTGAAGGCAGCCCGTGCAGCGTTGCATCATCAAAGGCTGCAAGCAGGGCATTCCGCCGCGCCATTGCGCCTGCATCGTCGCCTGCCCAAAGCCCCTCAAAAGAACGCGCGCGATAGAATGCAGCGATGTCTTCGTCCCGTGCCGCAGTTTCCGCAACAGCCTGCCGAAAGGCCGTAACTTGCGCCTCTGCGCCGGGCGCAGACGACAACCAGAATGTACAACCCAAGACAAGCGGTACGGCGAAACGCAAAACAGGCAAACGCATAAACAAGGCGGACAAGGTCGAAACCCCTTTTTCAATCATGATGATGTGCACGGCAGCGCAAAATTCGGATCATTTAGTCGAAGAACAGGGTCCCATGTCCATTCACAAAGCCGCGGGTTTGCCAATCTTCGACAATGTGTTGCTCCAAAGTCGTTGATATTTTCTTCGCACCGACCGAAAAGTCGGAAATTCTGCGCAGAATTTCGCCGATTTTTAGTTCATTAACTAAGATTTTCTAACAAGGGGTTGGTCGAAGAATCGACCTGTGTCATAGAGGAGTTGCATCTGGGGATGAGATGGCAACAACGCGCAGGGCAATGCGTGAAATATGGGCGACGGGACAGGCGCTACTCACATGGCTAAACTGAACTCTTCGGGTATAACTCGGCGTGGATTACTGGGTGCATTTGCAGCGACTGCAATCACCGCAGCACCAACATTCTCAAATGCAGCTGGTTTCTTGCGCGGTGGCGGAGACATTCGCCGCATTCGCATGTTCTCAGGGCGAACCGGTGAACGGCTGGATACAATCTATTGGATTGAAGGTCAGTACATCGGCGAAGCAATCCGCGAAGTGAACAAATTCATGCGGGACTGGCGCACCGGTGAAGCGATCCAGATGGATACGCGCACTGTTGATATCATGGCCGCCTCGCTGCGGCTATTGGATGTGAATGAACCATTCATGCTGTTGTCCGGCTACCGCTCTCCAAAGACAAACGCAATGTTGCGAAGCCGCTCGCGTGGTGTTGCGCGCAACTCCCTGCATATGCGCGGTCAGGCCGCTGACCTACGTCTGTCCGGTCGATCAGTCAGCCAAATTGCACGGGCTGCCGCGTCCTGCAACGCGGGTGGCGTTGGGCGCTATTCTGGATCGAATTTTGTCCATATGGATTGCGGCCAAATTCGCACCTGGGGTCGTTAAGCCCGTTTTTGATCAATTTTTAAGGACAATGCGGCGTGCCATGGCGCGCCGTTTCCATTTGCGCAACACGGTCCCGTATTAGTTCTGGCCAAAGGGAACATCGCCCGGCTTAATGTTGAAAATCTTTGTTCACCAGTGCCTTTGATATGCCATTTACTGACGATCCCGCTCCGCTTATCCGGCTAACCTCCGCCAATTACAGTGATGGTGCGCATACACCTGCGGGCGGCACTGACCCGGTCAGCATCTCCGCTGGTCTGTTTGATCAGGACGGTGCGATCGACAATACCGCGGGCTTGTCAAATCTGTTTGTCGCATGGGGTCAGTTTCTTGACCACGATCTCAGTCTCAGCCCAGAGGGTGAAGATGAGACAATCAGCGCTGAGGGCCTCATGGCACCTTTGCACCGGTCACAATATACGATTGATGACAGCGGTGCGCGCGTCCCCGTTAATGCCATCACCTGGGCAATCGACGGTAGCCAAATCTACGGCAGCTCGACTGATCGCACAGACGCGCTGCGCAGTTTCGAGAACGGTCATCTGCGGATGGGTGAGGATGCAAGCTCCAACATGGGGCTTATGCCAGAAGCGGATCACGACACTTTCATGGCGGGCACAGGCGAGCCCGGGAACCCGATGTTCCTGGCGGGTGATATCCGCGCAAATGAAAACCCTGCATTGGCATCACTGCACACGTTGATGGCGCGCGACCATAATTACTGGGCCGACAGGCTGGCAGATGAGCACCCCGATTGGTCTGATGAGCAGCTATTTCAGGGCGCGCGCCAGATCGTTGAGTATGAACTCCAGAAAGTCACCTACGAAGAATGGTTGCCATACCTTGTTGGCGATGCAGTTGGGCCCGATACGGGATATGACCCAGATGCCGAAGGTCAAATTTCAGTCGAGTTCTCAACCGCCGCCTTTCGGTTTGGTCACACCATGGTGTCTTCCACCCTGCCCCAACTGAATGCAGATGGGACGCAAGCCGCTGAAGATCTTAATCTGATGGAGGCGTTCTTTAACTCTGCACCGCTGCGAGACGGCGGCATTGACGCAATCCTGCGCGGCCAGGCGGCAAGCACCGCACAGGAACTTGATACGCAGGTTGTTGATGATCTGAACTTGTTTCTGTTCACGCCTGACGGCATCAACGGATTCAGTCTTGTTGCGCTGAACCTGCTACGCGGGCAGGATCACGGGCTGCAATCCTACATCGACACACGTGCCGCACTGATTGGCGACATTGATCCCGCGACCATTGATCCAGGAAATTTTGGTATCATCACAAGCGATCCGGTCTTGCAGGCAGAATTGGCTGGCACATATGACTCCGTGCATGATGTGGAACTTTGGGTCGGTGGTTTAGCCGAAGACAAGATTGGCGCGACCCAGATGGGTCATACCTTTACGGCAATCATTGCGGATCAATTTGGCCGCACGCGGGCGGCGGACGAAAGCTTTGGTGAACTTGACCCATCTCTGGGTGCCGACATCATCGCAGAGGTTGAGAACACATCGCTGTCGGACATCATCCTGCGCAACACCGAAATTGACATGATTCAGGATGACCCGTTTGTGGCAACCCCATTGGGTCTGACGGAGATGATCGCGCCTGATTGTACGCCTGATGACGATTTCCATGACCTCGCTGCTAAGGATGTTTCGGGAGAACTCGCAACCGGGCGTGGCGATGACACCGTTCTGCTGCGCGGCGGATCAAATCTCAATGACGGGGCAAACTTGGGCAGCGGAGATGACCTCTTGCTGGCGTCAAGCGGCAAGGTCAGCGGAACCACCCGAATGGGCGAAGGGAATGACAAGATCGTCCTGAGTGGTGACGCTTCAGCGACAGTGATCAAGACCGGCAATGGCAAAGATGATGTTTGCGTAACCGGAAATGCGGTCGTGGACATGATCGCGACGGGCAATGGATCGGATCGCGTCGAAGTCGATGCCCGGGCGACCGTTAACAGCCTTCAGACCGGAAACGGACCAGACCAGATTGTACTTGAGCACGGCGCAGATGTCAGCAACATCGACGGTGGCCGCGGCCCCGATCAGATCTCAGTCACGGGCGGCCGATTTCGGGTGGATTGGGAAAATGGCGATCCGCGTACTAACGCCGGAACAATCGTCTATCTGGATAACGACGGGACCGAGACGGGCATCACAACAGAATTTCAGAATGTAGAAACTGTCACCTGCTTTACACCAGGTACCAGGATCATCACTGCGAATGGCGCCATTGCAATCGAGAAGCTGAAAGCTGGCGACGCCGTCTATACGCTCGACAATGGGCTGCAACCGCTTAGATGGATTGGCAGAACGACAGTGCTTGCAGAAGGACGTCACGCCCCAATTCGCATTGCCCGCGGGGCATTGGGGAATTCTCGCGACATGGAGGTATCACCGCAGCATCGGATGTTACTTTCGGATTGGCGTTGTGAATTGGTGTGCGGCACTGATGAAGTGCTGGCCCCTGCCCTGCATCTGCTGAATGACGGTTCTATCCAACGTCGCAGGGGCGGAACAGTCGACTACATCCACCTTCTGTTCGACACCCATCAGATCGTCATCGCGGATGGTATCCCGTCAGAGAGTTTTCACCCGGGCGCAATCGGTCTTGGTGCAATGTCGGAAGAAGCGCGGCAGGAGATACGCGATCTATTTCCACAGTTGTCCGACAATCTTGACGCCTTTGGTCCAGCTGCCCGCCACACAGCCAAGCCGTACGAGGCGCAGGTGATTGTCAAACTCGGCTAATCCCGCGGCCCCTGCCCATCTTTGTCGTTCAGAATCCTCCAGGCATCACCTTCCAAATCGTCGTACTGATCGTTTCGCAAGCTCCACACAAAGGCGACGAGCGCCAAGCAGGCAAGTGTAAGCGACACAGGGACGAGGATTATGAGAACATTCATGGCCTCACCTTAACCGAAGTGCGTTCAACAGCACAGTGATGGACGATACCGACATAGTGATGGCCGCGCCAAGCGGCGTTGCATAACCCAGCACAGCGACCGGAATTGCGATCATGTTGTAGGTTGCCGCAATGCCAAAATTTTCAATCACCCGTTTTCGTGCGCTCTTAGCTGTCTGGACAGCCCCTGGAAGCGGCGCAAGACTTTGCCCCAAAAGCACGATATCCGACGCCGCGCGCGATGCATCCAATGCGGAAGCAGGCGAAATTGAAGCATGTGCCTGCGCCAAAGCAACCGTATCATTCAACCCGTCGCCTACCATTAGCACCCGCTCTCCTGCGGACGACATATCCTTAATGCGATCGCTTTTCTCTGCTGGGGAAACTCCTGACAAAACCGGGATTCCGCCAAGCTCTACTGCGATCGTTGCGGCCGCATCCGCAGAATCCCCGGTCAGCAACAGTGGTTTCATCTCCAATTTCGTAAACTCTGAAACGGCATAATACGCCCCGTCACGAAGGGTTTCACAGATTGGCAACGGGATCGCCGGCGCTGCGCCGAGGCGTAAAGCGGGCGAAGTTTCGGCACCCACCCAATCGCCCCGACCAAGGCTAACAGTCAGATCAATCCATTTTGCCGTGATACCAAGACCGGGGTGTTCAACGATGCTGTGTAGCGCTGCAGCTGTGGCCGTATCGGGCAAGGCAGCGTGAATCGCACGGGAAACAGGGTGTTCTGAGGCCTGCGTCAACCCGGCCAATACGCAAATCTCATCCTCCCCCAACCCGTCAATCTCAAACGTTGCGTGCCCTGTTGTCAGCGTCCCGGTCTTGTCAAACACAACACTGTCGACTTCCGCCAACCGTTCGATCGCGGTGGCATTCTTGACTAAAAGACCCCGCCTAAACAGGTTGCCAGACGCCGCGGTCATGACCGCAGGCACCGCAAGGCCGAGAGCACAGGGGCATGTGATAATCAGCACAGAAATCGCAATATTGAGCGAATAGGCAAATTGCCCACTTAGCGACCACCAGCCTATGAAGGTCAGCAGCGCCAGCAGATGCACACCGGGCGCATAAATTTGCGCCGCACGATCTGCGAGGGCCGTGTAGCGGTTGCGTGTCCCTTCAGCAACCTCAACCAACGCCGCCATCTGGCGCAACGTGGTATTTTCGCCAACGGCCGTGACGCGCAGGACAATCGGACCGGTCAAGTTCACCTCGCCGGCCGACATCATCGCGCCGGGTGCAACAGGCACTGCCCGGCTTTCGCCGGTCATGAAAGACCGATCAACGTCAGTCGTTCCTGTCAACAAAACCCCATCCACTGGAATTCTCATGCCCACAGCAACAGCAACTTGGTCACCGATGGCAATCGCATCCAAATCGACAGTTTCACGCCTCCCATCAATGATCCGTGTCGCGCGCGGCAGCTCAAGCGCTGTCAGTTCGCGTGCGGCAGACCGGGCTGCGACACGGCTGCGGTGATCAAGATAACGCCCGATCAGCAGGAAAAACGTCAGCGACAATGCCGCATCAAAATAGACCTGCTCACTGCCCCGTGTGGTTTCGTAAACCGACATGATGCAGGCCAGGATGATCGCAAGCGAGATGGGAACATCCATATTCAAATGCCCCACCCGCAACGCGCGCCAGGCAGAGCCGAAGAATGTCTGCGCTGAGAACAACAGCGCCGGCACTGCAATTCCAGCAGAAATCCAATGAAACATAATCCGCGTTGCCTCCGACGCGCCGGACCAGACGGCAACGGAAAACAGCATCACGTTCATCATCGCGAAACCCGCGACGGCCAGACGCATCAACAAGGTGCGACCTTCAGCATCAGTTTCAGTCGCCGCCAACATTTGCGCATCAAGCTCCTGCGCCTCATAGCCCACGTCGCCAAGCACGTTGATCAGATGGTCCGCGCCAACGTCTTTAGCATCAATCGTGACCCGTTTTCGGCTAAGGTTGACGCGTGCGGCCCTGACACCGGGCACACCAAGCAATGCGCGTTCTACCGCCCCAATACAGGCCGCACAGTGAACCGATGGCAAGGACAGGACGATGCCACCCTTGATCAGGCTGCGCGATGCAACATCCTGAGCAAGCGGCACCACAGAACAGGCCGCACAGGCGGAGGCTGGGGCCACGGCACTCACCGGGCTATCCGCACGATGACGCGTTGCTGAAAAGGCGTTCCATCCTCTGCTTCGGCAACAAGCCGCAAGTTCCAATTTCCGTCAGCCAAATCAATCGGCGCAACATATGCCTGTCCATCAAAGCGAAGATCAGGAAATTTGTCCTCAGCAACATTTGTCGCCCGCCCCAGAACCGCCGACAGGATGGTTGCGTTTACGGGCTCTCCATCCTTCAGGATTTCCAGTCGGAACTGCCCATCCATTGCGATCGCGCGCACGTCCCAATCCAACGCCAGTTGTGCGGCGCGGGCTTCTTCAAATTTCTGGCTTGCAACGTAGGAATTTCTCACTTCAAGTCCGGGAAATGTCGCCACAGCCTTATAGGCCAGCGTCAGGTTGACCGCGATAATGACCGCAAATCCGGAACACACGATAAAGAGGACTTTGCGCCCCGTCAGTGGTTTAGCAACTGCGTCCGTCATCAGTTTACCTTTCCGTTAAAGCTGCTGTCGCGGAATGCGCGTGCGCCATCTGAAACATCTTCGACCCAGAACCGCAAATCCGTGTGGTTAATGCTGCCCGCTGGGTCCTGAGGTCTGGCGGTGACGTAGACCCGCTGACTTGTGGTGCTGTCAGCTGGCACGGTAATCACCCGCGTTGCTTCACCTTCCAGGTCAATCCGCAGAATTTCGTCAGACGTCAGGGACACACGAAACTCGCGTGGTTCGCCATGCTTATTGCGCAGACGAAGCGTATAGCTGTTCCTGATCGACCCGTCGGACTGCACCACAAACATCGGGTTGCGCACCGGCTCAACGGTAAGGTCAATCTCAGAGCGAATGAACAACGCAAAAACCAATGCGAAACCGATAAATGACCACATCAGCGTGTAGATCACTGTTCGGGGGCGCAGAATGTGCTGGATAATCGGTTTGGGTGGCTGACCGGCCCGTTCTTGCGGTTCATCCGACAGGGCCAGATAGTCGATCAACCCACGTGGCTTGCCAATTTTGTCCATGACATCATCGCAGGCGTCAATGCACAGCGCGCAGGTGATGCACTCCATCTGCTGGCCGTCTCGAATGTCGATACCCATCGGGCAGACGTTGACGCAGGCCATGCAGTCAATACAGTCTCCTGCCCCTTCAACCCGCTTTTTGCCGCGCGGCTCACCACGCCAATCGCGGTAGGCCACGGTCAGCGTGTCGTCATCCATCATCGCGCCTTGAATGCGGGGCCAAGGGCACATGTAAATGCACACCTGTTCACGCATGAAACCGCCAAATAGAAATGTGGTCGCCGTCAAAACGGCAATTGTTGCGTATGCGATAAATGGTGCTTCAAGCCTAACCAAATTGACTGCAAGCGTTGGCGCATCGGTGAAGTAGAAGACCCATGCCCCGCCAGTCGCAACTGCGATCAGCAGCCAGACGACCCACTTTGTCAGGCGCAGACGCCACTTGCGTGCGTCCCACTTGGCTTTCCAAAGGCGCACGCGCGCGTTCCGGTCGCCTTCAATCCAGCGTTCAACCAGAATGAACAAATCAGTCCAGACCGTCTGTGGGCAAGCATACCCACACCAAACCCGTCCGAGCGCCGAGGTGAACAGGAACAGACCCAACCCAGCCATGATCAGAAGGCCTGCAACAAAATAGAACTCGTGCGGCCAGATCTCGATCCAGAAGAAATAGAAACGACGGTGTGCCAGATCGACCAGTACGGCCTGATCAGGCAGTGATGGCCCGCGATCCCAACGGATCCATGGGGTCAGATAGTATATCCCCAGAGTAACGGCCATGATCCACCACTTGAACGTCCTGAAAAAACCGCTCACGCGACGTGGGAAAATGGGCTCTTGCGGCGCATAGAGCGGTTGGGATTCGGGTGAGGGCATTTGGCACCTGCCTTTGGGGTTCTGTTCGCAGGATTGGGTTTAAGGACTTTGGAATAAAGCTCTTTGATATGGATCAAGAAATTGCAGCCAAATACCACAATCTGGACAACGATTTCTGCCGGTATGAAAAAAGGGCGCCCACTGGGGTGAGCGCCCTTTCCTTCCTCCCTTGCCGCTGTTTGGTGCGAACAGAACAGCGGCGCGGAAAAGAGCCCTATTCGCCGCCACCCAACTGGTGGACATAGGCAGCAACTGCATTGACTTCATCATCAGTCAGTCGGGTGCCCCAAGGTGGCATGATCCCGAACCTTGCGTTTTCAACGGTTTCTTTCAGCGCGCCGGCGTCACCACCAAACAGCCAGATCGCATCCGTGAGGTTTGGCGCGCCCTGATCACGGCTTCCCATGCCGTCATCGCCATGACATGCGGCGCAGTTATCATAGAAGACCTCTCCACCCAGCGCAGCCTTATCGGCGTCGTGATCCTGACCTGAGATAGCCATTACGTGCTGAACCACGTTGTCGATTTCGTCACGCTCCAGGATGTCGCCAAAGGCGGGCATTTCGGACCAACGTGCATCCGGATCAATCTCATTGCGAATGCCGTGGCGGATGGTCAGTGCGATGTTTTCAATATCTCCGCCCCAAAGCCAGTCATCGTCCAGCAGATTAGGATATCCCAATGCACCGGCCGCACCCGATCCGTGGCACTGCGAACAATTCGCGCGAAACACCGCGGCACCCCCTGCGATGGCAAAACGGTTCAGCTCATCGTTGTCGGCCAATGTCGTCAGGTCTACGGCGGCAAGAGCCTCCGTCAGGTCACTGTTCTGCTCTTCATATCGGGCGATTTCCGCACTGACTTCGCCACGTGTCGAATAGCCAAGCAAGCCTTCCGTCGCACCATTCACCAATGGCCATGCCGGATAGGCGATGACATAGCCGACGCCCCAAAGGATTGTCAGGTAAAAGCACCAGAGCCACCATCGCGGCAAAGGGTTGTTCAGTTCCTTGATCCCGTCCCAGTCATGACCTGTGGTCTCGGTCCCGGTTTCTTGATCAATGTCTTGTTGGGTCATGTCCGGGCCTCCGGGATGAAGTCATGGGCGGCTTCGCAAACACAGTCAGGGCAGCCCTTGTCACAAGGCAATGTATCGTTACGAAACGGGATCGACGCGGTGTCGTTGTGGGTTTCGCGACTGCCCGGCCGAATTGCCCAGACCACTGTGCCAAGGAAAAAGACCGTCAGCGCAAGCAGGACCCAGCTGTCGGCCAATTGGCGAAGGAATGAATAGGTTTCCATCAGATTTCTCCTTTAGCGGCTGGCATCCGGGGTGAATGTTGAAAAATCGACCAGCGTGCCCAGCATCTGCAGATAGGACACGAGTGCATCCATTTCGGTCAGTTCTGGTTGCCCGTCAAAATTGCTCACGACGGCACCGGGGTAGCGTTCGACCAAGGCGTCCCAATCCCCGTCGGGATCGGCCTGCACAACGAAGTCTGCCCGGGCATTGGCAATCATCTCGTCGGTATAGGGAACGCCAACCAAACGATGTGTCTCAAGCAGGTCCTGAATGTATTCGCCGTCGATCACCACATCAGACAGGAATGCGTACTTTGGCATGATCGATTCAGGCACCACTGATTGCGGATCTTGCAGGTGATCCACATGCCAGGCGTCCGAATATCGCCCACCAACACGCGCCACATCCGGACCGGTCCGTTTGGACCCCCACTGGTGCGGGTGATCATACATTGACTCGGCTGCCAAAGAGTAATGGCCATAGCGTTCGACCTCATCACGCATCGGGCGGATCATCTGGCTGTGGCAGGTATAGCAGCCCTCCCGGATGTAGATATCCCGACCCGCCAGTTCGAGCGGTGAATATGGTCGCACGCCTTCTACCTTCTCGATCGTGTTCTCGAGGTAGAACAGTGGTGCGATTTCAACGATCCCACCCACTGTGACGACAAGGAAAGAGCCGACCAACAGCAGCGTCGGGCTGCGTTCAAGGATTTGGTGTTTGTCTAGAAATGCCATTTGGCCTGTTCCTTCCTATTCTGCGGGGACGCCAACGGGTGCAGTCACTTTGCTGCCGCCGCGGATCGTCATCCACATGTTCCAGACCATGATGAGAGCGCCCGACAGGAATAGGACCCCACCCAAGGTACGCACGACATACATCGGGAATTTTGCGCTGACGGTGTCGGCAAAGCTGTTCACAAGGAAGCCTTGTGCATCAACTTCACGCCACATCAGGCCCTCCATGATGCCGGTCACCCACATGGATGCCGCATAAAGCACGATACCAATCGTGGCCAACCAGAAGTGCCAGTTGATTGCGCTCATCGAATACATCTGCGCACGTCCCCAAAGCTTTGGCGTCAGGAAATAGAGCGCACCGAAGGTGATCATTCCATTCCAGCCCAAGGCACCAGAGTGCACGTGTCCAATGGTCCAGTCGGTATAATGGCTTAGCGAGTTCACTGCGCGGATCGACATCATCGGACCTTCGAATGTGGACATGCCATAGAAGGCAAGGCTGACGACCATCATCCGGATAATCGGATCTGTGCGCAGCTTGTCCCAGGCACCCTGCAGTGTCATCAGACCGTTGATCATACCACCCCAGCTCGGCATCCACAGAATGATCGAAAAGACCATGCCAAGTGTCGATGCCCAATCCGGCAGCGCCGTGTAGTGCAAATGGTGCGGACCGGCCCAGATATAAAGGAAAATCAACGCCCAGAAGTGAATGATGGACAGCTTGTAGCTAAAGACCGGCCGCCCAGCCTGCTTAGGCACAAAGTAATACATCATTCCCAGAAAACCGGCCGTAAGGAAGAAGCCGACCGCGTTGTGGCCATACCACCACTGGGTCATGGCGTCCTGTACGCCCGCAAAAATCTGGACAGACTTGCTGCCCCAGATGCTGACCGGGATGCTGATGTTATTGACAATGTGCAGCATCGCAACGGTGACAATAAAGCTCAGCAGGAACCAGTTGGCGACGTAGATATGTTTCTCGCGGCGCATGAAGATCGTACCAAGATAGACAGCAAGAAATGCCACCCAGACGATGGTCAGCCAGATATCGACATACCATTCAGGCTCCGCATATTCTTTGGACTGCGTAGCCCCCAGCAAATATCCGGTCGCCGCCAGGACGATAAATAGCTGATACCCCCAGAAAACGAACCACGCGAGGTTGCCGCCCCAAAGGCGTGCACCGCAGGTGCGCTGCACGATATAGAACGACGACATGATCAATGCGTTGCCACCAAAGGCAAAGATGACGGCTGACGTGTGCAGCGGCCGCAGGCGCCCAAAGTTGGCGAAAGGCTGCGCCCATTCGATATTGAGAACCGGAAACGCCAATTGCGCCGCAATCACGACGCCAACCAGAAATCCGACGACGCCCCAGAACCCTGTGGCAATGACACCGGCCCGGACCACTCCGTCCATGTACCCCGTCCGATCGACGGCTACTGCCGGTTCGTCAGTGTTTCGCAACACCCAGATGAACATGGCTGCTGACACAGCCATGATTAAGATAGCGTGAACCTGATAGGCAAGATCACGTCCCCAGTTTGCACCCAACGCTGCAAACAGGAACACAAGCCCAAGCAGGAGCAGCTTGATATAATTCAACATCGGAGGTCCCTTTCTTCCGGCGCGACTTTTTGTTGAGTGTCTTTTGACGGCTGCACCGCCGCGCTACCTTGATCTGGGTCAAGGAATCCAAGGTTGGCATTTTGAGCCAGATCAAAGACCACCTTTTCCGCCTGCGGCAATCTGGCCGGACCAACGGAGGAAGGACCAAGCCGATGCGTTATAATTCCATAACGACATTTCTACATGACGCCGACCCTGGGGAGGGGGCGTTGAATGTACTGGGTTTCGCAATTGATGCGGCCCGCAAGTGGGATGCGCACTTGCATGTGGTCTGCATCGGCGTGGATGCGACGGACCCCGGCTATTATTACGCCGGCGCACAGGCGATCGCAGTCCAACAGAACCTGGAACTTGCCCAAGACGAAGCCGCAACGCTGCAAGACAAGGCAGAAGCCCGCTTAAAACGTGAGGATATTCGCTGGGACGTGGAAACCGTGACTGTCATGGCCAACGGGCTGTCACCATTTCTGGCAAATCACATGCGGTTCCACGATCTTGCGATTCTGCCCCTCCCCTACGCGCCCAATTGTGATCAGACTGACGTCGCCGCTTTTGAAGCCTGTCTGTTCGGCGCAGACATTCCGGTACTGGTCGTTCCAACCGGACGGGACATGTCGCTTGATACCTCCCGCGTGTTGATCGCTTGGGATGACGGGGCCGAGGCGATGGCAGCAACGAAGGCCGCACGTCCACTGATTCAATCCGCCAAGAAAACCGAGATTTGCCTGATTGACCCACCCGGGCGGGGGCCAGACCGGTCCGATCCGGGCGGACGCCTCGCACAGATGCTGGCCCGCTCTGGCGCCACGATTGAAATTACGGTTGCGGCCCGCCTGCGCAACTCGATCGCTGAACAACTGCTGCAACACGCAACGGAAACGGGGGCCGGCGTCATAGTGATGGGAGGATACGGCCACTCGCGCCTGCGTGAAGCGGTCTTGGGTGGCGTCACCCGTTCAATGCTGCGGGATTCGACTGTGCCGGTCCTGATGGCCCGTTAGCAGGCGTCTGGATTGCCTGCTTCGGCGCGCAAAGCGGCAACATCAGGAATGGTGACGCCGCGTTTCCCCTCAAGCTTGATCACCCCATCCGCCTTCAGTTTCGAAAACTGGCGGCTCACAGTTTCGATGGTCAGTCCCAAATAGTCAGACATTGCATCACGCGTGAGTGGTAAAGAAAGTGATGCAGAGTTTCTGGCTACAGGGTCAGAGGAATCCGTGGTGCGCCGTTCGATCAACAACAAGAAGCTGGCAATCTTTTCGCGTGCGGTTTTTCGTCCAAGCAGAAACATCCAGTCCCGCGCAGCATCAAGCTCATCCAAGGCCATTTCCAGCATGCGCTGTGCCACATGCGGCGTTTCCTTGACCAGTTTTTCAAATTGCTTGCGGCGAAAACAGCACAGCGTGACCTCTGTCACTGCAGTGACGTCGTAGACGGCCGTTTCCCGCCCGGGCCGCCCGATAAAATCGGAGGGCAGCAGGAGTCCGACGGTCTGTTTGCGTCCATCAGCGGTCAAGTGTTCCATCGTTGCCGTCCCGGCCACAACAGAGGCGACAAACTCCATTCGATCACCCGCCCACGTAATTGTCTGACCTGCCGCATAGGTCCGATAGTACTTTATTGAATCAAGCACCTCCAACTCATCAGGCTCGCAACTCGCACAAATGGCCCGATGCCGAATTGGGCAGGAGCTGCATCCGTTGTTGAGGGGGCTGAGGTCGTTCATCGGAACCCTGGGCTGATAAGTTTGCGTGACCATCAGTCTATCGGACCGAACTGAAAGCTACAATCAGAAGTCTGCTCAATAGCCGGGCCACGCCCTGACCAACTTAGCGATTCGTCCGACCCGACGCTGATTTGCGGCAGCCCACCTTATGCAATGCAATTCGCACTGCGACGGCCACTAACACAACTTATTGGTGAATCTTTCTGCGTTAGGGGTGATGCCTCATCAATGGGCGCCACCCTATCCTTATAGACAGCCACGCAATTCAATTGTGGTGAAGACTGCCGGGGCAGCCCGGCGATTTGGTAAAGTAACTGTAAGGAGATCCCACATGCGGGACGCAATTCTGAAGACAATGATCAGCCTGAAGCATGACGACCGTGGTGTCACGTTGGTCGAGTATGCAATCGCTCTGCTGCTGGCAATCACATTTGGTGTAGCTGCGATGACAGTACTAGGCAACGGCTTCTCGGCCTCGATGGGTAACGCTGCTGCTGCAATGCCCTAAGGCAACGACATTATGCTGGCGCCTTTTGTAGGTGCCAGCATAACTCCCTGCCCTTTCGGCCAATCTGGCGGACCTCAGGACAGGGCCCATTTAGATAAGAATCCGGTTTCCGCACCGCTGCCCGTGCGAATGCGACGTGCCGCCATTGAAACTCAGCAAGGATATTTGCAATGCGCCTCACATCTCTCCTCACCGCAATCACCGGTCTGGCCGTTGCCGGCGGCTCCGTTTATGTCGCGCGAGATATGTTGGCAGTGCGCAGCGCGGATGCCTCCGCTGCCGTGGTTGAGGCATCAACCGTCACAGTCATTGTCGCCAGTCGCGACATTGCCTTTGGGCAGGCCATCGAATCCCACATGCTGACAACCATTGATTGGCCGCGCGATGCCGTGCCAGATGGTGTCTACATCGACTATGCGCAACTGCTGCCTACAGATGGAGGTGACCCGCGCCGCGCCAGACGCGCGCTTGCAACGGGCGAATTGCTGCTGGCATCGAAGGTGTCCGACTTTGGTGAAAAGGTCACCATCGTCCAGACGCTTTCACCCAATAGCCGGGCGATGGCGATCAAGGTCAGCGCCGAAACAGCAGTCGGCGGTTTTGTGACCCCGGGCGATTTTGTTGACGTCGTTTTGACGCAAGGCCGTGATGAGGCGATGCGCGCGGTTACCATCCTTCAGAACATTCGCGTGGTCGGCGTCGATCAACAATCGGATGAATTGGAAGACAACCCCGAAGTTGCCCGGACCGTGACTGTCGAAGTCACAGCAGAGCAAGGTCAAAAACTCGCGCTGGCACAGAATGTCGGTACGCTTAGCCTGACGCTACGTTCACTGGAATCCGAAGAGGATGCGCCGCTTGAAAGTGTTCGGGTCAGCGATCTGTTGCAGGAACTGTCCCCCGTGCCAGAAGGCCAAAAGACCACGACCATCACGGTTCGCCGTGGCGTCGAAGTGCAAGACATCAACTGAGGTTGATGGCAATGCGCGCAATCATCTCAACATTTCGACGGTCAGACGAAGGCGCTATTCTCGCCTTCTGGGCGGCTGCACTTGCGATCATGCTTGGGCTTGTGGCGCTGTCGTTTGATATGGGGCGCGTTGCTGTCACCCAGACCGAACTTCAGGCCTACGCCGATCAGGTTGCACTTGCAGCAGCGGGCGAGCTTGACGGCGGATCTGACGCGATCACGCGTGCCACCTCTGCGGCGGCCACAATGATCGCGGACACACAGACATTTGGGAATGCCAACAATGCGCTTGGCGGCGCGTCCGATTACACGCTCACCTTCCTGTCTGACCTGCCAGCAAATGACACTGCGGCCATGACCGCGATAACCACCAACCCTGCAGATGCCGCCTTTGCCCGCGTCACTGTGAATACCGCCACGATTGACCTGACATTTGGCGCCGCCTTTGCCGCGCTGACCGGTAACCAGGCGCAAAATAACCAGGTCGCGGCAACGGCTGTGGCCGGATTTACCCAATATGCCTGCGATGTCACTCCGCTGATGTTCTGCATCCCAAGCCCGGGCTTCAAAGCCAACGACAATATTGGGACCATGATCCAACTCCGCTCTGGTGGTCAGGGCGCAGCCTGGGGCCCTGGTGATTTTGGATTTCTTGATCCATCAAAGGTCCTTGTCGATACGTCCGGCCCATGCGCAGGCAAATCTGGTGTGAATCTCGACACGTGTCTGATTGGCGCCATCGGCAGCGTTACACAGTGTTTTGCACAGCGTGGCGTTGATATTGAACCCGGTCAAAAAGTCGGAATCGAAGACGCGGTCTTCAATATCCGTTTTGACATCTACAAGTCGATCATGAACGGAGAGCGCAACGATCCGCTGTATGCGCCCGCCCCAAATGTCATCAAAGGCATCGTGCGTGCCACAGGCGGCGGCGGCAATGCATGTATCGGAAATAACGAGGCTCCATCGCCCGACACTGTCGCCCTTCCCCGCGACGATTGCTTTCTCAACAGCACCTGTGCTGGCAACGGCCGCGTCGGTGATGGAAACTGGGCCTCCCAGCGCGCCAATTACGTCACTACCAATCATGGCGGGGTTGATCCTGACGCAACCGCGCTCACCCGCTACGAGCTATATCTTGCTGAAATCGCAAATGCAGGTGGTCCGGCATCCGGCCAACCGATTTTGACCGGACTTGCCGAATCCGGACGTCCGTCCTGTTCGCCACATCAAAGCGATGATCCTGCCCGCCGGATTGTGATCGCAGCAGGCATAGATTGTACTGCAAATCCAATAAACGGCGCAGCCACGAACGTGCCGGTTGCTGAGTTTTATAAAGTCTTCCTGACAGAGCCTGTAGGCCAGGACGGCTCTTCGCCACCAAATGTGGACATCTGGGTCGAAATTGTTGGCTCTGCAGGTGGTGACGGTGCCGGAGCGGCTGATGACGGTGGGATTTTCCGCGATGTTGTCCAGTTGTATCGTTGATGGAACGTATTAATCATACCCTCCGCCGCTTGCGTCGCGATGAGAACGGAGCCGCATTGGTGGAATTTGCCATCATGTTGCCGCTCACCCTTGTGACATTTGCCATGATCATCGAAGGCAGCCGCCTGATGTGGTCCTATCAGGCAACTGCTGCCGGGGTGCGTGATGCAGCACGTTACCTGGCGAGGGTCGCACCTGCCACAATTTGTGCAAATGGTGGATCAGTTGCCACATACTCTGCGCAACTCAAGTCGATCATTGAAAACAATTCCAGCGGCAACACGCTGTTTCCGTCCGGCATTTCAGTCACCTCGGTAACGCCGTCGTTAACCTGTGTGGCTGGGACTTTTCGCATTTCACCAGCGCCGGTTGCTCAGGTCCAGGCAAACCTGCAGATTACCTTCCCGTTTGCATCGGTGTTTGATCTGATTTCTCACAATCTGCTGACGATCAACACAACCGTCACAGACCAAGCGCGGATATTCGGCACATGATCGGCGCGCGGACCCATAAACTTGCGCGCGAGTTTGCGCGCGACGACAGCGGCACAACCCTGTTCGAATATGCCTTGGCCATCTCGGCGTTTCTGATGCTGTTCTTTGGCCTTATCGACTTTGGTCGCATGGGGTTCCATTACGTCAATGCAGAAAAGGCGATGCAGGTTGCAGCCCGTGTCGCTGCTGTCCGTCCCGCGGCCTGCAGTGGTGTCCCGGCAATCAATGGCCGCGGTTCGGCGTCACCCGCTCCGCCCTTTGGCACCAACTGTGGCGCGGGCGCAAATATCTGCGCAAGTCCGGGAACAATCACCTGCGATGGGGATGGCGCAAACCAGACCGCGGCAGAAATCTGGGCGATCGTTCAGGGCACTCTTCCGAACACAGCAACCATAGATAATCTTCAGTTTTCCTACGCCACAGATCCCAATCTGGGCTTTCTTGGCGGACCTTACGTTCCCGTCGTCACCGTCGAGCTTCAGAACCTGACGTTCGAGTTTGTTTCTCCACTTGGCCAATTGGTCGCGCTGACCGGTGCAACACCGGCTGCAGGGCTGGGGTCGGATATCGCCTTCCCCGCATTAAGCGCATCCCTGCCCGCAGAAGATCTCGCCCTCGGTACCGACGGATAGTGCAAAGGATTTAATGATGACCCAAGTAACAAAAACCATTGCCGTAATCTCCGAAGACGCTGAGGTGACTTCTTCGATCAGCCGCGCAGTCGTTGATCGACCAGACATTGACGTCATCAACCACAAGGCAACGCTAACCAAGATGAATGGCACAGCAGTTGCCGCTGCAAGCGCCAATGATATCGTCCTGTTCAAGACAGAGTCTGACCTTGAACAGGACATCCTGGCAATTACCGCGCTGCGCGAGAAATTGAGCGAAGATGCAACTCTGCTGGCTTTGACCGATGACAGCCTCTCATTGGCAGACGCTCGCAAACTCACCCGGGCCGGCGTGGATGAGGTGCTTGCTTATCCGCTGGAAGACGGTGAGTTGCTGACCCAGATAGACCGGTGGACTGCGCCTGCAGCGCCGGTGCCCGCACTGATGTCACAATCTCCTCGGTTTGGTCAGGTCATCACCATCTGCCCCGCGCGCGGCGGCATCGGTGCCAGCACAATCGCTGCGAACCTTGCGGATCGCCTGCGCGATGAACAAGGGCGGCTGCGCAAATCCGCGAAGAACCGTGTCGCGCTGATTGATTTGGATCTGCAGTTCGGATCTCAGGCCAGCATCTTTGATGTCGACCAACACGCGGCCCTTTTCACGTTGGCAACTGGAGACATCACACCAGATGGCCTCTTTCTGGAACAATCCATGGTCGAGCCGCTGCCGAATCTGCTCGTGCTGACCTCTCCGCGCCAATTTGCGCCTTTAGATGCCTTGGATCGTGGTCAAGTGGTCGCGCTGATTGATCACCTTCGGGCGCAGTTCGACTTTGTTGTGATTGACCTGCCCCGCACTCTTGTGCCCTGGCTGGCTGGTGTCCTTGAGCGCACCGATAAGATGTTGCTGGTAACGGACACGACAGTACCTTCAATTCTGCAATCACGCAGGTTGGTCGACTTTTTCCTAGAGGAAGTTCCAACACTCAACCTGGACATGGTCGTCAATCAAGAACGCAAACCCATGATCATGGCGCGCCACCATAACGAGGCGGTCAAAGTTCTTGAACGTCCGCTGGCCCACTGGATTCCGTCTGACCCCAAGACCCTGCGCCAATGCATAGACCGGGGTGAGACGCTATCCGCAGCTCACCGCAGATCGCCTGTGGCAAAGGCGATTTTCCAGATCGGTACAAAGATTATCGCTGACAACAAGAACAACCAAGCCGCTTCGGCGCAAATGACTGTGTAAGGAGTTCATCATGTTCAAGAATTTCACCAAAGACCGACCTGATGACGCATCCAAGGTCATTGCGCTTAACCCGGCCCATTCTATCTCGGAACCCACAGTTGAAATGCCGATTTATGAGCCTGAAAACCCTGAGCTGGTAAAACGGATCGCTTTGAAGACCGAACTGCATCAGGCGCTTCTAGACCGCCTCAACCTCTCCGTGATTGAAAAGATTGATCGCGAGGAATTGCGCCGTGAAGTCACCGGGCTTGCATCACGGGTGCTGACGGAAAAAGGCACGCCGCTGCCGTCTGAGGAATTCAAACAGGTCGTCGACGAGCTGATGGATGAAGTGCTTGGGTTCGGGCCCCTTGAACCACTACTGGCCGATCCGACCGTCAACGACATCCTTGTGAACGGCTACAAGCAGGTTTTCGTGGAACGGTTTGGCAAGCTTGAACTGTCATCGACACGTTTCAGTGATGAAAAACACCTTTTGCGGATCATCGACAAGATCGTCAGCCGCATCGGTCGACGCGTCGACGAAAGCCAGCCATGGGTGGACGCCCGACTTGAAGACGGCAGCCGCGTAAATGCAATCATCCGTCCTTGCGCGATTGATGGCCCCTCAATTTCGATCCGGAAATTCTCTGCCCAGCCCTATACGTTGGATCGGTTGATCGACGGTGGCGCGCTATCAGGCACAGCCGGTACGTTGCTGCGGGGTTTGGTCGAAGCCCGCATGAACGTCTTGATTTCTGGCGGTACAGGGTCTGGCAAAACGACGATGCTCAACGCGATGTCAGCGTTCATCTCTGGCGCCGAACGCATCGTCACCATTGAAGATGCCGCCGAACTGCAACTGCAACAAGACCATGTCGTCCGGCTTGAAACCCGCCCGCCAAATCCGTCTGGTGGGGGTGCGGTCCTACAGCGCGACCTTGTGAAGAACGCTCTTCGGATGCGGCCCGATCGCATCATCGTGGGCGAGGTGCGCGGCGCTGAGACGTTCGACATGCTGCAGGCCATGAACACGGGTCACGACGGATCCATGACCACGGTTCACGCAAACTCCGCGCGCGACGCGCTGGGACGACTGGAACAGATGGTTACAATGATGGGCATTGATTTCCCGATGAGCGCTGTGCGCGGGCAGATCGCGTCCGGCCTGCATTTCGTCGTACAGCTGTCACGGCTCGCTGACGGTCGCCGCCGCGTGATGTCCATCTCCGAAATTACCGGCATGGAAGGCGACGTCATCGGTATGCAGGATATCTTTGTATTCCGCAAATCTGGCCGCGGCGAAAATGGCGAAGTGCTTGGCGATTTCACTCCAACAGGAATTCGTCCCCGCTGCGCTGAGGAACTTGAGGCCGCCGGTGTTAATCTCGATCCCTCCGCCTTTCTGGTTCAAAGGTGATTGCCGATGACTGAACTGATCACCACTGTGCAGGATTTCATGACCGGCCCATACGGGACCTACGTCATATATGCTGGAACATTTCTTGGGGTTCTGCTGCTCTATACCGGGCTGTCCTCATTTCTCAGCCGCCGCGAGATGCGCTCAGAAGCGTTGTCGCGCCGGATGCGGCTCATCGACAAAGGGGCAACCACTCCGGAACTCCTGGCGCTGCTGAAGCCCGACACCAAGCACGGGCTTCTCAACCGCCTCCCCTTTGTCGGTGATCTGCCGGTCACGATGTTGCAGGCCGGCATTTTCATGTCACCAAAAACATTCATGATGATCTGCGTTACGATCTTTGTTTGCGTGCTTGCGATCTTTGCGGCCATTACCGCGCCAAGCCCGGCCGTGGCGATTGCCTTTGTTGTCGGCTTCGTGCTGCCGATCACCATCGTACGTAACAAGCGCACCACCCGGATCAATGCACTTATCAGCCAATTGCCGGATTCACTTGATCTGATAGCCCGTGGCCTGCGGGTCGGTCACCCATTGAACACCTCTGTCAAGGCCGTCGCAGAGGAAATGGCAGACCCAATCGGAAGTGAGTTCGGGATCATCTTTGATCAGGTCAGCTATGGTGATGATCTGCCTGACGCGTTTGCCGAATTTGCTGAACGTATTGACGTTGAAGATGTGCATTACCTCTCCGCGAGCATCGGTATACAACACGGTACAGGTGGCGATCTGGCCCGCGTTATCAGCATTTTGGCTAACGTCATACGGGACCGTATCGCGATGCGCCGAAGAATTCGCGCCATTACCTCAGAGGGCCGATTGACAGGGATCTTCCTTTCAGTTTTGCCAGTCGCGATCCTTGGTTTCACCCACATTTCTACCCCGTCCTATTTTGGCGGCGTTGCTGACGATCCGATGTTCAATCCAATGATGATGGCCATCGCGACGTTTATCCTGCTGAATTTCATCGTTCTGCGCCGTCTCGTGAATTTCCGGCTGTGACAAAGGGAACCTCCAATGATTGATCTTGTTGAAACACTTGCAACCCGGTTGAATGTCACGCCCGAGATGATTGTTCTGATTGGGATTGCACTGGGCGCCATCGCCACCGTTTTTGGGATCAGCCAGGTGGTGTTCGAAAAGGACCCCGCCGCCATTCGCATTGCCGCAGGTAACCCGGCCAGACGTGCGGCCCGCAGAGACCGAGGTCTGCTGAAACATGACGTGGAAACGACCAAGGGTATTCTCAAGACGCTGCTGCCAGCAACCTCGGACGAGCGAAATGCGCTCAAGCTAAAGCTGGAACAGGCGGGTTTTCATGGCCCCCGCGCCCTTCAGATCTACATGCTCGTTCGTGTATCCTTCGGCATCCTCCTGCCCGCGCTCTTGCTGGCTCTTGTGGTCAGCGCAAAGGTGCCTGGCCTCACCCTGCCCTTTGATCTGAACGAACGAATTGGCACGCTCGGTAACTTGCAGATCTTTCAAGGTCTCTCGATCTTGATTGCTGCAGGTTACTATCTGCCAGCACTATGGCTGCGCAGTCGCTTGAACGAACGCCAGTTGCGCATCTCTGAAAACTTCCCCAACGCACTGGATCTGTTGCAGGTCTCCGTTGAAGCGGGCTTGGGCTTTGATGCTGCAATGACCCGGGTCGGCAACGAAATGGTCAACACCGCACCAGAGCTCGCATTCGAGTTTCTGAGCGTGCAACACCAGGTCCAGGCTGGTCGCCCCCGTGAGGTTGCCCTTATGGACATGGCGCAACGCACGGGTGTCGAACAGGTTCGTTCTTTTGCCAATGTTGTGAACCAGACGATACAGTTCGGGACACCGATGGCCGATGCGCTGACCACCTATGCTGCAGAGATGCGTAAATACAGAGAGCTGAAAGCGCAGGAAATGGCGAACAAATTGCCCGTCAAGATGTCCGCCGTTCTCGCATCCCTGATGTTGCCTGCGTTGGTTCTAACCACAATTGGCCCTGTTTTGATTCGCTACGTTCGCCTGATGGCCGGTTCCTAATGTGTCAGGAATGAGGCGACTGTTGCGACATTCCCCCTAAATCCATCAACAGGTCGCGCATGTTTTCCCGCTCTGGTTGCAAAATTTGCTCCGTTAGCCTTAAACCTGCCATTTTATTGACAGAAATCGTTCCCAACGCGCACACTGATCACGTTGAAGAGTGAGCCGAGCGAATATTTATCGGCAAATTGTTGGCAAAGCTGTGGGGGCAGCTTTGGGGGATGGTAAATGGGACAAGTGTTTAATCCGGCCCAATTGGGTCATTCGCTGCAATCCGAAGAGTTGGGACTCGTCGAAGCTATCGCAGTATGGTGTGAAACCCTACAAGGCAAAGATACGTTTAACGGCGGGTTGCTTGCGCTTTGCAAGGCGATGTGTGCGGATGCAGCTGCGATCGTCCGGTTGCGTCCGGAAAGCGGCAAGCCCGGTCGCGCAATTTGTGTCGATTATCGGGGTCGGAACGTTGGCGCGCCTGCCCTCAAACGGTCATATGGTGCCGCCGTCATGGGCGAGTATCTGGCATTGGCCAAGCCCGCCACCATCTGGCAATCAACTACGATGGATGACGATCAGGACCCTGCCCTGACAAGGTTTCAAAACCAGCGTGGTTTGAAAGATTTGACCGTTATCCCGCTGGCACAAACAGCGCGCGGCACGGACCTCCTGGAACTGCATTTTGCCGCACCGTTGGACCCACAAGCTCAGGCCTTGCTGAATTGTTTTGTCGGTACAATCGTGAGGGCTTGGGAAAGACGTCAACCTGGATTGTTTCTTGATAGCTTGCTCGAATCCGCCTGCATTCATACAAAACTCCGGGCGGACACACCGATCCTTGACCTTGAAAACCGCTGCAAACTCAGCCGGGCGGAATACCGGGTCTGTGTGCTACTAACCCGGGGATTGTCTAAGACGGCGCTGCTGGACGAGCTGAGCATTTCAAAATCGACCCTTCGCACCCATTTGCGCAACATCTATTCCAAAACCGAAACCGCCAATCAGGCTGAACTGATGTTCCAACTTTTGGCCCCGCGACCCGGGGGGGCAGCGAACCATCAATCGCTGGCGATGTAGAATGTCATTGCTGCCGCTTTTCCTGCTAACGCCGGTCCTTATCGCGGTTGGCTATTGCGACTTGCGCTACATGCGTATTCCCAATCCGCTGGTCTACACCGCGCTTGTTCTTTTCGCCTTTACCGCGCCATTTCTCCCGCTTGCGGATGTGGGCATGCGCCTTTTGGCCGCCACCGTCGTATTTCTGATCGGATTTGGCCTGTTTGCACTGCGCCTGCTTGGTGGCGGCGACGTCAAGATGCTGGCCGCATTGATGTTGTTTATCCCGCCGCAGTCGATTGCCCTTTATGGCTATGTCTTTTCGTTTTCCATGGCCCTTGGGATCATCGCAATCCTGATCCTGAGACGGATCCAAATCGCGGGATCCGGGCACTGGGTTTCTATGCAGGCGGCCGGACAATTCCCCATGGGAATCTCAATCGCATTTTCAGGCATTGCCCATGCCTGGCTACTGCAAAGCCTGACTGGTTAGGCCACCAAATCAACGGCGGCTTGCCGCCATGGGCCACCTCCACGACATTCTCAACGTTCGTCAAGCATGACGCCCGTAGAAGCCAATTCGCCCATTTTCACTGAATGCGACACCTAGGCGATCATAATATGAAAATACCGCGATGCATCGATCCTTCTTGCCCTGCACAGGCGTCACCCAGTCCGCGCTTCTTACCCCGGAAAAGCGTTCAGTGTTCCGTGCGTAAAGTCCATACTGATTGGTTTTCGACGCCCGGCGACCAAATCCGCGACGCAATCACACTTCGGGTCACTTTCGCTGCGCAAGTCCTGGTCATATTCAATTCACCAACCCGCATCGGGCTGCTCCAGCTGCAACGTCGTGGTAAATTCCGACCGGTCGAAATGCCAGTTCAGCGCCTGTCCCTCACCGTAGGCCATGACGTTCACCCGTGCGAGCGGACGGTCCATGGTATGTAGGAATGCATTTTGCGCAAGCAGCGGCCCGAAAAGCTCAAGATCCGAAGCAAACTCTGCGTCATTCATGAACTCCGGCAACTTGAACGGCCAATTGCGCCGCGCAATCCTCGACCAAATCCCGCCTCGCCGCCGTTGCGACACGGTCGATGGGATTTGCTCAAGATTGAAAAGATCCCGCACTGGATGCTCCACCGTCTCTTGCGGTGAAGTAAGGCAAAGATCGGCGGCAGGGGTGCCATGGACCCTGCAACATGCCGGCGCATGGTCGCCCCCTAAATGCCCGCGCTACAAGTCAAACTCGCGGCAGATATCTTCCGCCTGCGCGTTCAAGCGTGGCGCGATGCTATGCGCGTCAGGTCGGCGTCCATTCATTCTGATCGGAGAACGGAACACCTCAAATTCGCCGGCAACGCGCGCGCGCATGTCCAGTGATTGAACCGCATCAGAGGCAAGAACTTCGGGCCAGTCGAGCACCTTGGCACACCAAATTCCCGCGGCACCAAGTGCCCGGTCCCAATCGGCAGCTGGCCGGGACCTTAACCTGGCCTCAATGATACGAAACAATGCGTCGCGTGAATGAAATGATGCCAACGTCCCCTCAAAACCATCAAACATAGTTGGCGCATCCAATGCCTGCGCCAGCTTGGGAAGTGGGGTCATAGCCAGCGCGAGGTGCCCCTCTTGCGTCCTATAGACGCCATATGGCGAAGCAAGATACCCATGCGCCGATCCACGTTCCAACCGCTGTGGCGGCGTGGCGCCGTTGTTGCAGTAGGTGGTCAGGAACTCAAACTGGAGATCAATCAGGGCTTCCAGCAGGCTGGTTTGCACGAAAGTTCCCTGCCCTGTTCGGGCGTGATGAAACAATGCACCCAAGATGCCCTGCGCGAGATTGGCACCTGCGGTGATGTCTGCAATCGGAATCCCGATAGGAACTGGGCCATTGCCTGCATTCCCACTTAGCCACATCACGCCTGACCGCGCTTGCGCAAGCAGGTCTTGGCCCGGCGCTTCAGACCAGTCTCCCATTTCCCCGTATCCGGAAATTGACCCGTAAATAATGTCAGGTCTGATCTTTTTGGCAGACTCATAGGCGAGCCCCAGCCGCTCCACTACGCCGGGGCGGAAGTTTTGTATCACGATGTCCGCCTTCGCGATCAACCGGCGCGCCTTTGCCAAATCGACCTCTGCCTTGAGGTCCAGCGCAATGCTTTGCTTGCCACGATTGATCGCGTGAAAGATGGTCGAATCTCCATCAATCTGCGTTTCGCTCACATAATGTTTGCGGCAAAGGTCGCCACCATTCGGGTTCTCAACCTTGATGACCCGTGCCCCCAGATCCATCAGTTGAAGTGACGCATATGGTCCTGACAAAAACTGACTGAAATCGACGACCAGGATCCCATCGAGCGGCGCCGACATCCGCTACACTTTCTCAGCGATCAGTTCGTCGGTATGGGCCCCCAATGCGGGTGCGCCTTTGCCGGATTTCAGCATCGCGCCGTCAATGCGGATCGGGCAGGCCGTTGTCTTTGCTTCTGTCCCCTGTTCTGAACGTATTGTCTGAACCGGATCAAGCGCCCTAAACCCCTCGGTTGCGACAAACCCCGGCCAGTCAAGGCAAGGCGCGCACCAAATGCCCGCGGGCTCCAGCAAATCCAGCCAATGCTGCGTGGACCGTTTTTCAAAAATTTCGGCGATTAGGGATTTGATCTCATTCAGATGCGAGAACGCCCCCTCCTGACCAAACGCCGCTATTTCGGGTGCCCCCAGCAGGTCGGCAACCTTTGCCAATGGTGTCATGGCAAAGGCCAGATAGCCGTCGACGGTTTTGTAAATTCCATATGGTGCCGGTTGATAAGGATTGGCATTGCCGGACTTGTGACGAACTGGTTGGGTTTCCTTGTCATTCAGGAAACACGTGAACTGCTCAAATGTCATATCAATTGCGGCAGACAGAAGGTCGACCTCAACAAGCCCGCCCTTGTTGCTAACAGCACGCCGTAAGAGACAGGCCAATATACCCTGCACAAGATTTCCGGCGGTCGCCACGTCGAGTGCCGCGTATCCCGTCGGAACGGGACCGTCGTCTGCATCCCCGCTAAGCCAACCAATCCCGGACAGCGACTGCACCAACAGGTCCTGCCCCGGCTTGTCCCGCCACGGCCCATTTGTGCCATATCCAGACACGGCACCATAGACAATCCGCGGGTTCAAGGCCGATACATCCGCATAGCCCAAGCCAATCCGTTCCATCACGCCTGGGCGAAAGTTGTGAATCATGACATCTGCAGTCTGAATCAGGCGGCGCACGGCCGCCAGATCATCAGGGTTCTTAAGATCGGCTGCGACACTCTTCTTGCCGCGGTTAAAAGTGTGAAACACAAGGCTATCACCATCCAGCCGCTGATCGTTCACAACCATGGCCCGACACAAATCGCCCCCTTGGGGACGTTCAATCTTGATAACTTCTGCCCCAAGATCACACAGCCGCAGCGCAGCAACCGGTCCGGCAAGAAATTGGGCAAAGTCGAGAACGCGCAGGCCCTTTAGTGGCAGGTCAATGGCAGCATCGGTCATGTGTTGGTCTTGTCCTCAAAGTGATAGAGCGGCTTCGAACGGGCTGGTTTCAGGCCGAAAGCCAAGTGATCGCGAAAGTTCAAGCGCAGTCAGGCGGATGGTCGCCAGAACCGCGTCAGCAGAGGCCGCCACATCGTGTTGCTCAATAAACCCCGACGTAATGGCCGCTGTGACCCCGCGCGTATCAAGAACCGGAACGCACAGGTTACGCACGCCATAGATCATCGTACTTGGCGTATCTTCAAATCCATTCAGACGAATGCGCTCAAGCCGGGCCTTTGTCGCATCCCTGTCACCCTTTGGCAGACGTCCGATATAACGTTTCTGCGTTTCCGCTGACGAAAAAGCCAAGATCACGTGCCCTGAACTTGTCTGTTCCACCGGAAACAGGGCACCAGTACGGACAGAATACCCTGCCGGTAATGGGCTTTGCACCGAAGCCAGAACCAGCACATTTGTGCGATTCAGTACACCCAGATGGCAAGATTGCCGCGTGCCGGCGGCGATCCGTTCCAACATCGGCAGACCGGCGGCGATCAACCGCTCAGTTGGATCGTGCGTGTGTGATAATTCAAACAGTTTGAGCGTCAACGCGTAGCGGCTTGTTTCGACATTCTGCTGCAGGTAGCCCCGGTCGGCCAGAAAAACGACCACACGGTAAAGCTCTCCCATCGTGCGACCAAGCGCATCGACAATTTCGTTCATGGTCAGCCCATCCGGCGACCCTGCGAGCAGTTCCAGCACGTCCAGCGCTTTTTCGACCGCTGGGACGGCCGTTTTTGATTTCCTGTCCAATTGTGTGTCAACCTTGTCCTGCCGCATTACTCGATCTCTCCATCCAGTGATGCGCGCAGCTTAGCCTGTTCAACCTTTGCAAAGCAAAGTGACATCAGCTCGTTCTCGTGCCGCAATCCCTGAGAGACAGTCAAATCCATTGCGCCGCGCACCGCAGACTTGACCGCCTGTGTCGCGACACTTGAATGCGCGGCAATCTGGTCTGCGATCTGCCGCGCGCGCGCCAGCTCTTCGCCATCGTCAACCAACCATTCCACCATGCCAAGATCCGAAGCCTCTTGGGCACTGAACCGATCGCCGGTCAACAACAAGCGCATTGCCTGACCGTAGCCACAGAGGCGGGTCAGGTGCTGCGCCGCGCCGCCTGCGCCATTCCATCCCAATTGAACTTCTGGCGCTGCAAATGTCGCAGATCGGGCGACAACCCGGAGGTCGCACGCCAAAGCGATTTCCAAACCACCGCCAAGGGCCCATCCCTTGACAGCGGCAATTGCTGGTTTGCGTAAATCAAGGATGGGCGGAATATAGTCTGCCCGATTGCGCCAGGCCCAAAAATCCTCGTATCCCTCCAGCGCCTTGATGTCGGATCCGGCGCAGAAAGCACGATCTCCCGCACCGCGAAAAATGACGACGCGAACGTCGGGGGAATCATTTGCGGCTGCACAGCATGCCGCAATCTGTTTGTACATATGCGGTGTCAGCGCGTTGTGTTTGCGCGGGCGATCCAAAACGATCTCGCCGATATTGCCTTCAATCTCAAGCCGGACGTCACCATCATCTGTTTGGGTCATTGTGTCCCCGCTTTGGTGACAGGCCCTGACTTGTGGCACCCCAAACTGCAAGAACCTGGCTTGAAAGTCTCAAAAAGCATCCAGATGTCCCCCTCTTGTTGCGCCCCGATGAGGCAAAAGATCGCCTCAAAAATTATGCCGCCTTTCTGGTCTAGCATGTCGCTTGCACATTTAAAAGTTATTTTTATACTTGCAAACTGAATTCAATTTGGACCACAGTTGCGTTCAGTAAATTGCAAGGCGGCATCAATGATTCTCCAAGGGATGACATGGGACCACCCACGTGGATACGACCCGGTCGTAGCCGCGTCAGAATCCTATGCGCGTCAGAACGGGGCAACGATTTCCTGGGACAAAAGATCCCTTCAGGCCTTTGCAGATGCACCGATTGCAGACTTGGCAAAGTCTTATGATTTCATTGTGTTGGATCACCCCCACGTGGGGCAAATCGCCGAAACCGGTGCGTTGCTACCGTTGCCAGCGCCAACGGATGAAACCGCTTCGCTTGGTGGCTCAGCAGAAAGCTACGTTTGGGATGGACAGTGCTGGGCGTACGCAATTGATGCGGCATGCCAAATGTCGGCTTGCCGGCCGGATTTGCTGGCACAACGCCCTGCCTGTTGGGAAGAGTTCCTTGGTCCGGACGCTGCGACTTTCCGGCCCCTTACACCGCTTCTGCCTGTTGATGCCTTTGACATGTTTATGACCCTCGTCGCTGGACGTGGTGGTGCGGCGATGCCGTTCAATGACGAGCGCTTTGTCAGTGACGCAAACGGAAACTATGCGCTTTCCATCATGCGGGCCCTGTATCAATTGGGACCCGAAGAACAGGTCGAAATGAACCCAATCCGGGTGCTCGAAACCTTGTCGGATGTGGATGATTTCGCCTGCTCTCCCTGCCTGTTCGGCTATGTGAATTATGTCCGGCGCGGTTTCAGGAAACATCAGGTCACTTACTTTGACATGCCCCTGTGCGAAGGCTTCTCCCAGCCGCGCGCCATTCTCGGTGGTGCCGGGATTGGCGTGTCGGCGCAAACTGCGCACCCAGAAGAGGCGATCGCATTTGCGCAGTGGATAACCTCTGCCGAGGTGCAGTCGGGCGTATATCAGGCCAACAACGGGCAACCGGCAAACCGTCACACTTGGCAATCATTCCAAGACGATCCAGAGCTGTCAGGATTCTACAAAGGCGGTTATCGCACAATCGACAATGCCTGGACCCGCCCGCGCGAACCCTGGTTTCTTGGGTATGTCGATGCCGTTTGCGAGATCATCTCGGATTTCTTTCGCAAGAACATCCCGACTGACACCTTTCTCGCCGCGCTCAACTCGCTTTATCGCCATCATGCAAGAGGTGCTTAACTGATGCCCGTCGCCGTCATCACAGGTGGAAATAAAGGTCTTGGGCTAAGCCAGTCCAAGCGGTTCATCGACGCTGGATATGACGTCCATGTGGTTGCACGCAGCCGCGCTGACGTTGAAGTGCTGGGCACAAGCTGTATCTTTCATGAACACGACATCGCAGCCGACAAGGATGCGTCCTGGCTGGCTGGCATACACAAAGAATCCGGCCCAATCGCCGCATTGATCAATAATGCTGGCGTTCATCTGAAAAAGCCGGTCTGGGATGTCTCTTCGGACGAATTGGACAAAGTGCTCGACGTAAATGTGCGGGCCATGTTCGCGGCCTGCGGTCGTTATGTTGCCCTGCATCGTGAAACTGGTGGCGCGATTGTGAATGTCGCCTCGATGGGCGGCATCATGGCCCTGCCCGCCTCTGCCGCTTATGTCACAGCCAAAACCGCGGTGGTCGGGTTGACCCGCTCAGTCGCAGTAGACGCTGCACCGTTTGGGATCCGCTGCAATGCGGTCAGCCCTGGCTTCATTGACACCGACATGACGCGCGCGATCCTTGCAAAGGATCCGGCACGCCGGGACCGGATCGAGGCGCGCATTCCAACCCATCGCTTTGGCACGCCCCAAGACGTAGCCAACACCATCTATTATCTCGCCTCCGATCAGGCGGCCTACGTCAACGGGGTCAATCTGCCCGTTGACGGCGGCTACGCCATCGGATTTTGAAAGACAAAACCGTGTCAAAAATCGAAACCAAACTGACTGCAGCAAAAATGGTCTCGACTGCGCCGCAAGGCACGTCAGATACGCCGCAAGGCCACGCGCGACTTCGACTTGCGGTTGCCAGTCTTTGCGGCACAGACTTGCACTACTATTCACAGTTTGCGAACGCCGGGTTTCTTTTGCAAAACCCAGTCACGCTTGGCCACGAGGCCTGCGCCTACGTGGTGAACCCGAACGGATCTGACCTCAAGGTCGGCGAATTGGTCGCGCTCAATCCGATCATGAACTGTCAAACATGCGAGGCCTGCAAACGAGGTGAAGAGAACCTCTGCACTTCCAAGAAATTTCCTGGATCGGCAACAACGGTCCCGCATTTGGATGGGTTCTTTCGTGATTCAATTGATCACCCTGCAAGATGCTGCCGGCCAGTCGCCGCGCATGTAGATCCGTGCCACCTGACGTTCGCCGAACCGCTGGCCTGTGCCCTGCATGCATTGAACAAAGGCGGTGTAGAAGCGGGCCAAAAGGTACTTGTCACCGGCTGCGGTCCGATGGGGCTCCTGGCAATTGCCGGGGCAGCCGCACGGGGCGCGGAGGTCACCGCACTCGACCTGCGGCCCAATGCAGTTGCAGTTGCCAAAAAGGCGGGCGCCAAAACCGGCCTGATCGCTGGCGAATACGATGACGCTGACATTGAAAAAGCCTTTGACGTTGTTGTTGAGGCCAGCGGGGCCATTCCGGCGTTCAACACAGCGCTGAAAGCGGTCCGCCAAAAGGGCAAGATCGCGATACTGAGCAATATTCAAATGCGATCGGCCGAGATCGCATTGCATTTGATCATGTTGAAGGAAATCGCAATTGTCGGATCCTTTCAGTTCAACCGCGAATTTGAAGAGGCGGTGCAGCTGATTGAATCGGGCAGCATCGACTTTGACGTTTTGACAGCTCGGGCGTTTCCACTCGCGGAGGCCGGAACAGCACTTGAATTCATGGCGTCGGGGGAGGCGTTCGGAAAGATCATTCTGATGGGAAGTGGCAACGCAGACTCATAGCAACGTTTCCGGGGGGGACACGTGACAGAAGAATTCGATCATATCGTAGTTGGAGGCGGCTCAGCAGGCTGCGTCGCAACCTCGCGGCTGGTAGAGGCAGGCAGCAAAGTCTTGCTGCTTGAAGCTGGCTATCATCATCGTCACCCATTGCTTGATATGCCGCCGGGCGTTTTCAAACTGCTCAAGAACGGTTCCAAGTTTTTCAAGACGCATGAATCCGTGCCGCAAGAACATCTTGGTGGCCGTCGGGCCGAGATTCCACAGGGCAACGTGCTGGGCGGTGGATCGTCGGTGAATGGGCAGGCCTATGTCAGAGGACGACCATCAGACTATGATGAATGGCATGAAATTCTGCGTGGCAACAACGATTCAATCAGCTGGGCATGGGAAGAAGTCCTTCCACATTTCAAACGGTTAGAGGGCAATCAGAAGTTCAACGACGACTTGCACGGCACTGAGGGCAAGCTCATCGTCTCGGACCCTGGATATGTTGACGACATGGCGCGTTGGTTTGTGCAATCGCTTCAGGCGCAGGGCGAACCGTTCAACCCGGACTTTAACGGCAAGACGCAACGTGGCGCGGGATATTTCCAGTTTACCTACAACCGCGGACAGCGGGTCTCGGCGGCCTATGCCTTTATCGAACCCTTGATGAAGAACCCCAATCTGACACTGCGTCTGGAATCTGCGGTCCAAAAAATCATTATCGAAAACAATCGTGCCGTCGGATTGATCTACAAAGACAAGTCCGGTGCAACTCACCAGGTGCGCAGCAAGGGTGAGATCATCCTGTCCGCGGGGGCGCTGATAACACCAAAGTTGATGATGCTATCCGGGCTAGGCCCGGCCGACCACCTGCGTGAACATGGCATTGACGTCATTGCTGACATGCCGGGCGTTGGCCAAAACCTCAAAGATCACCCGGACGTTTCAATCGTTGCGCGCGCAAATGGGCCATATGGCTACTGGAAGCAGGACAGCGGCTGGAATATGCTGCGCAACGGCATCGAATTCAAACTGTTCGGTCGCGGTCGCATCACCACCACGGGGCTTGAAGCCGCGACTTTCCTGAACCCGACAGAGCGCGATAAGCCGCCATCCCACGAGGCCTACTGCATCCCGGTCATGTATCTTGATGACGCCAAGCTCAAGGAAATTGGCGATGGGCATGGCGTCTCAATCCAGATCGTATTGCTCAAACCACACTCGAAAGGGGAGGTCAGACTGGCCTCCGCAAATCCGGACGACATGCCTGCCATTTCACCGAACTTCCTCAAGGATCCGCGTGACATGGACGAAATGGTAAAGGGCCTGCGGTTTTTCCGCGAAACCATGGAAACCAAGCCAATGGCGGACAAAATATCAGAGATTGTTGCGCCCAAGCCCGACAATTTCTCCGACGACGCTCTGAAAGATCACTGCCGCCGGTTCGTTAAGACCAATTATCACCCAGTTGGCACAGCGAAAATGGGGGCTGACGGTGACCCCATGGCGGTACTGGATGCGCGTTTGCGGGTCCGCGGTATCGACGGTCTTCGTATCTGCGATATGTCCGCCGTTCCAGAAATCCCCGCTGGGAACACCAATGCACCTGCCATGATGATCGGCGACCGCTGTGCAGATCTGGTTTTAGGAAATCTATGACATGACAAATACCGCAAGAATCTTTCGAGAACACAACATTGTCTTTGTGACAATTGCTCTCTGCATTGTCTTCTATATGGTCAGTCCGCGGTTCCTCAGCGTTGACAACATGTCGGCGATTTCGCGTCAGATCGTACCCATCGGGCTGATTGCGCTGGGCCAGTTCTTCGTGGTTGTTTCCGGCAACATCGACCTGTCGATGGGGATGGGTTCCGTCCTGTTCGCCATCGTGCTGGGTGTGTTCTTTGGCCTGACCGGTGGCGTTGCGGTTGGGATTGTTGCGGTGATCGTCTGTTCGCTCGCACTTGGATTCTTTAACGGGGTGCTTGTCGCCAAGCTCAAGCTCCCCGCATTTATCGTGACTCTCTCAACGCTGTTCATGGCGCAGGGCCTGTCAGGCCTGATCATCCCGCGTGGGCAGCAGATTTTCCTGATCGGGGATTTCTTCCGCTTTGTCGGTGCGGGGAAGTTTATGGGGCTGTACTGGTCATTCCTGTTCCTCATCGCACTCTTTGCGCTTGCTTATGTCGTCTACAATCACACGCGCTGGGGCGCATATGTCGTCGCGATCGGCAATAGCGAAGAAAACGCCAAACTTGCCGGGATCAATGTCGATCGCGTCAAAATTGGCATCTTCATGTTTTCCGCCCTTTGCAGTGGCTTTGCCGGATTGGTGCTGTCCTCGCGCATGGGATTTGTTCAGCCTGGTCTGGATGGCAACGGGCTTTTGCTGGACGGCATCGCGGCCATCATCATTGGCGGCACCCTGATCCTGGGTGGTCGGGGCACCATCGGCGGAGCCTTCTGGGGGCTTCTCTTCATCGGCATCATCAATAACGCGCTGAACCTGCTGAACGTCGTTGACGTCTGGCACCAGGTTTTCAAGGGCGCAGTCATTCTCGCGGCATTGGCGATCAACTGGATGCTTTGGCAATCGCGCCAGGCAGACGCGCATTGACGCCAACAACAGGGGCACCCTGCCCCATTTCGAAATCAACAAGGAGGAAGACCAATGACAATACTAAAGAAAATGACCGCGACACTCGCGGTAGCTGGCGGCCTGATGGGCACAACAGCATTGGCGGATGAAGGGACCCTGGACATTGTTTTCATCAATGACGGTCACGTTGCGCCATACCACGTCGCATGGCTGTCTGGCTTTGAGGATGCCATTGCAGCCTATGATGAAGCCTTCAGCGATCTTGAAGTAACCGGGCGCTGGCTGTCCGCAGAAGGGTCACTGGAAAAGATGATCCAGCAGGCCGAAGTAACCATCAACGAAAAGCCGGACGTGATGTTTGTCAACGCGATCAACGTTGACGCGTTTGAGCCGCTGGTCGCCAAAGCTCAGGCCGAAGGCATCACTTGGATTGCCGTACACTCCCCCATGGAAAGCGCCGATTACAGCTTTACCCTTGGTGACGTGACCAACGGCCGCAACCAAGGTCTGGCGATGTGTGCACTCTCTGGCGGAGAGCCATTTCAGGTCGGTGTGATGCTGGGCCAGGCGGGTAACCCATCCGGCGAAGCACGCCGTCAAGGGATTCTTGAGGGCATCAGCAGCTGTGACAACATCGAAGTCGTGGCCGAGCAGCCTGCCGATTGGGACACTGTTAAGGCACAGTCGATCGCCGAAAACTGGTTAACCCAATTCCCTGATCTGGACGCGATCTCGGGTGTTACGGATGGCTATATGTACCCTGCAATTGCAGTGGCGCAGAACAGTGGTCGTGATGATCTGCAGTTCTACGGTTACGACGGTGACGTGCCGATCATCCAGCAGATGGAAGGTGGCAACGTGATGGCTGACATTCTTTTGTCAGGTACCCGCGAGGGCTGGAACTTTGTGCAGATGGCCTACCGGATCCACAAGGGTGAAGAATTGGACAAGGTCTATGACTTCTTCACACCATTGGTTCTGTCTGAAGCCAATCACGAAAAAGCCCTGGCAAACGGGTTCCCGGAAGACATTGAAGTCTTCTACGTGGATCGCGCACTTGAAGTTGCGACCAAAGGCTACCTCGAGTTCGGTCCGGACTCCGTTCAATAAATAAGTATTGCCCCGGCAGGCCACGCGTCTGCCGGGGCAGCCCCCGAATTTTGATACCCAAGGAGAGCAAACATGTCTGATGCCGCCGTTTCGCCGCGCCGCACATTCGCATTGGATGGCCTGATGCTGCGCTATGCCGTACTGGTCGGCCTGATCGTAATTGCCTCTGTTGGGTTCAGTCTTGCAAACAGCAATTTCTACTCGATTACCAATGTCGGGATTTTGCTGCGCTCCATTTCGGTGCTGTTCTTGGTCTCAATGGGCATGACGTTTATCATGCTGACGGGCGGCATTGACCTCAGCGTTGGCTCTAACGTGGCGTTTTCCGGTGGGGTTGGTGTTGTTGCCCTGACAACAACCGGATCGGCGACAATCGGTTTCATTTGCGCCCTGCTCGCGGGTATGGCGATTGGCTGGGTGAATGGCGTCTTTATTGGCCGCTTACGATTGTCTGCCTTCATGGTCACACTTGCGACCTTTGCCTTGGCGCGGGGTCTCGCGCTGGTGATATATGACGCGGATTCGATCAATGTCGACAACGCAGCTTTTCTCTGGCTCGGCGGCACCAGCTGGAACAACCTCCCGGTCGTGATCCCTTTTGTCGCACTGATGTTCATCGCTCTGTCCGTCCTGCTGTACCGCACGACATTTGGTCGCAACGTCTATGCCGCTGGTTCAAATTTCAACACGGCTTTTGTCCTTGGCCGGCGACCTGAACGCAGTGTCGTTTGGATCTATGTCCTTTCTGGCGCATTGGCGGGCTTGTCTGCCATCGTCACGGTGGGTCGCGTTTCATCGGGTCAACCCTGGGCCGGGCTCTTCCTGGAGTTTGATGCGATCACAGCCGTGATCCTCGGCGGAACGGCGCTTTCAGGCGGACGTGGGCGCCTACTTGGCACCATACTGGGCGTTCTTCTCTACGGGATTATCATCAATGGCTTGGTCCTGACAGGCACCAATCCATACCTGCAAAGCCTGATCAAAGGCATGATCCTCTTGGGGGTCGTTCTCTTGGATACTTATACCCAGCGGGGCAAATCGGTATGACTAAACGTATTGACATGAAAGGCATCGGAAAAAGCTTCTTTGCCACCCGTGCGCTGGACAACGTTGATTTCTCTTGTGTGTCTGGCGAGGTGCACGCGCTTGTTGGTCTGAACGGTGCAGGTAAATCAACCTTGATGAAAGTTTTGGGCGGCGTCATTTCCCGCGACGAAGGCATCATTGAGGTGAACGGCGAGCGGGTTGAAATTGCCGCGCCCGCCGACGCGGGCCGCCTTGGCATTTCAATGATCCATCAAGAATATTCGCTGATCAATGAACTGACGGTCGCGGGCAACATCTTTCTTGGCCGGGAGTTGCGGCGCAACGGGCCCTTTCTCGACAAAAGCGAAATGGCGCGACGGGTCAAACAGCAGCTTGATCGCTTTGGTCTTGATCTTGACCCTAACCGCCCTGTCCGAGAGCTGAACTCCGGCGAAAAACAAATTGTCGAAATCATCCGCGCGTTGATGTCGGATAGTTGGCTGATCGTGATGGACGAACCAACGTCAGCCCTGTCCGAGGAAGACAAAGGCCGCTTGTTTGAATTCATTCGCCGAATGAAATCCGAAGGCATATCGATCATCTACATCTCGCATCATATGCCTGAAATTTTTGGCATCGCCGAACAGGTCACCGTGATGCGCGACGGCAAGATCGTCCTCTCCGAACGAACAGCCAAAACAACAGAGGACGCAGTGATTAAGACGATGACCGGCACCGAATTGGACGGTTTCGTTAAACCCCACAAGGATATCGACGGCAATGTCACGCTTTCTGTTTCAACGCTGACAAAGCCAGGCACATATAATGACATCTCATTTGATGTGCGGCGCGGCGAGATTCTGGTTTTGACGGGTCTGCGCGGCTGCGGTGCACCTGAAATTGCCAAGGCGATCTTTGGCTTGGATGCGGACTATTCCGGTACAATTTCCTACGGTGGGAAGCAGCTCAAACCGGGGCGCGGCCCGGCGGCATCGGTACGTGATGGCATGGGGCTCGTAACAGAAAACAGGGATAAGAACGGGATCCTGCCGCAGTTATCCGTGCGCGACAACATCGCCCTGCCCTTCCTTGAAAAATCCGTGCGTGGCGGCATCATCGACGGCAAGCGCATTGACACGCTGGTCAACAAGGCAATTGCTGACACCTCTACGAAAACATCTTCTCCCGATCAGGAAATCCGGTTCCTGTCAGGCGGCAACAAGCAAAAAATCTGTTTCTCGCGCTGGCTTGATCCCGATCTTGAATTTCTGATCTTGCTGGAGCCAACACGCGGCATCGACGTGCACGCCAAGGCGGACATTTACCGCATCATCGAAGAGCTGTCAGAGCGCGGCGTTGCAATCCTGATCCTGTCCTATGAAATCGACGAGGTCATCATGCTCGCGGACCGCGTGATCACGCTTTATCAAGGCAGCCCGGTATCTGAATACACGTACCCCAATTTCGAAAAAGACCAGATGCTCTCTGACATGGCTGGCGTTGGCCAGCCACATTGACGCGAACAGGAAAGGCGAAGACCATGTTTTACAAATGTTTTATCGACAATGAATGGGTTGAGGCCTCCAACGGTGCGCGTATGCCGGTATACAATCCGGCCAATGGCGAACAATGGGCAGAAGTGCCCGCCTGCACGCCGGATGATGTCGCAAGGGCACTTGAAAGTTCACAGATCGCCCAACGCTCTTGGCAAATGCTTCCTGCATTCGAACGCGCAAAATACATTTATGAAATCGCTGCCGGGATCGAATCCGAACGGGATCTGTTTGAAGATTTGCTGGTGATGGAGCAAGGTAAGACCAAAGCCGAAGCCGCCGGTGAAGTCACCGACACCATCCGTTATTTCACTTACGCCGCAGAAGCTGCACGCCGCCTCCGCGGCGATATCCTGCCGTCTGACAATCCACGTGAACAGCTTTACATCTACAAAGTACCCTATGGTGTCACGCTCGGGCTTTGCGCTTACAATTACCCGCTGGCACTGATTGGCCGTAAAGCGGGTCCGGCTCTTGTCACCGGTAACACCATGATCATCAAACCGCACGAGGCGACGCCAGTCACCGCTTCTGTGTTCTGCCGCATTGTGCAAGAGGCAGGCGTTCCCCCTGGCGTTATCAATATGCTTACCGGAACGGGTGCCGATGTTGGCGCGCCACTTACGACCAGTCCGATTGTCCGCATGATCACCCTCACAGGCTCCATTCGTGCGGGCCAAATGGTTGCCGAGGCGTCATCAAAGAACATCACCGCGCTGTCGCTGGAACTTGGCGGAAGCGCTCCGTTCATCGTCCTAAAGGATGCAGATATTGATGCCGCGGTTGAGGCCGCAGTCATCGCACGCTTTGCCAATGCCGGTCAGGTCTGCATTTGCAACGAAACGGTCTTGGTGGAAGAGGCCGTTGCAGATGAATTCACACAGAAACTGCTGAAACGCGCAGCTGAAGTGCACGTTGGCGATCCGGCGACAAATGGCGGCATGGGTCCAATCACCACCCCCGCCGCACTTGAGCGCGTGGAAAGGATCGTCGCAGACTCCGTCGCTGACGGCGCAGAAATCGCGATGGGCGGCAAGCGGCCAGACGGGGATGCGTTCAAATCGGGCAACTGGTATGAACCCACCGTTCTGGTCAACGCAAAGCCGGATTCCACGGCCGTGCAGGAAGAGATATTTGGCCCGGTCCTGCCCATTGTACGCGTCGCCGATTATGAAGAGGCGCTCGCCATCGCAAATGCGCGCCCGGATGGACTTTCGGCCTATCTTTGGACGCAGAATCCGTCGATCTATTGGGATGCCATTCAGCGGCTCGAGACCGGCACAATCTTTTTGAACTCCGGTATCGTTGGCTACATTCAAGGCTACCACAACGGGCACAAGCTCAGCGGTGTTGGGGGCGAAGACGGGATGCACGGGATCGAAGGTTACCTGCAAAAGAGAACCGTCTATCAAAAATTCTGACCTGCAAGAAAACGTGATATGACATGCCCGTCAAAATCGGGTGTGTCACATCGGAAATTTACACGTTTGGCAGGCGTATCGCAGTTGAATGCACAGGGCGACGGATGATTTGACACGCCCCGTCTTGGTCGCTGCTGCCGCAATCGCGACGGCTTGTCACATCCCTAACCGATTGTTTTTTAAATTCATTCGCCTGTTTCCCCAAACCGGTTGAGAAACCCTGATTTTGCCGAAATTTCACGCAACTTCCATGCATCCGGCACTTGCAAATATAAAAGTTACTTGCTTTAATAAAAACGTTACTACTGAGCGCTGAGAGAACGCGGGGGAGCGGGCCGGTGCTTGGCTGGACGTTTTTTGGAGGAAATCGGAAATGAGAAAGTTTTTAGGGGCCATCACGGCCGCTGCTGTATCCATGGCAACTGCAGTCATGGCAGACGACATTACAATTGGCCTTTCTGTGGATCAATTGTTCGAAAGTCGTGTCGCTGTGAACAACGGAATCAAGGCTGGTGCGGCGGATAAGGGCTACGAAGTTATCGAGGTTGTCGCAGACGGCGACCCGCAACAGCAAAACGCCCAGATTCAATCGCTGATTGCGCAGGGCGTGGATGCAATTCTGGTCTGTGCTGTTGACCAAAACACCATCGAACGTGCGTTGATTGCTGCGCAGCGCGCCGGCATTCCCGTTGTCGCCTATGACCGCGATTTGCCAGACAGCCGCGTTGTGCAGGCCTTCGTTGGGCCCGATTCACTGGTAGATGGCCGCCTGGCAGGTGAATACACCGCCAAAGCACTTGCCGACGCCGAAGGCGAAATCGTGATTGTTGAGCTCATCGGCGCCCTGAACGACCAAAACGGCATCGACCGTTCTGCAGGTTTCCGGGAAGGCATCGCATCGCTCGAAAACGTCAAGCTGATCGAAGTTCCGACCGATTGGGACTCTGCGCGCGCCCTTTCTGGCACCCAGAACGCAATTCAGGCCAATCCTGATGTTGCCGCTGTTTTTGCCGCGACCGACACACATATTCCAGCTGTTGAGACCGTTCTGGCGGACACCGGAAAGCTGGTACCAATGGGCGAAGAAGGTCACGTCGTCATCACGGGTGTCAACGGCTCCCGCGATGGATATGATGCTGTTCTTTCAGGAACCGCTGACGCCTTTGTCGTCATGGGAACTGACGCAACGGGCCGCACAGCCGTCGATCTGGTATCTCGCATTCTCGCCGGTGAAACCGTTGATCGCGTCAACTACGTCGGTGGCGATCTCTATACGATCGAGAATACTGAGGCGAACGCCGCCAAGATCTGGGGCGCACCCAAGTAATCCTGCGCAGTAACAACGCGATGCGCTGCTCTCGTGGCGCATCGCAGAATAATGTCCGGAGATCTGAGGCGTGCAGTCTGCAACGAAATTCCTGAAATCCTATCCGGCCCTCGCGATCATCGCAGTGCTGTTGACCGGTTTTTCCCTTCTGTCTCCATTCTTTCTCACAATTGGCAATGTTGAGGCGATGCTGGGTGCAAATGCGGTTGTACTGATCGCAGCCGTTGGCATGACCGTCGTATTCCTGGCTGGCGGCATCGACCTGTCGATATCAACCGTTATCAGCGTCAGCGCCGTTGCCTCTGGTCTTGTGATGGCAGCGACGGACAATGTTGCACTGGGTGCCGCAACCGCAGTCATCGTGGGCTTTGGTTTTGGTGCATTGAATGGCCTGCTGATCGGGTATTTTCGGATGACACCCTTCATTACGACAATGGCGACCGGGTTGATTGCCCGCGGTCTTGCCTTTGTGTTTAGCTCTGGGATTGCGGTTCGCGGAACCCCGTATTGGATGCTGGATTTCGGGTTCATGGTCTGGTTCGGCATTCCCGCCGTTATGGTCATTGCCCTCTTGATTGTTATTCTTTCGGGCACTGCAATGGCCCGGACCACCTGGGGCCGTCATGTCATGCTCGTCGGTTCCAACGAAGCGGCCGCCCGCTTCTCGGGGATCAATGTCCCATTCACCACATTCAGTGTATACCTCTTTGCCGGCACGCTTGGCGGCGTGGCCGGGTTTATATCTATCGCCAATCTCGGGAATGCGATCCCGGGCGTGGGTGATACACTCCTGTTGATCATCATCGGGGCTGTTGTGCTTGGCGGCACCGGCATGACCGGTGGCGAAGGCTCTGTTGAACGCACCATTCTTGGCGTAGCGATTCTGGCCATGTTGACCAACGGGCTGAACCTGATCGGCATCCCGTTTTATGACCAGCTCATCATTCAAGGCATCCTGATCTTTCTTGGAACGTGGATGGCCATGAAGCTCGGCACCCGGAGGGAGTCATGACCGACAACGCGCCCAGCCTGTCAGTGCGCAACCTGACAAAGACCTTTGGCGACAAGACCGTTGTGTCCGATCTGGCGTTTGACCTGCACCCGGGCGAGGTTCTGGCACTTGTGGGCGAAAACGGCGCAGGCAAATCCACAACCAAGAACATGCTCTGCGGCCTTCTGCTGCCTACGAGTGGGCAGATCAGCGTCGCAGGACAGCCTGTCGAAAGGGTCAGCCCAACGGGTCACGGGATATCCGCCGTGCATCAGGAACTGTCCCTCTTTGGTTCGTTAAGTGTGGCTGAGAACATCTGCATCTCTGACCTGCCGGGCAGTGCCGCAAGGGTCAAATGGGATCAGGCAGAACAAATCGCCCGTGAACAGATCGACTTTCTTGGCATTGAAATTGACCCGCGTGCCCTGATCGAAACATTGGGCGCAGGCAAACAGCAAGTCGTGGAAATCGCAAAGGCGTTGCTGCACGCTGACCGGGTTCTGATCCTGGATGAACCAACCACATCACTGACCGCCGTTGAGCGCGAAAAGCTGTTTGCAATCATCGACAAGCTGAAGGCCGGTGGATTATCGATCATATTTATCTCTCACTTCATGGAAGAAATTTACCGCGTCTGTGACAGCTTTGTTGTGCTTCGGGATGGCAAACAGGTCGGTCAGGGAAAGCTGGCCGACGTCAGCCAGCGCACCTTGGAAGAGATGATGGTCGGGCGCACATTGGAAGACGCGCGCGTCGCCCTTGGCTCACCATCACAATCCCCGGCCTTGGAAGTGCGCGGGCTCACATCCCCCGATTTTCACGACGTCAATCTGACGGTCCACCGGGGCGAGATACTTGGCATCGCTGGCCTGATGGGTGCCGGTCGAACAGAACTTGCCGAAGCCATCTTTGGATTGCGACATGCTACCGGTGACGTGCTGATTGATGGGAAACCGGTTGCGCGCAACGTCACTGCAATGAAGGCAAACGGACTTTGCTATGTGACCGAGGATCGCCGCACCAACGGCCTCTTCCTCAATCGGCCTGTGCGCGAAAATCTGTCTGCTGCAGCCATCGCAAAGTATGTGCGCCGCGCAATGCGCGGGATCGGGTTTCGCGGAGAAAAGGCCAAGTCCGCCGAGATGGTCGACGAAATGAACATCGCTATTCCGCATATCGAAAATCACGTCAGCGACCTTTCCGGCGGCAACCAGCAAAAGGTCCTTCTTGGGCGCTGGCTGTCAATGGAACCGGAGATTCTGATATTTGACGAACCCACCAAGGGTGTTGATATCGGCGCAAAATTCGACATTCACGAAGCCATCGCAGAATTGGCCCGCAGCGGGAAGACCGTGCTGATCGTGTCATCAGACCTGCCCGAGCTTCTGCATATCACGCATCGTTTACTGGTCATGCGCAAAGGTCGCATTGTCGGGGAAGTGCAGCGTGAAAACTACGACAGCGTCGCGATCATCTCGATGGCGGCAAGCTCTGGGGAAGAGGTCTCAAATGTCGCGTAATACGATCCGCACTCTCATTTCTCGGCAAAAATGGATCGCTGTTGTCCTGGCAACAATTGTGCTTGCCGCGGTTTTGTCGCTGGCGTCACCGGTGTTCCTGACCCTCTCGAATTTCCAAGCCATCCTTGTGCAATCAAGCGTGACGGCGATCATGGCCGTTGGGATGACGTTCATCATTCTCACAGCTGGGATTGATATTTCTGTCGGCGCCATTCTGTTTTTGACGTCGGCTCTCTTTGCCCAGCTGATGCTGGATACAGAAAATTACCTGATCGCTTTTGTCGTAACGATTGTTTGCGCCACCGGATTGGGCGCGCTGAACGGCTGGCTCGTTGTGTATTTCCGCGTATCGCCACTGATCACGACACTGGCCACATATTCGATCTACCGCGGTGCCGCGATCCATCTCACGGGTGCCCAGAATATCCCGGTCCCGCGCGAAATGGGCTTTCTGGGGAACGGGCGCATCCTGGGTGTCCCGGTGCCAATCCTGATCATGGCCACCATCGTGATCATTGGTGTCTATATGCTCAGCCGGACACGGCTTGGGGTCTATGCGCGTGCCATCGGAAATTCTGAACGATCGGCCAAAGAAACCAATCTGCCAGTCGGGCGCGTCACAATTGCCGTATATGCGTTCAGTGGTTTGGTCACAGGCATCGCAGCTCTGATCCTTCTTGCCCGTGTGGGCGGTCTTCAGTCGGGCATCGGCATCGGGATTGAGTTCACGGTCATTGCGGCTGTGATCCTCGGCGGTACCAAGCTGACCGGCGGCTCTGGCACTGTGATCGGATCAGTGATCGGGGCGGTCTTCCTCGTGCTGATCGACAACGGTTTGAATCTCATGAACGCCTCCCCCTACATCTATGACGTCGTACGCGGCAGCGTCCTTCTCGCTGCCGTTGCCATTGATCGTTATTCGGCAATGCGGCGGCACTCAGCACTGGAAGCCCAGAAAGCCGCACGCATGGCCTGACGGCGGATCGATCTGTTCCATGTGATTGTCAGATGTTTTTGGCGGTCCGTAGAGGATTCGAACCTCTGGCCTCTGCCTTCGGAGGGCAGCGCTCTATCCAGCTGAGCTAACGGACCTGACAGCCCCGCTATATCCGCCCCAAACCGCCCCTGCAACATGAATGCGCGCATCGGTATGCGATCTCTTCACCCGATGACAAGGATCGCCAATCAGCCGAACAATTCATGGCAAAGTTCCAGCGCATCAACCAGAGCATCAACCTCTTGTGTTGTGTTATAGACGCCGAATGACGCACGACAGGTGGCGGTCACGCCCAAGTGGTCCATCAATGGCATTGCGCAATGTGTGCCAGCCCGGACGGCCACGCCCTTCTTGTCGAGAACTGTGGAAATGTCATGCGCATGTGCAGCACCTTCCAGGGTCAACGAGAATATCGCACCCTTTCCCGGTGCGTTTCCCTGCACGTGCAACCAGTTAAGCCCCTTGAATTTCGCTTCGGCATAGTCGCGCAGGCCCGCTTCGTGATCCGCAATCCGCGCCATCCCGACATTCATCATCCATTCAAGTGCAGCGCCAAACCCAATCGTCTGCACGATACCCGGCGTGCCGGCCTCGAATTTCATCGGCGCGTCATTGTAGGTCACACCGTTACGTGTGACCTCGCGGATCATGTCACCGCCCCCCATGAAGGGCCGCATTTCGCGCATCCTGTCCGGCGCGACGTAGATCGCACCCGACCCGGACGGCCCATATAGTTTGTGGCCCGTAATTGCATAGAAATCACATCCCATGTCGACCACGTCGACAGGCATATGCACCGCACCTTGAGAGCCGTCCACCAACACCGGCACGCCCTTGTCGTGCGCGCCTGAACAAATGGTTTTTACGTCAACAGCCGTGCCCAGCACATTCGACATCTGCGTAATCGCAACCAACTTTGTTCTGGGTCCTATTGCATCAATCACCTTTTGCGGGTCCAGCGATCCATCGGCCTCAATGTCAACCCACCGCAATTTCACGCCCTGGCGTTCACGCAGAAAATGCCACGGAACGATATTGGCATGATGCTCCATGATTGACAGAACGATTTCGTCCCCGGCTTCAAACCGCGGCGGCGCCCAGCCATAGGCCACCATGTTGATGCCTTCGGTGGTGCCAGAATTGAGGATGATGTTGTTTTCGGACTGCGCACCAAGAAACGTTGCGACAGTGCCGCGCACCGCCTCGTAGCGATCCGTCGACAGGTTGCTCAGATAGTGTAACCCTCTGTGAACATTCGCATATTCATCGCTATATCCGCGCGTTACCGCATCAATCACAACCTGGGGTTTCTGTGCCGACGCACCATTATCCAAATAGACCAGCGGCTTGCCATTCACCTGCCGGGAAAGGATCGGAAATTCAGCCCGGATCGCAGAAACATCAAATGGCATCATATCAATCCTTGGGCCGTCACGCTAATCAAAGTGAGGATGATCGCAAGCCCGAAAACGGCCCCCAGTCCAGCGATCAGAACCGTGGCAAAGGCTTTGCCAAGGTTATTGAACCCATGAAGCACATCAATGAAATGCAGCATCATATAAAACATGAAACCAAAGCCGATCATGGTCAGCAGCGATCCCAATGCAGGTAATACAACAAAGACAACCATTTGCCCGATATTGATCACGATCCCGATGATCTGCAGCCACGTCAGCAAAAGCAATGCCCCGGGGAACCGCCCGGTGCCGCCCAGCATCTGCCCGGTGAAGTAGAGCGCAAAGACCATCGCCGCCAGAATTGACCCCAGCGCAATCGCCAGCCCGAATGGGGTCAATGTCGTCAGCGGAGTTTCTTCCGGCAGCGGCGCCAGCGCCATGCTTGCGACCATCATCAGGGTCGACAGGCAGACGACGAGGGCAAAGAATGACCACAAGACACCGCGGTTAAGCCGCATCTCATTGAGGTAAACCGCCGCCCCTCGCGGATTAACGAAGGACATGCGCAGCAGACCAGCAAAATCGACGCTCTGATCATTCATGCCTGAGTCTCTCGAAAACATTGGACCCAGAAATAGGCAAATGCAGCGATCCAAAGTACCCCAACAAGATTTGTCTGCGGTCCAGGTCCGATGAATCCTGCTGAAAGACCATGCAATAGCAACAATGGTGTACTCGCCAGCAGGGCCCAGAACATGGCCAGTCTCGCCGTGTAAAATGATCCCTTGGCGCGAAATACTTTGGCAATGATATGCACTAGCGCGGCAATCGCATAGAAAATCAACGGCCAGATGATGATCCAGGCGAACAGTTCATAGGACAACATTACCGTAAGATCACGTGGCACTGCGCTTTCTGCGGTTTCAAACCCTGCCGCCTGTCGAGATAACCGCGGTCCTTGTGCAATAAAAATCAGAATGCAGGACGCCATAATATAGGCGATGGCGCGATCCTCGCGCTGCCCCATCTCGAGCAGATCGCGCATCACGGCCCGCGGGCCCCGCCATGTCCGCAAGATATCCGTGGAAACCGCCATTAGCTCCGACGCGCCAACCAGCCTTCAAGCTGGTCCTGCAATGCGCCTGCCAAGACGTCATCCTCAATTTCCTCCAGCGCCTCTGCCAGAAACGCCAGTGTCAGCAGGTTTGTCGCCGTCGTGTGATCAATACCGCGCGATCGCAAATAAAACAGTGCCGTTTCATCAATTGCGCCGGATGTGGAACCATGCGAGCAGGCAACATCATCGGCATAGATTTCCAGCTCTGGCTTTGCCAGGAACTGGCTATCTCCATCCAGCAAAAGCGATTGGCTAATCTGATATCCGTCCGTCTTCTGCGCACCTTCTTTCACAAGGATCTTGCCTTGAAAGACGCCCACTGCGCCATTGCGCAAGACCTTTTTGAACACCTGACGGCTTTCGCAATTCACCGCATCGTGGGTCACAAAGACGGTATCATCGTGATGAAAGTCCTTGCCATCGCCGACGCATGCGCCCGCGACATGGGCAATGGCTTCATCACCGACAATTTCGATCACGCATTCGTTCCTCGTCAGGGATCCATTCACCGTCAGGGTAAATGACTTGAACAAAGACCCCGAGTCAATTCTTGCAAAACAATGGGTTACGGCGCGGCGTTCATGGTCCCTGCCCTGAGCCCGCACATGATGGAATTTACCACCATCAGCCACGTCAACTTCCAGAACTTTCGAAAACCGGGCGGCGGCCGGACCGGTTTCAAGCAGGGTTACCTCTGCTCCGGCCTCGACACGGATCACGTTGTGGATTACCGCATCCGAGGTTTCATTCTGGTGCAAATAGATCAGACTGACGGGTTTTTGCGCCTTTCCGGTCGCGCGGATCACCACGCCATCAGTGGCGGTTGCAGTGTTCAGTGCAGCCAATGGCCGCGCAACGGGCATCTGCCCGCGGGTCTCAAGCACGCCATAAAGATCTTTCGCCCAGTGAATGTCAGTGGCCAGCGCATCAGCAAGCCGCTCGATTTCCAGACCCTCGGCAACCAGGTCAGAGCTTTGCGCAGCGTCAAAGACCCCGTCCACAAAAACAACTTTTACCCGGTCAACATCTTCAAAAAGCGGTGCCTCGTCCTGTTGAAAGACGGCTGCCTTGGGGGCGTCCGGCTGGACCAGCGTCACCGGGTCGGTGAATTTCCAATACTCATCGCGGCGATGCGGCAAACCCATCGCGTTGACCCGTGACAGAGCATTTTTGCGGGCATGACTGGCCCATGATGCGCCCTGCGGCAGCGTGATCCCGTCCAACCGCGCGGCCGTTGCGTCTTGTTTGACTTGAGGCAATGCCATCAGGCAACCTCCGCCAGGATGTCGGCATAACCGTTGTTTTCAACCTCTAGCGCCAGTTCAGGACCGCCCGATTTCACAATTCGGCCCTCTGCCATGATGTGCACCACATCAGGCTGGATGTGGTCAAGAAGCCGCTGATAATGCGTGATAACAAGGAACGACCGCCCCTCAGAACGGAGCGCGTTGACACCCTCGGCAACCAGCTTCATCGCATCAACGTCAAGACCGGAATCCGTCTCGTCTAGCACACACATTCTTGGTTCCAGCATTGCCATCTGCAAGATCTCGTTACGCTTCTTTTCGCCGCCCGAGAACCCGACATTGACCGGACGCTTGAGCATATCCGCATCGATTTTCAGCGTCTTGGCTTTTTCGCGCACAAGCTTCAGGAAATCCCCTGCTGATAGCTCTTCCTCGCCCCGTGCTTTGCGCTGCGCATTCATCGCGGTGCGCAAGAACGTCATATTGCCAACGCCGGGAATCTCAACCGGATACTGAAAGGCAAGAAACAGGCCCGCTGCGGCCCGCTCTTCGGGTTCCATGTCCAGCAGGTCCGCACCGTCCAAGGTTGCTGATCCGCCCGTGACTTCATACCCACCCTTACCAGAAAGAACATAGGACAATGTCGACTTGCCAGAACCATTCGGCCCCATGATCGCGTGCACCTTGCCCGGTTCAATGGTCAGGTCAACGCCCTTGAGGATCGACTTGTCCTCTTCTTCAAGATCAACCGCCAGGTTTTTGATTTCCAACATGATATGCTCCTTAAACGGCAGAAACCCCGCCCTGACGCATGTCAGGCGAGGCCGCATTTTGAATTGAGATTTGGGGTCTTAGACGAGCGGTATGACGATCGTCTCGCCGCGCAGATAGATAGATTGGGGCGCGGTCACAGCCTGCACCTGATTGACGTAATCCTGACCGTAAACCTGTGCGAATTCCTCGGGCAGCAGCCAGATCAGATTGTGCATTGTGACCAGCATCACTGCGATGCCTGCGACCTGCGCAACCATATGTGTCAGCGACTTTTGCCCTATGACGCCGCCCAGAAGGAAGATTGCGATCGCGGCCATACCGAAATCCATCATCATCAGCGTATCCGCGGCCGTGCTGCCCTCGTCGATCGCAAGATAATTCCAGCGAACGTAGCGTGCCACCATCAAAGCCAGGGCGCCAAGCAGCATCGCAAGGACCGCACCGCCAAATGTGGCCTTTTCCTGACGTTTCTTCACGGCCTGCTTGATCTGTTGCTTGTTCACGCGCTTGGGGATGAACGTGCCGGTTTCCCCGTCGACGTAGTAAGTATTCTTTGGATCTTTGATCCGCTTGATCCGGGTATGAAACCCTGACAATTGATCGGACATCAGCCGTCACCTTTGGAAAACGATACGTTTCACAAAAGGTTAACGGGCAATCGTGACCGGATTGCGGCCATGCCGCGACCACGTTGCGGCCAATGCGTGCAAGTTGAGGCATTAGTCTTTACGCCTAAGAACAAGTTGCGAAACAAGGCTACCAAGGGTGCCCGACACCGCGCCAAAGCCGATCACCTGCCACATCGTCAACGCATCCGTCACCGCATCAACGCCGCCTGCGAAAACAGCGCAGAAACATCCAGTCAGGATAGATGTAAGGGCAATTTGGCGCATCTTTATCCCACGGAACCTTCAAGGCTGATCGCAACAAGCGCCTGCGCTTCCATCGCGAATTCCATCGGCAGCGCCTGTAGCACTTCCTTGCAGAATCCATTCACAACCAATGCGACGGCCTCTTCCTCATCCATGCCTCGGCTGCGGCAATAGAAAAGCTGATCATCATCTACCTTTGAGGTGGTCGCCTCGTGCTCAACACGGGACGAATTATTCTTCACCTCAATGTAGGGCACTGTATGGGCACCGCATTTGTCGCCTATGAGCAGGCTGTCACATTGCGTGTAATTGCGGCTGTCCTTTGCCTTTGGATGCATGCTGACCAAGCCGCGATAGGTGTTCTGGGCCTTGCCTGCGCTGATGCCCTTGGACACAATCCGACTTTTGGTGTTCTTACCCAGGTGCACCATCTTCGTACCGGTGTCGGCCTGCTGCATATTGTTGGCAATCGCAATCGAGTAGAATTCGCCCTGACTTTCATCGCCCCGCAGGATGCAGCTTGGGTATTTCCACGTCACGGCCGACCCGGTTTCAACTTGCGTCCACATCACTTTGGACCGGTCACCGCGGCAATCGGCACGTTTGGTTACGAAGTTATAAATGCCCCCGTTTCCGTCTGCATCACCCGGATACCAGTTCTGCACGGTGGAATATTTAACTTCGGCATCTTCCTCGACAATGATTTCAACTACCGCCGCATGTAGCTGCGCGGTATCCCGCTTTGGGGCTGTGCAGCCCTCAAGGTAGGACACGTAAGACCCTTTGTCGGCAATGATCAAAGTGCGTTCAAACTGGCCGGTGTTTTCAGCATTGATGCGGAAATAGGTACTCAGTTCCATCGGGCAACGTACACCGGGTGGCACATAAACAAATGACCCGTCCGAAAAGACAGCAGAATTCAGCGTCGCATAAAAATTGTCAGTGGCCGGTACAACGGTGCCAAGGTATTTCTTGACCAATTCGGGATATTCGCGGATCGCCTCCGAGATGGAACAGAAGATGACGCCGGCCTTCTTCAATTCTGCCTGGAACGTCGTCCCAACCGAGACGGAATCAAACACCGCATCAACCGCAACCTTGCGCCCTTCGGCAGGCATGGCCTCTGCGCCTTCAACACCGGCAAGGATTGCCTGTTCTTTCAGCGGAATCCCCAGTTTGTCATAGGTCGCCAAGAGTTTCGGATCAACGTCATCAAGAGATTTCGGCTTTTCCTCCATGCTCTTCGGCCGAGCATAGTAGTGGATGTCCTGAAAATCGATGTCCGGATAATTGACCATCGCCCAGGTTGGCTCTTCGATCTGCTCCCAGCGTGCGAAGGCTTGAAGACGCCAGTCAGTCATCCAGCTTGGCTCTTCGTTCTTGCCGCTGATCAGGCGCACGATATCGGGGTTCACACCCTTAGGGGCATAATCCATCTCGATTTCGGTTTCCCAACCGTACTTATAATTGCCGGAAAGTTCGGCAACGGCGTCAACAGTGTCCTGATCAACCCCGTCCTTGACCTCAACCTGATCCAATGCAGCCATCGGCTTTCCTTCCTACGCGGCTTTGCGCGCTTTCATTCGTTTTGCGGTCCACGCCTGCGCAAACCGCATGACGTCTTCTTCCGACGTCTCATTTCCCAAAGACACCCGCAGCGCGCAGGCCGCGTCAGCATCGCCGTATCCCAAAGCCGCAAGCACGCCGCTGGCTTTGACCTTGCCTGATGAACAGGCAGACCCTGCGGAAACCGCAAACCCTGCAAGGTCCATCGCCATAACCTGTGTCTCGCCTTTCCAGCGCGGCGCGATCATGCAAGAGGTGTTTGGCAGCCGGGGCATCCCTTTCCCGACAAAAATAGTCTCAAATTCCGCAGCCTCAATGGCCTTTTCTAGAATATTTCTAAGTTCCGCAACCCGGTTCCATTTTCCCGCGGCCAAATCTGCCTGAGCGGCTTTGGCTGCGGCGGCCATCCCGGCAATCGCCACCACGTTCTCTGTTCCTGACCGGCGGCCCATTTCCTGGCCCCCGCCCCTGATCTGCGCGGCCAAATCATGACCCTGCGGGATCACCAGCGCACCGACACCCTTAGGACCACCGAATTTGTGCGCGGACAGAAAGACCATCTCGACCCCCGCCCAGGCATATGAGAACGCAACCCGGCCAAAACCCTGTGTTACATCGGCGACCGCCAGACCGCGCGGCAAGTCCTGCAGCAATCCTGTTTCAGAATTGGCCAGCTGCACCGCTGATTGTGCCGGGTCATCAATGACGACGCGTCCGTCCTGCACCGGCAAATCTGATGTAACCCATGCCCCCACTGCCGCATGCTCTAATGCTGACGCGTGCAAATCGCGCCCGGCCAGCGCCAGTGCCGCCGCTTCTGTCGCGCCAGAGGTAAAGACAATATCGGCATTTCCTGCCCCAAGGGCTTCTGCCAGATCTGCCCGCGCGGTTTCCACCAACCGCTTGGCCGCGCGCCCTTCGGCATGGACCGAGGACGGATTGCCCACAACATCCATCGCTGCGATCATAGCCTCACGCGCAGCGCCGCAAAGCGGCGTCGTCGCATTGTGATCCAGATAGGTCCGCGCCATCACATATGCCACCCAGCCAAAATGATGTGCACCAAGCTAGTCATCAACGACCTCAAACAATGCCGGGACAGCCGGACAGGGTGCAAGATCGTTGGACACAACATCCGACAACCGCGCCTGATGCAAAAAGACATAGACATGGGCCGACAGACCTTCCCACAAACGATTTGTGAGCGATTGCGCCCGGCTGCCAGATGCCGCGCCAGAGGCCCCGGCCCCCTTGTGCATTGCTGATACGGTTTCATCAACGGCGCCCAGTATTTCAGACACCCGCATGTCGGAGGCAGGTCGCGCCAAACGATATCCACCACCCGGTCCACGTACCGATTCAACCAGTTCAGCGCGCCGCAGCTTTACAAAAAGCTGCTCAAGATAGGGCAAGGAAATGTCCTGCCGTTTGGATATCTCGGTCAGGTTCACCAGCGTGCCTGCGGGCTGCAACGCCAAATCAGCAAGCGCAACCATCGCATATCTGCCCTTCGTGCTCAGTTTCATCGCCAGTCGACCCCATTCTCATTGACGCCGGGGCTTGTCCTGATTAGGTCAGATCAACCCCATTCCGGGCGGCTTTGCCCGGTTTAGAACTCTTCTAAGGTGCCTGAGCGTTTTCGTCAAGAATTCGCGGCCCGCAACTGAACGGAACGACATGCCCGAAGTCATTTTCCCCGGACCCGAAGGCCGCCTCGAAGGGCGCTACCACCCCCAAAAGGATCGTGATGCGCCGATCGCGATTGTTCTGCATCCGCACCCGCAGTTTGGCGGAACGATGAACAACCGGGTGGTCTACAACCTGCATTATGCTTTCTACAACATGGGCTTCACTGTCTTGCGCTTTAACTTTCGCGGCGTTGGCCGATCGCAAGGTGAATATGATCAGGGCGTTGGCGAACTCTCGGATGCAGCCTCGGCACTCGATTATCTGCAATCCATGAACAACAACGCGAAACACTGTTGGGTTGCCGGGTTCAGCTTTGGCGCGTGGATCGGCATGCAGCTATTGATGCGCCGCCCCGAGATTACCGGCTTTATCAGCGTATCTCCACCTGCCAACATGTACGACTTCAGCTTTCTTGCCCCTTGCCCGTCGTCCGGCCTGATCATCAATGGATCAAACGACCGCGTCGCGCCCCCTGTTGATACGGTCAGCCTCGTGAACAAACTGCACGAACAAAAGGGCATCACCATCACGCATGACGAGATGGATGGCGCGGGACACTTCTTTGAGGATCCCCATATGGACCCAATGATCGGAACCGTGACAGATTACGTGCGCCGACGGCTGACAGAAAATACAAGGTAGCAGTATGTCCTATGTTGATGACACCGCGCTTGAACTGGCGCAGCTAGCGTTCAAGGAAGCCAAAGCCAGCGATGACGGCAAGATCGTTGACCAGATTGGCGAACTCTTGGGCGCGTCGTCACAGTCATTGCAGGAATCGTATTCCACATTTGTGCGCGTATTGCGCGCCGAAGAGCGCGCGCGCAAGCTGCTATCAGACGCGGCGGCAAAGCGGAGCGTCAGTTGAAGTTCGCGCAAGCGGACTATTTTCGCGTGCCCCTGCTGGATGGGCGATTTGCCGTCGGGCAGGTACTCGAAGTTGACAAATTGCCAGCAGGCACAGTCTTCTGCGCCCTCGCCAGCCGGATCACTGATGCCGTTGCGACGATCAGCCCGCTGCGCAATTCTGACATCACAGCCTTTGTGCTGACCCGCTCGAAATTCCTGACAGATGGCACATGGGCCTTGGCTGGCTTTGACCAAATCCCCGACTACAGCGCTCTGTTTGATTTTGAACAGCAGCGACAGTTGGACTTTCCCAGCACCCCCATTCACGACCCCGCCGTGATCGAGGCTTACCTCAACGCCTGGCACGGACTGTATAAATGGGATGGGTTTGGTGATCTCTTTGAACGGATCAAACACCCGGATGTTGCCCCCCCTCCCGACAAGGTGCTCTCATGACCGCACGGGTGTCCATGCAGTTTGCGTTTCTGAAAGAGGCCGACAAACTGAAATCCGTCAACCGCGCCAATGTCCTGATGGATGGCAGTCGTCGCGAAAACACCGCTGAACACAGCTGGCACCTCGCGCTTTGGGCGATGGTCATGGCCGATACGGCACCACCGGGCGCCGATATCGACCGCGCGATCAAAATGGCCCTATTGCATGATCTGGTCGAGGTTGACGCAGGAGATCACCCCATTCACTTGCCGCAAGACCACGCGGACATCGCGCTGAAGGAAGCGCGCGCAGCAGATCGGATATTTGGCCTGCTCCCCTCAGATCAAGGCAAGGCGCTCTGGGCGATCTGGCAGGAGTTTGAGGCTGGTGAAACCGCGACGGCAATCTATGTCAGACGCCTGGACATGACGCAGCCACTGTTTCAGGAACTCGCCAACCCCAGCGCCAGTGATACCGATCGCGATATCCTGCGCGCAATCCTGACCACGGGGCGCTCTGCCGCGCTGGCTGACAGTTGGCCCGATGTTTATGGCTATGCTACCGCGCTGCTTGAAAATCGCGGCCATGCCGCACCCTCGCCATTGAATGAACGTCTGCGGTTTCTGGCCGAGTCTGATCAATTGAAATCAACGCTGCGCGCCACCACGCTTTGCGATGGGTCCCGGCGCGAAAACTCCGGCGAACACAGCTGGCATATCGCGCTCTTTGCATTGGTGTTTGCTGAGCACGCCAAACGCCCCGCAGATATCTCACGTGTCATCCGCATGTTGCTCATCCATGATCTTGTCGAGATTGATGCCGGTGACAAGCCTATCCATGGAAATCACGACCCCGCCGAACAGGATCGTATTGAACAACGCGCCGCTGACCGGATTTATGGGCTATTGCCCGTTGCGCAGGGTCGCAGCCTTCGCGCCCTCTGGGACGAGTTCGAAGCCGCAGAAACGTCGGACGCAATATTTGCGAAATCAATCGACCGCGTGCAGCCCGTCGTCGCCAATCTGGAAACCGGCGGCACCTCGTGGATAGAATACCAGGTGACCCGCGCGCAGATTGAATCCCGCGTCGGCGCGAAAGTGTTGCGGGGTGCGCCGGCCCTTTGGCACGCCCTGCAGGCCCAGATTGACACCTGGTTCGAAAACCAGCGAACCACCCGCCAATGAACTTTCTGCGTCGGTTGCATCGCCTGACCGAAAGCCACCCACTGACAACGGCCTGCATCGTTCTGCTGATCTACGTCGGGGTCTTTGCCGCACCTGTTCTGATTTACGGGCCAATCGACATCACGGACGCGACCGGACGGCTTCCGATTGAATTTCTGCTGCAAAGCCTTCCAGGGCAGTCCATTGTCTGTCTCAGCCTCGTGCTAATCGTTGCTTTCATCGGCTGGTTGCGGGCATGCGGCCTAAGCAGCAGTCTGGACCGGCGCGGCTTGAAGTGGTCACTTTGGATTGGCGCGCTTCCGCTGTTGTTCGTCATCATGCTGGCGGGGTCGCTTCTGACTAACCCTCCGCGCGAGAACATTGGGCAGATTGTCACTGCTCTGCTGGCCTTCAACCTTCTCGTCGGGCTGTTTGAAGAGACCCTGTTTCGCGGCGTCGTCTTTCGCGGCTTGTTTGCCCACGCCAACGCGCGCAACGCGGCGTTGATCAGCGCCTTGGCATTTGGCCTGTTCCACCTGATCAACCTGGCGGCTGGACAGGATGTTCCATTGACATTGTTCCAGGTGGCGAACGCCGCAGCACTCGGCGTCCTCTTTTGCGGCGTAACCCTGCAGTCAGGTAATCTTTGGCCCGCAATCATACTGCACATGCTTTGGAATAGCTATGCAATGCTGGGGCAGCTCTCGCTCGAAACCCTTGATATGCCGGGACTTGACGGGCCCCAATCCATCACAGCGGTGAACTATCTGTTGCCGGTATTTCTGACATTGCTGGGGTTGCTGTGCATCAACCGATGGGAACAACGCAAAACCCCACCATCAATGCCGCTTTCGCACTAGACAGCACCGCGCAAGAGGCATAGGCCGCGTGCTTCACCAGACCGGACCGCGAAAATGATCACTACTCTTGCCGACGCACTTGCCAAACAGGGCTATGACACCCTGACCCCCGTGCAAGAGGCCGTCACCGACCCTGCCCTTGAAGGCCGCGACCTGCTTGTTTCGGCCCAAACCGGCTCTGGGAAAACCGTTGGTTTTGGACTGGCAATTGGCCCTACAATCCTTAACGACGACGGCAACTTTGGGCCCGCCGCAACACCATTGGCGCTTATCATCGCACCAACGCGCGAACTTGCCTTGCAGGTCAAACGCGAATTGTCCTGGCTCTACCACGCCGCCGGCGTCGTGATGGCGTCAACCGTTGGCGGCATGGACATGCGCGACGAACGCCGCGCACTTGATCGCGGGGCGCATATCGTTGTTGCCACTCCGGGGCGTCTCAAGGATCACATCCTGCGCGGCTCTCTCGACCTCTCCGCGATCCGCGCAATCGTGCTGGATGAAGCAGACGAAATGCTCGACCTGGGATTTCGCGAAGATCTTGAGTTCATTCTGGGCGAAGCGCCTGAAGACCGCCGCACGTTGATGTTCTCGGCCACAGTGCCGCCGATGATCGTGAAGCTCGCCAAAAGCTATCAGACTGACGCAGAGCGGGTCACGACCGTCAGCAAGGAAAAGCAGCACAGCGACATTACATACCGCGCCCTGCCCGTCGCCAATCATGATGTCGACAATGCCATCATCAACATGCTGCGCTTTTACGATGCGCCCAATGCCATCGTGTTCGCCAATACCCGCGCCATGGTCACCCGGCTGACAACGCGACTGTCCAATCGTGGCTTTTCGGTTGTTGCGCTCTCGGGAGAGTTAAGTCAGTCCGAACGTAGCCACGCCCTGCAGGCGATGCGCGATGGTCGCGCCCGGGTCTGTGTCGCCACCGATGTTGCCGCACGTGGTATCGACCTGCCCAATCTTGAGTTGGTGATCCACGCTGAACTACCGACAAATGCTGAAATCCTGCTCCATCGATCCGGTCGGACAGGTCGCGCCGGGCGCAAGGGGATTTCTGCATTGATCGTGCCGCCAAAGATGAAGCGGCGCGCGCAGAACCTTCTCAAGTGGGGCAAACTTGATGCGGAATGGGCCCCCCCGCCCACTGCAGACGAAATCCTCAAGGCGGACGAAGACCGCCTCTTGAATGATCCGGTTTGGTCCGAGGATTTCACCGATGGCGAAACCGCCTTTGCGTCCCGCCTCCTGGAAACTCATGATGCAAGCAAGATCGCGGCTGCCTACCTGCGACTTTACCAGAACCGCCAATCCGCACCCGAAGACCTTTCGCCAGTTGTGGATATGCCCGACCGGCACGAGCGACCCAAGCGTGAAAAGGCGGCCTTTGGTCCCTCCAAATGGTTCCGCGTGAACCTTGGTCGCGAAGAAAAGGCCGAGGCGCGCTGGCTCATGCCGATGCTTTGCAAGGCTGGGGGCATCACCAAGAACGAAATCGGCGCAATCCGGATCCAGCCGCACGAGACATTCGTCGAAATCAGTGAACCTGCCGTTGCAGGTTTTCTGCGTGACATCGGCCCTTCGATGAAGTTGGAAAACCAGGCAGAGCTTTCAGCGCTCGACAGTCCACCGGAAATCAGCAAGACACGCGGCCCGCGCCCGGACAAGCGCGACTACCAGCCACGCGACGACCGCAAGCCGCGCGACAGCAAACCCTACAAGAAACGTGATACCTCACCACCGCCGCCATCACGGCAAGAAGCCGTCGCGCCTATCATACCAGGCGCTGCAGACGATCCACAACGCAAGCCCCGGCACAGCAAGCCAGCGCGCAAGGACCATGACGGGGCTGTGAAAGCCAAGTCAGGCAAACCACCCCATAAAGGGCGCCAAGACGACAAACCTTACAAGGGGAAAGGCGCAGGCAAGCCGTTCAATGGCAAGGGCGATGGCCCGCGCGGCGGAAAACCCGCAGGCAAACCGGGGGGCAAACCGCGCGCAAGTGCCTCTGACACCTCCAAGCGTTTCACGCCGCCCGGCGGGAAACCCGGTGGGCGCAAGGGCCCCGGTGGCAAAGGCGGAAACGCCCCGCCGCGGCGCCCCAAATCCTAAAAGGGTTAACAACCGCCACATTTCTGACACAATCCCGCCGCCTGAGCGGCGCAATTCCATGCATTACTTATCTTATCGCCCGTTAAGAGGCGGTGGGAAGTTCCGTAGTGATTTGAGTTAGGACAAACCCATGGCACGAGCAAAGCCAGACCCAAAACCGGCACCGCAGGCCCCAAAACCTGCCCCCGTAGAAGCGAGCGCGCCCAAACCGCCCGTCTTCAAGGATTTCGCAAGCATTTGACGTGACGATCAACCCGTAAACTGCTGTTCTCCCTCAGCGATCCGGGTCCACGCCAAGGCCAGCGACTGCGCAGATGCGTTCTCCCTCGCACTTGCAGCAGCCTGCTGGCCCTTTTTTTGTGCATTTGCTAGATCAAGGAATGACCGCAATTTCTAGCATCCGAAACCTTGGCCCCTCCTTTGAGGAGGCGCTGAACAAGGTTGGCATCGATACGGCAGAAGACTTGCGCAAGATCGGTGCCGACGCGGCCTATCGGAAACTGCTCTTGGCCGGCGGTCGTCCGCATTTCATTGGCTACTACGTTTTGCACATGGCACTTCAGGGACGTCCCTGGAACGACTGCAAAGGCGAAGAAAAGAAACAGCTTCGCAAACAGTTTGACGCCCTCAAGGCACAGGCATTTGACGCCGATCGCTCTGAATTGGAACAATTCCTCGACCGCATCGGTGTCGTGCGACCGAAATCCTAGGCGATCATCACGGCCAATGGGTCTTCAATTCCGGGACCGTACAGGTCGTTCGCATCGTTGGGGTCATTGTAGATCGTATCATATCCCATGTCCTCAAGCGCCGCGATGGTCATCGTGGACAGGAAATTGCTGCCATTGATGTAACCGGTCATGATCTCGGACTGGAAAAGGGCCTCATCCCAATGCCCGCCTGCGGTGCCGCTGCCGCCATCCATTTCAATTGGAATGCCAAAGACAAAACCATCCGCATTGTCGATTTCAGGGAATTCCTGCGCGTATACCCGATTGGCATTCTCACCGATGAATCGCAGATCGTTGGTGCCAATTGACCCGGCGGTCAGCCCCATGAAGCTCCATAAGGTGCCGATTCCCATCGCATGCATCATCTCATGCAGGATAATATCGTCCCAAAGACCACGGCTGTTGAAGTTGTCAGCATCAGCAATGTCAAACGACATTACGCCCGTGCTCGGCAGATAGACTGGATACCGCACCGATTGCGGTCCCGCCTGCCCCAACACGCCACCGGGACCGTCGATATCGGTCAGTTGCGCGCTGATGCGGATGTCGTCGACGCCATTGTGATCCGGTAGATCACCCAGAATAATTTCGCTGTAGATGTCAGCCGCATCAATAAATGCCTGCTGCAACTCAATCGTCCAGGTGCCACTGAACACAATCTCAACGTTGTAGGACGTCGCCGCATTGCCCCCGCTTGTATAGGAACTCAACAGGGTTGGCGTTGGATCGGGATCAGGATCGGGGTCAGGGTCAGGGTCAGGCGTTGGATCAGGGTCCGGCTCGATGATCGTAGGGACATAGCATTTGCGGATGATCTGGCCGTAATTGTTGGTCAATGCAGCTTCGGTCTCAACCGTAGGGACATACGCCCTGCGTTGCGTGACGTCCGACACCCCGTCAGCGGGTTCAGTTTCTGCCATGGGTAAAAATATGAAAAAATCCGACATGTCGAACTCAGTCATGTCATAGGTCACGTCATCGCCCCCAGCGGCGGGCGACCAATCCTGCATCATGGCAATCCAGTCGGTGGCTTCCTGCGAGGCCGCAAACTGTAGCCGACTTTCAAATTCTGGCGTCGTTCTCATTCAGACGTCTCCGGCCCCCAGGCTCCGGGAAGGCGCAAAGCGCCACCCGTAATGGACGACCCAAACCCGTCTTTGTGCGGGCGAAATTGGGGCAAACATATGGTTGTGGCGCCAATAACACCCAAAACTGCCAAGAAATCGTTGATCACTGTGATGTAAGTATCGTTTACATTGATGCCGGGTGTTGCTATGTTAAGCCTATGAACATTGAACAGGACCTTGACTTAGAGCTATCTCGCTTGCGCACCACAGCGCGGCGTATGGATGCGCTGTTTTTCATTCCCCGTACGCGCGTTTCAGTGGGTTGGGACAATATCCTTGGGTTGATCCCCATCGTGGGGGACGGTCTGGCACTTGCGCCTGCGCTTTGGATGATCTGGAAGGCCCGTGAGCTGGGCGCATCGCCCGGGGCACTGGCCTATATGACATTGAACGTGTTGCTGGATTTCTTTATCGGGATGATCCCCATCGCCGGGGACATTTTCGATTTGCTCTACAACGCGAACATCCGAAATTACCGGGCGCTCGAACGCAATCTGAATCAAAAGGCCGCTGGCGCACGGATCATCGAGACGCCAACTGCCCTGCCAGCATGAAAAAAGGGCCGCCCCACATTGGGACAGCCCTTCATATTACATCGCCATTGGGCTTAATACATCGCCTATGGACTTAGCCGACCAGTTCCAGGCCGGAAAAGAAGAACGCAATTTCTTCTGCAGCTGTTTCAGGTGCGTCTGAACCGTGAACAGAGTTTTCGCCGATCGACAGCGCAAATTCCTTGCGGATGGTGCCCGGTGCGGCGTCAGCCGGGTTTGTCGCGCCCATGACTTCACGGTTCTTCATGATCGCATCTTCACCTTCCAGCACCTGGACGACGATGGGCTCTGAAATCATGAATTCGCAAAGTTCGTCAAAGAAAGGACGCTCCTTGTGAACGCCGTAAAATTGTTGCGCCTGTGCCAGGGTCAACTGAATGCGCTTGGATGCGACGATGCGCAGACCAGCCTCTTCGAACTTGGCCGCGATCTGGCCGGTCAGGTTCCGCTTGGTGGCGTCAGGTTTGATGATTGAAAAGGTGCGCTGGATAGCCATGGTTAGCCTCTTGTTGTGTTGCGGGGTCATCCCCCCGTGGAATTCATGGCCGCGCCCTAACATGGGTCGCTTGCCTTGAAAAGCGGCGATTGACGGCCCCGCTCACATCAGGCAAAGCGACCACATGCTGAAACTCTCTGACATCACCTACGGCGTTGAAGGTCGACACCTGATCGAAAACGCCAGCGTAACGATCCCAACCGGTCACAAGGTCGGGCTTGTTGGCCGCAATGGAACCGGCAAGACCACGTTGTTTCGGGTGATCCGGGGCGAGATGGTGCTGGATACCGGTACGATTGATCTGCCGCGCGGCTGGAAAATCGGTGGTGTCAGCCAGGAGGTGCCCGGCAACGAGGTTTCGTTGATCGATACGGTGCTGCGCGCCGATACCGAGCGCGAGGCATTGCTGGCAGAGGCCGAAACAGCAACCGACCCCAACCGCATCGCCGAAGTGCAGACCCGCCTGACGGATATCGACGCTTGGTCAGCAGAGGCACGCGCGGCCACCATCCTGCGCGGCCTTGGCTTCACCAACAGCGAACAGAAACAGCCCTGCTCGGCTTTTTCGGGCGGGTGGCGCATGCGCGTCGCGCTCGCGGCGGTGCTGTTCTCGGAACCTGACCTGCTGTTGTTGGATGAACCCACAAACTATCTCGATCTCGAAGGCGCGCTCTGGCTCGAAAACTACCTGACGCGCTATCCGCATACCGTCATCATCGTCAGTCATGACCGCGAACTTCTGAACAGATCCGTTGGCGGTATATTGCACCTCGAAGACAAGAACCTGACCTATTACACGGGCAACTATGACAGCTTTGTCAAACAACGTGCGGCCAAACGGGCACTGCTAACCGCTGCTGCGAAAAAGCAGGATGCCAAGCGGGCCCATTTGCAAGCCTTTGTCGATCGCTTCAAGGCCAAGGCCTCAAAGGCGAAACAGGCGCAATCACGGGTGAAGATGCTGGAAAAGATGGAAACCATCCGTACGCCAGAGGATGCCGCACGCACCGTCTTTACCTTCCCCAAGCCAGAGGAACTTTCACCACCGATCATCGCGACCGAAGGCGCCGCCGTCGGTTATGGCAACCACATTGTTCTGCACGATCTGGATTTGCGCATTGATCAGGATGACCGAATTGCGCTCCTGGGACGCAATGGCGAAGGAAAATCAACCCTTTCCAAGATGTTATCAAACAGACTTGATGTGGCACGCGGAAAAATGGTCAGCTCCAACAAGCTGCGGATCGGGTTTTTTGCGCAGCACCAGGTCGATGAACTTTATATCGATGAGACTCCTCTCCAGCACCTGTTGCGAGAACGCCCGCAGGAAGGGCAATCCAAACTCCGTGCTCGCCTTGCTGGCTTTGGCCTCGGTCCGGACCAGGCCGACACCGAAGTTGGTCGCTTGTCAGGGGGCCAAAAAGCCCGGCTATCGCTGTTGTTGGCCACCCTGCCCGCGCCGCATCTGCTGATCCTCGACGAACCCACCAACCACCTTGATATCGAAAGCCGAGAAGCCTTGGTCGAGGCGTTGACCGCCTATTCGGGCGCGGTGATACTTGTCAGCCATGACATGCATTTGCTCAGCATGGTGGCTGACCGCCTCTGGCTGGTTAAGGATGGCCGCGTCAAACCCTATGACGACGACCTGCAGGCCTATCGCAAGATGCTTTTGACACCTGAAAAACCGGCGCAAAAAGACAAGCCGAAGATTGAAAAGCCAAAACGCGCCACCCGTGACGAACTGCAGGGTCTCAAATCGGATGTCCGCAAGGCCGAGGATCGCGTCAGCAAGATCAACGACATGCGCGACAAGCTCGCAAAAAAACTGGCCGATCCCATCCTTTATGAAGATGCTCGCAAAGGCGAACTTGAAACCTGGAACAAGAAATATGCCGAAGTGATGCAGGGGCTTGAGCGGGCCGAGGCGCTCTGGATGCAGGCCCTTGAAAAGCTTGAAAAAGCCCAGCAACCCTAGCAATAACAGCCACGCGGCCAAAAACCTTCTGAAAGGCCCGTTATGACAGATCTGCCAACCTTGATCACCGTTTTCACAACGCTGTTCATCCTGATCGACCCGCCAGGGCTTGCGCCATTGTTCCTTGCCTTGACGCAGGGCATGACCAGCGCGCAGCGCCGCGCCATCGGGCTGCGCGCTTGTTTGATTGCCGGTGCGCTGATGATCGTGTTCCTGTTCCTTGGCGAGGCAGTTCTGGGCTTTGTGGGTATCTCCATGCCCGCGTTTCGGATTGCGGGCGGTGTACTCCTGTTCCTGACCGCGCTTGAAATGTTGTTTCAAAAACGTCAGCAACGCCGTGAAAACAATGCGGAAACCGGCGCGGCAGAGCATACCGACGATCCTTCGGTCTTTCCTTTGGCGTTGCCGCTCATTGTTGGGCCCGGTGCGATCACAACGATCATTCTTTATGCGGGCCAGGCACAGGGCGCGGCAGATTTCGCGGCCATCGCTGCGGTCCTTTTTGTGGTGCTTGTTATGGTGTTCCTGTCAATGCTCGCGGCATCCGGGATAGAACGGCTGCTTGGGAAGACGGGCATCAATATTGTAACGCGGGTCCTGGGCATGTTGCTGGCCGCACTTGCGATCCAATTTATTCTTGACGGTCTGCGTCAGTCTTTTGGTTTGGGCGCGTAGGACCTATATCAAACACATGAACACCGATGATTTGATGCGTATCCTGTTCCTTGGGCTGCTTGCCGCAGCCATCGGCGGCAGCTATTTCGCTTCCCATCGCGAGAGTTTGGGGAAGATGGGCCAGCAGGCGGTGATTTGGGTTCTGTTGTTTGTCGGTGTCATCGCGGCCTATGGGCTGTGGGGTGACATCAGCAATGACATCAACCAACGTCAAAGTGTGATCAGCGACGACCAGATCAGGGTTCCGCAGGCCAACGACGGTCATTTCTACCTGACGCTCGACATCAACGGCAAACCGGTCAATTTCGTTGTTGATACAGGGGCTTCCATGATGGTCCTCACGCAGCAGGACGCCCGTAGCGTGGGAATTGACCCCGGCACGCTGCGCTATCTTGGCAGTGCAAATACGGCAAACGGTGTCGTGCGAACCGCGGATGTCTGGCTTGACAGCGTCAGCCTCGGGCCGATCACGGATACCCGCGTGCGGGCCGTTGTGAACGGCGGCGAAATGGAGGGCTCATTGCTGGGCATGAGTTATCTTGACCAGTTCCGAAATATCCAGTTCGGTAACGGCGAACTTGTGCTGACCCGTTAGGATATTCGATGCTGCGTGTGCTGATCTTCTGTTTTTCGTTGACCGCCTGTGCGGCCCCGACTGCCCTGCCAGAAGATTTTGATCCCAGCTATTCGTTCTAGGCTGCAGATTCGGCCTTTTTGATCCAGCGGCCATCTGCCTGCGCCCAGTATTGCGCCGCGCACCCGGATCCTGTCAGCATCTTCCACTGGCCGCGGGCGCGCTCCAGTGCAGCAACGTCAGCACCGTCAAACAGAATGCAGGCCCGCTCTGCCGCAGTCACCTCTGCCGCTGAAATCTCTGCCCCGCCAATGCTCATCACGCAGGCGAAACCATCCGCTGAGACCGTCTCGCCCAAAAGAACCGGTTGATCCGCATCTTGTGGCCCACCGGCAATCCCATGCGGGAAAAAGTCATCCACATGGCCGGTCCACAAGACCTGATCAATCCGTTCGACAAGGGGCATTGGTCCGCGCACCAGCACCCGCCAACCGGCACCACGCGCCTTGTTCAGCAACATCGGCAATGTGGCTTCAAGCGGGCTATCGGTCAGATGATAGAAATACGCCGCGCCCACTTAACCCTCATAACGGTCTGAAATCAGACGGTTCAGCGCCATGACACCCCAGCCTGTCGCACCACGTGGGGCAAAAGCGGTTTCCGCCTTGACGCTGGCCACCCCTGCGATGTCCAGATGGCACCACGGCATGTCATCTTTCACGAACCGTCCCAGAAACTGAGCCGCCGTGATTGACCCAGCCGGCCGTCCACCGGTGTTCTTGATGTCAGCAATGTTGCTCTTGATCAACTTGTCATAACCCGGCCCCATCGGCATGCGCCATGCGCCTTCGCCCTCAGTCTCTGCCGCCTTCAGGAATGCACCGGACAGGTCATCGGAATTGCTGAAGACACCCGCGTTTTCATGGCCCAGCCCAATGATAATCGCACCTGTCAGCGTCGCCAAATTGATCATCCCCCGCGGCTTAAACCGATCTTGCGCATACCAAAGCACATCGGCCAGCACGAGACGGCCTTCAGCGTCTGTGTTGATAACTTCGATTGTCGTCCCCGACATCGCCGTCACAACATCACCGGGGCGCGTCGCATTGCCCGAGGGCATGTTTTCGACCAGGCCGACCAGGCCGACAACGTTGGCCTTCGCCTTCCGCAGCGCCAGCGATTTCATCACGCCCGCAACAACGCCTGCTCCGCCCATGTCCATGGTCATGTCTTCCATGCCCGCTGCCGGCTTCAGGCTGATCCCGCCGGTATCAAAGACGACACCCTTGCCGACCAGCGCGAAAGGGGCCTCTTTACCGCCACCATTCCACTGCATCACAACAACTTTTGAAGGGCTGTCAGAACCTTGGCCAACGCAAAGCAGCGATGCCATCCCAAGCTCTTCCAGCTTGTCTTCTTCGAGGATCTCCACCTCGAGCCCCAGCGCGGACAATTCATCCAGCCGATTTGCGAACTCAACCGTGGTCAGCACATTGGCGGGTTCGTTGGTCAGATCGCGCGTGAAAAAGACGCCTTCGGCAATCGCGAAACCATCAGCAGCGGCAGCCTGGGTCTCGGCGGGTTTTGACACCATAAAGGTCGCCGCTGCGGCATCGCGGCCCGCCTCGGACTTGTGATCATCAAAATTATATCCGCGCAGTGCCAAGCCCATTGCCACCTCTTCGGATCGTGGCAGCGTCCCGGCGACTATCAAAAGCGGATTGTCACCCTGCGCCTTTGCTAACTGGGCTCCGGCGCGACGCGCCGTTGCCTGATCCGGGCGCTTGGGGCTTTTCACCACCAGCACAGCATCGGCCGCCAGGCCATTTGGATAATTCAGCCGCTGCACATCACCGTCTTTTGCCTTGGCAAATCTGTCGCTGTCCGCCAGCCGCGCCACTGCCTTGCGAGTCAGCGTGTTGACCTTCCGCGCGCCCGCATCCAGCTTGCCCTCCGCGTTGACGAAAATTGCAACCAGCCCTTCGGTTTCCGCAATGGCATCAAGGTCAACGGCAGTGAAACGGATGTCAGCGATCTGGGTCATATGGGCAGCCTGTTCTGAGGAGATTTCGTCATAGGTAGCTGCCCCTCGCCGAAATGACCAGAATGCAGTTGGGTCCGGCCCGCGCATGGGGTAGTTTGCAGCAAAACGACCCGCAGGGGATCACAGGCTTGGCGCGATTTGACCGATATTTGCTGGCGCAGCTGATGACGCTTTTTGGCTTCTTCGGGCTGGTGCTTGTGATGGTCTACTGGATCAATCAGGCCGTGCGGTTGTTTGATCAGCTGATCGCGGACGGACAATCCGCAAGCGTCTTTCTGGAATTCACTGCCCTGTCCCTGCCCGGTGTCGTGCGCCTTGCGCTACCGCTCGCCGCCTTTGCCGCAAGTGTCTACGTGACCAATCGCATGACCACGGAAAGCGAAATGGTCGTGGTGCAGGCGACGGGCTTTTCTCCCTGGCGTTTGGCGCGGCCAGTGCTTTACTTCGGCCTGATCGTTGCGATGCTGATGTCGGTCCTGATGCATTTGCTTGTGCCGCTCTCAACCGGGCAACTCAACCTGCGCAAGGCGGAGATAGCCCAGAACATCACCGCACGCCTGTTGACCGAGGGCCAGTTTCTTGAGCCCGCACCCGGCGTCACCGTCTATATTCGCGACATCACGCCCGCAGGGGCGCTTCAAGACGTGTTTTTGTCTGACCTACGCAGCGACGTCACCCATGTCACCTACACCGCCGCCGAAGCATATCTGGTCAGCACCGTTGACGACGTGCAGCTGGTGATGATCGACGGGCTTGCGCAAACGCTGCAAACGCAGACCGGGCGCCTCTTCACCACGTCATTTTCCGATTTCGCCTATAATATCGGTGCGCTGATGATCAATGACACAAGTCCGGGACGATCCTCGCGCGAACTGGCAACGCATGACCTTTTGCGCCCAACCCCCTCGTTGGAACAGGAAACCGGGCGCACGGCGGCCCAATTGATCGCCGAGGGTCACGACCGGTTCAGCCAGTCCTTGCTTGGCACGGTTGCTGCGCTGCTTGGTTTTGCGGCCCTGATGGTGGGCGGATACAGCCGGTTTGGCGTCTGGCGGCAAATTGTTGGCGCGATCTTCCTGATTATTGTGATCAAGGCGCTGGAAACCACCGGCCTTAACATCGCCCGCAATGACCCCACGCTTTGGTTCGCCAGCTATCTTGCCGTGGTCTCTGGTGCCGCGATGGTATGGATGCTCTTGTTCATCGCCGCGCGGCCTGGGCTGTTACGTCGCAGACGTCGCGGGGTGACCCCATGATCCTTGATCGCTATTTTGCGCGGCGCTTTCTGACCATTTTCGGTGGCGTGTTTTTCATCTTTCTTCTGATTGTTGGCTTTGTCGGCCTCGTCGATAACCTGCGCCGCTTCTCCGGCGAGGATGCAACATTTGGCCAGATTTTTCGTCTTGCGCTGCTGAATGTGCCTGCGGCAGTCTACACCATTCTTCCGCTGATCATGATTATCGCGACGATTGCTCTGTTTCTCGGGCTTTCGCGCAGCTCCGAAATGGTCGTGACCCGTGCTGCCGGTCGCTCCGCCCTACGGGCACTGGTGCCGCCCCTGACAATGGCGCTGATAATTGGCATCCTGGCGGTCGCCGTGTTCAATCCGATTGTCGCTGCGACCTCGCGACAGTTCGAAATCCGCAGCAACCTATTGCAAGGGCAAAGCCCGATCCTGTCTTTGGGCGAAACCGGTCTTTGGTTGCGGCAGGGTAACGACGACGGGCAAACAGTGATCCGTGCCAGCAGTGCAAACCTGTCCGGCACCGCTTTGCAGGACGTGTCCTTTATCAAGTTCACCCACGATGGCGGCCCGGTCGAACGAATCGACGCGGCCACCGCTGCGCTGGAAAATGGGGCCTGGACGCTGACGGATGCCAAACGCTGGCCCCTTGCGCGTGACATCACCGCCGAGGCGCTTGCGACAAACGCCGATACGTTGGAAATCCCCTCCAATCTGACCCCGGATCAGATCCGCGACAGCTTTGGAACGCCCGCATCAATTTCTGTCTGGGATCTGCCGGCCTTTATCGACCGATTGCAGACAGCCGGGTTTTCCGCACGCCGCCACGCCGTTTGGTTCCAGATGGAGATCGCGCTGCCCGCGTTTCTTGTCGCCATGGTCATGATCGGGGCCAGCTTCACCCTGCGCCACCAACGTGGTGGACGCACCGGGCTGGCTGTCCTTCTCGCTGTGCTTCTCAGTTTCGCGCTCTACTTTTTGCGGAACTTTGCGCAAATCCTTGGTGAAAATGGGCAGGTGCCCGCCTTCCTGGCGGCCTGGACACCACCGCTTGTCGCGATCGGTTTGGCCATGGGCATGCTTCTCCACCGAGAGGACGGCTGATGCGGTGTCTCGTCCTCTTCTTTTGCCTGCTGTTCCCATTGGCTGCGCAGGCGCAACAGGCCGCGACACTTGTGGCTGACAACATCTCGGTCGAAGGCGACACGCGGTTGATCGCGCAGGGCAATATCGAGGTGTTCCATGACGGGACGCGCCTTTCCGCCGCCCAGATAATCTATGACCGCCCCTCGGACCGACTGATCATTTCAGGCCCGATCTTCATACAGGGCCGCGACGGTTCGATCCTGACGGCCGAACGCGCGACCCTCGATCCTCGCCTTGAAAATGGAATGCTGCAGAGCGCGCGCCTGGTCCTGAACCAGCAATTGCAACTCGCGGCCAATCAAATTGACCGTGCCGACGGGCGTTTTAGTCAACTCTACAAGACAGCGGTGACGTCCTGCGCGATCTGTGGCGACAAGCCGCCGCTTTGGGAAATCCGGGCAGAACGCATCGTGCATGACGAAGACGCCGGGCAGCTTTACTTCACCAACGCACAATTCCGGCTTGCCGGGGTGCCGCTGATCTGGCTGCCGCGCGTACGCTTGCCCGATCCCACCGTGGACCGCGCGACCGGGCTACTGGTGCCACGCCTGCGCAACAACACGCAGCTTGGGACGGGGCTGAAGCTCCCCTATTTCGTCACTCTGGGTAATCATCGAGACCTTTTGCTGACACCCTATATCTCCAACAGCACCCGCACGCTTGAAGCGCGTTACAGACAGGCCTTTCTAAGGGGCGATCTGTCCCTCAATCTCGCGCTCAGCGATGACACTTTGCAACCGGACGCTCGCGGTTATGTCTTTGCCGAAGGCGCATTTGATCTCAACGGTGCATACAAGCTGCGCTTTGATGTCGAGGCAGCAAGCGATGATGCCTATTTGCTGGATTATGGTTATTCCGAAAAAGACAGACTCGATTCCGCGATCTCCCTGACGCGGGTAGATGAAAATGCGCTTTTTGACGCCAGTTTCACCTATTACCAGACCCTCCGCGATGATGAGGAAAACCGCACCCTGCCCCCCATTGTCGCGGACATCGCCTACACGCGTCGACTTGCGCTTGCGGGCGGCACATTGAGTTTTGGTCTGAGCGGCGATGCAATTGTCCGTTATGGCAGCGCCGTCGGGGATGAAGGGCGCGACGTTACGCGCGTTGGGGCAACGGCGCAGTGGGATCGTACCTGGATCAGCGATTTTGGCCTTGCCAGCACCGCAACCGCGGCCCTGCGCAGTGATTGGTATGACATCAACGACGCCGTCGCCTTTGGCAGCACCGGCCAGCGCTATATCCCCAGCCTTGCCGCGACATTCCGCTTTCCGCTTGTGAAATCCACCCGCAATGCCAATCATCTGATTGAACCGCTGGTCTCGCTCGCCTGGTCGGACGCCTACGGCGACCTGCCGCCCAACGAAGACAGCACCCGCCCGGAATTTGGCCCAGGCAACCTGTTGTCCCTGTCGCGCTTTCCCGGTGACGACCGGCTCGAAACCGGGCTCCGGGGCGCCGTGGGTCTGCGCTACACCCGCAACGGCCGCCGTGGCACTGCGGCATCCCTGACAGCGGGCCGGATCTATCGTGACATCGGCAATCCCGACTTTACTGTTACATCCGGCCAGCGGGATCGCGGGTCCGACTGGTTGCTTGCAGGTCAAATCCAGCTGGCCGAAGGCCTGCGACTGGAGGCGCGCAGTCTCTTGTCCGAAGATCTGACTCCAACGCTGACACAAGCCATCGCAGGGTGGGAAACCGACACGCTTAACCTCAACGCTGCCTACATCTATCAGATTGCCGATGCCGACGTTGGCCGCAGCAACACGGTGTCCGAATGGTCACTTGATGGCGCGGTGCGGTTGTCGCCTGCCTGGCGGGTTGGCTTTGACACCCGCTATGATGTTATTGCCGACGCACCGGCACGGGCTGGCATAGGCCTGGAATGGCGCAACGAATGCGTGACTGTCGAACTTTCGGCCTCGCGCCGCTATACGTCTTCCACTACTGTGGAACCATCGACGGACTACGGTCTCTCGGTGTCACTTGCGGGATTTTCGACCGCGGGCAGCACTGGACGGCCATCAGCCCGTTGCAACGAATGATTTGACGATCCAAAGGACGACCCATGCGCCTTGCGACACTGCTAACAACCGCCTTTCTGGCCCTGTCGACCTCGATTGCCGAGGCGCAGAACTTTTCGCCCGTGATCATGGTCGACAACAAGGCCATTACAGGATTTGAGCTCGACCAGCGCATCAAACTGCTAGAGCTGTTTCGCACCCCCGGCGACCTGAACGAAGTCGCCCGCGAGCAGTTGATTGATGATCGCCTTAAGCAGATCGCATTTGACCGCATCGGCCTTAGCATCACCGACGAAGCGCTGGCCACCGAAGTTGATGCATTCGCCGCCCGAGCAAATCTGACAAGCGACCAATTCAGAACTGTTCTGGGACAGAACGGCGTCTCTTTTGAAACGCTTGAGGAGTTTGTTCGTGTTGGCGTCAGCTGGCGGGATTTTGTCCGTTCCCGATTTGACAGCCAGGTCAACGTGACAGAGGCCGACATCGACCGCGCCATCGGTCAGGCCGGGCGGGGCGCAGACGGTATCGAAGTGCTCTTGTCGGAAATCATCATTCCCGCCCCACCCCCACAGGCCGCACAGGCGACCGCACGCGCGCGTCAAATCGCGCAGACAACGTCTCAGGCGGTATTTTCAGATGCCGCGCGCCAGTTTTCCGCGCTACCGTCACGCAACAACGGTGGGCGTCTTGGCTGGTTGCCAATTACCAACTACCCACCGCAGCTTCAGGGGCTGATCCTTGGCCTTGCCCCCGGCGAGGTGACAGCGCCGATCCAGATTCCCAATGGCGTCGCCCTGTTTCAGATGCGCGGCCTGCGCGAAGTCGCAAAACCCCTGCCCGCCCCGGCGTCAATTGAATACGCCACATTCTTCCTGCCCGGTGCCGGGACTTCCGCAGGATTGGCGGCGGCACAGCAGTTGGAAGCCAATGTCGACACCTGCGATGACCTCTATGGCGCCGCCCGCGGCTTGCCCACGGATGTTCTGGCCCGCGAAACCCGCGCGCCCTCGGAAATTCCTCAGGATATCGCGATTGAACTGGCGCGGCTGGACCGTGGTGAGGTCAGCTATAATGTGACACGCGGAGACAATGTTGTGTTCCTGATGCTTTGTGAACGCAGCCTGTCTGACACCGCCGCTGGCGCAGACCGCGATGCAGTACGCAATCGCTTGCGCAGTCAGCAGCTAAGCGGTTTCGCTGATGCTCTTTTGGAAGACCTGCGTGCCTCAGCGACAATCCGTCAGTAATGAAGCCCGTCGTTCTTAGCTGTGGCGAACCGGCAGGGATCGGACCTGAAATCGCGTGCGCGGCCTGGAAAGCCATCGGCGCGGACATACCGCTGGTCTGGATCGGTGATCCTGCGCATCTACCAGCCGGAACAGATTGGCAGCCCGTCGCGGATTTGAATGCATTGCCTGCCGGAAAACTTGCAGTCATCCCCCGCGACTTCGGCAGCCCGCGCCAGCCCGGCAAACCCGATCCACGACATGCCCAGCCGGTCATCGACGCAATCGCCCATGGCGTCGATCTCGTCATGTCCGGTCAGGCCAGCGCCATCTGCACCGCGCCCATTCACAAGGCCGCGCTGATCGAAGGTGCTGGCTTTGCCTACCCCGGCCATACCGAATATCTCTCTGCCCTCGCTGGTGGCGTGCCGGTTGTCATGATGCTTGCCTGTGACGTTCTGCGGGTCGTGCCCGCAACCATCCACATCCCTCTTTCCGCTGTGCCGCAACAGCTGACCGCAAGCCTGCTGACCGACACTGCATTGATCACCCATGCCGCCCTGCGCCGCGACTTCGGCATTGCAAACCCGAAAATTGCCGTGGCGGGGCTTAATCCCCATGCAGGCGAAGACGGACAAATGGGCAACGAAGAAATTGAGATGATCCGCCCCGTCGTCAACGCATTGCGCGACAAGGGTATGGCAATTTCCGGCCCTCACTCTGCCGACACAATGTTCCATCCGGCCGCGCGTGAAACCTATGACGCGGCGCTATGTATGTACCACGATCAGGCGCTGATCCCGATCAAGACACTGGACTTTTCCGGCGGCGTTAACGTGACTCTTGGCTTGCCCTTCATCCGTACATCGCCCGACCATGGCACGGCCTTTGACATTGCAGGCACCGGCCAGGCTGACCCTGCGTCGATGATAGCCGCGATCAGGATGGCTGCTGACATGGCAAGCAAGCGTGGGGCGTCATGATCGACGATCTGCCCCCCCTTCGCGAAGTGATCGAGACCCACGGAATCGCTGCGAAAAAGGCGCTGGGTCAAAACTTTCTACTCGACCTCAATCTGACCGCCAAGATTGCGCGACTGGCCGGGGATCTGACAGAGACTGACGTGCTCGAAATCGGCCCGGGCCCCGGCGGTCTCACCCGGGGGTTACTGGCCGAAAATGCACGACGCGTCCTGGCCATTGAAAAAGATCCGCGGTGTCTGCCCGCCCTTGAACAGATTGCCAGCCGTTACCCCAACCGCCTTGCGATCATCAATGGCGACGCGCTTGAGGTTGATGTCAGCGCACATCTGACGCCGCCTTACAAGATCGCCGCGAACCTGCCTTACAACGTCGGGACGGAATTATTGGTGCGCTGGCTGACACCCGCCGTCTGGCCGCCGCAATGGTCCAGCCTGACATTGATGTTTCAACGCGAGGTCGCACAGCGCATCACAGCCGCACCAGGGTCCAAGGCATATGGTCGCCTTGCGCTGTTGGCGCAGTGGCGCAGTGAGCCCCGCATCGTGCTTGACCTCCCGCCCGAGGCGTTTAGCCCTGCCCCCAAGGTCAGCAGTGCCGTGGTGCATCTCAAGGCGCTGCCCGCACCCCGCTTTCCTGCCGATCCGGGGACTTTGAACAGGGTTGTGGCAGCTGCCTTCAACCAACGCCGCAAAATGTTGCGCTCGGCACTGAAGTCCGTCAGCCCGATGATCGAAGATCACCTGATCGCAGCGGGGATCAAACCGACCGAGCGAGCCGAACAGGTTGGGTTGGAAGCATTCTGCGCCCTCGCCCGCAGCCTGGACAGTTAGCGTTTTTTGGCAACGATCATGCAATTGCGACTGCCCGAAGGCAGCATGTCACAGCTGACAATGTCAAATCCGGTTGACCGCAGCATCCGTTCCAGCTCATTGCTCGAGAACAGGTTGACGTAAGGCGCTTTACCCAAACCCTGCATGATCCGGATCGGCAACCACATCAGTTTGCCAGGCCCGGAAAATGTTGCGGACTTTGAAATGAAGAAACCGCCCGGACGCATGCACGCACAGACGTTTTCCAACGCGGGCATGATATCGGGCACCAGATGCAAAAGGTTCAGCGCAAGAACGACATCCAGATCATGCGGTAAATCGTGATCGGTGATTTCTGCCACGCCAAATGTCACGTTCTTGGCGCAGGACTGGGACGCGTTTTCCGTCGCGATCTTGATCATCTCGGGCGAGGCATCAGTGCACCGATATCGACCCACGTATTGCGCCAGCTTGAGCGCAGTCTGGCCCGTTCCGCCGCCCAATTCCAGCACATGGCTGTCTTTGCGCAGAAAACTCCTGATCCGCTCCAATGTCGCGGCATAGCTGGCCTGATCGGCGATAGGTTGCGCGGCATATTGGCGCGCTATCTTATCCCAAAACGTAGCGGGATCGCTCGGCATCTTGTACTCCAGTAACTCTTTACACGGTCATTCCACTCAACAGTTAATTTACTGTCAACGTTAATGAATGCGCCATTTTCCCCCTTGAACCAAGCGTTCGCCAACCGCCTACCCGGCGCGCTGCCCTCGCGCAACCTGACAAATAGACAATGCGCAAACCTTGGCGAAGCGCTGGCTGGCGCTTGTGGTGCGCGAAACAAAAAACCCTCCGAAACCGGAGGGTTCATTGTTTATTCAGCGGCCTCAGGCGGTGCTGGGGGCGCAGGTGGCGCATCCCCGTCTGACTTGGGTTGCCGGGGCTTGCGCTGCCGCGGTTTGCGGGCCGGCTTTGGTTGTTCTTCGGGCTGGGCCGCAGCGCGCGCCTCGGGCGTTTCGACCAATCCGCTGTCAGGCTGTTCACCGCCCTCGGCGGGGGCAGCATTTGCCGCCGCTTCCTGCGCCTTCAGTCGTTCGTTGCGTTCACGGTCGCGCTCCGCCTGACGCTGACGGTTCTGCTCTTCCTGCTCTTCACGCTTGGCTTCAATCTCACGCTGCGCTTCGGCAAGCAAGCGGGTATAATGCTCTGCGTGCTGGGCATAGTTTTCGGCGTCGACCCGGTCGCCTGACAACACCGCATCACGGTGCATCTGGTTGTACTTCTCGATGATCTGCTGCGGGGTGCCACGCACCTTGCCATCCGGCCCCGAGCTATCAAAAACCCGGTTGATGATATTTCCGCCCGAAGGACGATTATTGCGGTTCTTATTGCCCCGCGATCGCGACTTGGATGATCTCATGAGTGTGCTTTCGTCAAGCCTTTGGCTCTGGTTTCGCTTTATGATCGCGGCGCGCTTCTGGCGCGTAATTGGGCAATCAAGCATTGTCTGGCGACTGACCAGAGTGAGCATCCGCTCGACATCTGGTGATGACGAAAAAGCATGAAGCGCCCACTAAGACAAGCCTAAATCCGTTTTCATGTCCGCAATTAGGTGGAAATGCGCGGTTTTTGACCCATTACCACGCGGTCGCGCCCGTCCAGATCTGCGCGGACCGATACAGAAACGAATCCCCCCCTGCTGAACAAGTCTTTCACCGCCGGGCCTTGGGATGCGCCGATCTCAACCATCAGCCAACCACCGCCGCGCAGGAACTCTTGCCCGTCACGGGCGATGATCCGATAAGCGGTCAGACCATCGGCCTCATCCGTCAGCGCGATGCGCGGCTCAAAATCGCGGACCTCAGGGGCAAGTCCCAGCATCTCATCTGCGCTGATGTATGGCGGGTTACTGACGATCAGATCGAAATCCGCCTGACCGGTCGACAGGGCGCCAAACCAATCACCCTGAATGAATTGCGCCCGGTCCGCGACGCCATGCGTGTTTGCATTGCGCCCGGCAACGGCAAGCGCTGCGGCAGACAGATCCGTGCCAACGCCAAAGGCATCTGCGCCCCGCTCTGCCAGCAATGTCGTCAGGATGCAGCCAGAGCCGGTGCCAAGATCCAGCACCCGCCCGAATCCGACGGTCAGCGCCGCGGCGACCAGCTCTTCGGTCTCCGGACGTGGGTCCAGCACATCGGCCCCAACTTCGAACCCGCGACCATAGAACTGCCGCGACCCGATCAGGTGGGACACCGGTTCGCGCCGTCCGCGCCGCTCGACCAGGGTTTCAAACCTGTCAACCTGCGCAGTGGACAGGGCATCCGGCAAAACCAGCGTGACCCGTCCCGCATCGATGTCGAGCACATAGGCCAGCAATCGCCGCGCATCGCGCGCCGCGCCGTCAATGCCCCGCGTTGACAAGGCTGCCGTGGCCTTCGCCAGCGCCTCCGCCCCGGTCACGCGCCCATCTCGGCCAACAGTGTGGCCTGTGCGTCCGCTTGCAGTGCGTCAATCGTTTCGTCCAGATCGCCCTGCATGACCTGAGCGAGCGAATAAAGCGTCAGATTGATACGATGATCCGTCATTCTGCCCTGCGGAAAATTGTAGGTGCGAATCCGCTCAGACCGGTCACCGGACCCCACCTGCGATTTCCGATCTGCAGAGCGTTCGTCAGCGACTTTCTGCCGCTCCATGTCAAACAATCGGGTCTTGAGAACCTGCATCGCGATCTCGCGATTACGGTGTTGGGATTTCTCGGCGCTCACCACCATGATTCCAGTCGGAATATGCACGATCCGCACGGCCGAATCCGTCGTGTTTACGTGCTGCCCACCCGATCCGCTGGCCCGCATCGTATCAATGCGCAGATCATTTGGGCTGATTTCAATGTCGACATCCTGCGCTTCGGGCAAGACCGCAACTGTCGCGGCAGAGGTGTGAATACGCCCGCCGCTTTCCGTTTCCGGCACCCGCTGTACCCGATGCACGCCACTTTCGTACTTGAGCCGCGCAAAGACGCCCTCGCCGGCAACCCGCGCGACGACTTCCTTGACTCCGCCCAGCTCTGACAAGGATTCCTCAAGGATTTCAAAGGACCAGCCCTGCTTCTCCGCATACCGCTGATACATCCGCAGCAGATCGCCCGCAAACAAGCCCGCCTCGTCGCCACCGGTGCCGGGCCGGATTTCAAGCAACGCAGGCCGTTCATCCGCCGCATCCTTGGGCAGTAACGCCAGTTGCACATCATGTTCGGATGTTTCCAGCGCGGTGCGTAGGTCTGGCAGTTCCAGTTCGGCCAGCTCTTTCATTTCGGGGTCATCCAGCATCGCCTCCGCCTCGGCAATCTGCGAGACAAGCGATTTGTAGGTCTGCACGACTTCAACCACCGGCTTGAGGTCGGAATACTCTTTCGCCAGCGCCGCAATGTCGGCCCCGGCCACGTCCCCTGACATCTTCGCCTCAAGAAATTGAAAGCGGTCGATGATCTGTTCTATGCGGTCTGCTGGTATCATGCGAGGGGGATGACCAATGGCGCAGCTTTCGTCAAGATGGCGGCACCACCAGTGGACCCAGATTATCCAGCCACAGCGCAATCCGCTCGGCATTTCCGCCCTGATCCCCGCCAAATTGGGACCGCCCCTGAATGACCAGCAGCCGATCATCTGAAATCGCAACGGTGACAAAATCCGGAAAAGCCAGAACTGCAGAGCGTATCTCGTAGGTCAGCATGCCGGCTTCGACATCGCCCGCAATTCGCTTGGTGCGCGGCGCGGCCAGAATTGTGCGGTCCAGCGCAGATAGAACACCTTCGGGCGTGGTCGTAATCTGCCGCGCTGCGATATGACCGTTATAGGACGACACATCACCTACCCCGGACACTTCCGGCATCACATGCCACATCGTCGGTTCGACCGGCGACCAGCGTACATAGGCAGCCAGCGAAAGTCCAATCACGACAAGGATCACAAGAATACGGTTCAGCATGGCCAAAAAATCGTCTGCATAGGTTGTTGCCGGGTTGTGTACGGGTTGTGCATGTTACCGATATGGCACACCGGGCAGGATCGACAACATCTCCAAGATGAGGTTCGCCGCCGTCAGTGCCGTGTTGCCGCTGGTGTCATATTGGGGCGAGACTTCAACCAGATCAAAACCGACAATATTCAATCCTTTCAACGCCCTGATCAGCTCCATTGCCTGTGGCGTTGTCAGTCCGCCGATCTCGGGTGTCCCCGTTCCAGGCGCATAGGCCGGATCAAGTGAATCGATATCATAGGTGATATAGGTTGGGTGGTCGCCGATCTGGGCTGATATGCTTTCCCCCAATGGGATCAAGGACTTATGCCACAAACTTGGCGCAAGGTACTGGTGAAACCCCCACCCGGCGGCCTCGGTAAAGTCATCAGCGGTGTACCCTGTCCCGCGCAATCCGATCTGATGCACTTTGTCGGATACGATGATTCCTTCTTCATAGGCGCGCCGGAACACCGTGCCATGCGTTTCGCGCTCTCCGAACATTTCATCGTTTACATCGGCATGCGCATCCACGTGCACCAGTGCCACCGGCCCGTGTTTCTTGGCGATACTGCGCAAGATCGGCAAGGTCATGGTGTGATCACCACCCAGCCCGACTGGAATGAAGTCATGCATGAGGTGCGCGTCATAAGTCTCTGTAATTATGCGAATAGTATCGCTGAGCGAGAACGTATTTATCGCCACATCCCCAAGGTCCGCGCAACGCAATGCGTCAAAAGGTGCAGCGCCGGTCTGGATGTTATATGGCCTGATCATTGCCGATTCCTGGCGGATCTGTTTCGGCCCAAACCGCGTGCCCGATCGCCAGCTTGTGCCGATGTCCATCGGCACACCGATAAACCCGACATCAATGTCCCTCGCTGACCTCGCTTCAGGCAATCGCATAAAGGTCTGCGGGCCGGAAAACCGGGCAAGTTCGTTGCCCGAAATTGGCATATCTGGCATCATTTGTCCCTTTTGTTCCAAAGCGCTAGACAACAAAGCTCCATCGCAACATGTGCCCCGGCAATTGCGGTTGCGCCAGTGCTGTCGTAAGGCGGCGACACTTCGACAACGTCGCCCCCAACCATATTTATCCCGGCGAGATCGCGCAAAATTGCTGCAGCTTGCCAACTGGCCAACCCGCCCCACACCGGAGTCCCGGTGCCCGGCGCAAAGGCCGGGTCAAGCGCATCAATGTCAAAAGTCACATAAGCAGGCGCATCGCCAACCAATTCCTTTGTCCGGGCCACGACATAATCCGTTCCCCTTTCATGCACAGTGCGCGCATCAATGTAGGGCATGCCCAAATAATCTTCGCATTCTGTCCTGATCCCAATTTGGACTGAGCGCGAAACATCAACCAAACCCAGCTTGACCGCCTTGTACATCATGGTGCCGTGATCAATCCGATCCATGTCCTGATCAGGCCAAAGATCGCAATGTGCATCAAATTGGATCACCGACAACGGGCCGTAAACCTCTGCGTAGGCGCGCAAAATCGGCAGCGTGATAAAATGATCCCCACCCAGCGTTATGCTGCCACACCTCTGCGCGAGGATACCCGCGATATGGGCTTGCAGCAGCGCTGGCACACCCGCCACGTTCGCATAATCGAATGCCAAATCACCGTAGTCGGCAATCGCAAATTCAGCCAATGGATTGAACCCATCCCATCCATAAGGCGGATCAAATGTCTGTAACGTCGCGGCTTCGCGAATGGCGCGTGGCCCGAAGCGTGTGCCCGGGCGATGGGTCACAGCCTGATCGAAGGGAACGCCGGTGACAGCCAGATCAAACCCGGTCAGATCCTTGGTATAAGATCGGCGCATGAATGACGTCGCCCCACCAAAGGCATTTTCATAGGATAGCCCCCGCGGATCGCGCCGGGTAAGAGCCGTATCAACAACTTCGCGCGCCTTATCCAATGACATTGCTGTACTCCTCAGGTCAGTGGCTGGGCGCGTTCGACGAGCTTGGAAAAGAAGGACGCGCCATAAGGTGCTGTTTCGTCATCGAAATCATAATCTGTGTTGTGCAGTCCGGCAGTATCGCCGTTCCCCAGGAACAAATAGGCCCCCGGTCTGGCTTCCAACATATAGGCAAAATCTTCTGCCCCCATTTCGAGCCCGGTGTCCGCATTCACCCGCTCAGCGCCAGCGATTTCGCGGGCAACCTCAACGGCAAAAGCCACCCGATCAGGATCGTTTACCGTCGCCGGATATCCAATGTCATAATCAAGATCGACCGCCACACCAAAGGTTTCGGCCTGCCCGGCACAGATGTCATGCAGCCGACGCTGCACCATAGCCTGTGTTTCCTTATCGAATGTACGCACTGTACCGTTGATAAATGCCGTTTGTGGAATCACATTGTCCACCGTCCCGGCGTGAATCTGGGTGACTGAGATCACCAGTTCCTTTCGCCCATCATGATTGCGACTGACAATCGTTTGGATCGCCTGCACGATGTTCACTGCCGCTGCGATCGGATCAACTGTCTCTTGCGGATAGGCGCCGTGCCCCCCAACCCCTGTGATGTGGATGCTGAACGTATCCGCCGCAGCCATCAGCGGTCCGGGCTTGCTGTAAAACTGCCCGATGGCCGTTCCGGGCGTGTTGTGGATTGCGAAGACCTGGCCAATGTCGAACCGCTCCATGATACCCTCTTGCACCATGACTTGTGCGCCGCCGCCGCCCTCCTCTGCGGGTTGAAAGATCAAGGCCACGCGCCCTTTGAAATTCCGCGTCTCGGCAAGATAGCGCGCCGCACCCAATAGCATTGTCGTATGTCCATCATGACCACAGGCATGCATTTTGCCCGGCACAGTGCTGGCATGGGGAAGTCCAGTTGTTTCCGTCATCGGCAGCGCATCCATGTCTGCCCGCAATCCGATCGTCGGTCCTGCGCCTTGCCCATTGATGATCGCAACAAGTCCAGTCTTCGCAATGCCTTCGTGCACTTCATCAACACCAAAGCGGCGCAATTGCTCTGCGACAAACGCAGCCGTCTGGTGGCATTCGAATTGAAGTTCCGGATTGGGATGCAGGTGCCGTCGCCATGTCTTCATATCTTCTGCGAATTCGGCGATACGATTGATAATGGGCATCTCTGGCACTCTCCTCGGCGTCGCAATAGGGTCAGACAACACCAGCAAGGATAAAGGCGCAATGGCTGACGACACGCTCATTCACGACCCCGATGGCGGAATGCCACGATTGCTGGAAATCATGCGCCGGCTGCGTGATCCTGAAACCGGCTGCCCCTGGGACATCGAACAGGATTTCGCCAGCATAGCGCCCTACACCATTGAAGAGGCTTACGAGGTCGCAGATGCAATTGCACGTCAGGATTGGGCAGAGCTTGAAGGCGAGTTGGGCGATTTGTTGTTGCAGTCGGTTTACCACACCCAAATGGGTGCCGAGGTGGGACATTTTACCTTTGAAAGCGTTGTCAGGAACATCGCTGACAAGATGGTCGCGCGCCACCCGCATGTCTTTGGGACGGAATCACGCGATAAATCGGCAGCACAACAAACTGCAGACTGGGAACGTATCAAGGCCTCCGAACGGGCGCACAAGGCACAATCCCGCACGCTTGAAGGTGTCGCCCTGAACCTGCCCGCCCTGACCCGTGCGGTCAAATTGCAAAAGCGGGCTGCGCGGGTCGGCTTTGACTGGCCGGATGTCAGCCATGTCGTTGACAAAATTAGCGAAGAAGCAAGCGAACTGGTCGAGGCGCGCGACGAGTTGTCGCATGAAAAAGTGATCGAAGAATATGGCGACATGCTGTTTGTCATGGCCAATCTGGCAAGGCATCTGGACATTGATCCCGAAGAAGCCCTGCGTGCGGCCAATGCGAAATTTACCCGTCGCTTTGAAAGTATTGAGGACGAACTGGCACGCGATGGCCGCAAACCCAGTGACAGCGATCTTGCCGAAATGGATGCTCTTTGGGATGCGGCGAAAGCCGCCGAAAAAACCTGAGTAAATAATTCAGGTATTGACCAGATTAAAAGAGTCAGGTTTATGGGGCGCATCGAAACCCCGGAGAGAGATATGACCTTCCGCACCATCCTGCTGGCCACCGCAGCTTGCGCAACCGCCGCCCCCGTACTCGCTGATGTGACTGTTTATACAACACGCCAGCCCGCACTTATCGAGCCCGTGATGGCTGGCTTCACCGAAGCCACCGGTATCTCGGTTGACCTGCAGTTCGTCGAAGATGGGCTGGTTGAGCGGCTCAAGACCGAAGGTGCACGCTCACCTGCGGATCTGGTGATGGACGTTGATATTGCTAATCTCGCGCGCGTGGTTGAGGCGGGCGTCACCCAATCCGTCGAAAGTGATGTGCTTGAGGCTGCCGTCCCCGCTGCCCTGCGGGGTGCTAACAATGACTGGTTTGCCCTGACCGAACGCGCGCGCATCGTCTACGCCAGCCGTGACCGCGTCGAAACCGGTGAAGTCACCACCTACGAAGACCTCGCCGACCCAAAATGGGAAGGGCGCATTTGCACCCGCTCTGGCCTGCATAACTACAATCTGGCCTTGATGTCCGCGATTATCGGGCATCACGGTGAAGAGGCCGCGCGGGACTGGGCCGCCGGGGTGAAATCCAACCTTGCCCGCAAGCCAGAGGGCAACGATCGCGCACAGGTCAAGGCCATCTGGGCCGGGCAATGTGATATTTCACTGGGCAACACCTATTACATGGGTCTGATGCTGCAAAACGAAGAACAGAAAGAATGGGCAGACAGCGTCGAGATCGTCTTTCCAACGTTCGAGGACGGCGGCACCCATATCAATGTTTCGGGTATGGCCCTGACGCAATCGGCGCCCAATAAGGACGAAGCCATCCAGCTTATGGAATATCTCGTTTCGCCATCCGCACAGGCAATCTACGCAGAGGTCAACAATGAGTATCCTGTGCTGCAAGGGGCTGCGCTGTCAGAAGTGGTCGCAAGCTGGGGCGACTTCACGGCCGACGACATTGATCTGACAACGGTCGCGGGTCACCGCGCCACTGCCCTGCGGATCATGGAAGAGGTTGATTTCGACGGTTAAGAAATCGCCGCACAATCAAAATATCTGAATTTGAAAGGCCGCGTTATCCCGCGGCCTTTTCTTCCAGCATCAACCATTCATCTTCAGCCGCCGCGAGCGCGGCCTGGCGTTCCACCAAGGCAGATGTGGCCTTTTTGAACTTTGCAGGCTGTTGGGTGAACAGATCCGGGTCCGCCATCAGCCCTTCCAGTTTGGCTATTTCCGCGCTCAACCGTTCCATGACCGCGGGCAATTCTTCCAACCGGTGCTTTTCGGTAAAGGACAAGCCGGATTTCCTGGACGCGGTTGCAGCGGTTGGCTTGCCCTTCTTGGCTGCGCTTTTTTGTGGGGTGGTTTTCTCAGGTGCGTCACCGCCACGCTGGCTGCGGTAATCGCTCCAACCCCCGGCATAGACAACGGCCTGCCCATTCCCTTCCATAGCGACCGTGGTTGTCGCCACCCGATCAAGAAAGTCCCGGTCGTGACTGACCAGCAGAACTGTCCCGTCATACTCGCCCAATATGTCCTGCAACAGATCCAGCGTCTCAATGTCCAAATCGTTGGTCGGTTCATCAAGAACAAGCAGATTGCTTTGCCGCGCCATCAGCCGCGCAAGCAAAAGCCGCGACTTTTCGCCCCCAGACAAAGACCGGACTGGCGCACGCGCCTGCGCTTCATCAAACAGGAAATCCTTGAGATAGCTGACAACATGCCTTGGAGCGCCGCGCACCATCACCTGATCGGACTTGCCCGCCGCGCCCAGCTCTGGGTCATGCACAAGATTATCCCATAGCGATTGGTCCGGGTCCAATTGCACGCGCGCCTGATCAAACACTGCAATATCCAGATTGGTGCCGTGTTTGACAGTCCCGGCATCGGGAGCTTCCTGCTGCAAGAGCATCTTGATCAATGTGGTCTTTCCCACGCCATTTGGCCCGACAAATGCGATCCTGTCGCCCCGCTGCACCATCAGGTCAAAGTCATTCGCAATGGGCTTGCCGTCAAATGCCTTTGATAGCCCTACCGCCTCGATCACCTTCTTGCCGCTGGCCTGGCCGCCATCAAACGACATCGCCGCCGTGCCCTGCCGCTTGATCTGGGCGGCACGTTCCGCCCGCAAGTCCTGCAGGGCCCGCACCCGGCCCATGTTGCGTTTGCGTCGCGCCGAAATACCTTCAACCGCCCAGCGGGCTTCGGCCTTGATCTTGCGGTTAAGCTTGTGGCGCTGCATATCCTCATCAGCCCAGACCTTGTCGCGCCAGCCTTCAAATTTGGCAAAGCCTTCTTCGGCCCGCCGGACCTGACCACGGTCAATCCACAAGGTTGCCTGTGTCAGCGCATTCAGGAATGCCCGGTCGTGGCTGATCAATACAAATCCCGCCCGGGTCTGCGCCAATTCCGCCTCAAGCCAGGCAATCGCCTGAATATCAAGATGGTTGGTTGGCTCATCCAGCAGCATCAGCTCCGGTGCTTCCGCCATCAGCTTTGCCAGCGCGGCACGGCGACGTTCACCGCCTGACGCGGTTGCGACATCGCCCGCAGGATCAAACTTCAGCCCCTCAGCGACCATATCGACGCGGTAGGCATCTTCGACCGGCATTCCGCTGACCGCATAATCTCCCAAAGTGACAAAGCCCGTCATATCCGGGTCTTGCTCCATGTAGCCAACTGACACGCCCGGCGCGGCAACGCGGCTGCCCGCGTCCGCCTCGACCAGCCCGGCCATGACCTTCATCAGCGTCGATTTTCCCGACCCATTCCGCCCGACCAAAGCCAGGCGGTCGCCTGGTTGCACGACCAGTGACAGCTCGGAAAAAACGGGATCGCCGCCAAATGTCAGCGCGATATCGGAAAGTTGTAAAAGTGGTGTTCTGGGCATGCCGTCCAGCTAGGCCGGACCGGCGACAGGTGCAAGCCCCTGCATGGGCACATCAATAGTTCCGCCAGCCGCCTGTGCCACGGCCCGCAATGCCGCAGCGCGTCGCGGCGGGATATTTGCGATCTCAACGCCGGTGAACACGTGCAGCGTTGCAAGCTCACGGTCAATGACCGCGTGATCACTGACCCAGCCCCCCATGCTCAGGTAGGTGCGCAGCAAGGGCGGCAACTGCCCGACACCACCAACGGTCGACCCCCTTGCCAATGGCACCACTTCGGGCGCGTTCATTTCGGGACGAAGGGCTGGCGCTGCCAAATAGCGTTCAGCCAAAAGCGCAAAACCCGCAGCGTAAGGGACTGGATCAACCCCGGCAAAACTGAGACAGCCAAACAACATACCAATATGATTCTGATCAACGATCTGCGCCAAAGCACCCCAAACCATGCGCATCACATCGCCATCCTTGGCGCGTGGTGACACACAAAAGCGGCCCAGTTCCATCATGGGATGCGGATAACCAGCCAGTCGCGACAGGTCATATCGCGCCGCCGCATAGCTTTCCCCGATCTCGCGACCACTCCGCAGGGGCAGGATACGGCAGGTTGCGACCAAACCCTGCATGTCGCTCACCATCAGGTGATAACATTGCGCATCGAACGGATCGTGATCCCGCCCCGGTCCGCCAAAGAAACACTGATGTCGCAGCGACTCACAGGCCACACGATCCGTCGGACCTTGCGCCAAACGGACGTCGTATCGCGTGCCAGGAAACGAAACTGTCATCACACATCACCTTGCAGGCCAAGCCACTTCGCCTAGATTATACAGCGCATAACAAAAAGGAATATGACAGCAATGGACAAGGTCACCAAAACAGACGCTGAGTGGCGGGCACAGCTGTCCGATATGGCCTATAAGGTCTTGCGGAAACATGGCACCGAACGCGCGGGCACCCATGACAATTTTCCCAAAGAGGCTGGCACATTCATGTGTGAAGGCTGTGGCGCGCCCTTGTTCGATCAGGCCACCAAATTCGAAAGTGGGACAGGCTGGCCGTCATTCTATGCACCAATCGACAGCGAAATGGTCGGAGAACGCGCCGACCGCAGCCTGTTCATGCGGCGCACCGAAGTGCACTGCAACCGCTGCGAAGGCCATCTTGGCCACGTTTTTCCCGACGGACCTGCGCCGACGGGGTTACGCTATTGCATCAACGGTGCCGCGCTGAAATTTGAACCCGAAAACGATGAAACCTAGTTTTCGCCAATAAAGTCGCTGGCGTTCACACGCCCGATATTGCCAAGCAGCTGCCGGATGAAAGTGGTGTCCGCCACATTGTCATCCGTCACCCGGCGCGACAGAACCACAACGCGACCGTCTTCCAGGCCAAAGCGTTCGATATTGCGCACCAGACCGTTTGCATCAAACCGGATGGCCAGCACCTCGCGTGAAATCTCGCGCGGGGCAACAGCACCAAAGTGACGGAACTTGCTGGCCACATAAAAGTAATCTCCGCCCGACAGTACGCCGCCGGCAGTGGGTGGGCCAACGATGTCCGCGACGCTTTCACGGCTGTCCTGACCAACTACAATACGATCCAGATCCTCGGGCAGTGGAATATAGCCGTGATTGCGATCAACCGGGGCACAGGAAATTGTCCCGGCCAATGCTGCAAGCAGCAGAAATGAACGCACACGTGCCATCTTGCGAGTAACCATCCGGACCTGCCCTCTTGCCTTGGCCATGCTGGCCTTTTATCCCACCTACAACATCGCCCCCCCTTTGTTCAAGAATGGAACCAACCTTGGCCACCTTGCCCACGCATACGTTACGTCTGGCGGATCTTGCGACACGCAGGCCAACGCAATTTTCGCTGACCCCGACAGACAAGGAACGTCAGGCAATTGCACAGACGCTTGATATCATCGCTGTGAAAAAGTTGACGTTCACTGGTGAGATCGCCCCGAAAGGCAAGGCCGACTGGACTTTGCATGCCAACCTTGGCGCCAGCGTCACACAGGCCTGCGTCGTATCGCTTGACCCAGTTAACGCGCGAATCGATGAACCCGTGCGACGTCAGTTCATTGCGGATCTGCCCGAAGTGGATGCCGCTGAAGCCGAAATGCCCGAAGATGACACAATCGAACGCACGCCTGAAATGCTCGACGTTGCAGCAGTCATGATCGAAGCGCTAAGCCTTGCCCTGCCCGCCTTTCCAAGGGCCGCCGATGCAGAGCTTGGCGAAATGGTCTATACAGAGCCGGGAAAGGCCGCAATGAGCGATGATGATGCGAAGCCCTTTGCCGGTCTTGGCGCGCTCCGCGATGCGCTTGAAAAAAAGGGGGAAAGTGACAGCTGACTTTCGCGTCACAAAAGGGTTGCACTGCTTAAGAATCGCAGTATGTTCCCGCAACTTCTTACACCCCCACTCGACAGGGCTGCCCGCATGGCATAAGACCCGGGAGAGTTTCGAAATCAGGGCCATGTGCCCCCAAAACTGAATAGGTTGCGACATGGCTGTCCAGCAGAATAAAGTCTCCAAATCCCGCCGCAACAACCGTCGTGCGCATGATGCTCTTGTGGCTGCAAACCCAAACGAGTGTGACAACTGCGGTGAGCTTAAGCGCCCACACCACGTTTGCCCTTCTTGCGGCCACTACGCCACGCGCGAAGTGATTGCCCAGACCGCTGAGGTCGATCTGGACGAAGACGCAGCGTAAGCGCTGTGGTTGGCGCAGCACAATGACCAAAGGCTCATCGGACGTCTCGCCGACCGCCAAAGCCGCTGCGCAAACTCTCTCTGTTGACGCCATGGGTGGCGATTCCGGGCCTGCAACGGTTGTTGCGGGCCTTGCGCGTTTCCTCGCAAAGAATCCGAATGCCAAGGCGCTGCTCCACGGTCCTAAGGCAACGCTTGATCCGCTGATTGCCAAACATGGCGTTAGTGGGAACGTCACGGTGGGCGACGCCCCGGACGTGGTGCGGATGACCGACAAGCCCAGCCATGTTTTGCGCAACGGCAAGGGCACCTCGATGTGGTCCGCAATCGAATCCGTGCGCGCGGGCGATGCTGCAGTCGCCATATCCTGCGGAAACACCGGCGGATTGATGGCGATGTCAATGCTGCGCCTGCGCAAGGCGGACGGTGTAAACCGCCCCGCCATTGCCTGCCTCTGGCCATCTCGAAATCCGCAGGGTTTTAACGTGATGTTGGACGCAGGGGCCGATATTCGTGCCGATCAGGACGATTTGCTCACCTACGCACTCATGGGCGCGTCTTATGCGCGCAACGCCTTTGACCTCGCCCGTCCCCGCATTGGCCTGTTGAATGTCGGCGTCGAAGAACACAAAGGGCGCGCAGAACTGAAAGTCGCACACGAACTGATCGCAAATGCCGCTGACAAGGGTGATTTCGAATATGTCGGTTTTGTTGAAGGTGGCGACCTTCCCTCCAGCCGCGTTGACGTGATTGTCACGGATGGTTTTACCGGCAATGTCGCGCTTAAAACCGGCGAAGGCACCTCAACTCTGATCTCGGACACGCTGCGCGCGCAGCTGAAAGGCACACCTTGGGCCATGCTTGGCGCACTTCTTGCACGCGGGGCTCTGCGCCAGCTTAGGAAAAAGATCGACCCGCGCCGCGTGAACGGCGGCGTCTTTCTTGGCCTCAACAAGACTGTGATCAAAAGTCATGGGTCCGCTGACGCCACCGGTGTCGCCGCCGCTCTCGCGCTCGGCTATCGTCTCGCGCAGTCAGGGTTCTCTGACAAATTGGCGGCCCGGGTTGCTTCGGCTGCGGCCCTGGCACAGGATACGCTGCAGGACGGCGCATCAGACGCCCGAAAGGATTAGGTCATGGCACGTCGCGCGGTTGTCAAAGGTGTCGGGCATTACCTGCCTGAACGCGTGGTTCCGAACAGTGAATTTGAAAAGACGCTCGAGACAACAAACGAATGGATCGTCTCGCGCTCCGGCATTGAACGCCGTCATTTCGCCGCCGAAGGTGAGACGACATCAGATCTTGCCACCCATGCCGCCAAGGCCGCTCTCGCCGATGCCGGGTTTGACGGTTCAGACATCGACGCCATTGTGCTGGCAACGTCCACGGCAGATATGACGTTTCCGTCGGCGGCAACGATGGTCCAGGCCAATATTGGCAATACAAAGGGATATGCCTTTGATGTGCAGGCCGTTTGTGCAGGGTTCGTTTATGCGCTGACCAATGCAAACGCGCTGATCTTGTCTGGTCAGGCCGACAGGGTACTGGTCATCGGCGCTGAAACCTTCAGCCGGATCATGGATTGGACGGACCGCAGCACCTGTGTGCTTTTTGGCGATGGTGCGGGCGCGCTTGTCTTGGCGGCCGAAGACGGCGCTGGAACAGCAGCTGATCGTGGCGTGCTATCCACCGATCTCAACTCTGACGGCCGTTACCGCGAATTGCTCTATGTCGACGGCGGAGTTGCGACGCAGAATACAGGCAAATTGCGCATGGAGGGCAAAGAAGTCTTCCGCCATGCGGTCGAAAAACTGGCCGAAACCGCGCATACCGCTCTCGAAAAGGTTGGTCTGACTGCCGAGGATGTGAATTGGGTTGTGCCCCATCAGGCCAATATCCGCATTATCAAATCCACGGCCAAGAAACTTGGCGTTGGCATGGACCGCGTCGTCGTCACTGTACAGGACCATGGTAACACATCTGCCGCCTCCATTCCGCTGGCCTTGTCTGTTGGGAAACAGAATGGCCAGATCAAGACCGGTGATCTTGTGGTGACAGAGGCGATCGGCGGCGGATTGGCATGGGGCGCCGTGGTCCTGCGCTGGTAAGACAACCCGCGCACTTGGCAAAAATCCCCTTTAATTGCCCCGGCCAAGCCCTTGTTATTGACTCTGAAATTCCCCTCTGCCTAAGGTTCTCGAAACATTCCGGGGGAAGATATGGCTGACAAGACACTCACACGTATGGATCTGGCTGATGCGGTGCACTCCCAGGTTGGGCTTTCGCGCAATGAAAGTGCTGAATTGGTTGAACGGGTCCTGACCCATGTGTCCGACGCATTGGTGCGTGGTGAACAGGTCAAGATTTCCTCATTTGGGACCTTCTCGGTGCGTGACAAAGCCGCACGCATTGGCCGCAACCCCAAAACCGGCGAAGAGGTTCCGATTCACCCGCGCCGCGTGCTCACCTTCCGGCCCAGCCACCTGATGAAAGACCGGGTCGCTTCTGGCAATAAGAAGTAAAAGGGGACCGACGTGGCCAAAGCCCGCGACGCCTTTCGCACCATCTCCGAAGTCTCGGACTGGCTTGATACGCCAGCCCATGTCCTGCGGTTTTGGGAAAGCAAATTTTCGCAGGTAAAGCCGGTGAAGCGCGCCGGGGGCCGTCGCTACTACCGCCCTCAGGACATGGCCCTTCTTGCAGGGATCAAGACCTTGCTGCACGAACAGGGGATGACCATCAAGGGCGCCCAAAAACTGCTGCGCGAACAAGGGGTTAAACATGTCGCCGGGCTCGCCGACAAGGACCCTGCCGCTTCTGCCGACACCCCGGCAGCCGTGGCCAGAACCAGCAAGCCTGTCGCCGCTGAGCCTGTGCAGGTTTCGGAACCTGCGCCGCCCGCAAAACCCACGGAAGATGCACCGCCGGCCCCCGCATTGGAAACGGTTGTGGCATTTACTGCGATGCCCCCGGCGACGCTCCCCCCGGCAGGCGTTTCGACCGCTGCGCAAGCCACAAAGCCGACCCCGGAACCAATCCTGCCAAGAGAGGCCGCGACCCCGGCAGAGCCGCGCATCTTTGCCGCTTTGCGGGATGCAAATGATACCGCATTGCGCGCCAAGGCGGCACAGATTGCGCCCTTGGTTCAACGGCTGGAAACGCTCCGTGACCGGATGCGTCAAAGCTGACAGATCAGGGCTTGCCCCCCGTGCCAATTCGGGTAATACGGACCAAGTTCGGGCTATAGCGCAGCCTGGTAGCGCGTCCGTCTGGGGGACGGAAGGTCGCAGGTTCGAGTCCTGCTAGCCCGACCAAATCAATCGCCCGCATTGCGAATCTTCGCGGCGGGCGTTTTGCTATCGGGACGCAAAAGGACAAAAACATGCAGGCAGGCGTTCTCGCAGATCATCAAATCGCAGATTTGATCACACAAGATGGCATCACCGCATCAACACCATTCGCAGATGGGCAGGTCCAGCCTGCTTCGCTTGATCTGCGTCTCGGACATAAGGCCTATCGCGTGCGCGCCTCTTTCCTGGCCGGGCGCAATCGCACGGTGAAAGAACGGCTTGCGGATGTCACGATGCACGAGGTCCCCCTGACCAATGGTGCGGTTCTTGAAAAGGGCTGCGTCTATGTGGTGCCCCTCATGGAATCGCTGTCCCTTCCGGCTGGCATGACGGCTGCGGCCTCTGCAAAGTCATCCATTGGACGCCTGGATCTGCTGACCCGGATCATCACCGATCACGGCACTGAATTTGACCGCGTTCCAGCGGGATACTCTGGCCCGCTGTTTGTGGAAATCTGCCCACGCAGCTTTTCCGTCGTTGTGCAGCCGGGCCAGATGCTGAATCAAATCATCTTTCGGATGGGCGACACACGGATGGGCGATAGTGCGCTGCGCGCCCTGCACCAGCAAACGCCAATTGTGAACGGCGACCCTGTTATCTCTGACGGTCTTGGATTTTCAGTTGATCTGCGCCCTGATGCAGGAACACTGGTGGGGTATCGCGCGAAACCCCATACTGGCGTTGTAGATCTTTCCAAGCTCGATCACTACGACCCTGCCGATTATTGGGAGTCCGTCCATACTGACACGGGGTGGATCATCCTTGATCCCGGCGCATTTTATATTCTTGTCAGTCGCGAAGCGATTTCAATCCCGCCGATGCAAGCCGCTGAAATGGCGCCCTATTTGGCGATGGTGGGTGAATTCCGCGTGCATTATGCCGGGTTCTTTGATCCCGGATTTGGCTATGCTGACGCGGGTGGCTCCGGGTCGCGCGGTGTGCTTGAGGTACGTTGCCACGAAGCGCCATTTGTGCTGGAGCATGGACAGATTGTCGGTCGATTGATCTATGAAAACATGGCCGCTATGCCCGACGCGCTTTACGGGCGCGAGATCAAATCAAACTATCAGGGACAGGGTCTGAAACTGTCCAAACACTTTCGCGCACCCTAGGCAGCGGCCTTTGCCCGGAAAGCAACCTGATTTCGCCCGGCGTTTTTTGCAGAATACAGCGCCACATCTGCGCGCTTGATTGCATCGCTGGCTGACATGTCCCCCTCTTCGATGAAAGAAACGCCAAACGACCCTGTTACGTCATAGACCGCTGCATCACCTGATGCAGTCCTGGCCAAAAATGTCGGCAGCCGCGCAATCGCGCTGCGGAGCCGTTCTGTCAGATCAACAGCAGATCCCCGATCCAGCCCGCTGACGAGGATCAGAAACTCTTCACCTCCCCACCGTCCGATCTTGTCAGACCGCCGTAGATTGGGCGACAGAATATCACCCACTGCCGCAAGCACCCTGTCACCCTCATCGTGACCATACTGGTCATTGATCTGCTTGAAGTGATCAAGATCCAGAATAATTACACATTCATTTCGCCCGGTTGCCTGGAAGTGTTCCCAACGGTTGCGTAACTCGATCATCAGACCGGCGCGGTTCAATGTGCCTGTCAAATTGTCCTCTACCGCCATGCGCGCCAGTGCCCGGCTCAATCTCCGGCGCACCTGATCGCTTTTTTCGTGATTATATCCCGATGCAACCGCAACCGCGGCCATACTGAGAATCGTGACACTGACCAGCAGGCTTTCAACAGGAACGGCGCGATCCGGCACACCAACGCCATGATGCAGGAAAAGCCCGCCGGTCCACGGAACGAAAAACCCGGTTGCAAGCATCATCCGCGTACGCAGACCAACAGGATCGGACAAAAGCAGGACGCGCAGCAGCCGGTTATGGGCAAAAATTGACAATATCCCCAAACTTGCCGGGACAAGCCCAATCAGCGTGGTGACAGCCATCTGACCTTCCATCAGCCGTTTGCCAAAACTCAGCCCGACAAATGCAAACAGGATGATCACAACCGCGCTGACAGCAAATGTCAGGCCCAGCTTGGCCGACCGCCGTCGGACAAGCGCCGACATGAATAGCAGCGCGAGCACCAATGCGGTATCGGTTCCAAGAGCTCCAAGTCCGAGGTTGTTTTCAATAAACCTCATTGAAATTGGCAAATCAAAAAAGTATCGCAACGCGCGCAACCCAATGACGGTTAACAGAAACGTCAGGGTCATCGACGATAGCACGCGCTGCAGCAGCGCCGGGGCGTGATAAATGCGGTAACGGTACAATCCGAGGGCCACAACCATCATGCAAAACGCGGTCGCCGGATGGGTCATCGCGGCATTGGGATCGCGACCAATCAGCGCGTTCAGACCAACATAGCTGCCCAGCAAACCAATGACCGCCAAGGCAAACGTAAGCAGCGCCAACGGCCGACGTAACCGTTGAAACAAGAGAACATTTCGGAACCGGGTTCCAAAATCATCGCCCTGCGGAAAAAGAGGTTGGCCCACAATCAAATTCTTTCTGTCGTCTGACCGACAAATAGACCAATCAAACAAAGGAAACGTTAATTGTGTGCGAGCACTGTTCAGGCAGGCGGGATATATGCCAGTAAGATCAACAGCGCGTCAGAAACCGGTGGAAATGAGACGTCCTGATCACCGCGGTGAGGAAATGAAGTCATCTCAAAGCCGCGCGCACAGTCGTATATTCCTGACCGTCAACGCCCAGCTTCGCAATTGGTACCGCGCCCTAAGCGTCGTCTTCGAACATGTCCGACTGATCGGCCTCTTCAGCGCCTTCCTCTGAATCGGATATCGCCGCACCCGGCGGTGGCCGGTTGTCCAGCAGTCCAGCCGCGCGAAGCTCCTTCAGCCCGGGCAGGTCCCGTGCATTTTCCAAGCCAAAGTGATCCAGAAAGCCCTGCGTGACGACAAATGTCACCGGTCGCCCGGGCGTCATTCGGCGACGACCAAAACGAATCCATTCCAGCTCAATAAGTTGATCAATCGTGCCGCGGCTGACACTGACGCCCCGAATCTCCTCGATCTCGGCGCGGGTCACCGGTTGATGATAGGCCACAATCGCCAGAGTTTCGATTGCGGCCCGGCTTAACTTGCGGGTCTCAACCGTCTCTTTTTGCATCAAAAACCCAAGATCGGGCGCGGTGCGGATAGCCCAGGCATCCCCCACCTTCACCACATTCACACCACGCCCCTCATAGCGCTTGCGAAGATGGGCAAGCGCCTCCGCGGGGTCGGAGCCATGGGGCATTCGCCCGGTCAATTCGGTCACCGTGACCGGATCAGCCGTTGCGAACAGGATTGCTTCGACCATGCGTTCCTGTTCGGCAATGGGCGGTGCTTCGAACAGGCTCTCGTTCTGCGGCTCACTCATCGCGTGGCACCTTCTTGCGAATTTGGATGGGGGCAAAGGTCTCGCCTTGCCGAATTTCGATCTTGCCTTCTTTAGCAAGCTCCAACGATGCTGCAAACGTCGCGGCTGTTGACGAACGCCGTCGCGCCGGATCAACTTCCCATCCTTCAGGCAAATACGATGAAATGTCGGTCCACTCTCCCGCAAAACCAATCAGATGTCGCATCCGCTCCAGCGCCTGTTCCATCGTCATCAGGCTCTTGCGGTCCATGACAAAGGGGCGAAACTCGTCCTTTGTGCGGATTCGCGCATAGCCCTGCATCAGGTCCAGCAACGTCGCCGTATAGGTCACCCGTCGCACCCGCTGCACATCTTCCGTGATCCCACGGGCAAAAAAATCACGCCCCAGTTGATCGCGCGCCATCAATTGCGCTGCGGATTTGCGCATCGCCTCAAGCCGTTCCAGTTGGAATGCGAGGTGGGCGGCCAGCTCTTCCCCAGACGGCCCTTCTTCGGTTGGATCTGGCGGCAAAAGTAACCGGGACTTCAGGAACGCCAGCCAGGCGGCCATCACGAGGTAATCCGCAGCCAGTTCCAGCCGCAATTCCTTGGCCTTCTCGACAAAGGCGAGGTACTGCTCGGCCAAAGCAAGGATCGAGATTTCGCGCAGGTCGACCTTTTGCGTCCGACTCAATGTCAGCAGCAAATCCAACGGCCCTTCGAACGCACCGACATCCACGATCAGCGCCTCAGCAGCAAGCCGATCCGTGACGCTGACGACGTCTTCTTGAAAATCGCTATTCAACCTGCCAGAACCCTTACGCCAAAAGCGCCTCAAACTCCGCCGCAGCGTCCGAAATGTCAATCGCCATGGGGGTCTGACGCTGTGCAAGTGCACGCTTGGCGCGGGTCTCTGCTGCCTCAGTCATCTCCGGCACGACTCGGGCAACGTCCTGCATCTCATCGGGTCCACCGTTGCAATGCAGAACCAAATCGCATCCCGCAGCGATCGCGGCAGCCGCCCGCTCTGCAGGGCTGCCGGACAGCGCATCCATGCCGATGTCGTCGCTCATGATCAACCCGCCAAATCCGATCTGGTCGCGGATCAGGCGCATCATCACTGCGGATGTCGTCGCAGGCGCGTCCGGGTCGATATCTGAAAAGACGATATGCGCTGTCATACCCATGGCCATATCATTCAACGCAATAAACGGCACAAAATCCCGTGCTTCCAGATCTGCCCGTGGGACATTCACGCGCGGAAGGTCCTTGTGGCTATCGACCACTGCCCGCCCATAGCCGGGAATGTGTTTCAACACAGGCAGAACACCACCCGCCAGCAACCCGTCAGCCCCTGCCCGCGCCGCGCGGACAACGATTTCGATGTCACGTCCATAAAGCCGGTTGCGCATCACCGGATGGGCATCATCCTCAAGCAGATCAGCCAGCGGCGCGCAATTCACATCAATGCCAACATCATGCAACTCGGCCGCAATCAGCCGATTGCGCAACCACATCGCGCGTATCGGATCGCGGGCCCGTTCCATTTGATCAAGCGCCGGCAAATATTCGCGCCAATGAGGGGCACGCATGCGCTGCACGCGACCACCTTCCTGATCAATCATGATCGGAGCGTTCCAGCCAACAGCTTCGCGCAGGTCACCGGTAAGGCGGCGCAATTGCTCAGGCGTATCAACATTCCGCGCGAACAGAATGAATCCCCAAGGGGCAACATCACGGAAAAAGGATTTTTCCCAATCGCTTACGCTAAGGCCAAGCGGGCCAAATACAACCGCACGATCCACTTATCGCACGACCACCGGGATACAGTCCTGATTGCCTGCTTCAAGGGCCGCACAGAACCGGCGCGCTTCTGCGAGATCAGCAAAACCCTTGGCACGCAGCCGATAAAACGCCTTGCCGTTGCGCTCAGCTTCCTGGATCAACTGCTCTTTGCCGGTCATGAAATCGGTAAATCGCCCTTCAAGCCGTTGCCATTCGTTTGCCGCCACATCGGCGGAAGGAAAGGCGCCAAGCTGCACCAGCTTTGTGCCTTCTGGCAATGGCGCGGTGTTGACGACCGCTGCAATCGCCGCAGCCACAGCAGCATCCGTATCGTTTGCAACGGCCGGTATCGCTTGCAGACGCGGGCGTACCACAGGCCGCAATGACGTCACGACGCCGGGCACATTGCGCGAAATGATTGCAACTGCCGGCGCAACTTCTTCGCCGTCCAGCAATACGGTCGGGGCCACGTCCTGGCCTTCGGCCAGTGGGCTCAGCGGCGTGGTGCCAGATGACAACTGGTCGACAAGGGCAAGAATATCATCCGTATCGGCCAGAGCGACCGGCGCATCATCCGCTTCCACCAATGTTGTTGGCACCGCGATTTCCGGCGTTTCAACAGCATTCGCAAGCGGGACAACTTCATCCGCCTCTGCCAGCGGTTGTACCTCAAGGTCCTCTTGCGACAAATCCGTTGTTGCGGGGGCCAGAACCAGCCGGTCCTCAGGCGGTGCAGCCTCACCAATGGCCGCCACCGCGTTCACCGCCAGCCCTGTGTGCAGGGCAACTTCTCCACCGGGGTTTTCTGGCGCGACACGCATCGCCCCTTCCATCGCGCGCACCACCGGAATGCCGGTGACGTCGCGCATGATCAGTTGGTACCCCCAGACGCCAACACCCGCCATAAGGCCAAGCGACACAGCCGCGCCGGCAAAATTCATGAATAGGCCCGCCTTGCGGGTCAGCGGCACGTCATGCGTACCGTCGTCGTAAACTGCCATACCAGCCTCACTGCTCGGGGCGTTTGCCGCCCGCGCTTGACATCCTCAAGCCCCGAACACGTGCGCTTTAGCGCATCTCTTCCGCCGGGGTTACGCCAAGAATACCAAGCCCTTGGGCCAAAACAACCTGAACTGCACGGATCAGCGCGATTTTCGCCTGTGTTGTGGCATTGTCACCCTCTTGCAGGAACCGCAGGCTGACGTCCTCGTTTCCGCGATTCCACAGCGCATGAAAATCTGACGCCAGATCATAGAGATAGAACGCAATCCGGTGTGGCTCATGGCCCTTCGCCGCGATCTCGACAAGGCGCGGCCATTCGGCGATCGTCTTGGCGACCTTCAGCTCAGCCGCGTGTGTCAGCGTGCCCAGATCAGCCGCTGCAAGTGTTGCGTCGCTCACATCCACCCCGGCCTTGCGCAAAACGGAGTTGATCCGCGCATGGGCGTATTGCACGTAAAAGACCGGATTGTCCTTTGATTGCTCCGTGACCTTGTCAAAGTCAAAGTCGAGCGGCGCGTCGTTCTTGCGCGTCAACATGTGGAAGCGTGTAACATCCGATCCGACCTGATCCACCAGATCGCGCAGCGTGATGAAGGTCCCGGCCCGCTTGGACATCTTGAACGGCTCACCGTTTTTATAAAGCTTTACCAGCTGCGCCAGCTTGATATCCAACGGCACTTTTTCATCAGACAAAGCCGCAACGGCCGCCTTCATCCGTTTGACATAACCGCCATGGTCCGCGCCAAAGACGTCAATCAGTTCATCAAACCCGCGCTCAACCTTATCATAATGATATGCGATGTCGGGGGCAAAATAGGTCCATGCGCCGTCCGACTTCTTGACCGGCCGGTCAACGTCATCCCCGTAGGCAGTGGACTTGAACAGCGTCTGTTCACGCGGCTCCCAATCCTCGGGCAACTTGCCCTTGGGTGGCTCCAACGTGCCCTGATAGATCAACCCTTTCTGATCCAGCGTCTGTATTGCATCCTCGATCCGCCCGGTGCCATAGAGACTTTTTTCCGAATAGAAATTATCCATTCGAATGCCGACAGCAGCAAGATCGGCGCGGATCAAATCCATCATCGCGGCGGTGGCGAATTCACGCACCTCCTGCAGCCAGAACTGTTCGCCCTTGTCGAGATAGGCATCGCCGACCTTGTCTTTCAGCGCCTTGCCGACAGGGATCAGGTAATCGCCGGGATAAGTGCCATCCTCAAACGCTACATCCTGGCCGTGGGCCTCAAGATACCGCAAGTACACTGACCGGGCGAGCACATCGACCTGCGCGCCGCCGTCATTGATATAATATTCCCGCGTCACGTCATAGCTTGCGAACTCCAGCAATGAAGCCAGTGCATCGCCAAACACCGCACCCCGCGTGTGGCCCACATGTAAAGGGCCAGTGGGGTTCGCACTGACATATTCGACCATCAGCTTCTTGCCCTGCCCCAATGAAGAGCGGCCAAAACCCGCGTCTGTCAGCGCGGCTTTCAGCACCCCGGCCCAGACACCGGTTTCAATGCGCATGTTCAGAAATCCCGGTCCCGCCACTTCGGCAGAGCCAATACGCGGGTCATCTGCCAGCTTGGCTGCCAGCGCTTCAGCAATCGCGCGCGGGTTCATCTTGGCCGGCTTTGCCAGCACCATCGCCGCATTGGTGGCCATGTCCCCATGCGCCGCATCGCGCGGCGGCTCAACCGCAATGGCCTGCCGCGACAGACCATCAGGCAATACGCCGTCCGCCACAAGGGCATCCAGTGAAGTCAGGACGAGGGCGCGAATATCGGCAAACAGGTTCATCGTTTTACTCTTTTCAAGGTGTCTGCCTCGTTTATCACCCCGCGAGGGCGCGTCAATGCGACTTGCCGCAAACCTCAGCGTGCCACCCTGCCCCCGGTTGCAATTTCGCGGCGCGCCACGCAGCCTGATCCCGACCCCAACCTACAGTCAGGTGCCCCGTGCCAAAACTGACGACGACAGCCGCGTACATGTTCAATGCTGCAAGGGCGCGGATCGGGGAAATCGAAATGCCGAACTGATCAACACGCTGAACGACCCGAATGTGGTCATCGCCGGCATCCGCGATCGGGGCAAACGTCAGCGCAGCGGCGGCATGCCTAGATCAATCCATGCGCCGCTTGCCATGATCGAAATCTGGATCGACCCGGACAGCTCCTCCTACAAGGATGCCATTGAGCAAGTGGACAAGATTTATGCTTTCACTGCGCTTCAGATAGGAGGTCAGTCCTGACCGTCGCCACGTTGCATGAGATGGGTTTTGACGCTGCGCACCAGCGTGCAGGTTCTCAAGCTGGGTCGCGCACCGCGGACCTGTTCTGCCGTCCCGGCAAAGCCCTAACTCACCGGTGGCTGGCGTGCGCCCGGTGCATCCTCCTCGCCTGGCGGCCTGAACGCCAGTACACGAACATCCGGGGCCGGTCTGACATCCTCATCCTTGCGAATGAACTTGATCTCTCCGCTGGGGGATATGCGTGCCACAAGACGCGCATCCGGACGTTTGGCGCGCCAGTCCTGCATGTCAAACTCTTCGCTCAGCCGGGTCAATCGAAACGTCCAGCCTTCGCGCAGCAATGCGTTCATTTCGCCATGGGTCGCGGACAGGCCCAAGGGACGTCCCCCCAGCGTGCGCGGCAGTTGATGGCGCGCATTGTCAGATTTCTCCCGTCCGATCTGGAACACGTTTTCGCGGCCGAATTCAGGCGCAAGATCCGTGGTAACCAAGGTGTTATAGGCATCATTGTCAGTTGCGGCAATCAATGTCGCATAGCTGACAAGCTCAAGCCGCTGTTCGGCTGCCTCGGATAGAATATCGCCAGAGAATGTCTCGATCCCGGCTGACCGCGCGGCGCGCAGATGACCGTAATTTGGGTCCGTCATCAGCACCGGAATCTCGGCCTTGCGCAGACCTTCAGCCAATGCCGTGGTCCACGCTGATCCGCCAATGATGATCACACCCGGACGATCCGCCCCGGTGAGACCCAGAAACCGGGCGAAAGGGGCCAGCGAAAAACCATGCAGCACGACAGTGAAAGCAACAAGCACAAATGCCAGTGGCGCGATCAGGGCCGCGTCTTCAAAACCAAGGCCAAGCAGGCGGTCACCGAACAGGCCGGCCACTGCCACCAGCACCACGCCGCGCGGCCCGGTAAAGGCCACCAATACCTGTTCGCGCCAAGGCACGCCTGACCCCAGCAGCGACATGAAAACCGTGAATGGCCGCGCCACCAGCACGACCAGCAGTACAAAGGCCGCCGCCCGCCACGTCAGCTGGCCCAGTGCTGCGAAATCCAGCGCCGATGCCAACAGAATGAAAACGCCGCTGACCAGCAGAACCGTTGCGTGTTCCTTGAAGCGGCGCAGCTCTTCGTAGCTGGGCAGATTGGCATTTGCGATCACGATTCCCATGATCGTCACTGCCAGCAAGCCACTTTCGTGCAAGACCTCATCAGCAACGCTGAAGCAGGCAAGCAACAGCGCAAACAATACGGGCACCTTCATATATTCGGGCACCCAGCCCCGCTTGAACGCGCGCGCCAGACCAAACCCTGCGACCACGCCAAGCACTGTGGCAACGGTCACCCCGATCAGCAGATCCATCACCGCTGCGCCGATGGTGGTAGCCGTGTTCAGAACCAGCACCACCTCAAACGCCAAAACGGCGGCCAGGGCACCGATCGGGTCATTCACGATCGCTTCCCACTGCAACAATGACGCGGGCCGTCGCGACAACCGCGCAGTGCGCAGCAAGGGGGCAATGACCGTGGGGCCCGTCACAATCATGATCCCGCCAAAGACGGCGGCACTTTCCCATGACAGCCCGGCACCATAGCGCAGCGCCAGCGCCGACGTGAGCCACCCCAGCGGCGCGCCGACAAAAACCAGTCGCCGCACCCCAAGGGCGCGATCCTGCAATTGATGAAAGTTCAGGGTCAGTCCGCCCTCAAACAGAATAATTGCCACTGCAATCGAAATCATCGGCCCCATCAATGGGCCAATATCCCGCGCGGGATCAAAAACGCCCAACACGGGCCCTATCAGAACCCCCGCAAGCAACATCAGGACAATTGCGGGCATCCGCAGACGCCAGGCGACCCATTGGCTCCCCACGCCCAGGACACCCACCAGGGCAATGGCAACAACGGGGTTTAGCGCGTCCGGGGCGGTTTCAATGGCCATCTGTCACTCCTGCTGGCACCGGTGTTCCCCCAATCAAACGCTTATGCTCCTGAATGGCAAACCGGTCGGTCATCCCTGCAATGTAGTCCGCGACAATCCTTGCCAAGGCCTGTACGTCCTGAACTTCCGCCACATCCTTACGCCACTGCTTGGGCAACTCACCGGGATTGGACATGAAATAGGGAAACAGCTCGTCAACCATCTGGGTCACAGCAACCCGCATCTTGACCACTGCCGGGGCGCGATACATGCGCTCAAACAGAAACTGCCGGATCACCTTGAGGTCCGACCACAGCGCGGGGGTGAACTGGATCATCATGCGCCCGGCATGACGGATGTCGGCCACGGTCGCGGGATTGAACTCTGCGAGATTGCGGCGGCTGACCACGATGACATCCTCAACCAAAATGCCAAAAAACCGGCGCAACGCCTCGTGGCGGCGGCGATAGTAGTTGAGGTCGGGATATTTGGCATCCACCCGGGCAAAACAATCCCGCAACACCGGCAGTTGCGCCAGGTCATCGGTTGAAAACAGCTCAGCCCGCAGCCCGTCGTGCAGATCATGGTTGTTATAGGCAATATCGTCAGACAATGCCGCAACCTGCGCCTCTGCGCTGGCGTGGGTGTGCAGTTCCAGATCATGCCGTGCGTCATATGACCGCAAGGCATAAGGCGGGTCCAGCACCGGGCCATTGTGTTTGGCGATCCCCTCCAACGTCTCCCAGGTCAGGTTCAGCCCGTCCCATTCCGCGTAATGACGCTCCAGATCGGTGACGATCCGCAAAGCCTGTGCATTGTGATCAAACCCACCAAAGGGCTGCATCAGCGCATTAAGCGCCTCTTCCCCGGTATGGCCAAATGGCGTGTGCCCCAGATCATGGGCCAATGCGATAGCCTCGGTCAGTTCGACATTCAGATCAAGGGCCGCCGCCACTGTGCGTGCCACCTGGGCCACTTCGATGGAATGGGTCAATCGGGTCCGAAAGTAATCACCCTCATGCTCAATGAACACCTGCGTCTTGTGCTTGAGCCGCCGAAACGCACTTGCATGAATGATCCGGTCGCGGTCGCGCTGAAACGGAGAGCGGAAAAGACTCTCTTCTTCCGCATAAAGACGGCCCCGCGGGTTCGCGGGGTCCGTCGCATAAGGGGCTGCCATGTCCCTGCCCTGCCTTGTCGTCTTTGCCTGTCGTCTCTATATCCAACTCATAAGCTGACCGATAGGTGTATGATGCTGACATTACCACCCAAAGTGACCAAACGGGCCTTTGAACGGCTTGGTGAGATCGGTGCCGCCGCACAGGGCAAGGCGCTGCGCATCGCTGTCGAGGGCGGCGGATGCTCCGGCTTTCAGTATGAAATCGACCTGGACGATCCAAAAGACGACGATCTGATCCTGGAAGGTGCCGGTGAAAAGGTCGTGATCGACAGCATTTCGCTGCCATTCCTGACAGATGCAGAGATTGATTTTACCGAAGAACTTATTGGTGCGCGTTTCGTGATCAACAACCCCAACGCCACCTCTTCTTGCGGTTGCGGCACGTCGTTTTCCATGTAATCGCACATTGCGACTAACAACATCGTTACGAACAGCCACACGAACCATTCCACCGCGCTCGCGAGATCACCTGTTCCGCATCGCCACCTCTGATTGCACATCTGCGGAAGTTCGGTATGAGCCATTGCGGAAGTATCAATTTCCCGATGCGCGCTCGCAGAGCACAAATCGCCGCACCCGCTCCAAACACGACGCCGCCATGCCGCAAGAAAAGCGACCATTTACACCCAGTGCTGTGAAAGCGGTTGCCTTAATCACCAAATCGAGAGGCGTTTCCGCCGTCTGTTGGCCTTTCACTCGACTGATGTTTTAGACGTACCAGGTTAGACGGTGCGCTGTCTGGGTGTCAGACTTGAAGATCTGTGAAAGTACTTTTCGTCCAGGGTCAACAGACCTCCTAATACCGTTCGCCTTCTGGACCAGTCATCCGTCGAGTTGGATCAGGGCGTCCGCGCGTCCTTGCTGCTAGTTGTTGGACCGCGAACAGAGGTTTAGCATTGCTTCAAATGGGCGTAATCTGGGACATGTCTATTGACATGAAGTCGCACAGCACGAGTTTGTTGTTTTTCAGCCTTGGGCGGTAGCGCGCAGCGTCGAAGACCCCTTGGTAGAAAGCAACACCCGAAGACGCTTCTTTGATTTAGTTTCGCAATGAACAAATTTGGGGAAACACCTGCACCGTCAGTCCGCAACATATTCTCATGGCAATATTCTGCGCCGATGCTGGCGAACTTTTGCGACGAAGTTACATCGGTCCTTTTGAAAACACTCCTATCTGAAAGAGCAAACCGGTAAGTCTGTGCAGATCCCGGGAGGAGACGCGGGACTTTTGTGGGCGCTTTGCCTGATTTGGGAGGAAGACATGACTATTCACGCATTTCGCGGGCCACTGGGCTTGCTTGGAACGGCTACGCTGTTCGCTATGAGCCTTGGCGCGCCTGCGATGGCACAAGACCAGCTTTCAATCGCTACAGGCGGAACGGGCGGCACCTATTACCCGGTTGGCGGTGGTTTGGCGGAAATCGTCAACAATCACGTCGAAGGCTATTCCGCAACCGCCGAAGTGACCGGCGCTTCGGTCGAAAACATGGGCTTGATCGCCACCGGCGATGCGGATCTTGCGATCGCATTGGCCGACACCGTGGCGCAAGCCTACACTGGCACGGGCAAGTTCGAGGGCCAGCAACTTGATATGGTGCGCGGGCTCGCCTCACTCTACGCCAATATGGTGCATATTGTGGCGCTGGAAAGCAGCGGGATTACTTCGCTTGACGACCTGCGCGGCAAGCGTGTGTCCATCGGCGCCCCCGGCTCAGGGACCGAGGTCAACACCGCCGCCATCCTTGAAGCGAACGGCATCACCTACGACGATATCGAAGAGCAGCGTCTGAACTTCAACGAGACCGCGGATGCGCTGGCCAACGGCGATATCGATGCAGGCTTCTGGTCCGTAGGGGCCCCGACCTCTTCGATCCTGAACCTTGCGACAACGCAGGACATCGTGATCATCGCACTGACGCAAGCCGAACTTGATGCCGCAATGGCCGCCGATGAGACCTTCGCGACAACCAAGTTGCCGGGCAACAGCTATAACGGTGTGACCGATGACATTACCGTCCTGGGCATTCCCAACGTTCTGACAGTGTCATCCGAGATGTCCGACGATCTGGCCTATGAGCTGACCAAAGCCATCTTCGAGAACATCGCCGAGCTTCAGGCGATCCATCCTGCCGCGAACGAAACCACGATCGAGTTCACGATGGGGGCCACGCCGATCCCGCTGCACCCCGGTGCGCTGCGGTACTACGACGAGGTCGGCGCCGAAGTGCCGGACGACCTGCGTGAATGATCCACGCACTGCAAGGAGGGCTTTTGGCCCTCCTCTTCCTGCTGCCCCCGGCCGCGTCCGGTCAGGAACTTGTCGCCACCCGCGTGGCTGACGGAACCGAGATCGCGCGTCTGTCGGTGCCGCAGGGCTCCGGGTGGTGTGTGTTGTGGCATCATTCCGTCAAAGGGTTTGAAGTTTCGGATTGCTATGAAAACCGCGACGGGCACATGGTTCTGGTGCGGTCGCATCAGCCTGACTTCGCAGCCGGTCTGGGCCACATCCCCGGTCGTGGCGAACAGGTCTCGGACGGGCTGGGTGGATACTATATCCTGAACATTGACGAAGCTGTGCCTGGCAACGCCTACATCATTCGCCCTGGGTCGGGGGCGGTCGACCACCGGCTGCAAGTGGGTGAACACATCATATCGCTTTCGGCGGTTGCGCCACGTGAACGTGTCCGCATAGCATTAACTGGAAGTTTGAAAAAATGAGCCCCACGATCGACATCAACCCACCCGAGGTGACGCAACCGCGCATGGTCTTGCGGGCCATCACGGTGATCGGCATCGCGTTGTCGCTGTTCCAGCTCTATGCAGCCGGTGTGCAGCCTCTGGGATTGTTCTATCAACGCCCGATCCACCTGGGTTTTGTTCTGGTCCTGTGTTTTCTGATCTATCCCGTCTTTGGCCGCGACCGGCCACGCGGGATGCTGGGTTGGGCCATTGATGGGGTTCTGATCGCGGCCAGCGTGCTCGCGGGAGCGTGGGTCCCAACCAACATCGACATCATTGCCAATCAGGTCTTTCCGCGCGACATCGATGTCTGGGTCGGGATCGTGACCATCGTTGTTGTGCTTGAGGCCGCGCGCCGCGCCGTGGGCCTTGGCATGACGGTGATCGGGGCGTTGTTCATCGTCTACGCTTTCGCGGGCAGCCGGGGCGAACTGCCGTTTCTGGCAGACACGATGCCCGGCATTCTGAACCACCGGGGCTATTCGCTGGATCGGGTCGCCAGCCAGATGACACTGGGCGCCGAAGGGATATTCGGTATCCCCCTGGGCGTTGCCGCAACATTCGTGTTTATCTTCGTCCTGTTCGGTGCCTTTCTAGAGGTGACCGGTGCCGGGAAATTCTTCATCGATCTGGCCTATGCGGCGGCGGGAAAGCAGCGGGGCGGTCCGGCAAAGGCCGCCGTCATCGCCAGCGCAGGCATGGGATCCATTTCGGGATCAGCGATTGCCAACGTGGTCACGACCGGTGCCTTCACCATTCCGCTGATGAAGCGTCTTGGCTACCGGCCTGCACAGGCCGGCGGTATCGAGGCCGCGGCCTCCACCGGCGGGCAGATCATGCCGCCCCTGATGGGCGCGGGCGCGTTTCTGATGAGCGAATTCACCCGTGTTCCCTATGTCGATATCGTGCTGGTTTCCATCTTTCCTGCCATTCTCTATTTCGGCACCGTCTATCTGCTGGTCCATATCGCGGCCATCAAGCAGGGCATGACCGGTCTGACCGCCGCGGAGCTGCCCAAGGTGCGCGAGGTCATGGCGGAGGGCTGGCATTTCCTGCTGCCGCTGGTGGCGCTGGTGGCTCTGCTGGTTGCAGGCTATTCCCCGATGCGCGTTGGCTTTTACGCCATTCTGGCCATCCTCGCAGCAGCGGCGGCGCGCGCGCTTTGGTCATTCATGGCGACGGGGCCGACCCAGGAGGGGTTCGTTGCCCTGTGCCGCCGTGGTATCGCAATCGTTCTCAACGCGCTGGATCTGGGCGCACGCAATGCGGTTGCGGTTTCGGTGGCCTGTGCCGTTGCCGGCATCATCGTCGGCGTCGTCGGGCTCACCGGGCTTGGGTTGAAATTCTCGGCCATGATGATCGCTTTCTCGGGTGGTAACCTGGTGTTGGCGCTGATCCTTGTCCTGCTTGCGAGCCTGATCCTCGGGATGGGGTTGCCGGTCACGGCGGCCTATATCGTGCTGATCATTCTTGTCGGTCCGGCTTTGACCGAAGAATTCGGCGTACCGCTTTTGATCGCACATCTGGTGGTGTTCTGGTACTCTCAGGACAGCAACGTGACGCCGCCTGTCGCCCTTGCCGGATTTGCCGGCGCGGCGATTGCGGGCAGTAAACCCATGGAGACCAGTTTTCAGGCATGGAAATACGCGAAGGGTCTTTACCTGATTCCGCTGTTCATGGTGTTCAACGAGGAAATCATTCTCGGTGGGCCCTTGTGGCTGGTGATCTGGAGCGGGGCAATCGCCATCGTGGGACTGATCGCCTTCGCCGCCGTGCTGGAAGGGTTCCTGTTCGCGCCCATGCGGTTGTGGATGCGCATTGCTCTGATGCCGGGCGTGGTCGCGCTGTTCTGGCCCGACCTCACGGTCGAAGTTTTGGGCGCTGCTCTGATCACCGCTCTGCTTTTCATGAACTGGACGCAGGCACGTCGGGACAGCTCTCGGGCGGGGGGAGCACCGGACGGGCGAAGCCTTTCGGATACCTGACGCGATGATCATGAAAAGACCCATGCTCATCGCGGGTCTTGCCGCTGCCCTGGTCTGGGTTGCTGCGCAGAATCTGGGCCTGGTGGCAGCGCGCACCGAACTGGACCGGACCTTGCTGCTGACCGCGCGCGCTGTCGAGGCCGAGGTAGAGCGCCTGCGATCCCTGCCTGCCGTCGCGGCCGAGGATGTCCGTGTGCGGGACGCACTGGCGGGAACGGGGTCCTTGCAGGCGGCCAACACCTATCTGGAAACCGTCGCCGTGCATGCGCATGCCGGAGAGTTGTTTCTGATCAACGCGCAGGGCGAGACGATCGCGGCATCGAACTGGAACCGAGAGGGCAGCTTTGTCGGTGAAAACTATGCGTTTCGCCCCTATTTCCAGGACGCGATGTCCACAGGGCAAGGCCGGTTTTACGCCATTGGGGTGACGACAGGCGTGCCCGGGTATTTTCTGTCCACCCGCATTGACGCGACCGAACCAGTTGGCGTTCTGGTTGTAAAGCTGGACCTGCGCCCTCTTCAGGACATCTGGCGCTCTGCGAATGCCGATGTTGCCCTGGCCGATGAGAATGGTGTTGTGTTCCTTTCCGCGCGACCGGACTGGCAATACCGGGCGTTGACGCGCCTTGATGGCGATGTCCTAGAACGCATCCGCGCCACCCGCGCGTATGATGGCGTGGCATTGGCGGAGTCCGAGCCGCTGGTAGAGGGCCGTATCGACGGGAGTGATGCCAAGGGCAGTGCCTGGATCGCCCGCATTGCTCCGATGCCGGCAACCGGCTGGCAGGTCATTGCCGCACGCTCGACCACTCAGTTACAGCTATTGTCATTCGGCTGGGCCGCACTTGCAGCCCTTGGGACGCTCGCGATTGCAGCCGCACTCAAGACCTGGGAGCAACGTCGCCAGATCGTTGCATTGCGCCTTTCACAGTCAGAAAAGCTGGAAGCCATGGTGATCGCACGCACGGCTGACCTTGCCTGCGAGGTGGACGCGCGCCGACAGGCCGAGGTGGATCTGAGGGCAGCGCAAGATGCGCTTGTTCATACTGAAAAGATGGCCGCGCTTGGGCGGATGTCCACGGCGATTGTACATGAGATCAGCCAGCCCCTCGCGGCAATGGAAGCAACGCTTTCGGCGGCGGAAATGGGCGTTGGCAGCGATGATCCTACCACGCTGACCCGTCTGGGGAAGGCACGGGAAATGATCCGCCGAATGCAGCGAACAACAAAGCATCTCAAGAGTTTTGCCAGTAAGGATGTGGTGGAGCTGTCTCTGATCGACATGCGTGCGTCCGTGACAGCGGCATTGGATCTGGTCGAACCCCGGCTGCGGGACCTTGAAATAACGCCCGAATATCAAAACCCCGATGATCCGGTGTTCGTGATGGCTGGGGCCATCCGGATCGAGCAGATTGTTGTCAATCTGCTGCTGAACGCGCTGGACGCGATAGCCGAAACACCCGATCCGAGTATCGCCATCACGCTCACGACACAGGACAATGAGGCTCGTCTGTGTGTAAGCGATACCGGTGTCGGCATCGCCGAAGCGGACCTCACGGTGGTTGGCGAACCCTTCAATTCGACCAAGCTGAAAGGTGAGGGATTGGGTCTTGGGCTGGCGATCTGCAAGGCAATTCTTGCCGATTTCAACGGGTCGCTCAACATCTTGTCGGCAAAAGGCGCAGGCACGCAGGTGACCGTCACCTTGCCGCTGGCGATGGAGCAAGAGGCGACCGCCGCATGAGTGCCCGCATATTCATCGTCGACGACGATGCCGATCATCTGTCCGCTCTTTGCGATCTGATCGAAACATCCGGCTATGCGGCGCACGCTTTTCCATCGGCGGGGGACGCGTTGGCCGCAATGGTGCATGGGCCCGATCTGATCATCAGCGATCTTCGCATGCCGAGAATGGATGGTATCGCGTTTCTCAAGGAAGTCAGGGCACAGGCGCTCGATGTGCCTTTGGTTTTGTTGACGGGCCATGGCGACATTGGCCACGCAGTTCATGCCATGCGCGAAGGCGCAGAGGATTTTCTGGAGAAGCCATACGATTCCGCGCATTTGCTTACGGTCATTCGGCGCGCGCTGGACGCGCAGGCCGCCCGGCGCGAGGTTGCCCGCCTGCAAACGGTTCTGGCAGAGCGCGCCGACGCAAGCATCCTTGGAAAATCCCGTGCGATGCGCGAATTTCGCAAACGCATTGCGGCGCTTGCCTCGGTTGATGTTGATGTTCTGATCACTGGCGAAACAGGCACGGGAAAGGAACTCGCGGCGCGCGCGATCCATGCCGGAGGGACCCGCTGTGACGCACCCTTTGTTGCGCTCAATTGTGCGGTCTTACCGGAAGCGATGGCCGAAACCATCTTGTTTGGACATGGCGCGGGCGTGTTCGCGCATGACACCGAGGGACGGGCGGGAAAACTTGAGGCGGCGCACGGTGGCACGCTCATGCTGGACGAAGTCGAAACGATGCCCGTGTCCATTCAGGCCAAGTTGCTACGTGTCTTGCAGGAACGCTGTTTCGAACGAATGGGCGAGACCGCCGCGCGGCCCCTCGATGTCAGGGTCATTGCCACGACAAAGAACAATCTGCGCACGCTTAGTACCTTTCGCGCGGATTTCTATTTTCGGCTCGCCGGTGCAGAGCTGACGACCCCGACCCTGCATGAAGCCGGTGAAGATGTTCCACTCATCTTTGTTCATTACGCGCAGCTTGCAGCGCGACGTTACGGCCGCGCCGACCCGGAGGTGCCCTGGACACTGCTGCAAAAGCTCAAGCGGCAGGCTTGGAGCGGCAATGTGCGTGAACTCAAGACAAGCGCCGAAGCCTACGCGCTTGGCCTTTTTGATTTGGACGGAATGGAGAGCCTTGCGCCCGGCCCCGTCACGCTGGCACAAAGGGTTTCCGAATTTGAAGCGCGGGAAATCTCAGCAGTTTTGGATACCCATAAGGGCAATACCCTGCGCGCCGCAAAGACGCTGGGCCTTCCTCGCCGCACCCTGAATGACAAGATGCGCAGGTACGGATTGTCGTCTGCCGCCGAAGACAATCCCGAAACGGAATAGCAATTCATATTCAACCTTATTGACCAGAATATGGATGAATATCTGCGACAAGCTTACGTCGTCTCTGTAATCGCACGCGGCGCGACGTTGATGTCCAATGCGGCAACTACAAAATCTGCATCGCCGACTTCCATGGGGCGCAAAACGACATCGCCGAAACTGATACCGTCGCACAGCGTCCTTGTGCGACACGCGCAGATACACAGCGACAGATATGCCGCCGATGCGAAGGTTTGCTGTATTAGCAGTATCCGCCCCCCTACAAATCCGCATCGTCCGCAGACCGACCTCATCCCTACACGCAGGTGAAAGGCAATTCCATTTAACGCGACATCTTGCGAGCTTCATTCATGAATGGGTTGTTTACGCCTTCCGCATCGTTGATATTCGCCGCAACGCAGGGGAAGAATTTATGAAGATCGCGACGTTCAACATCAATGGCGTGAAAGCTCGGATCGGGGCTCTTTCCGACTGGTTGGCGGCATCCAAACCGGACGTCGCACTGCTGCAGGAAATCAAGTCCATTGACGAAAATTTCCCCCGCGAACACTTTGAGGACATGGGATACATCGTTGAAACGCATGGACAAAAGGGCTTCAATGGGGTCGCGATCCTGTCCAAAATCCCGCTCGAGGATGTGACCCGTGGCTTGCCCGGCGATGAGGATGACCCACAAGCGCGCTGGATTGAGGCCACCGTCATGGGCGATACGCCCGTCCGGGTCTGTGGGCTTTATCTGCCAAATGGGAACCCGGTCACGCTTAACGACGACGGATCGCCCGTCGAGGGTGGAAAATATGCCTATAAACTCAACTGGATGGAACGCCTTTATCAACGTGCCCAACACCTGCTGAACGATGAAATGCCGGCCCTGATGGCGGGGGATTACAACATTATTCCACAACCCGAAGACGCCAAGCGGCCAGAGGCCTGGCGCGAAGACGCTTTGCACCGCCTGCCCTCGCGGGCTGCATTTCGGCGCATCCAAAACCTCGGATTTACCGAAGCCTTCCGCGCAACAACGCTGGGCGAAGGGCATTATTCCTTTTGGGACTATCAAGCTGGCGCATGGGAAAGAAATGATGGCATCCGCATCGATCACTTCCTTCTGACACCGCAATGTGCCGATCTTCTGTCTGGTTGCTGGATCGAATCCGAAGTGCGCGGCCGGGAAAAGCCTTCAGACCACGTGCCCGTCTGGGTCGATTTAGCCGCCTGAAGAATGCTGCGCAAACTCATCATATGTATAGGTCTTTTCGCATCCGGGTCAGCGCAAGCGCAATGTCTGACCGCCAATACTGGCGCAGGCTGCGCAACGGCAAAAATCATCTCTGTTCCGCAATCTCAACGCTCGCTGGGGCCGCCCCCCGTTGAAATCGGCGCAATTCTGCCCCGCGGCAAATATTCGATGGTGTTAAACGCGCGGTGGTACGGCCTGCCGGTCGCCCGAGATGGCTGGGTCTATTTCCGGATCGAAGAAGACGTCTACCGTGTCGATTATCGCACGATGGAGGTTTTGGAACGCGCAACAGCAGAAGCGGGACGAAACTGGCCTAGCGGGTGACGTCGTGGTCGTAAAGCCATGACATTCTTTGCAGAAATGCCCCCGGTGCGGCGGCACCAATGCCGCGCAAGACAAAATGCGACAGACTGCGCCGGACACCTTTCAAGTGGTAATTCTGCGCATTGGCATTGGCCGCCGCAATCGCGCGGGTCACGCGTGGTTTGCGCAGGGTCTGATACGCATGCAGTCCATCCCGGACACCGCCGTCGTTGACGGCCCGTGCCAACGCATAGGCGTCTTCGATCGCCAAATTTGCACCCTGCGCCAGAAACGGCAACGTTGGGTGCGCTGCATCTCCGACAATTGCCACGGCGTCTCCAACCCAGTTCTGCGCCACAGGATGCCGAAACAAACCCCAGATCCCGACTTCTGTCACAAGGTCAAGAATGCCACGTAACTCCCTGGCTCCATGCGTAAAAGCGGCGCGCAAGTTTGCCGGGTCATCTGTGTGGTTCCAGCCCTCTTCCGCCCATTCTGCCCGCTCCTGCACGGCCACGATATTGAGACGACCGCCGGATAGCGGATAGGTCACGACATGGCCCCCTGGTAGCATCCAGATCCGCGCCTCTGCTGGGGCATCTGCACTCACAATTGCCCGCCAAGCGACTTGCCCAGTAAAAAACGGGTCCGCCTGACCATTCAGGGTTGCGCGGGTTTCAGATCGCAACCCATCCGCCCCAACGCGCAAATCACAGTCACCTTGGACTGTGTTCCGCCCAAGGATTATCTCCACACCAGCTGATCGGCAGGCATCGGCCAAAACATCAATCAGTTCAGCACGATGCAAAAAAAGATAACCGGGTTCCTGTTCCGAAAGGTCAAGCCGCATCAAGACGCGACCTGTCGCCCCGTCGCATGGCAAAACCGCCTTTGCACGCACACCGGTTGCGCAAAGACGCTGCCATACACCCAATTTTTCCAGAACCCGCCCGGCATTGGGGGTCACCTGCAAGCCTGCGCCAACTTCGGTCAGCGCTGGTGCCCGTTCAAAAACACGCACGCTGGCGCCCTGCCGCGCGAATGCCAACGCTGTTGTCAGACCGGCGATGCCGCCACCCAGGACGGACACCCGCATATCAGTCGTCCCGGTGCACCTTTTCGCGCCGCTCGTGACGCTCTTGCGCCTCAAGGCTCATCGTTGCGATGGGCCGCGCATCAAGGCGTTTTAGCGAAATCTGCTCACCGGTAATCGAGCAGTAGCCAAACTCACCTTCGTCAATCCGGCGCAGGGCCGCATCAATCTTTGCAACCAATTTGCGTTCCCGGTCACGGGTCCGCAGCTCCAGCGCACGGTCAGTTTCTTCGGACGCGCGATCAGCAATATCCGGAATGTTGCGCGTCTGATCTTTCATGCCGCTAATCGTGTCGCGGCTATCTTCAACGATGTCAGCTTTCCAGTCCTGCAATTTGCGACGGAAATACTCCAACTGACGTTCATTCATAAATGGTTCGTCCTCAGCAGGACGATAGTCGTCTGGCAAGAAAACCTCGGCTTTCATGTCATCACCCTTGTCTGTGTCCGACTCACTTGCGGCTGCTTGACCTGTCATCGAACTCTCCCCTCAATGGCCAGTCATTTACCGCGCCATGCAAGCGGTGTCACCCCCAATTACGTCATTCAACAGTGTGTTGATGCTGTGTAAAGACCTGATAGGTTCGCGCGACATAAGAAAGGGAAAACATGCAGTTCCAAGGCACCAAAGACTATGTGGCAACCGACGATCTGAAGATGGCCGTGAATGCCGCTGTGACTTTGGAAAGACCGCTTTTGGTCAAGGGCGAACCGGGCACCGGCAAGACGGAACTGGCGCGTCAGGTCAGCAATGCTTTGGGGTTGCCGATGATCGAATGGCACATCAAATCCACGACCAAGGCGCAACAGGGGCTTTATGAATACGATGCGGTCAGCCGCCTGCGTGACAGCCAGCTTGGCGACGCGCGCGTGCAGGATGTCGCGAACTACATCAAACAGGGCAAACTCTGGCAGGCCTTTGCGGCGGACGGCAAGGTTGTCCTGCTGATCGACGAAATTGACAAAGCCGATATCGAGTTTCCAAATGATCTGCTGCAAGAACTCGACCGGATGGAGTTTCACGTCTACGAAACCGGCGAAACGATCACCGCAAAGCATCGCCCGGTGGTGATCATCACCTCAAACAACGAAAAGGAACTGCCCGACGCCTTCCTGCGTCGCTGCTTCTTTCACTACATTCGTTTTCCCGACATCGACACAATGCGTAAGATCGTGGCGGTACATCACCCGGGCATCAAAGAGGCGCTGCTGACGACAGCATTAACCCAGTTTTACGAGCTGCGCGACACGCAGGGGTTAAAAAAGAAACCGTCAACGTCTGAGGTGCTGGACTGGCTCAAGCTGTTGTTGGCAGAGGATCTTTCACCCGAAGATCTGCGGCGCGACGGGGCGAATGCCCTGCCAAAGTTGCATGGCGCCCTGCTCAAGAATGAGCAGGACGTGCACTTGTTCGAGCGTCTCGCCTTTATGGCACGGGGCCAGCGCTAGACGACCAATGCGACGCGCGAACATTGCCGTGCCAATCCTCAAGCGGCTGGGTCAGCACGGTGTTTTGCGGCCCGGCGTGCTGCGCGCTGATGCCGGCGAAATAGCCAAAGCCTAGAAGCATGAAGGCGATGGCGCCGACAATCAGCCCTTCGCTCAACGCCGCTGCGCGGTCGGAATGTGCAGGTGCCAGATGCAGTTGCATGGTGCTCTCCTTTGTTGATGCCCCCTTGCTAATCCTTACAGTTCCATTCGCAAAGCGAATGATTGTGCGACAACACATCAAAATCTGTGATGAATTGGATCGGTTGGTAGTTTTGGTCCAAACCCGTCCCGGATCGCTGCCATCCGCGTGACCTCACCAAAATCGCTGGTCTCTTCACTTCGAAAAGTCGCGAGGCAAAATCACTGACAACCATGCGCGTCTCGCCTGCCGTCTCATCGGTATCCAGGGAAATCTGAGTCTTCTGCGCAACGCTGACCGGGATTATGCAAATCCGCCCAAGTTAGCGGTCGATTAACCCTGCTGGCTCATAGTTAATCGGGTGGCCCACGCATCCGATCACGGCATTGCCGCAATCGGGTCCAGAAGGGGCCGCAGTTCTAAGGCAGATGGAACTGACGACGATGAGGAGAGCAGACTTGACCAAGGCAAAAATGCCGGTCGACCAATGCCCGAACTGTCCCGCCAGTCTGGTGGGGTCTGTGGGTATGCGGACCGTTACAAAACAGATGCCCCCTGCCGTGCAGGTGGACTCATGAACCGTTTGGCAGCCTTTGCACTCGGCATCATGGCGGCATGTGCCCCGGTGCCGGATGCGCCACCGACGCGCGCGGTCAACCTGATGAATACCCTGCCCCCGATGAAGGGTTTCACGACAAATTACGTCGCGCCGGCGACCCGCCCCAATGCAGAAATGGTGCAGGATTTTCTTGACCTTAGCTTTCGTATGGAAAGCGGCCGCACCATCCCGGTGATGTCCCGTTTCGAAGGGCCCATTACCGTGCGCACCGCCGGGGCCGTCCCCGCCAGCATGACCCGCGACCTTGACGCGCTGCTGGGCCGCCTGCGGTCAGAGGCGGGGATCAACATTGCGACCACTGACGCCGCCCAGGCCTCGATCACGGTCGAGGCTGTGCCGCAGGCAGAGTTGCAGCGCGCCGTTCCGCGGGCCGCCTGTTTTGTTGTGCCCCGGATCAGCAGCTGGTCTGACTTTCTTGTCGCACGCCACAGTCCGCAGGTGGACTGGACCACGCTGACCACGCGCACACGCGCTGTGATCTTTGTACCCGCGGATGCCGCGCCTCAGGAAATCCGTGACTGCCTGCATGAAGAACTTGCGCAGGCGCTTGGCCCGCTCAACGACCTCTATCGCCTGCCCGACAGCGTTTTCAACGACGACAATATTCACACCGTCCTGACAGGGTTCGATATGCTGATCCTGCGTGCGTTCTACGCCCCGGAACTTGCCAGTGGCATGACCCGGACAGAGGCGGCCGCCCGCTTGCCGGGCATTCTCGCGCGGATCAATCCGCGTGGCCAGGGCGGCACCAGCGCGCTACAGGCTGATACATCACGTGACTGGATCTCTGCGATGGAGACCGCCCTGACCGCCGGCAACTCACCGGGCCGTCGCCGCCAGGCCGCCGCACAGGCCATCCATCTGGGGCAAGTCTTTGGCTGGTCCGGCCCGCGCGCCGGTTTCGCCCATTACGCAAACGGACGACTGCAGGTCGGACATAACCCGCAAGCCGCACTTGCTTCGTTCAATGCCGCCGACGTTGCCTATCGTGCAGATCCGGTCACCCGGATCCACGCCGCGCATATCGCGGTACAGAAATCAGCCTTTGCACTAGCTGCAGGGGATGCGCAGACAACACTGGCGCTGGCCAATAGCGCGATCCCGATTGCCGAGCGGCACCAGAACGCGGCCCTGTTGTCCACACTCATGATGTTCAAGGCCGAAGCACTCGCCATGACCGGCAACACGGTGCAGGCCAACGCTGTGCGACTGGACAGTCTGGGATGGGCGCGATACGGCTTTGGCTCTGACATCAACGTGCAGGCCCGTCTGGCAGAGATTGCGGCACTGCGCCCATTCTAAGGGTTCACCGCAATGATCTATCCGCTGGCAGGTTTGTTCTTTGGGGCATTGTTCGGTGCGGCCCGGGCCAAACTCCGCGGCGGCAAGATGCTTGACCTGCTGCAATGGGGTGGCGTCTTTGCCATTCTCTTTGGTGTCATCGGACTTTTCGTGCTGGTCTTCATTGAACGCAGCTATATCTAGCTGATGTTTCTGCCCTTCTTCGACAATCTGCGTCGCGCCAATGTCCCCGTGTCATTGCGTGAATTTCTCGCGTTTCTCGAAGGGATAAAGCGCGGCCTTGCCACCTATGATATCGAGGCGTTCTATTATTTGTCCCGCACCATCATGGTCAAGGATGAACGCCACCTCGACCGCTTCGATCTAGCCTTTTCAGAAACGTTCAAAGGGCTTGAAAATATCCCGGCAGAAGCCGTGGTTGAGGCGGTCGACTTGCCTGCGGACTGGCTGACAAAGATGGCTGAAAAACATCTGACTGAGGCAGAGAAGGCCGAAATTGAAAGTCTGGGCGGCTTCGACAAGCTCATGGAAACGCTCAAGAAACGTCTTGCGGAACAAAAAGGAAGACATCAGGGCGGCAACAAATGGGTTGGCACGGCCGGAACCTCTCCCTTTGGGGCTTATGGGTATAATCCCGACGGCGTGCGTATCGGCCAGAACGAAAGCCGCCACCAGCGCGCCGCCAAGGTCTGGGACAAGCGCACGTTCCGCAATCTTGACGACAGCGTTGAACTTGGCACCCGTAATATCAAGGTTGCACTGAAACGTCTGCGGCGGTGGGCGCGTGACGGTGCGCATGATGAACTGGACCTTGATGGTACAATCCGAGCGACCGCTGAACACGGTTATCTTGACGTCCAAACCCGGCCCGAGCGTCGCAATGCAGTAAAGGTACTTCTGTTTCTGGATGTCGGGGGGTCGATGGACCCCCATATCCAGATGGTCGAAGAACTTTTCAGCGCCGCCAAGACCGAATTCAAACACCTTGAATACTACTATTTCCACAACTGCCTCTATGAAGGGGTCTGGAAAGACAACGCGCGGCGCTGGAACGAACAAATTGCGACTTGGGACGTGCTGCGCACTTATGGCTCTGATTACAAATGCATATTTGTGGGCGATGCCTCCATGTCACCATACGAGGTCGCTGTGCCCGGTGGTGCCAATGAACATTGGAACAAGGAATCCGGGGATACCTGGCTGACGCGCGCGCGCGATCAATGGCCCAATCACGTGTGGATCAATCCTGTCCCTGAAAAATATTGGCCCTACACCCAGTCCATCGCGATGGTGCAAGAGGTGTTCGGCACCGACCGCATGGTGCCCATGACCCTTTCGGGGATCGAACGCGCGATGAAAGTGATCACATGATGCGGGTCCTGGCAGTCTGTACCGGCACCGCCCAGCCAGTTGCCGCCAAATCGGGTCGGACCGGGCATTTCAAGACGCCACAAATGGGCGCGGTCGAGGTCTCGACCCTTGGGTTGGCACAGGATACGATTGTCGACACCGACCACCACGGTGGCCCCGAACAGGCGGTTTACGTCTTTACCGAAGATGACCGCATCTGGTGGGAAAACACATTGGGCACCCCCCTGCCCGCCGGATATTTTGGAGAGAACCTCCTGGTGGACGGGCTTTCAAGCGCCGATCTGGGGCTGGGTGACACCCTGGACATCGGTCCGGTGACCCTTCAGATCACAGCCCCGCGCATTCCTTGCTCTACTTTCATTGCACGCACGGGACGCGCGGATGCCGTGCAGCTCTTCTTTGCCAGTGCCCGTCCCGGTGCCTACGCCCGTGTGCTGCGCCGCGGTGCGATCTCAGCGTTTGATCAGGTTACGCACACACCCTTTGATGGCCCCCGCATTACAATCCCCGAAAATTTGGGCGCATGGAAGGCCAAGTTTCCTGATCTCGACTTGCTGCGCCGGGCGCTCGAGATACCAGCTCACGAAGGTTTGCACGCAATCGCCCGCAAGCGGCTGGCCAATTGCGATGCGCACCCCATATTAGACTGATGCTCAAGTTTGGTCCTATCCTGCTCGCTATTCTTTACGGCGTTGTCATGTTCCGTTGGTCGTCCTGGCGGCTCGCAAAAGAACTCGACCGTAAATCAACAGAGTTGGCCGACCCGGTTCTGCGGGTATTGTGTCAGCAGATGGCCGACGCCTTGGACATCCCGAAAATCAAGGTCCACATCTACGAAATCGAACCGGTGAATGGGCTCGCCGCGCCAGATGGGCGCATTTTCATAACGCGCGGCTTTTTCGAACGCTACAAGGCCGGCAAGGTCAGCAGCGAAGAAATGGCAAGCGTGATCGCCCATGAACTTGGCCACGTGGCCTTGGGTCACTCGCGCCGCCGGATGATCGACTTTTCCGGCCAGAATGCGCTGCGCACCGCCATGGCGATGGTCTTCAACCGATTTTTGCCCGGTATTGGTGTTTGGATTGCAAATTTGCTGACAACGCTGCTGGCCGCGCGGCTGTCGCGTAAGGACGAATTTGAGGCGGACGCCTATGCATCGGCACTTTTGGTCAAGGCGGGGATCGGTGTCGCACCGCAAATTTCGCTGTTCAGGAAGCTTGAAACGCTGACAGGGGCACGCGGGGCGGCGACACCGGCTTGGATATTAAGCCACCCCAAGTCCGAACAGCGCATCGCGGCGATCGAGGCCAATCGTGCAAAATGGCTAGGCTAGCGCTTTGCCAAGACGCGGCAACCGCGCCTTTTTTAACAGTCCCCGCATGGTCCAGTCCTGTCCCGACAGCCTCCGGGCCTCTACCAACACCCCTGCCGCGACACCGGCAACCACATCCGGCGCCTCGCCGTGAAGGCCCAGCAAAAATGCATCAGGGTTGACACGCAACAGCCCTTCTTCGGCCAGAACATTGCCCGGAAAATCCTTGTTGTTCAGCGTCATGATTGCATCACACGACCCATGAACAGCCGCTGCCAGCACATGAACGTCATCGGGATCCGGCAACCAGAAACGCGCCAGCTTGCTTTCCGGGACATTGACCTCCGCGTCCGGGAAATCTGCACGCAATCTTGTGATCTCACCACGCGCGATGACCTCTTGCGCAGGGCCAAGTTTGACCACCGCCCGCGCCCATTCCTCCAAAATTCGCGCAGACCAGCGTGGCGCGAATAAATCCGCTGCCGCACAGCCGATAACCATCTCGCGCATCACCGTGGGATAAAGGACGCAGGCGTCGATCATCACCCTCATAGGCGGAAGAATACCGCCTTGAGGTAGCCACTCTCGGCCAGATGCGGCAACAACGGATGGTCCGGGCCGGCCTGTCCTGAATAGATGATCTGGCCACGCCGCCCTGCTCGCCCGATCCCGCGCGCGCTTGCATTGCGAAATTTGGTGAGGTCCGCAGCATGTGAACAGGAACAGACGCCAAGATATCCGCCTTCAGCGACAAGGGCAGCGGCCAGCCGTGCGACACGTTCATAGGCCCGCAATCCCGCATCCAGCGCCTGACGCGACGGCGCAAAGGCGGGCGGGTCACAGATCACCACGTCAAAGGTGGCACCTTCCTCGGCCAATTTGGTCAGCACGTCAAAAGCGTCGCCCTTGCGGGTGTCAAATCTTGCATTCACGCCCATCGCGCTTGCACCCTCTTCGGCCAATGCCAAAGCGGGGGCCGACCCATCGACCGCCAACACCGATTGCGCACCATGTGCCAAGGCGGCCAGACCAAATCCGCCGACATGGGAAAACACATCCAGCACACGCGCATCCTTGCAAAGCATGGCGGCAAAGGCATGATTGGGACGCTGATCGTAGAACAACCCGGTTTTCTGCCCGCCCATGACATCGGCCATATAGGTCGCGCCATTCATTGGCACCGGCAAGGCCGCGGTCGGCGCGTCACCCAGCAAAACCGTTGTGGCTTCTTCCAATCCCTCCAGCGAACGCGCTCGCCCTGTCCCGTTCATCACGACACAGGTAACGCCCGTGACCTTGGCCAGCGCTGCAACCAAAGGCGAGATCAGCTTGTCGGCCCAGGCCGCATTGGGCTGCACAACAGCCAAATCACCAAAGCGGTCGATGACCACGCCTGGCAGCCCGTCGGCTTCGGCATGGACCAGTCTGTAAAATGGCGCATCATATAGCCGCGCGCGATGCTTCAAGGCACGCGAAAGAACGGCCTCAAACCAGGCTTGATCAATCACTGCCTCTGGATCGCGGTCCAGCATGCGGCAGATGATCTTTGAATTGGGATTAACCGCAACGATCCCCATTGCGACGCGATTGCTGTCTTCCAACAGGGCCAGACTGCCGGGCTCCAGCTTGCGGGTGCGGCGGTCGGTGACAAGTTCATTGGCATAGACCCAGGGAAAACCGTGGCGAATGGCGCGGGCTTCCGCTTTGGGGGTCAGGCGGACGGTGGGAAAAGGGGCATCTGTCATGACGCCCCTTACCGCGTGTCAGCTGTGCTGGAAAGGGCCAAGGCCGATGTATTCGCCTGCGGTTTCGTCTTTCAGCATCTGCGTGATGTAATCCGTTACCCGCACCTTCTCGGTCTGGCCGCGCTGGTCGGCAAGAATCGCCGCTGATCCGCCGGGCGCTGAAAGGTTGCCGACGATCTTGCGTCCAGGCTCGATCAAAACACCGGTCTCGGCATGACGCACCGCCATCATAAAGACGATGTGATAATTGCCACCCACCGAAAAGCGGGTCCGCTCGGTCACACCGTGAAAGCGGACCAACTCAATATCGAGCACAACCGGGATCGCGCCGTCATTGGTCAAGGCAACGCGGTCGGCCGCCGTCTGGAATATTGCGCCGATTTGCTGGCGACGATCGCCAATCGGGTCGCCACGCCACACAATGTCGACAAAGGGGTAATACGAATTGCGTTCCGAGACCTGCAGTTCATCTGACGCGGCAAAGGTCATGCCCTGCACCGAGTAGTTGCGTGTGAGCACCTGCTCATCGCTGGCAAGTGGTGGAACATCCAGGGGCAAGTTGCGCGTTGCGGTCTCGATCGACCCACAAGCCGTGACACTCAGGGCCAGAAACGCCAATGCCAAAAATCGAATGAGCTTCATCATGTTTCCCTCCGGACCCTTTGCGGCCCTTATCTGGTACTCCCCCGAGGAGTTAAGGAATTGTTAACCCTGCAATGGCGGCGGAAATGTGGTCAAAGCACGAAGATTGAATGCCAATGCGCTGAATCGGCCAAAACCTGCTATGATACGTGACCAAAACGCCGCACATTCCACCCATTGTTAGCGCTAACGAAGCGTGCTAGAAGCCCTGCGAACCGCACACCCCAGAGGACACCATGGCCCTTCATCCCAAGATCGCCGACGTCACTGACCGAATCCGCGCCCGCTCCGAAGGGCCGCGCCGCCGCTACCTTGACAACATGGCAAACGCCGCTGCCGAGGGCCCGCGCCGCGCCCATCTGACCTGTGGCAACCAGGCCCACGCCTATGCCCCGATGGGCGAAGACAAGGACGCGCTTGCAGCCGGGATTGCACCCAATATCGGGATTATTTCTGCCTATAATGACATGCTTTCTGCGCATCAGCCGTTTGAACGCTATCCCGATCTGATCCGCGCCGCCGCGCGTGATGTGGGCGCGACGGCGCAGGTTGCCGGCGGTGTGCCTGCGATGTGTGACGGCGTGACGCAGGGCCAGACGGGGATGGAACTCTCGTTGTTCTCGCGCGATGTGATTGCCTTGGCCGCCGGTGTGGGCCTCAGCCATAATACGTTTGACGCCGCCCTTTATCTGGGTGTCTGCGACAAGATCGTGCCGGGTTTGGTGATAGCCGCTGCGACCTTTGGTTACATCCCGTCCATTTTCCTGCCCGCAGGTCCGATGACAAGCGGTTTGCCCAATGATGAAAAGCAAAAGGTCCGGCAGGAATTTGCCAAGGGCAACATCACCCGCAAGGAGCTGATGGCAGCCGAAATGGCCAGCTACCACGGCCCCGGCACCTGCACATTCTACGGAACCGCCAATACCAATCAGATGCTGATGGAGTTCATGGGTTTGCACCTGCCGGGCGCATCCTTCGTAAACCCGAATACGCCGCTGCGGGATGCACTGACCGTTGCCGGTGTCGAACGGGCGGCCTCCATCACCGCGCTTGGCAACCAATACACACCGGCCAGCGACGTGCTGGATGAACGGGCCTTCGTAAATGGCCTTGTGGGGCTGATGGCAACGGGCGGATCAACAAACCTCGTGCTGCATCTGCCCGCAATGGCGCGCGCCGCGGGCATTGTTCTGACGCTCGAAGACTTTGCCGACATCTCAGAAGTGACCCCCCTGATGGCAAAGGTTTATCCAAACGGTCTTGCGGATGTGAACCATTTTCACGCCGCTGGCGGCTTGGGGTACATGATCGGCGATCTGCTGAACGCTGGCCTTTTGCATGACGACACCAAGACGGTCGCTGGCGACGGTTTGGAACGCTACACCCAAGAACCCACGCTGAAGGACGGGCGCGTTGCCTATGCACCGGGGACAAAGGCCACCTTGAATGACAAGATCCTGCGCCCCTCTTCTGATCCATTCCATGTCCACGGCGGCTTGTCGCAATTGTCAGGCAATCTTGGCGTCGGTGTGATGAAAACCTCTGCCGTAAAGGAAAGCCGGCACATCGTCGAAGCGCCCGCGCGCATCTTCCATTCCCAGGACGCCGTCAAGGCCGCGTTCAAGGCAGGCGAACTGAACGAGGACACGATCATCGTGGTGCGGTTCCAGGGACCAAAATCCAACGGTATGCCGGAATTGCATAGCCTGACGCCGATCCTGTCGGTCATGCAGGGACGTGGCCAGAAGGTCGCGCTTGTCACCGATGGGCGTATGTCCGGCGCCTCTGGCAAGGTGCCATCAGCCATCCATGTCTGCCCAGAGGCCGCCGATGGCGGTCCCATCGCCAAGCTGCGTGATGGTGACACGATCCGGCTTGACGCCACAAAAGGCACAATTGACGCCCTCAATGTCGACTTGGAATCCCGTGAACCTGCCCGCGCTGATCTCACTGGCAACGGCACCGGTGTCGGACGTGAATTGTTCGAGGTGTTTCGCCAAAACGTCGGTCTCGCCGCGCATGGTGCGGGCGTCGTTGTATAGCACTGCACATTTGCCCTAAGACAGCACCATTGGCCCGACGCCGCATAACCAAGGACAAAGACATGACCCCGCAAATCGCCTCTGAAAAGAACCGTGCCCTCTGTTTGATGGCCCCTGTCGTGCCGGTGCTGGTGCTTGATGATGCAGGACAGGCAGCGGGCCTAGCCCGGGCATTGGTCGCCGGCGGCTTGCCCGCGCTTGAGGTGACCCTGCGCACGCCTGCCGCACTTGATGCGATCCGCGAAATGGCCAGCGTGCCGGGCGGCGTTGTCGGCGCAGGCACGCTGCTGACCCCGAAGGACGTGGAAATGGCCAAGGCAGCGGGCGCACAATTCGGCGTTTCACCAGGGGCTACTGATGTGCTGCTTGACGCATGCGAAGCGAACGACCTGCCGCTTCTGCCCGGTGCCGCCACGTCTTCCGAAGCGATGCGCCTGCTTGAACGTGGATATACCGTGCAAAAATTCTTTCCCGCCGAGGCGAACGGCGGCGTTCCGGCGCTCAAGGCAATCGGCGCGCCCATTCCACAGGTCAGCTTTTGCCCCACCGGCGGCGTCAGCCTCAAGAATGCGCCCGACTATCTGGGCCTGTCCAACACGCTTTGCGTGGGTGGATCATGGGTCGCACCAAAGGACATGATCGCAGCGGGCGACTGGGCCGGCATCACCGCATTGGCAGCAGAAGCCGCCAAGCTGCAGCGCTGATCTAACTCAGCCGCGCCGCCCGCCCGCCGCGTCGCTTGGCGGGCGCCGCATCCTTCAGCGCAGCCAGCAGCGTCTGGGTCATCGGGTGATCTGCCGGCTGTTCGGCAAACCGCACAAGCAGCGCCTTGACCTGCGCCTTGCTGTCAGCGTCAACCGGCATGCCAAGCGCCCAATCCAGAAAGATCGTGCGACATTCGCCGATGGTGATGCCCTCGATCGCATAGGCATCTGCAATTAGGCCACGCGGATCATGCACGTCACCCTTCATGCGCGACACCGCCCAGAATGGTTTCAATAATAGACGCTGATTGCGTTGCTGCATTTTCCATCATCCCTTGCAAGGCTGCCATGTCTGCCGCTCCTGTTTCGCGCAGCACAAAGCGCCGCCCCCCTTCGCCAACCCCGTCAGGGTCAAACACGCCGCCCGACAACAATCGGCCCGCAGCCTGTACCCGCCAAAATAGCGTGGCAGCCTCTTGCAAGGCGGTGCTGCGCGCGGCGTCCAACTGACCATCCGCGACACCTGCCTGCAATTGCCCCGCAATACCGCGCGCCGCCGACCCCGCCCGCAAGGCCACGGACTGCGCCAAAAGCGCGATATCCTGCAACCGTCCTGCACCATCCTTGGCATCCCACGGCGATTTCGCGGGCTTGGCCTCTGCCAGACGTCGCCGCATATCAATGACATCCGCCAAAACAGTCGCGCCCTGTCCCTTTTCGGGCAGCAATGACTTGCGAAACGCATTGACCTCCTGCCCCAACACGACCTCGCCCGCGACGGGTCGCGCGCGGGTCAGGGCCAGATGCTCCCAGGTCCAGGCATCCTCGCGCTGGTAGGTCCTGAACGCGTCAAGCGATGTGGCAACAGGGCCCTGCCGTCCAGAGGGACGCAACCGCATGTCAACTTCGTAAAGACGCCCCTCGCCCATTGGGGCTGATAGGGCGGTTACAAGGCTTTGGGTCAGACGCGCATAATATGGGCGTGTCGCCAATGGTCGCTTTCCGTCCGAGGACTCCTCCCCAGCCGGATCATAGATCACGATCAGATCAATATCCGACAACGCATGCAGCTGCCCTGCCCCCAAAGATCCCATCCCCAGCACCGTCGCACCCCGCCCCGGCGGCGGCCCGTGTTTGCGGCTGAATTCTGCTACCACGCAAGGCCAGATCGCTGCTGTGACGGCCTCGGCAAGATCGGCATACCGCTGCCCCGAAACATCCGCGTCAATCAGGCCGCGCAGATGATGCACGCCAATCCCGAAATGCTTTTCCTTGGCCCAACGCCGCGCCGTATTAAGCTGTGATTCATAATCAAGCGACGCAAGCTCACCTGTCAATTGCGCGGTCAGCGCGGCCACATCCGGCCAGTCGGCAAAGAACGATCCTCCGATGACCGCATCCAGCACCCCGGAATTATGCGACAGATATTGCGCCAGCGCCGGGGCGGTCGCCGCAATATCGACGATAAGTTGGGTCAATTGCGGGTTGGCCTCGAACAGCGACAGCAATTGCACACCGGCAGGCAGACCCGACAGGAAACGGTCAAACTGGCCAAGCGCTTCCTCCGGTTTTGCCGCCTCTTTCAGACGCGCCTGCAGATCAGGCCAAAGCCGGTCAAATATTTCAAGTGCCCGTTGAGACCGCAGTGCCGGATAGGTGTGCCAGCGGCGCGTGATGTCCTTGCCCCAATCCCGATCAACAGCGGCAGGTGCCGTGTCAGGGGCAAAAAACCCTTCCGTCAACCTGTGCACATCGCTCAGACGATCCGTCAATTGACGACGCAGGTCCGCAACAGTGCAATCCATCATCGCTGCGAGCCGGTCAAACCCGGCGGCATCCTGCGGCAGCGAATGTGTTTGCGCGTCATTGATCATCTGCAAGCGATGCTCGACCTCACGATGGGCCCGGTAATGATCGTAAAGCCTGCGCGCGGTGTCTTGGGGTATCCAATCAGCCGCCGCCAAGGCATCCAGCCCGGCCCCTGTCGCCCGTTGTCGCAAGGACTTATCCCGTCCGCCCGCGATCAACTGCCGCGTCTGCGTAAAAAACTCGATCTCACGAATGCCCCCGCGCCCCAGTTTCATATTGTGACCTTCCAGCTGGAACGCCCTGCCCAATCTCTTGTGGTCGCGAATCCGCAACCGCATGTCATGGGCGTCTTGAATGGCCGCGAAATCCAGATGTTTGCGCCAGACAAACGGGCGCAACGTGTCAAGGAACCGCTGCCCGGCTGCACGATCCCCGCCGGCAACATTGGCCTTGATATAGGCGGCACGTTCCCAGGTGCGCCCGACGCTTTCGTAATAACGCTCTGCTGCCTCCATCGACAAACACACCGGGGTGACGCTGGCATCCGGTCGCAACCGCAGATCGGTCCGAAACACGTATCCCTCTGCCGTCACCTCTGACAGGATCGCCGTCATCCGCCGCGTCACGCGTACAAAACTTGCCCGCGCGTCCATGTAGTCGTCCGGGTGGAACCTTGTTTCGTCAAACAGGCAGATCAGGTCGATATCAGAGGAGTAGTTCAACTCGCCCGCGCCCATCTTGCCCATCGCCAGCGATACCATCCCGCCTGCGTCTGCGGCATCCTCTGGCGCCAGCCCGGGCAACTTGCCCCGCGCAATCTCTGCCGCGACCAAGGTCACCATGGCCCGATCAACCGCCACGCAGGCAAAATCGGTCAGGGCTTTGGTCACCGTCTCAAGGGGCCAGACCCCGCCCAGATCCGCAAGCCCGGTCAGCAACGCAACCCGGCGCTTAGATTGACGCAACACAACCGGCAAATCAGGCAGCGGCGTGTCGCCAATCGCCGCCAGAAGCTGCGCCAGCGTCGCTTCGGGCGCGCCAAGCGCCCCGTCGAGCCATGCGGCCTCGCGGGCCATCAAGCCTGCCAGATAAGGCGAACAACCCGCCGCGCCTTGCAGCAATGGGGCGACATCTGCCCCCAGATCCGGTGCCTCTGCCCCGCGATCCGGATCGTAAGCGCGCGGTACGCGGGTCAATCGAAGTGCGATACTCATCCGCGCCTGTCCAGACCGGAGATCATCCACAATCTAACGGCAAAGCGCCGCCCATGGGGTGAAACAGTCAACACCTGCCCGACGCCTGTTTTCAGCGCGTGCAGGTCTTGCAGGGTAGATCTGGACAAGTTCGACATGACAACAAGCTTTGCAAGAACACCATCCGGGGGCAAGGGCATCTGCGCAATGTCCTGTCGCAGCCCACCCAAGCTGGTCGCGCTGATGTTTTGAACACAATTCACGCCTCCACCCCGGATTTCCCGTCGATTTCTACAACAAAATTCATCTCGCAAGATACTGATTTTATATGATATTCTTAGCTTATGTAAATATCGTTCACATTATCCCTTGCGCAGGCAGGATCACACCCCCATCTTGGTAATGTGAAAAGCATTTACATGAACCGGCCAAACTGGCCAACGCAAGGAGAAATCGATAATGACCGCCGCCGATACCAATACTGCCATGAACCACAGCGACCACCATCGTCCAAACTGGTTTGCCCGTGCCGAGGGCTGGCTGGATGACCGCGGTAAGCCCGCGTGGATCGGTGCGACCGTTCTTGGCTTTGTCTTTTTCTGGCCTGTCGGCCTTGGCCTTCTGTTCTACATGCTGTTCTTCAAAAAGCATGGTGGAATGACCGGCCGCCGCGCAAAGCGGATGCGCCACGGGATGCGCCGGATGGCCGGATCTTCTGGAAACCGCGCCTTTGACAGCTACAAGGCCGAAACTCTGCGCCGCCTGGAAGAGGAACAGGACAATTTCGAAGCCTTCCTGGAACGGCTGCGCGAAGCCAAGGACAAAGCCGAATTTGACGAGTTCATGAACGAACGCGCCAAACCGTCCAATCGCCCAAACGGTGACAACGACGGTGGCAACGATGGCGACGACAACCGCGACGCCGCATAATCCGACACGCTGTCCCCCCGGGGTGGCCTGCCCTCAGGCCGCCCCAAATCTGTCTAACTGGAATTGGAAAAATGTCCGTAACCTACCCGCAATCTGCCCTGCCTGATCCTGACGTACAGCCGGCGTTTTATGCCGGCGTCCCTGCCAAACGTGCATTGGCCTGGCTTGTTGATGTCACGCTGATTGCTATTCTCTGTCTTCTCGTGCTGCCGTTTACGGTCTTTACCGGGATCTTCTTCTTTCCGCTGATGATGCTTGTTGTGGGCTTTCTCTATCGCTGGACAACCATCGCAAATCACTCCTCGACATGGGGGATGCGCCTAATGGCGATCGAGCTGCGCGACATCGACGGACAGCGCCTGACATCCGGCACCGCCCTGTTGCACACGACCGGCTATACCATCTCTGTGGTGACCGCCCCGCTGCAACTGATCTCGATCATCGCAATGATGTTGACGCCAAAGGGTCAGGGCCTGTCTGACATGGTCTTAGGCACAACAGCGATAAACCGACCAGCGTGATTGCACCGTGACTGCGGGGGTTGCCTTAGGGGCCAAATCCTCGCAATCTTGCGCTTATGCGCCATACGCTCCCCATTGCGCCGCAGTTTTATGTGACGGCTCCGCAGCCCTGCCCCTACCTTGAGGGCCGGATGGAGCGGAAGTTGTTCACAGCGCTACAGGGCGACAGCGCCGCGACCTTGAACGATTCATTGTCAAAACAAGGGTTCCGGCGCAGCCAGAACGTCCTTTATCGCCCGTCCTGCTCTGAATGCGCGGCCTGTATGTCCGCCCGTATTCGGGTGTCCGACTTTGCGCCCTCACGCAGCCAGCGGCGGGTCATCAAGCGCAACAGCAGCCTGAAACGTCGCGCAACATCGCCGTGGGCAACCGAGGAACAATACGAACTATTTCGCGCATATCTGGATAACCGCCATGCGGCGGGTGGCATGGCCGACATGGACATGTTCGAATTTGCCGCGATGATCGAAGAAACACCCGTGCGCAGCCGTGTCATCGAATACAGCGATAAAGATCAGCCCGATGACGGCCCCGTTGCCGCCTGTCTGACCGATATCCTCGATGATGGGCTGTCGATGGTCTATTCCTTCTTCCTGCCCGGCATGGATTGGGCCAGCCCCGGCACGTACCTGATCCTTGATCATGTCGAAATCGCCCGCGAATTGGGCCTTCCCTATGTCTACCTTGGCTACTGGGTCCCCGGCAGTCCCAAGATGGGGTATAAAGCAAACTTCAATTCGGTTGAGGTCTTTCGCGCAGGTGGATGGCAGCCAATTGGCGACCCCGAAGGCTATGATGCTGCGCTGCATCCCCTGTCGACCGACCCGATTGCCGAACAGGTGGCCCGGATCAATCTGCCCGGCAGCAGCCCTGCCTAGGTATAACTGCCCGTGTAATGTGCAGCGCGCGCTGGCATTTGTCGTGCATCGGCCAGCGCCGCCTGCAACTGTGCTTCCGTCACTGCCGCCTTCTTGCCGTTGTTTGCCGCCGCGCTGATCAGCTGCGCGTTGGCAAAGGCATTTGATCCGCCGTAGGACCGTGGCAGAATATGATCAACCTGCGGCCGGTTGCGCCCGCCGCGCAGGACCAGCGTTACAAACGGGTCCAGCTCAATCGGCAGATCAGACATCAGGATGCCACCGTACTCAGCATTGTAGAGCGCATTGACATACATGATCATCATTCGCTCTTTCACAGAGAAAAATGTGGTCTTTTCTGGCTCCGGCAACCCCAGCTGCGGCCGCAACGCATCCAGAAAGGCATATGGTGTTCCCGGCTGTTTCTCTGCGGGCAGGTTGGCCACAATGATCTGGGTCGCCGCACGCCAATAGTCATCCAGGATGATGGCAAATGGCTGGGCGGCCTGTTCTGTCATGTCGATGGTCTTGTAATGGGTAAAATCCGCCGCATGGGCGCCGCGCTTGATGCTGATGTTGAATTGAACCGGAATGACAAAGACGTCCTCGCTATAGTCAACCGTCACCCGCATATGGGTGATCCCTGTATCGTCATAAATCTCGGTCTCAACGGCCCGGTACGTGACCTGATTGACATGCGATGACATCGGCACAACATTGCTCGATTCATCGGGTCCCCCCAATGAAAGCGCGATCAGATGGCCGTTTTCGTAGCCGATCAGCGCCATCTCCGTTTCATCAGCGTCATTAAGATACTGGGCGGTATTGCCCGCCAGAGGGTCCGGAGTTGCTGCACGCCCCGCCGTGGTTTTGCGGCGCACGATTGGTCCCTCAAAGGATGCCGTGCGTGACGTGGCGTATAGCCCGCCGGTTTCATAGGTATAGGTGTAACCTGTCCCGCCGGGATTTGCCGCCATGATGAACCTCTCCGTTGCCTTACCCAAGGTTAGTCAAAACCTAGGACAGCGTGGCGCGGCAAACCAGCATTTTCTGTCGGTTTGCCGCGGCCGGTCAGTTCAGCAGATTTGGCACGATCGTGACCACGCTTGGCACCAGCGCCAACAGCAGCAGCCCCAGAACCTGGATCCCGATGAAAGGCATTACGCCGCGATATATCTGTCCTGTCGTGATCTCTTTTGGGGCAACCCCACGCAGATAGAACAGGGCAAAGCCGAAGGGCGGCGTCAGGAAGGACGTCTGCAGGTTCACCGCGATCATGATCGTCACCCACTTGGGATCGAACGTGCCGCCATAGATCACAGGTCCGACAATCGGGATCACGATGTAGATGATCTCAAGGAAATCCAGCACGAACCCAAGCACAAAGAGAACCAGCATCACGATCAGGAACACCGTCCATTCGTTCTCGAAGGACTTCAGGAATTGCTGGATATAATGCTCGCCTCCAAACGAGATAAGCACAAGATTCAAAAGCTGTGACCCAATCAGGATGGTAAAGACCATGCTGGTAACCTTGGCCGTTTCACGCACCACCGGTGCCAGCACACCGCCCGATATCAGCACCCAGCAGCTCCAGAGCAATCCAAAGATCGCAAACAGGAAGCTGCCAAAGGCGACACCATAGGCAATGTAATTCTCAAGCAGGACCACCTCCTGCCCCAACCGCATGTCAAAGTTCACGCCGACCAGCAGCATCAACATGACGGCCCCGGCAGTTAGCAGAACCAGACGGCCACTGCGCCCTTCGTCCTGCAGCTTTCTGAAGGCCGCCAACATGATCGCTCCACCCGCACCAAGTGCCGCTGCCGGAGTCGGGTTGGTGATCCCGCCAAGGATCGACCCCAGGACAGCAACGATCAGAACAAGCGGCGGAAACACGACGCGCAGAATGTCGTTCTTGAAGGCCAGCCGCCCCGCGTAACTTAGACCGTAAAAGGTGATGATCAGTGGAATTGCGATCAACAGCGTCGTGATCCCCGGCGACGTGGTTGGCCCGATCAACAGGATATCAACCAACAACAACAACAGAATGCCACCCGCCCCGGCAATCAAGCGGGTCGGGTCTGCCGAAGGGGCCACACCCCGCGCAATCGCAAGGACAAGGCCCATCAGCACCGCTGCGATGGTGATACCGGACCCCAAAGGCGGGGCCGCAGCGATGCGTTCCTCGATCAGGGACATGCGCTCTTCGTCAGACAACTCGCGCGCTTCGGCCACGCCGCCCGCGGCGTCAATCTCGGACTGTTGGGCAAGCGCTGCGTCCCAGGCATCCTGCCCGTGCAATGCAATCATCGACGCGGCACAGTCTTCGCCGACATTGGTGCGCAAACTCGCTGTCTGACCGGCGTCGGTATAGCTGTCCACAATCACCGACTGGCTGCCAACGGCACCAATCTGTCCTCCGGCAACCGCCAGACCGATGATCACAACCGGTGCCCCAAGGAACCAGAACAACGCCTCGTTGCGGGTAATGACCTCACCGCCGGTTGGGCCATCCATCTGCACGGCAGGGGCTTTGGACGGGTTCAGCAGCGCATAGCCAAAGGCATAAGCCGCATAAAGAAACGCCAGCAGGATCCCCGGCAAAAGCGCCGCCTGAAACAGGGTACCGACAGACACGACAGCCGGCTCCCCAAGGAAAGTCAAAGCATCCGAACACCCCGCCTCACGCGCGCGCTCTTCCTGCGCGGCAGAGTAAAGGTCGCCCGCCAATGTGCCCAACAGCACAATCACGATTGAGGGCGGAATGATTTGCCCCAGCGTGCCCGAGGCGGCAATCACCCCGGTCGACAGCTCGGGGGAATAATTGTTCTTCAACATGGTCGGCAGCGCCAGCAGCCCCATGGTCACAACAGTCGCACCAACAATCCCGGTAGACGCGGCAAGGAATGCCCCGACGATCACAATCGACACCGCCAGACCACCCGGCAGCGGGCCAAAAACCTTCGCCATCGTGGTCAGCAATTCATCAGCAATCCGCGACCGCTCCAGCGTGATGCCCATCATCACGAACATCAGCACCGCAAGCAGCGTTTCGATGGACTGCCCCGCAAGGACACGTTCGTTCATCCGATTGACGACAAAGGACACGTTGCGGTCCAACGCCAGTTCCCAGCCACCGGGGAACAGCGCCTCTTGCACGCGCGGCAGATCGGGATGGGTAAAGACCGAGATACTGTCGGCCCTGTACCCTTCGGCAACAGCGGCGCGGAACGCATCAGACCCGGTATCCACCGCGTTGTGAATAAGCAGCCCGCCGCCATCCAGCAGGGCAATAATCGTAAAGGAAATGATCGCCGCGCCCGAGATGGCAAACGCCACCGGGAACCCCGACAGGATCGCCCCGAACAAGGTCAGGAACACAATGATCAGGCCAATTTCTACGCCATCTAGTCCGAAAAGCATTCAACCAGCCCCTTAGTGAATTTCTGCGACCTGTTCGGCGACAGGGTCGCCCAAACGGTCTTTGTCTAGGAATTTGCCTTCGCTTGTCGGACCTTCTTTCCATTCCAGGTAAGAGCGGTAGAAAAACGCGATGGCTTGCAGGGTGACAAGGATGGTGAACAACACCAACAGGACCTTGAACAGGTAGTATCCGTTGAAACCATTGGGCGAAAAGCCGATGGTCTCAACGTTGAATTTCAGCGCCCTTGCCTTCAACAACAGTTGGTCAAGGTTCTTGGACGCATCCGAGGCCGACAGCTTGGGCGTAACCAGATGACGCCACAGAAAGAACCAGCCGTAAAAATAGGTCAGCACTGCGGCAGGGATCATAAAGACCATCGACCCGATCATGTCGATGATCCGTTTGGCCCGGTACGATATCGCCGAATAAACCAGATCAACGCGCACATGGCCGCCCTGCACAAAGGTGTAGCTGACACAAAGGCACACGATCATCGCGTTGTAGAATTTCAATTCCTCAGACCACCAGGACACGTCCTTGGTCAGTGAGACACCAAGGCCCAGCGAAATCTCTGATACCGCAAAGACCCGTTGCATGAAGATGATGACCACCTGTTGCAGCACCATCAGCAGGCCCGCCCAGGCCGCAATGCGCCCCACAACGTTTGCAAACCCCTCAAGGCTGCGCACGCAGCCCCACATGAACCGGTTGTAGATCAATCCTGCGATCGTCACGCAGAGGAAAATGAACAGAAAGACAAAGAACAGTTCCCAAGAGGCGCCGTAATAGATGAACCGGATGAGTGATTCAGCATTTTCGGCGTCCGCAAACCGGTTGGAAAACGAAAGCTCAGAGGTCCACGCCAGCCAGGATGACGGGTTGGCCAGGGCTGCGACCAGATTGTAAGGCGCTTCCAGCAGGTGACCGCCAACAAACTGCAATCCGCCACTGCCCTGAAACTTCTCCAGACAACTGATTGTCGCCTCTGCCCCTTCGACCTCGACCGGGCGAAAGAACCCTGTGCAGGTGATCTCGTCTTCCATGGTGGTCCCCCAAATGCATGACCGCAGACCCGCGCGTCGGGGGGCTGCAAACAAGACATGAATCTCTTTGGATTTGGGTCCGCGCCAATGGCGCGAACCCGTTTTGAAATCAGTGTGTTAGCGTGCGGACTTAAGCCGTTACGCGGTCACGCTGGGCGCGGTATGCGCCTTCAGATTTCTGAATCCAGCCAGACGAAGCGGCCATGGATTCGTTATAAGACGTGCGGATGCTGTCATAGATGTCATCACGCCCATCAACAGTGTCCATAGTCTCTTTTGCAGCCGCACCCATCGCATCCCAGACGCTGTCAGGGAATTCCAGCACTTTCACGCCGCCGGCTTGCAGACGCTGCAGCGCCGCACCGTTGTTGTTCATGAACTGGCCCAGGTTCCACTGGTGGGCTTCGCCTGCTGCCACTTCGATGATTTTCTGATGCGCAGGGCTCAGGCTGTCAAAGACTTCGCGGTTTGTCGCAAGGGACAGACCCGCACCCGGCTCATGCATACCAGCGGTATAGTAGAACTTGGTGATTTCCTGGAAACCCGCCTTTTCGTCGGCCCAGGGACCGATCCACTCTGTCCCGTCAATCGCACCGGACGCCAGCGCCTGATACACTTCCGCACCCGGCAGGTTCTGCACGGATGCACCCATCTTGCCCAGTGCCTGACCACCCAGCCCCGGCATACGGAACTTCAGGCCCTGGAAATCTTCCGGACCGGCGATTTCCTTTGCGAACCAGCCACCAGCCTGTGGCCCTGTGTTCCCGGCAAGGAATGACTTCAGACCAAAGATCTGGCCCAGCTCGTCATGTGCCTCGTGACCGCCACCATGGTAATACCAGTTGATCAGCTCGCCGGGTGTCATCCCGAACGGCACAGAGGTGAAGAACGCATAGGCCGGGTGCTGGTTGACAAAGTAGTAGTCAGCGCCGTGGTACATGTCCGCCTGACCAGAGGTCACGGCGTCAAACACTTCAAACGCGCCAACAAGCTCGCCAGCGGCTTTCAGATCAACCGTCAGGGTCCCATCCGACATCGCGGTGATGCTGTCAGCGGCACGCTGCGCGGCATCATGCACACCGGCAAGGCCACGCCCCCATGTGGTGACCAGCGTCAGCGTGCGGTTGCCTTGCGCATATGCGGGCGCTGCCAGTGCGGTTGCTGCTGCAGCCGTACCGCCAAGCGCTGAATTTTTTAGAAATGAACGACGATCCATTGAATTCCTCCCATTAGGTTTCGTCCGCCCGCCAATTCGGAACCCCGAACAGCGGTTCGTGCGTGACCAGACCGTAGCCGCACCGTCGCGGGCTTTGAATACGCAGTACTGCGTAGAAACGGCAGTATTGCCAGAAAAACTGACCAATTTGCACCCAAATGGATCAACCTCAGGATGTGTTAGCGTGCACCACGTCACCGGTCACGCGCGATTCGATTTGCGATTCGCGCTGATTCCCCTCACATCTGTCAGGGATGAATGCGCTGCGAAATCTGATTGATCTGACATACGGCCAGAAGGTTTTCCTTCTGGCGACAGTACCGCTTATCCTGGCCGTGACGTTGATTTCGCTGGTTGTAACCTCACAGTCCCGACAATTGGCAGAACGTGAAATTGCCGCTCTCGAAGCCCAGCTGATTGGGGCAAAACGCAACGAACTCAAGAATTACCTGTCGATTGCCCGCACCGCGGTGGTCAACACCTATGGGCGCGCGGCGCCGGATGATGATGACGCCAAGCTGGCGGTCAGTCAGGAATTGGCCGCGATGCTTTACGGGCAGGACGGCTATTTCTTTGTGTTTGACTATGACGGCACCAACCTTGTGGCCCCGCGCCAGACCTATCTGATCGGGCGGAACTGGTCAGGCCTCAAGGATGACAACGGCATTGCGATCACGGATGAAATCATCCGCATCGCCCGCACCGGCGGCGGCTATCACAGCTTTGACTGGCCCAAACCCTCAACCGGAGAGATTGGCCGCATGGTGGTCTATGTGAACGGTTTGCAGGACTGGCGCTGGGTGATCGGCACCGGCATTTTTATCGATGATGTGCTTGATACCGTAGCCACCGCGCGTGCAGACGTGCAGGACCGGATCAGGCGCACGTCGCTTTACATTGTCGGTATCGCGATTGCGGCGGTGCTGGGCGTGTTTCTGTCCGGCCTGTTCCTCAATATCCGCGAGCGGCGGCTGGCGGATGCCAAGCTCAAGGACTTGACCCAACGCATCATTGATACCCAGGAAGAAGAGCGCGGCCGCGTTGCGCGCGAACTGCACGACGGGATCAGCCAGATGCTTGTTGGGGTGCGCTACGCGCTGGAACTGACCCGCAAACGTCTGAACCTGAAAGACACCCCCGCAGGCGCATCGCTGGAAAAGGGCATTGCTGGTCTTGGCGGTGCAATTCAAGAGGTCCGCCGCATCAGCCGCGATCTGCGCCCCGGCGTGCTGGATGACCTTGGACTTGGCCCGGCACTGCAAACCCTGACAGATGACTTTAGCACCCGGACCGGCATTACCTGCAACTTCCAGACCGTTGTCTTTCGCAATCGGCTGGACCAAGAGGCGCGGATCGCACTTTATCGCATCGCGCAAGAGGCGCTGACCAATATTGAACGTCACGCCCATGCAACCCGGGTCGACATGTCGCTCAAGGGCAACCGCAAGGGCGGGTTGCTGCGCATCGCCGATAACGGGCGTGGTATGCAGTGGCCACCGCCCAAGGGGGCTGGCGGTCTTGGCCTGCGCAACATGGCCGAGCGGATTGAACAACTGCGCGGCAAGTTGCATATCCAGTCCGACAGCTCTGGCACATTGATCGAGGCACAGGTCCCACTGACCCACATGCTTGCGCCCAAAGACACCAATCAGGAGGCCGCATAATGCCCCCCACCCGCATTGTCATCGTTGATGATCACCCGATGGTCGCCGAAGGCATCCAATCCATCCTGGAAAGCTATGATGACATCTTGGTTGTCGGCGTGCTGACAAACGGCAAAGACGCGGTCAGCCAGGTAGAGACACTGGCCCCCGACGTGATGCTGCTTGATCTCAACATGCCGGGTGTCTCTGGCCTGAACGCAACCGAGATGATCCTTGAAAAGCGGCCCGAGACGAAAATCGTCATTCTGTCCATGCATGACAGCCCCGAATACATCGCCACCGCCCTGCGCCACGGTGCGGTCGGTTACATCCTCAAGGACGTCCCGACAGAGGAAATTCACACGGCGATCACCAAGGTGATGGCCGGTGGCGAATATCTCTGCACCGGTGCCAGGGGATCGCTCGAACCCAATACCGCAGACGGCCGGGAAACCCTCACCAGCCGCGAGCAGACGATCCTGCTTGAACTGGCACAGGGCAAAAGCAACAAGGACGTGGCACAAACGCTTGATATCTCGGTCAGAACGGTCGAAACGCACCGCCAGAACATCAAGCGCAAGCTGGGCATCAGTTCGACCGCCGGACTGACCCGCTACGCGCTCGAACATGGGGTGCTACAGGGCACTGGGCAAATCTAGATCACGGTCATACAGGCGCATTTGGCCCCGTGTGACACCGCCTGCGACACTGACCCAAGCGCCAGCGCCCCAAGAGCCCCCAACCCGCGACGGCCCATCACGATCAGATCGGCATTTGTCTGCTGCGCGACCGATAACGTGAAATTGGCAGGATCTCCGCGCCCCAGATGAGTCTGCGCGATCTCAACGCCCGCATCCTTTGCACGTCTGCCTATTTCTTCGGCAAGATGTGCGCCCGCTTCCGCGATTTGCGCTGCTGAGGGTGGCACCTCAAGGCCCGCGACGAACGATCCGATCACGATCGGTGGCGTATCAACCTGCGGCGTGTGGGCGACATGCAGTTGCGCACCAAACGACTTTGCTATGGCCGCAGCCGCATCAAATGCATTCTGCGCATGGTCTGACCCGTCATATGAAACAAGAATTGTCTTAAACATCTGTTTTTCCTCTCTTCTTTCGATGTATCATTGTCCCATACCTGGCCGGTTCCGGCGTTGATGTGGATCAACACCAAACGCAGTTACATGCCGCAAACCGAAATTGACCGCCCGCCATGCGGACGGTCAGAAACGGCAAATATCGGCATCGGAATATGCCCGATCTTATGACGGAAAAGATCACAAGCAGATGACAGGTCTTTTCATCAGAGCCAGCCACCTGATCTGACGATACCGTGATCGTCACAGGTCCTGTGCATTGCAGTTCCGGCGATGAGTGTTAAGTCAATTGTAACACTCCCAACGCAAGGCCCCCGGTGATGACGACATATACCCCCCCGAAAGTCTGGACATGGGACGCCAAGAACGGCGGACAATTCGAAAGCATCAACCGCCCGATCGCCGGCCCCACACATGACAAGGACCTGCCGGTTGGCAAACATCCTATTCAGCTGCATTCGCTGGCCACACCCAACGGTGTGAAAGTCACCGTGCTGCTGGAAGAACTGCGCGATGCGGGGCACGACGTTGAATATGACGCCTGGTACGTGGATATCAATGCGGGTGATCAGTTCAGCTCTGGTTTTGTGGACCTTAATCCAAATTCAAAGATCCCGGCCCTGTTTGATAAATCCGCCGGTGTCCGGGTTTTTGAAAGCGGTGCAATCCTGTTGTATCTGGCCGAAAAATACCGCGCATTCCTGCCTGACGATATCGAAGGGCGCACCGAAACGCTCAACTGGCTGTTCTGGCTTCAGGGCGCTGCCCCGTTCCTTGGCGGCGGCTTTGGACATTTCTTTGCCTATGCCCCGGAAAAGTTCGAATACGCGATCAACCGATACACGATGGAGGTCAAACGCCAGCTTGACGTTCTGGATCAGGCGCTAGAGGACAACACCTATCTGGCTGGCAGCGCTTACACCATTGCCGACATTGCAACCGCCCCATGGTATGGCACGCTGGTGCGTGGCAATATCTATGGCGATGCAGGCACATTCCTTGATGCGGCCTCCTATCAAAACGTCCGGCGTTGGGCCGATCTGGTCATGAACCGCCCCGCCTTCAAACGTGGCCGCATGGTCAACCGCGGCTGGGGCGAACCACAGGAACAATTGCGCGAACGTCACGCCGCCAGCGATTTTGACAATCGGACGCAAGACAAGCTGGACAGCGAATAAACCCACGGGAATGCTCTGGCGGATTTTCGCCCATGGGTTGTTCAGACGTTGAGCCCGCCACCACCCCAATGCTAACGCAGCTGAAATAAGGTGGGATTGGCATGGGGCTGTGCCACCGAATTGTGGTTAATGAGAATGGCCTTGTTCAGCTTAGCGAAGGCCGCTGACGCACGATTGTTTCAGCGCTACGGCGAGAATCCCTATATCTATTACAATGTCAGGATTCTGACGGGTGCAGTTGCTGGCCTGTTGCTGATTGTCCTCTGCCTCATTGTTGTCAGCCTGCTGTTGCCATCTGCCTATTATGACGCTCACACCAAGGCGATCTTTGTCCCGCTTGAGATTGTCATCGTTGCCGGGTTGGCCGCGTCACTTGCCCTGCTGCTCAAGGGCCGCCCAAGGGGTGGCGGACACCTATTTGCGGGAGTGTGCTCAATCTCGGTCGGCGGAGCCATTCTGCTCACAGGCGGGTTTCCGATGTCGGTTGCCAGCACCTTGTTGCTGCTTGTTCCAATTCTGGCGTTTTGCCTCGCCAGCACCGGCTTTGGTCTGCTGGTCACACTGTTTCTGCCCGTCATCGCCGGAGTTCAGTGGATTGCCCTGGCCAAAGGGTGGATCACCCTGCCCGACTTTTCCTCAAGCGCAGCCCCCGGTGTCAACGTGGCAATGGTGTTTGTGGTCACCTATATCTGCAGCTGTTTTGTGGTCGGTTACTATTGCGTCCAGAACCGTTTCTTGCGGTCAGAACTCTCGCGCGAACAGCAAAAACTGACGGATCTCGCGGCACGTGATGACCTGACAGGTTTGCACAATGGCCGCCATTTCAACGCCTGCCTTGCAAGCGCCCTGTCCGCCGCGGCGCTGCGCCCGACCCGGCTGACGGTTCTTTACCTTGACCTTGATAATTTCAAACCGATCAATGACACGCTGGGTCATGATATCGGGGACATCGTCTTACAAAAGGTCGCAGACCGGCTCAAGGGCTGCGTGCGCAGCTCCGATATCATTGCCCGGATCGGTGGCGATGAATTTGCCGTGCTTGTTGACAACATGGCCAATCCTGACGCTGATGCCCAGGTCGTCGAACGGATCAACTCCGCCATGCACGCCCCGATCGAGGCCCGGAGCACGTTTCACCAGATCCGGGTCAGCTTTGGCCTTGCCAGTTATCCGCAAGACGGACAAAACCGCGCCGATCTAATGCGCGCGGCGGACAAAAGCATGTATCAGGAAAAGCGCCGCAAGAAACGGATGGAAACGCTTCGCACACGGCCCGGTGGCAACCGCTAGCCGACGTCTGCCAGCGGGAAGGCCAGTTCGACCTCGCCTTCCACAATTCGTCCCGTCCGCTGAAATCCGTATTTCTCATAGACCGGAATCGCGCTGCCGTCGTCAGGCACGGCCGAAATCGCAAGCCGCGCCCTGCCCCGATCACGGGCAATTGCCATGGCATGATCCAGGCCAGCCGTCCCAAAGCCCTTGCGCTGATGGGCCGCATCAACCATCAATCGCCAGACATAGATTGTATCAGGGTCATCGCCCGGATCCAGATCCGCCTCCGGATGGGTCAGATCAATGATCGCAAGCAACCCGACAGGTTTGTCCCCGTCAAATATGCCAAAAATCTCTGACCCATGTTCAAATATCGACTGCGCCATCGTGATTGCGTTGGGGGCAACCATATCGGACTGATCAGGCCGGACATCCAGCTTGATCAGCGGCATCAGTGCCTCATACGTCAGTGGACGAACCTCGACCATATTGCCCCCGTCTCATTACGTCAGCCACACCCTAGCGCGATATGCCTACATCCGGCCATCGTAAGAAAGTTGCGAAAATCTGCCCGCACACGACATTTTCTCCACAATCACGGTTGACCCCCCTTTTGTGCTTCCTTAGGGTCCGCGCCATGACACAGATTGTACTAGTCGTAGGAAGAATGCGCATGGGCCGGTAACGGTTAACCCATTTAGGTTCCCATGCGCCCCCGAAATCTTCGGGGGCTTTTTTATGACTGACGCTTAAAAGGACGAAGCGATGAGCAAGACAATGACCGGCGCAAAAATGGTGGTTCAAGCCTTGGTAGACCAGGGCGTGGACGTCGTCTTTGGATACCCCGGCGGCGCCGTCCTGCCGATCTATGACGAAATCTTTCAGCAAAACCACATCCAGCACATCCTTGTGCGCCATGAACAGGGCGCGGTGCATGCAGCTGAAGGATACGCGCGTTCGACAGGCAAACCCGGCGTTGCCATGGTCACCTCCGGCCCCGGCGCCACCAATGCTGTGACCGGGCTGACCGATGCTCTGATGGACAGCATTCCGATCATTGTACTGACCGGCCAGGTGCCAACGTTCATGATCGGCTCTGATGCCTTTCAAGAGGCCGACACTGTTGGCATCACCCGCCCCTGCACCAAGCACAACTGGCTGGTCAAGGAAACCGACGAACTCGCCGGGGTCATCCACGAGGCGTTTCATGTTGCCACGTCAGGCCGTCCCGGCCCGGTCCTGATCGACATTCCCAAAGACGTTCAGTTTGCCTCTGGCACCTATACTGAAAAATCCAAACGCAAGAGCCATTACAAGCCACAGCTGAAAGGTGACATCGACACGATCACCGATCTTGCCAAGGCCATGGAAAAGGCAAAGCGCCCGATTTTCTATACTGGTGGCGGTGTGATCAACTCCGGCCCGGCCGCGTCTCAGCTTTTGCGGGAACTTGTTGCCGCGACAAACTTCCCGGTCACCTCGACTCTGATGGGGCTTGGCGCTTATCCCGCCTCCGGTGACAATTGGGTCGGCATGCTGGGCATGCATGGTCTTTACGAAGCCAACATGGCGATGCACGACTGCGACCTGATGATCAACATCGGTGCCCGCTTTGACGACCGGATCACCGGACGAATCGAGGACTTCAGCCCGAAATCCAAAAAGGCCCATATCGACATTGACGCTTCGTCAATCAACAAGGTCATTCATGTCGACCTGCCTATCCTGGGTGACGTGGCCCATGTGCTGGAAGATCTGATCAACGTCTGGAAATCCCGTGGCCGCAAGACCGACAAGGAAAACCTTGCCAAGTGGTGGGACAAGATCAACGAATGGCGCAAGGTCGACTGCCTTGCCTTCAAACAAGAAGGCAAAGTCATCAAACCGCAATATGCCCTCGCCCGGCTTGAGGCGCTGACCAAGGACCATGACCGCTATATCTGTACCGAGGTTGGCCAGCACCAGATGTGGGCCGCGCAATACCTTGGCTTTGAAGATCCAAACCGCTGGATGACCTCCGGCGGGCTGGGCACGATGGGCTACGGCTTCCCCTCTTCGATCGGCGTGCAGATGGCTCACCCTGAAAGCCTCGTCATCAACGTCGCGGGCGAAGCCTCCTGGCTGATGAACATGCAGGAAATGGGCACCGCTGTTCAATACCGTCTGCCGGTGAAACAGTTCATCCTCAACAACGAACGTCTGGGCATGGTGCGCCAGTGGCAGGAGCTCTTGCATGGGGAACGCTATAGCCAATCCTGGTCAGAGGCCCTGCCCGACTTTGTGAAACTGGCCGAGGCCTTTGGCGCCAAGGGCATCCTCTGTGACGACCCTGCCGATCTGGATGACGCGATCATGGAGATGATCAACTACGATGGCCCGGTGATCTTTGACTGCCTCGTCGAAAAGCATGAAAACTGCTTCCCGATGATCCCGTCAGGCAAGCCGCACAACGAGATGCTGTTGGGGGATGCGTCAACAAAAGACGCAATTCAATCCGGCGGTGCGGTCTTGGTATAAATGAAAAAAACGACACCCCATCGGCAAGGTCTGAACGCAGCGTACGGTAAACGCGCATTCAGATTCACGTCTGCATAGGTTGTTGTCAGGATGTGCATGGGTTGTGCATCCTCAAAAATTGAAGAATAGGGACGCAAAATGTCACCGCTAAAAATTAAAAAAGGCGCCACCAGCCACTCCGCCTATGACCTTCGTTCGACCTTCGGGGACGCCATCGAACGCCACACATTGGCCGTTATCGTCGAAAACGAACCGGGGGTTCTAGCAAGGGTTATCGGGTTATTCTCGGGCCGTGGCTACAATATCGAAAGCCTGACCGTAGCCGAGATCGATCACACAGGTCATCTCTCGCGCATCACCATCGTCACCTCCGGCACGCCACAGGTGATCAACCAGATCAAGGCGCAGCTGGGCCGGATCGTGCCTGTTCACGACGTTCACGATCTCACGGTCGAAGGCGCATCAGTTGAACGGGAACTGGCCCTTTTTAAGGTGGCAGGCAAGGGTGATCTCCGGATTGAAGCGATCCGTCTGGCCGACATTTTCCGGGCCAATGTGGTCGATAGCACGTTGGAATCATTCGTTTTTGAAATCACCGGTACGCCTGAGAAGATCGACGCCTTCGCCGAACTTATGCGCCCCTTGGGACTGCAAGAGGTTGCGCGCACCGGCGTCGCCGCCCTCGCCCGCGGTGTGGTTTCACACGGCTGAAACAATGATCCCGGCGGGTGGGAGGCCCCCGCCGGGATCGTAGGTTTGCAGCCCCCCGCGCCCGATTGGGGCGAGGCACGAAGGGCGCTGACCTCTCAGCGGCTATGCCCGCTGATTAGCCATCCATTGCAGGCAGGATGCCTGCTTCCGTGGCTGCTGCGATCTCGTCAGCATCCAAAAGACCGTCACCATTTGCATCCAGAGTGCCAAATGTCTCTTCGGTCATTTCAGCCATTGCGGCCTGTAGCTCAGGGAAGCTGTACATCCCGTCAGCATCGACATCGATGGCCGCGTCCTGTGCCAGCACTGGCGCTGCGGCCAATGAAATAAGGGCCATTGGAACAATGAAGAGTGTCTTGCGGTTCATTTCGGTGTCTCCTTTAGACGTCACACGCGGCGTTCTGCCGGTGCTGAGGGGACCATGCGTCCTGCCGTGAGCGACCGCTATCTACAGCGCCCGGATGTGGAAAAATGAGCGCCGCACTGCCAGAAGGTGCGCGATGTTTCGGCGGTCCAAGGCCGGACCTATTCGAGGGGCTCAAATGGGCATGGATTGACCGACAACAGCATTCCGAAACGGCAACCCGCCGCTTGCCAAAACGTCGCTGTGATGCAGCGCCAAGTCGCCCGCACTCCTGATCTCGCCCGGTCAGACTGCTAAGGTGATTCCCAATTGCATACGCAACGTTGAGTATCGACATGGGAAATGACGCAGCTCTCACCGACATCACCGCGGCCCGCCGTGATCTTGAAACGGCGCATGGGCTCCCGAACGCTCACTACACCGATCCTCTTGTTTTTGAAGAAGAAAAACACGCGATTCTGTTTTCAAGCTGGGCCGGCCTGGCGGTCACTTCTGAGGTGCCAGAACCAGGCGATGCAAAACCGATCACATTCCTTGGGCTGCCGTTGTTGCTTTTACGCGATCGCGACGGCGCGGTGCGGGTGTTTCAGAATGTTTGTCGGCACCGCGGCATGATCCTCGTGAACGAACCACGCAAGATCGAAGGCGCCATTCGCTGCCCCTATCACTCCTGGTGTTATTCAACCAAGGGCGCGCTTGTCTCAACCCCGCATGTCGGCGGTGCCGGTCACAACACCCACGAGGCTATCGTCAAGGATGACCTGGGCCTGGTCGAAGTGCGCCATCATGTCTGGTTCAATACCGTTTTCGTCAACATCGACGGCAACGCCGATCCCTTTGAAGTGGTTCACGCCAACCTCTTGGAAAGATGGGGCGAATTTGACCAACCGATGTTTGCTGGCGGCACAGAAAGCCAGCTGACGTTGCAAGTCAAATCCAACTGGAAACTGGCGGTCGAAAACTTTTGCGAAAGCTACCACCTGCCTTGGGTCCATCCCGGCCTGAATAGTTATTCGCGCCTCGAAGACCATTATAGCATTGTCGAGCGCGGGCATTATTCGGGGCAAGGTGTCACCGCCTATCAGCAACTTCGCGGTGATACCGGAAAAACATTCCCCGATTTCAAAGGGCTTGATGACTTTTGGGATGCGGGCGCAGAATACATCGTGGTCTATCCGAATGTATTGTTGGGCGCGCAACGTGAACATAGTTTTGCGATCGTACTGCAACCAGACGCGCTTGATCAGACAACCGAGCAGATCCATCTGTTCTATGCTATTCCAAACACCGATGAGGACCTGCGCAAGGAAAACGCGGCACGTTGGAAAGTCGTTTTCGACGAAGACGTTTGGGCTGTTGAGGGCCTGCAGGCTGGACGACATGCGCCGGGGTTCGATGGTGGTCGGTTCAGCCCGGCCATGGACGGCGCAACCCATTGTTTCCACGATTGGATTGCCACCAAGATCGACAACTATCGCGAAGGCAAATGACGCTTGATCGCGACATCATGACCGCACACGAACGCGGAGATCATAGCAGGCTCATCACTCTGTACACCACCGCCGCTGATCTCGCCCCGGATACGGACACGGAGTGTTACCTGCTGACCTATGCCTATATATTCGCATTGGAACAGGGTGATGAAGCGACGGGTGCGCTTTTCGACCGGCTAAGGCGTCACGGCAGAGTTTAGCACGGCTCGGACTGATCTCAGGTCAGCTATCAATTCAATCGACCAACCCTTGCCCCTTGCGCGAAGTGCGGTCAGAACTGACGTAACAAGAACAGGACTCGAAATGGCACCGCGCAAGATTATCATCGATACGGATCCAGGTCAGGATGACGCCGTTGCGATATTGCTTGCATTGGCCTCGCCAGAAGATCTTGACGTTCTTGGCATTACTGCCGTGGCTGGAAATGTCCCACTTGCGCTGACGCAAAAGAATGCGCGGATTGTTTGCGAATTGGCCAAACGCCCGGACATAAAGGTATTTGCTGGATGTGACCGGCCGCTGCGGCGCGACCTTGTGACCGCTGAACATGTCCATGGCAAAACAGGGTTGGATGGCCCACAGATGGCGGACCCAACCATGCCCCTGCAGGATCAGCATGGTATTGATTTTATCATAGAAACCCTGCGATCCGAGCCAGCTGGAACTGTCACGCTTTGCCCGCTTGGCCCATTGACCAATATCGCGACGGCCTTCGAAAAGGCCCCTGATATCGTTGATAAGGTGCAGGAAATTATTCTGATGGGTGGCGCCTATTTTGAGGCTGGTAACATCACGCCAGCGGCAGAATTCAATATCTACGTCGATCCCGAGGCTGCCGAAATTGTCTTCAAATCTGGCGTTCCGATTGTCGTCATGCCGCTGGATGTTACGCACAAGGCGCTTACAACGGCCCCACGCGTCGCTGCCTTTCGTGATCTTGGCACACAGGTTGGGGACATGGTTGCGGCGTGGACTGATTTTTTCGAACGCTTCGACAAAGAGAAGTATGGATCAGAGGGGGCACCGCTGCACGACCCCTGTGTGACCGCCTACCTTATCAAGCCAGACCTGTTCACCGGACGCCACGTAAACGTTGAGATTGAGACCGTATCAGAGCTTACGAAGGGCATGACGGTCGCTGACTGGTGGCGCGTGACAGACCGGCCGGCCAATGCCCTGTTCATGGGCGACATGGATGCTGCAGGGTTCTATGATCTGTTGACCGAACGGCTGGCACGGCTTTAGACCTCGCATCTCATGGCCGATTGGTAGATGACCCAGCAAACTCTGACCACAAAGGGCGCTTGCCATGACCACCGCGATCACACTTGCAGGCCCAGAGCACAGATCACAGGTCCTGTCGCTCATGTCCCGTTACCATCAGGAATCCAACCTGCGCTACGATGACGCCCATCGCGACGACGTGTTGGACCCCCTCCTGACGGGTTCACCACTGGGGGCCGTCTGGATTATTGGTCCGCAGCGGGCGCCGCTGGGCTACGTGATGGTGTCCTTTGGATGGTCCGTGTCCCACGGCGGTATGGTTGGATGGTTGAACGAGATCTACATTCGTCAATCCGTGCGCAACCGGGGCATAGGCACCGAAGTGATGCATGCCATTGCGGTTTCTCTGCGCCAGGCGGGACTGCGCGCCATGCATGTCAAACTCGATCAGACAAATGAAGGCGCAAAGGCATTTTGCAAACGCACTGGCTTTAAGCCGACAGACGATCATGTCGTTTTGACTGACGTCCTGTGATGGGTATCGAATTTGACAACAGTTTCGCGAAACTGCCCCCGCGGATGTTTGCCCGGCTTGCACCGGTGCCGGTTTCGGCTCCTTCGAAAATTGTCGTCAATACGGCACTCGCCGCAGTGTTGGGCATTGATCTAGACTGGGTCGAAAGCGAAGGCGCGACGGAGGTTTTTGCCGGCAATACTGTTCCAGATGGGGCGGACCCACTGGCTCAACTTTATGCCGGTCACCAATTTGGGCAATGGAACCCACAGCTTGGCGATGGGCGCGCTATTCTGCTGGGCGAAGTTGTAGGCACTGATGGAATCCGGCGGGACATTCAGTTGAAAGGGTCAGGGCAAACGCCTTTCTCGCGTTCTGGCGATGGGCGTTCGGCGTTGGGACCGGTCTTGCGCGAATACATTGTGTCAGAGGCGATGCAAGCTTTGGGTGTGCCAACAACCCGCTCGCTCGCCGCGGTGATGACGGGTGATCTGGTCTATCGTGAAACACCGCAACCTGGCGCGATTCTGACCCGGATCGCGCAAAGCCACATTCGCGTTGGTACCTTCCAGATCCATGCGGCGCGCGGCGACCGTGACGCATTGAATGCCCTGCAGACCCTTACCATCGATCGACACTTTCCAGAGGCGAAAGATCCCACGGACCTGCTGGACGGGGTCGTCATACGGCAAGCGTCACTTGTCGCGCAGTGGATGGGATTGGGTTTCATCCATGGTGTGATGAATACCGACAATTGCAGCGTTGCGGGCGAAACCATTGATTACGGCCCCTGTGCATTCATGGACACCTATGTCCCCGGAAAGGTCTTTAGCTCAATCGACCAGATGGGGCGTTATGCCTATGCAAACCAGCCAGCCATCGCCGCGTGGAACTGTGCGCAGTTTGCCACGTCGCTCATCCCCCTGATGCCCGATCAAGAGGCGGCAATCGAAATCTTCACCGAAAGCGTCAACCGATTTTCTGACGCCTATAAGACCGCATGGCGCAAGGTCTTTGCTGCGAAACTTGGCCTCACTGACCCGAGAGAAGATGATGATGCGTTAATCGAGGATCTGCTGGTGCAAATGGCGCAGGGAGGTTCAGATTTTACAAATACTTTTGCCAGCCTTTCGACAACCGATGCGCCTGATCAATTCGCGGATCGTGACGCATTCTCGCGATGGGAGAAACGCTGGATCGCCCGGCGTGACAATGGTTTTGCCGCCATCATGTCGCAGGCGAATCCGCAGGTCATTCCCCGCAATCATCAGATCGAAGCGGTCATTGTCGCTGCTCTAGCGGGAGATTTCAGCAAGTTTCACGAGATGCTTGCAGTTGTCACCGCACCATTTGACCCGCTGAACGACACGGGTGCGGCCTATGCGCGCTCACCAACGCAAGCGGAAGCCGTGACCCGCACCTTCTGCGGCACCTAGACCCGGTCAGGGCATAAGGGCCGCCACTGGCGTCTTTCGTCCAAAGATGAAGTGCGACCCGACAGGGTCGCTCAATTTGGTAGCATCCACGTCCCGTCAGGCCAGAACGCATGAAAGGCGAAGGCAAACATGACGTCATGCGCAAGATCTTCACCCGCGGCATTCCGCACACGAACATTGCCGACCTCTCGGCCACCGGCAATGCGACTGCTGTCCAGGGCAGAGGCCTGTCCTTCAGTCCATGAGATCACCACGCCTGCTTCTGACACTTCGCCTTCCTCGGCCAGACGTGTCAGTGGCCAGGCGCGATCACCCACACGTACAACCCTGGCAAGCGCAGGGATGTCATGGGGCGGCATCTCACCCGAATACAGAAATGGGCGTTGTGAGCTGTCGTATTGTACATAGGGGTTCGTGCCGTAACGGCGCGAGAAGTTCGGTTGCGCCATGACAAGACCGTCTGGATTTCGCGTCGAAAAGGCCTGCCAACTTTCCATCCAGCTTGGCAGGGTGTCGAGCTCGGTTCCGGTCAGGTCGCCAACAATCGCCTCGCCGATGGCTTGCTGCCACCAGCTTTCGGTTTGCCGGTCGAACATGACCATGTCCGAATTTCGCAATTTGCCTGACACGCCGAAATCGAGCACGCCAGCAGCGGTGCGCCGATCAAACGTGATACCAGAATTGCACAAAGGGCAAAACGTAACCGCAACGGGGATTCCGCCGACGGTGTCATTTACGATTTCATGCCAGGTTAGATAACGGATCGGATAAGCCCGAGGTGTTTCGCCAGCCACCTCTAAGGTGATCACCGGCTCTCTGGCCTGCAGCCTCGCTTCGTCCGCAACCGAGGTGAAAACCGGATCTGAAAGCGCTGGGATCCCGTCCTTTGGCGGGCCTCCCGACAGGATTTCCCCCCAGTCCGACACGCTGGTCTTGTCAAAATCCGTGTTCGGCCATTCGTGCACCCAGACATCCGGGTTGGCAGCGGCAGGGGAGGCGGCAAGGCAGGCCGCAAGGACAATCGGCAAGAAGCGCATCGCAATACTCCAGTCAAAGTGACATTTGCGATAGCCTGCGCGGAAGCGCTCACAGACACCAGCCCCCTCGCGCAGACGTGAGGGGGCTGATCAAGATCCTATTCGGTGACACGCACCGCTGTCATGACATCAGGATCGCCTTGAACGGCCCCGTTTGGCCCCTCACCCAGCTTGATCTGATCGACCACATCCATTCCGTCGATGACCTCACCCACGATGGTGTACTGACCATCAAGAAAGGGCCCCGGCTCGAACATGATAAAGAACTGGCTATTGGCAGAGTTTGGGTTCTGGGCGCGCGCCATTCCAACGACACCACGGTCAAAACTCAAGTCAGAAAACTCCGCCGGAATATCAGGCAGGTCTGATCCGCCCGTCCCGGCCCGGCTCAGATCGCCGTCTGCCCGTCCGTTTTCGACATCGCCGGTTTGCGCCATGAACCCTTCGATGACACGGTGGAAGACCACGCCATCATATTGTCCATCAGCCGCAATTGCAGTGATTTGCTTTACGTGCAGCGGTGCAACATCCTCGAAAAGATCTATCGTCACCGTCCCGTTTGCAACGCCGGCAATATCAACTTCAAGACCCGTTGCCAGGGCTGAAGTTCCAACGACGGCAAATGCCGCGGCCAATTTAAACATCAGCTGCCACCTTGACGCTAATCATGCGATCGGGGTTCGCGGGCGGCTCGCCCTTTGTGATTGCATCGACGTGCTCCATGCCGGAAATCACCTGCCCATAGACGGTGTATTGCCCATTGAGGAAATCGTTATCCTTGAAATTGATGAAGAACTGGCTGTTCGCCGAGTTCGGGTTCGCTGACCGCGCTGCGCCGAGTGACCCGCGGGCATGTGGAACTTTGGAAAACTCTGCAGGCAGGTCGCCAAGGTCAGAACCGCCGGTGCCCGCACGGCCCGGGTTGTAGTTGTTTTCCATATTCGCGTGTTCGACATCGCCAGTCTGCGCCATGAAACCATCAATCACCCGGTGAAAGGCCACGTTGTCGTATTTCCCCGCGCGTGCCAGCTCTTTCATGCGCTCAACATGCTTTGGTGCGACATCCGGCAAAAGCTGAATGGTGACGTCACCGTCTTTCAGGGTCATGATGATCGTATTTTCGGGGTCTTTGATGTCGGCCATGCCGTTCTCCTTGGTCTGGTTTGAGGCAAGACATATGGTGGGACGACCGAATTGCCAAGCAGGCGCTGTTGACCTCTGCCGTTCCTTGCCGCATCTCACCCACAACGGAAACGCAGCGGGAGACCCCCAATGGGCTGGAAAACACTCGACGACATGGAACTGGACGGCAAGCGCGTCTTGGTGCGGGTAGATATCAACGTGCCGGTCGAAGATGGTGTCGTCACCGACACCACCCGCATCGAACGGTTGATCCCAACTGTCGACGACATCCAGGAGGCCGGCGGCAAGGTCATCCTGATGGCTCACTTCGGTCGCCCCAAAGGTCAGGTAGTGCCAGAATTGTCGCTGGTGCACATCGCCCAAACTGTCGCAGATGTTCTAGAGGTGCCGGTCTCGTTCGCGGATTCTGACTATGCTGAGGCTTTGTCAGAAATGGACGATGATGAAGTTCTGCTTCTAGAGAACCTGCGGTTCAATCCTGGCGAAGAACAGAACGATATTGCATTTGCCAAGCGGCTGGCGTCACTTGCCGACATCTATTGCAACGACGCGTTTTCAGCAGCGCACCGGGCCCATGCAAGCACGGAAGCGATTGCACGCCTCCTGCCAGCCTGTGCGGGCCGATTGATGCAGGAAGAACTTGGCGCTCTGGAAAAGGCGCTTGAGACACCGCAACGGCCCGTTGTTGCGGTCGTCGGCGGTGCCAAGGTGTCAACAAAGCTTGATCTGCTCGGCAACCTTGTCGAAAAGGTCGACACGCTTGTGATTGGCGGGGGCATGGCAAACACATTTCTTGCCGCCCAGGGAATCGACGTTGGCAAATCGTTATGTGAACACGATCTGGTCGACACAGCTCGCGAAATTGCATCAAAAGCAGATGCCGCAGGTTGCAAGATATTGTTGCCCAACGACGTGGTTGTTGCGCGCGAATTCAAGGCCGGTGCCGATGCGCAAACGGTTGCTGCCGCAAACGTACCTGCAGATTCGATGATCCTGGATGCTGGACCGGATGCTGTCGCGGCCATCAGCGCGGCCTTTGAAGCCAGCAGAACCCTTGTGTGGAACGGTCCGCTTGGCGCTTTTGAGATCGAGCCCTTTGACACCGCAACAAATGCGGCCGCCGCCAAGGCGGCCACCCTGTCAAAATCCGGCGCTTTGATCTCAGTCGCAGGGGGCGGTGACACCGTTGCAGCGCTGAACAAGGCCGGTGCCGCTGACGACTTTACCTATATTTCGACAGCTGGCGGGGCGTTCCTGGAATGGATGGAAGGCAAAGATCTGCCCGGTGTTGCAGCACTCAAAAGTTAAATATACCCCTGTTAGCGCCATCAGAATTGAACCTCTGCGAAGGCTCCCCTAGGACAGGGGAAATACAGCATAGCGGAGAGTGACAGTGCATCAGGAAATGGCAGCGCAAGTTCGGGCAGGTAACGGCTTTATTGCGGCACTTGATCAAAGCGGTGGGTCAACTCCGAAAGCGCTGGCACAATACGGTGTTCCAGAGAATGCGTTCAACAGCGACGCGGAAATGTTTGATCTGATCCATGGGATGCGGGCGCGTATCGTTGATGCCCCCGCCTTCACCGGCGATAAGGTCGTTGGCGCAATCCTGTTCGAAATGACGATGGATCGCAAGTTTGGCGACATACCTGCTGCAAAGTACCTTTGGGAAAAGCGCCGCAGCGTACCATTCCTGAAGATCGACAAGGGCCTCGCCCCCCAGGCTGATGATGTTCAGTTGCTTAAGCCAATTCCGGGCCTTGACGCCCTTCTGGACCGCGCAGTGGGTAATGGGATATTTGGGACAAAGGAACGCTCTGTCATCTCGGGGGCTAACCCCGACGGGATCGAAGCGATCGTTGCCCAGCAGTTTGATGTTGGTCGACAGGTCCTTGCAAAGGGTCTGGTCCCGATTCTCGAACCGGAAATCACGATTTCCATCGCCGACAAGGCCGCGGCTGAAGATATGTTGAAAGAACGGATCCTCGCCCATCTGGACACATTGCCAGAGGGCCAGGAAATCATGCTCAAACTGACACTTCCCGAAACTCCCAACCAATACCAGGCGCTGGTGGACCATCCCAAAGTCATGCGCGTCGTCGCATTGTCAGGCGGTTATAGCCGGGCAGAAGCGAATGCGCGGCTGGCGAAGAACAACGGCGTCATTGCCAGCTTTTCGCGCGCGTTGACCGAAGGATTGTCCGCGCAGCAAAGTGATGAAGAATTTAACGCCATGCTCGCCGGCACGATTGATGACATCTATGCGGCGTCCATTGCGGGCTAACGCAAGAATTGTCGTCTCGTATGTAAATAAGGGATTCCCATCGCGATTCGTTTGTGCGATTCTGCCGCAAGGCATCCGGCAGAGATGTATCGAGGCAGAAAATGACCAGACGAAACCGTCCGCCGATGGGCGCACTTCTCTATTTCTCCGGGGCCCTGATGCTGAGCCTCTATTTCACCTTTGCTGCGGTGCAGGGTGACTATGGCGTTTTCAAACGTGCAGAAGTGAATGCGGAAGCGCGCGCGCTCACTGCGGAATTGGTCATTCTGCAACAAGATGTCGCGCGTATGGAGAATCTGACCACACGGTTGTCCGATCAGTTTCTTGATCTCGACCTCTTGGATGAACAGGCGCGTGACGTACTTGGTCTGATCCGTGCGGACGAAATTGTTATCCGCTAACTGCAATTCGGCTATTCTTGAGATGACTAACCCAGAGCACATTGCGTCTCGCATTGGGCGCGGCTATGCTGTATCGATAGTTTAACGCTAAACTATCTTTTGATCTGGGAGGATATTGATGCCACCGAAGAAAGCGGCTGCTAAACCCAATGTCTCGGCTGAGGAACTGCTGGGACATTACCGTGAAATGCTACTGATCCGACGGTTCGAAGAAAAAGCCGGTCAGTTATACGGAATGGGGCTGATCGGTGGTTTCTGCCACCTTTACATCGGGCAAGAGGCCGTTGTTGTCGGTCTGGAAGCTGCAGCTGAAGAAGGTGACAAGCGCATCACATCCTACCGCGACCACGGACACATGCTTGCCTGCGGTATGGACCCAAAGGGCATCATGGCCGAATTGACGGGGCGCGAGGGCGGCTTTTCCAAAGGCAAAGGCGGCTCTATGCACATGTTCTCAAAAGAGAAACATTTCTATGGTGGCCACGGCATCGTTGCAGCTCAGGTTCCGCTGGGTGCGGGTCTTGCTTTTGCAGACAAGTATCTTGGCAATGATCGCGTCACTTTCACCTACTTTGGTGACGGGGCAGCCAACCAGGGGCAGGTCTACGAAACTTACAATATGGCAGAGCTTTGGGATCTTCCCGTCGTCTTTGTGATTGAAAACAACCAGTATGCCATGGGTACAAGTGTCAAGCGGTCTACAAAGTCGCCTTCTCTTTGGGAGCGCGGTGCGGCTTATGGCATACCGGGCGAGGAAGTCGATGGGATGAGCGTTCTGGCTGTGAAAGAAGCCGGCGAACGTGCTGTTGCGCACTGCCGCGCAGGAAAAGGGCCCTACATTCTTGAGGTCAAGACCTACAGATATCGCGGGCACTCCATGTCTGACCCAGCGAAGTACCGCACCCGCGAAGAAGTGCAGAAGATGCGCGAAGAACGCGACCCGATTGAGCAGATCCGCAGCATGTTGCTGACCGGCAAACATGCAAGCGAGGATGATTTGAAGAACATCGACAAGGAAATCAAAGCCATCGTCAACGAGGCCGCCGAATTCTCCAAGGAAAGCCCGGAACCTGCCTTGGAAGAACTGTGGACCGACATCTACACGAAAGAGGAGGTGTAAATCATGGCAACTGAAATTCTCATGCCCGCACTCTCCCCCACGATGGAAGAGGGCACATTGGCCAAATGGCTCGTCAAAGAAGGCGATACCGTCGCCTCAGGCGATATTCTCGCAGAGATTGAGACCGACAAGGCAACAATGGAGTTCGAGGCCGTAGACGAAGGCGTCATCGGCAAGATCCTGATTGCAGACGGCACCGAGGGTGTCGCGGTAAATACCGCGATTGCGATTCTTGTCGAGGAAGGCGAAGAGGTCCCCGAAGCAGGGGCCGCACCTGCGCCGAAAACGGAGGCACCTGCCCCGGCTGCCGCATCCCCTGCTGTTGCGGATGCGCCAGCTGCCGCGCCTGTTGATGCGACACCTGATTGGCCGGATGGAACGGAAGTAAAATCTACAACCGTTCGGGAGGCCCTTCGCGATGCAATGGCCGAGGAGATGCGGCGTGACGACAATGTCTTCTTGATGGGTGAAGAGGTCGCTGAATATCAAGGGGCCTATAAGATTTCTCAGGGCCTGCTTGACGAATTTGGCGCAAAGCGCGTGATTGACACCCCCATCACGGAACACGGTTTTGCCGGGATCGGGGTTGGCGCTGCCTTTGGCGGCTTGCGTCCGATTGTCGAGTTCATGACTTTTAACTTCGCCATGCAAGGTATTGATCACATTATCAATTCCGCCGCCAAGACCCTGTATATGTCTGGCGGCCAAATGGGTGCACCGATGGTGTTCCGGGGGCCGAACGGTGCCGCTGCCCGTGTGGGTGCGCAACACTCGCAAGACTATGCGGCCTGGTATATGCAGGTTCCCGGGCTAAAAGTTGTGATGCCCTATTCAGCGTCTGACGCAAAAGGGCTGCTCAAGACAGCGATCCGCGACAACAATCCGGTGATCTTTCTTGAAAATGAGATCCTTTATGGCCGGTCTTTTGACGTACCCGTCATGGATGATTTCACAATTCCACTTGGCAAGGCAAAGATCGAACGTGGCGGTGACGATGTCACCATCGTTTCCTTTGGCATTGGCATGACATATGCGCTGGAGGCCGCTGAAAGGCTGGCCGAAGACGGTGTGAATGCCGAAGTGATCAACCTGCGCAGTTTGCGCCCGATGGATACCGCCACAATTCTCGAATCCGTGCGCAAAACCAACCGATGCGTGACAGTCGAGGAAGGATGGCCGCAGGGGTCAGTCGGCGGTTACATCAGCAACGTGATCATGCAAGAGGCGTTTGACTACCTCGACGCGCCGGTCATCACCTGTACCGGCAAAGACGTACCGATGCCATATGCTGCAAACCTCGAAAAACATGCGCTGATCACGACAGATGAAGTGGTCGAAGCCTGTAAAAAAGTGACTTACCGGTAAGGCAGCACTGTAATGAAGCACAGCCCGCTTTGCATGCGCGATGATGGAAAAGAGATCATGTTCACCGCCAAGGATGGTGACACCAAGTATCGCTTTGTCTTGTCGCGCGAACTGCTGGATGAAACCTGCGGCGTTGACGCAAGTGAGGCTGAACGAAAGAAATGGGTCGGCACGCAATTGGCCGACATTCTGACAGCACGGCATGGGACGGACTTGAAACCGCCCTTCGACCGTGTCCACGTCGAGGAGATCAAGTAATGCCCACAGAAATTCTCATGCCTGCCCTGTCACCCACTATGGAAGAAGGCACGTTGGCCAAATGGCTGGTCAAAGAGGGTGACACGGTTGCCTCTGGTGATGTCATGGCCGAAATCGAAACCGATAAGGCAACGATGGAATTTGAGGCAGTCGACGAAGGTACGATTGGCAAGATTGTCGTTACCGACGGCACAGAAGGCGTGAAAGTGAACGACGTTATCGCGATCCTGCTTGAGGATGGCGAAAGCGCTGATGATATTGGCGATACGACCGCGAAAGCCGCGCCAGCGGAGGCGTCCCCCGCAGAAGCGCCTGCCGCGGGCACGTCATCGAATGAAGCGGCACCTGCAGCCCCCGCTGCGGCCCCTGCAAAGGACGGCGAACGTGTTTTTGCCTCACCCCTCGCCCGCCGCATTGCAGCCGACAAAGGCTTGGATCTGAGCCAGATCAGCGGGACCGGACCGCACGGACGCATTGTGAAAACCGATGTCGAAAATGCGCAGCCCGGCGCAAAACCAACCAAAGCGGCTGCGGTAGAACAGACGGCAGCACCTGCCGCGATGGCCGCAGGCCCTGCAACCGATGTTGTTCTCAAGACCTACGAAGGGCGTCCATTCGAAGAGGTCAAGCTTGATGGGATGCGCAAGACAATTGCCGCGCGCCTCACAGAAGCCAAGCAGTCAGTTCCCCACTTCTATCTGCGGCGTGATATAGAACTCGACGCGCTGATAAAATTCCGCAGCCAACTGAACAAGCAACTTGAACCACGCGGTATCAAGCTTTCGGTGAATGACTTTATCATCAAGGCCTGCGCCCTCGCGCTTCAGCAGGTGCCAGAGGCCAACGCTGTCTGGGCCGGGGATCGGACATTGCAGTTCGACAAGTCTGATGTGGCTGTCGCGGTCGCGATCGAAGGCGGCTTGTTCACACCGGTATTGCAAGATGCGGACATGAAATCACTCTCAGCTCTCTCCGCTGAAATGAAGGATCTTGCGTCCCGCGCGCGCGATCGCAAATTGGCGCCCCATGAATATCAGGGCGGCAGCTTTGCCATCTCGAACCTCGGGATGTTTGGAATCGACAACTTTGATGCAATCATCAACCCTCCACATGCGGCGATCCTCGCCGTAGGCGCTGGCGTGAAAAAGCCGGTCATTGGTGATGATGGTGAAATCAAGGTTGGCATAGTTATGTCTACGACACTGTCCGTTGACCACCGGGTGATTGACGGTGCCTTGGGGGCCAACCTGTTGAATGCGATCAAGGAAAACCTTGAGAACCCAATGACAATGCTTGCCTGATCGCGGGGCAAATCAACAAAAACTTGGGGGCGCCGGGCATTTTTCGGCGCCCTTACTTGTTTGATCTACACCTTAAAGAACGTCTTTGAAAACCTGATCCATCCGGGTCGAAGGCTGCGCGCAGCCTGCTTCACCAACGATCTTCGCAGGGACACCGGCGACGGTCTTCATTGGCGGAACTTCCTTGAGAACGACGGAACCCGCAGCAATTCGGCTGCAATGGCCAATCTTGATATTGCCGAGCACCTTCGCCCCCGCTCCGATCAAGACACCATCGCCGATTGTTGGATGCCGGATTTCTTCTTCCTTACCAGTCCCACCCAGAGTCACTGAATGCAGCATCGAAACGTTGTCGCCGACAACTGCTGTGCTACCGATGACGATCGAATGGGCGTGATCAATCATGATCCCCTTGCCGATCTTCGCAGCGGGGTGAATATCGACGCCAAATACTTCTGACACCCGCATCTGAATGAAATATGCCAAGTCAGTCTTGCCCTCGGACAGGAGCCAATGTCCCAAGCGATATGCCTGCACTGCTTGAAAACCCTTGAAATACAGGAGGGGCTGAATGAAGCGTGTGCAAGCTGGATCCCGGTCATATGTCGCAACCAGATCAGCACGTGCGTCCTGAGCGATTTTTGGATCAGATTTATAGGCATTTTGCGCTATATCGCTGATCGTCTGTCCCGACATTTCAGTCGAGGCCAGCTTCATCGCAATGCGATAGCCCAGCGCCTTGTCAAAGCTGTGGTGCTGCAGCACCCCATCATGAAACAACGCCCCAATAAGAGGTTCCCGGGCAACGCCCTCGCGACCTTCGTCGCATATCCGCTGCCAGACTGGATCGACTTCGTGCAGATTTGACTGAACTTCGGCCATAATTCGGGCCTCCTTTGCTTATGGCCGTTGTACAATACATATGACGCCATAACCAAGCGCAAACCCGTGATCGTCGGAATCACGATGCGTTATGTTCCTTAGTGCCGGCAAGGCAGGACAGAAAAGTGCGCATACATGCCAAGTAAGACTGGTCACAGGACCGTGGGACGGGTGCAAGAGGGAATGAGCGCGCAGCTGCCGATATTGTTCCAGGGCCAAATCTTGGATGTGGACGCGAAAAACGTTTTCGGTAGCGATCTGCAATTTGCGCCCGCTTGATGATTGACAAGGCAACGCCCTCACGATTTGGCGCGCCAACAGTTAACATCGCCCGAGAGGCATCCTGCAAATCACCGGGGTAAATCGGCCGCATCAATCTTCTCCGACCGCTATTTCGTGAAATGGACCGGTCCCATAGCGCGCCGATACTTGCGCAACCGCAATGACAAACGCTGCATTTCCAACATCTGCGGCGCGCGCGCCTGCGCTATATGTCCAGTTTGGAGATGAACGGTTGACCTCTCTCACGATGGTGTTTCCTTGTTTCACTTGCACCACGTAAAGTTCGGCGTCTTCTCCTAACGGAACATCTATCGCCCCCCAGAGGTCGCCATCTATGCGCGTGCGCCTGATCCAGTTCACAGCATAGGCTCCGGCGTTCTCAACGGCTTTCAGGTGTGCAACCGGGTAAGGTCGATAACCGTTGCCTTTGAATGCAAACACCCGGTGGCGGTAACTTCGGTCATTGACGGGCCGCTTCACTGGACCATAGCGGAAATGGCGCGGGTTCCCGCGTGATGCCGTCGGGATCGTGATCTGCTCTGGCCTGCCATTCAACAAAACAACCTTTGACCCTATTGGCCACTGGTCTGGCATCAGGGCATCGCTGCCGGCCTGCCCTCTCAGAAAATCACCCAACTCATATGTTCGCGTATCGACTGGCACTGCGCTTGCAAACTGCACAATTTCCCAATTGTCTGGCGTACCGTCTCCGATTGCCAAGGTATTTGCACCAGCGAAGAGCGCCTCCGCAGTGACCGAACTGAGTGCCCCGACGACCAGTTTGACCTGCAACTTTTGTCTGTCCCAGATGCCGGTAGGCCCAGCCGAAAGCACGGTTTCGGTTTCGCCAACAATACTGCGGTAGCGTTGCACATCTTGCAGGATGTAATTGTTGTCTTGCGGTGACGAATAAAGCGCCACACCACCCGGCCATGGTCGCGCGGCAAGCGCAAGATGCGGCTCATGCGGGACTTCATCCCCGGTCAAGAGTGGCAAATCCATGAACAAAGCCTCAACCGGCGTTGGCGCCACAAATGGCTTAAGACGTGCGCCTTCTTCCAATTGCGGTTGCGGCAGGTAGATTTCGGGGTCAATCCGCGTAGCCTCCGCCAAACGCAGGCCCGAGTCCTCAATCCGGTCAATCCGGTAGATCCCCTGGTGGCCAGCGTCGCGAAGATCAACAACATCACCCGCGCCCAACGCGAGATGCGATGGTGGCAATGCAAATGTCGCACTGTCCTTGGCGACCCGAGCTTCATGGGTCCAGCGTGACGCAATGCGCGCACCTTCGGCCCTTGTAAGGGCCATCGAAAACTCAGTCCGCGAAACGGCAAAGGTCTGGTCATCGGGGTGAACCGTTTCCGTGACAGCAACCTCGTAGTCCGCTTCGGCATCAATGTATCCAAGTTGGATCCGCCCCGAGATTTCGGCGGCAGGCGCACGGGTGTGAATTACAGATGTGTCCTTTTCGGGATCAATCGCCAAGCTGTCCTGTTCAATTACGTGTCGCGCAATGCCATCGCGGTTTGTAAATGTCAGTAAGCCATCCCGTTCAACCGCCTCCAACCCAAAGGCCAACATCAGCGGCTGCAGTGCGGATCGACCGCTGCCCACGTCTGACACGCAATAACCTCTGACAAGACCATACAGGCGACTGACATCAAACCGGGTTACACCGGCCCGTAAACACACCTCTGCAACGACGCTGGCCAAGGTGCGCGATGAGGTGCGCCCGTTCAACCAATGTCCACGCGCATAATTGTCCCCATCCGACCAGAGTGGCGCATTTGCAGGAAAGAACGGAAATGGGCGTGCATCCCATGCCCAGACATGGGCACGCGACATGTCCAGCATACGCCCCTGGTATTCGACATCGGTGTAGGGATTGTTCGCCCCTACAGCGAAGTGTCCGTAAATAGCCCGCAGATACTGCATCTGCATGAAGTCGTCCCGCATACCGTTGGAGTAGTAGGGCAGCAGCGATTCCGAAGATTTCGGGTCAAGAAACTTGTTGGGTTGGTTCGTGCCCTTATCAATTGCAGCGCATCCAAATTCGGTAAACCAGAACGGTTTTGATTTTGGCAACCACGCGGTTGGTGCTGACTGTCGCTGACCTCCGATCCTGTTGTGGTGCGTGTTTGACCACCATCCTTTCAGGTCCTTGTAGCGCCAGACCCATGGTTCCCCATCACCATCGGTAATGGGAGTGCGTATCTGGGCGTCACGGGCCTCGGGTGAATGGTAGAACCAGTCATATCCCTCTCCACCGGCGACATTGGATTGCAGGTAGTCAAGATTGTAAATCGAACCCCACCCCGCATCGGCATGGGTTTCGCCATCACGCCAATCGGACAGCGGCATATAGTTATCGATTCCAATGAAATCGATATTCGGATCTGCCCAGAGCGGATCTAGGTGAAAAAACTTGTTACTCGTGCCTGCTGGTTGATAGCCGTGATATTCCGACCAATCTGCCGCATAGCTGATCTTGCAATCAGGTCCAAGAATTGTACGACACTCTGCCGCAAGTGTCCGCAGCGCATCGACAGCTGGGAAACTGTTGGACGGCCCCCTGATTTGCGTCAACGCAACCATTTCCGATCCAATGCAAAAGGCAGAAACACCCCCTGCAGCTGCGCATAGGTGCGCATAATGCAGAATGAATCGGCGATACCGCCACTCTGCCGGACCAGAGTATGTCACCTGCCCATTCGTGATCGCGAAATCAGACGTTTGCGCATCCCCCATGAATGCCGCCACCTCGTCAACCGCATTGGATGTCCCATCAGAGCTGCCGGCCCGCCCCGGCGCGTCTGACAATGTAATGCGACCTCGCCATGGCAACTTGGCCTGAGATGATGCGTCTGACCAGGGATCCTGCAATCCATTGCCCGGCATTTGCTCCATCAAGATGAATGGGTAGAACATCGGCTGCATGCCACGGGCATTCAGATCCTGGATTGCCTCGATCACCGATGCGTCTGCGGGAGTCCCGCCATAAACCGGCCGTCCCTCAGCCAGCGGAACCACGCCAGCACCGCCGCGCGTTTCTCCGGCAACTGACCAGATGATTGGGTCACCTTCGGCGGTCTTCTGTTCAACCTTGGGGGCGATGTCGCAATCGGCGCAACGCAGGTCCGAGCCAAACCATGAGACCACCAGCGATACTGATTTGCACGCTGGCAATTCCTCGGCCAAGGCAGTGACAGAGGTGGTATAATCGGTATGACCAGAGGGCGTATTTTCATTGATCGCGACCTGCTCGCCGTATTCCGCTGACAGATAGACCGGGGTTTCGGACAATGAGTACTCACCGGTGCCGGGAATCATCGCAACGGCACGCACCTGACGGGCGATATCGGCCCGCTCGCGCGGCTCGTCAGGCTCTGACGGGCGCATAACTTCAAACGTGAGTTGCGGCACACGGTTGCCAAATTGGCCAAGGGCGAGGTCCTCGAGGACAACGTATGCAATCCCGCGATACGCCGGGGCGTTTCCAGTGCCTTCAACTGCCATGATCTTTGGGTCGGGCTGTTGCACACGGGTGCCACGGTAGACGCGCATGTTCAGAGAATCCGGCGATACCTCTACGCCATCGGCCCAAACCCGACCTATCCGGGTAATTTCACCCTCGCAGACGGCCAGCGCCATACTGACTGAGTAACTGTATTCGGTGACGGTTGGCTGCGGCCCGGCCCCTTTGCCGCCGCCTGTCGTGGTCTCGGATTCCTCAAACCGCGTCGCCCAAATCACTTGCCCGGGGACACGCATACGACCATAGACCTGTGGCACAGGCGTGCCTTCACTGGCGCCACTCAGGCGAAACCGATCAACACGACCAACCTCAACCGGCTCAGAGCCGGACCCAAGGATACGCTGGTCAATCACCCGGCCAAGCGTCGCGCCGGCAGCCCGACCAATCGTCGCCATTGAAAGTCCCAGTACCGACCCGCCAATAGATCCGCCCAGCGCCATCCCAGCGGCAGAAAGTACAATCGTGGCCATAATGACTATCCTTCTTGAAATGCGAAACGGGCCACCACACGGCGACACCAGGGCCCTGACAATGGGCTTTCAACCACACCATGCCCGGAATATGCGTGAATGAACTTGGGGGCGGACCCAGCGACGCTGAGCAGGCCAAGGTGTTTGGCGACCGCGCCTCGGCGCATCCGGAAAAGCAGAACCTGACCTGGCTGCCATTCGTCGTCATCGCATCGGTGCAGATGGCGGTCCGCAGCGCGCTTCAGAACTTCTTCGCCCTGCGCTTCGTCCCAATCAGCCGTATATCTCGGGACAACTTCCGGCTCTGCGCCATCGTGACACGCGCGCCAGATCCCGCGGATCAGCCCAAGGCAATCGCACCCGGCCCCTTTGACCGAGGCCTGATGAACATATGGCGTCCCAATCCATCCGCGCGCTTCCAGAACAGGGTCAATCACCTTGTCAGGCTCCCGCCGTCGTCATCGCCAGACGCACGCGGAACCGACATCATCCAGTCATCGCCCGGAATGTCGGGAAAACCGCGAAAATTTACAAAGTTACCAAATTTCTGCCGACAGGTCTCTGCACGTTTATCGCATCCCGCATCCAACCGAATTTCCTGACCTGCTTGAACGGCCGCCCGCAGGGGGTGCCACAGCGTGATGACGTGAATGCCACCCGGTTCCTTGCGGTCGTGCTTTATGGCCCCGGTCAAGCCTTCGGCATCACCATCAAGAACCGTCAATTTCCCTTGCTCGAACCAGCGATCATTGAAGCCTGGCGCAGCAACCGTGAATGTCCGATTGTCTTCGACGGATATGACCTCGATTTCCGCCCGGTATGCTGCATTGTTCAAATTGAACGCACAATCGTCATCACCCAGAACAGCCGAGCAGCTGCGCAGGTACGATCGTCCAAGCGGCTGATTGAGCCCCTCAGACACACCTCTGAGCTCGGCCATGAATTGGCCTGACTGACGAGTGATCTCTCCGATTGTCCCAGCAAATCGCAACTGGCGGTTCTCGACATTGTCCCACTGCACCAACCAGTTGAACACTTCGGCGCCATCAAACCGGCCCGCAATGATGTCGGCCTCGTCGATGACATTGGACTGAAGCAGGCCGATCGCCTCTGTATTGTCCACCGAAAGGCCGGTGCTGGCCTGCAGCGCTTTCGCGCTCATCCCACTGTCTGCCTGGAACATTTTGCCATCAAAAACCAACGGGCAATCGTGATCCGTGAAACCGAATGTCGCGCCATCACTGCGCTTGATCAGCCAACATTGGCAGACATGGGTAACATCCGACTGAAGATGAGCGATCAATGCGGCCTTGCTCATAGTCGTACCTCGATCACGGGCACGCTTGGGGCCTGACCTGCTTGAAAGCTGGCAACGGCTGTAGCTATGCGATCAGTGTCAAACCTCACCGGTACGTCAAATTCGAAACCAGCCCGCACAACAGCATCCGTATCCGGTGGATGCGTGAAGGATACTATCCCGGAAGTGGTGTCGACCACATAGTCGATGCCGTCCTGCAGCTCGTCCCCGCCAATCGAAACACGGACCGTCCCTTGCACCGGCTTGGTGATAGGGCGTGCATAGCTTTGACTACCAGAAACGTAGGATTTGATAAGTTGAATGTCGCGCGTAACCTCGTCACCGGTAAAGATCACCTGATCCTGCGCGCTCAAATCCTTGGAGGGCGCGCTGGATTTGTAATCGCCCCAGTCTTTCCAGCGAAATCCGAATAATTGGCCCTGCCGCGCCTCAAAGAATGCGACAAGTTCCTCAACATCATCCAATGACCGCAGCCCCATGCCCGCGTCGTAACGGCGGCGCGAGTGGGCCCAGGGGCTGTTGCGTTCTTCATACCCGTTCGCAAGCGTAACGACGTCTGTACGACGTTCTGGTCCACCAATGGCTCCGAAACTCAGGTTTGCGGGAAACCGCACTTCATGGAATGGCATATTCTATCCTTTTCAGCGGTTACGTTGCCCACGCCCCAGAACGCGCGCCATTTGCGCGGCGATCTGAGCCTGCGAGCGTTGAAAGCTTTGGGCATCGGGTGTCGAAATATTCATCGTGACATTTACAGACCCGCCGCCAGCACCACGCACGCCCAACTTTCCGTCAGGTCCCCGGGCCAATGGCATGATCGCTTCAGGACCTGCCTCTCCCATCAGTCCTGTCCCGCCACGCATCGGAAAGGTTGTCGCCTGAGACACGACCCCTCCCCTTGCAAAAGGCATGACTTTGCCTTGCGAGAATGGCGCGCCATTGGCATAGGGCATCAACCCTGACACTGCTGTATTGATACCCTCGGACAACAGTCCGCCAAGGTGTTGGGTGACAGGATTGACCGCTGCCGAGTAGGCCGTGTCGATCATCGATTCAGCCACTGTATGCAATGCATCGGTCAGTTTCTGACCGTCAAATACCAGACCATCAAATGCTTTGCGCAGACCGCTTGAAAAGCCCCGTTCGAGGTTTCCCAGGTCACGGGTCGTTTCGCCCAACGCCATTTGCATGCTGCGCAGTTCCGCATCAAAGGCAGCGGCCATCGCGCTGGCATCGCCCAACGTCTGTTCCAGCGCGTTGATGTCGGCATCCAAAGCATCAAACTTATCAAAGTCATCCATGCATATTGTCCTTCTTCGTCGGTTGATCAGGATAGGCGCAGATCAGATATTCAAGTCGCGACCTGCCCATTGGACGCGTGTCAGGGCCAATACCAAGCATCAACGCCAACTCAGCTGGGGTCAGGGTCCAGAAATGACTGGGGTGCAGTCGCAGCCCATGCAATCCGGACCTCATTAATGCGGGCCAATCCATTGCGTTCACGCCGGCGGCGCGAACGCGCGCGCCAAAAGTACCGCGGCAAGGCGGGCCGCCGCGACAGGGCCGCCTGCAATGTCGGCAGAAACCAAGTCCTCGGCAGTGCCCGACCACCCACCGCCGCGCAGTCCCGCCACGATAAGCGCCATGACATCCCGGCTTGCATATGAACCACCCTCAAAACGGCGCACCAGATCAACCAATGTGGCATCGCCCAAAGCGCTCTCAAGCTCTGCCAATGCGCCAAGGGTCAGTTTGGCAATGTACGGAACACCATCAATCGTGATCTCAACTTCGCCTGCGAGCGGGTTCACCATCAGACGTTCGCCACAAATGTCATTTCGCCAGCCGATGCCAACGACAACTCAAACGTCGCCTCACCGTCATGGGTCCCGGCGTATTCCAAGGACGAAATCTGGAATGGCCCCTCGATTGTTCCAAAATCCGGGACTACGACCTGAAAATCAGGTGTCTCGCCGTCAAAAAAGACCTGGCGCACCCGTTCGTCAGTCGTTGCGTCCTTGAATATTCCAGAGCCGGAAATGGCCGCGGTCTTGACCCCGGCACCGGCAAGCAACTCACGCCAGCCCCCTGCGCTTTCAAGACTGGTTACATCAACGCTCTCCGCATTAAAGCTGATGCGTGTGGCACGCAGACCTGCCGCCGCTTCAAACAGACCGTCACCAGTCATGTCAATTTTGACCAATAGGTCCTTACCGTTTTGCGCAGCCATGCTGTCACTCCTTTAAATGAATGGTGTTTCTTAGACGTCCGCAACAAGGGCGCGAAACGTCATGTCAATGCGTCGTGTGTCAGCTGTGCCAACCCGCGCCGCAACGGCGCGACGAAACCGCAACGTCACCAACCGGCCGCGTGAAAGCGTGAGATCCGCGTCTACTAGAACATCAGAAATGGCACCTGCTGCTGCCTTTGCGGCCGAAAATCCTGCGCTCTCACTGACAATCGAGACAACAAACTCGTGCCATGCCCCACCGCCGGACTTGTCCGAGGCGTCGCGTACCTTCTCGGGCCCCAGTGCCACGTAGATTGTGGGGACGACGGAGGTGGGGATGGCATCAAATATGTTGGTTCCCACCAGACCGGCCAAAGTCGCATCATTTGCCATCGCCTGGAAAACCGCCTCCTGTAAGGCTGCTGACATTGCATAGCTCATGTCGCAACCTCCTCTTCTGCATGGCACACGAGGTAGCGACCTGTTCGGTCACGCTCTGTGACAGCGGTAATTGCATAAATTCGGCTCCCTTCCCGGAACCGCTGACCGGCGTGTGGGCGCATCGGCGATTCAATCGGAGCGGCGCGAATGATAATCCGCAGAATGACCCGCGACAGGGTCAGCGCATTGACGGCCCGCTCGCGACCCACACCTGGCCGGATCAGTGCCCAGTGCTGACCAAGAGCCTGCCATTGGGTTGTGTATCCCCCGGCATTGTCAGGCACACGGTAAGCGTCCTCCAATGTCAGCTGCCGATTCAGGATCGGGGATCTCATAAGCCGCCCCCCATGAACAACCGCACGGTTCTGTATCTTTCGATCAGCGCAGAGACACCAAAGGGCATTGTGCCGCCGTGCAAGGCAGATTCATGACGATATTCATAAAAATGCGCCGCAAGCATCATCACCGCCTGACGCAGATCTGCAGGCAAATCAGACCAGTCAGGGCCATATCCTGCGACCATCTCAATAGTCAGACTGCCACCACCTGGTATTGAAGGCAGGCAAGATCCCGTCGCTGCCAGCGATGGACGTTGATCATCCGGTTGAAGCTCATATCGGTGGCTGGGAATGAGAATTTCATCGCCCGCGCGGGTTTTGAGCGTCATTCGGACAATTGAGCTCACGGGTGCCAGCGGTAGCGGTTGACGATTTTCGTCGCGCCACTCAGTTAACGTCCAACCAAACTCTCGCTCGATAAGGACCTTTCCGGTCCGCGCCTCAATTGCCGCGATTGCAGCGCGCAGAAACCCATCCAAAATGTCGTCTTGCAGCCCATCGTCTGTGAAACCAGACCCAAGTCGCAGGTGATTTTTGAAACCCTGAATCGGCAGCGCAGCCGGCGGCACAGTGGTCAACTCTGATAACATCATGAAAGCTCTCCGCATTCGGTCTGGCGTCGGTCGTCAGTCGTGAAACCCGGGCACTTGGCCCTGCCCCGCATTGCTCGGACGGATCTGAGCGGTGGGACAATACGGGACCAACCCCGTGCCCGGGCCGGAACGGACGCGCCGTGGCGCGCGCCGTCCCATCTCTTGGCTTAGCTCAGGCCGAACTTGAGCAGCTTGATGGCACCAAAGTCGCTGATCGCGCCGCCAACACGCTTTGTCGCGTAGAAAAGGACATGCGGCTTGGCAGAGAATGGGTCACGCAGCACCCGCAAATCAGGGCGCTCTGCAATCGTGTATCCTGCTGCAAAATCACCAAATGCAATGGGGGTGGTGTCCGAGGCGGCGTCAGGCATGTCCTCAGCAATCAGGACTGGATAGCCAAGCAATCGGGCCGGTTCACCTGCAGCAAGCCCATCAGACCACAAGAAACGTCCATCCGCATCTTTCAGCTTGCGGACCAGACCTGCAGTCCGGCTGTTCATCACAAATGTTGCACCTGCGCGATATTCAGCGCCCAATGCGTAAACCAGATCGATCACGGTGTCTGCCGATCCGATCCCAGCATCTTCACCGGTCGGAACATAGCCCACGTTGCCCCAGGTCCAGACATCGTTGTCAACGATGGGATAGGTCATGATACCGGTTGGCTTGTCGATGCCATCACCATCTACAAATGCCGCAGCTTCAGATCGCGCAAACTTGTCCGCAATCCGACCGGCCAGCCAAGTTTCGATGTCAAATGCACTGTCATCAAGCAGCCGCTGAGACGCCTTTGGCAGCGCCGACAGCTCATGTAGCGGGATCGTAATCCGGTCAATTTGCGGGCTGTCCGTCTCAGCAAGTGGACCGGCTTCGGTCGCCCAGCCGGCACCCATTTCCGTGTGATCAATCAGAACATCAAACGAGGTCGCATCGACGTTGACGACATTGGCAATTGCGCGAATTGATGCGGTGGAGCTCAGAGTGCTTTTGATCGTCTCGGATGTTTGCGGATCTACAAGGAATCCACCGTCAGCTGCGACCGCCGTACTCATCGCCTTGCCTTCCAGCTCAAGCCCGCGAAGGCCCTCATCGTCGCCAGAACGCAGATAGGCGGCAAAAGCCTTCTGGTGTGGCGCGTCTTCGGCGGCAGCCGTACCCAATGCGGGACGGCCCGCCATCTTTGTCTTGCGGTCAAGCTTATTCATGCGGTCTTCCTGTTTTTGCAAAGTGGCGTGAATGCCGGTTGAGAAGGTCTTGAATTCACCCACGAATCCGCTGATCGCGGTCCGCAGTTCCTCGGCCGGAGACACATTCTCCCCGGTCCGAGACTTGGTCTCGGTCGTTGTCATCTGATTTCCTCTTTCGGGTGGCGCTGCGGGCTAGATGCCTGACAGCGTTGATCGGGCGGACTGAAAAACAGCCGCCAGTTCGCGCAGCGTGGCATCGGCCGGGTCCCCGGCCTTGGCCGCCACCCGCGCATCGGGAAGCATCGGGAATGTCACCAGCGACACTTCCCAAAGCTCAAGTTCTGACAAGATCCGACCGCCCCTGTCACCTTTGGTCGCGCGAACGGTACGGTAACCAATCGACAATCCATCAATCGCCCCGGCACCAATGAGTGCAGCCGCTTCCTGGCCCTTGGCGACATCTGTTAGAATGCGCCCCTTGACCCAAAGGCCCTTGGAATCCTCGCGAACCTCGTCCCAAACACCAATTGGTTGCGTTGGATCGTGCTGCCAAAGCATCTTGATTGTTCGACCCGCAGCGGACAGATGTTTAAGGGCTTTCGTATACGCACCACGATTGACAACGTCACCGCCCTGATCTGCTGTCCCAAATAACGATGCATAGCCAGATATTTCACTTCCATCGACGACAGTCAGGGCCGCGTCAATTTGGCAGAACTTGTGTTCAAGTGTCATGTCTAGTCCTTTGTAGGTTAGCTCTGCGGAGCAAGGCGTTGAATAAGTTCAAGAAACAATAGTGCGCCAGCACCGCAGACAAGCATCCATATCTGCCACTCCAAGCGTTTGATGATACGTTCGATCCGGCCCAGTCTCACTTCGACCTGTGCAAACCAAAAGTCAGTCACGGGCGGTTGGTGGGTATGCGGCGCCTTGGTGGACAAATCGACGACATTGTTATCCTTCATCGCCGACCTCCAATGCAGGCAGCCCCAGCAACTTGCGTTTTTCGGCATCGGTCAGGAATGTGGCATCAGAAATGCGGCGCCACTGTGCATCCCGCTCAACCGCAAGTGCGGGGATCTGATCAAGATCAGGATGCAGATTGACCCGCTCTCCCGTAAAGTCGGACAACCAATCTGCAATTGCACTTGTGACGCGCGTGGCCAGCGGCAGCACCGTCAGACGATAAAAGGCCCGGTTGGCTTCCTGGTAATTGGCGTAGGTCGCATCGCCAGGAATCCCAAGCAACATCGGCGGCACACCAAACGCGACCGAAATCTCCCGTGCGGCAGCCTCCTTGGTCTTTTGAAATTCCATATCAGATGGTGAGAACCCCATCGGCTTCCAATCCAACCCGCCTTCCAGCAGCATCGGTCGGCCGGCATTGCGGGCGCCTTGATGGTGACTTTCCATTTCGCTCAGCAGGCGTTCGTATTGATCGGTGCTCAGCTGCGCCTGCCCCTCCGCGCCCTTGTATACAATGGCGCCCGACGGGCGCGCCGCATTGTCAAGCAGCGCCTTTGACCACCGCGACGCTGCATTGTGCACATCAATCGCGCCTGCCGCCGCCTGCAAAGCGGAGAAACCATAGTGATCATCATGGGGGTGAAAGCTTTTGACATGGCAGACAGGGCTGTGATCCTCATTGACATCAAACCGATGCTTGCGACCACCAACCGTGTACTCGTAACCGATGGGCCAACCATCAACACCGGGGATCAAACGCATCCGGTCCGAACGCAAGACATGCAGCTCGTAGGGCAAAGTGCCGTCACCAACGGCTTCAAGATACCCATTTCCGGTCAGCAGCAGTTGCCCGAACAGCGCTTCAAGCATCTCGGCCCGGCCCTGACCCGCATTGGGCCGGGACAGCAAGTCACGAACCGGATGGGTGTCATACCGGCGATCTGCATCTTGCACGATGAGTGGCAAGGCTGAGGCCGCTTCGGCGATCAACTTTACGGCCCGAAAACCGATGGGGTTGTTGACAAAACCGGATCGCGTCAGGGTCACAATGTCACGTGGCCCCCAGGCGGCACGCCCTTGCTGCGCCCATGCCACCACTGGACCCGCAGCCGAAGCCTTCACCTCGGTTTCGTTTCCGGCCTTAACCGCAGCACCTTTGCCAAGAAATTCGAACATTCAGGTCTCCTTGATGGGGTGGTTCCTGCCCATGCATCTTTGCTTGTGAACAGAATGCCGCCGAAGTGTTGAAAGAATGAAAGAGCACCGTGCGGTGCAGATTTATGCACGTTAACGGAGTAGTCCGCGCACCTTCGGTGCCTGCCAATGGCGCGCAGGCTCAATCATCAGATCTGTCAGCGCCCAGACCAGGGCATCCACGCGATCAGGCGATCCTTTTCCAAGATATCCTTGGTGTGCCATCTGGCCCATCTGGTCCTCCAGCTTCCCAAGGCCGCGCAGGTGCGTGACGCGCCCTTGCGCATACAAAGCTGCAATCGGTTCCGCCCGCGCAATCTTGCCCCGTGACGCGTGGACAGCCTTGTAGGACACCAGTGGGTCAATAGAGCGCACAATCGTCTCAACCATTGCGCCGCCTTGGTTTACTTCGGCGACCAGCCTGTCAGCGTCGTGGCGGTGCATTGCGTTGATCGCTGCCCGTGCCCATTCAAGTGGCCCGGCCCTTGATACCGATGCGTCTTCTAGCACGTAGGCTTGCCATTCATGTGGACGGCCCTCCATGACCACTCCGGCAACGATGATCCCACAATCATCGGACCCATCATGTCCTGTCACAGGCGGATCAACGGCTACGATCACACGCTGCAAGGCTGGTGCTTTTGTGACCGCATTTTCGGATACATCGGTCATTGACCAAAGCCCGCCTTGCACATCAGTTAACATCACCCCTTCGAGCTCCTGCCGTCCCAACCGCGTCCCGCCATAGCGGCGCTTCACCTCTTCAAGAAATGCCGGAGACAAGTTGGCAGCATTGTCAAAGGTCGTCGCTGAGGTCACCGCAGTATTCTCTAACGCCAACAACTCGCGAAGGAGCGGCACGTTTCGGGGTGTCGTTGTGACAAGAGCGCGCGGGTTGTCCCCCAATCTCAGTCCAAACTGCAACATATTCCAGGCCTCCTCCGGCCCGGGCCATTTCGCCAACTCATCCGTCCAGGCAGCGTCAAACTGTGGACCGCGCAAACTCTCCGGATCAAATGCTGAATATATCTGTGCTGTTGCACCGTTCTCCCACTGCAGCATCTTGCGCCCGGATATCCACTCAGGGCGCTGGTATCTTGGCGAAGTGGCGAGGATCCCGCTCTCGCCAAAGACCATGACCTCACGCGCCTGCTCAATGGTTTCCCCGACCAGTGCGATCCGCCTCGCCTCGCCCGGCAAATCCGGGCGCGCGCCCTGCGTTATTGCGCGAACCCATTCGGCCCCGGCGCGGGTCTTGCCCGCGCCGCGACCACCAAGGATGACCCATGTCCGCCAATCGCCTTCCGGGGGCAATTGATGTGGCATGGCCCAGAAGTCGAACAGAAATGGCAATGCCGCCAATTCAACTCCGGTCAGGTCTTTCAGAAACCTGTTTTGCACCGCTTGTGGCACGGATGCGATCAAGCCTGCGCCCGATCGTGTCCCGAATGCTGTCTTCGTCGAATGTCGTTCCTTCGACTTTGCCCTTGTTTTCCCCGAACTTGTCATGAAATGCCTCTTCGGCTTTCAGTAAAAGGATCTGCAAACTTCGCAGTTCGTTTAACCGAGTGATCAGTGTTTTGGGCGTCGTCGGCATGATGACGTCCAATCGTGTTACCTGAACAGCCAGTTGCTTGCGGATTTCCGCAAACAGCAGCTTGATCTCGGCAACCCGCTTGTCGGCCCGCCCCGATGGGCCGGACGTTGGTTCCGGTTTTTGTGTCATGTAAATGCGCCTGTATGGGTTCCCGTCCGATACAGTCGTGGAGAGGGCTTCTTATTCCCCGAGCCTTCACACCCGAGAAATCTAATGCATACAGGTCAAAAAATCAAAAAGGCGGGCCGCACCACCGTACGCCCGCCCTGTTGTTCTGTTAAGAAATGCAACTAGTTGCCGCTGTTGTTCTCGCGCTCCCCTTCGATCTCGCGCCACCGCTCAACATTCTCGTTGTGCTCCGCCAACGTCGTCGCGAAAGCGTGCCCACCGGTGCCGTCGGCCACAAAGAATATATAGGGGGTCGTGTCCGGGCTAAGGGCGGCCTCAATGCTCGCGCGACCGGGATTGGCGATCGGCGTTGGCGGCAAACCTTCAATGACATAGGTGTTCCACGGCGTTTCACGACGCAGCTCAGATTGCCGCAGCCCACGTCCCAGCACACCTTCACCCTTGGTGATCCCATAGATTACTGTCGGGTCTGTCTGCAGTTTCATACCCTGGTTCAAGCGATTGGTAAAAACGCTTGCCACCTGTCGTCGCTCTTCGGCAAGTCCGGTCTCTTTTTCGACAATGCTTGCAAGGATCAGCGCCTCCTCAGGTGAGGCCAAAGGCAAATCATCGGCGCGCGCAGCCCATGCCTCTGCCAGTATCGCTTCTTGAGTTGCGCTCATGCGGCTGATGATCTCATTGGCGCTCACACCCGGTGCAAACTCGTAAGCTCCGGGCGCCAGACTTCCCTCGGCGGGAATGTCTGCCAGCTGACCGTCCAGTGTGCTAATCCCGTTCAGGCCATCTACGACCTGCCAACTTGTCACCCCTTCCGCGACAACAATACTATAAGCGGTATCGGAATCTTCACGGGCCTGTTCATAGGCTGCGGGCACCTCTTCTGAAACAGGATCAAAGCGCGCAAGGTCGACAAATGTGTCCGTAACGGGGTCAAGTTCGCGAACCTGAACCTGCTGACGTGTGACGCCGATCCTGTAGATGATTTCGGTTCCACAAGTGTTTTGACCACCTCGGGTGATCGTATCGACGATTTCGGCCATCGACGCGCCCTGCTCGACACGAAAGCTACCAGCCTTAAGAAGCGCAGACTTCTCAGAATAATCCGCTCCGATCCGAAACAATGCGGGGGAAGAAACTGCACCCTGATCGGCAAGCTTCTCGCTGACCTCGCGCATGTTGCTTCCTTGCTCAACCCGCAGGCAGATGGCCTGTGAAAGGGGACCACTTGCCTTGTATTGCGATGCACCCCAACTAACAACGCCAGCCAACAGAAACAGCGCAACGATAAAGAACGTCAATGCGTTAGACGCGATGTGCCGCCACATCAGGTGACTTTCCCAAGTACAAGGCTGGCGTTGGTGCCGCCAAATCCAAACGAATTGGACAATGCGACATCAATTTTGCGCGGACGCTTGGCATTTGCGCACAGGTCGACCACGGTCTCTACGTCAACATTCTCGAGATTGATCGTTGGCGGTGCCACCTGATCGCGAATAGCAAGGACCGAGAAAATAGCCTCGATCGCACCAGCGGCACCCAGCAAATGACCCGTCATGGATTTTGTTGAGGACATTGTCAGCTTTGCCGCTGCCTCTGGTCCAACAACGCGTTCTACTGCGCTCAACTCAATGGTGTCAGCCATGGTCGACGTGCCATGTGCGTTCACATAGTCGATCTGGGATGGTTCGATGCCCGCATTGCGGCAAGCGGCGCGCATCGCACGTTCGGCGCCTTCGTGATCCGGTGGCGGCGCTGTGATGTGATGCGCATCCCCCGACAATCCATATCCCAGAACCTCTGCGTAGATTTTGGCACCACGGGCCTTGGCGTGTTCGTATTCTTCAAGAACGACGATCCCTGCCCCTTCACCCATCACGAATCCATCCCGGTCAGTGTCCCACGGACGGCTGGCTTTTTGCGGATCATCGGCATGGGCCGTTGACAGGGCCTTGCAAGCGTTAAAGCCTGCGATACCCAGCCTGCAAATCGCTGCTTCTGCGCCACCGGCAATCATGACATCTGCGTCACCATGCTGGATCAACCGACTTGCATCGCCGATTGCATGGGCCCCTGTTGAACATGCGGTCACAACCGAATGGTTGGGGCCCTTAAAACCATAGCGGATCGAGACCTGACCCGAGATCAGATTGATCAGTGCGCCGGGTACAAAAAACGGTGAAACCCGACGCGGTCCGCGTTCTTCCATCATCACAGCGGTATTGGCGATCGAGTTTAGCCCGCCAATGCCAGAGCCGATTAGAACACCGGTCCGTTCAAGGCTATCCTGATCCTCGGGCTGCCAACCAGCATCCTCAATCGCCTGTTGGGCCGCGGCCATCCCAAACAGGATGAATGTATCAATCTTGCGCAGCTCTTTAGGCTCAATGTACTTGTCAGCATTGAACGTCCCATCGGTCCCATCGCCCAGTGGGACCTCACATGCATAGGTCGTGGTCAGCCCCTCGGTGTCAAAATTCTGGATCGGCCCAGCACCTGACTGTCCCTCAAGAATGCGACTCCAGCTGGCATCCACGCCATCAGCCAGAGGCGTTACCAATCCAAGACCTGTTATTACCACTCGGCGCATTTTGTGCCCTCACCTTCAGATGTTTGCCACCTGATACATTACGCATCAGCCAATGAGCAAGAGCCAGCCCTCCCGGCCCGTCAGGGATTACACCCCACATTAACTTTGACTCGATAGACGGAGCGGGATCAAAGAGGGTGTATCCGTGAAGTATTGGTTAGCTTTTCCTGCAGTCTGGATCGCGCTGGCGCAGCCCGCTGCGGCAGAGGTCGATTGCAAGATCATCGGCGCCCTGTCCCGCATTGCCGAACTTGATCGCCAAAATATCGGGCAATCACCGGGATTGACGTTATCACAGGATTTGCAGCTGGATTTACGTCGGTTGGACAGCACCGGCATCCGGTATCAGATGCACGGCGAACTTTCAGAATCTGAAATCGACGCCATTGCCGCCCTGATTGAGATAACCGAACGGATCGTCGCCCTGGCCGCGGATCGGCGACAAATTGCCATCATCCAGCTACTGCAAGATCCGCGCAGTCAACAGATCGTTTCACGCGCGGAATCGGTGTTGTCGCAGATCCCTTGCGATGGGGACCAAAGCCAGCAAATGGCGCAGGCAACAGGCGACGCAGATGACGCGCAGCATCTCCCACCGGGCCAGGCAACCTCTGACGTGCGCTCGGGCGTCAGATTGGATATCGCTGTAAAGCTGTTGATTTATGGCGGTGTGTTTTTGACGATCATTGCCGGCGGTCTTGGCTTTTGGCTGTATCGAATCCAACAGGCGAAATCCCGACGCAACGGGCGCCGCTACAACATCAATCTCGCCACAAATTACATAGCTGGCGCGCTTAAGGAGTCTGGCGACATCCTTGATATCAGCTGCATCGGTGCGAAATTGCGCCACAAAGGCAAACTTGATGGTGTGTCGGTCAAAACGATTGATATTCAAATTGCCGGCGAATGGCATGAGGGCCATGTCAAATGGCAAAACAAGCACTACGTTGGCCTGGCTTTTGCGAAACCACTAAAATTCCGCAACGTTTTGGCGATCTTGTCATTGGGAGCTGAGAAAAAAACCAGTGGGTCCGGCCACCCGGAAACAGAAACGGCGCCCAGTCGGGCGCCGTCCTGAAGTCAATATGACTTGAATTACTGAGCTTCGCTGATGAACTTCACCGCGTCGCCAAACGTCTGGATCGTCTCGGCAGCATCGTCAGGAATTTCGATTCCGAACTCTTCTTCGAAGGCCATAACAAGCTCTACTGTGTCGAGGCTATCAGCGCCAAGATCATCGATAAACGATGCGCCCTCAACAACTTTATCCTCTTCCACACCAAGATGTTCTACAACGATCTTGCGTACGCGGTCTGCGACGTCGCTCATGACATTTCCTCACGTTCTTGCTGGGCAAAGCCCGGTTCTTGGGCCCACTCAACGGGTGCCCATCTTGTTCACAGGGGCCTATAACAGAGAAATCGGATAGCGCAAACGCTTTCGACATCCCTGAGCGGCACGATCAGAACATGGCCATTCCGCCATTCACATGCAAGGTCGTGCCAGTGACATATCCTGCCTGCTCACTCGCCAGATACAAAACGGCAGCCGCGATTTCCTCTGAGGCGCCCATGCGACCCGCGGGAATTTGGCCGAGAATTGCGCCTCTTTGATCGTCGTTCAGCTTGTCCGTCATCGCCGTTGCAATGAACCCCGGGGCGACGCAATTGACGGTGATTCCACGGCTTGCGACCTCATAGGCGATAGACTTTGACATCCCTACCATGCCCGCCTTGGAGGCCGCGTAGTTCGCCTGACCGGGATTACCGGTTGTGCCTACGACGCTGGAAATATTGACGATTCTGCCCCACCGCGACTTCATCATGCCGCGGATCACACCTTTGCAAAGCCGCATTGTCGAGGTCAGGTTGACATCAAGCACGCTGGCCCATTCATCGTCCGACATGCGCATGAAAATATTGTCACGCGTAATGCCGGCATTGTTGACGAGAATATCAACCGATCCCATCGCGTCTGCCGCCTGCTTTGGCAGAGCTGTCACCGCATCTGGATCACTCAGATTACAGGGCAGGACATGAACCCGATCACCTAACTCTGCGGCCAATGCCTCAAGCGGATCAACACGTGTTCCCGATATCCCAACCGTCGCGCCGGCACCGTGGAGCACCTTGGCAATTTCGCCTCCGATCCCCCCTGACGCGCCGGTTATAAGCGCATTTTTACCTGTAAGATCAAACATTTGATCGCCCCTTTTATTGTTTATGCTTTGGCGGAGTCTGCAGCGGCTTTCACTTCGTCCGGTGTGCCGACAGTGCGGGTTGCGACGTCGCGGTTGATCCGGCGGATCATCCCTGAGAGCGCCTTGCCGGCACCAACTTCCCAAATCTCGGTCACGCCCTCGGCAACCATCCATTGAATAGAGGTGCGCCAGCGCACGCGACCCGTCACCTGATCGACGAGTAACGATCTGATAAGACTGGGATTTGTCACCGCTGAGGCAAGGACGTTTGCGACCACCGGCACTGATGGTTCCTTGATATCCACTTCGCTGAGCGCCTGCGCCATTTTTGCGGCAGCGGGCACCATCAGCGCGCAGTGGAAAGGCGCTGATACCGGCAGCATCACAGCGCGTTTTGCGCCGGCTTCCTTGGCCAGTTCAACAGCCCTCTCGACGGCATTTTTTCCACCAGAAACAACGCTTTGCGAGGGATCGTTTTCATTGGCAACCTGGCAGACCTCGCCCTGTGCGGCCTTTTGCGCGACAGCGGCGACCGCCTCAAACTCAAGCCCCAGAACAGCGGCCATTGCACCTTCGCCTTGTGGGACAGCGTCCTGCATGGCATCGCCACGGACCCGCAACAGCCGTGCTGTATCGGCAATTGAAATTGCGCCCGTCGCCGCAAGGGCCGAATATTCGCCCAAGGAATGACCCGCGACGAAGCTTGCGTCAGAGATGCTAACCCCTTCGCTTTCCAAAGCTTTCACGGCCGCCAGTGAGGTTGCCATCAGCGCCGGCTGGGCATTTCTGGTCAACGTCAGCGTTTCGATTTCGCCGTTCCAGATGATGTCTGACAGCTTTTCGCCAAGGGCGTCGTCAACTTCGTCAAATACGGCCTTTGCCGCCGGATAGGCCGCCGCGAGGGCCTGCCCCATTCCAATTGTCTGTGCCCCTTGGCCCGGAAATACAAATGCGCGCATCGTCGCCTCCCGTAAAAGTATTAATACCGGATTATCTTGTGAATCGCCCATGCACAACCAATGCACATCCCGTCAACAACCTATGCAGACAAGAATCCGACCCGGGTGTTGCGCCCAAATCCTAAGCCACCGTCCGTTGCATGGGTGTCAAACGGGGCAGCGGAAGCGCTTATCTTACCTTGGTCGCCGCAACCCGGATCATCAATTCGACCCTGTCACCAACCAGCGGCGCAAGTGCGTCAAAATCAAACTCTGAGCGGTTGAAAGAGGTGGTCGCGACAAATTCCGCACGACCCTGCCCTGATCGCGGGTTGTCGCGAAAATTCACCAGCACCACGTCCAGAATCACAGGCCGGGTCACACCATTCAAGGTCAGGTCACCTGTGACCTGGGCGGTCGTATGACCGGTCGGCAAAATGGTCGTTGAACTGAACTTCACCGTTTGGCCCACTGCGCGGTCATAATAGTCCTGCGACAACATATTGCGGAACCTGCTTTCCCAGCCGGTCAGAATCGCATTTGCAGGAATAATGACCTGAACCGATGACGCGGCAGGCTGATCGATGTCCCAGACAATGGTGCCGACGAGGCCGTTGAAACGACCCCAATTGTTCACCTGGCCGACATGGCTGTAGCTGAACTCTACCTGGCTTTGCTGCGTATCGAGCGTGTAGGCTTCTGGGGCGGCCTGAACCGGACCAGCAAGCAACGCGATGAAAGTGGCAGCTTTCAAAAGGTGCGTCACCGGAAGGCTCCTTGCGGTGTGACGTTGCCTTATTGATCAAAGCGTAATCTGGTAAATTTCAATAGAAGGGTTACGCGAATCCCGACCTGCCAATAGAAAAAGCGCCCTAACCGGGCGCTTTCAAACATTTTCTTGCCGATTGGCGGTCCGTTCACATTGCAGTGGGAACGATTGTTTTCTCACCCCGCACGGGGACGGCAGCCATCATCAGGTCCTTGCCCAGACGGTCGCGCAAAGGTTCAAGCTGATCAACCTCACCGCGGACAACGCCCAATGTCTGTGCGGTATTGCGATAGCGCAGGACCAATGTCGCGAAATTGCCCGAAGAATTGGCGCGGTCGATAAAGACACCACCAATGCTGTCAAAGCCGTAACGCCCCACGAGGGTTGATTTGCCAGCCCGGTTGCGCACGACCTCGCGGACCTCACCAAGGGCGTTATCGATCTGCACCTCTGATTCCGTGCCGCGGCTGGCGAACCAAAGCAGGTAGGCTGCAAGTCCGAAGAATATCAGCGCAGCAACGGCGCGCATCACCAGATCAACTGACCCGGCAACCACATCAGGCAAGAGCAACAGGCCAAGCGCCGCCGCCAGAAAAGAGGCGCCAAAGAACATCGACAGGCTTTGCAGGACGATCATCGCGATATTTGGACCATCCATCTTGCGGATGATGTAGCCCCAATATGTTTCAGCAACCTGAAATGTTTGCTTGCGGGGCGCCAACTCGGCGTCAATTGTTAATGAACCTACAACGTTGGGCATATCGGACATTGTATCGTTCTCCGTTAAATCACACCCCAAAAGTGCCAATCAACTTGGGCAAGAACGGGGCGATGCCATGACCCTGATAGGGTTTTATTAACCTTTCTTAACGGCAACGAGAGCAGCGATCCGGGCCTTGCGTTACAGGCAGATGGCTGTATAAGCGCGCAACCTTCCGCGACAGCTATGAACTGCGCAGTCTCTCGTGGGTATGGTGCGGAAGGATAATCGCCCTGCCCTATGAAATGCGCTGAGATATGAAAAGGAACGCACATGCCGCTTTATGAGCATGTTATGATTGCGCGTCAGGACCTGTCCAACACGCAAGCTGAAAGCCTCATCGAACACTTCTCAACCGTCCTCGCGGACAACGGCGGTAAGGTCGTTGACAACGAGTACTGGGGTGTCAAGACGATGGCCTACAAGATCAACAAGAACCGCAAGGGCCACTATGCCTATTTGCGGTCCGATGCACCTGCACCTGCGGTTCAGGAAATGGAACGCCTGATGCGCCTGCATGATGACGTGATGCGTATTCTGACCATCAAGGTCGACGCACATGACGAAGGCCCCAGCATCCAGATGCAGAAACGTGACGAACGCGACAGCCGTCGCGAGCGTCGCTAAGTTAGATCAGGAAAGGACCATAAGTCATGGCTACTAAACCATTTTTCCGCCGTCGTAAGTCCGATCCGTTTGAGGGCGACAACGCCCCGACGATCGACTACAAGGACACACGTCTGCTGCAGCGCTACATCTCTGAGCGCGGCAAGATTGTCCCAGCCCGTATCACCGCTGTTGGTGCCAAGAACCAGCGCAAGCTCGCCCAGGCGATCAAGCGTGCCCGGTTCCTTGCCCTGCTGCCCTACGCTGTGAAGTAAGGAGCAAACCCCATGGATATCATCCTTCTGGAACGTGTGGCCAAGCTGGGTCAGATGGGCGAAGTCGTTTCTGTCAAAGAAGGCTACGCACGTAACTTCCTGCTGCCACAGGGCAAGGCCCTGCGCGTAAACGAAGCCAACATGGCCCGTTTCGAAGCAGAGAAAGCACAGCTTGAAGCGCGCAATCTTGAAACCCGCAAAGAGGCAGAGAGCCTTGGTGAAAAGCTGGACGGTCAGCAGTTCATTGTGATTCGCTCTGCGTCGGATGCAGGGTCGCTTTACGGTTCTGTCACGCCGCGTGATGCAGCCGAGGCGGCAACTGCCGAAGGTTTCACCGTCGACAAAGGTCAGATCATTCTGACTGGCCCGATCAAGGAACTTGGTCTGCATCAGCTTGAGGTCAACCTGCATCCTGAAGTGACGGTCAGCATCTCGCTGAACGTCGCGCGTTCTGCCGAAGAGGCCGAATTGCAGGCCGCAGGCAAATCCATTCAGGAACTCGCCGCTGAAGAAGAAGCCGCTGCTGAATTCGAAATTCAGGAGCTCTTTGACGACATCGGCGCTGCGCAGCTGGACGAGGACGGTCTTGATGTCGCCCCGGCCGGTGAAGAGGTTGCCACAGAGACCAGCGAAGAAGAGTAAACTCTTCAACAATGTATCTAAAAGTGGCCGCGTTCTGTCAGGACGCGGCCATTTTCTTGCCCAGATGGGCACTTAGGCAATGGGCAGCCCAAGACTTGCAGGACTGCCATGCTTCACGACAGAAACACCCCCGTTCCGGATCAGGATTGCGTTGCAGTTGCAGCCATGACGCGCAACACCTTGACCGCCTATCTGGACGCCTCGGGCGATCCCGAAAAACAGCATGACGTGTTGCGCGACTGGATCATGCGCGGTCGCAGGCAGTTGGGCGCGGATCATGACCTTTTGAGCATTTACAATGCCCTGGCCGCCTATCTGCCGATGCGCCCCTCTGGTCACCCACTCGAAACGGATATCTGTCGCCAGATTGCCCGCTCCAATGCGGTGCGCGACGCGCTTGAGGCGATGATCCCCGGGTTGCGCACGGCTGACACCGTTTACATTCGCCGGCTGCACAATGCGGCCCTGCGCCGGTTTGACGCCGCCAATGGCGCAATGTCGGCGACGCAGGCAGTCACCCGCGCGTTCAAGACTGTACCACCCCCGACACAGGTCTGACCCTGACTTTACGTTACGTGGCCCCCCGCGCGGGCCTGATCGAGAGTCGACAGCGTGATTGACTGGCGTTAGCCTTTCTCTGTCTGGCATGTTGCCGTGATCGAACTGTTACAATGTTCCGCCAGACCATCACCAGCCATCAGACCCAGGGGGATTTTCCATGACGCTTCGCATTAACCGCCGCCATTTCATTGCCGGCTCTGCCGGTCTTATTGCGCTGCATCCATTTTCAGCCTCTGCAGCGGGCAACCAGGCGCATTTGCGCCTGATGGAAACCACGGACCTGCATGTCCATGTTTTTCCTTACGATTATTACGCTGACAAACCGGTTGATACGGTTGGTCTGGCCAGGACGGCATCCATTATCCAAGAGGTCCGCGCGGAATCCACAAATTCATTGCTGCTGGACAATGGTGATTTCTTGCAAGGCAATCCGATGGGGGATTACATCGCCTATGAGCGCGGCATGAAAGAGGGTGACATGCACCCCGTCATCACCGCGATGAACGCGCTTGGCTTTGATGCATCAACCTTGGGCAATCACGAATTCAACTATGGGGTTTCCTTCCTGATGAAGTCGGTCTCCGGTGCCGCCTTCCCCGTGGTGTCTGCCAACGTAGTCAAGGAAATGGGCGCCACGCCGACCGAGGATACGACCCTTGTACCGCCCTATGCCATTCTTGAGCGTGAGCTGACGGACGGCAATGGCGATACACATCCGATCAAGATCGGGTTGATCGGTTTTGTGCCGCCGCAGATCATGAACTGGGATCGCAAGCACCTGGAAGGCAATGTGCAGGCCCGCGATATTGTCGCCACCGCCCGCGCCTATGTGCCGCAGATCAAGGAACAGGGTGCCGATCTGATCGTGGCGCTGTGCCACTCCGGAATCGGGGCCGCTGCAGAAGAGGACGGCATGGAAAATGCCGCCATCCCATTGGCGGGCGTTGATGGTATTGACGCCATCCTGACCGGTCACAGCCACCTTGTCTTTCCGTCGTCCAACTATGACGACTGGGCCGGTGTCGACACCGCCGCGGGCACAATCGGCGGCAAGCCGGGCGTCATGGGCGGATTCTGGGGCAGCCACATGGGGCTGGTCGATCTGCTGCTGGAGCGGGACGGAAATGGCTGGCGCGTGTTGAGCCATACCGCAGAGGCGCGACCCATTTCCAAACGCAACGAAGATCGTAGCATCACGCCCCTGGTGGAAAGCTATCAGCCAGTGCTCGATTCAGTGCAGGATGTGCATGATGCTACCCTGACCTATGTCCGCACCGCTGTTGGCAAGACCGATGCAGCGCTGCACAGCTATTTTGCACTGGTTGCGGATGATCCTTCTGTGCAGATCGTGTCAAACGCGCAGACCTGGTATATCCGCGAACAGATGGTGGGCACCGAATATGAAGGGCTGCCGATCCTGTCGGCGGCGGCCCCGTTCAAGGCTGGTGGTCGCGGCGGGCCTGAGTACTTTACCGACGTGCCTGCCGGGGATGTGGCGATCAAGAACGTGGCCGATCTTTACCTCTATCCCAACACCGTGCGCGCGGTGAAAGTCACCGGCGCAGAGGTCAAGGATTGGCTGGAACGGTCGGCGGGAATGTTCAATCAGGTTGATGCCGGCGCCAACGACGCCGTGCTGTTGAACCCCGACTTCCCCAGCTACAACTTTGATGTGATTGACGGGGTGACCTATCAGATCGATCTGACCCAGCCGATGAAGTACAATCGCGACGGTGAAGTGATCAATGCGGACACCAACCGGATTGTTGATCTGCGCTTTGACGGCGAACCGATTGATCCTGAGCAGGAGTTCATCATCGCCACCAATAACTATCGCGCCTCTGGCGGCGGCAGTTTCCCCGGTGCTGACGGTTCAACGATCATCTTTGAAGGTCCGGACACCAATCGCGACGTGATCGTGCGCTATATCGTGGATCAGGGCACGGTGAGCCCGAAAGCCGACAGCAACTGGTCGTTTGTCCCGTTGCAGGACACCACGGTCATGTTTGAAACCGGTCCGGCGGCGGAGGCCTATGCCGATAGCGTCGACGGGGTAAAGATGGAACCGGCAGGCACCAATGACGCTGGTTTCGCGCAGTTCCGCATGGCGTGGTGACGGAACAGGGCCGCGCCGTAGCGCGCGGCCCTTTTCAGATCAGTAGGTCTGTAGCGTCAGCACCGCATCACAGACCGCACCGTCATAGGTGCCGATCCAGACATCAAGATAACCGTCCGCGGGGCGCGTCAGCGTGATCTTGGGATCATAGTTGCCATTGTCATCGTCATCGTAATACCAGTTCGCCGAAGCGGTATTGATCAACAATGCCGCGTCACATTGGCTGACAACGCTGACGGCAAGCCGTCGCCCGCCCATGCCGCTGAGCGAGAATGTGAAATCCGGCCGAGAGGTGAAATAGCCCGCACCGCGATCGGTGCCGGGCTGCACATTGGGGCAATCCCAGACATAAGAGTCGCCGCCTGCCTGAACACGATAAGAGACTCCGCCGCGCATTTGCGACCCAGAGAGGTCTGCGCCCGGCCCACTTAGGGTGAAATCCGGGCATGCGACCGCCGCGCCTGAAAAGCCAACGGTTGCGATGGCTGCCATAACAAATATCTTGAACACAACTTCTTCCTTCCTTTTTGCAAGCCAAGTCTAGGCGGCGACTTGGGTCAAAAAGAAACGAAAAAGCGGCCCTTTTGCCAAAAAGCGGGGTAATGATGAAAAAGGGCGCCGCAACGGGCGCCCTTCAATACATCTGGACCGATGTAGGTCTATTCGTCTTCCAGCGCCTCGACAGCCTTCTGGAGTTCCTCCTTGCTGACGTCTTTTTCTTTGACGGCAGCCTGTTCAAAGATGTGGTCAACAACCTTGTCTTCGAACATCGGGGCCTGCAGCTGCTGGCGGAACTGTGCGTTCTGCTGCACGAATTCAAAGAATTCCTTTTCCTGACCGGGGTACTGGCGCGCCTGGTTCATGATGGCCTGCGTCATTTCCGCGTCAGACACTTTGACTTCGGCTTTTTCGCCAATGTCGGCCAGAAGAAGGCCAAGTTTGACCCGGCGTTCCGCCAGCGACTTGTGTTCGTCAGTGGCTTCGATCTCGGGGTGGTCGTGGCCCTGTACGTCCGGGTTGTCTTCGTGCCACAGCTGGTGGGCGATCTGGTTCGCCTCAGCCTCGACAAGGGATGCAGGCAAGTCAAAGGACACGGCCTTGTCCAGCGCGTCCAGCAGAGACCGCTTGGTGATCGCACGTGACGCGCCGGTGTATTCCGCTTCCAGCCGCTCACGGATCTGGCCCTTGAGATCGTCGAGGCCTTCGGCGCCAAACTTCTTGGCCAGCTCGTCATCCATCTCTGGCGCCTTGGGGGCGCGGACTTCTTTGACTGTAACGCTGAACACGGCCTTTTTGCCGGCCAGGTGTTCCGCCTGATAATCATCGGGGAAGGACACTTCGACGTCTTTCTCTTCTCCGGCCTTGACCTTCAGCAGGCCGTCTTCGAACCCGGGGATGAAAGAGTTCGAGCCCAGCACCAGCGGATAATCTTCGGCGGTGCCGCCGTCGAAGGCTTCACCATCAATCTTGCCGACAAAGTCGATCAGGACCTGATCGTCTTTCTTGGCCTGGGTCTTCTTGGGCTCATAGGCCACAGCCTGCGGGCTTTCGGCCAGGTTCTTGAGCGCCTCTTCCACAGCCGCGTCGTCCGCTTTGACGACCAGACGCTCAAGCTTGATCTTGCTGAAATCCGTTTCGGGAACTTCGGGAAGACGTTCGTAGGTGACATCCACAACAACGTCGTCGCCCTCTTTCCAGTCTTCGTTGGACATTTTCATTTCGGGCTGCGCCGCTGGACGGTCGCCGGACGACTGAAGATGTTCGTTCATCGCGCCATCAATGCTTTCCTGCATCGCTTCGCCCATCAGGCGCTGGCCGAACTGCTTGCGCAGCAATGCCATCGGGACCTTGCCCTTGCGAAAGCCCTTCATCTCGACCTCGGGCTGCGCCTCTTTCAGCTTGCCTTCGACGGTTGCATCCAGTTCAGCCGCCGTGACGGTGATTTCATAGCCACGCTTCAGGCCGTCGTTCAGGGTCTCTTTGACCTGCATGAGAAGTCCTTCTTCTTACAAACTCTGGTGCGGGTGAAGGGACTTGAACCCCCACGCCTTGCGGCGCCAGAACCTAAATCTGGTGCGTCTACCAATTCCGCCACACCCGCATATGAAAGGGGGCAGTGAATCCCTGCCCCCGGTTTGGTGCGCTGTCTAACAAAGGTCACAGTCGGATGCGAGTGCAAAAAGCATCTTAGAATAAGCAAGACATCGGCCACTTTCTGCCATAATCTTTTCTTAATAAATCGAGGCAGAAATCAGCAAGAGCGGGAAACACGCCATGCAACTGGGAATGAAAGAGCGCAGCACCGCTGCGCCGACGGTATCAACGACACCTGCCGGCCTCTGTGCCGGGACATCCATCATGACCCTTGACGGAGAAATGCCAGTTGAGCATCTGACGGTCGGCGACCGGGTTATCACCCGCGACAGTGGCATGGCCATTCTGCGCGAAATCACTGTGGAAACACTGAAAATTCACCCTATTCGCATCAAGGCCGGGTCACTGGGTCACACCCGCCCCGATCGCGACATGATGGTCACGCCGGCCACGCAATTACATATTCGCGACTGGCGCGCCGAGGCCCTGTTCGGGGCCCCTGCCGCACTGGTTGAGGCAGCACGCCTGGTCGACGGTGAATACCTTGCGGAACAGGACATGCGCGAGATGAAAATCTTTACGCTGACCTTCGATCGCCAGCACATCCTTTATGCTGACGGCATGGAGATCGCCTCCGCCGCGGTCTAATCTTATCAGCACCGAGGGCCCTCGCTACACGAACGCTCTCGTCAGCCAGAAGGGGTGTGCGGCAATGCGCGCCTCTTTTGATTCGCTCAAAGCCCAAGACCACGCAGGACGCGCGGCAGCATGTCCGGCAAATCCTCCGCAATCAGACCGGGACCAAACTGGCGGGCACATTCCGCATGGAGCCATGCGCCGGCCTTGGCCGCTGCAAAGGGCGCCAATCCCCGCCCCAACAAGCCTGCGATAAAACCTGATAGCACATCGCCTGCACCAGCCGTGGCAAGCCAGGGGGCCGCCATTGCACCCGCAGCGGCATGAATGGCAACCTGCCCATCTGGCGTGGCGATCACGGTGTCAGCACCTTTCAACAGCACCACCGCGCCAGCCCGTTCCGCAGCGGCCCGCGCGGCGGCCGCCTTGGCCAGCGCATCACCCTCGCCTGCGACGGCTGCGCGGCGCGCTGCAATGTCGGGAAACAGGCGGGCAAACTCGCCCGCGTGTGGCGTGAGGATGCAGGTGTCATGCAGCCCCGACATAAGATCCGGGTCAGCCGCCAGCAGGGTGAGCGCATCCGCGTCAAGCACCATGGCACGGTCTTGCAAGGCCGCTGCAAGCAGCGCCGCCTCGCGCGGGCCAGTACCAAAGGCCGGGCCAATGCAAACTGCGTTGAGCCGGGGGTCGGCAAGGCAGGCCTGCAGGGCCTCGGCATCTTTTATGCTGCGGGTCATCACCGCATCAAGTGCGATTGCGTTTTCCAACAGGGCCGCCGGTGGGCAGCCGAGCGTCACCACCCCGGCCCCGATGCGCAAGGCGCCACGTGCGGCAAGCCGGGCCGCACCGCCGCGCCCCACACCGCCTGACAGCACCAGCACATGGCCATGCATGAACTTGTGGCTGTCGATGGATTTCGACAGTTGTGCCAAGGGCAGGTTGTCGGCCGTGATATGCTGATGCGTTGTCATGGGGGCATCCTAAAGCCCGATGTCGGCAACCACCACCTTGCCGCAATGGGTTGGGCCAGCGCCCCTCACGTGGCCGTGCTTCATGCGATGAAAGGTCACAGTCAGATCTGCAAAAAGCACGGCGCAGCAATCGTCATCTGAATCAGCGGGGTAAAGTATTTCACCCGTGTCGCTTGACAGGCCGCTGGGGATGTCGACTGAGACCAGATAACAAGTATCGGGATCACGGGAACTTGCCAGGCGACCCCAATGCGCGCAAAGCGGATCAAGGCCGGAGATCGGGCGGGTCAGCCCGGTGCCAAAAAGCGCGTCGATGACAACGCATGCGGCAGGCGGATTTGCGACAGGGGGCGCGTCACGGTCCGGCCTAAGTGACGCGGCATCACAAAAAGCGGCAACCGCGTCAGGGGATGCGGCCGGAAAGCCCAGCGCCACAACTGTTCCCATGGCAGACCAACGGTCATGGTTGCTGCGCGCGTCGGGTGGGAGTTTTGCGGGCACGCCAAATAGGAACACGGCGACCGACCAGCCTGCGGATTTCAACAGGCGAGCGATGACAAACCCGTCGCCGCCGTTGTTGCCTGGCCCGCAAAGGACCACGGCGCGCTGGCCCGGTTTGGCAAGCGCGGGCCATGTTGTCAGGATCGCATCGACCACGCCCTGCCCGGCCCGTTCCATCAAGGTTAATCCTGTCACCGCACCGGAGGCGATTGCGGTCTGTTCAATCTCGCGCATTTGCGCGGCGCGCAGCAGATCAGCCAATGAATTGCACCCCTCGATTCAAAACTGCGCAGTTTTCAATCCAAACGCCTAATTTTTAGGCATACTGATTTGAATCACGGCGCAACATCTGCTTCAACTTGCCCGACGGATGGACCCTTACAAGTGAAAATGGTCTGACCGCGTTGAACACACACTAGGGAGGAGTCGGCCCGTGAAAAAGATTGAGGCAATTATTAAGCCATTCAAACTCGACGAGGTCAAAGAGGCATTGCAAGAGGTGGGCGTCCAGGGCCTGTCCGTTGTTGAGGTCAAGGGCTTTGGTCGTCAGAAGGGCCACACGGAACTTTATCGCGGCGCTGAATATGTCGTCGACTTTCTGCCCAAGGTGAAAATCGAAGTCGTACTGCCTGATGATCAGGTCGACGCAGCCATTACCGCAATCGTTGACGCGGCCAAGACCGACAAGATCGGCGATGGCAAGATCTTCGTTTCTTCCGTTGAACAAGCCATCCGCATTCGCACCGGTGAATCCGGCGAAGACGCGCTTTAATCCCATTCCAAGTTACGCCAACAAAGGATCACTCCGATGAGCAACAAAGACGTTCTGAAACTGATGAAGGACGAGGAAGTCGAATACGTCGACATCCGCTTTACCGACCCGCGCGGCAAGCTGCAGCACGTGACAATTGTCGCAGATCTGGTCGACGAAGATTTCCTTGAAGAAGGCTTCATGTTTGATGGCTCGTCCATCGCGGGCTGGAAATCCATTGATCAGTCAGACATGAAACTGATCCCGCAGACCGATAGTGCCTATCTTGACCCGTTCTATGCGGAAAAGACGCTTTGCATCCATTGTAACATTGTCGAACCGGACACGATGGAAGCCTATGACCGTGATCCGCGCGGCACCGCAGTCAAGGCAGAGCAATACCTGAAATCCTCTGGCATCGGTGATGCGGCCTACTTTGGCCCTGAGGCTGAGTTCTTTGTCTTTGACGACGTGCGTTTCCAGGTCTCCATGAACAAGGTGTCCTTTGAAGTTGATGCAATCGACGGTGCATGGAACAGCGACACCGAGTATGAAATGGGCAACACCGGCCACCGTCCCGGCATCAAGGGCGGCTATTTCCCGGTAAACCCGGTGGATGACGCGCAGGACATGCGCGGTGAAATGCTGTCCACGATGAAGCGCATGGGCATGAAAGTGGACAAACACCACCACGAGGTTGCCTCGTGCCAGCACGAGCTGGGCCTGATCTTTGGATCGCTGACACACCAGGCTGACGAGATCCAGAAATACAAGTATGTGATCCACAACGTCGCGCAGGCCTATGGCAAGTCCGCAACCTTCATGCCTAAGCCGATTGCCGGTGATAACGGCACTGGCATGCACGTGAACATGTCGGTCTGGAAAGATGGCAAGCCATTGTTTGCCGGCGACAAATACGCCGATCTGTCACAGGAAGCGCTGTACTTCATTGGCGGCATCCTCAAGCACGCCAAAGCGCTGAACGCGATCACCAACCCGTCAACCAACAGCTACAAGCGCCTGATCCCGGGCTTTGAGGCCCCCGTGCTGCGCGCCTATTCGGCCCGCAACCGGTCTGGTTGTGTGCGTATTCCCTGGGCCGAAAGCCCCAAGGCCAAACGCGTCGAAGCCCGTTTCCCAGATCCGGCCGCCAACCCATACCTGTGCTTTGCGGCCCTGTTGATGGCGGGCCTTGACGGGATCAAGAACAAGATCGACCCGGGCCCCTCGTCTGACAAGGATCTTTATGATCTGCCACCTGAAGAGCTGGCCGCGATCCCAACCGTTTGTGGATCCTTGCGCGAAGCACTGGAAGAGCTGGAAAAGGATCATGAGTTCCTGCTGGCCGGTGACGTGTTCACCAAGGACCAGCTGGAAGGCTACATGGAGCTGAAGTGGGAGGAGGTTTACGCCTACGAGCACACCCCACACCCAATGGAATACAAGCTGTACTACAGCTGCTGATCCATCAAGAAAACGCGATCAAAAGGCGCCCGACGGGGCGCCTTTTTCATATTCCGCATCCTGCTTCTGTCTTGCCATCGTGACGCCAAATTGATCTGCTCCAAGACAGCATGAGCAAATATCACCCTCTTGATGTCCGCTATAAGGGGCCGTCCACAGCCTATACCGGGTCTGCCCGCCAAAGCGCGCGCAGTGGGTCCACCCGGAAACGCCTGCGACATGAAGAGCCAGAGCGGCCGCGTGACACCCAAGTTGTCGCAGCCGGACCCTGGGGCCGAGGCAAGCGTGACGCGGGCGCTGTCACACCACCAGAACCGCCACGCCAGGCGATGTCACCCCATACGCCCGCTGCCGCACCCCATGCTCCAAAATCCCGCAACCGGGTCCTGCGGGTCATGATCGTTCTGATCGTGATCGGCCTGGTTGCTGCCAGAAACCTGTAGGCCGCGCAGCTAAGGAACCTGCGTGTCGTTGTTGCCAAGGGCGACCAGACACAGATGCAAACCCACTTCCTTTCAGGTCAACATGCGCCGGTTTTGGGACACTCTGACGCCGAAAAATGTCGGAGTCGGACCGCATTTTGCGCCCAGTCTGGGCAAAGCTGGCGGTATCTGCGGCAAGGATACCCCATGACCCAACAATATCGCGACATACGCAAGATCAACCCGGGCAGAGGTGCCACGCTGGCCGATGGCACGCCTAATGATCAGGACCGGGTCGAAATTGGACCAACCCATTTGGCCTTTGCAGAGTGGGACAAGGCCGGGCTGGCCCTGCCCGATCTGCCGGCGATGCGCGCCTATCGCCATAAGCAGCTGGTCGACGGTTTGATCGCGCGGGATTGGGGCGGCCTGTTGATGTTTGATCCGCTGAATATCCGTTACGCGACCGACAGCACGAATATGCAGCTTTGGAATGCGCATAATCCGTTTCGGGCCTGTCTGGTCTGTGCCGATGGTCACATGGTGCTGTGGGATTACAAGAATGCACCGTTCCTGTCTGATTTTAACCCGCTGGTGAACGAGGTCCGCTCTGGTGCCTCCATGTTCTATTTTTCGACCGGTGATCGGACGGATGATGCGGCAGAAAGCTTTGCCAATCAGCTGCACGCGGTCATGCGCGAACATGCCCCCGGTCATCGCCGGTTGGGTGTGGACAAGATCATGGTTGCCGGGCTGCGCGCCATCGAGGCCACGGGATTGCAGGTTGAAGAGGGTGAAGAGCTGACCGAGCGGGCGCGCGCAATCAAGGGGCCGGACGAAATTCTTGCGATGCGCTGCGCCAGCCATGCCTGCGAGGTGGCCTGTCACGCGATGGAAACCTTTGCCCGCGCGCAAGTGCCCGGCGGACAGATCAGCGAGGACGACATCTGGGCGGTGCTGCACGCGGAAAACATCATTCGGGGGGGTGAATGGATTGAAACCCGACTGCTGGCCTCGGGTCCGCGCACAAACCCGTGGTTTCAGGAATGCGGTCCGCGCATCGTGCAAAACAATGAAATAGTCGCCTTTGATACCGATCTTGTCGGGTGCTATGGCATCTGCACCGACATCAGCCGGACATGGTGGATTGGCGATGCGGCGCCGCGGAATGACATGATCGAAGCGATGAAAATCGGCATTGAGCACATTCGCTTCAACATGGATCTGCTGCGGCCCGGAATTACCATCCCCGAGATCGTGGCCCAAAGTCACCGCCTCCCCGCCAAATACCAGAAGCTGAAATATGGCTGCATGATGCATGGGGTTGGACTGTGTGACGAATGGCCCCTTGTCGCCTATCCCGATCAGGAAGTGCCCGGCGCGTTTGATCATGTGATCAGGCCCGGCATGACCCTATGTGTTGAGGCATTGATTTCGCCCGAGGGTGGCGATTTCTCGATCAAGCTGGAAGATCAGGTTCTGATCACCGAGGACGGCTATGAAAACCTGACCAGATACCCATTTGACCGAGCATTGGCAGGTTACTGATCCTCACCTCCGCGTGACGCAATGACAGAAACCTTGTGCGGCAGGCCGCCCCGGCCCACCTTGGGCGCAGCAACAAAGGATGCGCCATGCCAACTGAACGCTTCACCTTTCCCGGCCATGCGGGCCATGATCTTGCCGCCCGTCTTGATATGCCTGATGGTCCGCATCTGGCCACGGCGCTGTTTGCGCATTGCTTTACCTGCTCCAAGGACATCACGGCGGCGCGGCGGATTGCGGCCCGCCTTGCGGCGATGGGGATTGCTGTGCTGCGGTTTGACTTTACCGGGCTTGGCCATTCGCAGGGCGAATTTGCGAATACAAGTTTCACTACAAACGTTCAGGACCTGCACGCCGCCCATCAGGCACTGTCTGATCGGGGCATGCCGCCAGGATTGCTGATAGGCCATTCGCTTGGCGGGGCGGCGGTGCTGCGTGCGGCCCCTGACATGGACAGCGTCAAGGCGGTGGTGACCATTGGCGCGCCCGCTGATCCCGGCCATGTGACCCACAACTTTGCCGATGCGATCCCCGCAATTCAGCGGGACGGTCAAGCAGAGGTCACGCTTGGCGGACGCCCCTTCACCATCGGCAAGGATTTTGTCGATGACGTCAGTGAGGCGAACCTGAGTGCGGCGCTGAAATCGCTGAAGGCGGCGTTGTTGGTGATGCATGCGCCGCGCGACGCCACGGTCGGCATCGAGAACGCCAGCCAGATCTTTCTGGGCGCCAGGCACCCCAAGAGCTTTGTGACTTTGGATGACGCCGACCACCTGGTCAGCAAACCCGCGGATGCCGAATACGCCGCGGATACCATCGCCACATGGGCGCGGCGCTATATCGACCTGCAGGAACCAGAGGTTGACGGCCCGCCTGAGGGTATCCTGCGCGTCTCGGAGGCTGACCCAAAGGGGTTCCTGCAGGATATCCAGTCCGGTCCGCACCACATCCTTGCAGATGAGCCAAAGGCGTTTGGCGGCACCAACCGGGGCCTGACCCCCTATGGTCTGGTGTCTGCCGGGCTGGGTGCCTGCACCGCGATGACAATCCGGATGTATGCACGGCGCAAGAAATGGCCGCTGACCCACGTCAGCGTCGATATCAGCCACAACAAGGCGCATGCGGTGGATGCTGACACTGCCCGCCCAGACAAGATTGACCACTTTAGCCGCAGCATCACCTTGACCGGTGATCTCGATCAGGACCAGCGGCAAAGGTTGCTCGAGATTGCAGACAAATGCCCGGTGCACCGCACCCTGGAACGCACATCAGAGGTGCAGACAACATTGGCCTGACCGATAATCGTTGCGCATGGCGGGCTCGCCTATGCCAAAGACGCCAGAAATGCTGCAGGGCGCAGCCCTCCCTTTGGGTCAGCGCTGGTAGTCAGAGACCATACGGTAGTCTTTGCGCGGACCGCGCACGTTCCAGACCGACTGCCAGCGTGGCCAGTGGGTGAAGTCATACTGCACCTGGTAATAGTCATCGCCGCAGGGGTGATCTGTGCCCGCCGCCTGGCCCCTGGGCGCAAAGCTGTGGAATGCGCCGCCATCCGCAAAGGTGACACGCACCTGCGCCGCTTCAAAATGCCAGAAATAGGTCCGGCGCGCCTCCAGCTTTGGGCTATCGGCTATCTGCAGCTGCCCAACCTCGTCATAGCGCAAGATGGACGCCTTGGCCTCTGCGCCAAATTGTACCTGACCTTGCAATGCCCCCTGCTGCCCGGCCCGGTGATCCATGATCTGCCGCCGCAGCTGCCAAAGGCCCGCAAAATCCGCCGGTCCAAGCGTCATTGCGTATAGGTGCCGGTGCTGATGCTGCCGTCGGCCCCGACAAAGCGGACCTGATCGCCATTGGTTTCCAGATCATAACAAGCCCAGCGTCCCGACGGGGGCCAGAGGCTGCAATACTGACCATCCCGCGCCACCCAGCGGCCGCTGGCAACCCGTTCGGTGATGAAATCAGTGTGTCCGTCTGCGTCAAAATGCTGCATCGTATGGGCATCATAACGTACCGTCCGGTCCGCCAGCGCGGCGCGAATGCCCGCATCATCCTGCAAAGCCCAACCCTCTGCCAGCGCCAGCCCGGGCCAGAGTGCCAACATTCCCAGAATCATCCGCATATCGCCCCTCCCGGCCCTTGTGACCCCTGCCCTCACATCTTATGACGCCCCCATCTGCACTGCCACTCACAAAAAGGCCATCCGATGATCCCGCGTTATGCCCGCCCCGAAATGACCGCCATCTGGGAGCCCGCCACAAAATACAAGATCTGGTACGAGATCGAGGCCCATGCCTGCGACGCCATGGCCGATCTGGGTGTGATCCCGCGCGAAAACGCGCAGGCGGTCTGGAAAGCCAAGGACGTCGAATTCGACGTGGCCCGGATCGACGAAATCGAAGCGGTCACCAAACACGACGTCATCGCCTTTCTCACCCATCTGGCCGAGCATATCGGCGCAGAGGACGCGCGATTTGTGCATCAGGGCATGACGTCCTCTGATGTGCTGGATACCACCGTCAATGTGCAGCTTGTCCGCGCGGCGGACATCCTGATTGCAGACATGGACCGGGTGCTTGCGGCGCTGAAGTCCCGCGCTATGGAACATAAGGATACGGTGCGGATCGGGCGCAGCCACGGCATTCATGCAGAGCCCACGACGATGGGGCTGACCTTTGCCCGCTTTTATGCCGAAATGGATCGCGGCCGCAGCCGTCTGATCAATGCCCGGGCCGAGATTGCCACCGGCGCGATTTCTGGCGCGGTGGGCACGTTTGCCAATATCGACCCCGCGGTCGAAGAACATGTCTGCGCCAAGCTGGGCCTTTCACCAGAGCCGATCAGCACACAGGTCATCCCCCGTGACCGCCACGCGATGTTCTTTGCGACGCTGGGTGTTATTGCCAGCTCGATCGAGAATATCGCAACCGAGATCCGCCATATGCAACGCACCGAAGTGCTTGAGGCGGAAGAGTTCTTTTCAAAGGGTCAAAAGGGGTCTTCGGCGATGCCCCACAAGCGCAACCCGGTGTTGACCGAGAACCTGACCGGCCTCGCCCGTCTGGTCCGGATGGCCGTCACCCCGGCGATGGAAAACGTCACCCTGTGGCATGAGCGTGATATTTCGCATTCCTCTGTCGAACGGGCAATCGGACCGGATACGACCGTGCATCTTGATTTTGCATTGAACCGCCTTGCGGGCGTCATTGAAAAGCTGGTGATCTATCCTGACAACATGCTGGCCAACATGAACAAGTTCCGCGGTCTCGTGATGTCCCAGCGGGTGCTTTTGGCCTTGACCCAGGCCGGGGTCAGCCGTGAAGACAGCTACAAGCTGGTGCAGCGCAACGCGATGAAAGTCTGGGAACAGGGTGCTGATTTTCAGACTGAATTGCTGGCCGACCCCGAGGTGACGGCCGCGCTAAGCGTTGATGAGATCAAGGAAAAATTCGATCTTGGCTATCACACCAAGCACGTTGATACGATCTTTAAGCGGGTGTTTGGCAACTGATCAGACACCGTGATAGCGTGACCCCAATACTGATAAAGGGGCCACGTGAATGCATATCTCAGACGACGAAGTTGCTGCAATGCGGGCGGCGACGGAACATGCGATTGCCTATCGTCAATCAACAGTTGACCGCGACGTTCCGCCCCGGATCGACCCCGCGGAGGCGACGTTGCGTTTTGCCGGTGACCTGCCTGACAGCGGTGTTCCTGCAAGCGAGGTGATCGCAGAACTGGTCGACAAGGGTGATGCGGGTCTGATGCAGATCGTGTCTTCGCGCTTCTTTGGTTATGTCGTTGGGGCATCACACCCGGCGGGCGTTGCGGCCGACATCCTGAGCAGCGGATGGGGCCAGGTCAGCGGCTATGCCCAGACCACCCCGACAACGGCGGCGATTGAAAATATCACCTGCGCCTGGATTATTGATCTGCTTGGCCTGCCCAAGACCTGCGGTGCGGGTCTTGTGACCGGTGCGACCATGGGCAATACCGCTGCCGTCATGACGGCCCGTAATGCCCTGTTAAAGCGCCACAATTGGGATGTTGAGGCGCAGGGGCTGTTTGACGCACCGAAAATTCATGTTCTGATCGGGGCCGAGGCACATTCGGCAACGGCCGCCGCCCTGCGCTATGCCGGGATGGGTGCAAACCGGGTGCATCGGATCCCGACCGATGACCAGGGACGGATGCAGGTTGCGGCCTACCGCGCCGCCATCCAGGACCTGAGCGGCCCGATCCTGACGATCCTGCAGGCCGGTCACATCAACTCTGGCGCATTTGATGACTTTGACGCGCTGATCCCCCTGGCGAAGGCCAAGGAGTCCTGGGTGCATGTGGACGGGGCCTTTGGCCTTTGGGTCCATGCCGTGCCGGAGCTGGCCCACAGGCTTGCCGGCGTCGCCGAAGCTGACAGCTGGGCCGTTGACCTGCACAAGTGGCTGAACGCGCCCTATGACGCCGGGATGGTCATCACCCGCGACCGCGGCCCGCTTGTCGCTGCCATGTCGGCAAAAGGTGCCTATCTGCCGCAGTTGGGCGAGGTCTGGGACCCCAATGATTCAACGCCAGAACTTTCCCGCCGCGCACGGGGCGTGCCCAGCTATGCGATCCTGCGCGCCATGGGCAAGACCGGTGTCCGCGAGATGATCGCACGCCATTGCAGATTGGCGGAACAGGTTGCGGATGCACTGCGCGAGATCCCCGGTATTACCGTGCTGAATGAGGTGATGTGCAATCAGGTTGCGTTCTATTGTGGTGATGACGAGACCCGAAGCGATGCCACACTGGCCACGCTGGCCGCCATTCATGCGGCGGGGCGGGTTCATCCTTCACATGGGGAATGGCGTGGGGGGGAAATCATCCGGGTTTCAGTGACATCCTACGCCACCACAGACGCGGATATTGCTGAGCTGATTGCCGCGATCACGACCGCATGGCAAGAGGCGCAGCGCTGACAAGATTGTGACGCATGACTTTTGCGGGATTTGTGATAGGCTTTGCCCACCACATCAAACGGAGGCCAAGATGACGATCAAGACCACGTTTGTTGCATTGATCCTGGTGATGTCACCAGGACTTGCAGCCGCGATGGGTTGCCAGGGCGGCGACCACGCGAAATCTGCCGCAATCTCTTGCGCAGAAGGTACAATGCTTGACCCGGATAGCGGCACTTGCGTGCCCCTGACAACGGGCTAGGTCCGCATTGGGGGTGGGCGACACGCCCACCCTACCCCATTTCCCGTCAAACGGATGGCGCATGCACTGGCGTTGGCTGAGGACGATGCGTGGCGCGCGGCGCAAAAGGCACGGATTTTTCCGCTGGCATCGACAGGACGGCGTAACGTCGCCCGTCACCCTCATTAAGATAGGGTTCGCCAATCCGCTCTGCCCCAAATCCCAACTGACGCAAAGCCCGCATCAGGGCCAGCGGTGACAGCGACATCAGCTGTGTCGCCCCGGCGTCCGCCGCGACATCAATCAGCCCCTGCACGATCATTGACAGGCAAGTGCTGCGCGCCGCGTGGGTCTTTACGTCGTCCGAGATCACCAGCCGGGTACATTCCCAGACATCCGGCGTTGCAACATCGGCGACCATAACCGACTTTGGAATATCAATCAGCTTGCCGCGCAAGGCATCTCGCAGCATGTAGCTATGACTGCCCCATTGTGTTGTTGTTGCCATCGCTCTTGCGCCGCCAATGACCTCTCCGTCTTGCAAAACGAGCGAGTACCAGGCTTTGGGATTGTCGTATTGGTCCATCTCAACCTGATCGTCATGCGGTATGTCCCAGCCCAAAGTATCCACAAAGAATCGCTTTCTCAGGGCAAGAAAGTCGTAAAAAGCGCTCCCGAAAACATGAGCTTGCGCTAGATTGAAGGTGACATTTTCCATATTCGTAACTCCTCTGTCGAGGAGTCATCAATAGCATTTCAACCTAAAGTTGTCACAAGACCTCGTAAAAAAACCCCCCAAAAATGGGGAATTGCGAAAGCGGGCGATTCTGTTGTGCCGATTCTAGATCAGGCCATGTTGTGCAGCGATGGCTGCGGCCTGCGTACTTGTGTTCGCACCAAGCTTGTCTTTGGCGTTCTTAAGCCGCTGTTTCACCGCCCCTTCGGTCACGTCAAGTTCAAAGGCGATCTGCTTGAGACGCAGCCCGTCCTTGACCATTCCGAGCGCCTGCAGTTCTGCCTGCGTTAGGTTCGTCGGTGGGGCCATTTCACGGTGCCGGCGTTTGACAAACGCCTCAAGCACTTTGATTTCGAGATCGCTGAAGGCCCGGTCACTACGGGCAAAGGACCCGAATGATCGCTGACCTTCCGCGTTGCCGTCAAAAACGGAGATCGTGACCCCGTGGCATAGGCCATATTCTTCAGCCTTCGCCAAAATGCCCTTGGGGTCATCCCCAACAAGATCACGCCAGACCATAATCCCTGTATGGGCATAGGCCCAGCGGATGACAGGATCAAAAAGCATGTAGCGATTGCGCGTGTAATGCTCGACCCATTCCGGGGGCAGAGCGTTGATTTCTTCAACTGGGAAGGCAAACCCAATTCGTAGCGCGATGAAATACCCTGCCGGAGCAAGTTGACCCACGTCATCGAGGCTGAGCAAAGACGACATAAATGCCCCTTAGTTCTGGCGCGTAAATGGGTATCGCATTGGCGAGGTTCCCGGTATCATCACATAGTCACGAACCGTTTAAAGAGTATTTCTAGCAGCGATAGTTTGGCAACCTCAAAGCGAGTAGCAGCAATCCATGACTACCACAAATGATATTCGCCAGACGCTGGCCGCGCTCAAGGAAGCAGCGCCAGCTGGCTATGCGCTGGCATTCCATGTGCGTTTTACAACGCCGTCATTCCTTTTCCAAACCTACCCGAAGGCCTGGGCGGATTACTATTCTCAAAATGGTCTGGTGATGCGTGATCCCACCGTCGCCTGGGGATTTGAGAACGAAGGGACGCGACGCTGGTCGGATCTGGCAAAGAATGACCCCGACGGCGTCATGGCTTTGGCCGCGGATTATGGTCTGAAACATGGCGTCACCCATGCCATGGAAATTGATGGCAGTCGTAGTCTGGCGAGTTTTGCACGCGCTGATCGTGAATTCACCGATGCTGAAGTCACCGACCTTCAGGCGCAGGTGTCACGTTTGCACGTTGCGACGGCAGAAATCTCTGCGCTGTCACCGGAACTGAAAAAAGAGCTGCAAAAACTGTCAGTGAATGTCGGCTAACCCTCTGCGCGCTAACGCTTCGTTATCCGAATCTGCGCTAAGAACGGCGCATGTCATCTGCTCCCGTCTCTCCCTCCTCACCTGCGCCACTGTCGCAGATGTCGCGCCGTCGCAAGGCCGCGATGATTGTCCAACTGTTGATCAGTGACGGAAACAAGCTCGCCCTGTCGTCTTTGCCCGAAAGTCTACAGGCCGATCTTGCACGGGAACTTGGTGAAATCCGATTGGTGGATCGGGCGACCGTTGACGCGGTTGCGACAGAATTTGCCGAAATTCTGGAATCCATCGGCCTCTCTGCACCTGGTGGTGCAAAGGCGGCGCTTGCAACGCTCGCGGATCATATTTCCCCCGCGCTGGCCCGGCAGCTGCAGGCAAATCTGGATGCAGAGCAGGGGTCTGACCCCTGGCAACGCGTTCTGGCGCTCGACCTCGACAAGATCACTGCCATTTTCGCAGCTGAAAGCGTCGAGGTCGGGGCCATCATTCTTTCGAAACTGACCGTCGAAAATGCCGCTGAGGTGCTTGGCAAACTGCCCGGCGAACAGGCCCGCCGCATCACATTCGCGGTCAGTCAGACCGAAAAAACCAGCCCTGCCGCCATTGACCGGATCGGACATGCACTGGTTGAGGATTATTGCCAGACGCAGGTTACCGCATTTGAAAAACCGCCCGTCGACCGGATCGGAGCAATCCTGAATTCCAGCCCGGCCAGCACCCGCGACGATCTTTTGACCGGACTTGAAGGATCCGATCAGGAGTTGGCCAAGAACGTCCGCAAGGCGATTTTCACCTTTGCTGACATTCCATCCCGGATGAAGCCGGTCGATATTCCGGCAGCCCTGCGGGTCGTTGATGCCGAGGATCTGTCAGTTGCGCTGGCCTATGCCTTGGGCGAAGGGGGTGAGTTGGGCACAAGTGCCGAGCATATACTTGCCAATATCTCACAGCGGATGGCGGGTCAGATGCGTGAAGAGGCGGATGAAAAGGGCAAGGTGGCAACAGCCGCCGGCGAGGCCGCGATGAACAAGGTCACTGCGGCGATACGTGGCCTTGCTGACGAAGGCACCATTTCCCTGATTTCCCCCGAAGAGGATCAGGCAGAGGCGGCCTAATCCACTGGACCACACCGCGGCAAACGCATAGCCTTGCCCCATGACAAAGAGCCCTTCATTCGATGGCCGCCGCTGGCACGACATGGGCGGTGAGCTGGCCGGACCTATTCCCGATGATCAGCACGACTTTGCGATTTGGGAGAAACGCGTTGATGCCCTGATGACCATCGCATCAAACAAGGGCCATTTTACCGTTGATGGCCTGCGGCGTGTGCTTGAGGACATGGGCGAAGACGCCTTTGAAACCATGACATATTGCGAGCGCTGGATCGCAGCCGTGAACCAGAATCTGATTGAGGCCGGGGTATATTCTACCGCCGCGCTCGCCACGAAAATGGCGCAGGTGGAAGCTCGCGGCGCAACCTATGGCGAGGCCACAGATGCACCGGGTTAGGGTCCGCGATTACATGCCCCCGGGTCACGTGCGCACGCCCGCATACCTGCGTGGCAAGACAGGCACGATCGAACGCACGCTTGGCCCATTCCCGAACCCGGAAGTGCGCGCCTACGGGCATACCGGCGATCCCCTGCCCCTGCATCGCGTCCGGTTCACCATGTCGGAAATCTGGGGGCCTGCGGCGGAACGGCCAGATGACACGCTTGAGGCTGAAATCTACGCGCATTGGCTGGAGCCCGCAGATGCCACATGACCATCACGATCACCTGTCGCCCTCGGGACACCCGTTCCGCAAGGATAACGATGAACCGCTGACCTATTGGCAAACGATGGAAATCGCGATTCGCGAACTCCTGATTGAAAAGGGCGTCACAACCGCGTCCGAAATTGCCCGTCAGGTCGATGCGATGGATGCCCGCAACCCGGCGATGGGTGCAAGCGTGGTCGCACGGTACTGGACGGACCCCGACTTCGCGGCTGCCCTGCTGGAAGATGCCAGCGCCGCAACACGTCAGATGGGGTTTGACATCGGTCCGATGAAACTGATTGCGCTGCCCAACACACCGATGCTGCACGACATGGTCGTATGCACCCTATGTTCGTGCTATCCGCGCAACCTGCTCGGGTTGCCACCGGATTGGTACAAGTCACGTGCCTATCGGTCCCGCACGGTGAAAGAACCGCGCAAAACACTTGAAGAGTTCGGCGTAACGACTTCAAAAGAAGTTGAAATTCGCGTCCATGATAGCACCGCTGACATGCGTTACATCGTCATTCCAAACCGTCCAGTGGGGACGGATAGCTGGCAGGCTGACCGGTTGGCGGGCCTTGTGACCCGGGACAGCATGATCGGCACCGGACTGCCCGCACACCCATGAACAATCGCGGCGACTGGTTGGTCGATCGCGTCCTGCACGCGGTCATTGGAGGCGCCATGCGGCTGCCCTATGAAAAGCGCGTGGCGTTCATGGGGGCTGCGATGCGGTGGGCCGTCGGTCCGCTGGCGGGCTATCGCAAACGGGCCGAGACCAATCTGGCGACGATTTATCCAGATATGGGTGCCAAGACACGCCGGCGCATCGCGGATGGGGTTTGTGACAACTTCGGTCGCACGCTGATCGAGAATTTTTCGCACGCGGAGCTGCATCATCGGCTGGTCAGGACACAGCCCAGCGGTGGCGGGCTTGAACACGTCAGGGCAGCTGCCGAGGCCAAACGCCCGGTCATCTTTGTCACCGGCCACTTTGGCAACCACGAGGCCCCGCGCCATGTCCTGACCGGAATGGGCCTGACGGTTGGCGGGTTGTACCGGCCGATGGCAAACGCGTATTTTGACGCTCGCTACGCGAAAACCATGACGTCCTGGGGTGGCCCGGTTTTTGCCCAGGGGCGTGCGGGCACCATCGGGTTTGCCCGGCATCTGAAGGCTGGCGGCATGGGCACGCTTCTGTTTGACGTCAACAATGACAATGGCATCCCGGTGGATTTTCTGGGGCGTCCGGCGATGACGGCAACCTCTGCCGCCGATCTGGCGCACAAATTTGACGCGGTGGTGATCCCCTATTTTGCCATCCGCCAAGCTGACGGGATCAGCTTTGACGTGGTTATTGAGGCGCCAATTGCCCGCACGGATCAAGCAACGATGATGGCGGAGATGAATGCCCGGCTTGGCCATTGGGTCACGCAACACCCCGAACAATGGTTCTGGGTTCACCGCCGCTGGAAGAACAAGCGCGGCACGATCTAGCGCAGTTGTGCCGCACCCAGAATGGGACCGTTGGTGCCCTCTTGCACGATCACGACAACAGGATCATTGCCAGACACCGTTGCGTTGATCGCAAGCGGGCTGGCCGTGTTCCAACGCGATGCAGCGCTCCAATTGTTCACCACGTTGGTGTAGAGAATTGATTTCCCTGCATTTTCGCCGCGCCTGATGTTACGCACAACCCGCGGCGTATAGCGGACGATTTGCACCACAGTATCCTTGCGCAAATTGCCATTGGCGTGCGCCTTGATCTGCAAGGTATTGCCCGAACGGTTCAGGGACACGGCGACGGGGTCGGGTCTTGCCCCATGTGCCAGCACCTGATCCATCACCTGCATCGGTCGTGAGCCGATGACATGATCCTGACCGCCAATCACCATCTGCGGCGTGTAAACTGTTGCAGAGCCGGCAGCGGCCGCAAAGGCCTGTTGCCGGGCCGTATAGGACGGGTCAGCAAGATCATCGACCCAACCAAGGTAATCCCAATAATCCACGTGCAATGACAGCGCGATCACGTCATTACGCGCGGCAAGCTCTGTCAGCATTTCATCAGCGGGCGGACAACTGGAGCAACCCTGACTGGTATAAAGCTCGACCACAGTGGTTTGTGCCGCGGCGACACCGGCGGTCAATGTTGTGCTGAGGGCAAGGGCAGTCAGTATGCGGCGCATGCGGGCTCCAATCGTTATTCTGTATGTCCGACTTAATAGGTGTTGATTGTAATGACCAATCAACCAATCGCGACGTATTGGTGAGAAGTGTTTCAAGCCAATTGCCAAATTGTATGCAATTGTATGCCGAAACCTCTTGAATGCAGAAGCCGCATGAGGCAAAAGCCCCCCAAAGCCTCGTATTTTCAGCATCGAAAGGGAAAGCCATGACCGTTGTCGTCGGCAAAGATACCGCCAAAACCCGCAAAACCCTGACCGTCGGCAGCCAGTCTGTCGCCTATTACAGCATTGATGCCGCGACCAAAGCCGGGCTGGGTGATTTTTCCAAACTGCCGGCTGCGCTGAAAGTGGTGCTTGAAAACATGTTGCGGTTTGAGGACGACAAGACCGTCACCACCGACGACATCAGGGCCTTTGCAGAATGGGCTGACAAGGGCGGCAAGAACCCGCGTGAGATCGCCTACCGCCCTGCCCGTGTGCTGATGCAGGATTTCACTGGCGTGCCTGCGGTCGTTGACCTTGCGGCGATGCGTGACGGGATCGTGGCACTTGGTGGAGATGCCCAGCAGATCAACCCGCTGAACCCTGTTGACCTTGTCATCGACCATTCGGTCATGATCGACGAGTTTGGCAATCCGCGCGCGTTTCAGATGAATGTGGATCGCGAATATGAACGCAACATGGAGCGTTACCAGTTCCTGAAATGGGGTCAGAACGCGTTCAACAACTTCCGCGTTGTGCCGCCGGGCACGGGGATCTGCCATCAGGTGAACCTTGAGTATCTGGCACAGACGGTCTGGACCGACACGGATCAGAACGGTGACGAAGTTGCCTATCCCGACACGCTTGTCGGGACCGACAGTCACACAACCATGGTCAACGGCCTGGCCGTTCTGGGTTGGGGCGTCGGCGGGATCGAAGCCGAAGCTGCGATGCTGGGCCAACCGATTTCGATGTTGATCCCCGAAGTTGTCGGATTTGAACTTACCGGCGAAATGTTGGAAGGCACCACCGGTACGGACCTTGTTTTGAAAGTTGTCGAGATGCTGCGCGAACATGGCGTTGTGTCCAAATTCGTGGAATTCTTTGGCGACGGTCTGGACCGCCTGCCACTGGCGGACCGTGCAACCATTGCAAACATGGCACCGGAATATGGTGCCACCTGTGGTTTCTTCCCGATCGACGGCGAGACCCTGCGGTATCTGCGAAACACCGGCCGCGACGAAGACCGCATTGCGCTGGTCGAGGCCTACGCCAAAGAGAACGGGTTCTGGCGCGATGAGACCTATGCGCCCATCTATTCTTCGACGCTCAAGCTCGACATGGGCACCATTGTCCCGGCCATTTCCGGCCCCAAGCGCCCTCAGGATTACATCGCGCTGACCGCTGCTGCGTCCGAATTTGGCAAGTACATCAAGGGCCAGCGGATCGAAAAATCCGCCGACCCAGTGGAAAAGGCAGAAATGACAGCCGAAGGCGGTGCCCCTGCGCCGCACAAGATTCCCGGCGATGAAGGCCATCACAAATCGCAAGCCGTCGAAGGTGAAGACTACAAACTGCACGACGGGTCCATCGTGATCGCTTCGATCACATCTTGCACCAACACATCCAACCCCTACGTCATGATCGGCGCGGGGCTGGTGGCGCGCAAGGCCGCTGCCCTTGGCTTGAATCGCAAGCCATGGGTCAAGACATCGCTTGCCCCCGGATCTCAGGTGGTCAGCGAGTATCTGGAGGCCGCTGGTTTGCAGGAGGACCTCGACAAGATCGGTTTTAACCTTGTGGGCTACGGCTGCACCACCTGCATCGGCAATTCTGGTCCGATTCAAAAGGAGCTTAGCGATGCGATCAGCAAGGGCGACCTTATCGCCACTTCAGTGCTGTCGGGCAACCGCAACTTCGAAGGGCGGATCAGCCCGGATGTGCGCGCCAACTACCTCGCCAGCCCGCCGCTGGTCGTCGCCTATGCGCTGGCCGGTGACATGAACATCGATATCACCAAGGATGCGCTGGGTCAGGACAAGGACGGCAACGACGTCTTCCTGAAGGATATCTGGCCCACAAGCGCAGAGATCAACGAATTGGTGGAAAAGACCGTCACGCGCGAGGCGTTCCAGTCCAAATATGCCGATGTCTTCAAAGGCGACGAAAAGTGGCAGGCCGTCGAAGTGACCGACAGCGAAACCTATGACTGGCCCGCAGCGTCAACATATGTGCAGAACCCGCCCTACTTTCAGGGCATGGGCAAAGAGCCGGGCACAATCAGCAACGTTGAGAACGCCAAAGTTCTTGCCGTACTGGGTGACATGGTCACGACCGACCACATCAGCCCGGCCGGATCGTTCAAGGACACAACACCAGCCGGTCAATACCTGATCGAACGTCAGGTTCCTGTGCGGGAGTTCAACTCTTACGGCTCGCGCCGCGGCAACCATGAGGTGATGATGCGCGGGACATTTGCCAACATCCGCATCAAGAACGAGATGCTGGATGGCGTCGAAGGCGGCTATACCAAAGGGCCCGATGGTCAGCAGACCTCGATCTTTGATGCGGCGATGGCCTATCAGGCCGAAGGCACCCCTCTGGTGGTGTTTGGTGGTGAACAATATGGTGCCGGGTCGTCGCGTGACTGGGCCGCCAAGGGCACCAACCTCTTGGGCGTGAAGGCTGTGATTGCTGAGAGTTTTGAGCGTATCCACCGGTCCAACCTGGTTGGCATGGGCGTGATCCCGTTCGAGTTTACCGGCGATGACAACCGCAACAGCCTTGGACTGACCGGCGAAGAAACCGTGAGCATCGACGGGCTTGACAGCATCAGCCCGCTGGAAGTCGTTGATGCCCATATCACAATGGCAGATGGCAGCACCAAGACAATCAAGGTCAAGTGTCGCATCGATACCGCGATCGAGATTGAATACATCGAACACGGCGGCGTGCTGCATTATGTGCTGCGCAACCTCGCGCAGGCGGCATAAACACCTGCAATCGAAGAAAAAAGGTCCGCCCTGAGTGGCGGGCCTTTTTCGCTTTGCTGACACATGCGGGCAACTTGACGCTTTCTGTGCTAGAATGGCGCATGGATATTCACAAAATCTATCACCTGCCCAATGACGTTCGCACCGTCTTTGCGGCCTGGGTTTCGTCTGACACGGTCATCGCCCCAGCAGCCAAGATGTACGTGGAGCCGCGTATCGGCGGCGCCTACCATCTTTTCATGAATGCCGAAGATTCCACGCCCAGCAATGCCGGGACCTTTTCGATTTTCCAGCCGGAACACCGGGTTGTTTACGATTGGGAATGGTATGGCGACGGCGAGGTCACGACGATTGATGTCACATTTACCGCCGAAGGGTCTGGCACCCGGATCGACCTGACACATAGCGGCTTCAGACATCAGAAAAGCCATGACATGCATGACAGCGGATGGGACAGTTATATCGCGGGTCTGAAAGCGCACCTCGCAGGTTAACGTTGCAGCGCCCCGCCAGGGCAGCTAGCCTGCCGTCATGAAACATGTGCCCAAAGAAACCACCGATGATGCGCTTATTCAGGAATACCTGAACAAGGGTGGAAAAGTCAGCATTGGCAAGACCAAGCCTGCCCCGGCAGAGCTGGGACTGAGCAACAACACCTGGAACAACAAGCTGAGCAAGGAAGAAAAGGCCGCACGTGACAAGACGTGAGCGTCACGCCTAGGCCTGATCCTGCTGATCGCACCACGCCTTGACCACCCCGACAAGCTGGTCGCGTTTGGCGGCCAGATCATCCGCGTCCTTGAACTTCATCGTGCGCCCCTCGGCGGCATCCCCTTCCAGCGCGGACCATGAGCCGGGGATCGTCGCCCCCTTGTGAAACATCAGTGAGGCGTGCTTTTTCGATTTGGGAAAGAAGCTGGCGATATTGCCCTTGTAGGTAAAGGTCGGGGCCTGCCATTTGATGCACTCACCCACGCGCGGATCCGCTGACAGGATCACTTCGCGGATGGCAGCAACCAGGTCCTTTTGCGGATTGTCGTAGATCTCAAGCCAGGCGGTGACGTCATCAGATTTCTTCATGGGGTCGGAGTCTCCAAAGTTGTCACGAGTTCTGCAATCAGTTCGCCGCGCATGACATAGCGATTATGCCCGCGTCCCTGCCCCCCTGGAATCGCCGGAGAATAGCAAGTCCAGTCAAGGTCGATCACATCGCCCGCAGTTTCAACCTTGTCGACATGGATCCGCATATCCGGCATCGGGTTTTCCCATCCCAGAGCCATTGCCTTCATCACAGCGTCACGACCCTGATGCTTGCGCATATCCCCGGTAAAGGGTTCCTGATAGATCGCGTCATCGGCAAAATGCGCTGCCAATGCCTCTGCCCCGGCTTTGCCAGCTTGCATGGCCAGAAAGAAATTCGCAATCTGGGTTGGTATCATCTTAGGGTGTCCTCATGTTGACGGATCAAGAAAAGCAACGGCTGGAAAGCGCGTTTGAAGGGTTGAAGCAGGAGGATGGGCCCTGGCAGGGGATTGCCCCGCTGGCGCAACTGGCACAGGCCGGGACCGACATTTCGATCGACTTTTCCACACAGGCGACCTTGGGCGCGCCGGTGATTATCGCGAACAGGCGAATAGCCCCGCCCGCGGAACTGACGCCACGACAGGCCGAAGTTTGCAAGCTGATCGCGCAAGGTTTGTCCAACAAGGCGATTGCCGCGATCCTTGGGATTAGCCCGGCCACGGTCAAGGACCACGTGCATGCCATTCTGGATCGGCTGGGGCTGAAAGGCCGTGCAGAGGTTGTCGCGCATCTTCATCGCCGCCAACCCTAACCGGGGTCGCCAAGCGGCGCTATCCGCCAAAAGATGGATAGTCAGTTCGCAGTCGCGGCCGCCAACGCTGGCAAGAAACGCTGTTCATAGTCTGATGCGATCAGCGGGCCGGTAAACCGGAACAGCACGGTTCCGTCACCGTCAACGATGAACGTCTCTGGTGGGGCGCTCACCCCCCAGTTCAGCGCGTCGCGCCGCGCCGGATCATATCCTGTTGCGAAAAACGGATCGCCTTCGTCTGCCAGATAGGCAGTGGCCTGATCCATTGTGTCTCCAAAATTGATTCCTGCAACACGAAAGCCATCATCAGCGAGGGCCTGCAACGTGGGATGTTCGACCCGGCAAGGCGGGCACCAGGAGGCCCAGAAATTGACAATCGTGATCTCGCCGCTGCGCAGGGAGGCGTCAGTCAGCTGCGATGTCCCATCAAGCGACTGTGTGGGAACGGGCGGTGCCTGCTGCCCGACAAAGGCCGATGGCAGCTCGCCCGGGTTGGCGCGGGTCAACCCGATCGCCGCAAGGATCAAGAATCCGGACGTTACGACCAGCGGGATCAGCATCAAGGGCGAAGGTTTAGCCATTTTCGATTTTCTCAAGCGCGGACCTGACTCGCCGTGCCCGTGCAAAACTGGCCCAGACGAGGCCAATCAACAGCGCCAGAGACACCGCGTAGGCGCTGAGGACCTCTGTTGCATAGGTTCCAAGATCAGGCACGGACCGCCCTCGCCATCAGGGCTCTTGCCCGCCGTGCCCGGATTTCGGTTCGGGTCCGCAGCAGCACAAGTGCGATAAACAACAACACAAAGCCTGCGATGCAGACAAGCAGAGGAAGCCAGAACACATCTGAGATGTTTTCCTCTTTATCGAGGGACAAGGACGCGCCCTGATGCAGGCCCTGGTTCCAGAAATTCACCGCATACCGGGACAGGATCGCAAAGACCGATCCTACAAGGCACAGCACGCTGGTCAGATCAGCCGCCGTATCGGGGTCTTCGATTGCGGCCCAAAGGGCGATGTAGCCCAGATAGAACAGGAACAGGATTAGAAAAGATGTCAGCCGCGGGTCCCAGGCCCAATAGGTGCCCCACATCGGCGACCCCCAGATTGCACCGGTGAACAGCGCCATCAGCGTCATCACCAAGCCGACCGGCGCCGCGGCCCGCGCCGCCAAGGCACTGACGTGATGGCGCCGGATCAGCCAGATCAGCGAGGCCAGTAACATCATGCCCCAGGCATTGATTGCCATCATGGCAGAGGGCACGTGCAGATAGATGATCTTGACCGTTGATCCCTGCCGAAAATCGTCAGGTGTCAGAAAAAATCCCCAGACCAGTCCAATGACAAGACAGGCCGCCGCGCCGCTAAAGGCCCATGGCAGAACCGGGGCTGTCCAGCCCATGAATTTCTTTGGATTTGCATATTCCCACAACGACATGTGCCCTACCTATCCCGCTGTTCCGGCACCGACAATCCCCCCTCACCGCAGGTTGATGCGCAGCACAGCTGCGGTCGCGAACGGCAAGAATGCGATTGATCCGGCGGTAATGACAGCCAGCAACATGAGAGGCGCTGCCGTGGGCAACCCTTCGGCCCCGCGGCGCACTGCCTCGGCCCCGAAAATCAGGGTTGGGACATAGAGCGGCAGCACCAGCAGCGACATCAACAGCCCGCCACGCCGCAGCCCCACCGTCAGGGCCGCCCCAAATGTCCCGATCATCGACAGGGCCGGCGTGCCCATCAACAGTGTCAGCAGCAAGAAGGCGTAGGCCGCCCCGTCCAGATGCAGCAGAAACCCAAGCGTGGGGGCCGCCAGTGTCAGCGGCAGGCCAGTTGTGATCCAATGCGCGCAAGCCTTTGCAAGGGCGACCCCCTCAAGCGGGAGCGGTGCCGTTGCCAGAAGCGCAAGTGATCCATCCTCGAAATCCAGCGCAAAGATCCGATCCAGCGACAAGAGCGCAGCAAGCAGTGCCGCGACCCAAAGGATACCCGGCGCAATCCGCGCCAGCACCATCTGTTCGGGGCCGACACCAAAGGGAACAAGCACGACAACAATCAGGAAGAACGCAAGCCCAAGCCCAAAGCCGCCGCCCGCCCGCACTGCCAGACGCAAATCACGGATCAGCAGCGCAATCACAAGAATGCCTCATCCATACCGCCACCCGCATCGGGGGCCGCAACATAGGGGGATAGTTCCAACGTCAGCGCAGAGAGACCAAGATCAATATGGGTGGCAATAACGGCGCATCCGCCCCGCGCCAAATGAACATCGCGGATCCAATTTGCAAACATCCTGACACTGTTGCCGTCCAGCGAAACCGTCGGTTCGTCCAGAAAAAGCACCTGACGGTTGATCACCCCAAGGCGGGCCAACCCAAGCCGCCGTTTCTGCCCCGCACTCAATGTTCCCGCAAGCCTGTCGCGCAATTCGTCGAGTTCAAAAGCCGCAAACAGATCATCCGGTAGTGTCTCTGCGTGCACATCCGCCCAGAAGGCCAGGTTTTCAGTCACACTAAGCGCAGTTTTCACGCCGTCCGCATGGCTGGCGTATGCGCTCTCTCCGGTGCAGGTCACCTGACCGGCCAGCGCCGGTTGCAAGCCGGCAAGTGTGCGCAGCAATGTGGTTTTTCCAACGCCATTTGGCCCCCGCAGAACAAGCACCGTGCCTGCCGCGACCTGGAATGAGACATTCTCGAGAACCGGCACGCCACCGCGGGCGCAACGCAGGCCAGTGACCTGCAACATCGCGCCTATACCGGAATCAGGGCCAGCGCGACGCGGCGGCCCTCTGACAGCAGCACGTTGTAGGTGCGACAGGCCGCCGGTGAGGCCATCGCCTCGACCCCCAGATCGGCCTCTTCCAATGAACTGCGAAATGCGGCGGGCACATGGGCGACATCGGCCCCCGTGCCGACAAAGACGACGTCAACGTCATCGGCGCGGTCACGCAAAGTTGCAAGGTCGTCGTAGCCGCCCCACCCGATCACGCCATCAGGGAAGACCGCAACCGAACCTTCAAAAACCACACCCCCGATACGAAAGAAGCCCGGCCCATATCCATCCACCGGCTTGGCGTCAGTATATGTGACCTCGTTCAGGCGCATCAGGCGTCGATATGGGCATAGCGGTTGCCCTTGTCCACGTTGGTCTTGGTCCAGTCACGCTTGACGCCCAGTACAAGCAGGATCGCTGTGGCCACGAATACTGACGAATAGGTGCCGATGATCACGCCCCACATCATCGCAAAGACAAATCCACGGATCACATCACCGCCCAGCACAAACAGGGCAATCAGCGCAAGCAGGGTCGTGCCCGACGTCATCAGCGTGCGGCTCAACGTTTCATTGATCGACAGGTTCAACACCTCTTTGAGGTCGCGTTTCTTGTATTTGCGCAGGTTCTCACGGACCCTGTCAAACACGATCACCGTATCGTTGATGGAATACCCGACGATGGTCAAAAGGGCCGCGACGATGGCCAGGTCAAATCTGATCTGAAATTCTGAGAAGATGCCGACCGTCAGGGCCACGTCATGAACCAGCGCGAGGACCGCACCGACCGCAAACTGCCATTCAAACCGCAACCAAATATAGAACAGGATCGCCACAACGGCCAAGGCCACCGCCTTGAAGGCCGTTTTGATCAATTCGCCCGACACCTTGGGCCCCACCGATTCCACTGAAGTAAAGTCAAGTGTGATGTCGACGCCTTGCAGGGCGGTCTTGATTGCGCTGATCGTGTCGCTTGTGACCGACTCAGCCCCTTCCTGGGCCTGAATACGGATCATGGCGACGTTCTGGTCGGCATCAAAGGAAGGATCGAAAACCTCGGTAATGGACACATCACCCAGATCAAGCGGCACAAGTGCGGCACGATAGTCAGCCACTTCGATCGCCGCCTCACCGTCGGTGCGGATCGAGGTCCCGCCCTGAAAGTCGATGCCAAAATTCAACCCCTGTATCGCATAAGAGCCAATGGCGACGAGGATCAGGACCAGCGATATGCCCAGCCACAACCGCGCGCGGTTGAAGAAATCGAACGATGTGGTCTCTTTGACAAGTCTCAGACGCATCTTAAACCTCTATCGTTTTGGGACGGCGGCGTGCAAACCAGATCGAAATCAGCGATCGGGTGACAAAAATGGCTGTAAACACCGACGTCAGAATGCCCAGGCCCAGTGTAATCGCAAAACCCCGGACCGGCCCAGAGCCCATCACGAACAGGATTGTCGCCGTCATGAATGTTGTGATGTTCGCGTCAATGATTGATGACAGCGCCTTTTCGTAGCCAAGCTCGATCGCGCGGGCCGGACCTTTGGCGGTTTTCAACTCTTCGCGAATCCGCTCGAACACGATCACGTTTGCATCCACGGCCATCCCGATGGTCAGAACAATCCCCGCAATACCCGGCAGGGTCAGTGTGGCACCAATGATCGACAATAGCCCAAAGATGAGCCCCACGTTCACGACAAGCGCGACATTGGCAAAAACGCCGAACAATCCATAGCTGAGGAACATGTAGATCAACACCGCGATCCCCGCGACGATACAGGCGATCTTGCCCGCATCAATGCTGTCTTGTCCCAGCTCTGGTCCGATGGTGCGTTCTTCCAGAAAGATCAGTTCCGCCGGCAAGGCCCCTGCCCGCAAAAGCACTGCAAGGTTGGTTGATTCTTCGACCGTAAAAGTGCCGGTGATGATACCGGAGCCACCGGCAATGTGACTTTGAATAACCGGTGCGCTGATCACTTCGTCATCAAGGACAATCGCAAATGGCGCACCGATGTTTTCCAGCGTGTAATCGCCGAACTTGCGCGCACCGGATACATTAAAGCGGAAATTTACGGCCGGGCGACCATTCTGATCAAATGCCGGCTGGGCATCAACCAGTTCTTCACCGGTGACAACGGGCGCGCGTTCCAGAATATAGAAGACACCTTCTTCATCCAGCGATGGCAGCACCTCATTGCCGGACCCGGCGGGTGCATCGGCGCTGCTGGCCCGGTTCACAACCGGCTGAAACGTCAGCTGTGCGGTTGTGCCGATGATGTCCTTGACCTCTTGCGCCGATCCAACACCCGGAACCTGCACCAGAATGCGGTCTGTCCCCTGACGCTGGATGGTCGGCTCTCTTGTGCCGACTTCGTCAATCCGGCGGCGGATGATCTCAAGCGACTGTTGCAGTGTGCGTTCGTCAACGGCTGCTTTTTCAGCCTCTGACAATTCGATCGTCAGGACCGGACCGTCGGCTGTGACAACGATGTCGGTGGACCCGACCCCGGTCAGCGATTGGATCGGCCGGGCAAGCCCGCGCGCGATTTCAAGCGCACGATCAATGCCAGCAGGTTCGGAAATCCGCACCCGCAGTTGATCTTCCGGGCCATCCTCGCGGGTCACAAAACCCACAGTATCACGCTCTGCGGCAAGCGCATCACGCACCTCGGGCCAGGTTGCCTCCATCACAGATGCATAGACATCTTCGACCTGCACTTCGGCCAGCAGATGCGCCCCACCTCGCAGATCAAGCCCAAGGTTCACAAGACCAGAGGGCAGAAAGCTGGGCCAGGCGGTGCTTTCTCCGCCTGCGGCAAGCGTGTCATTATGCCCTTCCACCCGCGTATAAAACGCATTGGGAAGCGCAAAAGTCAGGCCGACCACAACGGTCAGCCAGATCATCACCATCCGAAACGGAGAGATATTCAGCATCAGATCAGCCCTTCAGGCTTATTTTGCGGGCTCGGTCTTGTTCATCACGGTTGCGATTGTTGACCGTACGACCTTGACCGTCACACCAGAGGCGATTTCAACCTCGATCTGGCTGTCGTCGTCTTTGACCTTGACCACCTTGCCGACGATTCCGCCCTGCGTGATCACCTGATCACCCCGGCGCAACGCCGCGACCATCGCCTGATGTTCTTTAAGCTTTTTTTGCTGCGGACGGATCAGCAGAAAATACATGATCCCGAAGATCAAAAACAGCGGAATGATGGAACCAAATTCCTGCATGGTTGCCCCTTGCTTTGTTTCGTTATTGCACGAGGCCAAGGCCCCAAAAGTCGCGGCACACTATGTCCCACGCCCCGGTTTGGCAACCACCGTTAACGTCGCATATGCTTGGCGATAGCCATGTCGCTTAGGCCCATATATGAAGGCCACACGGGAACACCAGTGTTATTGGTAGGGAATATGAAACGCGCACTACAATTGATTGCGATTTCAGCCACACCACTGTTTCTGACCGCGGTGGGCGCCTTGGCGCAGGACCGGGTGATCAGCCCCGACGAACAGGCCCGCTGGAATGCAATTGGGCGCGTGACGCTGGGCCGGATCACCGCAGACCGGGGCTGCACGGGCACATTGATCGCGCCCGATCTGGTCGTGACAGCAGCCCATTGCGCGGTCGGATTTGATGAAGCCAGCCCCAGCAAACTTGCCACATTGTCCTTTACCGCGGGGTGGAACAACGGTGCGTTTGCGGGGACAAGTACGGCGGCGCGAGTCATTTATCCGCCTGAACATCAGCCCGGCGAATTGAACCTGCGCACGATCCCCCATGACATTGCCCTGATCGAGCTGGTCCACCCGATTGAAGACGTGCCCCCGCTGCCCCTGTTGGCAGAGGTTCCACCGGATCAGACCGTTTCGCTGGTTGCCTATGCAAATGGGCGCATGAACACAGCTGCGATCAGCGAGGGTTGCGTTCCGATTTCACCAATCGAGGGGCTGTTGTTCCTGACCTGTGCGGTGATTTCCGGCAATTCTGGCGCACCGGTGCTCGTTGACGGCCCTGAAGGGCTGGCGGTGGTGGCGGTGGTTTCCAGCCGCGGGGCTGGCGGAGCCTATGCCGCCCGGGTCGGGGACTGGCTGCAAGACCAGCTCCGATAGGCGCGTGGCGACAACATGTGCACGGGTTGTTGCCCCATGTCACCCGAATTGCGCCTGCAATGTGCATCCCCCTTTTCCCGGCAGGCGGGATCGGGCATATGTCGCGCACCGACCATTAAAGGACCAGACCCATGCACGATATCAAAACGATCCGTGACAACCCCACCGCCTTTGACGCGGCCCTCTCACGCCGTGGTCTGGCCCCTGTTTCGTCAGAAATTCTCAAGATCGACACCGCCCGCCGGGCCGCGATCCAGAAGGCCGAGGGCGCACAGTCCGAGGCAAATAAGGCGGCCAAGGAAGTTGGTGCCGCCAAGGGCCGTGGCGATGAGGCGGAATTTGAGCGCCTGCGGGCTTTGGTCGCTGAAAAGAAAGGCGAAATCGCGGCGATGAATGAGGCCGCAAAAGCCCATGATCAGGCGTTAACCGACCTTCTCATGGGTCTGCCCAACCTGCCTTATGATGACGTTCCCAACGGTGAGGACGAAGACGATAATGTCGAGATCCACCGCGCGGGCAGCCCGCGCAATTTCAGCTTTAACCCGCTGGAGCACTACGAGATTCCCGCTGTGAAGGACGGGATGGACTTTGAGACGGCCGCGAAACTCTCTGGCAGCCGCTTTGTTCTGTTGTCGGGCTCCGTCGCCCGCCTGCACCGGGCGCTGGCGCAATTCATGCTTGACGTGCACACCGAGGAACATGGGTTAACGGAAACCTCCACCCCCGTCCTCGTCCGCGAAGAGATGATGTATGGCACCGGCCAATTGCCCAAGTTTGGCGAAGATAGCTACCAGACAACAAACGGTTGGTGGCTGATCCCCACGGCGGAGGTTACTTTGACAAATATTGTCAATGGGTTGACCATAGACGAAGACTACCTGCCGCGCCGCTATGTGGCCCATACGCAGTGCTTCAGGTCCGAGGCTGGGAGCGCCGGGCGGGACACGGCGGGCATGTTGCGCCAGCACCAGTTCGAGAAGGTCGAAATGGTCAGCATCACCCGGCCCGAGGACTCGGAGGCCGAACATCAGCGCATGACCAAATGCGCCGAGACAATCCTTGAAAAACTGGGGCTCGCCTACCGGACCGTGGTGCTTTGCACCGGCGATTTGGGGGCTGGTATGCGCAAGACCCACGACATCGAGGTCTGGCTGCCTGGGCAGAACACGTACCGCGAGATCAGTTCGGTCTCGGTCGCCGGGGACTATCAGGCCCGCCGGATGAACGCCCGCTACAAGCCCAAGTCAGGCGGAAAGCCCGAGTTTGTTCATACGCTTAACGGCTCTGGCCTTGCCGTCGGACGGGCGCTGATTGCGGTGCTTGAGAATTATCAGGAAGAGGACGGATCGGTCACTCTGCCCGAGGCCCTACATCCCTACCTGAGGGGCAAGACCGGAATCACCGCCGAGGGGGCGTTGGTCTGACCTGACGGCGGGTCAACCCGGCGCCGGCGCGGTTGACGGCTGCGCCGACCGTTCTAGACCTTTATGTATGAGACAGATTTCAGCCCTAGCCACCCTCGTTCTCTCAGTGCTTTTTGCACTGAGTCCCTTGTTCACCGATCCGTTTAGCGGGTTCGAGTCAGATCAGTTGCCGGTGCCGCAGGTTGATCCGCCGATCCAGCCGGCAGGCTATGCCTTTGCGATTTGGGGGCTGCTTTACGCCTGGCTGATTGTCTCAGCCGTCTTCGGCGTCCTCAAGCGCCGGGCCGACGATGGTTGGCATCGGGCAAGGCTACCGTTGATCGCAAGCCTGGCAATTGGGGTCCCCTGGCTTGCCATTGCAAACGCCAGCGCGATCTGGGCCACGTTCTGCATTATCCTCATGGCCATAGGAGCCATCGCCGCCACCTTACGCGCGCCCGCGCAGGATCGTTGGTGGTTTCAGGCGCCGGTCGCGCTTTATGCAGGCTGGCTGACGGCAGCGTCCTGTGTGTCGCTGGGAAGCACGCTGGCGGGCTATGGCATCCTGACGGGCAGCACCGGATGGGCGGTGATCGGCATCACGCTGGGGCTGATCCTTGCCATCCTTGTGTTCCGGCAACGCCCCTCCGCGCCCGAGTACCTTGGGCCGGTGATTTGGGCGCTGGTTGGGATTGCAGTGGCCAACGGCAGTGACCTATGGGGCGTCACCTTGCTGGCGCTGGCTGGGAGTGCGGTGCTGCTTGGGCTCGCCGTGATCCGTGCGAGGTGACCGCCTAGGTCCCGGGCTTTTTGAGGTGCTTTGATAGCCGCGACGGTTGGGACTTTTTCTTGTCCTTGTAAGGGTTCTTTTCACCCTGATCTCGCAAGACCAGCCGGATCGGCGTGCCCGGCATGTCGAAGTCTTCACGTAGTCCGTTGACAAGATAGCGAGTGTAGGACGCTGGCACCGCATCGGGAAACGAGGTCATAACCACAAATCCCGGAGGACGGGTTTTAACCTGAGTTGCATAGCGCATCTTGATTCTTTTGCCGCCCGGTGCGGGCGGTGGATGCTGTTCGAGCATGCCCGTCAACCAGCGATTCAGCTGCGCCGTTGTAACGCGCCGGTTCCAGACGTCATGCGCCCGCATGATCGCCTGTTGCAAACGATCCAGTCCCTTTCCGGTTTTGGCGGAGACTGTGATCAGCGGTGCGCCCTTGAGCTGTGGCAGCAACCGTGCGAACTCTTCCTTCAGCTCGCGCAGTTTGTCCTGCTTGGCCTCTTCGACGTCCCATTTGTTGACGGCAACGACAACGGCGCGGCCCTCGCGCTCTGCAAGATCTGCGATGCGCAAATCCTGTTGTTCGAACGGAATTTCAACATCAAGCAGGACCACGACAACTTCGGCAAATTTGACGGCCCGCAGCCCGTCTGAGACCGAAAGTTTCTCAAGCTTTTCCTGCACCTTCGCCTTCTTGCGCATGCCTGCGGTATCAAAGATCCGCATCGGCACACCGCCCCAGTCCTTTTGAACCGATATTGCATCGCGGGTGATGCCGGCCTCAGGACCAGTCAAAAGACGTTCTTCCCCGATGATCTTGTTGATCAGGGTGGACTTGCCTGCATTGGGGCGACCGACAACGGCAATTTGCAGCGGTTTGTCCTGCGTCGGGATCCGCGGTGCATCCTCATCATCCTCGCCCACATCAACATCCGTTTCCGGGGCGTCTGCCTTTGCGCGTTCAGCGAACTGATCCGCAAGCGGCAAGAGCATGTGATAAAGTTCGTCCAGCCCCTCACCGTGTTCGGCAGAAAGCCTGATCGGCTCTGTCAGGCCAAGGCCGTAGGCTTCAAGAAAGCCCGCCTCGCCCGCTTTGCCCTCTGCCTTGTTGGCGGCGAGGATGACATGGGCGTTCTTCTTACGCAAAATGTCGGCGAACATTTCGTCGGCGGGCAATACCCCTGCGCGAGCGTCGATCATGAACAGGCAGACATCTGCCATTTCAACGGCGCGTTCGGTTAACCGCCGCATTCGACCCTGCAAGCTGTCGTCGGTTGCGTCCTCCAACCCGGCAGAATCAATCACCGTAAACCGCAGATCACCCAGCCGCGCGTCGCCTTCGCGCAAGTCGCGCGTGACGCCAGGCTGGTCGTCAACCAGAGCAAGTTTCTTGCCGACCAGCCTGTTGAACAGGGTGGATTTGCCCACATTTGGGCGGCCCACAATGGCAAGGGTAAAGGTCATATCCGCGACTCCGATTGGTCAGAGCCGCGCAGGTACACCATTCCGCGCTTAACGGAAAGCCACCAGTTGGCCTGCTTTGGTGACAACATAAAGCGTTCCACCCGCAATCGCCGGGTGCGAAGCCGCGCCACCGGGCAGCGCAGCACTGGCCACAAGCGCCCCGGACACGGGGTCGAATGCCCGTATCGCCCCGTCGGATGAAGCAACAATTAGTCGGCCACCGGCCAGAACAGGCCCGTAATGGGCATAATACGTGCGGGTGCGACCAAAGAGCCCTGAGTCAACGTGACTTGGCAACGCCGTGCGCCAGACCGCTGTGCCGTCTGCTGCATTCAGGCGGACAAGCTCACCACGATCATTGACAAGGAAGACGGAATTGCCAGTTGGCCAGACCGGACTGACTGCGCCTTCTGTGGCTGTCCAGATGCGATCGCCGGTGAAGGTTTCGATTGCGGCTGTCCGCCCTGCAAGGTTGCCCACATAAACGCGATTGCCATCAATGACCGGGTCGCCGGCAATATCAGATACAAATGCCGTTGCGCTGCCCACGCGACTGCCAGACACAGAGGTTGACCAACGGCGCAACCCTGCCTTGGGAAAGGCCCCGATGACTTCGCCGGAGTCAAATGGCAAGACAACAAGGTCACCAGAGACCGCGGCCCCTGCCCCTCCGGCAAAGGCTGAGACAGACGGTGTTCCATTGGCTTGCCAGCGCACCCTACCGTTTGATGTTTCAAGTGCCCAGGCGGTGCTGTCGCGCCCCACGATATAGACAAGTCCGCCTGAAACCGTTGGCGCAGACGCGCCCGGCGCATCCAAATCCTGCGTCCAGATCTCGCCGCCGCTTCGCGCATCCAGTGCTGTGATCTCGCCAAACCCGGTGGCGACGTAAACGCGACCATTGCTGACGGCCAGACCGCCGCCCGAGGCGTCCGTTCGGTTGTCATTGATCGGTGCAACGTCAGCAACCCAAACTGTCGCACCAGAGGTCGCGGTGGCGGTGACACGGGCGCGGGAATCCAGCGTATAGATGACACCGTTAGCAACAACGGGATCGGCCGTAATCCGCGCGCGGCGGCTATCGCCTTCGCCGATATTGACGGCAAAGACCTGCGAGAGCCCGTTCAGCGCCGGATGCACGATACGGTGATCGGAATCGCCATTTCGATGGGTCCAACTTACATTGACCCGTGGCGCGGGCAACGAAATCGGAAGCGCCTGATCAGGGGCTGCGCTGGCCCGTATGTCCTGTCGCGGACCTTCAAGAATAAGGTCAGGCTCTCCGCAGGCGGTTAGCAGGGCAAGGGCCAAACCGAGGCCGAATACTGTCTTCGCTGTCACTCTCAAGCCCTTTCAGAGGGTTACTCTTGTATTGTTCCTGGGGGCAGCTCTGCCCCCAGTGCAACCAGCAGGCTCTGTGCCCGCACGCGCATCCCCGGGGTTACCCCGGCGTCTTGGAATATCGCGGTCAACTGTATGATTGCGGCGTCGGTATTGCCGGCCTCCAGTTCATGCAGCGCAAGCTGTTCTTGTGCGAGGAGCGAAAACGGCGCTCCGGGCTGTGCGAGGCCAGCCAAAGTGGTCGCACGCCGGTCCTTGTCTGCATCAAGCATGGCCGCCTTGAATGCCGCCAGCGCGTTGTAGATGTCCGGCACATCGTTGTTGGACGCCAATCCCTGCAATGTCTCAAACGCGGCGGCAGAATCGCCAGCGTCCAGTTGCATTGACGCGCTGATCAGCGCGGTCACCGCGACGGAGGCACCTTCCGCGTCTACACCCGCAATTTCAGCGGCCCGCGCAGCAGGGTCGTTTTCGCCCAGAGCCGCCAGCAATGCATCGCCCGTTTGCTGCGCCCGAGACGTTTCCTGCGCCTTATTATATTCATTCCAGGCGGCCCCACCGACCAGACCGACAACCACAACGACGGCAATCCAGCCATAGCGACGCAAGTAGCGGTAAAGCTGATCGCGGCGGACCTCTTCGGTCACCTCATTGATGAAACTGTCGGTGTCGCTCACGCCTGATCCTCCGCTGTGCAGCATCCCTGCACAATTCGTTTTCCCGTTCTTATCGCGAAGCCGACACAATTGCCAAGGGTTGCAACCAAATGGCGCGGCATTCGGTCTTGCTGCCGCGCAGAAATTGACCCTTGCGGCGGATCGTGCCAATAACTAAACTGAACTGGTTGGTTTAGCGTGGGGATGATTGATCCACCCGCCGCTAATCAACCGTAGAAACAGGACAAAACAGCCCGCAAACCCTGCGGCGCAACGCGACAACAAGGGCGCTAATATGAAGATCGTGTCACTCATCACAGCCATATTGGTATCCGCGGCCCTATATTTCCTGGTGTTTGAGCGGGATCGCCTGATGCAATTTGCGCAGGACACGCCGCTTGCCCAAGAGGCCACAGACGTCGCTGCAATGGCTGAGCCCGACGCAGCAGAGATTCCGGCAACCGACAGTGATAGTGGTGTGGTGCGCGTGGTGGCGCTGGCCTCGGAAGCGCGGGTCATTGAAAGCGCCGTCATTTTACGGGGCCGCACCGAAGCCGCGCGGCAGGTCACGGTTGCGTCAGAAACCTCTGGTCAGGTGGTGTCAGAACCCATGCGAAAAGGGGCCTTTGTCAATACCGGCGACGCGCTTTGCCAGCTTGATCCGGGCACCCGCGAAGCAAATCTGGCAGAGGCGCGCGCGCGACTGACCGAAGCGCAGGGTCGCGTACCAGAGGCCGAAGCCGCATTGGCAGAAGCGAATGCGCGGGTGCGCGAGGCCGAAATCAATGTGAATGCGGCGCGCCAGCTTAGCGAGGGTGGCTTTGCCTCAGAAACACGTCTGGTCAGTGCCGAGGCGACAAGCGAAGCCGCGCAGGCTGGCATCCAGCGCGCCAATTCGTCGCTTGCCTCAGCGCAGGCCGGGATCGAGGCCGCAGCAGCAGCCGTCGCCAGTGCAGAGCGGGAGATCGAACGGTTGCTGATCACCGCCCCGTTTGCCGGACTGCTTGAGACCGACACCGCAGAGCTTGGCACGCTGATGCAACCGGGCAGCCCCTGCGCGACGATCATTCAACTGGATCCGATCAAGCTGGTTGGCTTTGTTCCCGAGGCCAACGTCGACAAGGTTGAGCTGGGCGCGATGGCGCAGGCAAGGTTGACTACCGGGGCGGAGGCAACAGGACGGGTCACCTTTCTGTCGCGATCAGCCGATGATGTCACCCGGACGTTCCGCGTTGAGATCGAAGTCGAAAATGGCGACCGCGCCATCCGGGATGGCCAAACCGTGGAAGTTGCAATCTCAGCAGATGGTCGCACCGCGCATCTGATCCCGCAAAGCGCGCTGACCCTTGATGGCGAGGGGCGTCTTGGCGTGCGCACGGTTTCAAGCGAGAACACCGTCGTATTCATGCCTGTCACCATGTTGCGAGACACGGCCGAGGGGGTCTGGGTCACCGATCTGCCTGATACCGTAAATATCATTACTGTGGGGCAGGAATTCGTCGTTGACGGGGTCGCTGTGTCCGCAACCTACAACGAGGCCGAAGGATGACTGGCATTGTAGACTGGGCCGCCTCACGCGCCCGCATGGTTCTGGCCTTTATCGTCCTGTCACTTCTGGCGGGGGGGCTTGCCTATACCGGGCTGCCAAAAGAGGGCGAACCGGACATTGAAATTCCGACGATCTTTGTGTCCGTCCCCTTTCCCGGCATCTCTGCGTCAGACAGTGAAACGCTGTTGGTCAAGCCTATGGAAGCGGAACTGTCCGACCTCGATGGTCTGAAATCCATGACGGCGACAGCCTCAGAGAACTACGCTGGCGTGGCGCTTGGATTCGAATTTGGCTGGGACAAGACCAAAGTTCTGGCTGACATCCGCGACGCGATGAACGCCGCAGAGGCAAAATTTCCCGCGGGGGCTGATCAATATTCGATCAACGAGATCAACTTTTCAGAGTTTCCGATTGTCATTGTCAACCTCACCGGAGAGCTTCCTGAACGGACTTTGGTTGCTGTCGCGAAGGATTTGCAGGACCGCATCGAAAGTTTGGACGCGGTGCTTGAGGCGGGGCTTGCCGGTCAGCGCGACGAAATGCTGGAAGTTGTCATCGACCCGCTGAAGCTGGAGGCCTACAACGTCACTGCAGGTGAATTGATTGGTGTTGTCACAAACAACAATCTGCTGATTGCGGCAGGTGAAATCGAATCCGCCCAGGGGACATTTGCGGTCAAAATCCCGTCGTCATTTGATAGTCCGCAGGATGTCTATGAGCTTCCCGTCAAGCGCAACGGTGATCGCGTTGTGACCCTTGGCGATATTGCGACCATTCGCCTGACGTTCGAGGACCGCGCAGGCACCGCCCGCTTTAACGGTGTGAATACGGTTGCCTTGCAGGTGGTCAAGCGCAAGGGCTTTAACCTGATCGACACGGCCGCACTGGTCGCCGAAACGGTCGCGGCCGAGCGCCAGACCTGGCCGCCCGAACTTCAGGCGGCAATAGAAGTGGGGACATCCAACGATCAGTCCCGCAACGTTGCCTCAATGGTCAGCCAGCTGGAAGGGTCAGTTCTGACCGCTGTGGCGCTGGTGATGATCGTGGTGCTGGCAGCCCTTGGGACCCGCCCTGCCCTTTTGGTCGGTTTTGCCATTCCGACGTCATTCCTGCTTTGCTTTGCGTTGCTTGCGGTAATGGACATCACGATTTCCAATATTGTGATGTTCGGCCTGATCCTAGCCGTGGGCATGCTGGTCGATGGCGCGATTGTGGTGGTGGAGTACGCCGACAAACGGATTCGCGATGGCGTGGGACCAATGCACGCCTATGTCGAGGCGGCGAAGCGCATGTTCTGGCCAATCATCTCGTCTACGGCAACGACGCTTTGTGCATTCCTGCCAATGCTGTTCTGGCCCGGCGTCCCAGGGCAATTCATGGGGATGTTGCCAGTCACATTGATCTTTGTTCTGTCTGCCTCGCTTGTTGTGGCCCTGATCTATCTGCCGGTGATGGGCGGCGTCACCGGACGGATTGGCCGGCTGTTCGGCAATACGGCTGACAAGCTGCGCGCGCGTCTGCCTTGGGTGATCCGGGCGATCCTGGTGCCTGTTGCCATTCTTGTCGTCTTCTCTGGTGCAATGTTGACGCTGAACCCCGGATATTTTTCGGGCGAGGCGGTGCAGACCAGTGGCATGTCAGACTCGCTTCCCGGCATCCTGCTTTTCTTCGCTGGCGCCGTATTGACGTCGATTACGGTGTCCGCTGCGTCAATCACCCGCAAACAGAAAAAGATCAGGGCCGGATATCGCCGGTCTCCGTTTGGTTGGTTCATCCATGCGCTGACAGGCAACCCGATCATGCCTGTTGTCACAATTGGTGCCGTGCTGTTCTTTGTCGTCAACGTGTTCTCTTACTTTGGCGCCAACAACAAGGGTGTAGAATTCTTTGTTGAATCCGAACCTGAACAGGCCATCGTCTTTGTCCGCGCGCGCGGCAACCTCAGCCTGACTGAAAAAGATAATCTGGTAAAACAGGCCGAGGATATCGTTCTTGCCCACCCAGGCATCCTGAATGCCTTTTCGTTTGCGGGCGACGGCGGCTTGAACACGGATGCATCCGGCGCGGGCACACCGCGTGACACAATCGGTCAGGTTCAGTTGGAAACGATCCCCTGGGATGACCGGTCTGATCGCCCTGACCTTGACGGTGATATTGTTCTGGACGAATTGCAGGCAGAACTTAGCCGGATTCCAGGAATTGAAGTTGAAATTCTTGCCCAAGCCCGTGGGCCCGCATCTGGCAAGCCGGTGCACCTGCGGCTGAGTGGCGACAACCGCGATGAGTTGGTGGCGGCGACAAACATTGTGCGGGCGCAATTCAAGAACACGCCCGGTCTGATCCAGACTGAAGATACGCTGCCCCTGCCCGGCATTGACTGGCAAATTGATGTTGATGTCGAAGAAGCGGGCCGCTACGGCGCAGATGTGGCGACGGTTGGTGGCATGGTACAACTGGTCACGCGGGGCATCTTGCTGGACACATATACACCCGAAGGTGGCGACGAAGAAATTGAAATTCGCGCCCGCCTGCCCGAGCAGGACCGCGTTTTGTCAACATTGGACAGCCTGAAGGTCCGCACCAGCGAAGGTTTGATTCCGCTGTCCAATTTCATCACCCGCACCCCGGTCAAGAAGCTGGCGCAAATTGATCGGATTGACCAGAAGCGATATTTCGACGTGAAGGCAGACGTGGATTCCGATCTGGTCGCCATTACCGACCCTGCAAATGGCACACGGACAGTGCTGTCACAGTCTGACTATGATGCGGACAGTGATTTGCAGGCCAAGGTCACGGATGGCACGCTTGAAATGGCCGTGGTCAATCCTAACGAGCGCATCGCGCTCTTGACCGAATGGCTCGACACGAGACCCCTTCCGGCATCGGTCGAATGGGAATGGACTGGCGACCAGGAGGATCAGGCAGAAAGCCAGGCCTTCCTGCAGACCGCATTTGCTGGTGCACTGGGGCTGATGTTCATCATCTTGTTGGCCCAGTTCAATAGTATTTACAACGCGGTGCTGGTGCTGATGGCGGTGGTCTTGTCGACCACGGGCGTACTGATCGGCATGTTGGTGATGGATCAGACCTTTTCGATCATCATGACCGGTACGGGTATCGTTGCCTTGGCGGGGATTGTGGTGAACAACAATATCATCCTGATTGATACCTATCAGGAGTACAGCCAGTACATGCCCCGGACAGAAGCGATTTCGCGCACCGCCGAGGATCGGATCCGTCCGGTCTTGCTGACCACGATCACCACGATGGCAGGTCTTGCCCCGATGATGTTCGGGCTAAGCCTTGATTTCTTTGTTGGTGGTTATTCCATTGATAGCCCAACCGCGCTTTGGTGGAAGCAGCTGGCAACGGCGGTGGTTTTTGGCCTTGGTATCGCGACGATGCTCACGCTGGTCTTTACCCCGGCCATGCTGGCGGTTCGGGTCTGGTTCACGACCTATCTGCTTTGGTTTGCGCGGTTGCTCGCCCGGATGTCCATGGGCCGGTCAAGCCATGCCGCGCGGGACTGGGCGCTGCGCCGCCAGGCCAAGCGCGTGCGCGCACCGGAATTCATCTGGACTGAAGACCCGTTTCCGACGACGCCCGAACCGGTGGCGACCACCTTGCGGGCGGCAGAATAGCAACGCTCAGGCCGTCCCCGCGGGGGTGCGGCCCATCTGCACAAAGGTGCGAAGCGCCAACACGAGCGCGAGAACCGCGCAGGCCGCGATCGCACCCACCATCGGCGCGGCTGTTCCGTCAAAGAACATGCCGGTAAAGACAACCATTACGCCGCCGGTTAGCATCTGCAACGTGCCCCCCAGAGATGAAGCGAGCCCGGCAATGTCGCCGTGATTGTCCAGTGCCATGACCATGGTGGTGGGAATGATCAGCCCAAGGCAGGCATTGGCCAAAAACAGCCCCATCACGACCAGGGGGAGGCTGACATATCCCAATTGGATCAAAGCGAACAACCCAATGGTAAATGTTGCGAACCCGATCACGGCCCAACGCATGACCGGCAGTATGCCATATTTCTCACCCAGTGGGCCTGCTGCCTGTGATGCGCCGAAAAAACCAACTGCATTGATTGCAAATGCGATGGAAAAACCAAGCGGGGTCAGGCCGAACTGGTCGGTATAAACAAAGGCAGCGCTGGCGATGAAGACCATGAAACTGGCAAAGCCAAAGCCGCCGATGAACGTCAGCCCCATGAAGATCGGGTCCGTCAAAAGAACCCGCCCGCCCCGCAACAGCGATCGCACGTTGACTGGCACACGGTTTTCAGGAGCCAGTGTCTCTGGCAGGGCCTTGGCCGTGATAAACAGGCTAAGGATCGCCGCCGCGGCAAGCGCCCAGAAGATCAGCCGCCAGCTGCCAAAGGCAATCATTCCGCTGCCCGCAAGCGGCGCAAGCATCGGCGACACGGAAATCACCAGCATGACCATTGCCATCAACTTCGTGGCCTGCGTCCCTGTGTGCATGTCACGAATTACGGCCCGCGGCACCACCATCAGCACAGCACCGCCCAAACCCTGCAAAAACCGAAACGCGGCCAAGGCCACAATTGAGGGCGCGAGCGCACAACCGATTGACCCGGCGATAAAAATCGTGATGCCAACATAAAGCGGCGTCTTGCGGCCAACCTGATCTGCCCAAGGCCCATAGACCAGTTGCGACAGGCCAAAGGCGACAAAATACGCGGTCAACGTCCATTGCACCGCGGCCACATCCGCATCCAGCGCCGTGGCAATGGCAGGCATCGCCGGGAGATACATGTCGATCGCGAAGGGGCCAACAGCAGATAGCAGGCCCAGTACAAGTGCTGCACGGAACAGGGTCATGGGATTCGCCTTCAATGGGTGGATCGGACAGACGCTATGCCGCTACGGTCCACACTGCAACCGGCGATTGCGCCGCGGCAAACGCCTGATCCGAGAATATGCGCGGCACCTCTTCAGCGGAATAGCACCACCGGATCAGCACGTTGCGCCATAAATTGTCTGGTTGATCGGCTAGGCTGCCTCTTCGCTTTCCTGCCGGTTCCACAGGTGGGCATAACGTCCATCGCGGGACAGCAACATGTCATGCGTGCCCTCTTCGACGATCACGCCATCTTCGAGAACAACGATACGGTCCGCGTCTGCGATCGTCGACAGGCGATGCGCAATCGTAATCACGGTCCGCCCTTCGCCCATGGCTTTCAGCTCTGCCTGAATTTCCATTTCGGTTTCCGTATCAAGCGCTGAGGTCGCCTCGTCCAAGAGCAGGATTGGCGGATTTTTCAGCAAGGTCCGGGCAATACCGACACGTTGCTTTTCACCGCCAGAAAGCTTGAGTCCCCGTTCACCCACTGTGGTGTCATAACCTTCTGGCAGGGACATGATGAAGTCGTGAATCTTGGCAGCCCGGGCTGCATCGCGTATTTCTGCCTCTGTCGCGCCAGGACGGCCGTAGGCGATGTTGTAATGCACGGTGTCGTTAAACAACACGGTATCCTGCGGCACGACACCGATCTCTGCATGCAGACTTTCCTGCGTGACGTCGCGCACATCCTGACCATCAATCGTCAACGCCCCAGCGCCCACGTCGTAGAACCGAAACAGAAGGCGCCCAATTGTGGACTTGCCTGACCCGGAAGAGCCGACAATCGCCACAGTCTGCCCCGGTTCAACGTCGATGGTGATGCCCTTCAGGATCATACGTTCGGGATCGTAACCAAAGGCCACATTCTCAAGCCGGACAGCCCCGCCCTGCACGTTCAGCGGCTTGGCCCCCGGTTTGTCTTGCACCTCTGCCGGTTGTTCCAGCAGGTCGAACATGTCGCCCATATCAATCAGCGCCTGGCGAATTTCGCGATAGACCGTACCGAGGAAGTTCAATGGCATCGTGATCTGGATCATGTAGGCGTTCACCATCACAAAATCGCCGACCGATAGCGTGCCATTCTGCACGCCCATTGCGGCCATCACCATGACCGCCACCAGTCCTGATGTGATCAGCAGGGACTGACCAAAGTTCAGGAAGGCGAGCGAATAGTTCGTCTTGATCGCCGCTGTTTCATAGTTGCGCATAGCGCTGTCGTAGCGATCCGCTTCCCATCGCTCTGCGCCGAAGTATTTGACCGTTTCAAAGTTCAGAAGACTGTCGATCGCCTTTTGGTTGGCATCCGTGTCCTGATCGTTCATCTCTTTGCGGATTTTGACCCGCCATTCCGTGACCTTGAATGTAAACCAGACGTATAGCGCGATGGTCAGGACCACCACAGCGAGATACCAAACGTCGAACAGGAAAAACAATATGGCCGAGATCATCAGCAGTTCCAGCACCAGCGGACCCATGCTGAAAAGCAGGAACCGCAGCAGGAAATCCACCCCCTTCACACCGCGTTCGATCACCCGGCTAAGACCGCCAGTCTTGCGGGTGATATGATATCGCATCGAAAGACGGTGAATATGTGTGAAGGTTTCCAACGCCAGTTTGCGCAGGGCGCGCTGGCCAACGCGGGTAAAGATTACATCTCTTAGCTGTTGAAACCCAACCGTCATCAGGCGGGCAATGCCATATGCGATTGTCAGCCCCACTGCGCCAAGCGCCAGAAACGTTGCCGGGTCACCGCCATCGGGGGCAAGCGCATCAACAGCCTGCTTGTAGAACACCGGCGTTGTGACGGCGATAACCTTGGACAACAAGAGCACGATCAGCGCCGCGATCACCCGCACCCGGATCGTGGTCGCATTTTGCGGCCAGAGATAGGGTACAACCCGGCGGATCACAGACCAGCCCTGAATGCGGGCGGTATTCTGGATATTGGCTTTGGTTTTGGGAAGTCGGCGCATAGGTCTCTCCGGTCAGAGACCCTAGGTAGAGGGTTCTGTGGATGAGGACCAGACCTGCAATGCTATTCGTTGGCCTGGGGGATCCGAAACACCTGGCCGGGATAGATCAGGTCGGGGTCGCGGATGAGGTCACGGTTTGCGTCGTAAACCGCGACGTAAAGGATTCCGTCGCCAAGCTCTTCCTTCGCGATTGCCCAAAGCGTGGCGCCGGGTTGAACAGTGCGCACAGCGACATCAAAACCATCGGCGGCCGTGTCATCGGCCATAACCGCGGCGACCGCTTCAGGTTCTTCGCGTTTGAATGGCGTTTCGATCCTGCTGACGACCGCACCGTCGGCGTCAACCTCGTCAATCCGCAACGTATAAACACCGGTATCCACTTCTGGCAGGTCGGTCTGCCAGCCGCCTGCTGCAATGCGCGACGTCGTGACGGGTCGGTTGTCGATATAGACCCGTACAAAGCCGTTACCCATGGCACGACCGGCAAGGATCACCTCGCCGTCAGGGTCATAGGTGATCGTGTCCAGCGCAATTGCAGACATGACGCTGGGGGCCCCACCGTTTTGAACAACACGCACGCCTGTGTCATCTGCGACAATCACTGTTGGAGTCGATGGCGTCTCATCCGCGGTTGCGTCAGCACCCGTGTTCTCGCGCGCGGATTGCGGCACGTCAGATGTCGCAACGGTGGGTTCGGTCGCTTGTGGGGCGTCTGACGCAACAGCCGGTGCGTCCGCTGTGTCTGCGACCTGGGGCTCTGTTATGGCGGTCGCGGTGGAGGGCGGTTCGGCTGTGTCAGATCCGGTATCCAGGCTGGCCACGGCAACTTCATCATCTGGTTCAGGGGGAGTAGCGTTGTCACCGTCTATCAGCACAGGTTCGGCAAGCGCGGTCGCTTGTTCTGGCACGGTATCAGCAGGTGGGTCTTCGACGGAGGTCACAGCCCCCACGACGACAGCACCCTTGTCTTCATCCGGGTCGGTCACAAGTCCGGTTGTCGGCGCGACCATAAAAGATTGATCCGATGCAATTTTTTCGCCGTTAACATCTCCAAGCAAGGTCAGTCTGCGCGGATCAGCGGAGGCATCAAGCACAACAACGGTCGCAAAACTGCCACCGGCATCCGCGACAACCTCGGCCACCTTCACCCCCGCAAGCATGATCTGCACCATTTGGCCCGCTTCAGCGCGGCCCGCAATTGTCGCCACACCGTCCTTTTCCATAAAGAATGAATCGAGCCGTGGCGGCACCGCGTTTGCTGAGGCTCCACGATCGGCCATTGCTGTGGCGGTTTCGGTTTCCGCTGTTGTCTGATCCGCGGCTGGGGCGGTACCCCCTTCAATTGTCGCATCATCCTGCACCGCAGCCGCGGAGTCTGAGACCAGATCCGCGGTGACTTCTTCAACCGCAGTTTGGGCGCGTTTCTCTGGCCCCGGCACAAGCGCGATAACCGCCAATCCAACTGCCGCCGCAGCCACGGCGCCCAGTGCCAACTGGCTCGCATTCGATGCCATCATACTCGTCCCGATATTGTTCGCCCCAGACCCAAAAACCGCTGAACGCTCTTTGGTTGAGAGAGCATAGCAACGGGGCTATCACGGGTCAAAGGGTCCTCACACAGCATTGAGAGCACGTTATGTCCAAAAAGAAATTGTCCGTCTGCGTCTATTGCGGCTCTCGTGATGGGCGCGATCCACGGTACAAGCGCGACGCTGCCACCTTGGGCAGCGGCATTGCCAAAGCCGGTTGGCGGCTGGTTTATGGCGCAGGGGACGTCGGCCTGATGGGCACGGTTGCGCGGGCGGCACAAAGCGAAGGCGGCGAAACCTTTGGGGTCATACCTGCACATCTGCGCGCCTGGGAGGTCGGAAAGGAAGACCTGACAAGTTTTATCGTGACCGAAACCATGCACGAGCGCAAAAAAGTCATGTTCATGAACTGCGATGCGGTTGTTGTGATGCCCGGCGGTGCGGGATCACTGGATGAACTGTTTGAGGTGCTGACCTGGCGCCAGCTAGGCCTGCATGACAAGCCGATCATCCTGCTGAACATCAACGGTTATTGGGACAAGTTGATGGCGCTGCTTGATCATGTTGTCGCTGAGGGCTTTGCCAATCAGGAGATCGTTGACTTCATTGACGTGGTTGCCAGCCCCGCGGCGGTGATTGACCTGCTTGCGGCGACAGGGACGGCGTAACGGCTATCGGGGCTGTGAGACAGCAAAAAGGCGCGGAATGCCCCGCGCCCTTTTCAACCATATTAGGTCTGCCTACATACGTGAAGCGACGTTTTCCCAGTTGACCAGATTGTCGAGGAAGTTCGTCAGATAGGCCGGGCGCTTGTTGCGATAGTCGATGTAATAGGAATGCTCCCACACATCACATCCAAGCAGCGCTGTCTGACCAAAGCACAGCGGGTTCACGCCGTTCTCTGTCTTGGTAACAGCCAACGCCCCATCCGCTTTTTTGACCAGCCAGCACCAGCCCGATCCGAATTGCCCGGCACCAGCAGCGCTGAACTGTTTCTTGAACTCATCGACCGAGCCAAAGTTTTCAGTCAACGCTTTTTCCAGTTCACCGGGCATGCCGTTGTCGCCCGGCCCCATCATTTCCCAGAACTGATTGTGGTTCCACAACTGGCTGATGTTGTTGAAGATACCGTTCTGCGCAACGGATGTGCTGTCATAGGTGCCGGTGATGATCTCTTCGAGGGATTTCCCCTCCCACTCGGTGCCAGCAATCGCTGCATTGCCATTGGTGACATAAGCGTTGTGGTGCAGGTCATGGTGGTATTCCAGCGTTTCGGCGGACATGCCTTTGGACGCCAGCGCATCATGTGCATAGGGAAGGTCGGGAAGTTCAAAAGCCATAATCAGCCCCCTGTTCAATTGGTTTTGCGTTGCCGCTTAACAAAGCGTGATTGCCTGCGGGGTCAACCCCGAATTGCGGTTATTGCGCTGCCGGAAAGTGTCCGACTGGCCCCGCAGCGGCGGCATTGGCAAGCATATCAAAGGCATATTGGGCCACTGACCGAAAACAAATGACTTCGAATGTTGTCTCGTCGCGCATCCAGAAGGCCGCGGCAATTTGCCCAAGCCGCGTGCGCCGGATTGTGCCCGTCGCAAAGCTTTGAGGATGCAGATCAGCCGGTGCCAGTCGTGCGATGACATCGCGGGCAAACGCGCCTTCAACCATAATCACAGCGCGCGCATCAGAGACGTTGACCGCAAGGTGATGTTGATTTTTCAAACTGTTCGCAATCTTGGCCAGTGCTGCGTCAACGGCATCATGACGGACAAGCACCAACACCTCATCAGGTGACATCCAGGCAAGACCCTGCTCTCCGACGCAGTTTGCCTGCCCCTGCAGCGGAAAATCAACGCCGGTCAAACCGGTGCAAACCGACCTTACCCGGCTGTTGCCCAGATCACCCCGCAAAGTAATCATACCGCGCAGGCCGGCTTCGGTTATGGTGACATCGCCGGGCATAGATTTCCCGTTCAGGGCGCTTACCACATCAGACATTTTGCTTTTCCCCGTCTTTGTCGACGAACACCGGATCAACGATACGCGCTTGCACCGGCGCCGCACCGATCCGGGTGAATGAGATCACCTCGCCCATCCGCGACGGGCCGTTATGCACCAACCCCATTGCGATTCCGCGCTTCAATGTGGGCGAATAGTAGGTTGAGGTTACGCGCCCCTGAGTATTCCCCTGCCCGTTCGCGTTGGTCCCGTCGGCAATGGCATATGCGCCATCTTCAAGAACGGACCCGTCCAACGTCTTGAGCCCGACAAGTTTCCAGCGGTCAGGGCTGGCCATATGCGACCGCAGGTGCGCACGCTTGCCAAGGTAGTCGTCCTTTTTCTTGGACAGTGCCCATTGCAGATTCAGATCCTGCGGAATCACTGTGCCATCGGTTTCGTCACCAATCATGATAAAGCCCTTTTCGGCCCGCATGATATGCAGCGCCTCAGTGCCATAGGGCATTGCGCCAAATTCTGCGCCCGCGTCCAGAAGGGCGTTCCAGAAGGCGGCGCCTTGGCTTGCCGGGACAGCGATTTCATAGGACAACTCCCCGGAAAAACTGATCCGGTACGCGCGGCAGTCAAATGCGCCAATCCGCCCATCTGCCCATTGCATGAATGGCAGCGCCTCTTTTGAAACGTCCATTCCGCCCAATTTTTCAAGCACTTTCCGGGCATTCGGACCAACAACGGCGACTTGCGCATATTGCTCGGTCACGTTGGCGACATAGACTTTCCAGTCCCACCATTCGCATTGCAGCCAGTCTTCCATCCAGCCGTGGATCCGTTCTGCGCCGCCTGTTGTCGTGTGGCAAAGCCAGGTCTGATCATCAATCCGCGCCACAACGCCATCGTCCATCAGGAAGCCGTTTTCAGTGCACATCAGGCCATACCGGCATTTGCCAACCGGCAATGTCGACATCATGTTTGTATACATCATATCGAGAAATCTGCCCGCGTCCGGCCCGCTGACGACAAGTTTGCCAAGCGTTGAGGCATCGAGCAGCCCGAGATTTTCGCGCGCATTGATAACCTCGCGATTGACCGCATCATGTACCGATTCATCGCCACGCAGATAGGCATAGGGACGCCGCCACTGGCCGACGGGTTCGTAATGGGCGCCGTTTGCGCTGTGCCAATCCGAAATTGGCGTCTTGCGAATGGGTTGAAACAGCTCATTTCTGGCGTGACCCGCGATCGAGGCCAAACTGATCGGTGTATAGGGTGGCCGGAATGTCGTGGTGCCAACATCCGGGATTTCCGCCCCCAATGTATCCGCAAGGATCGCAAGCCCGTTGATATTGCTTATTTTTCCCTGATCCGTTGCCATGCCCAACGTTGTGTAGCGTTTGGCATGTTCGACACTTTCAAACCCTTCGCGGGCGGCGAGTTGCACATCCGTGACTTTGACATCGTTCTGATAGTCAAGCCATGCCTTGCTGCGCAGTTCATAGCCTGCGCCCTGCGGCATCATCCAGACCGGTGTAATCGGCCCTTCCTGCACATCTTCGCCGTGCGGAGGCTGACCCGGCTTCTGGCTGTGCCCGGCGGCCTTTGCCGCCGCACGACCCGCTGCAAAGCCGTCTGCCACGCCCTCTGCCGTGTAGAGATGACCATTTGCGATTCCGGCACAGGTGACAAAGCCTGCCCCATCCGCACCGGTTGGCGGGCGTTCGTTGTCAGGACGGAACATAGCCTGATCTTCATCCCAGTTCAGCTTGCCGCCGCAATGGGACCACAGATGCACAACCGGGGACCACCCGCCCGACATCGCAACGCAATCGCAGGCAATCTCCTCAAGCGGAGCGCCTTCGCCCGCTTGGGCGCAAAGGACGACGCCGGTGACCCGCTTTGTCCCCTTTGCCTTTGCAATCCCCTTACCAAGCTCAACACGGATACCCATTGCACGAGCCATTTGCGGCAATTCGCCATCTGCCTTTGCGCGTGTGTCGATAATGGCCGGGACCGTCAGCCCCTCCTCAACCAATGTGATCGCGGTGCGATAGGCATCGTCATTGTTGGTCACGATGATTGTGCGGTCACCAAGGGACACGCCGAAATTGGCCACGTAGTCCCGCACAGCAGATGCAAGAAGGACGCCGGGCAAATCATTGGAACAAAACGATATTGGCCGTTCGATAGCGCCTGTTGCTGTGACAATCTGCTCTGCCCGGACGCGCCAAAGGCGATGGCGCGGACCGTCGGAATCAGGGGTATGGTCACGCAGACGTTCATAGCCTAACGCATAGCCGTGGTCATAAACCCCTGCACCCATACACCGTGTCCGCAGTGTGACATTATCCATCGCTTCAAGCGTTTTGACCGTCTGAGTAATCCAGTCTTCTGCGGCCATGCCGTCAATCGTCGGCTGGTCAACCAGCGCCCGCCCGCCCCAATGGGCCGTCTGTTCCATGAGGATGACACGCGCACCTGATTTCGCCGCCGCCAGCGCCGCAGCGAGACCCGCAATTCCCCCACCAAAAACAAGGACATCCGCATGGACATGAAAGTACTCGTAGGTATCTTCATCCCGCGCGACGGGCGCTTTCCCAAGACCCGCCGATTTGCGGATGATGGGTTCATAGACGTGTTTCCAGAATGCGCGCGGATACATGAACATCTTGTAATAGAATCCCGCGGGCAAGAACCGCGACAGATGCGTATTGATCGCACCGACGTCAAATTCCAGCGAAGGCCAGTGGTTCTGGCTTTCTGCGGTGAGCCCGTCAAAAAGCTCTGTTGTTGTCACCCTCGCATTTGGTTCGAACTGTGCACCTTTGCCCAGATTGACCAGCCCGTTTGGTTCTTCCGCGCCGGATGCAATAACACCCCGCGGGCGGTGGTACTTAAACGACCGGCCAACCAGCAACTGATCATTGGCCAACAGGGCCGAGGCCAGCGTATCACCTTCGAAACCCTGGAGGGACTTCCCATTAAAAGTGAACGATACCTGTTTGCTTTTATTGATAAAGCGACCGCTTTTCGCGAGACGGGTACTCATCCGAAATTCCTCCAGGACCAACCTTGTCGCTTATGTGTTATTGCGTCTTGAATGTCTTGCGGCGGCTCAGTCGTCTGGGCAGAATAGGTGCCGAACACTTCAAGCGTCGTTGTACATCGCGCGGCAAGAAACCATTTGCCGCAGCCAAAGGCATGCTGCCAGCGTTCAAAATGGACGCCCTTTGGGTTCTCGCGCATGAACAGGTAGTTTTCGAAGTCCTGGTCCGATGACCCGGTCGATTCGCGGTGGAGGTGTGCCTCTCCGCCTGCGTGGAGGTCAGTTTCGTCAACATCCACGCCGCAGTAAGGGCAATGCAGGATCAACATGGGCGGGCCTCAAAAGCTGGGAACACAAATGATGCACAACGCGTCGTCAAACCATGCACAGACCTTGCAAACACGCCAAAGGCGGACGCATCCCTGCGCCCGCCTCCGATCCGTGAGCGTTGCGTGTAGTTATTCCGTCGCGACAGGCGCGACGTCGTCGGCAACCGGCGCTGCCGCAGGTTCGTCAAGCAGCGAAGCCGGGTCGCCTGCCGTTGTCCCGCCGCCGCCGGCGAATATGGCGTAAAGCAAGACAAGAACGATGATCCCTGCAATGAGATAAAGCGCAACGCCGCTGCCGCCGGTTTCTTTGGTGGTGTAATCAACCATGTTGGATCCTCCTTTTCAGGTAGGAACATCAAAGAGCATTGCGGACCCAACACCAGATAAGCGGAATTCCCCGGACGGAATCGGCGACGGCTGGCAAACTGGGCCGGTTTCACTGCGCCAATCCCTGCCGAAGCACTTGCATCCCGCTCAAAAGCCAAGCTTCTCATCAGTGCGCGACCCCTGCCGCAACACTTTCGTCGATGAATTTGCCTTCACCAAAACGGTACATACTGAATTCATCGGTCAATGGGGATTGCCCCTTTGCGATCAGCTCTGCCATCGCCCAGCCAGAGCCCGGGATCGCCTTGAACCCGCCGGTGCCCCAGCCACAATTGACAAAAACACCTTCGATCGGCGTCTTGGACAGGATGGGAGAGCGATCGCCAGTCACATCGACAATGCCGCCCCATTGACGCAGCATCTTGAGCCGCGAAAGCATCGGGAAGGTTTCAATCAAAGAGCGTACGGTTTCCTCAACATGATGGAATGATCCACGCTGCGTGTAGTTGTTGTAGCCGTCTGTCCCGCCGCCGATGACCATCTCACCCTTGTCAGATTGCGACAGATAGCCATGCACAGTGTTGGCCATCACGACAACATCCATGCAGGGTTTGATCGGCTCTGAGACCAGCGCCTGAAGCGCGACCGATTCAATTGGCAGTCGGAACCCGGCCTTTGATGCAAGAACCGAGGCGTGCCCGGCTACAACCATGCCAAGTTTGTTGCACGAAATGTCACCCTTGGTTGTATTGACGCCGTTGACCTTGCCCGCTTCCGTCATGACACCGGTCACTTCGCACTGCTGGATGACGTCCATTCCCATGTCCGAACAGGCCCTTGCATAGCCCCAGGCGACCGCATCGTGACGGGCCGAGCCGCCGCGCGCCTGCCACAAGCCACCAAGCACCGGATAGCGCGGGCCGTCGATATTCATGATAGGGCACAGTTCCTTGACCCGCGCCGGCGATATCCATTCCGTGGACACCCCCTGCAGACTATTGGCATGTGCGGTGCGCTTATAACCCCGCACCTCATGTTCGGTCTGTGCCAGCATGATCACGCCGCGCGGGCTGAACATGACATTGTAATTCAGGTCCTGGCTCATCGTTTCGTAAAGGCTGCGCGCCTTTTCGTAGATCGCAGCCGAGGGGTCCTGCAAATAGTTCGACCTGATGATCGTGGTATTGCGCCCGGTATTGCCGCCGCCAAGCCAGCCCTTTTCGATAATGGCGACATTGGTGATTCCAAAGTTCTTGCCCAGGTAATACGCTGTCGCAAGTCCGTGGCCACCGGCACCGACAATTACCACGTCATACGATGATTTGGGCGCGGGTGAACGCCATGCCCGTTCCCAGCCCTGATGCTGGCGAAAGGCTTCGCGCGCGATGGCAAAGGCTGAATAACGCTTCAAGGTCGAATCTCCCGCAAGGCACCCTGTCTTAGCGCCCTTATTGGCCTGACATGCGCTTGCGAATGATACCCACAGCGGCACGCGGGGCAAGTTTTGCGACATGCGATCAACTGGCGCGCATTTGTGACCACGCGTGGCCTTTTCCTTATCGCGCGACGTGGTTAGGTAGAACGCAGGACATCAGGGGAATGCAATGCTGTTTTGGGTGATTGTCACAGGATTGACGATCTGCGTCGCGACCTTGGTTGCGCGTCCCTTGCTGCGCGCATCCGACAACGCGAATAGCAACGCCCCAGAGGTGGATATCTACAAGGCACAGCTGGCAGAGGTCGATCGCGATTTGGCGCGTGACGTTCTGGACGCCGAAGAAGCCGAACGCGCGCGCACCGAAATCGCGCGCCGATTGTTGGCAGCGTCCAAGGCGGACAGCAACACCGTTATTTCGGGGAACAGCACAGCGCTCGCGGTGGCGATAGGCGCCATCATGTTAACCCTGTCGGGGGCGATCTATTGGCAAATTGGCGCGCGCGGCACGCCTGACCAGCCGTTGGCCGAGCGGTTTGCCTTGGCCGATGAACTGCGCGAAAACCGTCCGTCACAGGCGGAAATGGCGGCGCAGGCCCCGGACATTCCCCCACCCGAAACGGCAACCGAGGAACACCTTGCCTCTGTCGCTGAACTTAGGGCCCTGATGCCTGAACGGCCGGACGACTTGAAAGGCTGGGAACTGCTGGCCTATCACGAGAGTGAATTGCGCAACTTTTCAGCCGCAGCTGAGGCGCAGATCAATGTATTGCGCATCAAGGCAGATGAGGCGACCGTGCTGGATATGCAGCGCCTGCTGGATCTGTACGCGCTGGCGGCGAACGGACAGATCTCACCCGAGGCGGAACAGCTGATCCGGCTTATCCTTGTGAACGACGAAACGAATATTGCTGCGCGCTATCATCTGGGCGCCCTTTATGACCAGACCGGGCGGTCTGACATCGCGTTCCGACTTTGGCGGCCATTGGTCGAAACCGGCCCCGACAGCTATCACAGTGCCCTTGCCAAAGCACGGATCGAGGGCGCCGCTGCGCGCACAGGGATTGACTATACAATCCCACTCACGGCGGGCCCCTCTGCCGCCGACATCGCCAACGCCGAGCAGATGAGCCCCGAGGACCGTGACGCCATGGTCCGCAATATGGTGGCCGGTCTTGCGGATCGGTTGGCCAATGAAGGTGGCCCCGTCGACGACTGGGCCCGATTGATCACGGCCTATGGCGTGTTAGGTGAAACCGACACCGCCCGCGCAATCTGGGGAGAGGCACAAACCGTCTTCAGGGACCCTGAGGCGCTGGCCCTGCTGACCGAGGCTGCAAAAAGCGCCGGGCTGACGGAATGATCTGTGAAACCCCAGAATCCTTTGCCAGCACATTGCCGGGATTTGGTGCGCTGGCCGGATTGGATCTTGGCACTGTGACGCTGGGCGTTGCTACCTCTGATCGGATGCGCACCGTTGCGACGCCGCTTGAAACCATCAAACGCAAGAAATTCGGTGTCGACGCTGCGGCGTTGCTCAGAATCTGTCAGGACCGCGAAGTCGCTGGGCTTGTTCTGGGGTTGCCAATGAATATGGATGGAACTGAGGGGCCGCGCTGCCAGGCAACCCGCGCCTTCGCCCGCAACCTTGAAAAACTGACACCATTGCCCATCACCTTTTGGGATGAGCGACTGTCTACAGTTGCCGCCGAACGTGCGCTGCTGGAGGCTGACACCTCGCGCCGACGGCGCGCAGAAGTGATTGATCACGTTGCCGCTGCATTCATTCTGCAAGGTTTGTTGGACCGGCTGGCCTTTCTGGGGCAACCACATGAGTGATGAAATCTGGCAACGCGACGAAATCGACAGTCCCTGTGTCAAGATCTGCGTCATCCACCCGCAGGAACGGCTTTGCACCGGTTGTCTGCGAACTATTGAAGAAATTGGTGCGTGGTCCCGTTTGAGCCCGGCAGAACGCAAAGCGATCATGGCGACATTGGAAGAGCGGCGCGGAAAGCTGCGCCGTAGGCGTGGGGGCCGGGCCGGTCGCCAGCGTCAGGACAGCCAGGGCTAGCGCGTAAAGACGAAGCAGCGATTGCGGCTAATCAAGATCCAAAGCGGCGTGCCCGGCTTGGGCAGGAACACAGATGGCACCTGCGCCCGCATGATCGACCCGTCATGATCCATCTTGAACTCAACCAGGCTGACTGCCCCCATGAACCGCGCCCGTTGCACGATGCCACGCGCCGCCGTTCCATCCTTTGCGGTTGGTCTGGGCCCGCGACCATCCCGGTCAAATTCGATCTTCAAATGTTGCGGGCGGATGCAGATATCAACCTCGGTCCCGTCGGGCACCCCGGGTGCCAAGAACTGGCCGAAGGGTGTTTGCGTCAACGCCCCTTCAACTTTGCCAGATATAACATTGATATCGCTAAAGAACTCTGCGGCTGCCAGATCGACTGGCGCATTGTAGATATTGTAGGGTGCGCCGCTTTGCACAATCTGGCCATTGCGCATCAAGGCAATTTCGTCTGCCATGCGCATCGCCTCGGCCGGTTCATGCGTGACCAACAGAACAGCGGCGTTTTCCTCTTTCAGCACATCCAGCGTTTCGTCGCGAATATCATCGCGCAGACGGTCATCAAGGCCGGAAAACGGTTCGTCCATCAGCATCACACGCGGACGCGGCGCAAGCGCGCGGGCAAGCGCGACACGCTGCTGTTCACCACCCGACAGTTCGTGGGGGTGGCGGTCAATGTGCCGGGACATGCCAACCTTTGCCAAAAGCTCTTTGACCCGCGGACCGCTATCCCTGCCCCGCAGTCCAAACGCAACATTCTGTGCAACGGTCAAATGGGGAAACAGCGCGAAATCCTGAAACATCAACCCGATGCCGCGCCCCTCGGGCGGGACGCGGGTGACCGTGTCACACACCAGCTTGCCATCCACGTGAATGGACCCGCTGTCCTGCATCTCAACCCCGGCGATGATCCGCAAGGTTGTCGACTTGCCACAGCCCGAAGGACCAAGGAGGCAGGTCACCTGCCCCGGCATGACCCGCAACGCCACGTCGTCCACGATCTGACGGCCATCATAGGTCTTTGAGATTTGTGCAATCTCGAGCCGAGGAATAGACATGGCGGGCAAGACCTTGAGTGTTTCAGTCAGGATTTCACCTAACAACGAATGGCCACTAGGACAAGATGAAGTCGGCAGCGGCCAGTTTGCGCCCATTGATCTGCAGCTGCACGCGATGCGCGCCGGGGTAATGCGTAAAGGTCGTCGCCCCCGCCTTGAACAGATGTTTCTTGGTCAGAACCAGCGCTTTGCCCGCCTGACAGTCGGTCACTTTCAGCTTGAACACCTTCGGCGCGGTTGAGCCGTTTGATTTCACAAAATCAATGACATAATCGACGATCAGCTTGGCGTCATCGCTTGGAGTCACGCTGACGATGATCTCGGCAGATTCACCAATTCTCAGCACATTGGGCGAAATCGCTATACTTGCTTTCGTCAACGCAACGCCCGGGTCAAAGCCGAGGTGCGCCATCGCGGGGGGATAGCCCGCCTTGATCAATCCGCGCAGCGCATGGCGGGTCATCCAGTCCAGCTCTTTGCTGTTCTGTTCGCCTAGCTCGCGCCAGTCCGACAGGCGATTCAACGCGGAGTCGGGATCAGTTTTGGTGATGTCGTTTAAATGATTGGCGACAGATCGTGTGACATAGCGCGTGCGATCACCGTGCAACCGGTCAAGCAGCGGCAAGGTCTGGTTATGGGTGATACCAATCTTTTGGCCCCACGGCAGTTTGGCCCGCGTGCCTTCACTGACCAGGCGGCGCACGTGATAGTGATCGTGATCACACCATGCGCCTAGACGTTCGAGCGTTCTGTCGGGATGGCTATTCAGGAATGCCCTGATCGAAAACTCCATCGAGAACCGTTGCGTGATGTCCTCAAGCAGATCGAGCGACAGATCGACGTGAGATTGAATGCCTTGTGTTTCGACAAAGACGCCGAGCGGCGCATAGATGAACTTGCCAAAATCATCGTCTGACAGCGTCGGATCAAGCGGGGGCGGCAATGCCGAACGGATCGCATCGGCCGCGGCGACAAAGTCTGTGGGCAGATGCCTGGTCAGCACCGAGGCAATCATGTTGATCCGCTCTTTCAGTTCGAGCGGCGGCATGAGTGCCATCACCTCTTTTTCGAAAGGTGCGGCACGGAACACGCCGGCCTTGTCAAAAAGGCCTGCGAGATGACCGACCGTTTCAGCGTTGAATAGGTCGTCTTTCAAACTAAAACCTTGTGACATCAGATAGTTGCGTTGATTGAGCCGCCATCAAGGACAATGTTTTGCCCAACCATAAACCCTGCATGCTGAGAACAGAGAAATGCACAGGTCGCCCCAAACTCCTCAGCGGTGCCATAGCGGCGGGCGGGCACGGTGGCGCTGCGCTGCGCCTTTGCTTCTTCCATGCTGATCCCCTGACTCTCGCTCACCCCCTTGTCGAGGCTGGCAGCACGATCCGTCGCGTGAATTCCCGGCAACAGGTTGTTGATGTTGACGCCAAAGGGCGCAACCTGGCGGGAGGTTCCGGCAACATACCCCGTCAGACCTGCGCGGGCTGAATTTGACAAACCCAATTGCGGAATGGGCGCTTTTACTGAGCTTGACGTAATGTTCACGACACGGCCCCAGCCCTTTTCCATCATTGCAGGCAACAATGCTTTCATGAGCGCGATGGGCGCCAACATATTGGCATCAAGCGCTGCAATGAAATCCGTGCGATCCCATTCAGACCACAGACCCGGAGGCGGCCCCCCAGCATTGTTCACAAGAATATCAACGCCCTGGGCAACCGCAAGCAGTTCCGCGCGCCCCGCGTCGGTCGAAACATCGGCCGCCACCGTGACGACGTCGACACCGTATTGGTCGCGAATTTCCGCGGCGGTTGCCTCGAGAGCCTCAGCACCGCGGGCGTTCAGAATCAGATCGACGCCCGCCTCTGCCAATACCACCGCACATCCCCGGCCCAAACCTTTAGAGCTTGCACAAACCAGCGCCCGCTTGCCTTTTATCCCCAGATCCATGACCGTCATCCTTTGTCCATTGTCCCGCGGAAACCTAGCATAGCCGCAGCGTATGAACAGGGCAGAACTGTAAACCGTTCAATGCGTTGACCCGGTATGGCGCTATCCTTAGATTGGGCCAACACTCACTCAGACGGATGCGCTGTTTCACGATGACGAACACGCCCGAGGCGCCAAGCCAACAGACCGTTCCTGTCTTCCTTTCAGCGCAGTTCCGCGTGTCCGACGGTGTGGCTGCAGGCGACGGCCTGACATTCGCGGATGAGCTGGTGATGGATGACATATATCAGCTGGACGAAGGTGCGACGCGCGGCCATCTGACGATGGCTATTGACCCCACTGACGGCCGGTTTTCGGTGGCAGAAAACTCCCCGCTTGGCAAAGCGGGAAATCAGGTCGTCATGGACAGCTGTATAACGATGATGGCGCCGGACAGTTCGACGCATGAGATCCTGATCATGGTTGAGGTTGAACAGGGTGGCGTTGAGGCCATTTACTTGCTGCCGCTCGGGCCATTGCAGGCCAAGACGGGTTATCGTTTGGTTGGGCTTGATCGCCATGCCGCCACAACGCGGTTTGCCGAGGTCGCCTGCGTTTCCTTCACGCGCGGCACGCATATCACAATGGCCTCTGGCCAGCAGGTGCCAATCGAAAACCTCAAGGTCGGTGACAGGGTGCTGACCCGTGATGACGGTCCGCAGGAAATCCGCTGGATCGGAGAAACAACCCTGCGCGCCATTGGAGAATTTGCCCCGATCGTGATCAAGGCGGATGCACTTCATAACACCAATGACCTGGTGGTCAGCCCCGATCACCGCCTGTTTGTCTATCAGCGCCAAGATCGCCTTGGGGCTGGCCGCGCCGAAGTTCTGGTCAAGGTCCGGCACCTGATTAATGGCGATACCGTCTTTCAGCAGGACGGTGGATTTGTCGATTATTTCCAGCTCTTATTTGATGACCACCAGATCATCTACGCCGAGGGGATCGCCGCCGAAAGCCTGTTGGTCGACCCGCGCACCCGTGCCGCCCTGCCCGGCAACGTCGGTGGCGGCAGCCATGCGCACCGCCATCATCTGGACTATGAGGTCAAAGGCAGCCTGCTGAGCCAGCCTGATGCAGTCGCCCTGTTGCGCAAAGCGTCGTCGAGCTAGTCTGCGCGGCCAGCATAGAAGTCTCCATCAAAGATGTCCTGTCCATCGGGGCCAACCACATCACCAAACAGCAATCCGCTGACGCCAATCTGATTTCGGCCGCGGAACTCCCCCTCGATCTCGGCATCAATGATGTAGGGGATGTCACCCTGCCGCAGGGTGCCGTCGACCAGCCCGGTGAAGGTGTAATTTTCGGCAATAACAGTGTCGCGAAACAAATCACCGCCCCGGATTCGCAATGCGCCTTTCAGCACATCGTTCCCGGCCGCAAAGCCGTTGGCCCGCCCTGTCACCTGATCCTGATTGGCATCAAAGTCGACTGACATGGTCAAATCGCCAAGGTAATCCTTCCGTGCGCCACCTGACCCGGTTGGCAGGCGTGCGGTCATGAAGCCGACATAGTCGACCGAGCCGCTATCTGGCAGCAGAGAGGGTTCAGAGACATTTTCCTCTTTCAACGTCTCTTCCAGCAGTTCCGCCTGCTGCGCGCGGGTGAGGTCGGCCCCACCACTCGCGCCGCCGCCAGCGCTGCATCCCGTCAAAACAATCAGAACCAATCCAAACCACTTGCGCATTTGTGATCCCCTCTGCCAGTGCCAAACGACACTGGCATAGCGATCATTAACGGCGCGTTAACCGAGATTGCGGCGGGGTAAAGGCTTACCGTTCAAGTTGTGTGTCCAAGTCAATGCTCCCGCGCACGCCGTCAACATAGATGTCGCCGGTGATATCTCCGCCGACAAATTCCACGTTGTTGCCTTTGAAGCCGCTGTTGCGCAGTCGGGCGTCCACCACAATACGTTCACCTGCGGCGCTGCGCAGATTGCCGTCCACATCCGAAAAGATCGCAACCTGTTGGCTGTTGCTGCGACGGTTAAGCACGCCGTTTGAAAGGGCCAGCGTGCCGTCAATGTCATCCCCTGCGCGGGTCACAAAGTTTCCAAGTAACCCACCGACACGGTCGGTCCCGAAGTCGACATTCATTTCCATCACGCCGGCCACATCGGTCACATTGCCGGAAACACTGAGATCACCACCAACTGCGCCGGTATATGTTGCCGAACCGCTTGTTGGGACAAAGGATTTTGGCGTGATCCCGACCGCGTTGTAGCCAGAGTTCACGTCAGCTGCGATATCGGCAATTTCGTTGAAATTCAGCCGTGCGGGTGTCGGGTTGTTGGTTGCGACAGGCACACCAGTGCCACCACAGGCCGCCAGCATGGCAAGCGCCAGGGTTGCGGGAATAATTTTGCGTTGCGTCATCTTGGTCCCCTCAGGACAGTGTTGCGGTTGAGGGGCATTTGGGATGGTGAGCGATGGCTAAGCAATAATATCGCCTTGCTATCAGATATCAGCGCAGGAAGTGGCCGAAATCCAACGCAATCATCAGCAGGAAAGTGACCGCCTGTGGTTGATTGCCCTTTGCCCAGCCCCGCGCTAGACGAGGGCCATGACAAACCGACCAGACCTTCCCGCAGAAATTGCCCGCCGCCGCACCTTTGCGATTATCTCGCACCCGGATGCGGGTAAGACGACGCTGACCGAAAAGTTCCTGCTTTACGGTGGTGCCATCCAGATGGCTGGTCAGGTGCGCGCCAAAGGCGAGGCCCGCCGGACACGGTCCGACTTTATGCAAATGGAAAAGGACCGCGGGATTTCCGTCAGCGCCTCAGCCATGTCCTTTGATTTTGAGAACTTCCGCTTCAATCTGGTGGATACGCCCGGTCACTCAGACTTTTCCGAGGATACGTACCGGACGCTGACGGCGGTTGATGCAGCCGTCATGGTGATTGATGGCGCCAAGGGTGTCGAAAGCCAGACCCAAAAGCTGTTTGAGGTCTGCCGCCTGCGCGATCTTCCGATCCTGACCTTCTGTAACAAGATGGATCGCGAAAGCCGCGATACGTTCGAAATCATTGACGAAATTCAGGAAAACCTGGCCATTGATGTGACCCCGGCTGCCTGGCCGATCGGCGTGGGGCGCGATTTCATGGGAACCTATGACATCCTGCGGGACCGGCTGGAACTGATGGACCGCGCAGATCGAAACAAGGTCGCGGAAAGCATTGAAATCAACGGCTTGGACGATCCGAAACTGGCAGAACATATTCCTTCTGCACTGCTGGACACATTCCTTGAAGAAATCGAGATGGCGAAAGAGCTTTTGCCGGCGCTTGACCATGAAAGTGTTCTCAACGGGTCCATGACGCCCATCTGGTTTGGCTCGGCAATCAATTCCTTTGGTGTGAAAGAGCTGATGGACGGGATTGGCACCTATGGCCCCGAACCACAGATCCAGACCGCCCAGCCCCGCAACATCGCGCCAGAGGAAAAGTCGGTCACCGGTTTTGTCTTTAAGGTACAAGCCAATATGGACCCGAAACACCGTGACCGGGTCGCCTTTGTCCGTCTTGCATCCGGCCATTTCGAACGGGGCATGAAATTGACCCACGTACGCAGCAAAAAGACCATGGCGATATCAAATCCGGTCATGTTCCTTGCCGCTGATCGTGAACTGGCCGAAGAAGGCTGGGCAGGTGACATCATCGGCATCCCGAACCACGGCCAGCTTCGAATTGGCGATACTCTGACAGAAGGCGAGGCCATTCGCGTCAGCGGTATTCCGTCATTTGCGCCCGAGTTGCTGCAAGCTTGCCGGGCAGGCGATCCGATGAAGGCCAAACATCTGGAAAAAGCCCTGATGCAATTTGCCGAAGAAGGTGCGGCCAAAGTCTTTAAGCCGACGTTCGGATCAGGCTTCATAGTTGGGGTTGTTGGCGCATTGCAGTTTGAGGTGCTCGCCAGCCGAATCGAGATGGAATATGGGCTGCCCGTCCGATTTGAAGGGTCACAATTCACGTCGGCGCGCTGGGTTCATGGGAACAAGGACGCCGTTGAAACCTTTGCCGCGGCCAACAAGCAGCATATCGCATCAGATCACGACGGCGATGTTGTATTTCTCACGCGGCTTCAATGGGATATCGACCGTGTGGCACGTGACTATCCCGACGTCGCGCTTTCTGGGACGAAAGAGATGATGGTTTAGCAGCGAGGCTGGCGCGCCAAATCATTCAGTTTTGCGTGAGCAATTTGTGCATGTGTTGAGAGAAAGGCGAATATGCGGTAGCATTCACTGTTTTTAACGAGTTTAGTGAGTGAGAAAATGAAAATTGCAAGGATAATTGCGGCTGCCGTTCTGGCCGTAGCGGTGCCAATTACCGCAATCGCAGCCCCCACCCCATTTGATCCCGGCCTTTATCAGGCGTCAGATCATAACGGCGTGCGGACCGTCTGGACGCCTTATGCCAACTCTGAGCGGATCGTAACGGGCAACGGGGCCAGCCGTTACTGGTCAGTCAGCAATTCGCTGCTGTCTTTTGATGGAAACCTCGCGATCCTGAGCGGTCGGTTGAGCAACAATTCCAATACGGCACAGGGCGCTGATCTCGGATTTGACTTCTCAATGCTGCTGCAGGTCAACAATGCCGGAACGCCCTATTGCACATATGGCAATGCAACATGTGCAGCGCTGACACCAAGCTGGACCCTTTTCACACTTTTGACAGGCAGCCTGACAGGTATCGCGGGCACCGCCATGGACGGTTTGACATATGATATCACCGAGCGCAGCCACCACGGACCGCAGGTAGGTGATGGCGCAAACGCGCTTGAGGCGAACGACTTTGGATTTTCAATGTGGTTCAATTTTGTCCGCACCGATGGCGGCCCCACCAATGCTGGTAATGGCTACAGCTTCTGGCAGGACGGATTTGGGGATTTCAACATGGATCTGGACCTGATCCCCGGTGGCAATGTTGCCCCTGTTCCGCTACCTGCGGGTGGCGTGTTGCTGCTTGGTGCGCTGGCCGGTCTGGCTGCGGCGCGCCGGCGCAAATCGACCACATAGAACAGACGCAAAACCGAAAATGGGCGCCTGTAGCGGCGCCCTTTTTTTGTGAGTTAACAGATCGTTAACCATCCTGCCCAATAAAGCGGCATGGCTCGATTTCTTTGGGTAATAATGCTGTCGATTGTTTCCGCCTGCACGGGTTTGCACAACAACGTGCTGGTCACAAAAGATACTTGGACGGGTGCGACACTTGTGACGACGCAGGAACGGGAAATTTATCGTGACGGTGATGGGATCCTGGTTGCACGCCCTGCAATAATCCAGACATGGCGCGGGACTGGCTACGCAGTTCTTACCAATGTCAGGCGTCGCGACGCAAATGGGCCGCGGGTCGAAAAGATGACCTCTGGACCAATCACCCTGAATTACGTCCGGCATGATCGGTTAAGGACGCATTGTATCGACGGCTGTCATCTTGCTGAAATTGGTGCCATCCATCTTACGCACAGAGCCTTCACAGCCGCCGCGCAGTCTGGCCTGCCAGTCCGGGTCTGGGGACAGCGCGGGCGGTATGAGGGCGTAATTCCGGCTGAGGCATTTGCGCGCGTGCTGGCAGCGCAAGCCCAGGATGGTTAGACTTGTGCCATGCCCCTGCAAAATCGCGTTCAACCTGATGGCCAAATCGTCGCGTCCCATGCGCGCGGGACATTCACCGGCAATAGGGGCATTCTGCACCGCGCCGATCGGACGCTCGGCAAAGCCCGATGGACCCACAAAGCCTGGATTTGCTGCACCCTTGACTGGCAAGGACGCAAACGGGCCGTGATGACGGGTCGCAACTGGACAGAGCTTTTCTTTCATGATGAAGCAGTCGCGCTCAGCGCCGGGCACCGCCCTTGTGCATATTGCCGAAGGGAGGCCTACAACCGATTCTGCGATGCGTGGGAACGGGGATTTGGGTCGCGACAGAAAGCGCCAGATATGGATCGCATATTGCACCGCGCGCGGGTTGAACCGCGGAGCCGCAGGCAAATCCGCCATCAGGCGACGCTGGGTAACTTGCCGACCGGCGTGTTCTTTCGCCATGAATCTGTCAGCTATGCCGTCACGGGCCATGGATTTCGCCCCTTTGCCGATGATGGATATGCACCAGAGGTGAGTCTGGACCCTGCCCTGTCGGTTGTGGTCATGACGCCGGCCCCTTTGGTCACGATCCTGCGGGCTGGTTATGAGTTTGATTTTCACCCCAGCGGAGCATGACGCGAAAAGGTGCCGGGATGTTGCTGAATTTCTTGACCTTTCGCCCCAGAGCGCGTAACCGCTTGAGTAGTCGAACGCGCTGACAATCCGGTCAGCCGGGCCGCCCAGTTCTGCGGTCAAGTTTAGCCGCACATTGAAAGGGCTCCATGACGACTTTTTCCGAGTTGAACCTTGATCCAAAGGTTCTGAAAGCCGTAATCGAAACCGGTTACGAAACACCGACCCCAATCCAGGCCGGTGCAATCCCACCAGCGCTTGAAGGCAAAGACGTTCTGGGCATCGCGCAGACCGGGACGGGTAAGACGGCGAGTTTTACCCTGCCGATGATCACATTGTTGCGCCGTGGGCGCGCCCGGGCCCGCATGCCGCGGTCGCTGGTTCTCGCGCCGACGCGCGAATTGGCGGCACAGGTGGCCGAGAACTTTGACACCTACGCCAAATATACGAAGCTGACCAAGGCGCTGTTAATCGGCGGTACCAGCTTCAAGGAACAGGACCAGTTGATCGACAAGGGCGTTGATGTGCTGATTGCCACGCCGGGCCGCTTGTTGGACCATTTCGAGCGCGGCAAGCTGATCCTGTCCGATGTCAAGATCATGGTCGTGGATGAAGCCGACCGGATGCTGGACATGGGCTTTATTCCTGACATCGAAGAGATCTTCAAAAAGACTCCCTTTACGCGTCAGACTTTGTTCTTTTCCGCAACCATGGCGCCAGAGATTGAGCGTATCACCAACACCTTCCTGTCAGCGCCCGTCAAAATCGAGGTGGCCCGAGCTGCCACAACGAACGAGAATATCAAACAGGGTGTCGTGGAATTCAAGGGAAGCCGCAAAGATCGCGAGCCATCCGAGAAACGCGGCGTTTTGCGAGCGTTGATTGATGCCGAGGGCGAGGCCTGCTCAAACGCGATCATCTTCTGCAACCGCAAGACGGATGTGGATATTGTCGCAAAATCACTGAAGAAATACGGCTATGATGCGGGTGCGATTCATGGCGATCTTGAGCAAAGCCAACGCACACGCACATTGGATGCATTCCGCGATAATCGGCTACGGTTTCTGGTTGCGTCAGATGTCGCTGCGCGCGGCTTGGACATTCCGGCTGTCAGCCACGTTTTCAACTATGATGTGCCCAGCCATGCCGAAGATTACGTGCACCGCATTGGCCGTACCGGCCGTGCTGGACGATCAGGCGTTGCGATCATGATTTGCGTGCCACGGGACGAAAAGAACCTGGCGGATGTCGAACGACTTGTTCAAAACCCGATCCCGCGGCTGGAAAACCCGAAGGCTGCCAAAGGTGGCAAAGCGGCTGAGGCCGATGAGAAACCGCGCGAAGAAAAGCCAAAGCGGACCCGAACCCGCAGTCGCAAATCTACGGAGCCGGCGGAACCTGTTGTGGCAGAGACGGACATAAAGCCGGAACCCGCAAAGGCCGAGCAGCCCAAGCCGGACCAGCCAAAACAGGACAAACCAACGCAAGACAAGCACCGTGATGATCGCGGCGGGCGCAATCGTGGCGGACGCAATCGCGGCGGTCGCGATAATCAGGTTGTCGGCATGGGTGACCAACCCCCTGCCTTTATCGCACTCAGCTTTGATGAGCGTAGCAAAACCTAGCGTCTTGATCGCGGCCTTACTGGCCGCTTCGCCTGCCGCGGCGCAGGTTTGCAAGGTGCGGGTCAACGCGACGAACGTGGAAATCAATGTCGCGGCATTTGGCGGCGACACCACCCGGCGAGAGCAAATTCTCAGCTGGCCGTCACGGCGTTTGAACCTCCTCAGAGGTGAGTTGCCCACCTGCTCCAGCGATGTGACGCTGAAATTCATGGCAGGGATCGAAGGGCTGCCCGATACCCACGGGTATTGTCTTGCCGAAGGTACACCGGAAATCGGATTTCTGTTGGTGCCGGGTGAGCGTGACTTTCGCGGGCGTTGTCGCCAAAGCACCTGCCAAAGGATAAATGGATATGCTGATGATGTGATCGGTCTGGCCGATCAACTGGTCGGCGCAGCCTATGGCCCCTCTGCCCCGAACTCGGCGATCACGGAACATGCGTCGGGCGCCTTGGTGCTGCGGACGGGCAAACATGTCTTGCAAGATATGATCGAGGAAACAAGCGTCGGAATTGCCGCGGCCATCCTTTCGTCGCCGGCGGCCGCAACGGCCACCGGGATCAGCGTTGTAGCTGTTGGCGGTACAATCTGGGTCTGTAATTAGGCGTCAGCTTAACCGGCTCACGATGACGGTCACTTGCGGCTTCTTGCCAATTTCGCCCTGCGCTGATTTGCGTGCCACGGTCTTGAGCTCTTTTTCAAGGCGCACGTCATCGCGAAGCGTTTTGGCGTCAGCGCGATTGATGAACTGACTCAGATCCTCTTCCATCACTTCAACCAGCGAGGCATTTGATGTACCGGTTTCCGCAAGGCCGGCGATTTCTACCCAAGGATCGCCAAGCGGTTCGTCGTTCTCGTCCAAAATCAGCGTCACGATTATCACCCCGTTAAGCGCCATCTTGATCCGTTCGCGAACGATTCCGTCCATTGCCCCTATTTGGACCGACCCATCCAGATAGGTGCGGCCGGTATCGACATATTCTGCGACGGTGGGCTGATTGCCAGACAAGTCAATCATCATCCCATTGACGGCCACGATACCGGTCAACCCATTTGCAGCCCCGACCTTTACATGTTCGCGCAGGTGCCTGTGTTCGCCATGCATGGGGATCAGTACCTGAGGCTGAACGATCTTGTGCATCTCTTCAAGATCGGGCCGGTTCGCGTGGCCGGAAACATGGTATTTGCCGCCATCGTCGTCAATGACGTCAACGCCGATTTCCGACAGCTGATTCATAATCCGGATCACACCCCTTTCATTCCCGGGAATTACCTTGGAGGAAAACAGGAATGTATCACCCTCTTTCAGCTTCAAACCCAGATAGGATCCCTGCGACAATTGGGCAGAGGCCGCACGGCGTTCGCCCTGAGAGCCGGTGACCAGTAGCAGCAGGTTTTCACGCGGGATGTTTTGCGCATCTTCCGGGCCAACCGTAGGTGGAAAATCAGTCAGCAATCCGGTCTCGGTTGCGGCCTCAACCATGCGGCGCATGGAGCGCCCCAAGAGACAAACCGTACGTCCGGCATCATGGGCGGCCTGCGCCAACGTCTTTAGGCGCGCGATGTTTGAGGCAAATGTCGTCGCCGCAACCATGCCTTTTGACTCTGCCATCAGATCCTTGACCATAGGGCCGATCGACTTCTCTGATCGTCCCGGCGCAGGTGAAAAGATGTTGGTGCTGTCGCAGATAAGCGCCTTCACCCCGTCTTTTGAGACATCTTTCCAAAGGTCAAAGTCAAACGGATCCCCCACAACTGGTGTCAGGTCAATCTTGAAATCGCCCGTATGCAGCAGTCGCCCCTCGGGCGTGTCAATCACAAGACCTGCGCTTTCAGGGATGGAATGGCTGATCGGAATGTATCCGACGGAAAACGGCCCGCAAGAGATGATCTGCGGCCAGGTCTCAACGACCTTCACCACACTGTCAGGATGTCCATGTTCACCCAGCTTACGACGGGCGATATTGGCCGTGAACTTGCGCGCATAAACAGGCGCACCAAGCTGTTCCCAATAATGTCCAATCGCGCCGACATGATCCTCGTGCGCGTGGGTGATAAAGATGCCTTCAATCTGCGCCCGGCGTTCACGCAGCCATGCAATATCCGGCAAGATAAGATCCACACCCGGTGTGCTGTCCATGTCCGGAAAGGTCACGCCCAAATCAACGACGATCAGGCGCTCTTTGCCCGGTTTGCCATAACCGTAAACATAGGCGTTCATCCCGATTTCACCGGCACCCCCAAGAGGCAGATAAATCAGGCGGTCTTTGGCTTTTGCAGCACTCATGCGTTTTCCTTGTTGTACCGATGAATGACCGTCAGGCCATGCATGGTGAGATCATCCTCGTAAACGTCAAATAGCGTCTCGGCTTGTTGAAACAAAGGCGCAAGCCCACCCGTTGAAACGACTTTCATCGGCACAGCGCGTTCGGCTTTGATCCGCGCGCATATCTCGCGGACAAGCCCGATGTAACCCCAAAAAACACCAGATTGCATACAGGTTACCGTATTGGTGCCAACCACGGATTGCGGCTTGCTGATATCGACGTGCGGCAGGGCGGCGGCAGCGGCGTGCAATGCCTCAAGCGACAGGTTCACGCCCGGCGCGATAACACCGCCAACATAAGCGCCGTCACTGGCCACCACATCAAAGGTTGTTGCTGTCCCAAAATCGACAACGATCAGGTCGCCACCGTGGCGGTCATAGGCGCCGGCGGTATTTACCAGACGGTCCGGGCCAACTGCGGTGCCGGCATCAACACGTGGATCAGCAGGCAAAAGGCAGTCGGGTTTGCCCACCACCAGCGGGCGGCAGGCAAAGTAGCGATCCGAAAGGACCCGCAAGTTAAATACGACACGGGGTACCGTTGAACTGATGATTACTTCGTTGATGTGTACGTCCAGTTTTTGAAACCGCATCAGCGAGGACAGCCAGACGTAATACTGGTCGGCGGTGCGCTGCCATTCAGTCGATGTGCGCCAGGTCGCAACCCAGTCCGCCCCATCCCAGATCGAGAACACCGTATTTGTATTGCCGCAGTCAATCGCAAGAAGCATCCGCCGCCCCTTTCAAAAATACACATCCGCAGCTGGGATTGCCTGCGGCCCCTTGGCAGTGATCAGGACAAGATTGCCATCTGCATCAATCGTATCAAAAATGCCGGTATAGTCCTGCTGATTTGTCCGCGCCGTGATCGTGTCTCCCAATCTGGCGGCGTCCTTTAGCCAATCCCGGCGTATGCGGTCAAATCCGAACTTCTCAAGCTTCATTTCCTGCGTCGCATAGGCCCCCGCCAGATAGGCAAGAAATTCTGTTGGTGACACAGGTTCTGGCAGGTGTTCGGCCAGCGAAACCGGAGGAAAAGCCGCGCCCGAAACGCTTTCGGGGGTATGGGCAAGGTTCACGCCGATCCCTACGGATAGCCAATCGACGAATGGTCCATGGCCGCTTGTTTCAAGCAGAATGCCTGCAATCTTGCCGCCAGAAAGCAGCACGTCATTGGGCCATTTGAGGGAAAGTTTCGTCCTGTCAACGTAAAGCGCGAGTGTCTCTAGCAGTGCATTCGCCGCCACAAAGGACCGTTGTGCTGCGACTTGCGGTGTACACAGCGGATGGTAGACCAATGTTGCAGCGAGGTTCCCAGTCGGATTTTCCCACCGCCGTCCCTGTCGCCCGCGCGCCGCCGTCTGGTTCTGCGCGATGATCCATGTCGGGCAGTTGATATGACGCGCCCGCCGTGCGGCCTCGGCCATTGTGCTGTCCACGGTGTCCAGCATCACGCAGTCCGTGCCATTGGGCCATACGGCGTTTTGTGTGGGGTTAGTTGACAAGAGTGGCAGCAGCGGCTGCAGCGATCGGTTCAATCCCGAACATGTTCACACCGGGTAGCCACGCAAGTCCCACGATCACCGCGCCCGCAACCGCAGCAAGCCAGAGAATGGGGGATATCGCGCCATCGGTTCCGTCCTGGCCCTCGCCAAAATAGACGTAGTAGACAATCCGCAGGTAATAGAACGCACCGATGACAGAGGCGATCACACCCGCAACGGCAAGCCAGCCAAGACCTGCATCATAGGCAGCGCGTAATACATAGAACTTGCCAAAGAACCCCAGCAGCGGCGGCACACCGGCAAGACTGAACATCATCACCAGCATGACCAAAGCCATCAGCGGTTCGCGCTTGGAGTAGGATTGCAGTGCCTGGATATCGGTAACCGGGCGGCCATCCTTTTCCATGCTGAGGATCAGCGCAAAGGTGCCCAGGTTCATGGTTACATAGATCGCCATATAGATCAGCATCGCCTGCACACCAAACGCGGTGCCAGCAGCAAGTCCCATCAGTGCAAAACCCATGTGCGCAATTGAAGAATAGGCCATGAGGCGTTTGATGTCGCGCTGCCCGATCGCAGCAATCGCACCAAGGAACATCGATACCACCGATAGAAACGCCACAATCTGTTGCCAATCGCCAACGACACCGCCAAAGGCATCATGCACAACGCGGGCAAACATCGCCATCGCAGCGACTTTGGGCGCAGTCGCAAAGAATGCAGTGACAGGTGTTGGCGATCCTTCGTAGACGTCCGGGGTCCACATATGGAAAGGGGCGGCGCTGACCTTGAATGCCAGGCCAGCGATGACAAAAACCAGACCAAAGAGCAGACCCAACGAAACCTCATGCGAGAGCGCTTCAATGATGCCGCTGAACAAGGTGGTGCCCGCAAAGCCATAGGTCAGCGACGCACCGTAGAGCAACAGGCCCGACGACAGGGCACCAAGGACAAAGTACTTCAGGCCCGCTTCGGTTGATTTCACGCTGTCGCGACGCAGCGATGCAACGACATAGAGAGACAGCGACTGCAGCTCCAATCCCATGTAAAGCGCCATCAGATCGCCAGCGCTGACCATGACCATCATGCCCACGACAGACAGGGCGACAAGCAGTGGATATTCAAACCGCAGCAACCCGCGCTGCACCATGTAGCCCTCTGACATGAGCAGGACAATCGCTGCCGAAATCAGGATAATGATCTTGGAAAACCGTGCAAATCCATCGTCAACGAACATCCCGCCAAAGGCTGTGCTTGTGCCATCACCGTTGATTCCGATCCAGACGGCCATCAGCACAAAGAAGCCTGCAGTCATCCAGGTCAACAGGCCAGCCGCCCCGTCCTTGACGGTATAAACCGCACCTATCAACGCCACCATCGCATAGATCGACAGTAGAATTTCTGGCAGGATCGTTTGAATATCGGCAGAGATCATGATGCCAATCCTTAATTCGATGCGACTTGATTGGCGGCCTCATAGGCTGCCGTCGCGATGTCATATTGGCCCACCAGCGCAGTCACACTTGGTCCGATGATGTCCAGCACAAGCGCCGGGTAAACCCCCAGCAACAGCGTCATCACAACCAGCGGTGCAAAGATTGCCCGTTCGCGGGTTGTCATATCCTGGATAGTCTTGAGGCTTTCCTTGATCAGGTCACCCATGACCACGCGGCGATAAAGCCAAAGCGCATAGGCCGCCGACAGGATCACACCGGACGTGGCGATCATGGCGACCCAGGTATTGACCTGGAAAATTCCCATCAGGGTCAGGAATTCACCGATGAACCCAGATGTTCCCGGCAAGCCCACATTGGCCATGGTAAAGAACATGAAAATCAGGGCGTAAGCCGGCATCCGGTTCACTAGTCCGCCATAGGCGTCAATCTCGCGCGTGTGCATCCGGTCGTAGATCACACCCACACAGAGGAACAGAGCCCCCGAAATGAACCCGTGACTGATCATCTGAAAGATCGCGCCGTCAATGCCCTGCTGGTTTACTGCAAAGATACCCATCGTCACATAGCCCATATGGGCGACCGACGAATAGGCAATCAGCTTTTTCATATCCTGCTGCACCAGCGCCACCAACGAGGTATAGACAATCGCGATGGCAGAAAGCCACAAAACTAGCGGGCCCATCACCTCTGACCCGACAGGGAACATCGGCAGGCTGAACCGCAAGAAGCCATAGCCCCCCATCTTGAGCAGGATCGCAGCCAGAACCACGGACCCGGCTGTTGGTGCCTGCACGTGCGCATCCGGCAACCACGTGTGCACCGGCCACATCGGCATCTTCACCGCAAAGCTGGCAAAAAACGCGATCCACATCAGCGTTTGTGCTCCGCCAATGATCTGCACGCCCAGGAGGCTGAAGTTCTCCGACCCGAATGTATGGGTCATCAATGTCGGGATGTCTGTCGTTCCCGCGTCATTGAACATCGCTACCATGGCAACCAGCATCAGAACCGAGCCAAGGAAGGTATAAAGGAAGAATTTGAACGAGGCATAAATCCGGTTTGCACCGCCCCAAATCCCGATGATCAGGAACATCGGGATCAGCCCGGCCTCAAAGAAGAGATAGAACAGCACCAGATCCAGCGCCATGAAGACACCGAGCATCAAGGTCTCAAGGATCATGAACGCGATCATGTACTCCTTGACGCGTGTGTTCACATCCCAGCAAGCCGCAATCACCAGCGGCATCAGGAAAGTGGTCAGCATCACAAAAAGGATGCTGATCCCGTCAACGCCCAACTTGTATTGCAGCCCAAGCAACCATTCCCGCTCTTCGACCATCTGGAAACCGGTGTCGGCTGGATTGAACTGGGCGAGGATGAAAAGCGAGACCAGAAACGTCGCACCGGTGACCGCAAGCGCAAACCACTTGGCGTTGCGCTGCGCTGCGGGGTCATCACCGCGCAGGAACAACGCCAGAATGGCGGCCCCCAGCAGCGGAATGAACGTCGTGAGCGAAAGAAGGTTGCCCATTAGTTGGCTCCTCCAAAGAGTGTCATCCAGGTCAGCAGCGCGGCAATGCCAAGGACCATCGCAAAGGCGTAAGTAAAGAGGTATCCCGACTGCGCGCGCCCGGCGAGCTTGGTGAAGAATGGAACAATGCCCATTGCCAGGCCATTGATGCCGCCATCAATCGTGCCCTGATCGCCCCGCTTCCAGAGGAAGTTGCCAATGGCAATCGCCGGTTTCACGAAAACCCAGTTGTAGAGTTCGTCAAAGTACCACTTGTTGAGCAGGAAGTTATATAGCGGGCGCTGGTTTTCGGCCAATTTCGCCGGCCAATCTGGGCGCCGCACATACATCTGATAGGCAAGCAGGAAGCCAATCACCATGGCAACAAACGGCGACACCTTGACCCACTTGGGGGCGTGGTGGGCATCGTCCAGAACGTGATTGTCCGGCCCCATAAAGATTGCGCCCTGCCCTGGTTGTTGCGCAGCACCGTGAGCGTCCTCTCCATGATCCTCTTCCGCATGGGCCGCGTCATCGCTGTGATCATCACCTTCTTCACCCGCGGCAAAGGCGGGTGCGATCAGGCTGAACCCCTCAACAGAAGCATGTTCTTCGCTGGCTTCGCTGATACCGAAAAACACCTCGACGTCGTGATGCTCACCAAAGAAGTCATTGTACCAGATCATCCCGGCAAACACCGCGCCAAGGCTCAGAACGCCAAGAGGCACAAGCATGGTCATCGGGCTTTCATGGGCATGTTCATGTGTATGGCTATCGCCGCGGGGCGTGCCGAAAAATGTCATGAACATCAGGCGCCAGCTGTAAAAACTGGTCATCAAGGCCGCGATCACCAGCATCCAGAATGCATAGGCTGTGCCACCTGCGTATGCGCTTTCGATGACAGCATCCTTTGAAAGGAATCCGGCAAACCCGAAGTGTGTCAGCGGAATGCCAACCCCGGTAATCGCCAAAGTACCAATCATCATCGCCCAGAACGTATAGGGCAGCTTGTGGCGCAGACCGCCGTAATTCCGCATGTCCTGTTCATGGTGCATGCCGTGGATCACCGACCCCGCTCCGAGGAACAGCATCGCCTTGAAGAACGCATGCGTGAACAGATGGAACATCGCGACAGAGTAAACGCCAACCCCGGCGGCGACGAACATGTAGCCAAGCTGGGAACAGGTTGAATAAGCGATCACACGTTTGATATCGTTTTGAACGAGGCCCACGGTCGCTGCAAAGAAGGCAGTCGTGGCCCCCAGAAAGACAATGAACCCCGTCGCCGTTGGCGCAAATTCCATCAGCGGCGACATGCGGCAGACAAGGAATACACCGGCGGTCACCATGGTCGCGGCGTGGATCAGCGCGGATACGGGTGTTGGCCCCTCCATCGCGTCAGGCAACCATGTGTGCAGGATCAGTTGCGCCGATTTCCCCATCGCACCGACAAACAGCAGGAAGGCCAGCAGGTTTGCAGCATTCCAATCCGTCCACAGAAAGCTGATCGTGGTTTCGGCCAATTGTGGTGCGGCTGCAAAGATGTCGTCAAACTTGATGCTGTCGGTCAGGTAGAACAGCCCGAAGATCCCAAGAGCAAAGCCAAAGTCACCAACCCGGTTGACCACAAAGGCCTTGATCGCTGCGGCATTGGCGCTTGGTTTCTTGTAGTAAAAGCCAATCAGCAGGTAAGACGCGACGCCCACCCCTTCCCAGCCAAAGAACATCTGTACAAGGTTGTCGGCTGTGACCAGCATCAACATCGCAAAGGTGAAGAACGACAGGTATGCGAAAAAGCGTGCCTTGTAGTGCTCGCCCTCTTTGAAATTGTCGTCATGCGCCATGTATCCAAAGGAATACAGGTGCACCAGCGCCGAGACGGTTGTGATCACGATCAACATGATTGCTGTCAAACGGTCCAGCCGGATCGCCCAATCGGTCGACAGGGTGCCGCTTTCAATCCAGCGCAGGATCTGAATGTGCTCCGTCACACCGTCATGGCCAAAGAAAACGATCCACGACAGGAACGCACTGAGGAACAGCAACCCTGTGGTCAACCACTGGGCCGCGACCTCACCAATCAGCTTCCAGCCAAAGCCAGCAATCAGCGCGCCCACCAGCGGGGCAAAGAGGATGATGGTTTCCATCAAACTAGCCTTTCATCACGTTGACGTCTTCAACGTCGATGGTCCCGCGGTTGCGGAAGAAACAGACAAGGATCGCCAGCCCAATCGCGGCCTCGGCGGCGGCGACGGTCAGTACGAAGAGCGTAAAGACCTGTCCGACCAGATCGTTCAGGAAGGCCGAGAAGGCGACAAAGTTGATGTTCACCGCCAACAGCATCAATTCGATGCTCATCAGCAGGATGATCACGTTCTTGCGGTTCAGAAACAGTCCAAAGATGCCAATGACAAACAGCGCCGCCGCGACCGTGAGATAATGTTCAAGTCCGATCATTGGAGAACCTCGATTCCGTAGTGCAATTCGCAAGCACAGGTCATTGTTCCATGTGCGACTTCCGCGCCCACCATTTCTGCATGTCCTGCAGACGCAATCCCAGCTTTCCATGCATCAAAGGCCACTGGGCCCAGACGCAATTGCTCGACAACATCAGCAGCAACGGTCGCGGTATTCCAAGATGCTTTGATGCCTGCTTCAGAGTTGCAATCGAAAGCTATAACTTCCGAATACGGATACAGCGCGTCGTCGAAAGTCTCGAATGATATGACAGCGCTGAGCAAGCTGTTGCCCTCCGGCGTCGGCGCGGGCGCGGCCCAATCAAGGCCAACAAAAGAACAATCCTTCTCCGTGGCCCAAACTTCGACCGGCCCACCGGCAACAACAGACCCCGCGCAAATTGAGAAAATTGATGCTGTAAGGAACGACTGCATCACAACCCCTGCCCCGGTTTGACGTCTTTCAACTCCATCGCGGTTGCCGGGTCGCGGTGCATCTGCGCGATGACGTTCTGGCGCTTGATGTCCACGCGGTGGCGCAGGGTCAGAACAATTGCCCCGATCATCGCAACCAGCAGGATCAGTCCCGCGAGCTGGAACAGAATGATGTATTTATCGTAGATCAGCAGGCCAAGCGCTGCGGTGTTGTCAACGTCCCCGGACGGTGCGGCGATACGACCGGCGGCACCGTCAGCAAAGCTCCAGGTGCCAAGCGCGATGGCCAGTTGCATCAGCACGACAACCCCAATCAGCAACCCTAATGGCAAGTATTTGGACATTTCGGCCTTTAGTTCGGCGAAATCCACGTCGAGCATCATCACCACAAACAGGAACAGCACCGCCACCGCGCCCACGTAGACAATGATCAGCAACATCGCCACGAACTCGGCCCCCAAGGTCACGAACAACCCGGCAGAGGACAGGAACGCGAGAATCAGCCAAAGCACCGAATGTACCGGGTTCCGACTGATAACCGTCATCAACCCGCCCATAACGGTCGAGATTGCGAACAGATAAAAGGTAAAGGCAAACACGGTCATGCGTCAGCGTCCTTGTCCAAAACGTCGGTGGCGAGTTCCATCGCCTTTGTCATTGCAGGGGCACCGCCGAACATCCCGGCCTGCGCAATCGTCTCTGCTATCTCTTGCTTGCTGGCACCAGCCTCAGCGGCGTGGCGCACGGTCAGACGTATTTGCGGTTCTGCCTGCGCCCCCATGATCGTCAGCCCCATTAGCGTCATCAACAACCGGGTCTTGGCGTCCAAACCTTCGGGGTTCATGGTCTTGCCAAAGAAGGTTTCCATTACTTCTTTTGGCATTGTCGGCCACATCGCCTCCATCCCTTTGGGCGTGAAGGATTCAAGCGCCGGATTGAATTGCTTCATCCAGTCCTGGCTCATCTTCATCATGGCATCAAAGGGGTTTTCGTTGCTCATCCGGCGTCCTCCGCCTCAAAAACCTCAATCGCCGCGTTCATCGCGTTGATCATCGCGGGGAACCCACCATAAAGCGTCATCTGAAAAATGATTTCACACACCTCTTCGCGACTGGCGCCGACCGCGCGGGCGCTCGCGATATTCACCTTGAGCTGCGGCCGCGTTTGACCACCTTGTGCCGTCAAAGCGGCCACGGTCGCCAAGAGGCGGGTTTTCTCGTCCACAACGCCGCGAGAGTAGAATTTGCCATAAGGCACCTCTACGACCATGCGCGACAAACCGGGCACCAAGGCATCGTAGCGCGCCGCCAGCGCGTCTTCCATGCCGGGGTTTACAGCCTCTGACAGTGCCTTGCCTATCTCATATGTGGACTGATCAAGATTCATCTGTAAGGCGCATCCAACTCAAGGTTACGCGCAATCTCGGCTTCCCAGCGGTCGCCGTTGGCCAGCAGCTTGTCTTTGTCGTAATACAGCTCTTCGCGGGTCTCGGTTGAGAATTCAAAGTTCGGGCCCTCGACAATCGCATCCACCGGGCAGGCCTCTTGGCAGAAGCCACAGTAAATGCACTTGGTCATATCGATGTCGTAACGCGTGGTGCGGCGTGACCCGTCGTCGCGGGGCTCGGCATCAATCGTGATCGCTTGTGCCGGGCAAACCGCTTCACACAGTTTGCACGCGATGCAACGCTCTTCCCCATTGGGGTAACGGCGCAACGCATGTTCGCCCCGGAAACGCGGGCTAAGCGGCCCCTTTTCGTGCGGATAATTTACTGTCGCCTTGGGCGAAAAGAAATATTTCATCCCCAGCCCGAACCCCTTCCAGAAGTCCTGCAACAGGAAATATTTGGCGGCGCGATTGTAGTCCATATCAGCCTCCGATCGTGTAGCGTGCCCAAAGGCCGCCCAAAACTTCGAATTTCGCAAGGAATGCAACGATGACGACCCAAGCCAGCGACATCGGCAGGAAGACCTTCCAGCCGATCCGCATCAGCTGATCGTAGCGATAGCGTGGTGTAATCGCCTTGACCATCGAGAACATGAAGAACACCGCCGACATCTTCAACACCATCCAAAGAACGCCATCAGGCAGTCCGGGGATTGGCGACAGCCAGCCGCCAAGGAACAGCAGCGAGACGAGTGCGCACATCAGGACCACGGCCATCAATTCGCCGATCATGAACAGCAGGAACGGCGTTGAGGAATATTCGACCTGGTATCCGGCCACCAATTCTGATTCCGCCTCCGGCAGGTCGAACGGCGGTCGGTTCGTTTCTGCCAAGGCGCTGATAAAGAACAGGAAAAGCATCGGGAAATGCGCAACCCAATACCAGTTGAATATCCCGTAAGACCCGCGCTGCGCCTCGACGATATCACCGAAGTTCATTGAGCCGGTCGAAATGATCACACCAATGATGATCAGACCAAGCGAGACTTCGTAAGAAATCATCTGCGCCGCAGACCGTAGCGAACCAAGAAATGGATATTTTGAGTTGGATGCCCACCCACCCATGATCACGCCATAAACCTCAAGCGAGGACACGGCGAAGACATACAGAATTGCGACGTTGATTTCAGTCACAACCCAGCCGTCGTTAAAGGGAATAACGGCCCAAGCAATCACGGCTAGAACAAATGAGATCATCGGGGCAAGGAAGAAGACGGCCTTGTCCGCACCGGCGGGCACCACGATTTCCTTGACGATGTACTTAAGAAAATCCGCAAACGACTGCAGCAGACCGAAGGCCCCGACGACGTTTGGCCCTTTGCGCATCTGAACGGCAGCCCAGATCTTGCGGTCAGCATACATCAGGAAAGCCAGGGCAACGAGCAACGGCACCAGCACCAAGAGGCATTGCCCCAGGATGACAAGAAGCTGTCCGATAAGTGTTTCCGTGAAAAACGCGATCATATCTTGTCCCTCAGGCCGTTGGGATGCCGGATGCGCCGCAATCGGCGACCGTCACTTCGGCGTCTATAGTCTTTGCACCCGCAGGCAGGTCCGGCGAGATTGTGTAAACAGCATCTGCGCGCCAAGTGCCACCCTGCTTGTCGAGATTGGTCCGCACATGACGTGCAAATCCATAGCCCCGGATGAGGGCGTATTGCGCGGCGGCACATTCGGCATATCGCGTGACCACAGCCGGATCATCCGTGCCGCGCAGCGTAACGTCAAAGCTGACAAGGTCGCCGTCCAGCAATCGGGTCTGGATGCCATCGTAAGATGGGCGTGCGTCCCCCCGGGACACCTGCGCCCCCCCGCAGGCTGTCAACAAGACAGCGGATATGACGGCCAGGCGCTTCACGCTTATTCGGCCGCTACCGGTTGGGTGTCACGGGCGCGTGCATTGGCCGAAAGCTCTGCCATCAGTTCTGACGCACGGGCAATCGGGTTGGTCAGGTAAAAATCACTCACCGCATTCACAAACGTTGCCTTGCCCGGTGCTTTGGGAGTCAACGGCTGCCAGTCGTTTTCTGCAACAACGTCAATATCGCCCAGATGCGGGTATTCAGCCACGAGCGAATTGCGCAACTGCGCCAGCGAGTCGTATGGCAAGGTTGCACCCAGTTCTGCCGACAGGGCTCGCAAAATGGCCCAGTTTTCCTTGGCGTCGCCCGGCGCAAAACCGGCACGCATCGCCAGTTGAGGACGCCCTTCGGTGTTCACAAACAGGCCGTTTTCTTCGGTGTAGGCGGCCGCCGGCAGGATGACGTCTGCACGGTGGGCGCCGCGATCACCGTGGCTGCCCTGATAGATGACAAACGCGCCATCGGCGATTTCTACTTCGTCCGCACCCATGTTGTAGACCACTTCGGCCCCATCCAGCGCAGCATCCAACCCGCCCTCGGTCACCGCACCAACATCCATCGCGCCGACACGACCGGCGGCCGTATGCAATACCAGGAACTTCGATTTTGTCTTTTCTGCCAATAACATGGCCTGGCTCAACACGGCTTCGCCATCAGCCTCGCGAAGTGCCCCCATGCCCACGACGACAAGGCTGTCCATCTCGGTGACACCGCCCATGTCCTTGGCCGCTGTGTCAACAAGCGTCTGACGATCCGTTCCGACAGGCACGGTTTCAAAGGTCAGATCAACATTCTCGCCAATCATCCCAATGGTGGCACCTCTGCTCCAGGCCGCACGCAAGCGGCTGTTAAGCACTGGTGCCTCAAGACGAGGATTGGTGCCAATCAACTGAATCATCTGAGCGGTGTCGATATCCTCGATTGCCGCCGTTCCAACATAGGCAGACCGATTGCCAATCGGTAGTTTCGCACCGTCCGTACGGCATTCGACATGTCCGCCCTGCCCTTCGATCAACTGCTTGAGGGCAAAGGCCGCCTCGACCGGGGCCAGATCACCAACAAGACCCGCGACCTTCTTGCCTTTCATCGCAGTGGCGGCGGCTGCCAGCGCCTCTGGCCAACTGGCTTTGCGCAGCTTTCCATTCTCACGAATGTAAGGCGTGTCCAGGCGTTGCCGGCGCAGACCATCCCAGACAAATCGGGTCTTGTCGGAAATCCACTCTTCATTCACGCCATCGTGGTTGCGCGGCAAAATCCGCATCACTTCACGACCCTTGGTGTCGACCCGAATATTGGATCCAAGCGCATCCATCACGTCAATCGTTTCAGTCTTGGTCAATTCCCAGGGGCGGGCCGTAAATGCATAAGGTTTCGACACCAGCGCCCCCACCGGGCACAGATCAATGATATTGCCCTGCATGTTGGAATTGAGCGTCTGCCCCAGATAGCTGGTAATTTCGGCATCTTCGCCACGACCGGTCTGGCCCATCTGGTGAATACCGGCAACCTCGGTCGTGAACCGCACACACCGGGTGCAAGAGATGCAGCGGGTCATATGGGTTTCGACCAACGGCCCAAGGTCCAGATCTTCTGTGGCGCGCTTTGGCTCGCGGAAGCGGGAAAAATCCACGCCATATGCCATGGCCTGATCCTGCAGATCACATTCGCCACCCTGATCGCAGATGGGGCAGTCCAGCGGGTGATTGATCAGCAGGAACTCCATCACCCCTTCACGAGCCTTTTTGACCATGGGTGAGTTAGTCTTGACCTGCGGTGGTTGCCCTTCCGGACCGGGGCGCAAGTCCTTGACCTGCATCGCGCAGGACGCCGCCGGTTTGGGTGGGCCGCCTACAACCTCGACAAGACACATCCGGCAGTTGCCGGCGATTGTCAGACGCTCGTGATAACAAAATCGCGGGATTTCAATTCCCGCTTGTTCGCAGGCCTGAATGAGCGTCATCGCTCCTTCGACCTCGATCTCATTCCCATCAATGACAAGCTTGCGCAGATCGGACATGTGGTGCCTTCCGTTCCCTGTTCCATGGCCAAGGCGACAAGGCTCACGGGTTTGGAACGGGTTCTAACCCTAACAGTCAGATGACACCAGACAGAACAGCGATTTTTTGCCCCATAGAGATGACTTACCTGAGCAGATTGCCAATCGCGCTGCCCTTGGCCATTTCAGCGCGGCCAACTGCGCAATAAGTTGCCGCATCACCGGGAACAGCCCCCTTCTGCGCAAGTTGCGCACGCGCCATGGCTTCAAGCCGATCCTGTTCTGCGCGATTGTCCACAAACGCGTCAATTTCACTGTCCGAATATCCGAGATTGCGCGCCGTGCTTTTCAGTCCGAACAGAAAATTCAGGCCACGCAACTTGCGCGCGCGAATTTCGTCGCATTGCTCGCTGATCTCATAGGCAATCCCGACGGCAATGATTCCATCACGTATCTCTGGCACATCCCGTAATGCTGGCTTTGCCTGCGTAGCCCCTGCCAAGGTGACGACGGTCAATGTGGCCAGCGAAAAAATGGCGCGTTTCAACATGCTCTGTTCCTCTCGGCTTATTGCCGTATTTGACAGACATGTCGGAAATCATCGCGCGATATTCAATATCAGCCCGGGCTGTCTACGCGGAATCCCGCGCGTCAGGCGATCAGGATCCCCATAAACCCAAGTTGAACGGAACCGAGAAAGACAATGATATAGAACGCTTTCTGCACGGGCTTCTCCCACTGAGATGCCTCAGCCTAGGGAATCACGCAGCGTTACACATCTCACCAATCTGACCGGGTCGGGCTACCATTTGTCCGCCCATAGGTATTGCCCAATTTCGTCGCCGATCGCCTCTGCCCGTCGGGCGGCCTTGCAAAATTCGACTTCCGGATTACCGCGCGCATGGACAGGGGCCAATGCCTGTTCAACTGCAGAGACACGCTCGCGCTGGGTTGGCATCTCCACCCGATCTTCCAACGTGCCGCCGACATAGCCATCGCGCTCCAGACGCAAAAGCAACCTCTCCAGCGCCCTCTCTGCTGCGGGTCGATTGAAATTCACATAGTCGCAATAAAGCCCAAAGCGCTTGGCAGTATCCACATTTTGAAGGTAGCTCCGCACATAAGCAGGAGCCTCAGGAAGGTGCCGACCGGCGTTTGCGCTGCTTGTCAGTGCAAGCATCATGCCGCAGCAGATCGCAAGCCGCATCATGACAATGCCAACGCGCGTAACCTCGCGCCGTCAAACACCGTTTCCGTGGGGCCAAAGCGCTGAAGGTCGTGCCAACGTTCCATGCCCTCTGCGACGCTGGGGCGGTGCCCTTCTGCCACATTCCAGACAACCAGATGTCCCCGGTCATCAGGCTTGAACCATTCGTCACTGCGGGCCATGAATCGGGCGTGCAACGTCTTGTCAACGAACCGCCAAAGGCTTTGCGCATCGCGCCAGACAGACAGCGTTGATGCTGTGTTGGGGCGGTCCGCCAACGGCCCCTGCCAGTTCTGCTGTTCTGCCTCCATCGAATCGCCATCCAGCATCCACAGGAATCCCGGACTGCGTTTTCCAAGGTTGTTGACGCGATCAAGGTTGTCTTGAAAATCCTTCAGCCGAGGGTCATCCCAATCGTATTTCAACGTTCCGAAGTTGAACTCAGCAAGGGGCATGTTGGACCTGTCCGATTGGCTTATCTAGAAGGGACGAAGATCAATTTTCCTTCGGTATCGACCTTGCCACCAGGGCCGTCGCTGTAACCGTATACGATCGCTTCGCCGGGACCGGTAATGCGACCGACGATCAACGCCGAATAATCAAACCGACCCGGTTCATAAAGCTGGTGATGGCTGGTCGTCGAAATGGCCTGCCCGTCAGGCATGATACACCGCAATGTCGACCTGGTGACATGGCCGACAACCTTGAAATAGTCGCCCCCCAAGACACTTTCTTTTTCAACAGTGATGTTTGGTCCGACAAAATCGCACTGCCCGGCATTAAACGCCGTCATGTCGAGTGTTAATCCCTGCTGACCGGCGGGAATGTTCGGACGCGCGGGGGCGCAACCAACCGCAAACATGGCGACGCCAATCAGAGCGACCCGCCTGAGTTTGCGTGACAAGGTCATTCCGCAGCCACAGGCACCCGCTTGTGCTTGATGCGGTCCTCGATCTCATCGCGGAAATTCTTGATCAGGCCTTGAATTGGCCAGGCCGCTGCATCGCCAAGCGCACAGATTGTGTGCCCTTCGACCTGCTTGGTCACATCAAACAGCATATCGATTTCTTCGACGCTGGCATTGCCTTCGACCAGACGCGCCATCACACGCATCATCCAGCCCGTGCCCTCACGGCATGGCGTACACTGCCCACAGCTTTCGTGCTTGTAGAACTTGGACAAGCGCCAGATCGCTTTGATCATGTCCACGGACTGGTCCATGACGATCACCGCGGCGGTTCCGAGGCCCGAGCCCAGCTCGCCGCGCAGATAGTCAAAGTCCATGATCGCGTCTTTCATATCCTCACCGCGCACACATGGAACCGAAGATCCGCCCGGAATGACCGCCTTGAGGTTATCCCATCCACCGCGAATGCCGCCACAATGTTTGTCGATCAGTTCTTCAAAGGAAATCGACATTTCTTCTTCGACGACGCAGGGGTTGTTCACATGACCCGAGATCGCAAATAGTTTCGTGCCCGCGTTGTTGGGACGCCCCATGCCCGCAAACCACGCTCCGCCGCGGCGCAGGATTGTTGGCACAACGGCAATTGATTCCACGTTGTTCACCGTAGTCGGGCAGCCATAAAGACCCGCCCCCGCCGGAAACGGTGGCTTCATCCGTGGCATGCCCTTTTTGCCCTCTAGGCTCTCAAGCAGCGCAGTTTCTTCGCCACAGATATAAGCACCAGCACCATGCGCGAGATACAGATCGAAATCCCATCCTGATTTAGCGGCATTCTTGCCCAGAAGGCCCGCAGCGTAGGCCTCATCAATTGCGTTCTGCAGCGCTTCCTTTTCGCGAATGTATTCCCCGCGAATGTAAATATAGCAGGCGTTGGCGTTCATCGCGAAACTTGCGATGAGACAGCCCTCAATCAGCGTGTGGGGATCATGGCGCATGATTTCCCGGTCTTTGCAGGTCCCCGGTTCGGATTCGTCGGCATTCACCACAAGATAAGCCGGACGCCCATCAGATTCCTTGGGCATGAACGACCACTTCAGACCTGTGGGAAAGCCCGCCCCGCCCCGTCCGCGCAGACCAGAGGCTTTCATTTCGTCAATGATCCAGTTGCGACCCTTCTTGATAATCGCTGCCGTGCCATCCCAATGCCCACGTTGCTGCGCGCCTTTCAGCGTGCGGTCATGCATCCCGTAGATGTTGGTGAAAATGCGGTCCTGATCCTTGAGCATCGCGGAGTCCTTGGAAGTCGTTCAGTTACGGGTCTTTTGCCACAGCTTCCACGTGACGACCAGTGACCAAATGAACGCAGCCATCGAGATCAGGTAAAACAGGATCTCATATCGTGGTTCCAGACCCAGAATAATGGTCAACATCGGGGCAAATATCGCCAGAATACCAGCCAGAGCAATCGTAACTGCAATCACGCGGCCCTGCCGGGCGGTGCTGTCGCTGTGGCGGTCGCTCATCTCATGTCCTTTGCCGGGTGCGATTGTTTTGACCGTTTGCCGCATTGAAGGTCAAGGCATATCACAACGGACGCCTTGCGGCACGGGCCTGTTGCTGGTTGTTTGCGGCATGACCATTCAAATCACTGCAGTCGAATCCATTCCCGATCGCCCCGCTCTCGAAGCGCTTTTGCACAACTACATGAGCAAGATCGTTGACCGGTTCGACGCTATCGGTGCACCCCCGATGACACCCGAAGGGGCGCTTGGCGACATCTGGCAAGATATTGACCTCTATCTGCCGCCAAAGGGGGCAACACTTCTTGCCCATGATGCAGCAGGCACATTGGTAGGCTGCGGATTCATCAAGCGGATCGGCGCGGACGCAGCAGAGCTCAAACGGCTCTATGTCGCTCCGGCCCATCGTGGCTCCGGTCTTGGGCGAAAGCTTGTCACGCAGCGTATCGAGATTGCGCAGGAATGGGGCGTCGCCGACCTTTATGCCGACACGGTGAAAGGCAATGACAGTATGCTCAATCTATACGACGGATTGGGCTTTGAACGCATTGACCGCTATGCTGAAAATTCAAACCCCGACCATCTCTCACCCTGGCTTTGTTACGTCCACAAACGGCTCTCGACACCGAAAACCTAGTAGACCTTGCCCTTGTCGACCTTCTCAGAAAACGCGGTCGCCTCACCAGCGGCAAGCGTTTTGGCCTGATCGACCCAGTTATCGCGGCTCACGCGACCTTTGAAGCCTTCAAGGTTCTGATCGACCCAGGCGACTTCGTCCGAGCGCCAGCTTGCGACCTGATCAAAGTGCCAAAAGCCCATTGAGTTTAACAGCTTTTCAAGCTTGGGGCCGACCCCTTTGATTTTCTTGAGATCATCAGCGCCGCCTTCACGCGGCTCGCTCAGCGTCGCCGGCTTGCCATCAGGTGCGATCGGGTTCTGTGCGGTGCTGGCCCCTTCTGTGACTTTGGTCACCACGTCTTCGATTGTTGCAGCGGGCGGAGCGGCGGTATCTGGCGCAGGCGCAGGCGCTGGTGCAGGGTCTGCCGATGGGCCCGGGGCTGGCGCGCTTTTTGCCGTTGGCGCGGGCGCGTTCTGATCCATGGGTTTGGCCTCTCGCCAGCCCAGAAGTAACGCGATGGCCGCAATGGTCGCGACGATCAGGCCGATGAAAATGCCGCCAACCGCACCGAAATCAAACATGACAATGGCGACACCCGCCGCGATCACGCCAAAGACCAATGCAACGACAATAATCCCCTGCTCTTTGGGGGCTGTATCCTTCATGGTAATCTCTCTCCCTTTGGTGCCCGTTTAACCGGGCCACTTTGTGCAAGCGTCAGAAGCACGCCATTGCGCACCCCTGCCCAAAGCAAAGCCTAGCCTCAATTGGGCCAAATCCATAAGAGAAATTGACGTGCCCAGGTCTGGTCGCCGGGTTACGCCTATTTTTTGGCCAAATCAGTGGCTTGCGCCATCCAGTTGTCACGCGCAATGCGGCCCTTGAACTTCAGTCGGCTGTCCACCCACGCTATTTCTTCGGGTGTCCATTTGGCGATCTGGTCAAAATGCCAGAAACCCAATTCATTGAGCGTTTGTTCCAACTTGGGCCCAACACCGCTGATCTGTTTCAGATCATCCGCGCCGGACTTTCGCGCAGCTTTCAATGTACGCGGTTTCTTTTCGCCTGTCGCAGCAGGTGCAACGGCTTTCGCACTTGTATCGGCAGGCTTCGCCGATGTTTTCTTGGCCGCAGGTTTTGCAGATGACTTGGTCCCTGCCCCGGATTTGACCCAAGGCGTCAGCAATGGCGTCTCTGTGCCATCAATCCGTTTGACCGTGTCACCGATATCCACAGCCAACTGGGCACTGGCGTTATATTGAGTCTTGCCGCTGTCGTAGTCCTTGAGGCTGGTCAGACCCTTGAGTGGTTCCGCACCATACCGGCCATTTTGCGGACCGGGCACCGGTACCTTTCCGGCAGCCAGCTCGTCAATGATTTCGCCCAAACGGCTGGCGGTCAGATCTTCGTAATAATCCTTGCCAATCTGCGCCATTGGCGCATTCGCACAAGACCCGAGGCATTCAACCTCTTCCCATGAAAACTTGCCGTCATTGGAAATTTCATGCGGGTTTTGCGCGATCTTTTCCTGACACACACCGATCAGATCTTCTGCGCCACAGATCATGCAGGATAGGGTCCCGCAGACCTGAATGTGCGCAACCGATCCGACGGGTTGCAACTGAAACATGAAGTAGAACGTCGCGACTTCCAACGCGCGGATATATTCCAGCCCGAGCATCTTGGCGACGTATTCGATTGCCGGGCGACTAAGCCAGCCTTCCTGTTCCTGCGCGCGCCACAACAACGGGATGATCGCCGACGCCTGACGACCCTCTGGAAACTTCGTCATCTGGCCTTCGGCCCAGGCCTGATTGTCAGGGGTGAAGACAAAGCTGTCAGGTTGGTCGTGATATAGGCGGCGTAGCATTTCAATTCATTCCAGTGGCGACGACAAAAGTCGTCATTGCGGCAAAAAGGATGGTTGCAGGCAGCGCCGGTGTAATACCAAGCAAGAGCAGCCCGGGCAAACCGATCGCAGTCGACATCTTCAGATACACTGATCGGACAAGACGCGGATCGATCCGCTTCCGGACACCTCAGCGCGCCCCTCGTCAGCCAGCTGTGGTGTCAGCGTCGTCAGTTCCTCGGCACTGATCGTTGCCTCCGAAAGGATCGCCCCGACGTTATCCTTGTTCAGGACACAATTGTTATTCTCGATTGCAGATACAAGACGTTCCTTGGCCGTCTGAAAGACGGGCGCAGGGGGTGGCGCAGGGGCGACGGCAGGCGTCGCGACAGGATCACCGCCAAATCGCGGGATGCTGATGCCAGAACATGCGGTCAGGGCGACAAGGGAAGCCAGGGCAAAATAACGGGTCATCGGTCAATCTCTCCAAACACAACATCCATGGTGCCAATAATTGCGGCAACGTCTGCCAATTGGTGGCCCTTGGCGACATGATCCATCGCCTGCAAATGCAAATAACCGGGCGCGCGCAGCTTGGCGCGATAGGGTTTGTTGCTACCATCAGCAACAAGGTAGACGCCAAATTCGCCCTTGGGGGCTTCGACAGCGGCATAGACTTCACCCGCGGGCACGTGGAACCCTTCGGTGTATAGTTTGAAGTGGTGGATCAGGCTTTCCATATCCGTCTTCATTGCGGTGCGGGTCGGCGGCGTCATCTTGCCACGGGCCATTACATCGCCCTTTTCATGGCGCAGCTTTTCGCAGGCCTGGCGGATGATCGAGGTCGACTGGCGCATCTCTTCCATGCGGCACAGGTAGCGGTCATAGCAATCGCCGTTCTTGCCAACGGGGATTTGGAAGTCGAACTCGTCGTAGCATTCGTAGGGTTGCGACCGGCGCAAGTCCCATGCAAGGCCGGAGCCGCGCACCATGACGCCGGAAAAGCCCCAGTTCTGGATTTCTTCTTCAGTGACAACGCCAATGTCGCAATTGCGCTGTTTGAAAATCCGGTTCTCTGTCAGCAGTCCATTAACATCGTCCAGAAACGCCGGAAAGGCCCTGGCCCAGGTGTCAATGTCTTCAACCAACGCATCCGGTAGGTCCTGATGTACGCCACCGGGCCGGAAATAGGCAGCGTGCAGACGTGCACCGCAAGCACGCTCATAGAACACCATCAGTTTCTCGCGCTCTTCAAAGCCCCAAAGCGGCGGCGTTAGTGCGCCGACATCCATCGCCTGCGTGGTCACGTTCATCAAATGGTTCATGACACGGCCGATTTCCGAATACAGGACGCGGATCAGCGAGGCGCGGCGCGGCACATCCGTGCCCGTCAGCTTTTCGATCGCAAGGCACCAGGCATGTTCCTGGTTCATCGGTGAGACATAATCCAGCCGGTCGAAGTACGGCAGGTTTTGCAGGTAGGTCCGGCTTTCCATCAGCTTTTCAGTGCCGCGATGAAGCAACCCAATGTGCGGATCGCACCGTTCGACGATCTCGCCGTCAAGTTCGAGCACAAGCCGCAAAACCCCGTGTGCCGCTGGGTGTTGCGGACCGAAGTTAATGTTGAAGTTGCGAATTTTCTGTTCGCCAGTCCGGGCGTCCGTCGATCCGTCGTCGTATGTATTCACACGAATGTCGCCGTCCATCATGCCATCGCCCTCGCGTAGTTGTCCTGCCAATTCTGTGGCAGCGGGCCCATATGCTGAGCCACCCAATCATATTGTTCTTTCAGGAATGCCGCCACCTTTGGGCGTAATTCTTCGCGCATGCGCACAGGTTCGCCCATATGCACGGCCTCCTGCCGTGATGGGACAAAGGAAATTCCCAAAAAATCGCTCATCTTCCTGAGCCCGTCGGGTGTAAACAGTTTTTCTGCAAACTGCACGAAAAGACGGCCCCGCGGAACAACCTGCTCCAGCTTTTTTATGGTGGCCGGGTAATCGCCCCGCTGCGTCAAATGCGTTTCGGCACCCGCGTTCACCACCCGCCAAAGAATGTTGTTCGCTTTTTTTTCATAGACTTCGTGATCCTGCCGGAACCGTCGCGCCTGCATCCGCACATGGCTCCATAACCGGTCAATCGGGTCCCGGATCAAGTAGACAAACTTGCTGGTCGCCGCCGTTGCAGCCATCTGCTGCAACCGCCCAACAGGTAAGGTGGCATAATTCGGGGTCATGTCAGCCGCAATTCGCGATGTGCGATCACCCATCAGCCAATCAAGGTAGGCAACGTGCCCTGCCCGGTCCGCCTGTAAAACTTGCAAGAGGGATTCCATATCTGAAATCCGGCGGGTCACATTCCTGACCTGCCAGCCACGACCATTGGTCTTCGCATCCGCCAGCAATGCCTTCAATTCGACCAGTCGGTTGCGATAGGCCTCGACCTGTTTTACCTGCGCCCCGGTGTTGAAGGTATCCCAGTAATGCGCCTCTTTCACCGCAGGGACATGCGCCTCTGGGTGATCATGCAAATGGCGATATAACCAGGACGTCCCCGCCTTGGTTGCGCCAACACAATAAATGAGAGTGGGATCAGTCAAATCCTAACCCTTCGCCGTCTCTTCGGTCTTTTCATCGCCCGGCAAGATATATTCGGCCCCTTCCCACGGCGACATGAAGTCGAATTGGCGATATTCCTGCACCAATGACACCGGTTCATAAACAACGCGTTTCTGAACTTCGTCATAGCGTACTTCGGTATAGCCCGTGGTTGGGAAATCCTTGCGCAAGGGATACCCGCGGAACCCGTAGTCCGTCAGAATGCGGCGCAGATCCGGATGACCAGAGAACAGCAATCCAAACATGTCGAAAACTTCACGCTCGAACCAGTTTGCCGCAGCATGAACAGAGATGATTGACGGCACCATATCCTCTTCGCGCACCTGTACCCGCAGCCGAATGCGTTGGTTCTGGTACATGCTCAGAAAGTGATAAATAATATCAAATCGCTTGGCCCGTGTGGGATAATCAACCGCTGTGATGTCGACCAGCGTGTTGAACTGACAGGTTTTGTCGAGCTTTAGAAATTCGACAAAACCGACAAGGTTCGACAGTGCCACATTGACCGTCAGCTCATCATGGGCAACATCCCAGGACAGCACACAATCCTTGCGCTTGAGTTCAAGATGGGTGCCAAGCTCTTGCAGGGCTTCAGTCATATCTTTGATCCTCAGCGAACAATTGTGCCGGTGCGGCGGATTTTCCGCTGCAACTGCAGGATTCCGTATAGCAATGCCTCTGCGGTTGGCGGGCATCCCGGGACATAAACGTCGACGGGTACAATGCGGTCGCACCCCCGGACAACAGAATAGGAATAGTGGTAATAGCCACCGCCATTGGCACAAGAACCCATCGAGATCACGTAGCGCGGCTCTGGCATTTGGTCATAAACTTTACGCAGTGCCGGGGCCATCTTGTTGGTCAACGTACCCGCCACAATCATCAGATCAGACTGACGTGGGGATGCGCGCGGTGCGGTGCCAAACCGCTCCAAATCGTAACGCGGCATCGACGTGTGCATCATTTCAACGGCGCAGCAAGCAAGACCAAATGTCATCCAGTGCAAGGACCCGGTACGCGCCCAATTGATCATGTCGGCCGTGCTGGTCACAAGGAAACCCTTGTCCTGCAATTCTCGGTTCAGCTCTTGGGTGGCGACTTCTTTGTCTGCACCTACTTGCGTGCCGGTCATCACTCCCATTCGAGTGCCCCTTTCTTCCATTCGTAGGCAAAGCCAATTGTCAGCACCGCAAGGAAGACCATCATCGACCAGAACCCAACCATGCTGATATCCTGAAACGCAACGGCCCAGGGGAACAGAAAGGCGACTTCCAGATCAAAGATGATAAACAGGATCGAGACGAGGTAGAACCGCACGTCAAACTTCATCCGCGCATCATCAAAAGCGTTGAATCCACATTCGTAGGCCGAAACTTTCTCGGGGTCCGGGTTGCGAACCGCGACAACGGCCGCCGCAAGGATCAGGACCAGACCAAGCCCAATCGCGAGTCCCAGAAAAATCAAGATCGGAAGGTATTGCGTCGCAAGCTCTTGCAAGGGGGTATCCTTTCCCTAATCGGCAGGACGTGGTGGCCCTGCCCGTGGCTAAGCTGACACTTACCCCCCACCCGCGAGGGGGTCAACGGGGGGCAGCACCCCGATCAGGATGAATCCATTCAGATTCTTGCGCAGTACGCGGCGCAAATGATGGGCGAAAGCTACATTTGGGCAGATAGTCATGCTACAATTGTAAAATCTGGAACGTGAAGCGGGATGAATTCATGGTCAAAGCAGCGAACACGGATGCAATCGCGGCCGCGACTGGTTTGGAATGGTCAGAATGGACCCGCGCGCTTGGAGAGATGGATGCTGGCAATCTGGACCACAACGCCATCGTGGCCTGTGCGCGGCAAATCAAGCCGATCTCAGGGTGGTGGGCCCAAAGCGTCGCCGTCGCTTTTGAGCAGGACATCGGACGGCGGTTGCCAGGCCAGAAGAGCGACGGCAGCTTTTCAGCCTCCGTTTCCCGAACTGTGCCGGGGCAAGCTGCGGATGCCTTTGCACAATGGTGCGAATTCGCCAGCAGCAATGCCGGGAAACAGGAACCAGCATTCGCTGCAGGACCCAAAACCAGCCAGACCCTCACATGGTACTATTGGCGCGCAAAATACGTCGATGGCTCTGCAGTTGTTCTAAACATGCAAGACACCAATTCCGGCAAGACCCGCATCGCTGTCGAACATGCCAAACTTGTGCATCCTGCGGATATCAAAGCCCGCAAGGACAGTTGGGCCAAACTTTTGTCAGCCTGCTTTAGCCTGCCGGCATAGCCCAGCGCGGTTTGCGTTTCTCAAAGAAGGCGGCAATGCCTTCGGGTGCTTCGTCGCCTTCCCATTGGGCGATCAAGGCGTCGATGCTGTTGGCAACCTGTTCATCAGAAATGCCGCCACGCAGGGCCAGCGCCTTTGCAGCAGCAACGGCGCCCGGTGCGCAATTGAGATAGGGGGCAACCTCCGCCTCGATGGCGGCGTCCAGCGCATCAGCGTCAACAACCCGCGACAAAATGTTGAGGTCGCAGGCGCGCTGCGCATCAAACAACTGCGACGACATAAAGACCTGCCGCGCGGCGGCTTCGCCCATCCGGGCCAATACATAGGGTCCGATCGTTGCCGGGATCAATCCCAGTTTGGTTTCGGTCAGCCCGAACTTTGTACCGGCGACCCCAATTGCGACATCGCAGATGCAGGCCATTCCAACGCCACCACCAAAAGCATTGCCGTGGATGCGGCCAATCAGCGGCTTCGGCAATGCGTTCAATGCACCGAGCATCGACGCCAACTGATTGGCAGAGTCGCGGCGCGTGGCCGCATCTGTGGTCATCTGCGCGCGCATCCAGCCAAGATCTCCGCCCGCGCAAAAGGTAGGCCCATCAGCCGCAAGGACAACGACCCGGACCGCGTTATCCCGAGCCAGCCGGTTGGCTTCGCCATGCAAGGCACCGATCAGTTCCGCTGAGAGCGCGTTGTGCTTGTCCGCGCGTGACAGCGATAGGGTCGCAACCCCGCGCGCGTCTGTTTCTACCCGGATCATGATCTGTCCTCTTTCAGTTTTCGTGCGATCGCCGTTGCCGCCTCCAATTTGGCGGTATCAACACCGGTGCTGTAGCCGCGATCATGCAACATCGCCACGACGGATTCGGTCGCAACATTGCCTGGCGCACCCGGCGCATAGGGGCATCCGCCAAGACCGCCAGCGGCGGAGTCAAACGCGCGTAACCCCGTCTCAAGCGAAGTCGAGATATTATCCAGCGCTTGCCCCGATGTGTCATGGAAATGACCCGCCAGCTGATCTGCAGGGGCCACATCAAGCACCGCGCGCAGCATGGCGGCGACCCGATCCGGCGTACCTTTTCCGATTGTGTCCCCCAGCGACAGCGGCATCGGCGCAATCTGGCGCAAATCCTCTGCAACCTTCGCTACTGCAGCGGGCGAAGTCTGCCCATCAAACGGACAATCCGTTACACAGGAAATATACCCCCGCACCGGCACCCCTGCATCAGCTGCTGCGGCAACGACGGGCTTCAGCCGCTCGAGGCTTTCGGAGATAGTGCAGTTAAGGTTTGCACGGCTGAACCCTTCGGTGGCCGAAACGAAGATCGAGATCGCGTAAGCCCCCTGTTTTGTCGCTGCCTGAAAACCGTCCCAGCCGCGCATATTCGGCACCAGAACTGCGTAATTCGGCCCAGCCGGTAGCGCGGCCAGCACGTCTGCCGTGCCAGCCATCTGTGGCACCCATTTCGGGCTGACGAATGATCCGACCTCAAGTTCGTGCAGCCCCGCCGCTGAGAGCGCGTTGATAAAGGCCACCTTGTCAGCCACGGAGATCACGCCGGGTTCATTTTGCAAACCGTCCCGCGGTCCGACCTCGTGAAGGGTGATATCAGTCATCTGATTTGACCTCCCAGGGGGGATAGAACGCCTTGGTATGGAAAGGATGCACATCCGGAACGGCAGCCTGAAACGCCTCGCGCGCAGTGATCCGCGCATACCACTCTGACAGTTTTGGAAACCGAGTGATGTCAACAAAAACATGGCCCAGATAGACGGCCTGCCCGACCGAAATATCTGCCGCGGAAAACCCGCCCTTAAGCAGATAGTCCCCGGTCAGACCGTTTTCGACAACCGAAAGGGTCTTGGCCAAGCGCATCGCCTCAAGCTTCATTACGGTCGGGCTGCGCATCCAATCCTCGCGGATGAAGATATGTTGCTGGTTCAGCGCAGCGCAGTGCTGGCTGATTGACTCTGCATGGTGGATCCAGTTGAGCCACATCGGCCGTTCTGCATGTCCGCCGGGTCGCCCCAATCCACGCGGATCGAACCGTTCACAAAGCACCTGTGTCATTGCACCGCTCTCGGTCAGCACAATTCCATCGATTTCAAGCGTTGGCACGCGCCCCGCAGGATTCAGCGCCAGATAGGCATCGGACCTGAGAGATTTATCAAATGGATATGTTTCAAGGTCAAAATCCACCCCAAGCTCGTAAAGCAGCCAGAGCGTCCGCATAGAGCGGGTGGCTTCACTGTGATGCAGCCTGATCACGCGGCGTCCTCCAAGGTAACCATGACATGACCTGCAACAACCTGATCCCCCTTGGCAACGGCAACCGTCGCGACAACACCGTCACGGGGCGCGCGAAGGACATGTTCCATTTTCATGGCCTCAAGAACAACCATACGCTGCCCTTCGCTGACCGTGTCACCGGGTTGCACAACGACGTCCTGTACCAGCCCCGGCATCGGCGCATCCACACGATCGCCCCCGGCTCCGGCACTCCCGCGCGCCAAGGAATCGGGGATTTCAAACTGCTGCGGCTCGGCGCCGAACAGGGTTACAAACGCCCCGTGTCGCAAGGCCAGCGGGCAGCGTGTGCCATTACAGACCCAACCAAGTTGCGAGCGCCGATACAGGTGTTGGTTTTCGCCAATTTCAGCGCGTATCCCATCCGCTTCATCAAACTGGAGCACGATTTCCATCGTTTCACCATCAGACGCAATTTCAACTGTCCGTCGCAGCGGTTGCCACAGTGAAAACCCTTGCATCGCCCCGTCTTTGGTATCAAGACCAGCGGCAACAATCGCGACCCAGCCAAGCCGTGAGCTTGTCGCTTCCGGTGCGGCAATCAGGCTGTCACCCGCACGTGCGATAAGTCCCGTATCGACTTTCCCGGCAGCGAAATCCGGATGCGTGGCCAGCCGCTGCAGGAACCCCAGGTTTGTCACCAATCCGGCAACCTCAGTCTTGGCTAGCGCGTCGCTGAGCCGTCGCAGCGCTGTTTCACGATCTGGGCCGTGGACGGTCACCTTGGCGATCATCGGATCGTACCATGGCGAAATCTCAGACCCGGTCTGCACACCGCTGTCGATCCGGGCAGATGCTGGAAATGCCAAATGGTCCAAACGGCCGGTCGCGGGCAGGAACCCCTTTGGGACGTCCTCGGCATAGAGGCGCGCTTCAAACGCATGACCCGAAATCTCAAGATCGGCCTGCGACGCTGGCAGCGGTGACCCCGCAGCAACCTGCAATTGCCAGTCCACCAAATCGACGCCGGTGATTGCTTCGGTAACCGGATGTTCAACTTGCAACCGGGTGTTCATTTCCATGAACCAGAACCCGTCAGCCCGCAGTCCATCTGACCCGTCCACGATGAACTCTATCGTGCCTGCTCCGGCATAACCAATCGCCTTGGCGGCCCGAACGGCGGCGTCCCCCATGGCGGCGCGGACATCCGCAGTCATGCCCGGCGCCGGGGCCTCTTCGATTACTTTTTGGTGACGGCGCTGCAGCGAACAGTCCCGTTCAAACAGGTGCACCGCATTGGTGCCATCACCAAACACCTGAACTTCGATGTGGCGCGGGCTGGTGATGTATTTCTCAATCAGGACATTTGCATTTCCAAAGGCGGTCTTTGCCTCTGCCTGGGCGGAAGCAAGCGCTTCACTGAATCCCGCGGCGGATTCGACAAGCCGCATCCCCTTACCGCCACCGCCCGCAACCGCCTTGATCAAGACCGGATACCCGATCTTCTCAGCCTCGGCGGCCAGATGGTCGGCGTCCTGGTTTTTTCCCTGATATCCGGGCACAACGGGCACGCCAGCTTTGGTCATCAGATCCTTGGCAGCATCCTTGAGCCCCATGGCGCGGATTGCTTCTGCCGATGGCCCGATAAAGACCAGGCCTGCCGCCTCGACCGCTTCGACGAATTCAGGATTTTCCGACAAGAACCCATAGCCCGGATGGATCGCCTTTGCACCGGTATCAAGCGCAGCCTGAATGATGAGATCACCGCGCAGGTAGCTTTCCGCTACCGGTGCAGGGCCCAACCGAACAGCGTGATCGGCCATAGCAACATGTACCGACCGCAGGTCTGCGTCTGAATAGACCGCAACTGTCTCAACCCCCAACTTCTGCGCAGAGCGAATGACGCGGCATGCTATGTCGCCGCGATTGGCGATTAGGATTTTGTCAAACATGGGCATCACATCCGGAACACGCCAAAGCGTGTCTCCTCAATTTCGGCATTCAGGCAGGCAGAAAGGGACAATGCCAGCACCTCTCGGGATTTCCGCGGATCAATGATTCCGTCATCCCAAAGTCGCGCGCTTGCATAAAGCGGATGACTTTGTTCAGTGAACATATCGATCGTCGGCTGCTTGAAGGCGGCCTCCTCTTCGGCGGACCAGCTTTCGCCCCTGCGTTCGATCGCATCGCGTTTCACGGTCGCAAGAACGCCTGCCGCCTGTTCCCCGCCCATCACGCTGATCCGCGATGTGGGCCATGTCCACATGAAGTCCGGGCTGTAGGCGCGGCCGGACATGCCGTAGTTACCGGCCCCGAACGAGCCCCCGACAACCATGGTGATCTTGGGCACTTTGGTTGTGGCAACGGCCGTGACCATCTTGGCCCCATGGCGCGCGATGCCTTCGTTTTCGTATTTCTGCCCCACCATGAAACCGGTGATATTCTGCAGGAAAATCAGGGGAATCTTGCGCTGACTGCACAGTTCGACAAAATGTGCACCCTTTTGTGCCGCTTCCGAGAACAACACCCCATTGTTGGCGATGATGCCGCAGGGCCAGCCATCAATATGGGCAAATCCCGTCACAAGCGTTTCCCCGAACCGTGCTTTGAATTCATCGAACCTCGACCCGTCAACAATCCGCTTGATCACCTCGCGGATGTCATAGGGTGTACGCAGATCAGCGGGTACAACGTCGAACAATGTTGCCGGGTCAATGGCCGGTGCTTGGGGGGGCTGTCGCTTTACAACATGCGGTTTCTCACGGGCGCAAGAGGCCACCGCCTGACGCGCAAGGGCAAGCGCGTGGGCGTCATCTTCGGCCAGATAATCCGCCACGCCCGACAGCCGGGTGTGCACATCACCACCGCCCAGATCTTCGGCGCTGACCACCTCTCCCGTGGCCGCTTTGACCAAGGGCGGACCGGCCAGGAAAATCGTCCCCTGTTCTTTCACGATGATTGAAACATCCGCCATCGCCGGAACATAGGCGCCACCCGCTGTGCAAGACCCCATCACAACTGCGATCTGAGGAATGCCTGCGGCAGACATTTGTGCCTGATTATAGAAAATGCGGCCAAAATGATCCCGGTCAGGAAACACCTCGTCCTGATTTGGAAGGTTCGCCCCGCCGCTATCTACCAGATAAACACAGGGCAAATTGCAACCTGCCGCGATTTCCTGAGCACGCAGGTGCTTTTTGACTGTCATCGGGTAATAGGTGCCGCCTTTTACAGTGGCATCATTGCACACGACCATGACCTCGACACCTTCCACCGTGCCGACACCCGCAATGACGCCCGCACAGGGTGCAGCGCCATCATACATGCCATGCGCTGCGGTTGCGCCGATCTCAAGGAATGGCGTGCCGGGGTCCAGCAGGTTTGCAACCCGATCACGGGGCAACATCTTGCCTCGGCTGACATGGCGGTCACGCGACCTGGCGCCGCCACCCTCAGCGGCTGCCTGAGCAGCCTCTGCGACCTCAGCCAAGGCGGCCAGATGGGCATCCTTGCTCATCACATCGCCCCCATAAGCTCACGGCCAATCAACATGCGGCGGATTTCCGATGTCCCTGCGCCAATTTCCATCAGCTTCGCATCCCGGAAAATTCGCGCGACCGGCGCGTCATTAAGGAATCCGGCACCGCCAAGCGCCTGAACGGCCTGATGCGCCTGCACCATGGCTTGTTCAGACGCATAAAGACAGCACGCCGCGGCATCCTGACGTGTTACGGTCCCCGCGTCACAGGCCTTGGCCACTTCGTAGACATAGGCGCGGGCTGTGTTCATCGCTGTATACATGTCGGCAATTTTGCCCTGCATCAGTTGGAAGTTGCCAACCGGCTGGCCAAACTGCTTGCGCGTCGAAACATAGGGCATCACTTCGTCAAGGCAGGCCGCCATGATGCCCAGACCGATCCCGGCCAGCACAACGCGCTCGTAATCGAGTCCAGACATCAGGACGCGCACGCCGCGGCCTTCTTCGCCCAAGACGTTTTCGAATGGCACCTCGACATCATCAAAGATCAGTTCCGCTGTGTTAGACCCACGCATGCCCAGCTTGTCGAAATGTGGGCTAGTGCTGAAACCGGTCATTTCCTTTTCGATCAGGAAAGCGGTGATCCCCTTGGACCCGGCGTCCGGATCAGATTTTGCATAGACAACCAGAGTATCGGCATCCGGCCCATTGGTGATCCAGTATTTGTTCCCATTCAGCCGAAAATGATCGTTCCGCTTTTCTGCGCGCAATGACATCGACACAACATCAGACCCGGCACCCGCTTCGGACATGGCAAGTGCTCCGACATGTTCGCCCGAAATCAAACGCGGCAGGTACTTTTCCTTTTGCGCATCATTGGCATTCAACTTGATCTGGTTGACGCAAAGATTGCTGTGCGCCCCATAAGACAGGCTGACCGATGCGCTGGCGCGGGCAATTTCTTCGACCGCGACCGTGTGAGCTAGATAGGACATCCCCGCCCCACCGTAAGCCTCTGGCACTGTCACACCAAGCAGCCCAAGTTCGCCCATCTCCTGCCACAGCGCGGGTGGAAAAACGTTGGTGCTGTCAATCTCTGCCGCGATCGGCTTGATCCGTTCCTGCGCCCAGCCATGCACCATGTCGCGCAGTGCATTCACATCCTCACCCAGATCGAAGGTCATTGACGACAGGAACATCTGCGATTCTCCATTTATTGAACGCTTGTTCATTTATAGGCAACACAAGACCATTCGGTCAAGCCGGGACCGGCCGCTTGCGTTTTCAGGGTGGTTATTGAATGGCTTCAGGCAGCCGCCTGCCAGACCGCACTGACCTCAGCGCGGATGATTTCTGCAATCAAAGCACAGTCCTCCAGACTGAACGTCAGCGGCAATCGTAGGTCGATGATCCCGGCCAGAACGCGATCACTTTCCGGCATGGCGGTCGTAGGCGCATACCGCCAACTGTCATAGCGCGAGGTAAATCCAACAGGCTCAGCCCCGCCGAACCACTTCAGTTCAACACCGCGCGCGCCGCAGCGGTTCTGCACCTCTGCGATTGCGTCGGATGACCAGTCCAGGAGCAAGAACTGGAAAGATGATGCAACGTATCCTTCGGCTGCGGGCCGCGGCACAAGCGTCAACCCCGGAACATCGCGAAGACGCGCCTCGACGACCTCATAGCGCGCATTCCACCGCACTGCCTGTTGTGCCAAATCCTTGAGTTGGGGGCGCAGAATGGCCGCCCTCAGGTTGTCCATACGACCTGAAATGTTAGGGGTTTCATAGCGGATTTCGGCAAAAACCTCCGGCGGCGGCGCAGCGAGGTGGGATTCGTAAAGCATATAGCTTCCTGACAGAATGACAGCGCGGGCCATGCCCTTGGCATCATTTGAAACCAGCAGGCCGCCCTCGCCCGAATTGATGTGCTTGTACGTCTGCGTTGAAAAGCAGCCAAAACGCCCGAACCTGCCCGATGGTACACCATTCCAAGTGGCCCCCATCGTATGCGCGCAATCTTCAATCACCGTGACACCCGCGCGATCACAAAGCGCCATCAGGGCTTCCATATCGCACAGGTGACCCCGCATATGCGACAGAAGCAGAACCTTGGCCTGATCCAGTTTCGCGTTCAGATCCTCAAGGTCGATAACCAATTCTTCGGTGACCCCAACAAGGACCGGCCGCGCGCCCAGACCGGCAATTGCGCCAGGCACCGGGGCCAACGTAAAGGCATTGGTCAACACATTGTCGCCCGGCTTGACGCCACACGCGCGCAGTGCGGTGGCAATCGCATATCCGCCCGAGGCAACCGCAAGGCAATAATTCGCACCGATCGACGCGGCGAACTCCTGTTCTAACAACACGGTTTCGGCAACCTCACCGGGGGCGGTATTATACCTGTGAAGTCGCCCGGACTGCATGACGCGCAGGGCCGCTGCAATGCCTGCGTCGGGGATCGGTTCTTGTTGCGTGAAGCTGCCGGTGAAGTTCTTTTCCATGCGCCGACACTTCCCGATGTAAGCGCTTACGTCAATCTCTCACCTAGCCAATCAGACGATGCACTTCCGCTTCCAGCTCATCAAAATGGCCGATCAAACCTTCGGGCTCCAGCGCGCGGACATCATCGCCTCCTGGTCCAAAGGTCACAAGAATTGCCGGCACGCCGGCATTGCGGGCCGCATCCCGATCGGTCGCCGTATCCCCCACCAAAACGATCCTGTTTGGGTCGGCCCCGGCACGGCGGGCCGTTTCGATCAGATGCTCGGGGTCCGGCTTACGCACGGCCAGACTGTCGGCACCCAGCAGCGCGCCAAACTCATTCAGCGCACCAAGCGACACCATCAGTTGTCGCGCCAGGGCCTCGGGCTTGTTCGTGCAGATCGCGACTTTGTAGCCTTTGGCCTTCAGCGCACGGACCGTCGCCATGGCCTGCGGATAAAGCACCGTGTGCCGGTCAATCGCCCGCGCGTAATGCGACAGCAATGGTTGATACTGCGCATCCACGACCTCTTCACCGTGCTGGTCGACGCGGGAAAACCCAAGACGCAACATCGCGCGCCCGCCCCGCAGGGCGGTCGCGGCATCACCAATCGGATCAAGCAGATCACCAAGGCCCAGATCGTGGAAACAGGCATTTGCTGCCGCAATCAAATCGCCGCTGGTATCCGCCAGCGTGCCATCAAGATCAAAAATCACGCCACGCATGGTGTCTCCCGCTTGTTGCCTGATTGTTGTAACGATGCGTAATTGGATGTGAACCCCTGTCGCTTGTGCTATTTCTCAAAGCGGATACAACACCCGGCAAAAGAAAATTCCGGTCAAACACGGGGCACGGGCAGCAAATGGCAACAGCACTTATCATCCTCGCCGCCGGCAGGGGCACGCGGATGCAATCAGATCTCCCCAAAGTGCTGCACCCCATCGCAGGGGTGCCAATGCTGATCCATGCAATGGATACAGGCGCTTCGCTTGCACCTGCACGAAAAATCATCGTTGCAGGACATGGCGCAGACATGGTCCGTGATGTTGCCAAAAACTGGGATGCCAATGCAGAAATTGTTGTTCAATCAGAACAACTTGGCACCGGTCACGCGGTCGCACAAGCAAAGGAGTCCCTTGCCGGGTTCGAGGGCGATGCAATTGTTCTTTTCGGTGACACGCCGTTCATATCGGATGAAACCCTGCAAAGGATGAGCGCTGCGCGCAAGAACCACGATATCGTCATCCTTGGTTTTGTGGCAGCCGATCCCGGGCGCTATGGCCGTCTTGTCATGCAGGGCGATGAGTTGTCGCGCATTGTCGAATTCAATGACGCCGACGCTGCGACACGTGACATTAACCTGTGCAATTCAGGCGTCGTTTGCGCGGATGCAGAAGTGCTTTTGGACCTCATCGCGGCGTTGAAGAACGATAACGCGGCAGGCGAATTCTACCTTACCGATATTGTTGAGATCGGCCGGGCACGCGGCCTCTCCGCGACCGCCGTGACCTGCGACGAATCCGAAACCCTCGGAATCAACGCGCGTACCGAATTGGCCGCGGCAGAGGAGATCTGGCAATCGCGCAAACGCGCAGCCTTGTTGCGCGATGGGGTCACCATGCCGTCCCCTCAAAGCGTCCATCTGCATTATGACACGATTATTGGCCGCGACACCCTGGTCGAACCGAACGTGGTATTTGGCCCAAGTGTCACGGTTGAATCAGGCGCCACCATTCGCGCGTTCAGCCATTTGGAAGGCTGCCATGTATCGCGCGGCGCCGTTGTTGGCCCCTATGCGCGTCTGCGCCCCGGTGCAGAACTGGCCGAGAACGTTAAGATTGGCAACTTCGTCGAAGTGAAAAATGCCCAGATTGCCGAGGGCGCAAAGGTCAACCATCTGTCCTATGTTGGAGATGCCGAGATCGGCTCAGGATCAAATGTCGGTGCCGGGGTGATTACCTGCAACTACGATGGTGTCTTCAAACACAAAACGACAATTGGCGAACGGGTCTTTGTCGGGTCAAATACCATGCTGGTTGCGCCTGTCACGATTGGTGACGATGCGATGACGGCAACAGGGTCGGTTATCACCCGCGACGTTCCCGCAGGTGATCTTGCAGTTGCGCGGGCCCGACAGGAAAACAAGCCCGGATTTGCCCGTCGAATGTTTGACAAGTTAAGAAAATTGAAGGCCAGTCAGGCGAAAGAGACTTAGTATGTGTGGAATTGTAGGGGTGCTTGGCACCCATGAAGCAGCACCAATCCTTGTTGAAGCGCTCAAGCGGCTGGAATACCGCGGGTACGACAGCGCAGGCATTGCAACCATCCACAATGACCAATTGGATCGTCGCCGCGCCCTTGGAAAGCTGGTAAACCTCAGCGATCTTCTGGTTCATGAGCCACTCGCCGGGAAATCCGGCATCGGCCATACGCGATGGGCGACCCATGGTGCCCCCTCTGTTGGCAATGCCCACCCGCATCGCGCCGCAGGTGTTGCAGTTGTCCATAACGGCATCATTGAAAACTTTCGTGAACTACGCGAATGGCTGACCGACAAGGGCGTGCACCATGACACCGAGACCGACACCGAAACGATCGCCCTGCTGACGCAATTTTACATGGATCAGGGCAACAGCCCCCGTGACGCCGCAGAACAGACAATTGCCCGGCTAAAGGGGGCATATGCGCTTTGCTTCCTGTTTGACGGTCACGACGATTTGCTGATCGCGGCGCGCAAAGGCAGCCCTTTGGCGATTGGACATGGCGAGGGCGAAATGTTTGTTGGCTCTGATGCGATCGCGCTGGCCTCGATGACCGATAAGATCACCTATCTTGAAGAAGGCGATTGGGCCGTCGTAACCCGGAATTCGGTTGAGATTCGGGACGCATCGGGAAGCCTGGCAAACCGCGATATGCGGATCATTCAGATTGATGCTGCGCGCGTCGACAAGGCCGGGTTCAAGCACTTCATGGCCAAGGAAATCGCCGAACAACCCAACGTACTGCAAGGGGCCCTTGCCCACTATATCGCGGCGGATGGTGCGTCGATTACATTGCCGGACGCGGCGCTCGACTTTGCCAGGATTGAACGGCTGACGCTGGTGGCATGCGGGACGGCATATTATGCCTGTATGGTTGCAAAGTACTGGTTCGAACAGCTGGCACGTCTGCCGGTTGAAATCGATGTCGCAAGCGAATTCAGATACCGCGAACCTCCCGTTACAGCCGGCACGGTTGCCCTGTTTGTCAGCCAGTCCGGCGAAACCGCCGATACCTTGGCGGCACTGCGCTATATGTCTGGAAAGGCGGAAAGAATCCTTTCCGTGGTGAACGTACCGGAAAGCTCGATCGCACGGGAAAGTGACCTTACGCTGCCGATCTTTGCAGGGGCTGAGATTGGCGTCGCCTCGACCAAGGCATTCACTTGCCAGCTGACCACGCTTGCCATGCTGGTGCTGAAGGCGGCGCAAGATCGCGGCGAAATCACTGATATCAGCAAGTACCTAAAGGACCTGCAGGCATTGCCGGGTTTGCTGAACGCCGCTCTGGGAATCGAAGCAAGCTGCCAAGCCATCGCGCAAGAGCTGTCAGAGGCGCGTGACATCCTGTTCCTTGGACGCGGCCAAATGTATCCGCTCGCCCTTGAAGGCGCGCTGAAATTGAAAGAAATCAGTTATATACATGCTGAGGCTTATGCCAGCGGAGAGCTGAAGCACGGCCCGATCGCCCTTGTCGATCCAAACGTCCCTGTCATCGTCATGGCCCCCCGCGACAGCCTTTTCGACAAGACCGTCAGCAACATGCAAGAGGTCATGGCCCGCGGCGGCAAGGTGCTTTTGATCACTGATCGGCTTGGCGCCGAAGAAGCAGGCGATGGCGTGTGGAAGACGATAATCATGCCCGCAGTGCCCGATCTGCTGGCCCCGATCCTTTATGCCGTACCTGCGCAATTGCTGGCCTATCATACCGCCATCGCCAAGGGCACCGACGTCGACCAGCCCCGCAACCTTGCAAAATCGGTCACCGTGGAATGACGCCCGGAGCGGCCCTCGCTGAACTGGGAACCGATGCCGCCAAGGCCTTGGAAATGAAGGCGTATCACAAGGTTGACCGACCATACCTGGGTGTGGCCAATCCCGTGATTGACGCCGCAACAAAGGCCTGGCGCAAGGTGCTGACGCTGGATGAACGGCTGGCATTGGCGGACGGGCTATGGCGATCCAATGTCCATGAGGGGCGCGTGGCGGCCGCGAAATTATTGACACAGGCCCGGATCAGACCGGACGATCAGGGCGCCTGGGAGCTGATCGCAAGCTGGGTGCCGGACTTTGATGCATGGGCGGTTGCCGACCACGTGGCAATTGCGGGACAGAAAAGGCTGGTCGCGAACCCTGATCGGCTGGATCAGGTCGCGGAATGGACGACGTCAGACCATCTTTGGACACGCCGGGCGGCGTTGGTCATGACGTTGCCCTGGACCAAACAGAACCATCCCAAGCCGGCTGAACTTGCTGCGCGGGACCGGATTTTGGGCTGGGCGGCAAGCTATGTGCCTGATCAGCAATGGTTCATCCAGAAGGCCATTGCGTGGTGGCTGCGCGAACTTTCCAAACACGATCCCGACCGGGTGCGCCTGTTCCTGGATGCCCATGGCGCGCAAATGAAACCTTTTGCCCGCAAAGATGCAGCGCGCAAGCTTACTAGTTAGAAAACACTGTGATTTCAGGCAGTTCCGTAAGAGGTGCCTCTAACAATCGCATCGCGGCAAGGCTGATTTCTGACCCAGACCCGACTGCCCCGCCAGAGGGGCGCAACTCTACATTCACCGAATTTCCCTGCCATTCGATCCGACCGGGCGTCAATTCGGTGACCAGCGGCGTTTCGACCCAGAAGCCCGGCAACGCGAGATTGCCAAGCGACGCGATTGAGGTGCCAAGGGATGCGGTGCCGGATGTTTCCGGGGTCGCAAGGGCCGCCTGTCTATCTTCGTCGGTTGTTGTGTCGAATTGTTCAACGGTGCGCGCGGTGGGCGGTGGCGGCGGCGGTGGTGCTGGGTCAAGCGTTGGGGGCGGGGCAACCGGAGCGGTCACCGTGGGCGTGCCAAAGGCGGTCTGGAGTTCGGTGCAGCCAGCAAACACCACAACGGGCAAGAGGATCAGATATTTCATATCGGCAACTTATGGGCCGCGTTCAAAGGTGACAAGCACGTGTTGTTGCCTTGCGCAAACCCCTGCCCGTCCCTAGGTTCGCGTCATGAACACTCCGTTGATCGACCCCTTCGCACGCGCCATCAGATACCTGCGGGTATCGGTCACGGATCGCTGCGATTTTCGCTGCGTCTATTGCATGTCCGAGAGCATGACGTTCCTGCCAAAGAAGGACCTTCTGACGCTGGAAGAACTGGACCGCATGTGTTCCACCTTCATCCGGCTGGGCGTAAAAAAGCTAAGGATTACAGGCGGTGAGCCGCTGGTTCGCCGGGACATCATGACATTCTTTCGCGCGATGACGCAGCATCTGGACACGGGCGATCTGGACGAGATGACCCTGACCACGAACGGATCGCAACTGGCAAAATATGCCGATGACCTTTTCGCTGCGGGCGTGCGGCGGGTGAATGTGTCACTGGACACGCTGAATGACGACAAATTTGCGAGGATCACCCGCTGGGGCCGCCTGCCACAAGTGCTGCGCGGTATTGAGGCCGCACAGAAGGCCGGGCTGCGGGTCAAGATCAATACAGTTGCCTTGAAGGGGTTCAACGAGGATGAGCTTTTCACCCTAACCGATTGGTGCGCAAGGCATAATATGGACCTGACCTTTATCGAGGTCATGCCAATGGGCGACATCGGCAACGAGGATCGCATCGGCCAATATTGGTCTCTCAAGGACCTGCAAGCACAGCTGGCCACCCGGTTTACCGTCGCGGACCTGCCTGACAACACCGGTGGTCCTGCCCGCTATGTCCGCCTAAAGGAAACCGGACAACGCATTGGTTTCATTACACCTTTGTCCCACAATTTTTGCGAAAGCTGCAACCGGGTGCGGATCACCTGCACTGGCGAAATCTATACCTGTCTGGGCCAGGACGGCCATGCCGACCTGCGCGCACCGCTCCGGTCATCCGAAAGCGACGCGACGCTGGAAAATGCCATCCGCGCAGCCATCGCCCTGAAGCCAAAGGGCCATGATTTCGACTATTCGCGTCAGACCGTGGACGGGCGGGTTAACAGACATATGAATCATACGGGCGGTTGAATCGGGACATGCACAACCCATGCACATCCCGCCAACAACCCATGCAGACGATTTCATGAACAGGTGTTAACCCTGTTTGCGCGCAACATAGTTAACAGCTGCCCTGTCCTCGACCGTATCACGCTCAATCTCGTTCACGATCCGCATCACCCGACGAAGATGTTTTTGCGCCGCAACAGTCTTGTTTGACCCGCGGTTGATCTTGGCCTGAAGTTCCGCATCGGCGCGGGTGTAATAATGGTTCAGCTGGATCGCCGCGTTGGAATAGAACGCCGCATTCTGGCGATCCTTGTGGGTGGCCAACAGGCCCACGTCATTGACGCCGACATCCTGCCCATCGGTGCTGAAACCATGCACCCGCACCGCGGTGACCCGGCTGGGATCAACAATGCATTTCCAGTTCAGGCTGTGGCGCGCCCGGCGCGGGTCTGCCCGGTGCAGATAATTGGCAACAACCCCGCCGTCCGGCGTGTCGGTGTGACCATTGCGGCCAAACATGTGCCAAGGCAGCGAGACATGCGGATGCTCAGACAAAGTGGCAAGGGCGGCGGGCAGATCTTCTGCGACCTTTGGCACCAGAAACTCGTCCACGTCGATAAAGGCCAGCCAGCGAAATTCACCGCCAAAATTGCGCAGCGCATGGGCATAGGCCAGCACCTGATTGTGGATTTCGGCCCCGCTGCGGCGATCGCGCAGCTTTTGATCCCACGGCATGACCCGCAGCGCATCAGCGGGCAGCACATCGCGCAGAATCTCAATTGTCCGGTCCGTACAGCCGTTGTCATAGACGATAAACTGACGCACCCCGGCGATATGGTGAAACCGGGCCCATTCGGCGATATGCGTTGCCTCGTTCCGCACGATCAGCACAATCCCCAGACCGTCACGACGGCCCGGCTGCGGCGGATCAATGGCAATCTGGCTGATCGTGCTTGGTTTAAAGAACATCAGATATCCCCGGCAAGCCGCGCGCGCAGGCGGTCAAGGTCATAGCCCTGTGGTGTTTCGGGGATGTAGTAAACCTTTGCAAGCCACGTCAGGAACCGCGCCCTGAGAGCGCCGTCAAACGGCGCCGATGACAGCGCCGCTGCAAGGGCCGCCGGGTTTGGGGCCCGCGTCGCGAGCGCGTCAAATGCATAGAAACATTCGCCTGTGACGATCACGGGCAGATCAAACAGCATCGCCTGAAGCCCCATGGAGGAGTTGACCGTCAGCACCCCCTGACTGCCGCGCAACTGGGTAAAACTGTCGGTCTGATTATCCAGCACCATGCGCGCGCCAGCGTTCATGGCGGTAGTGATGGTTTCGGTCAGCGAGATGCGGGCACTGGGATGTTCCTTGAGCCGCAGATGCATCCCGGGCGGCAATGCGGCCGAGGCCGCGGCAAGTGCTGCAATGAAACCGGTCACAGAGCCGACCCACCCGGCAAACAGGATCATCTGGCTATCGTCGGGCACCTGAAGCGGCACAAAGATGTAATCCCCTTCGGGCACGGTGGTTGCATCCTGCCCCACGTCGGCGCGCCGGGGGACGCGTGCCTGCGAGCTGTCGCGCAGGGCCGCGATCAGGTCAGGATCGGGCGTAACATCATCATAAAACGCAGCGGATTGCGGCACCGACCCTTCGGCATTCACGCCGCGCGGATCAAGGGTCTTGTACCCGGCAAATGGCGCAAGTTCGGCAAAAAACGTCCGGGCCCCCGCATCCTGTGCCCCCAGCATCATCGCCCGGCGCGTGCCGGTCAGCCCCTGCCAGCATAGCGCCGTCGCACCAGAATTTTCAAAGTGCCGCCGCGCCCAATTGTAGCGCCCGCAGAGAAAGGCGCGCTTGACTGCACGCCCAAGCGCGCCCCGGGGCTGTTTCTTGGCCCGCGCCAGACAGGCGTCCGCCCGCGCCCTGGTTTCGGGATAACCGCGCCATGACAGCGCGGTGGCAGACACCGGGGTCCCCGCCCCGGCTGCCTGCACCACCGCGTCAAAAAAGCGGGCCTTTTCCGTGTGATTTGGCGGCTCTGGCAACCAAGCGATTTCTGTCATAACCGCAGTTTAAGCAACTCCCGGACGGAGCGGTAGGGCCCGTCGCGCCTAAGCCGCCGGCATCCGCTGTTCGATAATCCCCGCCCACCAGCTGCACCCCGCCGGAATCGCCTCATCGTTGAAATTGTAGGCCGGATGGTGGACATCGGCGCCGGGGCCATTGCCGATCAGGATGTAGGCGCCGGGACGTTCTTCCAGCATGAAGGCAAAATCTTCGCCGCCCATGGTCTGATCGGCGACGTCACATTGTCCCGACACGGACGTCGCAACCGCAGCGGCAAAGGCGGTCTGCTCATCGTGGTTCACCATCACCGGATAGCCGCGTCGGTAGTCAATCTCGGCTGTGGCGCCAAAGGCCTTGGCGGTGGCTTGCACGATCTCGGTCAGGCGGTCCTGCACCATATCGCGCAGTTCATTGCTCATCGTGCGGACGGTGCCGCGCAGGTGGACGGTTTGCGGGATGACGTTGTACGCCTTGGACGAAGTTTCAAAGCTGGTCACAGAGACGACAACCTGCTGGGTCGGATCAGCATTGCGGCTGACGATGGTTTGCAAGGCGGTGACGATCTGCGCCGCGGTGACAGTGGTGTCCACGGTAAAATGCGGCTTGGCGGCATGGCCGCCGCGTCCTTCGACCACGATGTCAAACTGGTCCGCCGAGGCAAAGAACGCCCCCGGACGGATCGCAAACTGCCCAAGCGGCTGATTTGGCCAATTGTGCATGCCATACACTTCCTGGATGTTCCACCGCGCCATCATGCCATCGTCGCACATCTCCTTGCCGCCGCCGCCGCCCTCTTCGGCGGGCTGAAAGATCACCACCGCGGTGCCGTCAAAGTTGCGTGTTTCGGCCAGGTATTTGGCCGCGCCCAGCAGCATCGTGGTATGGCCGTCGTGACCGCAGGCATGCATCGCGCCATCCGTCTTGGAGGCATAATCAAGCCCGGTTTCTTCGTGGATCGGCAGTGCGTCCATATCCGCGCGCAGGCCAATCACCTTGCCGCTGTCATTGGTTTTGCCATGGATCACGCCCACAACGCCGGTGCGGCCAATCCCGGTGGCGATTTCATCAACGCCGTAGGCCTTGAGCTTGTCCGCGACGATCCGCGCGGTGCGGATCGTATCAAACAGAATCTCGGGGTTCTCGTGCAGGTCGCGCCGGACCGCGGTCAGCTCTGGCAGGAGTTCGGCAAAACGGTTCTTGATGGGCATGGGGTCCTCTTGGGAAGTGAAAATTCGCGGCGCGGGAGCGGGCATGGGGGCAAGGTTGACGCCTATTGCGCCAGATGGTCAACCAGCCGGTGGACAAATGCCTCGCCCTGTTGGAACTGGTCGACGGTGATGAATTCATTGGGCTGATGCGCCTGCGCGATATCGCCGGGACCGCAGACAACGGCAGAATAGCCGCGTTCCTGAAACTGGCCGGCCTCCGTGCCGTAGCTGACCACATGGCGGGCGTTGTCACCGGTCAGCCTGCGGGCCAGTTCTTCGGCCTTGCCGGCGGTTTCGGGAACCAGACCGGGCATGTTGTGGCCCGGTGTGATCGTGATTGCGGCTTCGGGTCGAACGGATTTCATTTCCTGTTCGATTTCAAGAACTTTTCCGGCGAACTTCGCGTGCCAGTCATCACTGGTTTCGCCCGGCACAATGCGGAAGCCAAAGCCAAGGTGGCAATCTTTGGCGGTGATATTATGGGCCGTGCCGCCGCGAATTTCACCGATGTGTACATTGGTGTAGGGCGGATCAAACGGAGCCGCCAGCGGGGCCGGTGTTTGCGCGGCACCTTCGGCGTTCATCTGATTGGCCCAGTCAATCAGCTTGGCGGCCATCATGATCGCGTTGACACCCTGATAGGCGATTGAAGAGTGGACCTCAAACCCTTGAAAATGCACATCATATCCCACGCTGCCCTTATGGCCGGTGACAACCTGCATCATCGTGGGTTCGCCGACAATCACCGTATCCGCACGGGGCATGCCATGGGCAACCATGTGATCAATCATCGGCGGCGCACCCAGGCAGCCGATCTCTTCGTCATAGCTGAGCGCGATCTGCAGTGGCCGCTTGATGCCCTTCTCGATCGCCAGCGGCACAGCGGCAAGGGCCAGCGCGTCAAACCCCTTCATGTCACAGGTGCCACGCCCGAAAAGCTTGCCGTCCCGTTCGGTCACCACAAAAGGATCAGTGTCCCAGGCCTGACCGTCGACAGGCACGACATCGGTGTGCCCGGACAGGACCACGCCGCCGTCAACCTGCGGGCCCACATGCGCATAAAGCGCCGACTTGCTGCCATTCGCATTGGGCACACGCGTCGAATCGATCCCAAGATCGCGCAGATAGCTTTCAACAAAAGCGATCAGATCAAGATTGCTGTGACGGCTGACGGTGGGAAACCCCACCAGCCGATCCAGCAGCGCGCGCGCGGTCAGCGACATTGGCTAACATCCTCAGAAAATCTTTGCCGCGCAAACGTGCCTGAAAATATGGGCTTGGACCAGCCGTTTCGTTAGGGCACGCCGAAACTGCATCGGAATCGACTTGCGGCATCTGGATTACATGTTACCGTCCAAGCCAACGTAACGCCTGCAAAAGCGACAGGCGGCGAAATAAAACAATACTTAGAACCACTTGGGAGGTGCGTTCATGCCCGATGGAGGGCCTTCCATCCTGGATGTCCGGGATCTCAAGACTGTATTTCGAATCCGCAGCGGCGAAGTCCATGCCGTAAATGACGTGTCTTTTGAGCTGGCCCCCGGCGAGTTGCTGGGCGTGGTCGGAGAAAGTGGTTCGGGCAAATCCGTCACCATGATGTCCCTGCTGGGCCTGCTGCCATCCCCCCCTGCGGATGTCTGTGGCGGCTCGGTCACTTTTGACGGGCAGGACCTGCTGAAGCTGGCGCCAGAAGGGTTGCGCAAAGTGCGCGGCGCCAAGATCGGGTTCGTCTTTCAGGACCCGATGACGAGTCTGAACCCAGTGTTCAATGTCGGCATGCAGATTGCGGAACCGCTGCGCAAGCACATGGGCATGAACAAGCGCGAAGCGGCGGTGCGTGCCAAGGAACTGCTGGAACTTGTCGGCATCCCCGATGCGGCGCGGCGGCTTGAGGATTATCCCCACCAGTTTTCCGGCGGGATGCGGCAAAGGGTGATGATCGCGATTGCGCTGGCCTGTGATCCGCAGGTGTTGATTGCAGATGAACCGACAACCGCGCTGGATGTGACCATTCAGGCGCAAATCCTTGAATTGATGAAAGACCTGCGCGACAAGCTGGGCATGGCCGTGATCTGGATCACCCATGATCTGGGCGTGATCGCCGGCATCGCGGACCGCGTCATGGTGATGTACGGTGGACAGGTTGTCGAACATGCCCCGGTGGCGGAATTGTTCGGCAATCCAAAGCACCCCTATACCCGCGCCTTGTTGACCACGATTCCCAAGATCAGCGGTGAACGTGAAAAGCGCCTGACCATTATCGAAGGGCAACCGCCGATCATGACAGCCGCGCCAAGTGCCTGCCCGTTCCGCGACCGATGTGACGTTGCCATTGATCGCTGCGCTGTCGAAAACCCGCGCCGCTATGATGTCGGGGACGGGCACGACGCAGCCTGTTTCCATGTGGAGGGTGCCCATGCTTGATGCCGGTCCTACCCCCCTTGTCCGGGTCCGTGACCTGAAGATGCATTTCCCGATCTATGCCGGGCTGTTTCGCCGCCGCGTCGGTGAGGTCAAGGCCGTTGACGGTGTATCCTTTGACGTGATGGAGGGGGAAACCCTTGGTCTTGTTGGAGAATCCGGCTGTGGCAAATCGACCTGCGGGCGCGCTGTACTGCGGCTTTATGATATCACCAGCGGGGAAATCGCCATTGATGGCCGCGAAATCGGCGATGTGCCGCAACCGCGGCTGCGTGACATGCGCCCAACCATGCAGATGGTCTTTCAGGATCCGCAGGCCAGCCTGAATCCGCGCATGACGGTGGAAGCGATCATCAAGGAACCGCTGGACGAACACACCACCCTGTCTGAAACCGAAAAGCGCGAAAAAGTCGGCGAGCTGATGGACGCGGTGGGTCTGAACCGCAAATTTGCCAAACGCTACCCACATGCCTTTTCCGGCGGTCAGCGGCAGCGGATCGGCATTGCCCGCGCGCTGGCGCTGAATCCGAAATTTATCGTCTGCGACGAACCGATTGCCGCCCTGGATGTCTCCATTCAGGCGCAGGTGGTGAACCTGCTGGAAGATTTGCAGGAACAGTTCGGGCTGACCTATCTGTTCATCAGCCATGACCTGTCGATGGTGCGTCACATCGCGACCCGCGTCGCGGTGATGTATCTTGGCAAGGTTGTCGAGCTGGCCCCGCGCGAGGCGCTGTATTCCGACCCGCTGCACCCCTATACCAAGGCCCTTTTGTCAGCGGTGCCCGAACCGGACCCGGCGCTGGCCACCAACAAGGAACGGATTATCCTGCAGGGTGATGTGCCCTCGCCCAGCAATCCGCCCAAGGGCTGTAATTTCTGCACCCGCTGCCCGGCTGTCATTCCGATCTGCCGCGAACGCGAACCCGACACACGAGAGGTGAAGCCCGGCCAGTTCGTGGCCTGCCATCTTTATTCCGAATAGCCGCCGGTCAACAGGCGACATTGAGGCCAAAGAGCAACCAACTTATGGGAGAACATAACAAATGAAACTCAAGACAGCATTGTTAGGCGCCGTTGCCTCACTTGCGTTTGCGCCGATGGCAATAGCCGATGGGCACGAAGGCGAACGTGGCCGCGATGGCAACGTCAACATTATCTATTGGCAAGCGGTGTCGACACTGAACCCTTACCTGTCAGGCGGCACCAAGGATATCGAGGCGGCCTCGCTCGTGATCGAGCCTCTGGCCCGTTATGACGAAAACGGCAACATGGTGCCCTATCTGGCGGTTGAAATTCCAACCGTGGCCAATGGCGGCGTGTCCGAGGATCTGACCTCGATCACGTGGAAGATCAAGCCCGACGTGATGTGGTCTGACGGCACGGCCGTGACCGCGCGCGATGTCCAGTTCACCTGGCAATACTGCACCGCTGAAGGCGGCGGCTGCGCGCAGGGTGCCAAGTTCGCAAACGTCACAAATGTCGAGATCATCGACGACAAGACGGTCAAGACCACATTCGACGGTCCGGCACCCAACCCCTATCAGGCGTTTGTCGGCCATGAATCGCCAATCATTCAGGCTGCGCAGTTCGCCGAATGCCTTGGCCCGCGCGCACCAGAGTGCACGGATGCCAACTTTGGCCCGATCGGCACAGGTCCATTCACCGTGACGGATTTCCGCGTCAATGACGTGGTACAGTTCGCAGCGAACGAAAACTACCGCGATCCGAACAAGCCGGCCTTTGCGACGGTGACGTTCAAAGGGGGTGGTGATGCCACGGCCGCGGGTCGTGCGGTCATGGAAACCGGCGAATTTGACTATGCATGGAACATGCAGCTGGCACCCGACGTCATCGCAGCCATGGCCGAAGGTGGTCAGGGCGTGCCTGTGTCCGCGTTTGGGACATTGGTCGAGCGTCTGGAAATGAACCTGACCAACCCATCACCTGACGTGCCCGAAGGTGAGCGGTCAACCAGCGCTGCACCACACCCGTTCCTGACGGATGCGCGTGTACGTGAAGCCCTGTCGATCGCGATTGACCGGGAACTGCTGGTCGAAGTTGGATATGGTCAGGCCGGTCGTGCGACCTGTAACCTGGTGCCGGCACCTGCGATCTATGCCTCTGACAACACCGCCTGTCTGACACAGGACATCGACCGCGCAAATGCGCTGTTGGACGAAGCCGGATATATGATGGGCAGCGATGGTGTGCGGGTGAACGACGAAGGCGTGCGCCTGTCGATCCTTTATCAGACCTCGACCAATGCCGTCCGTCAGGATTTCCAGGCGCTGATCAAGGAATGGTGGAGCGAGATCGGTGTTGAAACCGAGCTGCGCAACATCGACGCGTCGGTGTTCTTTGGCGGTGATCCGGGTTCGCCTGACACGTTCCAGCGTTTCTATGCAGACGTTGAAATGTACGCCAACAATTTCCCCGGCACTGACCCACAGGCCTATCTGGGTGCGTATCTTTGCGACAAGATGCCAAATCCGGAAACGCAGTGGCAGGGCGAAAACATCAACCGGTTCTGTGATCCGGCCTATGACGCCCTTTGGGCCGAACTGGCCGCGACCGCTGATCTGGACGAGCGTGGCCGCATCGGTCAGCAGCTGAACGACATGCTGACAAAGGACAGCAACGTCATTGTGCCGCTGGTTGACCGTGGTCGTGTCTCTGCCCATGCCAACAGCCTGGGTGGCGTGGTTCTGAACACATGGGATTCAGAACTTTGGAACATCGCTGACTGGTATCGCATCGGCGAATAAGACAACCGGGGCGGGCCGCAATGCCCGACCCCTTTCCTGCTGTAAATACAACGACCTAAGGCGCCGCACATGCTGACCTACACCATCCGTAGACTGCTACTGTCGATCCCGACGCTTTTGTTCATTGCATTTGTAATCTTCATGCTGCTTGAGCTCGCCCCCGGCGATCCCATGGCCAATATGCCGCTGTCGATCCCGCCTGAGATCAAACAAAAGATGCGCGAGGCGTTGGGGCTGGGAGAGCCGTGGTACGTGCGCTTTCCGCTTTGGCTGAACCAGTTTTTCGTAGTCGAGCCACAATACTGGATCGACAACACCTTTGGCACCAACTTTGCCGATGGTGCGCAGCGGATCATCAGTTTCAATTCCCGTAGCCCGGTCTTTGACACGATTTCAGAGCGGCTGCCCCAGACCGTCTGGGTTGTTGCAATGTCATACGTGGTCGGTGTCCTGATCGCATTGCCCATCGGAATCATCAGCGCCTATCGCCAGTATTCGGTCTTTGATCAGGCCGGCACCTTTGTCAGCATGATCGGCTTTTCGGTGCCGCCGTTCTTTTCCGGAGTTCTGCTGATCGTGATCTTTTCGGTGCAACTGAAGTGGCTGCCCTCGATCTATGACACCACCCATGTGGTCAATTCCTGGGACAGTTTCGTCTTTCAGCTGCGCCAGATGGTCATGCCGGTGATGGTGCTTGCTTTGCAGACAACCGCGCAGGTCAGCCGGTATATGCGCGCCTCGATGCTGGACAATCTGGGACAGGATTACGTCCGCACCGCCCGCGCCAAGGGCATGTCCGAAAGTGTCGTGGTGATGAAACACGTGCTGCGCAATTCAATGATCCCGGTGATCACCGTGATCGCCCTGGGCATCCCGTCGATCTTTGGCGGCGCCATCATCACCGAGCAGATTTTCAAGGTGAACGGGCTGGGACAACTGCTGATCATTTCCTTGCAGGCCTCGGATATTCCGATGGTGATGACCATTACCTTCCTGCTGGCGGTGCTGATCGTCCTGATGAATCTGATTGCCGATATTCTTTACGGCATCCTTGACCCGAGGATCCGCTATGACTGAACAAACCGCACAGACCGTGCCTACGGCATCTGCCGAAAAACAGCGCAATCAGTGGCTGGACGTCTGGGATCAGTTCAAGACCCACAAGGGCGCGGTTTTTGGCCTGTTCTTCCTGATATTCATCACCCTGTTCTGCCTTGCCGGTCCATGGATCTGGAACATTGACCCCGGTGATCTAGATATCCGCAACAAGGATGTGCGCCCGATCTACACGGTGATCTGGGATAGCAACGCGAAAGTGTCCTGGGCCCGCCCGATGGGCACGGACAATCTGGGCCGTGATATCATGGCCAACATCATGCAGGGCGGGCGCATCTCGCTGGCTGTGGGCTGGACCGCGATGATTCTTGCGATTGTCATTGGTACTGCAATTGGCGTGACAGCCGGTTATTTCCGGCGACTTGATGGCCTGCTGATGCGCTTTACCGATCTGGTGCTGGCGCTGCCGCTGCTGCCCTTGTTGCTGGTGATGATGCTGTTGTTCCGCGACCCGTTGCGGGCGGCCTTTGGACCAGAGCAGGGTATCTTTATTCTGATCGTGACCGGGATCGGCATCACCTCGTGGATGCAGACGGCGCGGATTGTGCGGGGCGATGTCATGGCCCTGAAAGAGCGTGAGTTCGTGCTGGCGGCGCGGTCGATCGGAACCCCGGCACGGCGGATGATCACGCGGCATCTGCTGCCCAATGTGCTGTCCCCGATCATGGTGTCGGCAACGCTGGGGCTGGCCACGGCGATCATCACCGAAAGTGCATTGTCGTTTCTGGGGCTTGGCTTTCCATCGGATTTCCCGACCTGGGGCAAGATCCTGTTTGACAACGTCGACCGGATGACCGCCTTTCCCGAGCGGGTGATCTGGCCGGGCCTTGCGATTTCACTGACCGTGCTGAGCGTGAATTACATCGGAGATGGATTGCGTGACGCGCTGGACCCCCGGATCCGGGGCCTGTAACACCCTGCCCGGCTAGTCCAGATGCTTGCGGATCCGTTGCACCATCAGCCAGACCAGCCCAAGGACAACCGGTGTGGCAAGCGCCGCCAGCATTGGCTTTGACAGCCCCAGCCCTGCCCCGAACGGTGCGACCACGTAAAGAACAAGGTTCACCGCATAATAGCTGATGGCAACGACGGACAGACCTTCGACGGTGCGTTGCAGGCGCAGCTGCAGGTCAGCGCGCCGGTCCATGCTGGTCAGCAGGTCCTGATTCTGCGCCGAGCGTTCAACGTCAACCCGGGTACGCAGCAGATCACTGGCCCGTTGCGCCCGGTTGGACATGCGGGTCAGGCGGTCCTGCGTTGAGTTCGCCGTGCGCATGGCCGGGTCAAAGCGGCGCATCATGAATTCCGCAAATGTCTGCAACCCGTCAAAGCGGGTTTCGCGCAGGATCTGGATGCGCTGGTTGACGATGGTTTCATAGGCTGTGGTCGCGCCAAAGCGGAACGAGGACTGCGCGACGGTATTCTCAAGCGCGGCAGACACCTCGAGCAGTGATTGCAGCATGTCGTCAGGTTTGCTGATCGGCCCGCACATATCCCCCAGCAGCGCGGTCAGCGTGTCATCCATCTGGCGCATTTGCGGACTGAGGCTGCGGGCGCAGCTTAGCCCCAGCATCGCCATCGCCTTGTAGGTCTCGATCTCGCACAGGCGCTGCACAACCCTGCCGATGCGGCGGGGCCCGGTCCCGGGACGGGCGAAGACGGCAAAGCGCATGTGGCCAGCGTGGTCGATGCGAAAATCCCCGGCAATCACCAGCTCGTCATCCAGCACCCGGCTGATCGCAAGGCTTTCGGGCACGAACCAGTCATGCGCCTTGTCCAGCAGCCCATCATCCCCATCAGCAAGTTCAATGCGGATCAACGCAGAGGTCACGCGGGTGCCCGGGGCCTGTTCCAGCCAATCCTGTGGAAAGACCTGAAAGGTCTGGGCGTCAAACGGGCGGTCGGCCAGCCCCTCGCCGAACAGGGTAAAGGTCACAAATTCCGTGTGGCTTTCCCATTTCAGCAGGTGCTTGCCCAATTGGCCGGAATAATGCGTGGCATCCGGCTGTGGATGCGGCGCGCCAAACCGATCGAGCAGCGCAATAAGATGGGCGCGGTCCGCGTCCCTGTCCCGGCCTGCCGCATTCTCGGCCGGTTTGATCGCCAGATAGGCGGCGCGGCTGGGGGCGGCGACAACCGGGAAGGGTCGCGCGTGCAATTCATTGGCCATCGCATAGCGCAACGGGTGATCAGCAATCGGGGGCATAGTGCAGCCTTGTGCAAATAGTCTGAGCGAAACCTAGCGTGAAACCCAGCGGAGGCAACAAAAAGTTGTTATATTACAATTTGTTAGATGGATACCATTGTATACCAAGGGCCGCGCGGGCCTGCGCGCGGCCACAGAATTGTCGTTAGATCACAACCACATCCAGCGGTGGAAAGCCGTTGAAACAGACCGAAGAATAGGTCGAGGTATAGGCCCCGGTGTTGCGGATCAGCACCCGGTCGCCCGATTTGAGCGTCAACGGCAGGTGCATCGGGCGCTTTTCATACAGCACATCAGCGCTGTCACAGGACGGGCCGGCCATGATGCAGGGGCCTGTTGGATCGTCATCCTTGGCGGTTTCAAACTGGTAGCGGATCGCCTCGCCCTCGGTTTCGGCAAGACCGGAAAAACGCCCGATATCCAGATAGACCCAACGGTGCATGTCACGGTCGGATTTGCGGCTGACCAGCAGGACTTCGGAGACGATCACGCCGGCCTCTGCCACCATGCCGCGACCGGGTTCTGCCATGATGCGCGGCACCTCGCCAAAGGCGGCATGGATCAGTTCCATCACCCGCGCGGCATAAGAGGTGGGTGCCTCGATCGCTTCGCCGTAGAACGCCGGAAACCCGCCGCCGATGTTCAGCAGCGTCAGGTCATGCCCGGCGTCACGGGCGGCGTGCCAGATCTCTGCAAGCGCCCCAAGCGTGGGCTGCCACATTTCGGCCCGTCGGGTTTGTGACCCCACATGAAAGGAGAACCCGATCGGATCAAGCCCAAGGTCCTTGGCATAATCCAGCAGGCGCAGGGCGGTGCCCTTGTCACAGCCAAACTTGCGCGACAGGGGCCAATCGGCTTCTGACACCTCGACGATAAGACGGATGTAGACCTGCGCGCCGGGGGCATTTTCTGCGATTTTCTCAAGCTCTTCGTCCGCATCCGCCGAAAACAGGGTGATCCCGGCATTCCAGGCAAAAGCGATGTCACTGGCGCGTTTGATCGTATTGCCAAAGGACACGTCGGAGGGTTTTGCGCCCTGGCTGAGCACCAGTTCAATCTCCCCGCGTGAGGCGGCATCAAAATGCGAGCCCAGCTTGACCAGCCGTTGAATGATCTCGCGCGCGGGGTTGGCTTTGACCGCGTAATGGATGTCGGCCGCCTCGCCCAAACCGGCCTTGAGCGCATTGAACTGCGTCTCAACCCGGTCCACGTCGATCACCAACGTGGGTTTATCAAATGTCTGGCTTGCGACGTAATCATCCAGCCGCGGAGTCGGGACACGAACAGGCGCAGGGGCGCCAACAGTTGCAATCATGGTCATCTCCAAAAGACCCGGCCATTGTGGACACACCACCGCAGACCGCTCACTTCCAAGGGAGACGTTACCGTCGCTACATGGGGTTTGCCCAGAGGCGCGTGCGTTGGCGTCTATCCGGCGGACTTGCGGCATTCGCGGATTCGTTTCAAGCGAAAATATCCGCCGCACCGAATTATTTGAAAGATGCGTCCGACAGCGGTAGGAGGCAGCATGACCCGCGTGATCCTATTGAACAAACCCTATGGCGTGTTGTCGCAATTCACCGATGCGCGCAGTCCCTCGCCGCGCCCGACCTTGTCGGGACTTGTTGATGTGCCGGGTGTCTACCCCGCCGGGCGGCTGGACCGCGACAGCGAAGGGCTGCTGGTGCTGACCGATGACGGGCACTTGCAGGCGCGGATTGCCGATCCCGCGCATAAGCGGGCCAAGACCTATCTGGTGCAGGTCGAAGGCATGCCGACGGATGCGGATCTGGCCCCACTGCGCCGGGGTGTCACGCTGAAGGACGGGCCGACCCGCCCCGCCGAGGTGATTCTGATTGCGCCCCCTGCCCTGTGGGACCGCGACCCACCGGTGCGGTTTCGCAAGTCGGTGCCGGATTGCTGGCTGCGGATTGTGCTGCGCGAGGGCCGCAACCGACAAGTGCGCCGTATGACCGCCCATGTCGGTTTTCCCACCCTGCGACTGGTCCGTTGGGCCATCGGAGACTGGACACTAGACGGGATCGCAAACGGTGCCTGGCGTGAGGTAACGGCGTAAGAGAATGTCGGTCGCTGTGTCGAGGTTACGGACGTTCATGCCTCGGTTGATAATAGCCAACCGACCCGCCACCGGGAAGTTGAAACGAAGACAAAATGCCCCAGCCTTCATCCATCGGTTCTGTGGAGTCCACGCCTGCTGCAAGCAATTCTTCTTTGGTTTTCAACACGTCGTCGCACATGAGATAAAGCTCGTGCGCCTGAGACGACCCATGGGGGTGAAAAGCCGCTTCTGCCGGCGGCAATGCAAAGATGAGCCAGCCACCGCCAACATCGACATTGGCGAGACCAAGTACATCTCGCATGAATGCCCGATCAGCTTCCGCATCGGTCGAATAAATGACGACATGCGCTCCATTAAACATGGCGAACTTTCCCATGACTGTGCGATTGTAGGGCAACCTAATGAAGATACATTTCTTATCGAGGCTGTCAATTTGGGGTCCAAGCTGACTTGCGGCGCTGCAGCGGCGCTACAATTTAGCGAGACGGCAGGTTTGCGGACAATGTGAGCTTTCAATGTGGTTGCGCCAATGACCGCTTTAGAGTTCCAAGGCAAAGACGGTCGGCACTATTGAAATACGTTGACGATTTTTGTCTTGGAAAATTTGGCCTATGATGGCCAATACGTTCGTAGCCAGAAAGTCGAGGCGGTGGAATTCATGGTATTTGTGCTTGCGCTTGGTCCGTTGCTTTGGGTCACTCTGACGATTTGGTGTCTTGCGCGTCAGGCGACAGGATCGAAGCTAAGCCTCAGGTTCTTTGCGGTAATGCTTGCTGTCCAGATCATCGTCATTGCGTTGCCGTTTACAATATACCATTGGTCTGTGGCCGCAGCAGGTCTGTCTAGTTTCGCGGGTTGTCCAAACGGCCAAGAGTATTGCGACGAGTTCTACCAGTTAGAAAGACTTGGAGATCGCATGCTCTTTCACTTGGGAGCGGCAATTTGGCTCGGGGTCATAGTGTGGATTTTTGCAATGCTTCGCCAAGCGGACGTTCGCGCTGAGTGCAGCGCTCGGTAGGTGTGGGCTCTAACCGGTCATCTGACGCTTTCGGTAAGGTTCTGTGACCCCAAAAGTGGCCACATAGGCGGCTCAGCGGGACAAAACCGTCACTCACCTTTTCCGTGCTGATCGTTTCCCGTATTGCCAATGGCTCTCCTGAAAATAGCCACCAGAAAAACAACTACTGCAAAGAGCGTCACTAGCAACGCACCAAGAAAATGATGCAACTTATTGCCAGCACGCCAAAATCCGTGCGCGAGGATCGAAACAGCCAATAGAATGCTCGCCGTCAGATTCTTCATGGGTTCTCATGGTAGAGTTCGCTCTCCAAAAGAAGGTTTCTGTTCATCCAAAGCCTGCAAAGGGCTCTCTACAGATTTTGGAGCAAGCGCAGCATGCTGTGTTGGAGTGCGCTGGTCAATGTCGGGTTGTTGTAGTGGGAAGGCGTGGCGGATTGGAGGATCTGGCATGGAGACACCATACCTAACTGCCATTCGCGCACTGCGTCCGGCATGGAATATGGGGCGCATCGTGGGTTAGAAACGGCCGTTGGAACCAAAGCATGTTTGGGCAGTCCGGGTACGACTGGAGCGAGCCGAGAACCATCGGGTCCTTGCAGCCGCAAGCGGCCCAAACTGGCCGTTTGTCAGCCCGACAGAATGCTGCGGTCGCAGCCCGCACTGCGGCCCTTCGCTGCAATCGCAAAGCTCAAACAAGGTTTGCCATATCAGTTCATCAGCTGTGTTTGGTTACGCAGCGGCCCTTTTTGAAACAAGGCCACGATCCCCGGTATGCGCGTAATCCCCGGTTTAGTGCGGGCTGGCTGTGGGAAAATGGCACGCAACAGAATGGCCTCTTGCGGTTTCGGTCAGCGGTGGCTTTTCGGAGACACAGATGTCCTGAACCAATGGGCATCTTGTGCGAAACGGGCATCCTGATGGGGGGGCCAGGGGCGACGGGAGTTCGCCGTCAACCATCAAGGATGCCCGATCCGCTGGCGCAGGTTTGTCCAGATCGGGGACGGCTGCGATCAATGCGCGGGTATAGGGGTGTGTTGGGTTGGCGTAGATGTCGTCGCTGTCTGCATTTTCGACCACGTTCCCAAGATACAGCACCATCACGCGCGTCGAGATATGTTTCACAACGCTTAGATCATGGGCGATAAACATCAGGGACAGGTTCATTTCCTTTTGCAGGTCCATCAGCAGATTGATCACCTGCGCCTGAATGGACACATCCAGCGCCGAGACGGGCTCATCACAAATGATCAGCTTTGGCTCCAGGATCAGGGCGCGGGCAATCCCGATCCGTTGACACTGTCCGCCTGAAAACTCATGCGGGTAGCGATTGATCATGTTTGGCAAAAGGCCAACCCGCTTCATCATCGCGGCGACTTTCTCGCGCATCTCGGATTTTGGCATTTGCGGGAAATGGGTCTTGAGGGGTTCTGCGATAATCTGACCCAATGTCATTCTGGGGTTGAGCGACGCCAGGGGATCCTGAAAGATCATTTGAAGATCTTTGCGCTTGTCGCGCATGGCTTCACTGTCGAGTTCCAGCAGGTCTTCACCCATCCAAAGGACGCGCCCGGCATGGGCGGGAACCATGCGGATCACAGCACGGGCCAGCGTAGATTTGCCACAGCCGCTTTCACCCACGATGCCCAGCGTTTCGCCACGCTTGATGTCAAAGCTGATACCGTCAACGGCCTTGACGTAGCGCTGCTCGCGCCTCCCCAAAAGCCCTGTTGAGCCAATCTTGAAATAGACTTTGACGTCATTCACGGAAAGGACGGTTTCTTGCGTGGTCATGCGATTTGCTCTCGTGTGAGGTGGCAGGCGCGGCTGCGTTGGGCATCGAAGACTTCCAATGCGGGCTTTGCGGATTTGCATTGCTCGTTTGCGAAACCGCAGCGCGGCGAAAAGGCGCAGCCCTTGGGCGGGCGCAGCATGTTTGGGGGATTACCGGGAATTGTCGCCAACTCTGCACCCGTGGAGCCAAGTCGCGGAACCGCCTTCAGCAAGCCGCGGGTATAGGGATGGGCGGGTTCGGCAAACATTTGATCCGTCGGACCGGTCTCCATGACGCGGCCACCATAAAGGACCAGCGTTTCTTCACATGATCCTTTGACGACACCCAGATCATGGGTGATCAAAACGATACTCATCCCGAAATCGCTTTGCAGATCGCTCAGAAGGTCCATGATCTGCGCCTGAACCGTGACATCCAAAGCCGTTGTCGGTTCATCAGCAATGACAAGTCGCGGGTGGCACAGCAGAGCCATCGCAATCATCACGCGCTGCCGCATGCCGCCGGAGAATTCATGCGGATACATATGCACGCGGCGCGCCGGGTCCGGAATTTTCACAGCGTCCAGCATTTTGATGCTGTCGTTGATCGCATCCGTCTTGCTCATACCATTGTGACGCATCAGCACCTCGGCCATTTGCTTTGACACCCTCAAATAGGGGTTCAAGGATGTCATCGGATCTTGAAAGATCATCGCAATCTGTGCTGCGCGATAAGCGTTCAGCTCTTTTTCCGGCATCCCGAGGATTTCCGTCCCGTCGAATTTGATCGAACCAGAGGTCTGACCGTTCGGGGCCAGCAGACCCATGATCGAGAACGCTGTCTGGCTTTTGCCTGACCCACTTTCCCCGACAATCGCGAGCGTTTTCTGCTCTCCCAATGAAAAGCTGACGTCTTGTACCGCGCGCACATGCCCATCAGGTGTGGTGAATGTGACGGATAGATTTTCAACTTCTAGCAAGCTCATAAGATGTCCCTACCTGTCCTTTGGGTCCAGCGCGTCGCGCAGACCGTCACCGATGAAAAAGAAGCAGAAAAGCGTTACGATGAAGAACGCGAGCGGAAAGACGAGCTGCCAATAGGTGCCGTATTGCAGGGTCGATGCACCTTCTGAGATCAAAGCACCCCAGCTGGTATTGGGTTCCTGCACACCCAGCCCAAGGAAGGAAATGAAGCTTTCGGTCAGGATCATCTGCGGTACCAGAAGTGTCGCGTAGATCACGATGATGCCCATCAAATTCGGGATGATATGGCGGGTCACGATAACGCGGTGTTTGACGCCTGTGGCCAATGCGGCCTCAACATATTCTTTGGATTTCAGAGCAAGTGTCTGTCCGCGCACGATCCGCGACATCTCAAGCCATGAAATCAGACCGATACCAACGAACAGAAGCCACATGGACCGGCCAAAGACCACCAGAAGCAGGATCAGGACGAACATATACGGGATCGACATCAGGATATCGACAAGGCGCATCATGATGTTGTCTGTGCGCCCGCCGACATATCCGGCGGTGGCCCCGTAAAGCGTGCCAAACGTGACCGCGATCAATGAACCAATGACACCCACCATCAGCGACACCTGCGTGCCCTGCACAACGCGTGCATACAGATCGCGACCGAGCTCATCGACGCCAAAGTAGTGGCCGTTCTCGATCGAGGGCCCGCCCATTGAGGCGATGTCACCAAGAACGTTCCAGTCAACTTCCTCATTATTCCAAGCCGCAAAGAGCGGCCCGAAGATGGCGATCAACGCAATAATGATCATAACGATCAGGCTGACGACAGCGGCGCGGTTTTGCAGAAATCTGCGCCGGGCATCTTGCCACAGTGAACGCCCCTGACCAGAGCCCTCAATTTCGTGGCTAAGTTCTGCAACGGTGGTATCAGACATAACGCAGCCCCCTTAGAGTTTGATTTTCGGATCAATCCAGGCGTAGAGGATGTCGACGATCAGATTGAAGAAAATGGTCAGACAACCGACCAGGATCGTGATGCCCATCATCACCGAGTAGTCGCGGTTCAGCGCAGAATTCACAAAGGCTTGCCCGATCCCGCCGGTCGTAAAGTAAAGATCGATCACAACGGATCCGGTGATCATGATGACAAAGGTCGGCCCGAGATACGAAATCACCGGCAGCATGGCGGGCTTCAGCGCGTGCTGAAACAGGATGTCCCGTGACGACAGACCCTTGGCACGGGCGGTGCGGATGAAGTTGCTGTGCATGACCTCCAACAACGACGACCGCATGATCCGAGCAATCGACGCCATGAAGCTTGTTGAAAGGGCAATCACGGGCATGATCAGATATGGCCATGCGCCGCCGTTCCAGCCACCACCGGGCAGCCAACCCAGCCAAAGTGTGAAGATCAGTACAAGGATTGGGGCCATAACAAAGTTGGGCAATACTTGCGCACCGATTGAAATCCCGACGGCAAGGTAATCAAGCCAGGTGTTCTGCTTGAGCGCGGCCATCATGCCCAAAGCGCACCCAAAGACGACGGCCACGACAAATGAAATCGTGCCATAGGTCAGGGTTACGGGGAAACCTTGTCCGATGATTTCGTTGACGGTGCGGTCTTTGTACTGAAACGACGGCCCAAAATCGAACTGGGTCACAACGCCGACCACGTAGTTCCAAATCTGCAACGGCAGCGGATCGTCAAGATGATACTTCGCCTCGATATTCGCCAAAACCTCTGGCGGCAGCGGCCTATCAGATGAAAACGGCCCGCCTGGCGCGGAATGCATCAGAAGAAACGAGAAAATGATAAGGATAAGAAGTGTCGGGATCGCGGATAGCAGTCGCTTGATGATGAACGCGGTCATTGTGACCTCCCGTGCCGATCATTAAAGAATGGGATGACATGGAGCTTGGGACCGCACCCGATTGATGCCGGGCGCGGTCCTTCGTTGGTTATTCAGCGGCGAAGTAAAGCGCGCGGGAATACCATTTTTGCTCAACGTTGTTGACCGGCCAGTTCCGCAGCGTTTCGTCCATCATATAGACGCCCGCGTAGTGGTAGATCGGGATGATCGGGTATTCTGTCGTCAAGATTTCCTCGATCCGCGTGAAATTTGCGGAAGGGTCGGCACTGACCTTGGCTTCGTCCAGCAGCCGATCAACTTCGGCATTGGCAAAGCCTGCATCATTGTAGGCATGGGTGCTGCTCATTAGGTCAAGGAAGGAAGACGCCAGGTTGTAAGGACCACACCAACCTGCGCGGCCGATGTCGAATTCCTGATTGGACCGCGCTTCAAGGAATGTCTTCCATTCCATGTTCTGCAAAACCGTTTCAACGCCAAGCTTTTGCTTCCACATCTGGGACACGATGATCGCAATCTTCTTGTGGGATTCGCTGGTGTTATAAAGCAGATCAAGTTCAATCTCGCTGCCGTCAAAACCCGCCTCTGCCAGCAGTGCTGCAGCACGTTCGTCACGCTCTGCTTGCGTCATCTCCTTTGCCGGGTTGGCTGGGCTGACAAAGTTTGCGGTGGCTTCTGGCGTAAAGGAATACGCCGGGAACTCACCACCTTGCAGGATCGCATTTGTGATGACGTCACGGTCAATGGCCAGATAGAGCGCCTCACGGACACGGGGGTCCAGCAATGCAGGATGTGTATTCTCGGTCATGTTGATGAAGTAGTAGTAGGAGCACAGACGTGGGAATGTGACCGCCTCTTCTGGGTGCTTTTCGCTCAGGGCGCCAAACTGACCGGTTGGAACTTCGGTGCGGTGCAATTCATCAGCCAGATAGCGGGTCAGCGCGGCGCTTTCGTCACTGATGACCAAAGCCTCGACCCGTTCAAGGATGGTGTTCTGGTTGTCCCAATAAAGCGGATTGCGTTCGCGAACAGATCGTTCCTGCGGGACGCGCTCTGTCAGGATGTATGCGCCGTTGGACACGATATTTTCAGGTTTTGTCCAGTCGTCCCCATGCGCTTCCACAGCCCAACGTGGCGATGGGAAAGTCGGTTCGCTCGTCGTCATGAGTGGGAAATGCCCCATGCTGTTTTCGAGACGCACCTCTAAGGTATGATCGTCCAGCGCTTTGACGCCAAGCTCCGATGGGTCGAGGTCCCCTGCCATAACCTCAGAGATGTTTACGATGCCCATTTCCTCTGCGAACCACGAATAGGGCGATGCGGTTTCAGGGTCTGCAAGGCGCTTCCACGCGTATTCGAAATCAGCGGCGGTAACCGGTTTGCCATCAGACCACTTTGCGTTGTCGCGCAGGTGGAATGTGTAAACGGTGTTGTCTGCGTTGGCCTCAAAATGCGTTGCGACGCCGGGCACAAGATTGCCATCAGCGTCTTGGTTCATGAGCCCTTCAAACAGGTCCCGGATGAACTCTCCGCCCTGAACGTCTTCGGACAATTGCGGATCGATCGAGGCGAATTCGTCACCGACCCTGTAGACAAAGACCTGCTCATCAGCGAGCGCTTCGTTGGTGACCGGGTGGGTTTCTGCGGCCAGCGGTGACGCCGAAAGCATCAGGCCCAAAATGGTGGTGGATGTCAGTGTTCGGATCGAGATCATTTTAACTCCCCTAGTGATTTGGTCAGCCACCACTTTGGTCATAGAGATGCATTGACCCGATTGTCTGATCGAGCCTTGAACCGTGGCGTTTGCTTTTTTTGTTTGTTGTTGCCGGACTGATAGCAAATAAGTTCGCGAACGATTTCTGCTAAATCATCAAGTGGCATGACCTAAGGTCAACAATACCGATATTGTTCATTAACTTGAATGCCTTGCCCACCTCGTTTCAGTTAATCATTCTTAACAAAGCGGCCGCCGTCAGAAGGCAACCGGCTTGTGAATTCCTTTGGCCAACCCTAATCTGGCATCCTGTAGTGGAAGATTGTTTGCTCGTCCGACTCGCAAAAATCTTGGCGGGAAATTGATTCAGCCGGGATGGGCAATCCAAGGCCACCCTATCGTGGCGGGACCTGATTTATGACATTTCGACAGCTTCAGGCATTTCTTCTCGTCGTGCGAACCGGGACACTGGCCGCCGCGGCAGAGCATATGGGTCTAACTCAATCCGGTGTCAGTCGACTTGTCACCGAACTTTCGCGGAATGTCGGATTTGAACTTTTTGCACGCGTGGGTCGAGGTGTGCGGCCGACAACGCAAGGCATGGCGTTTTTCAAGATCGCCGAAGGTGTTTACGATAGCGCCGAGTCGCTCCAAAGGGCCGCCGCAGAGATCCGCGAAGGCATCGAAGATCGCGTGCGTTTAGCCTGTTTGCCAACCGTCGGTGCGGCGGTCTTGCCTGCAGTTCTGGAAGCCTTCCACAAAAGTTATCCAAACGCTTTTGTCGATATTTATGACCAGCATGCAATCGAAACTGTTCAGGCCCTTAGCGAGAACAAGCTCGATTTTGCTGTGACGCACAAGATGGGCCAGCTTGAGGGGGTCCAATCCGAGCCTTTTGTCACAGCCGAATATGTGTTCGCAGTGCACAGGGATCATGCCCTGGCCAACCACAAAGTGATCAGGAACACAGACCTAAGCGGACATAGCCACCTTGGCTTTGAAAGCGAAACGATGTTGTTGCCGAACGATGACGAGAACCGCTTGATTGGAGAAGCGTCAGGCACGATCTCAAAGCGGATCTGGTGCCAATCATCGGTGATGCGTTATGCCTTGCTGGCGAACAAGCGCAACGTCAACATCGCAGAACCGTTCTCATTGCCTCTCTTTAAGCCGCATGGCGTCGTCTCGCGCCGGTATGAACCAAGGGTGACGTTTGAACTGGCATTCGCGATGCCGACCGAAAACGTCAATGTGTCAATGTATCTTGACCTCAAGCGAGCCTTTCGCAAAGCCACAGCATCTTTTGCAGCCCTCCACGATTTGCCCATCTTTGTAAGCAGCTTCGAATATCCATGAACCGATCGACCCCACCTGTGCCACGAACCGGCAAGCCGCGAAAACAAGGGAATGGCAGATGCATGACCTGCAAGACATGTTGCTGCGGATAAGCGACCAGATCTATCGCGAAGCGGATTGGGGTCAGCCGGCCCAATACATTCCAGAACTTGCCAGCGTTGATCCCGCACAATTCGCAATCAGCGTTTGCACAGCCGATGGTCAGACCTATTCGGCGGGCCTTGCCGAGAAGTCGTTTTCGATCCAAAGCGTTTCAAAGGTCTTTGCGCTGATCGCCACATTGGGGCGGATCGGAGACCAGCTTTGGTCGCGCGTTGGGCGCGAACCGTCTGGAACGTCCTTCGATTCAATCGTGCTGTTGGAAAGTGAAAAGGGCCACCCACGCAACCCGTTTGTGAACGCTGGCGCGCTCGTCACGACAGATGCGCTTCTTTCAGGGCGCGAGCCGAAATTCGCGCTGGCTGAGATCCTCGGGCTTGTGCGGGCCATGTCGGAATCCGATGACATTCATATCAACAGTGATGTGGCGAAGTCGGAAGAGGTCACCGGGTCCCGCAACAGGGCGCTGGCGCATTATCTGATTTCCTACGACAATCTCTTGAATCCACCAGAGTTGACACTGGGGACATATTTCCACCAATGCGCCATTGAAATGACAACCATTCAACTGGCGAAAGCAGGCCGAATATTGGCGGGGCTTGATGGCGCGCCACGGGTCATATCCAGCCACCACGCCAGACGCGTGAATGCCCTGATGATGACCTGCGGCCACTACGACGGGTCCGGTGACTTCGCCTTTGAAGTTGGTTTGCCCGGAAAAAGCGGTGTTGGTGGCGGCCTCTTGATTATCGCGCCGAACGTGGCATCTGTCGCTATCTGGTCTCCGGGTTTGAATGACTACGGCAACTCCAAAGCAGGCACCCGCGCCGCCGCCCTACTGAGCCAAGGCACGGGCTGGTCCATTTTCTGATATCAGGTTCAGAGATGACCTTGATCTCGGTCTTGCAACAAAACCCGACGACGACCGCATGGACCGCGCGCTGGCGTTGTCAAATGGTCTCTTAACTGGGTAGAGGGTCAAAAGGTTTGTCCTGCGCCCCGGAGTTCGAGGATAAAGTGACCGTACACCAGCGGCGAAAGTCCGGTCTGGCGAAGCTGTCGTCACAGCGCAGTGGTCGACGAAACCAAAAATTGTCTGTCAAACGTTGCTACCACGGCCCACAGCCGACATTGAAGCGACGACGTGTCGATACGCTCTGGCTGCCCCAAAGCGGAAGTTCGCAAGATGCCTTTTCAGGGGTTTTTGCAGACTTTGTGAGCAAAGCCGCACCGATGCTATAGCCCTGGCTTGCTGACCAGGCCTATAGCGTTTTCTAGCGGCGTCCCTTGGGGCGCCTGATAAAGCGCGGCATGTCGCCCGCCATTATGCACCCAAACGGATCGATCCAGTCGACAATCTCTGCCAACTCAAAAGACTCGATTTGTGCTGCAACGGCGGCGGCTGGCTTATAGCTGGACGGCAATTCTGACGCATCGACTTTGCCTGCGTAGAAGCGCACATCCAGACCTGCGGTCTCCTCGATCAACGCCTGTTCAGCAGTTCTTGTACCAAGTCTGCGCATATGCTCCGTCCGCGACCAGTTGCGACCCGCGCCGTGTGGGCTGAACCCAAGCGCCTGCGGTGCATCTGTGCCGCGCACGATCAAGACAGGTTCCGCCATGTTAAGTGGAATGATCGTGCGGCCGTTTGTGTCCGCATCAGGAGCAAAGCCAGACCAACCGGGAGTTGCGCCTTTGCCGTGAAGATACACATCTCCACGCCGAAAGACGAAGTTATGCTCATTCCAGAACCTTTCTCCGGCAGAGATCTTTGCCGCTTCCACCGTTGCCTGATGGATTGAGTTATGGTTGGCCTTTGTCCACTTGCGAATAATCTGCAAGGCATCCCAATAGGCACGCCCGTCATCGCTTTCTGCGGGAATCCATGCGTTCTGTTTCAGGGTCTTGGGTGAGTGACGGCGGCGATATTTCTCCGCAACCGTCATACCCGCCTTGTAGAGCTTCGCCCCCGGTCCGCGCGACCCATGATGTGTGATCAAGGTCGTGTTGCCGGTCGCACGTGACCTGCCGACGAACAAGAAATGATTGCCGTCACCTTGTGTCCCCATATGTTCTTGCGCTGCACGGACAGTCTTTGCGTAGTTCAAGAATGGATTGCCTCGAAATGCATCCAGCAAGTCGAGCGACACTGTGAAACGCTGCCCTTGTGGACGGCCACCCGGGCCGAAGTGCGTCACTTTCGCGGCGGCATCCATCACCATGGCAGGATCGGCATCGCCGAGGTCCGACATCATCAAGGAACAACAGATATCAGCGGAATGCATGCCGGGATGAATGGCATTCTTTGCCGCAACCACACCGCCGACAGGAATGGTTCCAATCGGTCCCGCAGGGCAGGCATCCGGCATGATAGCGCCGCCCACAACTGTTGGCGTTTGCATGACGGCGCGCATGGTTTCGCGCACTTTTTCAAGATTTTTCTCTTCGTCGGAATCCGCGGGGATCAGGTTCTCATGAAATGGCACAGCCCCAATCGGCAGCAACTCAATCTGCTCGGGTGGGACCGGGATCTCTGAGGCCAGATCGCTTTGGATCTCTTTCACATCTGAGCCCTCTTCCAACATCTTGTTGGCCCGCGCCAACAGGTCTGGAAATTGTGGTCCGGGTTGGTGGCCCCAGCTTTTGAGGTCGCGTCCGGTGAGCGGGGTGAAAGTCAGGTCGTCCATCGTCTTGTCCTTTGGTCATTACTCCACGTGAGTGGGGGTGACAGTTGCGGCGCGGCGGATTGGGAATACGCCCAACCCGCCGCTTTTCCGGATGCGGATTCATCCGTTTGCTTTGCTTCATCTCTTTCGATGGATTAGTTTTTTCAGGAGTGGGATCGCCGCGCAAAAGAAATGCAAACATAGCGTAACGCCTTGATAAGTATCTCTAATAATATCGTTTGGTGTTTTCGAACGACACTTATACTATAAGAATTTATCGGATTTGATAAATTTGGATCATGCTGTGCGTAATGTCGTTCTCGGTTTCCTTGGAACCCAACTTGATCGTGGGAAAAGAGGTGGCTGGAAACCGTCACTGGGGTTGTGTCAGGTCGATGGATTTCCCGTCGATCGCTTTGAGCTTTTATATGATCGCAAATTTAGCCGCTTAGCGCGTGGGGTGAAAAATGAAATAGAACGCGTGTCCCCCGACACAGAAGTCCTGTTGCATCTTATGGATATGGAAGATCCTTGGGATCTAGAAGAAGTCTACGCCAAGCTATACGATTTTGCCCAAGGGTATGGTTTTGACGAAGATCGAGAGCGGTATCACATTCATCTGACAACTGGGACGCATATCGGCCAAATCTGCTGGTTCTTGCTGTCGGAGTCACGCCATATTCCGGCCGCTTTGATCCAAACAGGGCCGCCACGCAGTGATCGACCTAACGGGACGTTTGATCTTATTGATCTCGATCTCAACAAATATGACGCCCTGCAACAACGGTTTGACCAACAAACACGCGAGTATGGCGATCTCCTGAAAGGAGGGATCGACACCAAGAACGCGAAGTACAATGCGTTGATTGAGCGGATCGAGCAAGTGGCTGGCCTATCGGATGCACCTATCCTTTTACTTGGTGAATCCGGCACCGGGAAATCGGAACTTGCCCAACGGATATATGAGCTCAAGCTGCAAAGACGCCGTGTGAAAGGACGGCTGGTTCCGGTTAACTGCGCCACCTTGCGTGGCGGTGCTGCGATTGCGACGCTTTTTGGCCAACGGCGTAGTCATACAGGTCAGCCAGGTACGGAACGCGCAGGGCTATTGCGAGAGGCAGATGGTGGTGTCTTGTTTCTAGATGAGATTCAGGAGCTTGGTTTAGAAGAGCAAGCCCTGCTACTACACGCCATTGAGGAAGGGCGATATTATCCGCTTGGGTCCGACTCCGAAGTCACCAGTCGGTTTCAGGTGATCGTTGGAGCCTCCGAAGATCTAAACCTTCTGGCGGCTGACGGGCGTTTTCGTTTTGATTTGTTGTCTCGCTTGAACTTATGGAGTTTCAGATTGCCCGCTTTGCGGGAACGCCCCGAAGACTTGGATGCAAATTTGAGGTTCGAACTTACCCGCGCAGAAAAGGCGCTCGGTATCAGAGTTGGCTTCAACGCTGATGCAGCCGAAGCCTGGTTGCGGTTTGCAAAGGCCCCCTCCACACCTTGGCCCGGCAATTTTCGTGACTTCAGTGGTGCGGTCCTGCGGCTTTGCACGCTTGCGCCGCGCGGGCGGATAACGCGGTCACAAGTAGAAGATGAAATCGCAACATTGGAACATCGTTGGCGGGCGGCAAGCAGTGACCCAGATTCCAAACTGGTCAGTCAGTTTGTGGCCCGCCCCCTGGATTCTTTTGACATCAGTCAGCTCGCAAACGTTATTCGGACATGTCAAACGTCACAATCAATCAGCGATGCTGGGCGGACATTGTTTGCCGTTTCTCGGGAAGACCGCGCCAGTCGCAATGATGCGGATCGGCTACGCAAATACCTTGCCAAATTCGACCTCAACTGGGCCGACCTGGCGATAGAGTAGCGGCCCAAGGAAGACCGCCGACCCCACCTACGATGCTGCGGCGCGGCCCGTGGACGCTGATGGGGTGGATGGCCCTTGCTCCAACCGGCGTGGCAATGCGCGATGATGCAGTTGTCATGACTGCTCCCCGTTGAGCCACCCAATGCGGGTTACAATAATTGGCATGGGTCTTGCCAAGCACATCTTTCAGGTCCACGGCATCGCTGTGCGTGGCGATGTTGTTTACAATCACGCGATAGGGCGTTCGCAGTTTGACCTCGTCTGACTCCGCGCAACCGATCCAGCGGTGGCAAAGAGAGTTTGGGTAGAATCTCGAAGATGGATGATCGAAATCTTCGACGCCTCTTGGTCACGGGAATGACAGCTCGGCGGCGACAGATGAGGGTGAATCCAGACCGTGTCTGCCCGGTGATCGGCCTTACCCTGGTATGGGCAAGTGGCATCGCTTCTTTTTCTCAACCGCAAAAAATGCCTCGCATTTGCTGAAGTTCACCACCAAGGCCGCCGTCACGATGGCCAAACGCATCGGCGTGAAAGAGATGTTCCGGCAGATGCCCCAGAATTCACCGACCGACATGAGGGTGTTGCAGGATGCAGAGCTAATGGCAGTTCTTGTCGCAAATGCAGAACCTGTGGCCGGAAAGGACACCAATGTCGCGCAGGCCCCTTCCATGGAAATTCTCGCGACCGACGCCGACTGGTCCGACCTGATCTTGCAATGCAGGGGTACCAAAATGTACCTAGTTAACGGAGCGCAGGACCCTTCGATGGATGTTGCCACAATCGCCGAATACCGCGAGGCATACCCGTGGATCGACATTGATGTCATCCCCAACGCAGGCCAGATGCTGATCTACCAGCACTACGACGCGGTGATCCCAAGGATCGCGCAGGCCGCGCGAAATGTGTGAGTGACAAGCGCCCGGCGCGTCTAAGCGGCAGGGATCCTTTGGTGATTACCCCCCTTGCTGCTGTTGGCCCCAGCCCGAACGCTGCAACTACGCCCGCTTAGCTACCATCCGCTGCAAACACGAAGCCGCTCGCTGATGAACTCACGGTTTGCGGGACGAAGCGGACTTTCGCTGCGACTGTGCCGATGTCGGCTTTGGTTAAATGTCGCCCGTCGTTTTTAGTGCAGCTGTTGCCTGTCCATCAGAACTTTAGGGATCGACGTACAAGACGTTGGCTCGGGGTGAGACATGGATCGCCAGCGGAGAGTTTGTTATATTGGTCATATGCTCGAAGACGACCTGCCACTTCTGAATGCAATCCAAAATGCTGCCGGTGTGTCGGATGCGCAGGTTCTGAGTTGGAGTCGTCGTGCTCTTGGCGAAGGTTTCGCTGACGCAATAGCCGGGGGTGAAGGACTTATACTTCACAGCGGATCGCTCGCGACACGTGCGGGCGAGCAGAAATATCAAGTCGTCGAGAAAGTCTGTCGGGTGTTGCCAGCAGGACGCGAGCCGGGCTCGTGGCTCTACTGGAAGCGCGAGGCGCTAGCCTACGAATCGCGTTATTTGATTGGCCGCCTCTCCGGCATCAAGGCGCCGGAATGCTATGGCGTCGCTTACACCGATGAACCTTCGGCCCGCGTTTTCATCGAAGCAATTCCAGATGTGCAGCCGAAGTGGACAGCCGAGACTCATGCGCGTGCCGCGAGAGCGTTGGGTATGTTCACCGCCGGTGCTGTAGGCACGCCGGACATCGAGCGTCACGACTGGATGGCCATTGGTCGGGCGCACAGTTGGACGGAAATCGCAGCAGAAACACTAAACGATCTGGAAGAACTTGAGGACGACCCTGTCCTTTCGATTTGGCTCGCAGGCACCAACCTGGAAAGGACGGTAAACCTCTGGCGAAATGTCGGTGCACTACGTGCCGGGTTGGAGGAACTTCCGAAGTGCTTCTGCCACCATGATGCATTCAAGCGAAACTTGCTGTTCCGCGAAACGGATCAGCCAGAACCGGAAATCGTCGCTATCGACTGGGCATTCGCGGGATATGGTGTCGTCGGAGAGGAGCTCGCTGCCGCCGTTGGCGCGTCACTCATGTTTCTCGATATTCGGTCCGAAGAGGCTCACGAAACATCTGAACGTATGTTCTCCAGTTACTTGGAGGGATTGCGTGCGAAAGGCTGGTCCGGCACGACCGAGGCTGTCCGCTTTGGCTTTTGCGCCACGACCGCGATGATGTTTGCATTGGGCACCCTTGGGCCGTGGCTTCCGTTGTTACGCGATACCAAGTTCATTCCAATTGTGAAGGAGATTACCGGGACCGAGCCAGATCAATTCATCGCCAATTTGTCTGACATACAGGGATTCTTTCTGGACCTCGGGGAAGAGGCCTTGGAGTGTGTTGGGCGTTGAGGGAACGAAACGGCAGCAGAAGGGCATCGTTCACGATCGAGCTCCTGGGCAACGGACATTCGCGCGAAGAGCAGCAATAGGTGATATGGGCTCATACCGGACTGCAAAAAAGCAAAGCCCCGCCCAAAACTGGGCGGGGCTTGGGTTGTCGGGTGCCAATCGGGTCTAGTCGATTTTTGGCAGCAAGGTATCCAGCGACGCCTTTGCATCACCGTAGAACATCCGCGTATTGTCCTTGAAGAACAGCGGATTTTCGATCCCCGAGTAGCCGGTGCCCTGCCCGCGCTTGGACACAAAGACCTGCTTGGCCTTCCAGCATTCCAGCACCGGCATACCGGCGATGGGGCTGTTGGGATCGTCCTGTGCGGCGGGGTTCACGATGTCGTTTGAGCCGATCACGATGGCAACATCCGTATCCGGGAAGTCGTCATTGATCTCGTCCATTTCCATCACGATGTCATAGGGCACTTTCGCCTCGGCGAGCAGCACGTTCATGTGCCCGGGCAGACGCCCGGCAACCGGGTGAATGGCAAAGCGCACGTTCTTGCCCTTGGCACGCAGCTTGCGCACCAGTTCGGCCACGTTCTGCTGCGCCTGTGCGACGGCCATGCCGTAGCCGGGGATGATGATGACGCTATCGGCTTCGTTCAGCGCAGCAGCAACGCCGTCGGCGTCAATCGCGATCTGTTCGCCTTCCACGGCCATCTGTTCGCCCGCCGGGCCGCCAAAGCCGCCGAGGATGACGCTGACAAAGCTGCGGTTCATCGCCTTGCACATGATGTAGGACAGGATCGCACCGGATGAGCCGACCAGCGCCCCAACAACGATCAGCAGGTCATTGCCAAGGCTGAAACCAATGGCCGCCGCCGCCCAGCCGGAATAGCTGTTCAGCATCGACACCACGACAGGCATATCCGCGCCGCCGATGCCCATGATCAGGTGATAGCCGATAAACAGCGCCGCCAGCGTCAGCAACAACAGCGGCAGGAACCCGCCAGAGCCGAGATACCAGAACAGGCTGATCACCGAAATCGCCGCTGCGGCGATGTTCAGCAGATGCCCGCCGGGCAGTTTCTCAGCCGCAGAATTCACCCGGCCAGCCAGTTTGCCATAGGCAATGACAGACCCGGTAAAGGTCACCGCACCGATCCAGATCCCCAGGACCAGTTCAACCCGCAGGATATTGATCTCGACAGCCGTCTTTTTGGCAACGATGGCGGCAAAGCCGCGGAACTGGTCGGCGACATCCTTGGCCGCGCCGCTGAGTGCGCCGTATTCAAGCTGCGGGAAGGTTTCGCCTGCCGCCGCAAAGGCGGCATCAACGCGCCCGATTTCGATATGTGCGTTCAGGCCGACGAACACAGCCGCCAGACCCACAAGCGAGTGCATTGCAGCCACAAGTTCCGGCATCTGTGTCATCTGCACCCGTTGGGCCAGCTGCATGCCGATGACCGCGCCACCTGCAATCAGCACGATCGAGAACAGCCAGAGCCCCGATCCGGGGCCGATCAGCGTCGCGACAACCGCCAGCGCCATACCAACGATCCCGTACCAGATCGCACGCTTGGCGCTTTCCTGACTGGACAGCCCGCCCAGGGCGAGAATGAAAAGAACAGCCGCAACGACATAAGCGGCAGTGGTAAATCCGAAGTCCATAATCCCTGCCCTCGCTTATGATTTCTGGAACATGGCGAGCATGCGACGCGTCACCATGAACCCACCAAAGATATTGATCCCGGCCATGAAGACCGACAGCGCTGCCAACAGGATGACCAGATACGACCCTGATCCGATCTGCATCAGCGCACCCAGAATGATGATCGACGAAATCGCATTTGTGACCGCCATCAGCGGGGTGTGCAGCGAATGCGCCACGCCCCAGATCACTTGGAAGCCGACAAAGACCGCCAGCACGAACACGATGAAGTGCTGCATGAAGCTGGCCGGTGCAACCAGCCCCACCAAAAGCAGGAGCGCGGCCCCAACAGACAAGAGCGTCACCTGATTGCGGGTCTGCTGCTTGAAGGCCGCAGCCTCGTTCGCGCGCAGTTCTTCGGGTGTGGGTTCCTTGGCAAGTTCTTTCTTCGGCGCCGCGGCAATGGCGGCCACCTTGGGTGGTGGCGGTGGGAAGGTGATCGCCTTGGCATGGGTCACGGTTGCGCCGCGGATGACGTCGTCTTCCATGTCGTGATTGACGACCCCGTCCTTTTCAGGAGTGAGGTCTGTCATCATGTGACGGATGTTGGTGGCATAAAGTGTCGAGCTTTGCGCCGCCATCCGGCTTGGGAAATCGGTGTAGCCGATGATCGTCACGCCGTTGTCCGTGACGATTTTTTCGTCCTTGACCGTCAGTTTGCAGTTCCCGCCACGTTCCGCGGCAAGGTCAACGATTACGGAGCCCGGTTTCATGGATTTGACCATGTCCTCGGTCCAGAGTTCTGGCGCATCGCGTCCCGGGATCAGCGCCGTGGTGATGACGATGTCCATATCAGGGGCAATTTCGCGAAACTTCGCCAACTGCGCTGCGGCAAATTCGGGCGAGGAGACGGCCGCATAGCCGCCAGTGGCGGAGCCGTCCTGCTGTTCTTCGTCAAAATCAAGGAAGACAAACTCTGCCCCCATGCTTTCAACCTGTTCGGCCACTTCGGGGCGCACATCAAAAGCGTAGGTGATCGCACCCAGCGAGGTCGATGTCCCGATCGCGGCAAGGCCGGCAACACCGGCCCCCACAACCAGCACCTTGGCCGGAGGCACCTTGCCCGCGGCGGTGACCTGCCCGGTAAAGAACCGGCCAAAATTGTTGCCTGCCTCGATCACCGCGCGATAACCGGCGATATTGGCCATCGACGACAGCGCATCCATTTTCTGCGCCCGGCTGATGCGTGGCACCATGTCCATGGCGATAACGGTGGCCCCCTTCTTGTTGGCGGCCTCCATCAGTTTTTCATTCTGGCCGGGGTAGAAGAAGGAAATCAGCGTCTGACCTTCGCGCAGGCGCTTGACCTCGGTGTCGGAGGGCGGGCGCACCTTGGCGACGATATCGGACTCTTTGAACAACGCAGCGGCGGTCTTGACCACCTTCACGCCAGCCTCTTTGTAGGTCGCATCCGAGAACCCGGCTAGCGCGCCGGCCCCGGTTTCGATCAGGCATTCGTGCCCGAGTTTCTGCAGATCCTTCGCCGAAGCGGGCGTCATTGCAACCCGTGCTTCGCCTTCGAAGGTTTCTTTTGGTGCGCCGATTTTCACGAAGCTCTCCCCTTTCGTAAGGTCACGTTAGTTCCCCATTATAACGCGCCACACCAATCTACAAGGCGAGGGCCCCGCAGGAGCGGACTGCCATACGCTAACACCGACCTGATCAGAGCCAACGGCGGGTTTTGCGGGCGTATTGCGGGAAGGCATCCGGGAAATGCGCCAGCAGCCGCGCCTCTTCGGCGTGGATGAACCGGGTCTGGATCACCCGGACAAAGGCCGGTACCAGCAAAAGACCAAGCGGCGCGTCCCAGCGCAGTGACAATCCGGCAAGGATTACGGCATCAGCAAGGTAGATCGGATTGCGGCTGAGCCCGAAGACGCCGGTCGAAACCAGCGCATCAGGATCACGGTGCGGCACCACCGTGGTCTTGTGGCGGCGCATTTGCACAATGGCGGCCGCCATCAGGATCAGCCCTGCCCCGACCATCGCCGTGCCCAGCCCCCAGGTCAGCCCGGTGCCAAACGACAGGATCGTCCGGCTGAACCACGCGGCAATTGCAAATGCCAGCAGCCAGATCGGTGGAAGGTCAAACCATTTCATCGCGTTATTCCCTTGTCCCGGTGCAACAACGGGATACTCTGCCCCCAAAGAGAGGACAATATGGACCATCGGGGCAAACATGCGCTGGTCACCGGCGGCGGCACAGGGATCGGGCTGGACATCGCAACGGCCCTTGCCGCAGCAGGTGCAGAGGTCACGATTACCGGACGCCGCGCAGCGGTGTTGCAGGAGGCTGCTGCCACGGCGGAGCGCCTGCACCCTTTGCCGATGGATGTCAGCGATGAAACCGCGGTGCGCGCGGGCATTGCCGCCGCCGTTACGGAGCGGGGTCCGGTGCAGATCTGCATTGCAAATGCCGGGATCGCCACCGGCGGTGCCTTTGGTGACACGACACTCGCGCAATGGCGGCAGATGATGGCGATCAACCTGGATGGGGTCTTTTTGACCTTTCAGGCCGCGCTGGCCACGCTGCCCCCCGAGATGGCAGGCCGGATGATTGTTGTCAGCTCCATCGCCGGGGTCCGGGGTCTGAAGGGCGCAGTTCCATACACCGTGGCAAAACATGGGGTGATCGGGCTGATCCGGGGCCTGTCAGAGGAATACATGCGCAGACCGGTGACATTCAACGCGCTTTGCCCCGGATATGTGGACACCGATATCGTGGCCGCGCAGATACCGGGCCTGATGAGGCGGCACGACACCGACCGTGACGGCGCCCGTGCGGCCATTGCTGCGGGCAACCGTCACCGCAAACTGCTTGAGGTTGATGAGATCACTGCCGCCGCGCTTTGGCTTTGTTCAGACGGCGCGCGCAGTGTGAACGGGCAGACAATCCAGATTGCCGGCGGTCAGGTATGAGCCGCAACCCAAGAGAGAGGTCTCGATGATTGCCATTGTTCTGACGCTGCTGGTGGCCGCGATCCACGCCTATATCACCGCGCTTGAAATGCTGCTTTGGGAGACCAAACGCGGACGGCGGATCTTTGGCACCACCCCTGAGTTTGCCGCGCAGACCAAGGCGTTGGCGTTCAATCAGGGGTTATATAACGGGTTTCTGGCGGCGGGCCTGCTGGTTGGGCTGATCAGCGGCATTGCCGGCATGGTGATCTTTCTGCTGATCTGTGTTGCGGTGGCGGGCATTGTCGGCGCGTTGAGCGGTCTGCGCAGGGCGCTGCATTTTCAGACGGTACCGGCGGCGCTGGCGCTTTGTGCGATGGTGCTCGGGCTATGACGCTTGGCCTTTATCTGGCCGGGCCGGACGTCTTTCTGGCTGATGCCGCAGCGGTTCTGGCGGCGAAATCTGACCTTGTCCGCGCCGCCGGTTTCACCCCGCTGACACCGGGAGATGCGGATGTGCCCAGGCACCTGCCCCCACTGCAGCAGGGCGAATTTATTTCGGGTGTGGACGAAGGGCTGATGACCCGCGCGGATGCGGCGATCGTGAACCTGACACCATTTCGTGGCATCAGCGCCGATGCGGGCACCGCGTATGAGCTGGGGTTTCTCGCCGCGTCGGGCAAGCCGGTGTTCTGCTACACCAATGACGCGCGCAGTTATTTCGACCGGGTCAGCGCCGACCGGCTGACCCTGCCCTTGCCCGACGGCAGTCACCGCGACGCACAAGGGCAGCTGGTCGAAAACTTTGACATGATCGACAACCTGATGCTGCATGGCGGCGCAAGCCGTCGTGGCCATCCGGTTGTGATCCATGACGGCAAGGGCCGGATTGATGATCTGGGCGGATTTCGCGCCGCCCTGGCGCAGGCGGTTGCCGCCCTGTCCTAGAACCCGGCGTCGTCCTCAAGGTCAAAGTCGTTGTACCGGTCCCAGTCGGCAGTGTTGTAAAGCGGGCGATAGAAATCAATCAGCGCCCGTTCCAGCATATAGGCGAATTCGCGTTCGTTTTTGCCCTTTGAGGCGGAGTCGAAATCGAATGGCGCAATCGCCCAGCAAACGTGGATGGATTTGTCGTTGACCGGGGTATTGGCGGCAGCTGTCCCGGTGGCATCAACGCCACGGATACGGGCAAATGACAGGCGTTTCTTGCCCTGATGTTTCATGCTGCTTGCCTTGCCAACCGTCACGCTGGTGCGCAGGTAGGATCCAAGCCGCCCGTAAAGGCCGGTCTTGCCCGCGGCGATGCCCACATAAAGACACCGATCAGGAGAGGGCCGCGTTGCCCCGTCGACAAAGGCATAAAAACCGCGGTCGGTGGGAATCACCCTGCGGCCCTGCGGCCCATGCACAAGTTCGTGGATACTGTGCGGCGCCTGCCACACGACATGTTCTTTCCAGGTGGCCATTGCGAAGCCTCAAATGCAATTAATCAATGCACGCAAGGTGACCCAAGCACCGCGGACGGTCAAGGTTCGCGCAGGGCCTCGCGGCTGCGGTAAAGCGGTTTGGTCAGATATTGCAACACGGTCTTTTCGCCAGTGTGCAATTCAACGGCGGCCTGCATCCCCGGGCGGATCTGGATGCGCTGCTGGCGTGCGTCAAGCGCGGTCATGTCAACCTTGAGCGTGACCTTGTAATGCGCGCCGTCATCCGCGCGGCGTTCGTCCTTGAATGTATCTGCCGAGATGAACTGCACCTGTCCGGCCAGACTGCCGTAGACCGTATAATCATAGGCGGACAGCTTGATCGTGGCCTGTTGTCCCGGCACCACGTTGGCAATGTCGGCGGGCTTCACATGTGCTTCGACAAAAAGTTCGTCGTCCAGCGGAATGATTTGGAAAATCTCTTCGCCCGGGCGGATCACACCGCCAATGGTGGTCACGCCAAGGTTGTTGACAATGCCGCGCATCGGCGCCCGGATCACCGTGCGTTGCAGTTGATCATTGGCACCGCGCAGATCCTGCGCGAGGGCCGCGATGGATTGCAGCGTTTCGGAATAGGCGCTGGCGCGCTCAAGCTCTGCCCCGGTGATGATCTCGTTCAATTTGGTCTGGGCATCCGCATGGGCCTTGCGGGCGCGGGTCGTTTCCAGCAACGAGACGATCTCACGGGCGTACATGTCTTCCATCGCGGCCAGTTCGCGCGCCGTCTCGTTGAAGACCTGCCGCGCGCCGTCCACCTTGCTGGCGTGATCCCCCTGACGCGCCGCCAGAAGCGCCCGTTCAGAGGCAACAATCGCAGGGCTGCGGGCCAGAATTTCGGGCGAGACGTCAAAGTCGAAAGCTCCGGCAATTTCCGCCTCGAGCCGCAGACGTCGGATTTCGGCGGCGATCACCTGGTCTTCGAGTTCCGCCACATTCGTGGAGAACTGCGTGCCCCGCAACCGGGCCAGCACGTCACCTTCCTGCACGACATGGCCTTCCCCGACGAGCAATTCTGCCAGAATCCCGCCCTCGAGGTTCTGAATGATCTGGGGGCGCGAAGCGCTGACCACTTCGCCCGGAGCGCGGACGATTTCGTCGATCCATGCAAACTTTGCCCAGAACATGAAGATCAACACCGTGGCACCGACCAGCCAGACCGTCATCGAGGGGCCACGCATCTTGCCTGAAAACTCTGCGTCGATCGTGGCCATCAGCTTGCCTTCTTCTGTTTTTTCATATGCGCCAGCACCTGATCGCGCGGCCCATCAACGGCCAGCCTGCCGTTTTGCAGGATCGTGACCCGATCGGTCAGTTGCAGGATTGGGACCCGGTGGGTTGCGATGATCGCGGTGCGCCCCTTGAGCCAGCTTTGCAGGCGGCTGACCAGCGTTGCCTCAAGCGTCTGATCAAGTGCCGCGGTGGGTTCATCCAGCAGGCAGACCTTGGGGTCCTGCAGCCAAAGACGCGCCCAGCCAATGGACTGGCGCTGCCCGATGGAGAGGCCTTCGCCACCATCGCGGATTTCAAGATCAAGCCCCTTGGGGTGGTTGGCGACAAAGGGGCCAAGCCCGGCAAAATCAAGCGCCGCCACCAGCCGCGCGTCATCGCGTTCCAGCAGGGTCAGGTTGAGGTTGTCGCGCAAGGTGCCGGCAAACAGCCGCACCTCTTGGCTGAGATATCCGATTGAGCGGCGCAGATCGCGGGCCATGACCTGCCCCATGTCGACGCCATCTATCAGCACCCGGCCAGAGGTTGGCTGATGCAGCCCCGACAGCACCTTCAGCAACGTCGATTTACCGGACCCGTTGGTGCCAAGGATCGCCACGTGTTGACCGGCAGGAATGTCCAGCGCGGGAATATCAAGCGTGCGCCCTGCGTCCGCATCGTAAGAATAGCCAAGCTCGCGCAGTTCATAGCCACCCTGCAGCGTTTCACGGCGCAGATATGTGCGGTCCGCCTCGACGTCCTGGGGTGCATCTGCCACCTGATCAAGCGCTTCAAGTGCGGCCTTGACGTTTGCCCAGCGGGCCATTGTGCCCGCAAGACCGGTCAGCGGCCCCAATGTGCGACTGGTCAGAATGCCCACGGCAATGATTGTGCCCACTGTATAGCTGCCCTGAAACACCATGAAGGTGCCCACAACAACGGCGGCCACGTAGGTCGCTTGTTGAACGCCCTGCGACCAGAACGTGAGTGTGGTGGACAATTTGCGCTGCTCCGAGGTGGCCAGCGATGACAATGCGGTCAACTCGCCCCAGATCCGGCGAAAGCGTTCTTCGCCCCGTTGCGCCTTGATCGTGTCCGCGTCGTAGATCGCCTCGTGCAGCAGACGGCTGGATTTGGTGCTGGCCCCCTGCGTCGCCAACGTCAGCGCCATCATCTTTTTCTGCATGAAGAAGGATGGCAGCACCATCAGGATGCCGCCCGCAAACAGCACCCAGACGACATTGCCGCCTATCGAAGCGACAAGTGCGAGAAACAGCACGATGAATGGCAGATCGGTCAGCGTGCCGATGGTCGAGGCGGTAAAAAATTCGCGAATGGCGGAGAACTCCCGCACGGCGGCAAAGGTGCCTGAGGGCGTCTGCCCCGGCTGTCCGGCGCGCATGCCCAGCAGTCTATCCATCAGGAGCGACTGAATCCGCAGTTCCACACGCCGCCCCGCCCCGTCCATCAGACGGGCACGGGCAATGCGCAGGAAGGCCTCAAGCAACATCGCAAGACCTGCACCAATGGCCAGCACCCAAAGCGTTGCGGTGGATTGGTGCGGGATCACGCGGTCATAGACCTGTAGCGAAAACAGCGCCACGGCAACGGCCAGCAGGTTGGCCACAAAAGACCCGAGCGCGACCTCAAAGATCACCCGGCGGAACTTGCTGATTTCGCCCCAGAACCAATGTTGCTTGGCCCCGGCGGTCGCATGGCGGCGGTTGAGTTCGTCCAGCCCCACGTCAGCGCGGATGATCTGGCCAGAGAACACCGGGACAAATTCGGCAAGTGGCACCTCAGTCTGATTGTCGGGCTGCGTGGCGTCATAGACGGTGAGCGCGTCATCATCCTGACGCAGCACCAGCACCACCTGACCAGAGGTCATGACCGCCAGCGCTGGCCACATCGCCGGGCGCGGCGGGCGCGCCTTGGCCACCTTGGCGACGAGTCCCGCCCCGGTCAGCGCTGCGGCAATCGCCTGGCTGGTCAGACCCTCGGCGTCGGTGGTCAGGTTTTCCAGAATGTCGGTTTTTTGCAGGTTCACGCCCAGCACACCGGCATAGACGGCGGCAATCTCGGCCCGGTTCTGCGCCTGCGCGGTGAACTTTGGCACATCGCGGGTCTGGATCGGTGCGGGTTGCGGTGTATTGGCCGCAACTGCCTGTTCGATTTCAGCCTCTGCGATCCGCGAAAACTTGGCCCCGCGTGAGGCATTGATGTCAAAGGCGACGACGGGTCCGGTCATATCTTGTCCCCATCTACCAGCACGCCGCGTGTCGCCGCGATCTTGAGCGCCACACGGGCCACGTCATACTTCAGCGCCACGGCTTCGCGTTCAGTGCGCACCTTGGTTTCAAACAGGCCCACAACCTCGGGCACGGACCTTGTGCCCTCGCGTTGCTGTGCGGCATAGATTTCAAAGTTGGCCGCGGCCTGCTGTGCCAGCGTCTGGGCCTGCAGTTCCTGCCGTTGTAGCGAGGCGAGTTCGGCCTCAAGGCTGCGCAGATTGCGGTTGGCGTCCTCTTGCACCTGCCCGATCCGGGCATTGGCGGCTGCCTGCTGTTCTTCAAGCGCTTTCAGCGATGCGCCAGTGCCAAATCCAAGCCCGGTTCCGCCAAGGTTGAGCCCCGCGTCACCGTCCTGATTGACCGACGCGGTCAGGCTGGGCAATAGCCCGGCGCCCGCGGCTTTTGCCTCGGCAATTGCACGGGTGGCTTCGGCGCGGGCCTTCAGCACGCTCAGCGGCTGCGCGGTCAGTTCCGTGCGCAATGGGCTGATGCCGGTGATCCCGTCAATCGGTGCGGCGGACATCGCGGCCAGTTCGGCCAGCGCGGTTGTCGCGGCCTCTTTGTCTGACGACATCTGCGCCTGCATCTGGTTGAGCTTTTGCTGCACGATTTGTAGATCGACGCGGGAGGACACACCCCCCCTGACCCGCTCGGACATGATGTAGGCATAGCGTTCCATCTGCGCCATCGCCGCAGCATTCACGCCTGCCCGGTCCCGCGCGGCCTGCGCAGTGAGGTAGAGATCAAGGCCCGTCAGCACACGCTGGTTGGTGTCCTGTGCAAGTGCGACGGCGGCGACCTCAACATCCGCGGCGGCGTAGTCGCGCTCTGCCTTCTTGCGGCCGTTGTCGAATAGCACTGCATCAACAACAATGCTGGTCACGACATCACCGAGCGAGGTGAGCGAGACATTCGGACCAAGTGTCGGCAGCCAGTTTGTCGCCCGCGCCTCTGCCCGCAGCTTTGCGGCGCGCAACTCCGCCTCTGCCGCGCGGGCGTTGGCGGCAAGCACCGCATCGGACACCTGCGCGTAAGGCCCAGCCCCCAGCACGGACTGCCGGTCGATCAGACCGTTGATAATGTCAGAGCTTTCGCTTGATTGCAGCGCTGGTGCGGCAGATTGCGCCTGTGCGCCACCCAGCAGCGACATCGGAGAGCGGGTCACATCCGCACCATCGCCCCCCATACATGCCGTCAGCCCCATCAGGACGCAAAGCGCACCTGTTCCCCGTAGATATGCCTGTCCTGCCACCGTTTTTGCCCCGGATATTTATTATTGTCGCTTGGGCGAAACGGGGCCGGTCGTTGCCGGCCCCGGGTCATATCGTGTTGCTGCTTAGACCACCGAAGAGGTAAAGCTGATGTCTTCGTCGATGATCAGCTGACCGCCATCATTGCCAACGGTGTAGACATCGTAAGTCTTGTTATCGATGGTGGTCTGGCCTGCTGCCGTTGCCGCACCATCAAGCGTTACACTATCGTCCGTGCTGCCATGAATGATCAGCGTATTGTCGTTCCGGGACATCGCCTCAAGATCCGCGACGGTCAGTGTCAGTTCGGATTCTTCAGCAAATTCAAGGTTGATCGCACCGACGTTAAACTGGTCAAGCGCCCCGGCGGTCACATCAACCGTGCTGCTGGTGATGTCATCGGTCACAAACAGGGTTGAGTTCGTGTTGCCTGCATCATCGCGGTCGGTGACAACGATCTGGCTGCCGTTTGGCACGGAATGCGCCCCGTCAAAGAGGTAGTTCGATCGCACCGCATTTGAGCTGATGACGCTGGCATCCAGCGCGGTGGCGGTGTCGCCGCCCTCTTCGTATTCGTGGAAATGCAGGTTGGTTTCAGTGGTCCCAACGCCGACCATCTCGATCCCGTCATTGCCGCGATAGAACCCTTCGATATCGGGTGCGTCGGGCGCATCGGTATCAACCTGGAATGTATCGGTGATGCTGGCGGTGTTGCCCGCCGCATCTGTCGCATCAATCTGGACGTTGGCGATATAGGTTCCTTGCGGAATCTCATCCGCAGCAAAGCCCACTGACCATGTGCCGTCAGCGGCGACCGCGGCAGCGTGGGTCACACCTTCGAAGGTGACGTTGACCGAAGACCCTTGTTCGACCACGCCGCGTAACACGATGCCATCGCTGGCCTCGACGTTATTGACCACATCGTCGCCTTCGACCACGCCAGAGCTGGCCAGCCGGTTGACGTAGGTATCAAGCTGAACGGTGCCGGAAGTTGTCGCGACATTGCCCGCGTCATCGGTGGCGGTCACGGTCACAGGTGCGCCGACCTCAACATTGCCGGAGCGGATTTCGCTGGCCGCAAAATCAGCCGACCATGTCCCGTTGCCATCTGCGGTCACGGTGCGCACGCCGTTTTCAAACACCACTTTGACCTGCGCGCCCGCATCCGCGGTGCCGGTCAACGTCACGCCATCGGCCCGTTCAACCATATTGACGATACCGTCTGTTTCCACACCGGCGGTTTCAACCGTAACGTCAAGTTCGGTGTCGATTGTGACGGTGCCGGTGGCCGTGGCGGTATTGCCCGCCAGATCGGTCGAGACCGCCTTGACCGGTACGTCCAGTTCGCCCGTTGGCACCTGCGCCGTGGTGTAATTGGCGGTCCAATCTCCGTTTGCGTCGGCCTTCACCGTTGTGCTGGCCGTGCCCATGGTGACAACGACGGTGGCATGCGCCTCTGCCGTGCCAACAACGGTGACGCCGTTGGCGTGTTCAACCGCGTTCACCGTGCCGTCGCCGCCTGCGGCGCTGGTGTCCAGCGTGACATCGGTAATCGTGTCAATGGACAACGTATCGGTGGTCGTGGCGGTATTGCCGTGTTCATCTGTCGCGGTGACGGTGATGTCGACATCATATTCACCCTGCGCAAAAACGCCGGATGACACGTCAAGCGACCAGCTGGTGCCTGAGACTGTAGCATCATATTCAACGCCGCCAAATCTGACCACAACGCTGGAACCAGCCTGCGTCGTGCCGGTGAGCGTCACGCCATCGCTTTCCTCGGCGTGATTGACCGTGCCGTCACCCTCGACGGTTGAGGCATCAAAGCTGACGGTTGTGAAAGTATCCACGACCAGAACATCGGTGGCAGAGGCGCTGCCGCCGCCGTCGCTGACCTGCACGGTGACATTTTGTTCGTATTCGCCGCCATCCACTTCGTCGGTGGTAAAGGTGGCGGTCCAATTGCCATCTGCGTCAACGGTGATGTCCTTGGTCACATCCCCCACGGTGATGGTGCCGGACACGCCCGGTGTACCGGTGCCCGTAATCTCGACGCCATCGGCGTGATCCTCGGCGTTGACGGTATGGCCCTGGGACTTTGTCCCGCCGGTGATCGCTACGCTGGGTGGGCCAACGGGGTCAACATCGGGGTCAACTTCGTCCGGGGTGCTGGGACCATCGGGATCAGTTCCCCCCCCGCCACCGACGGTTTTGACGTCATCAACCGGCTTGTCGCCTTTGCCGCCACCCAAAAGCACCGCAGCGCCGCCAGCTGCCGCAAGGGGCAAACCCAGGCCCAGCCCGTTCAGGCCGGCCATCAGGGGTACGCCCAGCATCCCCGCCTCTGTCGCGGGCTCTACCCCGGCGAGGGGCAGATCGGCGGCCTGCACGAAATAAAGGTCATCATCCGGTGACCATTTGCCAAAGCTGTCGGCGTCCACATATTGCGCAAAGAACAGATTGCCGTCCGAGGCGCTGAGCTGAACTTCGGCCAACTGGCCGCTGGACGAGATGAAAAGCTGGTTTTCGGCAACGCCATCTGGCGAAAAGAACCCCTCGATCGTGATCACCTGACCATCAACCAAAGTGATCTGGAGCGCCTGCCCCTGCCGTGTGTAAGAAAGAATGTGACTGCGCTGCAGGTTCAGGGAAATATCCTGATCCGCTGCTGCAACAATGCTGCCCGATCCTGAGACCGCGCCACGCTCAACCACGCCCGCATCCCCACGGACAACGAAATCAATCGCTGACATAATACTGCTCCGCCTCTTTGCACGCCCATCATGGGGCTGTGTCCATTTTGATTGCGACTACCGTATCTGGTCCGAATCACTATTTCTAGAAAAATTTCGGGGGAAAATCGCCAAAGTTGCGCCCTATTTGTGACACATTTGGTGAAACTGACCCTATTCGGCGGCGGGATCGGAATCTCCGGCGACTTTTCCGTGCACCTCGAGGTTCAGCGCCGCGCCCAGCAGGATCAGATATGCCGTAAGGTAAAGCCACAACAGCATCCCGATGACCGCGCCAAGCGATCCGTAGACCTCGTTATAACTGGCAAAGTTTCCCAGGTAGTAGGAGAGCCCTGCAGAGGCGCCGATCCACAGCACAACAACAGTGACCGCCCCAACCGTGAACCACCGGATGCGCGCGCCGCGCTGGTTGGGACCAAAACGATACAGCAGGCTGAGCGCGGAAAAGAGCACAAAGAGCGCCACACACCAACGCACGCCTTCAAGCACCAACACGCTGGTGTCGCCAAGCGGCGCAAAGGCCAGCACGATTGGCGCGACGATCACCGCCATCATCGCAACGACTGCAAGCGCAACAAGACAGAAGGTCAGCGTCAAGGCGACGACAATCTGCTTGAACCAATGCCGCGCCGGTCGTCCGGCAATTGCATTCAGTCCGCCCATCAGTGCTGCGACCCCTGCTCGGCTAGCCCAGAACGCCAACAGAATCGAAATCAGCGTCGCCAGCCCCAGCGCATCCGTGCGCGCCGCAAGAAGCCGCCCCATCTGACCGACAAACAAGAGATAGGTCTGTTCGGGAATGATGTCGCGCATCAGTTCCAGCTGCTGCACCACGACAACCGGGTCCGCCAAGAGCCCGAATATCGCGATAATGGCCGTGATCGCGGGGAAAATTGCAAAAATGCCGAAAAATGCAACACCTGCAGCGATCAACCCGATGTGCCGGTCGCTGGCCGTGTTCCAGACACTATATAGCAGTCGCCACAGGCGCAGATACCAAGCCTTGGGGGGATCAGGGGGCATAGTCGTCATTCCGGTAAGCTAGGGCAGTTGCGCCGCCGCGCCAAGGTTTGCCCAATTTCACAGTTGAATCATTTTCGACTCGCACGGGGGGATAACGCTGGATAGCGTTGGAAAAAAGACGAACAACAAAAGCAGGTTACAGGTGCAAGACATCACAATGCACGTCAACACGCTGGCAGAGCGTGTGCACGAATTATGCGCAACCCAGGACCGCGTTCTGGTGGGCGTCGTTGGCGCACCGGCAAGTGGAAAGTCTACGCTTGCCGGCGAACTGGCGCGGCGGCTGAACCTGCAGAAGGTGGCGACGGTTGTGGTCCCGATGGATGGGTTCCACCTGGACAACGCGATCCTCGAAGCGCGGGGCCTATACCCCCGCAAGGGCGCGCCCGAGACATTCGACGCCATTGGTTTCATCAACCTTGTCAATCGTTTGAAAGAGAATGTTGAAGTATTTGCCCCGGCATTTGACCGCGCGCGCGACCTGTCAGTCGCGGCAGCCATCTGCGTGCCGGCCAATTGCCAGGTGGTGATCGTGGAGGGCAACTACCTGATGTTCGAAGAGGCCCCATGGGAGTTCCTTGCCCCGCTATGGGACCTGACGGCGCGCGTTGATACGCCGATGCCGCAGTTACGCTCGCGGCTGATCCAGCGCTGGCTGTCGTTGAATTATTCCCGCGCAGTTGCCACCCGACGGGCCGAAAGCAATGACATCCCCAACGCTGAGCGGGTCATTGCCAAGGCCTTGCCCTGCGATATCATTCTGGGTGAAAGTGACTGAGGATTGCCATTCAAAGCGGCGCTTTCACATCATTTTACCCGAACCTCATTGATTTGCGCCGCCCCCTTTGTAGCTGGTGCAGCAAAGCCCTATATTGAGCCTGCCGGCACTGTGACCGGCGTTCATTCGGATTTGCGCCTTGACGTCACAAGACACCCTTGATGCCCTGATCGCATGTCCGCATTGCGATACGTTGCACCGGGCCGAGGTCCTACCCGATGGCGCAACCGCGGCCTGCCAACGCTGCCATGCCGTGCTTTTGACCGCTCAGCCGCAGGCAATGGCGCGGGTGATCAGCCTGGCATTGACGGCCTTCGTGCTAATGCTGGCCGCAATCAGCTTTCCGTTTCTGGATCTGGACGTTGCGGGCAATCACAACGCGACCAGCGTGATCAATGCGATCATGGCGTTTAATACCGGGCTGGCCTTTCCGCTGGCGATTCTGGTGGCGCTGTTCATTATCATTCTGCCGCTGCTACGGCTGGGCGCGATAATCTACGCACTTGGCCCGCTGGCACGGGGCGGGCGACCGCATAGCGGCGCAAAGGCCGCATTTGGGTTGGCCGAAGCCCTGCGCCCCTGGGCGATGGGCGAAATTTTCATGGTTGGTGTCACGGTGGCGCTGATCAAGGTGGCAGGCCTTGCCACGGTCACCGTTGGCCCTGCGTTCTGGGCTTTTGCCGGGCTTGTGGTGATCACCGTGCTCAAGGATCAAATGATGAATCGGTATGCGATATGGGAAGCACTGGACAACGGCTGACCACAGCCCGCGAAGCAGGTTATGTCGCCTGCCGACGCTGCGGACAAGTCCATGACTGCGGCGCTAAGACCTGCAAGCGCTGCCATGGTCGATTGCGCAGTCGCGATGAACAAAGTCTGCAAAAGGTCTGGGCCTGGCTGATTGCGGGGATCATTACCTTTATCCCGGCCAACCTTTACCCGATGCTGAAGACCAGCACGCTGGTCGACAAGAGCGAATCCACCATTTTGGGGGGCGTCGTCGAACTCGTGCATCACGACAACTACGGAATCGCCGCGATTGTGTTTGTCGCATCGATCCTGATCCCGGTGGGCAAGTTCATCGCGATCACCTACCTTGCGCTGAGCGTGCAGCTGCGGTCTGAAATCAACATGCACAACCGGCACAAACTATATGATATTGTTGAATTTATCGGTCGCTGGTCGATGATTGACGTCTTTGTCGTCGCAATCCTGTCAGCACTCGTGCAACTGAACACCGTGGCAACGGTCAACCCGGGAATTGCCGCTGTCAGCTTTGCGCTGTCGGTGATATTCACCATGTTATCGGCGCAGAGTTTTGATGCGCGACTAATCTGGGACGCGGACAGGACCCCTGCATGAGCGAGACTTCCGAACCTCAACCGCTTGACGTCCGGCGCGGTCAGCGCAGCCTGATCGGCCGGCTGTCGCTGGTCTGGCTTGTGCCGCTGATCGCGCTGGCCGTGTCGCTGTTTGTGGCTTTTCAGAACTACGCCAACCAGGGCACAGAAATTGAAATCTACTTTGAGAACGCCTCTGGCATCAAAGCGGAAGAAACCGAAATCCGATATCGGGATGTCACCGTGGGGCGGGTTGAGGGCGTGAAGTTCGCGGAAGGGCTGGATGTTGTCATTGTCACGGCCCGTATCGACCAAACGGTCGCGCCATTTCTGGATGCGGATGCGCAGTTCTGGGTGGTGCGACCAAACGTGTCAGTGCGCGGGATTTCCGGGCTCGATACCGTGCTGTCGGGCGTCTATATCGAAGGCAACTGGAACACCGATCCACAGGTCCAGCAGTTCGAGTTTGTCGGGCTTGAGGAGCCGCCCCTGACCCGTGCTGGTCAGCGCGGCACAGAGATTGTGTTACGCACGACAGACGGCAGTTCGTTGACCACCGGCGCCCCGATCCTGCACAAGGGGATCCAGGTCGGATATCTTGAAACCCCGCGGCTGGCGTTTGATGGTCGCACGGTTACAGTGTCGGCCTTTATCGAAAGCCCCTATGACCGCCGGATCACGACCAATACCCGGTTCTGGGATACGTCGGGGTTCAGTGTGTCGCTTGGGGCCAACGGGCTTGATCTGGATGTCAGTTCGATCGCCTCGCTGATTGAAGGCGGGATCGCATTTGACACGGTCGTTTCGGGCGGACGTGCGGTGCGGGATGGGCAGATCTTTGATCTGTTTGACGATGAACAGACCGCGCGCAGCAGCCTGTTCAATGACCCCGATCTGCCGCGCCTGACGATGTCCGTGCTGTTTGACGGGTCGGTGAACGGGCTTGCGGTCGGGTCTGAGGTCAGGTTCCAGGGCATCCGCATTGGCGAGGTGATCGACCTAGGCGCGGTTGCGGTTGATTCAGATGAAGGCCCGATGGTGCAGTTGCGCACGGTTCTGGCGATTGAACCGGGGCGGCTTGGCCTGGGTGAGGAAGCCACACCGGACGAAGCATTGGCATTCATTGCCGATCTGGTGCGCCAGCGCAGCTTGCGCGCGCGCCTTGTCACGGGCAATATCCTGTCCGGCGCGCTGAACGTGCAGCTTTTGGAAGTCCCTGACAGCATGGCGAATTTCGTCGACCTTGGCGGTGACCCCTACCCGATCATTCCAACGACCGATAATGCCATCACCGATGTCGCGGACGAGGCGCAAAGCGTGCTGGCGCGGATCAATGCCCTGCCCATCGAAGAGCTGATGTCAGGCGCCGTTGATCTGATGGACAGTGTTGAGCAGGTTGTCCGCAGCGAGGGCATACGCAGCGCACCCGACGAGGTTGTCGCGCTGCTGCAGGAGGCCCGCGCACTGGTCGGGTCAGACGACGTGCAGGCGATTCCTGCCGAACTGCGCGCGATTGTCGCCGACCTGGACGCGATCGTCTCGGGCGCAGAACAGGCGGACCTTGTGGCACGTATCGGCACCGTCGTTGACAGCGCAGGCACTGCGATGACGAACCTCGAGACCGCCTCTGCCGCGTTGCCAGGGCTGACGGAACAGGTCGACGCACTTTTGCAAAAAACGCTTGCGCTGGAGCTTGAAGGGCTGGTCACAGAGGCCACGGCAACGCTGGATGGTATCGAGGCGCTGATCGTCTCGGAAGGATTCACGCAGGCCCCTGCTGCGCTGACCGCGCTGATCGAAGAAGGACGCACCCTGATCGCATCAGAGGATATTGCTGCCATGCCTGCAGAACTGCGCGGTGTCGTGACGCGGCTGAACGGAATTATCACAGCTCTGGATGAGGCCGACATCAGCGCCCAATTGGCCGCTGCGGTCAACAGTGCCAACAACGCAGCCGCCAGCATTGAAACCGCCTCGGCCAACCTGCCGGGCATCACCGCCGAACTGGAATCGCTTGCCGCCAAGACCAACGCGCTGGAGCTTGATACCCTTGTGGCCGAGGCCACCGCGACACTGAACAGCATCAACGCGTTGGTCGCGGCAGACGAAACCCGGGATTTGCCTGCGTCGCTGGCCAGTGCGCTGGATGAAATGGCGTTGTTCCTCGCGGACGTGCGCGAAGGCGGCGCAGTGGAGAACGTGAATGCGGCCCTTGCCTCTGCCGCGGATGCCGCGCGCGCCATCGAAGAGGCCGCCGCATCGCTGCCGGCCCTGTCGGCCCGCGCAACGGCGCTGGTTGCGCAGACCGACGCGGTGGTGCAGTCTTTTGGCGAACGGTCTCGCTTCAACGCTGAAACGCTTTCGACCCTGCGTGACATCCAGGAGGCCGCTGACGCCGTGTCTGCGCTGGCGCGGGCGATCCAACGCAACCCCAATTCCTTGCTGACAGGGCGCTGATATGAAACGACGATTAATTGGCACGCTGGCCCTTGCTGTTCTTGTGGCCTGTTCGGGCACGACAACACGGATTGCCTATCCACCGGTGACGTCGGATCTGAAACTGCGCGCTCTGGTTGGATCCGCACTGGTGCAGACCGTATCCCTGCCCGCCTATGCCGCAGCTGAGGAACTGGCCGTCGAAACCGCCCCTGGTGTCATCACCTCAACCGGAGAGTTGCTATGGGCTGATTTGCCCGACCGGGCGGTGACCCTGAAGATCGCCAGCCATCTTGATGAGATCCTGTCAGCGACCGTCGGACCGGAGCCGTGGCCCTTCCCCGGCCTGCCTGACGTCAACATCGACATCCGGGTGTCGGATATGGTCGCACGGGCTGATGGGCAGTTCCACCTGAGCGGGCAATTCTATGTCGGTGGTGACGGGATTGATTTTCGCAATTCATCAACGCCGTTTGACATTGCAATCCCCTTGGCCAGCACAGAACCGGCGGCCGTCGCTGATGCGCAGGCACAGGCCCTGTTGCGCCTTTCAGAGAGCATTGCGCGGAAACTTGGGCGCTAAGCGCTTATGAAAGATACCTAAATTCTCGACTTGATGCGATCTGCGAACGATGTGATTATCGCCACACCAAAGTGGTGACGTTCATCAACTGCGACCTGCCCTGATCTGAAGGCGGGACATTCGCTTTCAGTTCTGGAGAACATACGTGCCTGCAAATAACAACCTGAGGGCGATGCTGCGCCTGCAGACAAGACAGGCGCATCAAGGACTTGATGACCGGCTTGCCCAGCTTGATCTGACCCATCCCGATGACCTTCGGATTTTCCTGCAGATCAACTATGACGGATTTGCGCCCTATGCGGTGACATGCCCCGAAGCGGCCGTTCAAGCACAATTGCTGGCCGCGGATCTGACCGTTCTGGGCGCCCCGCCAACGGCACCGATGCGCGCCGTACCCTGCGCCCCTGACCGGTTGGCGGTGCGTTATGTGGTCGAGGGGTCGCGGCTGGGCACACAGGTTCTGGCTGCACGCTGGGCCAAGGGGGCCTCTGCCGTTTCCAAACGCGCCCACCATTATTTTGGACAACCTGTGATCCGGGGGGCATGGGGCGCTCTTTGCGACAAGTTGCAGTCAATCCCGGCGGACTGTGAGCTTGCCGAACAGGTCTGCCAAGACGCCATCGCCATTTTCAAACACTTTACGGCCTGCGCCGACAGCGCCTTGCCAGAGCGCACCCAATATGCGTGACGCACAATCTGCTGTCGATCTGACCAACTGCGCACAGGAGCCCATTCACATTCCCGGGGCGGTGCAGGACCATGGCTGCTTGATTGCGCTGACACGGGATTGGTCGGTCAGCCATGCCAGCGCAAATACGGCAGATATCCTGGGGCTGCGGGCCGAGAAGATCCTGGGCCGGCCCTTTGTCGACATCTTCCCCAGCGAGGTCGTGCACTGCATGCGCAGCAAGCTGCAATCGCGTGGCGAAACCACCATTCCGGCGCGGCTGTTTGGCATCGACGTGCTGGACAACGGGCGGATTTGCGACGTGGCGGCCCACAGCTATGACGGGCTGAATATTTTTGAGTTCGAGCCGCGCATCAAGGCCGCGGAACCCGACACGCTGGGACAGCTTCAGGCCCTGTTCAGCCGGATCAAGTCGCAGCCAACGATGCTGCGTGCGGCACAGCAGACGGTGCGGGTTGTCAAGGCGCTGACCGGGTTCGACCGGGTGATGATGTACCAGTTTCAGGACGATTATTCCGGCGCGGTCATCGCCGAGGCGGTTGAGCTGGGGTATGAGTCATTTCTGGGCCTACGCTTTCCCGAGGGGGACATTCCGCCGCAGGCGCGTGCGTTATACACCCGCAATATCCTGCGGTTGATCGGGGATGTGGACGGGACCGTGCACCCGATCCATGCCACACAAGAGGCGAAAGCGACCCCGCTTGACCTGTCGCTGGCAACAACCCGTGCGGTGTCCCCGATCCATCTGCAATATCTGCGCAACATGGATGTTGCCGGGTCGATGTCGATTTCCATCCTGCGGCATGGCAAGTTGTGGGGCCTGATCGCCTGCCACCATCGCGCGCCCTTTGTTGTCTCACAGGCGGTGCGCAGCCAGCTGGAGCTTCTTAGCCAGCTGTTTTCATATGATCTGGCCGACAAGGATCTTGATATCGAGCGGACCCAGGCCAGCCGCGCCCGCGCCCTGCACAATAACATGGTTGGTCGCGTCTCGACCGGGGCGGACCTGTTTGCCGCTTTTGACACCATCGCGGGCGAAGTCGCTGACGTGATCCCCCATGACGGCATTGTCCTGTTTTCCGGTGACCGCGTCGGCTGTCTTGGCGTCACCCCATCCGAACAGGCGTTTCGCAGTTTCGCCAAGGGTCTGGGTGAACGCGGAGTGACATCGGTCATTGTTACTGACCAGATCGGCAAGGATTTCCCCGATCTCACGCTGCCCGATCCAATCGCAGGGTTCATGGCTTTGCCGATTTCGCGCCAATCGCGTGACTTTATCGTCTTGTTCCGCAAGGAAAAATTACAGACAGTGACATGGGCCGGACATCCGGAGGACGGGGTGAAATCGGGGCCTGTCGGTACGGAACTGACACCCCGGGCGAGTTTTGAAAAATGGACCGAAAGCGTGGCCGGGCGCTGCCAGAGCTGGAATGCGGTGGAGGTTCTGGCCGCCGAAACACTGCGCGGCACCCTGCTTGAGGTGATCCTCAAGGTGGCCGATCAGAATGCCACGATGCAGGCCCATGCCAATGAGCGGCAGGAGCTTCTGATCGCGGAGTTGAATCACCGCGTGCGTAATATCCTCAACCTGATCCGCGGGGTCATTTCGCGCAGCCAGATGGACGCCATGTCGGTTCCGGAATTCAGCCAGATCATCGACGGGCGCATTCAGGCGCTGGCGCGGGCCCATAATCTGTTGACCGAAAGGGGATGGGGGCCGACCTCGATCCTGCATATGTTGGAGGTCGAAGTTTCGGGCTTTACGGCTGAAGACACCGACCGGCTGGTCATCACCGGACCCGACGCGCGTTTGGATGCGCGGGCATTTTCGACGGTTGCGCTTGCGCTGCATGAGGTGGTGACAAATTCGGCAAAATACGGGGCGCTGAGCGTGCCTGAAGGTTGCGTGAAGCTGACCACGCAATTTAACGACCACGGCGACCTCGTGCTGCATTGGGAGGATGTCAATGGCCCCCCCGTCAAGCCGCCTGCACACCGCGGTTTTGGCACGGTCATCATTGAAAAAACCGTGGCCTTTGAACTGGGCGGCGAGACCCAGACATCCTTTGAACCTGCCGGGTTTCAGGCCCGGTTCACCATTCCGGCCAAGTTTGTGACCAGATCTGACAAAAACCAGTCAGATGTGGTCAGAACCCGGATTGAAAGGAAGGTCCCGTTGCGCGATGACATGGACGTACTGCTGGTCGAAGACAATCTGATTATCGCGATGGACACCCGCGACATGATCATGGAACTTGGCGCCCGTGAGGTCCATGTCGCCGGGAACGTGTCGGATGCCTTGCACATCCTGGACACCGCCAACATTGGGTTTGCAGTTCTTGATGTGAACCTTGGCCAGGGATATTCGCACGAAGTTGCCGACGTGCTGGACCAGCGCGACATCCCCTTTGTGCTTGCCACCGGTTATAGCGAGGAGACCTCTGTGCTGGCCGCCTATCCCCCTGCGCCAATCCTCAACAAGCCCTATTCGAAGACGGCTGTGCGCAATCTGTTTGCCGAACAGGATGGTGCGTCATTGAAATGACCGCGGCACTGCGCCAACCTGATCTGACCACATCGGGACAAGCACATGACAGATCATTCGACCCACGCCGCAACCGAAGATGCCCGCAATGCCGACATCCTGATTTACGTCGATGGGGCGCTGGTACCCCGCGCTGAGGCCAAGGTTTCGGTCTTTGACAGCGGCTTCATGCTGGGGGACGGCATGTGGGAAGGACTGCGACTTTATGATGGGGTCTGGGCCTTCTTCGACGAACACATGGATCGCCTGTTTGGGGCCTGCAAGGCGGTGTCGCTGGACATCGGCATGGACCGGGCCGCGATCAAGAATGCCCTGAACCGCACCGCTGCGGCCAATGGCATGACCACCGATGTGCATTGCCGCCTGATGGTGACGCGCGGGGTCAAGGACCGCCCGTTCCAGCACCCTGCCCTGTCACGATCCGGCCCGACAATCGTGATTATCATGGAGCATTCCAAGCCCGCTGCCGCATTGGCGCGCGGCATCAAGCTGGCCACGGTGCCGCAAGTGCGCGGTCTTCCGATGTCGCAGGATGCCAAATACAACAGCCATTCCAAACTGAATTGCGTGATCGCCTGTCTACAGGCAGAGGCGGCGGGTGCCGACGAGGGGCTGATGCTGGACCCCCATGGGTTTGTGAACACCACCAATGCCTGCAACTTTTTTATCGTGCGCAAAGGGGCAGTTTGGACCTCGACCGGGGATTATTGCATGAACGGTGTCACCCGACAGAAGGTGATCGACCTGTGTCGCGCCCATGATATCCCGGTTTTTGAACGGCGGTTTTCTGTTCTTGATACCTATACCGCTGATGAGGCGTTTCTGACCGGCACCTTTGGGGCCCAAACCCCCGTCGCCAGTATCGATGGCAAGCCGATTGGTGACGGAACCGGACCGGTCACAAGGCGTATCCAGGGTCTGTATAAAGCGATGATCGCCGCACATATCAGCACGTAGCGCCGGCCAATCCCTGCCGCATTGGTACACGCTATAGTCGCACCTATGTTGCCAAGCAAACCTTATACGTGCAAATGTTTCGTGAGCCACGATCACACTTTGAACGAACTTATCCCCTCAACCCAATACGATAGGACGATTTCAGCGCAAGATAACTGCCGCTTAATACCTGAAAGATATGCATGGGCAGCAACCAGCCATTTGAAGATATGCAACAGAACAAAATTGCCCTAGGGCACAGCTTTGCGCCAGTGATCAAGACCATCAACACGGCCGCGATCGCGGTCAGTCTGGATGGGCGGATTTGCTGTGCCAGCGCCCCTGTTGCCGAGTTGTTTGAAGAAACCGAAGACGATTTTCTGGACGGCAAGATGGTCTTTGATTTCCTGTCCACCGGGGATCGACACCGATGCAATGGGATGATCGACGCGGTTGTGTTGAACGACATCTCAACCGTAGAGGATGAAATCCACCTGAACCTGCATCACAACGACAAGCATTTCATGTTTTCTGTCAAAGGGTTGATTGGAGAGGATGGCACCGTTTACGGGTTCATCCTGCAACCCCCCGCCGTGCAGGCGCTTCAATTACCCGCGCTGATGGATTCCGCGATTGAACATGGCGGCCACGCGATGTGGGAATTTGACTTGCTCACCGACAAGGCGAGCTTTTCACCGCATTGGTACAAGATGCGCGGGCTTGATCCAAAGGACGCAGGCTACGAAGACCTGCGCGAATTTGCACAGCGTGTGCACCCGGACGATCGCGACAAAACCCTTGCGAAGATTGCAGATCTCGCGAAACCCGAAAATGTCGAGCTTATGCTGGAGTTTCGCGAGCGCCACGCCGAGGGTCATTATTTCTGGGTCATGACCCGAGGTAGCGTCACCAAGCGCGCGGCGGATGGTCGGCCGATCCGCTATGTGGGCACCGACACCGATATTACGGAACTCAAACAGGTCGAGCTGGATTACCGTCGGGAATCTGAGCGGTTGGGCGTCGCGTTGCAGGCCGCCGACATGGGTCGGTGGGAATATAATCTGCGGGCCAACCGCACGTTTTGGGATGACCGGCTGCTTGATATTTTTGGCATCGAAGATGGCAACAACTGGCGTGAAGCAAATGAATGGGCGAACCTGATCCACCCCGAGGACCGCGAGCAAACCTTGTTTGAATCCGAGTCAAGCCTTCAGAACAAGGGGGACTACCTTTTCAAATATCGCATCGTGCGCCCTGACGGCGGCATCCGCCACCTGCATAGTCGCGCGAAATTCGTTGATGACCCCCGTACCGGCGAAGGCATGGTGGGGGTCAATATCGACGTGACCGAAGACGTGCTGCGCGCCAAGGAACTTGAAGATGCGCGGGTCCGGCTGGAATACGAATCGCACCATGATGCGCTGACCGGACTGGCAAACCGCCGTGGATTGGACCAGAAGCAGGACGCCCTGCGCGCGGCAGGGCGCGTATCAAGAGAAGCGGTGCTGCACTTTGATCTTGATAACTTCAAACAGATCAATGACACGCTGGGGCACCCGGCTGGCGATGCGGTGCTGGTCCATGCGGCGGATATCCTACGCAAACAGGTGCGCGATGACTGGATTGCGGCGCGCGTGGGTGGGGACGAATTTGTCATGTTGCTGCCTGATGCACCCGACCGCGCAACACTTGCCGACCTGGCCGAAAAGATCATCAACGACATGTCCGCGCCTTTTTACGTTGACGGTCATCTGTGCAATTTCGGCGTCAGCATCGGCATTGCGCGATCAGATGAACAGCACGACAAGGGCAGTTCGCTATTCGTGAATGCCGACCTTGCGCTCTATGACGCCAAGCAGGAGGGGCGCGGCCGTTACCGGTTCTTCAACACGCGGATGAAACGGATGGCTGCGGACCGGAAGGAGGCATTTGACTCACTTCTGGCCGGGTTTGAACGGGAAGAAATCATCTGCCACTACCAACCGCAATTTGATGCGGAAACGTTGAAGCTGACCGGGCTGGAAGCATTGGTGCGCTGGCAAAGCCCGACCCGCGGACTGTTGACCCCCGACGCCTTTTTGCGCACCGCCGAGGAAATGGGATTGATCGCGGAATTGGATGCGCGGGTGCTGGACTTGTCGTGCCGGGATTTGAAAACCTGGTCGCGGCAGGGGTATGACGTGCCCCGCGTATCGGTCAATGTGTCGGCCGCCCGCCTTGCTGATCCGGGATTGATTGACGGGCTGCGGGCGATGGACCTGCCTTACGACAAACTATCGTTTGAACTGCTTGAATCCGCGTTTCTGGACAACGCGGATACCGTTCTTGATAATAACCTTGATGAGCTTTCCAATCTGGGGATCGAGGTTGAAATTGATGACTTTGGCACCGGCCATGCCTCTATCGTGAGCCTGCTGCGCGTCGCCCCAAAACGCTTGAAGATCGACAGGCAACTTGTTGATCCTATTATAAAATCAAGGAAACAGCGACGATTGTTGAAAACCATCGTCGACATCGGAAAGATGCAGGGTGTGCAGGTCGTGGCAGAAGGTGTCGAGACCGCAAAACACGCTGTGATGCTGCGAACTCTGGGCTGTGATTTCCTGCAGGGCTATGCGCTGGCGCGGCCCATGCCTGCCAGCGAGATCACGCAGATGCTGGATTCTCTGGGGGAGACATGCGGCGTGCTGCAGATTTGATCCGGGCTAGACGGGCCGCCATTCCTTGCGGGTCATTCCCACAAAGCCTAGCGCAGTGGGATCGGCGACATTGCGCACCACCAAATCGCGCAGCGTTGAGCAGGCCGCGATTTGGTCCCAGCCATAGCGGCTGAAGGTCGGGTGTTCGGCCATCGGATCATCTGGCGGGGTAAAGACATGTTCAGACAACAGCGGATTGGTCAACGCCTGAGAGAATGCATCCAGGGCGACAAAGGACAGGATGGTGCGCGGCAGAGGCGAGTTCTTGACCCGATCCTCGCAAAAGATCCCGGCAAAGAAGTCGACCCGGTCAATATCGCCGTAGGCTTCGCTCAGCAGGGTGGAAACAGCCGGGTCAGACGAGATATCGCGCGCCGAATTGATCGGCATACGGCCCAGATATTCAAGATAATCGGTAAAGGGGCGCAACCGGCAATGACGTCCCTGCGCGATAGATAACTGTTCGACATGCAAAAGCGATGACGCCGTATTGCGCGGCCCCAATTCGCCGGCCTGTGCGGCACTGATGTCTTCGAATGCGCGCGCCAGCCCGCCAGACAAAAGCGGCGCATTGTTCATGAAATAGGACCGGTCGGTGCGCAACGCCTCACCCTGCCAGGTGATCGTTTCGGGGATCAAGGCATGCCAGCGATACAGCAGACTAAATTCTGTGGTGATCCAATTGGGGCGATTCCATTTGGCCTTCCAGGCGCCGCTGGGGTCTGCCTTGATTGGATAAGCACTTGGGGAAATATGGTTGATGTAGTCCTGCACGACGATCTTGATGAATTGCACGATGACAATATTACGTGCCGTTTCAAAAACTTGATCATCATCCCATGCCGGGTTGCGTTTGCCCAATTCACCAGCAAGGCGGTTGTGTTCCCGCAACAGCAGCGTGTTGATCATCGCGGTTTGCGGCACTGAATTTGCACGGTCCCCGCCAAAGGCAAACAACATCGCGCGCTTTGCCTTGACCTTTTTGACACCCGCGAGTGAGGCGGTTTCCAGCGCCCTGTTCAGGCTGCCAAGCCCCAACGGCGGGTCGAGGTCGGCAAACTCTGGCACGATGTCGTCACCATCAAAAAGAAACGGCGCAAATTCTTCGCCGTCGATCATTTGGCTTTTCAACCGCCCGCGCTGATCGGCATCCGGGTTGCTGACGCGCAGAATCCGGGTCTGTTCCGGGGTGCGCCCATAGAGGGGGCACAGGTCGATATTATGGTTGGACGTATTCTTGCGCAGCCGGTCGGGGTCGGATTCATCGGTATTGGTGCGGATGAACCCATCAGTGAGGTATTGCGCGAAAGCGGGAAACAGGCAGGTCGATTTCGGGCACAACCGTTGTTGCCCTTCGGGGCGTTCAAACAGGGCAGAAATCCTGTCCCATGGCGGCAAGGTGGATTGATCTATGGGTGACGGGTCAAGATGTCGGGCGCTCCACCTTGGGTCGGTCATGCTGGACCAGGAGGTATAATCCGATTGGGTGCTTAGCGGGTGCGGCCTGTTGCGGGTGGTGTTGACGATGCGGTCGATGACGATCCTATTGACCAGCTTATCCAGGGCCGGGATCGACTCGATCGCGCTGACGACCCATGGCAGCTTCAGCAGGGACATCGCGAAATCGCCCAGCTTTCCCATTACCTTGCGCCGCCGCAAGACATGTGCCCGGGTCGCCTTTAGTTTCTTTTTCAGCGGTAGGAATACGGCAATCACAATGACGAGCCAAAGCTGTGACCAGAGGCTGCCCCCTTCTGCAAGGATGGCCCAGAGGATCGCAAGACCACCCGCCAGTGCAAGAGCTGACCAGCCATCGCGCCAGCCGCACCACATGCGCCAAATGCCGAATAGCCCGGCCCAAAGCAGCAGGCCATAAACCATGCGTCCTTCTGCCAATGCGGCTGCGCTGCCAAACAAAATGACTGCGCCGACCAATGCGCAGATAAAAGAAACAAGTCCGTCGCGCTGTGGCGTCGTTGAATGCGTCATCTGAATCCCCGTGCCATTATTGGCAAACTTTTGAAATGCCGCCATTTCACAGCATCTGGTCAAGGACGGCCAGTCAGGAAAACCTGACATTGCGGGATAATTGTCGGCGTTCACTGAACGGTGAAGCAGGCACAAGGGCTGTGCGGGCACGACGGATTGACCGCGTCCCTATCTGTCGTCACTCTGATCTCTCGAAACCTTTGCCAAATGGGGGCCCAAGATGAAGATCAGAACGAACCTAAGACTATCGGTGGCAACAACCTTGTTATTGATCGCGTCACAGACGGCAAGCGCTGAAAGTTTCCGCTGGGCCTCAAACACCGATCCGCAGACGATGGACCCACATGCGGTGAACTCTGCGCCGGTGCTGTCGTTTCTGAACAATGTCTACGAAGGTCTGGTGCGCCGAGGCCGGGACATGTCGATTGAGGGATCCCTGGCCGAAAGCTGGGAACCACTGGAAGGCGAAAATGGCTGGCGTTTCAATCTGCGCCGGGGCGTGACGTTCCATGACGGGTCTGCGTTTGACGCCGCAGACGTGAAGTTTTCCTATGAGCGTGCTTCGTCCGAAGCGGCGGACGTGCGGTCGTGGTTCGCGCCGGTGGCAGAATTTCGGGTCGTTGACGACTTTACAGTGGAGTTTGTCACAACAGCGCCAAACCCGCTGTTCCCTGACAGTATCGCCAATTTCATGATCCTTGATAGTGACTGGGCAGAAGCCAACGATGCTGCCCTGCCCGCACGCGATGCCGAGAACCATGCCACGCGCAACACCAACGGCACGGGGCCGTTCATGGTGTCGGACCGCGACCCTGGCGTCAGCACCACGCTGACACCCTATGACGGGTGGTGGGATACCGTTGAACATAACGTGACTGAGGCGACTTTCACACCGATCGGCAACGCCTCAACCGGGTTGGCCGCCCTGCTGTCGGGCGAGATTGATTTTATCCAGCCGATCCCGCTTCAGGATGTTGGTCAGGTCGAAGGCCGCGACGGGTTTCAGGTGCTGGAAGGGCTGGAAACGCGGGTGATCATGTTTGGCTTTGGCCATGAACACGATTCCTTGCTGTTTTCCAGCGATGTTGACGGGGCAAATCCGTTCACCGACCCCAGGGTCCGCCTTGCCGTGGCCCATGCGATTGACGTGGATACGATTGACCGTGTGGTGATGCGCGGCAAGATCGAACCTGTGAACCAGCTCGTCCCGGAAGGCATATCAGGCTATTCGGAGGCCAATGCCGGCCGTCCGGAATACAACCCGGACCGGGCGCGCGAACTTTTGACTGAGGCCGGCTATCCCAACGGGTTTTCCTTTGGCCTGAAATGCACGAATGATCGCTACATCAATGATGAAAGCCTGTGCCGCGCCGCAGCCGGTATGCTGGCGGCCGTTGGTCTGAATGCAGAGCTGACCACCATGCCGGTGCGCAATTACTGGGAACAGCTGCGCGCGGATGACTTTGACATGTATCTGCTTGGCTGGTCGCCCGGCACATTTGACGCAGAGCATCCGATCCGGTTCCTGCTGCATTCGCAGGATGATGAAAAGAAGCTGGGGTCCTGGAACTTTGGCAATTATTCCAACGCGCGTGTTGATGAATTGCTGCCCGCGATCCAGCAGGAGATCGACCCCGCTGCCCGGCAGGCGCTGATCGACGAGGTTGTCGAGATCACCCAACGCGATGTGGCCTATGTGCCGATGTACACCCAGCCGCTGATCTGGGCTTCCAAGGACAATGTTGACCTGACACAGCGGGCGGACAATTTCTTTCTGCTGCGCTGGGTGACGGTGAACTAGGGCGCAGGGCACGAAAGCACGGGCGATGGTCTATTTGATCCTGAAACGGCTCTTGCAGTCTTTCTTTGTGATGCTGGCCGTCGCCTTTCTTGCCTTTTCGCTGTTCCGCTTTGTTGGCGACCCGGTCAGCCAGATGACCGGGGTGGAAACCTCTGTTGAGGACCGCGAGCGCCTGCGTGATGAATTGGGGTTGAACGATCCGTTCATTTTTCAGTTTGCCCGGTTTACGGGCGATCTTGTGCAAGGCGATTTCGGCTTTTCCTACCGCACGCGTGAACCGGTGGGCGAAATGATCGCCAAGCGGCTGCCCGCGACACTTGAGCTTGGCACGTTTGCGCTGGTGATTTCACTTGTGGTGGGTATCCCTGCCGGCATTTACACCGCGCTACGGCCCCGCGGTTTTGTCAGCCAGTCCATCCTGCTGGTTACCCTTGTTGGTGTTTCGATCCCCACCTTTGTCATCGGCATCATTCTGATTTTCCTTTTTGGTGTGCAATTGGCGTGGCTGCCGACCTTCGGGCGAAACGGCACGGTTGACCTTGGCGGTTGGAGCACCTCTTTTCTGACGCTTGATGGCTGGCGATCCCTGATCCTGCCCGCAATGACGCTTGGGGTGTATCAGTTAACCCTGACCATGCGTCTGGTGCGCGCCCAGATGATGGAAGTCCTGCGGTCGGACTATATCCGCTTTGCTACCGCACGTGGCGTCCCATACCGGCAGCTATATTTCAAACATGCGCTGGCCAATACGATGGTGCCCGTCATCACCATCATTGGCCTGCAGTTTGGCGGAGTGGTGGCGTTTTCGATCGTGACCGAGAGCGTCTTTCAATGGCCCGGCATGGGCTTGTTGTTTCTTGAATCAATCCGCTTTGTCGATATCCCCGTGATGGGGGTCTATCTTGTGGTCATCGCCTTTTTCTTTGTGATCGTAAACCTTGTGGTCGACATGCTTTACGTTGCCATTGACCCGCGTCTGCGAGTGAAAGAGGCCGCCTGATGTTTGCACGGATCTGGCATTCCGACGCGTTCTGGATGTTCCGCCGCAGCCCCGCCGCGATTGTTGCGGCGCTTTGCGCAGCGTTGATCTTATGCGGTGCGATCTTTGCGCCGTGGATCGCGCAATCCAACCCCTATGATCTGTCATCGTTCAGCCTGATGGACGGGTTCCTGCCCCCAGCCTGGGAGGATGGCGGGTCGTCCCGGTTCTGGCTGGGAACGGATGATCAGGGACGTGATATGATCTCGTCCATACTTTACGGCGCGCGGCTGTCGATGCTGATCGGCATAGTGGCGATGATCATCGCCACGGTTCTGGGCGTGGGTCTCGGCCTTGCCGCAGGCTATTACGGTGGCCGGTTTGATGCGATTGTGATGCGCATCGCTGATGTGCAACTGGCCCTGCCGGCGATCCTGACCGCCCTGCTGATTGACGGGATTGCGCGGGGCGTGCTGCCAAGTTCCATGCTGGAGAATCTGCGCGTTGTCGTGCTGACGATTGCCATTGCCCTGTCGCTTTGGGTCAACTTTGCCCGCACCGCGCGGGCATCGGTTTTCGTTGAAAAGAACAAGGAGTATGTGCAGGCGGCAATGATCATGGGCCAGCGCCCGTTTCGGGTGATGATGTGGCATATCCTGCCCAATATCATGGGGCCGCTACTGGTGATCATGACCGTGGACCTTGCCAGCGCGATTCTGCTTGAGGCGACGCTGTCATTCCTTGGCATTGGCCTGCCAGCCGATAGCCCCAGCCTTGGCACGTTGATCCGCATTGGCATGGGGTTTCTGCTGTCTGGCGAATGGTGGATCTTGTGGGTGCCGACGCTGTTCCTGGTGATCCTTGTGGTTTCGATCAACATTCTTGGCGACTTTCTGCGCGACGCCTTCAATCCGAGGCTGCACTGATGCTTGATGTGCAGGACCTGACTGTAAAGTTTCCGTCCCGCCACGGCGAGTTTACTGCCGTGCAAGACGTCTCTCTGCGCGTCGCCCCGGGCGAGATTCACGGACTTGTCGGCGAAAGCGGTGCTGGCAAATCCACCATCGGCGCCGCCGTGATCGGTCTGTTGCAACCGCCCGGTTATGTGGCAAACGGCCGCCTTGTGCTGGGTGACACGGATTTGCGCAGCCTGACGCCGGATGCGGCCCATGCCATCCGCGGAGCGCGGATTTCAATGATCTTTCAAGACCCGCAGACCAGCCTGAATCCGCTGATGACAATCGAGGATCAGCTGATCGAAACGATGCAGGCGCATGAGGATATCACAACGTCTGCCGCGCGGGCGCGGGCCATCGAGCTGCTTGAGGAGATTGGCATTCGCAATGCCGCCGATCGGATCACTGCCTATCCACATCAGTTTTCGGGCGGCATGCGGCAACGGGTGGTGATCGCGCTTGCGCTTTGCACCAATCCCGAACTGATCATTGCCGATGAACCGACCACGGCGCTGGATGTGGCAGTACAATCCAAAGTGCTCGACCTGATCCGCGAGCTGGCGGACAATCGCAAGATCGCCTTTATCCTGATCACCCACGATATTGGCGTGATCAAGCAGATCACCGATCAGGTCACCGTGTTGCGCGGCGGGCGGGTGATGGAGGCAGGCCCAACGCCACAGGTGCTGGATAGCCCGCAGCATCCCTATACGCAGGCGTTGCTGGCCTCGGTGCCGCGGCTTGATCGCAAACTTGACCGGTTTCTGGTGCCCAGTGAAGTCGAAGAGGCCGCCCCGCCGCTGGTTGCTGGCGTTGATGCCGAAAAATGGTTGCTGGCCGGGGATACGACCAATCCGGTGGACCTTGAGGTCAAGGACATCACCGTCAAATTCGCCGGGCAGCGCACCTCGCTTTTTCGTCGCGCTGAATCTTTTACCGCGCTCAACTCCGTATCGATGCAGGTGGCCGAAGGCACGGTAATGGGGCTGGTGGGCGAAAGCGGTTCGGGCAAGTCAACGCTGGCAAAGGTGATTACGGGTCTTGTTCAACCGAGCAACGGAACGATGACGCTTGACGGCGCCCCCCTTCCCCCGGCACGCCAGCGCGGTCGACAGGATGCTGCCCGGCGCACGATTCAGATGATTTTTCAGGATCCCTATTCCAGCCTCAATGCGCGGCACCGGATTGGCGCGGTTCTGGGCGAACCGCTCTGGCTGTACGGGTTGGAAGACGATGCGGCAAAACGCCGTGCGCTATGTGCCGCCATGTTGGAGATGGTTGGCATGGAACCCGATGCCATCGACAAATATCCGCATCAGTTCTCCGGTGGCCAGCGCCAGCGGATCGCCGTTGCCCGCGCCCTGCTTGCCCGGCCAAGGTTTCTGATCTGCGATGAGCCCACTTCGGCATTGGATGTGTCAATTCAGGCGCAGATTCTGAACCTGCTCAAAGACCTGCAGGACCGCTTTGGCCTGACCATGTTGTTTGTCAGCCACAACCTAGCGGTTGTGCGGCAGATGTCGGACCGGGTTACGGTGCTGCAACGGGGCGAAGTTGTCGAAACCTCTGAATCAGAGGCCTTTTTCACAGCCCCAGCAGCCCCTTACAGTCGCGAGCTTCTGTCTCTGACACCAACATTGTGACCAGCACTTTCGATTTCTTCGGAACAGACATAGCATCGGGCGATGAATCGTCCGCAACTTTCACTCAAATGGCTTGAAGTCTTTCGTACCGTTGCGCAGTCCGGATCGTTGCAAACCACGGCGCAACGTCTAGGGCTGTCGATCAGCACCGTATCGCACCATATCCAACAGCTGGAAAACCATGTTGGTGTCGCGCTGCTGGATCACGGGCGCAGGCCCATGGTCCTGACCATGCAGGGCACGATGTTTTTGCGCTACACCGAAGAGGCAATGAGCTTGCTTGACAAGGCACAGGCCGAGCTGACGTTGTCATCCCCGATGAACCTGCGTCAGCTGCGATTTGCGATGATCGAAGATTTCGAGAACGACATCGGGCCAGAGATCACACGCATGCTGGCCGCCGCGCTGCCACGGTGCCGGTTCACCCATTATACGCGCGTCAGCCATGACATTCTGGACCTGCTGCGTAACCGCGATCTTGACCTTGGCGTTGCGATGCAGCCGCAATACGCGCTGCAACAGGTTACGGAATATCCGCTGCTGCGCGACCCCTTTGTGCTGGCGGTGCCGACCGGAGCAGATGCATCAGCAGAGGATTACGTGAGCGGACGCAGCGGCCTGCCACTGCTGCGCTATAACAGGAACCAGATCATGGGCAGCATGGTCGAAGCCCAATTGACCCGCCTGCGTTTCAAGCTTGATCACACGTTTGAACTGGATAGCACTTCGTCGATCATGGCGCTGATTGCACAGGGAAACGGCTGGGCAATCACGACGCCCAGTAATTACATGCGCGCCCGCAGGTTTCAGGCGCAGATCACGCTGTTGCCCTTCCCGCGTCGGGATTTTGCCCGCACGATTTCGATCTTTGTGGCCCAGTCGCAGGCCCATAATGTTGCGCGTCTGGTGTCTTCGGCGATGCGCAACCTGCTGGCCACCCACGCGATTACCCCGGCAACAGAGGCCTACCCCTGGCTGCGTGAAAGATTTCAGCTGATCCCCGAGGATGACCCTAGTCCAGAATCCTGAATTGCGCCCGGATCGCCGCGTCTGCATCCGGATCAATGTAACAGGGATGATAATCGGCCAGGACCTGCCGCGCTTTGGCTCTGGCCCGGTCCCAGGCGGTCTGCGCGCCCGCCTCTTGCCATGTGCGGGGCTGTTCGCGATCGGCGATCTGCGGATAGTAGTAATCACGCTCCATCGCCTGATAGGTGTGATCCGCGCCCAGAAAATGCCCATCCGTCAGGATCGCCGCGCAGATCGCATCAAACCCCAGGGTGTCATCGCTGACCTCAACCCCGCGCAGCGCGCGATAGGTCATGCTGTGCATCTCATCGTCCAGTATGAAGGCTTCAAAGCTGACACCCAGCAGGGCCGCCGTCATGCCAGAGCTTTCGTAGATCAGATTGCCCCCGGCCAACGCTGCGGCAAGGCTGGTCATGCCCTTTTCAACGCCATATTGCGCATCAATTGCCTTTGCATCCGTCATCGAGCAGGCCACCCCCGACGGCAGGCCCAGCCAATTGGACAATTGCGCCGAGGCGGCGTTCAGGAGCGTGGTTTCACCCCCACCGCCTGCAAAAGCACCGCTGCGCAGATCAATCACCAGCGGCCAGTTTGAAAACACCATCGGGTATCCGGGCGATATGACGTTGACCATCACCAGACTGGCCAGCGTTTCGGCCAAGGATTGTGCCAGAAACCCCGCCAGCGTTGCCGGGGCGGTCGCGCCCGCCTGAGCCGCCGTGATACATGACACCGGAATATTATGGGCGATGCATTCATAGACCACGTCAACCGCGTCCCCGCCAAAGCGCATCGGCGAAATCACCGGGCTGATATGCGCCTTCATGAAGGGGCGTTTGGCAAACTGGCCTTCACCGCCTGCCGCCAGATCCAGCATCGCGACAATCGGGGCGACATGGTCGGCGATGGTGAAGGCGGTGGCGGTCGGCTTGCTGGTGTTCCTGATCAGCGCGTAGGCCGTGTTGATATCAAGATCGCGCATATCGGGCACATCGGTGGCAATGCAACAGCGGGTGAACCACGCCACGTTGTCCAGGCTGTCCTGCAATCGGGTAAAATTGTGCAGATCCGCCAACGTCGATGGACGGTAAAGGCCGCTGTCAAGGTCCAGCGTGTTCACCGCGGCACCACCGGTCCCGAAATAGACACTGTCGCCGCCGACCTCGATCGACCTGTCCGGGTCGCGCCCGTGCAGCGTGAAGCGCTTTGCGGCCCGCGCGATCGCGTCTTCGACCATCGGTTGCGGCAAACGCAACCGTCCATCACCGCGATCCTGCGCACCGGCACCGATCAGGTCATTTGCCAGCCTGTCCGGCACATCGCCCATGCCCAATTCCGCCAGCAGGCGCAGCGCCGTCTGATAGATATTGCGCAAGTCGGCATCGTCAAGCGGGCGGTATTGCCCACCCGGCGGACCCGCAGGCGCGGGGTTAACCTTTGGCGGTGCCGCCCGCTTTGCAAGTCGGGCACGGCGACCGGCCCGCCGGGGCGCTGAGGATGGGTCTGACATGGCCTGACCTAACGACGACTTTTCCCCAGCAAATGCGGCCCGCGGCACTGCGGCAATGCAATTCTGTCGGTTCCACATATCGGGAAATTCAAATTCGATTTTCTCGGATCAATTCCCGCAGTGTTGACCGGCCCCCCGGTGTCACGTTGTGCTGACCCCGTCGCGACCCCGGATGCAGGAAAGGCCATGTCATGAAATCGGAAACGAAAGTGGTGGTCATTGGCGGCGGTATTGCCGGATGTTCGACGCTGTATCACCTGACCCGAGAGGGGTGGAGCGACGTGGTTCTGGTGGAACGCGATGAGCTGACATCAGGCACGACATGGCATTCTGCGGCGCAGGTCACGAACTTTGGGATGACCCAGACGATGGTCGGGCTGAAGAGTCATTCTATAAACCTTTACAAAGAGTTGCGGGACGATCCTGATTACCCGGTCAGCTACAATCACGGTGATGGTGGAATCCGGCTGGCCAATACTGAAGAACAGATGGAGGGCTACCGCCATTTTGCCTCCATGGCGCGGGGCATGGGTGTTGAATTCGAAGTGCTTGATGCCGCCGAATGCGCGCGCCGTCATCCGCTCATCTCAACCGACAACCTGCTGGGCGGCCTTTGGGATGCCAGTGATGGGGATATTGACCCGGCTCAGCTGTGTCAGGCACTGGCCCGTCGCGCCCGCAAGGCCGGGGCCGAGATCTATCGCAACACGCCTGTCACCGCGCTGACACAGCACCGGGACGACAGTTGGACGGTGCACACCGAAAAGGGCGACATCCGCGCGGAAATTGTCGTCAACGCCTGTGGCTACCGCGTGAACGAAGTTGGCGCGTTGATGGGGGTGCATCACCCTGTCATGTCGATGGAGCATCAGTATTTCGTCACCGAAGAGATTCCCGCGATCCGCGATGCGGGCCACCGCATGCCACTGCTGCGCTGTCCGATCAGCGACTATTACTGCCGGCAGGAAAAGAACGGACTGCTTGTGGGGTTTTATGAGCAGGAGTGTAAGACCTGGGGCATGGACGGGATCGATCCGCATTTTGTCAACGCGCTTTGCCCTGACGATCTGGACCGGATCACCGATGTGCTGGAAGGCGCGTTTGCACGCATGCCCGCCCTGACCGAAGTTGGCATTCACACAGTGGTGAACGGGCCAATCACCTATACGATTGACGGAGCACCGCTTGTCGGACCGATTCCGGGTAAGCGAAATGCGTTTTGTATCATCGGGTTACGCGCCGGGCTTGGTGAAGGGGGCGGTCACGGATGGCTGCTGGCCCAACAGATCGTCTACGGCGAGGCCTGTTACGACACCTGGGTCATCGATCCGCGCCGCTTTGCTGGTCACTGCAATATCGAACTGACGGCGCGCAAGGCGGTTGAGGATTATCAGAACGAGTTCCGGTTTCATTTCCCCAATGAGCACCGCCCCGCCGGGCGCATGGCAAAGACCACGTCCCTGACCCCGGTTCTGGCGGCGGAAGGCGCCGAATTTACCGTGGTCAATGGCTGGGAACGGGTGGACTACATCAAGCCAGACCCCGATTTCGAGGTCACCCACAGTTTCCGCTTTGATGAGAGTTTCGATTGCGTCGGTGCCGAAGTTGCGAAGGTGCAAAATCACGTTGGCCTGTGCGAGGTGAACGGGTTCAACCGGATTGAGCTGACCGGCGCGGATTGCCACACATTTCTTGACCGGATGATCTGCGGCACCCTGCCCCGCAAGCCGGGCCGGGTCGGGCTGGCCTATTTGCTGAATGGCAATGGCATGCTGAAATGCGAGGCGACGGTCGCCAATCTGCCGGCCTCGGACCGCGGCCCCGCGCGGGTCTGGTTCGGGTCAGCGGCCGCTGCGGAACAACATGATATGGATTGGTTGCATGCCCATCTGCGACCCGGAGAGGACGTGCACCTGCGCGCGCTTACCAATGATCAGACGATCCTGGTGCTGGCAGGGCCAAAGGCGCGTCATGTCATGCAGGCGGTCAGTCGTGGCGATTGGTCGGCACAGGGTTTCCCCTGGCTGTCGGTGCGCGAATGTTACATCGGCATTGCCCCTGCAACGGTGATGGCGGTCAGTTTTTCCGGTGAGCTGGCCTATGAAATCCACGTCCCCAATGCCAGCCTTTATGCTGCCTACCTCGCGCTGCGTCAGGCGGGCGCTGCACAGAACATGGGACTTTTTGGCGCACGTGCTGTCGACTCGATGCGGATGGAAAAGGGTTACTTGCACTGGAAGGCGGACATCCTCACCGAATTTGACCCCTTTGAAACCGGGATCGACCGGTTTGTGCGGATGGACAAGGCGGCATTTGTCGGCAAGGCAGCGTTGGCCGAGCGCCTTGCCGCAGGGCCGCAAAAGATGCTGGTCAGCCTCACCCTGTCCGACGACGTGGCCCCTGCGCATGGCGGCGCTTCGGTGATGGACGGGGCGCGCGTCATTGGCACGGTCACTTCCGGTGATTGGGGTTACCGCGTCGGTGCAAATCTTGCCTACGCCTTTGTTGAGCCCCGGTTTACCGCGATGGGCACAGCGGTTGAAGTTGACCTGCTGGGGCGGATGGTCCCGGCCCATGTCAGCCCGCGCAGCCCTTATGACCCTGATCTGAAACGGGTCCGTGGTGCATAGGGCTCAGCGTTTTTTACGGCAGTAAAGTTCCATCCGGTGATGCACCACGTCATAGCCACAGGCGGCAGCGATCTCGGACTGCAGCTCTTCGATGCGTTCTGAGTGGAATTCGATCACCTCACCGCTGTCGAGGTCGACGATATGGTCATGGTGGTCCTTGGGTGCGGCTTCAAATCGCGCCCCGCCCCCTTCAAAACTGTTGCGATGCACAACCCCGGCGCCTTCCAGCACGGCCAGCGTGCGGTAGACCGTGGCCAGCGACATCGCCGGCTCGACCATCTTGGCGCGGCGATAAAGTTCCTCTGCGTCCGGGTGGTCGGTGGAGTCCTGCAGCACCGCAAGAAGCGCCACGCGCTGCCGCGTCACCCGCACCCCGGCTGCGCGCAGATTTGTCGTCATCTTTGAAGTGATGTTCTTGGTCAGCTCCACAGGCCTTCCTTTCGCAACTACGCATTCTCTTTGCGAATGGTTATCAAATTCATTTACAATTGCAAACCATTCTCATACTTATTCTTTGATTTTGTGAAATGGACGTAGTGGACACAACGATGCGTATTGGAAAAACCCTAGCAGGACTTGCATTTGCTCTGCTGACAAGCACGTCGGCCGGGGCGGACGAAGATAAGTTCAAGGCCGTCACGACCTTTACCGTTATCGCGGATATGGCGCAAAATGTTGCGGGGGATGCCGCAATTGTCGAAAGCATCACCAAGGCGGGCGCTGAAATCCACGGCTATCAACCCACGCCGCGCGATATCATTCGCGCACAGGATGCCGACCTGATCCTGTGGAATGGCATGAATCTGGAGCTTTGGTTCGCACAATTCTTTTCCAATCTCTCTGACGTGCCAAGTGTGACGCTGACCGCAGGCATCACCCCGATGAGCATCACCGAAGGGGAGTATGACGGCAAACCCAATCCACATGCCTGGATGAGCCTGAGCGGTGCATTGATCTATGTTGACAATATCCGCGACGCCTTTGTCACCCATGACCCGGAGAATGCCGCGATCTACACAGCAAATGCGCAGGCCTACAAGGCAGAGATCACGGCGGCCATTGCGCCACTGCGCGATGCAATCATGGCGGTGCCCGCCGACCAGCGCTGGCTGGTGTCCTGCGAAGGCGCGTTCAGCTATCTGGTCCGTGATTTCGAGATGCGGGAGCTCTACCTCTGGCCCATCAACGCAGACCAGCAGGGCACGCCGCAACAGGTGCGCAAGGTCATTGACGGCGTGCGCGAACATGACATTCCGGCGGTCTTTTGCGAGAGCACCGTATCACAGGCCCCGGCCCAACAGGTCGCGCGTGAAACGGATGCTGTTTATGGTGGCGTCCTATACGTTGACAGCTTGACCGAAGCCGATGGCCCCGTGCCCACATTTATCGACTTGCTGCGCGTCACCTCGCAGACCATTGCCGAGGGGCTGACAAAATGAATGCAATGACCGGCATTGTCGCGCAGGATGTGACCGTGACCTATCGCAACGGTCACACCGCGCTGCGCAATGCCACCTTTGACATTCCCGCGGGCACGATCACCGCCCTTGTCGGCGTGAATGGCGCGGGCAAGTCAACGCTGTTCAAGGCGATCATGGGCTTTGTGCCTGCGGCAAAAGGTCAGATCACCGTATTGGGGATGCCGGTCAAGCAGGCCCTCGCCAAGAACATTGTCGCCTATGTCCCGCAATCCGAAGAGGTCGACTGGTCGTTTCCGGTGCTCGTCGAAGACGTGGTGATGATGGGGCGCTACGGGCATATGGGCTTCTTGCGGCGGCCGGCGCAGGCTGACCGTGATGCGGTGACCCATGCGCTCGAGCGGGTGAACATGCTGGACTATCGCGACCGCCAGATTGGCGAGTTGTCCGGCGGTCAGCGCAAGCGTGTCTTTCTGGCCCGCGCCCTTGCACAAGAGGGTCAGGTGATCCTGCTGGACGAACCCTTTACCGGTGTCGACGTACAGACCGAGGAGGCGATTATCGCATTGCTGCGCGAAATGCGCGACGAAGGCCGCGTGATGCTGGTGTCGACCCACAACCTTGGCTCTGTTCCAGAATATTGCGACCGCACGGTCCTGGTCAAGGAAACCGTGCTGGCCTTTGGCAAAACAAAGGACACCTTTACCCACGAGAACCTTGAACTCGCCTTTGGTGGCGTCCTACGCCACTTTGTGCTGGGTGGCGATGATCTGCATGACGATGATGACAAACGCAAAGTGCGCGTGATCACCGATGATGAACGCCCCTTTGTCGTGTACGGAGACGAGCCCGACACATGATCGAGACGCTGCTCTTGCCCTTCAGCTACGACTATATGTTCAACGCGATGTGGGTCAGCGCGCTGGTCGGGGCGGTCTGCGCGTTCCTGTCCGCCTATCTGATGCTGAAGGGCTGGTCACTGATCGGTGACGCGTTGAGCCATTCCATCGTGCCCGGCGTGGCAGGCGCCTATATGCTGGGCCTGCCCTTTGCGCTTGGCGCATTTGCGGCGGGCGGGCTGGCAGCGGGGGCGATGCTGTTTCTCAATCAGCGAACGGGTTTGAAAGCGGATACGATCATCGGACTGATTTTCACCTCGTTCTTTGGGCTGGGCCTGTTCATGGTGTCACTTTCGCCCACATCAGTCAGCGTTGAGACGATCACACTGGGAAATGTCCTGGCCATCACCCCGTCCGACACGTTGCAACTGGCAATCATCGGATTTGTGACCCTGGGGGTGCTGATCGCGAAGTGGAAGGACCTGATGGTCACCTTTTTTGATGAAAACCACGCACGCTCCATCGGGTTGCGGCCCGATATGCTCAAGGTGGTGTTCTTCACGCTATTGTCGGCCTCTTGCGTGGCGGCCCTGCAGACGGTTGGCGCGTTTCTGGTCATTGCCATGGTCGTCACGCCCGGCGCGACGGCCTATCTGCTGACAGATCGGTTCCCGCGCCTGCTGGTGTTGAGCGTGCTGATTGGAGCGCTCACCAGCTTTGTCGGCGCATACCTGAGCTTTTTCCTCGACGGCGCAACGGGCGGGCTGATCGTGTCGTTGCAGACGGTGATCTTTCTGACGGCCTTCTTTCTGGCCCCCAAGCACGGGTATCTTGCAGCACGACGGCGCGCCGCAGAGGCATTGGCGGGCTGATGGACACGCTGCTTCTCCCCTTCCAGTTTGCCTTTATGAACAACGCGTTCCTGATCATGGCGATCATTGCGGTGCCCACCAGCCTGCTGTCCTGTTATCTGGTGTTGAAGGGCTGGTCGCTGATGGGTGATGCGATCAGCCACGCGGTTTTGCCCGGTGTGATTGTGGCCTATCTGATAGGCATTCCGCTGATCATCGGCGCCTTTGTGGCGGGCATGATCTGCGCATTGGCAACGGGGTTCCTATCTGGCAACAGCCGGGTCAAACAGGACACCATCATGGGGATCGTGTTTTCAGGCATGTTTGGATTTGGCATCGTACTTTACACCAAGATCCGCACGGATGTGCATCTTGATCACATCCTGTTTGGGAACATGCTGGGGGTTGACGCCGGAGACATCTGGACCGCCGGGGTCATCGGGCTGGCCGTCGCGCTTGTGATCCTTTCAAAGCGACAGGATTTTCTGTTGCACGCCTTTGATCCGGTGCAGGCGCAGGCCGTGGGATTGCGGGTCAATTGGCTGCACTATGGTTTGCTGACGATGATCTCGATGACCATTGTCGCCACGCTGTCGGCGGTGGGCATCATTCTGTCGATCGGATTGCTGATTGCGCCGGGTGCCATCGCATTCCTGCTGACCAAGGCCTTTGCGAGAATGCTTTGGATCGCTGTTGCAGTGACGCTGTTTTCCGGTGTGTCGGGGGTCTACCTCAGCTTTTTCATCGACAGTGCCCCTGCCCCGACCGTGATCTTGATCCTGACGGCGATCTTCATCCTCGCCTTCATACGTTCGGCCCGGATGAACCAAACAGCACAAGGCGCATCATAGCGTCACGACCCGGCCACTGCGGATGCTTTCATCGGCGGCAATACAGACCTTGAGCGAGTTGACCGCGTCCTCCATGTGGCGGGCAAGATCGAGATCTTCTGATATCGCGCGCAACATGAAGGCCTGCTCTGCATTGCACAGATCCTGATGGCCCGGTTCATCCGGCAGGGTGATGGTCACATCCCCCGAAGGCCGATGGATGAGTAGCCCGCCCACCTTTGTGTGCCCGTCAATATCCGACGACGCGCCCTTGTCCGAATCCACGATGGAAACCGAACCGTTCACGCTGATCACATCTTTGACGAAAAATGCCGTTTCAGACATCATCGGGCCCCAGCCCGCCTCGTACCAGCCGACCGATCCATCGGCAAACGTCACCTGTAGCTGGCCATAGTTATACATGTCCGTCGCAATTTCGTCCGTGAGGCGCAGGCCGATGCCTTGCACACGCACCGGCGGAGCATCGGTAATCTGGCACATCACATCAACATAATGCACACCGCAATCCACCAGCGGTGAGGTGGTCTGCATAAGCTGCTTGTGCACCTCCCATTCGGTTCCCTGCGACTGCTGGTTCAGGTTCATTCGGAACACGAAAGGACCACCCAGATTGCGCGCTTCGCTGATCAGTCGCTGCCATGACGGATGGTGGCGCAGAATGTATCCCACAACCAGCTTCCGCCCCCGTTTCACCGCAGTTGCGACAACCGCTTCGGCCTCGGCCACCGTTGCAGCCAGCGGTTTTTCAACAAAGACATCGGCGCCCTGTTCCAGCGCGCGGATTGCAAGCGCGGCATGGGTGTCGGTATAGGTGGCAATCACCACTAGATCGGGGCGTGTGGCAAAGGCCCGCGCAAGATCAGTGTATCTTTGGTACTCTGCCAGCTCTGGGGCTACGGCGCGGTTGGTGCGACTGACAAGCCCGACAATTTCGACTCTCGGGTCATTGTGCAGCGCAAGCGCGTGACTTTGCCCCATGTTGCCGACGCCAATGACAAGAGCCTTGATCATGTCACCGCGCCCGATGGTGTCAGAGCGCGCGCCGCACCCACTGCGACCGGCAAACCGGTTTGCCGCGATTTGATGGCAGCAAAGGCCAACGCCAGACTATGGAGGTTCCCGGACGCGCCATTGGCCGGTTCAACGTCATCCTCGATCGCGACAAGCAAGGCGCCCATAGCCCCACGGAATCCGTCATTGAACCAACTGCCCTGCAGGTCGGGCCTGGCCTGCCCCGCTGCGGTGGTCAGCGTGACCCGTTGCTGTCCAAGGTCAGGTCCATCGCTTTGCAGGCTGCCGGCGGTGCCCGCAATATAGGTTGTGTCGCGCGGCCCATGCGGGGTTGCGCCATCAAAAACAAGGCTGGCCTGCGCATCATCCATCGCAACGAGGACCTGAGCAGCGAGCGGGACCTTGGCCCCCGGCACCGCGGCGGCGCTTGCAAAGACGGATCGTGCCTGCCCCGCGTCAAGGCTCGTCAGAAAATCAAACCAATGAATACCAAAATCATAAAGGATCAGGTCCGCGATCTGTTCAAACGGCGTCCCCGCTATCCAGCGATGGTCCCAGTGAATGCTGACATGCGCGCCCAGCAGATCGCCAATCAGCCCGGCGCGAACGGCCTCTCTCATGTAGGCAAGATGCGGCGCCCAGCGCCCGTTCTGATTGACGGCCAACTTGCGCCCCTGTTGGCGTGCGAGGTCCACCAGTCGCGCGCCTTCGTCCAGGTCAAGCACAAAGGGTTTTTGTGACAGCACATGTTTGCCCGCACGCAGCGCCCTCGCAATCAGCGGCACCCGGTCAGCCGGGTGCGGTGTGATATCAACCACATCAATCTGATCATCGCCCAGAACATCATCCAGATTGTCGGTTGCCTTGGCGTCGGGATAAAACGCATCGCGTTTGGCCACGGCCTTGGACAGGGTGCGATTGCAGATCACTGCGACGTCCCATCCCGCGGCCCGATAGGCGTCCAGATGTGCATCCACAATTCCGCCCGCCCCGATGACCCCAATCCGCGGGCGATAGGCCTTTGGCATGGGAGGCTGATACGGGAGGTCGGGCGCATCCACATGCGCAGTAGTCCTGCTGCGCAATGCATAAGTATCAGCGTCAGGGGTTTCCGTCATGGCAGCAACGCCAGTGTGCGTTTTTCTGCGGCAGAGGCCGCAGCGGTATCCACGATCCGTTGGGCGGTCAGGCAGAGCGCGGGGTCAAGCGGCCCGCCGATGGCAGTGCCACTACCCAAACAGTCCAGTACGTATTCGATGCCATTGCGCCTGCCGGGGGGCAGCGGATCAACCGGTATTTTGGTCAGATCAGGGACGGCGCGGGTCTGCAGGGTGACATGATCAGCATAATCTGCGCTTGCGATTGTGCCATCCGTCCCGACAAAGACAAAGCCGCAGGTCGGCTGTGGCTGAATCGTCCAGGGATCGGTGAATGTGCCCCAGCGGGTTTCCATCTTGGACAGGCCCTGCGCATAGCGACATACGGTGATGGAATGCTGGTCAACTTCGATGCCGGTAGTCTCGTCCACCACACAAGTCACCTCAATCGGGGCGGCACCATCCATGTACCATGTGCCCAGCGTCGCACCGTAACCGAGGTAATCAAGAAGGCTGCCTCCGCCTGCCGCCTTCTTGTACCACCATGAATCCGGCTTCTGCCGCTCGACCTCTGCTGGCGAAACTTCAACCTTGTCGGCCAGATGATAGAGCGGGCCGCGATTGCCATCATAGAAATGGACTTCGACAAGATCACCAATCGTGCCGGACTCGATCAGTCGCTTTGCCGTGACATGGCTTTCGACCCAGGCCAGGGGCCAGTTGATCGCCATCAACTTGCCGGTGTCCGCCATCGCGGCGATCATCCGGCGCGCATCCGCGACGTTGGCCGCAAAGGGTTTTTCGACAAAGACATGCACACCATGAGGCGCGAGCCGTTCGGTGTATTCGGCATGATCGGCCGTCGTGGCGCAGAGGATCGCAAGGTCCGGGCCGGTGGCCATGCAGGCATCAAGATCAGTGAAGACCCGGTCAGGCGGGATGCCAAATGCGGCGATGGCCGCCGCCATCTTTTGCGGGTCGGGATCATAGATGCCGCAGATTTCGGCGTCAGGATGATCGGTGACCATTCGCAGCAAATCCCCCATGTGCATGTGGTCGAAACGAATGCCCGCGATTTTCCACTTTGCCATTATGAACTCCCTCAGCTTTGGTCGGTGAGCTTGATGTAAACTGTCGTGACGGCCAGTATGATCAGCCCGAAAAAGATCCGCCGTGCGCCCTCGGGGATCTGCATCAATGTCAGGAGCGTCCCCAGCACGGTCAGAATCAAGGCCCCGACGATTGTCCCGGCATAGCCGCCGCGCCCGCCAAAGATTGATGTCCCGCCGATCACCGCGGCGGCGACCGAAGGCAGCAACAGTGGATTGACCAGCGACAGCGATGGGGCCTTGATCAAGCCGACGTAGATCAGCCCGGCGACGCCGGCGATCAACCCCGACAGGGCATAAAGCGCCAGGTAGACCTGCCAGCTGCGTACCCCGGAGATTCTGGCCGCTGTCTCGTTTGAGCCCAAGGCATAGAGCAACCGGCCAAAACCGGTGCGCCGCTGCGCCCAGATGATCAGCACTGCGAAGGGCACAAACACCAGCAGCGCATTGGGCATCCCCCATGTCCGCCCGGTGCCCAGCCACGCCAGCCCCTCGGGAACGACAGAGCCGCTTGCGATGACAAAGCGCTGGTAAACCTGCAGACAACCGGTCGCGATCAACCCGGTGCCAAGCGTCATGATCAGCGGATGCACCCGGCAGGCGGCAACGCCAAATCCGTTGACGAGCCCGATCAGGATCGCCGGGACCAGACCAATACAGATCGCCAGCGGTGCACCGACGATAGGCACCTGCGTAGCCATCACAAAGGCGCTGATTGTTGCCGCGACTGAGGCAGACAGGTCGATCCCGCCCGTGAGCATGGTCAAGGTCTGACAGGCCGCAAGCATGGCCAGCGGGATGGCGAACTTGATCGTGTTTCCGATCCAGCGTTCGTTGACGATACCGGGGCGCAGGAATTCGAGCGTTGCAATCAGACAGATCAGCAGGATGATCAGCGGGATGATCGGATAGTCGCGCAAGAACCGACCCATGCGGGTCAGCCTGGGAATGTTTTCTGTCGCGCTCATGACCTTGCCCTTGCTGCCAGAATTCCGCCAAGCATCACCACGGCGACCATGATCGATCCTTCGACGATTGTCGTGATGTTGGGATCGACCGACAGCAGCGTCAGATCCATCCGCACCAGCCGCAGGATGAACACCGCCACGATTGGCCCCAGCAGGGCCCCACGGCCGCCGCCCAGCACAACGCCACCCAGCACAACCGCTGCGACACTGGCCATCAGATAGGGGCCGGGGATCGGTTCTCCGATGCCGGTTGCACTGGTCAGGGCCAGACCGCCCATCGCCGCAAACAGCCCGCATAGCGCGTAGGCCGCGATCCGGGTGCGCCCGATTGCCACGCCAGAGCGGTACGCCGCGAGTTCATTTGAGCCGATAGCGTAGATCGAAAGCCCCAGTTTTGAACGGCGTAACGGCACCCAGACCACGGCCAGACAGATCAACAACACAACAAAAGCCTTTGGCAACCATGGGAAAATCACCGATCCGACAACGATGTTGCGCAGCCAGGGCGCCGCCGCGCCGCCGGGCGCATTCAGGATCAACAATGCGGTCCCTTCCCAGACAAAAAGCATCGCCAATGTCACCACGATATCGGGCACTTTCGTAACCACGATCAGCGCGCCATTTATGGCCCCCATGACAAGGCCAAGTCCCAGCACCAGCACCACTGCAAAAACTGAAAACCCGGTGCCTGCCCCGTCCATCAAGACCGCAGCGGTCACGCCGGCGACGGCCATCATGGAGGCCACCGACAGGTCAATCCCGCCCGCGATCACCACAACCGCCATCGCCGCGGTGGCAAAGGCAAAGGGCAATGTAGCGCGGGCCAGTGAATCAAGCCCTGATGCGCCAAACCCAGGCTGGATGAGACGGGTAAACAAGAACAGCAGCGCCAGAAGGGCAGCAAGCCCGATGACCCAGCCATGTTTGCCAAACAACCGTGTCATGCAGGCACCTCATGCGCGTTGGTCAGCCCGTAGGCAGCGCGCATTAACGTCTGTTCGTCCGCTCTGTCCGCAGGGATCACATCGACGACACGCCCCTGAAAGATCACGACGGCGCGGTCACAGGCCGCTGGCACCTCGGCCAGTTCCGAGGTGTAATAGAGCACCGCCGCACCCTGATCCGCCAATTCACGCACCAACCCGTAGATTTGACGTTTGGTGCGCACATCAATCCCGCGCGTGGGGTCAAACAGCAAAAGTGTCTCGACACCGGTTGCGATCCAGCGCCCGATTGTCACCTTTTGCTGATTGCCCCCCGAGAGGCGCTGCACCTCGCCCTGGGCGCGAATGTCGATCTGCATCCGTGCGACGGCATCCCGCACCTTTGACGCCTCGCGCCGCATCTTGATCGCGCCCCAGTTGCGCATCCGTGCCAGCATCGGAAGGGCGATGTTTTCATGTACGCTGCGCTGCATCAGCAGCCCTTCGGCGCGATCTCCGGGCACAAATGTCAGGCCCTGCGCAATCGCATCGGCAGGATGATGGAATCGCACCTCCTTGCCATTGACGGCCATGGTGCCGCCATCGGGCCGGATCATCCCGGCGATGGCATCAAACAATTCGTCCTGTCCCTGCCCTTCGAGTGCGACTACGCCAAGCACCTCGCCGGGAAAAAGTTGCAGGCTGACATCTGCCAGCCGTGTCCCCGCCCGCAGCTGGTGCACATCAAGGCGTGGCACGCCTGTGGGTCTGGCGCTTGCCTCCGCAACGGCAGGACCAGCGCCAAGAGCGGCCCCCAGCATCAGTTCGACCACCTTGTCTTCGACCCCGTCAGCGATGGCGAGATCGCCAACGGTCTCGCCATCACGCAACACCGTGGCACGATCACAGATTTCCGCGATTTCAGTGAACCGGTGCGAAATATAGATGACCGCCTGCCCCTTGTCGGCCTGCCCGCGCACGACGGCGAGCACCTTTTCTACCAGATCGGTGGGCAGGGCGGCTGTCATCTCGTCCAGCAAGAGCACCTCGGGTTCGCTGGCCAGCGCGCGGGCGAGATCAAGAATGCGCAAGGTCGCCAGCGGCAGGTTGCCGATCATGTCATCCAGCCGCAATCCGCTGATCCCAAGCGCCTCAACCCAGTGCAGGAATGGTTCAACCGGCGTATTGCCCAGCGCCAGATTGTCCGCAACGTCCAGATCGGGGATCAGCGAGGGCTCCTGATAGACCGGCACAAGTCCGGCACGCCGCGCCGCGCCCGGTGAACCGATATGCTGGTCCGCGCCGTGAATTTTCACCGTTCCGTTGTCACGTTTCAGCGCCCCGGTCAGGACTTTGACAAACGTGGATTTGCCGGCACCGTTTGCACCCATCAGGGCGACGATTTCGCCCTTCTTGATGGTGAGCGAAGCATCCTTCAGCGCCACAACCGCGCCAAACCGTTTGGAAACCCCGCTGGCATGCAGCAGGGGCGTGTCGCTGGTCATGATATCAGCCAATCGTCAAAGAAGGTACGGCCCCGACGGATGCCGGGGCCGTTGTCTGCCTATTCGCCCGGACCTTTACAGGCGATGATTTCTTCCATGGAATAGTCTGTCCATCCCGGAATCATCACGCTGACCGGCCATTCCGGGTCAAGGTTGGGGTTCTGAGCGCCGGCAATCAGCTCCATGCCGGCGGGATCGTTGTTGGCCCAGATTGAAGGATCAACATGCACGGTGTTGCTGTCGGGAATTTCACCATCCAGAACCTGCAGCGCCAGTGTCACGCCGGCACCGCCGATTGAGCCCGGATTGGTGACCGCCGCGCCGGTGAACCCTTCCATGTTTGCCAGCTGGCCGACAAACCCGGCGTTGTCCGCACCGACGATGGGCACAAGTGGGACGTCACTTTCCACAAAGGCATCCACGATCACATTGTCGATGCCCGAGGTCCAGACACCGTCAACGGGCAGACCAGTCGCCAGATAGTCAAGGATCTGCTGCTTGCCCTGATCTTGCTGCCAACCTGTAAAGACCTCATGGGCGACGTTGATGTCAGGGAATTCTGCCAGCGCGCGTTTGAAGCCGGTGTCGCGGTCATTGTCAGCGCCAGCACCGGCAGCGCCGCGCATATAGACCACATCACCGGACCCGCCGAGCTCTTCGAACAGCCATTTCGCCCCGAGGTAGGCGTATTCTTCCTGATTGTTAGACAGCACATAGGCCCCTTCGGCAGTGACTGCCTGATCCACGGCGACAACAACGATGCCTGCGGCAATTGCCTCTTCAATGGCCGAGTTCACAGCCTCTGAATTGGCGGGGTTCAGTACAATCGCATCAACACCCGCTTCGATCAGATTGCGGATGTCCTCAAGCTGGCCCGCCGCATCGGTGTTGCGGTGCGCAATGTTGAGCGCATCAACCTTGCCCGACACCAGCGCCTGCGCCTTCATTGCGCAGACCATTTCTTCGCGCCAGCCATTGCCCTGCACCGTGTTTGAAATGCCCAGCGTATAGCCACCGTGACCCTCGGCAAATGCAGCACCAGACAGGCTGGTGGTCAGCATCGCAATCGCCGCTGTGGTTGACATAAATCTTTTCATTGATCTTCCTCCCTAAAGGTTTTGGTCGTCCTACATGCCCCTATTTGATGAAGGGGCTCAAAATATCGCGGGCAAGGCAGAAACCCCGTTTCACCTTGTCATCACTGCCTTCAAAATCGCGGTCTTCGTGTTCGATGATGACTGCGCCGTCATAGCCAACCCGATAGAGCTGGCCAAAAAAGTCGCCCCAGTCGACATCCCCAAGCCCGCAAAGCCGCGGCACCTGCCAGCCCATCCCGGCGGACAGGATACCCCGTTCGTATAGCCCGTCGCGGTCGATCATCAGGTCCTTGGCGTGGACATGGGCAAAATGGCTGCCAAATTCGCGGATGAAGCGACCCTGATCAATCATTTGCAGGACAAGGTGACTGGGGTCGAAGTTCATCCCAACCCCATCCCAGGTTTCAAGAATGCGGCGCCAGATACGTGGACTGTAGGCGATATTGTGTCCGCCGGGCCATTCATCCTGCGAAAAGATCATCGGGCAGTTCTCAAAGGCCAGCGTCACGCCCGCATCCTGCGCATGTCGCACGATATCGGGGAAAATTTGCGTTGCGCGGGTCCAGTTGTCATCAACGCCAAGCGCGCGATCCCCCCCGACAAAGGTATTCACCACAGGCACGCCCATCAGGCCCGCAGCGGTGATCACCTTTTTGAGGTGGCCGATGACCGCGTCTCGATGATCGGCGTCCCGATGTAGCGGATTGGGATAATAGCCCAGCCCGGACACGGTGATGCCCTTGTCGTCCAGCGCGGCAATGATGTCTGCGCCCTGCGCCTGCGTCAGCCCATCCACATTGATGTGGCTGGTGCCCGCATAGCGGCGCTTTTCGCCACCGCTGGCGGGCCAGCAGGCAATTTCAAGTGCGCTCATGCCATTGGCTGCCGTCCAGTCAGCGACCTCGATCAGGTTGGTGTCCTCAAACGGCGCAGTCAGTAATCCAAGTTGCATCAGCTTGTCCCCCCTAGTGATACCCAGCCACCGCTGGCGTGGCTTGCGAGTACCGCATCACAGAACTCCATTTCATGATGCCCATCGGCAAAGCTGGCCCAGGTGGCATCAGCGGAGCGTCTTCCGCGAGACACGTCACCATAGACCTGGGCAAAGAAGGCACGGAAGCTGTCTGCAAATCCTTCCACATGGCCACCGGGCATCGCCGCGGCCGCAGCGCCGGTGGCGTTCATCATCGCCGCATCCCGCTGCAGGATCTGGTTGGGCGCATCGCGGTGCCCGATAAACAGATGGTCGGGTGTTTCGCTGTCCCATGCCGCGGAACATGCGGACCCGGCGATTTCCCACTGTAACGAATTCTTGCGCCCAATATTGATCTGGCTGGTTGTCATCACCCCTTTTGCCCCACCATCAAATCGCAGCATGATCATCGCCGCGTCGTCGGTCTGAATCTGCTGCGTCTGCGTCGCGCCCGAGGTGCCCTTGCCAAAGGTCTCAACCGGGCCAACCGGTTTTTGGCGTTGCGGAATGAAGGTCGTCAAATCGGCAAACACCTCAGTCACGCGCTGTCCGGTGACAAAGGTCATCAGATCCACCCAATGTGTCCCAATATCCCCCACCGACCGCAGCGCACCGCCCGATTCGACCTCAAGGCGCCAGTTCCAGTCCGTTGGCTTGGCGAGCCAGTCCTGATGGTAATGACCTGTGATAAAACGCAAATCCCCCATCGCGCCCTCGGCAACCATGCCGCGCGCGTGCTGGTTCAGTGGATAGAACCGGATGTTGTAGCATACCGCAGCGATCAGCCCCGATGCCCGCGCCAATGCCACCATTTCGGCGGATTGTGACGCAGTCATCGCGAGCGGCTTTTCGCAGATCACATGCTTACCCGCCGCAAGAACCGCCTTCACCTGATCGTAATGGGCGTAATTTGGAGAGGTGACATGCACCACGTCGACAGCATCATCAGACAGCAGCGCATCAAGGTCATCGTAGGACTGCGCAACGCCATGGGCCAGCGCGCCTTCACGTCCGCGCGCCGCGCTTGAGCCAAGTACACCTTTGACATCCAGGCCAAGGCGACGCAGCGCGCCTATATGGACACCCCCAATGAACCCGGTCCCAATGACGGCGGCCGTAATGGACGTCAGGTCTGACATGGTTCCTCCTTCGTATCAGGCTCACGCAATTGAGTATCCCCCGTCAATAGGAATGCAGGTGCCGGTGATAAAACCCGCCATAGGCGACGCGAGAAACAGCGCCGCGCCAGCGATGTCAGCTGGATTGGCCCAGCGCCCAAGGGGGGTACGTTTTGTGACGTTTTCCACATGCAGAGAATCCTCGCGCGACTTTGCCGACTGGGCCGTCACGACAAAGCCGGGCGCGATTGCGTTCACCCGGATGCCATCACCCGCCCAGGCGATCGCCAGTGATTTGGTCAGCTGCTGCACCCCTGCCTTGCTGGCCCCATAGGCAGGGTTTTGCGGTGACCCGAATTGGGCATACATCGACGCGACATTGATCACGCTGCCCTGCCGGTTGCGCAAATGATGATGAAATGCTCGCGCGGTGCGCAGGCTGCCCTGCAGGTTGACGTCGAGCACCTTGGCAAAGAAGGCATCATCCATCTCGGCCCCGCGCGCTGTGATCGCAGCGCAGTTGATCAGAACATCCAGCCCGGCCAACCCGGCCGCAAAACCGTCAATTGCATGCGCATCCGTGACGTCAAGCTGCTGATAGGCAAATGCCGCCTGTTCTGCGGGCAGCGGCGCATCTTCGATACCAGTTATCACCACCTCTGCCCCAGCACTGGCGAATTCATGTGCCATTGCAGCGCCGATGCCGCCTTGGCTTGCGCCAATGATGCAGACTCGGTGACGGGTGAAATCAAAGCCGTTCAATGGATCGCCCCCGTGACATGTTGTTCAAGATCGATCAGCGCACCGGTCATTGGGATGGACAGGTCCGAGAGCAAGAACAGCGCAAGTTTCGCCGCCTCCTGCGCGGTAATCAGACGGCCAAGCGGACGGGTGCTGGCGACGGCGGCCTGCCAGTCGGGGCCCTGGCCGAGGATGTTGGCTTGCATGTGGTGTTCCGATGGCGTCGCAACCCAGCCAAGGTTGATGCCGTTGATCCGAATGCGCTGCGGCAAATGGGCGTTGGCAGCATTCTTGGTCAATGTGGCGAGCGCGCCTTTGCTGCCTGCGTAGATCCCCAGATCAGGCGCGCCACCATGCGCATGGATCGACAGCACATTAACGATGCTGCCCGCTGCGCCCCGCTCTGACAGATCGTTGATGACCTTCTGCATCAAAAAGAACGGCGCCTTTGCATTGATTGCAAACAGCGCATCCCAGAGCTCTTCGCTGCCTGATTGCACCGATCCACGCGTCGTCAGGCCGGCCGCATTCACAAGCCCGTCAACGCGACCAAACCGGTTGATTGCCGTGGTCATGATCGTGTCCGGCGCAGTCCGGCCCAGCAGGTCCGAGACGACCGCCGTGGCATCCAGCGCCTTGGCCTCTTGCAACACGGCGGCGTCCATGTCGGTCATCAGCAACCCGGCAGGCTGCGCATCGGCCACGGCCTTTGAAATCGCCAGACCAATACCCTTGGCGGCACCGGTGACAACGACCACCCTATCGCTTAGCTCAAGCTTCATTCCAGCGCCTCTCGGAAGGCGTCAAGCTCTGCCGGTGCCATGTGAACGAGATGTGGCGCTTGCGGAAACGCCCCGGATACCACGTCTGCACGAAATTCCGAAAACGCCGCCACCCGTTCTGCCTGCAATCGGTCGTATTCCGCTGCAAAGTCGCGATAGACCTTTGCGTGGCGCGGAACATGGCCGCGGTTTTCGCCCAGGATATCTTCGGCAAAAAGGTATTGCGCATCACAGCCTGCGCCCGCCCCCATTGACCACAACAGCAGATCAAGTCGGGCGCTGATGGCGCTGGCGACTTCAACCGGGACAACCTCTATCTCGACCGCAAATGCGCCGGCATCCCGATAGGCCTTGCAGGCCGCATAAAGCTGCAGCGCCTCTTTCGCGGTTTTGCCAACGGCACTGAATCCGCCCGTCCAGGTGGCCCGCGCCGGCACCAGCCCGACATGGCCGACAACCGGAATATATTCGCGGGCAAGCCGGGCCACGGTATCCAGACTGCCAGAGCAATAGACGGCATCAGCCCCATTCAGGATCATCTGCCCCGCGTCGCGCAGATATTCTTCGGGCGCGCCATATTCGAGATGGGTCTTGCCGGTCATGGTGAATATGCCCGGCGCGGCCTTTCGATAATCGGGGTTGGCGACAAGATCAGGCGGGACCGACGCAATATCGATGGCGGCCGCCTCTGCTGCGTGGGCCTCTGCCATCGTGAAGAAACGCAGCATAGTCAGCTGCTCGCCCTTACGCGCCCGTAGATCTGCAACCGAAGGTAAGCGCCGCTCCATCTAGGAGACCTCAATTTCGATGCGCGCGCCATTCAGGCGGGCCGGATAGGTTGCCAGATTGACGCAGACCGGTGCCCGCAGGGCTTCTCCGGTCTGATAGTTGAACCGCCCGTTATGCTTGGGGCATTCAATTGTATCATCCATCACCAGCCCATCAGCCAGATGCACCTGTTCGTGGGTGCAAAGCCCGTCGGTGGCAAAGACCTGACCTTCCAGATCGCGGTAGATCGCAAAAGTACGCCCGGCGTGGTCAAAGCGGATCACGTCCTCCAATTCGATATCTTCTGCGTCACACACGTCAATCCAGGCCATCTAACTTTCCCTTGCAATATCAACATCGTGTAATTCTTCGCGGTAAGGTCGTGCGGTGCTAGGTAGCACGGGGCGAATTGCATAGCCCGGCTCCTTGCGTTGGCGTAGCAATGCGCCAATCATGTCGCGATAGGCATCGGCTATCGACCTGTTTGGCGCTGGCAGGTCATCCTTGATCCGTGCGTGAAGGGCGGGCAGCGCGTGATAGGGCACCATGGGAAACATGTGATGTTCCACATGGTAATTCATGTTCCAGTAAAGCCAGCGACTTATCGGATTGATATAGACAGTCCGGCTGTTCAATCGATGATCCAGCACGTCTTCGGCCAAACCGCCATGCTGGATCAGCCCCATCATCACCATATGCCAACAGCCATAAAGACGCGGGCCACCAATGAGCATCAGCGGCAGGATCGACCAGGCCAGCACGGCCCAGAGCACCGCACCACAATAGATCGCCATATGCACGCGGGCCCAGAATACAGCCTTGCCCTGTTCTGCTTCGGGGATGAAATCGCCTTCGTCGTCTGACAATCGCCCCCACGCATTACGCAACAGCGCGCGCAGATCGTAGACCGCACTCGGCAGCCCGAAAAACTTCAGCGCTAGCAGCGCCATTTCGGGTGGCCGCATGACAGCGATTTCCGGGTCCCGCCCCACGATGATCGTATCCGTGTGATGGCGGGCATGGCTCCACCGCCACGCGATCGGATTGCGCATGACCATGAAGCTGGCGATGTGATAGACCACGTCATTCTTCCATGTCGTCTTGAACGCCGTCCCATGACCGCATTCATGCCAACGGCTGTCACAGACCGAACCATAAAGGACGCCATAGGCCAGAAAGAACGGGACAGCCGCCCAGGAGCCCCAAAGAAAGGCACCGGCCCCGCCCGTCAGGATCAGCAGCGCAAACCACAATACCGTATCGCGGTCGGCCTGCTGGTCAGAGCGGCGCATCAAAGCCTTCATTTCTTTTCGCGGCAGGTCAGAGTGATACCAGTCCGCCGATGCCAGCCCCGCCGCGACGGCATGGGCGCTTTCAGGCCCGGTCAGGCTGTAATCCCGTTTAGCGGTGTGGTTTGCTGCAATGTTCATTCTGCCCTTGCACCCTGATGCAACGCAACAAAGTCGCCGGAAGGCGTCGGGAAATCGGTATCGGGTTGGCTTGCAATCGCCTGAATTCGTGCTTCCGCGCCTGCAATTTCGTCCGCGCCATCCAGCACCTGCACTTGCAGGTCATAGCGACGATCCTCGCCTGCCCGCAGCCAGATCATTTCGTCCCGGTCGCGGGCAAACTGGTTGCCCTTGATGTGGTGCGTCGAAGGTTCGACCCCCATGACATAATGCCCGGCCTGGAAATTCTGCCATTGAAACGCACAAGGCAGTTGCGCCGCGTCGCTTGTGATCTCGACACCAAGACCGATACGGTCATTGACCACCGCAACGGGGACCTGCCCTGCTGCGTCGCTGATCATCTGATGTTGCCAGACCTGTTCGCCAAACCTCACCACCGGAGCCGGGCAGGTCCGATATCCAACCTGCTGCGCGCGCAGATCATGTGCGGCCCAGACCACATCACCAATCGGCGCCAGATAACGCGCGGCAGCATCGACCACCGGGTATCCCAGATTAAAATGGTACATCATCATGTGCGGCGTCGTTGAAAAGCCGGCGTTTTCAACGCGATCTGCGAGACGCAGGGTATTGCCACCCAGATCCGCCTCGATCCGGCGATGCAGGTGCAACACCTCGCCAAAGACGGTGGTCTGTTCGATCAGGCCCGCGGCCCAAAGGATGCATTTGTCTTCCTGCCAATCGCAGCCGTAACCCTTCAATTGCGCTGGTGCCATCGCAATCCGCCCGTGCAGACCATGCCGCATGCGGGCCTTACGGGGGTAATTATAGCTTTCGGCGGAAACCTCTTCCGGGCCAAGGATATGGTCCAGCCCGCAGGTTGACAGCATACCGCTGAAACCACGGGTCCATCCCAGCCCGTCTTCGCCCTCATGATCCACAAATGCTGGATGTTTGATCCCGACGGGCGACTGCCAGCCAATGGCGCGGCCATTGTGGGACATCGTTGCGATATCCATCGCCCGGTCCAGCGCCACGTCAAACCGCAGCCCGCTGCCTGTCTCAAACTCCAGCAGGCGCACGCCGCGCCCGGCCCCGTCAGCCAGTGTTACCAACCGCACGCCAGCACATTGCGACAGTCGCCCGGTGTGGGCGGCCAGGGACTGCTGGTCATGGGACGTGCCATAAAGCTGGGTCATGCCTCCCCCCGGGGCGATTCCATCCCCGAATGATCGCGGCAGGGGCCCGCGCCTGTCAACAGAATCTTGATGCGTTTTGATGTTTGCCGCGCCCAATACATAAGTTTTTCGAAGATTTTACCACTGGTCAGGGCAGCATATGAAATCTATAACACCTCAAAACACCTCAAATTTGGATTGCTGATGCCACTCCCCACGCTGACCGATATCGCTGCTGCATCCGGTGTCTCGCTGGCGACAGTGGACCGCGTCATGAATGGCCGTGGCAGCACCTCTGCCCGCAGCCGCGCCCGCGTGCTTGAGGCTGCGGCAACGCTTGGCTATCGCGACACGCCTTCGCCTGTCGCGCAAGCGGACCGCCCGGTGCGACTGGCCTTTGCCCTGCCCAAAGGCACAAATGCGTTTATCCACGAACTTGGCCAACATGTTGCCGATCAGGCCAGCACCATGCCGGGTGTCACCGCGTTTGTGCATGAGATACCGCGCATGAAACCGTTGCTGCTGGCGCAATCGCTTAGGGGGCTGAAGGGCAAGGTTGATGGCATCGCCATCGTCGCCATTGATCACCCCGCCGTGCGCGATGCGATACGTCACCTGATCGTCAGCGGCGTTCACGTGGTCACGATCGCCTCGGACATTCCTTCCTTGCCTCACCTGGGCTACATCGGACTTAATAATGCGCAGGCGGGGCGGCTGGCAGGCTATATCCTGGGACGCCTGCTGCCAAAGGGACAGCCCTGCAAGATTGCCGCATTCGCCGGGTCTCTGTCCTACCGCGGGCATCAGGAACGTGAAATGGGCTTTCGCCAGATCCTGACCGAGGAATTCCCGCATCTGGAACTTGTCGAGATCGCTGATGTGCACGAAGATCGCGCCAAAGCCCGCGCGCGTGTATCGGCCCTGCTTGCGGCGCATCCTGACCTTGCGGGCATCTACAACGCGGGCGGCGCAACCGCAGGCATTGGCGCGGAACTCGCCGCCTATCCCGACATCATCTTTGTCGCCCATGATGCGACCGCGGGGAATGAATCACTGCTGTTGGAAGGCACATTGGATGCGATCATTGATCAGAATGCCCGGCTACAGGTGCGCGAAGCCCTGCAGACGCTGGCCCAGGCCGCGCGTGGCAAAAGCTATCGCATGGTCCCGCCGCGGGTGCAGATCATCTTTCGCGAAAATCTGCCCGAAGAATGATCCGCCTGACTACCCGGTCACGACGTCCGGCGCGCTGCCCGCTGGGTAATCCACAGCGTTGCCGCGACAATCATCCCTGCCCCCAACCAGAAACCCGGCTTTGGCAACTCGTCAAAGACGAAATAGCCAACGCCGGTCGAAAACACCAAGCTGGCATAGGACAGGATCGCCAGAAACGCGGCCTGCCCAAATTTATGCGCCTGCAGGAAACAGAACTGTGCTGATTGCGCAAAGCACCCAATCGCAAGAAGCGCCGGCCATTGTTCGGCGGGTACGGTCTGCCAGTTCAGCAGCGCAATGGGCGCTGCGATCAGGGTCAGACCGGCGGTATAGAAGGTCATCATCACAACGACCGGTGCGCACACCAGTTTGCGGGTGGTGATCACCGCCCCGGTTGCCGCACAAACGGTCAGCAATTGCGCCGCCACCCCCCATCCCCCGGTTATCTGTGACGGGTCAACCGCAATGATCACCCCGCCAAACCCGATAGCCGCCGCAAGCCAGCGCGCGTTTGAGATCGGCTCGCGCAGCAGCCATGCCGCCATGATCATGGTCAGGATTGGCCGGGTAAAGCCGATGGCCGTGAACAATGCCAAGGGCAGCCTTGCGATGGCGAAAAAACTGGCCGTCAGCGCCATCGCGGAGAACCCGACGCGCAACGCATGCAGGCGCAGGTCCGCCACACCGACAAAGCAGCGCCGCTGTCGCAGTATCCAAGGCAACATCAGCACAAGACCAACAGCAGCACGCAAAAGGACAAGCTGAAAGGCAGGCACGCCCAAGCCCAGTGCCTTTACAATCGACAGCGCCCAGATGTTCAGCGCCATGTCCGTCAGCAACCACGCACCGGCGGTCAGGTTGCGTGGTTGATCAACCGCGCTTTGCAAGCAGGTTGGCCATAATGCGAAAGGCGCCGGGGGTCAGTTTTTCCATCTGGTGGTGCAGGATCAAGGCGGTATGCACATGACGTCCGCGCCCCACATCCGCGACGAGCCAGCTGCCCGATAGCGGTGGCTCTCCCTTATCATTCATGGCGATCAACGGGGTATAGGCGGCGTCCCAATCCTTGGCAAAATACAGCCCGCGTTCCTTGTGCCAGCCGGTCCAATCGGCGGGGCCAATCGTGTTGGGCTGATGCAACAGCGGATGATCGGGTGCGCGCAGATCAACATTGGCCGCCGGATCCGTGACCCGCCATCGCAACGAGGGTTGCCCGATCTCGATGCGGTGCGGCGGGGTTGTATCGGGGTCCCAGTTATCCCAAGGTCGGTGATAAAGCGTGACCAGAGTGCCGCCCTCCCGGACCCAGTCGTGGATTTGCGGCATCGCTGCGGCCAGGCCTTTGCGAAATTTCATCGCAAAAATGCCAATTACCAGCGTATCAATTTCCGCGAGTCTTTGGGCATTGAGAGGCGCATCGGACAAATCATGCAGGGGTACACCCATCCTTTCCAGCCAATGTCCCACCCGGTCGTTGCCGCCGCCCACATAGCCGACGCGAGTCTCGGGCAAGATGGCCTGCACCACGCGAAGCTGCAGGGCAGCGGGTCGACACCATGCACGCGGCTGCGTGTGGCGCTCGTGTATGACTTGAACCTGTTGCGCAGCGGCCCCGTCTAGCGTCAGCGGCAATTCATATAGCCCGGCGGCCACGTCTTCAGGGGCGGTGATTGTTACGACATCCCCCTGCACGTCGACCTGCCAGCCATTTGGCACTTTGACACCGATGGCGGCACCCGGTGGAGAGATATCGCTGACCTTGACCGACACCTGCCGGCGCGGCGCGGCCAGGTTCAACACATCCGCTTGCGGCGTGATGCTGACCGCATGTCGGGGCAACACCAGTGGTGGTGTTTCGAAGGCCTGCCGCAGGGTTGTCGATACCCCATGCACCGTCATGTCCAGCGCCATGCAGGGCGCGTCCGGTGAGCCCGGCAGATAGATTGCGGGATAAGGATCGCTGAGCCCCGCATCAGCCGTGATCCGCAAGCCCTGCGCCGTGACGTCCCAGCCTGCGGGCAAAAGCGGTGTGGTGTGAACTTGCGCAGCGCCTGGCACCAATTCTTCTGCGTAAGTTATTGTTGTGTCTTGATAAACCATATCGTGACTGATCTGCGCGCGATAGCTCACGCCGGCGGCGAGGGCGATGACATGCCCCAGCTGTTGTTCCTTGCGCCTGAGCTTGTGCGCTATGGCATCGCGCCTTTCTGCCGGACAGCCCGCGATGGCCAGTTGCACCGCTTTGAGCGCATCTGCCGCGTGTATCAAAACCTCGTCAAAGCTGGGAAAGCTGCTGATGGCCGCGTCGCAAGCATCCTGCGCGGCATGCAGGTGGCTTGCGATTGCAGGGGCGTCAAGATCGCGCAATGTGTGAGCCAGACCGGAAAAGAGCGTCAGGTCCGGCCCGTCGGTGCGGGTTGCGGCAAGGTGCAGCGGAAAATCCCGCTCTGCCCCCGGCGCCACCCAGCGGCCCATTGCCTGTGTCGCATGCATGGCGCGACTTTGTTGGCCGATATGGGCAAAACTCCAGCCGGTGACCGGGTCATGATCGCGCCCGGCAACGGTCAGCGTCGCATCCGGTGGCGGCAAATCGTCGTCATACGCCTGCCCCGCACCAGACCACGCAGGCAGATAAAGTTTCTTAATCTGCCAAGGCGGCAGATCACTGCCCGTGTAACCCGGATCAGCGGCCAGCGACATGACCTCATGGGCCGCCTCTGTCATTGCGCGGTGATGTCCATGTTGCCCCGGGACATCCAGAAATGTTGGGCAGATGATGTCTGGCCGCTCGGTTCTGATCACATCAACAAAACGCGCTAACGTTCTGTCGCGTGACCATTTTTCCAATGTTTCCTTACCTGATTTGGAGAAACCGAAATCAAAGATCGAATCTGTCGGGGTTTGCGAAAGCCAATACATCCGCAGGTCCAGACGGTCACAGGCGGCCTCCATCTCTGCGGTCCGCAAGGTGCCGAGCGCCTCTGTCGTTTCGGTGCCGATATCGTTCTGGCCGCCCTCACCCCGGGTTGAACAGGCATAGGATATGTCGATACCGTCGCGAAACCGCAAAGCCGCAAGAAGGTCAGACATTTCATCATCAGGATGGGCGCCTGTGTTCATGAACGACACGGTCGAGCGCAGCGCCGTCAAAGCCCGCCAAAGCATGACGATCCGTGGTTTCTGCCGCTCTGTCGCGATCCGGTCCTGATCAGTTAGCGGCATCTACGGGCTCCGTCTTAGCTAAAGTGCGGGGGAAATATGTGAGGTCAGCGCAGAATTCAGCACCAGAGCGGCTGCACCCAAGGTCGCCGTCATGCGCCCGGATGTGCCCCGTTGGACCCTTGGGCGATCATTGTCTGGCCGATTGGCTACCGATTGTTCAGGCAAGGGCACATGGGCAATCATGTAATCCAGCAGATTGTCCGGCATTGCACCGCCCAACACGACCGTTTCCGGATCGAGCAGGTTCTCGACGATCCCTATCGCATGGCCCAGCGCTGCAACCGCAACATCAAGCCAGATCATCAGATCAGGATCGCGCGCTTCAAATAGAGCTTCCAGCGTTTCAATATCACTGACGGGTTTGCCTGCGGCCTGCAAATGTTGCTGGACCGACAGGCGGCTGAGTGCGCTTTCCAGCTTGCCCCCCGGGATCGGGATATGGCCAATCTCTCCGGCGTTGCCAAATGCGCCTTTGATCAATTGTCCGCCCTGCACCATGCCAAGGCCCAGACCTGCGCCAAAATAGAGGTAGGCAAACGTATTGATGTCCTGAGCGACGCCATTGATGCGCTCTGCCATTGCGGCCGCGTTTGCGTCATTGGACAGCACAATCGGCAGTTTGATCGCCTCTTCAAAAATCGTTTTGGGATCAACCTCTTGCCAGCCGGACAGATCGGACTCCTGATCTGAAATGCCGGTCACACCAAACGGGCCCGGCATGACAATTCCGGCGCCCAGCATCCGTGACCGTGCCGCAGGGACCTGCGTCAGCGCGTCGCGGTATAGCCCCGCCACCTGCCCCATGACGGCGTCCGGATGAGTATCCGTCAGGGCAACACGGGCCGTTGTGACCGGGGCACCATGCATGTCCAGAAGCGCGGCAAAGACGGCGTCAGGACGCACCTCGATCCCCAGTGCGTACCCACCTTCGGGGTTCAGAGCATATTGCATGGCAGGCAGACCGCGCCCGACGGTACGCCGCCCGACCTCCAACAACATCCGGTCAGCGCAAAGCTCAGAGATGATATTACTGACAGTCTGCGTCGTCAGCGCCAAGGCGCGGGCAATCTCGGCCCGCCCGATCGCTCCGGCGCGATGGATTTCACCCAGAACCGCCTGCCTGTTCCGGTGGCGTGACCGTTCTGCATTGCTGCCTTTGTGGCGTGTTTGGCTTGACATGCTTCGGGATTAACTCAAACAATTTGAATTATCAATCCAATTGAGTTAACCCGGTAGATATCGAGTCCGCAAGGACCGGAGTTGCCACCAAGGGAGAATTAAGATGAAGACGCATTTGAAAGGCTTTGCACTGGCTGGTCTGACGTCAGCCGCTGCGCTGTTTGCCAACGCCGCCAGCGCAGTTGAGATCGAATACTGGCAGTATTTCTTTGATGCCCGCGTCGAAGCGATGGAACAGTTGATCGAAAATTTCGAAGCCGCGAATCCTGACATCACCGTTACCATGACGCATTTTCCATATGCCGATTACCGCACCAAGGTTGCCGCGGCAATTCCAGCCGGTGAGGGCCCCGATGTCGTGCAATTGTTTTATGGCTGGCTGAATGACTACGTTGAGGCAGAGCTGATCCAGCCCTTGCCCGCAGATACATTCCCCGCCGCCAAAATCGACGAAGAATTCTTCCCCATGGTGCAGGCCATGAAGGATGGTGACGCATATTGGGCGCTGCCGACCGCAGTTCGCAGTCTGGCCCTGTTCTATAACGAACGCCTGTTTGAAGAAGCCGGGATTGACGGCCCTCCAGCCACGCTGGATGAGTTGATGGAAACGGCTGCTGCGCTGACCAAGACAGACTCCGCTGGCAATATCACACAGGTCGGCATCACCGCCGGCATGACAGCGCAGGATCACCACTGGTTCCGCGAGGGTCTCGTGCGCCAGTTTGGCGGCGAGCCCTACACCGACGACTATCAGACCGTCAATTACAACACCGAGGCGGGCATTGCAGCGCTGGAGTTCTACACAAACATGTTCATGGGCGAAAATCCGGTGACAGCAATCGGGTTCATGGATGAACCACAGGCGGCCTTTAAGGCGGGCCGCGCCGGGATGCACATTGACGGTTCATTCCGGATCGGGTCGCTTGACAATACCCGCGGCCTGAAGTGGGGCGTTGCCGAACTGCCCGCAACCGCCGACGGTGTGCAGTCGAATTACTCCTCTTACTGGGTGAATGCCGTGACAACCAAGGCCGAGGGCGAAAAGTACGATGCCGCAGTCAAGTTCATGGAATATATCACTTCGGACGAAGCAATGCAGATCTGGCTGGATGTCGTTGGAGAATTGCCTGCAAAGCCCTCAGTCGGCATGACCGAGGCGAATGCAAATGACGAAATCTTTGGACCGTTCATCAGGGGCCTTTCCTACGCCAATACAACGAAGTTTGCCAATGAAAGCGCCCAGCGCCAGTTGTTGGTTGAAATGGTTGAGCGCATGCAGCTGGAAGGCATGAGTGCGGCCGACAGCATCGCCATTGCTGCACAAGCAGAACAGGCGCTGTTGGACGAATATTACGCCGACTAAGGCAACTGACCGCCTTGGGTCTCCCGACCAGGGCGGTCCTTTTCATCCACACAAGGCCGCCGCATGTATCGCAATCTGACCATCCGCCAAAAGCAGATCGTCTGGGCCTGGGCCTTTCTGGCCCTGCCCGTTCTGTTTTATGGCGTGATCCGGTTTTATCCGACCGGGAACGCCATTCTGATCAGCTTTCAGAACTGGAACCTATTGGGCGACCGCACGTGGGCGGGGCTGGAAAACTATCAGAAGCTCTGGAACGATCCGGTGTTCTGGAAGGTTTTTGCCAACACATTTCTCTACCTTCTGATCGGCACCCCAATCAGCCTGATCCTGTCATTTGTGATCGCCTATCACCTGGATAAGCTGCGGTTCATGCACGGCTTTCTGAGGATGCTGTATTTCCTGCCATTCATGACGAGCGCGGTTGCGATGGCCTGGGTCTGGCGCTGGTTCTATCAGGGTGTCCCGATTGGCCTGTTCAACAACTTGCTGGCCAGTGTCGGGATCAGCCAGATCGAGTTTCTGAACTCAACGACCAACGCGCTGCCTGCGGTGCTTGCCCCGGCTGTCTGGGCCGGGCTTGGGTTTCAGGTGATCATTTTCATGGCTGGTCTGCGGGCGATCCCGACAAGCTATTACGAAGCCGCCAAAATCGACGGGGTTGGCTGGTGGACAGTGCTGACCCAGATCACGCTGCCGCTGCTGCGCCCTACGATCGTATTTATCGTAGTGTTCTCCTCGATCGGGTTCCTGCGCATTTTTGATCACGTCTTTAACATGACGACGAACAATCCCGGCGGGCCACTTAACGCGACAAAACCGCTTGTGCTGATGATCTATGACACCGCGTTCAACGGCTTTGACATGGGTTATGCAGCGGCCCAAACTGTCGTGCTTTTCACCATTCTGCTGATCGTCTCGCTGATCCAGCTGCGTCTGTTACGGAGCGATTGAGCATGGTTGCAACGCCCGATATTCCCCGCGCAAGCAGCGCTGCACTATTGTCGAGTAAACCCGACAAGCGCCCGCCCAACATGGGGCAGATCATACGCTGGCTGCTGCTGTTCATTGGCGGCGTGCTGATGATCATGCCAATTGCCTACATGATCTCCACCTCGCTGAAATGGCCGCACGAGGTCTACAACGTCAATCTGATCCCCGAAGAACCCACCATTGAGAACTACACCTATGTCCTTGAGGACGGACGGTTTTACATGTGGTTCGTCAATTCCATCATCATCGCCACGATCACCACAATTTCAAACCTGCTGTTTGATAGTCTGGTGGGATATACTTTGTGCAAATTTCGGTTTCCCGGGCGCACGATCATCTTTATCGCGATCCTTTCTACCTTGATGATCCCCACAGAAATGCTGGTTATCCCGTGGTATCTGATGAGCCAGAGTTTTGGCTGGCTGGACAGTTACTGGGGGATCATGTTCCCGGGTATGATGACCGCTTTTGGCACCTTCCTGATGAAGCAGTTCTTTGAAAGCGTCCCGGACGACTTTATCGAAGCTGCGCGGATCGACGGGCTGAACGAGCTGCAGATCTGGTGGACCGTTGCAATGCCATTGGTCAAACCCGCGCTCGCCGCCCTGGCCATTTTCGTCTTTTTGGGCAATTGGACCGCGTTTCTGTGGCCGCTGATCGTCACCAATTCGGTTGATATGTACACCATCCCGGTTGGGCTGTCGGGTTTCGGCGATGAAGCCGACGTCGCCTGGGAGCTGATCATGACCGGCGCCGCGATCAGCACAATCCCGACGCTGATCGTCTTCCTGATCTTTCAGCGGTTCATTATCCGCGGTGTTGTCATGGCGGGGCTGAAGGGATGACAGATCATTCCACCTTTCCCGATCCTACGTATAAGGAAACGGTGCTTGCGCCACTCTTTGAGGGGGTGAAAACCCATTACGCGGGCCACATGGCCGCGATCAATCGCGCACATCTGGTGATGCTGGTCGAAACCGGAATCCTGTCGGAATCGGACGGCCAGAAACTTGCCGCAGCGCTACACGAGATCGACCTCGACACGGATGTCGCCGCTTTGACCTATACGGGCGAGCACGAGGATTACTTTTTTTATGTCGAAGCCGCATTGCGGGACCGGTTGGGTGATCTGGGTGGGGCCCTGCACACGGCCCGGTCGCGTAACGACATGGATCACACACTGTTCAAGATGGCGTTGCGGGATCGTGCCGAAGACATGATGACCCAGATGACCGAGCTGACCTCTGCCCTGACCGTCAAGGCCAAAGCAGAGGCGGAAACTTTGATCGTGGCTTATACCCATGGGCAACCGGCACAGCCGACCACGTTTGGCCATTACCTGGGTGCTGCGATCGAAGTGCTGAACCGAGACACCGCGCGCCTTTCAGCCGCCATCAACAATCTGGGGCACTGCCCGATGGGGGCTGCGGCAATTACCACATCTGGCTTTCCGATTGACCGACACCGCATGGCAGAGCTGTTGGGCTTTGACGCGCCGCTGATCAATTCCTACGGCTGCATTGCATCGGTCGATTATGTCACCGGACTGTATTCCGCGATCAAACTGGTATTCCTGCATCTCGGCCGGCTTGTGCAGGATCTGGCGTTCTGGTCCTCGTTTGAAGTGGGACAGCTCTATGTGCCAAACGCCCTTGTGCAAATCAGCTCGATCATGCCGCAAAAGCGTAACCCTGTGCCCATCGAACATATGCGTCATCTTGCATCCGTGACTTGCGGACGCTGCGACATGATCGTCAATACGATGCACAACACCCCGTTCACCGATATGAATGACAGCGAAGGTGAAGTGCAGCAGGCCGGATATGCCGCCTTTGACAGCGGCGGCCGGGTGCTGGACCTGCTCACCACGTTTTTGCCGGCCTGCGCAATCAATGCCAACAAAGTGCGACGCAATGCGGACGCGGCAAGCATCACCATCACCGAACTGGCCGATACGCTGGTCCGTGACGAGGCGCTGACCTTTCGTCAGGCGCATGAGGTCGCCGCAATCGTCGCACGGACCTTGGACGGTCAGCCGCTGTCCTCCGGTTACGACGCTTTTGTGGCTGCCTTCGCTGCAGCAGTCGGGCATCAGCCGACGCTGGACAAGGCAGGCTTTGCCACAGCCGTGGCCCCCGAGACCTTTGTTGCCCGACGTGATCGCATCGGCGGCCCCGCCCCCGCCGCACTTGAAGCGGCGCTTTCGGAATACGCGCAGACCACCAGCATGCTCCAGCAGGATGGCACGGCCCGCCGTGACCGCATTGCAAAGGCAACATCTGCACGCGACACCGCCTTCCTTAATTTGTTGGAGACCTGAGTCTTGGCCAATCTTGCCCTGCACAACCTGACCAAATCATATGGCAATACAGAAGTGCTGCATGGCATCTCGCTGGCCGTGGATGATGGTGAATTTGTTGTCTTTGTCGGCCCCTCGGGTTGCGGCAAGTCCACAACACTGCGGATGATTGCGGGTCTTGAGGAAACCACAAGCGGCATCATCGAAATCGGCGGGCGCGAAGTGAACAACCTTGAACCCAAAGAACGCGACATCGCCATGGTGTTCCAGAATTACGCGATCTACCCGCATATGTCGGTCAAGAAGAACATTGCGTTTGGCCTGCGTTCATCGAAGATGCCAAAACCGGACAAGGAAAAACGAATTCTCGACGTTGCCGGCATCCTTGACATGGTCGATCTGCTTGAGCGCAAGCCATCACAATTGTCCGGCGGTCAGCGTCAGCGCGTCGCCATTGGGCGCGCGATGGTGCGCGACCCCGCGGTGTTCCTGTTTGACGAGCCGTTGTCCAATCTCGACGCGCAACTGCGTACCCAGATGCGGCTTGAGATCAAGAAACTGCACCAGCGGGTCGGTAATACGATCATTTTCGTGACCCATGATCAGGTTGAAGCGATGACAATGGCCGACAGGATCGTGATCATGAAGGACGGTCATATTCAACAGGTCGGCACCCCCGAAGAGGTGTTTCACAGGCCCGCCAACACCTTTGTGGCAGGCTTTATCGGCGCACCATCGATGAACCTGTTGCCAGGCCAACTTGATGCGGGCGGGATCACGCTTGCCGGTGGGCGAATCGTTCCGCACCCCCTGCAAGCCCCGGCAAGCGATGTCCTGCTGGGCGTGCGACCTGACGATCTGCACCCTGACGAAGCAAATCCGATCCTGTCGGGCAAAGTCACAGTGCGCGAACCGCTGGGATCGGAAACACTAATTTATGTGGAGACCCCCAGTGGCGAAGTGATCGCAAAGGCGGATGGGCGGACCCCGCCGCAGGTTGGGGAAACGGTCAATCTGGGGGCCGCGATGGAAAACCTGCATGTCTTCGATGCGCAAACCCAGCAGGCCCTGACGTGAGCAAACCGATCCTCTGTGCCGGGCGGCTTTATTGCGACGTGGTCTTTTCCGGCGTACCGCGGATGCCGACGCCGGGGACCGAGGTTTTTGCCGGAGGGTTGCAATTGCTGGGGGGCGGCGGCGCATTTATCACCGCCGCAACGCTGGCCGCCTTGGGGCATCGCGCCAGCCAGATGTCTGTGATCCCTGCGCCGCCATTTGATCAGATTGTGATGCATGATCTGGCCGCGTTTGACGTTACGGCAACCTTGTGTGAACTTGCCCCGCGTGGCCTTGATCCGCAAATCACAGTTGCCATTGCCGACGCGGGTGACCGGGCTTTCCTGACCCGCAGTGACGGTCCTGCCGTGCCTCCTTGCCGGGCCAGTGATCTGGCACCGTTTGGCCATCTTCATATTGGCGAACTCAGCACGTTGGCCGATAATCCGACCCTGTTGGAATCCGCCAGATCTGCCGGGCTGACCACATCGCTTGATTGTGGCTGGCAGGACGAATTTGACCCCGACATTGCCGCGCTGGTCGCCGAAGTGGATGTCTTTTTGCCAAACGCAAGAGAGTACGCGGCGCTGAAAGACGCCGGGTTTCCGGACGATTGCGCCCGGTTGACCGTGATCAAGAACGGTCGCGACGGCGCAAGAGCGCGCAAACGCGGACAGAACGACTGGACAGCGCTGGCAGCAACCCCAGTTGATGTCGTTGATGCAACTGGTGCTGGCGATGCCTTTAACGGCGGGTTCCTGTCGGGATGGCTTTCCGGTGCACCAATGACCGATTGTTTGGCCCGGGGACATGCCTGCGGTGCGGCCACTGTGCAAGCTGTTGGCGGCACCGGTGGACTGCGTCATTTACAAAGGCAGGGCAACTTGCATGTTGGCTGACTTAGCAGCCACGGTCAGAGATTGCCCATGAACACACTGAAAATCGCAGCTCTCCTATGTCTCCTTGCACTGCCCGGACGCGCCCAGGAGCTGCCTGCCCCGATTACCGATGCGCAATATGCGCCCGTTGACATTGATGCGGCAAGGCTGGGCCAATTGCTGTTTTACGATCCGATCCTTTCGGGCAATCGCAACGTGGCCTGCGCAACTTGCCATCACCCTGACTTTGGCACCAGCGACGGAGTGTCGCTATCGTTTGGTAACGGCGGCGTCGGGCTTGGTCGCGCGCGCCGTGCAGATCCGGATCGCCCGCCCGAACAGCGCATTCCGCGCAATGCCCCTGCCCTGTTCAACCTCGGCGCAAAGGAATTCACGGTCATGTTCCACGATGGGCGGCTGGAAGCCTCTGCCGCACATCCCGGTGGCCTGCGCAGCCCAATGGACGCGGATATGATCGTCGGATTTGACTCCGCCCTCGCCGCCCAAGCGATGTTTCCCGTGCTCAGCCGCGATGAAATGGCCGGGTCGCACCGTGAAAATGACATTGCGCGTGCAGTCAGGCAGGGCCGCATAACCGGCCCTGGTGGCGCATGGGACCAGCTTGGCCGACGAGTGGCGGCGATTGACGCCTATGCGGACGGGTTCGTTGCGATATACCCGCATATCACCCGGGCAGAGCAGATCGGGTTTACCGATATTGCCAACGCGATAGCCGCCTTTATCGCGTATGAATGGCGCGCTGACCGATCACCCTTTGACGATCATCTGCGTGGAATCGCCCCCCTGACGGGGCAGGCGCATCAGGGGATGATCCTGTTTTATGGCGATGCGGGCTGCGCGACCTGCCATAGCGGAGCCTTTCAGACCGACCACGGGTTTCACGCCATGGCCGCGCCGCAAATTGGGCCGGGCAAGGCGGCAACTTTTGAAGATCACCAGCGCGACGAAGGGCGGTTCCGCGTCACCGGCAACCCCGCTGACCTTTATGCGTTTCGCACGCCGTCCCTGCGCAACGTCGCCCTGACAGCCCCCTATGGCCATGCCGGCAGCCACCGTGATCTTGCCGCGTTCCTGAAGTCTCACGCCGATCCGGTGGCCGGGCTGCACAGCTATGACCGCAATCAAGCCATCTTGCCCGCATTTTCAACCGAAGATTTCGGCGTGATGGACACTCCAGACGAGGTGGCAGCCATAACTGCCGCAGTCACCGCTGCGCCGATCTCGCTATCTGGACAGGACATCGCCGCGTTGGTCGCATTTCTGCACAGCCTGACAGATGACGTTAGCCCGACCACCCGATTGGGTGTCCCCGAAAGTCTGCCCAGCGGACTGCCCCTGCCCTAGGGTTTTCGCAACACAAGGAGAGTGCCAGCACTAGCCTGGCGAACCTGTGTCGATCCATCCGGCCAGGTGACGGTCACTTCGGCGGTGCGCGCCGCGCCAAGCCCAAAATGATGCGCCAGCAACTGCCCACCTGCATGGCCGCCGCCTACAACCCGCTGCACTGATTGCAGACCCGCACCCGTGCGCACGGTGATGCGCGCGCCTACGGCATCGCGATTGGCATTGTTCTGCACCAGATCAACCGCCAGCCAATGCCCGACCCCAGCGGTCACATTGCGATAGATTGTCATCGGAGCGCGGCGGTTCACAACCACGAGATCAAGTCTGCCATCACCATCAAAATCCGCAAGCGCCGCCCCGCGTGACCGCGCAACATCAGCCACCCCGGCGCTGGCTGCGGCCTCTTGAAATGTGCCGTCGCGGCGCTGCATCAGCAGATTGTTGGGATCCCGTGTGGCCATGCCGGGCATTTGGTCAACATTGCCCTTGGAAATGAACAGATCGGCAAGTCCATCGTTGTTCACATCGCCAAATTCGGCGTGCCATCCTGTTGAAGGTCGTCCGTCATCACCCACATGCGGGCGCTGCGCATAGGTGCCAATCGCATAATCCGCCGCTTGATAGGTGCCGTCAGGTTGGGCGATCTGCAGCAGTTGATCCCCCATCGAGGTCAACATGACCTCATCGCGTTGATCGCCATTCAGATCGCGGCTGGCGATCCCCATGCCCCAAAGCGATACCCTGCGCCACCCGTCATCAGCCGTCAGAAAGCGGCCGGCCTGCAAGTCCCACATCTGTTCGTATCCGCCGCTTACGTAATAGTGTCGGTCATTTGATATCCGCAGTGTGGCGCGGCCGCGGGCATCAGTTGCCGCCAACATCGACAAGGGGCAGAATCCCGGCCGTAGCGGGGCTACGTCATAGCCCGCCGCAGTCGGGGTCAGCAGCATGTTGTCCGCGCATGCCTCAAACGGCCCATCTGGATCCTTGCGGTCGACATAATTGCCTATGGCCATGCTGGGGCGGCTATCATCCGCCGACCACCAGGCGCTAAAGGCGGTTGTCCAGTCGTCGTGTTGCGGCAGGCCCCATGTGGTGGTGGCCTCCGCAAACGCGCAATCCCCCGTGCCCCGCAGCAGGACATTCGGCCCAACCCGCATCACGAAAAGATCGCGATGCCCGTCTGCATCAACATCGAGTGGATAGGCTCCGGTGACACCCGTCAATTCCGGCAGACCGGCATCTTGAAAGGTGAAATCCCCGGTATTGACGATCAGCCGGGCGGGGTTTTCGCCGCCTGCGGCAAACAGGTCGGGCCGCCCGTCTTCGTTGCAGTCAAACACCGCAATACCACCGCCAACAAAATGTTCCCACCCGCCGTCATAGATATGTTCTGGCAAGGCGGCGGTGTAATCCTCGAACGCCGGTTCTGCTAAGACGACAGGTGCCCAAATCAGGGCGAGGCCGTAGACCCAGCGCATCAGCTGCGGCCCTCACCGCCGATCAGGGCCTCGGTGACCTGCGACAGCGCCAGCGCCGAAGCCCCGCGCGCCCAGACCAGATCGCCCCATGCGTTGATGGCCACCTTGCAAGGTTGGCGGCCCTCATTCAGCGTCATCTTCTGCATCTCATCCAGCACGTTTCGGGCATAGAAATAATCGTATTGCATCCGCTCGCCAGACAGAATGATCAGCGCCGGGTCAAATAGCTGCACCACGTTGGACAGACCCAGGGACAGGAACCGCGCTGCGCGCCGAAAGATCGTCTCGGCCGATGTGTGCCCGGATTTCGCCTTTTGGAACAAGGTATTCAGGACGGTTTCAGGGCTATCGCTGGGGTGAAACCTGTGATCAAGCGCCGTCGCCGCTTCGCGCGTGAGGGCATAGTCTGCAATATAGGCCTCAAGGCAACCACGCTGGCCACACCGGCACAGCGCACCGTCCAATTGCACCTTGGTATGGCCTATTTCCAGCCCCATGCCATTGGCGCCACGATAAAGCTGATTGCCCAGCACCAACCCCATGCCTACGCCGCTTTCGATCGTCACGACGGCAAAGTCCGCCATGTCGCGTCCCTGTCCGAACCAAAGCTCTGCCAGGGTCAGCATGTTGGCGTCATTGTCGAGGAACAGAGGAAAGTCAAAGCGCGCATCAAAGGCCGCAGCCATGTCGACTTCGCGACTAAGCAGCAGCGACGACCAGGCTACAATGCCCCGCGCATGATCAATGATCCCCGGCAAGCCAACCCCGACACCGCGCACATCCGACCGGGTCTTGCCACTGCGGGCCAGCAGCCGCGCGATCAGTTCCTCGGTTTCATCAAGCAGCTGCGTCATTTCGCGGCGACCATCCGTCGAGGGAAAATCGACGTCAGCTACCACGTTGCCCGCAAAATCGCTGAGCACCGCGGTGTGGCGGTTGAAGGCCAACTTGATCCCGATTACAAACGCGGCCTCTGGGACAACCTCAAGCGAAACGCGCGGCCGCCCCCGTCCAGCCTCGCGCGGGGTGCCTTCAACTTCGCGCAGGTAGCCGGATGCGATCAGCTCAGCCGTCAGCGTTGTCGCTGAGCCTGCACTGATATCCAGCGCAGCTGTTATGTCCGCCCGCGCCGCGCGTCCGGCGCCGCGCACATGTTCAAACACCTGTTGGCGCAGAGATTGTGCTGTTTCGCGGGCAGACGGCAACAAGGGGCCGCACCCTTCGGTGTCAGCAGATTGGACGCGGGTCGCCGCTTTGTGCATTAATTCCCTCCCAGAATTAAATAAGCCGGATATTCACCAAATCAGCGGCCATAATCATAAGTTTACGGACAAATTCAGCCTTTGGCGAGTATTTCCTGGCATTGATCCGTCATTTTTATTTTGACAGCTAAAATAAATTGAGCGACCCTAGCGCGGTGAGTCGGAAGGCTGACGCCGTCGCAATCACTGCGCCGGCATTTCTGGGAGGAAATCATGAAAAAACTACTTTTGGCCGCCGCGTTGTCGGCCACCGCACTCGGCACGACCGTATCAGCCGAAGGCCACGGACTGACCGTTGGTGTAAGCTGGTCCAATTTCCAGGAAGAACGCTGGAAAACGGACGAAGCCGCGATCAAGGGCGCATTGGATGCTGCTGGCGCGGCATATCTGTCAGCTGACGCGCAATCTTCATCCGCAAAACAGCTTGCCGATGTCGAAAGCCTGATCGCACAGGGCGTGGATGCGCTGATCATTCTGGCGCAGGACAGCGCCGCGATTGGTCCCGCGATCGAAGCGGCCGCCGCTGAGGGCATTCCCGTGGTCGGCTATGACCGCCTGATCGAAGACGACCGCGCATTCTACTTGACATTTGACAATGTCGAAGTTGGCCGGATGCAGGCCCGCGCAGTGTTTGAAGCGCAGCCAGAGGGTCGCTATGTCATGATCAAAGGTTCACCCACTGATCCCAACGCGGATTTCCTGCGTGGGGGTCAGCAAGAGATCCTGCAAGCGGCTATCGACAGTGGCGCGATCACCATCGTGGACGAAGCCTATACTGATGGATGGCTGCCTGCGAATGCCCAGCGCAACATGGAGCAGATCCTGACCGCGAATGACAACGGTGTTGATGCGGTTGTGGCCTCAAATGACGGCACCGCGGGCGGCGTCGTGGCAGCGCTGACGGCGCAGGGCATGGAAGGTATCCCCGTGTCCGGTCAGGACGGCGATCACGCCGCGCTGAACCGTGTTGCGCTTGGCACGCAAACCGTGTCGGTCTGGAAAGATGCCCGTGCTTTGGGCAAGGCCGCTGGTGAAATCGCTGTGTCGCTGGCTGAAAATGACGGCGACATGATGAAGGTCGACGATCATCAGATGTGGACCTCGCCCGCTGGAACCGAGATGACGGCGATGTTCCTTGCCCCCGTGCCGGTCACCGCTGACAACCTGTCTGTTGTTGTTGATGCGGGCTGGATCACGAAAGAGGCACTTTGCCAGGGCGTGACCGACGGCCCTGCCCCCTGCAACTAGGGTGACCCATTGCTCTGGTCCGCAGCCAACATGCGGGCCGGGGCCCCTCGCTTTTCCGACAAATCTGTCTATCGTTTATTGCACCCAGCCCAAGTGGCTGATGGCGGCAGGAGTTTTCGAATGTCCCAATCCACGACAGACGCGCGCCGGTCGCAGACCAATCGTAACTTTTTCCAGACGCTTGAACTGGATACCCGCTTGCTGGGCATGATCGGAGCCTTTGTGCTTGTCGCCTTGGTCTTTAACGTGCTGACCGACGGTCGGTTTCTGACACCGCGCAACATCTTCAATCTGACGATCCAGACGGTCAGCGTCGCGATCATGGCGACGGGCATGGTGTTCGTGATTGTCACGCGCCACATCGACCTGTCCGTCGGGGCCGTACTGGCCGCAACTTCGGCGCTGATGGCCATGACGCAGGTCCGGTTCCTGCCTGGCCCCGTGGGGCTTGAGATTGGCCATTGGGCGATCCCTTGGATCACCATTGCCGCGGGTCTGGCGCTTGGCGCATTGATCGGGGCGGTGAATGGCTGGCTCGTCGGTTATCAGGGCATTCCGGCTTTCATTGTCACGCTGGGCGGCTTTTTGATCTGGCGCAATGTCGGATGGTATCAGACCGGCGGACAGACTATTGGTCCACTGGATAAAACCTTCATGTCTTTTGGTGGCATCAATGGTACGCTGGGTGGCACGCTGAGCTGGATCATCGGCGGTCTTGCCATCCTGTTTGTCATATTCGCGATCTTCAACGCCCGCCGCACCAAGCTGGCGCATGGTTTCATGGTCAAACCCCTGTGGGCCGAATTTTCGCTTGCCGCAATCGCGACAGGCGCCATCGCAGGCTTTATCGGCGTGCTGACCAGTTACCGGGTGCCCGAACGGGTTGTTGCCCGTGACCCCGGCCGGTTTGGCTGTGAGGCCGCCGAGGGCTGCGCACCGGTCTATGGTTTGCCGGTTTCAGTGCTGTTGTTGATCGCGATTGCCGCGATCATGACTGTTATCGCCCGCAAGACCCGCTTTGGCCGTTATGTCTTTGCCACCGGCGGCAATCCAGATGCAGCGCAGCTGTCAGGCATCAACACACGGATGCTGACACTGAAAATCTTCATGCTGATGGGCGTTCTTTGTGCAATCGCCGCTGTTGTCGCCTCATCCCGATTGGCCAACCATTCCAATGACCTGGGCACGCTGGACGAACTGCGCGTGATTGCCGCCGCCGTCATTGGGGGAACTGCGCTGTCAGGAGGTATCGGCACGGTTTACGGCGCGATCCTTGGGGCTTTGATCATGCAATCACTGCAATCAGGCATGGCCATGATTGGCGTTGATGCGCCCTTGCAGAATATGGTCGTGGGCGCAGTGCTTGTCTTTGCCGTCTGGATCGACATCCAATACCGCAAACGTGTGGGAGGCAAATAGATGACACCCCTGGTGGAAATGAAGAATGTCTCGATCGCCTTTGGTGGCGTGCAGGCGGTCGACAATGTCAGCATCAGCCTGAACCCCGGCGAAGTGGTTGGGCTGCTGGGCCACAACGGCGCGGGCAAATCGACGCTGATCAAGATCCTGTCGGGTGCGTATCAGATGGACGAGGGTGAAATCTGGATCAACGGGCAACAGGTGCAGATCACCACGCCTCGCGACGCGCGCAATCACAATATCGAAACAATCTATCAAACGCTCGCCCTCGCGGACAATCTGGACGCTGCCGCGAACCTGTTTCTGGGGCGGGAACTGACCACCGCTTTGGGGTTTGTCGATGATGATCGGATGGAGGCCGAAACCCGCAAGATCATGGCCCGGCTCAACCCCAATTTCAAAAAACTGAAAGAGCCGGTTTCTGCCCTGTCCGGGGGGCAACGCCAATCCGTAGCCATCGCCCGCGCCGTCTATTTCAACGCCAAGATCCTGATCATGGATGAACCAACCGCCGCGCTTGGCGTGCACGAAACCGCGATGGTGGCGGAACTTATCCAAGAGCTCAAGAAACAGGGGCTTGGCATCTTCCTGATCAGCCACGACACCCGTGAAATGATGGCGCTTTGCGATCGTGTTTCGGTGATGAAGAACGGCCAGATGGTCGGCAATGAACGGGTCGAGGACGTGACCGAGGATGATATCCTGTCAATGATCATCCTTGGCAAGAACCCGAAGGCCGCAGCATAATGTTCATCGGGCTTGATCTGGGCACCTCTTCGCTCAAGGCGATCCTGATGGATGCGAGCCAGACAATTATTGCTGAACATGTCGTGCCGCTGAGCGTGCAGCGCCCGCAGGATGGCTGGTCCGAACAGGACCCGCAAAGCTGGTGTGACGCCGCCATGACGGCACTTGCCGCCCTCGCTGCGCGGGCGGATTGCAGCGCCGTCCGCGGCATTGGCCTTTCAGGTCACATGCATGGGGCCACGCTGATCGGAACAGATGACAGGCCGGTGCGCCCCTGCATTTTATGGAACGACACGCGCAGCCACCAAGAGGCCGCCGCGATGGATGCTGACCCGGCGTTTCGCGCCGTAACCGGCAATATCGTATTTCCCGGATTTACCGCACCCAAAGTGGAATGGGTCCGCACAGCTGAACCGGAAATTTTCGCCATAACCGCCAAAATCTTGTTGCCCAAGGACTATCTGCGCCTGTTTCTGACTGGGGAATACGGCTCGGAAATGTCAGATGCGGCGGGCACCGCATGGTTCGACACCGGCGCACGCGATTGGTCTGATGATCTGTTAGCGGCCTGCCATTTGACCCGCAATCACATGCCACGACTTGTCGAAGGGTCGTCGCCCTCAGGACGTTTGCGGGCCGACATAGCCAATGAAATGGGTCTGCCCCCCGCGATTGTGGCAGGCGGCGCGGGCGATAACGCGGCTGCCGCGATGGGTGCCGGCGTTGTGGGCGAAGGCAGCGCGTTTCTGTCGCTTGGCACCTCAGGCGTGCTGTTTGCTGCAAATGACGGCTATCGGCCTGATCCGGAATCGGCTGTGCATACTTTTTGCCATGCCTGTCCGGGAACCTGGCACCAGATGGGCGTTATCCTTGCGGCAACGGACGCGCTGGAATGGCTGGCCCGACTGACCGGTCAATCGGCCGCAGCGCTCACCCAGGACCTTGGCCCCGTCACGGCCCCCGGCAAGACCCTGTTCCTGCCCTATCTTGGCGGAGAGCGCACCCCGCACAACGACGCCACCATCCGCGGCCAATTCCTGCACCTTGATCACGCGACTGATGCCCGTGCCGCCGCGCGCGCCGTTTTGCAGGGGGTCAGCTACGCCTTTGCCGATTCAAAATCGGCGCTGGCCCAGACGGGCACCACATTGACCCGTGCGCTGGTGCTCGGCGGTGGCGCCAAATCAGACCATTGGGTGCACATGCTGGCCAGTACCCTGAACATTGCGCTTGATGTGCCAAAGGACGGTGACTTTGGTGCGGCCCTAGGCGCAGCCCGGCTTGGCATGATGGCCGCGACCGGAGCAGGCACTGAGATCGCCACACAACCACCGCTTGCCCGCACCATTGACCCTGATCCAAAACTTGCCCAGGCGCTGCGCGCAGGACACGCCCGCTACCAACATTCCTATGCTGTTCTAAAGGACCTCTGACCCATGACTGATTTCTTCAATGGCGTTCCTGCCCTGTCCTATGAAGGTCCCGAAACGGACAATGAATTTGCCTTTCGCCACTACAACCCGGACGAAGTGGTTTTGGGCAAATCAATGCGCGACCACCTGCGATTTGCTTGCGCCTACTGGCATTCCTTTGCCTGGCCCGGGGGTGATCCTTTTGGCGGGCAAACCTTTGAACGCCCATGGTTTGGCGACAGTATGGAACATGCACGGCTAAAGGCAGACGTGGCCTTTGACATGTTCCAACGCCTTGGCGTGCCCTACTTCTGCTTTCACGATGCTGACGTCCGCCCGGAAGGGTCCAGCTTTGCCGAAGCGACGCGCAACCTTGAAGAGATTGTCGACTATTTTGCACAAAAGATGGATGAGACAGGGATAAAGTTGCTTTGGGGCACCGCCAACCTGTTTTCGCATCGCCGCTTTATGGCGGGTGCAGCGACCAATCCTGACCCGGACGTTTTCGCCTACTCCGCCGCAACCATCAAAACCTGCATGGACGCGACGATGAGGCTGGGTGGCGAAAACTACGTGCTTTGGGGCGGGCGCGAGGGCTATGAAACACTGCTGAACACCGACATGGGCCGCGAACGCAAACAGGCCGGTGCGATGCTGCAGATGGTCGTCGACTACAAGCACAAGACCGGGTTCAAAGGCGCAATCCTGATCGAACCCAAGCCGCAGGAACCAACCAAGCATCAATACGATTATGACGTGGCCACGGTCTATGGGTTCCTTAAGGATTTCGGGCTTGAAGGTGAGGTGCAGGTCAACATCGAGCAGGGTCACGCAATCCTTGCAGGACATACGTTCGAACACGAACTTGCGCTCGCACGCGAGTTGGGAATCTTTGGCTCGATCGACATGAACCGCAATGATTATCAATCCGGCTGGGACACCGATCAGTTTCCCAACAACGTGCCAGAGATGACATTGGCCTATTACGAAGTTCTGCGCGCCGGTGGATTCAAGACCGGAGGCACCAACTTTGACGCGAAACTGCGCCGCCAATCGCTTGACCCTGCTGATCTCATCCTTGCGCATGTCGGGGGTATGGATGCCTGCGCCGCCGGGCTGAAGGCCGCTGCTGCCATGTTGCAGGATGGCAAGCTCGAGGCCGCCCGGAAAGACCGCTATGCGGGCTGGGACACCCCCGCTGCAACCGCGATGCTGGATTCTGATCTGACCAGTATCGAGGCCATGGTGCGCAACGCCAAACTTGATCCAAAACCGCGTTCGGGCCAACAGGAACGGCTGGAAAATCTGGTTAATCGGTATCTGTGAACCGCCACACCCAGATCAGGTTTGCAATGGGCAGGCCTGCCCCAAAATATCTGACAAGAGCCCGCGCAATTGCGAGAGTTCTCCGATCTTGGCATCCACTTCGCTGAGCTTGTCGTGCAAAAGTGCGGCGGTTTCCGTCTCGTCCAGCGCACCGGCAGAGACCGCCCCGACAAGGTCTTCCATCTCGCGCAGCTTGAACCCCAAGCGTTGCCCCAACCGCACGAGCCGGACGAGGCGCACCATGGCCACGTCAAAATCGCGATAACCATTGACCCGCCGCACAGAGGCAATCAGCCCGCGTTTTTCATACAAACGCAATGTATCCGTACTGACATCCGTGCGGGCGGCGAGTTCACCAATCCTCATGCGGTTTTTGCCTTGACCTTTGACTATGCTCAAAGGTTTATGACCCGTCCTGACCATAGAGGAAAGGACAAACCATGTATTCACCCCACACCGCAAACAGGATATTCCGCGTCTCGGCCTGGTACGATTTATGCGTCACCTGGCCCTTTGCGCTGCCAATTACCCTTGGGCTGTTCTGGGGCGGCATCCTTATTCCCCTGCATGGCGCGCTCGGTCTGCCTGCCCTACCCACGCTGGACCCACATGCGGTCCTGTTTGCGAACTTCTTCGGCTCTGTCGTCGTGATCTGGGCGATCGTGCGGCTGTACCTCAACGATATACGTCTGGCCCTGTTTGACGGAGCCGGGCGCGTCCTGTTTTCGATTGCGATGATCAACGCGCTGCTGGCCGGATTGACGCCGCTGATCTGGGCGTTCCTGGTGCCAGAGATCATCTTTGCCGTTTTACAACTCTTGATCCTGATACCCGGTCCAAAGACCCAAGCGGCTGCCTGACAGACGCGCGGATCAATCCACGTCGTTGCGGGCCCCGTCCATCAATGTGCGGATGTGGCCCGCAAAGACATATGTCGCAGGCACACCGATCACTGCGCCGATCACCAGCGACCAACCGGTGAACAACACTGGCCCGCCGACCCAACTTGCGATCAGCGAGGCGAAAAAGACATTGACCGCCATCGCACCAGCACCAAAGGGATAAAGGACCAGCGCGATCTTTCGCCTGCTCCAGCCGTCCCCATTCATGACCGCGCAACAAGCCGTTGCACTGCGATCAGCGCAACGATCAAAGCAACGCAGGCGATTGAGAACCAGAATTCCGCCGTGGCCGATTGCGCCTGTGGGATCGGTCGGTCAAATCCTTCGGCCTGCGCGGATGTGGTGATCAACATTGCCGTCAAGGGTGCAAGGATTCGCATATCATGTCTCCTGTGTCAGACTGCGGTAAATATCGGGTAAGGCCCGGGTCATCCGTTGTGGACTTGGCAAAAGCGAAAAGCCGCCGCGCCCGAAAATGCGAGCAAACCAATCCTGCCCGTCTTCATCAATGATGATGCCATGTAGGCTTTGCCCGGTGCGACGGGCCTCTTTGACCGCCATGTGACTGTCTTCTATCCCATATTGGCCTTCGTAATGGTCCAGATCGTTGGGTTTGCCATCTGTCAGGACAATCAACAGCTTACGCGATGAGGGTTCCTGCGCCAATTGCGCGCTGACATGGCGAATTGCGGCCCCAAGGCGGGTGTAGTGCCCTGGCCGCAACGCACCGATATTTGCCGTCACATCTGGCCCCATTGGGTCAGCAAACCGCTTGCAACACCTGACAAATACGCGGTCGCGTCGCAGCGACGAGAACCCCCAGATCCCCAACCGGTCACCAGCGACATCAATGCCGACAGCCAACGCGGCCATGGTTTCGCGTGCGACCTCGATCACGCTGGTATCTCCGATGGCCGCCTCGGTGGAACGCGAGGTGTCAATCAGAAAGGCCACGGACAGGTCGCGTTCGATCTGCCGCGCGTTTTGCCATATCCGATCACTGCCCTGCCCGGTTGCAGCCAGATTGGCTTTGGCCGTGATCAAGGCATCAAGATCCAGTTCCGCCCCGTCGATCTGGCGCGACTGAATTATGCGACGCGGACGCAGGGCTTCGAATTGCCGCCGGACAGCCCGTATCTGACGCGCATTCGGTGTGAACACGGCATCTGACTCTGGGCGCACGGGTGCGTCCAGCACGCGGCAATGATCGGCCATGTAGCTGCGCGCACGGTGGTTCCATTCCGGGTAGGTAAACGACCCTGCAAGCGCCTCGTGATCAGCGTCCGCTGGTGACAGATCAAGGTGTAATCGCAGCCGTGTCGCTGCGCGGCGATGATGTTTCGAAAGGCTGATCACGTCCTGATCATCTGCCGCCTTCTGGGCATTTTTGGTGTCATTGTCATCTACACTGCGGTTGATGTTCATCGATTCCACCCAGGACAGGATCGATTCAAACCTGTGAATGATAAAGCTGTCCTTGCGGCGGGTTTCATCCTGATCCTTGCGCTCACCCAGCTTGCGATTGCTGGTGGCCGCGACCGGTGTGGGCCCAGGGGTTTCAACCTGATCCTGCGCCGGCGCGCCGCCACTGCCCGGCACTAGAAAGCGGAGCCAGAATGGCACAGGTGCAAATGGCACATAGGCTCGCCCCTCTGCCGGGAGGGTTGCGGCGTCAGGGATCAGTCCCGCGCAGGCATTGGTCATACGCTGAAAACTGTCGCGCAGACCGGGGCAAACTGCCGCCACCGTCGCCGCGCTTTGGGAATTTGTAACGATCTGAGCGATGTCGTTGTCCCGGCTGCCGGCGGCGGGCAAGTCTGAGAAACCGGCCGGTGTGACCGCTGCCATGGCAGCCAGCCAGAAGTAGACATCGCGGTTCAGGTGGGGCTGCGCGAAAACCGCAATCACCGGCGGCAGGGACAGACGCTCTCCATCAAAGCTGGCCACCCACTCCAGATCACGCTCTGACGCAATGCGTTGCCGCAGATTGCGCTGATGGCGCGTTCTGGTCGCGGGTGCCGCGACACACTCTACGCCGGGCGCTCCTCCAAGGGCGCGAAACAGGACCGACAGGCTAACGCGGATGTCCTGCAGCGAACATGCCGCCTCAGGGTGCTGCACCGGCACCCCGAGGCCGCTGGCCATGTCGTGCCAGATATTGCCGATGGTCTCTTCCGGCTCCATGAGGTCGCGCAGTTTCATCGGGTTAGCCGTAGACCGTGGCGATCAGATCGCGCAGCGCTTGCTGCACGTCCGGTTCATCACTCAGCGGTTCGATGATGGCGGCCTCAAGCGCTGGATCGACCGCCATGCCACCGGCCATCAGGCTGGCAGCATAGATGAGCAGCCGCGTCGAGACGCCCTCTTCAAGATCAATGCCCGACAATGCCCTGATATGACCGGCGACCCGGACGAGCGGTTGCACTCGGGCCGGATCCAGCCCGCTTTCTGCAGCGATGACCGCCGTTTCAACTGCGGGTTCGGGAAAGTCGAAGGTCACCGACAGAAACCGCTGCCGGGTTGATGGCTTGAGCCGCTTGAGCACGTTTTGATAGCCCGGATTGTATGAGGCCACCAACATGAAATCCTTGGGCGCAACGAGGTCCTCCCCGGTGCGATCAATCATCAGCCTGCGCCGATTATCGGTTAAAGGGTGCAGCACAACGGTGACGTCCTTGCGGGCCTCGATCACCTCATCAAGATAACAGATGCCGCCTTCGCGCACCGCGCGGGTCAACGGACCGTCAACCCAGACTGTTTCTCCGCCCTTCAACAGGTATCGGCCAATCAGATCCGCCGCTGACAAATCGTCATGGCAAGCCACCGTGTAAAGCGGCTTGCCCAGCCGCGCGGCCATATGTTCAACGAACCGCGTTTTGCCACAGCCCGTGGGGCCTTTGAGCAAGAGCGGCATTCCCAGTTGATGTGCGGTCTGAAACAGCGCACATTCGCGCGCTGTCTCTTGATAATAGGGAACCGTCGGGGTGGATTGCATGTTCATGTCATTCTCCCGGTACTGCGGCTTGACCCGGTGCAATCACCTCGTCCTTGCGCACGACCAGCAGCGAGTAAATGAACAGCAGCGCCCCGATGACCACCGCCGCACCGGCGCCAAAGCGCATCAAGTAAAAGATCCCGAGATCTTCCTGAACCGTCATGTAGTAATCGCCCAGCACCCGCTGCATATGGGTCTGGATCGTGCCTGCGAAGGTCAGCACGAAAGTCATGAAGGCCATGCCGCCCGTCATCAACCAAAAGCTGGCCATGTTCAGCACCTGGTTGTAGGGTGCCCGCCCCCGCAGCATCGGCACCGCGTAGGTAAAGATGGCAAGGTTCAGCGCCACATAAGCCCCGTAAAAGGCAAGGTGCCCGTGTGCTGCGGTGATCTGGGTGCCATGGCTGTAGAAGTTCACCCCATGCAGCGTGTGCAGGAAGCCCCAGACGCCCGCGCCAAAAAAGGCCACGGTGCTGGACCCCAGCGACCAGAGCAAGGCCGCCTTGTTGGGGTGGTTCTTGCGCCCCTTCCAGACCATCACGAAGGCAAAGGACATCATCAGGAAGAACGGGATGACTTCGAAGGTCGAAAAGATCGACCCGACCCACTGCCAATAGCCCGGCAATCCGATCCAGTAGAAATGGTGCCCGGTTCCAAGAATGCCCGAAAACAAGGCCGTGGCGACAATGACGTAAAGCCACTTTTCCACCACCTCGCGATCAACGCCTGTCAGCTTGAGCAACAGGAAGGCGAGAATTGCCGCCATGACAAGTTCCCAGGTGGCCTCGACCCAAAGGTGGACGACAAACCACCAGTACATTTTGTCCAGCGACAGGTTGTCAGGGTTGATAAAGGCGAAGATCCACAGCAGTGACAAAAGCCAAAGCCCGACCAACAGCACGCTGGTGATCGCAGTCTTCTTGCCCGCCAACACCGTCATCGTGATGTTGAACAGGAAGATCAGCGCGGCAACAAGTATACCCAGCTTGACCCAAAGCGGTTGTTCAAGAAACTCGCGCCCGCCGTGGATGCCAACCAGGTAACTGCCTACCGCGCCCAGTGTCCCGACCATCAACAGGATGAGCTGCACATAGGCCAGTTTGACCGAATAGAGCTCGCGCTCTGATTCCTCGGGCACCAGAAAATAGGCCGCACCAAAGAAACCCAGCAAAAGCCAGACAATCAACGCGTTGGTGTGGATCATGCGGATGATGTTGAAAGGCAGAAGCTCAGCCAGGAAATTGGGTGAGACATAAACCCACCCGGCCAACAAACCGCCCAGCACCTGAATGCCAAACAACGCCAAGGCACAGACGATATAGGCCAAGGCAACTTTCTGAGATTGATATTTCATGTGAACGCTCCCCTAACCTGCGTCATTGGGCGGCCAGCCCTGTGTATCGGTCTGATCGGCCCAGCGCAGAAATTCCGCCAAGGCGCGGGTTTCTTCCTCGGTCAACTCAAAGAATGGCATTTGCCGCCGTCCTTCGATCCCGCTGGGCTGACTTTCAATCCAGCCTTGCAGAATTTCGAACGCGGCTTGCGGATCGTCCTGCACACCCCATCGGGTCATGACATTGCCAACTTCTGGGGCAAAATATGCGCCCTCACCATGCAATGTGTGGCAGTTGATGCAGGAATGCCGTTCCCAGACATGTTTGCCCCGGGCAACCTCTTCGGTCAGCGGCATCCCCGCGGTTGATGTATTCACCACGTAACGGTGGCTGTGCACGGTCATGGCAATAAAGATCACCACGAAGAATATTGATCCTCCGTAGAAAATATTGCGCGCCCGTGACTTGGTCAGGATTTCGGCCATCGCGCGGCCCCCTTCTGGCGGTTGCTATTGCCAGTCCTGATAGCGTGGTGTCACCGGGCCGAGTTTGCGCCAGCACAACGTTTGCGCAAAATGGCGCGCCTAATGTTGTGGCACGTAAGAAGAGGCCACCCCATGCAGACGCCAATACTGGATGATCCCGATCTTACACTTGATGTACTGATGAATAATTGGCCGGAAACGATCAGCGTGTTCATCCAACACCACATGCTATGCGTTGGCTGCATGATTTGCCCGTTTCATACAGTGATTGACGCCTGCAACGAATACCATCTGGACGAGGATGAATTTCGCGCACAATTGCATCGGGCGGTCAGTGCCCGCTGCGCAGGATCACGTCCCGCCTAGAACAACCATGCGGTGTGGATCGCAGACCACGATCTGTTTTCGCTTGCTACGCACCAAGCCGTCCTTTTCCCATGCGCTCAACAAACGGCTGACTGTATGTAATGTGGTGCCAGTCATCTCAGAGACATCCTGTCGCGTGATCGGAAAGCCGATTTCAATCCCGTCATCAACCTTTTTGCCCGATTGGTTCACCAATCGCAGCAGCGCCCGCGCAACCCGTTGTTCAACATGCTGCGTCGACATTTCAACAACCCTGTTGTTCATATCCGAAACACGCGCGCCGATGGTCTTGTAGGTTTCGGTCGCAAACCCATCGTAATTCGCAATGAATCCATCCCATAGCTGGGTCGGCCAGGACAGAACCAGCGTCTCTGACGCGGTTATCGCGGTTGCCGGATAGGTCGTGCGCCCCAGCGCCTTGGCGATTCCGAACAATTGACCGGCAGGAATATAATGCGAGGTGACCTGCTCACCCTCTTCGGTGATGCGTACCACCCGGATCGTTCCATCCAGGAGCAGATAGAAATGCCTTGCCGGATCGCCCTCGTCAAAGATGGCGACGCCGGCCTCATACCGTCGGCTTGTGGCCTGCAACAGAATCGTACGAATCTCTGCGCCTGCCAATCTGGAAAATGGCGGGATGTGGCGCAGCAGGCTTTCATCAAGATTGGTCAAGCGTCGCGTCCGAAACAGAGGAAGAGTCAAAGCCTTATAGCAAGTATTTCAGGCGCGTCACCACGACACCTGCGCGCATCCCCTTTCGCAGAAGTTTGTCCCTCCGCAACGTTTGCGTCTTCAGCATTCATTAATCTTTGCCACAACACGCACATGAAAAGGGAACGAAATGCTACGTAATATCACATCCGCTGCTGCAATTCTGATTGCTGTGGGAGGCACCGCAATCGCGGAAAGCTTTGAGGTTCAGATGCTGAACCGGGGCGACGAAGGCACAATGGTGTTTGAACCATCCAGCCTGCGTATCGCCCCCGGCGACTCGGTCAAGTTTGTGGCCGCAGATCGCGGACACAACGCCGAAACCGTCGAAGGGATGCTGCCCGAAGGGGCGGCCGGCTTTGTCGGGAAAATTAACGAGGAAATCGAAGTCACATTCGCCACTGAAGGGTTCTACGGCATCAAATGCAAACCGCACTTTGCCATGGGCATGGTGATGGTGATTGCCGTGGGCGATGGCGACACCGCGCCCGATGACTTTCTGGAAGGGCGCATGCCGCGCCGCACCAAGGAACGTTTCGAAAATCAACTCGCCGCTTTCTGATTTTGACGGCAGCACTGCGTTGCCGCCACTTCCCAAGAGGAGAAGACCATGACCAAATTCATCAATCCGGGCCTGATGCCGACAAATCGCCGCAACGTGCTGCGCGGCTCTGTTCTGGCCGGGGCTGCCGCAATGACCGGCGCTTTTGCGACCAGTGCTGCATCCGGTCCACGCCGTGTGCCGACGCCACCGCTGCGCGGCGCATCGCCGCAATTTCTTCAGGCCGAGGCGCAGGCCCAGGCGGAGGCCGCGCCAGTTGACCTTTCAGGCTATGAGCGGGTCAAACAAGAGCTTGTCGCACCACCCTTCGCCCCCGCACATGAACAGGTCGCAACAGGTGCGCCCAAGATCGTCGAAATCGAGTTGATCACCGAAGAACGCCTGATGGTCGTTGATGAAGACACCGGCGCGAGCATCTGGGCGCTGACCTATAATGGCTCTGTTCCCGGCCCGCTGATCATCGTGCACGAAGGCGATTATGTTGAACTAACGCTGAAAAACCCTGCCGACAGCCAGATGGAACACAACATCGACTTTCACGCCTCGACCGGGGCCCTTGGTGGCGGTGGGCTGACCCACGTCTATCCGGGTGAAGAAACCGTTCTGCGCTGGAAGGCGACAAAGGCCGGCTGCTTCACCTACCATTGTGCCCCTGGCGGTGCGATGATCCCCTATCACGTCACCCATGGCATGAACGGCGCAATCATGGTCTTGCCTCGTGACGGCCTGAAAGACCCACAGGGTAACCTGCTGCAATACGACAGCATCGCCTACATCGGTGAGCAGGACTACTACCTGCCGATGGACGAGAACGGGGCTTACAAGTCCTATGAAGTGGCGGGCGATGATTATGCCGACAGCATGGACGCGATGCGGACCTTGGTGCCGACCCATTCGGTGTTTAACGGTGCCGTCGGAGCCTTGACGGGTGACAACGCCCTGCGCGCAAAGGTCGGCGAAACGGTCCTGATGATCCATAACCAGGCGAACCGGGACAGTCGTCCGCACCTGATTGGCGGTCACGGCAACTATGTCTGGGAAACCGGGTCGTTCACCGACGCCCCGCTGACTGGCATCGAAAGCTGGTTTGTCCGCGGCGGCAGCGCCATGGCCGCGATGTATACCTTCGAGCAACCCGGTGTTTACGCCTATGTGAACCACAACCTGATTGAAGCGGTCCTGCTGGGTGCAACGGCACACTTTGTTGTTGAAGGCGAATGGAACAATGCCCTGATGGAACAGGTCGTCGCGCCCCGGGCCACTGAAACCTAAAACAGAAAGGCGCATCAAATGCCTGCCGTCAACCACGTCCGACTGCCTGACAGGTCCCTCTTTTGGATGGCTGGTCTTGGTCTGACAGCAGCGCTTTTGCTAGGGGCCGCGCTCATGCAGCGCGGCCCCGGTCCTGACACGACAATTCTGCCGGAACTTGCCGCCACGCCTATTGCCCTACCCGGCGGAACGCCGTTTCAGGTGATGAAATACGAAGTCACAATCGCAGAATGGAACCGGTGTTTTAACGCGGGATCCTGCCAGCTGGAACTCCACGCGCGCCCCGATAAGGTCGCCGCCCTAACCCCGGCGACGGGGCTGAGCTATGTTGACGTGGGCCAATACGTCGCTTGGATAAATGCCACGACACAGGGAAGATTCAGGCTGCCGACATTAGCTGAATGGGAACATATCGCGGCCCCCGTCATGCCAGATACGCCTGACCCGATATTTACCGACCCCGACCTGACATGGGCGTCCAGCTATCTGCTTGAGGATCAGACCTCGCGCGCGTTGCGTCCGCAGGGCGCGTTTTCCACCACCGCCGACGGGATTGTCGATCTGGACGGCAGCGTCTGGGAATGGACACAGGATTGCTATGCTGGCAGCACAGATATCGACCCCGCGCGATGTCCTGCGTTTTACGTTGCGGGAGAACACATTGCCGCAATGTCTTTCCTGATCCGAGACCCGGCCCGCGGTGGCTGCGCTGTCGGATCTCCTCCGGCGCATCTGGGGATGCGCCTTGTCAAGGATCTTGGCTGACTGCACCACATTGCGGCAGATGCCGGACCCCGTCTGACCGGATCAAATATACCTGCGGACGCAGCCTGAGGTTCGGCGCAATCAGTCCAATGTGGTCGGGCGACCTAGGTCTATCGACTGTTCAACCGCTCAAGGTTCACAATCGCGGATAACATCAGGCGGTCGTGGCTCCAGTCATTTGCCGGGCGCAACGCGACGGTTGCAGAAAACACAACCGCACATAACACCAGCATCAGGCCCGTCCACAGCCGGCGGCTTCCCGCGACGGAGGCCCCGTCCAGCATCGATAGGATGCGCTGGCGCAGAAACAGGCTGGAGTGGTTGGAACTGACGCGATTGTCGATATGCACAAATGGCACGCTGGGCGTGATGATCTGATTGCGCCCAGCGCCTTTCAGGCTGGCATGGCAAACCCGCAGCAGGCACTCGCAATAATCCCGAACAGGATGGGTATTGCGGCCTAGAACCTCCTGATCGCAGGCCAATTCGCGAATCCGCTCCACATCACGCTTGCAAAAGGCAAAGGCCGGGTTCCAAAAGAACAGTGGGCGCACCAGTTCCAAAAGCACCTCCCACGTCAGATCACGCTGGCGAACATGCTGGATTTCGTGACTGACGGCGATACGCACATCATTGCTTTGCGCCAAGAGCCCGGTGGGCAGCACAATATAATGCCGAAACAGCCCCCGCGTTGAAAACGGCAGGTTTGTCTCGTGGGTGAATCGGATATCGAGCTTGCCGATCCGGCGCAGGATGAAACTGCGGCGGATCATCCCGGTCAGAAGCCACGTATTGCGCAAGTTGCGCAGTACGACACCCAGCACACCCACTGCAAGGCCGCCCAGCACAGCATAGCCTACCCAGCTTCTCAGGCTGACAATATCATGCGTAATCTCGCCGCGCAGCATCAACAGGCTTTCAAACGTTGTCGGGGCCATCGCAATATTGCCATGCAGGTACTGCGCGATCAGAAAGTCCGAAAAGCTCAGGTGCGGGCCCGAGGCCATATAGCCCCACTGCTGCCCCTTATCGACAACGAACAACAAGAGCGGCGACAACACGACCATCGCAATCAGCCCATAGAGAAGGTGAAGCTGTGTCAAATAGGCCGCCCGCAACCGCGTGCGGCAGATCACTTGCTTGGTCACAAACCAGACAACAGCCACGATTACCAGGACAATATGCGTATCAATATAGGCACTTAGCAGATGTTCAGCCGTCATTGTCAGTCAACCTCCTGTCCAATAATGCCCGTATCTCTGCCAGCGCTTCTTCCGACATGCCCTGATCATCAACCAGCCGCGCCACCATTGACGCGGGCGTACCATCAAACAGCTTGTTTGACAGATCGCGCAGCGTCTTTGCCTGATAGGCGTCTTTGGCCAGTGCTGGCTTGTAAACAAAGGTTTTGCCCTGCTTTTCGCTGGTGACAAATTCCTTCTGCTCCATGATCCGCAGGATCGTCGCGGCTGACGTGTAGGCGAGGTTTCGTTCCGGTGCCAGACGGTCAAGCACATCGCGTACTGTTCCCGCGCCCAATGCCCAAAGCTCGGACATGAACTCAAGCTCGACCTCAGTTAAAAACTCGTTTTTCTTCTTTTGCCGCATTATTGTTCCGTCACTATCCCAAGTGGCATTAAATACTAAGACTATCGTATTTCAAAACATTTTGTGCAGAACACCCGGCCCTTACCCTGATAAAACAGGGGTAAGCCGGGAAATCGGGCTGCGCGGCCTCGCGCTTGGGGCGAAATACCCCAAGCATTTGGCTAGCGCATCAGACCTTCCAAAAGCAGAACAATCCCCAGCAGATGCTGAGCGCCAGTGGCCCCCAGAGCGGCATGCCAAAGAAGAACAACCATGCCAGAAAGATATAGGCAGTGCCCAGTAGCGACAGAAACAGCCGGTCGCCGCGCGTCGTGGTCAACCCTAGGACGCCCTTGCGCTCTGATGTGCCGGGTTTTTTGATTTCAATCATCGTGATGATTCCCATTGTGACAAACAGACCGATGAAGAAAAGCGCCGTCGGCCACGTCCAAGCCATCCAACCCAACATATCAAACCCTCCCCAGGGCAAAGCCCTTGGCAATGTAATTGCGCACAAAATAGATCACGATCGCGCCGGGAATGATGGTGAGCGTCCCGGCCGCCGCCAGCAATCCCAACTCATAACCAGCCGAAGAGGCGGTCTTGGTCATTGTTGCGGCAATTGGTTTTGCCTCGACCGCGGTCAGTGTCTTTGCCAGCAGCAATTCAACCCAGGAGAACATGAAGCAAAAGAATGCCGCGACCCCAACCCCGGCCTTGATCGCCGGCAGGAAGATGGTGAGGAAAAACCGGGGAAAGGAATACCCGTCAACATAGGCCGTTTCGTCCAGTTCTTTGGGCACACCGCCCATGAACCCTTCGAGGATCCAGACCGCGAGCGGAATATTGAACAGACAATGCGCCAGCGCCACCGCGATATGGGTGTCAAACAGCCCCACCGCCGAATAAAGCTGGAAGAAGGGCAGCGCAAACACCGCAGCAGGCGCCATCCGGTTGGTCAGCAGCCAGAAGAACAGCGTTTTGTCCCCCAAGAACCGATAGCGACTGAAAGCATAGGCTGCAGGCAGCGCCACGGCGAGGCTGATCACCGTGTTCAGCGACACATAGATGATCGAGTTGATATAGCCCCAGTACCACGTCGGGTCGGTAAAGATTGTGGTGTAGTTATCCAGCGTGAAGGTCTGCGGAAACAGGCTGAAGCCGGCAAGGATTTCATTTGTTGTTTTGAAGCTCATTGCGACCAGCCAATAGATCGGCAGCAGCAGGAACAGAATGTAGATGATCGGGATCAGGCTACGCTTTCTCATTTCGCGTCATCCTTCGTCATAAGAGTGTAAAACAGCCAGCTGACCAGCAAAGTGATCGCAAAATAGATCAACGACATGGCCGCTGCGGGACCAAGGTCAAACTGGCCAAGCGCGATTTTGACAAGGTCAATCGACAAGAGCGTCGTCGCATTGCCGGGCCCGCCTCCGGTCAGGACAAACGGTTCGGTGTAGATGTTGAAACTGTCCATGAACCGCAGCAGGATTGCGATGGTTAGCACCTGTTTCATCTTTGGCAACTGAATATAGCGGAACACCTTGAACGGGGATGCGCCATCAATCTTTGCCGCCTGATAATAGGCATCCGGGATCGAGACGAGCCCCGCATAGCTCAGCAGCACGACAAGTGAGGTCCAGTGCCAGACATCCATCGTGATAATGGTTGCCCAGGCCGCAAACGGGCTTTGCGTCATGTCGTAGTCAATGCCGAGGGTCGTGTTCATCAAATATCCAAGCAGGCCAATGTCGGGCAGCGCAAAAATATTCCACATTGCTCCGACAACGTTCCACGGTATCAACATCGGCAGCGCCATCAGCACCAGACAGACCGGCACCCATGGCCCCTTGCGGGGCATTGCCAGCGCAATCACGATGCCCAGCGGGATTTCAATGGCGAGGATGATGCCGGTAAACAGGAACTGGCGGCCAAGGGCTGCGTGAAAGCGTTCAGAGGCCAGAAGTTCTTCGAACCAGCGCAGACCTTCCCAGAAAAAGACATTGTTGCCAAAGGTTTCCTGCACCGAATAATTCACTACTGTCATCATCGGGATCAGCGCATTGAACGCCACGAGAACAAGGACGGGGGCCACAAAGAACCAGGCTTTTTGGTTTTCGGTTTTCATGTTTTTTCCCCTGTCGTTGCAAGCCAGCCATCGCGGTAAAGCCGGGTCTGATCTTGCCGAAAATTCAAATGAACGTTGCTGCCCGGCGCGGGTGGGACACCTTCGGTCACCGCCTTGACGGACACCTCCCCGATCATCGCCTCAACGACGTTGTGCCGCCCGATATCGGACACTTTGCGCACGGTTGCAGGCAGCCCGGTTTCGCCAAGCGACACAAATTCCGGTCGGATACCGATCTGGGGCGTGCCCTCACCGCCGGTGATCGCCCCCTCCAAAAGGACGTTGTGTCCTTGCAAGAACGCGCCGCCATCGCGCAGCTCTGCGGGAAGAACGTTCATCCCCGGGGAGCCGATGAAATGGCCGACGAAAGTATGTTCTGGCCGTTCAAACAGCGCGACAGGAGTCCCGATCTGGACCACCTCCCCGTCTTGCATCACAACAACCTGATCAGCAAATGTCAGCGCCTCTGTCTGGTCATGGGTGACATAGATCATCGTCGCCTTGACCCGCTGATGCAGCTCCTTGAGCTTGCTGCGCAGCTTCCATTTCAGATGTGGGTCGATCACGGTCAGTGGTTCATCAAACATCACGACATTCACGTCATCACGTACAAGGCCGCGCCCCATCGAAATCTTCTGCTTGTTGTCCGGCGACAGGCCGGCAGCCTTGGCATCCAGCATCTGCGTGACTTCAAGCATCGCGGCAATTTCGGCCACGCGGTCGTTGACCTTCGCCTCTGGCACGCCGCGATTGCGCAGCGGAAACGCCAAATTGTCAAACACGCTCATCGTGTCGTAGATCACCGGGAACTGGAACACTTGCGCAATATTACGCTGATCCGGCGGCAGCGCCGTCACATCGGTGCCATCAAACAGGATCTGCCCTTCGGACGGCTGCAAAAGCCCCGAAATGATGTTGAGCAATGTCGACTTGCCGCAGCCGGACGGCCCCAGCAATGCATATGCGCCACCATCGGACCAATCGAGGTCAATTTCCTTCAGTGCGTAATCCTCCGCACTTTTGGGATGCGGCATGTAGCTATGGCGCAGCTTGGATAGGGTGATTTTGGCCATTACGCAGCCTCTCCCGTGACTGGTGAACCATCTGGCGCGAAATAGAAGACCGCCGACGGGTCGAGGTAGAATTGATGATCAGCGCCAATTTCATAAGGATGCACCCCATGGGCCAATGAGACCCAGTCGGCGCTTGGCATCTGAAAATGGGCGGAGCTTTCTGATCCGGACAATTCGGTCACCAGAACCTTTCCAGTCAACGCGACGCTGTTGCTTGCGGTTTGCATTGGCACGACATGATGCGGACGCACCGCGGCAAGATAGGTGCCATCGCGCAAGCCCTGGGCGGCCCCCGTCGCGATCCATGATGCTTTGCCCAGCGCAATCGAGTCGCCGGTTTTGACGACTTCAGCGACATTGATCGGCGGGTCAGAAAACACCGATGCGGCCATTAGTGAACCCGGCGTGCGGTAGATGTCGGCGGTGCGGCCAAACTGCACAACATGACCGTCGTCCATCAGGCCGGTGTACCCGCCCAGCAAAAGCGCCTCTTCCGGTTCCGAGGTCGCATAGACCACCACCGCGCCACGTCCGGCAAAAAGTTCCGGCAATTGTTCGCGCAGTTCTTCGCGCAGTTTGTAATCCAGGTTCGCCAGAGGTTCGTCCAGAAATACCGCGCGGCTTTCCTTGGCGATCGCACGGGCGAGTGCGGTCCGCTGTTGCTGGCCACCGGACAGTTCGTGCGGCCTGCGGTGCAACATCGGGCGCAGTTGCAGGATGTCTGCAGCTTCTTCAACCCGACCTTGAATTTCGGACTTTGCCATCCCTGCCACTTTCAGCGGCGAGGCAATATTGTCGTAAACGCTCATGTGGGGATAATTGACAAAGAACTGATGCACGAGGCTGATATTGCGCTTTTGCGTAGTCAGCTTTGTGACGTCTTGCCCATCCATCAGGATTCGGCCGCCCGCGATCGGATCGAGCCCCGCCATCATCTTGATCAGCGATGTCTTGCCTGCGCCAGTCTTGCCCAGAATGACGTTGAAATGGCCGGTCTCCAGCGTCAGCGACGTAGGTTTGATGTGGACCTGCCCCTCAACCACTTTGGTGATTTTCTCTACTTGAAGTGTCATATCGGCCCTTGCCGCTCTGATGTGTGAAAGGTGGCCGAGGCTCCCGAAAAAGAGCCTCGGCCGTTGTCAGGCGATTGCCAGACAGGGAGGATTATTCAGCCGCCCAGCGGGCAACCAACTCGTCGTAGTTGACGGTTTGGCCCTGCGGTTTCTCGTTCTCAAGTGGGGGCTTGGCGCCGCCATTTGCGTACCAGTATTCCGCTGACTGCTCTTCGTTCAGACGTGGACCGCACCCGCCATAGATGTTGGCGGCTTCGTCAGCGGCCTGCATCCGGGACATTGTGATATCCATCTCCTCAGCAAGGCGATCCATGGCCTCTTGCGGGGTAAACGCGCCAGAGTTCACGTCACCAATCTGCTGCCACCAGATCTGTGCCAGCTTGGGATAGTCAGGCACGTTGATCCCTGTAGGCGACCAGGCCACGCGATCAGGCGAACGGTAGAATTCGACCAGACCACCCAGCTGCGGTGCACGCTCAGAGAAGCTTTCGTGATTGACCGAGCTGTCGCGGATGAACGTCAGACCCACGTGGGATTTCTTGACATCAACCGTCTTGGACGTGACGAACTGCGCATAGAGCCATGCAGCCTGAGCACGATCGGATGGGGTTGAGTTCAGGAACGTCCAGCTTCCCACGTCCTGATAGCCGACCTTCTGGCCTTCTTCCCAATATGGGCCATGTGGGCTTGGTGCCATGCGCCAAAGCGGTGTGCCCTCTTCGTCCACCGTGTTGTTGCCAGCGGACCGCGGTGCGACCATGTCGGCGGTAAAGGCTGTGTACCAGAAGATTTGCTGGGCCACGTTGCCTTGCGCCAATGCGGGCAGCGACTGATAAAAGTCATAAGACGCCGCGCCTGGAGGTGCATAAGCACGCAGCCACTCGTCCCACTTGCGGATCGCATAGACGGCCGCAGGACCATTGGCGGCACCACCCCGGGTGACCGAAGCCCCAACCGGGTTACAGCTGCCCGCCTCCATCCGGATGCCCCATTCATCAATTGGCACGCCGTTAGGCTCACCCTTTGACCCGGCACCGGCCATCGACAGCCAGGCATCGGTCATGCGCCAGCCCAGATCGGGTGCACGCTTGCCGTAGTCCATGTGACCGTAGATGGCCACGCCGTCGATTTCCTTGACATCTTCGCTGAAGAACTGCGCGATATCCTCATAAGCGGACCAGTTGACCGGCACACCAAGCGGATAGCCGTATTTGGCTTCAAACGCGGCCTTGTATTCTTCGTTGTCAAACCAGTCCTTGCGGAACCAATAGAGGTTCGCAAACTGCTGGTCGGGCAATTGGTACAGGTTACCATCCGGTCCTGTTGTGAACTGGATCCCCATGAAGTCGTCCAAATCAAGCGTCGGCGAAGTTGTCTCCGCCCAGTCACCCGCCATCATCTCGGTCAGGTTATAGGCCTGCTGAAGACGCGAGTGGGTGCCGATCAAGTCACTGTCGTTGACATAACCGTCATAAAGGTTCCGGTTGGTCTGCATTTGGGTTTGCACCGCCTGCACGACTTCACCTTCACCCAGAATCTGGTGGTTGACCTTGATGCCGGTGATTTCCTCAAAGGCCTTGGTCAGCACTTCGCTTTCATAGGAATGGGTCGGAATGCCTTCTGACAGGACGTTGATTTCCAGTCCGGCATAGGGTTGGGCAGCATTGATAAACCACTGCATTTCGGCCATCTGTTCGTCCTTGGACAATGACGATGGCTGGAATTCTTGTTCAATCCAACGTTGCGCTGCGGCTTCATCAGCCAAAGCGATATTGGGCCCCGCAATCACAGCAGACACTGCAACCGCGGAGAGCAGATACTTACGCATCTCGTCTCCTCCCTTGAGATTTATTGAGCCGGTTTTTGCCGACACGATAATGTGAGCGGCAGGACGCCAATCTGTCAAACTAAATCTTTAGTAGAAAAGATATTACACGGTAAGGCACTGATTTTTAAAGTGATTAAAGTCAAAATTCTCATGCGATCTGCAGCGGCTCTGCGGGGTCGAAGGCCTGCGCGATGCCCTGACTGCCAAATCCCCACGGCCAAATCGGCCGCCTTACCTGCATCCGCAAACGGTGAATTGACCGGCTGATTCGGGGCGCGTGCCACGCCAGATGCGCAAGTGCGCCCGACCACAACGCAGTGTGCAAGACGGCGATATTCGCCGGTTCTGCAGAAATCACCGCTCTGACAGTCGTATAAACGGGCGAAACCTTACAAAAACGTATACCCCGCGACAGGCGGATGTGAACCCGGCAGGCTATCCCACAGCGCACGGCCAAGGTCCGCAAACGCCCTGCCCCACCATCCAGACCGGCCCATGCCCACATGCTTTCGGATTGACCGATCAGGGCGTTGGCGGCAAACCTGTTTGTGTTCAACCGGGGCGATTGCAGCCCACCTGCAAGGAAGTTTCATGCGCCTGCTTGTTCTTGAAGATGACAAGACCCTTGCGCCCTGGATTGAACGCGGTCTGCGCGAGGCCGGTCACGTTGTCGACTTGGTCGCTGACGGCAAGGATGCGCTGATTGCAGCGACGACGCAGGACTACGATGTGCTAGTGCTTGACCGGATGGTGCCTGGTCTTGATGGGTTGTCGGTGCTGAAGTCCCTGCGACAAGCAAAGGTCACGGCACCGGCCATCTTCCTGACAGCCCTGGGCGAGGTTGAAGACCGGGTCGAGGGGCTGCAGGCCGGCGGGGACGATTATCTGGTCAAGCCTTTTGCCTTCAGCGAGTTGCTGGCCCGCATTGACGTGTTGGTGCGCCGTCAGGGCGTCCCGCAGGAACAATCCGCGCAGCTTGTCGCAGGCGATATCACGATTGATCTGCACAAACGCAGCTGCACGCGGCGGGGGCAGGACATTGACCTCAACCCAAAGGAATTTCAGCTGTTGGAAGTATTCATGCGCTCAAACGGACGGGTACAGACGCGCACGATGCTGCTGGAACGGGTCTGGGACATGCATTTCGACCCCACAACCAGCGTCGTTGAGACCCATATAAGCCGATTGCGAGGTAAGATCGAAAAACCGTTTGGGGACAAGTTGATCCGCTCAATCAGGGGCGCTGGCTATGTCTTTGACCCGGCTTAGCGCGTTTCGTCGTCTCTCCGCGGTGCGCCTGACGCTCAGCCTGTTGCTGGTCTTTGCGGTGGTGACGCTGGTGGCCTGGGCTGCGACCTATTTGCTGGTGCAACGCGAAATGAACCGCCTAGTCGACGCGCGGCTGCAAACGTTGATGGCTCTCACGCTTGCGGCGCGCGATACCGACGGGCCGCTGCCACAACCCGGATTTGGGCAACGCATTTCCGTTGCGAATGCCGCCGGGCAACATGGCACCCTGCCCTTTTCCCCGCAGGAAGCGACTGACGGCATTCATCGCTTTGATCCCAGTGAACGCGATTTGCCAGAGTTTCGCTATCTGGTGGCGCACAGCGATGGTGACCAGATCATCGTGGCCGAAGCAACAGAGCGGCAGGAGGAACTGCGCGGCATTCTGGGCGGAGGGATGTTGGCCTCTTTGGTTGTCACACTCTTTACTGGCCTCTTGGCAGGGCTCTGGCTCGCTTGGCGTAGTCAGCGGCGGCTGGACACGATCAGCGCGAGCCTGGCAAAAGTTGCGCAGGGCCGGCTGGACACCCGCATCACGCTGCCTGGTCGCCCCGACGATCTGAGCCTGCTGGCTGACCGGATCAACACGACCACCGCGCGGCTCGACCAGGTCGTGGCCCAAATGCGGGTGCAATCATCAAATATTGCCCATGACCTGCGCACCCCCCTTGCCCGGTTACGGGCCCAAATCGAAAGTGACCTGCTTGCGCTCAGTGAACAGGGTCGCGCCGTCAGCGTTGACGACCTTGGCGCCGCGCTGGAGCAGATCGACAGGATCACCGGGACGTTCAATGCGCTGCTGCGGCTGGCACGGATTGAAAGCGGCGCTGGCAAATCCGCATTTGCCACCTTTGATCTCGCGCGCCTTGCCGATCATGTCACCGAAACCTTTGGTCCGGTGATCGAAGATGCCGGTCAATCGCTGCATGTTGAGGTGAATGCCCCCGCCAGGATTAACGGCGACTACGACCTTGTTGTGCAACTGACCGCCAACCTGATCCAGAACGCGCTGCGCTATGGGCCTGCAGGGCAGACCATCGCGATGACCGTCGATGGGTCCACGCTGTCCATCAGCGATGCGGGGCCCGGCATTCCGCTGGCCCAGCGCACGCAGGTACTGCAACCGCTGTTTCAGCTCGAAAACACCCGTCAAGACGATGGTTTTGGCCTTGGCCTGTCAATGGTGCGCGCCATATGTGACCTCCACGGTGCAGATCTGGCCCTGTCAGATGCGGCATCGGGCGGGGGGCTGACCGTCCGGGTGCGCTTTCCTGCCTTGGCAGCCAACTAGCTTACAAAAATGTAAGTCTGCGGTCAGGCGCCTGTGAGACCCGGTCGCTAGCTTTGTTTCATCACACAGAAGCAAAGCGAGCCCTGATCATGAACCGCAGCAGCAGCACCGCATCGACACACGTCGCGCAACCCCACGGCTTTGTGACCAAAAGCCTGCATTGGCTTTGCGCGGCGATGCTTGCCTTTGGGTATCTCAAAGGGCTCGAGGGGATTTCACAACTGGCACATCCCGGCAAACTTCTGACCGAGGTCCTGTTTGCCGCCACATTGGGCGCGGCCTTTGCGGTGCGCCTGATCTGGGTCAGATCACGGGGCGAACCATCGCGCCTGCCGCCAGAGGCGCCACAGTGGGAACACCTCGCATCCCGCGCAGTGCACAAGGGGCTGTACGCCAGTGTTTTTCTGATAGTGCTGTCGGGTTTTGGGATCGCCCTTGGTTATGTGTCTACCGCACCGACCAGCCTGTTGATCACGATCATGATCGGCCTTCACGAATTTGCGCTGTCGGCGATGCCGCTGCTGTTGCTGGTGCATGTCGCCGGGGCGCTCTGGCACCGATTTGTGCGCCACGATGGCGTCATGGAAAGCATGACAGGCCGGCTCCCCAATCTTGCGATCCGAAACTTCACCTCGAAAGGAAATTGAATATGGAAACCCTCAAATTCATCGCGCGCGCGGCACTTGGCGTTGTCCTCGCCATCGTTCTCCTGCCGGTCTTTGTCTGGCTTGGCCTTGCCGCGATCGGTGCCTCTGCCGCGGCCATCGTCCTTGGGACAGCCCTGACTGCCTGGCAACTGCGCAAATCGCAGGCAAACACCATCAACCTTTAACCCCCACCCAGACCGCAAAAGGATATCCAAATGCGACTAAGTATGATGATCACCACAACAGCCCTGACCCTGTTGGCCACCACCGGGGCCTTCGCCCAAGAGATTGACGGCACCAAGTTCCGCGATGCGGCCGAGGGCGACTGGTATCACCCGGTCGAGATCGATGCGCTTGTCACTGCTGGCGGACATGAACAGGAATTATACCAGACGTTGACCCGTATTGCCGAAGCCACCGGCACCCGATCAAACCCCGACCAACCCGACACGATCATGGAATACGGTCCCGGCAACTGGGCCTATGAATTTGCCGCCGCCGGAGACGCCGCCGCCGCGCGTGGTGACCTGATCGCTGCAATCACCTATTATCATACCGCTGCTGCGCCACACGTCGGGGCACCGGGACAGGATGCGGCCCTTGAAAAGGCCCGCATGGTCTATGCGCAGGCCATGCAGGACATCGGCACGTTCGAAGAGATCCAGATCGCACATGACGGCGCCAGCTTTACCGCGCATCTGCATCTTCCAGCAGGCGATGGCCCGTTCCCGGTACTGGTAATGTCAAACGGGTCAGACATGTCCAGTGTCATATCCCTGCGCTATTACATCGACAACCTGATGCCCAAGGGCATTGCATTCCTCACCCTAGACACACCGGGCATGGGACGCAGTGCGGCGTATGATGTCTCTGACGGTGAAACTGAAAAGCTGCACGTCGCCACGATCAATTGGGCCAAAGGTGAAGCGCGGCTCGATAATGACAACATCTTCATGCAGGGTGTCAGCTTTACCGGGCATACCAGCGCGCGTCTCTTTACCGAACATGAGGACCTCGACCTTGCAGGCATTGTTTATATATGTGGCCCGTTGCATGCCCCCTTTTTGGCCCCGCCTGAGGCTTATGAGTTTTTTCCCAAGTTCACCATTGATGGCGTAAAGACCCGCCTTGGCCTGCCGACAGAAACCGATCTCGACACCTTTGCCGACAGCGTGCGGATTCTGTCGATCGACTCCGTGGATGCCTTTGACGGCGACATGATTGAGACGCCAATTCTGGCGATCAACACGAATGATGACCCGGCCGCACCGTTAGAGGATATGGACCGGCTGCTGGCCCGGGCGGCGAATCCAGATCGCGTCGTCTTTGATCTGCCGGGGCACTGCCCGCCGCATGATCACCGCGAGGCAATCGCGTCATCCTGGATTATTGCCAACCTGCGCTGATGGTGCAGTAGATGCAAACGCTTGGGCAGCCACAGACCTCTGCGGCTGCCCTTCATGCTTTGGGCTGATCAATATTGGATGGTGTAACCTGCGGCAAATTCACCATCACTGCGACGCTGGGTCATGCGCAGTTCGGCGCCCGATCCGCGCGCCTCTGGCGATCCGACCAGCACCGGGAACAACTGTCCTTCGCCTGCGATCAGTGGCAGTTCATAGACCGATCCGCCGCGCAGTTCGACAACAGGTTTGCCACGGTGCTTGCTGATCGTGGCCGGGCTGCGGCGCCGTTCAAACGGGTCGCGCAACCGGAACCGCGTCTGTGGCGACACCAGCAATTCCAACCGCCGCCGGTCAACAAGCTCCACCTCCATCAGCGCCTCAGTCCGGAACGTGATCCCGCCCATGAAGTCGCGGTTCCGCTCTGCGAGACTTGGAACGTCCGGCGCTTTTTCATCCGTGCCAAGGGGCGGCAGATCGGTCTTAACCTCACCACCTTTCACGGCTTCAAGCAGATGCGCCATCAACTTTTCATTGCCAAGACACAGGATGATCCTTTCGTTCTGCCGGAACCGACTGGCATCAATGATCAACGACCGTGTCCGTCCGCCCGAGATGAACCCGCCAATGATCGCCGTCAGATCAGCGTCTGAATCCGTCGCGTCGTCGATGGTGATGTTGCGTTGGCAGATATTGTTATGCCGCCGGATGTCGATCGCACTGCCGGTGGGGGCAACCGGTCCATCATGCGGCGATGCCTCAAGCAACAGGCAGGGATGCCAGTTCACGGTTGTGCCCCCGACAACAACGGTTGCCGGCGGAATCAGGTTTGCCGGCCAGGTCATCTTGATAATGCGATCCTCACCAGGCAGCAGGTCATCAATCCGCACCTCATCAACCAAATAGGTTCCGGGGACCAATGGGTTTGGTACTGGATCACCCGGCCGGATCGAGGGGATGAACTCTTGCGGGTAGCGGAATTCAAACCCCGGATAATGGCAGATCATCGCACGCACATAGACTTCGGTGGCCGTCGCGATCCCGGTATTGCGCACCCTTGCAAAGACAAAGTTGTCCTGTCCGCGCACTGCGTTCTGATGTGGTGGGTTGGCACCATAGGCCAGCGCCGGAATCGGGTCATTTGTGGCCCGCACCCAGATGTCGGGGCTATGTGCATGCCAGCCCGGTGACGGCACCGCGCCGGTGTCGCTCTGGTTCTCGCGGACCACAACGTCTGAGGCAAAAGCACCATCACGGGCAGCGATTACGGCGGCATCCACATCAACCCGGCCATAGCCGTACCATTGTGAGAACTCTGCCGTTCCATCACCGTCGTTGTCGACATAGGCTCCGGTCGGATCGGTATTTCCGGCATGAATGCGCACGGCTGTTGTACGCAGGATGTTGCGCACCTGAATCCAGTTGAGCGACGGATCCATCGACATCACCAGCGCCGCCGCCCCCGCAATTGTTGGCGATGCATGGCTTGTGCCACCAAAGTTGGCAGCATAATCATTGGCCGTAGCCGGGGGCACAGCGCCGTTCAGTGTCCCGGTGCCGACATTCACAGTCGTTGTTGTCGGGTCGACCAGACCGCTGTCATAGGCGGTATGCGAAGGTGCCACGATATCCATCTCCGGACCAAAGGGGTTATAGAGCGCCCGCTGATCGGTGATTGCGGCGATGTTTGTGGTTGCGCCGCTTGGATCCGGGCCAGAGCTGTTGGTGGGATTGGTCGGATTCGCGCCAATACTTGCACCCACCGCCACGGTCCGCTCATAAGAGGCAAAGCGCCGCACGTTGGTGAATTGCACGTACCCCAGGTTACCGGTGGAAAAGGTAACCAGACATCCGCGTCCGTTCCGACCATAGACAGTCAGGAAATCAAAGCAGTCGCGCAATGCATTTGTCAACGCGCCATTGGTGACACCCCAGGAATTCGCGATAACGTCCGCAGGCTGACTTGGCACTGCCGGAAAGGCGACATTCGTGTTGCCGGTGTTGAAACCCGCTGCCCAGATAAAGGCATCCGCCATTTCGATCCCGGTGGCGGGACTGGGGATGCGACCGCCAATCAGACGGCAATTCGGGGCAACCCCAACCACCCCAAGATTATTGCTGAACGCGGCCGTTGCAGTGCCCGAGGTCTGGGTGCCATGGGTGCCGCTCAGACCGGCCACGGTCTGCGTGGTGAGGTTGTTGAAATTGAACGACGTCAGCATTTTTGATCCGCCATCCGTCAGGTTCGCTGTCAGATCGGGGTGGTTCGGGGTCACGCCATTCACGTCAAACACCGCAATGCAGATATCCGGACTGCCGCCACGCAAGTTGACCGCGACATCATCCATCGTGTCCCAGGCATCGTCGGCGTTAATCAAAGGCAGATGACTTTGCTGCGGATAAAGCGTGTCATTTGGCGTAAAGGCGTCGTTTTCGATCACGTAAAGGATCTGCGGCTCGGCGTAGTCGACCTCTTTCATGGAGTTAAGCCTTTCGGCCACTGCCAGCAGCTCATAATCGGGCATCCCTGCCCGCTCGACCATATAGGCGTTGCCCGCATAGGACACAGTACGTTGAATACGCAGCCCGAATTCGCGCAGGATCTTTTTGGCCACGTCGTCACCGACGTCACTGCCAAAGCGCACGACCATCTCGTTTGTCAGGCCTTGAACCGGATTTTCCTTGCCCCGTTCGACAACCGCACCAAAGATCACTGTCGCATCACGCCGCGCCAACTGCTGTGCAAAACCGGCAAGCGCCTGCGCGGCCTCACGGACGCCATTGGGCGTTTCGATCATGACGAAATCGCTCTCTAGCGGCTGCCCCGCGCTGTCGGTCATCTCCAGCGGCAGGCGCTTCAAGCCAAACTCTTCCAGGGTTTCATCCAGCTTGATCTTGCTGTCATCCCCCTGGCGCACAGTGGCCAGAATGGCATCATCCCGCCCGCGAAAATGCATCGGTCCATCGGCGCTCGGGTAGGACGGATCGGTTTTGCGCCCCACCGAAACCACAGCCGAATTGGGCCCCGTGCGCAAGGAAAGGCTGCGGCTATCGGGTTGCAATGTCGTGCTGTCAGGTTTGACCGTCAGCGTGTAGGATCCGGGCTTGATCTCTGTCGCCTCAAACGCGTCATGGGCGTTCAACTTCAGCTCAAGCTCCTGCTCTGGCCCTTCCAAGAAGACCTGCGCCTTGGTCACTGTTTTTGCGTCACGGTCCGTAACAAATACTTGTAGCGATGTCATACGAGACATGGTTCACCTCTATTATTGCTTAAAATCAAAAAATCGCATGCGTCAGAAATTGACTATCTTGGGGCAGGCAACCGAAATAATGGCTGCCGACCATGCGCCAATTCTGTGACGAATCCGCTGCAATTGTTAGTCTGGAATACCGTACTCGGCCCGCTGACACGCCCCCGCCGCAACCAACCGACATCCCGATGCGCGTGAAAGCAAGATGCGATTTACGCTGGTCAATCTCCGGATTGACGAATTAGGACAAATGACCTAAAAACGATTAGGACAAGTGACCTAACATTTGGAACAGGCCGGGTAAGATGAACGCCTCAGCAACACGCGACAGCATTGTGACAGCCGCGGATGAGCTGTTTTACACACGCGGGTTTGAGGCCACATCATTTGCCGATGTTGCAGCCGTTGTCGGCATTTCGCGGGGCAACTTTTACTACCATTTCAAGACCAAGGACGCGATTCTTGACGCGGTGATCACGCGCCGGATGAAGTCCCGTGACGACATGTTGCGCAGCTGGGTCGATTGTGGCCAATCGCCCAAGGACTCAATCGGGAAATTTATCCGAATCCTTTTGATGAATAACGAGAAAATTCGCGCCTACGGCTGCCCGATTGGCACGCTATTTACCGAACTCAGCAAGCGCGACCATCCCGGCGAACCGGCCGCACGCGCGCTTTTTGATCTGTTTCGGCAATGGTTGCGCCACCGTTTTGAAGATCTGGGATGTGGAGCGGACGCCGACCAGCTTGCCATGCACGTTCTGGCCCGCAGCCAAGGGGTTGCCACCCTTGCCAACGCCTACCCCGATGAACCCTTTCTTGAAACCGAAGTTGCACAGATGCTGGCATGGCTGGATGCCATTGCCGCGCAGCACGCACAAACGCCATAGGCCTTTCACATGTTTATCATCACGCTCACACTCACGGAACTTGCACCGCAGGCAAAGGCACATATGGACGCCCATAACGTTTGGATTGCGCAGGGTTTTGACGATGGCGTCTTTGTGCTTGTCGGAAGTCTGGCACCACAGGGCGGAGGTGCAATCCTGGCCCGGGGTGATGACATGCAGGCCATCACGGCGCGCGTGCACGACGACCCGTTTGTGGCCAACGGCTTCGCCAAGGCGCATATCCAGCAGGTCACGCCTGCCCGCGCGGACGCCAGTCTGGCGATCTTGACTGGGGCGGCGGCGTGACCGGGTTCATTGGCCCCGACGGCCAGCCGCGCTGCGGCTGGTGTGGCAGCGCCCCCGAATTCCTTGATTACCACGACCGCGAATGGGGCTATCCCGTTGCCGATGACATCCGGCTGTTTGAAAAACTCTGTCTGGAAAGTTTTCAATGCGGGCTAAGCTGGCGCACGATCCTCAACAAGCGCGAGGCATTCCGTGACGCTTTTGCCGGTTTTGATTTTCACAAGGTTGCCCGGTTTGACGCTGACGATCAGGCCCGGTTGCTGGTAGATTCCCGAATTGTGCGCCATCGCGGCAAGATTGCCGCCACCATCAACAACGCTGCCCGCGCGGTTGAAATGGTCGCCGCCGAAGGATCACTGGCCACATTCTTTTGGCGCTATGAACCGGCACCGCAAGATCTTGCCGCGCCGCAGTCCCAAACCACCAGCCCGCAATCCACTGCACTGTCCAAAGAACTCAAGCGCAGGGGCTGGCGCTTTGTTGGCCCCACAACAATGTTTGCCTTTATGCAGGCGATGGGGTTGATCAACGATCACGCCGAAGGGTGTGTCATGCGCGGCACTGCAGAAACGGCGCGGGCCAGTTTCAAACGTCCCTGACCCGATCCCAACATCCCGGGATTTGGCAGTTCACAGCGCAATTCTGGCAAACTGACGCAAGCCAACGCCCCACGCCTTCATCTAGGAAGGGGCATGGATACCATCAGCACATATGACCGCGCAGCCGGAACCTGGGACAAATCGGTCCAGCGTCTGGGCTATCACCACGCCTATCAACGGTTTCTGCGGCCCCATGTCACCGGCATTGGGCCGGTGCTGGATGTCGGGACGGGAACCGGCCTCTTCGCGCAGGAATGGATGTCCGCCGGTGGCAGTTGCGACCTTACTTTGATGGATCCCTCAACTGTAATGCTCAACGCAGCGCGGGCCCGATTTGACGCCATGAATATTGCGGTCAACACTCTGAACGTCGGACTTGAAGATTACCGCGCAAGCAATTGTTTCCAAACCATTCTAGCGGCTCATGCGATTGAACATTGCGCCGACCCCGCTGCGGCACTGCGCGAATTGGCCAGCCAGCTGTTGCCCGGTGGCAGGATCATACTGGTCATCTCAAAACCGCATTGGTGCAATTGGTTGATCTGGCTGCGCTTCCGACACCGTTGGTTTGCCCCCCATGTGGTCAGGGATTGGGCTGATGCCGCGGGTCTGACGACAATCGAAACCCATCGCTTTGCCGCCGGTCCACCGGCCCGCACCAGCCTGGGATATGTATTTTGCCAAAAATGAAAAGGACACCCCATGTTGATCGCCCATGTTACATTCCGCGTTGCGCCAGAAAATGCAAAGGCCGCCCTGGAGGCGCTGACCAAAGAGGCCGCAACTGTGCGCGCCATGCCTGGCTGCATCAAGTTTGTCCCCTTTCAGGATGGCACTGATGCGCAAAACATCGGCGTCATACATGAATGGGATTCCGCTGACAATTTTCGTGGTTATGCCGCCTCTGCGGCCTTCGCGCAGGTGGGGCAAACCCTGCGCCCGTTGATGCTTGAACCGCCAATCAGCGATCGCTTTGACGCCAGGCTATTGGACAGCGTAAATTGACGCGATATGCAGGATGCCTTTTGTTTTCATAAACAATTTCAACCCGCCGGCCCGTCTGAGTTTCAGACCGAGCAGCATTATTTTCTTTATGCGGTGGCGGGCACGCTGCGACTGGAGGCACAGGGGCGACGCTGGACGCTGCCCCCTGCCCGTGCCGCCCTGATTGCCGCGGGCTATCCGATCACCATTTCCGTGTTGTCACAACTGACATCCGCTTCGGTCCTGTTTCCGACCAACGTCATGGCAGCACCGCGCGCACCGCTCAGCGTCTTTGACATGACACCACTGGCCCGCGCGCTGGTGCACGAATGTCGCGACTGGGGCATTGAAGCGCACCCCCTGCCCGACTACGCCCGCAACATTTTCGGCACCTTGGCGCAGGTCGTGACCCGACTTGCCGAAAATCCCAGCAAGTGCGTGTTGCCGGCCCCAAAAACACCGGGTCTGGCCAAGGCATTGGCCCTGACAGAGGATCAGTTTGACCAAGACCCGACCTTTGACGAAATCGCCCGCCATGCCGGTCAATCACCCCGCGCCCTCGCCCGGCGGTTCTCGGATGAAATGGGCATGACCTGGCGCCAGACATTGACGCGGATGCGCATTATCCGTGCCATCGAACTGCTGGCAACCAGCGAAGTCTCCGTGACCGAAATCGCCCATGCCGTAGGGTTTCAGTCACTCTCCGGCTTTAACGCGGCTTTCCGCGAGCTGACTGACATGACCCCGACACGATATCGGGCAAGCTTTGCCCTCGCTGCAAGCTAGGCGACGTCACGGACAATGGCCTCAATAGATGAACGGCACGAACTTCGCGGTCTTCGCGGCATAGCGCGTGAACGCCGCGCCGTATCGCGCAGCCAGATGGGCATCCAGCGCCGGGATATGATAACAGACGAACAGCAACGTCATGATGACGGGAATCAAGAAACCGATCAGCGCGCCGCGGGATGTGCAGATTGCCCAGTTGACAGCGGCAATGCGGCTCGGTTTTGGTGCGGAAATGGCGTTGGTCTTTGACTACCTGCGTGGCAAGACACCTGACGACATTGCGGCAGACGAAGCGATGCAACTGGCGATGAAGACATTCCGTGATGATGTCGCCGCAATCACCGGGCCTGCGGATGCTGAGACCACCTTGGCCCGGATTTTGGGGCAATTGCTGTTGGATTATCTGTCAGGACAGCCTGCGAAGCCATCCAGATCCTGAACGGGGCACCTGGTCCACTGGCCTGTCAATCGCTCTGTCACGCTAGACCGACCGCGTGATGCCACCATCCACCCGGATATTCTGCCCGGTGATATAAGCACCCCCTTCTGATGCAAGGAACGCCACAACGCTGGCGATCTCGTCCAGCGAACTGCCATAGCGCCCCATCGGGATGGTTGCGCGGAACTCTTTCTTTTCGGGAAGACTATCAATGAATCCCGGCAAGACATTGTTCATGCGAATGTTTTCGGCCGCGTATTTATCTGCGAACAGCTTGCTGAATGCGGCCAGCCCGGCGCGCATGACCCCGGAAGTAGGGAATACGGGGTTCGGTTCAAAGGCGGCAAAGGTCGAAATATTGATGATCGCACCGCCTCCCTGCGCTTGCATGATCGGCGTAACCAACCGGGTCGGGCGCACCACGTTCAGGAAATACACTTCCATACCCTCGTGCCAGTCTTCATCCGTCAATGCCAGCACCGGTGCGCGGGGCCCGTGACCTGCTGAATTGACCAGAACGTCGATCCGCCCCCATTGTTCCATCGCGGCATCAACCAGTTTTTGCAGGTCGTCCGGTGATCGGTTGGTGCCGGTGATCCCGACCCCGCCCAGTTCCTTTGCCAGGGCCTCGCCCTTGCCAGAAGACGACAGGATACCAACCTTGAAACCGTCAGCCGCCAAGGCGCGGGCGCTGTCCGCCCCCATGCCTGATCCACCAGCCGTAACTAATGCAACTTTCGTCATTTCGCACGCTCCATTGTAATCGCATGATATTTTTCGGCGCACCGCTTTCCGCGCGGTCCTATATCCGGTGACCAGGTCATGGTGTCTCGCCCCGCGCGACGGCGGCGGCAACCGCCGCAATCTCTGACTCTGTCAGCCCGTAGTCCTGGGCAGCTGCTTTGGCGGAAATATAGCCGCGCGCCAAATCCCGCCGCACTAGGTCATTTGGGCGTTCAGCCGGATCGCCGTAGCCCGCACCGCCGGGAAAGGCCATGAGAACCCGGCGCCCATGGGGGACGAATTGTTTTCCCTTGCCTTGCATCGGGGTGCCATCGTCCCTTGCGATGGTCGTAGCTGCACCGGCCCCGCCCCCGCGCCGCCCGCGCGCTGGGTGGTCGACCCGGTCAAACATCGCCTGAATATCAAACTCGTGCCCCTCTTGTGCGCCCACCTCCATGAATTGGCCCAGACCGCCCCGCGTCTTGCCGGCCCCTCCGGAATCCGGGCGGAGCTCTTTGCGCCAGATGATGACCGGACCGGCATGTTCCGTGGCCTCGATCGGCATTGTCATCACCCCGGACGGAAAGGCCGTTGCGTTCAACCCGTCATGTTCCGGGCGCGCACCAGACCCGCCGGAGTTGAAAGTCAGCACCTCGGACCGGCGCGCGTCAGCGGGTGCAGGCGCATCGGTACGCGGGCGCAACGAGACCTGGAAATTGCACAGGCAGCCCGCCCCCTCGGCAGGCACGAGGCCCGGCACAATTTTGTCAAAGGCATCGAAAACCGCGTCCGGAACGAAATGGCCGACAATATGGCGCAAGGCCACCGGTGCAGGATGCAGCGCGTTGACGATGGTATTTTCCGGCGCTGTGATCTCAAACGGCGCCAAGGAGGCAGCGTTGTTCGGGATGTCCGGGGCAATTGCGACTTTCAGCGCATAACACGCATAGGCCTTTGCATAGACCAGCGGACAGTTGATGCCTTTCTTGTCGACACCCGAGGTGCCGGTGAAATCCGAAATGATCCGATCGCCCTGCACGGTGACTTTCACCCGCAGAGTGATCGGGTCTGCAAAACCGTCCATCGTCATCGCGCCTGTGGCCGAGGTTTGCGGCAGGGCGGCGATTCGTTCCAGCGTCGCCCGGCGCGAGTTATCCAGAATGAACGCGGCGATCCCATCCAGATGGTCAAGCGCAAATTCCTGCATCATGTCGATCAACCGCCTGTGGCCAATCTCGTTGCAAGTTGCCAGCGCATAGACATCACCGATCAATTGGTCCGGTTCGCGCACGTTGCCACGAATGATCCGCGTCAGGGTTTCATCAACGGTGCCACGATCGGCAAATTTCATGATCGGGATATAAAGCCCCTCTTCATAGACTGACTGCGCATCCGCCCCAAAACCGCGCCCGCCAATATCGACAATATGGGCCGTGCAGGCAAAGAAGCCCACCAGCACGCCCTTATGGAACGAGGGTGTCACCATGGTGATATCATGCAGGTGGCCTGTCCCCTCCCAGGGGTCATTGGTGATATAGACGTCGCCCTCAAAGATGTTCTGCCGCCCGATGCGCCGGATGAAATGGGCCACTGCGTCAGCCATCGCATTGACGTGGCCGGGGGTGCCTGTCACCGCCTGGGCCAGCATGTTGCCCTGCGTGTCATAGACCCCCGCCGACAAATCCCCTGCTTCGCGAACCGAGGTGGAAAACGCTGTCCGCACAAGCGCTTGCGCCTGTTCTTCCACGACCGAGATCAGCCGGTTCCACATGACCTGATAGGCGACGTTTGAATGCTCCTGCCTCATGTATCCATCCCTTCTTCGCGGGCCACTTGGCCCGGTTTGCGCAGCACAACGTCAATGCATCCATCGGGCTGGCACATTGCATCGCGGCTTTGCGGCACGATGATCGTGGTCTCGTCTTCGACAATTGCGGCCGGTCCCTGCACCTGCGCGCCGGATGCCATGTCAAACCGGTCGATCAGCTGCGCCGCAAGATAGCGCCCCGCCGCCGCATCAAATATCTGCCGCGTGCCAAAGAATTTGGCGGCCCCTGCGTCGCTGGCCTTGCCAACCTGCGCGACCTCTTCTTGCGGGGTGGTGGCATTGACCGACCAGACCGTGATTTCAATATCCATGCCGACCACCGGGCGCCCAAACAACTTGGTGTAATCGGCAATGAACCGGGCCTCAAAGGTGGCCGCGTCAGGGTTCATCGCCTGCGCGGGGCTCAACTCGACCGGAATTTCCCAGCCCTGCCCGGTATAACGCATATAGACTTTGAACTCTGACAGGATCGGGCTTTCGGCATCGCACGTGCGCACGAATCCGGTTGCCTCTGCCTGCAGATCACCCAGCAGCGCCTTGATCCGCGGCCCGTCGAAATCAGACAGTTTCATATAGACCGACCGATTGGCCTCAAAGCTGAACGGCGCGCGCAGGAAACCGATCGCCGAGCCGACCCCCGCCCCCGGTGGCACCAGTAACCGCGTAACGCCCAGTTTTTCGCACAGACGTCCCGCATGCAAAGGGGCCGCACCCCCAAAGGCAATCATCGTGTAATCCGACAGGTCCTCGCCATTTTCGACCGCATGCACGCGAGCGGCATTGGCCATGTTCTCATCCACCACCTCAGCGACGCCAAATGCCGCTTCGACCGCGGTCATGTCCAGCGTGTCCCCCACATGGGCGCGCAGAGCGGTCTCCGCATGATCAGGATGCAGCGCAATTGACCCGCCCGCAAAATTCCTGGGGTCAAGTTTGCCAAGAACAAGGTCCGCGTCCGTAACAGCCGGGCGGTCACCGCCGTGACCATAGCAGGCCGGTCCGGGCTCTGACCCTGCACTTTCCGGTCCAACCCTGATCTGGCGCATCGCATCCACATGCGCCAGCGACCCGCCGCCAGCGCCAATTTCAACCATATCAATGACCGGGATCGAAATCGGCATGCCCGACCCCTTTTTGAACCGGTAAGTCCGCGCCACTTCAAAGACGCGCGATGTCTTTGGCGTCTGGTTCTTGATCAGGCAAATCTTGGCCGTCGTCCCGCCCATATCAAAGGACAGCACCTTGTTGATGCCGTATCGGGCCGCGATATGGGCCGCGAACACCGCCCCACCGGCCGGACCGGATTCAACCAGCCGCACCGGAAATTCGGCGGCATTCTGGATCGAAATGATCCCCCCGCCCGAGTGCATCAGAAAGATGCGGCAACCGACGCCCTCGGCGGCCATCCGTTCTTCCAGACGCCCCAGATAAGAGGCCATCAGCGGCTTGATATAGGCGTTGGCGACGACGGTGTTGAACCGCTCGTATTCGCGCATCTGCGGGCTGACTTCGGATGAATTCGACACCGCGACATCGGGCAGTCTTTCTGACAGAACGTCACGCACCATGCGTTCGTGCCTGTCGTTCAGGTAGGAATGGATCAACCCGACTGCGACACTCTCAAACCCGCCCTCCGCGATCTTTTCGACAAGCGCTTCGACCTCGGCCCGATCCAGATCAACCAGAACCTCACCCTTGGCATTCACCCGTTCAGTCAGGGTAAAGCGAAACTGTCGCGGCAAAAGCGGATCAGGCAGGTTGAGGTTCAGATCGTATTGTTCAAAGCGCGATTCCGTGCGCATCTCGATCACATCACGAAAACCTTCGGTGGTGATCAACGCGGTCTTTGCGCCCCGCCGCTCGATCAGCGCATTGGTGGCCAACGTGGTGCCGTGGATGATCTGTCCGATTTCAGATGGGGTCACATCCGCCTTGGCGCAGACCTGATGCATGCCCGCAATAATCGCGTTCTCTGGCGCGGCATAGGTCGTCAAGATCTTGGTTGAAAACGGTGTGCCGTCTTTTTCCAGAACCACATCCGTAAACGTCCCGCCGATATCGACGCCCAATCGCACTGCTGCCGATGCCATCGCGTTTTTCCCTCTTGCTCTGCGCCGGTCCGATTAGACACCGCCTGCAAGGAAATGCAAAATTCATTGTTTGATTACGGGTGATAGATTTTCTCTATCCAGCAAATGCCCCATCAGCGATCTTGGCCGAAAGTTCTGCCGCCTGCGCCACGAACAGCGGCGCGCGAGTCGCATCGTAGCGTGCGAAAAAGCAAAGCTGCTCAGGCTCCCAGCCGCATTCCACCTCAATCAACCGGCCCTCAGCCGCCGCGCCCTTGAAAAGCGGCCGCGGCAGCAACGCGATACCCATCCCGTCCAGCGCCATGTGCAGGCACGAGGTCAGACTGCTGGAATGCACCACCTGTGCCTCTGCCAGGCCCAGCGTCGCCAGATGCGCGCGCAGCCCGGTCGATGCCAGCGTCTGTTTGTTGTGAGTGAGGATGCCCAGCGCATGCAGATCCGCCAATGTGGGACCATCTCCCAAGGTCTTGGCGATCTCCGGCACAGCCACCCATCCATAGCGGCACCGCCCCAGCGGCACGATCCCCGTAGGCATGGTGCGAAACGGCTCTGTCAGCATCGCCAAATCCAATTGCCCGGCGGCATATTGGTTTTCAATTTCAACCGACAGATCGACAGTCAATTCAACCCGCAACGCCGGATATTGTTCACGCAACTGGCGCAGATACTGATGCAGCCATGTCGAGGCAATCAACTCGGTCACGCCCAACCGCAGCCGTTCTTCGACGAGGTCACGACGATCTGCCACCTCCAGCAAGGCTTCTGACGCGCGCAAAACCTCGCGGGCCGCCGCCAGAACCTCTGCGCCCTTGTCCGTCAACCGAACTGACCCCGCATCCCGGTGCATCAGTACCGATCCCAGCGTGGCCTCCATCGTTGCGATGCGCACGGAGATGTTTGGCTGCGTTGTGCCCAGCGCCGTCGCGGCCTTGCGGAATGTGCCCGTGTCGGCAACGTAGACAAGCGCTTCAAGCTGCTTGAGGGTGATCCGGTTCCTTATCATCCCTCGGGGCTACAATATCAAAACGTTATGTCAACCTCGGGCATCCCCGCGCTCGAAAGGCGGACAAGAACGGAATCCCGGACCACATTTCTTGTTGCTGTCGTCCGCTGGTATGACAGGGCAAGCAGCGCTGCCTTGCTAGTCTGATGCGTACAACACGGATCATAAGCGAAAGAGCTGCCATGGACTTCCAAGCCCTCATACTTGTCAACGCCAGCAAGCAGCAGCAGATCAAATTCGACCCACGGACAGAAAACGACTATTATCAGCAGATGGGCCGCAAGCCTTGGCTATTGCGCAGTTTCGCCGCAGTCAGCGCTTGGACCAAAACATCCTGGCCTGACCTGATCAATTCCATCCGCCAGCGGCTCAATCGGCACGTAAAACAAGAGGCATCCGCCAAATGAAAGACTTCGAGGACGATCGCAGCGCCATCCTCGCCGTGATCGAAAGAGAAACCAGGGCCTACCTGCAGCGGGACTTCCACGCCTGGGAACGCTGTTGGCATGACGGTCCCGAAATCCGCCGCATCCATGCACAGCAAGGCACCGGTGTGACCGTTGTTCAGGGCGCTGCCGTTCGCCAGCGGATGCACAAGATGCTGTCCACGAACACCGATTGCGTCCCGCGCGAGTCGATCCGTCGTGAGAACTTCAATGTCGTGATTTCGCCCGAAATGGCCTGGGTGTCCTATGACCAGTTTGGCGACATGTCCGGTGTCAACGAAGACCTTTCGGGGCATTATCACGAGCTGAAAATTCTCCAGAAATTTCAGGGCCGCTGGAAACTTACCTGCATCGTGGGGACGCAAATGGGGATTGGCCATGTGCGCGCGCCGCTGATCGAGGTTGACGAGAATGCCAGGATTCTCTGGTTGAACGAATCCGCTGAGCACCGCCTGCGTGACCATCCCCGGCTTCGCAAACGGGGGAACCGGCTGCAGGCGACATCCACAGCAGCACAAGATGAACTCTTGCAGGCCATAACGACCGTTGCGGCCTCCTATCACCGACACTTCCCTTGCGCCGGTCATAACGCGGTGACCCGCGCTGTCGCGCTTGGTCAGGACGATACCGGGTTGGCCCATATCTGCTGGGCCGTTCTGCGGGACGGCAAGTTCCTGATCACCTTTGATGACTCCGATCTGCTGGATCGGCAAATCGCCAGCGCCGCAAAGATTTATGCTTTGTCCAGGACGCAGGAAAAACTGGCCTGCGAAGTCATTGCTGGCCGTGATCTGACAACGGCCGCTGCGACCCTTGGGATCAGCCCGAATACGGCCAAAACCCATCTGCAAAGGATTTACGACAAGATTGGCGTGCGCACCCAGCCTGCTCTGGTACGGCTGCTTCTGAACGCCGACCGGCGTAACGTCTGACCCGCAGAGGCGATGCGACGGCCCATTTCGTATCAGGGCATGGCGGGCCAATGGCCCGCCATGTCAATCAATTTTCGCGCGGGCGAAACGGTTCAAGAACTTCGACATCCATCGTCTTGATCTGCGCGAAGCGGGCCGTCACGTCGTTCTGTGCGGTCCAGGCGTGACGGGTCTTGGCGACCAGCTCAGTACCATCGGGGGTGATGCCAAACCAGTCAAAGTCAACGCTGAGCCCGTAAGTTTCGTCGCCCAGATCAGTAGCCGAAAAGTTGCTGATCACGTGGGTACTGGCTGCGACCTGTGAACCCGGTCCGGCCAGCCATGCCTTGAAACCCGCAAAATCGGTAATCGCGCCGCTCGAAAAGTTCAGCGAGAACTCATCAGCGAGAATTTCCTGCACCGGCGCCGGATCACGTGCCGGATCTTCGATCAGGGCCAGCCAATAATGCACAAGACTCAGCATCCGGTTTTCGGCATAGGCATCGCTGTAGGTGCCCCCAATAGCTTCGCTGTTCTGGGTTATTTTCACCTCTGACAGCTTTGGCAATACAGCCGTACCGGGCTGAAACGTCACTGCATAAGACAGGCCCGCTGCACGCATTTGTCCGTCTGGCAGCATGCCTTCGTTCTGGTAGTTGACGGCCGCGTTGAGCGTCATCTCCCCTTCGGTGCCATGGGTGAACTCCACATCACCAACGCGGTGCGAATTCAGCCAGGTTTCGGGCAGTTGCGAAACCCGCGCGGCGTAATCATCATGGCCATTTGCCGTGCCTAATCCCGATGTAACCGTGACATCATCGGACAATATATCCACCGCGTTCTCGATCCCACCGCCGGGCCGTTCATAGACCTGAAACCAACGGTGGAACTGCGCCATCGCGGCGTGTTCCCTGAATCCATTGCGGATGTCATCTTCGGTCATGTCAGCCAGTCCTTGTGATGCGGTGAATGTGAGAATAGCGGCGGAAAGAAGGGTCTTCAAACCGGGCATGTTGCACAGTCCTTATAATAAATGAGCATTCGCTCATTTATTAGGGGAATTGCAAATCCCTCGCCAGCACAAATTGAATACATTCTGTGCGTGCGCACGATCCGGCGGCTTTCCGCTAACCGCGGACTGGCGCCCAAGGTGCAGCGCAGGCGCGACAAGCAATGCGCGGACCGCCTCCGGGTCATTGGGCGCAAGCGTGCCATCCGTGATCCCGGCCCTGATGATGACCGTCATATCGTCAGCCATCTGCTGCACGCGCGCCCGGTCCTGCGCGCTCAGGATCGCCGCGTTCAGGATGACTTCGGCGTAAAGAAAATCACCGGGATGCTCGTGGGAATAGTCCAGCAGAGCAAACCACATCCCCCGTATCTGGCTACTTGCATCTTGCCCTCGCCCGGCCGCATCCATCAGGGCGTGATGAATATCTGCCTTGATCGCCATATAGATGGATTGCAGCAGCGCCGATTTGCTTGGATGATAGCGATACAGGGTGCCAACGGCGAGCCCGGCCCGCTTTGCAATGGCATTGACAGAGGCAGACGCGGCCCCGACTGCGGCAACCTCCGCGACGGTGGCCTGCCGGATGATGCTGGGTTTGTCACCGGTCCTTGGTCGCGCCACGCAGCCGTTCCTCTTGTCAACGGCAATTACATCTCATGAAACCGCGCGCCAGGGCAATCCCGCCCTGAAATCCGCCTGCCGGAATCCACAGCGGCCTCCCTCTTCACCACGACGTGAAAGCAATCGTGCAGAAGTCAGTTGCAATTGCATTCAACCTACTAGTAGGTAGACGAATGTTGAAACAGGAGACCACCATGAAAATCTACGACACCGAAGGCTTCCCAAATCCGGCGCGCATCCGCATCGCACTCGCCGAAAAAGGCGCAACCGACAAAGTCGACTTTATTCCAGTCGATGTGATGGCAGGCGAACATCGCACCGCAGCGTTCCGGGCCAAGAACCCCGATGCTGTTGTCCCCTGCCTGGAATTGGCGGATGGTACGCATATTTCACAATGCAATGCGATTACCGAATATATCGACGGGCATTTCGATGGGCCGTCCCTGACCGGCACCGCGCCCAAGCAGCGTGCACAGGTTGCGATGATGAACCTGCGGGCCGAGAACGGATTGCTAAACGCGGTGGCGACCTATTTCCACCACGCAACACCCGGCCTCGGGCCGGATCTTGAAACTGACCAATGTGCCGAATGGGGCCTGAAACAGAAAGACGTCGCCGTGCAGACCATGACCTATCTGGATGAAGTCCTGTCCGACAACGACTATCTTGCCGGTGCAGAGTTCTCGGTGGCTGACATCACCGCCTTTGCTGGGTTGGCCTTTGCAGATTTCGCCAAGGTCGAAATCCCTGAAACCCTGTCGCACCTCGCCGCCTGGCGTGCCAAAGTTGCCGCACGGCCCAGCATTGCGGGTGGCCAATAGCCCCGGTTTCAGCGTCGAAAGGACAGCATCAAATGGAACTTAACGCAGATTTCAACAAACGGGTGGTCGTGCATTCCGATCAACTGGACTGGCAGGCGTCACCGATGAAAGGTGTCGACCGGCGCATGCTGGATCGTATCGGCGGGGAAGTCGCACGCGCGACAACCATCGTTCGCTATGCACCCGGCAGCAAGTTTTCGGCCCACACCCACTCCGGCGGAGAGGAGTTCATCGTTCTCGACGGGGTGTTTCAAGACGAACACGGCGATTTTCCCACCGGCACCTATGTGCGCAACCCGCCAACTTCGGCGCATACGCCGGGCTCTGACGCGGGCTGCACCATCTTTGTGAAGCTCTGGCAGTTTGACATGGAGGACCGGAATCAGTTCCGCAAATCCATGGCGGAGGAGCTGGCCGCAACGGTCAACGGCGTCGCGACGGCCGAATTGCACCGAGACGCCCGTGAAACGGTCACCTATAGCCACCTTGAGGCCGGGGCGACGCTTGAGAACGCCGGTATTGGCGGCAGCGAAATGCTGGTCATCGGCGGATCAGTCATCGAAAGCGGTGAAACGTTGGGGACCGGCGGCTGGCTGCGTTTGCCAGAGGGGCAGCCGCTGTCTGCAAGGGCGGGTGCTGAAGGGGCGAAGGTCTGGCTGAAAACCGGTCACCTGCCATTTGCCAAAGCGCCAACAGCCTGACGGATGCCGCGGCTGTTTTCGATCATGCGGTTGGGGGCGATCACCCCAACCGCAAACCGACACCCATATGGAATGCAGGTGCTTATCAACATCTTTCGCCGCTGGGTGTGGCGGTGCATTACGCGTTATCGCGATCCGCAGGGCAACAGCACAGCAATCATGCAAGTCAATGTTTGAGATGTGATATGGCGGAGGCTCAGGGATTCGAACCCTGGGAGGACTTTCACCCTCGTCGGTTTTCAAGACCGGTGCATTCGACCACTCTGCCAAACCTCCGTTGCGGGCCGTATTAGTGTGTCAGATCAGGTTCGTAAAGTGCAGATCACGCTTTGTGGAAATCCGCCGAATGATTTGCCTCAAGACTTCCAAAACACACAACCGCTCGCTAGAGTGACGCAACTGCGGGTGGGGCCGCCGATCTGGGCTGCCGATGCCCTGCCCTGCAGGCGGTGAGGGATGCGGCAGAATGGCTGAAGAACAGCTACAGTTTCATGTCCCTGGATAAGAACGAGGGGCGAGCAATGACAGGCACATCAAAGATTTCGACCGGAGCACTGCGAACAGGTGCGGCCATGCTTTTGGTACTTGGCCTCACGGCCTGTGACGAACAGGGCAAGTTTCAGATGCCCAGTTTCCCATCCTTTGGCGAAACGGCGGCCGCAGATGGTGCCGCAACAGACGATCCCGACGCGCCGCTGTCCGCTGGCCCGTTGGTGGAACGCGACGTTGAAGCGCCCGAGGTTTTTTCGGTCGATGAAAACGGCCTTTGGGACGGTCGCCCGTCGCTGGGCGGTGTCTGGGTTGCGCATCCCGATGTCACCGATCCTGAACGTGTGATCATCCGCAATACCGCCAACAACAAGTTTGTCATCGGCGCGCTGTTCCGGCGCGAACGCGACAACCCGGGCCCGGCGCTTCAGGTGTCCTCTGATGCGGCCGAGGAACTGGGCGTTCTGGCGGGGGCACCGACGTCCCTGTCGGTTGTCGCCCTGCGCCGCGAAGAAGGTCCGGCAGAAGTTGCCACACCTGCCGCCGTGGCCGATTTTGACAACCCGACCGAGATCACGGCAAGTACACTTGATCCAATCACCGATGGTGCTGCGGCTGCGATCAATGCGGCCGAAGCATTGCCTTCGCAAACGGCCAGCGCCACTGCGACCCCCACGCCTGCACCGGCCCCGACACCGGCACCCGCGCCCGTCTCAAGCCTTGACAAACCCTTTATCCAAATCGGCATTTTCAGCATTGAGGCGAACGCAACCCGGACCGCCGAACGGCTGCGCGGTGACGGGCTATCTGCGCGCGTTCTGTCCCAGCAAAGTCAGGGCAAATCTTTCTGGCGCGTCATTGTCGGCCCTGCGCCTAACGCCGATGACCGCGCCGCCGTGCTTTCCAAGGTCAAGGCACTTGGCTTTACGGACGCCTATTTCGTGACCAACTGATCCACACCGGAGCAACCCAATGCCCACCGTTTTGCGGACCATCCTGACCTCCCTCACCCTGTTGGTGGTCACGGCCAGCCTTTCGCTTGCCCAAACCTTTGAAACAAGCGCTCGCGCGGCCTATGTCTATGACCAGACGACCGGCACGGTCCTGATGGCCAAGAATGCAGACGAACCCCTGCCGCCCGCGTCGATGTCGAAACTGATGACGATCTACATGACATTTGAGGCGATCGCGGACGGTCGTCTCGCTGTCGACGAAACGCTGCCGGTTTCCAACCATGCAGTCAGCTACACCGGCTCTTCCATGTTCCTCAAGACCACCGACAGGGTCACGGTCGAGGATCTGCTGCGCGGCGTGATTGTCCTGTCAGGCAATGATGCCAGTGCGGTTCTGGCCGAGGCGCTGGCCGGGTCGGAAACCGAATTTGCCCGCATCGCCACCGACCGCGCACGCCAGATGGGGATGTTCAATTCCACATTCGCCAATTCCAACGGCTGGCCCGCGATTGGCCACCGCATGTCGATGCGTGACCTTGGCATTCTGGCAGACCGCATCATTACCGACTTTCCGACCTTCTATCCGCTTTTTGCGGAAACCGAATTTCTGTTTGACGGGCGGGTCCCGGCCAACAGCCGCAATCGCAACCCGCTATTGACCCTTGGAATCGGCGCTGACGGTCTGAAAACCGGCCACACGCAAGAAGCTGGCTATGGCCTTGTCGGCTCTGCCAAACAAGGCGATCGGCGGATTGTTTTTGTGATCACCGGATTGGATTCGGCCGCTGAACGCGCCGACGAGGCCCAGCGCTTGGTTAACTGGGCCTTTCGTCAATTTGCCCAAAGTACCGTGGCCAAATCGGGCACCCGCCTGGCCGAGGTTGACGTCTGGATGGGCGAAGCGCCCGCGGTCGGCCTGACTGTACCCGAGGATGTCTCACTGCTGATCCCCGTGCTCAATCAGGGCAAAGTGGACGCCGAAGCGGTATTTGACAGCCCTGTCGAGGCCCCGATCAGCGCCGGACAGCAGCTGGGCGAACTCGTGATCAACATGGACGGTTTGCCCGAAACGCGTGTACCGCTGGTGGCTGACGGTGCGGTGCCGCGCGGCGGCTTCGCGATCCGCCTGCGCACCGCCGCACAGGTGGTCATGGATAAAATCAGCCCGCCGAACCCTGCATGACCCCGCCCCGCTTTGTGACGTTTGAAGGGATCGACGGCTCTGGCAAATCGACCCAGGCCCGGCTCTTGACTGATCGCCTCAGGGCGGCGGGGCAAGATGTGGTGCTGACCCGTGAACCCGGCGGATCCCCGGGGGCCGAGGAAATTCGCCAGCTGCTGCTGACAGGCAACCCTGATCGCTGGACTGCCGAAACCGAAATCTTGCTGTTCACGGCGGCCCGCCGCGATCATCTGGAAAAGACGATCCAGCCCGCGCTTGATGCCGGCAAGATCGTGATCTCTGACCGCTTCGCGGATTCAACGCGGGTCTATCAGGGGGCAACCCGTGGTGACCTGCGCGGTATCGTGGACCAGCTGCACAATCTGATGATCGGCCGCGAACCGGACCTGACATTCGTGATCGACATGGATCCGGCCACCGCATTGGACCGCGGCCTTGCGCGCCAATCCGGGGAAGACCGGTTTGAGGATTTCGGCCTGCCGTTTCAGGAAACCCTGCGCCATGGTTTCCTGGCCCTGGCCAACGCCCATCGTCGCTGCGTGCTGATCGACGGCAATCGCGATCCCGACGCCATCGCCTCAGAAGTGGCCGCCCATTTATGAACGAGGACACCCCGGAACCTGATCGCGTCGCCGGGGCTCCGCACCCGCGCGAGACCCGCGAGCTTTTTGGTCAGGATCAGGCCCAGCAGGATTTTCTTGACGCCTATACCGCCGGGCGGCTGCATTCGGGCTGGTTGATCACCGGACCGCGCGGGATCGGCAAGGCCACGCTGGCGTGGAAAATCGCGACATTCCTGCTGGCAGAAGCGCCTGACGATGCGGGGGGGCTCTTTGCAGATGCGCCGCCCGCGCCCACGTCGCTTGCGGTCAGCGATGAAAACCCGGACGCGCGTCTGGTGCAATCCGGTGCCCATCCGCGACTGCTGGTGATCCGCCGCATGGTCAACGAAAAGACCGGCGTCTTGCAGACGGAAATCACCCGCGAGGCGCTGGAACCGCTCAAGAATTTCTTTCACATGTCCGCAACCGATGGCGGGCGGCGCGTGGTCATTGTGGATACGGCGGATGAAATGAACCGCACGGCTGCCAATGCCATCCTGAAAGAGCTTGAAGAACCCCCCGCCAACACCACCGTCCTGCTTGTAGCGCACCAGCCGTCGCGGCTGCTGCCCACGATCCGTTCGCGCTGTCGCGAATTGCGTTGCGCCGCGCTGTCACCGGATGACCTTCCCGCCGCGCTGGCGCAGGCTGGTCTGCATACCGACGCAGGCGAGGCGCTAACGACGCTGGCCGCTGGCTCAGCTGGTGATGCGATCCGTCTGCTCAACCACGATGGGCTGCCGCTATATGGCGATCTGGTAAGACTGTTCAGCGGCCTGCCACAGGTGGACCGCCCCGCCCTTCTGAAGCTGGCTGACAGCTGCACGGGTCGCGGCGCTGACACCCGCTTTGGGCTTGTCCTGGATCTGATCGACCATTTTCTGGCCCGCGCCGCCCGTGCGGGTTTGCAGGGTGAACCCGCAACACAGGGCGCGATGGGCGAAGCGCGGCTGCTGACGCGGCTGTCTCCGGATGATCGCGCCGCCCGCGCATGGGCGCTTTTGCAGCAAACCCTCTCTGCCAAGGCGCGCCATGGCCGGGCCGTCAACCTTGACCCCGCCGCGCTGATCCTTGATATGGTTTTTGCAATCGAACTGACGGCGCAAAAGGTCGCCGCCCCCTGAAAGCGGCCGCATGACCACCACGCCCAACATCGTTGACAGCCATTGCCACCTCGACTTTCCTGATTTCGACGGAGAGCTTGACGCCGTCATTGCCCGTGCCACCGCGGCAGGCGTGACCCGGATGGTCACGATCTGCACCCGGCTGCGGCTGGAACCACAGGTCCGCGCCATCGCCGAGGCCCATGAACCCGTGTTTTATGCTGCGGGCACCCACCCGATGAGCGCCGCAGACGAACCACTTGCCACCGTGGATGAACTGATCGCGCTGGCTGACCACCCCAAGTTTGTCGGCATCGGGGAAACCGGACTGGACTATCACTACACCGCCGAAAGCGCTGACATCCAACAGCAATCTCTGCGCATACATATCGCCGCCGCGCGCGAAACCGGGCTGCCGCTGATCATCCATGCCCGCGCCGCCGATGACGACATGGCCCGAATTTTGGCCGAAGAACACAAGGCCGGTGCCTTCAGCTGTGTCATGCACTGTTTTTCCTCCAGCGCCGCACTGGCGCAGGCAGCGCTGGATCTGGACTTTTACCTGTCGATGTCGGGCATCGCCGCCTTCCCGCGCAGTCAAGACCTGCGCGATATTTTTGCCACCGCGCCGCTTGACCGGGTGCTGGTGGAAACCGACAGCCCATACCTCGCGCCGCCTCCGCATCGGGGCAAGCGGAACGAACCCGCCTACACAGCACATACCGCCCGTGTCGGGGCGGAGGTGTTTGGCCTCGATTATGCAGCATTTGCCGCCGCAACCACGGCCAATTTTGACCGTCTGTTCCGGAAAGCCGCATGAGCGATCAACTGACCTTTACGATCCTGGGATGCGGATCATCGGGGGGTGTGCCGCGCCTTGGCGGGCATTGGGGCGCATGTGACCCCACCAACCCCAAGAATACGCGGCGGCGGTGTTCGCTTTTGGTAACCCGCAAGGGCGTACAAGGCACGACGCGCGTGCTGATCGACACAACACCGGATTTGCGCAGCCAGTTGCTTGACGCCGGTGTCGGTGAACTTGATGCGGTGGTCTATACCCACTCCCATGCGGACCATGTGCACGGACTCGATGATCTGCGGATGATCGTCTTCAACATCCGCCAGCGCCTTCAGGTCTGGGCTGACGGTCCGACCGGCAACGCGCTGCTGGATCGTTTTGGATATGCTTTTGTGCAACCCAAGGGCTCCGCCTATCCACCGATCTGCGAATTGAACACGATTGTCGATGACGTCACGATCAGCGGCGCCGGGGGGCCGATCACCCTGTCACCATTCGAGGTCACTCACGGCAATATTGACGCGCTTGGGTTCCGCATCGGCGACCTGGCCTATCTGCCTGATGTGTCGGAAATCCCCGATGCCATCTGGCCAAAACTTGACGGGTTGGCTGTCTGGATCGTGGATGCCCTGCGGCGCACGCCTCATCCCAGCCACAGCCACCTGGACAACACGCTTGCCTGGATCGCGCGGGCAAAACCGAAACTGGCGGTGCTGACCAATATGCATATCGACCTCGACTACGTGAGCGTGGACCGGGAAACTCCTGACCATGTCACGCCGGCCTTTGACGGCATGACCATCACCCGTCCTGCCACCTGATGCAGGCGGATCAATCGTGACAGCCCTGCTTGACGTCATCCTGCCGGTCTTTCTGGTGATTGGTTTCGGCTATCTTGCGGTCTGGCGCGGGCTGTTTTCCAACGCCGGTGTCGACGGGCTGATGGTCTTTACCCAAAGTTTTGCGATCCCCTGCCTGCTGTTTCGCGCGATTTCCTCGCTGGATCTGGGACAGAATTTCAACCTCGCCTTGCTCAGCAGCTACTACTTGCCGGCCTTCCTCTGCTTTCTGTTGGGCATGTTTGGCGCGCGGCAGTTCTTTCGGCGCGGATGGGAAGATGCCATTGCGATCGGCTTTTGCTGCCTCTTTGCAAATTCCGTCCTGTTGGGCCTGCCAATCACCGAACGCGCCTACGGCGCGGATGCGCTGGCGGCCAACTATGCGCTGATCGCGCTGAATTCGCCGTTTTGCTATGGCGTCGGCATCACCGCGATGGAAATTGCACGCAATCGTGGGGGCTCCCGATCGGCGCTGGGGCGCAAAGTGCTCAAGGCGATGTTTTCCAACAACCTGATTATCGGGATCAGCCTCGGGTTTGTGGTGAACCTAGGTGGGATCCCCCTGCCCGGCGTCTTGACGGACGGGATTGACCTGATGGTTCGCGCGGCATTGCCCGCTGCGCTGTTCGGGTTGGGCGGCGTGCTTTATCGTTACCGCCCCGAAGGCGACATGCGCGCCATTCTTTACGTCTGCGCCATCTCGCTGATCGCGCAGCCCGCCATGTCATTTGCAATGACCAATGCGCTGAACCTGTCCAGCGCCGAAATCCGCTCGACCGTGCTGACCGCAGCAATGGCCCCCGGTGTGAACGCCTATATCTTTGCCAATATGTATGACCGGGCCAAACGCGTTGCCGCCTCATCCGTGCTGATCGCAACCGCGCTGTCGATCATCACCGCATGGGGCTGGCTGGCGGTGCTGCCCTAGCGCCTAGACGCCTTCGACCAGAACAATCATGCTGTTTGCGTTTTTGCGGCGGATTTCTGCAACGCGCTGATATTCAGGGTCATTATAAAGTGCCTTGGCCTGCGCGTAGTCGTCGAACTCAAAGACCACATGCCGGTCAAATGCTTCGCCCTCGGGCACTTCTCCGGTGCCACCGCGCACGATCGGGCGACCGCCATAAGATTCAATGATCGGCGTATCCAGACGGACATATTCCTTGTACTCTTCTGGATTTTTCACGGTAATATGACCGATGATATAGCCCTTTGGCATGGATCGCTCCCTTGCTGGAACCGCAACACTACGGCCCGCGCACTCAAACAATCCCGACGCTGTGATGCAAGGCCCAAACGCCACCCCTCCGGGGTGTTGGTGCGGTCGGGGGGACTCGAACCCCCACTCCGGTTAAAGAACAGCGACCTCAACGCTGCGCGTCTACCAATTCCGCCACGACCGCAAGTTCGGGCTGACGTGCTTCTAGATCAGCCCCCCAGACTTGCCAAGAGGGAATTCGCACCCTCTTTCCATTCTGCGATCACTACCCCATATCTTGGGCATGGTTGAATGGATCACCGCCCCCGGCTTGACGCCCTACCCCGACGCGCTGCGGTTCATGGAGGACCGCGTCGCCGCGATTACCGCGGGCACCGCAGAGGAATGCATCTGGCTGGTTGAACATCCGCCCCTTTATACCGCCGGAACCTCGGCCAAGCCTGCCGATCTGGTCGACCCTGACCGCTTTGACGTGTTTGAGGCCCGGCGCGGCGGCGAATATACCTATCATGGGCCCGGACAGCGGGTCGCATATGTCATGCTTGACGTGGCAAAACGGGGCCGCGATGTGCGCTGCTTCGTGCATGATCTTGAATCCTGGATCATCGACACGCTGGGCCGCTTCAACATCACCGGAGAGCGGCGCAAGGGCCGCGTTGGCGTCTGGGTCACACGCCCGGACAAGCCGCTGACCGCCGCTGGGGCCGTGCGAGAGGACAAGATCGCGGCACTTGGCATTCGCCTGCGTAAATGGGTCAGTTTTCACGGGCTGTCGATCAATGTTGAACCTGACCTCGACCACTTTGAAGGCATTGTTCCCTGCGGGATCCGCGAACATGGTGTGACCTCGCTTGTTGATCTTGGCCTGCCGGTCAGCATGGATGATCTCGATGTGGCCCTGCGCGCCAGCTTTGAACATGTAATGTCTGCGCCCATCGCCACCTGCGCTTCGGATGTGGCGGCGACTGTAGATGCCAAAATACGGACCTGACCGGGCGCCGTTATCGCAACGTTAAATTCTTGGCGTCTAAAACTCCTGCAATTGAAGGAGACTCTTGGCCATGGAATCGCAACCAATGGCGCGCGCGTTACCACGCCCGGTAATGTTAACCATCACAGGCACGCTGATACTCGCACTTGTTCTTGTCGTCGGTGTGCACCACGTGCTGATGCTTGCGCGGGGCTATGATGCACGTGAAGACGCATTACGCTATGCCACCGATTGGTCGCAGCATATGGTCTCGCACACCCCCGATATCGCCGACGCTTTCGCCAATGGCCCGACCACGGCTGATCAGCTCTCCGCGATTGAGATGGCCGATTCTATGGAAGGGGTGATCAGGTTCAGCATGTTTTCGCCCGATGGCGACCTTGCTTATACCACTGCGCCCGATGTCGTCTTCCCCGATGACCCCGCCGCGCGGGCCGAGGTTCTGGCCGTCGTTGCAGCGCGGGCCCCCGTCGTTTCGATCCACGCAAATGGTGAGGCGCCTGACGTAGAAAGTGCCTTTGCCTGTTCGTATCTTCCCATCAGCGACGAAGATGGTCAGATCATCGGTGTTATCCGACTGATCACCTACCGGGCCACGCCCACCGTCTCGTTCAATTCTGCAATGGACTTCATCAGCGTTGCCATCCCGCTGGTCTGCGCATTGGCTTTTCTTGTACCGATGTTGATCGTCATGCGAATGCTCGACCGGACCCGCAGGAAGGATCAGGACCTGCTGCGCCTGTCATATAGCGATCCGCTGACCGGGACGCTCAATCGCGCCGGCCTGCTGTCCAAGGCCAAACGGATATTTGATGAACGGCGCGATCCCTCACAGCAGGTCGGGGTGTTCCATCTTGATATCGACGACTTCAAATCCATCAACGAAGGGTTTGGCACCCATGTGGGTGATGAATACCTGCAACATCTGGCAGATCACCTTTGCAAGCTTGTCGGTGACTCCGGCTTTGTCGGCCGCATCGGCGGGGATGAATTCCTGATCCTGACCCCCGGCACGACCGGCGAAGGGCTGCGCCGGCTGGGGATCGAAATTCTGGCCACCGCAAAACGGTCGCTGACGTTTGAGGATTGCACACTTACCGTCTCTTTCAGCATCGGCATGCACCTCTCACCGATGGGCGAAGCGCTTGATCGCGCGCTACGCTCTGCCGATCTCGCCCTGCTTCATGCCAAACAATCCGGCCGCAATCAGGTGCAGCAATATTTTGACGCATTGGATCAAGCCAACAATCGCGGCCGCAATATTGAAGCTTGCCTGCGCCGCGCAATTGACGAAAACAGCCTGGAAATTCACTACCAGCCTTTTGTGGATTCCAAGACCGGGCAGGTCGCTGGGTTCGAAGCCTTGTTGCGCTTGCGTGGCGATGACAACGGCCTGATCAGCCCTGAGGATTTCATCCCCGTCGCCGAACGCACCGGTCTTATCCACGACGTCGGCCTGCAAACCCTGGAAAAGGCGATGCGGACAGCAACCGGATGGCCCGATCACATCTATGTCTCGGTCAATCTTTCCCCCGTGCAATTCCAGAAACCGGACCTGCCTGACAGGATCTTCGCCCTGATCAACAAGGTGGGGCTCGCGCCTGAACGGCTTGACCTTGAGATGACCGAAAGCCTGCTGCTCACCGATGAGGCGGGCGTCAGTGAAAAGCTGGCCCGGTTTCAGGCGCATGGGATCAGGATCGCAATGGACGACTTTGGCACCGGCTATTCCAGCCTTGGCTACCTCTGGAAATACAATTTCAACAAGATCAAGATCGACCGCTCGTTTCTGCAGGGGCATGACTTTGACCAGAAACGCTACCGCGACATTATCGAAACCATCGTGCTGCTGGGTCACAAGCTTGGCATGGAGGTGACTGTCGAGGGCGTGGAAACACAAACACAGACCGACTTTCTCATTGAAATGGGCTGTGATCAGTTTCAGGGCTTTTTCTTCTCACGCCCAATGCCCGCCGATCAGACCGCTGCTGTCATTGCGCAGCTGCAGCCCGCCAGCGCGGATGAAATCCGCTGCGCAGGCTAGTTGGCCCCTTTCCGCCATGGGGACGGGTCGCTGCGCCAATTTGCCCTGTGAATATTACATATCCGCGATTGCTCCTTTGCCGCCAAGCGACTAGAACCTGTCCAAAGCGCAGGCGCGTCTCGACTCGTGCCGTGCGTGAACTGTAGCCAATCGAGGAGAGCCACATGGCAGACGCAGCCATTCACGGCGACGCGCACGAGGACAACCGGGGCTTCTTTACCCGGTGGTTCATGTCCACCAACCACAAAGACATCGGCATTCTGTATCTGTTCGTCGCAGGAGCCGTCGGATTCATCGCTGTTGCCTTCACCGTTTACATGCGGCTTGAACTGATGACACCCGGCGTACAGTATATGTGCGCCGAAGGCGCCCGCCTGTTCGCCAGCAGCGATGTCTGCACACCCAACGGCCACCTTTGGAACGTCCTCATCACCTATCACGGTGTCCTGATGATGTTCTTTGTTGTTATTCCCGCCCTGTTTGGCGGATTTGGCAATTATTTCATGCCCTTGCAGATCGGCGCGCCCGATATGGCATTCCCGCGCATGAATAACCTGTCGTTCTGGATGTATGTGGCCGGGACCTCGCTTGGTGTCGCATCCATGCTGTCACCCGGGGGCAATGGCCAACTTGGCTCTGGCGTTGGCTGGGTGCTTTACCCGCCGCTGTCCACCTCCGAGGGTGGCATGTCGATGGACCTTGCGATCTTTGCGGTCCACGTCTCCGGTGCCTCATCAATCCTGGGCGCGATCAACATGATCACGACCTTCCTGAACATGCGCGCGCCGGGCATGACGCTGCACAAGGTGCCGTTGTTCAGCTGGTCGATCTTCGTGACCGCATGGCTGATTCTGCTGGCCCTGCCGGTGCTGGCCGGCGCTATCACCATGCTGCTGACAGACCGTAACTTCGGCACCACATTCTTCCAACCCGAAGGTGGCGGCGACCCGATCCTCTATCAGCACATCCTGTGGTTCTTTGGTCACCCAGAAGTCTACATCATCATCATCCCCGGCTTTGGCATCATCAGCCACGTCATCGCGACCTTCTCCAAAAAGCCGATCTTCGGCTATTTGCCGATGGTCTACGCGATGGTTGCCATCGGGGTGCTGGGCTTCGTTGTCTGGGCGCACCACATGTACACCGTGGGCATGTCCCTGACCCAGCAGTCCTACTTCATGCTGGCCACCATGGTCATCGCGGTGCCAACCGGCGTTAAGATTTTCAGCTGGATCGCAACCATGTGGGGCGGCTCTGTGGAACTCAAGACCCCAATGCTCTGGGCCTTTGGTTTCCTGTTTCTGTTCACCGTGGGCGGCGTGACAGGCATCGTGCTGTCACAGGCTGGCGTCGACCGCGCCTATCATGACACCTACTATGTCGTGGCGCACTTCCACTACGTGATGAGCCTTGGCGCCGTGTTCGCGATTTTTGCGGGGATCTACTTCTACTTCCCCAAGATGTCCGGCAAGATGTATCCAGAATGGGCCGGTAAGCTGCACTTCTGGGCCATGTTCATCGGCGCAAACCTGACGTTCTTCCCACAGCACTTCCTGGGCCGTCAGGGCATGCCGCGCCGTTACATCGACTATCCAGAGGCTTATGCCACATGGAACTATATCTCATCGCTGGGTGCGTTCCTGTCCTTTATCAGCTTTGTCTTCTTCATCGGCGTGATCTTCTACTCGCTGCTGCGGGGCAAGGAATGCCGCGAGGCGAACCCCTGGAACGAATATGCCGATACGTTGGAATGGACGCTGCCCTCGCCTCCGCCAGAGCATACGTTCGAAATCCTGCCCAAGCGCGAAGACTGGGATCGCGAGCCCAGCCACTAAGCCGCAGGGCCAGCCCAAAACGAACAAAAGCCCCGCCAGTGTGCGGGGCTTTTTCGTGCCTTAACACAGCCCGTGGTGGTCCGGCATGCGAAGGTCGATGCCCCCTGCCCCTGCCCCGCCCCCACGGCGCACCATCCCAAAGGTTTGCGTCAATGCAGCGGACGGCAGGCACAGGCAACAGATCTGCATCATCATCTGAATGGACCGCGATCGAATTTGACGTGTCATGGAAGGGGCTTTGCCAGGTCCGGCGGTCGCATCGTCACACCTTGCGGACATGCGGACATGCGGACAACAAAAAGCCCCGCACACTGGCGGGGCTTTCCGTATTCTTGTTCGCGGGTGTTAGCCTTTGCGGCGACGCATCGCGCCCAGGCCACCAAGACCGGCCAGCAGCATCAGACCTGCGGCAGGCAGCGGAACCGCAGCCGTCACAGTCGCATCGTAGGATGCTGTTGTACCCTGCGTGATGACCGTAAAGATCGACAGTGAGAACGGATCGTCCAGAACCGCCCCAGAGGCGTGCACGATTTCGCCAGTTACGTCACTGATGAAATCATAGCCGGCACCACCACCAACAAGACCACCAATACCATATGCCGCGTTTGTGTTGTCATAGCTGCCGGCACCGCCAATTGTACCACCGCTCGACAAGGCAGAGGGATCCATGTTGAAGGACAGGGCCGAAGCAGACGGTGCGCTCGCGCCATCACCAAACCCGGTATGGGTGACGTTGATGAACATGTCAGCGATTGCCGCGACAGCGTCACCAACAAATGCGGTCAGCTGTGAATTACCGTTCGCATCAGTTGCAAATGTAGCTGTCAACAGCACAGAGGTGCCGCCAATCATCACGTTTGTGGCAGAAATAACGCCGTCAACGAAACCATCATCACCATCGGCGATGACAACAGTGCTCCCATTGTAGTCGAATGTTACTTCAAGTGCATCCGCCGATAGCGGGGCAGCCAACAATGCAGCGGCTGCAGCACCTTTCAAAAATGTGTTTTTCATATCTCTCTCACTCGTTGTTCACTTTAACACAGCCCCCAAGCAGCGGAGACGTCGAAGCTCGTTCCAGAATGCCCTAGATGACGCCCCCAAATCAAGGCAACATTAATGAATCTTAACGAAATCTAAGCATTTTCATGGAGAATTAACGGTTCAATTCTTGCTGTCGCCACAATTTCAGCGGTTTTTGGCCGCATTGTGCATGATCTGGAAACAGTCAGGGCGTGGCGACGAATCGGTTAACGATCGAGAGCTCTGGATTCAAGGCTGACTGCCGCGGCAATTGAGGGGGGATATACCTTGTTTTCCCGTTGGCCCGGGTGCAGCGGCGCATTAGCTTTGGATCATGCCTTACGAATGGTCCCCGTCACCGCCGCATGACCGCCCCAATTGGCGACTCAGCCTCTGGCCCTACCGCTCGCTCCTGCGGCGCGATTTTGCCATATTCATGGGGGCGACTGCCATACTGGTTTTTCTGCCGCTGCTGGTCCTTGTCGACAGCCCGGTCTTCTGGGGGCTTCTGCCTTTTTTCCTGCTGATGATCTGGGGGCTTTGGACGGCGCTGAACGTCAGCTATCGGCGCGGCGAAGTGCTGGAAGAGCTGACCACCGATGCCACCACAGCCTATCTGCGCCGGGTCAACCCCAAAGGGGCGCCGCAGGAATGGCAGGCAAACCGCTACTGGGTCAGCGTTCACCTGCACCCCACCGGCGGGCCCGTGCCCAATTATATCACCCTGCGCGGCGGTGACCGCGAGGTCGAGATCGGCGCATTTCTGGACCCGTCCGAACGGCTGGCATTGTTTGACGATCTCAAACGGGCGCTAAGGGTCTAGCCAAGCCGATCTTTGACCAGCGGCCCCACTTTGCCAAAATCCATCCGGCCTGTGTATTTGCCTTTCAGCACACCCATGACTTTGCCCATATCGCGAATGCCTTGGGCATCCACAGCGGCAATTGCATCATTGACCGCGGCGGTGACTTCGTCTTCGCTCAGCTGTTTGGGCAGGAACTCTTCAATCACCTTGATTTCAGACAGTTCCTTTTCCGCCAGTTCCAGCCGCCCGCCCTCTTCGTAGGCGCGCGCGCTTTCCTGGCGCTGCTTGACCATCCGGCCCAGAATCCCAAGCACCTCGGAATCGCCAACGCCCGCGTCTTCGGCATCCGTGCCGCGGGCCGCGATGTCACGATCCTTGATTGCAGCATTGATCAGCCGCAAGGTGGACAACCGGTCCGCCTCTTTCGATTTCATTGCATCTTTCAGGGCCGCCGTGACCCGAGTGCGCATGTCCATGAAAGCTCCGTTTATGGCCGCAAAGAAGGCGGGCACCATAGGGCCGGTTCAAGATACTGACAAGCCATGCCGAAACGGCAACAAAACCGGGGCAAAGTGGCCTTGACCATGGGGCACAGCCCCCTTAGGGAAGGCCCAATTTGCGCCAATTCGGGGGAAGATGCGATGACCGACACACCAACCGCCTGCCTGGCGCTTGCAGATGGCACGATCTTCTATGGCCGCGGGTTTGGTTCAACCGGACAAACCGTGGCAGAGCTTTGTTTCAACACCGCAATGACCGGCTATCAGGAAATCATGACTGATCCGTCCTATGCGGGACAGATAGTCACCTTCACCTTCCCACATATCGGCAACACCGGTGTCACCCCCGAGGATGATGAAACCACAGAGCCCGTCGCAGACGGCATGGTGGTGAAATGGGATCCGACCGCACCGTCAAACTGGCGCGCAACGGAAGAGCTGACCGCATGGTTGACCCGGCGCGGACGCATCGGCATCGGCGGCATTGATACCCGGCGTCTGACCCGCGCGATCCGGCAACAGGGCGCACCTCATGTGGCGCTGGCGCATGATCCGGACGGAAACTTTGATATTGCCGCGCTGGTTCAGGCAGCGCGCGACTTTGAAGGGCTGGTGGGACGTGACCTCGCCAAGGATGTGACCTGCGCGCAATCCTATCGCTGGAACGAGATGCGGTGGGCCTGGCCTGACGGCTATGCGCCGCAGACCGCACCCAAGCACAAGGTTGTGGCGATTGATTTTGGCGCCAAGCGGAACATCCTGCGGTGCCTTGCCTCGGCAGGTTGTGACGTGACAGTTCTGCCCGCAACCGCCACGGCCGAAGAGGTGCTGGCCCTTGATCCTGACGGCGTTTTCCTCTCAAACGGGCCCGGTGACCCAGCGGCAACCGGCGCATATGCAGTGCCGATGATCAAGGGGGTGCTGGACAGGGATCTGCCCGTATTTGGCATTTGCCTGGGCCATCAGATGCTTGCGCTGGCGCTAGGGGCGCAGACCATCAAGATGAATCACGGCCATCATGGCGCGAACCACCCGGTCAAGGACAATGACACTGGCAAGGTAGAGATTACCTCTATGAATCATGGCTTTACCGTTGATACGCAAAGCCTGCCCAAATCCGTCATTGAAACGCATGTGTCGTTGTTTGACGGGTCCAACTGCGGCATCCGGCTGGCAGATCGCCCGGTGTTTTCGGTGCAATACCACCCCGAGGCCTCCCCCGGCCCACAAGACAGCTACTATCTGTTTGAACGGTTCGCCGCTGCCATGGCAGACCGCGCTGCCTAAAATTTTCTGTGTCGTCTTAACCTTCCGTTAATCAACTGGAGGCCAACCTGTCCTTGGATGAAGGGACAGACCCGATGGAGCTGCTCACGAGCCCACTCACACCGGACACGCGGCTGCGGACAACACCCGCAGCCGCGAACTCCGATTTTGGGACCGCACTTTCGGCGCATGCCGATCTTTCCGCCAGTGATATGGCACGGGCACAACAGGCCGCGACCCGGCTGGGCCTGCCGCTCGCCGATGTGCTTTACGCCCAGCACGGCGTCTCCCGCCGCGCACTGGCCATCGCCCAGACCACGCACAGCCATTCCCAGCTGATCGACCCGCTACATGATCCGCCCGATCCGCGCCTTGTGGCACAATTTGGGTCCGCCAAGGCACTGCGCGGTGGTATTCTGCCGTGGCGGCGGCTCGGCGGATGTGTCGTCGTGCTTGCACCTTCGGTTGAGGTGTTTCGTCGCAATCATGATGATCTCGTTGCCGCCTTTGGCACGGTCAGGTTGGCGATAACCACAGAAGATCTTTTGCAAAAATCAATCTGCGCCGGTTTCGGATCACAACTGGTCCGCCGCGCGGAAACCCGCGTGCGCGACGTGGAAAGCTGCCGCAATTGGCATGCGCCCACTGCGATGAAGGCCGGCCTTTGTTTGGTGTTTGGGACCATCCTTGCCTTTGTGTTGGCACCAGTGACCGCGCTTGCGGCCCTGATTGGCTTCACCGTTCTCGTGCTGGCACTATCGACGGGTGTCAAGGTGGCGGCAGCGCTGATCGGCCGTCACGGCGTCGCGCCCCAACCGGCCCGCAATGCGGCGACCCCGGCCCGTCTGCCCGTTATCACCCTGCTGATCCCGCTTTTCCGCGAACGCGAGATTGCCGATCATCTGCTGACCCGGCTTGAGGCGATTGATTACCCACGCGAATTGCTTGACGTCTGTCTGGTGCTCGAGGCCGGCGATCATACCACCAAGGCGGCGCTTGGACGTGCGCGGTTGCTTACCTGGATGCGGCCAATCACCGTGCCGGACGGGACGATCAAGACCAAACCGCGGGCGTTGAATTATGCGCTCGACTTTGCGCGCGGCACGATCATCGGCGTTTATGATGCCGAGGACGCCCCAGCGCGCGATCAGCTGCGCATCGTAGCCAATCACTTTGCCAATGCCGACCCCAAGGTCGCCTGCCTGCAAGGTATGCTGGATTACTACAACAGCGCTTCGAACTGGCTAACCCGTTGTTTCACATTGGAATATGCAGCCTGGTTCCGGGTGATCCTACCCGGATATGCGCGCATGGGTCTGGTCGTGCCTTTGGGCGGAACGACCCTGTTCTTTCGCCGCGAACCGCTGGAACAGCTGGGCGGCTGGGACGCCCATAATGTGACCGAAGATGCCGACCTTGGCGTTCGCCTCGCCCGGCACGGTTACCGGACGGAGTTTGTCAATTCCGTTACCGAGGAAGAGGCAAATGGCCGGTTTTGGCCTTGGGTGAAACAGCGTTCACGCTGGCTCAAGGGCTATGCCATCACCTATGCCGTACATATGCGCGACCCGGTCAGGCTATGGCGCGATCTGGGTGCCTGGCGCTTTTTTGGGGTGCAGGTCCTGTTTGCCGGAACCTTTGCGCAATTCTTGCTGATGCCGGTGTTGTGGTCCTTTTGGCTGCTGCCCTTTGGCGTGCCGCATCCCGTTGCTGACATCCTGCCGGTGGCGGCTTTCTGGTCACTGGTCGCCCTTCTTATCGCCACCGAACTGGCGCATCTGACCATCGCCTTTGTTGCGGTGGGCCGTGCAGGGAAACGCTGGCTCTGGCCCTGGGCGATTACCATGCAGCTCTATTTTCCGCTCGCGACCATCGCGATCTACAAAGGTGTGGCAGAGCTGGCATGGAAACCGTTCTACTGGGACAAGACCGCGCACGGGGTCCTGCTGCCAAAGTAGTTTTATTCAGCCGCTTCAACCTTTTGCGCGTCCAACTTCAAGCGCGTGACATAGGCTTTGCTGATATGGTCGCGCAGCGATTGATAGGCCGCGTCGCCATCACCCGCCTCAATCGATTCCACGATCTTTGCATGTTCCGCAAGGGTGTCCGCCCCACGTCCCTCGGCCGAGATTGACGTGGTCGCCAGCAGCGCCATCGACCTGTGCACCAGATCCAATTGGCGCACCAGAAACCGATTATGCGAGGCCAGGTGGATCTGCTTGTGAAACCGCCGGTTTGCCCGGCTCAACGCTGCGGGGTCATCGACCAGCGCCATGTCCGCCTCAAGCATATCACGCAGGACCCGGACTTCTTCCGGTGTCGCGTGACGCGCGGCCAGTTTCGCCGCCAGACCTTCAAGCTCTCCGCGCACAACGTATAGTTCCGACATCTGCGTGTGATCCAGCGAGGCCACGATCAGTGACCGCCCGTCCCGGGTCAGCAGCCCTTGGGTTTCCAAACGCTGCAAGGCCTCGCGCACCGGTGTCCGGCTGACACCCAGCCGTTCGGCAAGTTCGCTCTCCACCAAACGGTCGCCCGGTGTGTAAATATGGCTGTCGATCGCCTCAAGGATCAGTGCATAGGCGTCCTTTTGCGGGCGAATGGGGTCATGCATGGCGCGGCCTTTCTGGTTGCGGAAACCTTAGCGGGGCTTGACCCAACGCGCAATTCGTCGCGAGGTCTTTCCGCCGGGCGCCATGCAGCTTATGTCTGGGGCATGACGCAGAAATCAGCTGACATTCTCATTTCCGGTGGCGGTGTGGCCGGGTTGACCGCAGCCGCCGCCTTTGGTTCGGCAGGCTTTGACGTTGTGATCGTTGACCCTGCCCCGCCAATCACCGATGGCGACAATTCTCAGGCCGATCTGCGCACAACCGCATTCCTGCAACCGGCCCGTGCCTTTCTGGACCGCGCCGGGCTTTGGGCGCGGCTTGCGCCTGCGGCCTCTGCCCTGCACACCATGCGGATTATCGACACGGGTCGGGCTGGCCAACCTGATGTGGTGCGCGACTTCAACGCCGACGACATCGGCGAAGCGCCTTTCGGCTGGAACCTGTCAAACTGGGTGCTACGCCGCGAAATGGTCGCGCGCCTAGCAGAGCTGCCGAACGTCGATTTCCGCGCCGGCTCCGGCTTTGCCCGGATGCTGACCCGCACCCAAGAGGCCCGCGTCACCCTTACCGATGGCAGCCGGATCACGACCCGGTTGGTGATTGGCGCGGACGGACGTAATTCTGCGGTGCGCGATGCCGCTGAAATCGACGTGAAAACGACACGTTACGGGCAAAAGGCCCTGACCTTCGCGGTAACCCATGACGCGCCGCACAACAATGTTTCGACCGAGGTTCACCGCTCCGGCGGGCCGTTCACGCTGGTCCCGCTGCCCGATCATGACGGCAAACCCTGCTCATCGGTGGTGTGGATGGATAATGGCGCTGCGGTCAAGCGACTTGCCGCCCTGCCCGACGACGCCTTTATCGCAGAGGCCAACGCCCGTTCCGGGCTGCATTACGGCGCGCTGCAACTGGTCAGCCGGCGCATGGTCTGGCCGATCATCAGCCAGATTGCCCAGCGCCTGACCGCTGAGCGGACAGCGCTGGTGGCTGAGGCCGCGCATGTGATCCCGCCAATCGGCGCGCAGGGTCTGAACATGTCGCTGGCCGATCTCGCGTGCCTGCTTGATCTAGCCGAGACGCGACCCGAGGGCCTTGGCGATTCCGCGATGCTGGCGGCCTATCAAAACGCACGCCATGGCGACATTCGCTTGCGAGTGGCGGGTGTGGACGCCCTGAACCGGGCCTCGATCGCAGGCAATCCGCTAGTGCGCGACCTGCGCAGCCTTGGCATCCGCGCCATTCATGACGCGGTGCCGATCCGTCGCAAGGCGATGGAACTGGGGCTGGGCGCAAGCGTGCGTTAGATCACGCGATCCACGACCGGCAGCAAGCGCGCCAGTGTCGCCTCAACATCGAACAGCTTATCAAGGCCGAACAGGCCAAGCCGGAAGGTGCGGAAATCCTCGGGTTCATCCACCTGAAGCGGCACGCCTGCGGCAATCTGCATCCCTTGGGCGGCAAATTTTGACCCGTTCTGAATTGCCGGATCATCGGTATAGCTGACCACCACACCCGGTGCACCGAACCCTTGGGCCGCCACGGACTTCACGCCTTTGTCGGCCAGATGCGCGCGCACCGCATTGCCCAGCGCCCATTGCGCGTCCTTCAGCTTGTCAAAACCAAACTCGCGGGTTTCCTGCATCGTGTCGCGAAATGACCGCAACCCGTCCGTTGGCATCGTCGCATGATAGGCGTGACCGCCATTTTCATAGGCCTGCATGATCGAGTGCCATTTCTTGAGATCCATCGCAAAGCTGTTGGATGTGGTCTCTGCCATCCGTGCCACCGCGGCCTCCGACATCATTACCAGCCCTGCGCAAGGGGTGGCAGACCAGCCCTTTTGCGGGGCCGAAATCAGCACATCAATCCCAACCGCTTTCATATCAACCCAAACGCAGCCAGAGGCGATGCAGTCCAGCACCATCAGCGCGTCCACTTCATGTGCTGCGGCCGCCAGGGCCTGCAGGTAGTCATCAGGCAGGATAATGCCGGCGCTGGTTTCCACATGGGGCGCAAAGACAACGTCCGGTTTACTGGCGCGAATTTCGGCCACAACGTCATCAATCGGCGCTGGCGCAAAGGGCGCACGGGTGTCATTCCCCGCCTGACGCGCCTTCATCACTGTGGTCTTGGCGGTGAATTGGCCCGCGTCGAAAATCTGGGTCCAACGATAAGAGAACCAGCCATTGCGCACCACAAAGGCATGGGCATCGCTGCCAAACTGGCGCGCAACCGCTTCCATGCCATAGGTGCCGCCACCGGGAACAACCGCAACGTGGTCGGCCTTGTAGACGTCCTTCAGCATCGCTGAAATATCCGTCATGACGCCCTGAAACGCCTTGCTCATATGGTTAAGCGAGCGATCTGTGAAGACCACAGAAAATTCCATCAGGCCATCGGGATCAACCGAATGCGGGGCTGCACCATCCATGTTCTGGACCTCCTTCATGTTGCCAGACATGGCTAATGCGAAGGTTTGAACTTGGCAAAGTCTATCTGGGTATACCGAAGGATCCGCCGATAAGGTGACAGGACTCTTATGCGGCACAGTCCTTTGCCCAGCTCATCACCGCCCGATTGCGACCACCCGCCTTGGCGTTGTAAAGCGCGGCATCGGCCTTGCTGATGGATGTGTTGATGTCCTGCGCCGCGGCCTTCAACGACCCGCCGATTGACACGGTTGCGCTCAGCGCGATGTCGCGTGTGGTAATCGTCGCCTCGGCCACCCGCTTGCGCATCCGCTCTGCGATATCCTGCCCCTGTTCGGGCGTCACGTGATGCAGGAAAATGGCAAACTCCTCGCCGCCGAACCGGCAGACGATATCCTCTTCGCGGCAATTGGCCTTGAGCACTTCAGCCACGCCGCGAATGACGGCATCCCCGACCAGATGGCCATGGGTATCATTCACTTGTTTGAAGTGATCAATATCCACCATCAGCGACACGCCATAGGCATCCGGGTCCTGGGCCAGCCGCTCATAAAAGAAATCGCGCGTGGCGACATTGGTCAGCCGATCGCGCCGAACCATCGCCCGCAACTCCTGTTTACGCAGATGGGTTTCGTGCATCTTGCCGCCCAGATAAAGGCAGACGGGCAAGGAAACCATCAGCATCAACAAGGGTTCGCGGGCCAGAATATAGGCGTGCAGCTCTGGCGGATAAAACCAAAGCTGCGCGATCATCATAAAGGCCATCTCAAGTGAGGTGAACAAGATGGCAAAGGTCCAAAGGTCTCTTCGTCGACTGACTTCCATGCGCGCGCGCCCTCTCCGGTTCACCGAGAGGCTATGTTAATCTCGCACAACAGTTTCTTAACGGGACGCGGATTTATCACCAAAAGATGAATCGAGTTTAATACAGTTTCAAAGCGGCCCGCGTCGGCGTTCCTCGGACAAAAGGACATTCGCCTCAACATCACCGACGCCGGGCAGGGTCATGATCCGCCGTCGCAGCACCCGCTCAAAATCGGCGAGATCACGGGCCACCACCCGCAGCCGGTAATCATATAGCCCCAGCACATGATCCACCGTTTGCACTTCGGGGATGCCGCTGACGGCGCGCTCGAAATCCTCCAGGCTGACCCGTCCCTTTGTCGCTAGCTTGATGCCCAGAAAGACAGTCACCCCAAACCCCAGCTTTTCCAGATCAAGGTCCAGCCGTCGCGCCGCGATAACTCCGGCCTGTTGCAACCGCCTGATCCGTCGCCAGGCCGCAGGTTGGCTCAACCCCAGTTTCTGCCCCAACCGCGCCGTGGATTGATCCGCATCCAATGCCAGCGCCTGCAACAGCGCCCGATCGGTTTCATCCAATGTCATAACGGCACCGTTGCATCTGATTTCACCCGCGCCACCGTCATCAACGCCTCGATATCGGCGATATGGGGCAGCACCAGCACCGCATCGCGATAGATCCGCTGGTAGTCAGGTAAATCGCGCGCAATCAGCGACAGGCGCACATCGACCCGGCCTAGAAAGGTCTGGATTTCGACAACCTCAGGCACATCCCGCGCCGCGCTGATAAAATCGTCAAAGGCGCGCGGTTGCGTCTTGTCCAGCGTGATCCGCAAGCTGACAGAAACCGCATAGCCCAGCGCTTGCCAGTCGATTTCGATGCGCGACCCGCGCAGCACCCCATCGCTGCGCATCCGGTCAAGCCGCCGGGTCACCCGCGCCGGGCTCAACCCCACCGCTGCGGCTAAATCGGGGACGCCCATCGCAGGGTCAACTTGCAAATGGCGCAGAATGCGGCGATCGAGGTCTTCAAGCATGAAAATACGCATATATCCTATCTAGACGCATAACAATCTCTCATTTTCCGCAAAAAACTGAACAACAGCACTCACACACGGCAGAAACCATCGCTATAAGCACGCCAGACATAAATATCCAAGGGGACAGACATGCGCGTTTACTACGACCGCGATTGCGACGTGAATCTCATCAAAGACAAAAAGGTAGCCATCCTTGGCTATGGCTCACAGGGGCACGCCCATGCGCTGAACCTGCGCGATAGCGGCGCCAAGAACCTTGTTGTCGCCCTGCGCGAAGGCTCACCGTCGCAAGCCAAGGCCGAAGGCGAAGGGCTCAAGGTCATGGGCATCGCCGAAGCGGCCGCATGGTGCGACGTCATCATGTTCACAATGCCCGACGAACTGCAGGCCGAAACCTACAAGAAATACGTGCATGACAACCTGCGCGAAGGGTCTGCCATGGCGTTTGCGCACGGTCTGAACGTGCATTTTGGTCTGATTGAACCCAAGCCCGGCGTTGACGTCATCATGATGGCCCCGAAGGGCCCCGGTCACACTGTCCGTGGCGAATATACAAAAGGCGGCGGCGTGCCTTGCCTTGTGGCCGTCGACAACGATGCAACTGGCAAGGCGCTGGAAATCGGCCTGTCCTATTGCTCTGCCATCGGTGGCGGTCGCTCGGGCATCATCGAAACCAACTTCCGTCAGGAATGTGAAACCGACCTCTTTGGCGAACAGGCCGTGCTTTGCGGTGGTATCGTCGAACTGATCCGCATGGGCTTTGAAACCCTGGTCGAAGCCGGTTACGAGCCTGAAATGGCTTATTTCGAGTGCCTGCACGAAACCAAGCTGATCGTGGATCTGATCTACGAGGGCGGTATCGCCAACATGAACTACTCGATCTCGAACACGGCTGAATATGGCGAATACGTCTCAGGTCCGCGGGTCCTGCCCTATGACGAGACCAAGAAGCGCATGAAAGACGTGCTCACCGACATCCAGACCGGCAAATTCGTGCGGGACTTCATGCAGGAAAACGCTGTTGGTCAACCATCGTTCAAGGCAACACGCCGGATCAACGATGAACACCAGATCGAAAAAGTGGGCGAAAAATTGCGCGGCATGATGCCGTGGATTTCCGAAGGCAAAATGGTCGACAAGGCCAAGAACTAAGCCACCCGGCTTTGCCAAACAAGGGCCCGTCAGTGCGATCTGGCGGGCCTTTTTGCTGTGCGGTTATCCGCCGCAGGCGATCTGCGCGCCCTGATGGCGAATATGGTTCTGCGCGCCGCGGACCGCCCGGCCGTCCGGCGAAACGCAGATCAGCAAATTGACCTGCGCGGCATCACCCCGGCAAAATCCTGACAGGGCGCGCAAACATCGCCATTTACCGGGTGATCCTGCAAACGCACGCGCCAAAAAAGTCAACGCACTGACCGGGTTCTGCCCTGATCACAAGCCGCTGGCGGATCACCCGGCTTCGGCATAAACCCGGACACAGACAAACAGGAGCCCCAGATGACCAGCCCACCAACTCCGGCCAACTGGTTCTCGATCTTCGGGCTCGGGTTGATCTGGGGTGGGACATTCATGGTGGTCTCCATTGCCCTGACCGGATTTGGCCCACTGACCGTGGCCTGCGCACGCACCTCCCTTGGCGCCTTGGCCCTGCTGACGTTGATGGGGGTGCTCAGACGGCCCTTGCCGCAGCTTGATCGCCGGATGCTCAAGTACCTGATCGTGATCGGTCTAATGAATACCGCCCTGCCCTTCGCCCTGCTCAGCTGGGGGCAGCAGTATGTTCCTTCGGCCTTTGCCGGAATCTCAATGGCCGCCCTGCCCCTGTTTGTGCTGCCGCTGGCACATATCTTCTCGGATGAAAAACTTTCGCCGCGCAAGCTGATCGGCGTGTGTTTCGGCTTTTGCGGAGCCATTGTCCTGATTGGTCCGGGTGTGCTGCGCATCGGCACCGGGATGGAACCACTGGGCCAGATCGCCTGCCTTATGGCCTCTTTGTCTTACGCGATTTCCAGCGTGATGACCCGGCGCTGCCCGCCCATCGACAGCGTCACATTGGCCGCGCTGACCCTGCTTGTGGGCGCAAGCGCGCTTATTCCGGCGATGCTCTGGTTCGAAGGTGTGCCAGGCTGGACTGACAACCGGGCCGGGTTCGCCATCCTGTTTCTTGGCCTCATCCCCACAGCCCTTGCGATGCAATTGCGGGTCTTTGTGATCCGCAGCGCCGGGGCCGTGTTTATGACATTGGTCAATTACCAGGTGCCGCTCTGGTCCGTGGTCTTTGGCGCGCTGGTCCTGAACGAAGTGCTGCCACTGCGGTTCTTTGTCGCCCTTGGGCTGATCCTGTTCGGCTTGACGGTCAGCCAATGGCGAAGCCTCAGTCAACTGCGCAAATCGGCGCGTTAGCCAGCCTGCCTCCCGCCCCGGGCCCGCAAGAGCGGCGTCAGCCTTGCTGCTGTAACCTCGATGACAATGGACATGATCGCCGACAGGATTACGGCCAGGGCGAAAAACCAGAAATCGACGGGCAAATCAAAGCGGACAAGCCCCGCGATCACCATCGGATGCGCCAGATAAATCCCCAGACTATAGCGACCCAGCTGCGCCGCAAGGCCGGTCATTGGCAGAAACACCACCATGCCGATCCAGGATGCCACCCCCGCCAGACATAGCTGCAGCGCATATTGGTCAATCGGGGAAAAGGCCAGCACCCCCATGATCGCCGCAAAGCCAAGGCAAACGGTCCCCGCCCGCCCCGTTGCCGCCATCAGCGCCCCGGCGCAGGCAGCGGGCCAGACGGACAACCATTGCGTAAAGGGCCAGGGCAAATCGGTGGCGTTGAAAACCAGATAAGCCAGGATGCCGCTGCCGATCAGGGCGGGCGGAAGAAACCGTCGGGGCAAGGTGCTGACCCAGGCGCTGAACAGAAAGATGAACGGCAGGAACCATAAATGAATGCTTGGCCCTGTCAGCAACATGTAGGGATGGAACGTCCCGGCAAACGTATCCGCGCTCAACGCCACATTGATGAGCTTCAGCACCAGATAAACAAGGCTCCATACCAGCCACGGCACCAGCAACCGCCTTGCCCGTTTGCCGATATCCGCGCCAAACCCGAAATAGGCAGACAGCAGGACGAACATCGACAGCGCCGAAACCGCGACATCTCCAAACGGCAAACCAATGTGGAAATAGATGATAGCCACCGCGCCGATGCCGCGCAGATATTCGATCATGGCGTTCTGCTTGCGGGTGGACATGGATGGGCTAACAACAATCCCTTGGGCATGAATGGCGTCAGACAAGCACTCTGCCTGCGCAAAAACAAGTATCAGGCGGCCTTTTCGACCTCTGCGACGATCCCGTTGACCACCTGCGACAGCAGATCAGGGTCCTCGCATTCTGCCATCACGCGCACCAGCGGCTCCGTACCCGACTTGCGGATCAGCAACCGTCCCTTGCCCGCCAGTTTTCCTTCAGCATCGGCAATTGCCAATTGGACCGCTTGCGCTGACAGTGGGTCAGAACCCTGCCCGAATTTCACGTTCTTCAGCATCTGCGGCACGGTTTCAAAGCTGCGGGTCAACGCGCTGGCCTTTTCGCCGGTCTGCACCATCGCGCACAGAAACTGCAGCCCCGCCAGCAAACCATCGCCCGTGGTGGCAAAATCGGTCATGACGATATGGCCCGATTGTTCGCCGCCAAGGTTAAAGCCGCCCCTGCGCATCGCCTCGACAACATATCGATCGCCGACTGCGGTCCGCTCAAGCCGCAGACCGCGGCCATCCAGATAACGCTCCAGCCCCAGGTTTGACATGACCGTGGCCACCAATGCGCCCCCGACCAAACGCCCCTCATCAGCCCAACGCCCTGCCATCAGCGCCATAAGCTGATCACCATCCGCAACGCGACCGGCCTCATCAAGGATCATCACCCGGTCCGCGTCGCCGTCCAGGCAAATCCCCACATCCGCACCATGCGCGACAATGGTTTCCGCCGCCGATTGCGGCGCGGTTGAGCCGCATCCTTCGTTGATATTGGTACCGTCGGGGGCGACGCCCACCGGGATCACCGTTGCACCCAATTCCCAAAGCACCTCAGGCGCGACCTTGTAGGCGGCCCCGTTCGCACAGTCGATGACAACCTTCAGCCCGTTCAGCCGCATCCCCGCAGGGACGGTGGCCTTGACCCGCTCGGCGTAACGGAACCGGCCATCATCAATCCGCTTGGCCCGCCCGATGTTGCCCGCCGACGCCGGGGTGATTTCACTCGCCACCAGCGCTGAAATCTCAGCCTCTGCCGCATCCGACAGCTTGAACCCGTCAGGGCCAAAGAACTTGATACCGTTGTCGTGATGTGGATTGTGGCTGGCCGAAATCATGATCCCGACATCAGCGCGGATTGATGTCGTCAACAACCCAACCGCCGGGGTTGGGATCGGCCCTAAAAGAAAAACGTTCATACCGGTGCTGGTCAGCCCGGCGGTCAGCGCGTTTTCAAACATATAGCCAGACAGGCGCGTGTCCTTGCCGATCACCACACGATGCCCATTTGACCCGTCATTGCGGAAATAGCGGCCCGCCGCGGCACCGATCTTCAGTGCCATATCTGCCGTCATCGGCCAGCTATTGGCCTTGCCGCGCACCCCGTCTGTCCCGAATAGCTTATCCGCCATGTCCTGCCGCTCCGCTCACTGCTGCCTGCAGGTCAATCGCCTGCTTGGTTGCAAATGTATCGTGAACCCGCAGAATTTGCACCCCCTGACGCACACCATCCAATGCCACGGCCAGAGAACCGCCCAGCCGGTTCTTGGCCGCATCCGCCTGCCCAATGGTGCCAATAAAGCGCTTGCGCGATGCCCCAAGCAGCACGACACAGCCCAACCCGTGAAACAGGCTCAACCGACGCAGCAGCGCAAGGTTGTGATCCAGTGTCTTGCCAAAGCCGATGCCCGGATCAATGATGATCTGGCTGCGTGCAATTCCCGTGGCCTCTGCAACGGCGATGCGCGCAGCCAGCGCATCATAGACGTCCAGCAACACATCATCGTAACGCGCCTGCGCCTGCATCGTCTGTGGATTGGCGATGGAATGCATCAGGCACACCGGCACACCCGCCCCGGCCACCACCTCCGCAAGTGCGGGATCAAAGCGGAACGCAGCAACATCATTGACCAGCGTGGCACCAGCCGCCAGCGCCGCGCGGGCGACCTCTGACTTGCGCGTGTCGATTGAAATCGGCACGTCGCTTTCAGCCCGGATCGCGGCGATCACCGGGGCAGTGCGGGCGATTTCCTGCGCGGGCGACACCTCTGCCGCGCCCGGGCGGGTGCTTTCACCGCCGATATCAATAATGCTGGCCCCGTCTCGGACCATCGCAAGGGCCCGCGCCACCGCAGCCGGTCCGGCATAATCGCCGCCGTCTGAAAAGCTGTCCGGTGTGACGTTCAGGATCCCCATGACCTGCGGGGCCGCCATCTCCAGCCCGGCAATTGGTGCGCGCGCAGCAGTCAGACGCGTCAGCGTTTCTGCAGGCAGCTGATCTGCGGGGATGATCTCCGGCGCCTGCCCCCGGCCCAGAACCTCAACACGGTCGAACCACGCCGACCCGCCCGCCAGCGCCTTCGCGCCCGCCGGGCGCTGCACGTCGTAATGGGCAAGCGGGCGGTAATAGCGAGTCATTTCAGCTGAACCGCGTCCAGCGCCACACTGCGGACCGGCACTGCGCATTGCGCCGCGGCCTCGCCAATGACGACCATTTCCTTGGCCTCCATCTCGGCGGCAAACCAGCAGGCCAGCGCCTGTGCATCGCGCGGCGTGGCCGAGGGTCCGTCGACCGCATCCAGTACAATCTTTGACGGCGCCCAGATGCAGATCTGCCCGTTCTTCATCGCCCAGTCGAGCTCTGTCCGGGTGCCCACAACCTTGCAGCGCGGGTCCCGCGCCGCCAAAACCCATGCATTCTGTTCGATCGCCAGCAGATCAATCCGGCGCTGCGCCAGCGGATGGGCGGCCTGCGGTGCCTGGGTTTCCGCCGCGCCCACACAGATCACCAGCGGCGCGTCCAGCGCGGCCCCCTGATCAATCCAGCCCGCCAAGTTGTCTGAGGCAAGTGCCGCATTGGTCAGATAAACAACACGTGGATGCGGCACTGCCACATGGGCCTGCCCGGCGGGCTGATCACCATCGCGGGTGCGCACGATCTCAACGCCCAGCGAATAAGGACCACGATCCAGCTTTTCGATCCGAACAAAGACGCGCTCTGCCTGTGGCTCCAGCAGGATTCGCTCCGCCACCCGCGCGGCCAGGGTTTCAAGCAGATTGATCCGCTCCGCTTCCAGTTCGGCGGCGATCGCCTCTGACACGCGGTCATAAGACAGTATTCGGTCGACATCATCGTCAATCGGGCCGGTCAGCGGGCTGACCTCAACCACCACATTAAACCGTACCCGTTGCAAATGGCCCCGCTCGGCCTGAAATGCGCCAATTTCCACCTCCACGACATAGTCGCGCAGCGATATGCGGTCATAGGGGGCAGTGGCGCTGGCCTCGGCCCGTTCAGAGGGGTGGGCAAAGGCTTGGCGGATTTCGTCTGTCATCGTGTCGTCCCTGCGGCTTTCCAGCCGAATAAGCTGCACCCGCCCCGCGCGCAAGATGCGCGGGCGACAGCCCTGCGGTCAGGTGCGACGCTAGTTGGACGCGCTGCGTGTCGGTTGACGGTAAAACAGGTGCGAGCCGATCGAGGCGGTGCGCGGGAAACGCCGGGCCCAGGACGGGTTGACCGCCTTGGTGTGGTAATGTGTCGCCCCTTCGGTCAATTGCCGAGGCGCGCCATCCATCAGCAACTTTGCCACCTTGCCAACACGGGCAAAGGCCGCCCGGTTGCCAATCGCATCAGAACGTCCATCGCAGGTCCAGGTGAACTGGCAGGCGTATTTGCGCCCGGTGCCCTGATGCACCACGCGGCAGATCGAATTTGGATAGGCGGCACTGTCAACACGGTTCAGAATCACCTCGCCAACCGCAAACAACCCGCGTGTGCTTTCGCCCCGCGCCTCGTGGTACAGCGCTTCGGACAGGCAGCGCCATTCCGGGCCACCCGAATAAGCTGGCAAAGATGCAAGAAAGGCATTGTCGTAAGCGACGGCCTGTGGTGATGTGTCAACACCACGTTCCCGCGCCGGTGGCAACGTGGCCAAGGCCGACAATCGGTTGTCTGGCACCGTTGCCAGGGCTTGTCGCTCTTGTCCCAACAGCGCGCCAAGGCGACTTGCCAGAACGTCATCGGCCTGTGCAAACGTTGCACAGGAAAACATCAGCGCCGCAGACACTGCGGCACGTACCCCACCTAAAAAATACATATCCCCAACCAGACATCACGTGGTCAGCCCCACGTAGGCAGGCAGGGTCTTAAGACAGGATTAACCCGAGGTCCACCCACCCCCCGGCGCTGTTTCCAGGATGGAAACAATCCGTTGCAATTCAGGGAATAATATTGCGTTATGATGCGTTACGCGTTGACGTTCACGCAATATCTTGGGTTTTTTGGCGATCTTCGATGGCCAGCTGGGCAGCGGAAAGTCGCGCAAGCGGCACCCGAAACGGCGAACACGACACGTAGTCAAAGCCCTGTTCACGACAGAATCGGATGGCAGAGCGGGATCCGCCGTGCTCGCCACAGATCGACAGAACCACATCCTTGCGCCCGGCCCGGCCGCGTGCCGCCCCGATCGACAGCAGCTCTCCGACGCCTTCAAGGTCAAGGGTGTGGAACGGATCTTCTTCGTAGACCCCCTGTTTCACATACGCCGACATGAACCGCCCTGCGTCGTCACGGGACAACCCATAGGTCATCTGCGTCAGGTCATTGGTACCAAATGACAGGAACGCGGCATGTTGGGCAATATCTGCCGCCCGCAAGGCCGCACGTGGTGTTTCCACCATCACACCCAGCTTGTAGCTGAACGGTTGCTGCATTTCGGCCTGCACTGCCGCGGCGATGGCATCAACCCGGCTTTTGACCAGTTCCACCTCACGCATGGCACTGATCAGCGGGATCATGATTTCCGGGACAACCGTCACCCCGGTCCGCGCGATCTCAGCCGTTGCTTCAAAGATTGCGCGGGCCTGCATTTCATAAATCTCAGGGATCGAAATCCCCTGCCGCACACCACGCATGCCCAGCATCGGGTTATATTCCGACAACGCCTGCACCCGTTCGGTGACCGCAGGCAGCGGCAAGGCCAGCGCCTCGGCCAACTCCCGTTGCCCCGCCTTGTTGAAGGGCAGGAATTCATGCAGCGGCATATCAAACAGCCGGATACAGACCGGCAGCCCTTCCATGATGCCAAACAACGCGCGAAAATCCTCACGTTGCATCGGCAGCAGCCGATCCAGCACCACACGGCGGTCCTCGGGTGTCTCGGCAAAGATCATTTCGCGCATGACACCCAGCCGGTCACCGTCAAAGAACATATGTTCCGTCCGGCACAGCCCGATCCCCTCGGCGGCAAAATTGCGCGCGGTTTGCGCATCGGTTGGCGTGTCGGCATTGGCGCGCACACCGATGTCGCGCAGGTCATCGGCCCAGCTCAGAAGTGTCTGAAAACATTCATCCAATGCCGCCTCAAGCATGGCAGGTGCACCGGCCAGAATATCCCCCGTCGTACCATCCACGGTGATCACGTCACCCTCGGCAAAGGACCGGCCATCCGCGGTGATGATCTCGCCCCGCTTGCGGTCAATCGTCAGATCAGAGGCACCAACAACACACGGCAGACCAATGCCGCGCCCAATCACCGCCGCATGGCTTGTAACCCCGCCGCGCATCGTCAGCACCGCCTGGGCGGCATGCATGCCGCGAATATCCTCTGGCGTGGTTTCGCGCCGCACCAGCACGCAGGCTTCGCCCCGTGCCGCGCTGGCCTGCGCGCCATTGGCCGTCAGCACGATCCGCCCCGTGGCGGCACCCGGACTGGCCCCGATCCCCTGCACCAGAATGTCGCGGTCCGCGGTTGGGTCGACCTGCCGATGCAGCATTTCCGATAGGGCCGCGGGCGGGACCCGCATGACGGCCTCATCGCGTGGAATCACACCGTCTTCGGCAAGCGCGACCGCAATCTTCACAGCCGCGCGGCTAGACCGCTGGACCCGCACCGCATCCAGAATATGCAAACCACCGTTTTCGATGGTGAATTCGACCTGCATTTCTTCGCGCAGGCGCTGCCGACACAGATCGCCATAGGACAAAAGCTGCGCAAAGGCCTCCGGGCACAGGTCTTCCAGCGCCGGACCACGGTCATCCCGGGTCAGATAGGCCACCCCGTCGGATGATTTCAGCGCGTCGCGCCCCTGGGCCTGTGATTTGTAACGCCCGGTGATCTGCGGCGTGCCGCTGGTGGGATCAACAAAGGCAATCACCCCCGCGCCGCTTTCGCCGCGCCCGACGGATAGCGCCATCGCCTGTACCACAAGCCCAAGCCCGGCATCCGCCGGGGCGCCCTTGGCCTCGCGCAAAAGCCGCGCGGTTGTCCCATCCCAGGCCCGCGCCATTGAGCGTAAGACCTCAAGCAATTGTGTCTGAACATCCTGCGGAAATGGTTCGTCGGCCTCGTCCTCGTAGGCTTCCAATGCCGCCATCAAGGCATGTTCGCCCGTCAGATGCGGAAAAAGAAAGGCCTCCGGGTCCAGCCGCGCCACATGCACCGCATAGGATTGCACAAACCGAAAATACAACGCAAAGGCCGCGTCTTCGCCCACTTCATCCTTCATCCGGGACAGGCAATCATCGTTCATGCCAATGTTCAGAATCGCACCCGGCCCGCCCCAATCAGGGTCCTGACTGGATGGTCGAACCGACAAAAGCGGTGCCTTTCCAAAGGGTTCCATGATCTTCATCATGTCCGGCATCTGCCCGCGGGCAATCCGGCCAACCGCCTCGAACGACAGCGCCACCGTTTTGGGCACAGGCAGATCAAGCCGCAACAACCGTTGCAGACACTTCGCCCGCCCCCCATGCACAGCCGCGGACATGGCGGCCGTTTGGGTGATCAGGGTCACATCTTGAAAGGTCGTATGTTGCTGCACTGCGGCATCCTTATGTTGTGGCGCAGCATAGGGGCGCGCTTGCGCCCCTGTAAACCTTTTATGATGCGTTAGCGTTAACCTTCAATCTGCGCCAGATCAGCAACCCGCAGGCAGGTGCTGCGAATCCGGCTCAACAGGTTCAGCCGGTTGCGCCGCAAAATCTCGCTGTCGGCATTGACTTGCACATCGGTAAAGAACGCATCAATCGGTCCGCGCAGATCGGCCATTGCGGCCATTGCGGTGGTGAAATCCTCCGCCTCCATCGCCGGTGCAATCTTGGCTTCTGCCGCGTCAAGCGCGCTGAACAGCGCCTTTTCCGCGGGCGCTTCGGCAAATTTCACATCCGCCCCATAGGAGTATTCCACCCCGTCCTTCGCCTCGGCCTGCGTTAGAATGTTATTGGCCCGTTTGAACCCTTGAATGAGGTTCTGACCATCATCCGTCTGCAGCGTTTCCGACAACGCCCGCGCCCGCTTGACCAGCAGGGTCAGGTCATCGCTGCCCGGCATCGCCAGACAGGCGTCAATGACATCATGCCGGATGCCCTGATCCTTGAGGTAAACCTTCAGGCGATCATGGAAGAAGGACAACAAATCCAAGCCGCTGTTCTGTGTTTGCCCGGCGTCATCGTCGCGCGGCGACGCGCCCGAGATGAACTGCAAGAGTTTCAGCGACAGATCATTTTCCAACACCACGCGGATCACGCCCAAAGCCGCCCGCCGCAGGGCAAAGGGGTCCTTTGACCCGGTCGGCTTTTCGTCAATCGCCCAGAACCCGGCTAGCTTGTCGATCTTCTCGGCCAGTGACACAGCTACAGATACTGGTGCGGTTGGAACGTCATCTGACGGTCCAAGCGGCGCGTAATGCTCTTGCGCCGCCGCCGCCACGGCGTCGGGCTGGCCAGCCTCGGTGGCGTAATAGCGCCCCATCAGCCCCTGCAATTCGGGGAATTCATAAACCATTTCGGACGATAAATCGGCTTTGGCGATGCGGGCGGCCTGGGCGGCCACGTCCGCATCTGCACCGACCAACGGCGCGATCTCGCGGGCCAGAGCCTCGATCCGACCCACCAGATCGCGCTGAGACCCCAGCTTGTTGTGGAACGTGACGTTTTCCAGCGCATCCAGCCAAGGCTGCATGCCCGCCTTGGCGACGCGCAAGTCATTCTCCCAAAAGAATTTTGCATCCGCCAGCCGCGCCGAAAGCACTTTCTGGTTACCCGCCAGAATGGTCGCGCCGTGGTCTGCGGTCTCGGTGTTTGCGACCGTGACAAACTGCACGATCCGCCCGGATTTTTCACGCACCGAAAAGAATTTCTGATGCTCGCGCATACTGGTTTGCAGCACCTCCGGCGGCAGGTCCAGATAAGCCTCATCAATCTTGCCCAGCAGCACAACCGGCCATTCCACAAGGCCCGCAACCTCGGCCAGCAGGCCGCGATCTTCGACCAGTTCCAACCCCTGCGCAAAGGCCTGATTGCTCGCATCGGCCCAGATCAGTTCGGCCCGCTCAGTGGCGCGCAGATAGACATGGGCGCGTTTCAGCTTGGCTTCGTAGTCTTCAAAGCCGGTCACGGTGATCACACCCGGCGACAGAAACCGGTGGCCCTGGGTGTCGGCCCCGGCCTTGATCCCGTCGATGTCCAGCGGCACGACGGCCGCGCCCGCCTCGTCGCTCAAAATGCAAATGATCGCATGCAGCGGGCGCACCCAGCGCAGACTGCCGCTGCCCCAGCGCATAGACTTGGGCCATGGGAAATTGCGCAGCGTGGCTTCAAGCACTTCCGCAACAATCTCCGCGGCGCTGCGACCGGGCTTTTCGATGACCGCGAAATAGACCTCGCCCTTCTTGTCTGAACGGACCTCAAGCGCGTCGACGGCAACACCGGCCCCACGCGCAAATCCGGTCACAGCCTGCGCGGGCGCACCCACTTTGGGCCCCTTGCGGTCTTCGCGCACCGGTTTGCTTTCGGCCAGCAAGCCCTCCACCGACAGCGCCAGACGACGTGGCGTGGCAAATCCGGCCGCCCCGGCATAGGTGAGCCCCGCCGCAACCAGACCATCTGTCACAAGACGTTTCAGATCGTCAGCGGCTTTGCTCTGCATCCGTGCGGGAATTTCCTCGGAAAACAGTTCAATCAGCAGATCAGGCATCAGTTGGACCCTTCGGGTGGTGTGGGGCAATCATCTGGGACGGGATCGCCATCAAAGACGATTTCGCCACAGCGGTTAATTTCGTGCCAGGCAAAGGCCCGGCCATCGGGATAGACAGCGACAATCCGGTTGATCCCGTATTGGATGTTTTCAACCCCCATAAAGGGGATCGCCACACCAGCGACGATGTCCGCGCCGATCTGAGCGGCATCAAAACAGTCAAACCAGTCGGGCGCGACCCGTGGCTCTGCCGTGTCCAACACCACATAGGTTTCCGTCAACATCGCCAGCGACGCCGGTGTCTGATAGCACGCCCGATAACGCAACGGGCTGCTATCGCTGTCGATGCCCTTGAAGTTTTCGAACAAGATCGGCTCTGGCGTGCCCGAAACCACGCTTACCAGTTGCACATCTTCGACCTGCGCCGAAACCTCATCGTAGAAGGCGTAAATCTGCAAATAATACATCGCCACACCGGCGGCCAAAGCAACCACAACCAACGCTCCTATTAAGAACCGGCCCAACATCAGTGCCAGTCCCAATTGACTTTGGGCCGCGCGCGGTTTTGCGTGCGGGCCCGCAGGGCATCCGTGCGGTCGGCCAGCCGCGGGATGGACCGGGCATGGGTTTCCACAAAGATATGACCAATCCGCTGCGCGACGGGGGCATCCAGCAGGGCCTCCATGACCGCAACCTCTGCGCCTTCGATATCCACTTTCATCAAGGCAATATCGCGGTTCAAATCGGTCAGATAAGCGACAATATCGATCACCTCGACCGCCATGCCCTGCCCGCCTGCGACGTTCTTCTTGTCCGCCAGCAGCGAAGATGACGTCGTATGCCGCGCCGGGTCCTGTTCAAAATTTGCCGTGCGATGCAGTGTCATCTGCCCCGCGCTGGTGCCCGCCGCGACCGGAAGCAGGGTGACATTGCCCGCATGGCCGACGCGGTCGCGCAGCATATCAAACGCAAACGGATCCGGTTCAATCGCCACGACATGGGCACCCGTTGCGGCCATGCGCAGGGTGTAAATCCCCGCATTCGCACCCAGATCCACCGCCATGTCACCTTTGCCCATGCCCGCGCAGACCGTCTCAAACGCCGCTTGCGCCGCCCGTTGGCGGGCCGCCTTGCGGCCGGACAGGGACGCCCAGCGATAGCACAGAGATCGCCAAAGGCTCACGCCGCCGCACCACCCGCCGCGGTTTTCACAAAGGCATCCGCACAGGCCTTGGCCAATGTGCGCACGCGACCGATATAAGCCTGACGCTCAGTCACTGAGATGACACCACGGGCATCCAGCAAGTTGAACAGATGGCTGGCCTTGATCGCCTGATCATAGGCCGGATGGGCCATGATGATGGTCTTGCCCGTCTTGGGGTCGACGGCGGGCTGCTCCAGTATCCGGGCGCATTCGGCTTCGGCATCCTTGAAGTGCTGCAACAGCGTGTCCGTGTCGGCGGTGTCAAAGTTCCACCGGGCGTATTCCTGTTCGGTTTGCAGGAAGACATCGCCATAGGATAGCGGGATCGGGCTTTGCGGGTCGTTGAACGGCATGTCCATGACATGATCGACGTTGAGCACATACATCGCCAACCGCTCCAACCCATAGGTCAGCTCGCCCGAGACAGGGTGGCAATCATGGCCGCCAACCTGCTGGAAATAGGTGAACTGGCTGACTTCCATGCCGTCGCACCAGACCTCCCAGCCCAGCCCCCATGCGCCCAGCGTCGGGCTTTCCCAGTCGTCTTCGACAAAGCGGATGTCATGCAGTGCCGCATCAATCCCAATCGCCTGCAGTGAGCCGAGGTAAAGCGCCTGCAAATCCGGCGGGCTGGGTTTGATGATCACCTGATACTGGTAATAGTGCTGCAACCGGTTCGGGTTCTCACCATAGCGGCCATCCGTCGGGCGCCGCGAAGGCTGCACATAGGCCGCCGCCCAGGCATTTGACCCCAGCGCGCGCAGCGTTGTTGCCGGGTGGAACGTGCCCGCCCCGACCTCCATGTCGTAGGGTTGCAGCACTGCACAGCCCTGCGCTGCCCAGTAGTTCTGCAACGCCAGAATGATCCCCTGAAAACTGCGTGGTTTTTCGGACATGTCGGCCTCACCTTTGGTTCGTGCGTTCAATAGGGTTCCCGCGTCCGAGGGTCAATTGGCACAGGTTGCGCGAAATCGCCCCGATGACGTCGATTTGTGGTGCAGCCCCTTGCACTTCTGCTAAATTTTGCGACGAAACTGGCCCACGGGGCACTGACGATTTTAGGACTGTTATGATCAAAGTCATTTTGAGCGCCATTCTTTCACTTTGGTTTGCCAGCGCTGCTGTCGCGCAAAGCACAGTCTGGGTGCAGGTCGAAGCCCAGCCAACACTGCCCGGTGCACAGGACCGGGTGCGCGCCTATGCTGCGCAACTTGATAATGTGGCAGGCTATTATCTTGGCTCGGGCTGGTATGGCATCGTGCTGGGTCCATATGAGTCCAGCGATGCCGAACGGCTGCTGCGCCGCCTGCGCGCCGAAGGAAAAATCCCCAATGACAGCTTCATTGCCTTTGGACGCAATTTTCAGCAACAGTTCTGGCCCGTGGGCGTAGCCGCCGAAACAACGGCGCAGCCGTTGCCGACCCCCGGCGCGTCGCCCGCCCCGTCCGAAACCCCAGACGACACGGCTGTCGTTGTCGCACCCGTGCCAGAACCCGATCCGATCACCATTCCCGATGAAACCCCGCGTCAGGCCCGCGCGTCCGAGGCGCTGCTGACCCGAACAGAGCGGGAAGAATTGCAGGTCGCCCTGCAATGGGCCGGCTTTTATCAAGGCGCGATTGATGGCGCTTATGGCCGTGGCACGCGTGGCTCCATGCGTGACTGGCAGGTGGCCAACAATCACGAACCCACCGGCGTTCTGACTACCCAGCAACGCGCCGAACTTCTGGCCGCCTATAATGCCGTGCTGGATGGTATGGATCTGCAGCTGGTGCGCGACGATGCGGCAGGCATTGAAATCGTGATTCCCACCGGCGTGGTCAGATTTGCCGAATATGACCCCCCCTTTGCCCGCTACGAACCCAAAGGCGATCTGCAGGCACAGGTCCTGCTGATCTCGCAAGAGGGCGACCAGGACCGGCTTTTCGGGCTTTACGAAATTCTGCAAACGCTCGAAGTGGTGCCGATGCAAGGGGAACGGGAACGTCGCGACAACAGTTTCATGATCAATGGGGCCGATGACAAGATATTCTCGATGACCCGGGTGCGGCTCCGCGATGGGAAAATCAAAGGCTACATGCTGATCTGGCCCGCAGGGGATGATGAACGTCGCCGCCGCATTTCTGCCGAAATGGCGGCCAGCTTTCAGCCCACGGACAATGTGCTGGACCCTGCCATCGCCCGCCCCGATGAAGATCAGGCAATTGACCTGATCGCCGGTCTTGAGGTGCGCAAACCACAATTGACCCGCAGCGGCTTCTATATCGACAACGCCGGCACCGTGCTGACCACGACCGAAGCGATCGACAGCTGTGAGCGGATCACCATCGACACCGATCACGATGCCGAGGTGGCGCACCGCGATGACGTGCTTGGCTTTGCCGTCTTGCGCCCGCTGCGTGCCATTGCCCCGATTGGCGTCGCCGCCTTTCAAACAGCAGTACCGCGCCTGCAGTCAGAGGTTGCCGTCGCTGGCTATCCTTATGGCGGGGTGCTGGTGACGCCGTCATTGACCTTTGGCACTTTGGCAGATCTGCGCGGCCTGAATGGTGAAGAAGAAATCAAGCGCCTTGTGCTGAATGCGCAGCCCGGTGACGCCGGTGGACCTGTGTTCGACAACGGTGGCGCGGTGCTTGGCATGTTGCTGCCCCGCAATGAGGCTGACGGCCGCGTGCTGCCCTCCGACGTCAGCTTTTCGATCGACGCGGATCAAATTCTCGCCTCGCTCGAAGGGGCAGGAATCGCCGCCGATACCACGGACCGCGTCGCCTTTATGCCGCCGGAAACGCTGACCCTGCGCGCTGCAGATCAAACGGTGCTGGTCAGCTGCTGGTAGCACCCCCCCGCGCCGGTACCGCCAGCGCGATGTCGCTTTGCACATGAATGATCGTTGGCCCCTTGTGGGCCAGCGCCGCCGCCACGTCCCTTTTCAGCGCCGCCAGATCGCCCGGACGCGCCGCCGCCGCACCATAGGCCGCCGCCAGTTTCACAAAGTCGGGATTTGATTGCACGACCGCGTTTGGCGCGATCTGCGCCTGCACCATACTGTCCTCGATCTCGCCCAGTTTGCCGTTGTCCCAGATGATGATTGGCAGACAGAGCTCCAGCTCCACCGCGACCATCAGTTCCTGCAAGGTGTACTGAAATCCATAATCGCCCGCGATGGCGACGACAGGTTTCGCGCCAACCCCGATCTTCCCCCCGATCGCGGCTGGCAGCGCATAGCCCAGCGTGCCAAAGCCCGAAGGGTGATGCCAATGGCCGGGCCGGTCCATAGGCCAGAATTCCTTGGCCGCGTAGGCGAACTGGGTCATGTCGGAATAGATCATGGTGTCAGCGGGCAGTGCTGCGCGCAGCGCCTCCGCGACGGGTAAAATGCCGGGGCGTTCGGCGTCGATTTCGGCGCGCCAACGGGCGGTCTTTGCAGCGACATCCGACTGAGACCATTCGCTTTGCGATGCGGCGTGTCCCCATGCGTCAAGGAGAGAGGTAACAAAACTTGCCGCATCCGCTTCGATGACAAAAGCCGGGCCGCCATGTCCGTTCAGGACATCCTGATCAATATCGACACGGATCATCGGGCATGCGTGACCCAGTTGATCCCGCCACAGGTCAACCTCTGAAAGATGTGAGCCAATGACCAGCACGCAATCGGACTCTGCTGCGATAGCGGCACTGTCCGGCCGCGCCAGCATGCTGCCGAAATCCAGCGGATAGTCGCGCGGCACGATACCCCGCCCCGCATAGGTCGAAAATGTCGCGGCCGGCAATTGGGAAAGCAAACGTGTGACGTAAGACGTGTCCTGCCCTGCAGCCGTTGCAGCAAGGTCACGCGCCCCGCCGCCAAAAATGATCAATGGCTTTCGCGCAGTCCTGAGCGCATCTGCGGCATAGATGATATTTTGTGGATCAGGACATTTGCGCGCCTCCCCAGTCTGCGGAGGGGTCGGGTGTTCGGGTGCCAATGCCTCCAACAGGCTGATTGGCACCTGAACATGCTTGCTGCGGCTACGGCCTGCGAAGAACTCGCGCAGCGCCCTGTCGATCAACTCATAGGCATGGGTCGGCGATTGCGCGACAAAGGACCAATCACAGACGGTGTTGGCCGCCCCTTCCTGATCCTTCATTTCATGCAGGCGACCGCGGCCAAGCCCTTTTTCGGCCATCTCAAGACAGCTTGAAATCACCAACATCGGCACGCTGTCGGAATAGGCCTGCCCCATCGGCGTCATGATGTTGCACAATCCCGGTCCCGAAATCACATAGGCCACCCCCGGTTTGCCCGTAGCGCGCGCGTATCCGTCCGCCATGAACCCGGCACCCTGTTCATGCCGCGCCAGCACATGGGTCAGCCCGGCCTCTTCGATGCCACGGTACATTTCCTGATTATGCACGCCGGGAATGCCAAAGATGACCTCCACGCCGCGGTCCTTCAGCATATGTGAAATCTGTGCACCCAGGGTCTTGTTCATCTATTGTCTCCAGAACCGGCGGCTCAGGACCACCAGCACCACCATGATCTCCAACCGGCCCACGAACATGCCAATTGACAACAACCACTTCGCGGTTTCGTTTAACCCGGCAAAATTGCCCGCGGGGCCAATCTCGACACCCAGACCGGGGCCGACATTGGCCAGCGCCGTAGCCGCACCGGACACGCTTGTGATGAAATCCAGCCCGGTCAGGCCCAGCAGCACCGACAACGCCCCGATTGACAGGACAAATGCCACCAGAAACGCCATGACAGAGTTCAGCACGTCATCCGTCACCGGCTTGCCGTCATAGCGTGGCGTGAAAACGCCGTGCGGGCTGTGAATCTGGCGGATCTGGCTTTTGACGCTGGCAAACAGCAGCTGATAGCGAAAAATCTTGACTGAACAGGCGGTTGACCCGGCGCAGCCGCCAATCAGGCCGATGAAAAAGAACATGACAACCGGGAACGTGCCCCAGGTCATGTAATCCGCGCTGGCATAGCCGGTGCCTGTGGTGATCGACACCACGTTGAACAAAGTCTCGCGAAACGCCAGCTCTGTCATCTGCCCCTCGCGACCCCAAAGCCACGAGGTTATCAGCAGGATCACCACCGTCAGCACAGCGAAAAACCCCCGGATCTGCCGGTCCTGCATCAGGGGTGCGCTGACCCCCGCCAAAAGCTGCACGTAGCGCACAAACGGCAGCGCGGCGAGCACCATGAACACCGTCGCGGTATAGTGCACGCCGGCACCAAAGGCCCCAAAAGAGGCATCGGCATTTGCCATGCCACCAGTCGCCACCGTGGTCATCGCATGGCAAAGCGCGTCAAATGGGGTCATCCCGAAAAACCCGTAGGCAAAGGCACACAGCGCCGTCAAAATCACGTAAATCACTGAAATACTGCTTGCGATCTGACCCGCACGTGGCAGGATTTTCCCCATCGTGTCAAAGGCTTCTGACCGGAAGATCTGCATCCCCCCGACCCGCAGCTCCGGCAGGAACACCATCGCGACAACAATGATCCCTACCCCGCCAAGCCACTGCAAGATCGCGCGCCACAGCTTCAGCCCTTCCGGCAGCGCCTCAAGCCCGCTGAACACCGTGGACCCGGTCGTCGTCAACCCCGACATCGCCTCGAAAAAGGCATCGGTGAAACTGGCATTGGTCGCGCCCAGCACAAAGGGGATCGCGCCAAACAGCGGCAACAACAGCCAGACCAGCGTGGTCAAAAGGAACGTCTGGCGAAGGTTCAGCGCCGCCGACACCCCGTTGGCACAGGCCCCCGACAACAGCCCGCCGGTCAGCACCGTGATGATCGCTGCCTCGACAAAGACCGGCCAATGCCCGTTCCCCGCCAGCACATCCGCCAACAGGGGGGCCAGCATCGTGACCCCCAGGGCGGCCACCAGCAGGCCAATCACATATCCAATCGGACGCAAGTCAATCATACGCCATCGGTGGCCGCTTCGTTTCACGCTGTCAAGCAGTGCAACAGCCCGTGCGACCTTTCGAAAACAACTATTGAGCCTCTTCGCCCCGCGCCCTACGCTGCATGAAAAACGAGCGTCACCATGTCCCATCCCTATACCGACCTGCCCAGCCGCGCATTCTGGCGCACTGCAGTGGCTGAGGCTGACCGCGACGCCTTTCCCGGGCTTTACCAGCCACGCTTTGCCATTGACGCCCAGACACGTGTTGCCACTGCGGGCAGCTGCTTTGCCCAGCATATCGGCACCTACCTCAAGGCGGCGGGCTGTCGGGTGCTGAACTGCGAGCCCCGCCCGCGCGGCATGACCGAGAATATCGCACGGCGCTTTCAATATGGCCTGTTTTCAGGACGTTACGGCAACATCTACACCGCGCGCCAATTGCTGCAACTGCTGCAAGAGGTGCACACCGGGCGTGTGGATACCGCCCATGTCTGGCCGCTTGGGGATCGGTTTGTCGACGGGCTGCGCCCCACCGTTGAACCTGACGGACTTGCCAGCGCTGCCGAGGTGAACGCCCTTCGCACCCAGCACATCGAAGCCCTGCGCGGCATGTTGGGGCGCACGGACGTCTTTGTCTTTACCCTTGGGCTGACCGAAACATGGGAAGACCGCGACAGCGGGCGGGTCTTTCCGGTTTGCCCCGGTGTGGCTGGCGGACAATACGACCCCGGAAAGCACATCTTTCGCAATTTCACCCAAGCCGAGGTGCTGGCTGATCTGCATGAAATTCAGGCCATCCTGCAGGCGATCCGCCCCGGGATTGAAATTCTGCTCACCGTCTCTCCGGTGCCGCTCACAGCAACCGCGGCAGAGGATCACGTCCTGACCGCCACGACCTATTCAAAGGCGGTGCTGCGTGCGGCGGCAGGTGAATTTGTCGCCACCACCGACGACACGGATTACTTTCCAAGTTTCGAAATCATCACCGCCCCCGCGTCGGGCGGCCCGTGGTTTGAACCCAATATGCGCAGCGTGCGGACAGAGGGCGTGGAAAAGGTCATGGGCATCTTCTTGACCGCCCATAACCTGCTTGACGGCACCCACGATCCTGCGCCCGACACCGCCCCCTCGCCAGATGATGACGGCGACGAAGATGACGATCTGGTCTGTGACGAACTCTTGCTGCAGGCCTTTTCGAAATGACCTCAAAACTTTGCTTTATGGGCAATTCGCATCTGGCCGCGGTCAAGGACGGCCACAAGCGCTATGGTGGTAAATGGACGGATCTTGCGGCAACATTCATTGGCGCACATGATGAATTGCTGTTGCAGACATCGGTTGATGGCGGTGTCCTGCGTCCGCGCACCAAGGATACCATCACCTCATTCGAACGCCTTGGCATGCCAATGGAAACCGACCTCAACGCGCAAGATGCCATTGTCATCACCGGTTGCGGCATGGCGTTGTCGCGTGCCGCGTTCATCTATGCCAAGGCGCGTTACTTTGATCTGCCCTCGATATCGGCACGCGACAGTTTCGAAGGACTCGACTTTGCGCTTGTCTCTAAAGCCGCCTTTGCGGCGATGTTGCAGGGCATCCTGATGCGCACGCTGGCGGGCAAACTGGTGCGCCACCTGTCCCACGGCACCAAGACCCCGATCCTTGTCGCCAGCCAGCCGCGCACCGGCATCGCGCTGATGGAGGACCGCGGCAAGACCAGCCTTGGTGGTGTCAAGACAGCCATCTGGCAGGGTGATGCGGCGCAGCTGTCACGGGACTACGACAGCAACGCCAGTGTGATCTGCGAGGCCATGGGCGCGACGTTCCTGCAACAGCCGCCGCAAACCATTACCCGTGACGTGCTGACCCTGCCCGCCTTCACCAAGGGGGCAATCCGGCTGTCGGGGCAAGACCGCCTGGCCCAGCCGCAAGATGACATCCTGCATGCCAATGCCGCTTATGGATCGCTGATCATCGAACAGGCCCTGCGCCAAACCCGGGCACGCAATGACGCCTCTGCCTGACCTGTGCAGTGCAGTGCAAAATGACTTAGCCAGGCCGCCGCGGGTCTTGTATACGTGTTCCATGGCATATGATTACGACAAACTTTACGGGGAAACGCGCGATGCTCTGGGCCAGCCTACGGCCATATTCGTCGACTTCTTTGACCGCCTCAAGGGGCAAAACTGCCGCGTGCTGGACGTCGGCTGTGGCCAGGGCCGCGATGCGCTGTTCATTGCGCGGGCGGGCCACCACGTCACCGGCGTCGACCTGTCGGCCAATGGCATCCGCGACCTGACCGCTGCGGCAGCGGCGGAAAACCTTGATGTGCAAGGGATCGTCGCGGACCTTACCGGGTTCCAGCCGCATGGCACCTATGACGTGATCCTGATTGATCGCACGCTGCACATGCTGGACCCGGAACCGCGCCATCGCGTGATGGACCGGCTACTCGACCATGTCGACGACAACGGTTGGATGCTGATCGCGGACGAAAACGCGAATATCCCTGACCTCTCACGGGTCATCGCAGCGCACCGCACCCGCTGGCGCACCGAGGTCAAGACACCCGGCTACCTGTTTCTGCAACGGACAGCCTGATCCGGCACGGCGCGCTAGCCAACGTGGAAAAGTGAGGTGAACAGACGCGGATCAAGGCTGGCCGCAGCAAAGGTCTCCCCCTCTGTCAGCACGCTGACCGCATCATGGCTGTGCAGGCTTTCCTGATGGCTGGCCAACACGCGAAAATCGCCGACCCGCTGATCCAACTGCAATTGCTCGGCAAACAGGCGCACCGCGTCTTCGACAAAAATCGGATTGGCCGCATTCAGCTCGGCAAAGGCCTGTTCATCCTCGCGCTTGACCATGACCTGCGTTTCGGTTGGCACCGCCGCCCGTGCCCGGTCAATCAGATCTTCAAACCACAGCACATCCTGCCCCGGCTCCAGCAGCACGGACAGCCGCGCAACCGAGCGCTGCGAATGCGGCGTCGCCAATTGCCCGCGAAACTGCCGGGCATGTTCGGACAGCTCCAGCGAACAGGGACAGGTCGAGGAATAGACATAATCCAGATGCACGATCTTGCGCCGGACCCCGGCCTGCTCGATCAGCTCAAGCGCGATGTCGTAATACTGATACCCCGCCAGACCGGACCGCAAACTGTCGACCTTCATCGGAAAGGAAAACCGCATTTGAATGCGCGCATCAAAGCTGTCGAGGTCGGTCTTGTAGGCATCCAGCGCCCGTTCGATCACCTCAAACGAAAACGTCTCTTCAGCATGCTTGTAAAACGTGCGCATGATCCGGGACATGTTGATGCCCTTCTTTTCCGCCTCAAGCGACACCGACCCGGTCACACTGGTTTCCAGCGTCAGATCGCCGCCATCACGGGTGTGAAACCGGATCGGCAGGCGAAAGTTGCTGATTCCCACATGCTGAATTTGCTGCTGTGCCCCCCGGATCAGGCTGCTTGGCCCGTTCTGTAAATCCGGCATTGAGGCTTTATAGGCCTCATCAACGGCAAAATCCTCTGGATAGGCCCGCGCCAGTGCCGGATAGTTCGAAACCTCCTGCCCCGGAATCAATCGGCTGACCAGCGGATCAAGCGCCGCGATCTCCTCCGCGCTCACATCCCCCGCCCAGCGCCGCAGCAAGGCAAGCGCGGCTTCGGCTTCGGTCCGGCTGGGTTCACGGTCAATATCATTGGCGTGGATGTTCATGGATGGGGCCTCCTTTGGCACATCATGATCCCCAATATGGGGTTGCGCCGGTGTTTCCCCAACGTTTTGCCAATAAATACGTGACAGGTCTGCACGTGGATCAGTCATTCAAAGGGCCCTCGCCTCCAGCCGCAGTGCAGTTTGCACCCTCCGACAGGCGGGCGCAAACACTTGTCACCGCAAAAGGCGCGGACAGCCTTAAAAGATGAAGTCGCTGGCCTGAAGCGCTCCGGCTGCAAACCCATCCAGCGTGATCGAATTGCCGTCCCCATCCGTGATCACGGCATCGCCATTCACGTTCCGCAGATGGTTGTTCGACAGATCATTGAAGTTGCGGATGTTATGCACCCGCGACAAATCAATCTTCTCGCCGCTCGCGCCCGAGAAATCCATGATAATATCATCGCCGAATTTTCCTTGAAAAACAAAGGTGTCATTGCCAGCACCACCGGTGTTCTTGTCGTCGCCCCGACCGCCGTTCAGCGTGTCAATACCGTCACCACCGCTTAGCGTATCGTCGCCACGCCCGCCGCGCAGATCATCGCTCCCGCCGCCCGCAACCAGCAGATCAGCGCCATAGCCGCCGCGCATCTCATCATTGCCCTTGCCTGCGTTCAGCCGGTCATTGCCGCCAAACCCTGACATGATATCGGCCCCGGTTTCGCCAAAGGCGGAATCAGCGGCTTCGCTGCCGTAGAACATGTCATCTGCCTTGCCCATGCGGACAACACCGTCAACATGGCCCTGCCCCACGCCGCGATAGATGTCGACACCGGCCTGAAACAGCACATCACCAATGACCGTGCCGCCATTCACGAAGGTCGCAGCGTACACACTATCAAGGTCAAAAAAGTCGGATGCGGTCCCGTCATAAACGGCATTGGTAAAGGCAATTGTTTCGCCCGTCGTCAGGTTCTTGTTGCCGATGATCGTGCCAAAGTTTTTCACGACGCTGCCATCACCAAAAAGCGCGATGGCGGCAGAATAATTGTTGACCAGCTCACCATGGTCCGAACCGCCTGATATTGTGCCCGTCGTCGAAATATTCACAAGGAGGTTGTCCGAATTGATTGACCCGACCAGTCCAAGATCGTCGCTCCGGACATCGCCGGAAATGTTGACCATCGCGTTTTCGCCAGAAACGTTGATTGCGTAACCATCGTCATTGTCACGCGACTCCACAACGCCCCCCTGCATCACTTCAAGGAAGTCGTTCTCCCGAATGCGAATGCCCCTTGAACCCCCAGACACCAGTCCCATGACTGACATGCTGTAGAGATCGCTGCTGAAGCTGAAATCGACGGCCGTCCCGGTACCCATAACGACCCCGTTTGGCCCGATCACGCGATGCTCAGCCGAATTGACTGTGACCGCACCAACGCTTGAATTAATTAAGATAGTCATCTTGAAACCCCTCGCTAAAACATACGAGAGCTTAACGTCGGGTTAACAATTCACAAAGTCAGGTCTCCCTGACCTTTTCCGCACTCCACCGGTGCATCCAGCCCGGCAAAGCACCAAAACCAGAAATTGGACCGCGCAGGCGCTAATAGCGCCCGCGCATTTTGCGCATTAACCCAATGCGCCCAGAAGGTCGGCGGTCAGGTCTTCGACATCCTCAAGCCCGACACTCAACCGGACCAGGCCGGGGGTAATGCCCAGCATCTCCTTTTGGTCGTCAGGCAACCGCTGATGCGTCGTGGTCGCGGGATGTGTTGCAATGGATTTCGCATCGCCCAGGTTGTTGGAAATCAGCACGATATTCAGCGCATTCAGCACTTTGAACGCGGCCTCTTGTGTCCCACAGTCAAATGACAACACGGTCCCACCGGCCCCCATCTGCGCCGTCGCAAGCGCCTGCTGCGGATGCGTATCCAGCCCCGGATAAATCACGTTTTTCAAGGCCTTATGCCCCTGCAGCCGCTCGGCCAACAACTGCGCCGAAAACGCCTGCGTACGAACCCGCAGGTCGATTGTCTCAAGACCTTTGACCATCATCCAGGCGGTAAAGGGCGACATCGATCCGCCGGTGTGCTTCATGTAGGGCTCAACCGTGCCGCGGATAAACTCCCGCGTCCCAAGGATGACCCCGCCAAGTGCCCGGCCCTGCCCATCGATGTGTTTTGTCGCCGAATAAACCACAACGTCAGCGCCCTGCGCGATGGCGCGCGAAAACACCGGCGTGGCAAAGACGTTATCCACGATCACGGTGGCGCCGACCGCATGGGCCAGCTTGGAAACGCCTGTAATATCAATCACCTGCAACGTCGGATTTGAAACGCTTTCAAAGAAGACTGCCTTTGTGTCAGGCCGGATAGCGGCCTCCCACTGCGCCAGGTCGGTGCCGTCAACAAAGCTGACCTCAACGCCAAAACGCGCCAGCACCTCTTCCAGGATATAAAGGCAGGAGCCAAACAGCGCGCGGGACGAAACCACATGGTCGCCCGCCTTCAACATCGCGGTCAGCGCACCATTCACCGCAGCCATGCCAGAGGCGGTGGCAAAGCCGTCCTCGGACCCCTCCATTGCCGCCATCCGGTCTTCGAACATCGCAACCGTGGGGTTGCCGTAACGGGCATAGATAAATTCGTCCGGACCGGCCTGCAGGAATCGCGCCTCTGCATCCTCTGCCGTGGGATAAACAAAGCCCTGCGTGAGGAAAATCGCCTCTGAAACCTCGTTATATTGGCTGCGGCGTGCACCACCATGCACGGCAATCGTGCGCTTGTTCAACTTCTTCATTTCTGGCCCTTTCGCCAAAACAAAACCCCGACACCGGAACAGGTATCGGGGTAAGCCCAGACCCTTTTAGCGGAATGTTTAACGTGGCCCGCAATCCGGTAACAAATCGCCACGCTTAGGGAAATACGCCGCCGATCAGGGTGCGTCAACCCACCCGTGGCAAAGCCATCGCCCTGCGTTTCACGAAGGGTTCCGCCAGCAAATCATTAAAATTCAAAGGGCTAACTTTGCATTTACCTTGCCCTGATAGCTTTGGCTGCAAAGGAGCTTGCAATCAAATGGTCCAGCAGTATCGGCGCCACCGTTATCCAACCGAATTTCCGGTCGAAATTCTGTCTGGTGAAGGAAAATCCAAGGCACAGGTCATTGATGTCAATGAAACCGGTGCGCGGATCTGCGGTGATGGCACGCTCAAACGCGGCGACAAGGTGACCATCATCGCCAGCGCTGACCGTGTGACCGGGGTTGTGCGGTGGGCGGCCGCCGGCCGCGCTGGCATATCCTTTACACCGATGATCAGCCTGCGACTTGTCGACGCCCTGCGCTATGCAAAGCGCCCCGGCCTTCGCCAAAGGTTCAGTTCTGCCGGGCTGCAGGAAATGCGCTAGGACGACTGATTTGGGTCGATCAGATACTTCTGCAAGGCCACAATCTGCCCCCAGAGGAACAGAAACAGCACGGCTGGAAAGGCAAAGGTCTCAAGTTTGACCCACAGATCGGTGGACTGCGTGCGCCAGATCAGCTCGTTGGCGACAGCAAGGACTGCAAACATCACCGTCAGACGTCTGGTCAGGATCATCCAGCCTTCGGGTTTCATCGGCAGAAACTCTCCCATGATCCATTCCAGATAGCTTTGCCCACGCATCAGCCCGATCCCCAGTATCACGGCGAAACAGCCATAAACGATGCTGGTCTTCATCTTGAAGAACCGCTCATCATTGAACCAGGCGGTAAGCCCGCCGAAAAAGATCACCATGAATGCCGTAAAGATCTGCATCCGGCTTAACGAGCGGGTCAATGCCCAAAGCACGGCCATCGCGATCAGCAGGATTGGCACAAAGATCAGCGTCGCGACAATGAACCCGGTATATTCGGTCCCGCCCCAGACATAGGTGTTGTCTCTGATACGCAGGTAAATCAGAAAGAACACAATCGTCGGGCCAAGCTCCAGCACTTGCCGCAAGATCGGATTGATCTTCTTGTCGCTCATCTCAAACTCCTTGCGCGCCGCGTCACTCCGGCCGCCATTCAACACCAATCCGTGCGCCTGACAATCCGAAGGCGATAGCGCCCGCAACGCCCTCGTCCGGATAACTGTCTAGCCGTGCGCTTGCCGCGGCAAATTGAAACAGGCCCAGCCCGTTTTCAGAGGCATAGCTCAGGTCCAGTTGTCCCACCGCATTGGGCACATCATCCGCCAGCGCCACCAGCGCAGCGCGGCTATCCTCGTCAATCTGGCCAACGTCCAGCACCTCGGCCAATGCGCGCAGAACATCACCGTCCATCTGTGTCGGGTCGTCGGCGCCTTCGATCGGCCACAGGTCGGCCTTGGATTCAAACTGGGTCAGCCGCAGCCCACCGATGCTTGACACAGCCGTCCCGACCGAACTGAAATATGCCCCCGCAATCACCGCTGTGGCGGCCAATCCGCGCCCCGCCTCATTGCGCAGGGTCAGATCCTCGACAAGAAGCAATCCCGCGTCCTGTACATGCTGCAAAGCGAAACTGACGGTCAGCGGTTCCGCAAAGGCATCATCAGTCTGGAACCCTTCCATCCGCACGCGAAGCGCAGAGGGCATAGCCTGCCCCTCGACAAATCCTGCAATGCCGTCGGCCTGCCAATAAAGCAGGTCAAACTGCGCCCCTTCCAGCCCCGGCTGATCGGAATCAATGACGCACCACCCTTCAGACGTCACGCCGGACTTCACACTTTTGGCCGCTTCGCGTTCGGCTTCGGTTTCAGGCGTTGCAAAGGGCACCATGTCAAAAAGAATATCGGTGATGGTCAGCCATCCATTGGTGCAATCGGACTGGGTCATCGGCTCCATCGCCCAAACCGGCGCGGCACAAACGCTCAAGGCGAACGCCAGCCTCATTGGTCCCGCCCCACCAGCGCATCTGCGAAATCCTCGGGGTCAAAGGGGGCCAGATCATCGATCTGTTCGCCCACTCCGATGGCATGGATCGGCAGTCCGAACCGATCGGCAAGCGCCACCAGAACTCCGCCCTTGGCGGTCCCGTCCAGTTTCGTCATCACGAGGCCTGAGACATCCGCAAGTTCTTGAAAAACCTTGACCTGTCGCAGGGCATTTTGCCCCGTTGTGGCGTCAAGAACCAACAATGTATTATGCGGCGCGTCGGGGTCTTTCTTGCGGATGACCCGTACAATCTTGGACAATTCTTCCATCAGATCGCTGCGGTTTTGCAACCGCCCCGCGGTGTCGATCATCAACAGATCGGCACCATCCGCCTGCGCCTGTGTCATCGCATCAAAGGCAAGACTCGCAGGGTCCGACCCCTCTGGCGCTGTCAGCACCGGCACCCCGGCGCGATCACCCCAGACCTGCAATTGTTCGACCGCCGCGGCGCGAAACGTATCGCCCGCCGCAATGACAACCGACTTGCCGGCGGCCTTGAACTGGCTGGCAAGTTTGCCGATTGTCGTGGTTTTTCCCGACCCGTTCACGCCAACCACCAGCACTACCTGCGGCTTGTGGGTGTAAAGCGGCATCGGCCGCGCGACGGGCTCCATGATCCGGGTCACCTCATCTGCCAGCAGGCCCTTGATCTCGTCCACCGACAGTTTCCGCCCAAGCCGCCCCTCTGCCATATTGGCGGTCACACGCAGCGCCGTGTCCACCCCCATGTCAGCCGTAATCAACAGCTCTTCGAGCTGCTCAAGCATGTCGTCATCCAACACGCGGCGCACGACGGGTTTCTTTTCGCGTCCAAACAGTCGCCCGATTATGCCTGACTTTTCAGCGGTTTCCTCTGGCGGTGCGTCCAAGGCAGAGGGGGTCAGCGTGGTCATGGGCGCGACCACAGCCGCGCGTGCAGGTGGTGCCGCGGCGGCCTCGGCCACGGCTTCAATCTGGTCTTCCAACTCAGCGGCGAGATCGTCGATCTCAGCATCGCTCAACCCGTCATCATCAGCCGGAGCGGGTTCCGGCGTGTCCGTTGCGCCTGGCACGCTCGCCTGCTCCTCCCGCTCTACCACGACAGGTTCGGGTTCGGGTTCGGGTTCGGATTCGGGTTCGGGTTCGGGTTCGGGTTCGGGTTCGGGTTCGGGTTCGGGTTCGGGTTCGGGTTCGGGTTCGGGTTCGGGTTCGG